>NZ_QHLZ01000010.1 GCF_003185915.1 Arthrobacter psychrochitiniphilus
CAGCCTGATCCTCAAATACGCAATCAAAACCAAGGCGCCGGCTCTCATCAATTAAATCGTGATATCAGGAGCCCTGGTACCGGCGCTTTGACCCTCCTTGTTCCTCTACTTTCAGTGCTAAAAAATAAGCTCCCGAGGACGCTTCGATGGGTAGTGGCCAGCCTCATGGCAGCATTCCTGTCCCTGATTCTGGCTGGGCTGGTGATGACATCTGGGCAGATCTTTGGATCCTTGCCGGCTGCTGCACTGCTTTTGCTGGCAATCATAAAAGCTCAGCGCTCACAGCAGGGTGTGCAGCCGGGGAAGTTGCCGGGCGCAGGCCTGAGCCAGCCTCCGTACCCAGTGAAGGTGCCGTACCCAGTGAAGGCGCCGAGCCATTCTGGAGGCACCAAATCTGGCTTCAATAATACTGGCTTCATTAAAATCAGCGCAGTGGCTCTCTTCTCTTTGGTACTAGGAATGACCTGTGCTGCTTTTGCGCTCACCGGCAGCAACTGGGGCGCGGGAGTGGGGGATGCCAACCGCGCCATGAACCTTGGGCTGGCCGCAGGAGCCCTTGCTACGCTGCCGGTAGTGGTTTTGAGTGCAGTAATGCTCCTGCCGCGATTTGGTGCCGTGATGTGGTTCTCCGCTGGTTTGGCCTGCGTGGCACTCCTAGTTGTAGCGGTGGCTCAACTCCTTGGTGCCGAGCACTCGCTGCAGTGGCCGTTGATTCTTGCTGCGGCGGTGATGGTGGGCTTTGCGCTTGCCGTGCCGCTGGGGCGCTGGATTTCCGGAAGTCTGACTCTGAGGGTTGCCGCCCTAGGCGGCCTTGGTCTGGCCTGCTCTTTGTTGGGAATTTATCTGGTCACCGCGGCCGCCTTCGTGGCGCCGTGGGGTGCTGCGGTACTGCTCTTTTACTCACTGCGGCGCCTCGCCCACCGGAAGCCACGGGTGGGCCCGCATCTGGTGAGCCAACACTAGGCTTGCGGCCGTGACTTGCTGCCGTGGGCTAGTGACTCTATGCTCAATCCATGGCAATTTCCCCAACGCTTCCCGAACTCAGGTTCGAATTAAGTGGCGGCTTACAGTTCTTGGAGCGTAGCCACTGCGGACTTCAGACCCTTGTTTTATGTGGGTTCGTTGCTTCGGTGAAGCACCAGTGAAGTCATGAGTAACGCGCGCATCGCCTTGGTGGACGTGAACAACTTCTACGTCTCCTGTGAGCGGGTCTTTGACCCAAGGCTGGAAGGGCGCCCCGTCGTGGTGCTTTCCAACAATGATGGCTGTGTTGTGGCACGCTCGGCTGAAGCCAAAGTGCTGGGCATCGCCACTGGCGCGCCGTGGTTTCAGATTCAGGGGCAGGCCAAGGCTTGGGGACTGGTGGCCCGCTCGAGTAACTATGAGTTGTATGGAGATTTGAGCGCCAGGGTCATGGAAGTGGTGGGGCGCTTTGGTACGTGGCAGGAGGTGTACTCCATCGATGAGTCCTTTATTGGGCTGATGGGGGACCCCGCCCAACTACAGGCCGCAGGGCGCGATATTCGTGCCGCCGTTATGCGCCATGTTGGGGTTCCGGTGTGCGTTGGTGTGGCCTCGACGAAGACGTTGGCGAAGTTTGCGAACCGGATTGCAAAGCAAAACGCCGGCCTGGACGGGGTGTGCGCGCTGGAGTCGATGCCGGGGGATCACGTTGCGGGCATCCAGGCGCGCGTGCCGGCGTCGGGCCTGTGGGGTGTGGGGGAGAGGACTTCCTCGAGGCTTAAGCTCATGGGCATTGAATCCATCGCCGATCTCAAGGCTGCGGACCCTGCCCTGATTCGCAAGAAATTCTCCGTTGTGCTGCAGCGAACAGTGCTCGAACTCAATGGCACTCAATGTATTCCCCATGTTGAGGAACGCGTAGATAAACAGCAAATCATGTTCTCGCGCAGCTTCTCCCAGCCGGTCACCACGGTGGAAGGCATGGAGGAGGTCATGGCGGTTTACGCTCAGCGTGGCGCGGCCCGGCTCAACGAGGAGGGGATGCGGGCCTCAGCCATGACGGTTACCGCCGGCACTAGCCGCTTTGCGGCGGGTGAGGGGAGTTTTCCCGCCGTGACCGTTCGATTCGACAGGCCAACCAGTGACCCCATCACTTTTGTCCGTGCAGCCGTTGCCGCCATCCGCCACCATGCCGTTGCAGGCGCGTCCTACCTGCGTGCAGGGGTCTTGTTTAGTGGGCTGGAACCGGCGTCCGGCACGGAGGTGCTGGATATTTTCAGCACCGAGGCCAGCCAAGCAGACGTTGGTGGGGTCCTAGGAAACGTACGGAACAAGTTCGGCAGCGCCGCCATTGGCCTGGGGATCGGAGGGTTCGCCCAGGCCCCTCAATGGTCCATGAAGCGTGAACATTCCTCACCCCGCTACACCACGGAGTGGAAGGAACTGCCCGTGGTGCGGGCATAGCCGTCCCCACATTCTCCGCGGTCAGGTTTCTTGCGGGAGCTTTCCTGCCTCCCCTTTTTGTGCTTCCTCCACTTCGTCTGGGCGCACCTCGCCGGACAAGCGGAAGGTAGCTAGCAGCCCGAGGACTAAAAATCCCGAAGCTGCGAAGGCCGAGTACCGGGTACCGTCGCTGAACGCCGCGCGCGCGGCATCGGCCACCTGAGGATCCTTGGCCGCCAGGCCAGGGATGGCCCCACCAGCACTGACTACCACCGTGTCCACGATTTGGGTGCGGGCTGACTCCGGAAGCAGGGGAGTCTCATCGGCGAGCCGGGCATTCAAAGACGTGCCTACGGAAGTGAAAAGAATGGTCCCGAGAATGGCTATCCCCAGAGCTGAACCAATCTGGCGGGCGGTGCTGGCAGTTCCGGAACCTTGGCCGCTTTTATTCACGGGAACGTCCTTGAGTACCACTCCTGTCAGCTGTGCCGTGGCCAGACCCACACCGAACCCGTAGACAAAGAGGAACGGGATAATGCTCAGCCATGTCGAATTAGCGGAGATGACGAGCCCCAACCCGGCCACGCCAAGAATTTCAGCCACAATGCCAACCCGCACAATAGCGACGGCGGTGATCTTATCGAGCACCACGCTGGAAAGGCCGCTAGCGGCAAAGGAGCCAATGGCAAGAGCCAAGAGGACCAGCCCGGTCTGTAGTGCGTTGTAGCCGATGACGTTCTGCAGCCACAACGGCAGCGAGAGGATGATCCCGAATTCCCCGAGGGAGACAATCATGGCGGCGATGTTTCCGTTACGGAAGGACGGGATGCGGAACAGCGCAAAGGCCAGCAGAGTTGTTTTACCGGCACGTTGGCGGTGGAGGCCCCAGAGAACAAAACCCACACCTGATGCCACAGTGATGGCGAACGCCACAGGGATGGGGGAGAGCGCGAACGGCCATATCCATGTGCCAAAGGTGGGTGCTTTGCCGGGATGAAGGAGCCACCAGCCGTAGCTTCTTCCTTCGATCAAGCCAAAGACCAAGGATGCGCTGGCTAAGACGGAGAGCACCGCGCCGATTACATCGATGCGCCGAGGATCAGCAGAGTCCTTTGACTCAGCTACGCAGAGCAGAACGCCCGCAATGATAATCACGGCCAAGGGCACGTTGATTCCAAAGGCCCACCGCCACGAATAGTACGTGGTCAGCCAGCCTCCCAACAATGGGCCCACTGCCACCATGCCGCCAATGGTTGAGCCCCACACCGCGAAGGCGATGCCACGTTCCCGTCCTTGGAAGGTGGCATTGATCAGTGACAAGGTGGTGGGCAGAACCATGGCACCGCCAACGCCTTGGATGATCCGGGCAACAATGAGCAGATCCCCCGACGGTGCCAGTGCCGCGAAGACTGAAGCGGCGGCGAAGATTACCACTCCCACCAGGAGCGTCCGGCGGCGACCATAACGGTCCGCAAGAGTCCCAAAGACCAACAACAAGGCAGCAAAGACCAGAGTGTAGCTCTCTTGAACCCACTGGACCTGGGTTGATGAGATGCCAAGATCACGAACTATGGACGGGATGGCCACGTTCACGATGGTGGAATCAACAATGATCAACGCAACCGCAATGCTAATGAAAACTAGGCCCGCCCAGCGGCGGCGAATGCTTGTCATCGAATTTCCCCGTTCAGAGGCTGATGGGAGAGTTTGGACGGCCACCAAATAGCGCGGCCAATGTCATAGGAGAGAGCCGGCACCAGCAGTGAACGCACAATCACCGTATCTAGGAGCACACCGAACGCGACGATGAAGGCAATCTGTGCCAGGAACAGGATCGGAATCACCGCCAAGGCAGCAAAGGTTGCAGCCAACACCACCCCGGCCGAGGTGATGACGCTGCCCGTCATGCCCAAGCCCCGTAGAATTCCCGGCCTGGTACCAATCCGTAGCGACTCCTCCCGGACCCGCGTCATGAGGAAGATGTTGTAGTCCACTCCCAGCGCCACCAAGAATACAAAACCGAACAAGGGCACGGCCGCATCAGCTCCGGAGAAATGGAACACGTGATTGAAGACCACCGCCGAGACGCCCAATGCCGCCACGTAGGAGATGACAACGCTGGCCACCAGCAACACGGGAGCCACGATGGAGCGCAGCAACAACATCAGGATGAGGAGGATGACCAGCAGGACGATCGGGATAATTTTGACCAAGTCACTTTGCGCTGTGGTGTTTGTGTCCAAGGCTATGGCAGTCACTCCACCAACCAGGACTCCTTGATCTACGGCCGGAAGGTCTTGACGAAGGGAGCGCACCACTTGTTCTGCCGCCTGTGAATCTGGCTCCGAGCTGAGCACTGCATTGATGATCACTTTGCCCTCTCGCACCACAGGCGCGGCGTCAGTGCCGGGGCGAACATTTCCAACATAAATTGATGCCGAGCTGATTCCTTGCGTAGCCGTAGCGGCCGCCAGCACTGCCTCAGCCTTGCCCTGATCGGCCACCACCACCACAGGGCTGCCGGAGCCACTGGGGAAGTGTTGGGCGGATACTTTCTGACCGTCTACTGCTTGAGACGCAGTCAGAATAACTTCGCTTTGCGGGACACCATTGGCCTGCAGTTGCACTATGCCCGCACCGCAGGCGAGCAGAACCAGAAGCGCGATGGCCCAAGTGGCCCTGGGCCGATGCGAAATCAGTGTCCCCACCCTCTTCCACAGTCCGGTAATACCCTCAAGGCCGTGAACAGTGGGGGCAGCGGTGCTGTGGGCCTGTGCATGCAGTGAATCAACCTTGGGACGGAACGGCCAGAAGGCGGCACGTCCAAACAGTACGAGAAGGACCGGCAGAAGAGTCAGAGAAGAAAGTAGCGCGAACACGATCCCGATTGCAGCGATAGGGCCCAAACTCTTGTTGGAGTTCAGGTCTGAGAACAGCAAACAAAGCAGGGCGATGATCACTGTTGCTCCGGAAGCGGCAATCGGTTCCCATGCTGCGCGCCACGCCCGATTAATCGCGGCCCATTTCGATTCGACGTGGTGCAAAGACTCCCTGAACCTTGCCACGAGAAGCAATGAATAGTCCGTGGCAGCACCAATGACCAGGATGGAGAGAATGCCTTGGCTTTGCCCGCTGAGCTTGATCCACCCCCAACTAGCGAATGCGTAGACAAAGAGGATCGCGGCAGACAAGGCAAAAATCGAGGTCAACAGGACCAAGAACGGCAACACAATTGAGCGGTATACCAGCAGCAGGATCAAGAAAACAGCTCCTGCTGCTACCAGGAGCAGAATGCCGTCAATGCCGCCGAAGGCATTGACCAGGTCTGCGGTGAGACCAGCCGGGCCGGTCACGTAAGCGGCCAAGGAGGGCGATGCTGCCGTTGCCGCTACAGCGCGAAGGTCACTAACAACGGTATTGACGTCATTTGTATCGCTGATAGGAACAATGAATTGAACCGCTTTGCCGTCTTTGGACGGGATGGGTCCTGTGACAGAACTAGTGGCCGGGGATACGGGTATCTGAACGCCCTTTACCGCGGCAAACTTCGGTGCCAACGTAGAGAGATCGGCTAGTTGGGCAGGGCTGAGTGCTGAATCAGAGGCGAAGACAATAAGAGCGGGAATGGCCTGAGAATCCGTAAATTTCTGTTGCCAAGTATTGACCTCAGTGGACTCGGCGCTCGCAGGCAGGAACGCTGCCTGATCGTTACTGGAGACCGAGGACAGTTTTCCAAAGGTTGGCCCGCCAAAGCTCGCAGCGCCGAGCCAAATGATGAGCAACACTGCGGGGAGAAGGATCCTCAGCCAACGTGCGGGGTGCCAATCGCGGCGATTTTCAGTGATCATAGCGGAGTCAAACCCTCTCCGGAGGCGGTGTTGAAAAGATAGTTCGGAGAACCACTCGATTGCTAGTTTATCTAATAAGTAGTCTGGTTAGCCATATCTAGGTGAAAAAAATATGTTACTTCCGCCTATGAGTAACACTCGAAGTGCCGTCCCGTAGGCTCGGGGAATGCCCTTGCCTCAGCCACCCCCGGTCCCCGCATAAAAATTCATCCTCCTTAGCGCCAGTTCCACCCAGGCCGTTGCGGTCAGTGGATAAGCGCAGGTTAGTGGGGAGGCGCGCCGGCCTTGCCGCCGCAGCCGCTGCCACCGTGGTGGTGGGGCTGGCTGTGCATTTTTTGATCGCAGGCGATCTGGCATCTTTGGTGGCCGATGCTCTGTACACCGTTCTGATCTATCTTTTAGTGGGCTTCATCTTCCCGGCGGCCCGGCAGTACTGGCTTGCAGTGGCGGCTTTCGCCTTCAGTGCCATGATTGAACTGTCCCAGCTCACCGGGATCCCGCAGCAGCTAGCGCAGAGCTTTCCACCCTCGCGGCTGCTCTTTGGAACCACCTTCTCAGCGCTGGATCTGGTGGCTTATGCACTGGGCGCCATGGCGGTCTGCGCTGCTGACGTCTTGGCGTCCCGCCGAGCAGTCCGTGCCAGAGCTGTGGTGGATGCGTGAGAGCGGCCACGCTGGGAAATATCCCGGGGAGAGTTGAGGTTGGCGCTAGGGAGACCCTCGTTGAAAGGCATCACCCATGACACTGCCCGTATCCATCCTTGACCTCGCCCACATCGGCGAGGAAGGCATCCGCGAAAGCTTCCGTGCATCCGTGGCGTTGGCACAAAAGGCCGAAGGCTGGGGGTACAAGCGGATTTGGTTTGCCGAACACCACAACATGCCTTCCATTGCTTCCTCGGCCACAAGCGTGTTGATCGCCCATGTGGCTGCCCATACCAAAACCATTCGCCTCGGCGCCGGCGGCATCATGCTGCCCAATCACTCGCCGCTGCAGATCGCAGAACAGTTCGGCACGCTGGAAACCTTGCACCCGGGACGGATTGATCTTGGCCTGGGGCGGGCTCCCGGCAGCGACCAGAACACCATGCGCGCACTTCGCCGCGACCCGTCCGCGGCAGACACCTTCCCGCAGGACGTGCAGGAACTGCAGGCCTACTTTGAGGGTCAAACGCGGATCTCCGGCGTTAACGCCTACCCAGGCAAGGACACGCACGTGCCGCTGTACATTCTGGGTTCCTCACTCTTTGGTGCGCGGCTGGCCGCTGCCTTGGGGTTGCCGTACTCCTTTGCATCGCACTTTGCGCCGCAGGCCTTGGAAGACGCTGTGCGGATCTACCGCCGCGAATTCAAGCCATCCGCCGCGCTGGCCGAGCCGTACGTGATTATCGGCGTGAATGCGATTCTCGCAGACACCCAAGAGGAGGCCGACGCGCTGCAGCTGACCGCCCGGCGCCGCCGCGTGGGTGCCTTGGTTGGCGGCGGGCGCACCTTCACTGACGCCGAATCAGACCTGTTGCTGGAATCGCCCGCGGGCCAGCAGGTGGAGAACATGATGCGCTACTCCGCGGTGGGAACAACTGATGTGGCACGCGCTTACCTGGACGAATTTGCCGTGAAGTCTGGTGCCGACGAGCTGATCGTGGCCACCCAGATCACCGACCGTGCCGCCTGGATTCGCAGCTTTGAACTGCTGGCACAGGCCATGGAACTGGGCAGCTGAGAAAACTTCTGTATTGAACGGGAGCGGTGGGCTCTGGAGTGGAGCATCTCAGGGGACCTTCGGCAGGTGGTGGTGGTCTGCCAGTGGAATACTCACGGCGGCCACCAGCACTCCGATCACCACGCCCACCAGGGTATCGGCAACCCGGCTGAAGGCGGCCGCCGGGCCCAGGTGCGAGCCCAGCCCTGTTATGATCAGCGCCATCGGGGTCACCGCAATGGTGGTCAGCGTGTAGTTCTTCATCACCAGCAGCTCAGCCAACACCTGGAACACAATAACCAGCGCCACCGACGGCCAAAAACTCAGCGACAGCGAGAGCAGCGCTATCGCAAGCACGGCCCCAATGACATTTCCCAGCAACCGCTGGATGCCGCGCTGCACCGTGTGGCCGTAGTTCAGGCCCTGCAGCGCTGCCACGGCACCCATGGATGCCCACAGCGGATGGTCAAGGCCAAGCCCGACGGCGGCCCACCCGGAAAGTGCCGATGCGCCGGCCATGCGCAGGGCCTGGCTGGTGCTGGCTCTGGAACGCAGGCCCGCACCGGCAGTGCGCCAGAAATTACGGGGCTCCTGCGGCCCAGTGGCAGGGGAGCTGACCGGCCTCGCCCCGGCCGAGGGCTTTCCACGTAGGGTGCGCAACTGGTGTTCGTACCCCCAGAGCCTTTGTAAGGCCAGGGCCAGCGACTTGCTGCTGGCATGGCCCACCGTGGCAATGACGGATTCAACCTCGTTCAGAATGAGGTTCAACGCTTCTGCGTCTTGGCGGCGCTGCCGGGCCCGGACGGTTGCGGGCCGGACGGAGCCGGAGCCGCTGCCGAAGCTACTGCCCGCGCTCAGCGCCACCGATTCCCGGGCCCCGCGCACGGCGGCGCGGGCGGCACCAAGGTGGGTGCCGCCGTGGGACGCGTCTGCGGGGAACTGCGTGGCCAGGCGCACCACGGCCGTGATGGACCGGGCCACGGCAAGGCGGGCCGGCCCTAGCGGGTTCACCAGAACAGGGGCCATTGCGGCGAGCCACCCCACGGCGGCGCCGATCCCCAATGCAGCCACGATGGGGGCAACTCCGACCAGGCTATTCGCGTAGGCGGCGCCGGCAGCGGCGGCAAAGACCATGATGACGGCGCCCGGGCCGGTGATCCGGAAGGCGGCAAAGATGTGAGAGGCCAGGCCAGCAATGAGCGATAGCACAGCGATTTGCGCCGCCATGGGGACGCCCATGGCACCGAGCAGTGCGCCGATTCCGACCGTGACCAGCATTGCTGCAGCCACGATTCCCAGCATGGGAGCCAACCGGCGGTAGGGCTGGTAGCGGCCGAAGGCGCTGGTCAGTGCGCCCAAAGTGGCCACCCCGGCCAGTTGTTGCTGGCCCATAAGCCCGCCGGCAACCAAGACCAGGCTCGCCGCAATGCCCACCTTGATGGCCGGGGCAAAGATGGCGTCGGCCGGGTGGATGGCAAGGGACTTGTACCAGGTGCGGGGAGCCACAGAGTGGGCCAGGGCCGTGCCACAGTGGCGAAGCCGGGAGGTCATGATCATCTTTCCATTCTACAATCTATTTTACTAGTAAAATAGATGTGAATGATGTGAGAGTAGTCTCTAGACTGGATCCATGAGTGTACATGCAGAGTCGGGTGACTTCGTTGACAGGGCGCGGAAGGGCTGGGCACAAGTGCGGCCGGACCTGGATGTGGCCAGTATTGAGGTGATGGGGCGGATTGCCAGGATTGGTGCCTTGGCTAACCACCGCGCGGAGCGTCATTTGGTTCACGAAGGGCTGACCCGGGCAGAGTTCGATGTCCTGTGCACCCTGGCCCGCAGCGGTGCCCCCTTGCGTGCCAGCGAGGTGACTGTTGCAACCATGCTCAGCGGCGCCTCCACCACTAAGAATGCCGACCGGCTCGCCAAGCGTGGACTGATCGAGCGCCTCCCCTGGGAGCATGACGGCAGGGTGGTGCTCCTGCGGTTGACGGTTCAGGGGCAGGAGTTGGTGGATCGGGAATTTCCGCGCTTTCTGGAGCGGGACCGGCAGATGCTCTCCGGTCTGAGCGCGAGCGAACAGGCAAAGCTGGCCACGCTGCTGCGTAAAGTCGCCTTGGCCGCAGAGTCTTCCAGCTAGGCCTCGTAACGCCACGCCTCGTTGCGCCACCATCGGATTGTGTCCTCCGCGGCAGTAGCCAACCCGGGCCGGTAGCGTCCATTGCCGGGCACAGCTGCGCACCAGCCACACTCACCGACCCGTATTCCTAGCCAAAGGGGCTGGCAATTCTCGCAATTCTTGTGGCGCGAATTAGCCCAGCGCAGGCAGCCGGGATAGCAGGGCCTGGGCGGCCGCCGTCGGATCTTGTGCTTCGGTGATGGCGCGGACAACAACAATCCGGGACGCGCCCGCCGCCACCACCTGCTCCACATTGGACAGCTCAACCCCGCCAATGGCGAACCACGGCTTGGTGGTGTTCAGCGATGCGGCGTGCTCCACCAGGGAAAGCCCGACGGCGGCCCGGCCCGGCTTGGTGGGGGTGGCCCAGAGAGGTCCCACACAGAAGTAGTCGGCGTCGGGATGCTTCGCGGCTGCCGAAACCTGGGCGGGGTCGTGGCTGGAAAGGCCCATCGAGACCGGCCCCAGAAGTGTGCGGGCGGCAGGCAGCGGCAAATCCTTTTGACCAATGTGGAACACGGGTGCGCCACTGAGCGAAGCGATGTCCGCCCGGTCATTGACAGCCCACAACTTGCCGCATTCCTGTGCAACAGAACGCAACACGGCCAGCAATTCAAGCTCTTCTGCTGCCTCAATGGTTTTATCGCGCAGCTGGATAATATCAACACCGCCAGCAAAGGCGGCCCGCAGAAAATCGGCAAAATCCCCCTGTTTGGCGCGGGAATCCGTGCACAAATACAGTTGGGCGCTCTGGATCGAGGCAACGGTGTGGGCGGGGGCGCCGTCATGGATGGCAGAAATAGGGCTCATGTCTCATAGACTAGTGCAGTACCGCGGGAGCCAGTGAAGCTGGCTGAGAGGGCGCCTAATGCGCCGACCGAAATACGCCCCCAGCGGGCGTGGAACCTGATCCGGGTCATGCCGGCGTAGGGAAGGAAGGCATTGTGGCCGATATTTTAAGCACCGACGTAGCCGTCATTGGCGGCGGCATAGTGGGCCTGGGCATCGCTTGGGAAGCCCAACGCGCGGGCCACACCGTCACAGTGATTGATCCTGCCCCCGCCACTGGCGCAACCTTTGCCGCCGCCGGTATGCTGGCCCCGGTCAGCGAACTCCATTACCAAGAAGAAGAACTACTGGAGCTGACACTCGCCTCGGCCGCACGCTGGTCCGAGTTCGTGGCTTCGCTGCCTGTTGGGCTGAGTGCCGCTGTGGCGGACGCTGCGGCAGGGACTGGCTTCAACGTTTCGCCCACCTTGGTTCTGGGCGGGGACCCGGCGGATCGGCAAGCGCTGGCTGACCTGCACGAGGTTCAAAAACAGTATGGGCTGGACTCGGAACAGCTTTCCATCCGCGAGGCCCGGGCCCTGGAACCACTCGTCGGCCCACACATCTCCTGCGCCTACCTGATGAAACAGGACCACCAAGTTGACCCGCGTGCCATGGCCACCGCGCTTCGCATGGCACTGGAAAACGCTTCAGGGGCCCGGGGCGCCGTCTCAGAAGGCACCGAAACAAACGTGCCGGCACCAGCGTTCGTGGCGGAGACCGCCGTCGGACTTCTCCACAAGGATCCGGCGGATAGCCACTCGTGTGTGACCGGAGTGCTGCTAGCTGACGGGCGCGAAATCCACGCCAAGGAAGTGGTGGTGGCCAATGCCCTTGGCGCCCCGCAACTGGCCGGCCTGCCCGAGGGGCTGAAGCTGCCGGTTCGTCCAGTGTATGGGGACGTTTTGCGGCTGCGCGTGCCGGAGCATCTGCTCCCGCTGACCACCGCCACCATCCGTGGGCTGGTGCGCGGGGTGCCTGTCTACATTGTGCCGCGCGAAGACGGCACCGTAGTGATTGGGGCAACAAGCCGCGAAGACGCCAACGCCGGTGTCAGTGCCGGGGGAGTACACCAGCTACTGCGCGATGCCCAGGTGTTGCTGCCCGCGGTGGCCGAGCTTGAACTGCTCGAATGCACCGCCCGTGCCCGTCCCGGAACCCCTGACAACGCCCCGCTGCTGGGACGGGTTTTGGGAGCAACCGGGCGGGACATCACCGGTCTCATCATTGCCACGGGCTTCTTCCGGCACGGTGTGTTGCTGACCCCCATCGCCGCGCTGATAGTGCGCCAGCTGTTGGGGGACATCACGGACCTGGCCTGGACACATTTCCGCCCCGACCGTTTTTCTCCATCAGTCACCGCTGGCACCGCCAGCACCGCCGGCCCAACCTCGATACCGCTTGCCAGCACCGCCGGCCCCACCGCGTAGGAGTAACCATGTTCACCATCCAACTCAATGGCACCACGGAAACCCACCCCGCCGGGACCACAGTTGCGGACCTTGTCACGGCCACCACAGGCAGGGCGCTGCTCTCCTCGGGACAGGCTGCCGACGGCGGCCGGCTCGGTGTTGCCGTTGCCCGCAACTCAGGCATTGTGCCTCGCAGCCAATGGTCCGCCACTGCCGTGGAACACGAGGACGAACTTGAAATTGTCACCGCAGTACAGGGTGGCTAAGATCCCCGCCAACACATCATTGACCGTCCGAGACCGAAAAGTGAATGCCATGACCGAAACACTGACCCGCACCGATTCCCTGGTAATTGACGGGATTGCGCTGAACTCCCGGCTCATTATGGGCACCGGAGGTGCTCCGAGCCTGTCCGGACTCGGTGCCGCACTCATCGCCTCCGGCACCGAGCTGACCACCGTGGCCATGCGCCGCTACTCGGTGGATGAGGCAGCGGGAGGTGGCACCAATTTGTTCCAGTTGCTGCTCGAGAACAACATTCGCATTCTGCCGAACACGGCCGGCTGCTTTACGGCCCGTGAAGCTGTGATGACAGCGGAACTGGGGCGTGAGGCGCTGGATACCGACTGGGTGAAATTGGAGGTCATCGCTGACGAGCACACCTTGCTGCCCGACGCCCTTGAACTTGCCGATGCCACCGAGCAGCTTGTCAACCGTGGCTTCAAGGTGTTCGCCTACACCAATGACGACCCGGTTCTGGCGCTGCGGTTGGAGCAGCTTGGTGCCACCGCCGTCATGCCGCTGGGCGCCCCCATTGGTACAGGCCTGGGCATCTTGAACCCGCACAATATTGAATTGATTGTTTCCCGCGCGTCCGTTCCCGTGGTGCTCGACGCCGGAATTGGCACCGCCTCCGATGCCTCCCTTGCCATGGAGCTGGGCTGTGACGCCGTCCTATTGGCCACGGCAGTCACCCGTGCCCAAAATCCGCTTGTCATGGCCGAAGCCTTCAAACACGCCGTGATCGGTGGAAGACTGGCAGCACAGGGTGGCCGCATTCCCAAGAGGGCCCACGCCTTGGCTTCCTCG
Source organism: Arthrobacter psychrochitiniphilus (assembly GCF_003185915.1). GTDB lineage: Bacteria > Actinomycetota > Actinomycetes > Actinomycetales > Micrococcaceae > Specibacter > Specibacter psychrochitiniphilus. Next base: position 13,461 of record NZ_QHLZ01000010.1, read on the forward strand.
GCCATGGATGGCCGCCCTGACCTGTAGAACTAGATAAGGAGCCTGCCATGGCGGCCGCAGATGATGTGTTGACCCGGACCCAGATCGATGCTGAACTGGCAACCCTGCCTCAGTGGCGATACGCCGGTGAGCTGCGCTGCGTGCTGAAGTGCCCGACGTCGGCCGGGGCCTTGGAGTTGTTCGCCGCCATTGGGGCGCTCGCCCAGGAAGCCAACCATCACCCGGATGTGGACTGGCGCTATGACACCTTATTTATTGCCACCAGCTCCCATGATGCGGGAGGGCAGATCACGGCACGGGACATTACCTTGGCCAGAGCCATTTCCGCAGCGGCCGTGGCAGCCGGTGCAGAAGCTGCAACGGAAACAAAAACTGATCCCGATCCCGCCTTTTGAAACCGAAATATCGGGCTCCAAAGGCGGGATCGGGATCATTTCCCGGACAGTTCAGCTTTAGCGTGGTACAGCCGCCGGGCTGTTAGTGCATTTGCAAAATTGCGGTGTTGCGCTCCACTTGATGCTGGTGGCGGGCACGGCCTACAAAACCGGCGGTGGCCCAGGCGGCCGCTCCGCCCACCAGCATGGAAAGAATCCAAGGCATCCAAGCGGTGGCGCTGTCATTATTTAGCCCCACAGCCATGGTGAGGATCCAGACCAAGAGAGAGGCAGCCACGGCGGCACCGGCGGGGAGCACTGCCCCGAACATGGCGCGGTGTTTGTCCACAGCCCAGGCAATAGCGCCGAAAGCGGCGGCGGTGAGGGCAATAATGACCAGGGCAACCATGAATGTTTCCGTCTCTACGAGCTGTGGATCAGTGACAAAAAAGGGTTCTAGAGTGCGCCGAAGCCTACGCCGCGAGCCTTCTCGCCACCCAGTTCAACGTATCCCAGCGCGTTGCCCGGAACAATGATCATCCGGCCCTTTTCGTCTTTAAGACGCAGCTCGGAGCCCTTGGCCAGAGCTTCGGAGACCTGGTTGGCGACGTCGTCCGCACTCTGATCGGATTCAAGGATGATTTCACGGTTGATGTTTTGGATGCCGATCTTGATTTCCACAGCTGTCTCCTTGGTGCACACGTACTTTTAGATGGATATTACAACCACTCTAGGGGCAGCTTGTCAGGATTCCTTGGGGAATCGGCTAATTCCGCGCCAAGCTAAACGGTAAACCAGATCACTGGCCACATCCAGATCAAGGTCGCCGCTTTCTTCGAGCCAGTACCGTGCGCTGACCTGGGCCATACCCGCCAACGCCCGGCCCAGCAGAGCTGCCTCAACAGGGGGCAACTTAGTATCCTCGGCAATGACAGCACCAATCGCGTCGGCGTAGTTGGCATTGAACGCCTCCAGTCGGGCAGCTACCTCGGGATCGTTTACAAGATCGGATTCAAAGACCAACCGGTGAGCCTGATCGTCGTTGGCCATGAATTCAAAGTAAGCCTTCATGGTGGCCTGAACCCGCAATTTGTTATCGGAGGTGGAATTCAAGGCAGCCACCAGCATTTTTGTCAGAGCATCCAAATGGCTCTCCAACAGTGCCAAATACAATTCCCGCTTGCTGGGGAAATGTTGGTACAGGACAGGCTTGCTGACCTTGGCGGTTTCGGCAATTTCATCCATGGCGGCACCGTGATAGCCATGGTTGACAAACACCTCCAGCGCAGAGGTCAGCAGTTGTGCTCTGCGCTCATCACGCGGCATGCGGCTCGACTGCGTCTTCGGCGCGGGGCTATTCTTCGCGGCTGGATTCAAAGTCATGATGGCTGCCTTTCCCTCCGATGCCCGTGGCTGGTGCATGGGGCGGTTCGTGTCATTCTACCGGCCGGTAATCAGCCATAGGGCGCAGACTTGGCCGGATTACTCGGGCTAATTATGGGTAGGGGCCGAGCAGGCATGGCGTGGGACCAGGAATACTGCCTGGATCTGAGCCACATCTTCATAGGGCCCCCACAAAAAGAAAAGGGGCCGCCGGTGAGGGCGGCCCCTGGGTGCGCCTGAATCAGGTGCACAGAAACTTATGATGCGGGGATGACAAGACCCTTGAACTCGGTTTTGAGGAAGTCCCTCATATCCTGTGAGGTAAGCATCGTGAAGAGCTTCTGCACGCGGGGATCATCCTTCATCTCCGCCTTTACCGCCAGCACATTGTAGAAGGCGCTGTCCTCTCCCTCCACCAAGAGCTGCTTGTCTGCGCTCAGGCCTGCAGGCAGTGCGAAGGCCAACGTGACGATCGCCGCGTCCTTGTCATTGAGGGCCTGCGGGAGGCTGGCGTTCTCAATCTCGGTGAACTTGAAGTTCTTGGGGTTCGCGGTGATGTCCTTGAGCGTGATGGGGTTCTCTTTGACCTCAATCAAGCCCTTGGACGCCAACAGCAGCAAGGCACGGCCTTCATTGGTGGGGTCATTGGGGACGGCGATGGATGCGCCGTCGGGCAGTTCGCTCAGTGTGGCAATGTCATTGGAGTAGAGGGCCATCGGGGGCAGGTACACCTTTCCGACACTGACCAGGTCCTTGCCGGAGGCCTTGTTGTAGGTCTCCATGAAGGTGGTGTTCTGGAACAAGTTGGCGTCAATGTCACCGTCACTGAGGGCAGCATTGGGGGTGTTGTAGTCGCTGAATTCCTTGTAGTCCACGCTCAGCCCATCCTTCGGGGCCAGTTCTTTGGACACGTACTTGAGCATGTCGCCGGCAGGAACAGCAAGAGCCCCGACCTTGATGGTGTCAGCGGCTGACTCGGAGCCCGCGCCGCAAGCGGTGAGGGAGAGGATAGCGGCTACGCCAACCGCGGCGGCTTTGAGCATTGTGGAACGGATCATGTCAATTCTTTTCTTAGAGGTGTTTGCATGGACGGACTCTCCCGCGACATGCACTTTTTGACGGTTCGGGGATTGAAGCTAAAGGAACGGACGGGCGCGTTTCTTAGCGGTGTGAAAGACGCCGCGCGGCAAAGTTGCCCAGGGATTGAAATAGCTGCACCAGCAAGATCAAGAGGATGACCACGGCAAACATGTATTCAGGGCTATAGCGCTGGTAGCCGTACCGGAAGGCCACATCGCCCAGACCGCCACCGCCCACGGCGCCCACCATGGCCGAATAGCCGATGAGCCCCACAATGGTGGTGGACAGCCCCAATGCAATGGCGGGCACGGCCTCGGCCACCATGACTTTGGAAAGAATGGTCCAGCGGGTGGCACCCAGTGATTCGGCGGCCTCGACCAGCCCAATAGGTACCTCACGGATGCCGATTTCCACCAACCGGGCGAAGAACGGGATGCCGGCAATGGTCAGTGGAACAATGGCTGCCGTGGGGCCAATGAAGGAGCCCACAATCAACCGGGTGAACGGAATCAGCAGGATCATCAAGATGATGAAGGGGATGGAGCGGCCTATGTTAACCAGCAGGTCCAGCACCTTGTTGATGATGATTCCCCAGGCGCGGCTGCCGAAGGGTTTGGCAAGGAGACCGCCAGCTTCGGTGGTCACCAGGACAACTCCGGCACCCAGGCCAAAAATCACGGTGAAAAGCAGGCTGATGCCCACCGTGTACAACGTTTCACCAGTGCCCTGCAGAACCGTCTCGAAGAGGTCACTCCAAAAGGACGGGTCATTGCGGTCTAGCATCCGATTACCTCCACAAAAAGTCCTTGATTGCGCAGATCTTCGATGGCTGCGGTGACGATTTCCCGTTGGCCGGGAAGTTCCAGCCGGGTTCTGCCCGTTTGGCGCCCGTGGATGGTTTCAATGGCGGCACCTAAGATACCCACGTCAATGCCATGTGTTCTGGCCAGCTGTGCAATGACGGGGCGGTCTGCAGTAACACCGTTGAAGGTGATCTCAATGATGGTGTTTCCGTTCTTGGGAATCTCACCAAGTTGGAAAAGAGCCTGCCCCAGCAGGGACTTTTTGGTGGTGAGCAACCCCTCAACAGTGCCTTGCTCCAAGATCCTGCCCTGGCTCATGACAGCAGCGGAATCACAGATTCTCTTCACTACATCCATCTCATGAGTGATCAGCATGACGGTCAATCCCAGTTCCCGGCTAAGTTCACGAATCAGATCCAAGATCTGCCGTGTGGTCTCAGGATCCAATGCTGACGTTGCTTCATCGCTGAGGAGCACTGATGGTTTGGAGGCAAGTGCGCGGGCTATTCCTACCCGTTGTTTCTGGCCGCCGGAAAGTTGGGCAGGGTAGGCTGCGGCTTTGCCCTCTAGCCCCACGAGTTCCAGGATTTCCGCTACACGCTTGCGGCGTGCGCCCCGGTCCATGCCGGTGATCTCCAAGGAGAGTTCCACATTGGATTGGACAGTCCTGCTGCTCAACAAGTTGAAATGTTGGAATATCATGCCGATGTTGTGGCGGGCCGAGCGCAGCGCGGCACCCTTAAGGCGGCTGATATCCGCCCCGTCAACAGTGACCGTGCCGCTATCGGGGCGTTCTAGAGAATTGATGGTCCTGATGAGGGTGCTCTTGCCGGCACCGCTTTGACCAACGACGCCGAAAATCTCGCCCTTGGCGATGTTCAACGAGACATTCTCGAGTGCATGGACGGCAGTATCCCCTGAGCCGTAGCTCTTGCTGACCCGGTCAACTGAAATCATGGTGCTCCTGTTCCCGCTGGTAGTTTTCGGCATGTCCCACAGGCGCGCACAGACGGCACACCGCAGAAAATTCTCCCAAATGCCAGTCATCGGAGTAAAATCAGAACTATCGAGGCCTCAGGATAGAAATGGCGGCACTTAGTTCATTCAAAAGAGCGGCATTGACGCAGCCAGGTCCATCCTCACCAGCAATGTCCGGATTTTCATCGGCCAGATGGCAGCCGCCCTGCGATGAGATCTTGCTCACACACATGTGCGGGTTTATATTCAATGTTTATTCACCAAGCGGTTCCTTCGCATACCGCCCACGCCAACCCCCGCCCGCGCCAACCCCTGGGGTGGCGGCTGGGGCAGGCACACCTTAGATTGTTAGCTATGGTTTCCTTGATCCAGCCCTTACTCGCGAGCACCTCAACTTCTGCACCACTCTTGCCGCCTCTTGTGGAGCCCGGCCCGCCCTTGGCTGCGCAGGAGCTGGAACGGTATTCCCGCCACGCATTGATTCCCGAAATTGGGTTGACGGGACAGCGCCGCCTCCGCAACGCACGTGTGCTGGTCATTGGAGCCGGCGGGCTGGGATCGCCAGCCCTGTTGTACCTGGCGGCGGCAGGGGTAGGCACGTTGGGCATCATTGATGATGACACCGTGGAATTGAGCAATCTGCAGCGTCAGGTGATCCACGGGGTGGGGGACATTGGCCGCTCCAAGCTGGAGTCTGCCCGCGATTCCATCGTGGAGTTGAACCCCGGAATCAATGTTCGCCTGCACCCTGTCCGGCTGGATTCTTCCAACGCCCTGGAACTCTTCGCCGACTATGACATCATCTTGGACGGCGCGGACAACTTCGCCACCCGGTACCTGGTCAACGATGCCGCCGCCATCCTAGGCAAACCGTATGTGTGGGGTTCCATCCTGCGCTTCGATGGCCAGGTCAGCGTCTTCTGGGACAAGTTCGGCCCCAACTACCGTGACCTTTACCCCGAGCCGCCAGCCCCCGGCACTGTGCCATCCTGCGCGGAAGGCGGCGTTTTTGGCATGCTGTGCGCCTCGATTGGGGCCATGATGGTCACCGAAGCGGTCAAACTGATCACCGGCATTGGCCAGAGCCTTTTGGGCCGGCTCCTGATTTTCGATGCGCTCACCTCCCGCTGGCGTGAAATCCGCATTGCCAAGGACCCCGCAGCGGTCCCCATCACGGAACTCATTGACTATGAGATTTTCTGCGGCCTGCTTCCAGAGGTGAAGAACGACGCCGATCTCATCTTCGCTGATCATCTTGCCGAACGTTTGGCCAACCGAGAGCAAGGCAAAGACGACTTTGTGCTGGTGGACGTGCGTGAGCCAGTTGAGTTTGAGATCTCCCGCATCCCCGGCTCAGTATTGATTCCGCTGGCGGGTATTCGCGACGGCTCCGCGCTGGATAAATTGCCGCAGGAGATTCCCCTGATTGTGCATTGCAAGGCCGGCGCCCGCTCGGCCCAAGCGTTGGCGAGCCTGCGCGCGGCCGGGTTTGCCGACGTCGTACATCTTGATGGGGGGATTGATGCCTGGACCCGTTCCGGGCACTAATGCCTTGGTGGCCGGAGACAAACCGGGCGTACAGGAGTAAATTGCCCCTCAAAGAGTTCTTCCCAAAAGAACACTTCCGCACGCAGGTCAAGGGGCACCATATGAATCATCTTCAGCATCAGCCAACGCCGCAAGCTCCCATTGGGTCAGGCTTTAATCATCACACCACGGCAGCCATGGTGGTGGAAGGCATGGACCTCTCGGGGTGCGCGGCCATTGTCACCGGCGGGTATTCAGGACTGGGGCTGGAGACCGTCCGGGCCCTAGCCGGGGCAGGGGTTAGCGTGAGTGTTCCGGCCCGCCGCCCCGATCACGCTCGCGGCGTGTTTGCCGCATCTGATCTTGGCGGTGTGGAGGTGTTCGAGCTGGATTTGGGTGACCTCAGCAGTGTCCAGAACTTCACCAACACATACCTGAAATCGGGCGCCGGGTTGGACATCCTCATCAATAACGCGGCTATCATGGCGTGCCCGGAAACACGCGTGGGGCCCGGGTGGGAGGCGCAATTCGCCACGAATCATCTGGGTCACTTTGCCCTTGTCAATGGGCTCTGGCCGCTGCTATCCGATGGTGGGGCGCGGGTGGTGGCGCTGTCCTCCACCGGGCACAAACGCTCCGGCATTCACTTTGAAGATCCCCAATTTACACAGGGGTACGAGAAATGGGAGGCCTACGGAGCGTCCAAAACAGCCAATAGCCTTTTTGCCGTGCAGCTTGACGCGTTCGGGGCGGACCATGGCGTGCGGGCGTTTGCCGTCAATCCCGGAGGGATCATGACGGGGCTCCAACGTCACCTGCGCCAGGAAGAAATGGTGGCGGCCGGGTGGATGGATGAGGCTGGCAAGGTCCGTGCAGGCTTCAAAACTCCTGAGCAGGGCGCCGCAACCTCGGTATGGGCAGCCACGGCGCCAATGCTGGATGGCAAGGGCGGGGTGTACTGCGAGGATTGTGACGTGGCCAGACCCACCGATCCGCAGTCAGAGTTTGCACGCTTTGCCGGTGTGGACGCCTATGCGGTTGACCCGGAGCAGGCCCGGAGGCTGTGGGAGCTCTCGGCGGAGCTGACAGGCATCAACGCATTCCGGTAAGAGGTGGGGCTACCTTAGGCCGTTTCTTCGCGCAGCGGGAGGACCGGAAAGGACTCTTGTGCCGGGGAAGCTGTTTCCACGGCCTGACCAATATCCTGCGCTGACGGACGCAAACCGTAGAGGGCATCCAATGCTGCCAAATAGCTTTCAGCATCCCCCGCTGCGGCCAATTCCTTGGCGCGGACCGTAGGCACATGCAAGAGCTGCTTGACCATGCGGCGCATGGCAAATTCAACCTCGGCTGTTGCTGCGGTGCAGCCGTGCTGTTTGCGGACCTTGGCCAGCTCGTCATCGAGCACGCCCAAGGTATGCCGGCGCAGCGCAACAATGGCGTGGTCCAGGGATCGCGAATTTTGGGCCTGCGCAAACTTGGTGGTGGCCTCCGCCACCAACGCCGAGGCTTGGGTCAGGGTTGATTCCTGTTCCGCCGGGGCCGCTTGGCGCACTGTTTCAAGAGTGAGCAAGTCCACACCCGGCAGATCAGCCACATCCGGGGTGAAATCGTGACTCAAGGCCAGGTCTATGACGGTCAGCTGCGGGGAATCCGCGGTGCGAAGCTGTGCCAACTCCGCCGTGCTGATTTGCTCCCCGGATCCGCTGCAACCTACCAAGAGGGAAGCGTGCATCAGTGCGTGGGGTAGGGACTGGCTGTCAAGGGCCGTGCCGCCGCGTGAGGCGGTGAATGTCTCGGCCCGGCCGGAGGAGGAGTACACGGAAATGTCAGTGCAGCCACGCTCCAGCAACTGGGCCATGGCGGCTCCGGCATAGGCGCCTGTGCCAAAAAGTACCGCTGAGGAACCGGCAAGGGACCCTGAAGCTGAGGGAGCGTTGGCCAACACGCCGGCCGAAGGTGAGGGAGCGTCTTGTAGTTCGGCGGCCAGATCTAACGCAACAGAAACTACTGACATGCCGCGGCGCCCCAGTGCCGTCTGCGCGCCAACGTCCTTGGCAGTTTTGGCAGCAGCTTGAAAAAGCCTGACTAGCGGCGGCGTGGTGAGCCCCAGATCCTGGGCGGTGCCCAGAGCGCGGCGCACTTGACCGGCAATCTCACGTTCGCCCACTACAGCGGATTCCAGACCCGTACTCACGGCAAAGAGGTGCCGGACCACAGCATCACCTTGCAAGGTGGCCAAAGCCCCCGAGACGTGCACTATTGACAGGCCGCTATGGCGGCTAATAGTTTCAATGGCTGTACTGCGGGCCGCGTCTACGGCGTCGGAACTGCTTGCCTGAACGTAAAGCTCATACCGGTTGCAGGTGGCCAAAGTGATGAGCCCGGCCACGGCATTGTTGGCTGCGCAGAGCTCAGCGCTGGCCGCCGCGGCCCCGGCGCTGAGGCGGGCAACGGTTTCCAAATCGATGTCTGTGTGCGAAGCAACTAATGAAAAGAGAACCACAATTTCACAATGGTAGACCCCCAAGCTGAGTTTTTATGCACAAGATGCACATAAGCGTCACTAAGAATATGTGAGCCTTGCCACCGGTGGGTCGGGGGCGGAAACCTCTGCGGTGACAGTTTGTGCACAAACTACGCCCAGAATGGCTCGGTAGGGTGGTGCCATGACACTGAGCCCAAGCCACCCCCTGATGGATGGCCGCACCGCAAATTCCCCCTTGATCACGGCTTACCGGGGTGGCACACCTAGCCGCCGTCCCGTTTGGTTTATGCGCCAGGCCGGGCGCTCACTGCCCGAGTACCGGGAGTTGCGGGTGGGTACCACCATGCTGGAATCCTGTCTCAAGCCAGCCATGGCAGCTGAAATTACGTTGCAGCCGGTCCGGCGCCATGACGTGGACGCCGCCATCTTTTTCTCCGACATTGTCATTCCGCTCAAACTGGCCGGAGTGGGTGTTGATATTGTTCCCGGCGTAGGCCCGGTGCTGGAAAAGCCCATCCGCACCGCGGCGGACATTGCGGCACTGCCCGAGCTCACGGATGCGGCGCTGGACCCCATTCGCGAAGCCGTTGCTTTGACGGTGGCAGAGCTAGGTAGCACCCCGCTCATTGGTTTCGCCGGCGCCCCGTTCACTGTGGCCGCCTACATGGTGGAAGGCCGCCCTTCACGGGATCATCTGGGCCCGCGCACCATGATGCACGCCGAGCCTCACCTGTGGGCCGAACTTATGAATTGGGCTGCCGACGCCTCAGGCAAATTCCTGCGTGCGCAAATCGAGGCCGGTGCCAGCGCAGGCCAGCTTTTTGATTCCTGGGCGGGGTCGCTGGGACTGGCCGATTACACCGAACACGTGGCCCCGGCGTCGTCCCGGGCCCTGGATCATGTCCGTGACTTGGGGGTGCCGCTGATTCACTTTGGCACAGGAACCAGTGAACTTCTCGGCGCCATGCATGATGTGGGCGTGGATGTCATGGGTGTGGACTACCGGCTGCCACTGGATGAGGCCAACCGCAGGCTCGGCGGAAAGGTGCCACTGCAAGGCAACATTGACCCGGCGTTGCTCAGTGCCCCGTGGGAGGTCCTCGAGGCACACGTGCGCGAAGTTGTTGCCGCTGGCGCCCATGCGCCCTCGCATGTGGTGAACTTGGGTCATGGGGTGCCGCCTGAGACGGATCCGGCTGTTCTGAGCCGTCTCGTGGAACTTGTGCACTCTATTTAGCACTGACGTACCAGCAAAAAAGGGGAATCCATGGAAAACCGCAGAATCGCAGCCAAGGCGCATAGGCCCCAGAGCCACCCGGCACCCAATAGGGCTGTAGTGGTAGGTGGCGGTATCTCCGGCTTGTTGGCCGCGAAAGATCTCCAGGCTGCGGGTTTCCAGGTGAGCATTTACGAGGCCGCCACAACATGGGGCGGCTGCGTTGCCTCCCATGAGGTGGCGGGTGTGGTGCTGGATGCGGGGGCGGAATCCTTCGCCACCCGCAACACCGCTGTTGCTGATCTAGCCACCGAATTGGGGCTGGGAGCGCAACTGACCACCCCCAATCCAGCCGGTGCCTGGGTGTGGCTGGCGGAGGGCCCGGTGCCCCTGCCTCGTACGGGCATTCTGGGTATCCCCTCGGATTTGAGCGCCCCGGAGGTGCGTGCTGCCCTGGGCGCCTCCGGTGTTTTACGTGCTGCCTTGGACGCCAAAATGCCCGTCAGCATCGGCACCACGGAAGCGGTCTCCAGTGTGGCCGAGCTGGTGCGGGCGCGCATGGGTAAGCGCGTGCTGGAACGCCTTGTGGCTCCCGTGGTGGCAGGGGTTCACTCCGCCGATCCGGAAGTGCTTGACATTGATGTGGTGGCGCCGGGGCTGCGCGCGGGCATTCGCGAGCACGGCTCCCTCGCGGCGGCCGTGGCGGCCCAACGCGCTGTTGGAAGCAAGCCCGGCTCCGCCGTAGGCGGGTTGGTGGGCGGCATGCACTCCCTCGTCACCGCGCTTGTGGCGGATTTGCGCAGCTCCGGCGTGTCCATGCATGCCGGGCATCGGATCAACGCCGTCTACCGCGGTGACACCGATCCGGAGCAGACGCCCCCCCAGCGGAAATACGACGGCGGTGCGCCCCCGCCCTGGATTGTTGACTGGCAGCATGGCACCGACAGCGGGTTTGAATCGGCGGGGGTGCTAGTCCTCGCCACGGACGGGCCCACTGCCGTGAAGCTGCTGGGCGTGGAACTGCCGCACATCTTGGACTTTATGCCAGCCACCGGCCCAGACATCCGCCTGGTCACCCTTGTGGTGGACGTGCCTGAGCTCGACTCGGAGCCGCGCGGTACCGGCGTGCTGGTGGCCCCCGAGGTTGAGGGCATCAAGGCCAAGGCGCTGACCCATGCAACGGCCAAGTGGGACTGGCTGGCTGACTCCACGGGCCCGGGAACGCATGTGTTGCGGCTTTCCTATGGCCGTGCAGGTGTCAAAGCTTCCGATGCTGTTCGCCTCACGCCAAGCACGCCCAAGGAAGAAGACTTGCTGCCCACGGCCCTCGCCGATGCCTCCACCCTGCTCGGTATTGAAATAAGTGAGGCCGATCTGCTGGGCTCAGACGTGGTCCGTTGGCGGGGCGCCTTGCCGTTTGCCGCCGTGGGACATCAGGCAAAGATGGCCCGGATCCATGCCCTGGCCAATGAGGTTCCGGGATTAGTTTTGACGGGTGGGTGGATGCACGGGAACGGCTTGGCCGCGGTTGTCAGTGGCACCAGACGCCAGATCCGGGCCGCGGTAGACGCCTCGCGCCGACTGTGATCTTGCGCACTTTCTACGCAATGTAGAGAACGCCGTTTTTTGTTTCACGGGAACTAGGTGCAAACTAGAGACCATGACGATAGACACTTACACACAATCTGTCACTAAAACTCCTGCTGAAACGCCGTTCACGCTGTGGACTGTCTTCAAGAGGAGCGGATCTTTCACTGGCGGCGAGGACGCGGTGGCGCAATTTGATGCGTTGATTGCATCCCTCGCCACTGAGAGCATCACCGTGCGAGGCTCCTATGACGTCTCAGCCATGCGCAATGATGCCGACATCATGATCTGGCTGGTGGGGGCCGATGCACAGGGGCTGCAGCGCGCCGTGCGCAGCATTCGCCGGACCGCTTTGTTCCAGGCCACTGAGATTGCCTGGTCGGCCATGGGCGTGCACCGTGAAGCTGAGTTCGCCAAGTCCCACGCACCGAGCTACATGGGCCCGAATGAGCCGAAGGGCTGGGTCTGCGTGTACCCGTTCGTCCGCTCCTACGATTGGTACATCCTGCCCGCCGAAGAGCGCAGCCGCATGCTGCGTGAACACGGCATGCTGGGCCGGGAATTCCCTCAGGTCCTGGCCAACACGGTTTCCGCCTTCGCCTTGGGTGACTGGGAATGGCTGCTGGGTCTGGAAGCTGACGAGCTGACCGATCTCGTGGATATGATGCGCAGCTTGCGTTACTCCGATGCACGCCTGCACGTGCGCGAAGAAGTCCCTTTTTACACCGGACGCCGGATTGAATCCGCCGAGATTGCCGAGGTCCTGCGATGAGCGTTGCACCTAAAACTGAGAATGCCGTGATGGCTCCCGCCGAGTACGACGCCGTCTTGCTGGCCTCCTTCGGTGGGCCTGAGGGCCAAGACGATGTGATCCCGTTCCTGCGCAACGTCACGCGCGGGCGCGGCATCCCTGACGAGCGCCTCGAAGAGGTGAGCCACCACTACCGTGCCAATGGTGGCATCAGTCCCATCAACGCCCAGAACCGCGCACTGAAGGCCGCCCTTGAGGCTGAGCTGGCCGCGCGCAACATTTCTCTGCCGGTACTCTGGGGCAACCGCAATTGGGACCCGTACATCCCCGCAGTTCTGCAGGACGCGTACGATTCCGGTCACCGCCGGATCTTGATGCTCACCACCAGCGTCTACTCCTCCTACTCCAGCTGCCGCCAGTACCGCGAGGACATTGGCATGGCACTGACCGAGACCGGCCTGGACGGGAAACTGGCAGTGGATAAGGTACGCCAGTACTTTGACCACCCGGGCTTTGTTGAGCCCTTCATTGAAGGCACAGCCGCATCACTGGCCACCGTGAAGGCCGCCTTGGCTGCAGCGGGCAAGGACCCGCAGTCCGTCCACGTCATGTTCGCCACACACTCCATCCCCACCAGGGATGCGCAGGCTTCTGGCCGTTCGGAACTGCAAACAATGATCTTTGAACAGGACTCGGCTTACGTGGCCCAGCACCTTGCCAACGCCGAGGCCATCATGGCCAGGGTTGACCCCGCGCAGGAATTCTCGCTGGTGTACCAGTCCCGTTCAGGTGCACCTCACGTGCCGTGGCTGGAACCTGACATCAATGATGCCTTGGCTGACATTGCCGCGGCAGGGACACAGGGCGTTGTGGTGGTTCCGCTGGGTTTCATCAGCGACCACATGGAAGTCCTCTGGGATCTGGACACCGAGGCGAAGGAGACTTGCGCTGAACTTGGCCTGGCCTTTGACCGCGCACCCACCCCGAGCACTCACCAAAAGTTTGTCGAGGGACTGGTGGATTTGATCTGTGAGCGGACCGTGCAGAACAACATTGCAGACCGCCCGGCCATGACCAAGCTGGGGCCCTGGTATGACGTGTGCAATCCAGGGTGCTGCGCCAATTTCCGCGGTGAGAAGCCAGCCATTGCCGAAGTGGGCAGCACAGTGGGACTTCCTGCCGCCGCACAAGGTGGTTCTTAATCTCCATGGCACAAACAGTGGCAAGCGTGAAAATTGGAACCCGCGGAAGCAAACTGGCCCTGAGCCAGACTGGGCAGATCACCGAACAGCTTAGTGCTGTGGGTGGCTTTGACGCCGAGATTATCCCCATCAAGACTGACGGCGATGTCCTGACCGGACCACTGTCCCAAATGGGTGGCACGGGCGTATTCGCCGCAGAACTGCGCTCCGCTGTGCTTGACGGACGGGTGGACGTGGCCGTTCATTCACTCAAGGACCTGCCCACGGCCGCCGTGCCCGGCTTGGCTCTTGCAGCTGTGCCGGTGCGCGCGGATGCACGGGATGCGCTGTGCGCCCGCGACGGGCTGAAACTGAGCGAACTTCCGCTGGGGGCCACAGTAGGTACGGGATCCCCGCGCCGGGCAGCACAATTGCTCGCCGCACGGGCCGATCTTCTCATCGTGGACATCCGCGGCAACGTGGAAACCCGGCTGGGCAGGGTCCCTGGTTTGCCAGGAAACCCCGAGGCCGCAGTGGTTCCCGGAAAAGTTGCTGACCTTGACGCCGTGGTGCTTGCCGCGGCCGGACTGGGACGCATTGGCCGGCTCGAAGCCGTCACGGAATTCTTGGAAGCCGATGTGATGCTCCCTGCGCCCGGCCAGGGTGCACTCGCCCTGGAATGCCGCGCCTCTGACACGGATCTGAGCGCCGTTCTGGGCCAGTCACTGGCCGCCATTGATGACACGGATACGCGTTTGGCAATCACGGCAGAACGGGCGCTTTTGGCCCGGTTGGAAGCAGGATGTGCTGCACCGGTGGGAGCCCTCGCACACCGTAAAGGCTCCATGCTGTACCTGGAGACAGTGGTTGTTTCACTGGATGGAAGGCGTTCCTTGCGGCTGAAGAAGGCCACGGACGGGCTCAGTGTTGTGGGGGCCACGCTCCTTGGCATTGAACTGGCCGAGGAACTACTCGCCGGCGGTGCGGCCGATCTGGCGGATTTGGGCGCCAAAGCGTAATGACCGAGTCCGCCCCGCTGGTCCAGCCTGTTGGTGCCGAACCGCTGGCCGGGTTGCGCGTTGCCGTCACCCGGAGTGTGGACAGGGCTGGCGCGCTGCTGGCCGCACTTGCTGCGGCAGGGGCAGAACCGGTTTTGGTGCCGCTCATTGACTTCGAGGTCGCCGAGCAGAACGCGTTGGGTGCTGCAATGCGCAGGCTGGCCGCGGGAGAGTTCCAGTGGGTGGTCATCAGTTCCATCACCACCGTGCGGGCACTAAAGCAATGGTGTGAAGGGGCCGGGACGTCCCTGGCCGCGCTCATTCCGGCAGGCACGTCCGTGGCCACGATCGGCCCAACCTCAGTAGACATCCTCGCCGCCGAAGGCATCTTGGCCGATCTAGCACCCACGGACGTGCAATCGGCCGCCGGGCTTGTTGCCTTGTGGCCCCCATTGGAGAATGACGCGGGCTCCGGCTGCAACCGTGTCCTGCTGCCGTCATCGAACCTGGCCGCACCCACCCTGCGCGACGGGCTCGCGGCCAAGGGCTGGGATGTTGAGGCCGTCACCGCATACAAAACCGTTGACTACCCGGCGTGCACTGAACTAAGACTGACCGCAACGCTGGAATCTAGATCCCCGGAGCCAGGATGGCGTGATTCCCTTCCCTCTCTTCGCAAGCTCAGCGGGGAACCCTCGGGAATCTCTTATGAAGGTCGCCCAGCAACCGGGGAAATCTTAGTGCTCGCGAGGGAACCTAGATTCCAGCAGCTTTCCCCGGCCCAAGCCGCCGGGGAGATCCAGGCGGGGGCGATCAACGCCGTCGTACTTGCTTCGGGAAGCGCAGCCCGGCGGGTAGCTACAACCCTGACACCGCTACCCAAAGGCTGCCTGGTCGTTGCGATTGGGGAGCCCACACGGGCGGAGTCGGAGCGGTTGGGGATGCCCGTCGCGGCAACCGCGGAGCATCCCACGCCGGAAGGGATCGTGGCCGCATTGGCACGGGCCCGCACAAATTTTCAGAACCACACAGCTATGGAGTCATCATGAGTTTCCCCCAGCACCGCCCACGCCGTCTACGCACCACCGCTGCCATGCGCAAGCTGGTGCGCGAATACGCCGTGGCACCATCGGATCTGATCCTGCCCGTTTTCATCCGCGAGGATCTTAGCGAACCCAAGCCCATCACTTCCATGCCGGGCGTGGTGCAACACAGCACTTCCTCGCTCGTGGCGGCTGCGCGTGAAGCACTGGCCCTGGGGCTCGGCGGCATCATGTTGTTCGGGATTCCTGCGGAACGCGACGCCACGGGAAGTGCCGGGCTGGACCCCTTTGGCGTGCTGAACAAAGCCATCCGCGATGTCCGTGCCGTGGTGGGCGATGAGCTCGTGGTCATGAGTGATCTGTGCCTGGATGAATTCACTGACCACGGACACTGTGGCGTGCTCGATGCCTCCGGGCAGGTGGATAATGACGCCACCCTAGAAATTTACGCCAAGATGGCTGTGGCGCAGGCTGCTGCCGGCGCGCACGTTGTGGCGCCCTCCGGAATGATGGACGGCCAGGTCGCGGTGATTCGGGAGGCCCTGGACGCCGCCGGTTACGCCGATGTTTCCGTACTGGCCTACGCAGCCAAGTACGCCTCAGCGTTCTACGGCCCGTTCCGTGAAGCCGTGGATTCCCAGCTCGACGGCGACCGCCGCACCTACCAAATGGACCCCGGCAACCGTCGCGAAGCCCTTCACGAGGTGGAGCTGGATCTGGCTGAGGGTGCCGACATTGTGATGGTCAAACCGGCCATGAGCTACCTGGACATCCTGGCCGACGTTGCCGCCATGAGCCCCGTCCCCGTTGCCGCATACCAAATCTCGGGGGAGTACGCCATGATCGAGGCCGCAGCCGCCAACGGTTGGATCAACCGCCGCGCCGCCATTGAGGAATCCGTGCTGAGCATTAAACGTGCCGGAGCCACCATGATCCTGACGTACTGGGCGGCCGAATTGGCCGGCTGGCTGCGCGAGAACTAATTCACCCCCTCTCCTAATAACTACGCCAAGGATTTTTCATGACCAGCTCACAAGAACTTTTTGACCGCGCCAAGACCCTCATGCCCGGCGGGGTGAACTCACCCGTGCGTGCCTTCGGCTCCGTGGGCGGAACACCGCGCTTCATGGTCAACGCCAAGGGTGCCTACCTCACCGATGCTGACGGCCGCGACTACGTGGACCTGGTCTGCTCCTGGGGTCCGGCGCTCCTGGGCCACGCCCACCCTGCTGTTCTGGCCGCCGTCCACACAGCCGTTGACCACGGCCTGAGCTTTGGCGCCTCCACCCCGGCCGAAAGTGAACTGGCCGCTCTTGTGCAGGGCCGGGTGTCCGGCGTGGAACGCCTGCGTATGGTCTCCACCGGCACCGAGGCCACCATGACGGCCGTGCGCCTAGCCCGCGGTTTCACGGGCCGCGATCTCATCATCAAGTTTGCCGGCTGCTACCACGGTCACCTCGATTCCCTGCTGGCCGCTGCTGGCTCCGGCCTGGCCACCCTGGCACTGCCCGGATCAGCCGGTGTCACGGCCGCAACTGCAGCCGAAACGCTCGTGTTGCCGTACAACGATCTTGCTGCCGTCGAGGCCGCGTTCACTGAGTACGGGGACCGGATTGCCGCCGTCATCACCGAGGCCGCGCCCGCCAACATGGGTGTTGTCACGCCGGGGGAGGGCTTCAACGCGGGGCTCTCCCGCATCACCGCCGCCCACGGCGCGCTGCTCATTCTGGATGAGGTGCTGACAGGATTCCGTGTTGGCGCCTCCGGATACTGGGGCCTGACCGGCGCTTCAGAGGGGTGGACACCTGACCTGTTCACCTTTGGCAAGGTCATTGGCGGCGGACTTCCCACGGCGGCCTTGGGCGGCCGCGCGGAGGTCATGGACTACCTGGCCCCACTGGGACCGGTGTACCAGGCAGGCACGCTGTCCGGAAACCCGGTAGCTATGGCCGCCGGTGTTGCCACACTGACCGCCGCAACGTCAGCCGTGTATGCCACCGTGGATGCACGCTCGCTGGAACTCTCAACTGCGTTGACCTCTGCCTTGTCCGACGAGGGCGTTGACCACTCCATCCAGCGGGCCGGGAACTTGTTCTCCGTAGCGTTTGGCACCTCCGTTTCCGGCGTGCGCAACTATGCAGATGCGCAGGGCCAGGAAGTGTTCCGCTACGCCCCGTTCTTCCACTCCATGCTCGATTCCGGGGTGTACCTGCCGCCGAGTGTGTTTGAGGCCTGGTTCCTCTCCGCCGCCCATGACGACAACGCCATGAACCGCATCTTTGACGCGCTGCCAGCAGCAGCGAAGGCAGCAGCCGCCGCCGTCTAACGCACGAGAGGCCTCACAAAGCCGGGCTTGTTCTTGTCAGTGAGTCACGGTCACCCTTGTTATGAATGATTCTAGGCGCCGGTAGACCTCCTGGGACTCGGGATAGCGGAAGTTCTGCTGCCATGTGTGCTCAGTGTTGGAACTGCCCCAGCTGTAGACCATGGAGTCAACCGGGACGCCTTGCTCGCTGAGGGTTTTGATGAAGTTCATGTTGGAGTCATAGAAGAAATCCCGCTCCGAGGTGGTCACGAAAACGGGTGGGCAACGTGAATCGAGCCACTCGATGGGGGACATGTAGTGGGCGGCCTCGCGCAAAAGGTGATGCCGGACGTGGAGGTGCTTGTTTTTACGACGGCTGGCCGCATCATCGCCCTGGGGCAGGAGCATTCGGATGAAATTCAGGCTCATGACAAAGCCCTTGTCGAAGAACACCGAAAAGTCCACGATGCTGCAGTGCTGCACCAACCCACGCAATTGGTTCGGTTGCAGGGCCGAGTGCAGGTGATAGTGTTCGGCAAGCTCCGAACGGATGGTGGCTGCAGCCATGAGCGCAGAGATTTGTCCACCAGCGGAGTCACCGCCGAGTACGATCCGCTCGCGATCGCCGTTGAAATGGTCAATGTGGTCCTCAACCCAGACCAACGCGGCGTTGGCGTCCTCCAGTACGTGTCCCAGATGGAAATTTGGGGCCATCCGGTAGTTCACGTTGACCACCACCACGCCACTGGCGGCCTGACCTGCACAGTATTTGGTCAGGGACGCCTTGTCCCCGGACGTCCAGCCGCCACCATGGAAATACACGTACACGGGGAGGGGATGCAGGGCTTCTTCGCCGCTGGTGTTGGGAGGGGCCATGACATCGAGCAGGTGCCAATGGATGTGGTCGCCAACAAAGTCAATGTCATGCCAGTACCGCACATCGGTGATGGGCTCAGAATTCAGGGTCCGCACTTCCACCTTGCTGATGGTGTGCATGAACATCCTCCACATCCACACCGGCACACGTGTCAGCATGCTCCTGGCCCTGCGGGCGGGGGCAAACGCGCCTTTGTGCGGCTGCTGTTCGGCCATGCTTCCAGATTACGCCCGCCGTGCTGGGCGGAAGCTGTGAATCCCCCTGTCCTCCCGCTGCTCGTGCCTCGCAGTGGGTCCCTCGGACATGTGGGCCCACCCTGTCCTCCCGCTGCTCGTCAAACAACGACGGCGGCACTTGCCCAACGCAACAAGCGTGGGGCAAGTGCCGCCGTCGTTAGTTAAAAAGCGTTACAGCACGTCGGAGAGGAAGCCCTTCAGGCGGTCCGTCTTGGGGGCGCTGAACAGTTCCTCGGGGGGACCAGTCTCCACCACAACGCCGGCATCCATGAAAGTGACGGTGTCGGAGACATTGCGGGAAAAACCCATCTCATGCGTGACAACAACCATGGTCATGCCGCCCTTGGACAGGTCGGTCATGAGCGCCAAAACACCCTTGACCAGTTCCGGGTCCAAGGCTGAGGTGGCCTCGTCAAAAAACATGACTTCCGGTTCCATCGCCAAGGCGCGGGCAATGGCCACACGCTGCTGCTGGCCACCGGAAAGGTTACCCGGCCGCGCGTCGGCCTTGTGCTTGAGACCCACCAGATCCAGCTGCTCCAGAGCCTTGGCCCGGGCCTGGTCCCTGGGCATCTTGCGGATCTTGATGAGCGCCAGTGCCACGTTGTCCAACACCGTTTTGTGGGGGAACAAATTGAACTGCTGGAAGACCATGCCAATACGGCGCCGGAGCTCGTCCGGGTTGTCCTTGAGGACGGATCGGCCATCGAGCAGGATGTCGCCCTGTTCCGGCTCGATCAGCCGGTTCATGACGCGCAGCAGCGTGGACTTTCCTGAACCGGAAGGTCCGATCACGGATGCCGTGGTGCCCTGCGGAACGTGCAGGTCAATACCGCGTAGCACCTTGTTGGAGCCGAACGCCAAATGGATGTTGGTGGCGCTCAGGGAGCCTGACTTAAAATCACTCATGCTCTACGCACCCTTTCCAATAGCTGCGGCCGCTTCATCGGGCTCAATTTTCTGGGCCTTGCCCTCACGCATGCGCTTGTCCATGTAGTTCACCAAATGCGTGAGCGGGATAGTCAGGCAGAGGTAAAGCAATCCGGCGGCAATCAAGGGTGAGAGGTTGCCGGTGTTGGCGGCCGAATCGTTACCGACGCGAAAGATTTCCCGCTGAGAAGGCAGAAGACCGAGCATGTAGATCAAGGAGGAGTCCTTGATCAGGGAAATTAGTTGGTTCACCAGTGCCGGAAGGACCCGGCGGATGCCCTGGGGAATAACAACTAGGACCATTGCTGATCCGTAGCTGAACCCCAGGGCTCGGGATGCCTCGAGCTGACCCTTTTCAACGCTTTGAATGCCCGAACGGAAAATCTCGCCAATGTAGGCAGCGGCCATGAGGGAGAGCGCCAAAATACCCAAGGGGTAGGGGTTGGTGCTCCCTGTCAAGATCCGGTACACCGGGCCCAGCCCGAGACCAATCAGAAGAATGGTCAAAATGGCTGGCAGTCCGCGGAAAATATCCGTGTAAATCCTGGCGATCCAGCGCGGGAAGGGATTGCGGGAAATGCCCATCACGGCCAAGATCATGCCCAGGACACACCCGAAGAAGGCCGAGGAGACGGCCAAGATGAGGGTGTTGGGCAAACCGACTGTGAGCATTTCGGGGACTACTGCCCCCATGGCCTCCCAGTCAAAAAACGTTTTTGCGAGCTGCTCAAGTACATCCATAAATTAGGCCTTCGGAACCGTTACTGCCTTGGAACCGGGTGTCCAGTCCGCGGGCATGGGGCGGGTGGGGTACCACTCCTTGGTCAGCTTGGACCAGGTGCCATCGGCAATGACCGCATCCAGGGCGGAGTTCAGGGCATCCGTCAGCGCCTTGTTCTGTGAGTTCACAGCGTAGGCGGTGAAGTTTTGGGTGTTGACGATCTCCTCGGCAATGGCGGTGCCGTCGCCGTCCTTGACCTGGCCGGTGGCCTGCTGGGAAGGAGCAACCCAAGCGTCAACCTGGCCGTTCTTCAAGTTCGCGTAGGCCGTGTTGTAATCCGCGAAGCGGACAGCCTGCAAGCCCAAGGTGTTGGTGACGTAGTCATCCTGGACGGTGCCTTGAACAACAGCGATGCGGGTTTTGTCGGTCAGATCCGCAAAGCCCTTGATGGGCGAATCAGTCTTGGCAACAACGGCCATGTAACCGAAATCGTAACCGTTGGTGAAGCCAACATTCTTGCGGCGGGCGTCCGTGGTGGAGATGGAGGAGGAGCCAACGTCGAACTGCTTGTTCTCCACCTGTGCGAGCAAGGCGCTGAAGTCAGTGGACTTGAATTCGACCTTCAGATCCAGTTTGGCAGCCATGGCGCGCAGCAGCTCGTTATCGTAGCCGGTGAAAACACCGTCCTTGAGGAAGATGTTCGGCGGGGCGTCAGAGAGTGTACCCACCGAGATGATGCCGGGGGTGGTCAAGCCAAGCTCGTCCTTCTTGACGGAGTCAAGGGGGATGACATCGGCAGTGGTGTACTTATCCAGCGAAACCTGATCGCTGCCAGCCAAAGCGTCCGTGGACTTTGCGGAGCTGGTGTCACCGGCACCGCCGCCGCAGGCAGCGAGTGAGAAGGCCAGCGTCAAGGCAACCGGGACGGTTGTGAGCCACTTTAGGGCAGATTTCTTCATCAATCGTTCACTTTCTTTACAGGTGCCCAGGCCGAAAAAAGGATCGGAAAGGGGGCGTAAGCATGGTGTGGGGAGTAAAAGAAGAACTCACAGGAGCTTCTTAGCAGGACTCAACCAACAA
This sequence comes from Arthrobacter psychrochitiniphilus, assembly GCF_003185915.1. GTDB lineage: Bacteria > Actinomycetota > Actinomycetes > Actinomycetales > Micrococcaceae > Specibacter > Specibacter psychrochitiniphilus. Next base: position 35,019 of record NZ_QHLZ01000010.1, read on the forward strand.
AACTAAATTATGTCATTCACTCCGAGAATATGGCGGATGTGAACTTATGGGCAGTCAAGTGTGGGAAGAAGGAAAGAATCTTCCGATCATTGGGCCATTTGTGCGGGCAGTGAACTGTGACCGGGGCAACGCAACGCACTACTGACGGGTAGAAAAGTTCCCGCCTTGGTGAATCGCGCCTGTGATTTAGGCCATAGCTGGGCGGGATCTTGCTAGCTGGTGGTTCAGGGCAGGACCGGCCAATCACCTTCGATGACTGCGGCAGGATCCTTGACCCGGCGCAAATAGGCCTGGAAATCGGCAGCTTGCTCTCTGGCCCACCCCTCTTGTGCTTTGTGCAGCTCGGTGGTGTCAAGGCGCAACGCGCTGTACTTGGCGGCGAGGGCATCAGCCAGCTTCAGCGTGGCCTCGGCGTCGGCAGCGGAGGTGTGGGCGTCCTCGAGCGTGATGCCGTACTCCTCGCACAAGGCCACCAAGGTTCTGCTGCCTTTGCGGAACCTGTCTAGATGTTTGTTGCAAATAAAGGGGTCAATGACGGGGGTTGCCGTGATTTGGGCCAGTCCATGGCGGTGTGCCTCACGGGCTAGCACCGTGAAGTCATAACTGGCGTTGAAGGCGATCACGGGAATATTGTTGGCAAACAGGGTGGACAGGACGGCGCCTATCTCGGCCGTGACCACATCCGAGGGCCGCCCGTGCTCCCGGGCATGCTCGGAGGTGATGCCGTGGATGGCGGCGGCTTCCTCTGGAATGTCCATGCCGGGATCGGCCAACCATTCGTGCGTGTCCGCCACGGCTCCGGCCTCATCAAACACCACGATCGAGGCGGTGACGATCCGGGCCGTGCGGGGATCCTTGCCTGTGGTTTCCAAGTCAAAGGCGGCACGGGGATGCATATTCCAGCTAGTCATTCCATAACGCTACCGCCTGCCATGGACATTGAAGCAACGGCAGGCCCGCGGCGAACTAGGCTTGAGCCATGCGTGAGCAGTATATGGAAGCGGTTTTGGCGGTGGCGGCGCTAATCCCGTCGGCCCGGGTCCTCTCTTATGGCGATATTGCATCCCTTCTGGATTGTGGCGGGCCGCGGCAGGTTGGCGCCGTCATGTCAGCTCAAGGCAGCGATGCGCCCTGGTGGCGGGTGATCCGCGCCAGCGGTGCCGCGCCGCTGTGCCACGAAGGCCGGGCCCTGAGGCATTACCGCGAGGAAGGCACCGCTCTGCGCGGGGATGTCGGGGCGGTTGTCCCGGCCGGGAAGGCAGTCCCTTGGCGGGTGGACATGCGGGTTGCCCGCTGGAACCCTGCCGAGGCCGATTTTGACGCCATTGACGCAATTGCCGCCCTCCTGAAAGAAGCCGATGCAGGCACTGATTAAGGACACGTTCGCCTGTCTCACTCACCAGCCTGCCAGCCACCTGAGAACAACAATGTCAGTGCCTCGTGATGGACTGAAAGCATGAGTACGCAAGCACAAGCTTTCTCCCCGGCGCTGACCTTGGTGCCGCCGGCCCACAATGACCGCAGCGCCCCGGCGCTGAGCCCGGATCAGGCGCTTGTGGTTGAGCTGAAGCAGGGCTCTGGCCCCGTGCTCGTTTGGGGTGCGCCCGGAACGGGGAAGTCCACCGTCCTCATTGAATCAGCTGTGCAACGGATGGAGCACTACGGCGTTGATCCCGGCGCTGCCCTCCTGCTGGCCCCGTCCCGGTTGGCTGCCGCTAAGCTTCGCGACGGCTTTAGCGCCCGGCTCACCAAAAGCTTGAGCACCTCCCCGGCCAGGACCTGGTCCTCCTATGCCTTTGACCTGCTGCGCCGTGCCAAGGTTGCCGGCCGCATGCCCCACCTGGACGGTCCGCCACGGCTCATGAGCGGTCCCGAGCAGGACCTCATCATCAGGGACCTGCTCACCGGCCACAAACTAGGCTTGGGCACGGCTCCAAAGTGGCCCGTGGAATTGGCTGATGCGCAAGAAACCCGGGGGTTTCGTCAGGAGATCAGGCAACTCTTTGACCGTGTCATTGAGTACGGACTGATCCCGGAGGAACTTGCTCAACTCGGGACGGCGAACAACCGCCCGGACTGGGTTGCTGCGGCGTCGCTCTACCGCGAATACCGGGACGTGGTGGATTGGGGCAAGTCAGGTTCCTTTGACCCCGCCGGGATTATCACGGCGGCCACTACACTGCTGCAAGTTGATCCGGAATTCTTGGCCCAGGAACGCAACCGGCTGCAGCTGATTGTGGTTGATGACATTCAGGAAGCCAACAATTCCGTCCATGAACTGTTGGCACTGGTGGGCCGCGGCAAGGACATCCTCGTGGCAGCTTCGCCGGACACCGTGGTCCAGGGATTTCGTGGGGCGCGCCCGGACCTGGTTGCCACCTTGGCGGACCGCTTGGCCACAGCCGAGCATCCCCTGCAGCATTTTTCGCTGACCACCTCGCACCGCATGAGCAAGCCGCTGGCCGCGGCGTGGTCGGGGGTGGCGGAGCGCATCTTCCAGATTCGCGGCGGCCGCAAGGCCCGCGAGTTCGCTTGGCCTGAAGCAGCCCAACCCGAATCAGCCCAACCCGAATCAGCCCAACCCGAATCAACCCGGCAGGACGGTGGGGACCGTACGGAAGCCGTGGATACGGCGTGGCCCGTGGCGGATGATTCCTTTGTCAGTGCGCATGTGGTGGCGTCCGAGGTGCATGAACTGCGCCTGGTAGCCGAGCGTATTCTGGCGCTACAACACCTGGCCGGACACAGTTTAAGTGAGATTGCTGTCATTGTGCGGACCGGGTCAGCGCTGGCGGCGTTGCAGCGGTACTTGAGTGCGCAGGGCATTGCGGTGAAAGTTCCGGTGGCGGAAAATCCTGTCCGCGACGAGGCTGCGGTGCGTCCCTTGTTGGAAGCTTTTGGTATTGCGCTGTCCCCGGAAACGCTCGACGCCGAGGCTTGCGTTGCGTTATTGACCTCGCGTTTGGGGCGCTCAACGGCACTACACCTGCGCCGTCTGCGCCAGGCGTTGCGGCAGCAGGAACTGCACAGCGGCGGCGGGCGGGCAAGCGATGAGCTGTTGGTGGAGGCGCTGCTGACCCCGGAGAAGCTGTCCCCGTTGGGCTGGGAGGCAGCCAATGCGCGGCGGATTGCGGCCATGCTGGCGGCCGGCAGGGAGGCTGTGGCAGAGCCCGGAGCCAACGCAGAAACTGTACTTTGGGCGTTGTGGGATGCCTGCGATAGTTCCGGAACATGGGAGACGCAGGCGCTGCGCGGCGGGCCCACGGGCATCCGTGCCGATAGGGACCTGGACGCCGTCATGGCGTTGTTCCAGACGGCGGAACGTTATGTTGATCAATTGCCCGGTTCCAGCCCGGAGCAGTTCCTGGATTATTTGATGAGCCAGGAACTGCCCATGGATACCCTCGCCGCCCGTGCCCAGCGTAGCGATGCCGTGGAAATCCTGACTCCGGCCAGCGCGGCCGGACGCGAATGGCCCATTGTTATTGTGGCCGGTCTACAGGAGGGGGTCTGGCCCAATACCAGGCTGCGTGGCGAGCTATTGGGTAGCCAGTTGCTCGTTGACGTGCTGGAAAATGGGGCCGAGGCGGCGCGGCAGATCGATCCTGCCGCCCGGTTGCGGGACATCCGCTACGACGAACTGCGCAGCTTCGCGGCCGCCATTTCACGAGCCAGCCGGAAGCTCATTCTCACGGCTGCCGCAGGCCACGACCTCCAGCCCTCCCAATTCATCGACCTGGCAGCACCCTATATACCCGTGACTGATTCCGGCGGTGAGTCCCAGTACCCGGTGCGGCCGGTTGAGCAGGTGCCCCGGCCCATGACGCTGCGATCGCTCGTGGCGGAGTTGCGCCAAGAATCGGAAATACATGCCGATCCTGAGGCCGCCAGAATGCTCGCCGTGCTCGCCGAACACAACGTGCCCGGCGCGGACCCGGCGCAATGGTGGGGGTTGCTGCCGTTGAGCACGCAGGCGCCAATCGTGGCGCCGGGGGATCCAGTTGTGGTCTCGCCATCCAAGGTTGAGGAAGTTCTCAAATCCCCGCTTAACTGGTTCCTCCGGGCTGCTGGGGGAGAAGCCACCACTGACTTTGCCCGCAGCCTGGGTACGCTCATCCACAGCATCGCCGAGGAAATTCCCCATGGGGCCGGCCACGAATACCTCGCCGAGCTGGACAAGCGCTGGCCATCACTGGGCCTGCCGGATTCGTGGGAAAGCGATCTGGACTACCAGCGCGCCCAAGAGATGCTGGGCAAACTGGCGCAATACGTCATCGAGGCCCGCCAACAGGGCAGGACCCTCCTGGGTGTTGAACAGAATTTCACCGTGGAGGTGGGGGAGGTACCCGCAGAGGTACACGGCGACGGCGCGGCGGAGCCTGCACTCTCACACACCGTGCGCTTGCGTGGGCAGGTGGACAGGCTCGAAGCCGATGCCAACGGAAACCTGGTCATCGTGGATATCAAGACCGGACGCAGCAAACCCACCAAGGATCAAGTGTTAGTTCACCCGCAGCTTGGCGCTTACCAGGTGGCAGTAACAGCAGGTGGTTTCGCCGAACAAGCTGCTGCTGCGGGATTGACCGGCGCAGTTTCCGGAGGTGCCGCGCTGTTGCCGCTGGGGGATGGCACCAAAACCGTCAAGACCCAGGACCAGCCGGCAATGATTGCCGGTAGTGAGAATGATCCAACCCTCAAGGTCATGGAGGCCGCCCTGCTCATGGCCCAGGCAGCCTTCCCTGCCCGTCACGGTGCAGACTGGTCCGCCCGCAGTGGCTGCCCCCTGCCCACCATCTGCCCGCTGTGCCCGGAAGGGAAACAAATCACCGAATGAGCACTCCAAACACGCTTGAAGAAACCACAGAGCAGGCCCGGCCCGTTTTGAGCCCCTACGAGCTGGCGGACCTCCTGGGTCAATTCCCGCCCACCGCCGAGCAGGCCTCCATCATCTCCTCACCGCTGGAGCCGCTACTGGTCATTGCCGGGGCAGGGTCCGGGAAAACCACCACCATGGCGGACCGTGTGGTGTGGTTGGTTGCCAACGGGCTGGTTCTCCCCGAGGAAATCCTTGGTGTCACGTTCACCCGCAAGGCCGCTGGCGAGCTTGCCTCACGCATTCGCGGGCAGCTGGCCAAGCTCGGCACCTTGGCGCGCTCCGGTGAAGTGGAGTTAGCTCCCGCTGCGGCCGCCAGGGACGCGCTTGAACCCAAGGTCTCCACCTACCATTCCTACGCCAGCGGAATCGTGACCGACTACGGGCTGCGCTTAGGGATCGAACGGGACGCTGTGGTGATGGGTGCTGCGGACGCCTGGCAGCTGGCCAGTGAGGTAGTGGAGGGTCATGACGGAGCCCACGAACACTTCACGGCCGCCAAGTCCACGCTCATCCAATCCGTCATGGATCTGGCAGGGGAATGCGCCGAACACTTGCAGGACGCAGACCAGGTGGTGGACACCATTTCAGGCTATCTGAGGAGTTTTGAGGCGCTGCCTTACATTGCCGAGACGGCCAAGCCACGCACTGCCGTGGCCAATAAGCAGCTCGATGTGCTGCGCACCCGGGCCTCAGTGGCCGCGCTGGTGCAAAAATATGCGGAGGCCAAACGCCGCCGCAATGTCCTTGACTACGGCGACCTTGTGGCCCTTGCAGCACGTATAGCCCGGGATGTCCCGCACGCCGCCACCATGGAGCGCCAACGCTACAAGGTGGTGTTGCTGGATGAATTTCAGGACACTTCCCACGCCCAGCTACAGCTCTTCGCCGATCTCTACGGCGCCGGCCATCCCGTCACGGCCGTGGGTGATCCACACCAGTCCATCTATGGTTTCCGGGGTGCCTCCGCCGGGCAGTTGTTCCGTTTCCCAGAGATTTTTGTCAAGGCCAGCGGTGAGTACGCACCAACTGCCGAACTCACCATTGCGTGGCGTAACTCCGCCCATATTCTCTCTGCTGCGAACGTGATGTCAGCGCAGCTGACACAGGCCCAGACCCGCAAAGCCAACGCGAAACTGGCCGCAGGCTTGACGGAGCAAGAACGGGCGGCGGCCGGCCCGCGCGTGGTGGTGTCGCCGCTGCGTGAAAAGCCGAACGCCCCGGACGGTGAGGTGCGCTTGGCCCGCTACGAGACCGAGTTGGATGAAGCGCAGGCCATTGCGGATCAGATTCTGGACCGCAAGGGAGACTTCACCCACCGCGGTGGCAGTCAAGGTGCCATGACAGTGGCTGTGCTGTGCCGCCGTCGTGCACAATTTGCTCGTTTTCAGTCAGTGTTTGAGGCACGGGGCATCCCCTACGAAATTGTGGGGCTGAGCGGGCTGCTGGGGACACCGGAAATTGTGGATCTGGTGTCAACACTGAGGGTCATTGCCGATCCGGGCCGCTCGGATGCGCTGATGCGGCTGCTGACCGGGGCTCGATGGCGGATTGGGCCTGCAGACCTGATGGCTTTTTCCGATTGGGCGCGGTACCTGGCCCGGCGTCGAGAATGGGCGGCAAAGCACAGGGTGGACTTTGACGGCGCAGTATTGGCGGATGAGGCGCCGGCCGGTGTGGCCGCCGGCGGGCAGGTGGCGGCAGAGCCGGACGCTGTGCTGGTGACGGCTGACCTCGTGGACGCATCATCGCTGATTGAGGCACTGGATTATCTAAGCCCGGATTATTGGCCCGCCGCGGCGCGGCCGCTCAGTGACATTGCGCGAGGACGGCTGTTGGCGCTGCGGGATGAACTGCGCATGCTGCGCGGCTTTGTGGGGGAGGACCTGGTGAATTTGCTGGGGGTCGTGGAGAAGACCATGCTTCTGGACATTGAATTGGCGGCCAAGCCCGGCTCCAGCATTCACCATGCCCGGCGCCACCTGGACGCCTTTGCCGACGCTGCCGCCACCTTCATGGCGGCCGCGCAACGCGTGGACTTGGACGCCTTCCTTGCTTGGCTGGAAACGGCCGAATCGGAAGAGGGTGGTCTGGAAATGACTCCGGTTGAAACTAACTCGGACGCCGTGGCGCTGTTGACGGTGCACGCCTCAAAGGGGCTGGAATGGGATGTGGTGTTTGTGCCTGGCATGAATGCCGGGGCTTTTCCCAGTAAGCGGGCCGACCGCTGGAGCACAGGGGCGAAATCATTGCCGTGGCCGTTGCGCGGGGACAGGGACGATCTGCCCGCATGGGATTTGAATGTGCCGGATCTAAAAACGTTGATGGAGAACGAGTTGCTCTTTGCCTCCGACGTTCAACTCCATGGGGAAGAGGAGGAACGCCGCCTAGCCTATGTGGCTTTTACCCGGTCACGGGACTTTCTCATGTGCTCAACCACTGTCTGGGGCAGTGGGAAGAAACCGCTTGAGCCCTCACCCTTCCTGACCGAACTGCTGCCATTGACGGAAGGCGCAAGCAAGAGCGCGGCCCTGGGGCAGTGGAGTGAAGACCCGCAAGAGGATGCAGAAAACCCTGCTAGTGCCGGAGCTGAAAGTGCGCAGTGGCCTTATGATCCGCTAAATGGTCCCGAGATTGTAGGGCGGGTGGGAGTAGCCCACAGGGTTGGCCGGCGGGAGAATGTTCAACGCTCTGCGGCAGCGTTCACAGCTGCCGCCACTACCCGGGCGGCTACACTCAGCGCGGCGGAGGCGGCTCTGGCCGGAGTGCAGGCTGGGAGCGAGGAGTTTTTGGCAGCCAATCCGCGCTGGGGTGCCGAGTCCAGTGTCCTGTTGGCGCAGGAACAGCTGGAGTCTGACCAGCTCCGGGTGGAACTGCCACCGCACATTTCTGCCTCGAGGCTCGTAGCCCTAGGTGAGGACCCGGAAAAGGTCACCCGAGCCATGCGCCGGCCAGTGCCCACCAAGCCCGGCATGGCTGCCCGCAAGGGCACCGCATTCCACAGCTGGATTGAGGAATTCTTCGCCACCACCGGCCAATTCGACTTTGACGAGGAGCCCGGAGCTGACGCCTACGTGGATGAGGCCTACGGACTGGCTGACATGCAAGAGACGTTCAAGAACTCGGCTTGGGCTGCCCGCATACCTGCCGATCTTGAGGTGCCCATTGAAACCCGTGTAGCCGATGTTGTGGTGCGTGGCCGTATTGACGCCGTGTTCCGGGACGACGACGGCGGCTGGGACCTGATCGACTGGAAGACCGGCCGGGTTCCTTCCAAGGCACAGCTGGCGGTGCGGGGCGTGCAGCTGGCCGTCTACCGGCTGGCGTGGGCAAGGCTGAAGGAAGTCCCCTTGGAGAAAGTACGTGCGGCGTTTTATTACGTTGGACAGGACAAACTCATCCGGCCAGTCGACCTTGCCGGTCAGGAGGAACTCGAGGCAATCGTCACCAACGCCTACACCGGCTGAACTGGCCCGGTCCAGGTGCCTTGGCTAGTCGGTGCCTTCGGTCTCGTGAGTTACTTTTGAATCTTTGGCTTCTTGGGGGATCTTGACGGCTATGACCTTCAACGCGGTTGTGTCAACGTCTTCCGGGGAGACTACAGCATCAGCGGCGGGGGAATCATCGGCATCCACTGGGGTCTGGGTGCTCTTAGCCTTGGCCGCCGGGGTGGCTGCAGGCTCAGGGACGGCGACAGCTTCCTGCTCCGGATCTGCAGCCGGCTCCACTACTGCCTCCACTACTGGCCTAACCGGTTCTGCTGGCCGGGCAGGCTGGGTGCGCTGCGGTGCGGGCTGGGCTGGCTGGGCAAGCTGGGTGGGCTGCGGTGCGGGCTGGGCTGGCTGGCTCGCTGCGGGTTCCACACTGATGGGCTGGCCGCCGTGCTCGGCAATGTCGGCTTCGAGGGTGCGCAGCATGGATTCGGCATCCTCCACCATGCGGGCACTGTCAGCAGCGTAGCCCTTGACCAGCCACTGTGCCAGGGCAAATTCGGCGCTCAGGGCAGCCCGGCGGAGCAGGTGCGGATCCGGTGTTTCCTGGCGTGCACCGGCGTAGGCCTGCAATACCGTGTCAACAAAGTCCGGATCATCTACAGCAACCAGCCACGCAAAGTCATCAGCGGGGTCGCCCACTCGCAACTCCGTCCAGCCGTTGACAGCCGTGACCTGATCGCCGTCGAGCAAAATATTGTCCTCGTGCAGGTCGCCGTGGACCACACAGGCATTGAAGCGCCAGAGCGCAACATCCTCCATGGCATGTTCCCAACGGCGCAGGAGAGCTGGCGGGATCTTGCCAGTCGTGGCCGACTGATCCAATTCGTTGAGCTTGCGATGACGGAATTCATTGGCCGTATAGCTGGGAAGATCGTAATTGGTGACGAGTTCCTGCGGGAGATCGTGGATGGCGGCAATGGCGGCACCAATTTCCATGGCCAGGGTGGCGCTGCCAGCAGCGAGCTGATCCACCGTGTAAGCCTTCCCCGCAATGTGGGAATACACGAAGGTGATGAGTTCGCCCTGCCGCACTGTCCCCGCAACGGTGGGAAGTAAGAACGGCAATTCCGCCCGAATGGCAGGGGTGAAGGCCCGCAATACTTGGCGTTCTGTTTCCAGGCGGGCGCTCGCTTCGGCGTGCCGAGGCGAACGGACCCGCCAGCGGCGGTTTTCCGAATCCACTAACAACGCGGAGCAGAAATCGGCTGCATGGTCAGGTTCGGGCCCAAAAGCGGTGACATTAAGTCCGGGCACGGCGGCGCTGGCAATAGCGGCCAGTTCGATTGCAGTCATTCTTCTCACTCCTCTACCGTAGAACGCCCAGGCGCCAACCCAGCATCCTTGGTGCGGCGAGTCGTGAGAAGTCCTGCACGGATCCCACTGCACGGATCACACAACAGTGCCGTGTTGTCCACAATCACGCCCCGCGGAATGTAAAAAAATGCAGCGCATGCGTACGGTAGAAACATGACTAAACCGAACACCTCTCCCGATGTTGTGCTGGACCGGCAATGCGAGCAACGCAACGAACAGGGGTTTTTGGAGACGGTCATGTCGACGGGCACCTACAGGGCGGTAATTTTCCATAATCGCAAGGCCCTGATTTCTGAGCCCGAGCACAGTCCCGACCACAACTCTCCGGACTACTCTGTGACGTATCTGAGTCCCACACAGCTGCCCCGCGATCTGCCAGCAGGTACGCAAACGGTTTACTTGGGCAAGGTGCTTCCCGGACAGGGCCATCCTTTGGCAGCTGGCACCCCGCTGATCCTCTTCGCTCTCCCGCACGACGCCGGGGAGCTGGGATGGGTGCCAGACGGCAGCTCATTCATGGGGTACCGGGACGTTGGTCAACAATTGCGGGCTGCTGATGCGCAAATTGTGATTCAGGCCCAGGCTGTTGCCAACTGGCACGCCACCCATACTTTCTGCCCCAGGTGTGGGAACCCCATGGAGCCGATGAAAGCGGGCTGGATGAGGCGCTGCGTTCAGGATGGTTCTGAACATTTTCCCCGCACAGACCCCGCAGCGATTGTCGCCATAGTGGGTGCCGACGAACGAATCCTGCTGGCCAACAATTTCCAATGGGATCAGAAGAGATACTCCACCGTGGCAGGTTTTGTGGAGGCAGGCGAGAGTGCTGAGGCAGGCGCGGTGCGCGAAATTGCCGAAGAGGTAGGTGTCCGCCTCCACGCCCTGCACTACGTGGCATCCCAGGCGTGGCCCTTCCCGCGGTCCCTCATGCTGGGTTACATCGGCTACACGAATGACACGGTAGCCACCCCCGACTTAACAGAAGTCAGGGCAGCCAAGTGGTTCAGCCGCGCCGAGCTCCAAGGTGCAGTGTTGAATGGGGAAGCGGTAATTTCCTCCAGAGCGTCCATTGCACGGGAGCTCATTGAACATTGGTATGGCGGGAAAATTTTGGAACCAGGTGAACAAGCGTGAGTTTTGACCCCAGCAAGCTGGGTCTGCCAGTCATGGACGCACAGACGGCAGAAGAACGGATACTCTCCGGCCTGGACGAGGAACAACGCACCGTGGCCACCACCTTGAGCGGACCCCTGTGCGTGTTGGCCGGTGCTGGCACGGGTAAAACCCGCGCCATCACGCACCGAATTGCATATGGGGTCCACACCGGGGTGTACAACCCCAACCGTCTCCTGGCCGTGACCTTCACGGCCAGGGCCGCGGCGGAAATGCGGACCCGGCTGCGCGATCTAGGGGTAGGAACGGTCCAAGCCCGCACCTTCCATGCCGCCGCATTGCGGCAGTTGCAATATTTCTGGCCCCACGCCGTCGGCGGTCAATTACCTGGCCTGCTTGAACACAAGGCCCAGATCATTGCGGAAGCGGCTCGCCGGCTGCGTCTGCCCACCGACAGGGCGGCGATCAGGGACCTGGCCGCCGAAATCGAGTGGGCCAAGGTTTCCATGCTCACTCCGGAAACATACCTGACTCAGGCTGAGGATCGCGGGGAGCCCGGAGGCCTGGACAAGGTCACCGTGGGCCGGCTTTTTCAAGGCTATGAAGATGTCAAAGCGGACAGAAACCTCATTGACTTTGAGGATGTTCTGCTCATCACGGTGGGGATCTTGCAGGAGGATCCGCGCGTGGCCGCAACAGTGCGGGATCAATACAGGCACTTTGTTGTGGACGAATACCAGGATGTTTCCCCGCTGCAGCAACGCATGCTTGACCTGTGGCTGGGCGGCCGCGATGAACTGTGCGTAGTGGGCGATGCCAGCCAAACCATTTACTCCTTCACAGGGGCCACACCACGGCACCTCTTGGAATTTCCCAAGCGCTTCCCCGAATCCAGTGTGGTGAAGCTGGTCCGTGACTACCGCTCCACCCCACAGGTGGTCGGCTTGGCCAACAACCTGCTGGCCAACCGGCGCAGCGGGGGCATGGTTGCGGATGCGCTCTGGTCCAAGCCCTTGGAACTAGTGGCACAGCGCACGGGGGGCCCCGCGCCGGAGTTCATGGAGTGCAGCGACGATGAGGCCGAGGCGGCAGCAGTCTCCGCAAGGATCAAGGTGCTCGTGGAGAACGGCACCCACGCTAGTGAAATTGCCATCCTGTTCAGGACCAACGGCCAGTCTGAAGCCTACGAACAAGCTCTCACATCAGCGGGGATCGGCTATCAGCTCCGAGGCGGGGAACGCTTCTTCGCCCGGAAGGAAGTTCGGGACGCCGTGCTTCAACTTCGTGCATCTTCCCGTGCTGCCGAGGATGAATCCCTGGGCCAGCTCGTCAGGGACGTGCTGGGCAACCTTGGCTACCAGGCACAAGCTCCCACCACCAGCGGCGCCGTCCGGGAACGCTGGGAATCGCTGAGCGCCATTGTGGCACTGGCTGATGAACTTGTGCTCTCCCGGAGCACACCGGAGCACACATTTTCCATCCTGGATTTTGTGGCTGAACTGCAGGAAAGGGCCTCGGCGCAGCACGCACCCACGGTCCAAGGCGTCACACTGGCCTCCTTGCACTCCGCCAAAGGTCTGGAGTGGGATGCTGTTTTCCTCGTGGGACTTAGCGAAGGTCTGATGCCCATCTCCTTCGCTGACACTCCCGAGACCGTGGATGAGGAACGCCGGCTCTTGTACGTGGGGATCACCCGTGCACGGGAGTATCTGAACTTTTCCTGGTCAACGGCCCGCACGCCCGGCGGACGGGCCAACCGCAAGCCCTCTCGCTTCTTGGACGGGTTGCGGCCCAACTCGGTGGGCGGTGCGCCCACCGGTCCGCGGATGGCCACCACCCGCAAATCCCGCAAGGTTACAGGCCCGTCGGTGTGCAGGATCTGTGGGAAGATCCTGAACACCGGGGCCGAGCGCAAGGTTGGGCGCTGCCCTGACTGCCCGCCCGGTTACGACGAAGCAGTGTTTGAACAGCTACGTGAGTGGCGCCTCAAGGAATCGGCGGCGGCTTCGGTACCAGCCTTTGTGGTGTTCACCGACGCCACCTTGATGGCTATTGCCGAGGCTGCACCTCAAGACCTCGATGAATTGGCGGCGCTGCCCGGAGTGGGGCCGGCAAAGTTGGAGCGCTACGGCGAAGCCGTCTTGGACATTGTGGCGACCGGCTGATTCTGCCACTGACACCCGCATTCCGGATGGGGGCCGAATGCCTGCTCCGTCCAGCGGCCAACGTCAGGGTGAAAAGTCATAACTGAAGACCATGAGCTGGGCTGGTTAACGCCATCAAGGAAGATCAGCGCCTGCGTGGCTGCCGTGCCGGCTAGTGCGAGCGAGACCGCGCTGCCCTCCGTGTTCGGGGGATTTGCGGTGACGCCCGGTGGTCGCTGATTGCCTGAAGACAACTCATGGCAGGTCAGCAGCCACTGCGGATCGGCCACGGCGCGGTGCCGTTCCACACAGTCGGTACAGGCAGTTTCCCCGGGAACCACTAGGGGGCCTACTGTGCCGTTTTGTTCGCGGTGCAACACCAGAAGGTGGGCGCGTTCCGTGCTCATGAAACGGGCCATGGTGCCCGCGCTTGCACAGTCATGACCTACCACAACGGCAAGATCAAGGTACTGCAGGCTGGGACCTCCCGCCCCGCCGTCGTGCACCATATGGATATGCAGGCCAGGGTCCAAGGCAATGAGGTGTCGCCGCAGTGCTAAGGACCGCGGGATCCCGATGTCCGCCACGGTGAACGCACTGGGGCAGACATCGGCGGCAGTGACGGCAGAGTCATCCTCGAGCATGAGCGTGCCCACGCCCGCGTTGGCCAGGACGCCCGCCAACGCGGCCCCGGTGCGCCCCAACCCCACCAGGTGAACCACGTTCCGGGCACGCGCATCCAAGCGGGCCCGGGCGGAGTCACGGTATAGTCCCAGGAGCGCCGTCCTGTCCGGATGGAGCCGTTCTTCTCGGTAGCCCCGGATGGAAAGCTCCGTATCGGAGCACAAAACGGGGGCGAGTAAAGCACATATTTCCTGGGCTCGAGCGGCTGGTATGCCCAGAGATACCGCGCTCTGCACTACTTGGTCATCGGCAATTCCTCGACGCAATTCCTTGATGAATGCCAGATCCGTGCCCTGCAGGCCCGCCAAGATCAGCCCGCCAGGTCCCAACCCGATCTGGACGCTGTGGGTTCCCCGGCTGACCATGCGAAGAGCTGGATTGACAGCCGTCATGATGACCTCCAATGAATCCCTACCGGCAGGTGCCGTAGTTAAAATCATTGCACTTCCGGGGTCCGGCCACCGAGAGTTATCCACAGGAAGGTGACCATGGCATCTTATCCACGGACAGCTGTTTCCGGGTACCCGGAAGCGGCGGCTTGGCGGTACGGTCGAAGAATGGCAGCAACACCAAGTAACCCAGCATCAAGTACGCCGGCATCAAGTACACCAGCGCCGCGGGCCTCCCGACGCCGTGGGCCCATCGGAACGGGAACCAAAGGACCGCTGGGAGACTCCGTCTCCCAGCACCGAACCAGCAGCGGGGACCCCATTGTGGTCAGACGGACGGCGCGGCGCAAAACCGGGCTGGCCGCGTTTTGGGAGAACGGACAGGCAGTGATCGCCGTTCCGGCGCGGCTGAGTCTAGAAGATGAACAATATTGGGTGCCGTATATGGCGGCCAAGCTAGAACGCAGTCATGCCCAACGCCCTGTACCAGCCAGCGACCACGCCTTGTTACAGCGCAGCTTTGACCTCTCGGAAACCTATTTAGGCTCCCGCGCTAGGCCTGAATCAGTGCGCTGGGTCAAGAATCAAAACGGCCGGTGGGGATCCGCCACCCCGGCGCGCAGGACCATCAGGATTTCCCATCATGTGCAGGGCATGCCCGAGTGGGTGCTGGACTATATCCTGCTGCATGAATTGGCCCACTTGATCCACCCGAACCACAGCCGGGCATTCTGGGCGGAGCTGGCAAGCTACCCAAAGCTGGAAACCGCCAAGGCGTTCCTGCAAGGTGCCTCATTTGCCGCCTCACGGAACATCGCCGGCATGGCGCAAGGGATGGATGAGGAGCCAGGGGATGAAAATGATGATGCTACCGGGGAGGGGGCTACAGAGATACACAACTGAATAAATCCCTCTAGCCCGCCCCGGTAGCATCCCGGACGGCGTGGTTAGTCTTTGCCGCCGGCACCATCGGTGCCGCCGGTGCCCTCGGTGCCGTCGGCACCCGGGCCGGGTTCGCCGTCGTTGGTTTTTGCTTCGCCATCAGTGGTGGAGTCGGTTTGGAAATCCTCAAAACCGCCGTCCAGCAGCTTGGCAAGTGCCGCATCAACATCCAACTCGGAGGCATCCTCGGCGCTGCGACGTGCGCTGAAACCTGCCGCGTCATCCAGATCGGCTGAGGTAGGCAAAAGATCCGGGTGCGCCCAGATGGCGTCGCGTCCGGCAATGCCGCGCAGATCTTTCAGGGAAGCCCATAAGGCAGCGGCCTCGCGGAGCCTGCGCGGACGCAGTTCCAAACCGACCAGAGAACCAAAAGCGTGCTCAGCAGGGCCACCGGTGGCACGGCGGCGCCGAACAGTTTCACGGAGGGCAGCTGCTGCGGGCAGATTTGCGGCAGCCGCAAAAGTGACTTCGTCAACCCAGCCCTCAACGAGCGCCAACGCAGTTTCAAGCTTGGCTAGGGCAGCATCCTGCTCAGGGGTCCGGGCCGGCATAAAGACGCCCTCGGACAAGGCCGCCTGCATGGCTTCCGGATTGGAGGGGTCCAGGTTTTGTGCCAAATCCTCAATGCGGGACATGTCGATGTGGATGCCTCGCGCGTAGGACTCGATAGCGCCCAGTAAGTGCCCGCGCAGCCACGGAACTTGAACGAAGAGGCGGGCGTGGGCGGCTTCCCGCAGGGCCAAGAAGAGGCGGATCTCCTGCTCGGGAATTTCCAGTCCCTCACCAAACTCCTTAATGTTGGAGGGTAGGAGGGCCATCTGGAGATCGGCCAACGGGATACCAATATCTGTTGAGCCAAGTACTTCCTTGGACAACGCCCCCACGGCCTGACCCAGTTGCAGACCGAACAGCGCACCGCCCATGTTCTGCATCATGGAGGCGGCACCGCCCATCATGGACTTCATCTCTTCAGGGAGGTGATCGTTCATGGCGGTGGAGATGGCGAAAGCAATGCTGTTTGCCACCGGTTCGGTCAGGCGCTTCCACGTTCCGAGGGTTTCCTCCACCCACTCGGCGCGGGACCAGGCCCGGCCAATGATGGCAGTTGCGGCCAAGTCAGTAAAGGGGTCGAGCCACATTTCTGCCAGACGCAAGGCCTCGTCAACTTCGCGTTGCTGGTGGGGCGTCACGGAGGGGTCATCACCTGCGGCGGCCTTCCGGGCAGCATCGTGGGCCAAATCCCAGTTGACGGGGGTGTCTGAGGAACTGTTCATCATGGCTTGTACCTGGGAGAACATTTGTGCAAGCGCATTGGGATCCGAGGGCAGGCCGGCGGCTTTAGCTAGTTCGGCGGGGTCAAAGCCTTCCATGCCCTGTCCGCCCATAAGGTTGGCGAGCATTTCCTGAAGCGGATCCTTCGGGGTTTCGTCGTCGTTGTTGGATGGTGTGGATGACATGATGGCCCGATCGTTGGCGTGGACTCTGAATAACTTCACGTTACCGCCGCCATGGTGCGTTGTCGCCCTGTGCCTACTCACTGTTCGCTCTAGGCAAAGGGTATCTGGGCCTGGGGCTCCGCCACTACTCATTCATGGCCGACTCCCAGCCTCGGCACAAGCACAGCACATCCAGACACAGTAGGCTAGGTGGTTGGTACCCCGTTTTGACTGGCGGTGCCTGCGAGGCCCCAGAGACTTTGGAAAGGTCACAGCTTTGAGCCAGGAGACACCCGAGAAAGCGGCAGCTCCGTCGCGTACGTCCCGCGACAAAAGAATTTCCTTGATGGCAGTTTCAGGTGTGCTGGCGCTTGTGCTGGGTGTGGCCGCGGTGACTATCCCGGTGCCTTATGTTGTTGAATCTCCGGGCCCCGCCATCAACACCATTGGTGAGTTGAACGGCAAGCCCATCATCACCATCTCAGGTCACGAGAGTTTTCCGCCCACCTCAGGCACGCTCGATCTGACAACAGTGCATTTGACCGGTGGACTCCCGGATAGCCAGGTTAATTTCTTTGACGTGCTTTCCTCCTGGCTCACACCCTCGCACACCGTGTACCCAGCGGAGCTCATCTACGCTCCCGGTTCCAGCCAAGATGTCATTAACAGTGAGAACTCGGCGGCCATGACCGGTTCACAGGAGAACGCAACAGCCGCAGCCATGACGGCTTTGGGTATTGATTTTCAGACAAATCTCAGCATTGCCGCCATTCCTGCCGAGAGTGCCGCGTCAGGAATTTTGAAGCCCGACGACGTCTTTCTCACCATAGATGGCAAGAAGGTCACAGACCTTGGTGTCATTCAGACTGTGCTTGCCGAGGGCAAGGGGGCTCCTGTGGAACTTCAGGTGCGCAGAAATAATGTGGAGCAGAAACTGAGCGTCACCCCCAAACAAGGTAGCGACGGCAAATACCTGCTGGGCGTCCAGATCCAAAACGTCTTCGTCTTTCCGTTCGACGTCACGATCACTTTGAGCAACATTGGCGGCCCCAGTGCGGGAATGATCTTTGCCTTGGGCATCATGGACAGCCTCACTCCCGGGGATCTCACGGGCGGGAAGCGTTTTGCCGGAACAGGAACCATCGATCCTGAAGGTAACGTTGGCGGCATCGGCGGCATTGCCCAAAAGATGATTGGCGCCCGCAGTACCGGTGCTGACTATTTCTTGGCCCCTGGTGCAAATTGCGAAGACGTGGTGGGGCATATTCCTGATGGTCTGCAGGTGATCAAGGTGGATACGCTCAAAGATGCGTACAACGCCGTCACCCTGATCGGCTCCGGCAAGGACGGATCGGG
This sequence comes from Arthrobacter psychrochitiniphilus, assembly GCF_003185915.1. Lineage (GTDB taxonomy): Bacteria > Actinomycetota > Actinomycetes > Actinomycetales > Micrococcaceae > Specibacter > Specibacter psychrochitiniphilus. Next base: position 52,764 of record NZ_QHLZ01000010.1, read on the forward strand.
ACTGCCCACATGCAAGTAACGATTGAATTTCGGTGCGTAACGATTGCGCATCATACGGAACTGGGCCCACAGCTTGTTCGTGGCACCCTTTGAAAGCACATGCAGTTTTTCTTATCCACCAGTTGAGTTAGAGGTAGAGAGTGACATCCCGCCCATACCCGCCGCCGAGCAAGTCCGTCCGGCCCAAACGTCGCAGCGCATTGATGCCCACCATCATTGTTGTCGCGGTGCTGGTCGTGGCACTGCTCTTTTTCTCCGGGGTATACACCGATCTGCTGTGGTTCAACCAGATAGGTTATTCCGAGGTTTTCTGGACCGAACGCATTGCCAAGATACTGATTTTCTTAGCAGCGTTCCTGATCATGGCCCTGGGGGTGTACTTCTCCATTCGAGCCGCCTACAAGGCGCGGCCCGTTTACGCCCCGGACAGTGAGCACGAGGACAACCTCAACCGCTACCAACTCCAATTGGAACCGATCCGCCGTGTGGTGATGGTTGGTGTGCCCGTGGTCTTTGGCTTGTTTGCCGGCACCGCAGCCATGTCCCAGTGGGAAAAGGTCATGCTGTTCCTGTACCGCGTGCCGTTTGGCACCACGGATCCCGAATTCGGTTTGGACCTCAGCTTCTACACCAACACGCTGCCGTTCCTGGGCTTCCTGGTGGGAATGCTCATAAGTGTCACAGTAATTGCCTTCATTGCCGGCATACTGACCCACTACCTATACGGGGCAATCCGCCTGACAGAGCGTGGCATCTTCGCCTCCCGACAGGCGCAGATCCACATCGCCATTTTGGCTGGGATTTTCCTGCTCCTGCTGGCTGGCAACTTCTGGCTGGGCCGTTACGCCACACTGCAGGACAATGGTGGTTACCGTGCCGGTGCCATGTTTACCGACGTCCATGCGGTCATCCCCACCAAAGCCATTCTTGCTGCCGCCGCCCTCATCGTTGCGGTGCTCTTCATTGTTGCCGCCTTCATGGGCAAGTGGAAACTTCCTCTGATTGGTACCGGCATGCTGGTTGTCACAGCCATCGTGGCCGGCGGCTTGTACCCATGGGCCATTCAGCAGTGGCAGGTGAAACCTTCCGAAGGAAGCGTGGAGTTGCCCTACATTGAACGCAACATCAACATGACCCGTGATGCCTATGGGCTGACTGGTATGGAGGTGACTCCCTATAACGCAACCATCACGGCGGAGGCCGGGGCACTACGCCAGGACGCAGACACCGCGGCCAACATCCGCCTGCTTGACCCGAACCTGATCTCCTCAACGTTTGCGCAGCTGGAACAGTACCGCCCGTATTACAAGTTCCCCAAGACGCTCAACGTTGACAGGTACACCATTGACGGCAAGGTCCAGGACGCCGTAATTGCTGTGCGCGAGCTGAACCCTGCCGGTATCAGCCCGGAACAGCAAAGCTGGTACAACCAGCACCTGGTCTACACTCACGGTTATGGTGTGGTTGCCGCCTACGGCAACACCGTTACTGCCGACGGCAAACCCGAGTTTATGCAGGCCGGCGTCCCCTCCGAAGGTGTGCTGGGCACTGATACTAGCTACCAGCCGCGCATTTACTTCGGACAGTCAACCACCGACTATTCGGTTGTTGGCGCCCCCAGTGGAACCGCCCCCATTGAGCTTGACCGTCCCCAAGGCAATGCCGCAGCAGCCACGGACAATGCCTCGGATGAGACACTGACAACGTTCACGGGCAATGCCGGACCTACCGTGGGTAACTGGTTCAACCGGGCCATGTATGCGTTGAAGTTCCAGTCAACTGATTTGCTACTCACCAACGGTGTCAATGAGAAATCTCAAATCCTCTACGATCGCACCCCTGCAGAACGTGTTGCCAAGGTTGCCCCGTATCTGACGCTGGATGGCAACCCCTACCCGGCTATTGTTGATGGCAAGGTCAAGTGGATTGTGGATGGCTACACCACAAGTTCCTACTACCCTTATTCCCAGCAGCAGCAGTTGCAGGAAGCCACCACTGACTCGTTGACAGTTGCCGGCGGCATTGCGCCCTTGCCAAACGCATCCATCAACTACATCCGCAACTCCGTCAAGGCCACTGTGGATGCCTACGATGGTTCCGTTGAGCTGTTCGCGTGGGATGCGGAAGATCCGATCCTGAAGGCGTGGGAGAAGGTTTTCCCCACCACGGTGAAGCCGTTTACGGAAATGTCGGCAGACGTCATGTCCCATGTGCGCTACCCCGAAGACCTGTTCAAGGTTCAGCGTGAGCTGATGGGCCGTTACCACGTCACTGATCCGACCAACTTCTTCAAGAACACTCTGGCCTGGAGCGTCCCGGACGATCCCACTACCAAGGCCACTGACAAGCAGCCCCCTTACTACCTGTCATTGAAGATGCCTGGCCAGGACAAGACTGCGTTCTCCCTGACTACCGATTTCATACCGCAGGAAGTCAAGAACACCGACTCCCGCAACATTCTGTACGGCTTCATGGCCGCAAATGGTGATGCCGGCAACGTCAAGGGTGTCAAGAGCCCCGATTACGGCAAGTTGCAACTACTGCAGCTGCCGGATGCCACCCAGGTGCCTGGCCCCGGACAGGTGCAAAACACCTTCCAGTCAGACCCCACAGTGTCCGAACAGCTGAACGTGTTGAAACTGGGACAGTCTGACGTCATCAACGGCAACCTGCTCACACTGCCCATGGGTGGTGGCATGCTGTACGTGCAGCCGGTTTATGTCCAGTCAACGGGCTCCACTTCATATCCCACATTGCAGCGTGTGCTGGTGGCCTTCGGCGACAAGATCGGTTACGCCGCCACGTTGAACGAGGCACTGGACAAGCTCTTTGGCGGTGACTCCGGTGCTGTTGCCGGTGATGCCGGTGTGAACAAGGGTGAGGGTACCGGAGGTACTTCTACGGATAAGCCTGGAGTTCCCTCGGGTGGTGAGAATACGGCGCTGGCCAAGGCGCTCAGTGATGCCAATGCGGCCTTGCAAGCCGGGCAGGCCGCTCTCGCGAAGGGCGATTTTGCCGCTTATGGAACCGCGCAGAAGGCCCTGGAAACCGCTATTGCCGCAGCGATTGCTGCTGAAGGCGCGGCGGTAGTGCCGTCCACTCCGGAGGCCACGCCAAGCGCCAAACCCTAGGTCCGTCGTCGTCCTTGAAGAGTAAAAGGCCCGGTCACCTCATGGTGGCCGGGCCTTTTTCTGCCCAATTTCGCCAGGGAGACGAAGGTCACGTGCTCTCAGTTTTACCTGCGGGCGAATGGACGGTAAAGTAATAATCACATCGCGGGGTGGAGCAGTTCGGTAGCTCGCCGGGCTCATAACCCGGAGGTCACAGGTTCAAATCCTGTCCCCGCAACTCCACAAGAAAACCCCTGGTCCTCGGACCGGGGGTTTTCTGTTTTTCACCAGTGTGCTGGAACGCAGGCAGTCTCAGAACGGCACCAGGAACTCCGTTGCCGTATTGCTGATGAGATGTACAAGACCGCGGTGACTAGGAGAATACCCCGTAGCAAAAGGTACGGGCTGCCGTCTCCGGTGAACGTGAGCATCCCATCCGCGATCATCTTGGCTGTGCCGGTCTGGGTGATGAACGCTGAGAGTGGAATCATGCGAACCACCAGAATCAGGGCTTGTCACACCATGGAACGGTGGGCGTGGCCAATCGTGAGAACCCGCGCCAGGACCATGGCCGCCAGCAGCGCTGTAACGGCGGCCGCTGACGCATTCAGCAAGTAACGTGCGGACATCGCGCATGTGCCGGCGAACCCCGCTATAAAGCACTGCGAACACTGCTCACCCGTGCCGATCTACTGACTGAGAGAAAAACACGCTTGGGCGGCGTATTGGCCGTTGATGTGTTGGCCTCCGTGGACCTACCCGGAACGTCCAATGGCTCAACTGAAATAATTAATGGAGGACTGGAATACCTCCAAGGATTCGCACTCGGCTTCCGCAACCTCACCAACTACGTCACCAGATCACTGCTGGAATCACGCTGATTCAGACCGAAACAAAACTCTCAATTTTGACGTGTTTGTGTACCTCATCGCCCGAGGCAACTACATGACCAAGCGCAGTCAGCAGGCTGCAACCTCGGCGCAGCAGCAAGGCGGGGAATGCTTGCGCTTCGTGGCCGGAATCCAGAGTCCGGCAGACTAGTAGATTGCGGCAGCTAAGTCGCTACTGGATGCAGGCACCATCACGGAGCCCGAATACGCTCAGCTCAAGATAAAGGCCCTGGCTTAAGCATTCTCGGTTCCACGCAAGGATAAGATCGCACGAAGGCGGCTGCGGACTCTCAACGTACCCACAGCCTCCTTTTCCATGACATAAGGACTTAAGGAAGCGGCGGAACGCAATGTTCAATAACCACGATGCACTGGCCTGGCTGCTGCTGGCAGGACATGTGCTCTTGGGCGCCGTGGCCGTGGCATACATTTCTGCCCGGCGACGGCCAGCTACTGCCATTGCCTGGATGCTCACTATTATCTTTATCCCCTACGTGGGTATCGTGGCTTTTTTGCTGGTGGGTTTCACCCGGCTGCCAAAGGCCCGCAGGGACAAGCAACGTCACGTCAACGAGTTGATTCTGGCCCGCACCGAGGGGCTTGACCAGCACAGCCACAGGGAAGACTGGCCCAAGGGCCTTTCCACGCTGGTCACCCTTAACAACAACTTGGGCGCGTTGCCCATGGTGGGCGGCAACAGCGTTGAATTGCTCCCGGACTACCATGGCTCCATTGCCGCCATGGCCCGTGAGATTGATGCGGCACAGCGCTTTGTGCACGTGGAATTTTATATATTGGTCCACGATGCAGCCACCAAGCCCTTCTTTGATGCGTTGGAGCGAGCTTGCCAGCGGGGCGTGACAGTGCGGGTGCTCAGCGACCACCTGGCCTCCTTGATGAACCCTGGCAGGAAGGAGACCTTGTCGCGGCTGGCTGTGATGGGTGCCGAATACCACGCTATGCTGCCCTTGCGTCCGTGGAAAGGGAATTGGCAGCGGGTGGATCTTCGCAACCACCGCAAACTGGTGGTGGTCGACGGGCAGGTGGGCTTTGCTGGATCGCAAAACATGGTTCATGAGAGTTACAACAAGAAAAAAAACATCTCCCGCGGGCTTCGTTGGCACGAATTGATGATGCGGGTCCACGGCCCTGTGGTGCGCGAGCTCGACGCCGTTTTCGTCACCGACTGGTTTAGTGAAACCAATGTCCTGCTGGAACTGGATACCTCACCGGTTGTGCTGGACCAGGCGTCGCACCTGGTGGATGCCCAGGTGGTGCCCAGCGGTCCCAGCTTTGAAAACGACAACAGCCTGAAACTCTTCGTCTCCATGATTCACCAGGCCACCGAGCGGGTCAGCATTACCAGCCCCTACTTTGTACCGGAAGAATCAGTGCTGTTGGCGATCATCAGTGCGGCCGGGCGCGGCCTGTCTGTGGAACTATTCGTTTCCGAGATTGGCGACCAGGCGATGGTTTACCATGCCCAACGCTCCTATTACGAGGCGTTGCTGCGCGCCGGCGTAAAAATCTACCTGTATAAATCCCCGGAAGTGCTGCATTCCAAGCACTTCAGCATCGACTCGGATGTCGCAGTGATCGGCTCGTCAAACATGGACATCCGCTCGTTCTCACTGAACATGGAGATATCGGTATTGATCCACAGTGCCACCTTCGTGACACAGATGCGCGAAGTGGAGGACGGGTACAGGGCCAACAGCAGCGAGCTTGAACTCCATGATTGGATCAAGCGGCCCCGGTGGGAGAAGTTCTGGGACAGCGCGGCCCGGCTGACCTCCAACCTGCAATAGCCTGCCCCCTCCGACGGTATCGCACCAATGGCGCGTTTTTTCACAACGCTCTCTTACTAGTGGCAGGTTCAGCCGTGGCCCGGTTTTGCGGTCTTGGGGCCCTTGGTGGCTTGCGGGTGCGCATCAACCAAAACTGCCCGTACAAACAGTGTGAGCGGAACGGCCATGAGAGCACCGAGTGGTCCCAAGAGTGCGGACCAGAAGATGGCTGACAGGAAGGTCAAGGTCATGTTCAGATTGACCGAGCCGGAGACGAACTTGGGCTGGATGAGCGACTGGATCAGCGAATTAGTCACACCGTAGAAGGCCACCACGGCGATGAACGTGGGGAGGCCGCCGGCTAAAAGGGCCATGATGGCACCCAGCGCACCCAGCGCACCCAGCGCACCCAGCGCAAGCAGCAGGATCAAGTGTAAGACGGCAACAATGGCGCCGAAAATGGTGGTCATGATCATGAATGAGCGGGACAATTTCGCGAGGTTACTCAGGGCCACCACGACCGGGGCACGCTTTTCCTTGACCACAGCAAGGATAGTGGGGAAGTAGTTGGCGTCGATGCCCATGAATATCACCAGCAGCAGCAGGAAAAGTCCGCCCGAGCCAATGCTCATCACACCGCCAAGCAGGTTGGATGCAGTGTTCAGGAGTACGCGAAGGTCAATTGAATCGGCAATTGCACGCACTTGCTTGTCCGCGATGCCAAAGGTGTTGTGCAGGAAGACTCTCAGATCTGCATGAAATTCGGCGACCTGTGGGGTGATTTGCGGCAGAACCCAGCTCAGTTGAACGCCAGAGATCCACAATGAGGCTACAAAATGCCCCGAGCATGGCTTAGACGGACAGGATGTCTGCCATGCCAGCTTTAACAGTGGGGCACCACGAGCCATGAGCTGCTGCTTCACGGGGTAGGCACAAATCGTTAGCACTAATGCCTGAAAGACTGGGCCCAGACTTGAGGAAATGCGGCCAGTCCCGAGCAGTACAATGACGGCTGCAGCCAAACTGAAAAGGACCTTGGTTCCGGAGGAGCCATGGTTGGGGTCTGGCTCGGTTCCGATCGCTGTACTGTTGCTAGATTCGCGCACACAATGCCATCACACAGCAGTCTGGATCACCCTCCCTCAGCTCACACCGGCACTGGCGCCCACGAAAGGCCTGCCATAACGCTTGGAACCCTCGCTCAGCCAGTGTTTCCACGAGACAGACTCGACCATTGGGCACAGCGCACACCCGACCTTACCGCCGCAGTATTGGGCGAAACCAGCTACACCTGGGCGCAATGGCGCACCCGAATTCTGCAGCCGACCGACGCGTTGGCGAAGGCCGGCAGCAAACGCGGGGACAGGACTCTTTCCTTCGATCTGAATCACCTGGCCATTGTGGAACTCACCTTTGCCGCCTCGGCTCTCGGTGCCGGCACCGTGGTGGGCAACTTCAGGCTTGGGCCTAGCCAACTGGCCCACATCTTGGAAGATTCAAGACCCAAAATGGTGTTCTACTGTGCCGAGCTGAAAAGTGTGCTGGCGAAAGCCGAAGCCGAAACGCCGCTGCCGCGCATGGTTGCCATCGGTGGCGAGCACTGTGACTACGAGCAGTTCCTGGCAACCGGTGTTGTCGGTGCAACAGTTGCAACCGGATCAAACGGTGCCACAACGGGGGCTGACTATTCCGGCGTCGGGCCCCAGGATACGGTCCTGCTCATGTATAACTCCGGGACCACCGGCAAACCTAAGGGCATGGAACTGACGCACGCAAGCGTCAACGAGCACAGTGTGGTTGCCAAAGCAGGGTTTGGGATGAAGCCCGGGGAGATGACCATGGTGGGGATGCCCATGTTTCATGTGGGCGGCTCCTACTACTTCAAGGTCGGCATTTATGCCGGTGTCGAAATTGTCCACCTGCGTGAAACCTCGGCTGCCACTATGATCGGCGCCATGCTCCAGAACGAAGACCATAGGAACCCGCCCCGGTCCGAGGTTCTGCAATCTGCGGGCAAGGCCCCTTCCTGGGGTGGACATTCGGATTGCCGATCCGTTCAGCCATGAGCTCCTGTGCTCCGGCGGCGAGAACATTTACTGCCCCGAAGTTGAGAACGTGCTCATGGCCCATCCCGAAATGGCTGAGCGGATTGTCATAGGCATCCCTGTTCCGCGCTGGGTTCAAACAGTCAACGCTGTTGTAGTGCGTGCCCCCGGCAGTATGGTGAGCGAAGCGGACATCATCGCCTTCTGCCGCGAACGCCTAGCCCACAACCAGTGCCCCACCTCGGTGGATTTTGCGGACGAACTGCCCCGCAATGCGACGGGGAAAATTCTCAAGCGCAATCTGCGCGAACCATATTGGAGGGACCATGACCGCAACATCTAGCAGTTCCAATAGTTCAGGCACGACGGCGGACGCGGCCTCGGGTGCCACCGTCCCGCCCGCTGGTGGGAGCCTTGCCGGCAAAACCCTGCTCATGTCTGGAGGGTCCCGCGGCATTGGCTTGGCTATCGCCGTTCGGGCAGCCCAGGATGGCGCCAACGTGGTGCTTCTGGCCAAGACTGACACCCCGGACCCGCGGCTGGCGGGCACAATCCACACCGCCGCTGCATCCATTGAGGCGGCGGGCGGGCAGGTGCTGGCCGTGGCGGGGGACGTGCGCAACGACGACACCATCGCCTCCGCCGTTGCACAGACGGTGGAACGCTTTGGCGGGATAGACATCGTGGTGAACAACGCCAGCGTCATCTCCCTGGACGGGACGCTGACGGTTTCACCGAAGCGGTACGACCTCATGCAAGATGTGAACGTGCGTGGTACCTTCATGCTGTCCAAGGCTGCGCTGCCGCACCTTTTGGAGGCGTCGAACCCGCATATTCTTTCGCTGTGCCCGCCGCTGAACATGTCCCAGAAATGGCTCGGTGCGAACCCGGCCTACACACTGGCCAAGTACGGCATGACGCTGACGGCGATGGGCTTCGCTGCGGAGTTCGCCGAGCAGGGCGTGGCCTCCAATACGCTGTGGCCGCGCACCACGATCGCCACGGCCGCCGTCGCCAACCTTCTCGGCGGGGAGGCGATGATCCGGCGCTCGCGGCATGCCATCATCATGGCCGACGCTGCCCACGCCATCCTCACCACCGACAGCCGCCAGTTGACGGGGCAGAACATCCTTGACGAGGAACTGCTGCGCTCCCGTGGCGAGACTGACTTCTCGCACTATGCCGTGGATCCGGCGGCGGAGCTCATGATCGACCTCTACGTGGACCCGTAATTACTACCTCCGCAGTCATGGCGGAAGCCGGTCAGATGGCGGGAACGGCTTCTGTCACGATGACGCGCAAGGTGCTGGCCAGCAGCGTGTGGACCTGGGGTCGGGTGAGAGTTTTTCGCAGCAGCCACTCGCGGCCACCGCTGCGGACCAGTTGGGTATAAATTCGGAACATGGCCCGAATTTGTTCCCGGTTCTTGGTGCGCTCGGCCAGTCCAGTGGCGTCGATGAGCAGCTCAATTGAGTCATTTTCAGCCGCGATCAAGATTTTTTCCAAATCCGGATCCCGCCCTATACTGCCTGAACCCAGCGCCAGCCAACTGGCACCGGAGGTCTCCAGTGAGTCCAGGAACCACGCCACCGCCACCTCCACACGTTCCTCAAAGGAGCCGTCGGGCAGCTTGGCCACCGCCACCTCTGAGACCGTGGAATTGACCTTGATGACTTCCAGGTACAGCTCGCGCTTGTTGCCGAAATAATGGTTGATGAGCCCACGGGCAACACCTGCAGCAGCGGCAATGTCGGTTGCTGAAACGTCCTCATAGGCGCGTTCATTGAACAGCTTTTGCGCACACTCAAAGATTTGTTGACGGCGTTCATCGGGGCTCAGCCGCTGCCTGCGGGGCTCGGTGCGGTCATCGGGAATCACGGTGTTGGGCCCGTCTGCATCCACGGCAGCCATGCCGGGATACCCTCGGGCACTGTCAAGGGGAAGTGCGGCGGGCGTTTTTCCAGGAACGAGGTGACACCCTCGACGGCGTCACTGTGCCCTGGTGTGCTAGCAATCAGGCGCGAATCCACTGCATGGACGGGGACGGGTGAGTCCAAAGCGCTCAGCCGGTTGAGCATCTGCTTGATGACGGCGGTGGAGACCTCCGAGGTGTTGGCGATGAGGTCCCTGGCCAGTTCGTAGGCGGCCTCCAGTACGCCTTCGGGCTCGTGCACCGAGGTGACGAGTCCGGCGTCGAGCGCTTCCTGCGCCCCGAAAAGCCGGCCCGTCAGCATCCAGTCGCTCGCCTTGGACACTCCCACCAGGCGTGGCAGATACCAAACCGAGGCCCCCTCAGGGAAGATGCCGCGGCGGCTGAACGGGAAGGAGAAGCGGGAATCGGTGGAGGCCAGGCGGAAGTCACAGGAGAGCGTGATGGTTATGCCGCCACCCACGGACACCCCGCGCAGGGCGGCGATGACGGGCTTGTTCATGGTGTAGATGGTTTTGGAGCAGCGCCCGGCCGGTTCCTGCCAGTCCTGGGTGGAGCCGGTCATGGTCACATCAAAGCCGCCACCGCTCAGATCAGCACCCACGGAGAAGTCATTGCCAACGCTGGTGAAAGCAACTATCTGGACCTCCGGATCGGCGTCGGCAGCCAGAAAAGCGTGCTCCAGTTCGTTTGCCATGGTCAGCGTGTAGCCGTTGCGTGCCTCGGGGCGGTTCAAGGAAACCGTGGCAATTCGCTCGGCAACGGCGTAGCTGATGGCCGTGTAGGGGAGGGGGACTTCAGCTGTCATGGTCATCGCTTTCATGAATGGAAAGTAAAGACTTGCGTCATCTATTGACACGGTGTCAATAGTCTTGCACTATGGGCATTATGTCAACAACTCGGCTTGTTTCCCGCTGGATCGATGAAGATCTTTGCGACGTTGCATCCCTGGCGAGGGTTTTTTCCACCAAGGAGGCAACCCGCTCGCAGAGAAATTCGGCGGCGCCAATGGGGTCATGAAGGAGCTCATTGCCACCTCCCTCTGACGCAGCACCAACCACCCGTTCCACCAAAAAGTCAGTTTTGCCAACCGTCCGTCCGCACTGCAGCGAACGAGATGACAATGGAAGGAAAGCTCACGTGAGCGAAGAAGTTGCACCGCAAGCCTACGTATATGACGCCATCCGCACCCCGCGCGGCCGCGGCAAAAAGGGTGCCCTGCACGGGACCAAGCCGATCGACCTCGTGGTGGGTCTGATCAACTCCTTACGGGCTCGCCACCCCGGCCTGGACGAAGACCTTATCGACGATCTGATCCTCGGCGTCGTCTCCCCGATCGGTGACCAGGGCGCCGTCATTGCCCGCACCGCCGTCATCGCCGCCGGCCTGCCGGACACGGTGGGCGGCGTGCAGATCAACAGGTTCTGCGCCTCGGGTCTGGAGGCCGTGAACATGGCCGCCCAAAAGGTGCGCTCCGGCTGGGACCAGCTCATCATCGCCGGCGGCGTGGAATCCATGTCCCGCGTTCCCATCGGATCCGACGGCGGCGCCTGGGCCATGGACCCGGCCACCAACTATGACACCTACTTTGTCCCGCAGGGCGTGGGCGCGGACCTCATTGCCACGATGGAGGGCTTTAGCCGGGTGGACGTCGACGCCTACGCCGTACGCTCACAGCGTCTGGCCGCACAGGCATGGAAAGAGGGCCGCTTCGCCAACTCCGTCATTCCCGTCAGGGACCAAAACGGCCTGGTAGTGCTGGACCATGACGAGCACATGCGTCCCGAATCAACCCCGGAGTCACAGGCGGGTCTGCGGCCCGCCTTTGCGGCGATGGGAGAGGCCGGTGGCTTTGACGCCGTCGCCCTGCAAAAGTTTCATGCCGTGGAAAAGATTGACCACGTCCACACCGCCGCCAACTCTTCCGGAATTGTCGACGGCGCGGCCCTGGTTTTGGTGGGCAGCGCGGAGGTCGGCAAGCAGCTGGGACTGAAGCCGCGGGCCAGGATCGTGGCCACCGCCACCTCCGGCGCCGACCCCACCATCATGCTCACCGGCCCCACCCCGGCCACCTTGAAGCTGCTCAAGACGGCCGGGCTGGGCGTTGCGGACATTGACCTCTTCGAGATCAATGAGGCCTTCGCCTCCGTGGTGCTGAAGTACCAGAAGGACCTGGGCATCCCGGACGAGAAACTGAACGTGAACGGGGGCGCCATCGCCATGGGCCACCCGCTCGGCGCCACCGGTGCCATGATTTTGGGCACCGTGCTGGACGAACTTGAACGCACCGATAAGCGCAGGGCCGTGGTGACCTTGTGCATTGGCGGCGGCATGGGCGTGGCAACTTTGATTGAGAGGGTCTAGGACCATGAGTGAGGACAACGTGCAGCACAGCAACACCATCCGCTGGGAAAAGGACACCGACGGCGTGGTCATCCTGACCATGGATGACCCAAACCAGTCGGCCAACACCATGAACGCTGATTACATCGCCTCTATGCAGGCAACCGTGGATCGTCTCGTGGCAGAGAAGGAGAACATCTCCGGCGTCGTGCTGACATCTGCGAAGAAGACCTTCTTCGCAGGAGGGGACCTGAAGGATCTTGTCTCTTCCACCCCGGAGGACGCGCAAAGCGTCTTTGACCTGGGCCAGCAAATCAAGGCGCAGCTGCGCACGCTGGAAACCTTCGGTAAGCCCGTGGTCGCCGCCATCAACGGTGCGGCACTGGGCGGCGGGCTGGAAATTGCCTTGGCCACCCACCACCGTATTGCATCGGACACGCGCGGCTCGGTCATCGGACTGCCGGAAGTCACGCTGGGCTTGCTGCCCGGCGGTGGTGGCATTGTGCGCACCGTGCGTCTCATGGGTGTTGTTGACGCCACCATGAAGGTGCTGCTGCAGGGACAGAAGTACAAGCCCCGCAAGGCGCTCGAGGTTGGCCTGGTTCACGAGGTTGTGGACACGGTGGAGGAACTCATTCCGGCTGCGAAGGCGTGGATTAAGTCCAATAAGGACGCCGTGCAGCCGTGGGACGTGCCCAAATACCGGATACCCGGTGGCACCCCCAGCACGCCCGCTTTCGCCGCGAATCTGCCGGCGTTCCCGGCCAACCTGCGCAAGCAGCTCAAGGGTGCCAACTACCCGGCCCCACGCGCCATTCTTGCCGCCGCTGTGGAAAGCACCCAGGTGGATGTGGACACGGCCCTGGAGATTGAATCGCGCTACTTCGTGGAAGTGGTGACTGGGGCGGTATCCACCAACATGATCAAGGCGTTCTTCTTTGACATGGGCCACATCAGCGCCGGCGGGTCCCGACCTGCCGGGTTTGAGAAGTACACGGCCAAGAAGGTCGCCGTACTGGGCGCCGGCATGATGGGTGCGGGCATAGCCTATGTGTGTGCTCGCGGCGGCATGGACGTGGTCCTGAAGGACGTCTCCCTCGAGGCGGCAGAACGCGGCAAGGCCTACTCCAAGACCCTCACCGACAAGGCCGTCTCCCGCGGCCAGCAAACCCATGAAGCGGCTGACGCCCTGCTGGCCAAGATCACCCCCACCGCAACGGCGGCGGACGTGGCCGGGGCGGACCTTGTCATCGAGGCCGTCTTTGAAAACGTGGCGGTGAAGCAGGCAGCGTTTGCGGAGATCCAGGACCTGCTGGGGGAGGACGCCGTGCTCGGCTCCAACACCTCCACCCTGCCCATTACCGAACTGGCGCAGGGGGTGAAGGATCAGGGGAACTTCATTGGCCTGCACTTCTTCTCACCCGTGGATAAGATGCCATTGCTGGAGATCATCGCCGGTAAAAACACCTCGGATGAAACCCTGGCCAAGGCATTCGATATTGCCCAGCAAATCCGCAAGACCCCCATTGTGGTCAACGATTCCCGCGGTTTCTTCACCTCCCGTGTCATCGGCACGTTCATAAACGAAGCCATTGCCATGCTCGGCGAAGGCCTCGCTGCGCCGTCCATCGAACAAGCCGGTTTGCAGGCTGGCTACCCGGCGGCCCCGCTGCAGCTGGCAGACGAACTGAACCTGAGCCTCCTTTCCAAGATTCAAAAGGAAACCAAAGCTGGCCTGGACGCAGACAATGGGGTGCAAAAGTACCGCCACCATGCGGGCTACGACGTAGTGGATCAGATGATTGAAACGTTTGAGCGCAAGGGCAAACTCGCCGGCGCCGGCTTCTACAACTATGCCGACGGTCACCGCACAGGACTCTGGGAAGGGCTCAAGGAAACCTACGGCGGCACAGCGGAAATCCCGTTCCAGGACATGGTGGAGCGCATGCTTTTCGCCGAGTCCTTGGAAACCGTCAAGTGCCTGGATGAGGGCGTGCTGCGCAGTGTGGAGGACGCTAACATCGGCTCCATCTTGGGCATCGGCTTCCCGGCCTGGACCGGCGGTGTGCTCCAGTACATGAACGGGTACCACGGTGGCCTGGCAGGTTTCGTGGCCCGCTCACGTGAGCTGGCGGCCAAGTATGGCGAACACTTCCTCCCCCCGGCTTCTCTGGTGGCCAAGGCTGAGAAGGGCGAAACTTACTGATGAGCCCTCTTGCCGCGGTCGGTCCCGCTTTCACCCAAGTTTGGACGGCGTTCACTGTTGATACGGCACCCACCCCGGGTGTCGCCGTCGTGAATCTGGTGGGTCCCGGCCGCGGGAACATGATGGGGCGCGCCTTCTGGGCAGAACTGCCGCAGGTCTTTGCCGCGCTCGACGCCGATGAATCCGTCCGGGCCGTGGTGCTCACGGGTGCCGGTAATCACTTCAGTACGGGCCTGGACGTGGCGGAGGTATTGGGCGGCTGGATGGGCAAACTGGGTCCCGGATCCGTGGCCCAAGCAGCCCAGCGCACGGAACTGCTCGGGCTGATCCGGGAAATGCAGGCCGGCATCACGTCCGTTGCCACCTGTAGCAAGCCCGTGATTGCGGCTGTGTCCGGCTGGTGCATTGGCGGCGGAGTGGACCTGGTCAGTGCTGCGGATGTGCGGCTGGCCTCCGCCGATGCGAAGTTCAGTGTCCGGGAGGCACGGTTGGCGATCGTTGCCGACGTTGGAAGTCTCCAGCGCCTGCGCGGCATCATTGGCGAGGGTGCGCTGCGGGAACTTGCCCTGACAGGCAAGGACATCACGGCGGAGCGGGCCGGCAGGATCGGCCTAGTCAATGACATGTATCCGGACGCGGCGGCACTTCTGGAAGCAGCGCTAGGTATGGCGGGGGAAATCGCCGCCAATTCCCCGCTGGCTGTGGCAGGCACGAAGGCTATTTTGAACGAAGATAGGGAAGAAATTGTGGCCCGCGGGCTGCGCCACGTCTCCCTGTGGAACTCCGCCTTTTTGCACAGTGAGGACCTACTTGAGGCCGTAGCTGCGATGGGGGAGCGCCGTCCGGGAGTGTTCATGGGTCACTAGAGGCTTCAAGGGATTCAAGGGTCATGATGGCATATCCACGATAAAAGTCAGAGTCGTTTTTTACCAAAAGGAGCTTTTCATGTACCTCACTCAAGGACATGATCGTCACCGGTGGGGAGGTTGTGTACTCGGCAGAGGTGGAAAACGCTTTGAGCAAGCACCCGGCGGTGGCCTCCTCGGCCGTCATTGGCATCCCGGATGAGCACTACGGTGAGCGCGTGCACGCAGTGGTTGTCCTAGCGCCGGGGCAGATGCCACTGCCGAAACACTGCGGGACTTTTGCCGTGAACATATTGCCGGGTACAAGATTCTGCCAGCTTTGAATTCCCCGAGACGCTGCCTATCTCCGGCGCAGGGAAAATCCTCAAGCGTGAGCTACGCGAGAGCTACGCCGCGGCGCAGGCTCTCTAAAGCAGCAGCGGCGTCCTTGGCCCGGCAGCCACGCGGAAACACGAATTTTTCAACCATACTGAGCTCTTGGAGGGCATCTTGATCACCGTTACAGCAGAGGAACAATTCCAGGCGTGGAAGGCGAAGGAGCTCCCTGCCGCGGAAGAAGTCCGGCCCGGAGTGTGGTCAATCCCCGTGCCCTTCATTAATAATCCCATGCGCTACACGCTCGCCTACCTGCTGATTGGTGACGGCGAGGCGGCGCTGGTGGATCCCGGTTGGGATTCGGATGTTGGCTGGGAGATGCTCAAGGCAGGGCTGGCGACTGCTGGGCTCACGCCCGCGTCCATCACCGCTATTGTGGTGACGCACTTCCATCCCGACCACTTGGGCATGGCTGCGCGGTTGCGGGAAGCGTCGGGGGCATGGGTTGCGCTCGGTGCCGACGAGCCACTGCCCACGCACTGGCGCGTGGACCCCACACAGTTTGTTGAGGAGGATAGGGCACAATTTGTCGCGTGGGGCGTGCCGGCGCAGTGCTTGGAGGAAGTGAGTTTTCAAGCGGACACCTGGGCGCAGATGACCGGCGTAGCCGAGCCGCAGAGGCGCCTGGCAGATGGCGAATTGCTGCCAGTTGCTGGGCTTTCGGTACGCGTGTTGGCCACACCCGGGCACACGCCCGGGCACATTTGCCTCATCGACGAGAGGAACTCGCTGATCCTCACGGGCGACCACGTGCTGCCACGCATCACCCCGCACGTCTCGCTCGAAGCTGCCAGTCATGCCAACCCGCTGGGGGATTACCTCGACTCGCTGGAAATTATGGAAGCTGGCGCAGAGATGGAGGTCCTGCCGGCGCACGAATACCGTTTCCGAGGGCTGCTGGCCCGTGCCGCTGAGCTGAAGGAACACACGCTGGAACGCTCCCGCGAGGTCATTGCTGTGTTGGAATCCGGGGCGGCTGCGAGCGTATGGGACGTGTCGAAGGAACTGACGTGGTCGCGCGGCTTTGAATCGCTGCGCGGTTTCACGCTGCGGCTGGCACTTGCCGAAACGGCCAGCCATCTGGTGTACCTGACGGAGCAAGGCCGCAACGTGGGGATCTCAGTATCGAGAGGTACTCCCGCCACCCCCAACCTTCTACCGACGCTATCCCACTAATGGTTACTTTTATGGGCACGCTATCCCACTAATGGCATGATTTTGCCGGACGCTATCGCAATGATCTCCGTCTCCTTAGCGTGAGTCGTCAATGGTGGGATAGGGATAGGAAAAAGCAGCCACTGGTGGGATAACGTCGCAAAAAGAGTGACCATTAGTGGGATAGCGTCCGGTGGAGGGGCTAGAGGGGCTAGAGGGGCTAGAGGGGGTCCGGGGTGGGGGCTGGGTCGGTGAAATCGCCGCAGTCGCGGCGGAAGCGGGCCAGGATGCTGGTCATGGTGCGCAGTTCCTCGGCCGGGATGCCAGGGCTGGCAAACACCTCTTCGTTCAAGACAGTGGTTGCTTTCTCCACCAACACCCGCCCAAGATCGCTGAGCACCACTAAAGTTGCCCTGCCATCCGTTGGGTGGGCTTCGCGGCGCACCATGCCGTCTTTTTCTAGGCGATCAACCACGCTTGTCACAGATGTAGGGTGTACCTGCAAGCGTGCGCTGGCACTGGCCATGGGCAACGCACCTCCACGCGTGAAGGACAACAACCTTAATAATTCAAGCCGGGCGTAGGACAGTCCCAGAGGCTTCAGCACGGCATCGACCCGGCTGTACATGAGTTGATGAGCGCGCATGACGGATGAATACGCGGCCATGGCATCCGCACTATCAGCCCAACCGTGGGCGATCCATTGGCGCTTAGCCTCGGCGATGGGGTCCAGAGGAAGCGGTGTGGGGGAAGCCATGGGAGTCCTTTCCTACGGGTTCCTGGAGGCAAATTCCTCGGAGAGAAACTGGCTAGTTCAATAATTTACTTGGTATACCTAGTAAATGCTAGTGGTACCTAGTATTCTGCACTGTGAGGACAGTGCATGACGATAAAGGCAGTGGCTGATGATGGCTGTTTTGATAAAGCAACACCGCAAAGACGCAGGGTGACGCGTTCCTGGCATCTTCTAGCGCCAGCATCTTTTAGCGTCAGGATCCTGCTCTCTAGTGCCCGGACCCACTAGGCACGGTACGTGGCAGGCGGGCCTCCATGACGGACAATGGAGGCAAACGCAACACGGACTGTTAGAAATAGAGATTGTTAGACATAAAGATTGTTGTACAGCGGTGCCGGTGCCGCCCGAGTGAAGCAAGCACATGAAAGAGGATCAAGAGAATGTCGACCCCCAAGAGTAAGCAGGCCGCCGGCATCTTAGAGCGCTGGAATGGTCTAGGCCTGTGGGCTAAAATTGGCGTTTCAGCGGTCGGTTTGATCGTGCTGCTGGGCGTTGCCGTCCTAGTAGTCAGGTGGCTGACCTCTCTGACGGCGATCCAGGACTTCATGACCACCTACCCGGGCGCCTCTGAATTGCCAGCGAACGCCCCCGTGGGGCTGCCCGCCTGGCTTGGGTGGCAACACTTCATCAACACGTTTTTGATCCTGCTCATCATCCGTTCAGGCTGGCAGGTTCGCACCACCAAACGCCCAGCCGCGCACTGGATCCGGAACAACAAGGGCCTGATCAAGACCCCCGGCAATCCCACCAAGATCAGCCTTGACCTGTGGTTTCACCTCACCCTAGACGCCCTCTGGGTCCTCAACGGCGCCATCTTCATTGTGGTCCTGTTCTTCACCGGCCAGTGGATGCGCATTGTGCCCACCAGCGCGGACGTGTTCCCCAACGCCATCTCGGCCGGTCTGCAATACCTCTCACTCGACTGGCCCACCGACGACGGCTGGGTCAACTACAACGGCCTGCAGCTGCTGACGTACTTCATCACGGTCTTCATCGCCGCGCCGCTGGCCATCATCACGGGCCTGCGCATGTCCGGTGCCTGGCCCAAAAACGCGACCACGCTGAACAAGATCTACCCCATTCAGGCCGCCCGCGCACTGCACTTCCCGGTCATGCTCTACTTCGTGGGCTTCATCGTCATCCACGTAACCCTGGTCCTGGCCACCGGCGCCCTGCGCAACCTCAACCACATGTACGCCTCCTCCAACGAGGTGAACTGGTGGGGTTTTGGCATCTTCGCCGCATCCCTGGTGGTCATGGCCGCCGCCTGGTTCCTGGCGCAACCGCTCTTCCTGCGCCCCGTGGCCTCCCTGATGGGCAAGGTCACCAAATAGTTCCCTAGAAGTACGACGGCGGCACCCACCACAGTGGGCACGCCAGCCCCGCAGCCACTACCCCCGTCACCACTATCCCCGTCACCACTATCCCCGTCACCACCAGGAGTTGGCGCCGCGCCACCTCCACTACTGAGGCCGCAAAGATGCGGTACGAAGGAGACGCCATGAATGAGTTCAGCCCCGAGCAGCAGGCAGTCGTGGAGATGGTGCGAGACTTTGCCACCACCGAACTTGCCCCCCACACGGCACAATGGGATGAGAGCAAGCATTTTCCGGTGGATGTACTGGCTCAGGCTGGGGCATTGGGCATGGGCGGGATCTACGTCGCGGAGGAATATGGCGGCTCCGGCCTGAGTAGGAGTGACGCGGTGCTGATCTTCGAGGAGCTCTCGGCAGTGGATCCCACCATTGCCGCCTACATTTCCATCCACAATATGGTGGCCTGGATGATCGACGCCTTCGGCAATGAAAAACAGCGTGCCGCATGGCTCCCCGGAATCACAGCCATGACAGAGCTGACCAGCTACTGCCTCTCAGAGCCCGGCGTAGGCTCCGATGCGGCCGCCATCACCAGCCGGGCCGTACGCGACGGCGATGACTACGTGCTCAACGGCACCAAACAATTCATCTCCGGGGCAGGCTCCTCCGCTTGGTATTTGGTGATGGTCCGCACGGCGGACCAGGGCGCAAAGGGGATCACCGCCGTGGTAGTTCCCCATAACGCACCCGGGCTCAGCTTCGGGGCGAATGAGAAGAAGATGGGCTGGCGGGCTCAACCCACACGCCAGGTGGTGTTTGAGAACGTGCGCATCCCTGTGGCGAACCGGCTCGGTGAGGAGGGCGACGGTTTCGGCATCGCCATGAAGGGACTCAACGGTGGGCGCGTGAACATTGGCGCCTGCTCCCTCGGCGGTGGCAGGGCGGCACTGGAAAAGTCCATCGCCTACCTGAAGGAACGGCAAGCATTCGGTGGGCCGCTGATTGAAAAACAGCACCTGCTGTTTCAAATTGCGCAGATGGAGACGGATTTGGAAATCTCCCGGACCATGCTGATGCGCGCCGCGCATGCCCTGGACACAGGCTCCCCAGACACCGTGAAACTGTGTGCCATGGCCAAGCTCGTGGCCACAGATGCCGGGTTCACCGTGGCCAACCAGGCCCTGCAGTTGCACGGCGGGTACGGCTACCTCAGCGAGTACGGGCTGGAAAAACTGGTCCGGGACCTGCGAGTGCACCAAATTCTTGAAGGCAGCAATGAAATTATGCGCTTGATCATTGGCCGTCTGGCCGTGGAGCGTTAAGACGTGGAGGATGTAACCATGGAACCCAATGAAGTTCTTGTGCAGCGCAGCGGTGGGCTGGGGCACCTGGTCCTGAACCGGCCCAAAGCCATCAACGCGCTGAACCACGGCATGATACTGACCATCGCCGCAGCCCTGGACCAGTGGGAAACGGACGACGCCGTGACCACCGTTCTCATTTCGGGTGCCGGTGAGCGGGGGTTGTGTGCCGGCGGGGACATTGTCTCCATCTACCACGATGCCCGGACCGGAGGGGATTCCAGCGAGCAGTTCTGGCGTGACGAGTACCTTCTCAATGCCCGCATCGCCCGCTATGCGAAGCCCATTGTGACGCTCATGGACGGGGTGGTGCTGGGCGGCGGTGTAGGCATTTCTGCGCACGCCTCGCACAGGATTGTCACCGAACGTTCCCGGATCGGCATGCCGGAGACGGGCATCGGCTTCGTCCCTGACGTGGGCGGCACGTTCCTGCTCTCCCGCGCACAGGGGGAGCTGGGCACGCACGCCGGGCTGACAGGGGCCATGGTCAGCGGTGCCGACGCGATCGCCATGGGCCTGGCCACCCACTTTGTTGACTCTGCGGTCCTGCCCACGCTGGTGGCCGAGCTGGCACAGCGGGGGGCAAGCTCCGTCGTCGCCCGTCATGGGCAGGTGCCCCCGGAATCTGCGCTGGCTGCGGCCCGGTGGTGGATTGATGAGTGCTATGCCCCGGACTGCGCCGGCACCATCCTTGAGCGCTTGGCGCGTGTTGAGGATCCGGTGGCCCAGGCGGCGGCGGAGACCATCGCCGCGAAGTCGCCCACGGCCGTGACCGTGACGTTGGCTGCGCTGCGGCGAGCCAAGGCGTTGGGGTCCCTCGAAGAGGTGCTGAACCAGGAGCTGCGGGTGTCCTTACGGGCACTGGCGTGGCCGGACTTTGCCGAGGGAATCCGGGCGCAGTTGGTGGACAAGGACAGGAACCCGAAGTGGTCACCCACCACGCTGGCGGAAGTGTCCGCCGCTGTGGTGGACGGTGCCTTTGCGGATTTGGGTCCGCGGGAACTGGGCCTGGTGGCACCAGCCGCCGATGCCGTTTTGTAAGTGGATGAAGGGAGCAGGACCATGAGCGAGGACTCAACAACAGGGGCAGGTGCCAGCGTTGGTACTGATGCGCAGGTGGCTTTCATCGGTCTGGGACACATGGGTGGCCCCATGGCAGCCAACCTGGTGAAGGCGGGCTATTCAGTCACCGGATTTGATGTGGTGCCCGCGGCGCTGGAAGCGGCAGCCGCGGCCGGTGTGGTGGTGGCGGAATCCTCAGCCGCAGCCGCGGATGGCGCTGATGTCATCATCACCATGTTGCCAGCAGGCAAGCACGTGTTTGCCGCGTTCGAGGGCGAAGGTCCCGGTGGCGGGCTGCTGGCCGCAGCTAAACCAGGTGCCCTGTTCCTGGAATGCTCCACCATTTCCGTCGAGGACGCACGGGCCGCACATTGGATGGTGGCCAACTCCGGCCACCGTGGCCTGGATGCTCCCGTGTCCGGTGGTGTCATGGGGGCCGAGGCTGGCACCTTGACGTTTATGGTGGGCGGCTCCGAGGAGGACTTTGCCGCGGGCATGCCGTTGTTTGAGGTGATGGGTAAACGGATTGTGCTCTGTGGTGGCCCCGGCGCGGGGCAGGCCGCCAAGGTGTGCAACAACATGATCTTGGGTGTGTCCATGATCGCCGTCAGCGAGGCGTTTGTGCTGGGTGAAAAGCTGGGGCTGACACACCAGGCGCTGTACGATGTTGCCGCCAATGCGTCCGGACAATGCTGGGCGCTGACCACCAACTGCCCGGTACCGGGGCCCGTTGCCGCCAGCCCCGCCAACCGCGACTACCAACCCGGGTTCGCCGGGGCGCTCATGGCTAAGGACCTGGGGCTGGCCGTGGAGGCCCTGAATGCGACAGGTGTTGACGCGGTGCTGGGACGTTCCGCAGAGGAAATATACCGTGAGTTCGCTCTGGAAGGCGGAGCTGGGACCGACTTCTCCGGCATCATCAATACCATCCGGGCTGCCTCGGACGGTGCCACCTCCGACTGAGCTTGCTCCTTTTTCCCAGACACCTCTCCATTTACTGAAACGGAAGACCTTTTCATGACGCAGTATTCCTTGATCCTGACCGAACAACGCGGCCGGGTTGGCCTCATAACGCTCAACCGTCCCGAAGCCTTGAACGCACTCAGTGACACCATGGGCCGTGAAATTCTGGCCGCGGCACGGGCCTTTGATGCCGACCCCGGGGTGGGAGCCATTGTCATCACAGGATCCTCACGGGCCTTCGCCGCAGGTGCGGACATCAAGGAGATGGCGAGTAAATCCTCCGTTGACATGTACCTTGCCGATTGGTTTTCAGCCTGGGATGAGCTGGCCCGGGTCCGGACCCCGCTCATCGCCGCCGTGGCTGGCCATGCCTTGGGCGGTGGGTGCGAGCTGGCCATGATCGCGGACTTCATCATTGCCGCGGAGAACGCAAAGTTTGGCCAGCCGGAGATCAAGTTGGGCGTCATTCCGGGGATGGGCGGCTCGCAGCGGCTGACCCGCGCCATCGGTAAAGCCAAGGCCATGGAAATGGTGCTGACCGGGCGGGTTATGGGCGCGCTTGAGGCCGAGGCGGCCGGGTTGGTGGCCCGGGTGGTTCCTATTGATGCGCTGTTGGAGGAGGCCATGGAAACCGCTGCCACCATCGCCTCCATGTCCAAGCCCGTGGCCATGATCGCCAAGGAAGCCGTCAACGCGGCCTTTGAGTCCACCCTTGCCGAGGGAGTTCGGCACGAGCGGCGCGGGATCTTCGCCTGTTTCGCCACCGAGGATCAGAAGGAAGGCATGGCAGCCTTCACCGAAAAACGCCCGGCCAATTTCAAACACCGCTAATTTCCTTCCGACGCTCCCTCACCTTTGGCGGCTTTTTGGGAAACCCTCCCTCACAGGGGCGCGAATCCTAGTCCCGATCCGGTTGCCCCATGATGTGGGGCGGCCGGGCGCCCCACGGAACCACCCTCAAAACCGGCGTTTCAGGCCCAACAACCACTCGAGTTGGTGATTGGCGAAAATGCATGTACTGTTGAGGACGCAACGCGGGGTGGAGCAGTTCGGTAGCTCGCCGGGCTCATAACCCGGAGGTCACAGGTTCAAATCCTGTCCCCGCAACCAGATGAGGAAAACCCTCGGTCAGATGACCGGGGGTTTTTCGTTTCCCCGTGCCGTCGCTAGCGGGCTGCGCCGGGTTCGAGAGCCAAATATTGGGTGAAGGTGTCGTTGTGATTTCCGCGGAAAGCGTGCCGCAGCGTCCAGCGCTGGAGCGTTCCTTGACCGGCACGGAGTTCTCCCGCTGGTACTGGCTGAAAACCGAGCTGCCTGACTTTGCCCGCAGCTACGCCCTTGTCTCTACGGCACTGGAACGCGGCAACTCAGCGGAGCCGTCACCGCGGACACAAGAGTCCCGGCGGGCCAGCGCTGCAGCCAGCTCCTGCGCGCTTGGTTTGAGGCACAAATGGATGCCGCCTGGCAGGTCTACCGATCCCTGCCGGTGGACCTGCGCCCCTGAATACCCTTGTGGCCCACGTCTGCCTCAGCCGCTGCAGGAGCGTTGGTAGTAGGGCCGGAGGATTAGGCCGGGTAAAGAAGTACTTCTGCTGCCTTAACCACGAAGAACACCTCGGCACCCGGTGCCAATCCAAGCTCGGCGACGGCGGCGGGGGAGATGTCGGCGGACATCTGCCCGGCCCGGACGCGAATGTGACCGCCGTGGGGCTCCAAGTCGCTCACCCGTACCCTGAAGCAGTTCCGCGGACTTCCCGCCGGCGGGGCCAAGAACACTGACACCGCCGACGGCGGGAACGCGGCTATCGCGGCCACCTCACCACGGGCACCACTACCGGCTCCGTCACTTTGGGCGCCGACTGCTTGGCTACCGACGGGCTGGCCGGTGACTTGGACGCCGTCGGGCATGGAAAGAATGTTTCCGGACAAGGAGCCGGAGAGGACGTTGAGTCCGGCCAATGAGGCGGCAAAGGCGCTGCGCGGATGGGACAGCACCGCGGCGGTGGGGCCGGATTCTACGATCCGTCCGTGCGCCATCACAATGATGCGGTCCGCGAGCATGAGTGCGTCCAGGACGTCGTGCGTGACGATGATGGCACGGCGCCCGGTCAGCACGCGTTTGAGCAGGCTGCGCAGGAACGGGGTGCTGTTCACATCGAGTGCGGCCATGGGTTCATCGAGTAGCAGCAATTCTGGATCTGTGGCGAGTGCCCGGGCCAGAGCCACCCGTTGTGCCTGCCCGCCGGACAACGCTGCCGGTAGTCGTCGAGCAAGCTCCAGCGCGCCTATCTCATCCAACCAATGGCGGGCTGTTTCGCGGCTTGCCTTCTTCGTGGCTCCTTGGCTTCGCGGGCCAAAGGCCACATTGTCTAGTACCTTCAGGTGCGGGAAAAGAAGTGGTTCCTGCGCCAGCAAGCCAATGCCGCGTTCATGCGGGGGCAACCACAGCGAACCGCCGCGGCCCTTGCCGCCGCCGGAGCCAGCGCTGGAGCCGCCGCCGGGGGAGAGCCGGAACAGGGTGCGCCCGTCCAAAGTAGCGAGTCCGGAATCGGGTTTGAGCAGGCCCGCCAGCATATGCACGGCCGTGGACTTGCCCGCTCCGTTGGGGCCCATGATGGCGAGGGTTTCGCCCGGCTGCACATGTAATTCAAAATCTACATTCCGGACGGCGAGGGTTGCTTTCAGTTGCAGGGTCATAAGGCATCCGCCCGTCCGGACACAGAAGAGTGTTGCGGTGGCTTCGGCGCCCGGTACGTCAACGCCACTACAATCACGGCCACAGCAATGAGTAGGAAGGATAGTGCCACGGCGGCCTCAGGGTCCGTTTCACGCTGCAAATAAATCTCCAACGGCAGGGTCCGTGTGACACCCTGCAAGCTACCGGCAAACGTCAGCGTAGCGCCAAATTCACCCAGACTGCGGGCAAAGGAAAGCACAGCCCCGGAGATCAGCCCCGGCAGCACCAGCGGCACGGTCACCCGGCGCAGCACGGTTCCGGGACGGGCTCCCAACGTTGCGGCAACGGCCTCATATTTCTGTCCGGCGGTGCGCAACGTCCCCTCGAGGCTCAGCACCAGAAACGGTAGTGCCACGAAGGTTTGCGCCATGATGACGGCCGTGGTGGAGAACGCAATATTGATGCCCACCAGCTGCAGCGACTTGCCCATCAGTCCGGCTCGGCCAAAGGTGTACAGCAGCGCCAAACCGCCCACCACTGGAGGCACCACCAGCGGCAGCAGTATCAAAGCGCGTAGAATTCGTTGTCCAAAAAACTGCGTCCGCGCCAGCAGTAACGCCAGCGGTACGCCAAAAATGATGCACAGCACGGTACTCGCAGCCGCAGTTCGCAGACTTAGCAACAGGGCAGCCACGGAGGATTCTGAGCTAATAAGTGGCAGGAACTGCCCCCAGTTGACCTGTGCCACCATACCGGTCAGTGGCAGCAGAATGAACAATGCCCCCAACGCCGCGAGAGCATAAATCCACGCTGGGACCCCTGAGTACTGCCATGAACGGCGCCAGCTACCACCACGCGCGGCCCCGGCATCTGGGCCGGTTGGGGCGCCGTGGTGAGGGGAGAAGGTCTTAGGGAGCGCCAAATCCAGCGTCCCGGAGAGTCTTTTGGCCCTGCTCCCCGGTCACCAAGGCAATGAAGGCCTGAGCTACCTGAGGGGATTGTGAAGTGTTGACGGCGGCAATGGGGTAGTGGTTGATGGTGGGCTTCTTGAGCCCGAGCGGGATGCTCACCACTTTGTCCCCTGCGGTTTTGGCGTCTGTAACGTAGACCAGTCCGGCGTCTGCCTCACCGGAGGTGACTTTACCCAGAACGCTGGTGACGTTCAGTTCCTCGCTGACGGGTTTCAACGTCAGGCCGGCGGACTTGGCGTCTGAGGCGCTGGCGGCGCCACACGGCACCTGGGGTGCGCAAATGACAAGTTTTACGCCTTCCTTGGCGGCATCGGCAAAGGAGGTGATGCTCGCGGGGTTGCCGGGCGGGACCACCAAGGTCAAGAAGTTATTGGCAAACTCAACGGGGGTTCCCTGGACGAGCCCGGCGTCGCTGAGTTTGCTCATGTTGGCTTGGTCCGCGGAGGCGAACACATCCGAGGGTGCGCCTTCCTTGATCTGGGTGACCAGTGTGGAGGAGCCGTCAAAGCTGAGTGAGACCTTCACCTTCGGGTGGGCGGCTTCGAACTGTGTTGCCATCTCGGTGAACGTTTTTTTCAGTGAGGCGGCGGCGTAGACATTGAGCGTGCCGGAGAGTTCCGGACTGTCCATGACAGGAGCGGAAGGAGAATTTTGCGGGGCTGGATCCGCGGAGGGAGCGCATGCGGCCAAGCCTAACGCCAGCACGGCACCGGCCGCGAGGGCTGTGTACCGGATTCCCCTGTGCCCGGAGCCTAGGCGCCCGGCCATGCTCCGAGATCCAGATGCTTTCCATGACGATCGTGTGAACATTTTCATGCGGTTTTCCCCTTTGCCGGCACTTCGATAATGACGTTGGTTGACTTCACTACTGCTGTGGCCACTGAACCGAGTTCAAGCCCCAAATCACGCACGGCTTCACTGCTCATGAGCGAGACCACACGGAATGGCCCGCACTGCATTTCAACTTGGGCCATGACCCTATCCATCACAATGTTGGTTACAAGGCCCACCATACGGTTGCGTGCGGAGCTGCCAATTCCGGTGGGATCGTCGGGCAGCTGTGATTGCTTCTTCGCCAAGGCAGCCAGCTCAACGCCGTCCACCACCATCCGCCCCTGTTGGTCCTTGCTGCCGTGCAAGGTGCCATTCTCGAGCCAGCGGCGCACGGTGTCGTCACTGACACCAAGGAAACGAGCAGCTTCTGAAACGCGAATAGGTGTCATATAGGCCATTCTATCCGCAAATACGGCATCTAGGACTGTTTGGCGTGCAGTAATCTTCAGGCGCGGACAGCTACTGCGCTGGCGGGCTGGTGGCTCTAAGCTGAAGTGAGTTGCCTTCACGTAGGGGAGGCCCGAAAGGAAAGAGTTGGACATGAATGCACCTATTAATACCGGACTTGCAGGAGCCGTACCTGTGCTGACTTTGAACAACGGCGTCACCATCCCGCAGTTGGGGTTCGGTGTCTTCCAGATTCCGCCGGAGGAGACCCGCCTCGCCGTGGGCGAGGCGCTGGCTGCTGGTTACCTGCATATTGATACAGCCGCCGCCTACCGCAATGAGGCCGGTGTGGGTGCCGCGATTGCGGAATCCGGTATACCGCGGGACGAGATTTTCCTGACCACCAAGCTGCGCAACGGAGAACAGGGCAGCCCCCGGGCAGCGTTTGAGGCAAGCCGCAAGGCCTTGGGCGTGGACACGATCGATCTGTACCTCATCCATTGGCCCGTCCCATCTCAAGGACTCTACGTGCAGGCCTGGCGGGAACTAGAGATCCTCTACGCCGAGGGGCACATCAGGGCCATTGGAGTTTCCAACTTCCTCCCTGAGCACCTTGACGAATTGCTGGCCAACTCCACAGTGGTGCCGGCAGTCAACCAGATTGAGGTGCACCCTAGTTTCACGCAGGATGCGCTGGCACAAAAGAGTCGCAGTCATGATATTGCGGTTCAGGCTTACAGCCCGCTGGGACAGGGCCGGGATTTGTCCAGCCCCGTTGTGAGCGAATTGGCTGCCAAATATGGGGCGACTGCGGCCCAGATTGTGCTTGCCTGGCATCTGGGCCTGGGGAATATTGTGATCCCTAAGTCAGTAACCCCGCAACGCATCCGAGAGAATTTGGCCGCCACGAGTTTTAACCTGAGCTCCGAGGAAATAGCAGCTATCTCCGCCTTGGAAACTGGCGAACGGATTGGGGCCGATCCTGCCGTAGCCGCTTTCACCCAGATGTAGGCGCACGGACGGCGCAGGTCCCATATCTGCTCAATAAGCATGGGTGGTTTCGGAGGAATCCGAAACCACCCATGTGGAGCCACACTTTTGTAGCTGCCCAGTCGCAGCGGCTAGGAATTAGAGCGAATCGAACTCAGCTTCGTCAATGTGATCCGCTGCCGTGATGGCAGCCGGAGCCGGTGATCCGCCAGCCTTCAAAGCAGCCAAACGGGCTTCAACCTCAGTCTGCTCGCCCAAGTCCTCGAGGGAGTTGAACTGGGCATCCAGGCTGGAGGCGGCGAGCTCGTTCTGTCCACGCACCTTAGCTTCTTCGCGGCGGATTTTCTCCTCGAAACGGCTCACCTCACTGGTGGGGTCCATGATGTCGATGCTCTTGAGCGCATCGTGCACCTGACTCTGCGCAGCCGCCGTCTTGGAGCGTGCAATCAGCTCATTGCGCTTGCTGGCCAATTCACTGAGCTTGCCGTTCATCTGCTGCAAACCAGTTTTGAGCTTGTCAACCACATCCGTCTGAGCGGCGATGTTCGGTTGTGCCGCACGGGCCTCATTCTCAGAGGAGATCTGACGCTGCAGCGCCACCTTGGCCAGGTTGTCGAACTTCTGAGCGTCGGCAGGATTACCTGCGGAGCGGAATTCATCAGCCTTGCGGCTTGCGGCGAGGGCCTTGGAACCCCAATCCTGGGCGTTCTTTACGTCCTCGTTGTAGTCATCTTCGAGCATGCGCAGGTTGCCGATGGTCTGAGCAACGGCACTTTCAGCCTCGGTGATGTTTGCCTTGTAATCGCGCACCATCTGGTCAAGCATCTTCTGAGGGTCCTCGGCCTGATCCAAAAGCGCATTGATGTTGGCCTTGGCCAACTGTGAGATACGGCCGAAAATTGACTGCTTTGCCATTCTTTACCCCTTACATTTGCTGGTTGCATCAAATAGAAATCTCAATAAGTACGGTGCGAGGCGTCCAATAGTGTTTGAGTCTAAAGGACCTTCCTGAATTCTTGCCCAGCCTACCCGGCGGTGCAATGCCGTGAACGTTCGACGCCGGTTCCTGGGTTGGGTGCCTGCCGTTATGTTGCGCAGTAGCTTCGCAGCCAGAGGAACAAGTGTGGGCGCAGTGCACCCGGCGGAACTAGAAGTTACCGCCGCCACCACCAAAGCCGCCGCCGCCTCCACCGCCTCCACCACCAAAGCCACCGCCGCCTCCGCCACCAAAACCGCCTCCACCAAAGCCTCCGCCTCCACCGCCGGACAGCAGCCCGCCAATGATGCCGCCGAGAATGGCGCCGCCCATTCCTCCGCCCATGGATCCGCGGCCTCCTCCGCCGTACCCTCCGCCTCCGCCGAAGCGATCAACATCGTTCTGCGCGTACTGGATGGCTTGTTGGGCCAGTGCTTGTGCTTGTTGGGCGTAAGTTAATGCGTTGCTGGGATCAGAATCGGCAATGCTCACGGCGTAGTCGAAGTTGCGTTCCGCCTCGGAGAGCCGGGTCCTGGCCGCTGATCCAACCCCGCCGCGACGGGCGGCAATGAAGTCCTTGGCGGTGGCGATAGTTGCCTGTGCCCCGGCAAGAGCTTGTTGTAGTGAGGCCTGAGCGCGCAGGGCTTGCTGTTGCTGATCTCGGATGCCCGTCAACAGTTCATCGAGCTGAGTGTGAGCAGTCTGCACAGCGGTAAGCAGCGCAACGGGGTCCGGTTTACCTGCAGCAGCGTTCATGCGCACATCGTCGAGTGAGGTTTCTGCGGCCTGGACGGTGGGTGCGTAGCGGGCAAACTGAGCCGATGCCACCATGGACTTAGCTTGTTCAAGATCAGCAACGGCTGCTGGAAGTGCAGCCCGCAACGTGGTGGCCGCGTCATTAATGGCAGCCTCGGTTTTGGTGATGGCTTGTAGCAGCACACTACTTTGTAGCAGGCTTTCCTCGGCGGCCTTGACCGCAACAGCAGCGCCTGCCGTATCCGATCCCGCCAGTTTGGTATCAGCCTCGGCTGCCGCAGTGTCAACAAAATCGAGGCGTTCGGTGGCTTCGGCAACGTTGTCGCGCACCGGTGCCAATGCGGTCTCGGAGTATTGAGCTGTCAACGCCGTCAACTTTTGTTCGGCACCGGCAACTTCCTTCCGAGCTTCGGCGGCCTGGGCCCGAAGGCTGGCCAGCACGGTTGGAGCCGTCCGTTCCAGCTCGCGGAGCTCATCGAAGCCGGCCTTCTCGGCATTCAATGCAGCGTTGGCGTCCTCGCTGCGTTTGATAATTTCTCCGAGCCACGTCCGCTGTTCTTCAATGGTGTCCGGAACTTCGTCGTCGAGTTGTTGTTGGAGCTTGAACGATTCGGACAGGTGCGTCTTGGCGCTGTCCAACGCTGCCTGGAATTGTTTGACGGCCGCATCTCCATAGGATGCCTGGGCGAAACCAATCTCATGCTCACTGGTCTTGATGGCGTCATCGGCGGCGATCAGCAGGGAACCGGCCTTGGAACGCAGCTCCGGGATGGTCATGCCGGCATTGGGGTCCAGGGCTGCCCCGTCGGGTCCGTAACCCTTGGCGGTGGCTTCAGCAGCGTTCTTCTTGCGCTTCCTACGCATGTAGAGGGCCGTACCGGCACCGCCAACCACCACGACGCCTCCCACTCCCAACGCAACGAATCCACCGGTTGGGTCGGGGACCTTGCCCTTACCTCCGCTGGCTGCATCGCCCAGGGCTGCGGCTGCATCGATGGCGGCCTGCGCCCAGTTTCCAGCGGAGAGCTGGGGTTTGATGGCGCTCGATTGAATGGTGGAGCCTTGGGCTGGGGTCAGGAACGTGTTGGTGCCGCCAACGAATCCAAACTGTTTTGTTTGGACAGCCACGGCCAGCAGAACATCGAACTGGCCCATGTTTTTCTCGGTGGCAACAGTTTGGGCCCACGCCTCCGGGGCCTGCCCATCAAAGGAGTCGACATAGACCGCGAAGAGCGTCACACCGTGGTCCTTGCTCAATTTCGTGATCGCGTTTTGAACCTCGGCCTTTTGATTGCCAAGAGCATTGGCATTGTCCACAATGTAGGTGCCGCCGGGAATACTCACGGGCGGTTCGGCGTGTGCCAGAGCTGCCGGGAACAACATCAGTGCCACCAATGCCAAGACTGCTAGAACTGGGGGATATACCTTCAACCGTGCAAACATCGCTCACCTTTGGTGTGGGACCACAGCGGGACCACTCTGGGAATCGGGCTTAATACTTCACACGATACTATGGGGCAGTTTCGATTGGCCTGGCTAAGCACAGCAAGTTTTTCGCTGTCCGGATAATGCCACCGCTGCTGGGCAGGGGAGATAATGGGAGCTGATGAACCTTCACAGCTACCTTCCAGCGAACGTTCGTCAAGGCTCCAGCCACGAACGACATGATGAAACTCAAGCAAGGATTCATCACACAGGATTTCAATGAAGGGACAGCTGATGTCTGAGAACAACGGTGAAAACACCACACGCAGCAACGAACAATCCGAGCAGGACCAGCCCACCCCCTCCCAGCACGACGGTGCCGCAACTGCGCCCGAAGCAACTGCGCCCGAAACTTCCCAGCCCGAGGGATCTGCATCGCAGCAGCCCCAGCAGCCGCGATTCGCGCAAGCACCCCATACCGGCGCTACACCTGCCAGCCCCTCCTTTGCGCCACGGCAGGAACAGCAGCCCTGGGCCGCCCCTGTTCAAGCTCCGCAGTCACAGGCTCCCTATACCCAGGCTCCACAAGCTCCCTATACCCAGGCTCCTCAGGCCCAGCCCGTTAGGCCAACCCAGCAATCGCAAGCCCCCCAGCAGCCCCCAGCCGGAGCTCCGTCCCCCGGATATGCTGCTCCGCCGGCCTACGGGGCCCCATCCCACAGCGCAACATCCCACAGCGCAACGTCCCAGAACCCCACGGAACCCATCCCGCAGAGCTTTGGTCACCAAGGATTTGGTGAGGGATATGCCGGGCCGGGCTATCCGGCGTCGAACGCTTATCCGCACTCAGTGGCACCGGCCGTTGCACCGCAAAGCCGGCGCAAGGAAGGCAGGAAGGTGGGCATGGGCATGTTCACCTCCGGTGTTTTGGCCGCAGCATTAGTGGGCGGGCTGGTGGGCGGCGGATCCTTGTTCCTGCTCGACCAGCAGAATAACAACACCGCCACCGGTAGCAGCCAGCAGAGTGCCCCCTTGGTGGTCAATAACACCAACTCGGTCAATCAGGTGACGGCGGCCGCTGCCAAGGCCATGCCGTCGGTGGTCACCATTTCGGCCACGAGCGGCACTTCCGGCGGCACAGGTTCAGGGATCATCTTGGACACGGAAGGTCATATCCTGACCAACACGCACGTTGTCACGCTGGACGGGGCGGCCGCGCACGCCACTATTCAGGTCCAGACCAGCAATAACAAGGTTTATGACGCCACGATCGTTGGTACTGACCCGCTCTCAGACCTTGCCATCATCAAAATTGATGCACCCAATCTGGTTCCGGCCACGCTGGGTGACTCCAACAAGATCAATGTCGGTGACACCGTGATCGCGATCGGTTCGCCGCTAGGCCTCAATGCCACAGTCACCGAAGGTATTGTCTCCACGCTGAACCGCACCATCCAAGTGGCGTCCTCTGCTGTTCCGGAAACCCCTGGAGACTCCTCCCCGAATCAAGGCGATGGTGGCAATGGCTTCCAATTCTCGCCTCCGGGCGGTGGGCAATCCAGCACAACGCCTACGGGAACGGTGAATTTGAACGTGATCCAGACCGACGCAGCCATCAACCCCGGCAACTCCGGTGGTGCCCTAGTCAATGCACAAGGCCAGGTCATCGGTGTCAACGTAGCTATCGCCTCAACGGGCAGTTCATCCGGCTCCAGCAGCCAAAGTGGCAACATCGGTGTGGGTTTCTCCATCCCCATGGATCATGCCCAGCGGATTGCTCAGGACATCATCAAAACCGGTAAGGCCACCCACGGCCAGCTAGGTGTCACAGTCGGTGGTACCTCCTCAACGGGGTCAAGTAGTTCCTTCTCAACTGGTGCCACCGTGGCTAAGGTGACGGCAGGAAGCGCCGCTGCGAAAGCAGGCTTGAAGGAGGGCGATGTCATCACTCAAATGGGCAACCGCACCATCTCGGACCCTGCAGATTTGACAGCCGCCGTTCGTGAACAAGCGGGCGGCGCCACCGTCAAGGTGGACTTCACCCGGGCAGGCAAGGCCCAGAGCGTGGACGTCACACTGGATACCATGACAGCTAGCTAGATCGGAGCCCTGCCGGGTCCCTGCAAGTCCGCACTGGACGCGCTGGCACCGGCAGAGTCCATAAGAGAGTCCCCGCAGGGAGCTACCAACTTTTGGAGCTTCCGGCGGGGACTCTTTTCGCTTGCTCCAACCATTGGCGCGCCCGCCCCCCCCCCCCCCCACATCCGCGCCCGTACAACCGGGCGCGGATGTGGGAGGCGGGCGCGGATGTTGCGCGGTGGTGTGGGGTCCGGGCGCGGATGTTGGGCGCGGTGGCTACTGCGCCAGTACTTTGCCTAGAACCGGGGTGGATGCGGCCAGCCCCAATCTTACGAGTCCAATTCCGCACGCCAGTACCCCTGCGATGACCACGAGCGAGAGTGGCGCAAAAAACAATGCGGCACCGGTCAGCGGGAACAGCAGGATCACAGCCAGCGCGGCGGATCCAACAGTGACCAGCCGAACCGGTGACATCACGGCCCGCTTGCGTGCAGCATCCATGACGGAGCGTGGCATGCCCAGCCGGTCCAGGCTCACATATAGCTCGCGCCGGTCCAGCACAGCAGCGGCCTGGTTGACGCCGGCGCTGGCAGCCACCAGCAGGAATGACGCCACCACCGTAATGAGTACGCCTGTGCGCATGTCGCCGGTCAGGTACATTTCTGCGGGGTTGCTGCTCTCGCCTGCCGCGGAAATCAGCGCCAACCCCGTCCCGGCGATCACGGCGATGAAGCTCGTCATGGATAGCGAGCTAACCTGCCGCCACGCCGCCTTGGGCGATTCCAGCACGGTCCGAGCGGCCAGCAGCTTCACGGGAGTTTGCGCCCTGCGCAGCCCAATTCCT
This sequence comes from Arthrobacter psychrochitiniphilus, assembly GCF_003185915.1. GTDB lineage: Bacteria > Actinomycetota > Actinomycetes > Actinomycetales > Micrococcaceae > Specibacter > Specibacter psychrochitiniphilus. The sequence continues at coordinate 86,908 of NZ_QHLZ01000010.1, forward strand.
GCCAGCCACTTGAGCACAAACGGTCCCATGAGATTCAGCACTGCCAGCCCGCCGGCAAAACCTCCGCAGACCATGACCACCACGATGGCCAGCGAGGGGCTGGACATGGCAGTACTCATCACCGCATATAGTCCGACGGCGGCCACACCCCCAAGCGCCAACCGGAGCCAGTGCACTGTGGGCGCGGTTTGCCTCGTGCGCACACCCAACGGGGAGAGCACCACTTGGCGCAGCCCCACCGCGGCGCTTACTGCGGCCAACAGGATCAGGGCCGCGGCAGCAATCACCAGCACGTTCGCGGGGAGCCACAGCTTATCTAACCCCAAGGCTTGGCCTTGGAAGGGGATCAGCGCAATGGCGGGCAGGGCGGCAACGTACAGCACAACCCCGGCCAGCACCCCCACACAAGCGATGACGGTGGATTCCACAATTGTCATGACGGATACCAGTGCCGCAGTGGCACCCAGGAGCCGTAGTGTGGAGAGGCGTTCGTCGCGGCGCCGGGCTGAGAGCCGGGCGGCCGAACCGCCCAGCGTGAGGATGGGCAACACCATGAGGGACACTGCCAGCGCGGCCAGCATTTGGTAGGCGCCGGCGGTACCGAACTCATCGTCCTGTGCGGGGTTGGTGAAAAAGCTGAGCCCGCCTGCCAAAACAATCAGCAACAGGGCAGTGACCAGGGCGAATGCGACGGCGGGCAGGGCGATGACGGCCTTGCTGCCGGAGGAGGGGCGGGAGGTCAGCCACAGGATGGAAAACGTTGATTTCATTTTGTTCACGGCTGGCCCGCCCAGTTCTGGTTCTGCATGAACGTGCTGCCATCCTGTGTGGAAACCGGGTGTGCAACAGGTGGGGGAGTGGCATCCGGGTGGGCAGCCGGCGCAAGGGAGATGACGCCGTCGTGCATGTAAAGCGTGCGGGAGCAACGGGCGGCAACGGTGGGATCGTGCGTGACCAGGACCAAGGTATTGCCTCGCCCTGCCGTCGCGGCGAGCAGTGCGCTCATGACGTTGGCGGAAGTGTGCGAGTCGAGGGCGCCGGTGGGTTCGTCGGCAAACACGATCCGGGCACCGGTGACTTGGGCGCGGACAATGGCAACGCGCTGGGCCTGGCCGCCGGAGAGTTCACCGATGCGGCGTGCCTCCATGCCGGCCAAACCCAAGTGGGCCAGCCAACCGGCCGACTGCGCCTCCGCGTCGCGCCGGGGCACGCCATTGAGCATCAGGGCCAGGGCCACGTTTTCAATGGCCGTCAGCTCCGGGATAAGGAGGCCGGCTTGGAACACGAAACCGAACGCCTCACGCCGCAGCTTGGACCGTTGGGTTTCATTCAGGGCGCTCACCTCGGTGCCGGCATAGTTCACGGAGCCGGCGTCGGGGGAGGTGATACCGGCCAGCGTGTGCAGCAAGGTGGTCTTGCCGGAGCCGGACGCGCCCATGATGGCCACGGATTCGCCGGCGGCAATGTCTAGGTCCACGTTGTTCAAGGCAATGCCGTCGCCGTAGCGCTTGGACAGGGAGCGTGCGCTCAAGATTGTTGTGTTCATGCTTCAACTTTGTCGTGGATGCTCGGATGATTCATCGGTCCGTGGTGGGTAAACGGAAGCGCTCGCTCCACCCATGGTGGGAGTTGCCAGCCCGCACAGCCCACGCAAAGCGGCGCCGGTGTTCGCTGGGAGTAAAGAATCGACCAAGAAAATTCCGTCCCTGCGCTGCCACGAACTAAGCTGATGGGGTAGGCCAAGGACGACGCTGCAGCACCTGCCCCGACTCGGGGCAGGTGCTGCGCGAACCATCCGTCCATGACACAAAGGACAGCAGTGGAAAATTCAGCACTGAATATTGTCGTACTGGTCAAATATGTGCCAGATGCGCAATTTGACCGTCAGCTCTCCGGAGCTGCTCACGCGCTAGATCGCAGTGAGAGCATCCTTTCCGAACTCGATGAATATGCCTTGGAAGCAGCGCTTGCGCTGACCGATGCACGGGGTGGAGTTAAGGGTGGAAACACTGTTACGGCGCTCACCGTTGGGCCGGCATCGGCTGCTGTGGCAGTGAAGAAGTCGCTGCAGATCGGGGCAACACAGGGATTGCATGTGTGCGATGATGCACTCGCAGGCTCCGATGCCTGGGCAACCTCCCTGGTTTTGGCGGCCGCCATCAAGTCCTTGGGGCCGGTTGACATGGTCATTACGGGCATGGCGTCCACCGACGGTGAGACCTCCATTGTTCCGGCGCAGCTTTCGGCGCGTCTGGGCCTGCCACAGATCACCTTCGCTTCGGCGCTGGAGGTTGACGGGAACACTGTCACCGCCCGCCGTGACGGCGATGAATTCTCTGAGGAAATTCAGGCCACCCTCCCGGCGCTGGTTTCGGTGACCGATCAGGCCAACGATCCCCGCTACCCCAACTTCAAGGGCATTCTTGCTGCGAAGAAGAAGAAGGTGACCACGGTGTCCCTGACGGATCTAGGGATCTCGGCGGACGCCGTTGGACATGCCGGATCTTTGACCAAGGTGACGGCGGCTGCTGAGCGCCCCGCGCGCACAGCTGGCACCATCATCACCGATGCGGGCGACGCCGGCATCCAGCTCGTTGACTTCCTGGCCGCTGCGAAACTGATCTAAGGAACCCATTTTATGAGTGCAATTGTTGTTTACATTGATCAGCTGGATGCTCCGGGCAAACTTTCCACCACCGTCCGCCAGCTGCTGACCTTGGCCCGCGGCGCCGGCGAGCCGGTGGCCGTGGTGGCCGGGCCTGTCGCTGCCGACGTGCTGGCAGATCTGGGCGTTTATGGCGTGACCCGCGTGCTCTACTCCGAGCAGGCCGAGCTGGGCCAGTACCTGGTGGCGCCCAAGGCCGATCTCCTCGCCCAGGCCGCAGCAGCCGTTTCCGCCAGCGCCGTGCTGGTCGACAACGGCGCCGCGGGCAAGGAGATCGCTGCACGCACCGCCGTGGCCCTGAACGCTGGCGTCATCACCGATGCTGTCTCCGTGACGTACGACGGCGGTACCTTGGTTGCGCACAAATCGATCCTTGCCGGGTCCTGGACTGTGCAGGCGCAGGCGGTTTCTGCCGTGTCCGTCATCAGCGTCAAGGCTCACAGTGTTGAGGCTGGCGCTGCGGCTGAGGCAACTTCCCCGGCTGTCGAGGCAGTGGACGTGGCTTTCGCACCGGCAAGTCTGGGTGCGCGTGTTGTTTCACGCACCCCGCGCGCAGCCTCTGGCCGACCCGAGCTGGAGGATGCACGCATCATTGTGGCCGGTGGCCGCGGCGTGGACGGTGACTTTAGCCCGATCGAGGAACTTGCGGACGTGCTGGGCGCAGCCGTGGGCGCCTCACGTGCGGCCACTGACGCGGGCTGGATCTCCCATGCCTCACAGGTTGGCCAGACCGGGAAGAAGGTGTCCCCGCAGCTGTACATTTCGGTGGGCATTTCCGGAGCCATTCAGCAGAAGGCCGGCATGCAGACCTCGAAGCTGATTGTGGCCGTGAATAAGGACTCCGAGTCGCCGATCTTTGAGATTGCCGACTTCGGCATTGTGGGCGACCTCTTCAAGGTGCTCCCGCAGGCCGTGGAAGAGATCAAGAAGCGCCGCGCCTAGCTGCCGCGTCCCGGGGGGCGCGTGCTCCTTGCCAGCGCACCGGGAAATGCCGCCGTTTGACGTACATGCCAGGGCTCAAACCCTGGCATTTACGTCAAACGGCGGCATTTTTGCTTTCTAAATATGACCTTCTTGGCCAAAACCACCGCAAGTTGGCCACCTGGGAACGGAAGGGGCTGCTGGTTCGGGTGCGGCGGGGAATTTATGTTGATTCCGCACAGTGAGGCACACTATCGGCCAGAGAACGCTACGGGGTCATCAGACACATTGGTTCATGAACGGAAGGCATTTTGCGGTGTGGGCCGTTTCTGGTCACAGACAAGCTCAGCACCACCATGGAGCTCATAGACACCTTGGCCTTTCCCTATGCTGTTGCTGTCTGTGACTCAAGCCTGCATCCTCCCGGTAACTCGTGGAATAGAAACATCTTTCGCACGCCCAATTCGCCGCCCTTTGACCACTGGCCGGCATGGGCTCCGGAGGTGCCCCAAGGAATGCCATTGACAGTGGAGGAATTGCGGACCGCGGCATTCCAGCTGCATAGTAGGGCTGCTCAACAAAGAACATTGAAGGTCATTGAATTTGCTTCGGCCTTATCCGGCTCGGCCTGGGAGTCACTAAGCCGGGTAAAGATGTTCCAACTGGGGTTTCCCATCCCGATTCTGCAGAAGTCGTTTGTGCTCCGAAATGGAAAGAAGGCAAAAGCAGACTTTTGGTTCCAGGAGCAACGGATCGTTGGAGAGTTTGATGGGCGGGGCAAGTATCTCCGTGCCAATTGGGGTGGTGGGCTCACCCTGCAGGAGCGAATCATGGCTGAAAAGGTGCGTGAAAACCAGATCCGGTCACAGGGCGTGGGATTCGCCAGATGGGACTGGAAGGAACTCATGAACACGGAGACATTGGCGAGCATTTTGCGCCAGGCAGGGCTGCGCCAGAGCCGGCCCATGACAGGGCCATGGGGCATTTGCTGAAATGCTGCGGAAACTAGGTGCGGGGGACCGATGCCGTGGCGATCATGGCGTCCGAATTCATCTCAATTCGAGGGCCCACGGACTTAATGAAGTCGCGCCGGACGCGGGCGATTGCTTCAGGGTCGCGGGGCAGCAAAGTGCGCCATCCACTGCCCATGACAAGGTTCCACGCCATGGCGTCGTCCACGGTCAGGGTCAAGGGGTGCAAAGAAACGGAGACGTCTTCAAAGCCCCGCTGATCCAGCCAGGCGGTGAACTTTTCCACTGAGTTAATACGGGCCATGTTCTGATTAGGCAACGGAACCACACCAGCCAAGCGGGGACGTTCCTTGATGGCAGCCTCCAGGATGCGGGCGGCGAATGGTTCCAGCGCTCCCTCGATCCAACTACTCATGACTATGCGACCGCCCGGACGCAGCATGGAGGCCAGGTGTTCCACACCGGCTTCCATATCGGCGAAGAAGAACATGCTGTACGAGCACAGGACGGCGTCGAAGGTGCGGTGCCCGCGCCATTCGGTGACGTCGGCCTCGGTCAAAGTGGTGTTGAGGATGCCGCGTTCGCCCAGATTTGCCGCGGCGATCCGCAGCAGCCCGGTGGAGAGGTCAACGCCGTCGACCGTTCCTGTGGGGCCCACAGCCAAGGCGGCCGGGAGGGTTGCCGCTCCGGTTCCACAACACGCGTCAAGGACCTTCTCACCGGGTGCCAGGACGGCGGCGGCTGCCACATCGCGGCCCATAGGGTCCCAGAGCTTGTCCGCCCAGGCCTCAAATTGCAGGGCTCCGTCGGTGAACGCCAGGCCAGGATCGCGAGCGGACATGCGTACCTCCAGTGGATCGAAAGAATCAGTAAAAGTTCTATGGTGCAGCTGTCGGGGAGTCCGGCAGCGGATCAGGGCTAGGCCTGGATTTGCGCGCCGGCGAATCCGTTTTGGCGCCAGGCTTCAAAGACTGCAATGGAGGCGGCGTTGGCCAAATTCAGGGAGCGCAGGGCCGGCAACATGGGCAAACGGACGCGGGCCGTGATGTGCGGATCGGCCTTGACGTCCTCGGGAAGACCGTCAGATTCGCGACCAAACATCAACACATCTCCCGGCTGGTAGGCGATGTCCGTGTAGCTGGCTTCGCCGTCTGAGGTGAAGGCGAAAACTCGTTCAGGGGCAAGCGCGGTCCACGCCGCTTCGAGGGATGTGTGGACTGTGACAACGGCGAGATCATGATAATCCAGGCCGGCACGGCGCAATTTGGCGTCGGAAAAGTCGAATCCCAACGGCTCCACTAGGTGCAGTTCGGAGCCGGTAATGGCGGCTAATCGGATGGCATTGCCAGTGTTGCCAGGGATCTCGGGCGTCAGGAAGAGGATGCGAAACACGTATTTCATACTACCGCCCGGGGCCGGCGTGGACTGACCCGCGCACCTAGTTTCACTTGCGGGGTTGGGCCAGCAGGGGCGGGCGGCTAGTACATGCCACCAATGAGCCGGTCCAGAACGTGCAAATCCACCACGTTGGGGGAGGGCCCGGAGCTTAGAAACTGTTTGACCTCGCGCACAAACCGGGCTGCATTGGCAACGTTGAGTGCGTTGGAGCCGTCCGGTTCGGTGCCGCGGGCGTAGTCGATGACAGGCTCAAACAGGTTTCCGGTGTTGCTATGTACACAGACCCAGGCAGTGACGTTGCACTCCGGGAACAGTTCTTGGAACCCCCGGGCGGCGGCGATCAGTTGTGGCGGCGAGGCCACTTTGCTGCCGTGGAGCAGCACGTTGCCATCCCAGCGGAACGCCCCTTCCGGCACCAGCATGGAACCAATGATGGCGATCCGGTAGCCGGAGACCAGAACATGATCCAAGTAACCGTTGCTGTGTGGAGCGCTCAAGCCGTTGATGAGCCTGGCGGCCGGAATAGCCGGCTGGATCTGCTGCATGATGAGCTGGGCCGTGCGGGCCTCGCGGGCCAGCCGGGACGCGGCACCGAAAACGCCACGCTTGCGGGGTGCACCATGGACGGGCTGGGCTGCTGTGGGGCGGGGCATGATGGGGGATTCCCCGGGTGCCAGGTCCTCAAATGCCGGAACATATACCGCCGGATCTCCGGCAGTATTGCGCTGCTTCTGTTGACGCTGCGCCGTGAATCCACTGAATCCGCCAGTGCTCCCAGAAGTTCCCCGGTAGCTCTCGCGTGCTTGTGCGTGGGTGCTGGCTTTAGAGGCAGGCGAGGACGAAGGCCCAGTTGCGCCGTAGGACTTGTCGTACGCACTGCGTTTGTCCGGATTAGCCAGAACTTCATAGGCCTGCGTGATTTGCCGGAACATGGCAGGATCTCCGCCCCGATCAGGATGCGCAATCCGGGCGGCCTTACGGTAGGCGATTTTGATATCGCGTTCAGTGGCAGTGCGCGGCAGTCCAAGGACTTGGTAATGCGTGAGGAACTTCTCGCTCACTGGTGGCCTTTCGCTAGCCCGGTTAAGCCAAAAGAACAGTCTAACTGCCCACACCGGAGGACCAATTTATCTTGTATCGGTGCAGTGATCGGTGCAGTGATCGGTACAGTGGGGTTGTGATTCTTAGAACTCAAAAGTGGGGGACGGTGGCAACCGCTGCCCTGCTGCTCGCTGTCCTGTCCGGTAGCACCGCTGCCCTGTCCGGTTGCACCATTGCCATTCCAGAGCCGGCGCCCACTGACGTGGAAACCACGGTGGCTCCCACCTACGCCCCGCCCTCCGTGCTGGCAGGCCACGATGCTGGCGCCGTTGCCGCCGCGCCCATGACCTTTGAAGCAGGTAAAACGCTGCAGTTTGGTGAACCGGTGAGCTTCGCCGATGCACTGGGCCAGCCCACCGAAGGTTCTATGAGCACGCCTGGGCCGCCGGAATGGAAAATACTCAAAAACAATGTGGCAGGCCAGAGCCAATACAGCAACGCAGGCGGCTGCTTGCTGGCGTATTGGACCACGAGCAACCAGGGACCGCTCATTGAAGCAGGCGACGACAAAACCTCCACCACCGAGCTCATGAAGTACTTGATCCCGTCCGTGACGGAGTCCTCACTGCATGAAACCACGCTGCCGTGGGCTGGGGAGCCAGGGGCGAAGAGCCCGGGCATTTCCTTCCTGGCGTTCAACACTAAGGCCGCGAAGGGCGTCATGGCCAGCACTTTCTGGGCGCGGTTGCTCGGTAATGCAGACACCGGTCTGGTGGCCACGCTGGCCTGCCCCACGGACGCGCTGCTCACGGCAACCACCCCGAAAATGATGGCGAAATTGTCGGTGGCTCCGCCGTCGAACTAGGGCGCACCTCGAGGTAAGCATTGCCCTCTACCGCGTTTTCGGCCAGAGTGGGCCCATGACCCAATTTCAGATCAATAAGACTGATCCGGCACGCACGCGGCTCATCGAGATGACTCCTGCGGACTATGCGGCAACCATGGGCGAGGGTGATGTTTTGGTGCGGGTGGACCGCTTCGGGCTGTCCTCGAACAACATCACCTACGTGGTACTGGGCGACCGCATGGACTATTGGCAGTTCTTCCCCGCCGCACCAGAACCAGGGGACGATGCCGCGGGTGCTGACGGGTGGGGTTTGATGCCGGTGTGGGGCTTTGGGGATGTAGTGGAGTCCCGGTGCGCCAATCTGGAGGTAGGCGAGCGGCTATTCGGCTACTTCCCTCCGGCCACGCATCTGCTCATGCACCCCGACGCCGCACGCCCTGCAGTGAGCCCGGTGGTTGACGTCTCTGCGCACCGTGCGGAGCTTCCGACCACCTATAACACGTACCAGCGGGTGTTGCAGGAACCGGACTACGATCCGGCCGATGACGATCTACGAATATTGCTGAACCCGTTGCAGACCACCGCCTGGGCGCTCCGTGAACAACTGCGGGACGCCGCATGGTTCGCGGCGGAGCAGGTGGTCATCGTCTCGGCGTCTTCCAAGACCGGCATAGGCCTGGCCCGGGCGCTGAAACAGGATGAGAGTGCTCCTGCGATCATTGGGATCACAGCACCCAAGAACCGCGACTTCGTCATGGGGCTCGGGCTCTACGACCAGGTTGTGAGCTACGACGAGATCGAGGAATCGCTCTCCCACCGGCCCAGCGCCGTCGTCGACATGGCAGGTAGCGGCGATGTGCTCGGCCGAGTGCATCGCCACCTCGGGGACGCAATGCTCCACTCAATCAACGTGGGCCTGACGCACTGGGACCAGGCCGGTGGTGGGACAGGCATAATCCGTGAACGCAGCGAGATGTTCTTTGCCCCCGGGGTTTTCCAGAAACGGATGAAGCAGTGGGGTGCCGCAGAGTTCAACCGGGTGACCCAGGAGTTCCTGCGCAGTGCCTTTACCGAGAGCAAGGGCTGGCTCACGATTGAGCCCATGAACGGACTCGATGGCTTGGACGCGGGGTACGCCCTGGTTCGGGAAGGGCAGCTGGCTCCGGGTAGCGCGATCGTCGTGGCACCCTAAAAACCCCTAAAGCGGCTCTTGGGAACGTGCGAGCAGGTGCAGCCGGGCAGACTAGCCGGCGGGCCTGACGTAGCGCAGGAACAGCATGGAATCGGCCTTCAAGATCCGGGCCAGCTCCATGCTGTGGGCAGCTTCCCCGGCCGCGCCGTGTGCAATTCGGCGGGCCGATCCGCCCACCAGCAGCGGGGAGAGGGTCACGTTCAGCTCATCCACCCGGTTGGCCGCGGCGAAACTTCCCAACAGTGTGGGCCCGCCCTCGGAATGGATGTTCTTGTAGCCGCGCTCGTTCAGCTCACCGATGAGCCGGTCCACGTCCAGGGCCTCTTCCCCGACATTGAGAACGTCGGCCACCTCCGTCAATGCCGACCGCCGCTCCTGTGATGCCGATGAGATGGTCAAAACCAGGGGACGCACGGGTGCCTTAGTGAACACTTCTAGGCCCGGATCCAAGTTCAGGGAACCGGAGACAATGGCCAGCGGAGGGTGCGGTGCCAGCCAATTCTGGTGCCGCCATGCCTGGGCCGCCGGACTCAGCAGTTCCCCGCCATAGCCTTCGGCACGGATGGTCTGGGCTCCCACCACAATGACGTCCGCGCTCTGGCGCAGCAGCGAGAACACGCGCTGGTCCCACGCATTTCCGAGCTGGCCCGAGAGCCCCTCCATGGATGCGGCACCGTCAATGCTGGAGATGAAGTTGAAGCTGACCCACGGCCGGTTGCTCTTCCGGTTCTCCGGTGGAGCCGCCAGCAGTTCCGCTTCCAGCGCCGCCGAAGAGAGTACGGCGGGCTCGGGGAAGATCCGTTCCATGGTGGCTGGCTCCTTTAGTTGCTGCGCGTTTAGTTGCTGTGCGGGGTGGTGTGTTCCGCGTGGGCGGGTTCGTTGATCTGGCCCATGTTGTGTTTCAGGTAGGCAGGGGAGCGCCACCCCATGACAGCCTCGGTCATGCGGATGGCGGAGCTGGAGGCCGCCACGTTGTGCATGCGCAGAATCCGGGCCCCGCCCAAAATGCAGATCACCCCGGAGGCAATGGAACCCTCCAACCGCTCAGACTTGGTCTGGTTGAGTGTCTCGCCAATGAAGTCCTTGTTGGACACAGCCGCCAGGGTGGGGAAGCCCAACGCCGCAATTTCATTGAAGCGGCGCGTGATTTCCAGCGTGTGTAGCGTGTTCTTGTTTAGATCGTGGCCGGGATCGATGATGATTTTCTCCGCCGGAACACCCAGCGACAACGCCAACTCCACCTTCTCCGAGAGGAACGCCGCAACCTCGGTCACCACATCATCATAATGCGGACGTGGGTACACGGTGCGCGGGGCGGCGAGCGAATGCGTGATGACCAAATGGGCACCGTACTCAGCCACCACCCTGGCAATGTCCGGGTTGGATAAACCCGTGGTGTCATTGATGACGTTGGCGCCTGCCGCAATGCTGCGCGCAGCAACCTCGGGCAGGAATGTGTCCACGGAAATGATGACGTCGCTGGCGCCAGCCACGGCGGCAATGACCGGCACCACCCTGTCACCTTCTTCCTCGGCGCCCAGCGCCGGCCCCGGCGCAAACGGGACACCACCAATGTCAACCCAGTCTGCGCCGTTCTCCACCGCTTTCAAGGACGCCGCAACTGCCGCATCCAGCGCAAACGTGGACCCGGCGTCGTAAAAGGAGTCAGGAGTGCGGTTCACGATCGCCATGAGCGCCACCTGGCGGCTGAAGTCGATGGTGCGCGGGCCAAAGTGGTGGACCGGGTGGAGCAGCGGCGGGGTGTAGAACGGGGCAGCGTTGCCTATGGTGGTGGAAGAGGTCCTCATACCCTCCATCAAATAGCCTCGAGCGGGGTTTGCAGGTCAGCCAGCTTGGCCGTGTCGATGCTGCGGCCGGAGGAGATGAGCGCCTTGATGGCATCTTGGACGTCCCAAATGTTCACGTTCATGCCCGCCACCACACGGCCCTCAAGCACCCAGAACGCAATGAATTCTCGCTTTTCCAGGTCGCCGCGGATCACCACTTCTGCATCCTTGGTCAGTGCCCCGAAGCCGGAGTACTCCATGCCGAGGTCAAATTGGTCGGTGTAGAAGTAGGGGATGTCATCGAGCACGGCGTCCTTGCCCAGCATGGACTTGGCCGCCACCTTGCCGCTGGCAATGGCGTTGGCCCAGTGCTCGGAGCGAGCGTGCATGCCGGTCACCGGGTGCATGGCGTTGGCCACGTCACCGGCTGCGAACACATCCGCCGCCGAGGTGTGCAGGGAGGCGTCCACCTCGATGCCGTTGTTGATGGTGAGCCCGGCGCCCTTGGCCAGGGAGATGTTCGGGACTACCCCCACGGCCACAATGACAATATCGGCAGGCAGGGTGACACCGGTGGTGGTCAGGACGGAGGTGACACGCCCATCGGAGCCCTGAATTTCGGCGGCACTGGCGGGCAGCTCAAACTGCACACCGGCCTCCTTGTGCCGGTTGGTGAACACGGTGCCCAGTTGCGCTCCGATCGCCACGGACAGCGGCACCTCCTCGAGCCCCATGAGCGCCACCTTGTTGCCCAGCTCGGTGGCCGTGGCAGCAATTTCCATGCCAATCCAGCCGGAGCCGATCATGACCACATTCTTGCCGCCGCCTTCGAGCAGGGCATGCAGGCCTACGCTGTCTGCCTTGGTCCGGAACGTGTAAACACCCTTGAGTTCGACGCCGGGGAAAGGGATACGGCGCGGGGCGGCACCTGTTGCGATGAGCGCCTTGGCATACGAAAGAACGGTTCCGTCAGCCAGTGTGACGGTGTGGGCGGCCGGGTCCAGCGCAGTGGCGGCAGTGCCGGTGCGGAGGGTGACATTGTTCTCCGGGTACCAGTTCGCAGGCAGCGGCAGCAGGGCGTCTTCGCCCTCCTTGCCGGCCAAAAATCCCTTGGACAGCGGCGGGCGCTGGTACGGGGTCTCGGCTTCGTCGGCCACGATGGTGATGGCCCCGTCCCACCCTTCCTTCCGCAGAGTCTCCGCAGCGGTGGCGGCTGTGAGTCCGCCGCCAATGATGACCATGCCGGGGGCTGCTGTGTCCTCGGCGCCGTTGGTGGATGCTGTGCTGGTGCTCTGACTCATGATCGAAACTCTTTCCACTGGAAATTCGGTGTTTCTGTTATTTGGTGAGGAAAAATGTCAGTGCGGGAACTGCCTTTGCAAGGGGCCGTCCTCGTGCAATAGCCCCGTAAAGACCGAGGTGCGGGTCAAGGTGCCAGCGGTCTGTACACCGCGCAATGACATGCACATGTGCTCGGCTTCCATGACCACGCCAACCCCGCGCGGAGCCAAGGTGTCCTCGAGCCAGTCGGCGACTTGCTGGGTGAGGCGCTCCTGGACTTGAAGATCGCGGGAGAAGAGTTCCACGCCGCGGGCCAGTTTGGACAGGCCAAACAGCCGATCGCCGGGCAGGTAACCCACATGGGCCACGCCACGGAAGGGGAGCAGGTGGTGCTGGCACAGTGAATGGAACGGGATGGCTTTGACCAGAACCAGGCCCTGGTAACCATCGTCGTTGGGGAACGTGGTCCAGGACGTCTCGCGGGGTGTGAGCATCTCCGCGTAGGCACCAGCCACCCGGCGGGGAGTGTCAAGCAGGTGCGGGCTGGTCTCGTCCCGGCCCAATGCACGCAGAAATTCGGCAATGGCTGCCTGGGCGCGGGGCAGATCAATTCCGGGTACGGCCAGAATTTCCGTCTCATCCAAGGTAAGAATGTCAGGCAACGCCGTGCTGGTAATCGTCATGTCCAACCCTTTCTAAAGCTTGTATTATTGACTTTAGAAGTGCAGACTCGAAGCGTCAAGTAAACGCGTAATAATCCACACTTAGTGTCAACGGACGGAAAGCGCAAGGCCCCAGGCCATGGAAGAATTTGTACAACCCAACGGCAAGCCGATTATCAGCAAGGAACAGGCAGAGATGACAACCGCCCTGCGCTCCGGACTCAACGACGGCGAACGGCTGCGTGCGGTGGCTGCGCTGGGGGACCCTGTGCGTCGCAAGCTCTTTGAAATGGTGCGCGACGCTTCCGCGCCGCTGAGCCGGGATGACTGTGCTCAGGCGTTGGGCCTGCCCAAGAGCACGGTGCGGCTGCAATTGGACCGGCTCGTGGAGGAAAAGCTGCTCAGCGTTCAGTACCGCAAACTGGGTGCGAAAACGGGGCCGGGATCCGGCCGGCCCAGCAAGCTATATGCCGTGGCACAGGCTGAGATCAGCGCCTCTGTTCCGCCGCGGCATTACGATCTAGCGGCCGCGCTGCTCGCATCCGCCGTGCAACGGGCCATCGATTTCGGCGAGAATGTGGCTGATTCCATGGCCGCCGTGGCGTACGAGGAGGGCCGCCGGCTCGGCATGGAGGGCGGTGACATCCTCCAGTTGCTACTGAATGCCGGCTACAGCCCTCAGCCCGACGGGCAGGGTGGCACCATCATGGCCAATTGCCCCTTCCACCGGCTTTCGCAGGATCACACGGGTGTGGTGTGCTCGCTCAACGGCTCCCTGCTGGCCGGTGCGCTGGAGGGTTGCGCGGACGACCGCCACGCCTTGGCCCCGGACGCCGAAATCTCCCACTGCTGCGCCCGGTTGGTCCTGAAGCATTAGCTTCCCACCATCCCCACTTTCGCTGCCTCGGATTTGACTGCCTAGGCGTTGGTAATGTGGGCCCATGGAACAAGTTGACGGAAGTGATGGGCAGTGGATCGCCGACGCGTTGGAACGCTACCTGAACAAGGAGCTCTGGGATCAATGGATTGGCACGGTTGCCACCACCATTCCGGATAGCTTTCAGGCGTACGCCCGGATCCTGCACCGGGTCAGCGGCAACACCACGACGGAGGTGCGGTGGACAGATGTCGCCGCGGCGAAAGGGACCACCGTCCACCCCGCCGTCCAGTTCCACCGGCTGGCGCAGACGGAGCTTTACGGCAACGCGGTGCTTGAGGGTGCACCCTACGGGCGGCCGGACCAAGGAGAGCTCGACCAGACCCAACTGGTGGCCTTGGCTGAAATATTGGCCGGGCACACGGCTGCCGGGCAGGACGTTTTCCAAGCCGTATGGGTTGGTTGGGGGAGCTTCGCGCCTGGCGACGGCGGCATTCCGGACGGCGCAGGCGAGCGGCTCAGAGTGGCTGGCGGGTTGCGCGAATACTGGGTTTTCCGCGGCGCCATGGCAGAGCTGGCCTGCCCACCCTGGAGCGAGGAGGAAGGTGGGACGCACCGCGAGACTCCCAATCTGGCTTGGCCGGCTGGCCGGAGCTGGTGCCTGGCCACGGAGATCGACTTTGATTCCACCTTGGTGGGCGGGAGCGCAGAGTTGATTGCCGCCGTCGTCAATTCACCGGTACTGGAGGCGCTCCAGGTGAGCCCCGCCACCAACCTCAGCTCTGAAGGTGACGTGATCAACGCCCCACGCCAGTGAGTGCGTCTGTGCCGTAGAATTATCAAGTGCCCGTGTATCTAGATCACGCGGCGACCACGCCTATTTCGGCCCCGGCCCTCGCCGCACTCACTTCCGTTATTGCCCGTAGCGGCAATCCGTCCTCCCTTCATGGAGCCGGCCGCCGCGCCCGCGCCACTGTGGAAGCCTCCCGCGAAACCATCGCCAAGGCTGCTGGCGCCCACCCCACGGAGGTCATTTTCACCTCCGGTGGGACCGAGGCGGACAACCTCGCTGTGAAGGGCCTATTCTGGGCCCGCAATGCTGCCGAGCCCGCCCGCACCCGCATCCTGGTCTCCGCCATTGAGCACGCCGCCGTGGCGGACACCGTGGAATGGCTGGAAAAGCACGAAGGCGCCGAAGCGATCTGGCTGCCGGTCGATGCCACCGGCACGCTCAGCCTTGCCGCACTGGAAAAAGAATTGTCCGACGGCGGAGCGGACTCGGTCGCGCTGCTGACCTGCATGTGGGCCAACAATGAGGTGGGCACCATCCAGCCCATCGCCGAGGTGGTTGCGCTCGCCGACAAGTACGGCATCCCGGTGCATTCGGACGCCGTCCAGGCGTTCGGCTCCGTGCCCGTGAACTTCCGTAACTCCGGCCTGGCGGCCATGTCCATCAGCGGGCACAAGATCGGCGGCCCCGTGGGTGTTGGCGCCCTGCTGCTGGGCCGGGCCGTAAAGCTCACCCCTGTTTTGCATGGTGGCGGGCAGGAACGTGGCGTCCGCTCCGGCACCCTGGACACGGCCGGGATTGCCGCCTTTGCCGCGGCCGCAGCCGATGTCACCTCCCATCTAGAGTCTGAGAGTGCCCGTATTTCAGAACTCCGGGACGCCATCATCGTCGCAGTCCGTGAAGCCATTCCCGAGGCGGTGCTGCGCGGGATTGACCCGGCCGTGGCGCCGGATAAAAGACTGCCCGGCAACGCCCACTTCACGTTCCCCGGTTGTGAAGGGGACTCCCTGCTGTTCCTGCTGGACATGGCAGGCATTGAATCCTCCACAGGCTCGGCCTGCACCGCAGGAGTCCCCCGCCCCTCGCACGTCTTGTTGGCCATGGGACTAGATGAGGACACCGCACGTGGCGCACAGCGCTTTAGTTTGGGGCATACATCGGCGCCGTCCGACGTTGACGCCTTTGTTGCCGCTCTGCCAGAGGCACATGCGCGCGCAAAAAAAGCAGGCATGGCCGGGCACGCCTCATCCATTCAGACCGCAAGCACCCGCTAAGGGTGCCGGCGCAACAATCTTCAGCGGTACACAGCAAGTGAAAGGCAAGTAATGCGAGTATTGGCAGCCATGAGTGGCGGAGTTGACTCCGCCGTAGCCGCGGCACGTGCAGTAGATGCCGGGCACGACGTCGTCGGCGTGCACCTGGCGCTCTCCCGCATGCCCGGAACCCTACGCACCGGCAGCCGCGGCTGCTGCACCGTGGAGGATTCCAACGATGCCTGGCGGGCCTGCGATCTGCTCGGCATCCCGTACTATGTGTGGGATTTCTCCGAACGTTTCAAGGAGGATGTGGTCCAGGACTTCATCGACGAATACGCCGCCGGACGCACCCCCAATCCCTGCATGCGCTGCAACGAGAGGATCAAGTTCGCGGCCCTTCTGGAGAAGGCCATCGCGCTGGGCTTCGATGCTGTCTGCACGGGCCACTACGCCAAGGTCATCACCGATGCAGACGGCAACCCGGAGCTGCACCGTGCTGCTGACTGGGCCAAGGACCAGAGCTATGTACTGGGGGTGTTGACTCATGAGCAGCTCAAGCACTCCATGTTCCCCCTGGCCGATACCCCGTCCAAGGCCGAGGTTCGCGCCGAAGCTGAGGCCCGCGGCCTGTCCGTGGCCAAGAAGCCGGACAGCCACGATATCTGCTTCATCCCGGACGGCGACACCGCCGGCTGGCTGGCTGAGAAGATCGAGATGACCGACGGGGACGTTGTTGACGAAACCGGCGCGAAAGTGGGCGGCCACACCGGCTCCAACCAGTTCACAGTAGGTCAGCGCCGCGGTCTGAAGTTGGGCACGCCCGCCGCCGACGGTAAGCCCCGCTTCGTGTTGGAAATCCGGCCCAAGGAGAACAAGGTTATTGTGGGCCCGCACGCCCTGCTGGCCATCGACAGCATCCAGGGCATCAAGGTTTCCTGGGCCGGGCTGCCCATCGCCGAGGTCGCCACCGGCGAAGAGTTTGATTGCTACGCCCAGGTCCGCGCCCATGGTGACCCCGTGCCGGCCCGCGCCTTTATCACAGAAGAGACGGACGACGGCGGCACCCGCCAGCAGTTGCATGTCACCTTGGTGGAGCCGCTACGCGGGGTGGCGCCGGGGCAGACCATTGTGCTGTACCAGGGATCCCGTGTGCTGGGTCAAGCAACCATCGACACGGCAAGGTCCTTGGCCCGCCCGGACCTCCCCTAAGCCCCCTCCCATCGCGCCCTCACTTTAGGGGGCTTTTGGGCAAACGGTCCCGCACTTTCATAAAAAGCGTTCGCTAAAACACGCCCGAAAGTGAGGGAGCATTTGTAGTGGTGGGAGAGGGGTTGCGGGGCTGGCGTAAGCTTCCTTCTAAGGTGACTTGGCTCACGGAAGGTTGACACGATGCCCCCGCATACAATTCCCAACCCGCTGCAACACTTAGAAGGCGCGCTGAATCAGTGCGCAGAAGTTATCAGCGCCATCTCGGCCAACCAAGCGGACTGGCCCACGCCTTGCGCTGATTGGTCCGTGCAGGATCTCCTGCATCATCTAGTGGTTCAGGATTTGCCTAAATTCACCATTATGGCCCGGGGTACCCACATTGACCCGATGGCCTCAGATGCCACAGTGGGAGCTGATTGGTCCACTCGCTTTAGCGACGGCGCCGTCTTACTCATGCGCGCCTGGGCAACGGCGGATCTCAGCACTCAGGTGGCGCTCCCGGGTGGTGGTGAGGCGCCCCTGCGCAGCCGGATAGGACTGCAGATCACAGAATTCACCGTCCATACCTGGGACTTGCTCAAGGCAACAGGCGTCCCTGTGATTCTGGATCCGGTACTGGCTGAACAATCGCTGGCCTGGTCTCAACGGATGCTCAAGCTTGAGCATCGAGGAACCGACAGGGGCATTGGTGTGGAGGTCCGCGTCCCCATAGCCTCCGATTCCTACACCCAGCTTGCCGGCTGGTTTGGGCGCAGCCCCTACTTCCGGGCGGGCCCGCGCGCAGAATCCTTCAGCCAGCCCTAAGGGCCGGCACATCCATGAGAGTAACAACGTCGTTACTCTTTGGTAACCTTCTGGTTGCAACTGACCTTTCGATGCAAGTCCGCGCGTGCAAATCTGATAAAGATTGACTATCAGGGAAGTGGGCATCGTCACACAACGTAATGTGGCGGCGCCCACCTTATCGCACAAGAGAAAGTTTGCTGATGGCTAAGAATAAATTTGGACTGAGTTCGGTGATTGCCGTTGCTGGCGTCTCCGTTCTCGCCATGACGGCATGCACGGGTCCTTCAGGCGGAAGCGACTCAGGTGGCAACGGTGCCGCCGGAGCCCCCGTTATTGTGGGCACCACGGACAAGATCACCTTTCTGGACCCCGCCGGATCCTATGACAATGGTTCGTTCATGGTCATGAACCAGATTTACCCGTTTGTGTTGAACTCCGAACCGGGCAGCGCCGATCCCAAGCCGGACTTGGCCGAATCAGCCGAGTTCACCTCTCCTACGGAATACACCGTGAAGTTGAAGGCAGGCCTGAAGTGGGCCAACGGAACCGAGCTGGATTCAAAGGACGTTAAGTTCTCCTTTGACCGTCAGATCAAGATCAACGATGTCAACGGCCCGTCCTCGCTCTTGGGTAACTTGGCTAGCGTGGAAGCTCCGGATGCCACCACCGTGGTGTTCAAGCTCAAGGTTGGCAACGATCAGACCTTCCCCCAGGTTTTGACCAGCCCGGCCGGTCCCATTGTTGATGACAGCGTCTTTAGTGCAGATTCCATCACCACCGATGATGACATCATCAAGGGCAAGGCCTTCGCTGGCCAGTTCAGCATCGATTCTTTTAAGAAGAACGAGCTCATCGCCTTCAAGAAGAACCCCGATTACAAGGGCCTGTTGGGCCCGGCCAAGTCTGATTCGGTGACGATGAAGTACTTCGCTGACTCCAACAACATGAAGCTTGAAGTTCAGAAGGGCAGCATTGATGTTGCTTGGCGTTCACTGACGGCAACTGACATTGAGAGCCTCAAGACCGATAAGAACCTCAAGGTTGATATTGGCCCCGGTGGCGAAATTCGCTACATCGTGTTCAACTTCGACACCATGCCCTTCGGTGCCAAGACCCCTGATGCTGATGCAGCGAAGTCCTTGGCCGTGCGCCAGGCCATGGCCGATTCCATTGATCGGGCCAAGATTGCTGACCAGGTTTACAAGGGCACCTACCTGCCCCTGTACTCTCCAGTTCCCGCCGGTTTCACCGGTGCCATCGAGCCCTTGAAGGGCATGTACGGCGACGGAAACGGTGGTCCCGATGTTGCTAAGGCTGCCAAGGCCCTGGCCGACGCCGGCGTCCCGACTCCGGTGACCTTGGATCTGCAGTACAACGGTGACCACTACGGCTCATCCTCAGGAGATGAGTACGCAGCGATCAAGTCACAGCTTGAAAACACCAAGCTGTTCAAGGTCAACCTGCAGCAAACTGAGTGGGTTTCCTACGCCAAACAGCGCACCGAGGATGCCTACCCCATGTACCAGCTGGGTTGGTTCCCTGATTACTCTGATGCTGATAACTACCTCACTCCGTTCTTCGGCGATAACAACTTCCTGTCTAACCACTACGACAACCCCGAAGTGCGCAAGTTGATCACCGAGCAGGTCACCACCAATGATCCCGCCAAGCGGACCAAGATGATCGAAGAGATTCAGACCACGGAATCCAAGGACCTCTCCACTTTGCCGTTGCTGCAGGGTGCCCAGGTTGCGGTTTCCGGTGCAGCTGTCAACGGCACCAAGGACACTCTGGACGCTTCCTTCAAGTTCCGTCTGGGAGTTTTGTCCAAGTAAGGGAGCTTCGGTAATTACCGAAACATCTATCACTGCGCAGTGGGCGGGGCTTTCTGAAAAGGACGCCCCGCCCTTTGTGCGGTTCACGAGAGAAGTGCCCTTGCAGAGCACGGTACCAAAAGAAATAGGCGCACATGACCGCATTGATTGACCTGCCGGCGGATGAACCCGTACGCCAGGCCCCCAAGAGTAAGAAGAAAGCTGGCGGCAGCCTGGGCAAGTACCTCGCCATCCGCTTTGTTCTGATCTTCCCCACCATTTTTATCCTCGTCACCATGGTGTTCTTCCTGATGCGCCTGACCGGCGATCCCATTACGGCAGCCCTGGGCGGACGGCTGCCGGCGGATCAGTTGGCGGCACGTATTCACGAGGCCGGATATGACAGGCCCCTCTTCGTCCAATACATCGAGTACTTGGGACAAATAGCCACAGGCAACTTTGGCCGCACCATCTCTGATAACTTACTGATCTCAGACATGCTGGCCACTTACGGCACGGCAACGTTGGAACTGGCCATCAACTCACTGGTTGTGGCGTTGCTGATCGGCATTCCCCTGGGCATGATTGCCGCTTACAAGCGTGATAAGTGGCAGGATGCCATCTCCCGCGTCCTGGCCATCGCCTTCTACGCCACCCCGGTATTCTTCGCCGGCCTGATCCTGAAGCTGGTCTTCTCCATCTGGCTCGGTTGGTTCCCTGTGGCGGGACGCGGCACCACAAATACGGAAATTTTCATGGCCCAGCTGGAGGTGCCCACGGGCATCTACTGGCTCGATGCCCTGCGCAGCGGCAACATGGACGTGTTTTGGGATGTTGCCCATCACGCCGTACTGCCCGCCGTAGCTTTGGGTCTGCTCACCGCAGGCATCTTCTTGCGGCTGGTGCGCACCAACATGATCGGCACGCTCAACAAGGACTTTGTTGAAGCCGGCCGGTCCAGGGGCGTCAGCGAATACCGCCTCCTCACCAAGCACGCATACAAGCCCGCACTGATTCCCATCATCACCGTTATGGGTCTGCAGATTGCATTGCTGCTTGGCGGCGCGGTCCTGACCGAGACAACTTTCGAATGGAAGGGACTCGGGTTCCAGCTGGCCCACTACCTCACAGCGCGTGACTTCGTAGCTGTTCAGGGCATTGTCGCTTTGCTGGCCGTCATTGTAGCCGTCACCAACTTCATCGTGGATGTTATTGCTGCCTTGATTGACCCGAGGGTGAGGTACTAGGCCGTGGAGAATAAAAAGTCACTTTTTTCCCGCTTACCCGTCATTTCCCAACTCAAAAAGAGTGTGGGACTCCAGCGCGGCATGCTCGTTGCCGGCATTGTTCTGACACTGATCTTCTTGCTGACCGCCGCCTTGGCGCCGTTGATTGCCCCCTACGGTGCAACCCAACGCTTTGATCTGACCCAGGCAGCGCCGTCGTCGGCCCATATTTGGGGCACGACGGCGGGAGGTTACGATGTTTTCTCCCGCACCATTTGGGGGGCCCAGACTGCCTTCATAGTGATTGTTGTTGCCGTTGCGCTCTCTATTTTCATTGGTGTGATTCTGGGTCTGGTCTCCGGCTATATTGGCGGCTGGCTGGACAGGATTCTTGTGGTGGTTGCGGATGCGATTTACGCGTTCCCCACACTGCTGCTGGCCATGGTCATGTCCATTGCGCTGAGCCAGGGCCGTTCGGATATGTGGTCGGGTATTTTTGCGGCCGCCATCTCCATCACGGTGGTGTTCATCCCGCAGTACTTCCGAGTGATCCGCGCCGAGACTATCCGTCTGAAGGCTGAGCCGTTTGTGGAGTCTGCCATTGTGGTGGGCGCCTCCAGCGTGCGCATCATGGCCCGGCACATCTACAAGAACGCCACCAGGACGCTGCCGCTAATTTTCACTTTGAACGCGTCCGAGGCCATTTTGACCCTGGCCGGCTTGGGCTTCCTGGGCTTCGGTATTGAACCATCCGCGGCGGCAGAGTGGGGTTATGACCTCAACCATGCGCAGTCGGACGCCACCGCCGGTATCTGGTGGACGGGTGTGTTCCCGGGTGCCGCCATTGTGCTGACGGTGCTGGGCCTGACGTTGCTGGGTGAATCTATGAATGATCTCAACGATCCGCGACTGCGGGGGCGCAAGAAGGCCAAGAAAAACGGCGCTCAGAAGCAAGAGGAGTTGGTGGAAGCATGAGCCGCTCCACAGAAAAGGCAGCCGTTAGTGGGACACCCTCCGGGGAGAGCACACCGCGGCCGGTCCTGAAGATCGATGATTTGCGTGTCACCTTCGCCACGGACCAAGGGGATGTTCCCGCTGTGAAGGATGTTTCCTTCACCGTGGCCCCGGGGGAGATTGTGGCCATTGTGGGTGAATCGGGCTCCGGTAAGACGGTGACGGCCAAGGCCATTTTGGGTCTGCTGCCAGAGACCGCCCAGGGCAGCGGCGCCGTGATCATCAGCGGTAACGACGTCCTTACGGTCAGCCCGCAACAACTGCGTAAGATCCGTGGACGCGACGTGGCCATGGTGTTCCAGGAACCCTCAACGGCCCTGAACCCGGTCTACACGGTGGGCTGGCAAATTGCTGAGGGGCTGCGCGCCCACCGTCCCGAGGGAAAGCGTGTGGGCAGGAAGGAAGCCCGCAAGTTGGCCATCGAGGCGCTGGGCAAGGTGGGCATTCCGGAGCCGGAGAAGCGTGTGGATTATTATCCTCACCAGTTCTCCGGTGGACAGAAACAGCGTGTTGTCATCGCCGCGGCACTGGCTCTGAACCCGGGCCTGATTGTGGCCGATGAACCCACCACGGCGCTGGATGTCACCGTGCAGGCTGAAATTCTGGAGTTGCTCCGTGATCTGCGGGACCGTTACGGAACTTCCATTGTCCTGATTACCCACAACATGGGGGTGGTGGCTGACCTGGCCGATCGGGTGGTGGTCATGTTCGAAGGTGATGTGGTGGAAGAAGCCAGCGCATCAGCTTTGTTTGCCGCGCCCAAAGAGGCCTACACGCAGAAGCTTCTGGCCGCTGTGCCGCACCTGGGCCGCGATTCTGCCTCTGCCGGTTTCACCGAACGAGCCTTCCAGGATAAGGAAGTTTTGGTCCGGGCCACGGATCTGGAAATTGAGTATCCTGGCCGTCTGGGCAGCCCCGCCTTTAAGGCAGTGGACAAGGTTTCCTTCACTATCAGTGCCGGAGAAGTCTTTGGTCTGGTGGGGGAGTCCGGTTCGGGCAAAACCACCATTGGCCGTGCCATTGCAGGGCTGAACCGCACCACAGGCGGTTCCTTGAACGTGCTCGGCTACGAGATGCTCAACTACAAGGAGCGTTCTTTTAGGCCATTGCGCAAAGACATTGGCTTTGTCTTCCAGGATCCCGCGGCGTCCTTTAACCCGCACCTGACCATTGGCGAATGTGTGGCGGAACCGCTGCTTATTCACACCGATCTGAACAGCCAGGCGGTCTCCAAGAAGGTTGCCGATTTGCTGGAATCGGTGCAGTTGCCGGCGGCCTACGCCAAGCGCTTTCCGCACGAGCTCTCCGGCGGGCAGCGTCAGCGAGCCTCACTGGCCCGCGGCCTGGCGCTCAAGCCCAAGCTGCTCATTGCGGACGAGCCAACCTCTGCCCTGGATGTTTCGGTGCAGGCGAAGGTACTGGAGCTATTCCGCGAGATTCAGAACGAACTGGGCTTTGCGGCACTGTTCATCAGCCACGACCTTGCCGTGGTGGACATCCTGGCCGAGTGGGTTGGGGTGCTTTACAAGGGCAAGATGGTGGAGCAGGGGATCGGGAACCAGATCATGGGCAACCCGCAGGACGCCTACACCAAGCGTCTGATCGCCTCACTGCCTGTGCCCAACCCGGAGGAGCAGGCCAAACGCCGGGCGCTCCACCAAGCATTGCTGGGCGCAAAGTAAACTAGCTGGCACAGTAAGAGGCGGTGCCTGGCATGGACAGTATTTTTGTCCGCGCCGGGCACCGCCTAAACTGTTTTCATGAGCGAATCGAGCCACGCACAACACCTGTCCGTCGACGACTTTGACCCGGCGGCCAGTTCGCTGACCGGAGCCGTGGAACCGGCCGTCATGGCTGAGCTATTGTCCATCCGCTCCAGCATCGATAACTTTGATGCCACCTTGGTGTACCTGCTGGCTGAGCGTTTCAAGGCCACCCAGCGCGTGGGGATTCTCAAGGCCAAGCACAGGCTGCCTGCCGGTGATCCCAACCGTGAGAAGGCGCAGATCCACCGCCTGCGTGCCCTGGCCGAGTCAGCCAATTTGGACCCCGCCTTCGCGGAGAAGTTCCTGAATTTCATCATCAGCGAGGTCATTCACCACCACCAGGCCATTTCGCAAAGCCATTCTGCGGCGGCGGCCACGGGTGGCGTTCCCGTAGTCAGCCTAGATGGGCAGGGGTTTGTGGCGGATCCGCAGACTGCTGCCAGAATGGACGCCAGCGGCACGGCGCCTCAGTGATCCCCTCACCCGAGCACACCCCGGCCCCCTCACAGGAGCAGGCCCCGGCCTTCCCTGAAGCACCCACCGCAACAGCCCTGGGCCCCTGGCCCGGAGTAGATCCGGAGGAGGCCGCCAAGGTTTCCGTGGGCGTATTCCCCGGCCCGCACCTGCCATTCCTTCCCCAGCTGCCAGCCCGTGGCCCGGGTTCGGAACAAGTTGGGCGTACGGCTGTGCTGCTCCAAGAACTGGCCGTGGACACCCAGCCGTATGGTTGGCGCTTTGTTGACAGACCAGGGCTGGACTTTAGGCGTGCTGAATCTGCTCTGTCCACGGATATCAATGTACTCGCTGACGTGGTTGGTGCCGCCGGGCTCTCACCGGAATCGTTGAAGGTCCAGGTGGTGGGCCCGTTCTCGTTGGCGGCAGCCATCCACCTGCATTATGGCGAACGCGCACTGGCGGACTACGGGGCCCGGCGAGATATTGCCCAGTCACTGGCTGCCGGATTAGAGGTCCATGCCCGGAAGGTGCAGGCCGCCGTACCCGGGGCCGCACTGACACTGCAAGTGGATGAGCCGCATATTGGAGCAATCCTGGCCGGCAGTATCCCCACCGCATCGGGATACCGGACATTGCGTTCTGTTGGCCGTGCCGAAGTTCGCCAGTGCTGGAATGATTTGTGCGCAGCGGCGCGGAACGCCGGATTCGAGCAGGTGGCGTTGAATCTGACCCCCGCCGAGACAGGATTGGGCCAGGCCTCGAGTCTGTCTCTGCCAGGTCCTGCCAACGGGGCCAACGGCCAAAAAAGCAGTGGAAACACCAACGGTTTGTCCGCGGAGTCCGAGCAGTGGCGCCGTGGACTGGAAATGGCTCTGGAATGCGGTGTTGATGCAGTGGCGCTGCCACTGCAGCTTCTTGACGCCGGGCACTGGGAGCATCTGGCGGGTGCCATCGAATCGGGCCTGGGTATCTGGGCTGGGACTGTGCCCGCGGGGCTGCTGACAGCTGGGACGCTACCCGCTGGGGCTGGGGCGGCCAGTGCCGGGCAGGTTCCGCCGTCGTATGCTGTTTTGGTGGAGCGGATTATGCGCCCGTGGCGGAAGCTGGGGCTGGCCGACTCCGGGCTCAACCAGCTGCGGATCACCCCGGAGGGAAGCCTCGCGGGCGTCTCTCCTCAGGCGGCACGGGCGGTGTTGGGCAGGTCGTTGGAGGTGGCGGCGGCGCTCGGGGATACTCGCAACTCCTAGCGTTTCTCTGCCTTGGAGCTGGCCAGCCCTAGAGCCGGCCGGCCGCCTTGAGCCGGATGTACAGGTCTGCCAGTTTGGGCGGCAGTTCTTGGGGCGCAGCGTCAACCACTTCCACGCCCGCCTGTTTGAGATAGGCCGTGATGGCTTCACGCCGGTTGAGAGCGAATTCGGCGGCGGCGGCCCGGTAGGCAAGGGTGCTGGTGGAGCGGTCCAAGCGCGCCCGCTCCAGCGCGGGATCTCGCACTGAGGCCACAACCACCAGATGCTTCTGTGAGAGCGTGGTGACTAAGGGAATGAGGCCTTCCTCGGCGGCTCCGGCATCGAGGGAAGTCACCAAAACCACCAAGGCGCGGTGTGCAGTGACGTCGCGGACCTGCCCGGCGATGCCTTGGGCGTTGAGCTCAATCAGTTCAGGCTCCAAGGGTGCCAGGCCCTGCACCATGGCATTGAGCATATTGCCCTTGCCGGTGGAGGAAACCTTGGCCCGGACACGCCGGTCGTAGGCCACCAAGCTCACACGGTCCCCGCCCCGCTCGGCCAAGACGGCCAGCAGCAAGGACGCTTCAATGCCTGTGTCGAGGGCGCTCTCATCCTCAATCCGGGTGGCGGAGGTTCTGGAAGTATCCAACACAATGACTACCCTGCGGTCACGTTCCGGCCGCCAAGTGCGCACTACTACGTCCTGGCGCCGGGCAGTGGCGCGCCAATCGATAGAGCGCACATCATCGCCACGGACGTAATCACGCAGCGAATCGAACTCCGTGCCGGCACCGCGGATCTGTACGGCGGCCTTGCCATCGAGCTCACGCAGTTTGCGCAATTTGGAGGGCAGGTGACGTTTGGAGTGAAAGGGCGGCAGCACGCGCAACACTCCAGGTGCCGTAATGGTGTGTTGCCGTGCGGCCATCCCCAGGGGGCCAAAGGAGCGGATAGTGGCGTGGTGGGTTGCTAAATCTCCTCGCCGGGTGGGCAATAAGTCAACGTTGAGCGCTGCTCTTTCGCCGGCCCTGATCCGGACCTGCGCCAGTGCATTGAGAGCACCGGCTGAGGGCTGCCAGCCGTCCTTGACCTGGGCCCGCAACATGACGGATGAGTTGTTGAAGAGCCGCAGCACGGCTGTTGCGGGCTCGCCCAGCCGGACTCCGGAAGGCAGAGTTCGGCGCACGGCAACTTGACGGGGTGAGGCCGCCAGCGCCACATCCACCACAAGGACCAGAAGCAGAACGGATACGGCCAGAACCCACGTCAGTAGACCGGGAAAGGCGACGATAGGGATTAGGGCTGCCAGCGCCAAAAAGAAAAACCTGCCCGAAATAGCCATAGCGTGTGCCGATCAGCGCGGGACCGGCACGGTGGCCAGGATTGAGAGAAGTATCCCGTCTACGGCAACCCCGTCCATCTCGGCTTCGGGGCGCAGGGCAACACGGTGGCGGAGGGTGGGCAGCGCCAGCGCCTTGATGTCATCGGGGGTGACAAAGGCCCGCCCAGAGAGCCAGGCATACGCCCGGGCGGACTTCAAGATGGCTGTGGCCCCACGGGGCGAAACACCCAGTTGGAAAGAAGGCGCCGTGCGGGTAGCCCGCACCAAGTCCACCACATAGGCCAGGATTTCGCCCGCCACAGTGACCTGTGCAACTTCCTCACGAGCCTGCTCCAGCTCGGAGGCACCGGCCACAGGGCGTACTCCGGCGGCGTGCAGATCCTGCGGGTCAAAGCCCAAGCTGTGCCTGCGTATCACTTCAATTTCATCATCCCGGCCCGGCAGATCCATGGTGAGTTTGAGTAGGAAACGGTCCAACTGAGCTTCGGGCAGGGGGTACGTACCCTCGTATTCGACCGGGTTCTGCGTGGCAGCCACCATGAACGGAGCCGGCAGCTTGCGCGAGATCCCATCCACGGACACCTGGTGTTCCTCCATCGCCTCCAACAAGGACGCCTGCGTTTTGGGAGGTGTCCTGTTGATTTCATCGGCCAGCAGGATATTAGTAAACACGGGACCCTCACGGAAGGTGAAGGCAGAGGTGCTGGAATCGTAAATCAGTGAGCCTGTCACATCGCCGGGCATCAAATCCGGGGTGAACTGTACGCGTTTGGTGTCCAAACTTAACGCTGTTGACAGTGTCCGCACCAGCAGTGTCTTAGCCACACCGGGCACGCCTTCAAGGAGCACATGCCCACCGGCCAGCAACGCAATGAGCAGACCGGTCACGGTGTCATCCTGACCCACCACGGCCTTGGCCACCTCGGCACGAACCGCCAACAGGGCCAGAGCCGCCGGGCTGGGCGCGGCTGGAATCTGAGCAGACTCTGAGTACTGTGCTTGCTGCTGTGCTTGGTGTTGAGGGTAGCCGGGCTGCGCCTGAACCTGCGCCTGAGCCGGCTGCTGGTACTGCGGAGCGGCCTGAGCGGGGTAGCCGGGCTGCGGGTAGGATTCCGGGTTCGTCTCCGGGTGGGGCATGGTCATCGACGTGCCACTTCTTCCTCTAATGCCGCAAGTTCGGCGGCGATGGTTAACATGTCTTTTTCAGATGTGGGGGCAGCGCCCAGCAAGATGGCATGCACCTGCGTGCTGGGGCGTCTGCTCGCTATGGCGACGGCTTCTACGACTGCGGCCGGTTCGGCGCCGTGCCCCAACCGGAGGGCGTGTGCCAGCCGGGTCATGGAAGCATGCCGGAGCGTGTTTGTGGCTGTTTCGACGGCACGGGCATCCTGGTAGAGCCGGGCACGGCCAGCCATGGTTTCAGATGCCTTCACAATAACCGGCAGCGGCTCCTGCACCAGCGGCCCATTCCGGCGCCCTCGCCACAGTGCACCCACCACGGCCACCAGCATGAGCCACGCAGCGGCTGGGAACATCCACGTCGGGGTCAGCTCAGCTAGGCTGGGCGGGCTTTGTGCCGGTGGAATGTCATTGAGTGAAGCCGTGTACCAGAGCAGCTCAGGCCTACTGCCCAGCAACCGGAACGTCAGGGCAGCATTTCCTGCCTGGTCCAGGTAGTGGTTATTCACGACGCCGGAAAACCCCAGCGCGAAGATGTCACCGGAGCTGTTACTCGCCAAGAGACCTCCTCCCGCCGGGCTGCTCCCGCTGGCAGGGCTAAAGCAGGTCTGTGCACCCTTGTAGAGCCGCAGGGTTCCCGAGGGTGGGCCCTCATTCAGGGCTGAGGTTGTTCCGCCACCGCTGATGGAGCGAGCGGCTTGGGCGTCGGCATTGGTGCAGCCCGCGTCTACCCGAGAACTGCCGGCTGTGCTGCCGGCTGCGCTGAAGTCTGGGCTGAGGCGCTTCAATGTCAAGGGTCCGGGGGTGATGGCTAGCAGCCGGGAACCATTTTCTTCCACGGAAGCTGCCAGTTCCGAAACCTGGGCTGGGGTGAGAATATTTCTTGGGTCGTAAAACAACACGGTGCTGGCACCGTACGCGTTGTGAGATAGGGCTGCTGTTGTCTTGGCCAGGGAATCCGTGGCCATGACATTGACTCCCTGATTCTCCAGTACTGACGCCGCTGCCTGGGCTCCGGCGGGAGCGGGGTTATTGATAGCCAGAGCGTCAAGACTGCGGTTTCCTGAAGTGGCTGCAAGGAACGTCAGTACTGACAACAGCACAAACACTGCCCCGACAATGAGCCAGAACCGCCAGTGTCGCCACCAGTGGGCCAGCCGCTGCCGTGGGGTGCTGTTCTCGGCCTGGAATACGGGACCGTTGCTACTTTCTGGGACAGCGAGAGCAGATGCGGTTGATTCTATTGCCGCGGGCAGGGGAGCGGTCACGGGGCTACCCCCGCGAAGTTATCTGCGTAGACAGGCGTTGTTTGCGCCATGGCAGTATCAGTGGCCAGTAATTGTTCATACATGGACGCGGTGGGCGGCACTTTTCCATAGCGAACTCCCGCGAAGAGGCTGGCTGAGCGCTGAATTTCGGTGCGCAGACCAGGAAAGGCCAGTCCCAGTTCGGTGGCAATTTCCACTGCGGTGCGGCCAGGGGTTCGGGCCGTGACATCACGTTCTTCACCGGCCCGGGCCAGGGCGCGGAACGCTTCATTGACCGCTGTCTGGAAATCGCCTGCCTGCGCGGCGGTCTTGGCCAGTTGGCGGTGTTGTTGGGCAGAGAGGGTCTGATCGGGGGAAAAGACTGCCTTGGCCTCTGCCTTTTTGCGGTTCAACCGCGGCCGGATGATCAAGATGATGGCCAGCACGGCCAGCAGTACCAGCCCAATGGTGATTGCCAGGCCCAGGTTTCCGGCTGGTGAACCCACTTTTGAAAGGAACTCCCTCAACGCGCGTCCCAAGAGGTCCAGGATTTGCTGTGCCAAACCGGGTTTGGCGTCCTGATAGGCCTGTTTGGCCAGTTCTTCAGCAGCCCAACGGCGTGCTTGGTCAGCCCCCGGGGTGACGGGGACTTCTAGAGGAAGAAGGGTCAATGGCAAGGATAGGGAGACCAAGAGGAGCGCCCGGCGGTCAGTAGTTGCCGGGGTACTGGGAGGGATCCGGTGCGGGCCCGCCCGGGATCAGGCCGGCGGGGACAGGAGAACCGGGGATCCCGCCGTCGTCCTTGCCGCTTTCAGATTCCTTGAGCAAAATGATGTCGAAACCGTCGCGGCGCATGCGCAGATCCACATAGATCAGGGCCATGACACCGGTCTGGAATGCGAGCGTGATGGCTCCGACAAGGGCTCCGATGGCAGCCGAGATGACTTGGGCGATGATGGTCTGCATCAGAGCCTGTTCCGCGGTGGCCTGCACGCTCATCATGCCCATAATGAGGCCCACGATGAAGCTGACAGGGGTCGTGATGACTGCACCAATGATGGAGGCGATGATCGCGGCCAGAATGGCTACCCCAAACGTCCTCCACCAGTTGCGCGAAGTCAACTGCCACGAGCGTTTCACAGCGTCAAATGCGCCAATGTTCTCCACCACTATTGCGGCAGGGGCAACCAGTAACTTGGTACCGATCCAGACCGCCACAGCCACAAACGGCAGGCTGAGCAGGATGGCCAGGCCAACGGCTGCCAAAGCTGCGGAGTCGGAGCCCGTGGAACCCACGGAAATCACCAGAACAACTACTAGGGCGCCATAAATCAGTACGGCCAGCAAGGATGCCGCGGCGTACAGGACCGCCAGTAATAGCAGGCTGCCAATGCGCGGCTTGGTCAGCTGCCACATCTGCCCAAAAGTGGTTTTCCGGTTGAGCACTGACCGAACCACGGGAACCACCAACGCGCCCTGCAGCACCATTTGCAGCAGGGTGGACAAGAACACCGTCACCACTATGGATATAGAGAATCCCAACAGCGAACTAACAAGGAAATCCATGTCAGCGGGGTTGTTCTCGTCGAAGAACACGGTTCCGTCCATCATGCCGAACACGAACTTGCCTAAAGCCAGGAACATGATCAGAAGCGTGGCTGCCACGGTGATTAGCTGGAAGATCAGGGCCGAGCCGAACATGGCCTTGCCGTTGCGGCGGGCAGCCTGGAAAGCCCCGTCCAGGATCTCACCCAACCCCAAAGGCCGTAGCGGGATGACGCCGGGCTTGGGTGGGGCCAAGTACGTGTTGTATCCGGGCTGGGGCTGGCCCGGGTATTGCGGCTGCCCAGGGTACTGAGGCTGGCCCGGGTATTGGGGGAGGGGCTGCTGGGGCTGGCCGTACTGTCCCCACTGAGGTTGCTGGGGCTGGCCGGGGTATTGCGATGCAGGTTGCTGAGGTTGCTGAGGTTGCTGGGACTGGCCGGCGTATTGTCCCCACTGAGGTTGCTGCGGCTGCTGGTGTTGCTGGGGTTGGCCGGGGTATTGGGATGCAGGGTACTGAGGCGCGGGCTGCTGAGCCGGGCCCGGGTACTGCGGTTGTTGGGCAGGCTGCTGCGGTTGCTGTGCAGGGTACTGCGGTTGCCCACCCTGCCCCGGCTGACCTGGGACGCCACCCTGCCCCGGCTGACCGGCTTGGTCGGCGTGATCTGGCTGGTCTTGTTGTCCCTGTGATTCCTGCGTCATCATGCTCCCTGAAATTTTCCCCGTGAAATTCGTGTACTGCAGTGTTAAACGGCGGGTCTGCGCCGCGAGATCCAACTAAAATCTAAGAGCCGAAAGTGAGGCCAAGAAACCAATCTAGGTGCGCAGCGGAATCAGCCCGTTGCTACGTCCATCATCAAACCCTATCGGGAAGAACCCTCTTTACCCTGTGAATTACAGGGCATGACCGAAACTATTGCAGTGCTCTGTGGAGCGTCGATGGGGTCTTTGGGCCGTTGATAGGCAAATATAGAGGTATGAAGGCACGTATTTTAGTTGTTGACGATGACGAAGCACTGGCCGAGATGATTGGCATTGTTCTGCGCAATGACGGGTTTGACCCGGTTTTTTGTGCCGATGGCGCCAAGGCCCTGGAAATTTTCCAGTCCAGCAAGCCCGATCTGGTCCTGCTGGACTTGATGCTGCCCGGAATTGATGGCATTGAAATTTGCCGCCTGATCCGTGGCGAATCTGATGTGCCCATTGTGATGCTGACGGCTAAATCCGATACCTCGGATGTGGTGCGTGGGCTCGAATCTGGTGCCGATGATTATGTGGCCAAACCCTTTAAGCCCGCAGAGTTGGTAGCCCGTGTCCGTGCCCGGCTGCGTCCCGGCGATGTCAAGGCCCCTGAAACCCTTGTTATCGGCGAGATCAGCATCGATGTGGCCGGGCATTCCGTGCGCCGCGCCGGGGAGCGGATTTCCCTGACCCCGCTGGAGTTTGACCTCCTGGTTGCCCTGGCCCGCAAGCCGTGGCAGGTATTTTCCCGCGAGCTGTTGTTGGAACAGGTGTGGGGTTACCGCCACGCTGCTGACACGCGCCTGGTCAACGTCCACGTTCAGCGTCTGCGCTCCAAGATTGAACGCGATCCCGAGGCTCCCGAAGTGGTTCTGACGGTTCGCGGTGTTGGCTACAAGGCCGGGCAGTAAGCGCTGAATCCCGTGCGCCTCGAGTGAGCAAGCCATGAGTGAAGAGCCGCAGCCGCACGACGTCGGAGATTTGGCTGCCCCGGATTTTGAGGCTGACACTGTGCCCGCCACGGATAACAACGCGCACGGAGTAGTTATCTCACTGCTCGCCAAGGCCCTTGGTCTTCTGGCTGCGGCAGGCCGTTTCGTGGCGCAATTTTTTGCTTGGATTAGGCGCTGGTGGACGCGGCGTTGGCGCGTGTCCTTGCAGTTCCGCACGGTTGCCACCACCTTGATCATTGCCTCCGTGGCTGTGGTGGGTGTTGGCGGCTACCTGGCCGGACAGATTTCCAATGGACTCTTCCAGGAGCGGCTCACTCAGGCGCAACAAGAATCCGCCCGTGGCGCCACGCAAGTTCAGGAGAGTTTTTCCAACGCGAGCCTGAGCGATCAGCCGCGTGTGTCCACCTATGTGGGGGACACCTTGCGGTTGTTGGAAGTGGGTGGCGCAGACGATAACCGCAAGTACCTGATGGTGAAGATTCCCGGCCAAACTAGCCGCCTTGCCGTCAGCTCCTCGGACTCCGGCGGTGTCACTACTGCCATCATCCCGGACGAGCTCCGTGAGGCAGTCCAAAGCGATCCCGACGGCCAGTTCTGGCAGTCAATAGCGCTGCCCACGGGCGAGTCCGGATTCAGCCCGGCCGTTGTGGTGGGCAGCCAAGTGGAACTGCTGCGCACCCACTACGAGCTGTACATGATCTATGACCTGAACACCGCCCAGATGACGTTGAACTACATTCAGTCAGTGTTGTGGCTGGCCGGTGGGATTCTGCTGCTGCTCATTGGTGTCATCATCTGGTACGTCACACGGACCGTGGTGAAGCCTGTCAGTGAGGCAGCCGCCGTGTCAGAAAAATTGGCGGCCGGTGAGCTTGAAGAACGGATGGCCGTCAGTGGTGAGGATGAAATGGCCCGCTTGGCCACCTCATTCAATAAAATGGCCACCTCCTTGCAGGATCAGATCACC
This sequence comes from Arthrobacter psychrochitiniphilus, assembly GCF_003185915.1. Taxonomy (GTDB): domain Bacteria; phylum Actinomycetota; class Actinomycetes; order Actinomycetales; family Micrococcaceae; genus Specibacter; species Specibacter psychrochitiniphilus. Next base: position 120,064 of record NZ_QHLZ01000010.1, read on the forward strand.
GCACTCGGTGCGCTTTCAGAGATGCAGCAGCGTTTCGTCTCGGACGTCTCCCACGAACTGCGCACACCGCTGACCACAGTGCGCATGGCCGCTGAGGTACTCTTCGATGCCCGCGAGGATTTTGACCCCATCAATAAACGCTCCTCCGAGCTGCTTTTCCACCAGGTGGAGCGTTTTGAGCTGCTACTGGCTGATCTGTTGGAAATTTCCCGCTTTGATGCTGGTGTGGCAGATCTGGATGTGGAGTCGTTGGATATTTTCTCCGTCATCCATTCAGTCATTGACGGGGCTATGCCAGTGGCCGAGGCGAACAAGGCAGAGCTTTCTGTGGTGACCCGCCTGCGCAGCCACAAGTGCGTGGTGGAGATGGATTCGCGCCGGATTGACAGGATTCTACGCAACCTGGTGCTGAATGCGGTGGAGCACAGCGAAGGAAACCCGGTGAAGATTTACGTCTCAGCGGACGAGAGCGCTGTAGCCGTGGCCGTGCGTGACTACGGCATCGGAATGTCTCCGGCGGCTCTTGGCCACGTCTTTGACAGGTTCTGGCGCGCAGATTCGGCCCGTGCCCGTACCACAGGCGGCAGCGGTTTGGGGCTCTCCATCGCGATGGAGGACGCCCGCCTGCATGATGGCTGGTTGGATGCCTGGGGCGTCATTGGAGAAGGCTCCTGTTTCCGCCTCACACTGCCGCGCAAACGTGGCACAGTTCTGACCCATTCACCGGTTCCGCTACCTCCCGACGGCGGCCAGGCCGGCAGTTCCAGTACGCTAAACACCTCCCCAGTTCTGACCCACACCGGTGCGCTGGGGGTTGTGGGAGCCCTGGGCAGTATTAAGTCCGTGCCCGAGGCGGCTAAGAACCAGGAAAAGCGCGGACCCGATCCCGAAGATCCGGGAATCACTAGTTCTGAAAAGGTGAATCGCTGATGGGTATCACGGCAAGAACAGCTCAGCACCCGGCGGCCCACACTCGTCGTCCGGCGGCCCACACTCGTCGTCCGGCGGCCCACACCAGGCGGAACTGGCCGGTGGCGCTGTGGGCCATGGCCGTCGTCGTACTTCTGGCGGTGAGCGGCTGCGCCACCATCCCCATGCAGGGGCCCGTGGGTAAAAGTGATCCGCTGGCGCCACGGAACAACTCCGTCAATGTGAGCCTGCAGCAGTTTTCCCCCGTGGATGGAGCCTCGCCGGAGAGCATTATTCGCGGTTTCATTGACTCCGGAACAGGTGTGAGTGACGACTTTCAGGTGGCCCGGCAATATCTGACGCCAGCGCTGGCACAGTCATGGGCGCCGGATAAGCGGCTCTTCAGAATTAAGAGTGTAGTTTCGGTCTGAATCCGCCTGATTCGAGCAGTGACCTGGCGACGTAGTTGGTGA
>NZ_QHLZ01000011.1 GCF_003185915.1 Arthrobacter psychrochitiniphilus
ATCATGGCCTCCGGCGTGTCCGTTCCCTGGGCGTTGGAAGCACAAAGAATCCTTGCCCAGGAATGGGGCGTCGCAGCCGATGTTTGGTCCGTTACCTCCTGGACCGAACTCCGACGCGATGGCCTCGCAGCCGAAGAAGAAGCCTTCCTCCACCCCGAAAATGAGCCCCGCACCCCGTACATCACCGCTAAAATGGCTGATGCACAAGGACCCATCATCGCCGTCACCGACTTCATGAAAGCCGTCCCGGACCAGGTACGCCAATTCCTGCCCAACGACTTCGCGACCCTCGGCGCCGACGGATTCGGATTCTCCGACACCCGCGCAGCAGCACGACGCTACTTCAAAATCGACTCACACTCAGTAGTAGTACGCACACTGCAAATGCTCGCAAAAGACGGCAAAATCAGCCCCGACACCGCACGCCAAGCAGCCACCAAATACGACCTGCTCAACGTCAACGCCGGCACCACCGGCAACGCCGGCGGCGAAGGCTAGTCCCCACGCCCTCCCGTTGTTTAGCTCGCAAGCGAGCTAAACAACGGGCCCCCCGGGCGCGGGGCCCCACCCACCGACTCACCCTCGCCGGCGTGGTCCCACCCCTCGCACTCCTCATAGAAGCAGCCGCCCGGTCTCACCAAAACGGTGGACCGGGCGGCTGCTTTTGTGCTTGCTACTATTCCACGCCCTGACTCTCTCTGGCTGCCTTCAACCCAAGATAAATCACGTCCCGGGCCAGCGGCAGCGAGGTGAAGCGCACACCCGTAGCATTGCGGATGGCGTTGGCCAGGGCCGGTGCCACAGGGTTAAACGGGCTTTCACTCATGGACTTCGCACCGAGCGGGCCCACTGTGTCATGGGTTCTGGCGAAGTAGACTTCGCTGCGCGGCACGTCAGCAAAGGTAGGAATATGGTACTGACGCAGGATGTCTGAGGCCACCGACCCGTCGGGGCGAATCAATACCTCCTCATACAAGGCAGCGCCTAGAGCTTGGGCTATCCCGCCCTCGATCTGGCCTCGGCATTGCCTCGGGTTGACCACCACCCCTGCATCCGCTGCCTGCACGCTTTGAAGGATGCGTAATTCTCCCGTCCCGGTGTTGACGGCCACCCGGAAGCCTTGGACGTTGAAGGCCACCGAACGGGGTGTCCCACCCCAGCGCCCATCTGCGCACAGTCTTTGCTTGTTGGACGCCGCCAACGAAAATACTCTGGTCAGGGGCAGCAGTGTCCCGCCGCAGTCAACACCATCTGGCACCAGCGTGCAATCAGCCGCGGCGGTTCCACTCATTGCTGCCGCCGCCTTGGTGATCTGCACCGCCAGCTCCTCTGCCGCCAACAGTGTGGCCTTGCCCGCCACCACGGTACCCGTGGAACCAAAGGCTCCTGTGTCATGTTCAGTCAGGTCAGTGTCAGATTGGCGAACAGAGACAAAGTCGGCGCGGCTGTTCAGCGCCGTCGCCGCTATTTGGGCATGGACTGTGGTGGTGCCGTTGCCGAATTCGGCCGTGCCCACCCTCACCTCAAAGCTGCCATCGGCCAACAGTTCCACCGCGGAGTGGGCAAAGTGTCCACGCGGCGGGACGGTGTCAATCATGCACAGCGCCGTACCCGTCCCAACGGCCCAATCGGGACCCAGATCATTTTGTCCGGCCTCTGCATACCGTTGTTCCCCGCGGGCCAAGGCGTCGGCAACGAGTTCCACACACTCATCCAGTCCATAGCTGCCGTAGTGAACGTCTGCCTGCGGTTCTTCCGAGGCCGAAAGCATGGGCGTCCCATCCCGCACCATATTGCGACGGCGGAATTCCAGCGGGTCCATGCCCAGTGCAACGGCCAGCTCGTCCATGGCCGATTCCACGGCAAAAAACATCTGGCTCAGTCCGTAGCCGCGGAATGCTCCCGAGGGCAGGGTGTGCGTGTACACGGCACGGGCGTCGATCTTCTTATTGGGGCATTGATAGAGGGCCAAGGATTCCCCGCAGCCGTGGAACATGACCCCGGGGGCATGGTTGCCGTAGGCGCCGGTGTTCGTCACCACATCCACAGCGAGGGCGGTCAGTGTGCCGTCATTTCTGGCCCCGGCAGCGATCTTGATGGTGAAGGGGTGGCGTGTGGTGGATGCTGTGAGCTGCTCGGTGCGTGTGTATTCCAGTTGCACGGGGCGGCGCAGAGCCAGCACCGCGAGCGCCACAATATCCTCCGTGAGCATCTCCTGCTTGCCGCCAAATCCGCCACCTACACGCCCTGCAACAACGCGCACATCCTCCTCGGGCAGACCGAACACACGGCACAGTGCCCGCCGGGTCAAAAAAGGGGTCTGCGTCGAGGAACGCACGTGGAGCCGCCCACCGGCGTCGAGGGTGCCAATGGCGGCGTGCGTCTCCAGCGCCGTGTGCTGCACCCGCTGAGTTGTGTAAATTTCCTCATGGAGCACGTCGGCGCCAGCCAGTCCCGCCGCCACATCGCCGAGCTCTGTGTGCAATTCCGCCACAATGTTCCGCACCGGGTCCCCAATACGGCTGGCTTTGGCGTCCTTGTCTCCGTGGACTGCCGCAGCTCCCGGACGCAGGGCCTCCTGCGGGTCAAAGACGGCGTTGCGTTCCTCATAGTTAACGACCAGGGCCCGGACGCCGGCTTCGGCCTCATGCACGGAATCGGCCACTACGGCGGCCACCCGTTGACCCACATAACGCATGATGGAATCCAGCACGAGGGTGTCATCCGGGTCATCGGTGAACAACTCGTGCTGGGCGGTGGAAAAAAGCTGTGCGGGTGAGTCGTGGTGAGTGAAGACGGCGCGCACGCCCGGCAGTGCCAGCGCTGCTGTGGTGTCGATGGAGAGTACCTTGGCGTGCGCGTGCGGGGAACGCAACAATTTCATGTGGAGCAGGCCGGGGTAGTCTGCGGGGTCCACATCGAGGGTGTACCGGGCTGCCCCTGTCACCACTGCTCGGCCGGCGGGAGCTCCCGGGCTGTCCCCCACATGCCCGCCACAGCTTTGCTCTGTTTCCGTGGACACCCCGAGCACAGCGTCCTCTATGGCCCGGTAACCGGTGCAGCGGCACAGATTCCCCTTGAGGTTCCGCGGTAGGTTCTCTTTTTGCTTCTGGTCGAAGGTTACTGCCGTCATGAGCATTCCCGCCGTGCAGAAACCGCATTGGAAGCCCTGTGCAGCCAGGAACTGTTCCTGGACGGGGTGCAAGGTGCCGCCGTCGGCCAGGCCTTCCACCGTGGTGATGGATTTACCCTGCGCACGCACGGCGGGATAAAGGCAGCTGTGGATGGGGGTGCCGTTCACGTGGACGGTACAGGCACCGCAGTCACCGCCGTCGCAACCCTTTTTGACGCCTAGCGCGCCTTCTTCGCGCAGGAAGGTGCGCAGGCATTGGCCGGGTCGTGGCTCGTTACCGTGGTGTGTTCCGTTGATGTCCATAGCCATGGTTTAGTTTCCTTCCGGCAAGTAACCATCCGCCAGCGGCGCGTCCGGCAGGTGGCTCTGCAACAATTCGATCCGTATTTCCTCGGCCAGCCGGTAAGTCATGTCGCGGCGCCAGAGCGGATCTCCGTGGACGTCGTCGTGGTACAGGGTCCCGGGGATGGCCTCGTCCAGAGCCCGCCGAAGCGCCGCTGCGTCCGGACGGGGATTCTGCGGGAAAAGATGGCCGTGCACCACGGCCGCACCGGGCAGCGGCTGCACTGCCGCCGCACCGAAGCGCAACTGAACGGGGTGCTTCGTTGAGGCGGTCACGGTGATGACCAGCCCGCCCTCGTCCCCCAGCCTGCCAATCAACAGCACCCCGGAGCGCCCCAGATTACTCAGAGAGAGCCTGCGGAAAGCCGTTGTGGCGCGCAGTGCCGCGGCCGGCAGGTGAATGCTACGTAGTAACTCCCCCGCGGCCAAGGAGGTGCTGGCATCCCCCACCACAAGATCAGCCACGGGTACCTGACGCTGCCCGCCGGCGGGCGTCATCACCGTCGCCACCCCGTCCAGTGCGGAGCAGAAGCTTGTCATGGGCCCGGCGGGCAGTGCCGTGCAGATGTTCCCGCCCACGGTGGAGACGTTCCAGATTTTAAAGGACGCTACAAAGGCCTCGCAGCACTGGCGTACCAGTTCCAGTGCGGGCCAGTTGTTGGGCAGGCCCGCATGGGTGGGCAGTTCGTACAGTTCAGCAACAGTACAACTGGCGGCTAGATCCACCCCGTCCGGGGTGCTGGAGATCGCCAGCCAGCCGGCCGTGGTGAGATCCAACAGGCGGCGTATGGAGACGCTGCCATAGGAAAATAACACCGTACCTCCTGCAAGCCAGGCATCACCCGCGCGCCATTGGGCGGGATCTGTTGTGGGGACCACCGCCTCAATCGTGTTCATATCCATGATTCACTCCTAGGAGAGCTGGGAAAATGTGGCCATGAGCGCCTTGCGAAAACGGATGCTGCATTCGCACACGGGCACCTTACCCCCGGTTCATGGAGCGGGCCTAGTAATCAATCCGGGTCTCAAGCGCGTTCCAGGCGTTGAAGGGCGCTAACGCGTCCACGGCCCCTGGCTCTAGCTGGCGCACGGGCAGGGGACGCAGTTCCACAGGCGTATCGAAGTACTCGTAGAAGGCGGCATCGTCAAAGCCGGCCCGGGCGGCGTCGTGCCTGTCAGCGGCAAAGTAGATCTTCTCCACGCGTGCCCACAACGATGAAGCCAGGCACATGGGGCAGGGCTCGCAACTGGTATACAGCGTGGCCCCGGAGAGGTCGAAGGTGCCCAAACTGGCGCACGCGTTGCGGATGGCGGTGACTTCGGCATGAGCGGTGGGATCATTATTGGCCGTCACCCGGTTGATGCCTTCGAATACCTGGCCGTCCGCTGTGACAACAATGGCACCAAAAGGCCCGCCCTTGCGCAGAACATTTGCCGTGGCTAAATCTACTGCCTGGGCCAGAAAATCCTGGCTGTTGCTCTCGTTGCTCTTCATGATGACTTCCCTTGTCACTGGGGCAACCGGCGGCGTTGGTCTTGGCGGATGCGCAAGGAAACAACAACGGACCGGTTTGCGCTTGGACGTATTCAAGACTCGGACATATTCAAGAACAGCCCGGTAGATAGCCACCTCGAAGGGCGCCCGCCATAGACATGGTCATGACACTAACATCGCGCTGTGAGCTACGCAACAACATACGGGAAACCAATTTCATATGCCGGAAACAGCGGGTGGCCAAGGGCGCTAGCTCTGACGGAGCCTCACCTGCTCTGCACCGGCCCTGCAGCGGCCCAGCTCTGCTTGCGCCTGTTTTGCAAGCGCCGCTTCGCTGCGCGTTAGTTTCGGTTGAGTTCGGCTGAAATGACCGCCGCAGCCCTGCGCAGCATGGGAACCGCCCGCTCGGCAAAGGACTCATCAACGCGTTGGACAGGTCCCGAAACGGAAATCGCCGTCGGTGTGGGTGCATCGGGAACAGCCATGGCGAAGCAGCGGACGCCAATTTCCTGCTCTTCCTCATCGATCGCGTAACCGCGCTCCCGGATAACATCCAAATCTGCCAGCAGGCTCTCAACGGTGCCGTGGCTCTTGATGGTGGGGGTGGGCATCCCGGTCCGTGTCACAATGTTTCGCACAACGTCATTCTCAAGCTGCGCCAGCAGCGCCTTGCCCACGCCGGTGTCGTGAGTATGCGCACGGCGTCCCACCTCCGTGAACATGCGCATGGAGTGAGGCGAGGGAACCTGGGCAATGTAGATGACCATGTCAGTGTCCAGCACAGCCATGTTGGCTGTCTCTCCCAATTGCTTTACCAAACTATCCAGCTGTGGCATGGCCATCGCGCCTAGTTGCTTCGTGGCGCCTTCGCCGAGGCGGATCAGGCGGGGCCCCAAAGCGTACCTGCGGCTGGGAAGCTGGCGGATGTAACCCAGAGACACAAGAGTGCGCAACAGCCTGTGGATGGTGGGAAGGGGTAGCTCCGTGGAGGAGGAGAGCTCGCTGAGGGTCACATTGCCACCAGCTTCAGTGATGAGCTCTAGCAGTTCAAAGACGCGCTCCACGGACTGGACGCCGCCGCTAGCTTTTGCCGCCATGGTCAGTCTCCTACTAAGGGGTATATGTCAACGATTAATTCGCATGATGGTATTCAAGTTCCAAATCCCCAACATACATCATTCCGCACAGCGGAAGATAAACGCGGGCAGGGCTTGAATTTCCACCAGATAGATAATAATATCCATTCTACGAGAACAATCGTAAATGTCGACCGCCCTCACGGGCCTACCTTAAGGACCTTCAATGGCGAATCCTAGCCCCGGCAACTCCATCACCCTTCGCGTTAGCGCTCCCTCCAACTTCACGGTCACCAGCGAGCTCGCAGCAGCAGCCGCTTCGGCCGGCGCCGCAGTCACAGCCCTGGACATCGTGGAGTCCCAGCATGAGAGCATCGTTGTCGACATCACGGCCAACACCACCGACGACGCCCACGCTGACCGAGTCAAGGATGCCTTGGAAGCACTTGACGGCGTTCATGTTCAGCACGTCTCGGACCGCACCTTCTTGATGCACCTCGGTGGCAAGCTTGAGGTCAACTCCAAGTTCGTCATCCGTAACCGCGATGACCTCTCCCGCGCCTACACCCCCGGTGTTGCCCGTGTCTGCATGGCCATCGCCGAGGATCCTTCCGCTGCCCGTAACCTTACGATCAAGCGCAACACCATCGCTGTTGTCACCGATGGCACCGCCGTCTTGGGCCTGGGCGATATTGGCCCTGCCGCAGCACTGCCCGTCATGGAGGGCAAGGCCGCACTGTTCAAGCAGTTCGCCAATGTCGATGCCTGGCCCGTATGCCTTGACACCAAGGACACTGAAGAGATCATCATGATCGTCAAGGCCATGGCCCCGGTCTACGGTGGCATCAACCTAGAAGATATCGCCGCCCCGCGCTGCTTTGAAATCGAGCGCCGCCTCAAGGAAGAACTGGACATCCCGGTCTTCCACGACGATCAGCACGGAACCGCGATCGTGACCCTCGCGGCACTGACCAACGCGCTGAAGGTCGTTGAGAAGAACATTTCAGACGTGAAGATTGTTGTGGCAGGCGTAGGCGCCGCCGGCAACGCCATCATCCAGCTGCTGCTGGCCCAGGGCGCAAAGAACATTGTGGCCTGTGGACGCAACGGCGCCGTCAACCGCAGCGAAGAATACACTGACGCACACCGCACCTGGCTGGCCAACAACACCAACCCGGATAACTTCACCGGCACCCTCCACGAGGCAGTGGTTGGCGCAGATGTGTTCATCGGTGTCAGCGGACCCAACGTCATCGGCGAAGCCGAAGTGGCTGCTATGGCCCCGAAGTCCATTGTCTTCGCCATGGCCAACCCCACCCCCGAGGTTGATCCTGTGATCGCCTCCAAGTACGCAGCCGTGGTTGCCACAGGCCGTAGCGACTTCCCGAACCAGATCAACAACGTCCTGGCATTCCCCGGATTCTTCCGCGGATTGCTGGATGCGCACGTATCTGACATCTCGGATGAGATGCTTGTGGCAGCAGCTACGGCCATCGCCAACCGAGTCGATGCCTCCGAGCTGAACGCAAGCTTCATCATTCCTAGCGTCTTCGACCCGCACGTAGCCGGGGACGTAGCCGCCGCAGTGGCTTCCGCAGCCGCTTCAACACTCGCCGAGAGGGCCACCCTATGAGCACCCAGTCAGTAACCGTCACAGACCTTACACCCATCCCGCGGGCGGCTGAGATCCTCACGCCCGAGGCTCTGGAATTTGTGGGCGAACTCAACCGCCGTTTCAACCCGGTCCGTGAAGAACTCTTGGCTGCCCGCGGCACCAAGCGGGAAGTGGTTGCCGCCACCGGCAAGCTGGATTTCCTGCCGGAGACCGCCTCTGTGCGCGCAGGTGATTGGAAGGTTGCCCCCGCACCTGCCGCATTGACGGACCGCCGCGTGGAGATGACAGGACCTGCCTCACCGGCCAAAATGGCTATCAACGCGCTGAACTCAGGCGCCAAGGTATGGCTGGCAGATCTTGAAGATGCCTCCACCCCGCTCTGGGCCAACGTTGTTGACGCCGTCCTGAACCTCAAGGATGCCGCTGCCGGCACCTTGGAGTACACCTCCCCCGAGGGCAAGGAGTACCGGCTGCGCACCGACGCGCCGCTGGCCGTTGTTGTGGCCCGTCCCCGCGGCTGGCACCTGACGGAAAGCCATATACTCCTCGACGGCGCACCCACCTCGGGTGCACTCGTGGACTTTGGTCTGCTCTTCTTCCACACGGCCAAGGCACTCATTGCCAATGGTCAGGGCCCGTACTACTACCTGCCGAAGATGGAAAGCTACCTTGAGGCACGCCTCTGGAATGACATCTTCGTCTTTGCCCAGGACTACCTCGGAGTCCCCCAGGGCAGCATCCGCGCCACCGTGTTGATTGAAACCATCCCGGCCGCCTTTGAAATGGATGAGATCCTTTACGAACTGCGCGATCACGCATCAGGGCTCAACGCCGGGCGTTGGGACTACCTCTTCTCCATCATCAAGTACTTCCGTGATGCCGGCGAAGCCTTCACCCTCCCGGACCGTGCACAGGTAGCCATGACGGCCCCCTTCATGCGCGCCTACACCGAGTTGCTCGTGAAGACCTGCCACGCCCGCGGCGCCTTTGCCATGGGTGGCATGGCCGCGGTCATCCCCAACCGCCGCGAGCCCGAGGTAACGGCTGCAGCGTTTGAAAAGGTTCGCAATGATAAGACCCGTGAAGCCGGTGACGGCTTTGACGGTTCATGGGTTGCCCACCCGGACCTGGTTCCCGTGTGCCAGGAAGTCTTTGACGCTGTCTTGGGCGACCGCCCGAACCAGCTGGACAAGCAGCGCCCCGAGGTCAATGTCACCGCGGATCAGCTGCTGGATATTCCCTCCGCAGCAGGCACGGCAACAGAGGCGGGCCTGCGCCTGAACCTATATGTCGCCGTGGCTTACACCGCCGTCTGGATTTCAGGCAACGGTGCTGTGGCCATCCACAACCTCATGGAAGATGCCGCAACAGCGGAGATCTCCCGTTCACAGGTCTGGCAGCAGATCCGTAACAAGACCACCCTCGCCGATACCGGCAATGTTGTTACCAGGGAACTGGTCACCACCATCCTCGCCGAGGAAACGCAGAAGCTGCGCGGCGAAGTGGGCGAGGAGTCCTTCCAGAAGTTCTACAAGGATGCCAGCGCACTGATCAGCGATATCTGCCTCTCCGAGGACTACACGGACTTTTTGACCATTCCGGCCTACGAACTGGTGGGCTAAGAATGAGCGTTACCCCTTCACTAGACGCCGCCGATTTGGCGCACATCGAAGCTGCGTGCGCCGCAACGGATCAGTTGCTGGACCGCAACTACCCGGGCGACGATGGCAGCCGTCAGCCGGTTCACACTGTCTACGTTCCGGCAGATAAGTTCAACTCCACCTTTGCCGCCGACTGGGGCGCACAGGGCCTGGCCGCCATCGAGAACTATGGTGGTTTGGAAAAGCTCGGCACCTTGCTGGGCCAGGACGCCGAGCTGGCAGAGGCCGTGGCAACACGGGTGGCCGCCAAACTCACCAGTGAACCCATTGAAGATCTGCGCCTCGATTTTGAGGACGGCTTCGGGGATCGCGGCGACGAGGCAGAAGATGCTGCAGCAGTGGCAGCTGGCAAGGCTGTCAGTGCAGCAGTCAACGCCGGAACGGCACCGCCGTTCATCGGCATCCGTTTCAAGTGCTTTGAACTGGCTACACGGGCCCGCGGCGTGCGCACCTTGGACCTGTTTGTCTCGGCCCTGGCCGAGGCAGGCGAGCTCCCCGACGGGCTCGTGCTGACACTGCCCAAGGTGACCACGGTGGACCAGGTCAAGGCCATGGACTTCGCGGTTAGCCGCCTAGAGGAAATTCATGCTCTGCCCGCAGGGCGTCTCCGTTTTGAGGTGCAGGTGGAAACCCCGCAGCTCATTCTTGGCCCGGAAGGCACCTCTCCCGTGGCCCGGTTGGCCCATGCAGTGCCCGGACGCATCAGCGGCCTGCACTACGGCACCTATGACTACAGCGCTTCGCTGGAAATCTCAGCGCAGTACCAGTCCATGGAGCACCCCGTGGCGGATTTCGCCAAGGAAGTCATGCAGTTGGCTGTCGCTGGAACGGGCATCCGCCTCTCCGACGGCTCCACCAACATCATGCCTGTGGGCGATGGCGCCGAGGCTGCTTGGGCCTTGCACGGGCGCCTGGTGCGCCGCTCCTTGGAGCGCGGCTACTACCAGGGCTGGGATCTGCACCCGGCCCAGCTGCCCAGCCGTTTCAGCGCAACCTACGCGTTCTACCGTCAGGGGCTGCCCGCAGCTGCTGTGCGGTTGCGCAACTATGTTGCGCAGACCCCCGGTGCCGTCATGGATGAACCGGCCACGGCACGCGCCCTGGCGAACTTCATCCTGCGCGGACTTATCTGTGGCGCTGCCAGCGCAGAGGAAGTACTCTCGCTGACCAGCCTGGACCAAAACCAACTTACGGCGCTGGCTCACCCCCGGCTCGCTACCGTCTCTCGCTAAAGGACTTTACTCATGAGTAAGTACTACTCCCCCGCAGGCGGCCTGCCGCCGCAAACGCACCTGACCACAGAGCGCGCCATTGTCAAGGAGGCCTACACGGTCATCCCCAAGGGCGTCATGACGGATATTGTCACCAGCACCCTGCCGGGTTTCTCCAACACCCGCTCCTGGATTCTGGCCCGCCCCATCTCCGGCTTCGCCACCACCTTCTCCCAGCTCATTGTGGAGATTGCACCCGGCGGCGGCGCCCCGCGCGCCGAGTTCGAGCCCGGCGTCGAAGGCGTCATCTTTGTCACCAAGGGCAAGGTCAACCTCACCCTCGAAGGCGAACTTCACCAGCTTGAGGAGGGCGGCTACGCATACCTCGCCGCCGGTGACATCTGGGGACTGGAAAACGTCTCCGACGGCGTTGTCACCTTCCAGTGGATCCGCAAGGCCTACGAGCGCCTTGAGGGCTATGAGGCCACCTCCTTCGTCACCAGTGACGCTGAAGTGGAACCCACTGCCATGCCGGATACCAACGGCGCATGGAAGACCACCCGCTTCACGGACTCTTCCGATCTGGCACATGACATGCAGGTCAACATCGTCACTTTCCAGCCCGGCGGCGTCATTCCGTTCCCCGAGACTCACGTCATGGAGCACGGCTTGTATGTCCTGGAGGGCAAGGCCATGTACCTGCTCAACAACGACTGGGTTGAGGTGGAAGCCGGCGACTTCATGTGGCTGCGTGCGTTCTGCCCGCAGGCATGTTACGCCGGCGGCCCGGGCGAATTCCGCTACCTGCTGTACAAGGACATGAACCGTCAAATCAAGCTGACTTAAGCTGCCGCTACGGTTTATGCGCCCGCTTCCCATTTTTGCGCCCGGTCTACCGGGCGCGAGAACGGGGGGCGGGCGCATTTTTTTGGCTCTCCCTGCACTGGGGTGTGTCGAACCGGAGAAAACTCCCCTTGACGTGGGTCACATCATTCTCTAGACTTTTCATAAAGCAGAAACTAATTTCCACAATATGAAATGCATGGAATGAAGAATTCCTTGGAAGGACCTACAATGACGTACACCGTGAACTGCTCCATCCTCTTGACCGAACTGCCCTTGCTCGAACGCCCGGCCGCTGCAAAGGCAGCCGGATTTGATGCAGTTGAGTTCTGGTGGCCCTTCGAATCCAACGTTCCCGGCGATGCTGAACTCACCGCTTTTGAGCGCGCCATCACCGATGCCGGCGTCCAGCTCACAGGCCTGAACTTCAACGCCGGCAACATGCCCGGCGGTGACCGCGGTCTGGTCTCCTGGAAGGGCCGCTGCTCCGAGTTCAAGGACAACGTTGACGCCGTGGTCGGCATTGGTGAGCGCCTCGGAACCAAGGCTTTCAACGCCCTCTACGGCAACCGTCAAGACGATTACACCCCGGCGGAGCAGGACGAGCTCGCCGTGAAGAACCTGGTCTACGCAGCCCAGGGTGTAGCCAAGATTGGTGGCACAGTACTTCTGGAACCCGTCTCCGGAACCCCGGCCTACCCGCTGAAGACCGCTGCTGACGTTCTGGCAGTCATCGCCAAGACCCAGGAAGCGGGCGTGGATAACGTCAAGCTGCTGGCAGATTTCTACCACCTTGCAGTCAACGGTGACGATGTCCCGGCAGTGATTGAAAACCATGCCAAGGACTTCGGCCACATCCAGATCGCCGACGATCCGGGCCGCGGAGCCCCCGGCACCGGCACCCTCCCGCTGGGCGAATGGATCACTCGCAGCCGCGAGCTCGGCTACGCGGGCCCCATCGGCTTGGAATACAAGTCTGCCGCAGCGGATGCGTTCAGCTGGACCATCCGCCAGCAGGCCAACTAATCCACGCCTCCTCCTTCTTCACCTCCATACTTCACGCAAAGGACACATTATGAGCAACGTTGCAGTAATCGGACTCGGCATCATGGGACTGCCCATGGCAGTCAACCTCGTCAAGGCCGGCCACACGGTTTCTGGCTTCAACCGCAGCCAGGGCGCCATTGACAAGCTCGTCGCAGCAGGTGGCAACGGTGCCACTTCCATTGCTGACGCCGTCAAGGATGCCGAATTCATCATCACCATGGTTCCGGACTCCCCCGACGTCGAAGGTGTTGTCAGCGGTAAGGACGGCCTCTTCGCCACTGCCCGCAAGGGTGCCATCTGGATCGATGCCAGCTCCATTCGCCCGGACGTGGCCAAGCGCCTCTCCGAAGATGCGCTTGCAGCCGGTATCCGCCCCTTGGACGCCCCGGTTTCCGGTGGCGAGCAGGGCGCCATTGACGGAGTTCTCTCCATCATGATTGGTGGTGCCGCAGAAGATTTCGCTGCTGCACAGGACGTTTTGAACGCCGTCGGCAAGACAATCGTCCACGTTGGCCCCTCCGGCTCCGGCCAGACAGTCAAGGCTGCGAACCAGCTCATTGTGGCCGTCAACATCCAGGCCCTCTCCGAAGCAATCGTCTTCCTTGAGGCCTACGGAGTAGATACCGACGCCGCATTGAAGGTCCTCGGTGGCGGCCTCGCCGGCTCCAAGGTCCTGGATCAGAAGGGTGCGAAGATGCTCGCCCGCAACTTCGACCCCGGCTTCCGCCTGGCCCTGCACAACAAGGACCTGGGCATTGTCACCGCAGCAGCCCGCGAAGCAGGCGTCACAGTTCCGCTTGGCAGTGCAGTTGCCCAGCTCGTCACCTCCATGGTGGCCCAGGGCGACGGCGCCTTGGATCACTCCGGGTTGTTCAAGGCCGCACTGGCCTCCTCGGGCCGCAAGTAACCCCTTGCCCCACGGGTTCATCCCCACTAAACCTCCCGCCGTCGAGTGAGTGTCGAAGCGTTCGACGGCGGGAACCATCCCTTTCGCAGTACCGGCCGGCCCACAGCGGCTATGGCCCCACACATTTTGAAGGAGCAATACCATGGCAAAGATGCGTAGCGTAGATGCAGCCGTTTTGATTTTGGAAAAAGAAGGCGCCACCGAGATCTTTGGTCTCCCCGGAGCAGCCATCAACCCGTTCTACTCCGCCATGCGCGCCCATGGTGGATTGAACCACACCTTGGCACGCCACATGGAAGGTGCCTCACACATGGCTGACGGTTACTCCCGCGCAGCCGAAGGCAACATCGGCGTGTGCACCGGTACCTCCGGCCCCGCCGGCACCGATATGATCACCGGACTGTACGCAGCCCAGGCCGATTCCATCCCGATGCTGTGCATCACCGGCCAGGCCCCCGTTGCCAAGTTGCACAAGGAAGACTTCCAGGCTGTGGACATCGAGTCCATCGCAGCTCCCCTGACCAAGCTCTCCATGACCATCAAGGAGCCCGGCCAGGTTCCCGGTGCGTTCCAGAAGGCGTTCTACCTGATGCGCTCAGGGCGCCCCGGCCCGGTCCTGTTGGATCTGCCGATCGATGTGCAGATGGCCGAGATTGAGTTTGATATTGATGCCTACGAGCCCTTGGTGCCGAACAAGCCGGCCGCCACACGCAAGCAGGCTGGTAAAGCCTTGGATATCCTGCTGGCAGGCGAGAAGCCGCTGATCGTTGCCGGTGGCGGTGTCATCAACGCCAACGCATCAGAGAAGCTCGTCGAACTGGCTGAACTGCTGAACATTCCCGTCATCTCCACCCTCATGGGCTGGGGCACCATCCCGGATGATCACCCGCTGAGCGCCGGTATGGTGGGTCTGCAGACCTCGCACCGCTACGGCAACGCCACGTTCTTGGAGTCTGACACCGTCATTGGCATCGGCAACCGCTGGGCCAACCGTCACACAGGTGGCCTTGACACCTACCGCGGCAACCGCAAGTTCGTCCACGTAGACATTGAGCCCACCCAGATTGGCCGCGTATTCGCACCGGACTTGGGCATCGTCTCCGACGCTGGCGCAGCTCTGGACGTATTGCTGGAGGTCGCCCGTGAGCGTAAGGCAGATCTGAGCGTGCCGGACTACGGCCCCTGGTCCAAGGACTGCCAGGCTCGCAAGGGCTCGCTGCAGCGCAAGACCCACTTCGATAACGTGCCGATGAAGCCGCAGCGCGTGTACGAAGAAATGAATGCCGCCTTCGGCCCGGACACCACCTACGTCTCCACCATTGGTCTGTCACAGATTGCTGGCGCCCAGATGCTCCACGTCTTCGGCCCGCGCCAGTGGATCAACGCCGGACAGGCCGGCCCCTTGGGTTGGACCCTGCCTGCAGCCCTGGGTGTTGTCCGCGGCAAGCCGGGACAGACAGTTGTTGCCCTTTCTGGTGACTACGATTTCCAGTTCATGATTGAAGAATTGGCCGTTGGCGCGCAGTTCAACCTGCCGTACATCCACGTTGTGGTCAACAACTCCTACCTGGGCTTGATCCGTCAGTCCCAGCGCGGCTTCAAGATGGATTACCACGTCTCCTTGGCATTCGATAACATCAACTCCCCGGAGACCAACGGCTACGGCGTGGACCACATCAAGGTTGCCGAAGGCTTGGGCTGCAAGGCCATCCGCGTGGAGCGCCCCGAGGACATGGCTGCCGCCTTCGCCGAGGCCAAGCGCCTCATGGAAGAGCACAAGGTTCCTGTAGTTGTTGAAGCCATCCTGGAGCGCGTGACCAACATTTCCATGGGCACCGAGCTGGACAATGTCAACGAGATTGAAGACATTGCCGAGTACGCAGCTGACGCCCCCACCGCCATCTTGGCACTGCAGGGCTAGGGAGCAACCATGCGCGTCATCCTCGCCCCCGACAAGTTCAAGGGTTCCGTTTCCGCCCCTGAGGCTGCTCGGTTCCTGGCCGAAGGCCTGCGTTCAGTTGACCCTGGCCTGGACATTGTCCTGATGCCAGTGGCCGACGGCGGCGAGGGCACCATTGACGCCGTCACAGCCTCAGGTTTCACCCGGGTCGTTGAGAGAGTTCAAGGACCCACCGGCGAATCAGTTCAGGCTGACTTCGCTGTCCGCGGAACGGTAGCCGTCATTGAGATGGCTGCCGCCTCCGGGCTGGCTGTCCTGCACAACGGCACGCCCTCACCCCTGCTGGCCAGTACGTACGGTACCGGCCAGCTGGTGAAGGCGGCCCTGGACCGGGGCTGCACCGAGATTGTCCTAGGTGTTGGCGGCAGCGCCACCACCGACGGTGGGGCCGGCATGCTTGCCGCGCTCGGCGCCACTTTCAAGGACTCCGCCGGGCGGCATCTGCCACCCGGCGGAGGGGCCTTGGCCACGGTGACCAACATTGAGCTGGGCGGATTGGATCGCCGCCTCGGCGGGGTGCAGTTCACGCTCGCCAGCGATGTGGATAACCCGCTACTGGGCCCCGATGGGGCCGCGGCCGTCTTTGCACCCCAAAAGGGTGCCTCAGAGGCACATGTGGCACATTTGGAAACTGCCCTGGAGCGTTACTTCCGCGTCATGGCCAATGCCTTGGGCACTGCCGCCGTAGATGCCATTGACGCCCCCGGTTCCGGTGCGGCTGGTGGCACCGGCTATGCGGCACTTGCCGTGCTCTCAGCCAAGCGCCGGCCCGGTATTGACGTGGTCCTGGAGCTGACAGGCCTGGCCGATAAGATTGGCACAGCAGATCTGGTCATCACGGGTGAAGGCAGCCTGGATGAGCAAAGCCTGTTCGGCAAGGCACCCATGGGAGTTGCCACAGCGGCACGCGCCGCAGGTATTCCCGTGGTAGCCGTGTGCGGACGGACCACCCTCACCCCCGAGGTTTTGCATGGGGCCGGATTCGCCCACTGCTACGCCCTGACAGATCTAAATGCCGACACGGAGCACTGCATGAAAAATGCGGGCGCCCTGCTGACACAAATTGGTGCCACGATTGGCGCCCGGCTTGCCACAAGAGGCAAGGAAGAGGAGAACTCGTATGTCTAATCCTGCAG
Source organism: Arthrobacter psychrochitiniphilus (assembly GCF_003185915.1). Classification (GTDB taxonomy): domain Bacteria; phylum Actinomycetota; class Actinomycetes; order Actinomycetales; family Micrococcaceae; genus Specibacter; species Specibacter psychrochitiniphilus. Next base: position 16,427 of record NZ_QHLZ01000011.1, read on the forward strand.
GAAGCCACGAGACCGCGGATATGTATGATCTCGTCATTCGTGGCAAGCGGGTGCTCACCACCGCCGGCATTGCCGCCCGCGAAGTGGGTGTCCGCAACGGCGTCGTCATGGCGTTGGAACCCTTGGGCAACGCGCTGCGCGGCCACACGGAAATTGATTTGGCTGATGATGAGACCCTCATCCCGGGCCTCGTGGACAGCCACGTGCACGTCAACGAGCCCGGCCGCACGGACTGGGAAGGCTTTGCCTCCGCAACCCGTGCCGCCGCAGCCGGTGGTGTCACCACCATCATTGACATGCCACTGAATTCCATCCCCGCCACCGTCAACGTTGACGCCCTGGAACTCAAGCGCAGCGTTGCGCTGGATCAGGCTTTTGTTGACGTGGGCTTCTGGGGCGGGGCCATCCCCGGCAACAAGGCTGATCTGCGCCCGCTGCATGACAACGGCGTTTTCGGCTTCAAATGCTTCTTGCTGCATTCAGGTGTGGACGAGTTCCCGCCGTTGGATCCAGATGAGATGGAAGAGGACATGCGGGAGCTCACTAACTATGACGCTCTGATGCTGGTCCACGCCGAGGATTCACGCACCATTGACCGTGCCCCCACAGCCCAAGGGGACCAGTACGGCAAGTTCCTGGCTTCGCGTCCCCGCGGCGCGGAGAACCTGGCCATTGCCGAGGTCATTGAACGGGCCCGCTGGACCGGTGCCCGGGCGCATATTCTGCACCTGAGCTCCTCCGATGCACTGCCCATGATTGCCAGCGCCCGCCGTGACGGTGTGAAGCTTACTGTGGAGACGTGCCCGCACTACCTCACGTTGATGGCCGAGGAAATCCCCGACGGCGCCACCTCCTACAAGTGCTGCCCGCCCATCCGCGAAGCCTCCAACCGGGAAAAGCTGTGGCAGGGACTCCGCGACGGTGTCATTGACTGCATTGTCTCTGACCACTCCCCCAGCACCCTTGACTTGAAGGACTTGGAAAACGGAGACTTCGCCGTTGCCTGGGGCGGTGTTTCCTCCCTCCAGCTGGGACTGTCACTGATCTGGACCGAGGCCCGCCACCGCGGCATCACCTTGGAGCAAGTGATCCACTGGATGTCCACGGCCCCGGCAGACCTCGTCGGTCTGCACAAGAAGGGCAAGCTTGCCCCCGGTTACGACGCCGACTTTGCCATCTTTGCCGCCGACGACGCCTTCATTGTTGACGTCACGAAGCTCAAGCACAAGAATCCCATCACCCCCTACGATGGCCGCGCCCTCTCCGGCGTGGTCCGGCGCACCTTCCTGCGCGGCCATGAACTCGATGGCATCACCGCCACCGGCAAGCTGCTGCGCCGCGGTGAAATCACAGTAGAACGGGCCACGAATGTCTGAGCCCTTGCTGTTGCCGGCACTCGGCGAGAGCGTCACCGAGGGAACGGTGACCCGCTGGCTCAAATCCGTTGGTGACCCTGTTGCCATCGATGAGCCACTGCTGGAAGTCTCCACCGACAAGGTAGATACAGAGATCCCCTCACCCTTCGAAGGAATCTTGCACAGCATCCTGGTCCAGGAGGACCAAACGGCAGAAGTTGGCGCAACACTGGCCATCATCGCGCCTGCAGACTCGGTGCCTGCGGCTGAGGCACCTGCGGCGGCGGACCAGCATTTTCCGGCGACTTCCCGGCCGGCGGCCGTGGACGGCCTTGCGGCCTCCTTGACGTCGCCTACAAAAATGCCGGCTCCGCCGCCGCTGGCCGTCCCTGTCGAAACCCCGGCTCCGCCGGTGGTTCAGGCTGTGGCTCAAACTAGCGCCGACGCTGGATCCGCAGGTTACGTCACTCCGCTGGTGCGCAAGCTTGCCCGCCAGCATGGGATTGACTTGTCCACGCTCACCGGCACCGGTGTTGGCGGGCGTATCCGCGGTGCTGATGTGAAGGCTGCGGCAGCTGCCCAGGCTCCCGCCGCACCGGCAACGTCGGCACCCGTGGCAAGTCCCGCCGTCGTGCCTGTTCCTGCTGTACCGGCAACGGCACCCGCAGCCGCGTCAGCAACGCTGCGTGGAACCACGGTGAAAGCGTCACGGATCCGTGCGGTCATTGCCAAGCGCATGCGTGAATCGTTGGATACGGCCACGCAGCTGACGCAGGTGCATGAGGTGGATGTGAGTAACATTGTGCGTTTGCGCGGCCGGGCCAAGGCTTCCTTCGCTGCGGCGCACGGGGTGAACCTGACGTACCTTCCGTTCATCGCTTTGGCGGTGGCGGAGGCGCTGAAGACCTTCCCCATGCTCAACGCCTCCTTTGATGAGGCTGCCGGGACCATCAGTTACCACGACGCCGAGCACCTCGCCTTCGCGGTGGACGCCCCCAAGGGTCTGCTGGTTCCTGTGGTGCGGGACGCCGGGGAGATGAATCTGGCCGGACTAGCCGCGGGCATTTCCGACGTGGCGTCACGGACGCGTGACGGTTCCATCAAGGCCGATGAGTTGTCCGGGGGAACGTTCTCCATCACCAACATCGGCTCGGTGGGTGCACTCTTTGACACTCCCATCATCAATGCCCCGCAGGTGGGTATTCTCGGTGTGGGCGCCATTGTCAAGCGCCCCGTAGTGGTTACCGGACCGGACGGGGATGATGTACTGGCCATCCGCCACATGATGTACCTGTGCCTGACCTACGATCACAGGATTGTGGACGGCGCAGACGCCGGACGCTTCATGAGCCATGTGCGTGCACGGCTTGGTGCTGGCGCCTTTGAATCTGAACTGGGTTTGTAACCGGTTCGTTGAGACCCGGCGTGCCCAGCCACGCCGACGCCTTGGACTGCACCGCCACGTGGTCCGGGCAAAATAAAGGAGTCGCAGCAATGATGCTGCGGCTCCTTTATTTTTTTATTACAGAGCTAAGTTCCAGGGAGTCCGGACTCCCTGCGGGGCTTAGTCCCAGATGTTGTCCCCGCGCAGCGAGGCATCGGCGCCGCCGTCAGTGTAAATGGTCTGACCCGTGGTGTGAGTGTTTTCCTCGCTCGTGAGCCACGCCAGCAGGCGGGAGATGACAACCGCTTCCGAGTGGTAGTTCAGCGGCATGGGCACGTGGGAATCCACCATGGCGCGGCCTTCCTCGGTGGCCAGCAGCTGGGTTGTCATGGGAGAAATAACGGTTCCGGGTGCCACGGCATTCAACGGGATACCGGCTCCGGCCCAGGTGGGGGTGATGCTTTCGCGGCGTACCCAGCGGCTCAAGGCGCGCTTGCTTGAGGGGTAGTTCAGGTAGCCGGCTTCGGGGCCCTGCTCAGCCAGTGCTGTGCCCACGGCCACCGCGGCGGCCTCGTCGCCGGAAAGCAGCGCGTCCACCAGTTCAGGTGAGTTGGCCTGCAGCGATGCCATGGAGCTGACGACGGCGGCACGGGGGCTGGCGCTCTTGGCCAGTTCCGGCGCGAGTAATTCCAGGAATTCGGTGACACCGAAGTAGTTCACGCTCACGGTGAGCGGGATGGGTGCGGAGATTCCAGCGCAAGCGATGATGGCGTCGATCTTGCCACCGGCTGCGGCCAGGGCGTTCGCGGCAGCTTCCTTACGGCCAGCTGAAGTGCTGAGGTCTGCTTCAACATCGGCACCGCGCAGGTCCACGCCCACCACGGTGGCACCGCGGTCACGCAGGAGGTTGGCGGTGGCCAGGCCAATACCGGATCCGGCACCGGTGACAATGTAGTTGCGGGAAGTTTCAGTTGCGTTAGTCATTATTTGCACTCCTCATGTTGTGATGTTGCGTGTTGTGGTGTTGCGCTCCGATGAACCGGAGGATGTCTTGTTCTGAAATTGTGCTGCCAGCGCCATGGTTGAGCGTTCCAGTTTTTGCAAGGATCGCAACAACTCATCGCGTTCAGTCGGGCTCCAGCCGTGGAGCAGGTCATCAACTAGTCCACTTCCTGCCCGGACAAAGGTGCTGGCCACCTGATAACCGGACTCTGTCAGGGCAAACTGGTGAGCCCTGGCGTCGTCCGGATCAGAGATTTTTTCGGCTAGGCCGGCAGCCATGAGCCGCTGGGCGATCTTGCTGACGTTCGAGGGCCCGGTGACCATGTTGCGGGAAAGCAGGGAGGGCCGTTGTGGTCCTTGGGTTGAGAGCATGGTGACCATTTTTATGGCCCCAGGATCCAACTCAACCCCTTCCCTGGCAACTACGCCAGTCAGAAAGTCCGGGGCTGACCATTCGCTGATGATGCGCGTGAGCGCTTCTATCAGAGCTGCCCTGTCCTCATCTGCGGGCGTGTGGCCTGCGCCATTAGGCATTTGTACCACCATCTACTGGCAGCACCACGCCCGTCACGAAGCTAGACTCTTCCGAGAGTAGCCAAACTACTGCGTTGGCGATTTCTTCGGGCTTACCGAGGCGGTGCATGGGGACTTCAGCGGCGTAGCCAGCCTTGGCCTCTTCCGGGAGCTCGGCCAGGGATGCCGTTTCAATTGCTCCGGGGGCCACTGCGTTGACCCGGATCCCCTGTTGGGCGTTTTCAAGAGCAGCGCTGCGGGTCAGGCTGATTACGCCGTGCTTGGCCGCACCGTAGGGCGTGAGCTGAGGCGTGGCGCGGATCCCGGCAATTGAGGCGATGTTGACAATGTTGCCACCGCCATTGGCCCGGAAGTGTGAGATCTCAGCCTGCATGGACAAGAACGTGCCGCGCAGGGTGACGTTGATGGTTCGGTCCCACTCAGGCAAGGTAAGGTCCTGCAGCTCCTTGGGCATGGATCCAATGCCGGCATTGTTTACTGCCAAGTGGAGTCCACCAAAAGTTTCCACCGCAAATTCTACGAGTGCGGTGACGTCCTCGGGAGAACTGACATCGGCACGCTGGTAGGCGGCGTTGCCACCAGCTTCTACGATGAGCGCAACAGTTGCCGCACCGGCCTCGTCATTGACATCCGAGACAACAACAGCTGCCCCTTCGGCTGCCAAACGCTGAGCAATGGCACGGCCAATCCCGGCGCCGGAAGCGGTGACAAGAGCTACTTTGCTTTCGAAAAACATGATTTCTCCTTTTTCTCAACCAATTATTTACTGTCCTAAAGACAGCATACTCCTTTTTACTGTCTTGTCGACAGCAAATTTTTAAGGTGTTCCTGGATCTGCATGAGGGCCCGCACGCGCCAGGCGTGAGGGCCCTCATGATGTGGCTCTTTTATTGGCTAGTACTCTCCGAGCACCACCGTGGCCACCTCGCAAAGGATAGCTAACCGGTGCTGTTCTAGAGGCAACTGAAGCTAGCACGGGTAGACTCCCTCATCATGAGCCTCGAGAGTCCTGCAAGCACCAAGACCATTCAGGCCGTCTTCCTTGACGTGGACGGCACCTACGCAGATTATGGGGTTGTCCCAGCCGCGCATGAACAGGCCGTCAAGGATGCAAGGGCGGCCGGACATAAGGTCCTTATCTGCACGGGACGGCCTCTGCCAATGCTCCCCCCAAGTATCCTTGGCGCCGGATTCGACGGCGTGGTGGCAAGCGCTGGCGCGTACCTTGACGTTGGCGGTGAGGTACTCATTGATCGACGCTTTTGCGCTGACCTCGCAGCTCGTGCCCTCGCAGTATTGGACGCACACAACGCGGTTTACATCCTCGAGGCGCAAGACGCCATTTATGTCTGCGCTGCAGCCGAAGCCCGGCTCCGGGCACACATCGAAGCGCACTTTGCCAACGCACCGGCGCAGCTGAGCAAAGGTTCCGCCTCCATCTTGGACAAGCTTGTCCCGTTGGCTGATCTTAGTTCCGTGGTATTCGCCAAGATCTCCGTCTTTTCCTCCCCTGCGCCCATGACGGAACTTGTGGCCCAGATCGGTGCTGGCATTGACGTGGTGGAAAATTCCATCGCCGCAGAGGGGCTCCACGCCGGGGAATTATTCCAAGCTGGAATCAGTAAGGCTGACGGCGTTGCTGCCGCCATTGCGTACCTTGGTATCACGCGAGAAAACACCATCGCTTTTGGTGATGGGCACAACGATCTGGAAATGCTCGCTTTCGCAGGGCTCGGCGTTGCCATCGAGGGATCCCCTACAGAATTGTTGACTATTGCAGATGCCACCGCCCCACCTCCACGTAAAAACGGTATCGCCACAGCTTTTGCCTTGCTCGGACTGAACTAATCTAAGCCAGTCCAGAACCAATCTAAGCCAGTCCAGTGTGCCGGGTTGCCCGGCCCACCGCGGACGGAAGCCAGCGCGTTGCGGCTCCTTCCTGCCCTTCTGGCACGCATCATTGAATCACTGCCGCTGTTCTGGCCCGGAGAGCATCTCATCCAAGCCCCAACCACTCGAAAGTTCACTATCAGCGCCTCACTCCTGAGCCACGCAAACAAGGTGCGAGTCATCGATTCTCAGGGTAAGGATTTGGCGCAGGGCTCCCCCACTCTCAGTGCCGAGGCACTAAAACACTCACTCGGGGCAGAGATACCCTGCGGTGAGTACAAGTCCCTGTACTGCAAGACGGGCACTCTGTATAGGATCGTCACCATGAGCAATACCGCTCAGTTCTCCCACCCCAAATCCGTGCGTTTAGCCCTTCTCTTAGCTGCCGCGGCCACGTCCTTAGCTCTTACTGGCTGCGGGTCCGCCAGTGGCCCCTCACACCACAACAACCCAGCTTCATGACGTCATCTCTGATGCGGGGGTATGAAAATGCAACCCAGGGAGGACGGTTTCATTGTTCCCGCCCAGGGTCAGAAAGCCGGAAATTCCACGGACGGTACGGGTTCATGGAATTTGGTGACGCGCGGGCCGTGCCAGGCCCAGGTTTTCACGCAGCGTACTTCCTTCATAGGCCGTACGGAACAGCCCGCGTTCCTGCAGGATCGGAACCACCAAGTCAACAAAGTCCCGCAGTGAATCGGGGTACGCGGGGCACATCAGGTTGAACCCATCGCACGCCCCAGATTCAAACCAGGCCACCATTTCATCCGCCACCTCGGTGGGGGTACCAATCATGGTGGCATGGCCTCCCCCGGCGGCCAGAAAACCCAGCAATTCGCGCAGTGTGGGCTTCTTGGTCTCGATAATGCGTGCCACGGTGAGGTACCGGCCTTGAGGGCCGGTAAAGGTGGAAGCTGGCGCCAATGGCGCCACCAGATCATCCAGCCCATGAGTACGGTAATCCATGCCCGTGAAAATATTGAGCTGAGTGATGGCCGCATCAATGTCCAAGTAGGCATCCAGCGCCCGTTTCTTCGCCAAGGCCTCTTCACGGCTTGCGCCCACATATGTCACAAGACCCGGGAGCACAGGAACCTGCGTCCCAGCACGGCCTGCAGCGTCCAGGCGCCTTCTGATGTCTGTGGCGAACTCAAGTGCGGAGTCCTGATCCCAAGACACCGAGTAAATAGCTTCGGCAAAATGAGCAGCAAAGTCCCGCCCAGCCTCGGAGGAACCGGCTTGAAAGAGCACCGGGCGCCCCTGCGGAGAACGCGGCACGTTCAGTGGCCCAGCCACCTGGAAGTACTTGCCAACATGGTTAATGGGCTGGATCTGCTCCGGATCAAGGAACATTCCCTTCTCCCGGTCTCTTGGCAATGCCTCATCCGACCAAGAGTCCCACAGTTGCCCTAACACCCGCACAAATTCATTGGCCCGTTCATAACGTTCCGCGTGAGAGGGCAGGGCCGCAAAACCATGGTTTTGCGCCTCGGCATCAAACATGGAAGTCACAATGTTCGCACCCACCCGGCCCCCGCTGATGTGATCCAGTGATGCCAGCATGCGTGCTGCGTGAAAGGGCGTGTAGAAACTTGAGGAGACCGTGGTGACCAGGCCAATGTGCGTTGTGGCCCGGGCCATGGCGCTCAACGCCGTAATCGGCTCAAGAAGCCCGGGTACCCCGGCAGAATACTGGCGGTTGACGGCGTGCCCGTCGGCGAAGAAAACCGCGTCAAGACAGCCGGTTTCGGCCAGCTGGGCTAGTTCCTCGAAATACTGTATTTGCCCAACCCGGGCTGCACTGGACTCAGGATGCCGCCAGCCCATGGTGTGGTGTCCGGCCCCGAAAAGGAACGCGTTGATGTGCATCGCCCGGATTGTGGGGCAGGAGAGCGTTTCCATCCTTAGTTCATGACCAATCCGCCGTCGACTACAAGGTTCTGCCCCGTGACGGCTCGGGACCAGGGTGAGGCGAAGAATAGTGCTGCGTCAGCAAATTCGGCCGGGGTAGTCACCTTACGCAGTGGGGTACCACCGGCAATCAGTTCAAAGACTTCCTCTGGGGTGGCCGCTGAGGCGTCAGTGGTGCGCAGCAATCCCCCGGAGACCATGTTCACGCGAATATTGGACGGGCCTAGATCGGCAGCAAAGGTCCGGGTCAGTGCCAGCAACGCCGCTTTGGCGGCGGTGTAGTCGTGGTAGGGCACTACCGGGTTTTGAAACAGGTTGGTGCCGATGTTGATGATGGAGCCCCACCCTGCAAGAGCCATGCCTGGAAGCGCCGCCTGAATCGTGTTAAGCGCACCTCCCACAACACCGGAGAACTGTGCCGTGAACTCACCGTATTCAATGGCATGGGCTTTGGAACGGCCGTCCCCGTTGAAGGAAAAATCAGGCAAGGCATTGTTGATCACGGTGGTAATGGGTGCAGAGAAATACTCCGCAGCAGCTGCCACCATGTCCTGTACCTCTTGGGTGTTGGTGACATCTGCCCTCAGCGCAATAGCTTGCTCGGGACCGCTTTCGGCGGCGAGTCTCTGGGCTGATTCCTCGCTGTTGCGGTAGTTCAGCACCACTTTGGCGCCTTCCCGGGCAAAGGAGCGTGCCACATCCGCGCCTAGGCCTCGGCCGGCTCCAGTGATCAGTACAATTTGGTCCTTGATTTGCATCGCATGCACCCTTCAGTAGTGCGAAAGGATGCCAGGAACGCTCCAATACGCCACCCTAAGGGCTACGAATCGTCATTGCTGCAGGACCGGCATCCCTTCGCTCGGATTATCGAGATCAGGTTCAACGGGTCTAGCTCTCAGCCGCCAGGCGGCACCCCGTGTCGTGTCCACCGCCCAAGCTACCACGGTTGCAACTCCGGGGCGCATCTGGGTCACAGTGCTTTAGGCTTTAGGCTTTAGGCTTTAGGCTTTAGGCTTTAGGCTTTACGCTGTGGGCGGGTCACCCCTTGGCGGGGTCGACGTCCTCCACGTACGTTTTTCCATCTGCTCCCGTTTTGATCAGGTAATCATTACCGGCTTGTTCCACGGCGTTTTCCCCTGCTTGAACAGCGCGGTCAGTGGCGGGTTCGTCAATGGCGGAACGTTCCGCGTCACCAAGAATAGCGCCCAGACCTTGGGAGTCTTGGGTTGGTTCTCCGGGCGGAATCACTTCCCCATGTCCACGGGCGTCAGGTGCCTCGCTGACGGCGGTCTGACTCATGTCCGCGAAGGTTTGCTGGCCTTGGTGAGACCAACTGACATGGACGGATGCCGAGCCGTCATCCGGTGTTTTCACCACCGTTTCGATGGCGTTTTCCGGCGCTCCCATTGCCTGCAGCTTCTGCTGGTAGGAGCCCACCAATTCTTTCAGGGATTCGGGCGTCCAATCGCCATCCTGGAGTCGGATGGAGATTTCTACTGGTTCAGCACTGTAATTCATTTTTTCTCCTGGCAGTTGGGCAGATAGTGGTTTGCTTACAGAGGGCATTGCTGGTCATGAAAGTAAGCGCGGCAACGCTTCCTTCGCGCGCTAACGGCCGGCGCACTCACGCCGGGATTTAGGATCAGCAACTAGACGCTTCCCGGGGGCAGGTAGGGCGGAACCTCAATCACAGCATGGCCAGCACCGTTTGCACCATCTTGGTCTCTGGCATCCGCCTGGGCCAGAGTGTCCGCGGCTGCCCTCAGTTTTTCAAGGGCTAGCTGCTCCCGTGAGTAGTTTTGACTCAAGAGTGGAACTGCTTCGGTGACGTCGAGGGATTTTGCTTGTAGGAGGAGAGACTCGTACACGGCCACCTCATGGTGCTGGCTTTCCAAAGCCCCGGCAACAACAACAGCGTCTACGAGTGTGTTGTCAGTTTTGGCCATAAAAGATTTCAATTCTTTGGCCAGACCCTTGGTAGTGGGCGAGGGATGCTGGCTGTTTTCCTTACCCATCAATGCCAGGCACTGTTCCAGATTCTCAATGTTCAGCCGGGTTTCTTGGGCATGTTCGTCAAAGAATTCCGTGAGAACACTGCGCATCGCTGACTTTGACAACTCCTCCATCAAATCCAAAGAATCGTGTTCCATGGTCAGCGCAGTTCCAAGCTTGTAGCAAAAAATCTCATCAAGTGTTGTGAATCGTTCAAACATAGCGTTTCCTCCACAATCGTTTTGGCACGTAGTGAAACAAGTCTTCTTGCTGCGTCAGTTCTAGGACGCCCTCCTCGTTTCTAGACTCTAACCACCCAGTGAACAAATATCCAAGATCTTCCTGAGGTAATCGCCGTGAAAATTCAGCGTTATCCGTATGGATATCTCCGTTGGGACGGCTCCTTGCAGGAACCCCGGCAGGAATCAATGTCACTGCTTTCCAGCAATACTCAGGACCGGCCTTCCACCGCAAATTTACGTATCTTGGCGTGCATTTAGTCCAAGAATGTGGTTAGGGTAGATGAGTCGATCCCGTTGGATCGATGGCAAAAACTCGAAATGCGTGCAGTATTGATGCACTGAGAGCAGTGCATGGAGACCGTTCTCAATTACGCCATACGAGTAAAGACTTTCTTGCACTTTAGGAGTAACCATGGGTTTCATCGGATGGATTATCTTGGGTCTAATTGTCGGCGCCATTGTTAAGGCAGTTCTGCCAGGACGGGTTAACGGCGGTTGGATCACCAGCCTTGTATTGGGTGTGGTTGGCGCCATTGTTGGAGGATGGATCGGAGACCTTCTCTTCGGCGGCGGAAAAATGGAATTTTGGAGCCTAGGCTCGTGGCTCCTAGCCATTGTTGGCGGCCTGGTTGTTGCGGGCGTCTACGGAGCCATCACCGGCCGCAACAAGTCAGCAGCCTAGCCAGAGCAGCGTGCTAACCAAAGCAGCGTCCACTTTAGGAGGAATGTCCCCATGTTAACGAACGAAGATTCAGCAACCGAAGACCTCAACAAAGTCCTGACGATCATCAATTCGCACCGCATTTGCATGTTCACTACCCAAGGCCCTGACGGCTTGCTCAGTCATCCAATGACGGTTGCCAAGGTCGAGGACAGCGGTGAACTGTGGTTTCTCAGCTCTGCTGGCACCTCCCCTGTTGAACAGGCGCAGCTGGCACCAGAGGTTAACCTTTCCTTCGCGGGAAAAGACCAGTGGCTCTCACTTCACGGACAAGCCGCAGTGATCACCAGTGAAGCGAAAGCGCGGGAATTGTGGAATCCGGCAGCCGCTGCTTTCTACCCGGATGGCCCCGAGTCCAAGGAATTGGTCTTGATCCGGGTGCGCCCCGATGGTGCTCAATATTGGGAATCTCCCGGCGGCGTCTTGGCCACTGTGTTCAAGTGGGCCAAGGCACGCATCAGCGGGGAAAGAATTGATGCAGGAGAAAGCGGCACTGTGGATCTCTGAGCGGTAGATCTCTGAAAGGGTGCTTGCTTTCTTCACGAGCGCAATTTTTCCCTAAAAAAGAGCCAAAACAGGACGGATGGAGTACGTATGAAAGCTAAGTTGACGTTCATTGCAGGCCTTGGCGCTGAATATATTCTAGGAAGTAGGGCCGGGAGGGCTCACTACGATCAACTGAAATCCTCGGTGCGGAAGCTCTGGAATAGAGATGAAGTGCAGGGCACCGTGGCGAGTGTCCAAGAGAGCGTGAAAGCCCAAGCTGGCGAAGCTGTGAACAAGCTGGTTCACCAGGTTCTCCCAGCCAGGGAATCCGTTGCCGAAAATTCCGATGCGTTCCGCTATGCCGGACTCCACAGTGGACGCGGCAGAGGCTAAGCACCGCGGACCAGGTTGACCACTTTGCCCTGTGCGAAGAGTTAGCGCTTGAGATGCGGGCGCGCATCTCAAGCGCAGCACCACCTAGCGCAGCACAACGGTCCGGTTACCGTGAAGAATAACGCGACCTTCACAATGCCCCTGGACTGCGTTACTCAATGCCTTGCACTCGGTGTCCCTGCCCGCCGCCACAAGATCATCGGGTCCGAAGATGTGGTCCACTTCCACAATTTGTTGGGAAATGATGGGCCCTTCATCGAGCTCGATGTTGACGTAGTGGGCAGTGGCACGCCCGTCCAGCTTCCGGGTCAAAACATCACTGAGCACCTGCATATAGCGGGCCAACACCACCAGCTCAACGTCCAGCTCATTTACCAATTCCAGTAACCGAGCCTCAGTAGCCGGCTTAGTCGCGGCGGAGATGGGGACATGGAAAAACTGTATGCCATGCCATTGCGCCAACCGCTCATGGTCCAGGTGGTTGGAGACTACAGCAACAATATCCACCGGCAGTTCCCCGGTCTGGGTCCTGAACAGCAAGTCATTGGGGCAGTGCTCAAACGTTGAGACCATGATCAACACCCGCCTTTTGGCGCCATGGGGGCGCATGAAGAAGTGCCCCTTGGGTTCACCTTGGTGACCGCTGGCCCCAACAGCGCCTTGATCAAGATGCCTGCGGTCACTAAATTGCAGGTTATCAATAATGTCCGCCTCGCGCTCCAGCCCTTACCCTTGGCCGGAATCATGGTGTGTGGTGGTCATGGCTCAGCACTCAATCGCGTTCACGGCCAGGCCCCCGCGGGAGGTTTCCTTGTACTTGCTCATCATGTCGGCACCTGTCTGACGCATCGTTTCGATCGCCTTGTCAAATGATACTTTTTGACTACCGTCACCGTGCGTGGTGCATGAGATCGCCAAGACCTTCCCCGATCAGAAATCCGCGATACCTGGGTGTGGTTCCGGTCAGGCATCAACACGGACGGTACCGTGTGCAAGGACATTGACACAGTCTTGGAACCAGGCATGGTGGTCTCCTTGGAGCCCATGGTCACCGTCATGGACGGTCAGCCCGGAGCTGGCGGTTACCGTGAGCACTGCATCTTGGTAATTGGCGAGGACGGCGCTACAAGTTGGGTCTGATCGCCGTGGCCGGGGCGCTCCTGGCGGAACTGGATGAACGCCGCGTGGCTTACCCCTTGCTCCAAGTCTTGCCCGAACGCACAGGGGAAACCAGCGCTCTGATGTTGTGGAATGGGCGCGAATCCATGTGTGTGCAACAATTCCCCAGCACCCAGCAGGTCAAGCACACCGCACCCTTCGGCGCCCGGTACAGTGACGCAATGAGCGCCTCCGTCCAAGTATTTTTGGCTCTGGAGCCGGAAGAAAGGGTCCGGGAACTGATGTTTAACGGCACCATTCGCTTTGCTGGTTTAGATGAAGCCGGGCTGGAGGCCTACGCAGTCCGGCTCGGAGACGTAGCAAAACGCGGATATGCCACCAACTATGGGGAATCGGCCTTGGACGAGGTGGGTGTGGCCGCCCCCGTCTTTGACCACCGCGGTCATCTGGTGGCCGCCGTACTCATCCCCGCGCCACGGTTCCGCGTCTCCCCCGAACAATTGGCAAATTTGGGCGAGGCCGCCAAAAAGTGCGCCCGCGCGATCACCTTGCGGCTGGGTGGCTCCTGAGCGGGCATGAAAAAGTTTTACCGACTGACGGCGGCGCGGCTAAGCCCGTGGGCCGATGACGTCACTGAGAAGTTAGCGAACGTGTCACTTTCCTCCGAAGAGCCGGCTGAACCAGCCGCCGGCAAGGCTCTAGACCGGGCGGGGTTTGGACTGGTCGCTGGGAGCCTGAAGGAATGTCTGGCCTCAGGCCACAGCGAAGACCTGGACAGCGGCAAACTGGAGAAGCTGTTCCTGTCCTTGGCGTAAAACGTGGCGCACCTTCACTGCGGCGGTTCAGCCCTGTTGCGCCCAGGCCACACCATTGAGGGAAATTTCTTGGCTCATGTCATCAAGGAAACGGATCACCACATCGCGTTCTGCCTGACTCAACCGCGCCGCCGCATAGAATCGCTTGGCTTGTTGGCGCCCCACCGTGTCCATGGCCGCTTGCCGGGTTTTCGCAGTGATGGTGATCGCCAGCGCCCGGCGGTCGGTGGGATGGGCCTGACGGATGATGTGTCCCGCACTTTCGAGCCGGTCCAGCAGCTTGGTGGTGGACGCCGTCGAGATTTTCAGGTGAGCGGCAATGGCACCGGGGGTGGCAATGTCTTGGGTGTTCGCCGCTACGATCAAGTAGTGCAGCGCCCGCATATCGGATTGGTTGAGTTTCATGTACCGCAGCGAGGCGTCCGAGAGCTCCTTCTCGGCAACGCGCAGCCTACCCAGCGCAGCCATAAGCTGGCCAATGCTCTCAATTTCGGCCGGGGCCATTGCCGCCCGGTCAATGAGCTGACTGTCGGGGTCGGCAGCATTCACATCGTAGAGGTTTCTCGGCAATGGAGCTTCATTTTCCTTGATACTTGCCATGAACATAATTCTATCCCAGCTCCTATATAAAGAGCTCCACTTGTTGCAAGCTTTAGTATTTACTAGCTAAACTAGATTAAAATTTGTTAGCGATGGAGAACTGAATATGAGCAGGCACAAAGCCAGCCCTCACGCCGGGACAAATCCCGGCAAACCACAGCACAAACCCCGAAAATGGCTGAGGACACTGCTGCCGGCGCTGATCATCATCGCTTGGTTTGTTGGCGGCTCCATTGGCGGACCCTACTTTGGCAAGGTCAGCGAGGTCTCATCTAATGATCCAACCACCTACCTGCCGTCCTCCTCTGACGCCACCCAAGTACAAAAACTGCAGAGTGATTTCCGTGACTCTGACGAGATTCCCGCCGTCCTGGTCTTCTCCAGCACCGACACCCTGAGCCCAAATGACATAGCGGCGGTGTCTGAGCAAGTTTCAGAACTGACCAAGATTGCCGGCGTGGGCCAGGACGTATCCCCTGCCATCCCCTCAAAAGACGGCCGGGCACTCCAGGCTTTCGTTCCCATCCAATCCGATGCCGACATTGGCGAGATCGTCACCACCATTGGCACTACTCTGCGCGCATCAGCACCTGAGGGCGTTTCAGTTCATGTCACCGGCCCGGCCGGATTCACGGCAGATTTGATCGAAGGTTTCTCCGGGATCGACGGGATCCTGCTCGGCGTGGCTCTTTTGGCTGTGTTCGTCATCTTGATTGCCGTCTACCGCTCCCTGTTGCTCCCGGTGGCCGTGCTGGCCACCAGCCTGTTTGCCCTGTGCGTGGCCCTACTGAGTGTCTGGTGGCTGGCGAAAGCTGGAATCCTGCTGCTGAGCGGCCAAACCCAGGGCATCTTGTTCATTCTGGTCATTGGCGCCGCCACGGACTACTCACTGCTCTACGTTTCTCGTTACCGGGAAGAGTTGCGTATCTCCACGGATAAATGGTCCGCGAGCATGGCGGCCATCCGCAAGTCCGCAGAACCGATTGCCGCTTCCGGCGGGACAGTTATTGTGGGCTTGCTTTGTCTGCTGCTCAGCGATTTGAAATCCAACAGTTCACTAGGACCAGTAGCTGCGATAGGCATAGTCTTTGCCATGCTTTCTGCCCTGACTCTCCTACCGGCACTGTTGTTCGCTTTTGGCCGCAACGCGTTCTGGCCGCGCCGGCCCAAATATGAACCAAACGTTGTGGCAGCAGAACATGGAGTGCACGCCACGGGTGTCTGGGCCAAGCTGTCCCGAACCATCAAACGCCGTCCGCGCTTGATCTGGATGGTGACCACCGCCGTCCTGCTGATAGGCGTCTTTGGCGCCACCACGCTCAATGCCAGTGGGGTTCCGCAATCGGAGCTGGTATTGGGCTCCTCCGAGGCACGTGATGGCCAAGCCATCTTAGGCCAGCATTTCCCGGGCGGCACCGGCAGTCCCGTGCTTGTTGTTGTGCCACAGGCGCAGTTGCAGGATGCGGCGGATGTGCTGTTGGCGCAGGAGGGTGTTGACTCTGTCTCAGTTGTTGCGGCAGATGCCCCCGGCGGCAGCGCCACTGTCACAGCCCAAGGCATTGGAGCCATGGGCGCACCCGGGGCAGCAGCTCCCCAACCCACAGTGGCCAACGGGGACATCATGCTACAAGGCACACTCGCTGATGCCGCGGATTCTGACGCTGCCTCCTCCGTGGTGCGCGAGCTACGGACCGGCCTCTCCGGCGTTGTCCCGCAGGCTCTGGTGGGCGGTGTCACGGCCACCTCGATTGACACTAACGACGCCTCCATCCATGACCGCAACTTGATCATCCCCGTGGTTCTGGTGGTCATTCTGCTCATCCTTATGATGCTTCTGCGTTCTGTCCTGGCACCGGCGCTGTTGGTCCTGACCACCGTGCTGTCCTTTGGCACGGCCTTGGGAGTGGCGGCCTTTTTCTTCAACCACGTGTTCCACTTCCCCGGCGCCGATCCCGCGGTCCCGCTCTTCGGATTCATCTTCCTTGTAGCCCTGGGCATTGACTACAACATCTTCTTGATGACTCGAGTGCGGGAGGAATCACTCAAACATGGCACCCATGACGGGATCATCCGCGGGCTGGTCATTACTGGTGGCGTGATCACCTCGGCAGGGCTGGTTCTGGCCGCTACTTTCTCGGCTCTTGGTGTAATTCCCATCCTCTTCTTGGCCCAGATTGCCTTCATCGTGGCGTTCGGGGTGCTGCTGGATACCTTTGTGGTCAGGTCATTGCTGGTCCCGGCCCTCAGCTACGATCTGGGCAAAGTCATCTGGTGGCCCTCCAAGCTCTCCCGGGCAGCCACGCACGCCAGCGGCCATGGTGACGGAGGTGCCGACGGTGAGGCTGACGGAGCTGGCGCCGGAGACGGGGCTCACGGCGGCCAGCTAGATACATTGTCCGCTCACCGAAGCTAAGGCAGCAGCTCGAGGCGGTGAGGCGCGCTAGAGCAGCGCCTCACCGCTTCGAGCGCTTTGCTTCATATGCTCATAGGCTGCAAGCGCAGCTGCACGTGATTCCTTGAGGTCTACAACTGGCTCGTGACTAAGTGTCGGGGCAAACTGTGCCTGGTACCGGCCGTGTGGATCGAATTTTTTGGCTTGCAGTACAGGGTTGAAGACCCTGAAATAGGGTGCGGCGTCAGTACCACACCCAGCTACCCACTGCCAGTTCGCCGGATTGGATGCCGCATCAGCATCCACGAGGGTGTCCCAGAACCAAGCCTCGCCGGCTCGCCAATGGATACCCAAATTCTTCACCAGCAAACTGGCAACAACCATGCGCACGCGGTTATGCATCCACCCGATCTGCCATAGTTGACGCATGCCGGCATCCACCAACGGGAACCCGCTCTCGCCTCGGCACCAGGCAGTGTAAAGCTCATCGATGATTGCTTGGCCCGGCTCGCTCTCACCGGATCCGCTCACAGATGCTCCGCTCGCAGCGCCCGCGCTACCGGGTACGGGCAGCACCGTGGTGGGCCAAGACCAATCAAAGCCGTCAAATTCCGGGCGAAGATTCTGCTGGTGTAAGTGCGGCTGGTGGTAGAGCTGGTTCCAGCAAAAGTCCCGCCAGGCCAGTTGGCGCATGATGGCCCGGGCGCCGTCGGCGGCTTCTCGGTTCGCCGCGGCCAAGGCGCCCAATGCTTCCCATACTTGGACAGGGCTCAGATGCCCCCAGCGCAGTGCGGGCGAAAGCCGGGAGGTTTCATCAGAGCCGGGCCGGTCCCGTCCTGTGAGGTATCCGGCGGCAACCTCATCAAGGACCAGCGCTAGCCTTTCATGGGCGGCGCCCTCACCAGGTGTCCAAGCGTTGGCTAGCCCTGCGGACCAATCCGGAGCCTTGGGCAGCAGTTCCCAACTTTCTAGATCGTCGCTGCTGCTTCCCGCCCTAAGCCCGTCAAGCTCCAGCTGTTCTTGGGCCCTCTCTGGTGCGGGAAATTCGGGGCGCAGCGGGAGGGCAAGCAGCGCGTTATAGAACGGTGTGAACACCTTGTAGTGCCTCTCTTCCTTGGTCTTAACAACCCAGGGTTCGTGCAACAAGGTGCCGGAATAGCTACTAACGGAACAGCCAAGTTCCCGCAGGGCTGCCTTGATTTCGGTATCAACGCTGCGTTCTCCCCCACCGTACCGGCGGTTCCAGTGCATGGACAGCCCGTTGGCGGGCAGCCCGAACAGTGTACACAGCTTGCTAACCAACTCAGTGACCAGCGGCGCTGCCGGCCCCTTCAACAGCACCAGCGGAACGTTCAGCGCGTCGAGATCCTTGGATAAGTCCACCAGACTGTGGTGCAGCCACCACTTTGCACCAGCACCCAACGGGCGGATGCCCTCAGACTCTTCATCAAGAACAAACACTGCCACGGTAGGCACGTGAGTATCTGCCATGGCTGCACTGAGTGCGGGGTGATCGGCTAGACGGAGGTCGTCACGGAACCACACAACGTTAATGGCGCTCAGAGCAGTTTTTCTCATGTCGATGCTATTCCTTCTCTCAGGCAGGTGGTAGGCGTCATCGGATAAAGGCGTACCAAATAAGAATCATGGTGATGAAGAAACCGGTCATGTAGTTGAGCCACAAGAAACGCACCCAGCCAGCGTGCGCCCGGCCAGAATCCTGCTCCCGTAAAAACAGATACGGCAACACATTCAAGATGTAGGGCAGTGCCAACACCGCGGCTAAGGGGCCTGGCCAATCAGTGAACAACAACAAAATGCCGCCTACCGCATAGGCGCCAGCCGCAAACCCCACAGTCAACCGGGCACCCAGCACCGTGCCAATGGAACTTAGCGAGGCCGCCCGGTCAGGAACAATGTCTTGAACCGCGCCGAAGGCCTGGGATGCAACGCCCCAAAGGAAAAATGCAGCAGTCACGGCAACCAATTCGGTGTTGAAATGGGCTCCCGCTAGGACCAGCCCGTAGACCATGGGAGAGACAAAGTGGATGCTGGAAGTCATTGAATCCAGAAAGGGGCGTTCCTTGAACCGCAGATGCGGGGCGCTGTAGGCCACCACTGCCGCCATGGAGAACAGCAACACCAGGTTCGCCTGCCAAGAGCCCACCACAGCCAACACAATGAGGAAGGGAAGCAGCCCTAGAACGCACGCAAAGAGTATTCTGCGGTGTTTGCTCGGATCCACCAGCGCACCCTCCGCGCCACCCTTGCGCGGGTTGAGCAGATCGGATTCGTAATCAAAAACATCGTTGATTCCGTACATGGCCAAGTTGTAGGGAATGAGGAAAAATAGTGTGCCCACCACAAAGATCCAGTCAATGGCACCCGTGCTTAATAAATACGCGGCAGCAAAGGGGTAAGCGGTATTGACCCACGAGACCGGGCGGGAGGTGGCGAAGAGTTCACGCAGCAAAATTCAGAGCCCTTTCCTTGTTGTCTTAGCTGCTGTTATCTTGGCCGCCGGCTGCTGTTCCACAGACCTCGCAGGTGCGGGCGCGCCCGGTGGGCGGCCGCCGGCAAGCCACCACAGCGCCGGGGCGAAAAACACCACACTCACCGGATAGCTGAAGTCTTCCAAGGGGGCCAGCCCCACCCGCACGCCCAGTAGGGTCTTTTCGGCATAGGCAAAAAGGCCTGAGCCAATCATCACATTGTCAAAAATAGCCGTCAGTAACACCAGGGCCAGCAAGGCAATGCCCAGCGCTGGCGCTACACTGCGCAAACTGATGCGCCGCACCCAAAGTGCTATAAAAAGCAACAACACCGAACCGGCCAAGAAATACAGCGAAAGCAAGGCAAAACTCACAGCTCCCCCTGATCTGCGCGCTGGGACTGAGCCGGGCCATTGGAACTAGGTGAGTGCTCTAGTTTAAGCAGTTTCCGGTATCCGCTCCAGCGCAGGAATCCTAGCACTGCCAACATGCTCTGGTAGCAGAGGAAGAAAAGAAAAAACGCTTCTTCCATCGGCAGCTGATCGCCCAGCATGATCCCCGTCATGAGAGGAGAATCAAGGTGCAAAAAGATGCCCTGTTCTATGGCGATGACATCCCAGAGCAGGAAAATGCCGGTCCCACCCAGCAGTGAGACCGCTGCCGGTAATGGTTGGGAAAAGAGGAACAGGCGGTATCTGGCATCCAGTAACGCCAGGCAAACAATGAGTACCAACAGAATCAGCAAGTACGTCACCGCTCTGCCCGCCTCTTGGCAGCGCTTTGAATGGCGGGACCAAATTCCAGCGGACCGGGTTTCTTGATCCCGTTGATGCGTTTGGTGACAAGTTCGGCACTGATCAGGCACATGGGGATACCGATCCCAGGGCGTACCGAACTGCCAGCATAATGCAGGCCAGCAACCTTGGGGTTGTGGTTTGCCGGCCGAAAAAATGCGCTCTGACGCAGTGTGTGGGCCAAGCCCAAGGCTCCACCCTGCCAAGCGTTGACGGTGTTGAGGAAGTCAGCAGGTCCGTAGCTTTGACGCACCACAATACGTTCGCGCAAGTCAGGGATCCCGGCCCAGGACGCAATCTGGTCAATCGCGGCGTCTGCTACTTCCTCCACTTGCGCGGCGCCCGTGCCGTCTGGTCCGCCGCCTCCCCACGCGGGCAGTGCCGGTGCGGGGACTAGGACAAAGAGGTTCTCGTGGCCGGCGGGTGCCACCGAAGGGTCAGTGTGGCTGGGCATGCACACGTACACACTGGTTTCCGGTTCGAGGTCTCGGCCTTGATGGATCCGCGCAAAATTTTCCTCCCAGTCTTTGGTGAAGAAAAGATTGTGGTGATCTAACTGTGGAATTTTCCCCTTAATACCTAGGCACAGCAGCACGGCGCTGGGGCCGGGGTCCCGGCGTTTCCACGAGGCTTGCGAATGTGCACGGAATTCCGGTTGCAGCAAGTCCGCTTCGATATGGTGCAGATCGGCTGCGCCCACGACAACGTCAGCTTCTTGAACATTGTGCTTTATCCCGGACCTAGCGGTATTAATCCACCGGACAGCCTGGACCTGGGGTTTGCCCGTGGTAGCAACATCTATGCCTTCAACCTGAGCCTCGGTGATGATCTCCACACCCGCTTGAAGACAGATCTGCTCCATAGCATCAACCAGGGCGGCAAAGCCTCCCATGGGGTACCCAACACCTTGGGTGAGGTCCAGATGACTCATCAAGTGATACAGGGCGGGGGTTCGCTGCGGGCTGGATCCTAGAAAAACTGCCGGATACCCCAAGATCTGGCGGAGCCTACCGTCGGTGAACCGCTTGGCTACATGCTTCTCCAAGGAGGTGCCCAGAAGCGGCGCAAGTTGTGGCAGCAGCTTCAACGTATGGGGGTTGATGAAGGATTTAATGGAAGAGAAATCGTCGTAGAGGAAATGTTGCAGGGCAAGGTTGTAGCTTTCCTTGGCCTGTTCACGGTATTGGCTCAGTGCTGCACCGCCCCCGGGCGCCAAGCCTTCAAAGACGGCGTCGGCGTTTTCTCCAGTGGAAAGGTCCACGGGCCCGGACTCTCCGGCAAACCACACTCTGTAACCGGGGTCCAGCGCCACCAGGTCCAAGGCTTCCTGCGTAGAACTGCCCATCAGCTCAAACCAGTGTTCAATGACCTCAGGCATCAGATACCAAGAGGGTCCGGTGTCAAAACTGAACCCGTCTCGGTGCAGGCGCCCGGCACGTCCACCTAGGTGCTTTTGTTGCTCTAACAAGGTGACCTTGTGGCCCGAGGCCGCCAATAAGCCCGCGGTGGCCAGCCCGGAAAAGCCTCCCCCGATCACCACCACCTGCTGTGGCCCCGCCGCAGGAGTCTGTTTCTTGTTGGTCTTCACGGTGTGCTGTGCTCCTTGTTTGTTCTGGCTCATCGGCGCAGCCGTGTCAGGGTCTGCGCGGACAATGCCCGAACCGCGATGGCTGCTTTGTGCAATGGCGCTACTGACACGCGCCGCCCCAGCAGCTCTGCTGCGCTGGTGCGGTCCAGCTGAGTGTTGAGCTCACTGAACAAACCATGAGCCACGGACACTGCCACAGCTGCACGTAACGGCAAGAAAGGTATCCCCTGTGCTGCGGCGTTGAGGTCCGCACGGATTTCAGCCACCAGTTGATCCTTGTGTTCTTCAGAGAAGTCTTGCGGATCCAGCCCGGGGAAATAGCTACGGCCCAGTTCGCTTGTATCCGAGGCCAGGTCACGCAGGAAGTTGACCTTTTGAAAGGCAGCTCCGAGCCGTCTAGCGGCAGCTTCCACTTCGGCGTTCTGGCCAGCGTTTGCCGTGGGAGAGGAGAGGAAAACCTTCAAACACATCAGCCCCACCACTTCGGCGGATCCGTAGATGTAGGTATCAAGTGAAGCCTCATCATGGTCAGAGACAGTCAAATCCTTGCGCATCGAGGCAAAAAATGGGCGCGTCAAGGTGGAATCAATGCCGCACTGCCTTGCTGTGCACGCAAAGGCGTGCACAATCATGTTGGTGCTGTATCCGCTAAGCAGAGCCGCCTCAGTCTCCGCTTCCAGCCGGTCCAGCGCTTCCTCCGTGGCGGCTACGCTCAGCCCGGCTTCCCTGGCCACGCCATCCACCACTTCATCAACAAGTCTCACCAAGGCATAGACGTTGGCAATATGTGTCCGTGACGCCTGCCCCAGCATCCGGCAAGCCAGCGAAAAGGATGTTGAGTAGGCACTGATGACCACCCCGGCGCTGCGTCTTGCTGTGGCTGAGTACAGCTCCAACGGCGTCAGACGCTCTGTGCGCGGACCTGTTTTTGCCGATGAATGCTCTGTTGTGTCATGACTCATGATTTAGGCCCCCCTGTTCAAAATGAGTAGCGCGAAGTCCTGGAATTGTTCGCTCACATGTTCCGGTAACCGCATTTGCTGTGCAGACACGATCGCCTTCTCACACAAGTCTTGAGCAAGAGCCCGCGCCTGGGCTTCCACATCCGCAGCTTCCAAAACCGAACGAAGCGATTCCACGGAGTCGGTGTGGGCGCGCAGCATGCTCAGGCTCGCCCCGAATTCGGGCTGTTGGGCTACGAGCGCGGTCAAGATGGTACTTTTCCCCTCACGCAAGTCAGAGTCTATTGACTTTCCGGTCCGGGCTGGGTCCCCAAAAGTTCCCAAAACGTCATCGATCAGCTGATACGCCACCCCGAGCTGGCCGCCAATACTAGCCAGTGCCTCAGCCGCCTCCATGCTCGCACCGGCCAACAACGCACCTGTGTGCAGTGGGAATTTGAAGGAATACGAGGCCGTTTTGAGCTCCTCCATGAGCAACACATCCCGAACCTTTGCCGGGGTTCGGCCCAGCGAATACAGCAGGTCCTCCAGCTCCCCAGCGCCTGCGTGATGGATGGCCCGCTGAAAGGAACTCTCCAAGGCTGCCGCGTGCGGATGGGAGCCGCCGGCGCGCAGCGCCAGTGAAATGGAGGCAGAGAGCAGCAAGTCTCCGGCGATGATTGCGGCACTGTGACCTGCATGTTCGGCATCAATCAAGCTCTCGCCGGTGTGGAGGGCATCATCACGGTACAGGGCGGAAAGGGTGGGGCGCCCTCTGCGCGTGAAGTCCCTATCAATCACATCGTCATGAAGGAGCAACGAGGTGTGCAGCAGTTCAAAAGCGCAACCCATACTGACGATCCGGTCATTGCTTGGCCTGCTCCCGCGCAACGCTGCAGACCCTTCTCGAGCAAAGGCGTCATGGCCAAGTTTTACTAGGCGGGGACGGGTCAGTTTGCCGCCGTGCAGCGATCCACCAATCCGTGACCATAAAACTTCTGTTGCCGGCGAATACTGTGCGGCGTCTGTTGTGTAGTTTTGCACTATCTGGGAAAGTTCTCCGCGCACACTAGCGTCAAAGGCCGCTTCCTGCTCGGTGCTAAAACCAGCTGGCTGCGGCGTGGTGGTGGTGGTCCAGGTCGACAAGCTCATAATTGTGTTCCCCTTTTCGCCGTCGCGGCCGCTGCCAAGGTGTCAATGCGGCCATGAATTGCTGCGAGTACATGTTCTAGATAGCTTGTCACTATCTGCTGCTCATGAGCGGAGATGTTGTTCATTGATTCACTGGAAGCGTCAAAAAGCGGACGCATGGCCGCCACTACCAGTTCCACTGTGCCGGTACTGGGACGAATCAAGATACTTCTTCGGTCTGCGGGGTTGGGTGTGCGAACAACCCTGCCGCGGGCGCTGAGCCTGTCAATCAGCGCGGTGGTGGCTGCAGTGGATACCCGCAGTTTTGCGGCCAACTCGCTCGGTGTCAGAGGCGTTCCAAAGGTGAGGTGTTGCAGCGCGTCAAAATCTGTTTCGTTGATTTCGAGCTCGCGGCACAAGGAGTGCTTCAGCGAATCATTAAAGAGAAGAACCTCATGTAGCAGCCGTGATGCGCCCTCTTTGGCGGGATCTTGGAAAGTTTCTGACATTTTTTACCTCGATGGGTTGATTGCTCTCCTATCTAGATACATTATGGGGTAAGTAACTAACAACTGTCGAGTAGGTGAACCTTATGAGTAACATTGCTGTCACGGGCGCCACGGGATACATTGGCGGGCGTCTGATTCCCATTCTGCTCCAACAAGGTCATGATGTGCGTGTATTGACGCGACGGGCCAATGCCCTACGGGACGTGCCGTGGAGTAATCACGTCAAAGTGGTTGTCGGTGATCTGGCAGATCCGCACGCGGTGGAAGAACTCTGTGATGGTACGGAGGTTCTGTACTATCTGGCGCATTCCATGAGCGGAAGCCAAGATTTTGGCCCGGTCGAGGAACGCTGCGCGAAGGTCGTAGCAGCCGCAGCGAAGGAAAAAGGGCTCAAGCGGCTGATTTACCTTTCCGGCCTGCACCCACAGGGTCCGCTGAGCAGGCACCTGAGCTCCAGGGTCAAGGTGGGCGAGATTCTAGAATCTAGCTCCATCCCTACCCTGACATTACAGGCAGGGCTGATCATCGGTTCCGGTTCGGCTAGTTTTGAAATGGTCCGGCACCTCACAGACGTGCTTCCTGTAATGCCCGCCCCCAAATGGGTACTCAACCGAGTCCAGCCCATCGCGGTCCGGGACGCCCTGCACTACCTGACCAAAGCCGCTGCACTCCCGCCTGAGGTTTTTGGGCGATTCGATATTGGCGGCCCGGAGGCGCATAGCTATGGAGATCTCATGCGCCTTTATGCTGATGCTGCCCATATTCGGCGTCCCCAGATAGTCCCGTTACCGGTCCTGACGCCGTGGCTGGCCGCACAATGGGTGAACTTGGTAACCCCCATTCCGCGATCCTTGGCCATTCCGCTGGTCGAATCCCTGCAGCATGACTGTGTCATGGAGAACCGTGACATTGACACTATTATTGACCGCCCGGAAGGCGGGCTGATGGACTATTCACAGGCGGTGGAGTTGGCGCTGACCAAGTTGCGGGAGGACACCGTGGAGACCACTTGGGTCACAGCCCACGCGTTGGAAGCTCCTGCGGATCCATTGCCCTCAGATCCTCAATGGACGGGGCATACTGTCCTGACTGACGTGCGCAAACGCGAAACGAAGGCCAGCCCCGCCAGCGTTTTCAAGGTCATTCAAGGCATCGGCGGGGAAACTGGCTATTACTCCCTACCGAGCGCATGGGCACTGCGCGGCATCATGGATAAATTAATGGGCGGAGTCGGGTTGCGCCGTGGCCGGCGTAGCCGCGAGAATCTGGCCCTTGGCGACGCTGTGGATTGGTGGCGGGTTGAGGAGATAGTCCCCAACCAGCTCTTGCGCCTGCGCGCCGAAATGCGAGCCCCGGGGCGTGCTTGGCTGGAATTCTCGGTGGAACCTGCTGGTACCGGAAGCCACTACATCCAGCGCGCTGTGTTCTTCCCCCACGGCCTAGCTGGGCGCCTGTACTGGCTGGCCATTCTCCCCTTTCACGGCCAGATCTTTTCTTCCATGTCCAAGCGCATCACCGCGGCTGCAGAGGAGCTAGAACGCCAGCCGCGGCCTTAAAGAAACTTCCTGCGGTAGGCCACCAAGGCAAAGGTGTACGCCACCATCAGGATGCCCCCGCACCAAGCAAGCGCAACCCAGATGGTGCCACCCACCGGTGCCTGCGCCAGCAGTTCCCGGATCGCTCTAACAATGGAGGAGACAAGCCGATGCTCCGCGAACCACTGGACCGCTCCAGTCATGGACGCAGCGGGCACAAACGCCGAGCTGATGAAGGGCAGAAACATCAGCGGATAGGAAAAAGCGCTGGCACCATCAACTGTTGTTGCGGACAGTCCGGCAAAGACGGCCAGCCACGTCAGAGCCAAGGTAAATAACACCAGAATCCCGGTAATAGCCAGCCAGGCCAATACGCTGGCTCCTGATCTAAAGCCCATGATCAGGGCCACGAGCACCACCACAATAACGGAGACCAGGTTGGCCACCAAGGACGTCGAGACGTGCGCCCACAGGACGGATGGGCGGGCAATCGGCATGGATTGGAAACGCCCAAAGATGCCACCCTTTAAGTCATGGAAGAGCCGGTAAGCGGTGTAGGCCCCACCCGAGGCGATCGGCATCACAGTGGTGGTGATGATGGTGTCCGGGCAGCGGGTGATGTGCCGCAGGGAGCGGCCAAGCAGCACGGGGGCCCCTTGGACAGCAAGTTCCTTCACAGCCGCCCACACTTCCAGGCGTGCCTGCGGGTCAAGGCCCGAGTGGATCTCATCCACGGCGGCGAACTGGCCGGTGAGGCTGATTGACTCGCGTACCTGTTGACTCGTGTACCTGGGCCGGCGCGGTGGTGACGGAAAAGCCATTGACGGCGCCAGCTCCGGCGTCGGGCTTCAACAGGGTGGAAAGGATCTTGATGAGAGTGGTTTTGCCGGCACCGTTGGCGCCAAGCAGGGCGAGAATGCTGCCTGTGGCAACCTCACGGTTGACACCGCGCAACCCCTTCGCGCTCTTGTAAGACTTGTGCATGCCCGCACGTGGATCATGGGGGCCGGGGCGTTCATGGCTCCTGCCCCTGCGCCACCGCCCGCTCGATCGATGTACTCAGCCGGGCCCGCTCCTTCCTGATCCAGCTGCCGCCACCGTAGTTGTCCATAAAGAGCTCCGCGAACTCCACAGGATTGGCCCCGAGCACATCGCGGACGGGGGTACCGGCCGCCGCGCTCTGTTCAAGCAGCTCAACCAGGTCATCCAGCATTGCGATGAGAGATTTTCCGTCATTGCTGGGCCCCATGAACATAAGGTAGCGCTCCAGTGCGGCCGCCGCCTGGCGATACCCGCCGGGCAGAGCCTTCACCCGCGCCTTGTAGTCCCGGTACGCCTTCTTTTGCTCGAGCGGTCCGGTAACTTTTTCAATCCAGCTCATGCTTCATTCCTTCCATGGTGGAGCGTCTCGAGCCGCTGCGAGAGGAAGCTCCAGGTTTTCCAAAATTCCGCCAGGTAGTCCCGCCCCTGAGCGTTCAAGGCGTACACCTTGCGTGGCGGCCCTTTCTCGGAGGGCACCTTTTCGACCTCAACCAGGCCGTTTTTTTCAATTCTCACCAAGAGCGCGTAGACGGTTCCCTCGGCAATATCCGTAAAGCCTTGCTCACGTAACCTCGCCGTCATGTCATACCCGTAGGCGGGTTTCACGGCGAGCGTGGCTAAAACAATCCCCTCGAGCGTTCCCTTGAGCATCTCGGTCATTTGCTTGCCCACAGGCAACATCCCCTTGCTACTAAGTAGTATTGACTACCACTACATAGTAACACCAGCTAGTGGGCGCGGAAGGGCTTTTGCTCGCGTTATTTGCCCGCCTTATTTACAGCGCTATTTACCCGCGGGCGACGCCGTCTGCGAACCTACCGCCGCACGCTCACCTGCGCAGGGCGGGCGCGTCTTGCGCCGTCGGGCGCGTCCCGCAGGCAATTGCCTGCTGGTGGGTCAGATAGTGTGGGCAAAACACGGGACAGACCACTATGAGGAGTCCACCATGAGCTGGATGCGTGCCCTGCGAGCCATCATGGCCGCACTGATTTCCTGCCTGCTGATGGCCTCCTGCGCCAGCGAACCACCTACTCCCACGCGGTCCGCCTCGGCCCAGTCCACGCCCACACAGTCCACGCCCACACAGTCCACGCCTATACAGCCCACGGCCACCCAGCCCGCACCTTGGGGCCGTGTTTCACAGGTGGCGTCAGGACTGGAAGCACCCTGGTCCATTACGTTTCTGGACGGCGCCGCTCTGGTCAGCGAACGGGACAGCGGACGTATTATGGAACTCTCCGCCGACGGCACACCACGCACCATCGGCACTGTCCCTGGAGTGCTGCACGGGGGCGAGGGTGGCTTGCTCGGTTTGACGGTTGATCCCCAAAACCGCTTATACGCATACTCCACGGGCGCGGGAGGCAACCGCATCCAACGCTTCGAGGTCACAGGCACGGCAGGGTCGCTGGCACTGGGCGCGCCGCAGAGCCTCCTCGAGGGGATCCCAGCAGCCGGGAATCACAACGGCGGCCGCCTCGCCTTTGGTCCGGATGGGCTCCTTTACGCAACTACTGGGGACGCCGGCCAACGCTCACTGGCCCAGAATCTTCACTCGCTGGGCGGCAAGATTCTGCGTATGAGCCCCGACGGCGGTGTGCCTCCAGATAATCCTTTTCCCGGCTCCTACGTTTACAGCTACGGGCACCGCAACCCGCAGGGCCTGGCGTGGACAGAGGATGGGACGTTATTCGCCACAGAATTCGGCCAAAACACGTGGGATGAGCTCAATATCATCACGGCAGGGAACAATTATGGCTGGCCCACAGTGGAAGGAATCGCCAGGACTGAAGCGTTCACCGATCCAGTGCAGCAGTGGCGCCCCGAGGAGGCGAGCCCCAGCGGCATCGCCTACGCCAACGGCGCACTGTACGTTGCCAATTTACGCGGGGAGGTGCTGCGCAGGATCCCCGCTACTGATCCCACAACGGCCAAGGATTGGTTTACCGGTAAGTATGGACGCATCCGGGACAGCGCCCTGGCCCCGGACGGTTCCCTGTGGCTGCTGACCAACAATACCGACGGCCGAGGCAATCCGGGACAGGGCGACGACAGAATCATTGCGCTGAACCTCAACGGGGCTAGTGAAAAATGAAATATCTGAAGGTAGAGCCATTTTCTCCCAGAAAGGTTCAGCCGTTGACCTGCGGTTCTGCGGTTCTACGGTTCTGCGGAGCAGGGTTGAATTCTCTGGCGAACGGTCATTACCGTTCCGGGACCTCACCCCATAGCCAGCTACAGCCTGACGCTTCCCTCAACGCAGCTCGTGACATGGCCACCCACCCAGATTGCCCCGTCATTGAGGCTCACATGCACTCGGCCCTGGCGCCCCAGTACCGTTCCCTGCGACGCAACGTAATGGTTGGCTGCTGCCCCGGTGTCGATCATCCAGCGGGCCAGGCCAGCATTGAGGCTTCCGGTTACGGGGTCCTCCCATACGGGATCTTCTCCGATGAAGGCACGTACTTCGAACTGGGATTCTTCCCCGGGTCCGTAGGGGCCCACCACTCCTATCTCAAGATCACCGGCCTTCCCCGGATCGGGCCGTAGACCAAGAACTTCCCGCGCCGAGGACAAGCGGACACCAATCCACTGGGGGCCATTGACCAGCCACGAAGCATCAATGATTTTGCCCCTGGAGATACCTAGGATCGTTGCTACTCGGTGAACGAGCATCTCATCTACGGGCCCGTACCGAGTGAGCGGCGGCGCCTCAAAAGCGATTCGACCATCCGCGACTCGGACGGGGATCAAGCCTGCTGCACATTCCTGCACGAGCATGCCGCCACTCCGTGGTGAGCCACCGGCCTCCAGCCATGCTTTGGCGGATCCAAGCGTTGGATGGCCGGCAAAGGGAAGCTCTTCCCTGGCTGAGAAGATCCTCACCCGGTAGTCGGCCTGCGGAACGCTTGGGGCGAGAATAAACGTTGTTTCAGACAGATTTGTCCAAGTGGCGAAGCGCTGCATCTCCTCGGCACTCAAACCATCGGCATCGTGAACAACCGCTAACGCATTGCCCCGATACGCCTCTTCGGAGAAGACATCCACTTCACTGTATCGGCGCATTTTCATGACGCCAATGTAGCAGGATCTGGCCGCCTCGCCCCAGTCTTTGAGGGCGAAAGACGGCGAGATTGACCCCGTCGGTTAAACCAGGCCACAGCGTAAGGATAGTCACTTTTTCACAAACCACTCCGCAGTGGACACGCTCAACACATTTGGAGTACATCCAGTGACACATCGAGTCACACGGCGCCCATCAAGAGACATCCCTTGACATCAAGTTATGCGTGCCTTGTACTGGAACAAAAGAAACAGGTGGGTAACATTCATCCATTGTTATCGATCACATATTATCGGTCCGCCCACAGGCAACCTGGCCTCGAACTATCACGCTCAACACTTAGCTCTCTTTGACGAGGAGTCCTCTAGATGATTTGGCCCAAATAGTACTTCCGGTCCGCCTCTGCGTGCTGGGCGAGCTTAGGCACGCCGCGCACAGCACACAGGCCATCCAACAGGGCCAACAGTTCCAGCCGGGCAACCGGGCAACGTCAGGCAGATTTACTCGCCTGAGATCTTGAGCCCCGCCAGGAAAATCCCCAGGCCAAAGTCAAAGGCCGCGTCGGCGTCGTGGTCCGGTTCTTCCAGAAGGCCCGCGCGGACAAGCCCCGCCCGGGTCTGTTCCTGCGTAACGGCACCAATAATGTAGTGAATGAGCGCCTCGGCAGCCCACTGATCTGCAGGCGCAGACATTCCTTGCACGGCCATCAAGGCACGCACCGCAAGCAGCGGCGAATCGGCGTGTGGCACCAGCACCTGAGCCAATGCCACCACCTCAGCGCCGTCGCGCACCGATAATAGCGCTGTACGAATAGCCATGGCCAGCTCCCGCAGAGACGCCGGCTCACCAACCGTGTCCAGGATCATTCCGGCCAGAACGGTCAGCAGTTCCTGCTTGTTTTTGATATGCCAGTACAAGGCTCCTGGCTGCACCTGGAGATCGCGCGCCAAGCGGCGCATGGAGAGGTCGGCCAGCCCGTATTCGCGCAGAATTCCCATGGCCGCCTCTACTATCTGCTCGCGTGTCAACGCCATGGAATGAGTGTCCTTATCAAGAGTGCCCGGATACCCCAACGGCACCCGTCCCATCTTCCCCCATGCCCCTCGCCTATCCTCATTCGCACCCCAGCTGCGAGCGCCTCAATTGACAGGGGCACCCTCAACACACAAACTTGAACGGTGTTCAATTACTTTGATGACCTAGCCACCCGCCAGCTGAGCGGCGCCACCTTGACCCGCCATGAGGCCCTTGCCATCCTCGAATCCACCGACGAGCAACTGCTGGAAGTGGTGGCTGCTGCTGCACGGCTGCGCCGGACCCATTTCAGCAACACGGTCAAGGTCAACTACCTCGTAAACTTGAAATCCGGCCTGTGCCCGGAGGATTGCACGTACTGTTCCCAGCGGCTGGGCTCGGCTGCGCAAATCCTCAAATACACGTGGTTGAAGCCGGAAGACGCCGTGGCCCAAGCCGCCACCGGAATTCGTGCCGGCGCCTCCCGGGTGTGTATGGTGGCCAGCGGCAAGGGCCCCACCGACCGTGACGTGGACCGGGTTGCCGGGATGGTCACAGAACTCAAGGACCAGCACCCGGACGTGGAGGTCTGCGCGTGCTTGGGCATCCTCAAGGAAGGTCAGGCCGGACGCTTGAAGGCGGCCGGAGTAGACGCCTACAACCACAACCTGAACACCAGCGAATCCATGTACGCAGAGATTTGCTCCACCCATGAATTCTCCGACCGCGTACAAACGGTGGAGCATGCCAAGGCCGCTGGCCTCTCCCCCTGCTCCGGCATCATCGTAGGCATGGGGGAAAGCCACGAGGATCTCATTGATGCCGTCTTCGCCCTCCGCGAGCTGGGCAGCGACTCCATCCCCGTCAACTTCCTCATGCCCTTTGACGGCACCCCGCTGGAAGGCACCTGGCTCCTGAGACCCGCAGCCTGCATGCGCGTTCTGGCCCTTGTCCGCTTTGCCTGCCCCAGCACTGAGCTACGCATGGCTGGCGGTCGCGAAATGCACCTGCGCACGCTCCAGCCGCTCGCCCTCCATGTGGCCAACTCGCTGTTCCTGGGTGACTACCTCACCAGCGAGGGCCAGGCCGGGCAGGCCGATCTGGCCATGATCGCGGACAACGGCTTCGTGGTCCTGGGCAGTCCGGAAGCCGCCACCCAGCAGGGGTGCGGGAGCCAGTCTTCCGGTGGTTGCGGTTGCCACGGCACGCACGACGCCGAGACCTCCTCCGGCGCCAATCCCACCATCCGCCGCCGGGGAGCAGGCACCCAGCTGGCCCCCAATGCCTGAGGCCTCCCTGATTGAGCGCGACCGCGGCTTGTTGTGGCACCCCTATGCGCCACTGGACGGGCACCCGCCGTACGCGGTACGTGGGGCAAACGGCACAAAGCTGAGCCTCACGGGTTCAGATGGCCGCAGCTTTGAGGCATTAGATGCCATGAGTTCGTGGTGGTCGGCCATCCACGGCTACCGGAACCCAACGCTCGACGCGGCCTTGGTGGAACAGAGTGGACGGTTTAGCCACGTCATGTTTGGCGGGCTGACCCACGAACCTGCTGTCCGGCTCGCCGAACAGCTGACAGAGATGACAGGTCTGGACCATGTGTTCTTTGCCGATTCCGGCTCCGTATCGGTGGAAGTGGCGCTGAAACTGGCCGTGCAATACCAGCTGGGACAGCACCAGTTGGGGCGCGGCCGGCCCGGCCGCAACCGCTTCCTGGCCCTGCGTGGCGGTTACCACGGTGACACCTTTGCCGCCATGGGCGTGTGCGATCCCGTGGATGGCATGCATTCCGCGTTTCCGGCCAATATTGCGCAGCAACTGTTTCTGCCCCGCCCGCCCGCAGCACACCTTGTCAACGGAACGCTCGTCTCCGATGCGGAGTCCGTGTCCCGGTGGATTGCCGTACTCGAGGAGACGGTGCGCAGCCATAGCAACGAGCTGGCAGCCATCATTGTTGAGCCAGTGGTTCAGGGGGCCGGAGGCATGTTCTTCTATGCCCCGGAGGCTCTGACGGCCGCACGCCGCGTGGCGAATGAGCACGGGCTGCTGTTGATTGTTGATGAAATTGCCACCGGCTTTGGCCGGACCGGGAAGCTGTTTGCCTCCCAATGGGCAGATGTTGCCCCGGACATCATGTGCGTGGGCAAGGCTCTGACAGGGGGCTACCTGAGCCTGGCTGCCATGTTGTGTTCGGCACGCGTGGCCGCCGTGGTCACCGAATCACCACTGCGGGCGCTGCTGCACGGGCCCACGTTCATGGCCAACCCCCTCGCGTGTGCTGTTGCGTCAGCATCCATGGACCTGTTGGCGGGAGGGACCTGGCAGCAGCAAGTTGCTGGAATTCTGCAGAGTCTGGAACAAGCACTGGCACCGGCCATGGAGCTGGAATCTGTGCGCGAGGTGCGGGTCTTGGGTGCCGTGGGCGTAGTGGAACTGCATGTTCCCGTGGATGTGCCGGCTGTGACAGCGGCTGCCCTGGACCATGGTGTGTGGGTCAGGCCGTTCCGGAACCTCATTTACACCATGCCGCCGTTCATCAGCACGCCCCACGACGTGGCCACCATTGGCGCAGGCATCTGCGCCGCAGCGTCCCAGGTGCACGGCTAATGCCGGGTGCACCACCTACCGCAGCACCAACAGCCGGCCCACAAACTGCCATGGACGCCTGGCTCCACTCTCGCGCCGAGGTCCGGGAACGCCGCGGGCTGCAGCGCAGCGCAACACCGCAGGGCACAGTCATTGACCTAGCCTCCAACGATTATCTGGGCCTCTCCGCCGATGCGCGCGTCATTGAGGCGTCCACCCAGGCACTGCACGACCACGGCGCCGGGGCCCGGGCTTCCCGCGTGGTGTGCGGCACCAATCAGGCTCACCAGTACCTCGAGGAGCAATTGTGCCTGCTCACGGGCCATGACTCGGCACTGGCATTTTCCAGCGGCTACACCGCCAACCTGGGCGTGCTCGCGGCGTTGGGTGGCCCGGGAACCCTGATGATCTTTGACGCCCACGTCCACGCTTCCCTGCGTGACGGGATCAAGCTCTCCCGCTCCCCCGCGGTGGAGGTGCCCCACAATGACCTGAACGCGATTGCCGCCGCACTGGCCGGGCGCACCCAGCCGAGGGCCGTCGTCGTGCTTGAATCCATTTACTCAGTCTTAGGGGACGCGGCAGATCTTGCGGCCGCCGCCGGGCTGTGTGCCACGTACGACGCCCTGCTTTTGGTGGATGAGGCGCACGGGATTGGTGTTGCCGGCGGCGGGCGGGGGGCTGTTGCTGCGGCGGGGTTGGCCGGGTCGGTCCATGTTGCCGCGACTGCCACCTTATCCAAGGCACTCGGCTCCCAGGGCGGCGCCGTGCTGGGGTCGACACTGTTGCGCGAGCATCTGGTGAACACGGCCCGGACGTTCATTTTTGATACCGCGTTGGCACCTGCGGCAGCTGCTGCGGGCGCACGTGCTGCCGCCATTGTCCGGGAGGAGCCCGGGCTGGCCGCCGCACTGCTGCGCAATGCAGAGGTTTTGGCGCAGCGTTGCGGGGTGGCCCCGTCAGCCGGAGCCGTGCAGTCAGTCCCTGTTGGGTCCGCGGCACTGGCTGCCGAAATCGCCACGGAGCTGCGGTTGGAGGGGGTGTCGGTGGGCTGTTTCCGTCCGCCCAGCGTGCCCGACGGCGTGTCCCGGCTCAGGCTCACGGCCCGCGGCAACCTCACGGCCCAAGAACTCGACACCGGCACCACTGCCGTGGCCCGAGTCCTGGCTGCAGCCAACAGTGCCGCTGAAAACAGTGCCATGGCAAGCATCAACCACGGAAAAGCGAGTAATCCGGCATGAGTTATTTAGTCATTGGCGAGCCCGCCCAGGTCAAGGAGGTCATGGCCCGCACGGACGACTTCGCGCCTACGAATGCGCTGACGTCGGTGGTGCCGCTGGCTCCTGCCACCCTGCGCATTCTCAGCAAGGCGCGTTTTGCGCTGCCACCCGTATTGGCCTCCGCCACAGGCGCCCAGCACCGCGCCGTGCGCACCATGGTGGGGAAATTTTTCACCCCGGCCAAGGTGGCGGCGATCGAGCCGCGCGTGCGCGAACTCTCGCAGCAGCGCCTGGCTGCCGCGAAGCTTGAACTTGCGCACGGTCCGCTGGATCTGGGCGATGCCGTGGGCCGGCACATTCCACCCTTGGTCATGGCCGAGCTGACGGACCAACCCACCCCGGACTTGGACCTGTTGAACCGCTGGAGCAGGGACTCCCTGGAGCTGTTCTGGGGCTGGCCCGATCCCGAGCGGCAGGTGGAACTGGCCCACAGTGCGGCCGAGTTCTATGTGTGGCTGCGCCAGGAAGTTGCGGCAGCCAAGGGCACGGCATCGCTGTTTGGTGTTTTGGATGCTGCCGGGCTCACGAGCGCTCAAGTCTGTTCGCTGGGCTATTTCCTCGTCATTGCGGGCCAGGAAACCACCTCGTTACTGATCAATACGGCGCTTTACCGCGGGCTGGAACTCGGGCAAGTAGCGGGAGGGTGGGCATCGCTCGCGGACCCGGAGGCCGCCCGCGCCCATATCAAGGCCGTGTTGGCCACGGAATCCTCCGTCCACACGTGGCGGCGGGCTGCCCTGCATGACACCGAACTACAGGGCACCGCCATCCCGTCCGGGGCCGAGATCCTGCTGGAGCTGACAGGCCAACACCCTGAGAACGCGGCTGCTTCGGCGTTCTCGTTGGCGTTCGGGTACGGCCTGCACCGCTGTCTGGGCGCCAAACTGGCCGAGCTGGAAACCGCACTGGTGGTGGAGGAAACGGCCCGAGCCCTGCCCGGCCTCATGCCCGCGGGAGATCCGCCGCAGTGGCTGCGGTTGCTCTCATTCCAGGCACCGCTGACGGTGCACGCCACTCAACCTCACTAAATCACGCCTATTTATAGGTATCCGGAAAGGAACCCCATGAGCGAATCCACCATCAGCTATGTCACCGGCACCGACACGGACGTGGGAAAGACAATAACGACGGCGGCACTCGCCGCAGCGCTGACAGCGGACGGTGACACTGTGGCCGTGTACAAGCCGACGCAGACGGGTGTCTCCTGCGACGACCCCGCAGACATGGCCGAGGTGGCCCGGCTCAGCGGCGTGAAAAACGTCCACGAGGGCATTCGGCTGAGGTATCCCATGGCCCCGGATGCGGCTGCACTGCGTGAAAACCGGGACCTTCCCTCCCTGGCCGACCATGCCGCACGCATCCTCGAGCTGGCGGCAAGCCACGACCATGTCCTCGTTGAAGGGGCTGGCGGACTGCTTGTGACCCTGGACGGACAGGGCAATACCATTGCCGAACTGGCTGCCCTGGTTGACCAGAGAGTTGTTGAGCGTGCTGCAGCCCAGGGATCTGACGCGCTCACCATCCGGACGGCGTTCGTGGTGGTGTGCCGCAGCGCCTTGGGGACGTTGAACCATACGGGGCTCACGTTGGAAGCCCTGCACCACAGGGGTGTGGCTGCGCCCGCATTGGTGATTGGTGCGTGGCCCGCGGCGCCGTCGTACGTGGAAGTGAGCAATCTGGATTCGCTGCAGGGGCAGGGAGTGAACTTCCTGGGCACCCTGCCAGCCGGCGCAGCCCAACTGGCACCGGAGACGTTCCGCGCCCAGGCCTCAGAATGGCTCAAACTGCCGAATTGGTCCTAGGGACAGTCGCAGGCGGCGGTGGCGGGAAATCGAGCGTATCCCTGACAGGGGGCTGCCAGAGTCGCGAGCTAGAATCGAGAGGCTCAGGGCCCGCTCCACCGCACCAGAAGGAAACCATCAGCAATGCCAGCCCGCCACGAATTGCCGCTCGAGACCCTCAAGATGTTCCGCACCGGCATTGCCCGGTTCATGCTCTCCTACCAATTCGGCATTGACGAGATGATGACAAAAATCAACATCCTGAAGTCTGAATTTGAGCATCTGCATGACTACAGCCCCATTGAGCACGTCAGTTCACGGCTGAAGACGCCTGAGAGCATTTTGGCAAAGATCAGCCGCGATGGGATGGAGCCCTCGTTCGCTGCTATCAGCGGGGACATCCACGACATTGCGGGCATTCGCATCACGTGCAGCTTCATCTCCGACGTCTACCGTGTGGCGGAGATGATTTCCTCCCAGCGGGACGTGACCGTCTTGCGGGTGAAGGACTACATTGCCTCCCCTAAAGCAAATGGGTACAAGAGCCTGCACCTGATTGTGTCCGTCCCGGTCTTCCTATCCGCCTCCGTTGAAACGGTGAGCGTGGAGATCCAGATCCGCACCATCGCCATGGACTTTTGGGCGAGCTTGGAACACAAAATTTATTACAAGTTCGACGAGGAAATTCCCGCGGCCCTGCTGCAGGAACTCCAGGACGCTGCCCGGGTGGCCAACAACCTGGACGTCAAGATGGAACGGATCCATGAGGAGGTCCTGGCCGTACGGCACAAGTCCACAGAAACGGACGAGGTCAGCGACTAGCCCTCGGCGTGCTCGCGGTTGCGAGGTGATCGCGGTTGCGGCTCAACGATCGTCCTACTTTCCGCCTAACAGCCTGCTGAACCAGCCGCCGGAGCTGGCCTTGGGGGCCGCAGATTTCGGTGCCGCAGATTTGGGCGCATTGCGGTCACAGGAGCAGCGCTCCGCTTTGGGGATATGGCGCATCACCTCATCAACGTGGTTGCCGCAGCCGGCCCAGGTGGTCTTGTTGCAGCTCTTGCAGTTCACGGCGCGGCACATGCGGTTTCTCCTCATTCCTAGATACCCCTGTGGGTATCTCCAACTCATACTTTACATACCCCCTAGGGTATTATGTCAAGTCCACCTGAAAGAACCAAGGAGTGCCAAGCAGCTGTCAGGGGAAGACTCAAAGCCCATCATCAACCGTCCCGCCGTGCCAAGGGCCGGCTGGCGGGCGTCATTAAGATGCTTGAGGAAGGGCGCGACTGCGAAGACATCGTGATGCAGATGGCCGCCGTCGGCAAGGCTCTGGATCGGGCAGGCTTCGGACTGGTCGCGGGCAGCCTGAAGGAATGCCTCGCCTCAGGGGAAAGTCAGGACCTGGACAGCGGAAAGCTGGAGAAACTGTTCCTGTCCCTGGCCTAAATGGGGCCAGCCTGGCTGCGCCTCACTGCCCCGCGGCCCGGAACATGGCCGCCCTGAAACATCCGCTACCGCTCCCCCATTCCGCGCCCGCTAGACCGGGCGCATTTAGGGGAGGCGGGCGCGGATCTTGTTGACGCAGGCGGGGACGGGTGCGCGCCACCCAGGAGTAGCCTTGAAGAGCTCCTCCTTTCACCCCGCACAGGACGGAAAGCACCATGACCACCTTCAAGGAACTTCACTACACCGACGCACCGCTTTTGCTGCCCAACGCTTAGGACGTGGGCTCTGCCCTTGCGTTCGCACAGGCCGGTTTCCCAGCGGTGGGAACCACCAGCTTCGGTGTTTGCGCCAGCGCTGGAATGCCCGACGGCGGGCACGCCAGCAAAGCGGCAACGCTCGCCTTGGTATCGGGGTTGGGCAGGATTCCGGTACATGTCAGCGCCGACATTGAAAACGGCTACTCCGACGACCCCGAGGAAGTTGCTCGATTCGTGGCCAAGCTGTCAGCACTCGGCGTGGCCGGGGTGAACTTGGAGGACAGTACGGACGGGCATTTGGTGAACCCGGCGCTCTCAGCGGCAAAGATTGCGGCGGTAAAGCGCGGCTCCCCTAACGTGTTTGTCAACGCCCGGGTGGACAACTACTGGTTTGCCGAGGAGGCCACGGTGGATGCAGTGGGGCTCCGGGCCCAAACCTACACCGATGCCGGCGCGGACGGGATCTTCGTCCCGGGTGTGTCCGCCGCAGACGACATCCGACGCATCGCCGCAGGAATCGAGCTGCCGTTGAACGTCCTTGCGCACGCAACCCTGACGGTGGCCGAACTGGAGCGGCTCGGCGTCCGCCGCGTCAACTCAGATTCTCTTCCTTACCGCGTTTCCGTGGATGCCGCCGTCAACGTGGTTGGCGCCCTGCGCGACGTCACACCGGTTCCCGCCGCAACGCCGTACCCGGACATGCAAGCCATGCTGGAGGAGTTCCACAATAGGTGACGGATGCGTTCAGGACTAGGGCCCGGCTTAGGGCTGGATTTCGAGCCTGAACGCACCGAAGTGGTGGTTGATCAGACCCTTCAGTGACGTTTTCCCGCCACTCTCATAGCAACCCCGTCAGCACCCCGCCGTCCGCGCGCACGACGGCGCCATTCGTCGCCGAAGCCTTGGGGCTGGCAAGGAATGCTGCCATGTTCGCGATCTCCGCAGGTGCTATGAACCGCTCCAGCAGTGAGGTGGGCGTCCCGGCCATGATCGCAGCCTTCAGAGCATCGGCGGTAATCCCCTGCTGCTGAGCCAACGACTCCACCGTCTCCGCCACGCCATCGGAATAGGTAGGCCCGCCCAGCACGGAATTCACTGTGACTGCCGTGCCACGGGTGAGCTTTGCAAGCCCGTTTCCCAGGGCCAACATCGCTGCCTTTGTAGCACCGTAATGAATCATGTCCGCCGGCACGTTCACGCCAGATTCGCTGCTCACAAAGATGATTCTGCCCCAGCCGCGGTTCAGCATCGCTGGCATCACGTGCCGAGCCAGCCGCACTCCGCTGAGCACGTTGACCTCGAAGTAGAGCTGCCAGTCGTCGTCGGAAATGTCAGTGAAAGGTTTCAGCTCAAAGAGGCCCACGTTGTTCACTAGGATGTCCACACTACCCAGTTCCTGACACAGCTGTGCTACCTGAGCGGGGTCGGCAAAATCGGTAGCCGCCCCGGAAACCAAAGCTCCGGGCACCTCGAGTTCTAGGCTCCGGACCGATTCTGCTAGCTTTTCCGGATCCCGGCCGTTGAGCACTACCGCTGCACCCTCCCGAGCCAGTGCCTTCGCAATCGCGTAACCGATCCCCTGGCTCGATCCACTGATGAACGCCTTCTTGCCTGTGAGTTCCAGATCCATGTATTTCCCTTGCTGTTGAGTTCAGCCATAGCGGCCACGTCCCGCACCGGCGGTTCCGGCGCAGCACCATCTTGAGAATCCCATGGACGGATCAGCGCCCGATCAGCCCGGCCACGGCCCACTAGACTGGACGGATGAGCCAGCTTCGGATCCGCGTCCTCGGGGCCATTGGTGCGGACGTGAATGGAATCGCGGTGCGCCTCTCGAAAGCGCGGCATCGGGAGATTCTTGGCATACTGATCACTGCCCGTGGCCGAACAGTGTCTACCCAGCAACTCGTGGAAGACCTATGGGAGGAGCCACCGGCCGGCGCTGTTGGAGCTGTGCGAACCTTCATTGGCGAGCTGCGCCGCATCTTGGAACCACAGCGCCCACCCCACACTCCCCCTGCCGTTCTGCTCACCACAGGCGGCGGGTATTTGCTCCGTCTGGAACCCGACGCGGTTGACTTGCGGCGTGCGGAAACGGCCATCAAGGCTGCGGGCGGGATGGCTGCGGCTACCCGGGAATTCGTGCTGGCCACGGCGCTGCAGGAATGGCACGGCGCCGCGTTCGAGGAGTTCACCGACCGTGGCTGGGCCCGGGGTGAGTGCACTCGGATTGCCGGGCTGCGGGCCAACATCCTTGAGCAACTGGCCGCAGCGCGCCTTGCGCTGGGACGTCCGGAAGACGCCGTCGAACTTCTCGCTTCCCACACCGACGAACATCCGTGGCGGGAGGAGGGCTGGCGGTTGCTCGCGTTGGCGCACTACCGTGCGGCGCGCCGTGGAGAGGCTCTCGACGTGCTGGTCCGGGCCCGCAGCGTTCTTCAAGGCAGCCTGGGGCTCCATCCCGGCGCAGAACTGGCAGACCTTGAGCTGCGCATCCATCGTCAGGACCCCGCGTTGGACACGGACGACGCCGGTCACTCACTTTTGCTGCGCACCGTCACCGGGGCTGCGGGTGCCGGGACCCGTTCGGGGCTGGAGGGGGTTGCGGCGCTGGTACCGCTGCTGGCCGTGTCCGGCTCGGTTCACTTTGCCGCGCAGCAACGCCGCTCTGCCATCGAGGCCGCCGAGCAGCTGGGCGATCCGGAGCTGACGGCGCGTGTCATCACGGGGTTTGATGTTCCCAGTTGCTGGACCCGGCCCGATGATCCGGAAGTGTCGGCGGCTATTGTTGCGGCCGGCGAGCGCACCTTGGCAGCGCTACCGGCGGGGTCTTCGGAGCGGGTGCGGGCGCGGCTGCTGGCAACGGTGGCCATGGAGTCGCGTGGCACGGCGGACAGGCTGGCCGAGGCTGCCGAGGCGGAGACCATTGCCCGCCGGCTCCACGATCCGGCCCTGTTGTGCCTTGCGTTGAGCGCCCGCTATTTACAGACATTTTCGACGGCGGGCCTGGCCAAAGTACGCGACACGCTGGGTGGTGAAATCATCGCCCTTGCGGTGGCGGCGGAGCTGCCCACCTTCGAGATTGAAGGCCGCTTGATCCGTATGCAGGCGTTGTGCGCCCTGGATGACATTGCTGCTGCGTCCGCGCAGGCAGCTGCCATAGACCAGCTGGCTGCCCGCCACGACCGCGCCCTGGCGTCGGTGTTCACCGCATGGTTCCGCTGGACCTTTGCCGACGGTCCGCCTCCTCCTGCTGGCAGTGAAATGCCCGGGTTCAGGAGCGGGCTGGCAGAACTTGCTGCCCTAACCGCCGCTGTCCGGACCGGTGGCGAATTGCCGGATGAGGCTTTTGGTCCGTACGAGCCGTGGGTGCGGCCTCTGCTGCTGGTCCGCACCGGGCACACGGCTGAGGCGCTGTCTGCGTTGGGCTCCTGCCCGGATCCGCCGCTCGATCTACTCATGGAGGTGGCATGGTTTTTGATCGGGTTAGCTGGCCTGGAGTCTGGGCACCGGGCCGCCGTCCAGCGCGCGTACCGGGCACTGCTGCCAGCCGCCGGCGAGCGGGCCGCGGGCAGTGGAGCGGTTGACCTTGGCCCTGTCAAACCTCTGCTGGAGCGGCTGGGACGGTTCCTACTGTGATCTATTGAGAAGAAGTTGGAACAATACGAGATGCTAAATGGCTGGCGCGTAGTCCGGAAATGGCAGCAAGGCGTAACGCTTCAGGCGGACTGTCCGTGATCTAGTCGGCTCGTTCCGCGCGCAGTTCCCGTTTCAGGAGCTTGCCCGACTGGTTGCGGGGAAGTTCTGCGACGAAGTCGACGCGTTTGGGTGCCTTATAGTCTGCCAACCGGCTCTTGACGTGCGCGCGTACAGACTCTGCAGTGAGGGACGCCCCGTCTTTAAGAACAACAACTGCCGTGATCGCCTCAATCCACCTAGCATCTGCAATGCCAATCACGGCCACCTCAGCAACCTCAGGCAATTCGTAAATGCAATCTTCCACCTCCCTCGGCGCAACGTTCACTCCCCCAGTGTTGATCACGTCCTTGATCCGGTCCACGACTTGGATGTAACCATGGGCATCTCGGGTCACCTGATCCCCTGACCGGAACCAGCCATCAACAAAGGCTTCGGCGGTGGCCTCGGGCTTGTTCCAATAGCCAACCAGCAATTGAGGTGACCTGTACTGAATCTCCCCCGGCTCACCTGCGGCGGCGATGCTGCCGTCCGTGGTAACGACGCGCGCTTCCACATAGAAGACGGGCCGGCCGCAGGAGGCAGGACGCGTTTCGTGTTCCTCGGGGCGAAGAACTGTGCATAGGGGGCCGAGCTCGGACTGGCCGAAGCAGTTGTAGAACCCAATCTTCGGGTACCGGGAGCGCAACCGCTGAAGCACCGTTACCGGCATGATGGATGCCCCATATTGTGCTTTTGTCAGCGAGGACAAGTCCCGCGTCTCTAGATCTGGGTGGTTACTCAGTGGCACCCACACCGTGGGCGCCAAGAAAAGTGAGCCGATGCGCTCTTCCTCGACGAGCTCCAGAATCTTGCCGACGTCAGGACGTGCGATCAGCCGGATGGTGGCTCCGAGCGAAAGGTAAGGCAGCATGAATACATGCATGGCAGCCGAGTGGTACAACGGCATTGCAATGAGCGGCCGGTCATCAGCGGTAAGGTCCAGCCCGATGATGGAAGAGATGTATTCCGCAAGCAATGCCTTGTGGGTCATCATTGCCCCCTTGGGTGCGGAGGTTGTGCCCGAGGTATAGAGCAGTTGGAGGATCTCCTGTTCGCCACCCTCGTCCTCTACCGGGACCGTATCGACGTCGTCGGTCAGGGCCGTTTCCACGACGGAGGGTTCGGGGGAATCGGTTCCGGGGAACATCGGCCACACCTGTTCAAGCGCCGGAAGCCGGCTAGCGGATCTCAACTCGTCCACGAGCGGCAACAGCTCGGGATCAACCACCAAAACGCTGGCGCCCGAGTCGTTGAGCAGGTAGCTGAGCTCATCCCCTTTCAGGGCGAAGTTCACGGGCACGTGGACCAGCCCGGACTTGGCACACGCAAGGTAGAGAAGTAGGTAGGCGTCGGAGTTCGCGCCGTAGGCCGCAATCCGGGCACCTTTCGGGAGCCCAAGGTCCAGCAGACGGCGTGCAACCCGGTCAACACCCATTTCGAGCTGAGCATAGCTCCATCGCCGGTCTTGGAACAGTACGGCCTCCGTTGCACCGTTGCGTGAGACGGTACGGCGCAAGAGCGCTCCGACCGTGTCGGCGCCGCCATTACTGGGCGAGGCAATGAGGGGGTTGTCAGGCTTCGAAGGTGAAGCATTCATGGTGTAAATGTTCCTTTCGTCAATGCGATGGACCGCGGCCAAGAAACTTTCCATACACAATTGCACAGTGCTCCTGAACAATCTGATTCTTTCAACCTGCCACATCCAGCTAACAAATCAAGGCAACACTTGCCAGGGACGGCGATTCAGCGGCTTCCGTGGTGGCCCTCGTCAAACCAACCCTCACCCGCGGTTCAGAAGCACCCACCTACCCGCTACCGCGGCGGGTTAAATGAATAGCCCTCGACCACTGCGTCTCCGCAATGGTCGAGGGCCATTCATTTGGGTTCGATGTACCGCTCACCACAAGATGCGAGGCGGGACAGGGAACTACTTTACGTCTCTTCGCAGGCTTTGCGCAGGAGCCATAACAGGTTCCTTGACCCAGAAATCAGCTCCG
Source organism: Arthrobacter psychrochitiniphilus (assembly GCF_003185915.1). Lineage (GTDB taxonomy): Bacteria > Actinomycetota > Actinomycetes > Actinomycetales > Micrococcaceae > Specibacter > Specibacter psychrochitiniphilus. Next base: position 60,460 of record NZ_QHLZ01000011.1, read on the forward strand.
TCAACTTTTGCAGCAACCGCATCAAAGACAGGGTCAATGCCGGCCTTGCGCTGCTTTTCATAGTCTCGCAATACCCGCAGGGCAGGTTTGGCCAAGAGGACAATCACTACCACGTTGATCCACGCCATGGCTCCATACCCTAGATCCCCAAGCGACCAGGCGAACGAGGCGGAGGTGACACTTCCCAGATATACGCATGCAAGGAAGCCGAGTTTGAGCACTACACCGGGCCATTTCCACGTGATCCCAAAGCAGCGTTTGATGTACGCCAGTCCGGTGTCTGCCATGTACATGTAGAACATCACGCTGGTGAAGGCGAAGAAGAGAATAGCAATTGAAAGCGTCCCTGAACCCCACCCCGGCAGGACGGACTCGATGGCGGCCTGGGTGTACAGCGGACCGGGTTCAACGCCGTCCAGGTGATTTGCCAGCGGCGCACCTGCTGCCGGAATGACGTTGTAGGACTTCGTAATGAGAATCATGAAGGCAGTAATGGAGCAGACGACCAGCGTATCTATGAAGGTGGCAAATGACTGAACCAGTCCTTGTTTGGCCGGGTGTGAAACCTCGGCAGCAGCCGGGGCATACGTCTCGCTTCCAAAGCCAGCTCCGTTCGAGAAGGCCCCGCGCTTGACTCCCCAAGCAATTGCAGCACCAATCATCCCGCCGAACGTGGCATTCGTGCCGAAGGCACTGGAGAGGATCAAGGCGAATAGCCCGGGTATCTCTGCGGCGTTCACCACCATGATCAACAGGCCCACCAGAATGTATCCGGCCGCCATGAAAGGAACCACAAACTCGGCCGTGCGGGCAATGCGTTTGATGCCACCGAAGATGATCAGTGCCAGAATTACCATCAGCGCAATCCCTGTGATGTGGGTGTTGATGGAGAAGGCTGAATTCAGTGATGCGGAGATGGCGTTGACTTGAACGTTCGGCAGCAGGAATGCGCCGGTGATCATGGTCATGATCGCAAAGATAATGGCGAGAGGGCGCAGTTTCAGGGCTTTTTCAATGTAGTAAGGAGTTCCCCCTCGGTATTCTCCGTCCTGCTTGCTCTTATAGACCTGAGCCAGGGTCGTTTCAATGAAGGAGGTGGCCATGCCGAGGAAACCTGTCACCCACATCCAGAAAACGGCGCCGGGACCGCCGTAGGCAATTGCTGTGGCAACGCCAGCAATATTGCCAACACCAATCTTGTCGCCCAAGGACAGTGCCAGCGATTGGAAGGAGGAGATTCCGGATGCGGAACTTTTCCCTTCAAAGGTCAGCCGGACCATCTCGAGGGCGTGCCTGACCTGGGCGAAGCGGGTGGCTATGGTAAAAAACAGGCCTGCGCCAAGGAGCATGATGACAAGGACCGGACTCCAGACAAGCCCGTTGAGCCACGTGATAAAACTTTCCATTACTTTGCACCTCCTTGGACCGCAGCGGTGGCGGTCCCTACGCTTTCATTGGTGGGGCTCAGAGGTAGTCGCAGCAGCCGCCCGTATCCGGGCAGTGCGTCATTGATGCCTGAGAGCCGGAGCATGTGCCAGGCGAGCGCCTGATTGCTGCTGATGACGGGCTTGCCGAGGCTGGCTTCAGCCCGTTCTAAAATGTCCAAGGTTCGCACGTTGGTGCAGGAGACAAAAACGGCATCGCAGGGCGAGGCCTGCCCCACCTTGAGGATCGCTTCGTAGACCGATTCAGGGGCGATCCGCGCCACCTTGCATTCCTCGGATTCCTCAAAGGAACCGAACCCGGTAATGGTGGGGCCGTCTTCTTCCAACGCGGACCGGAGCTTCTCGGACACTTCCGCTACATAGGGGGTGACGAATCCCAGCTGGCGGACGCCCAGGGCTTGGCAGGCTGCCCGTACTGCTGTCAACGGATCGGTGACAGCTGGCATCACTGAGGAGTTCTGAACCTCGGCAGGGTAGGCGGAGCGGACGGCCTTGGCCACGTTTTCGGCTCCGATGACGCTTGCGCCGGAGGTACATGCGTACCCAATAGCGTCGAAGGAACCCCCGGTGGGAAGCAAGCTCACAGCCATGGGGATGTGTTCTTCCATGGCCGCTAGTGTTTCCTCGGTGACGTCCAGCCCGCTGGGTACCCGGGTGTGGTGAAGCACGACGCCGGGTAGCTTCAGTAGTGTTTGGAATTCGTATTCGAGCGTTTCATCAACCTGCAGGACAATAACGCCCAGGCGGGCGCGGGTGGCAACACCCGCATCTGATTCATAGGACAGTTTCATCTCAGTGCACCTCAGGGAGTTGTTCGGGGGCGCGGCGGCTCAGAAGCTGAGGGCCATTGTTGCGAAGCACAAAGTTTTCTTCGTGCACCATGCCCTGACCGGGTTTCATATCGAGGGAAGGTTCAAGGGTGAGGACCATGCCGGGAACCAGGATGGTCTCATCCGCGTTGGTGTGCGAGGGCCATTCGGTCAGCTGCATACCCAGTCCGTGGCCTAACCGGCCCACATTGCCGCAGGCGTAGCCGTTGTCAACGATCACTTTTTGCATGGCTCTGAAAAGGTCCCCTGCTGTGGCTCCAGGCCGGGCAATCTCCAACGCGGCGTTGGTGGCCTCGAAGAGTGTGGCGTAACCATGCTTGGCTGCGGGGTCCGCCTTTCCGATGGCCCAGTTTCGGTCAAAGTCGCAAAAGTAGCCGTCGTAGACGGTGCCTGTATCAATCATCAGCACGTCCCCTTCGGTCAAGGGACGGTTCCCTGGGGGAGAAATGACATTGTCATACCCACCCGGAGCTGATGCGCCAACAAGGTAGGAAACATCGTCGGCCCCGTGCTTGAGGAGTTCAATCTTGACCGCACGGAAGGTTTCCACCAGCGGCTGGCCAGGGGTGGCGATGCTAGGGACCAGGTCATAAACGTCGGAGGCGATGCGGCAAATATGGGCGATCTTCTCAATTTCCGCCTCTGATTTAACCATCCGCAAGGTCTTGACCACTTCCGTTGCGTCATGGAAGCTGAATCCGGGCACCATTGCCCGGAGCCGGTCGTAGTCCGCCAGTGGCATGCGCAGGGTAGTTTCAGGGCCCATGGGCACTCCCACCCGGGCCCGGTCACCGAGGATTTCATGCATGGTCTCGGCCAGCAGGGAAACCCCCTCGTCCTGCGGCTGTGGGGACGTCCAGGTCCGAATGTCCTCAATCCAGGTCTGCGCCAGAGGAGGGTATCCAATCCCTGGAATCACGGCGGTGGGCTGACCGCTGGCAGGCACCAGAAGGAACCAGGGACGGGTGGGGCTTTGCCAGAACTGCGTCAAAAAGCCTGTGAAGTAGCGAAACTCAGCTTCCGTGGTGATCAGCATTGCGTCCATACCGGACTCAGCCATCAGCTGCTGCGCACGTGCCAGCCGGTTGGCGAACTCCGCAACGTCAAAGCCACGCTGTGGGGCTGGGTGAGAGCCGGAGGGCACAGACAGAATCCCGTTGTGCACGGTGCCGGGCCACACTGCGTGGTCGGGGATGGTTTTCTCTGACATCCGTTTGTTGCTCCTAGATATTGTGGCCGTTGCGTGCGAGATGACGCTCAAGTATTGATGGTGCCGGGTTGGATTGGGTGTGGCACCACCAGCTTTTACGAGTGGCCCACTCCATGTGTCCCCAGTCACTGCATTAAGTGTCCCGCATCATGAAGTAAACAAAAAGCGGTCAAATACGGCCTTTATCTTGAAGCAGAATTGGACAATTATATTTGAAGTAAAAGTGTAAGGAATTGACCACAAATAAACACTTTTACTTTCCCTTTCTTTGTTGGACGATGGATACATGCTTCCCACACAGACCTCCCTTTGGTACTCGAATCCCACCTCCCGCTCATGGCAGACCGCAGCGCCTGAATCTGCCCTGCCCTTTCACCGCAGCCTTGATGGCTACACCCCCACACCGCTGGTTAGCCTGCCTTCCCTTGCCACTGAGCTGGGTGTCGGCCAAGTCTTGGTAAAAGATGAATCGAACCGCTTGGGTTTGCCTGCCTTCAAAATCCTCGGCGCCTCATGGGCCGTATGCAGGGCCCTGTGCCAGCGCTACGATCTGGACCCCGAGGGAATGACCGTTCCCCGGCTCAAGGAATTTATCCACGCCAACGTAGACGTTGCGCAAACCCCTGTACTTGTCACGGCAACCGATGGCAACCACGGCCGAGCAATCGCCAGAATGGCGGCATTACTGGGCCTCACTGCCCGCATCTACGTTCCGGCAGGCCTGAGCTCCTCCGCAATTGCAGGCATCACCGGAGAAGGTGCTGAGCTGATCGAAACGCAGAACATCTACGATGATGTGGTCATGCTTGCCGCGAAATCCACAGAGGGCCAAGCCTGCGATGTGTTGATTCAGGACACGGCGTGGGAAGGGTACATGCAGGCTCCGCAGTGGATTGTGGACGGTTATGGCACCCTGTTTGGCGAGATTGATGATGCACTTCGGGAAATGAATGCATCCGGCCCGGACTTGGTGGCCTGCCCTGTTGGCGTTGGTTCACTCGCCCAAGCATTGGTGGAGCACTACCGGACCGCGGGCAATGCCGCTCCTGTCCTTTTGAGCACTGAACCGGAAACTGCAGCGTGCATTGCACAGTCCTTGCTGTCAGGGACTCCGGTAGTGGTGGATACCTCCTACCCGTCAATCATGTCAGGGCTCAATTGCGGCACCCCCTCAGAGCTGGGCTGGCCGGCGCTACTGGCAGGACTTGATGCCGCGGTGAGCGTTTCTGAGTCCGACTGCCGCCAAGCAGTCTTGGATCTTCAGGACCTAGGCTTGGATGTGGGCCCGTGTGGTGCAGCCACCTTGGCCGGTGTTCGAGCAGCCTTGTCCATCCCGCAGCGGAGGGAGGCGTTGGGGCTCGATGCAACGTCCGTAATCGTCTTGGTCAGCACAGAGGGCCTGGCAGCAAACCCGCTTCGATGAAAGGCTCTTTCCCCATGGAAATCAGCAAAAATTTAGTACCCAGCGCCATCATCAGCCTGCTGGAAGATCCTGTGGCGCTTTTGGAAGACCTGGTCAGGATCGATTCCGTCAATCCTGACCTTGTGCCAGGCGCAGCTGGAGAAACAACAATTGCGGACTTCACGGCAGCGTGGCTGGAACAGCGGGGATTCACCATTACCCGGCTTGAAGCCGTGCCTGGGCGCCCGTCCATTGTTGCCGTTGCAGCCGGTACCGGGCAAGGCAAGGCCCTGATGTTCAACGGACATTTGGATACCGTCACCCTCGCAGGCTTCGACGGGGAACCGCTGGAGCCGCGAGTGGAGGACGGGCGCATGTACGGCCGCGGCACTTTCGATATGAAAGCCGGCATCGCAGCGATGATGGTCGCCGCGGCAGCTGCGGCGTCACAGCCCCATGCTGGCGACATTATCGTAGCCCTTGTCGCGGATGAGGAATTCGCCAGCGCTGGTACGGAGGAGGTCTTGCGGCATTTCACCGCTGACGCGGCAATTGTCTCTGAACCAACACATGAGGACATCGTCATCTCACACCGTGGCTTCGTATGGTTTGACGTGACCATTCACGGTACCGCCGCCCACGGCTCCCGCCCTGATTTGGGGATCGATGCCATCGCAAAGGCCGGCAAGTTCCTCACCGGCCTCGATGACCTCAGCCGTTCGCTACCCCAGGGCGCCGCCCATGAGATGTTGGGAACTGGCAGCATCCACGCTTCCCTGATTCGCGGTGGGGAGGAGCTCTCCAGCTACCCCGCCTCCTGCACCGTCTCACTTGAACGGCGCACGGTCCCTGGCGAGAACTCGTCAACGGTGGAGGCTGAGCTGCGGAAAGTTCTCGATGACATCGCCAGCTCGGACCCCGATTTCAGCTACACCGTGACCGAGATCCTGGAACGGCACGCCTTTGAAGTCTCTGCCGAGGAGCCTATTGTCCAGGCCCTTGAAGCCGCGGCTGCCGCGGTCACCGGGAAACCCACCACCGTCCGCGGTGAAGCTTTCTGGACTGACGCATCCCTGATGCTCGAGGCAGGTATACCCGGGCTGCTCTTCGGCGTTGACGGTGGCGGAGCCCACGCCGCCACCGAATGGGTGGAACTGGACTCAGTGATACGAGTCGCTCACGCCCTTGCCACCACCGTCTCCAATTTCTGCCGCTAACACCAACTCGGCCACTAAAACCAACCAGAAGGATCACCATGACTGCCACTCCCACCGCATTCTCCCACCCCATTCTTCAAGAACGCCTCGCCCAGCTGGGCCTGACCCTGCCGGAAACCTCCTCGGCCGTGGCCGCCTACGTTCCCGCCATCCGGACAGGCAATACGGTCTACACCTCCGGCCAACTGCCTCTGCATGAGGGCACCATGGGAGCTCTTGGCAAGGTTGGAGCTGAGGTTTCTCCTGAGGTGGCGAAGGATTTGGCCAGAACGTGCGTTCTGAACGCTCTGGCCGCCGCTGGCGCACTGGGCGATCTGGACACTGCACGGATCCTGAAAGTTACCGGCTTCGTTGCATCAGCATCCGGTTTCAATGGACAGCCTGCGGTGATCAACGGCGCCAGCGAGCTGCTCGTGGAATTGTTCGGCAGCCGTGGAGCGCATGCCCGCTCGGCTGTGGGAGTTGCCGAGCTTCCCCTGAACGCACCCGTCGAGGTTGAGATTATCGTAGAGTTTCTCTAGCGGCACACCGGCCGCCCACGCCACACAGCAGAAGGAACAGACGTGCTGAACATCGTCCGGCTCAGGGTCTTGCGGGAGCTCTACCACCGCAAGACCCTCTCAGCCGTGGCCACCGCGTTGTCCTACAGCACCTCGGCAGTGTCACAGCAGCTACGCCTACTTGAAAAGGAAGTCGGCGTTCCCTTGGTTGAGCCTTCGGGGCGCCGCCTGCAGCTAACCCCTCAAGGTTTAATCCTTGTAGCCCACGCCGAGCAAATCCTGGACTTAGTGGAACGTGCCGAGGCTGATGTCTCCATGTCCGTGTCACAACCGCGCGGGGTGGTCAGGGTTGCCGCTTTTCAATCCGCGGCTCTGACAATTATTCCCGATGCCATTGCAGAGCTTCGCCGGCTCCATCCAGAGCTTTCGGTGGAATTCGAGCAAGGCGAACCTGAAGCCACCATGCCCTCGCTGGCCTCCTCGGAATATGACCTGGTTATTGCCGAGTCATTCCCGGGGCTTCCCCTGCCGGCGCAGCCGGGTATTGCTGTCACTACCATCATGGAGGATCCCTTGTGGCTGGTCATGGATGCAACCATCGCGGACGGTCTGGATCCCAGTAGAGACCTGATCTCCCAGCTCGCAGAGGCCCACTGGGCGGTGGAAACGGCTGCCTCCGCCTCCCGAACATGGCTGACAAACCAATGCCGCAAAGCAGGCTTCGATCCCAAGATAATTTGTTCTTCTGAAGACGTTTCGGTCCACTTGCGGTTTGTTGAAGCAGGATTAGCCGTGGCAGTGCTCCCTGGTCTCTCGCTCGTAGGAGCTTCCACCACAACTCGCAGATTTCCCACCTCCGGAATGCAGAACCGGCAGATTCTCCTTACCACCCGCGAAGCCTCGAGCCAGCGGCCGGCCATAGCGGCCGTTTCGGCCGCAATTCACCGTGCAGCCACCTCTTATGCCAGCGGTCGAATCAGCGAAAACTAACTTTTCCGGGATGGCTAGTGCCGCTGCTCGGCAGAGCGCTCCCCGCGCCCTTTTGGTCAATCCTGGGCGGGAATCTGATTCCAAGCCAATTTAGCCGTAGTCCCCACCGGCCCCGGCGGCAACGTAGACAATATTATGCTGGTGCATTCCGTGGGCCCCCACACGATAAAGGAGCATATGGCGCTTTATAAGAATGTGTTCCATCACCGGGATACCACCATGTCGTAAGGATGAAAGCCATGCTGCGGGAGGGCGCCCGGGCAGGGGCAATCCGGAGCGCCATCGAAGCCGGGGACCCCTCCGCGGCACCACTGGATGAAGCACAGCAGGCGTCCATGGTCTACGCCAGGAAGCAGAATGTAGCCCCTGCGGAGATGGTCCAGACAGACGTTCAGTTGCTGCGTGAGGAAGGATGAGACTACGGCGGCATTCTAGAAATCAATCACACTAAGAAAGCAGACTTCCGTTGCTATCCGGCGTTAGGAGCCACATGAGCGGCGGCTAGCCGAACTAGCTCGGGCTGAATTCGATTCGAGTCCTCGCGGCACCTGATGACTTTGCTGCAGGGAACGGGAGGGTAGGCCTTAGCCTAGAACCCAGCTATGCGCAGCAGCGTGGTGCTGGCATCAGCACAATCTCCGGCGTAAGTACGCCAGCCACGGTTGGATATTTTTGCCAACCAGAGGCTGCCACCTCAGAAATGATGGCCCGGGCATAAGACTGCTAGAGATGGAATGCCCAGGCCGCTCCAAGCAACGCCCTATCCCCTCGATGCGCAAGAATCCGTGATTGTGACCATGTCCAGCCATGGCAGTGTGCCGTCGTCAGAGTGTTGATACACCGTGCTGCATGGACCGTGTGTCCCGGATCAACACTGCCCGCCGAGCTCGTTTATCCTTCTGTCACGACTCTTGTGATGCCCGGCTCCGGATTCGTCACCGCGGTGGCGTCGCCACCGGGTTGAATTCCTTCTGGGTTGAATTCCTTCTGGACCGAGCAGTAGACGAGCCATCTGAACCACGAGCCGTAGGGTGCGGTGGGTTGACGTTTTAGAAGCTTAGCTTTTCCCGGTCGATGTCATCGGGCACCCATTGCGTGCCATCAAAGTGAATGTTGGCGGCGAGCGGCAATTGGTGGGACGCGCTTTCAACTATATGCATGAGATACCCGCCAGTGTTGGGGAACGCAATTAAGTCCCCGGCTGCTACCCCCTGCGGAAATTCGAAACGCCGGCGCAGCAGCAGCTCATCTTCAATACAGTAGGCGCCCACCAGAAAAGCGCTATCGGCAGCACGTTTCTTTCCGGCAGGGGCGGCGGGGACAAGGACCGGATCGAGCAGGAAGTCCGCCGACGTGGAGCGGCACTGGGTTCTATTCATGTGCAAGCCCACCAGTGGGACGCCGTCGCTGCGTTTCTTGGTGAAGGCCACCTCGGCAAGAGTGAGTCCGCATCCGTCCATCAGTGAACGGCCCGGCTCGCAGCGCAGTTGGATCTTGGCAGAACGGAGTGCGGAGGCAACGGATGGCGCCCCTGATTCTGGAACATATGATAGGACTTTATCCAACCACGCCCCGCGGGTGAGGTCTTGGTGGTAAGGGTAAACCCCGGAATTCGGGGCCTTGCCGGAGGAGCCAAATCTATCTGATTTCCAGGTCAGCGATTCATCACCTTCCGGCAAGGTGCCCAATGTTGACCAAAAATCTTCCCACTGGGTGGCACTCTCCAGATAGGACATGGGTATTCCGCCTCCCATATCCACAAAGGAAGGTTTATGGCCCAAGGTCTGCAATTGGCTGATGAGGTCTAGTCCTTGATGAATCCCGAGGGAACGCGCGTGGGCGTCATAGCCGTTGAGGTGAAAGTGAACACCGGCAACTGTGAGCTGTGCTCTCAACTCAACGTCATTGAGCACTTGCAGCCATGAAGATGCAGGAAGCCCAAAGCGCGTAGCCGGTATGGCTGGGTGGTTGATGGCCAGCCGCAAAGCCACATGAAGGGGCTCTGCGCTGTTGCTGCTCAGTTCAAGCACGCTGTGTAGTTCTTCGTCGTTATCCAGGCTAATGGTGGCCCCGGAGGCAATGGCCAGCTCCATCAATGCCTTCGATTTCACTGCGGCGCTGACAATGATCCGAGCGGCGGGCACGCCACGGTCAAGACATTGGCGTAGTTCATTGAGGCTCGCCACATCCACCCCACACTCTTCGTGAACGGCGCGATCAATGGCTGCCATGGTTTTGTTGGCTTTGCGTGCGAAGTAAATTTGGAAATCAATGTGATGCGCGGCTGCAGCGCTGTTGAGTTCCTTGACGTTCTTGCCCATGGCTGAATATTCGTGCAGGTTCACCGGCGATCCATAGCTATCAATGAGCTCTCGGCAACGAGTGGGATCGCTAAGGATTTCCTCCATCCACGGCTCAATCCGGGCGGTCAACCGTGCAGTACCGTACATTTTCTGGTGCATCACTTTTTCCTAGCTGTCAGGTTGAGCGGCGGCACGGGCAGCAACCCGTTGGGCCCACAAACGGTATTCTCCATGCAGGGATCTGTTAAGGGTGTCATGACCCAAGGTTGGATCTTCGGTAGGGCGGCCCAAGGCTGCCAACCGTTCATTTCTAGACCCATCACGAGCCAAGCATGTTCCGTCGAGATCGGTCAACAGGCCACGCTCTCCCGGACGCACCATGACTTCTCCGGCCCTCAAAAGCTGAGCCGCCAGGTCACTGTTGGGTTCGGCCTCTGGCGCTGGCCTCCGGAGCACTCCGGGTCCCGGGGTCACGGCATCAACGAGAACGGCACCTGCAGGCGGTTTCTCCCCGGCACCGGCAACATGGAGGATTCCGGCCTCTAATAGCGCCACCAACTTGCGCGCGGTGAGCTCCGGCGGACCGAAGGTAAACTTTTCCAAGTTTCGGGCCACCCGGGTAAAGAGGCGCCATTCGCCCGTGGTCCGCGGAAGCCTATCCATGGCCACCACCAGCTCAGCATAGAGCCCGGACCATACCCTGGCCCAAATCCACCCCGTCGTGACGGGCGCCCTGAGCTGATTGACGCAGAGGCTGTTCCGCAGCAGTACGGCTGCGTTCGTTTCCTGTGACAGCTTTCCTGTATCAGGGCTGGCGCTTACGGAGTCTCCTGTCAACGCTGTTCGCCACAACTCAAGAGCACCTGTCGGGGCCCCCATAAGACGTGCACACTCCATGGCACATTCGAGCAGGACGCGCCACATCCCGGCCAGCGCCTGTCCGGCCACTACCTGCTTCGCCAAGGCGTGCTCGGCCAGTACCCGCCCCGCTGGCCTGCGCCAGGATGGCCTCCGCCCGGCGTCGGAATTGGGATCCCGGGTCTGCACACCCCACTGGCGCAACCGTTGCCGGTACACATCAAGGCAGGGCGAAATCTCTGCTGGCACATGCTCGGGTTTGGGCTCCATCAACGCCCCGCTTCGGGAGAAAAAAGTGATTCGGCGCGGCTCTTCCCCGCTCGGGATATACAGAACGCCGTCGCTGCCGTCCCCGGAGGGCTGCCATGTTCCGCCCCGGCCCTCTGTGAGGAGCAGAGCTACATCGTAGGCCGTCAACGCTGCTCCCCGAATCCAAACCTCGGCTCCACCTGCAACGTCCGTCTTGTTCAGAGCGGTGTAGTCCCCCATCAGTGGGCTGGAATTGAGCGCCCCTGCTAGCGGATCCGGACGCAGTTCACCGGCAAGCCCGTGCCCCGTAGCCCCGTGCCCCGTAGCTAGGAGAACCTCGTCATACTCTTGTGAACTCAAGGGCCCGCTGACTCGCCACCGCGATCCGTGGCGCTCCACCCCGGTGACTACTAGCGGGATATGAGTGAGCCCAATGTTCCCGTGATGGTACAAAAGCTGGAATTGTTCATTCAAGTACCTGCCCACAAATACCCGCGGGGGATACTTTTCTTTCGATCGTTCAGGGGCAACGCGGGCAATCCAGCGAGTGAAGTTTTCCTGGCTCAGCGATGATGAGGCATCGACAATCCCCGCGTTGACATTGAGCCGCAGCACTTCTGGCTGAGTGACCCGCCAGACACTGCCCGCACCGGGCGGCAGTGGATCATAAACGTCAACACTAATCCGCGGTGACTGCGCGGCAGGGATGAGATCGTGCAGTGCCAGTAACGCGAAAAGGCACTTGGGCCCACCTCCAATGACAGCTATCCGGATCAAGGGTTCGAGCGTGTGTTGATGGTGAGATCTGCACGTGGTTCTTGGTCCCCCGCGGGCTCGGCATTGAGTGTGCTGCGGACCCATTCGTCATTGTAAACGCTCTGCAAATAAGGCACTCCGGAGTCATGGACCATAAAGGCTAAGCGTGTCCCGGCTTTTAGATTGGGCACCAGAGTATCCATGGCAGCAACAATGGCACCGGTGGAGGCCCCGGCAAGAATGCCTTCACTGTGGGCAAGCCGCCGGCAACCGCGCACCATGTCTATCTCCTGAATCTGGAACACGAGGTCCGGCTCGGCGGATGCGGCTAACTCCGGCAGTATTCCGGCGCCGAGCCCTGGTAGCCGGCGTGTACCTTCTTGCCCACCGAAGAGAACCGACCCCACGGAATCGACAGCCACAATCTTCGTTTTTAGCCCGTGCTCCCGCACGTACTGCTGGCACCCGAGCAGGGTGCCGGTGGTGCTCGTGGCAACGAACAAATAGTCCAGATTGCCCCCGGATCCGGCGATGATTTCAGGCATGGTCGTTTCAAAGTGTGCCCGTGGATTGGCCAATGAACCATATTGGTTAGTGGTCACGGAACCCGGATTCGTTGCCAACAGTTCGCTGACCCGGCGGCGGCGTGCTGCCAGCTTATTTCCGTCAGCTGGGGTCCGCACCAGATCAACCCTTGCTCCGTAGGCTTCCATGAGTTCCAAAGCCAAAGGATTTGCATTCTCATCCACCACAGCCGTGAACCGCAGACCCCTCACCACACACTGCCTGGCTAAGGCAATACCCAAATTCCCGGAGGTCGATTCGATGACCATGCCCCCAGGCTGGAGCGCAGCCGAGCCAAGAAGTTCTTCGATCAGCCCATTTGCTGTTCGTTCTTTGGTGCTTCCCGCCAGCTGGAGCAAGTCAAGCTTGGCGTAGACATCAACGTCATAACCGTCAAAGAGTCTGTGGACCTTGACCGTTGGAGTAACCAATGGCTGCAATAATCCCAAATCGTTCAACATAGCTTCCCTTACTCCTAACTTCTACGCACCAAAAAACGCTGCGCCAATAATTGTGAAAACTATTAGATTCTCTAACTCGCTAAAAGCTCACTGCCTTCACCCTTCTAGCGCCCCACGCAGATTTTTTACTCGTGTTGCAAATCTAGATTTCCGTTGCTTTAGAGTATTGCTCACCCGGGTGGAGAAAAGCTTGAAATACAGGGTCCTGTCATGAACCTGACCGGGCGGGGCTTGAACTAGCCAGACCGCGGTTGGCGCTCCTCAGCACGCAAAGGCGCAACGATGACTTGGTTGTACCGTTTGCTACTTGCATAACTTTTGTACCAAATTGCATGACTTTCATACCAGAAGCCTAGTGCTGGCAGGGATGAACGTCTTCACCCTAAGGGGTGAATTATTCTCCCCCGCAGCGGTGGAATAAGGGCCCTTCGTATCGACCTAGCGCCTCGAAAGTGGAAGGGGGGGGCTTCCCTCAGTGAGAAAACATTTTTACAGGGTTACCGCAATGCCTGTGATGCGTACTGCGGTGAAGAGTAACGCCTACTACGGCGAACAATGAACCGTAACCGTATGTGGCGGCGGCGGTTCATCGAGTTGGGCGCCTGCGCGGAGAGCGATCTTGTGAGGAGAATTAGAGGCCGTTCGCTCTCTTTCAGTGCCGGATCGAGGCTAAGCTCTGGTATCGGCGCAAAGTAGTGCGATGACTCCTGACCGAAGAGGAAAATTGCTGTGAAAGTAATTGTGATTGGTGCAGGACTAGCTGGGCTGCGTGCTGCAGGACTAGCTGCCAAAGAAGGGCACGACGTCACGGTGTTGGAAGCCTCCCAAAGTGTGGGCGGTCGCGTCGATACCGAGCTAATTGACGGATTTCGGTGCGACCGGGGGTTTCAGCTTATTAACCCGAGCTATCCAGATGCGCAGGCTGCACTGAACCTCAATGACCTCGATCTGCATCCATCAGGACGTGGTGTTGCTATTCGGAATGGTTCCGGCGTTCAGGTACTAGCGGATCCTTTCCGGCATCCCGCGTACCTGAAAGGGCTGCTAGGAGGTACCCTCACGTTAGGAGACGTCGCTGCGCTCATCCGTTGGAACCGCTTGGCCAGAAGCGACTCACTGACTCTGCAACAAACCATTGACAGCGCTGGTTTCTCGCTCCCACTACGCAAAGTCATTGAACAGTTCTTTTCAGGTGTGGTGGCAGATCCCGATCTAAAAACCGTGGCTTCTTCAGCTCAAACACTGGCCTGGTATTTCGTCAAGGGAATCCCGTCACTGCCGGCGCAAGGAATGGAGGCAGTGGCACACCAGCTAGCCGAGCCGATATTGGAACACATCCGATTCTCAACGCCCGTAGAATCGCTCATCAGCCACAATGGCCAAGTGCGCGTGGTCTGTAGCTCTGGTGAAGAGCTGATAGCAGACCGGGTGGTAGTAGCCGCAGGCCCCAGGACGAGTGCCCGGCTCACCGGACAGCCAGAACCCACCATGAATTCCCTGACCACGTGGTGGTTCGATGCTGCGCACCGTCCCAGTAAGTTGCCCTTCCTCTACCTTGATGTCCGAGAAGAATCCCGACTGATCCACACATCGGTGATCTCCAACATCTGCCCGTCCTACGCCCCTGCCGGACGCCATCTGGTGCAAGCAACAGCAGTAGGTGCGCATGGGTTGGAGGACAGCGAAGCCATGGCCCAAGCCGCCAGCATCATGGGAGTTCATAATCCTGACTGGAGACTGCTGGTGCGCCACGACATTGTGAATGCCTTGCCCTGCCTCGAACCCGGGCAACGTCCCCTGGAAAGTGGGATCGACGGCGTGATAATCGCCGGTGACACTACCGAACCCTCCATTCAAGGCGCTCTGGCTAGCGGCGTTGCAGCCGCACGGGCCTTGGGATCTCCAACAGGAGTGCTCCCAGCGCGTGAGCGCTTCAACGATACGTTCACCCTTCGAATTCGGTGTATCGGCGATGCTAGTGGCATCTGGGAAAAACTGACCAATCTGGATAACCACACCCGAGCCATTCCCCTCACCGTAGTAACGCCAGCACAAAGCCGGATGATCGACGGCCTGGAATTCGTTGGGCTCACGTCCTTGGGGCCAGTGAAAATGGCAGACCGCATGCTGGTCCGCCGAGCCGAGGCGCCAACTCCTGGAAAGCCGGGACTTCTCCAGGTCTCCAAATTTGGTCCGGTAGCAGGAGAAGTGGAGGCCAGCATTGCCCAACTCGGCTCCGAGGTAGAGGTCATCTGGCGCCAAAGCCTCCAGCCAGCCTGGTTGCCCCGTTGGCTCAGACCCCTGGGAACTGTTGTTGCACGGGCCGGCTACAGCATTGGGTTACGTAAACTGCTGACCTGAAAAGAGCTGTGCCGAGATGGCCCCGGTTGTAGCCATAAAAGAAGGCAAGGGAGTCTAAGCTTCGACGTTTCCAGCATGCACACAAGATTTTGTGATTGTGTATAGGGGCAAAGTGCAGAGGGGTGCTCAACACCCTCATATTATGAAAATGAATAGGGAGCCACCATGCAGCTCGAAAACAAGGTCATAGTCGTCACCGGTGGAGCTTCCGGAATTGGCGGCGCAATTTCCCGGGTACTGGTGGCCCGCGGTGCCAAGGTTGTGGCAGTTGATATCAACGCGGAAGCGGGAGAGTCCCTGACCAAGGACCTCGGCGCTAACGTGCGGTTCCTGCTCGGTGATGTCAGCGAGCAGGACGTTGCCACGAACGCCATGGAAATGGCCACATCAAGCTTCGGCGGGCTGGACGGGCTGGTCAACAACGCCCATGCATCACGGCAAGCCATGTTCAATGAACTGACCGAAGAGCAGTGGGACCTCTCCTTCAACACAGGTTTCCGCGCTACCCGCCAGTTCATGGCGGCCGCCTACCCACTTCTGGCCGTCAACGGCGGGTCCGTGGTGAATTTCGGTTCAGGCTCGGCCATCGTGGGGCAACAGACCCAGGCTGCCTACGCCTCCGCCAAGGAAGCCATCCGCGGGCTCTCACGTGTCACTGCCAACGAATGGGCTAAGGACAACATCCGTGTCAACGTTGTTTCCCCCATGGCATTGACCGCAGGGGTGAAGGCGTGGAGCGAGGCCTTCCCGAAAATGTACCAAGACTCGTTGGAGAAGGTGCCGTTGGGCCGTTTCGGTGATCCTGAAACGGATGTTGCACCCGTGGTGGCATTCCTGCTCTCCGACGATTCACGGTACATGACGGGGCAAACCCTGATGGCCGACGGCGGTGCGAACAAGCTCTACTGATTCCCGGCCGGCCCCTACAAAGTGGAAATGTGAGCACCGGGACAGGGGCCGGCGGCCGCGGCGCCCTAGCCGGCGCCAAAGCCGACGCGGGAGTTCACCGAGCAACAAGTTGACCCTGTCCATCAGGTATTGTGACGTGCACGCACTGAAAGCGCGTGCGGCACCGCACAACGCTGATCTCTCACTCTGGAGGACACTTGGAAGTTTGGCCTGGAAATGCCTACCCCTTGGGAGCCACCTTCGATGGAACGGGCACCAACTTTTCGCTCTTCAGTGAACGCGCCGAGAAAGTGATGCTGTGTCTTCTGGCCGAAGATTTGACGGAGACAGTCATCGAGATGGAGGAAGTGGACGGCCACGTTTGGCACTGCTACCTTCCTGAGGTGCAACCGGGCCAGCAGTATGGCTACCGAGTTCATGGACCGTACAGCCCTGGGCAGGGCCTGCGTTTTGACCCGAACAAGCTCCTCATGGACCCGTACGCAAAATCCATCCATGGTCAGATTGACTGGGATCCTTCCTTGTTCTCCTACCAGTTCGATGATCCGGACGCGCGGCAAGAAGAAGATTCAGCACCGCATGCCATGTACAGCGTGGTCATCAACCCATTTTTTAGTTGGGACGGGGACCGCCAGCTGCGCATCCCGTACCACGAGAGTGTTATCTACGAAGCCCACGTTAAGGGCCTCACTGCGCTCCAGAGTGAAATACCCGAGGAGCAGCGCGGCACCTATGCCGGCGTTGCCCATCCGGTGATGCTGGACCATTATCGAAAACTTGGCGTCACCGCCGTCGAACTCATGCCCGTCCATCAATTTGTCAACGATGGCACGTTGATGGAGAAGGGCCTCAGCAACTATTGGGGCTACAACAGCATCGGCTTCTTTGCCCCGCAGAACACCTACAGTTCCTCGGGTGAGCACGGCGGCCAGGTCCAAGAATTCAAGGCCATGGTCCGCGACCTTCACAAAGCGGGGATCGAAGTCATTCTCGATGTGGTTTACAACCACACCGCAGAAGGCAACCATTTGGGGCCTACCTTGTCCTTCAAGGGCATCGACAACGCGGCGTACTACCGTCTCGTTGAAGATGAACCCCAGTACTACATGGACTACACCGGTACAGGAAATTCGCTGAACGTCCGGCATCCCCACTCCTTGCAGCTCATCATGGACTCCTTGCGCTACTGGGTGCTGGAAATGCATGTGGATGGCTTCCGTTTCGATTTGGCGTCCACCTTGGCGCGTGAATTCTATGCCGTGGACAAGCTTTCCACCTTCTTTGAAATGATCCAGCAGGATCCGGTTATTTCGCAGGTGAAACTCATTGCCGAACCTTGGGATGTGGGCCCTGGCGGTTACCAAGTGGGTAACTTCCCGCCGCAATGGACCGAATGGAACGGCAAATATCGGGACACTGTGCGAGATTTCTGGCGGGGGGAACCGGCAACCCTTGCCGAATTCGCGTCCCGGCTGACCGGATCTGCGGACCTGTATGAAAATTCCGGACGCCGCCCCGTGGCCTCCATCAACTTCGTCACAGCTCACGACGGATTCACGCTGCGGGATCTGGTCTCCTACAACGAGAAGCACAACGAAGCCAACGGCGAAGACAATAACGACGGCGAATCGCATAACCGCTCGTGGAACTGTGGGGTTGAAGGCCCCACAGATGACCCTGCTGTGCTGACCCTGCGCGCACGCCAGCAGCGCAATATCATCACCACGCTGCTGCTCTCTCAAGGCGTTCCGATGATTGTGCACGGGGATGAACTAGGCCGTACCCAGCAAGGTAACAACAACACCTACTGTCAGGATTCCGAGCTCAGCTGGGTGCATTGGGATGCTGTGGACCAGCCCTTGGTGGAGTTTACGGCCAAGGTGAACCAGATCCGCTCCGACCATCCCGTTTTCCGGCGCCGCGGCTTCTTTGACGGACGGCCGGTTGTTCGCGGAGAAGGCGAAGCTCTCCCGGACATCGTCTGGATCAGGCCGGACGGGGCGGATATGCGCCCCGAAGACTGGGACAGTGGATTTGGCCGCTGCGTGGGCGTCTTCTACAACGGAGAAGGCATCAGGGAACAAGACAGCCGCGGACGCCGCATCACTGACAAGAGCTTTTTGCTTTTGTTCAATGCCGATGACCAAGCCCTGAACTTCCAACTCCCCCCTAAGGAATATTCTCCGTCATGGGAGATTCTGGTGGACACTGCAGGAGGCGCCGATAAAGAGCTTCCCGATGCTGGCGCAACCGTTGAATTGGCGGCAAAGTCCACGATGGTCCTGCGCGCCTATTCCGGCCCAGAAGAACTGGTTGACTACTCCGCCGCAGCGTCTTTGGCTGCCATGACCGCGGACACCACGGACGAACCCGAAGGTGACACCCCAGCCGAAGGAGCTGTGTGATGAGAGTCCCCTCTTCCACATACCGGCTGCAACTGAACGCCGACTTCACCTTGGTTGATGCGGCCAACACCGTGCCATACCTGAAGTTGCTAGGCGTGGATTGGGTGTACCTCTCCCCCATTCTGACGGCGGAAAAGGGCTCAACTCACGGGTACGACGTCACGGATACCTCCACCATTGATGCCGACCGTGGCGGTCCGGAGGGGCTGATGGCTCTCTCCCAGGCGGCGCGCGAGGCGGGTCTTGGCGTGCTGGTGGACATTGTGCCCAATCACATGGGAGTAGCAACACCCAAGGCGAACCCCTTGTGGTGGTCCCTCCTGAAAGAGGGCCAGGACTCGCCGTGGGCCAGCGCGTTCGACGTCGACTGGGCGGCCGGAGCGGGGCGGATCCGCATCCCCATTCTCGAAGATGACCAAGATGTTGAGGTCCTTGAGATCAAAGATGGCGAGCTCTGCTATTACGAGCACCGCTTCCCGCTAGCACAGGGCACGTTCTCGGAGGGCCAGACAGCGGCCCAGGTTCATGACCGGCAGCACTACGAGCTGATCGGGTGGCGCCGGGCAGACTTTGACTTGAACTACCGCAGGTTCTTCGCCGTGAATTCTTTGGCCGGTCTGCGTGTAGAGGACCCGGAGATTTTTGCCCAGTCCCACCAAGAGATTTTGCGCTGGTTTGATGATGATCTGGTGGATGGGCTGCGCATCGACCATCCCGACGGTTTGGCTGATCCGGAAGGTTACTTGCACCGGCTCAGGCAGGGAATCGGCGGCAGGTATGTGCTGGTGGAGAAAATCCTCGAGCCGGGCGAGGATCTTCTCCAAAGTTTCGATTGCGAGGGCACCACGGGCTACGACGCCTTGGCGGACCTAGACCGGGTACTCATTGACAACACCGGGCAGCCGGGCATCAATGCTGTCAGTGCCACGCTGCGCGGCGGTCCAATACCGGACTACGAGGAGACCATCCACGGCACCAAGCGGCGCGTCACGGATGGAATATTGCACTCGGAAATGCTGCGGTTGGCCCGGCTGGTGCCGGAGAACACCAGATTGGGTGTTGAGCACTGGGCTGATGCACTCTCTGAAATCATTGCCTGCTTCCCCATCTACCGGACGTACCTGCCAGAGGGTGCGCAGATTTTGCAGGCGGCGTGCGCCGAGGCTGCCCGCAGGCGCCCCGACCTCCAGGATGCGGTGGGGATCCTTTTGCCGCTGCTGCTGGAGGTGGGCCCGGACCACGGCGCTGAGCTGGGCCGTCGCTTCCAACAAACCTCCGGTATGGTCATGGCCAAAGGGGTGGAGGACACCGCCTTCTTCCGCCACAACCGCCTGGGCACTTTGACGGAGGTGGGGGCGGACCCCACGGAGTTCGCCATCCCACCGGCAGAATTCCACGCCCGGATGCGCCGCCGTCAGGAGCGGATCCCGCTATCTATGACCACGTTGAGCACCCATGACACCAAACGCAGCGAGGATACCCGGGCCAGGATTTCTGTTTTGGCGGAACTGCCGGCTGTGTGGGGGCAGTTTGTGCAGCGCATGCAGGCCTTGGCTCCGCTGCCTGACGGACCGCTGGCCAATTTGCTGTGGCAGGCCATAGCCGGTGTCTGGCCGGCGGACCGCGGCAGGCTTCACGCTTACGCTGAAAAGGCAGCCCGTGAAGCCGGGAAATCAACCGATTGGGCCCACCCGAAGGAGAGCTTCGAAGAGCGGTTGGCGGAGGTGGTTGATGCTGCCTTCGACAACCCGCAGGCGCACCGCGAGCTGGAGACGCTGGTTGCCCTGTTGGAGCCCTATGGGGCATCCAATTCTCTCTCCGCAAAAATTGTTCAGCTCACCATGCCCGGCGTTCCGGATGTCTATCAGGGTACCGAGCTGTGGGACCGTTCCCTCACGGACCCGGACAACCGCCGGCCCGTCGATTTCCGTGCACGCCAGCGGATGCTGGAGCAGCTGGACGAAGGCTCGCTGCCGGCGTCGGCCGCTGGGGAGCAAGCAAAGCTGCTGGTGACCTCGCGTGCGCTTCGGCTGCGCCGCACCTACCCACAACTGTTCGCCGGCTACACCCCCGTGTATGCCCAAGGCACGGCAGCGAAACACCTGCTGGCCTTCAGCCGCGACGGCGGTGACGGCCAAGGTGCGCTGACGCTGGCAACCAGGCTTCCCCATGGGCTGAAACAAATGGGCGGTTGGCGAGAGACTTACATCCGCCTAGCCAGCAATATGTCTGATGAGCTGACAGGCCGCAGCTTCACGGCGGGCGAGGTGCCCGTAGGGCAGATCCTTTCCAGCCATCCCGTGGCCCTCCTGAAACCCGAGACCCACCTCGAGCCGCTATCAAGTGGCCTGGCCCCGGCCGCTACCCCCGTTTAATCCCTCAAGAGTGAAAAGGAGAGTGCCTTGACCCACCAGGGACCAGAGCGCGGACGCTTCGATGTGTGGGCTCCGGCCGCAGATACTGTGATTCTGCGCGCTGACGGGACCGAACATGCCATGACGCGGTGCAGCGACGAGCCCGCCGGGGATGAGGGCTGGTGGACCTGTCCCGGTGCCCCCACGGGCGCTGAGGTGGACTACGGCTACCTGCTGGACGGGGACAGCACCGCCCTGCCGGATCCGCGCTCCCGCCGGCAGCCCAACGGTGTCCATTCCCTCTCGCGCACTTTCGATCCCACCGCTCACACGTGGAAGGACGGTCACTGGCACGGCCGGGAGCTGACCGGTGCGGTGATTTATGAACTGCACCTTGGCACCTTCACCGATGCGGGCACGTTGGATGCGGCAGCGCAGAAGCTGGATTACCTGACAGAGCTCGGCATTGATTTCATTGAACTTCTCCCGGTCAATGACTTTAACGGCACTCACAACTGGGGATACGACGGCGTGCTCTGGTATGCGGTCCATGAGGGCTATGGCGGCCCGGCCGCCTACCAGCGCTTCGTCGATGCGGCACACAGGGCGGGGATCGGCGTCATCCAGGACGTGGTGTACAACCATTTAGGTCCCAGTGGGAACTACCTTCCCCGTTTTGGCCCCTACCTCAAAGAGGGGGCCGGCAACTCTTGGGGCGATTGCGTGAATTTGGACGGACAGGGATCGGACACTGTCCGGAGCTACATTCTTCAAAACGCTGCCATGTGGCTGCGGGACTTCCATGTGGATGGCCTGCGGCTGGACGCCGTCCACGCGTTGGAGGATGAGCGGGCACGGCCCCTTCTTGAAGAGCTGGCAGAGATGTCCCAGGCCGTCTCTGCCGAGACCGGCCGGGCCGTGTCCATGATCGCAGAATCAGATCTCAACGATCCACGGCTGCTGTATCCGCGATCGGAAAATGGCAACGGGCTGCGAGCGCAATGGTGTGATGACTTCCATCATGCCGTGCATGTCAATGTCAGCGGCGAGACCGCGGGTTACTACGCAGATTTTGATTCAGTGGGAGCGCTTGCCAAGGTATTACAGGAGGGCTTCTTTCACAACGGGAGCTACTCCAGTTTCCGTGGCCGCCATCACGGCCGGGAGATCAACAAAAAGATGGTGCATCCCTCCGCGTTGGTGGTGTGCAATCAGAATCATGACCAGATCGGCAACCGTGCTGCCGGCGATCGTTTGTCACAGACCCTGGAGTATGGGCAGCTAGCAATCGCCGCTGTGGCAACACTAGCTTCGCCCTTCACACCCATGCTGTTCATGGGGGAGGAATTTGGGGCCAGCACGCCGTGGCAATTCTTTACCTCCCATCCCGAACCGGAGCTGGCTGAAGCCACTGCGAGGGGTCGTTTGGAAGAGTTCGCGGCAATGGGATGGGACCCAATGGTGGTCCCCAACCCGCAAGACCCTGAGACGTTCACCCGATCCAAGCTCAAATGGTCAGAAGTCGCCCACGGCGATCATGCACGGCTTTTAGACTTGTACAAGAGGCTGATCTCTCTGCGGCGATCCACCCCCGAACTTAGCCAGCCGGACTTTGCTGCCACCTCGGTCCTCTTTGAAGAGGACGCGAAGTGGCTGGTATTGCGCAGGGGCGGGATCAGTGTGGCCCTGAATTTTTCCGCCAAAATGGTGGACGTGCCTGTCCATGGACAGCATCTACTGTTAGCCACTGACGGCGGGACCCAGCTAACTGGTGCTGGTTCCGAGGCCGCGTTGACATTGTCAGGTTATAGCGCGGCCATCGTAGCGGATCGCTAAGTTGATTTTGCCGTTAGAAGGAGCCCCCGTGGACATGCGTTTGGAATTGGTTCCGCTGCCTTCAACGGATGTTGAGCGCAGCAAAGCGTTCTACATTGATCAAGTGGGTTTCAAACTAGATCATGACATTGAGCCCGGCAACGGCATGCGCGTGGTCCAGCTGACACCCCCAGGATCAGCGTGCTCCATTGTTATTGGCGTGGGCATCAGCGATCCCACAGCAGCACCAGTCCATGGCTTGCATTTAGTGGTGGATGATCTTGACACCATCCGCCGGACACTTCTTGGCACCGGGGTAGAGGTGTCCGAGGTCAGCGATATGGGCGGGGGCGTCCGTTACGCCTACTTCAGCGATCCCGACGGGAATTCCTGGGCTCTTCAACAAATCTCCCGTTGACACGCCAGGTGCTACCCAGCGGTTTATATGGACCCCGCCGGATCCAGTAAGCCGTCTGAAACTTGGTTGAGAGTTACATGCTGGCTGTAGTCACCCCACGGTTGGATGAGGATGCGCGGCAGATAGAGCTCTTGACGTGTCCGCTTCCTACCACTTGAGGAAGTGGTGATGGCGCAATGCTCCCGCACCCGCAGGGTCTGCCGCAATTTATCCAGTTCCTAGGACACATTGATGATCCTCACCTCTAGGATCATGAACTGGATTCACTTATGCTGTTTCGATGATGTTCGTTGAGGCCCAAGGCCTGACCAAGATCTACACGCCTAAAGGGGCACCACCGGTCCGTGCGCTCGACGGGCTTGATCTTTCCGTGCCCCAAGGTTCTGTGACTGCACTGCTGGGACCCAACGGTGCAGGCAAGACCACCACAGTCAAAGTGTTGACAACGCTGATCACGCCGAGCAGCGGGAGCGCCTTCATTGATGGAATTGATGTCCTAAAGCATCCTGGCAGCATTCGCCCCCTCATCGGAGTATCCGGTCAATACGCGGCAGTTGACGAGAACCTGACAGGCTTCGAGAATCTGGACATGGTGGGCCGGCTCTACCACTTGGGCGCCAAGGCATCACGCCAGCGTGCGCACGAGCTCATCGAACTATTCGATTTATCGGATGCGGCCAACCGCCCGGTTAAGGGCTTCTCCGGAGGGATGCGCCGGCGCATCGACCTTGCCGGAGCGCTGGTAACTCGTCCCAAAGTGTTGTTTCTGGACGAGCCCACAACAGGACTTGATCCACGCAGCAGACTGGGAATGTGGGATGTGATCACCACCCTTGTAGGGGAGGGCACAACCGTTTTGTTGACCACCCAATATTTGGAGGAAGCGGACAGGCTCGCTGACAGCATCTGCGTCATTGATGACGGCAAGGTAATCGCCCGCGGCACCGCGAACGAGCTCAAAGCCTCCTTTGGCGGACAGCGCCTGGAACTGAACCTTGTCACTGCAGGCGACAGCGCTACAGTGGCCCAGATACTGGCGCTTGTTGGGGATGCTGAGCCGGCCGTGTCAGCTGATGGCCATGAACTCAGCGTGAGCGCACAAAACGCCCCCGCCGCATTACAAGAGGTGCTCGCGGAGCTCGAATCCCGCGGTATCAAGCTCTATGATGCCGGGATGCGCCGTCCCACCCTGGACGATGTTTTTCTTCGGTTGACCGGGCATGGTGCCGAGGACCATGTTGCTAAGGACGGGGGTTCCTGATGATCGCCACGAACAGCTCAGAGCCGCCAGCCCCCACAGTAGCTGTGCGGTGGGCGCGTTGGTTCACGGATGGGTGGATCACCACCCGGCGCAACCTCATTAAAATCAAGCGGGTCCCCGATGTGCTGGTCTTCACCACGTTGCAGCCCATCATGTTCGTATTGTTGTTCACTTACATTTATGCCGGGGTCATCGATATTCCGGGCAGCAGCTACAAAGAGTTCATCATGGCAGGAATTTTCGCCCAAACCGTTGTTTTCGGTTCAACATTTTCCGGATCCGCGATGGCCCAGGACCTTCGTGACGGCATCATTGACAGGTTCCGGACACTGCCTATGAGCCCTTCAGCGGTGCTCATAGGACGCACCAACGGCGATCTTCTCATCAATGCCATCTCCATGGTGGTGATGATGGCGACTGGCTTGATAGTGGGTTGGAGAGTGCGCTCCAGCTTTCTGGAAGGCGCCGCCGCCGTGGCACTGCTATTGCTGTTTGCTTACGCCTTGTCATGGATGATGGCATACCTTGGGATGCTGGTCAGGAGCCCGGAAGTCATCAACAATGTCTCCTTCCTGGTCCTGTTCCCGCTCACCTTCATTTCCAACGCCTTTGTGCCGAGCGCAACGCTGCCCACACCTCTTCGGGTCTTCGCCGAGCTCAACCCAGTCTCGGCCTTGGTACAGGCAGCACGGCAACTCTTTGGAAATGTGCGCCCTGGTCCACCCGTGTCAGATGTCTGGACCCAACAACACCCCATAGCTACAGTGCTCATTGGCATTGTCATAGTCCTGTCAATCTTCGTTCCGCTGTCCGTCAACCGATTCAAGAACATCAGCTCACGCTGAAAAACTGTTCGTGCCAGAGTGGGAGTACGCCGCGTTTCGGGCTGGAAGCTGTGCCCCACCACTGGTAAAAAACCTTCCCTGGAAATGACTATGAGACGGAGCCCTTCATTATGCTGGAACAACAGAGCCTCTAACACTTCTTCATCGAGGGAATTGCACCATCCCCTTCACCTGAACCGCCCCGCCACCCGCACGCCCACCCAGCCACACGATCAACGAAAAGTAGGAGACCACGACTGACTTGATTATTGGTTCGCGGAACGACGGTTCCGATTCCGGCGTTTCCCTGCGGGCTGAGCGGTTCAACAGGCACACTTTTTGGTGCGGGCAGAGCGGCTCAGGGAAAACCTATGCCTTGGGTATGGTGTTGGAACAGCTTCTCCTGCACACAGAGCTGCCGTTGCTAATTCTGGATCCGAACGCTGACTTCACCCGGCTAAATGAAGTTCGCAGCGATGCGGACACGGAAGAAGCTAGGGCATTGGCAGAAATTCCCGTGCGAATCTTGCATTCCACCAGCACTGACGGAGAGCAAGTGCGTGCACGGTTCACCGATCTCTCCGTTGCCTCAAAGGCTGCAGCGCTCCAGCTGGACCCCATCTCCGATGCAGAGGAATTCAATGTACTGCTGCACACCGATGTGGATCCCAAAACATTTAACAACGAAAGTTTCATCACCGGGCTGCGAGCCAGCAACGATCCCGGCAAACTGAAACTGGCCAACCGGATCGAGAATTTGCAGGTTCTGGAGTGGGATCTGTGGTCAAGGGGCGTAGAAGCCATCACGGACGTCATTGACACCCACCCCCGGGCAAACAGTCCTTGACCTGGGCGGGTTCACTGATCCTGCCGAGTCCAAGGTGGCTGCTCTTGCCGTCTTGGAGCACCTCTGGAGCACACGCCATGCACGCAAGCCCGTACTGATCGTCATCGACGAGGCGCACAACGTCTGCTCCCCCACGCCGTCCACTCCGGTAGAACGGGCACTGACCGAACAGCTTGTCCAAATAGCGGCAGAGGGGCGCAAGTTTGGATTGTGGCTATTTCTCTCCACACAGCGCCCCACTAAAATCCACCCTAACGTTCTCTCCCAATGTGACAATGTGGGGCTCATGTGCATTAACTCACCGAGGGACTTAGTGGAGCTCGCCGAATCGTTTGGCTTCATTTCCGAAGAGCTGCTGAACCAGGCACAGGACTTCCGCCAGGGCCAATGCCTCTTTGCCGGAGGATTTGTTGACGGAACGGTACTGGCCCAGATGCGCACACGAATTACTGCCGAGGGCGGCTCAGATGTTCAGGTGCCAGTTCCACGCAGCAGGTAGGGTCATCACTTAGTAATCTCACAGCGCGTCCGCAGAAGTCTCATTCCTGATCTTGTTCGCGAGCACACTGCGCTGACCCTGCTCATGCCACCGGCATTCGCCGCCCCTACGGGATCAATGCTGGTTCTGACGGACACACCGGTGAACATTATTCTCTCCTAGATGACTATGGACGTTCCTGCCCTACTGCTCATTGGAATTGCAAAGTTTTATGTCCAGCTGATTTGGCCGTTTTACGGGTGATTGAAGAGTCAAAGCCATCGGCAAGATCCGCTGGGGTAGCGCTGGGCCTCCCTGCTTATAAAACGCTGGCGTGATTTTTGGACGGTGCCATGAGGGAATACACCGCAGTCTTAGCTGGTTGTCGCCCCTATGAACCATGACAACTCAGCGAATACTCAAGTATCAGCCACCATCGATCTGTTAGATCTTGGAACGGTCCATCGCCTAGGGTTCGGTGCCATGCGCATTGTCGGGGACGGGGTTTGGGGTGAGCCTGCAGACCGGGACGCCGCGATCGCCGTCGTACGCCGTGCCGTGGAACTTGGGGTCGATTTCATTGACACTGCTGATTCATACGGGCCCAATATCAGCGAAGAAATCCTGGCCGAGGCGTTGCATCCGTACAAGGATGGCCTGAAGATCGCCACCAAGGTGGGCTTTGCCCGCACAGGACCCGACGTGTGGGTTCCCGTGGGCCGCGCCGAATACCTGCGCCAGCAAACCGAGCTGAGCCTGCGCAAGCTCAAGGTGGATTCCCTGGATCTGCTCCAGTTGCACCGGATCGATCCGAAGGTGGATCAAGAAGAGCAATTCACGGTTCTGCGCGAGCTGCAGCAGGAGGGCAAGGTCAAGGCGCTGGGACTCTCTCAGGTCAGCGTGGCCCAGCTCGAGGAAGCGGGAAAGTACTTCACCGTCTCTACCGTGCAGAACCGCTATAACCTTACGGACCGCAGTTCCGAGGACGTGTTGAACTACGCCGAGCAGAACGGCATTGGCTTCATCCCTTGGGCCCCCATTTCCGCTGGTGAGCTGGCACGCCCCGGCGGAGCTATGGCAGAGGCTGCGAAGCGGCTCGGTGCCACAACCTCGCAGGTGGCTTTGGCATGGCTGTTGCGCCGCTCCCCCGTCATGATGCCCATTCCCGGCACAAGCTCCGTGAAACACCTGGAAGAAAACCTGGGCGCGGCCGGCGTGGTTCTTGATGACGCTACGTACGCCGAACTCGAAGCTGCGCACTGACCGCTTCCCACCGCAACAACAAAACACCACTATCCGCTGACCTAAGAAAAGGGCCGGCAGACCAGGAGCAAAAACATGGCTAACGTACTGATGGTTGTTTCCGCCGCAGATTCCCTCACCATGAGGGACGGCAGCGAACACCCCACCGGCTACTGGGCAGAGGAGCTTGTGGTTTCACACAAGACCCTGCTCGACGCCGGCCACACAGTTCACATCGCAACTCCGGGAGGCGTGAAGCCCACGGTGGATCAGGTGAGTCTCTTGGACGATCCGGCAGGGGGCAAGGAACGGGCAGATGGTTTCCGCGATTACATCGCTTCGATAGATGCTGAGCTGAGTGCCCCGCTGGTGCTGGCCGAGGTGAACGCCGAGAGCTACGACGCCGTCGTGATGCCCGGTGGGCACGGACCCATGACTGATCTCTACAAGGACACAGATTTGGGGCAGCTGCTGATTGCGGCCAACACCGCCGGGGCAATCATTGCCCCGTTCTGCCACGGTCCGGCAGGTTTGCTAAGTGCTGTGGATACCGACGGGAAGTTCGCGTTCGAAGGGCGCCGCCTGACCGTCTTCACCAATGAGGAAGAACTCAATGGCGGCACGGGACCCAACACTCCCTGGTTCGTGGAAGATGCCCTGCAGGAAAAAGGCGCCATCATCGAGAACGCCGGCGCCTGGAGCTCCCATGTGGTCCGTGACGGCAACCTCATCACCGGACAAAACCCACAGTCCAGCGAGGACGTCGCCAAAGAAGTCATCAAAGCCCTCCAGCAGTAGCAGCTGATCGCAGACGGGCCCAGGCGCTCTGGGCCCGTCTGAGGCAAAGCCCCCTTGGCGGGTTAAGTCACATCGCGGCACGTCACACTCGAAGGAAAACGTGCCTGAGTTGTGACCGAAGGCTTGTCAAGAGGCCGCCCACCCATTATCTTGAACGGTGACCGTGCAATCCATAGCTGAAATACAGGGAACCACTCCCCTCAACCCCGGAGACGATCATGACCCCCGAGAATAATGAAAATAACGAAGAAATCCAAACCTCGCATCAGGCTCCTGAACAGTCCGGAGCTACGGATCGTGAAGACACAGCAGAGGCGCCAGTAGATTTGCCTTCTGCGGAAGCTCCCATCACTGACGAAAATTCCGGTCCAACCCGTGCTGATCGCGAGTCATTTTCTTCTGAACCCGACCAAGACGCCACCGGCGGCAAAGAATAACAATCAAAAGCACTGGCCAGTTTCCACCATAGCGCGAGTTGTCAGCCAACGTGGGTAACGGACGGATGTGAGTCAGTGAATGCTGGCCCGGTGTGCCGCTGTTGACGGCGATTTATTGGGCGCTCCCGGTTGTCAGCAGCTCAAGAACAGCGCTGTCTCGTTGGCGCTTCGGCGCAGCAACTTTGCCCTGTTCAAACAGCGCAATAACACGAGGATTGACGTAGGATTCTTTGGCTATGGTGGGGGTGTTGTGCAGCCATACGGACGCGTCCCGAATAGCTGCTGTGACAGCGTCAGGGGATGAGGCGCCCAAACGATGGGAGCGAGCCAGCGAAACGGCAGCAACCGCCGTACCTTGCCAGGTTCGGAAATCCTTGGCGGTGAAGCCGCTACCCACTATTCTGCCCAGATACGCGTTAACATCTGAATCGGAGACGGAGTGCCACTGTTTGCGGCGCCCACTCTTGACCGGAAAACAC
This sequence comes from Arthrobacter psychrochitiniphilus, assembly GCF_003185915.1. Lineage (GTDB taxonomy): Bacteria > Actinomycetota > Actinomycetes > Actinomycetales > Micrococcaceae > Specibacter > Specibacter psychrochitiniphilus. The sequence goes on from NZ_QHLZ01000011.1 coordinate 89,873, forward strand.
AACGCGGGACCTTGGCGCGGCTTGGCTGGCATGGTGGTGAAGTACTCCCCCAGCAACGCATCCGATAGTTGCACGTCCCACGCACCCGCTGACTTGCCCCGGAACACCAGCCGGATCTCGGAGCCTTGGACGCTAACGTGCCGCCGCTGCAATGTTGTGGCGCCAAAGGAACCGTTTTCATCGGCATAGGCGGCCCCGCCTACTCGCAACCCGGCACTGTCAATGAGACGCACCGCTGCTGCGAGCGTCCGCCGCTTGGCATCGTCTTGTTGTTGGAGGTCCCGTGTCACCGTCCGGCGCATGCTGGGCAGACGCTGGGCGAAGGCCAGCGAACGGATGAACTTCTCATCATCGCGGAGTTCTCGCCAGCGGGGATGATAAATGTACTGGGTGCGGCCTGCGGCGTCCACCCCGGTAGCTTGAATATGCGCCCGTGAATCTGACGCGATCCAAACCTGCTGCCACGCCGGCGGGACAGCTAGCGCATCAATACGGTTGATTAACTTTTCAGAGCTGATTCTCCGCCCATTTGCCGAAACATAGCTAAATCCACGGCCTGCGATCTTGCGAGATATCCCTCCAGATCCAGGTTCTACTCGGAGCAATTGTGCAGTCATTATTCTCTCCCCCTTCGCAGATCTTCTAGGACTTTTGATAACCCTATTATCGTTAACTGTTCATTGCCTAGAGCCTGTGCTCTGCGAGAAGCTTGTCCAGGGCGTTTCTTGCCCCGGTGACCCGGCGTTGGCATTGGCATTGGCGTTGACGCAATTGTGCCCCGCACTGCAAGCAGTGCGGGGCACAATAAGTTCTTTGCACCGGCAGCTTCCAGAGCCCAGTGTCAAGAGGCAGAGTGTCAGGCGGCAGAGTGCCAAGAGACAGTGACTAGTTGCTCAGAGCTCAGCTCAGATGCTCTACTCCGACAATGTGGCCGAACCTTCGGCTGTGGCGCCACCTTCGTCGGTCCAGTCCTGACCTAGTCCGTCATTGAGCGCGGGATCCGATTCGACGTCTTTTGGCTCGGGGGTCTGCGCCACTTCAGACGCTTCTTTTCCTACTTCAGGTTCACCAGCGCTATCCTCCATCAGCTTTTTGTCAACGCGGGGGCTCTGGGTGGGGTCAAAGTTCTCTGTGTTTGACATGGTGTTGCTCCTATTTTCGATGTGTAGGCTGTTGTTCCGCTGAGTTCTACTTTTTCTTCGTCTTCGCCGCGGCGGACTTCTCCGTGTGCGTCTCAGCGTTGAGGAGTGTCCCACCGGAATTTTCCAGGTGCGCGCGCATGAACCACTGGAACAACTCCAGCTTCGCGGTCTGCCCAATCAGCATGTCCTCAGTGATGGGATCAAGTTTTCCAATAACAGAGATGGCGTCGCGGTGGCTGGAGACCACACCTTCATAGACAACGTCCAGAGCGGCCAAATGCTCCATAGTGGAGGCTCGTCCAAGCGCGTAATCGTTCCAGTCCCGATCTCTCACCAACGCTCCGGGTAAACCGTTAGGCGAATCGCCCAGAGTAGCAATACGTTCCGCTGTCTCGTCAATCATCGCCCGGACCAGTTCAATCTGAGGGTCAAGCATGGTGTGAACACCAATGAAATCCCTACCCACCACATTCCAGTGCGCATGCTTCAATGTCAGTTGGAGATCATTCAAGGCGTGGAGCCGTCCTTGCAGGGTGGCTGCCACTTGGTGACCGTCCGCAAGGGACAGGCCAGGGACCGTAAATTTCGCTGTGGAAGTTGTCTTGGAAACCATGGAAACTCCTCTCAAAGCGGCCGCTCTCAAACGGCCGGTGTAGTTCTTACGGTAACGATTCGATCACAAGAACGCCAGCCCAGCGGGGCACCGGCCCGGCGCACTAGCTGCTTAGCTGCTTAGCTGCTGTATGAAATCCGGCTCAGAACATTATTGGAATGAATCCAGCCACAGTACACAGGATTGCCACAGACACGAGTATCCAGCCGATGATCAAAAAAGGGTTATCGTTTCGGGGCGGCTCCAGCCCCCACCGGACAGGGTGGCAATGATCGTAATGGATCTCGATTCGGGTGCCAACATCCACTCCTTGGGTCTCGCCGTGATCGTGCAAGGAGACGTGCGGCATGTCTTCACTGTCAATCCAGCGGAAGCCTTTATATCCGCCGGCCTCGAACACCTCGGCAGTGGTGTTGATCCATTGGCAACGGCGGTTGGCCACAATCCAGCCCACAATAACTAGTGGAATGCCGAGTACAAAACCCACCCACGACATCACTTCCAGCATCGGGCCAAAAGCGTCTGCGGGTCCGTTCATGCTCTGATCTTACGCGGAAGGTAGGTGCTGTGCTGAAAAACCGGCTGTGCGGGAGCGTTGCGTTTAAAAAAGGATGACATCCGCTGTTGGCGCCGAGAGCGGACTTTAGCAGGTTCGCCGCACTACTGAGAGCAGAGAAGGGCACGATGGAATCAAAGCCTGCGCGGTCAAGGCAATGAGCGTCTATTGTGTGCGGGCGAAAATGCACCACTGAAAGCATCTCCCCCAGGACTAAAGCGCAGGTCAGACCACTTACGTACGTGAGCTCCAGCGATCATCCGGCGGGGGGTCCGTTCAGCGCTACTGTGGCTGGCGTAGAGTCCGTTTTGATATTGCACGCATAAGAATTTTGCGGATCTCGTCGAACCAGAGCACAGCCGATCCGAGTGCCACGCATGCGGCCCAGTGAGTGAGATCCATGGACGCAGTTCCGAAAGCCAATTGAAGGATCGGGACTTGGACAACAAGGATCTGAAGCGCCACGCTGAGTGTTATGGCACCCCAGAGCCACTTATTCGCGAACAGCATCCGGAACGCGCTGGTCGTCTCCGAACGGGCGTTCAACGCGTTAAACAGTTGGGCGAATACTAAGGTGGTAAAACCGGCCGTGCGTGCAACGGTGAGCGTGTCATTACCCTCGACGAGACCTCCTGGCAGGAAAAGATCGATGGTAAACAGCGTTGCCAATGCCATCACCAGCCCAATGGAGAGGATCCCGCCCCACATACGCGCGTCGATGGTCCGGTCGGTTAGTTTGCGCGGCTTCCGCGCCATCACGTCGTCAACCTCAGGGTCGAGTCCCATCGCAAGGGCGGGAGTTGAGTCGGTGATCAGATTGATCCACAGGATCTGGGTTGCGATCAGCGGCAGGACCAGCGCATCGCTACTGGCGTCAGTGAGTCCAAGGACACCGGCGAAAATAACGCCCAGAAAAACCGTGAGCACCTCGCCGAGATTTGATGAGAGCAGGTAACGGAGGAATTTTTTGATGTTTTCGAAGATCACCCGTCCTTGACGAACCGCCGCCACGATGGTGGCAAAGTTATCGTCGGCGAGGATCATGCGCGCGGCACCCTTGGTGACTTCGGTTCCGGTGATTCCCATCGCGACGCCAATGTCCGCAGACTTGATTGCGGGGGCGTCGTTGACACCGTCACCGGTCATCGACACGATTTGCTGATCGGCCTGCAGGGCGTCGACAAGGCGAAGCTTATGCTGGGGCGAAACGCGCGCGTACACGGATATCTCGCGTGTGAGATTGCGTAGGTCGCGGTCGTTGAGAGTGTCTATTTCAGCTCCGGTCACTGCACGTGCCGAGGGTTCGATAATTCCGAGCTCGGCTGCAATCCTTGCCGCAGTCGTTGGATGGTCGCCAGTGATCATAATGACGCGGATACCCGCGCGGTGCGCTTCGGAGATCGCCTTGGCAGCTTCAGGTCTGGGCGGATCAACAATTCCAACAAAACCTGCGTAGACGAGGTCCTTTTCAAACGACGGGTCGACGGCGGTTGCTGAGACTGCGGTGTCGAGCACCCGATAGGCCACACCAAGGGTGCGGAACGCCTGCGCCGACAGTGCCTCAATCTCATCGAGCGCCTCTTGCCGGAGAGTCTCGGTCAGGGGGACTGTGCTCTCACCTACCTGAAGCCGGGTGCAGCGGCCCATCAGCACATCGGGGGCACCCTTGCTTAGCAGCAAAAGAGCCCCATCGGCCTGGTCCTGATGCACAGTTGACATCAGCTTCCGCTCCGAGGTGAAGGGAATTTCCGCCTGCCGTTCGAAGTGAACCACCCGCTCCATGGTGCCCTCAAGCTTGCGAGCCGCCACAAGGAACGCAGCCTCGGTCGGATCACCCTGAATGTGCCACTCGCCGTTATCTTCAGAGAGCTGGGCATTGTTTGCAAGGGATCCTGCGCTGAGCACCAGCTGCACCTCAGCGCGGAGGTCCCCGGATAGCTCCTCACCAAGGCTGAGTACCGAACCTCTGGGGCGGTACCCGGCACCAGTGAGGCTAGCCCGTCCCGATGCGGTGACCACGCGTTGGATCGTCATCTCATTACGTGTCAATGTACCTGTCTTATCGGTGCAGATCACCGACGCCGAGCCGAGCGCCTCAACTGCGCTGAGCTGTTTCACGACCGCATTGCGCTTTGCCATGCGCTGAACGCCAATCGCGAGTATCACCGAAAGCAGCGCAGGGAGCCCCTCTGGCACTGCAGCCACCGCGAGTGAGACCCCCAGCAGCAATACTCCAACGAGATCGCTCGGAGCCGAGATGCCCTCAACCAGAACCACGGTGAGCATGACCACGAGAGCGACTATCACGACGATGATGCCGAGCAACTTGCCGATGCGGTTGATCTCAACTTGCAGTGGCGTTGGTTCTTCAACGGTTGCGTCAACCATTCCGGCGATCGCCCCGACCTCCGTCGACATCCCAACCGCCGTAACAGCCGCACGCCCAACGCCCTGGGCAACGGATGTGCCTTTGTAGACCATGTTCACCCGATCACCGAGCGATGCCGGCCCCATCAGGGTCGCCGGGTCCTTGAATACCGCTTCACTTTCTCCCGTCAGGGAGGCCTCTTGGATATGTAAAGAACTCGCCGTCAGTATCCGGGCATCGGCTCCCACCGCGTCTCCTTCGCCCAGGACAAGTACATCTCCTCGCACCAGATCTGCGGACGGAACGGTCCTGAGTTCACCGCCCCTCCAAACCGTTGATGTTGCGGCAGTCATCCTACTCAGCGCGGCCACGGCGTCTTCGGCCTTAGCTTGCTGTGTATAGCCAAGGATGGCGTTGAGAACGATGATCGTGGCGATCACGACGGCGTCGACGGGCACACCCTCGGCACCTTCCACGACCCAGACGACCAGCGAGATCGCGACCGCTGCGAGCAGCAGATAAATCAACGCATCCTGAAACTGGGCTATGACTTTCCGCCAGGCTGGCACCGGGGCTTTGCCACGCAAGTCGTTGGGACCGTCCACTAGGAGCCTCCGGGCAGCTTCTTCCTCGGAAAGTCCTGTCCTCGGGTCCACGCCCACCCCAGCCGCCACCGCTTCAGCGTCGAGAAGGAACGCATCGTCCGGTGGCATCGGTACGGTGAGGAAGTCTGGCATTCCATCCCCTTGCATCCTGAAGCGTTGTCTTTGCATATTGGCGAGCTAACTAGAATTCGAGCGTATGTCCTGCACGCAGCACCACTGTATCCTCTTCCCTCACCTTCAGGGTTGTGTTCTCTTTCGGAACCAGTCAGCGCAACAAAGTGGTGCCTGTATGGCTGTGCGAAAAAGTTTCGGAGTGTGCTCGCGCTGACTTGAATCGGGACCTCTGATGCCAGAGCCTTGCAAGTAACCTGGCCACCTGGCCCAGACCCGCCCCAGACGCTGCCCTGCCAGACCCGAGACGCGCACTGTGGATCCCGCAGACGCGTGGCGCCCCAAAAACTAGGCAACCACTAAAAGCGTCATACCCTGCCAAACTCCCTCCATTCAACATCTTCTACGCATAAGACCGTTCGATGCCAGCGGATGTCATTCCGGTTGCGCGCAGGGCGCATACTGCGCGTTCCACTCAGCAAATAGGGCCATAGGCTTTTTTCTGGCGAGCAGACGCGCGGCGGGCCTACCCACCTCCAATGGGCGCCGTCCGGATGCGCACAGGTCGGTCAAGTTCCGGCCACATCTGGTTGGTTTTTCACAACATTCCGTACCTTAAACACCCTCAGCAGGTGGACACTGACCCTCCTCGGGTGGGCACCAGTGAAGCTAGGCCAGCGCTTGCGCTGTGGCGGAATAGGTGCGGACGGCAGGACGGCAGGACGGCAGGACGGCAGGACGTGATCCTCGATCATGCGGAAGTTGAAGGTGGGCGAGAACTCAAGGCTCAGAGAGCTTACGCCGGCCAACATCGGAAAAGTCCTCGGGGTAAGCGGCGCCACGGTGTACCCAACTTCCGTGGATAATACGCCGGGGCCGTGGGCGGTGAAGGAGGCCCAGATGCTGCTTTAGCAAACGTGTCGCTATGATCTGCAAGTTGCCTCACTATCTTCAATCACAGTGCACAGGCGCTGGCACAGACGTTTCGAAGCAGTCTTTTGGTAGTGAAAGAAAACCACACTTTCAAACGATCAATCGATATGGGCACCTTTTTAGATTCGAGGGTCTGCGGCGTTCGCGTGCAAGGTGCGTGGGCTAGTGTCAGGTATAGGCATACTCCCGCGAAACCCATTCCGGAGGAAAATACCACTGACGAGCTCCATGCGGTCCTGGCAATGTCTGATTCCCCGTCCAGGCACCTTTGGATCGCACACCGATAATCGGCTATAACCTTCACCGGAAATCACTTCCGCCAGAGTTCCCATCGTCCTTCAGAGGAGAAAATGATGAAGATCCAAGAAAATGATACTTTTCCGATTCCAGCACAGGGCCCGCTCACCGCTGAGCAGCTGCAGCGTCTGGATGCTTGGTGGCGAGCGGCGAACTACCTCTCTGTCGGCCAGATCTATCTGCTGGATAACCCGTTGCTGCGGGAGCCATTGACACTGGAGCACATCAAACCGCGCTTGTTGGGCCACTGGGGAACAACGCCGGGGCTGAACCTGATCTACGCGCACCTGAACCGTGTCATCAAGGCCGGGGACCTGAACGCCATCTACGTGACGGGACCAGGACACGGCGGTCCAGGGCTGGTGGCCAACGCCTACCTCGACGGAACCTACAGCGAGGTCTATCCAGACATCAGCACCAACGAGGAGGGGCTTCGACGTCTGTTTCGCCAGTTCTCCTTCCCGGGCGGGATCCCCAGTCATGTAGCACCGGAGACCCCAGGGTCCATCCATGAAGGCGGAGAGCTGGGGTATTCGTTGATGCATGCCTACGGTGCGGCCTTTGACAATCCAGATCTCTTGGTGGCCTGCGTTATTGGGGATGGGGAAGCGGAGACCGGACCGCTGGCTGCCAGCTGGCACTCCAACAAGTTCTTAGATCCGGTCCATGACGGTGCGGTGCTGCCGATCCTGCACCTTAATGGTTACAAAATCGCCAACCCCACCGTTTTGGCGCGCATCCCCGATGAGGAACTGATGGCCCTGATGAAGGGGTATGGGCACCAGCCGTATCTAGTCAGCGGTGACGATCCTGAGCAGGTGCATCAGCAGTTCGCCGCGGTTCTGGATCACGTTGTAGCCGAGATCGATCGCATCCAGCACGATGTCCGGCACGGTGCCGTGACGCAACGGCCTCGCTGGCCGATGATTGTGTTACGCACCCCCAAGGGATGGACCGGACCTAAGGTAGTGGACGGGCTGCCTACCGAAGGCACTTGGCGCTCCCACCAGGTGCCACTGTCCGGTCTCCAGGACAACCCGGAACACCTGCGTCAGCTCCAAGACTGGCTGGCCTCCTACCATCCGGAGGAACTCTTCGACGCCGAGGGTGCGTTGCGGCCCGAGCTGGCCGATCTTGCCCCTAAAGGTGTCCGCAGGATGAGTGCAAACCCGGTAACAAATGGTGGTCTGGTCCTGGAACCACTCCACCTACCGGACTACCGCGACTACGCCGTCGCGCTTGAATCGCCGGGGACAACCGTCGCAGAGGCAACCCGGGTCTTGGGCACCTACCTGCGTGAAGTCATCGCCAACAACCCCTCCACGTTCCGCCTGATGGGACCCGATGAAACAGCCAGCAACCGGCTCGGCGCCGTCTTCGAGGCCACCAACCGCGTCTGGCAAGGAGAAACGTTACCCACAGACGAGGGCCTAGCCCGGTCAGGGCGGGTGATGGAAGTCCTTTCTGAGCACCTGTGCCAGGGCTGGCTAGAAGGCTATCTACTCACTGGACGGCACGGCATGTTCTCCTGCTACGAGGCGTTCATCCATATTGTGGACTCAATGGTGAATCAACACGCCAAGTGGCTCAAAGTCGCCAACGAAATCCCGTGGCGAATGCCGATTGCCTCATTGAACTACTTACTGACTTCCCACGTTTGGCGCCAAGACCACAACGGGTTCTCCCACCAAGACCCAGGCTTCATAGACCACCTGATCAACAAGAAATCCGAAATTGTCCGCGTCTACCTGCCCCCGGACGCCAACACGCTGCTCTCGGTGGCAGATCATTGCCTGCGCAGCCGCAACTACATCAACCTCATCGTTGCCGGCAAGCAGCCGGCACTGTCCTACCTCACGATGGACGAAGCGGAACTGCACTGTCAGCGCGGGCTGGGCATCTGGGATTGGGCAGGCAACGAAACCCTTGCCACTGGTCCAGGAACGGGCCCTGCCGGGGTGATACCCGATGTGGTCATGGCGTGTGCCGGGGATGTTCCAACCCTGGAAACGCTTGCCGCCGTAGACCTGCTGCGCCAACACTTGCCGGAGTTGACTGTCCGGGTGGTCAACGTGGTGGACCTGATGCGTTTACAGCCGGAGACTGAGCACCCGCACGGGCTCCCGGAGGCAGAGTTTGACGCTGTCTTTACTGTCACTGCGCCAGTGATCTTTGCTTACCACGGCTATCCTGCACTGATCCACCGTCTGACCTACAGCAGGAATAACCACCAAAATTTCCATGTACGCGGTTTCCGTGAGGAGGGCACCACTACCACTCCGTTCGATATTGTCATGCTCAACAGTCTGGATCGATTCCACCTGGTGATGGACGTCATCGACAGAGTCCCGGGCTTGGCCGAACGGGCTGCCGGGCTGCGTCAGCGGATGGTTGATGAACGTGTCCGCGCCCGCGCTTGGACCCGGGCCTACGGAGAGGACGATCCGGCCATCAGCGGCTGGAGTTGGCCCCATGCCCAGACTGCTGCGCCGGCGGTGGATGGCTCCTAATGCACCGAGGGAACTTGCACCGCCTGCCGCCGGCACCAGAGCCTGAGCATGGGCATGGGAGCGCCGGTAGTGTCTGCGGCTATGCAGCGGTCATTTTCGACATGGACGGTGTGGTCACTGACACCGCCGGGGTCCATGCGGCGGCGTGGAAGGCGCTCTTCGATCAGGTCCTTCCTCGGATCGATGACACGCAAGTACCCTTTGACGCGGAGCAGGACTACCGTGCCTTCGTTGATGGGCGGTCCCGGGAGGACGGGGTGAGAACGTTCCTGGCCTCCCGGGGGATTAGCCTGCCTGAGGGCAGTGCTGAGGATACGCCCGAGCATCTCACTGTCAACGGATTGGCCACCCGCAAGCAGGATTTCTTCGCCGCCGAGCTGAGCGAGGGTGGGGTGACGGTCTTTCCTGATGCGATGAAGCTGCTGCAGGACCTGGCCGCGGGGCAGGTGCCCGTTGCGCTGGTGACCTCAAGTCGCAACAGCGCAGGGGTCCTTGATGCCGCCGGGATTACAGACCTATTCCCTGTCCGGGTCGACGGCACGGATGCATTGGTGCTGTCCCTGCCAGGTACACCAGATCCTGCCATGTTCTTGGAGGCCGCCCGCCGCCTCCAGGTGGCACCGGCCGATGCCGCGGTGATCGAGGACGCCGCGGCCGGGGTCAAGGCAGCCGTCGTCGGCGGCTTCGCCCTGGTAGTGGGAGTGGACCGCACCGGCACCGGTGAGCAGCTGGCCGCCGCTGGTGCGGACGTGGTGGTCCGGGACCTAACCGGCCTACAGTCTGGACTTGCAGATGCTGCAGCGGACCCGGATGCTTCCTGGAGCGGGGGCGCCAAGACAGGCACTCCAGGGGTGTGGAACCTCGTTTATGACAAGTTTGATCCAGAGCAAGAAAGCACACGGGAGGCGCTGTGCACCCTGGGTAACGGGTATTGGGCCACCCGCGGTTCAGTGCCGGGTAGCACGGCGGATGGCGTGCACTACCCGGGGACTTACTTGGCCGGTATCTACAACCGGCTCATCAGTGACGTGGCCGGTCGGAAGGTCGAAACCGAGCACCTGGTCAACGCCCCTGACTGGTCCTTCCTGACCGCCCGGCCGAAGGACGGGCCCGTCCTCCGTCCAGGCATTGCGGAGATGCTCAGCCACCACCAAGACCTGGATCTGCGCAGTGGGGTGCTGACCCGTATCAACTGCTACCGTGATGCAGCTGGACGGAAAACCCGGATCACCTCCCGGCAGTTTCATTCTTTGGATGACCCACACTTGGCGGCCTTGGAAGTTACCCTCGAGGCCGAGAACTGGTCAGGCGAAGTGGTCGTTGAATCGGTAGTTAATGGCGCCGTGGCCAACCGCAACGTGAGGGCCGACTTTGTTCTTGCCCATGAGCATCTGGTCCCGTCCGGGTCTGTGGTACCGGACGCTGAAACGGTGATCTACGAGGCTGCAACCAGCCAGTCCGGTATCAAGATCGCCACTGCTACGCGCACGCGAATCGGAGCCGACGGCGGCGCCACCCACCGCCGGTTGATCCAAGAGTCAGCGCGCGCCGGGCACCAGATCACGCTGCGCCTAGCACGTGGAATACCAGTAACAATTGAGAAGATTGCCGCGGTAGCGACCTCCAGAGACCGGGCTGTCTCCACTGCTGCGCTCGACGCCGGTCACAGCATCGACCGGGCTCCGGGGTTTGGGGTTCTGCTGGTCGCCCACGCCAGCAAGTGGGAGGAGCTGTGGAACCGGTTTGGAATCCAGCTGCAGACCAGACCCAGGCAGTCGTTGGCCCTGAACCTGCACGTTTTTCACGTGTTGCAGACCGTCGCTGCCGCCAGTCCTGACTTGGATGCTGGTCTTCCTGCCCGGGGCCTGCATGGGGAGGGCTACCGCGGTCACGTTTTTTGGGACGAGCTATTTGTCTACCCGATGCTGACTCTCCGGCGGCCGGAGCTGACCCGAGCACTGCTGCTTTACCGGTTCCGTCGCCTGGACTCTGCCCGGGACGCTGCCCGTGCCGAAGGCCTTGCCGGAGCGATGTTCCCCTGGCAGTCCGGCAGCGACGGCCGCGAGGAAACACCGGCAGAACTCTTCAACCCCCGTAATAGAACGTGGATGCCGGACAACTCTCACCGGCAACGTCACGTCGGCCTGGCGGTGGCCTACAGTGTCTGGCAGTACTACCAGGCCACCGCCGATCTAGGCTTCCTCACCGACTACGGGGCAGAGATTCTCGTGGAGGTGGCCCGGTTGTTCGCCTCCCTTGCCGTCCATGATCTAGGTGATGACCGTTTTGACATCAGCGCAGTGATGGGCCCGGACGAATACCATGATGGCTATCCTGATGCCCCAGGACAGGGACTGCGCAACAACGCCTACACCAATGTGCTGGCCGCGTGGGTATTGGCACGTGCCGCCGAGACGGTGCAGCTGCTGGCTGGCCATGATTGTGACCTTTTCCAGCACCGGCTCGGCGTGGAGCCAGAGGAAGTTGCGCACTGGGAAAGGATCAGCCGGCGGTTGCGCATCCCCTTTCATGAAGGAGTGATCAGTCAATTCGAGGGCTACGAGCATCTGCAGGAATTCGACTGGGACACCTACCGGAGCCGTTACACGAACATCGGCCGGCTGGATTTGATCTTGCAGGCCGAGGGTGACACCACTAACCGGTACAAGCTCTCCAAACAGGCAGATGTCTTGATGCTGTTCTACCTTTTTTCCGCTGAGGAACTACGCGAAATTTTTCTCCGCCTGGGATATCCGCTGCCGCCGGATCTCATCCCGGCGACGGTCCGCTACTATCTGGCCCGTACCAGCCACGGCTCGACCCTGAGCAGGCTCGCCCACGGCTGGGTGTTGGCCCGTACCAACCGTGCCCGGTCTTGGTCACTGTTTGAACAGGCCTTGGAAGCGGACCTGGCAGACACTCAGGGTGGAGCCACCCGAGAAGGTATCCACCTCGGGGCCATGGCCGGGACCGCTGACATGGTGATGCGCTGTTATGCCGGTGTGGAAACTCGGCAGGACGCTCTCTGGCTGCACCCGGTCCTTCCCACCGAACTGACTGCGGTCTCGTTCCAGCTCAGCTACCGAGGTCAACCTGTCAGCATATGCCTAACCCACGACCTGCTGAGCCTGCGGCTAGCTCCATGTGCCGCCGATGCCATCGATGTCTGTGTCCAGGACACCCGGAAAACTCTTCGCCCCGGACAGATTTGGGACGTGATTTTAAGGCCTGTAGCTGCGCGTACCTGGCCCCGCTCTCCCAACGGCCACGGAACGTCGAGCATTGGAGGATGACGCGGTGGCTGGCTGGCAGGGCACCTCCGCATGACGCTGAACTGCGAAGCCATCCAACACAACCGCATTCCGTGGACTAGCCTCAGACGAGTCGCCTGAGGCCGAGCCCGTTGCGTTTGAACACCAAAGCCATTTGAACGCGAATAGACGGGGCTGAAACCGTCCCCGTCACTGCCAAAAGCCCCGTAAATCCGTACTTTTGGTCTTCTAAAACTCCAGGGCCTCCTGTCAGATTCGTACCGACGCCCCCGGCTTGCTGATCAGCGGTCAATTCGCGGTTGCCAATATCCCGTTTTGGCCTGTTCCTGTATGGCGTTATTGCAACAATGCAGGATACTAAATAGTCGCTGTTGCGTGTTCAAAAGTATGAGTTTTGTATGACGTGGTGGGAACTGCCGCCCGACTGCTGCACGGCACTGAGCACGGCCTATTTGCCACCAAATCTGTACTCTCCATTTTGCTCTTGATGCATCCCGAGCTGCCAGGCAGACATAGGTGCTCCGGATATATCCGTTCCCCATTCATGCCTGAACATTTCTGGGTTCAGGACTTCTGCGAGCTAAGTAAGTCAAGCGGTACCGAGCTAGCCCCAACCTGATTTTATTCTGGCGGTAGATTTGATCCCATATATAGCCTTCCGCAGGAGAACCCGACTGCAGAGCAATTCACGTCCCCAAACGATGGCGGTGTCAAGCCGTCTTAGCAACACTGTCGTTGAGTAGCTTGGTGAATACTTCTCGTGGTGTGAGGAATCCCAGGACGGCGCGGGGCCGGTCGTTGAGCTCATCAGCGATGGAGTCCAGGTAGGGCTGATGACTGGTCAGCTCGATGCCCTTGGGCAGGTACTCCCGGATCAGCCCGTTTGTATTCTCATTCGACGGGCGTTCCCACGGTGAGTGGGGGTGCGCGAAGTACACCGGCAGATCCGTGGCCACGGTCAGTTGTGCGTGGCGGACCATCTCGGTGCCCTGATCCCAGGTCAAGGAACCGCGCATCAGGGCCGGCAGGTCATTGACCCGATTGATGAGGATATCGGCGAGTCCGTCGGCCTTCTTGCCTTCGGGCAGGCCAAGCATGATCAGGAACCTGCTGTGTCTCTCGACGAGGGTTGCGATGGCGCTCTTGCCTCCCTTGCCGACCACCAGATCCCCTTCCCACGCACCTGGAACACGACGATCAGCTGCTTCCTCTGGACGGTCGTCGATGCTGACCATGCCAATGATCCTCCCGCCGGTGCGTTCACCCAGCGGCTTCACTGATTTACGCTTCGTGCGCTTGGACTGGAGCAGGATTCCGGGCTTGGCAAGCTCGCCCTTGGGCAGGGCGTAGATCCAGCGGTAGATCGCCTCGTGGGAGACGGTGCGGCCTTCGGCGTCGGGTGATTTCGTCATGGTCTCAACGCTGGCGTCTGTGGCTTCTAAACGCAAACGGCCGGCGATCTGTCGCGGTGTTCTGGATCTGGCCAGATCCGCTTTAACCCGGGCTGCAAGGACCACATCTGTATCGATTTTCCGTGCCTGCGGACGTTTGCGCCGGCGCTCAGCAGCACAGTCCGCACTCACCGGACGATACCCGCGGGTCTTCGTCGAATTCCTGTGGCGTTCCCGCCAAATGATCGTGTGGTCACGGCCAAGATCCGCACCGATCTGACGATCAGGCTTGCCAGCCAGGATGCCTACAGCGATGTCCGCCCGATCCGAAAACGACAATCGCCTACGCCCCACCAGCAACTCCTCTATTCAACTAACTTGTTGCTTCGAGGGTATGACACCGCCGATTCAGATCTTTCTACCTCACGGCGATCCATCCGGCATTCGCATGGCAGAAATCACTACCCGCACAGTGCGCGTCTTCGACGTTCCTCGTTCCCTGCTCAGTGGCTTCCTCTCGATGGCTGAAGCGTCGCAGGTGGGACTGTACTTCCTATTTGGCGGTGATTCAGAAGATGGCGTCTCCTGCTACATCGGGCAAAGTGGCAACGTCGGTGGCAGGCTGAAGCAGCACGTTGCTGGCAAGGAATTTTGGGAACGCGCCATCGTCGCTGTTTCTTTGACGAATACCTGGACAGATACTCATGTGGGATTCATGGAATGGGAAGCCATTTCTCGCGCTCTCCAGGCGGCTCGATACCCCCTGTTGAACGGTAATGCGGCTTCCAATCGGCACACGCCAGCTCCCTTGGAAGCCGACTGCAATGAGTATCTGGAGACTATTTCTCTCTTGACTGCCACCCTCGGCTATCCGGCACTCGAATCAATCCGCAAAGACGCCCACGATTCGCCGAACGAGGTTGCAGCTGAACGGCTCTACCTTCGACAGTCCGGGTGCCAAGCCGACGCGGACCCTACTTCCGAGGGGCTTGTGGTTCTTGCCGGTTCAGTGGGGAATTCACGCCCACGCCCCTCTGCACCGAAGTCGATCATCCGTGGCCGTCAATCGCTCATCGAACGCGGAATTGCAGAAGTGCATGGAGAGCAGCTGATCATGGCCCTAGACCACCTATTTTCAAGTCCTAGCCAAGCAGCGGCGATACTGGTCGGAGGAAGCGTCAACGGCCGTGACAGCTGGAAGAACTCCGCAGGACAATCGGTCAATGAGATCGAAGCCGACGTTGTCGCAAAAACAGTCACAAGCCCAGACATCATGTTGAGTGGAACACCATCAACTTTCTAGGACGTGACAGCGGGCCCCATTAGAGAAATATCGAGAACAGCAGTCCAGAAATTGTTGCGAGGACCGTGAAAGCAATGATTCATCCCCAGTTCGCCGCGGCGACATCCTCGTAGGGATGAACTCAGCGTTCATCCCTACGTGAGCGCAGCCAACAAGGGACAGTTAGAGCCCATCTTGGCGTTCCTAATCGCAGACACCGCACGCCTATGACAGAGTGAAAAGCGAGGGTCGTCAATTGGCTTTATACATGAGTAGGTGAGCTGAGCCAGCCTAGATAAGCTGCCTAATTCAGCTCACCTTCCGCGAGGCGGCCCACTACATCTGTGAGCATGTGGACTCCGGAGACGATGTCCTCATCACGCGTGTACTCATGCTCATTGTGCGAGATGCCATCAACTGAAGGTACGAACAACATGACAGTGGGGACAATATCTTTCATATTGGTGGAGTCGTGGCCCGCCAAGGTCTTTACACGCTGGTGGGGTAGTCCAAGGTTGGCTGCAGCTTTCTCTGCTAGTTCGACGCCGGCTGGCTGGTAAGGTGTCACCGGCCAGCAGTGCGAATCCTCCTTAACAATCGTCACATTGGCCAGCCTCTCGATCTTTTCAATGTGCCCGTGGAGTTGGAGGTCGGCTTGCGCTAGCACGTCTTCATCCGCAGAGCGCAGGTCCAACAGCAAAGTGACTCGTGAGGGAACCACCACCGGTGAGTTGGGGTAAACATCCAGTTGACCCACGGAAGTGTGGAGGACGCCGGGGAAGCTATCGGCGAGCTCTCTTGCGGCTACCACCAGCATGGATGCGCCCAACAGGGCATCTTTGCGGTCGGCGATGACAGTGGATCCGGTATGTGCCTGCTCGCCATTGACAATAAATTCGTATTTATTGGCGGCCCAGTTTGAGTCGACGATCCCGATGGTGATCCCCCCGCGCTCCATACTGCGACCTTGCTCAATGTGGATTTCCGCACAGCACGCGGCCTTCGGCCCTGCCCCCGCACCGAGGCATCCAATGGCTGTGAGCGCCTCGGCTACCGTCACGCCGTCGCGGTCCTGCGTCGATAGTGTCTGATCGAGTTCCAGCTTGTTGGTGTATACGGCGCTGCCCATCATGGAGGGTTTGAAGCGTGAACCTTCCTCGTTAAACCAGTTGACGACCGCTATGTTGTACTTCGGCAGTCTTCCGGAATTCTTGTAGGCAGCAACTACGCGGAACGCGGCGTGTGCAGCGGCAAGTACGCCATATGCGCCGTCGTACCTGCCGGCAGTTGGCTGGGAGTCTAGGTGGGAACCGACGAGAACGTAAGGGGCGCCAGGGACCAGTTCGTAGGTCCCGAATTGGTTGCCAATCCGGTCAAATTCAACGGTGAAGCCGTGGCCCGTCAACAGCTGTGTGAACCATGTTCGTTGTTGGCCGTCGGCGGCGGATGCGGCTAGTCTGTCAACGCCTCCATTGGCGGTGGCACCGAAGGTGCACAGCATGGCGAAATCTGCCATGAAATCGGCGTCGTCACCTGTGAAGTTGTCTGGATTGGGTTCGAGAATTGTTTTCAACATGAGGGTTCCTTAGGCATTGTGTGGGGAGGCTACCGCGGAGCGAGACGGCTAATCTGATGTTTTTGGGGACCTGGTTAGTGGATCCTGTAAAACGTGCAGGATGGCAGGTAGCTCGCTTTGGACGGCCCGCTGGAACGCGCCCCTGAAATCCTCGGTGCGCTCCACTCGCTCCCCATAGCCGCCGTAAGAGCGCGCTAGTGCGGAAAAGTCCGGGTTCACAAGCCCGGTACCGGATGGCCTTCCCGGGTAGTGGTTTTCTTGGTGCTCTCGGATGGTTGCGAAGCATTGGTTGTCGACGACGATCACAACAAACTTCGCACCGTAGGCGATGGCTGTTGCTATCTCTTGGCCGTTCATCATGAAGCAGCCATCTCCGGCAACGGAAACTACTTGGCGGTTTGGGTACACCATGCTTGCCGCCACGGCCGCGGGAATGCCCACTCCCATCGCGCCGTTTCGGGGGGCCACCAAGGATTGTGCCGCAGTGTGCTGGAGGTACCGCGCGGGCCACAGCGCATGGTTGCCCGCACCGTAAGTGATGATCGCATCTGCTTGCAGTTCCTCGCGCAGGACCGTCATACATGCGCTCATGTCGACGTGGGAACCGCCGTCTAGATGAGGCGTTGAGTATGCTTCATATTCGTCGCGTGCACGTTTGAGCCATTCCGGCAGAACTGCCATCTTCAAGTCCAGCTCGGCTAGCTCATTAGCGAAGGTACTGACATCCGCCACGATGTGTTGGTCAATCCGGCCGAAGTGTCCCAAAGTGTCTCCAGGCATTGCTACTACAGTCTCTGCAGTGAGTCCACGAGTGAAACCGTCGCTGAGAACGTCTGCGCGGGGGCATCCGATGAACACGAGAAGATCTGCTTCGTCTAGTCGCTGGGCGTTCGCGTCGCTGCGGGCGTAGCCGAGGCTGCCAACATAGCTGTTGCCGCCCGGGAGCGCGTGCGGCACTGCGTCGTAGGCCCGGAAATCTGAGACCACTGGCACTCCGTGGCTGGCGGCCCAAGATACCAGCGCTGTGCCGCAGTCCTGCGTCCAGCCTTCGCCACCCACGACGATCAGTGGCTTTTTTGCTTCTGACAGCTTGTCTCCCAGCTCGGCGAGCGCGGTCGTCGTCGGCCCACTCAGGGCCCGTGCGCGCATGGGTACTGTAGCGCCACACGGGACCATGTGGGTCAGCACATCTTCGGGCAGTCCGATGACCACCGGGCCCATCCTGCCGCTCATTGCAGTGTGAATGGCATCTTCAACCATCGAGGCCGCTGAGGCAGCATCGTCGAGGACCAGGACTTTCTTGGCCGTGCTTCCAAACCAGGAGGTGATATCGAATTCCTGGAACGATTCGCGGCCCCGGTCCGCTACGGGGATCAACCCGACGAAGAGAATCAAGGGTGTGGCGTCTTGGTATGCAGTGTGAACGGCGATGAACGCGTTGGCGGCGCCAGGCCCACGGGTCACCATGGCGATGCCCGGCAAACCTGTGAGTCTTCCCTCCGCTAGTGCCATAAAACCGGCACCGCCCTCGTGTCTTGTCACGACGGTGGTGATAGGTGATTCATGGAGCCCATCAAGCATGTCGAGATAGCTCTCCCCCGGAACACCATAGACGCGAGGGATGGCTGCCGCTTCGAGCTGGGAGACAATGAGATGCCCTGCGGAGACGGCCCGCTCTGGTGCCAAAGTGGAGGAGCTCATGTCAGACAACCTTTCAAGTGTTTTCACAATAGTGGCGTCCGTGAGGACCGCCACTACCCATGATGGCAGTTGTGGTTGCGGGGCGAACTAGCCAGGCTCAACGATTTTCCTCGTCTAGGCTGTGCTTATGCACATTCCTTCTGTTCCGCTCCGTCCATCCCGCGATGAACCTGAGGCGAGCGAGGGTCGCTGGGTACTGCTGGTGACGGAGCTCAAGGGCAGGCTCCCCGCCATGCAAAAGCTATTCGTGGAGCGGGTGCAGGCCATTGCAGGTTACTCGGGCGATTCCTTCGCTGTCGAAGAGTTGGAAAATTCAGCGGTCGTATCTATCGGTCTCATCCTCAATTCCATGGCCGGTGAAGAACACTATCCACGCATGGTGGAGTTCGCCACCGGCTTGGGCGCGCGCCGCGCCCGCCAGGGAGTGGCGGCCGAGGCGCTCATGTCGGCAGTGCGCCTAGACTTTCCCATCATCTGGTCCACACTCCTGCGCCTGTCCACCCCCGCTGATGCATCTCTCATGGCTTCACGAGCCGAGGATGTTTGGCGCGTGGTCGATGACTATGCCTCCGCGATCCATTCAAGCTATCTATCAACACGAGTTGCTATGGCGCAGCAAGAAGCCGGGGTAAAACAGGAGTTCATCTCAGCTCTTTTCAGCGCTCAGGGTCGACATGTAGAGACACGCGAGCGGTTTGCCCGTGCCTTCGATGTCAATGCAGACGCCCAATACGCCATTGCTGCCGGCAAAGGGCGGCGGGCGGAAGAGCTCCGCAAACTGGCCGCGTTCCCCACCCCCTCAAATCCGATCTTCCTTCACGAATCCGCCGATTACACCTACGTATTCTGGCCTATCCCGGAACTTAAATTCGGTACCCAAGATGCATTACCCACTGGGGTGGCAACCATTCCCTGCGGCGTGGCAGTCTCTGCAGATGGCCTGATGGGGTTGGCAAGCGCCGCACGAGTTGCCGCCGCTCTCTCGGAACTGGCCAAACCCACTGACCACGCTCCCGTAACTGTGGACAAGCACTGGGCGCGGCTTGCGAGAACTCGCTTAGACGAGACTGGCGTCGACCTCAGGGCGCTTCTGGAGTTGCAGTTGGGCAGCTGCCGTGCGGAAGAGCTTGAACGGCTGAGGGAAACGGTGACCTGCTTTTTGCTCAACGGCAATGTTGCTGTCACTGCAGAGACCTTGTTCTGCCACCGAAATACCATCCTCAACAGGTTGCGACGGTTCAAAGAAGTGACCGGGATCGATCTGACTGTTCCCACCGAAATAGCCCGCGTCGTTATTGCCTGGGCGTAGTCAGTCATCGTTGTTGCTGTAATGGCGGATCGTGAGTGTGCATCTGCCCAATCCCAGGCTCCCAAACGTGTGCGGATCCGCCTTGTGACTCACGGCACCTCGAATGGATAGTAGAACAAGATGTTGAAGTTACTCCTTCCTATTCTCCTCGCCCCGGATCATCACCATTGGAGCCCCACATGACAACCGACGTAACACGTATCACTGCGGAAGCAGAAAAACTGGACCGCAGTAAAATGCGGAAAATTGCCACTGCCAGTGTCATTGGCACAACTGTTGAATGGTACGATCTGTTCCTTTTCGGAACGGCATCAGCCCTCGTATTCAACAAGATTTTCTTCCCGGATCTCGACGGTGCGATTGGTACCATACTGGCGTTCATGACTTTCGCCTCGGCCTACGTGGCCCGCATGGTTGGCGCCATCATTTTCGGTCATTTCGGAGACCGAGTGGGCCGCAAATCAATGCTGTTGATCTCCCTGATCGGCATGGGAGTTGCTACCTTCGGAATTGGCCTGATTCCAGACTTCAATACCATTGGTGTCGCAGCGCCCCTACTGCTGCTTACCTTGAGACTGTGCCAAGGACTTGCGCTGGGTGGCGAATGGGGTGGCGCTGTCCTGATGACCGTGGAGCACGCTCCAGCGGATCGGCGCGGGTTCTTTGGTTCCATGGTTCAGATCGGTGTCCCGATCGGAACCTTGCTGGCCAACGTTGCCTTTTTGATCGTGGCCAGCACTCTCGATGAGGCAAGCCTGCTGAGTTGGGGTTGGCGCGTCCCCTTCCTCCTCTCCGCAGTTCTGGTTGCCGTGGGAATTTACATCCGTTTGCACATCGAAGAAACGCCCTCCTTCAAGAAGGTCCAGCAAACCGGCGCCAAAGCCAAAATTCCGTTTGCCGTCCTGATGAAGAAATACTGGCGCCAGGTAGTCCTTGGCGGCATCGCCACGCTGTCCACCGGCAGCACCTTCACTCTCTTGGTCGCTTCAGGCGTCAACTACGGAACCAAGGAGCTAGGCCACTCAAAGACACTGCTGCTGTGGGCAGTCATGTTCGCCTGCATCGTGGCCTTCTTTGCCATTCCATTCTTTGGCCGGTTGTCAGACAAGGTTGGGCGTAAGCCCATCATCTTTGCCGGCGTGATCGCCGAGGCTTTGCTCGCTTTCCCTCTCTTCTGGATGATGGATACTGGATCTCCCGTATTATTGTTCCTCGGCTATGGCCTGATGATGCTAGCCTTCTCCGCCAACTACGGACCCATCGCTACGTTCCTCGCTGAGCTGTTCGGCTCCAAAGTTCGTTACTCCGGCCTATCTATCGCCTACATGCTCTCCGGCTTGTTGGGCTCCGCTGCCACACCAGCAATCACCGTGGCTCTACTTGCGGCGACAGGTCAGAGCTCATCCATCGCTTGGTACGTCATGGGCGCGGCAGTCGCCTCGTTGCTGGCCCTTCTGCTCCTTACTGAAACCCGATACGGAAATATCCACGAAGTCGAAGATGCCCCGTCAGATAGTGTTGAGGTTTCCAAATGAGCATCCGGCGCATTCACGCCGCACCTGGCCATGTGGCGCCCGTGGGACCTTACTCCCAGGCCGTGGTAGCCAACGGGTTGGTGTTCACTTCCGGTCAAATCCCAGCCAGGAGTGACCTCACTGACCAGCCTGCGGAGTTTTCGGACCAAGTGCGCCAGACCCTTCAAAACCTTCAAGCCATTCTTGAAGAGGCCGGATCGGACTTGGATCATGTTATTAAAGTGAACACCTACCTAACGGACACTGAGCAGCTGGCTGAGTACAACTCCGTCTATGAGGAGTTTTTCGGAGCGCATAAGCCGGCGCGAACCTCAGTGTGTGTCTCGCTATGGGGCGTCAGCCTGGAAATCGAATGCGTTGCCGCACTCATCGAACCAGCCAAGGAGCTGTAGCGAATGACTGAACCATCTGTGGACTTGGTAGAGCAAGACTTATTGGAACAGCTCGGGACGCTCAGCCTGCCCACGTTAGGGCATTTTTTGGAAGATGGTTTTTGCTCGCCAATGATTGCCACTATTGTCCCTGGCAGCAGGATGCTCGGGGTCGCCTCCACCGCTCTCATTCCCGATGCAGACGCCATCGCGGTCAATCAGGCTCTGGTTCGGTTGCGCCGAGGCGAAGTGCTGGTTCTGGATATGGGCGGCGATACCATCCATGCCCCGGTAGGCGCAGTCACTGCTGCGGCTGCCAGGTCAAAGGGTGCCGCCGGAATTGTGGTCAACGGCCCCGTTACTGATGTGGCCGAGCTCCGCGAACCGGCGGAGGACGGTTCTGTGCTGCCGGTCTTCTCACAGGGCAGCACCTGCCTGACAACCAAGCGGCACAACTCTGGCCGTGGCGTATTTGGCGTTCCAGTTACCATCGGGGGCGCAACAGTGCACCCGGGTGATCTGATCATGGGTGATGACAACGGCGTGGTGGTTCTGAGCAAAGCGACAGCCGCTGCTGTGATCGACAAGGCACAAGCCTCAGATCTTGCAGAGCCAGCCATTCTCGGGCGAATTGCCAGCGACGAGCCCCTGGAGAACATCTTGGCACTGGGTTAGGAGTTGCAGGCGAAAGTAGTGGCCCCGTTTCCCTCGAGGGAAACGGGGCCACTACTTTTTTTGGGCTATGCAAGCGGAGTGCGGATGAGTTTCTTGTTGACGAATTCACTCATGCCGTACTTAGCCAGTTCCCGGCCAACACCGGAAGCTTTGACACCACCAAAAGGGAGGTCGGCCTGGGTTCCAGTGGGGCTGTTGATCCAGACCATCCCTGTGTCCAGGCGATCCGCCACCTTCTTTGCTTTTTCGGGGTCAGCGCTAAAGACCGATCCGCCGAGACCGTAGGCCGAACCATTAGCTAAGGCGATGGCCTCCTCTGCATTCTTGACTTTGTACACTACAGCCACCGGGCCAAAAATCTCCTCGTGAAAAGCACGCATGTCAGGAGTGACGTCTGCCAGCACGGTAGGGTGCATGAAGGCGCCTGGGCCTTGGAGGCGCGTTCCTCCTGTCAACAACGTTGCACCCTTGGCGATTGCGTCATCCACTTGGCTAATAACTCCTTCCACTGCAGCTTCAGAAGCCAAGGGTCCGAAGCGAGTGGAGGCATTAGTGGGGTCATCTGGGATAACAGCCGCCATTTTAGAAGTAAAGGGCTCGAGGAAATCGTCGTAAATATCTTCCAGCACTATGAATCGCTTAGACGCAGTGCAAGCTTGTCCACCATTTCCCATGCGTCCGGACACCGCGGCTTTGACCGTGGCCGCCATATCTTGGGAGTCGAGCACGATGAAGGGATCCGAGCCGCCCAGTTCAAGGACAAACTTCTTCAGATTTCTGCCCGCAATCTCACCGACCGCCGAACCTGCACGTTCGCTGCCCGTCAGAGAAACACCCTGGACCCGGGGATCGGCAATAATGGTTGCCACTTGATCATTAGTGGCGAAGAGATTGATGTACGCGCCATCAGGAAGAGCTGCTTCTGCGAAGATCCGCGCGATGGCCAGCGCTGAGCGGGGGCAGCTCGGGGCGTGTTTGAGCACAACTGTATTACCTAGCATGAGGTTCGGAGCCGCAAATCGGGCAACCTGATAGTAGGGGTAGTTCCACGGCATGATGCCAAGAAGCGGCCCCACCGGAGCAGTGCGGACAATGGCTTCACCCCCGCCTCTAACAGTGAGAAACTCATCTGCGAGGAAGCCAGGACCCTCCGTGGCGTAGTAGTCGAAGATGTCAGCCACCAGATCTACCTCCCCCATAGACTCCCGCAGCGGTTTGCCCATCTCCTCGGTGATAAGCATCGCCAAGGACTCCTTTTGGGTGCGGTACAGGTCCGCAACCCTGTGTAAGATGCTGGAGCGGTCACGGACTGGCGAGTTTCGCCACTTAGCAAAAGCCTCATGGGATTGGGCAATGGCGGACGCTATTTCGGCATCGGTTGCTTCTGGGAATTCCTCGAGTGTGGTGCCAGTGGCGGGGTTCACTACCTTATATGCTGTCATAGCTCCACGCTACCGGCAGTGTTGCTTACGTGGGAAAATACTGTGTGGGCGCCCAATCTGCGGCAAAGTTCCGGGGCAAACGAACAACTTTTTCGACACTAACGCAACCTTCAGTTACAAGCTGCGTCGAGGGTGGCTGTGGACAAGTTCTACCCTGAGGATCTACCCACACTCTGAGTGAATACTTCGCTGGATAAGTTAATGCTCGCGGAAGGACACTCCCGCTGCCTAACCCGCCCTCCGAGGCGCCTCTGTTGCCGAAAGAATCAGCAGAATTCTACGATCTTTTATTGATGCAGATCGTAGAAGAAAAATTTACGAATATCTGGTGGCTCAGTCAGTGCGTTAGCAGCGTCATCCTGATTGCTTTGCACCACGACCTAACCGGATCTACCTCGCAAGTGAATGATCTCCGTTGAGCGTCCCTGCTGGGCACAGGCCAAGTAATCCAACGCGGTTGCACCTCTATGCTTTAACGGAATCGAGTGGGGCTGCGGCATGCGATATTCGGACCGAAACAGTCAGTGCTGAATAGCCGGAATTACGAACCAAGAAAATACTAACCAAGACTGTCACCGCATGTCAGAGTATCTTGAGTGCTCAAAATTCCTCAGTATTTATCAACGTTTATAACCCCCCTTGCTGATCATGGGCCAATACAAACCTGCCAATAGGCCACTTTGGCCTGTTCCTGCATGGCGTGATTGAAACAATGCAAGATACTAAATTGTGGTCGATGAGCCTTCAAAAGTATGAGTTTTGTATGACGAGGTGGGAACTCCCGTCTGCCTGCTGCACGACCCCGTGCACGGCCAATCAGACACCAATGCTGTGCCTATGATTTTACTCTTGAACCATCACGGTCAGCCCGCAAGTCGTCACATTCATGGCACCTATCTTCAGTGCCCCGACGCGGATCCTGAAGATCGAGCGCACCTCTCGCTGCCTCTGGAAGTGTTGCGGCCTAGATCGGAACCAGCGGGGCAATGTAAGACGTCGCCACCAATAAAATGGCGGCATAATTCCCGGGACGGTTCAGATCGGCAACCTGTCGTCATCCAACCTAGGTAGCTTAAAATATGTCCAAGCAGCCGATGGGTCCTGCGCACTCGCGAGACCCATCGCTTGCGCTTAATTAGAGCAGTCTCGCAACCCTAGGGCTCGAAGGCGTCTCGCTGACCGAGTAGACCGGGCCACGTGGTGCCTGGCCAACGGCCACCACCGAATACGGTCGGTTCAGTTGCGGTTGTCGAAATTCCACGAGGTCGCTCCGGCCAGCTTGTACGAGCCACTCGCTGTCAAGCCCCGGGTTTGGTGGAGGGTTTGTTAGACCCGTTCCAGCGTTTTGATGGCGGGTAGATTTGAGTAGTAGTTGGTTTCAGCTTCGACTGGTGGGATGTATCCGATTTCTCCGTGGAGGCGCCGGTGGTTGTACCAATCGATGTATTCAGCGACAGCTATTTCAAGGTCGTTGATGCCGGTCCAAGGGCCCTTGTTGCGGACGAGCTCGGCCTTGAAGAGGGAGTTGAGGGCCTCGGCCATGGCGTTGTCGTAACTATCGCCCTTGGCCCCTACGGAAGCGACTGCTTCGGACTCCGCCAGGCGCTCGGTGTAGCGGATGGCACGATACTGCACACCTCTGTCCGAGTGGTGTACGAGCTGTGAAACATCTTTTCGATCATGCCGACGTGTCCATAATCCCATCTCTAAAGCATCCAGCGCAAGGGCTGTGTGCATGGTGGTGGAGAGTTGCCAGCCGACCACGCGTCGGGAGAAAACATCGAGCACGAAGGCCGCATACACCCAGCCGGAAAACGTCTTAATGTAGGTTATGTCCTATGCCGACCTTTGGATTATGCCGATCTATCCCTTGATGTGCTGGGATGGGGCGGTACTGAAGTCTAGAA
>NZ_QHLZ01000012.1 GCF_003185915.1 Arthrobacter psychrochitiniphilus
TAACAGGCTTTTATCAAGAAAAACCCCGAAAAATCGACGAACCCCGAACCCGTCACCAGAGCGTGTCCAGAGTCCTGGGTACACCAGGTGAGCAGGATCAACAAAAGGCCTGCCGAAGCGAACCATGTTCTCGCTGTACCGGCATCGGCTTCCTCGAAACCAAGGGCCACACTCATGGCTGCCAAGGCCGTGAAAGTAAAGGTTGGCACGGTGCCCATGGCCGCGCATAGGGCAGCGGGGGCAGAGAGTGTTCCTCTCCTATGCAGAATCACGATGGCGGCAACGGCCAAGGTGAGCGGTCCCACCAAAACTGCTAAGAGAGTTCGCACAACGCCCACTTCTGGAACTAAGAGGGTGTTGCTCAAGAGAATTACTGCGGCCCCCAAAAAAGCCACCAGCGAAAGAGCCGCGAAGACTACTGCCCAGCGATAGCTTGCCCGCTCACCCATTCCATGGGAGCGGATGGACCATGCCTCAGCCATCGATGGCCGCATGATCCCCTGATCACTGGCATATTCATCCAATGTGTCCAGCATGAAACGGCCATGTTCTGCGCGCCAGCGTTGCGGATACCAGCGGAGCAGGCGTGCATACTTTTTGCGTCTCGGACTGCTCATCCTGTGAACCCCCAACCCAAAGTGGCAGGTGCTGCACGGCCAGGCACAGCACGGCCAGCAGTACTTGTTCCCGGCAGAACGCTGCCTGGCAAAGTACCGCCCGCAGTAGTAGCGGTGCCTGCCAACCGCTTTTCCGCAGCCCCCAAGCGAACAGAGAGCCGCTCCTTTTCCAACGTCAGTATTTGTATGCCGGCGTCCGTCAGATCGTAATAGCGGCGAGCCCTGCCATCAACTATTTCCTCGCCAGCGCGGCGCACAAGCCCGTCCCGTTCCAGACGCTCCAACGAGGCGTAGAGGGTTGTCACCCGCAGCGATACTGCACCATCCGTCAAACTCTCTACGTCACGCAGCACGGCGTAGCCATGTGCACGCCCGCCCGCAAGGGAGGTGAGTATCCAAAACGTATTCTCATTCATGAACATTAATATACCCGTTATGGGAATATCCCGGTAGGAGAAGTAATAACGTGGAGCCGCAGGGTATCGAGGTGAGGCAGAGCCTTCCAGCGGCCCCCATCAAAAGGCTGTGGCCTGGCCTGATCAGCTGTCGATCGATGCCGCTATAGCACTGAGTGCGGCTACTGATCCGTCCGCAATGGCACGGAGGTTCTCAGTAATTTTCGGTAGCGGCCAGTTCCACCAGGCAAGCTCAACGAGGGTTCGGATGTCCGGTTCTTGGTACCTGCGTCTGATAAGCGTGGCCGGGTTTCCTCCTACAATTGCGTAGTCCGGCACGTCCTTAGTAACCACAGCTCCTGTGGAAATCACGGCTCCATGGCCGATCCGTACCCCTGGCATGATCGTTGCGTTCGCGCCGATCCAGACATCGTTGCCAACTATTGTGTCCCCACGGGAGGGTAGATCTGTGATCAGATCACGGTGTTCGCCCCACGCCCCGCCCATGATGGGGAACGGATAGGTGGATACTCCGTTCATGCGGTGGTTTGCACCATTCATGACGAACGTAGTGCCGGAGGCAATGGCGCAGAACTTCCCGAGCACCAGCTTCTCTGGACCGTAGTGATGGGTGACGTTCCTGGTCTCAAATTCAGCGGAATGCAGAGGATCGTCATAGTAGCTGTACTCCCCAACCTCAATCAGTGGGTTCTGAATCAGCGGTTTGAGGAAAACCACTCGGTCCTGCCCCGCGATTGGATGGATCTGCATGGGGTCAGGAGCGCCAACGGTAGACATCCCGTTAGCTTAGCCCGTTGGGCTGATATACCCATCTGGGAGCCAAGAAGAATCTGATGACAGGACCGGCCCACAAGGGGACATGAGTTACTCGCGGACTTCTTCCCGTACCGGTTTGAGATGGCTAGGCACCGCTTTTCCCACCATGGCCGGGAATTCGCAGCTGAACTCGCCCTTATATCCGAAGAGGAAACCAAAGTAGGGGTTGCGTACCTGCATCTGGACGGTGAACACCCCACGTGCCTCGTCATAACCTTCGTAGAGGTCCGCCGTGCCGGTGCCAATCCGCGGAAAGTTGAAGGCCACGGGTCCCTCATAAAAACGCTGGCCAGTGGTTTGCAGGTGCAGGGAGCCATCATCAAGAACTTTCAGGACAAGATCCGTGGCTAGATGCTGGTGAGTGCCGAGATAGTCCACAATGGTTCCACGCGCTTTGCTGTACACCATGGTGGCGTCAAAGCGGCGCTTCTTCGCCTTCTCTGCCCTGGCGCTGGGCATGTCCAAGGTCCGGACAAAGGTCACGGTGGGACGGCCAAAACCATCAACGTAAGGATAGTTCTCCACCGTGAACGGGATGTTATTTCCGTGGTCAGGGAACAAGATGTTGCGGAAGGCACCCAACCGCAGAAATGGTACCGTCCACCAGGCACCGCGCCGCACCTGCGTGAAGACTCCCGTCCCCACGCAGCCATAGCCGGCTTCAACACCCACACCGAAGCGCTTTTGCATCATGGGGTGCAGCCGTTGAAAGTCTTCGCCCAAGGCAGTTTCAAAAATTGATGCCATGAGCTTTCCTATCCCTGCCGGCCGGTCCCGGTGTTTGATTGTTCGGGTTCTTGTAAGTCTGCGAGAGCAGCAGGGGCACGTGCTGCCTGTTCATCAGGTGCGCGGCGCAGGCAACGCCCAGCCCGCGGGACGGACCAATGCCTTGGAAACAGAAGAGCGGCAACGGCAGCCCCGGCACCCAGCGCTCCCAAGCCCGCTTCTTGCTTCTGCACTGCCCGGACCAACAAGCCGGCGCCGGCAAGTACCCCGCCTGCACGGACACCCGCGTCAAGGAACCAGCGGTTGCGGGCAGTGCGCGGATCCAGATCCGTCTCGGCCCACAGCCGGAGGCGGTCAAAGCTGATGGCCGTAGCCCAGCCGAGCGCCGGACGGATGAGACGCACATCCACGGCTTTCCCGACGAGGCCCATCCCGGGCCTGTAGTTGTAGCCGGTGACGAAGCGGAGCCCGCAGCTGGTGGGGATGTAGCGCCAGTAGCCTGAACCCGGGCCGATGGGTGAAAGCGAGTCGGCGGTGTCAAACTTCAGCACCGATGTGGCTTGGCCATCCGCACGGTGCCGGTGGCCGAGGGAAGTCCCCGTACCTCTGATCGCATGGAAGGGCAGCAGAAATTCGTAGCGGAACCGGACCTGTCCCTGCTCGTCCTGGTCGAGGGGAATGATGCGGGAGAACCGCAGGTCCCAGCGCGGATGTTTCTCCGGGTTCTGACTCAGCTCCCACACACGCTCCATGGAGGCCCGGATATGCGCTTCCACGTACAGTGGTTTCCCGGGTTTCCCCAGTTTCCCGACTTTTTGCTCTCGCCCCAGAGTTCTCCCCATCAAGCCATCTTATGGGCCCAGCGAATGAGCCCAGGCAACGGCAGGCATCGAAAGCAGTTACTCCATCTCATGCCTGTAGCCCTTCCCTTCTCCGATTGCCAACCCAGGCCTGCCGCCCTAGCTGCGCCTAGACGTGGTGCAGGCACCGGGTGACAACGCCCCACACGGCAGCCTCGCCAGTCAGGAAAAGCACCTCCGCAGCAGCCGGGGACGGAGCAGTGGCGGGCGCGGTGAGCAAGGAGGTCACGCCGTCGTGCATGGAAAGGCGGCGGATGAGCAATTCACCCTCCACAACCACCACCACCACGGAGCCGTCACGCGGGGTGAGCGCCCGGTCCACGATAATCTCATCGCCGCTGGCAATGCCGGCACCGGCCATGGAATCGCCAGCCACACGCATGAGGAATGTGCTGGTGCGGTCACGAATCAGGTGGCGGTTGAGGTCGATCCCGCCGTCGAAGTAGTCGCGGGCGGGCGAGGCGAAGCCTGTGGGTTCGGCGCTCTGATGTCTGGGTGCGGGCACGTCCATACCAAACACAACACCACCGCCTAGAACAAAGATTCGAAACATAAGCGTATCACTGCTCAGGCAGCGCCGTTTGGTGCTGCGGGGTGCGCGTTCTACGGTTGGAGTTGTGAATGTTGCAAGCACTGTCATGCCATGGGACGGCCACCGGCGGGGCAGCACCGGGTACCGCCGGGTACTGGCCGCGCTGGCATGTGCCGGGGTGGCGACATTCGCTCAACTGTATTCATTGCAGGGCCTGCTTCCCCTTGTTTCACGGGATCTAGGAGTCACAGCGGCGCAGGCCTCGCTCACGGTTTCCATGGCGACGATCGGGCTGGCCGTGGCCGTCCTGCCGTGGTCCTTCGCCGCCGATCACTGGGGCCGGATCCGCACTATGGGCCTTGCCGTTATTCTGGCCACTGTGTTTGGCCTGCTGGTCCCGGCGGCCCCGAACTTTGAAATCCTGCTCCTCCTGCGAGCGCTGGAAGGCGCAGCCCTGGGCGGCATACCGGCCCTGGCCATCGCGTATCTGACGGAGGAAGTCAGCCGCTCCAACGCTGCTGCCGCCGCCGGGGCCTACGTTGCCGGGACAACGCTGGGCGGGCTTTTTGGCCGCCTGCTGGCAGGGCCCGTCGCCGACCTCGCCGGCTGGCGGATAGGCACTCTTGCCGTCTCCCTCTGTGCAGCGGCCGCCGCCGTGGCGTTTCTGCTGTTGGCACCCAAGCCCAGGGGGTTTGTGCCGTCCCCGAGGGAAGGGTTTGGCTCCGTGCTGGGCAAGCTCCTGCCACAATTACGCAGCACTTCACTGTTGGCGCTCTACGCCCAGGCATTCCTGCTGATGGGCTCCTTTGTCAGCGTGTACAACTACTTGGGGTTCCGGCTCGAAGCGCCTCCGTACTTGTTCCCGGCGTCGGCCGTGGCGCTACTGTTTCTGGCGTACCTGGCCGGGACGGTGTCCTCGCGCATGGTGGCCGGCGTGGCCGCCCGCTGGGGCCGGCGGGCCGTGCTCTTGGTATCCGCCGGGGTCATGGCCGCCGGATTGGCCATGACGTTGGCGGCCCCGATCCCCGTCATTCTGGTGGGGCTGGTCCTCTTCACGGCCGGGTTCTTTGGTGCCCACAGCATCGCCTCGGGGTGGACTGGCGCCTTGGCGCTCATGGGCGGGGCGCAGGCCTCATCGCTGTACAACCTGAGCTACTACGCCGGCTCCAGCGTGGTGGGTTGGAGCGCGGGGCTGGTTTTCCAGCAGTTCGGCTGGACCGCGATGGCCGGCGCCTTGGCAGTACTGATCGCCCTCGCCGTAGTTGCCGCGGTGACGCTGCTGCCGCGGTCTGCCGGGCGGGCGGGCGGCACCCGCTAGGCGCTTGGGGCTGCCGGCGCCACTAGGCGCTAGGCGCGGGCGGAGCCGTGGCTGATGGCCGCCCTGGATGTATTGCTGATCGTGCTGCTGAGCATTGCCGCGGTCCTGTTTTTAGCGTTGCAGTCATGGCTGGCCGTCACTGTGGTCCGGCGCGTGGTGGACCGGCACCGATACCAACACCACCGGGCTGGATGTCTCACCCCTGGTGGCGCTGCTTCTGCTGGTCCTGGCCGTGTGCTGAATTTTTGCCTTGGGTGTGGCTGTGCTCGTGTTCATCGAGGCGGCGTTCACCACCGGCACATTGCCATCCCTCGCGCATTTTTTCACTGGCGCGAAGGCACGACGGCGGCGCACCCGGCGGTATGGGCGAAGTCATCTCCATCGCGGTGCGGCACGGGCTCGGTTCACGGCTGCGCGGCTTCGGCCGGGACGACGGGTTCGGTCAGGAGGCGAAAACGGCCCGGGCCCTGCGTCATGCCTTGGACGAAGCAGGGGTCACGTTCGTCAAGCTTGGTCAGATGCTCTCCACCCGGCGTGACCTTTTGCCGGAAGCGTTCATCAAGGAACTAGAACTGTTGTAAAGTGACGCCTCCCCTGCCCCGCGGGAATTCATTGAACCAGCCATTGAAAAGAGTCTGGGCCAGCCACTGCCGGCGGTCTTCTCCCACGTGAACCCGGCGCCGCTGGCCGCAGCCTCGGCCGCACAGGTGCACCAGGCCACCTTGCTGGACGGGTCCGACGTCGTGCTTAAAGCCCAACGCCCCAACGCCCTGGATCAGGTCACCCTGGACACGGACATCATCTTGCGCCTGGCCCGCTGGCTGAACACCACCACGCCGTGGGGCAAGTCGCTGGGTGTGCTGGCGCTGGCCCGTGGCTTTGCCGATTCGCTCGAGGAGGAGCTCGATTACCGGATCGAGCTGAATAACATGCGCAGCATTGAGGCGTCGCTGGCACACTCGGGCAAGTTCTCCGTCACTGTCCCGCACGCCTGTCATCAGCTCTCCAGCGAGCGGCTGCTGGTCATGGAACAGCTGCCAGGGAGCCCCGTGAGTTCCGCCGGCACACTACTAACTGAGATCTCCGGCGGCGAGCGCACGGCCCTGGCGCAGACCCTACTGGGCGCCACGCTGGAGCAGATCATTTCCGACGGCGTCTTCCACGCAGACTTACACCCCGGCAACATTTTCATCACCCCCGAAGGCACACTGGGGCTGTTGGACTTCGGCTCCGTGGGCAGGCTGGACCCAGCCACGCAAACCGCGCTGGGCATGATGCTCTACGCCATTGATAAGCACAACGCCGCCGGGGCCACGGACGCCGTGATCGAACTCCTGGACCGGCCCGAGAATCTGGATGAGCGTGCGCGTCTTGAACGACCCCTCCGACCGCTGCTTCCTCACCGGCCTGTTCCAGCAGCTCATTGTTGCAGTGCTGGCAGGATCCGCAGTGCTGGGCGCCATCTTGCTGATAACCAACAACGGCGGACCTGTCCTCACTGAGGGCATCAACCTTTACGGTTTCTTCGGCTTCGTCCTACTGTTCCGCGGGTTTGTGCTGGGCATGCGCGCCCTCATGCTCGTCTTCAAGAGCACGTCGGACGAATAACGCAAAGCTGCCCGGCGGCAGAACCAGCCCGGCGGCGAGCTGGCTGCGGCAGAACCAGCCCGGCGGCGAGCTGGCTGCGGCAGAACCAGCCCGGCGGCGAGCTGGCTGCGGTAGGCGCCATCCGCCGTCGAACGTGCTTGGATTGAGTCATGTCCACACTCATTGTGCTGCGCGGTAATTCCGGCTCGGGCAAGAGCACCGTGGCCCGCGCGCTGCAACGGGATCTGGGCGCGGTGTGGATTGAACAGGATTATCTCAGGCGCACCGTACTGGGTGAAAGTGGCAACTATTCCCCGCTGAGCGTGGAGTTGTTGGAGCAGTCGGCAGCGCTGGCGCTGGCACACGGGCGCACTGTCATTGTGGAGGGCATGCTGAACCCGCGAAAATACAGCTGCGTCCTGCACCGCCTGTGCGGCGGACATTCTGGCCGATGCCTGTTTTACGCCTGGGACCTGAGCCTGGCTGAGACGCTGCACCGGCACGCCACACGCCCGGGGAAGCAAATGGACTTCGGGGAGAAACAAATGCGCAGCTGGTACCGGGGCTGGGATCCCCTCGAGGGAATCGCCGAACGGCGCATCACAGCGGAGGAAAGTGCGTTGGAGACCGTGGCGCGCATTGAGCGCGACGTCCGCCAAGAGTGAGATTTGGCGATGAGAGCCATGGAAGCGCTGAAATATGTGCTGCGCACAATCGATCCGTGAGATAAGGCTGCTTTGGGACGTCAAAGCGACCTTTTCTCACGGATCGATTCACGGGGACACGCGTAGAGCCGCGAAGCTACGCGGTCAGGCCCAGCTGGCTCATCCGCCTGGAGTGGTTGCGGGTCAGCGTACTCAAAATGGTGGCAATGTCGGCCGCGGCCTGCTCTTGCGTGGCATCAGCTCGCAACCCCATCAAGAAGCTGTGCTTGGCGCCGATCCGCTGTACCTGCGTCAGAGCCTCCCCCACCAGGCGGCGCCCCCACAACGCCAGACGGGAGGACAACCGGGGGTCCTGGGCCAGCATCTTCTTCAACAAGGTGGTCAGTTCCTGCAACTGCTCATCGCTGGTGCGCACCTTGGCTACGGCCTCACGGGTGGACTCATCCAGACGCTCGGCTATAGCCGCGTAAAACTCTTCCGTGATGGCCTCCACCACATAGGCCTTCATCAAGGATTCATGCCAGTCCGCGGGCCGGGTCCGTTCGTGAAAAGAATCAACCATGCGCTGATAAGGAGCCATGGCCAGTTCCGGGTCCATGCCCATTTCCACCAGCCGGGCGCACATGGCCTCATAGTGGCCAAACTCTGCAACAGCCATTTTCCCCAGAACCGCCCTATCGGAGAGCGACGGGGAGTGACGGGCATCAGTAGCCAACCGCTCAAAGGCTGAGAGTTCGCCATAGGCGATACTGCCCAGCAAATCCACCACAAAGTTGTCATAGCGGGCGCTCAGTTCACCCGCGGAAACACAATCGTCAGGCTCGGACGCTGAAATACTCATAGACACCAGCGTAGTCCGTGCCGCGCCGCGCTCGTTCCGGCGGGGAATCGTTTACGCTGAAATAGTGCCGTACTCCTACATTGGCGTTAGACGCAGCGCCGCGCAAGCCTCCCTTGCCCAAGCCCTAGCCGCCTTGAGCGAGGAATTCAGACTGCCGGACGGATTTGGCCCGGAGGTGCTGGCGGAGGTTGAAACGGTCATCGCCGGCCACCAATTGCCCGCACCGGATCTGACCGCTTTGCCCTTCATCACCATTGATCCGCCCACGTCCTTGGACCTGGACCAAGCCATGTATCTGGCGCGCAGCGGCGACGGCTACGTGGTCTATTACGCCATCGCCGACGTGCCCGCCTTTGTCCCCGCTGGCGGTCCGCTGGATACCGAGACACGCCGCCGCGGCCAAACCATTTACACCCCCGGCCAGCGCATCCCGCTACACCCGCTGCGCCTGAGCGAGGGCGCCGCGAGCCTCTTCGCCAATGATCCGCGCTCGGCTTACGTCTGGGAAATCCAACTCGCCGCGGATGGTTCCCAGACCAGCTGTTCGGTCCAGCGCGCCACTGTGCGCAGCATTGCCAAGCTTGGTTATGAGCAAGCTCAGGAGATGTACGACGCCGGGACCGGACCATCCGCGGTGGCTGGCATCTTGGCGCTTTTGGCTGAGATTGGGACAAAACGCATCACGTTGGAACGGGCCCGCGGTGGTGCCAGCCTGAACGTACCGGCACAAGAAGTTGAGTTAGTTGAGGGCAAGTACGTGCTTGAGTTCCGCCCCAACCTGCCCATCGAGGACTGGAACGCGCAAATTTCACTACTCACCGGAATGGCCGCGGCCCAGGTCATGATTGAGGGCAAGGTGGGCATATTGCGCACCATGCCGGCCCCTGACGAGGAAGCCATTGCAGCGTTCCGCCGTCAGAGTCTCGCGTTGGGCAAACCGTGGGGTCATGACATGGCTTATGGGGCGTACTTACGCACGCTGGATACGGCAGATCCGAAGCATCTCGCGTTGATGCACGCCGCCACCACACTGTTCAGGGGCGCCAGCTACACCCCGTTCAACGGAACCGTCCCGGAACAGATTTTACAGGCGGCCGTTGCGGCACCCTACGCCCACACCACCGCGCCGCTGCGCCGGCTGGTGGACCGTTTTGTACTGGCCATTTGTGCCGCTCTCTGCGCCAAAGAGGCCGTTCCGGAATGGGCCATTGCAGCACTGGACGAACTTCCAGAGATCATGGCCGCCTCGAATCAGCTGGCCAACAAAGTGGACAAGGCAGCCATTGACACAGTGGAGGCCGCACTGCTCAGCCATCAGGTGGGAGGCGAGTTTGACGCCGTGGTACTTGCCGGGCCCAATAAGAACGGCCACACCACCAAAGCAGCCCCAGCCCGCTCCTTCATCCAGATCACGGTGCCGGCCGTGAGTGCATATTGTGAAGGTGATCTGGAGCCGGGTTCGGTGGTTCGGGTCAAACTGGAGTCCGTGGACATCGCCACCCGGAAGGTGAAGTTCGTTCTTGCGCAAGCCGCCACCCCTGTCATATGAGCCTGGGCAGCAAATTTTTTCAAGTGGTAAGGCTAGACTGAGGGTGTAGACATGGATGCCCGGTCGTTGATTATTAGTATTTGTTTCAACAAGCCCGCCCCTACGCGCGTCTTATCAGCTGTTCCCATACCCGCCTTTCTGGCTTTGGGACGGCACGAATTTGCAAGCCCGCGATCGGCTTCCCCTAAGGTAGTGCCGCTGTTCTGCGGTTCCGTGAGGCCTCTTGTGCCCGCGTTGAGCCCGGTTGGCGGCACCTTGTATAGACGAATTGAATGGTAAGCATTTGAGCATTGAAACAGATTCCCTGCTGCAAGCAGAGGACAGCAACGAAAAAGTTGAAATTGACGGCACGCTCAGCAGTAACGAGCCGGCACGCCAGGAAGAAAAGGAAACGTTCGCCAGTTTTGGCGTGCACCACGAGATTGTTTCCTCCCTCACGGAAGCCGGGATCACCCACCCCTTCCCCATCCAGGCCATGACACTGCCCATCGCCTTGACCGGCCATGACATCATTGGCCAGGCGAAGACAGGTACCGGCAAGACGCTGGGCTTCGGCATCCCCGCTCTTAACCGCATTGTGGCTCCCAAGGATGAGGGCTTTGAAAAGCTGGCAGCCCCGGGCGCACCCCAAGCCATGATCATTGTGCCCACGCGTGAACTGGCTGTCCAGGTTGCCGGCGACCTCACCACAGCGTCCAAGCACCGTGGCATTCGTATCGCCACCATTTACGGCGGCCGTGCGTACGAACCCCAGGTCGAAGCCCTGCAGAAGGGTGTGGAACTTGTTGTTGGCACCCCCGGCCGTTTGATCGATCTGCTCAAGCAACGCCACCTGAACGTCAAGCACGTTCGCATGGTCATCTTGGATGAGGCCGACGAAATGCTGGATCTGGGCTTCCTACCGGATGTTGAAACGCTGATTGCCGGCACTCCGGCGGTCCGCCAGACCATGTTGTTCTCGGCCACCATGCCCGGCCCTGTAGTGGCCATGGCCCGGCGCTACATGACCCAGCCCACGCACATCCGTGCGGCTGATCCGGATGACGAGGGCCTGACCAAGCGCGATATCCGCCAGCTCATCTACCGCGCCCACAACCTAGACAAGATCGAGGTCCTGGCCCGGATCCTGCAGGCCAACGGCCGCGGCCGTTCCATCATCTTCACCAAGACCAAGCGCACCGCCGCGAAGGTTGCCGAGGAACTCGTTGACCGCGGCTTCGCCGCCGCTGCCATTCACGGCGATCTGGGCCAGGGTGCCCGCGAACAGGCCCTGCGTGCCTTCCGCAACAACAAGGTGGATGTTCTTGTTGCCACAGATGTTGCTGCCCGCGGCATTGACGTTGATGATGTCACGCACGTGGTCAACTACCAGTGCGTTGAAGACGAGAAGATTTACCTGCACCGTGTGGGCCGTACGGGCCGCGCCGGTAACAAGGGTACGGCCGTGACGTTTGTGGACTGGGATGATATGCCCCGCTGGGCGCTCATCAACAAGGCCCTGGGCCTGAGCGTACCCGAACCCATAGAAACGTACTCCTCCTCCCCGCACCTGTACACGGATCTGGATATTCCGGTGGGCACCAAGGGCCGTCTGCCGCGCGATAAGCGCACGCACGCCGGCATTGACGCCGAGGTTCTGGAGGATCTGGGCGAGACAGGCAAGCGCAATTCCCCCAAGACAGATTCGGGCCGGGGCCCCCGTGAAGGTGAGCGGGGAGGCAACCGTGGAGGGAACCGCTCAGGGGCCCGCCATGGTGAGAAGCGCCGTGATGAGAGCCGCACGGGGGATAAGCGAAGCGATGAGAGCCCCACAGGCGAGAAGAACGACGGCGGCCGCAACCGCCGCCGGACATCCTCCGCAGCGCCTGCCCAGGCGCAGAGCTCTCCGGTTGAGGCAGGCGCTCCTGCGGATGCTCCCCGGGCACGGCGCACCCGGACCCGCCGCCGCAATGGGGAGACAGTGAATAAGCCCGCTACGGGCGAATAAGCACCCCGACTAAACACCGCTTAAAGAACTTTGCTCCCACCACCCGTTCCGGGTGGTGGGAGCAAAGTTCTTTAAGCTTTAAATCAGTAGGCTCCTGGATCAGGCGGCCACTGACTAGATCAGCGGGCGGCCCTCACGCTTGGCTGCCCGAATTTCTTGGATGAATGCTTTGCCCAGGACATAGAGCACCCCGGCCACAATGACGGGCCAGATCAGGATGTAAAGGGTCAGAAAAAATACGCTCATGCCTGTTCCCTACGCTTTCTTTTCAAGAAGTGAACCGGAGTCGGTGTGGTCAGCTTCGGCGCGGTCGTCGAAGTCGCCAATGCGCTTCTTGATGCTGTCGAAGTCGAACGTGGCGTTGTTGCTAAAGCACATGAAGTAGCAGACAAGGGTACTGACGGCGTAGGCCACGAGCGAACCGGACAAGACTGTGTAGCCGTGCAAGAAGCCGATGGCGAAGGGTGCCGCGGCCACCATCGCCACACCGGCCACAATCTTGGCGGTCTTTAGCCCAAAGAAGCCAAAGGCCATCAAGCCCAGCACCACACCGATGCCAATGACCGAGAGCACATCAACAATGATGCCGGTGGCACCGGTCATGGGTATCCATTCGAAACGGATCGGCAGGAAGAAGGCCAAAGCCACCAGGACCGAGACCGTGAACGCCTTGTTGGTGACCTTTTGCCAGTAGAAACTGGCGATGACGGGGAACACCAGGGCACCCCACAGTGCACCGACAAAAACCAGCAAGTCCAAAATATTCAGCTTGCCGCTGGCGAAGTATAGGCCCGCGCCGGTGGCCACAATCATGGTGATGCGGCCTACGAACAGCATGGTCTTGGGATTCGCTTCACCCTTCTTGGCAATGTTTTGCCCGTAGATATCGGCCATCATGATCGAGGACATGGCGGAGAGGTCCGAGTCCGCCGTCGAGGAGAGCGCGCCGATGATCATGATCAAGAAGATGCCCAACAAAACGGGACTCAGGTAGGTGGCCGCCATCTGCGGGATCAGGTTATTCGTATCCCCATCCAGCGGGGCAACGCCAGCGTACAGGGCCATGACACCGAGCATGCCAATGCCAATGATCGTGGCCCCGTAGCCCACCGTGGCCGTGATAAAGGTCTTCTTGATCAGATCCTCACGGACGGCAAAGAGGCGCTGCGCAATGGTCTGGTTGCCAATAGCGTACGCCAGAACGGCAGCAATGTACGGGGCGCCCTGGTTCAGGAATGCCTCGGAGGAGAAGAAGTTGGACTGCTGCGGTGTCAGCTTGGACGCCCCCGTCACCAACATGTCCGTGCCACCCGCAGCAAAGAACACCACCGGGATGATAATGACCACAGCACCCAGCATGGCAAACACCTGGATGGCATCGGTGAGCACCGAGGCACGGAATCCGGACCACAGCGAGTACAGCAGGATTCCGCCACCAATGAACAGGATGCCCTGGGTGAAACTGAAGGGCGAAAGCAGCGAAATTAGTGCCCCGCCGGCAATGAAGTTGGAGGTGATACTGACCATTGAGCCAACAATGTTGGACCCCGCAAGCATGAGCTGGCTGGACTTGCCGTGGCGTGCGTACATAACCTCAGCCAAGGTGTGGGCTTTCGGTGCCACTGCCCGGATCCTCTTACCGAAGGGGTAGATGAACAAGATCATCAACGCCCCCCACAGGCCATAGTGAATGGGCCCTGAAATCCCATAGGTGTATCCGGAGGTGGCTGAGGCGTACATTGAGGACGCCCAGATCCACGTGGCCGTCATACTGCCGGCCGAAATGCCGAACCCCACCTTGTTCCCGGCGGTCATGTAGCCGTCTGCGTTTTCTTTTTTGCGACCAATGAACAAAGTCATCATGAAAGTGCTGCCAAAAAACAACACTAAAAGCCCTATTACTGTCCAGCCCCCAAGCTGGTGAAGTCCTGCGCCATCCGGCACCATGCATATCCTCTCGCAAGGACGGAACTCACCGGCATTCCGCCACAAAATAGCGTGCGCCGCCCAAAAAAGATGCATAAGCAATCCGGTGAAGGATCCAACAGGCGCACTTCCCCGCCCGGGACCAGCCGCCAAGGCAAGCAGTTTTATCTGCGCAGGCGGCCCAAAGCAGAGCACCGACAAGGTGCATCCACTACCGGAAATTCAACGGCTGACGTTCAGCCGGCAACGGGAATACAACGGGCTCGAGAGCAGTGTTGATTGCCCAGTCGAACCAATAACGTGCTTCACACTAACAGCCTCAGTCTGCGCCATGATGGATATTACGAGCATCAAAGGATAACAATGATGCAACCATTGGCGCTATGGCAGGAAGGGCGCCGTTCCTGTGCCCCACTCCAGAAGCCGTTCCAGTGCGTCGGGTGAGGTGAGGTTTTCGCCGAGCAGATTGGGTTTTCCCGCCCCGTGGTAATCGGAAGAGCCTGTCATAAACAGTCCGCGCTCACGGGCAAGCACCCGCAGCCACGCACGTCCCTCAGGAGGATTGTCCCGGTGCTCAACCTCCAAACCCAGCAGGCCGGCGTCGATCATGTCATGAAAAATCTCAGGTTCAACCACGCGGCCCCGGCCCGTAGCCACGGGATGGGCAAAAACGGGCACGCCCCCGGCGGCGCGGACAAGTTCCACAGCCAGCACCGGGTCCACGGCATAGTGGCTGACAAAGTACCTCGAGTGCGAGGTAAGAATGCTGGCGAAGGCCTCATTGCGGTCGGACACAATGCCTGCCGCCACCAAGGCGTCCGCAATGTGGGGCCGGCCCACGGTGGCACCCGGGGCAACATGGGCACTGACGTCATCCCAATTCAGCGGGTAGTCCTCGGCGAGGCGCTCCACCATGCGCTCGGCGCGAGTCTGCCTGGCCACCTTGGCCTTGGAAATCTCCTCCAGTAGGCCAGGATGGAGGGGGTCTTGGAGGTAGCACAGCAAGTGCACGCTGATGCCTCGAGCTGTTTTGCACGAGATTTCCATGCCTGGAATCAGCCCTACACCGTGCAGCTTGGCGGCGTGCAGCGCTGGGGCCCAGCCATCCGTTGAGTCATGATCCGTCAACGCCATGACATCAAGGCGGGCCGCTGCAGCCGCGGCCACTAATTCGGCGGGCGGCTGTGTACCGTCGGAAACATTTGAGTGCGTGTGCAAATCGATCTTCACGCTCCAAGCGTACGTCGCTTCGCCCCACCTTTGTCCCAATGCGTAAGCGGTGGGAGACTTAAGGGGTGAACCAGACAGAGCAAACCTCCGTGCACCCCGACCCTTCAAGCGAGCTGCCCCTTGAGGAGCGCGTGAACAACCGTTCGCACCGCCCCGATTCGGACGCCTTCCGTACTTTCATGGCCTCCAGCTGGGCCCCCACATCAGCTGAACTCCCGGCCCGCGCCGAGGTGGCAGACCACGCCGCACGCCGCCGCCACGGAATTTCATTACAATTCCCAGGCGAACGCCTGGTCATCCCGGCCGGGCCGCTAAAGGTTCGCTCCAATGACTGCGACTACCGTTTCCGCCCGCACTCCGCCTTCGCGCACCTGAGCGGCCTGGGCGTGGACCATGAGCCCGACGCCGTGCTGGTGCTGGATCCCGTGGCAGAAGGTGAAGGGGACAACGGCTCCAATCACAGAGCCACCCTCTATTTCCGTCCCATGGCTGGCCGGGACACCAAGGCGTTCTACGCTGATTCGCGCAGCGGCGAGTTCTGGATTGGCCGCCGCCCCACCCTGGCCGAATTTGCGGCACAATTGGGACTGCCCACCGCTGACGTTACCGAGTTGGAAGTGGGCATCACCAAAAATGTTGGTGAGACCAGCGTGGGCGGCACCTCCATCCGCCTAGTACGCAAGGTTGATGAGAACATTGACGCACTGGTGGACACGGCCCGCTACAACACTGCAGCGAATCCCGACGCCCTCGATTTCGGGGCCCTCGATGACCTCGACGGCAAGCTGGCGGAAGCCTTGTCCGAGCTGCGCCTGATCAAGGACGCTTGGGAGATTGAACAGATGAAGGTGGCTGTAGCAGCCACCATCAACGGTTTCGAAGACATCGTGAAGGCACTGCCGCGCGCAGTAGCCCACCAACGCGGTGAACGCATAGTGGAAGGGGCCTTCTTCGCCCGCGCCCGCGAAGAAGGCAACGAGCTCGGCTATGACACCATTGCCGCAGCCGGCAATAACGCCACCGTGCTGCACTGGAACCGCAACACCGGCACCGTCAAACCGGGTGACATGCTGCTGGTGGACGCCGGCGTCGAGGCTGATTCCCTCTACACGGCGGATGTCACCCGCACACTGCCCATCAACGGAAAGTACTCAGAGGTCCAGCGCAAGATCTACCAGGCCGTCCTGGATGCTGCCGATGCCGCCTTCGCCGTAGCCGTCCCCGGACGGAAGTTCCGCGACGTTCACACCGCCGCCATGGAAGTTTTGGCCAGCCGCCTCGCTGACTGGGGCCTCCTGCCAGTTTCTGTGGAAGAGGCACTATCAGCCGATGGCCAGCAGCACCGCCGTTGGATGCCGCACGGCACCAGCCACCACCTGGGGCTGGATGTCCACGACTGTGCCCAGGCCCGAGCAGAGCTCTACCTTGACGGTGTCATCACCGAAGGCATGATCTTCACCATTGAGCCTGGCTTGTATTTCAAGGATGAGGATCTGGCCATCCCGGCCGAGTACCGCGGCAACGGCGTGCGCATTGAGGATGACATCCTCATCACCGCCAACGGGCCCGTGAACCTCAGCGCGGCACTGCCCCGCACCCCGGATGACGTCGAGGAGTGGATGGCGAACCTCTCCGACTAACTCCCCTGGCGCACTTTTGCCGCTGCTTGCCGTACCTTGCCGCAGGACTTCCTGAGGCATAATGCGCCAAGCGGCGGCATTTTTGCCTTTCAAGTACGACGCCGGGAGCCCGCCTCACGCTGCTCTCACACCCCGGCGATGAGCGCCTTGAGTGCCGTGACATGGTCCTGGTAGGCGAGTTGTCCTTCGGGAGTCAGCGCCGCCCATGTCTTGACCCGTCCCTTGCCTGTTGGTTTGCTCAGCGTGAGGTAGCCGGCATGTTCTAGGACCTTCAAGTGTTTGCTCGTCACGGAATCGGCCACGCCAAGCATGTCCCTGATAGTGCCGAATTCAGCTTGGCTGACGCCGCTGAGGAACGCACAGATCTGCAGCCGGTTGGGAGCATGGATGACCTCGTTGAGTTGGACGGTCACAGCTTCTCCCGCAGCTGTTTGCGCAGTGCCACGTCGAAGCCCCGGCCAAAGACATTCACAGCAACAAAAACAACGATTCCGGCCACCCAGGCCGGCCAGTCGAGCCCCTTCTCGGCGTGAAAATAGTACGCACCGGCCATGCCGCCAACCACGACCACAAGCAGGGGAAGCGTCCACCAGCTGGCCTTGCCTGCCGTGAGGCCGTTGATCCACATCCCGGTCTTCTTTTTATATGCACCCATGAGGACGCCCAGGCCTAGGAAATACACCACGGTCACGGCGATGATTGCCACGGTGCCGCCAATCGTGATGGTCACGACAAACATGGCAGCCAGCAAGCCCAGCACGGGGTGGTACCACCACGGTGTGGTGAGCCGTTCGGCGGCGTTGCTTCTAGCGCTGGCGATGGCGGTCAGTGCTTCTTGGGCCTCGCGGGCTGATTGATTTTCCATAGTGGAAAGTCAAGCACATTCCATAACGGAAAGTCAACGGCGCCTCCCCACCGCGCTGGCGCGGCGATCCCCGCCCCGCCCGCCACCGCTGCACTCCGCGTCCTCCCCCTGAGGATCGAGTACGCGCCCATATTAAGGTACGACGGCGGGAGGTCACCTTTTCACAAAAAGGTGACCTCCCGCCGTCGTACCTCAGATGGGGCTACTTCAGGTGGGGCTACTGCTGCGGCCCGTTGGGCTCCTCGGGAGCAGAAGGCGCCGGCGCGGGCTCTACCCGGATGCCGTACTGCGGGCGGCCATCCGGCAGATCATGGAACTGGCCCCGGGGAGTGGCCCCTGACTGGGCTCCGTCAGCGTCCTGACCCGCGTGAGCTGTCTCAGCACCAGGCTCAGCCGGCGCATAGGGGTCATGCCAACCCTCGGGGCGGGAAGGAGCTTGCTGCGTCGATGCAGGGGGCTGAACGGGCGGACGGTAACCGCCTTGTCCCTGAAAAGTGTGGGGCCGCTGTGCCGTGGAGTTCATGGGTAGCTGGGTCAGCAGGCGGCGTGCTTCACCGGCCACATCGGGGGTGACAATCACGTCATAGCTGGAAGCTAACACCTGGTTGGTGGAGGTGAAGTCACGCTTACCGCGCTGTGCCGCGTAGCCAATGATCGCGAAAAGCATCCACAGGGCAGCACCGAGG
This sequence comes from Arthrobacter psychrochitiniphilus, assembly GCF_003185915.1. GTDB lineage: Bacteria > Actinomycetota > Actinomycetes > Actinomycetales > Micrococcaceae > Specibacter > Specibacter psychrochitiniphilus. The sequence goes on from NZ_QHLZ01000012.1 coordinate 18,262, forward strand.
AATACTGAGGTGATGACATTGATGTACGGGGCACCGCCATTGCTTCCTGAGTCAAAGAAGCTGAGCATGACGCCAATGAACAAGCCAAACCAAGCCCCTGTCATGGCTCCAGTGAGGGCCACCCGGGGGTAGCTGAGCTTGCCCGTGACACGTTCCACCATTTTCAGATCGTTGCCCACAATGGAAACGTGCCGGACGGGGAATTTCTCATCGGCTAAGTAATCGACCGCTTTCTGCGCATCCAAGTAGGAAGTATAAGAACCGATTGTTTCTCCAGCGGGAACAATGCGGGCCTCATCCAGGGGTCGAGAGCGTCCAAAAAGGTTTGCCATCTCTCTATTGTCCCCCATTTTCCTGCACGTTGGCTGGAGTATCGCTGGCAGTGAAATGAACAATGTCAGTGTGCCTGCTCCGCTTCTCCGGCACGGGCGCCACTTTTTGCGCTTCGTTGGGCCTTTCTGTTGGGCCATTCTTTGGCATGGGAAGTAGCCTGTAAGAGTGAGCACACAACCTACCCGCATCTTTGTGGCCCGTCTGTTGGGCCTTGACGTCTTTGACCCCCTCGGCGACAGGCTCGGCAAGCTCCGTGACGTGGTGGTGTTGGGCCGTGGCGCACAGTCAGCCCCCCACGCAGTGGGCATTGTGGTGGAGGTACCGGGCAAGAAGCGTGTTTTTGTGCCCATGACACGGCTGACTTCCATGGACCAATCACAAATTATTTGCACGGGACTAGTCAACTTGCGCCGCTTTGAACAGCGCGGGGCCGAGCAACTGGTTCTGGGCGGCATTTTTGACCGCAAGGTGACGTTGGTGGACGGTAGCGGCTTTGCTGTTATTGAAGACATTGCCATGGATAAGCAGCGTCACGGGGACTGGCTGGTGACCAAGCTATTTGTGAGGCGTGGTGCCTCCACCTCACGTCTGCGCGGGCTGCGCCGTGGCCACACCATGCTCATTGACTGGGCCGAGGCCCGCACGGAAGATGAGGCAGAGCCACAAAGCGCCACATTCTTTGTAGCTACACATGAGGATCTTAAGGCCGCCGATTTCGCCGATGCGCTCCAGGAAATGAGTGACAAACGCCGGGTGGAGGTTGCCAGCGAACTCCAAGATGAGCGCCTGGCTGACGTCATGTCCGAGCTCCCGGAAGATGACCAGGTCACGCTGCTCTCCGCATTGGATAATGAACGCGCAGCAGACGTCCTTGAAGAAATGGACCCCGACGACGCTGCGGACCTCCTTGCCGATCTTCCCCAGGCCAAGGCCGAGGAACTGCTTTTGCTGATGGAACCGGATGAAGCCAAGGATGTCCGCCGCCTGCTCCAGTATGCGGAAGGCACCGCTGGCGCACTGATGACCCCTGTGCCGGTAATTCTGCCCCCGGAAGCCACCGTGGCAGAAGCCTTGGCCCATGTGCGTAGTGAAGATATCTCCCCCGCTCTCGCCTCAGCCATCTTCATCTGCCGTCCCCCCTTGGAGACACCCACGGGACGTTTCCTTGGCGTGGTGCATATCCAGCAACTGCTGCGCAGCGCCCCACCGGAACTGTTGGGCACCATTGTGGATAAAAACTTAGAACCTGTCTCGGACCAGGATGACATCTCCGTGGTCAGCCACATCATGGCTTCCTACAACTTGAACTCTCTCCCCGTAGTCAGCAAAGAGGGCCGCCTGGTGGGGGCTGTGACCGTTGATGACCTACTAGATCACCTTTTGCCCGAGGATTGGCGAACCCATGAAGATGGTGCCCCCATCAAGAAATTAGGAGGACGCATTGGCTGAGCGGCATCACGCCAGGGACGGCGGTCTGGACACACCCTTGGAGCTCAAATCTCGGCTCCTGCCCAACCTGACCAGTGATCCGGACCTTTTTGGCCGCTTCGCCGAACGGTTCGCCCGCTACATGGGAACAGCCAACTTCCTGCTGTACATGACCATTTTTGTGATCGTCTGGATCGCGATCAACGTCATTGGCCTCTTTGGACTCAAATGGGACCCCTACCCGTTCATCTTGCTGAACTTGTTCTTCTCCACGCAGGCTTCCTACGCAGCCCCACTGATTCTGCTGGCCCAGAACCGTCAAGATGACAGGGATAGGGTTCAGATTGAGCAGGACCGCTCCCGCAATGAGCGTAATTTGGCTGACACCGAATACCTGACACGTGAAGTGGCCGCGTTGCGGATTACGTTGCGTGAAGTTGCTACCCGTGATTTTGTTCGCTCAGAGCTGCGCGGCCTCTTGGAGGACCTTCTAGCGCTTCAGGAGGAGGGTGTGTCAGATTCCTTCGACGGCGGCGCTCAAGACAATGGCGATACCCTAAAGGAGTCGCGTGCAGCAGCGCGCCGGCCGGCCACGAGTTCATTCAAGGCCGTTTCACCCAAAAAATCAGCCAAGGGTGCCGCCCCGAAGCGCCCCACCGATCCTTAAGGCCAGCATTTCATGACCGCCCCGTCCGAATCCGCTCTCCTCGCCGCGCTGGCAACTGTCATTGATCCGGAACTGCGCCGCCCCATCACCGACTTGGGGATGGTTGCCTCCGTTGAAGCGTTCGAGAACGGCGCGGTTACGGCCGGCATTCGGCTCACCATTGCGGGGTGTCCCTTGCGTGAAACCATCACTGCGGATGTCACAGCGGCCCTGTCACAGCTCCACGGCGTCACTGATGTCCGCGTGGAACTTTCTGTGATGACCCCCGAACAGCGCGCCGAGCTCAAGGAACGGCTCAAGGGCAGCACCCCGGAGCGCGGCATCCCCTTCAACGCAGAAGATTCCCTCACCAGGGTCTATGCGGTAGCCAGCGGCAAGGGCGGGGTGGGCAAGTCATCGATCACCGTGAATTTGGCCTGCGCACTAGCGGCCCAGGGATTGCGCGTGGGCATTGTCGATGCGGATATTTACGGTTTCTCCGTGCCCGGGCTAATGGGCATCACACAGGCCCCCACCCGGGTCGATGAAATGATCTTGCCGCCCGTGGCCCATGGAGTGAAAACAATTTCCATTGGCATGTTTGTGGCAGGCAACCAGCCCGTTGCCTGGCGCGGACCCATGTTGCACAGGGCGCTGGAGCAGTTCCTGGCCGATGTCTACTTTGGTGATCTGGACATCCTGCTCCTGGATCTGCCGCCCGGCACGGGAGATGTAGCCATTTCGGTGGCGCAACTATTGCCTAAGGCGGAGATCCTGGTGGTCACCACTCCTCAGGCAGCAGCCGCAGATGTGGCCGAACGTGCCGGCGCCATTGCTGTGCAGACAGGCCAGAAAGTGGCTGGCGTCATTGAGAACATGTCATTTTTGACGCTCCCGGACGGCAGCACCATGGAGTTGTTTGGCTCCGGTGGCGGAAAAATTCTCTCCAAACGGTTGAGTCAAACTGTGAATGCGCCGGTGGAACTGCTGGGGCAGATCCCGTTGGATGTTTCCTTGCGTGAGGGCGGCGATGCGGGTCTGCCGATCGTCTTGTCCAACCCGGAATCACCAGCGGCCGCGGCACTTTTGGCCATAGCGGGAAAGCTGGCTGTTCGCCCCCGCGGACTGGTGGGGCGCCAGTTAGGCGTCACTCCCAAATAACGCTATCCCACCAATGGTGCCATTTTGACGTACGCTATCCCACGGTGTGGGATAGCGTACGTCAAAATCAGGCCATTGGTGGGATAGCGTTGAGAATTGGTGGCTGGTTTAGGTCGCTTCAGTGTCGTAAGGGGCCATCTGCCCGGCAGGGAGGCGTTCCACCTCGGGCAACGCGGGTCCGGCGTCGGTTGTTTTATTCGACTCAGCGGAGTCCTTGCCCATCATGCTGGCAATAGCCGCACCCGGAGCCGTCTTGAGCGATTTTAGAGTGTCCAGATCCTCGTCATCAATGAGCGCTTCGCGGATGATGCGGCGGGGATCGTACTGGCGCGGATCGAGCTTCTTCCAGTCGATATCGTCAATATCAACCCCGGCTTCTTCCTTGATGGTTTCGCGCGCGCCGGAAGCCATCTTGCGCACCTCACGGATGAGGTTCTTCAGCTTTTCCACATATCCAGGAAGCCGGGAGGGACCGATCACCAAAACTGCCACAATGACAATCAGGACCAGCTCAGGGGTATTGATACCAAACACGTTAGGAAGATTACCCTCTCAGTACTCAAAGCAACGATTCCTAGCGGTAACGCTTGAAAGTTTACGTACTTGTTCTGTGCACCAGTGATGGCGGACGCCGTCCAGATGATTCTAGCGTGCGCCAGAAATCCTCGGCATCGACAGCAGCGGCTTACGCGCTGGGCGCAGATCCTCACGCCGGTTCGGTGCCCGGTCCGCGAGAGATTCGCGCAACATGGCCCTTCCCCTGTGGATACGCGAGCGAACGGTACCCAGCTTGATGTTCAACGCGTGCGCCACCTCGTCATAGGAGAGGCCTTCCATGTCACAGAGCACAACGGCGGCCCGGAAGTCAGGCGGCAACGCCTCCAGCGCGGCGGCAATGTCCAGGTCCAGATTGTTGAACTCAAAGGTGCGTTCTGGCCCGGGATCGTTCCCTGCCAAGCGGGCCGTGGCATCCTCCGAGAGCGCATCAAAACGGATGCGTTGCTTCCGGCGGGCCTGATCCAGGAACAAGTTGGTGGTGATGCGGTGCAGCCAGCCGTCCAGGGTGCCAGGCTTAAAGTTAGCCAGTGACTTGAACACGCGCACAAAGACCTCCTGGGTGAGATCTTCGGCGTCGAACTTGTTCCCTGTCAGGCGGTACGCGAGCCGGAAGACTTTCCCGGAGTGGTTGGCCACTACTTCATCCCACGACGGCGGCATCCAGCCGGCGCTCACAGCGAGTTGGTCCGGGGCGCCTTCTGCAGGGCGGCCGGCCAACGGGGTGGCTGTTGTCATAGCTGCACCTCACGTCTTTGGCTGTTGCTGCTCCCCTCGGAGGGAGCAAAGGAAGATTTCCTTATAGTGTCAATAGTGTGCCAAAGAAAGCTGGCGTTTTGCTGGGTGATGACGTTGATGTACCTGAGTGCGCAGGCAGTAGGCTATAGAGCAGTCACCGCAACAGTTTAGGAAACACTGCCCATGAGTGCCGATAAATCCACCAGCTGGTCCTATACAGAGGGCCTACCCGTGGAAGATGCTGTTCTGCGACGCGCCCGCGAGCGCTCGCATGATCTGGGCTTGTTCCCTGTGAGTCCTGGAGTGGCTGCGGTGCTGACCGTCCTCGCGGCAACGTCCAAGGCCCAGACTGCTGTGGAAATCGGCACCGGCGCAGGCGTTTCAGGTGTAGCCCTGCTGCGTGGGCTCGGGCCCAAAGCTGTGCTGACCACGATCGATCCGGATGTGGACCATCTCAAGGCCGCGCGTGAGGCGTTCACCGAATCCGGTTCCCCCGCCAACCGCACACGCACCATTTCAGGACGCGGCCAGGACGTGCTGCCACGTTTGACCGACGCGGCCTACGACCTGGTTTTCATTGACGCCGACAAGCCCAGCTTCCCTGACTATGTAGAACAAGCCATCCGGCTCCTGAAGTCCGGCGGGCTGCTGATCATCAACGATGCCCTGGACAAGGATCGGGTTTCCGATCCAGCCATCCGTGAAAGCAGCACTGTGGTGCTGCGCCAAGTGGGCAAGCTGATCCGCGAGCACGATTCCCTGATCTCGGCCATGTTGCCAACAGGCGACGGCCTGCTCTTGGCCGTCAAACGCTAAGCAACGTTTTTGTTGCCCGTTGGGCGTTTAAACAGATCAGGCGGGGCAGCATGTTCGCTGCCCCGCCTGCTAAATCTTGTGTTGGAATTACTCCGTCACGCCTACCAAGCACTCTTTGAGGCTAACAGCCTCATCTGCGTTCATCTCCACTACGAGACGTCCACCACCTTCTAACGGCAGTCGCAGGATCAAGCTCCGACCTTCTTTAGTCACTTCCATTGGACCGTCCCCGGTTCTAGGTTTCATGGCTGCCATCAGGAGTTCCCCTTTTCGTAGTACAAAACCGCATCCGCAGAGCTTTCCCCTGCCAAGCGTCGATGTTGTATCGCTCACAAACTATTATTCCGTATTTCAGTACCCGGGTGCTAATCGTTGCCTCAGCCGGTGACAATCGTGACATTCTTCCTTAGGGCGGCCAGGCCGCTCCGGTGCTGATCGCGGAGAACTGCCACAGCCAAACAACCCACACAATTTCCAAGATGCTGAACATGACCAGCACACTCCACCGGTAGGCACGCGAGTTAGAAATGAATGCCGCAGCAAGGGCCAGCGGAAACAGCGGCAGCAGCATCCGGAACGTGCTCGACTGCGGGTGCAAGACAGCCATCAGATACAGCAGGTACATGCCACACCAAATCTGCAGCTCCAGGCCAATGCGGCGCACGGCACGCGAGTTCAGGTAGAGGAAGGCAAGAATCACCAGCAAAACCGGCAGCACCGGTCCCCAGAGCGGACCCACAAGGTCCACCCCAGCGTCGAACCACGGCTTGAACAGAACCAGCGCCGAGCCGCGCCATGCCGTCTCCGTGTCGGTGTAGGCGGTGCGCTCCCCCGTCACCCACCACGCGGTGAGCATCCAGGCGAACGCCATGACTGCGCTAACCACCAAGAGCACTAACCCGCTGACCATCTCACTGCCAGGGAAAGGGCGCTCTTTCCGATGCCACCAGCGCAGTCCCACATGGATAGCAACGACGGCGGCAAAGGGCACCCCTGCTGGTCGGGACAGACACAGCAGAATCACCAGGGGGATCGCCGCAACGTACTTTTTCTTGATGAGCAGGTGGAGGGCAGCCGCCAAGAAGAAGATGCCCAGGGACTCGGCATAAGGAACCTGCAGGATGGCAGAAACAGGGAAGGCGGCGAAGAACGCCACACCCCACAGCGCTGTCCCGGGCAATGCGAAATTCCTAAACAGCAGGTACATCATCAATGCAGCAGCCAACCCTGCCACGGTGGCCACAATGGCCCCGGCGCCCGCCCATTCCAATCCCGTCACCGCACTCAAACCGCGAGCCAGCATGGGGAAGACTGGGTAGAACGCCCATTGGTTGGGCTGCGCCGTACCGTCGTCGTTGCGTGGAATGGTGGTGGGATAGCCGCCGTCGAAAATTCGCTCGTACCACCCGGCATCCCACCTGTTGATGAAGGTCAGGTAATCGGGTTGCCGGCCACCCCAAGGGGACGCCTCAGCGTGCCATGCGGCGCCCAGAAAAATTGCGTAAGCCAACACCCTGGTAGCGGCATAGATCAGCGTTACCTTAATCCACCAGGGAGCCCGCCTAAGCGGCGCCAAGAAGCGGCGGAGCAGGGCATACAGCTCATCATTGATTGTTGGACCCGGTGACGGTTTTACTGGCAGCGTTGGTGACGCCCCGGATGCCACCTCATTCATGGTCATGAATTGTAGCCCCGGCCGCCAGCCAGCAACCGGGCTGGTGGTCATTGACCACACCCACTGCCTGCATCATGGCGTAGGCCGTAGTTGGGCCCACAAATGAGAAGCCGAGCTTTTTCAGGGCCTTGGCCAGTTGCTGTGATTGTGGTGTTTGCGCCGGGATGGGCTCGTCTGCGGCTCTGCGGGTTTGAGGTGCATTCTGCGCCAAGAGTGAGGCGAGAGTGATACCTTCGGGCAAAGCCAGCAATGCCTTGGCATTGGATATGGTGGCATTGATCTTGAGTCTGTTGCGCACAATGCCGGCGTCATTCATGAGCCGTTCAAAATCGGTTTCATCAAAACTCGCCACACTATGCGGGTCAAAGTTTACAAATGCTTCCCTGAATGATTGGCGCTTACGCAAGATCGTCAACCAGCTAAGGCCCGATTGGAAAGCCTCAAGGCTCAATCGCTCAAAGAGTTCGCGTTCCACGGACGCTGGATCCCCGGAAACCGGACGCGCCCATTCGGTGTCATGATAGCGCTGATACTGTTCATCGCGCTCCATTCCGCCCCAGGCACAGCGGGCCCTGCCGTCGCTGCCAACCACTGCGTCCACCTCAGGAAGCGGACTCGGTGTGCGCAGGTGCCGGAGAACCAGCATGGGTACTGGCCACAGGCGCGTCCAGCTCCTCAGCAGCACCAGTGTCCGGTGTGCCGGCTACTAACTCTGCAATGCGCAGATCCTTCGCAGCCAGTTCGTCACGCAGCCTGTCTAGGACCTCGTCCACTTGATCCATGCGGTAACCGCGCAACCCTAGGGAGAACCGCAATTTATCAACATCAGCCGGAGCAGGCTCGCCGGGGAGCAGCACTGGTGGCAGGTTCGCTACCGGTGTTGCCAAGACGTCGTCATAAACGGCATTCTCAGTCTGGGGCTTCTTCAAGCCCACAAGGTAAAGTCCGGCAACAGCAGCCACAACCACGGCGAGAAAGATCAAGAAATAGGTCACTAGACCATGGTGCCAGATGCACAGCGGGAATTGAGCAACATGTCCAGACTCGAGTTTCCCCTCGCTGCGACGCGCTGGCGCGGGGTAAGAGAAGGATCCACGCCAGCATCAGCCCTGCAGCAAGGCTCCGTTTCAGCCCTTGGCGGCTACCCTAGTTCCGGCCTTACCTTCCATGACTCGCTGTACGGCTTCCTCAGCCGTGTCAACAAGCTGAACAATATCCAGGTCCCCGGCCGAGACCAGGCCCTGTTCCACCATGACGTCCCGGACCCAGTCCATGAGCGGGCTCCAGAAGGTTTTGCCCAGCAGCACTATGGGGAATTGACTGACCTTGCTGGTCTGCACAAGAACCATGGCTTCAAATAATTCATCGAGGGTACCAAGACCGCCAGGGAGCACAATGAAGCCCTGTGCGTACTTCACAAACATGGTTTTCCGGGCGAAGAAATAACGGAAATCAACGCCCAGTCCAACCCACTCGTTCATGCCTTGTTCAAAGGGAAGCTCTATCCCCAACCCAATGGATAATCCACCGGCCTCGCTTGCACCACGGTTCGCTGCCTCCATGGAACCGGGCCCGCCACCGGTGATGACTGCCACTCCGGCTTCAACCAAAAGCCTGCCCACGTCAACACCGGCGGCGTAGTAGGGCGAATCCGGCTTGGTGCGGGCCGAGCCAAACACGCTGATGGCGGGGCCAATCTCTGCCAGGGCGTCAAAACCCTGAACGAATTCACTTTGGATACGCATAACCCGCCAGGGGTCGGTGTGGGTGAAGTCGCTGCTGTGCGGGGTTTCCAACAGGCGCGCATCGGCGGTGTCGAGACCGGCGCCGTTCTTGCGCCAGATTCCAAATCGTCGCAGTTCGGAGCGGATGGGGCGGCTGGATCCTGTAGGTGCACTCATGCCCCCAAGGCTACTAGTCCCAGCGGAATGGGGTGTGAGCGTGGAGATATTATCTCGTTACCGTTACGATCAGTGCCGATGTGGGGGAATTCACGCCCCTGTCCCCAGAAAATAGATAGATTGAAGGCATGACAAATCCCGTACATGCTCCTGCGCTCGTGGAACTCAAGGATGTAAATAAGCATTACAGCACCCTCCACGTGCTGCAGAATATCAATCTGCAAGTAGCCAAGGGTGAGGTTCTCGTTGTTCTGGGGCCTTCTGGATCAGGCAAGTCCACGCTTTGCCGCACCATCAACAGGCTCGAAACCATTGACACCGGTTCCATCACCATTGATGGCAAGGAACTGCCCAAGGAAGGTAAGGCACTGGCCAACCTTCGTGCCGATGTGGGTATGGTGTTTCAGTCATTCAACCTCTTTGCCCACAAAACCATTCTGGAAAATGTGACGCTGGGACCCATCAAGGTCAAGGGCATGTCCAAGGCCGACGCCGAGAAGCTCGCCTTGAGCTTGCTCGAACGTGTCGGTGTGGGACATCAGTCAGCCAAGCTTCCCGCTCAGCTCTCCGGTGGACAGCAGCAGCGCGTTGCGATCGCCCGGGCTTTGGCGATGAAGCCCAAGGTCATGCTTTTTGATGAGCCCACCAGCGCACTCGATCCAGAGATGATCAATGAAGTTCTGGACGTCATGGTTGAACTGGCTAAAGAAGGAATGACCATGGTGGTTGTCACCCATGAGATGGGTTTTGCCCGCAAAGCGGCGGACAGGGTCATCTTCATGGCTGACGGGCAGATTGTGGAAGAAGCTAGCCCTGAGGAGTTCTTCACCAACCCGCAGACGGCCAGAGCCAAGGACTTCTTGTCCAAGATCCTCACTAACGGGTAACTAACCCTCCCTATTTTTGGCTCGACGAGCCAGTTTGTTCCCGGCCAATATTGGCCGTTTATGAAAGGAAATCTCTTGAAAAAATTTCTCTCACGGAAGAGCCTCAGCGTAGCGGCCCTCCTCACCGCAGCAGCCCTGGCCATGACAGGCTGTGGCGGGGACACCAGCGGCGGTGGCAGCACTGACGGCGGCGGCAAAGACGCTGCTGGCCTGAGCTTTGACGTGGCTAAGGACGTTGCCCTGACCGGCAGCCCCACGTTCGATAAAATCAAGTCCTCAGGTGCCATCCGCATCGGTGTGAAGGAAGACCAGCCCGGCCTGGGCTACCTCAACGCCGCCACGGGTGTGCGCAGCGGTTTCGATATTGAAATAGCCACGTGGATGGCCGCTTCCTTGGGCGTCCCCGCTGACAAGATTGATTTCAAGGCGATTCCCTCGGCCAACCGTGAATCGGCCCTAGCCAATGGCGACGTTGACCTCTACGTGGGTACCTACTCCATCACGGACAAGCGCAAGAAGCTTGTTGACTTCGCCGGACCTTACTTCGTCACAGGCCAGGGCCTGCTGGTGGCCAAGGACAACACGGACATCAAGAGCGAGAAGGACCTGGACGGGAAGAAGGTTTGCTCCGCAACCGGTTCAACCCCCATCCAGAACATCCGCGATAACTTCCCCAAGGCCATCCCGGTGGAGTTCGATATCTACTCCAAATGCGTGGATGCGCTCAAGTCCGGCACGGTTGACGCTGTGACTACCGATCAGGCCATCCTGTTGGGCTTCGCCTCACAGGAGCCTGACAAGCTGAAGGTTGTGGGTGAGCCGTTCACCACGGAGAACTACGGAATCGGTCTGCCCCTGGGCGATACCGCACTGCGTACCTTCTTGAACACCACACTCACTGACGGCAACGCCACGTGGACCAAGATCTTCGATGCCACACTGGGCAAGTCCGGCACCAAGGTTGAGCAGCCCAAGGTTGACCAGTACTAAAAATCTTTGTTCGCGGTTGCGGTGCCCTGGCCTTGCCACGGCACCGCAACCGGTTCATCCTCCAGCCAATTCACTGAAAGCGACACTGCCCTGTGAATGTACTTATTGATAACAGCGAGCTGTTCCTCACCGGTTTCAAGAACACCGGAATTCTCTTTATCATTTCCGCGTTCTTTGCCTTGATTCTTGGCACCATTGTTGCCGGCATGCGCGTCTCGCCGGCACCCGCCATGAGGGCCGCCGGAACGTTTTACGTTAACGCGGTCCGCAACACACCTCTGACGCTAATTTTGGCCTTTTTTGCTTTGGGCTACCCCCAGCTGGGACTGCCCCAGATCAGCTTCATGAATGCCGCCATAGTGGGGCTCTCCCTCTACACGGCGACGTATGTTTGTGAGGCCATCCGATCTGGCATCAATACCGTCTCCGTGGGACAGTCCGAAGCCGCCCGAGCCATTGGCTTGCCCTTTATTCCAACCTTGACGCTGATTGTGCTGCCTCAAGCGTTCCGTTCCGTGGTGCCGCCGTTGTTCAGCGTGTTCATTGCGCTGTTGAAGAACACCACGGTTGCAGCAGGGTTCTCGGTGTTGGAGGCTGGCGCCATCCGTGCCTACCTCAGCGAACGTGGAGAACCCCTGCTGCCCGGACTGCTCTGGGTTGCCTTAATCTTCATTTTGCTAGTGCTCGGCATATTGTCACCGCTGCAGCGCTACCTCGAGAAGAAATGGAAGGTTGCGCGATGAGTTCAGTCCTTTTTGACGTTCCGGGCCCCAAAGCCCGCGCACGCTACGTCTACCTAAATATCATCACGCTCCTTGTAGTGGTTGGCATCATCGGCTTCATCTTGATCCGGTTCTACCAATCAGGGCAGTTCACAGCCCAAAAGTGGGAACTGTTCACTTATCCGCTGGTTCAGCAGAATTTGCTCAAGGCCATCGGTGCCACGCTGAGTGCCTTTGCCGTTGGTGCTGTGGGCTCTCTGGTGCTGGGCATCATCCTTGCCTTCGGCCGCCTCTCCGATACCAAATGGCTCAGCCGCCCCTGCTACTGGTTCACGGAAGTGTTCCGTGCAGTGCCGCTGCTGATCCTGATGATGATCATGTACTACGGGCTCCCCTCGGTGGGGGTTACGGGCATCACACCCTTTATTGCCGTCGTTGTGGGTTTGATCTTGTACAACGGTTCAGTTTTGGCCGAGGTATTCCGTGCCGGCATTGAGTCCCTGCCCAGTGGCCAGCGCGAAGCTGGACTTGCCATCGGTTTGAGCAATGGGCAGGTGCTGCGCAGCATCTTGTTGCCGCAAGCCGTCCGCGCCATGTTGCCAGTCATCATTTCCCAGCTGGTGGTGATCATGAAGGACACCGCACTTGGTTTCCTGATCACCTACAACGAGATTCTGAAATACGCGTCCGATCTCGGCTCGCAGGGCGACTTTGGTTTCCCCGTGGTCCCGGCGCTCATGGTTGCAGCCGTCATCTACGTGGGTCTGTGCCTGATCCTTTCGGGCGTGGCAAAGTTCGTGGAATTCAAGATGTCCTCCCGTGTGAGAGTTATCAAGGCCAAGGTCGGCATCGCCGGCTAGCCCGAACCAAACGCAAGTGCCGGTACCGTTCTTTGTAAAGAACGGCACCGGCACTTTGCTTTGCCCTCCACCCCAATGACACGGGTATTCACGAGAGCCAGCGGGTCAGTGCGGCCAAACACTCGCGAATGGCCTCGGCGTGTACATGTTCGTTATCTGAGTGGGCCAGCAGCGCGTCACCGGGGCCAAAATTGACGGCCGGGATCCCCATCTCGCTCAGCCGGGCCACATCCGTCCACCCGTACTTGGGCAGAGGTTCCCGGCCCACCGCCGCCACAAACGAGGCCGCGGCCGGAGCATTTAGACCGGGCCGGGCCCCCGCGGAGGAGTCCGTGCACACCAGCTCAAAGCCGCCCAGCAGTTCACGCACGTGTGCCTGCGCCTGCGCTGGGGTCTTATCCGGGGCAAATCTGTAGTTGATCTCCACCACGCACCCATCAGGGATGACGTTCCCGGCTGTTCCGCCATGAATTTTCACGGCGTTCATGGATTCGCGGTAATCCAACCCGTCAACGTTAACCGTGGCCGGCTCATAAGCTGCCAGGCGTGCCAGAATGGGTGCCGCAGCGTGGATTGCGTTCTCCCCCATCCAGGCCCTGGCCGAATGGGCCGCAAGTCCGCGTGTGGTTGCCTCAAAGCGGATGGTGCCGTTGCAACCACCCTCCACGGTCCCGTTAGTAGGCTCGAGTAGTATGCCAAAATCCGCGTTCAACAGTTCACGGTTTTCTAGCACCAGCCGTCCCAAGCCACTCTTGGCAGCAGCAACTTCCTCATGGTCGTAGAAAATAAAGGTTAGATCCTTGCTGGGGGCGCTTAGCCTTGCGGCCAACGCCAACTGCACCGCCACTCCCCCCTTCATATCGGTGGCACCGCGCCCATACAGCACCTCACCGTCCCACGAACTTGGCACGGTTCCACGTGAACCCGTCGCCGTGGGCAGCGGCACGGTATCTAAGTGCCCCGCTAAAATGATCCGTTCAGCCAAGCCCAATTCTGTGCGGGCAACAATGGCGTCACCGTTGCGTGTAATGCTCAGATGTGGGAGAAGACGCAACGCTGCTTCCACTGCATCAGCGAGCGTTTTCTCATGTCCGGAGACGCTTTCAATATTCATCAGGGCAGCTGTCAAGGCAGCCACGTCCCCCTTCAAATCAAGGACTGTAGTGGTACTCGACGGGGTGGTTGCCTGACTTCGCGGGGTGCTCATGGGCCCAGTTTACCGGCGTCAAAGCAACAGAAAAATATTTCTCAACTTCTTTCCAATCCATGTTTGCCGCGGCTCCGAAGTACTTCCTGACAGACCGCAACGGAGCTAAGCAAAACGGCAACGGAACGGACAGCAAAACGGAATCCTTCCGCTTTCACACTACGGAGAATCATCATGAACAGCACCTTGAAGTTTGGAAACCGTAAGAGCCTGAGCATGGGTCTTGGCATCTTGGCAATCGCAGCAATGGGCTTGACCGCCTGCAGCGGATCCACCACAGCCACCCCGAGCTCAGAAGCTCCCATGGCCTCAGAAGCACCCATGGCCACCGAGGCGCCCATGGCAACAACGGAAGCCATGGCCGGCGATCTGGTAGGCCCCGGCTGCGCCGCCTACGCCGCATCCGTTCCCACCGGTGCAGGCTCCGTTGCCGGCATGGCTGCTGACCCGGTTACCACTGCAGCTTCAAACAACCCGCTGCTGAAGACCCTCACGGCCGCTGTCTCCGGCAAGCTGAACCCGGACGTAAACCTGGTTAGCACGCTTGACTCCGGTGAGTTCACCGTCTTCGCACCCGTTGATGACGCCTTCGCCAAGATCCCGGCAGCAACCATTGATGGCCTGAAGACCGATTCTGCGGCCCTGACGTCCATCTTGACCTACCACGTGGTTCCCGGCCAGCTGGCCCCCAGCAAGATCGACGGCGAGCACACCACAGCTGAAGGCAGCACCCTGAAAGTTACCGGCAGCGGAGATGACCTGATGGTCAACGGCGCCAAGGTCATCTGTGGCGGTGTCAAGACAGCCAACGCAACCGTTTACCTGATCGATACAGTCCTGATGCCCCCGGCTAAGAAGTAATAGGGTACACCACTGAATTTCTCAAACACGCGGAGAAGGGTACGGGGCTATGGCCACAGATCGTGACAAGGTAGAGGCAATGCGTATACCTTGGCTACGATCCGTGGACACTCTGGCACCGCCAACCCATGAGGAGCTCATCCGCCTCGTCGCCCTAGGCGACGAGGCGGCCTTCGCCGAACTCTACGACGCCGTAGCACCCCGAGTTTTCGGTCTGGTGCGCCGTGTTGTGAGAGACCCAGCACAAAGCCAGGAAGTCACCCAAGAAGTCTTTATCGACATTTGGACCCAGGCTTCCCGGTATGACGCAGACCGCGGCAAGGCCATCTCTTGGATTCTCGTCATTGCGCACCGCAAAGCAGTGGATAAGGTCCGGGCTAGCCAAGCCAGCAGCGACCGGGACCTACGCCAAGGCATCAAGGAATTCCAAGAAAGCTATGACGACGTTGCTGACACCGTGGAAACACGGTTGGAAGCCGAACGTGTCAATAAAGCTCTGGAAACCTTGACAGCACCGCAACAGGAAGCAATCAGGTTGGCCTACTACGGTGGATACACACACCAAGAGGTAGCTGACTTTCTCAAAATCCCGGTAGGGACTGTTAAAACAAGGATTCGTGACGGCATGATCAGGCTTCGAGACAGATTGGGAGTGGCATGATGGAACAGCAACTGCACCTCCTGACAGGCTCTTATGCCCTCAATGCCCTGGACGAGGGTGAACGCCAAGACTTTGAGCGCTACGCCTTAACAGATTCTCAGACCCTGGAAGAAGTTCGCTCCCTCAGCGCAACAGCTTCCCTTCTGGCCTACGGTACAGATGAAGAAACTCCTCCTCCGGCCTTGAAGGCGGATCTCATGGCGGCTATTCGCAATACCCGCCAGCTCCCGGCCACTTCAGTGGTCCGAGATATTAACTCTGCCAAGGGTTCTCATTCAGGAACGGGTGCCCGGGATACACGGCACCCCGCAAAAACAACCGACGCGCGGCGTACCCGCTGGGTTCCGACTTTGAGCGCCGCAGCAGCACTGCTTATTTTCGGTGGTGTCGGTGTGGGCGGCTGGGTTGCCGGCCAATCGAGTAATCAAGAAGATATGGCAGCGAAAATTGTTGCCCTCCAAAAGCAGCAAGAGGCTTCCCAGGAGCAGCAGGACGCCATGTTGGCCATAGTGGGTTCCGCCGATGCCAAGATCGCCACCACCAGCTTGTCCGACGGCGGATCGGTAACGGTAGCTTCCTCGGTCAAGGCTAACAAAGCAGCCGTGATGGTCCAGAGCCTGCCCCCACTGCCCACAGATAAAGTTTATGAGATGTGGTTCATCTCGGCTGCAGGTGCAGTGCCTGCCGGGACCATGGTAAATGACACTCCCACAGTTCCGGCCATGGCGATCCTTCAGGGCCCTATGGGCGGTGCCACACATGTTGGCATCACCGTTGAGCCCACCGGAGGTTCCCCCACCCCGACCACCACACCGGTGGTAGTGCAGTCACTCTAACGGGTTTATTCTCTGAATAAATGCCGTCGCGGCAGCAATCCGACGGCGGCTTGGCTCCGAAGTACCACTAAGTACACCTACCGTCAGAGACTGCGGTAGCCAAGCAACCGTTTTAAGGAGCCTCTGATGGCTAAGCAGGGCAATTACGCCAGAAAAACTGACTGGCAAGGCAGATTTTTCGCATCGTTAGCAGGTGTGGTTTCAGCAGGACTTCTCTTCGGAGTGGCAGAACTCTTCTCGGGATTCTTTGGGCCGGCAGCTTCCCCACTGACGTCCGTGGGAGCCACATTTATTGACTTCACTCCGGCCTGGATGAAGAACTTTGCCATTGCAACTTTTGGAACCAATGACAAATTGGTCCTCTTGATCTCCCTGGTCATCGGCGCAGTAATTTTGGCTGCTGTGGCAGGTTTGTTGGCCCGCAAGAACATCATGGCAGGCGCTTCTGCGGTGGTGGCTTTCGCCGTCGTCATGGGATTGTGCGTGATTTCACGAGCCGGCGCAGATATTTTGGATCTTATACCCTTGGTTCTGGGCACCGCAGCCGGACTCTGGGCACTGCGTTTGCTCATACGCGCTATTTCCACACGCCAGGGCACCTCTGCAGAGACTGAACAAGAGGGCCAGAGTGATCTAAACACCGGAACCAGCAGGCGCGCATTCTTGGTCCGTTCCGCTGCACTGGCGGGTGTGGCCGTTGTAGTTGGCCTGGGTGGCAGGGCGCTGACCAGCGCACGCAACACCACCGTAGCTTTCCGCGAAGCCTTGAAGCTGCCCTCCGCGAAGAGCAAGGCGGCCGCTCTGCCCGCTGGCGTTCAGGGACCCGTAGAGGGAGTTACTCCCTTCGTCACTGCCAATAAGGATTTCTACCGTATCGACACTGCTTTGGTGCCGCCGGATGTTGACCCCACCAGCTGGTCATTGCGTGTGCACGGCATGGTTGAAAACGAATTCACCATGACCTTTGATGAGCTCCTGGCGCAAGATCTTGTGGAGTCATACGTTACTCTGACCTGTGTTTCCAATATTGTTGGTGGAAATTTGGCCGGAAATGCTAAGTGGCTTGGCTACCCGTTGCGGGAGGTCATGGCCCGTGCGAAGCCCAAGGATGGGGCTGACATGGTCTTGTCAACGAGCATTGACGGTTTCAGCGCCTCCACTCCCCTTCCCGCTTTGCAGGACGACCGTGAGGCTTTGCTGGCTGTGGGCATGAATGGTGAACCGCTGCCAGTGGACCACGGTTTCCCTGTCCGCATGGTGGTTCCGGGGTTGTATGGATTTGTCTCCGCAACCAAGTGGGTGGTTGACCTTGAAGTCACCACCTTCGAACAAATGTCAGGATATTGGACCTCCCGCGGCTGGTCCTCGCATGGGCCTATTAAGACCGCTTCCCGGGTGGAAGTTCCCCGTGCGTTGGCCCGTGTGCCGGCCGGAAAGGTCGCGATCGGCGGCAGCGCCTGGGCCCAGCAATCCGGCATCTCCAAGGTTGAAGTCCAAGTGGACAACAATGGCTGGCAGCTTGCAACATTGGCTGATGAAGCCTCAATAGACACCTGGCGCCAATGGTCTTACTACTGGGAAGGCGCTACATCCGGAACTCACAAGGTACAAGTACGTGCCTACAACGGCGCCGGCGAGATGCAAATTGAGAAGCAGGCACCGCCGGAGCCCGATGGTTCCACCGGCTGGCACTCCATCACGTTCACGGTTGAGTAGTAAAGTTCAGTGGCAAAGTTGCCGATAAACTAAGGCCATGACCGAATCAGCTGCCCTGCCCGACCGTTCCGCCCATGGCTTTGGCCTTGCCACGATCACTGATGCGGGGGCTGTGCTCGATGTATGGTTCCCAGACCCCGCGCTGGGCTTGGCCACCGAGGCGCTGGGCAGCACTCCCGAAGCGAGTCCGGAGCTGTGCGCCCTAGCCGAGCTGGGCACGGATCAGGACAGGGGCGTGCACCAGAGCGTGGTCTTCGTCCAAATCAACCTCGACGCCGAACCAGTCGATGCACCTGACGCCTACCTGCGCCTGCATCTGCTCTCACACAGGCTTATCACCCCGAACAGCATCAACCTGGACGGCATCTTCGGCAAACTCAACAATGTGGTGTGGACCAACTTTGGCCCGGCCGCCGTGGATGGTTTTGAAATGACCCGGGCCAGGCTTCGCCGGCGCGGTGCAGTCACCGTCTTCTCGGTGGACAAATTTCCCCGCATGGTGGATTACGTGATCCCAACAGGCGTGCGAATAGGAGACGCAGATAGGGTCCGTCTGGGCGCTTATCTGGCTGCGGGCACCACTGTGATGCATGAGGGCTTTGTGAATTTCAACGCCGGAACACTAGGCGCCTCCATGGTGGAAGGCCGCATCTCAGCCGGCGTTGTGGTGGGCAACGGCACAGATGTTGGTGGTGGTGCCTCCATCATGGGCACCCTCTCCGGTGGCGGAGTGCAACGGGTGGTTCTGGGCGAACGCGTTCTGCTCGGCGCCAATGCAGGTGTGGGCATCAGCATCGGGGATGACTCCGTGGTGGAGGCGGGTCTGTACGTTACCGCCGGAACCCGGGTTAGGGTCATGGGCACCAAGGATGCCAGTACCAAGAATGACAGCGGTAGTAATGACAAGGACACGTCCGTGATAGTCAAGGCCAGTGAACTCTCCGGTGTACCCAACCTGCTTTTCCGCCGCAACTCCAGCTCAGGCGGCGTGGAGGTACTTCCTCGCCACGGCACCACAGTGGCCCTGAATGAAAGCTTGCACCTGAACTAGCGTGGCGGGCTCCTGCCCCGAGCCGGAGCTTCCTCACACCAGCAGATTCACCACCGGTTGCACGTAGCTGCGGAAATTATCCGGATCGTCGAGCAGATGCGAGCTCATGATCAACCTGTTGGGTTCAATGAACCAGGCCCGCGGCTCAGCCAGCGGAACTTCCACAATGATCAAGGTGAAGTCTCTGGAGCTGCGTCCCAGTTCCATTTCCCTGTTCTGCACCAGATCTGCCAGGATCTTGTGCGCGCCCATGGTCTCGCGCTGAGCGGCCATGCTTGAATACACTTGAGCTTGTTCCCTGGACCAGCTTACGGCTGAGCCAAAGTGGGCATGGGCCACACGTTGCAGTGCGGGCATACCGGCAAGCTCCGGAAAATCCGGGGGGCTCAGGCTTGGTGCATGGTCAGGTATCGCCTGCAGCAGCTGGCTCCACCAATACTCCCATTGGCCCCGCAAAGCATCGTCACCGCCTACCCCGGAGATCAAGAGGGAATGGTCCGCTGACCGTACGGCCGGAGCCACTTGGGACAGTGAGGGTGTTCCCGCACCCAACAGGCCAGCCACATCACGGAAGTACAAGGCCATGAGCATGGGGGTGCAGGTATCCATGGTAATCCGCCACCCTGGGCCACCGGTGTGATGCATGGCAATCTCCTCCAACCGTTGCATGGGAGGTGCAACAATCCCATATTCAAGACTACTCGCTTGGCCACGCCATAGTTAGGGAAATTGCCCGGTCTGCAGACCCCAGACACACTCAACTAACTACATGGTGTCCCGCATACGGGCATTTGTGGCACATATTAGGAAACGAGCAAGGAGAGCAGGTGGCGGCGCAAGGTGCTCTGACCCTGTGCTGGTGGCGCCCATGCGGGTTGTAGAACCATCCGCAGGCTCAGCCCGTCCAACAATCCCATGAGACGTTCCGCCTCATCCACGGGAACCAGCCCCGGCACAGCCAAGGGGTTTTCCAGCAATTGCAGCACTACCCGTCCCACCACCGCGCCGGTGGCCCGGTAACCGTCCTGAGCCGCATCAAAGAGCAGGCTGTTGGTGCGGGCGTCAAGCAAAAATTCCATATGTACCACAGCGTCAGCACTGCTTGCGGCATCAAGAGGCAAAAGCTCTTCCAAAACGCCTGCACATTTCTCGAGCAAGTCCGCAGGCTCCGTGGGCAGTTCCGTTTCCTCCAGCTCCACCAACTTATCAAGGGCGCGCAGGTGAATTCGCTCGGAATTGACCCGAAAAGCAAACTCCATCAATTCCGCTTGGTTCTCAAAATAATGCCGCACGGACCCCAACGCCAAACCGGCCTCAGCCGCCACGTTACGTAGCGAGGCTTGTGCCATCCCCCGCTCCTGCATAACCCTGAAGACGGCATCTGCAACAAGTTCACGGCGGTCATCCGCATCTACAATTTTCGGCACTCTACTGTTTTAGCACAGATGTCTCACATATACCCAGTGCAAGGGAGCCGGGGCTGCTACTTGCCGGCTGCCCCGGCTTTCTTCTTGTCCCGGCGCAGCAACACCAACAGCACGATCATGATGATAAGCGAGCCAATAAACCAGGGCAGGAACACGCTCTTGCCAATCAGCACCATGACGCCCAGGACCACAACAACAATGGGGAAAGCCATGGAAAACGTGTGCAGCAACAGGGTAGACATTTTCATATTATTTGCTTTCGTCGCAGGTAATACATGAGAAAACGGTGGGAGGCCCTCCCCAAGGGAAAGCCTCCCACCGCAGCCATACTTAACTATTGTGGTTTCACCGCGAGGGGTACATGCGTTCCGGTTCGCCTGTGTACAACTGGCGTGGGCGGCCAATCTTCGTCTCCGGGTCCTTCATCATCTCGCGCCACTGGGCAATCCAGCCCGGCAGGCGCCCAATGGCGAACAGCACCGTGAACATCTTCTCGGGGAAGCCCATGGCCTTGTAGATCAGGCCGGTGTAGAAGTCCACGTTCGGGTAGAGCTTGCGGGAGACGAAGTATTCATCCGTCAGGGCAACCTCTTCTAGGCGCATGGCGATCTCGAGGAGCTCGTCATTGCCGCCGAGCTTCTCCAGGATTTCGTGGGCCGTGGCCTTGACGATCTTGGCGCGGGGATCGTAGTTCTTGTAGACGCGGTGTCCAAAGCCCATGAGCTTGACACCGTCTTCTTTGTTCTTGACGCGCTCAACGAACTTCTCAACGGGCTCGCCGCTCTCCTGGATCTGGCGGAGCATGTTCAGCACTGCCTCGTTGGCGCCGCCGTGCAGCGGGCCAAAGAGTGCATTGATGCCTGCGGAGACCGAGGCAAACATGTTGGCGTTGGCGCTGCCCACCATGCGTACCGTGGAGGTGGAGCAGTTCTGTTCGTGATCTGCATGCAGGATCAGCAGCAGGTCCAGAGCCTTGACTACTACGGGGTCCATCTCGTAATGCTCTGTGGGAACACCGAAGCACAAGCGCAGGTAGTTCTCCACCAGGTTCATGGAGTTATCCGGATACAGCATGGGCTGGCCGATGGACTTCTTGTGCGCGTAGGCGGCGATGACGGGCATCTTGGCCATGAGGCGGATGGTAGCCATCTCAACCTGCTCGTCGTCGAACGGGTCCAACGAATCCTGGTAGAAGGTGGACAGTGCCGAGACGGCGGAAGAGAGCACCGGCATGGGGTGCGCGTCGCGCGGGAAGCCGTTGAAGAAACCCTTGAGGTCTTCGTTGAGCATGGTGTGGCGGCGGATGCGCTGATCGAACGCGTCCAGCTCTGCCGGGGTGGGCAGGTTGCCGTAAATGAGCAGGTAGGAAACTTCCAGAAAGCTGGAGTGCTCGGCAAGTTCTTCGATGGGGTAGCCGCGGTACCGCAGAATGCCCTTGTCACCATCAATGAAGGTGATGGCCGAGGAGGTGGCGGCCGTGTTGACGAAGCCGGGATCGTAGGTGACGTTCCCGGTGGTCTTCAGGAGCTTGGAAACGTCATATCCGGCGTTACCTTCGACAGCTTCAAGGACCGGAAGATCAAGCTCTCCGCCGTCATAGCGCAGGGATGCGCTCGTGGAATCAGTCATGGAATCCCCTTCATGAGGTGGCCTTGAAAAAGGCATTCAATAGTTCTAAAACTTCTCCGTCCGCGATGCATTCTCGCACCGGACCGAAAAATCCCCAATAATTCTTGGCAACATAAGCGTGCGGCGGCCTGGACGGCTACCTATGAAACTACCGCTTTATGTGCCTTCAACACTAATCCAGAGCGCATTTTGTGTGGAATATACGCCAAAAGTGGGCTATTTCGCACTGAGCCGCGTCACGGCGGCCGCAATGCGCTCATTGCTTCCTGTCAGTGCTACCCGGATAAAACCGTGCCCGGCTTCGCCATAAAAAGTGCCCGGTCCGGCAACAATACCCAACTCGGCTAGGCGGCCGATGGTGGTCCAGGTGTCCTCCCCCGCCGTGCACCACAGGTACAGCCCGGCTTCGGAATGGTGGATGGTGAGCCCAAAGGCTTCCAGCGCACCCACCAAGGCCTCACGCCGCCGCCGGTAGAGCGCCTTCTGCAAGCGCACATGCTGCTCATCGGCAAGAGCCACACGCATGGCCTCTTGCACGGGCATTGGCACAATCATTCCTGCATGTTTGCGGCTGTTGACCAGGTTGGCCATGATGGCACTGTCTCCGGCAACGAAAGCCGCGCGGTAGCCAGCAACATTTGATTGCTTGCTCAGCGAGTAAACGGCCAAGAGATTCTCATGCGATCCGCCGCAAACGCGCGGATCAAGCACACTGGGAACAGCTTCGCCGCCGTTTTCTTCGTCCCAAGGCCCCCATCCCAGCTCGCCATAGCATTCATCTGAAGCTACGACGGCGCCAACCTCACGTGCCGATGCCACCAACGCCGCGAGTTCGGCAACGCCGCGGACAATTCCCGTGGGATTACCCGGGGAGTTGACCCAGACCAAACGCACCCTGGCGAGGGTCTCGGCGTCGAGCTCGTCAAGGGAGTCCGCAGCAACACTCGTGGCCCCGGCAAAAACAGCGCCCATGTCATAGGTGGGGTAGGCGACTGTGGGCCGCACCACCACATCTCCGGCACCCAAGCCCAGCAACAACGGCAGCCAGGCCACCATCTCCTTGGACCCCACGGTGGGCATAACATCCTCCGGGGAAAGCCCGGGAACGTTCCGACGCCGCGCAAACCACTCCACAATGGCTTCGCGCAGAGCCGGGGTGCCATGCGTTGTGGGGTAACCCGGGGCATCTGCGGCAGCCGCGAGGGCTTGCTGAATCAGGGCCGGGGTGGCATCCACCGGGGTCCCAATAGACAAGTTGACGAGCCCGTCGGGGTGCTTGGCGGCCGTCTGAAGGTAGGGGGCAAGCGCATCCCACGGGTAGTCGGCAAGCTGGAGGCCAAAGGGCTTGTGATTCACGGTGTCCTTGCTGTTCGCAGGTTGTGGTTCGCGCTCAGAGGGGAGCTGTTAGGCGCCTAAGCGACTAATCCTGGTTTTGCGGCGGAAGAGCCGCGATGATGGGGTGATCGGTGTGCGTGTTGCCGATCTTTGCCGCACCGCCCGGAGACCCCAGAACATCAAAGAATTCAACGTTGGCCTTGTAGTATTCGGCCCACTCATCAGGGGTGTCATCCTCGTAGTAAATAGCCTCTACGGGGCACACCGGTTCACAGGCGCCACAGTCAACACACTCGTCGGGGTGGATATAGAGCGAGCGTTCACCTTCGTAGATGCAGTCAACCGGGCACTCCTCAACACATGCCTTGTCTTTGACATCAACGCACGGCTGCGCAATTACGTATGTCACGGCCCCAACCTTCCTCGCAAGTCCTAATCCGGCACAAATCGCCACCGGCCCTCCCATTATCCCCTACCGCTGCCGCCCTCGCATCTTAGCGAGACCTAGTATGAAGAGGTGAACACTGCACTTGAGAGACTCGCCCAGCTTCCTTTGGGCACCCGCATGGTGGTTCGTTACAGGATTGAGGGCGGATTGACCGACGCCTTGGGCGAGCTGAGCTCCCGTGATGGCCTCAGCGCCACCCTTCTGACCCGTTCCGGTTCCGTCACCATCAATTACCACGACGTCCAGCTCGCCAAGGAGGTTCCCCCACCCCCGCCGCGCCGCAGCAGGCGTCTGCCAACGCCGCCCACCGGCTGAAAGCTCCGGCCCTTTTGCGATCCCACCGCCCTTGCGATCCTGCCGCCGTTATTTGCGTTGCGAACGTAAAACGGCCCACGCGAGCCATGCCGCCACCGGTGTCATGATCGCAATCCCGTAGATCCAAACGCTACCTTGTACATTGCCCGTGATAATTCCCACTGAGCCCAATTGCAGCGATAAGGCTCCAGCCGTGATGTAAGCGCCCGCACCACAGAGCACGGACACCCAGGCGTTCTCACTCCAAAGTCCCACATAGAGGGCCACAGCCACCAGTAGCAGCAGTGCCAGGGCTGCCCCGTAGGGGAATACTGTTGGCCCCGTTCCCACGTACCACGCGTGGCTGTGCAGCGAGGTGCCCAGCAATCCGCTGCCCACCCCAGCGCCAAGAGCGGCGGTAATGAGGGCCCAACGCTTAGGCGGGCGCGGGTACCGCGGGGCTTCTAACCCACCGGGCTCGCTCATGGGGCACCGTAAATCTGTGTCTGATCCACGGCCACGAACTCCTCTATAGCGAAGATGTTGCGCCACACGTTATCGGAGAGTGCAAAAAGCTCTCCCGCTACTGTGATCTGGGTGCGGTGAGCTTTCATGGCCGCCGTCTTTGCGCCGAGATCCCCTGCCACTGCTATTCGCGGCACCCCGGCCGCAAGAGGACGTTCGGGCCGGTCGCTGACAATGGCGTACACGGCGGGTACCGTCCAGCCCGCCAACTCATCCTGCCCGGCAGATCCTTCACCAGGCGAAGCGGGAGAGGAAGCCGCAGAAGAGGTGGCGGGAGAGGCGGCTTCGCGAAGGGCTGCCATGGTGAGCTGGTGGGTCCGGACGTGATCGGGGTGACCGTAGCCGCCATCGGCGGCATAGCTGACAACCACGTCGGGGCGCAGGGAACGGATCGCAGCGGCCAGCAAGGGCGCAACCTGCTCCAACGGCTCCCGGGAGAAGGAACCGGACAGCACTATGGGAGCTGCCATGGCACGGCCATCAGCACCCCACGCCATGCCGGAGTCACGGAACACAACAGGGCCCGTGGCGGGCGCGGTGAGCCCTTGGCCCAGCCACATGTGTTCGTGGACTCCCAAAGCCGAAAGCGCGGCAGCCAACTCGCGTTCACGTTCTTGGGCCAGCCCGGCACCGGGCGCTGTGTCCCCCTCGAGGGCCGCTACGTCGTGGTCCTCCCCCTGGCCGCGGGCGTCTAGAGCCTGCTCTTCGAAAGCGTGCGTGCCCAGCGAAAACTCACTCTGGTCTACTTCCAAATGGGCCAGCTCAGCAGGAATGACCTCCCCCAGCTCACCGCGCGTACACGTCACCAGCACCACGCGGGCCCCGGCAGCTGAACAGGCCGCCATGGTGGCCCCGGTGACGATGGTTTCGTCGTCAGGGTGGGCGTGGATGAACATGATGGTTGAACCCTGGCCCACCCCCGGAAGCAGGGACAGGGGTGCGGAGGCCGGCATGCCGGTGGTGAAAGCCATACCTCTAATCTACCGGCCCAGGCAGCCACCTTCCTGCGCCGGGGTAGGCAAAAGGCCGGCACCCCCGCAATACTTGCCCGGGTGTGCCGGCCTTTGCCGTGCTCATGCTGTAACTGCGTTGTGCGCTAGATCAGGAGTTGTGCTCCGGGAATGGCGCTGAGCAGGTCCTGCGTGTACTGCTGCTGCGGATTGTTGAAGACCTCATCAGTGGTGGCCTGCTCAACGAGCCGCCCGTGCTGCATGACGGAGACGTCGTCGGCGATCTGGCGGACCACGGCGAGGTCGTGCGTGATGAACAGGTATGTCAGGCCCAGCTCCTCCTGCAGCTCGTTGAGCAAGTTCAGCACCTGCGCCTGAACCAACACATCTAGCGCTGAGACGGCCTCATCACAGATGATGACGTCCGGGTTTAACGCCAGAGCCCGCGCAATCGCTATGCGCTGGCGTTGACCGCCGGAGAGCTCATTGGGGAAGCGCTGCATGGTGGAGGAGGGCATGGATACTTGATCCAGTAACTCGCGCACCTTCTTCTCCCGCGACTTGGCGTTCCCAATTTTGTGGATCTTCAACGGCTCCTCAATAGTGCGGTAGATGTTGAACATCGGATCCAGAGAACCGTACGGGTCCTGAAAGATGGGCTGCACCCGGCGGCGGAAGTCAAAGAGCGCCTTCCCTTTCAGCGTGTTCACCTCCACCCCGTCGAACAGGATGCTTCCCTCAGTGGGCGCCAACAGGCTCAGCGCCATCTGCGCCACCGTAGACTTGCCCGAGCCAGACTCGCCCACAATCGCCATAGTGGTGCCGCGCTTGACGCTGAAGGAAACGTTATCCACGGCCTTGAAGTCCGTAGATTTACCCAGCGAGCCGCGGAGCTTGAAGACCTTGGTTAGATTCTTGATTTCCAAGATGGTCTCCCCCCGGCCCGCAGGTTTCTTGTGGCTGCTGAGCTCGCCTTCGTGAGCTACCGCTTCCATCTTCCTGACATCGGCGGGTTCGCGCACTTCCACGGTGGTTGCTGCCGCAGCTGCGGCCAGCGCCTCCCGCGCCTTCCCAGACTGCAGCCGTTTGGATGCCAGTGAGGGCGCCGAGTTCACCAAGCGCTGCGTGTACGGGTGACGCGGGTTGCGCAGGATCTCCAGTGCGGGCCCCGATTCCACCACCTGGCCTTTGTACATCACCACGAGCTTCTCGGCACGTTCCGCCGCCAAACCGAGATCATGGGTGATCAGCAGCACGGCGGTGTTCAACTCTGTAGTCATGCGGTCAAGATGGTCCAGGATCTGGCCCTGCACCGTCACATCCAACGCCGAAGTGGGTTCATCGGCAATGAGCAGGCGTGGACGGCAGGCCAAGCCAATGGCAATCAATGCGCGCTGGCGCATACCTCCGGAGAACTCATGGGGGTACTGCTTGGCGCGGACCGCCGCATCGGGAAGTCCGGCTTCGGCGAGTACCTCCGCCACGCGTTCCTTGGAATTGGAGCCAGCCAAACCGTTGGCCTTGAGCGTCTCCTTGACTTGGAACCCAATTTTCCAGACCGGGTTCAAGTTGGACATTGGGTCCTGAGGAACCATGCCGATCGAGTTGCCTCGCAGTTCAATGATCCGCTTCTCGCTGGCGTGGGTAATATCCTCACCATCAAAGATGATCTGGCCTCCACTTACCCGCCCGTTGGAAGGGAGCAGACCAATAGCAGCCAGGGCCGTGGTGGATTTGCCCGAACCGGACTCCCCCACGATTGCCACTGTTTCTCCGGGCATGACCGTCAGATGAGCATTGCGCACAGCATGGACTTCCCCACCCTGCGTGTCAAAGGTGATGGCTAGGTCCCTGATTTCCAGCAGCGGGACATCATCAATGCCCGGCGCTGCTGGACGGGGGGACTTGTTCATGTTGGAACCGGACAAGCCGATCACCTCTTCCTAGCTTTGGGATCCAGGGCGTCGCGCAAGGCGTCACCAAGCATGATGAAACTCAGCACGGTCACGGACAGTGCCGCGGCGGGCCAGAGCAGCACCGCAGGGTTGTTGCGCACTTGCGGCTGGGCATCTGAAATATCGTTGCCCCACGACATGACACCAGGGGGAAGTCCCAGACCTAGGAAGGACAAGGTCGCCTCAGCAACAATGAAGGTGCCTAGGGAGATGCTGGCCACCACAATGATGGGGGCCAAGGAGTTGGGCAGTACATGCTTCACCAGCGCACCGAAGGGCGAAAGCCCCAAGGCCTTGGACGCCGTGACATAATCCGAGCTTCGGTTTTCAATCACTGCTCCGCGCGTGATCCGTGCAATTTGGGGCCAGCCGAAGGTCACTAGTGCTATCACAACCGTCCACACGCTCTTGTTGTCCCGGAAGAGGGGCAACTGGTTGATGATGATGGCACCGAGGATCAAGGGCAAGGCAAAGAAGACATCCGTCAGTCGAGCCAGGATGTTATCTAGCCAGCCGCCGTAGTAGCCAGCGAGGGCACCCATGATCCCACCAATGATCAGCACGCCGATGGTGGTGAAGATACCCACCGTCAGTGATGCCCGGGTGCCGTGGATCATGCGGGCATAAACGTCGCACCCCTGAAGGGTGAAGCCCAGCGGGTGCCCGGGGCGCGGGCCTTCTGCCGAATCGTTCAGTGTGCAGCTCGTGGGGCTCACGCTTGCGAACCACTGAGGGAAGATGGCCACCACAACAACCAGCACAATCAGCAGCGCAGAGATGATGAACAGCGGTTGCTTGCGCAAGTTGCGCCAGGCCTCCGCCCACAAGCTGAGGGGGGCACCGCCTTCCTCTACCTTGTCCACTGCGGCCAGCGGTGTTTCCTCCAGCGGTGCAACGTAATGCTCGATCACGCGTGTGGAGGTTTTGCCCAGACGCAGGGACTTCGAGCCCAGATTACTCGGTTCGTTCTTATTGCTCAGGTTCTCAGACATAGCGAATCCTCGGGTCTAGCACGGCGTACAAAAGGTCCACAACGAGGTTGGCTACCACAAACACAACTACCAGGATGCTTACTACGGCAACCACCGTGGCACTTTCACCCGTCAGGATTGCCTTGTAGAGCAGGTTGCCAATGCCCGGGACGTTAAAAATGCCCTCCGTAACAATGGCGCCGCCCATGAGGGCACCGAGGTCAGCACCTAGGAAGGTGATAACGGGGATGAGGGAGTTACGCAGAATGTGGACCACCACCACGCGCCGGCGGCTCAGGCCCTTGGCGGTGGCTGTACGGACATAGTCAGCGTTCATATTCTCGCTGATGGATGCCCTGGTCAGCCTAATCACGTACGCCAAGGATACGAGCCCCAGAACCACGGCAGGCAGAATCAGTTCATTCCAAGGCGCCGATCCGCTGACCGTGGGCTTAGCCCAGCCGAGCTGTACACCCACCACGAGCTGAAGCACGAAGCCCAGGACGAAGGTGGGGATGGCGATGACCACGAGGGATGCCACCAAAACAGTGCTGTCAAACAGCTTGCCCTTGCGCAGGCCCGCGATAACGCCAAAGAGTACGCCGAACACGGTTTCGAAGGCCAGCGCCATGATGGCGAGCCGCGCGGTGACGGGGTAGGCGCGGGCAATGACAGCAGAAACTTCCTGGCCGGAGAAGGTCTGGCCAAGATTGAGCGTCACAAGGTTTTTAAGATAGAGCCCATACTGCACCCAGAAGGGCTGGTCGAGGTTGTACTGCGCACGCAGGGCTGCCTCCACCGCTGGGGCCATAGGCTTGCCGCCGGACAGGGCTGCGATGGGGTCACCAGGTGTAGCAAAAACAAGAAAATAAACCAGGAGGGTTGCCCCGAAGAACACGGGGATCAACTGCAAGAAGCGGCGGAGCGTAAACATCAACATGGGTGTTTCACCCCAGTCTGCGGTCGGAAGAACAATTCAGTCATCAAATTACCTGTTCACTAGCTGTCTGTGTGCGAACACCGCCCGTGGGTTGTAGTTCGCGAGCAGTCGCAATGTATGAGTGTGGCAGGGCATGGTTTAGGGAACGAAAAAAAGGGAACCCGGGTCAAGGCCGGGTCCCCCTTTTTTTCATGCCATAACTATGTCCATGCTTGGGTGTCGCCGTTGTTACTTAGCGGTGACTTCGTAGTACAGCGGAACACCATTCCAACCGAAGGGCACGGTGTTGACGTTCTCGCTCCACACGCCCTGGACAGCCTGGTACCACAGGGGGACAACCGGCAGGTCCTTGAGCAGGATTTCTTGGGATTCGTTGAACAGCTTGTTGCCGGCTTCAACGCTTGTCGCAGAAAGTCCTTCCTTCAACTTGGCGTCAAAAGCAGGATTGCTGTAGTTGCCATCGTTTGAGCCTGCACCGGTACCGTACAGCGGCCCGAGGAAGTTGTACAGCGACGGGTAGTCAGCCTGCCAGCCGGCTCGTGAGGCACCGGTGAGCTTCTTGGAGTTGACCAGCGCGCGCATTTCCTTGAACGTGGCGATCGGGTTCAACTCTGCCTTGATTCCCAGGTTGGTGGAAATCTGGTTGGCCATGGCCGTGATGTATTCCTTATTGCCGGCACCATCGATGTTGGAAGAGATGGTGAAGACCTTGCCTGCGGGCCAGGGACTGATAGCGTCAGCCTTTTCCCACATGGCCTTGGCCTTAGCGGCATCAAACTTCAGGACATCAGCACCGGGGAGGCTGGCGTTGTAGCCATCCAAGACCGGTGAGGTGAAGTCCGCAGCAACCTTCTTGTTGCCATAGAAAATCTTGTCAATGATCTGCTGGCGGTCAATGGCCATGGAGATGGCCTGGCGGCGCATCTGGCCGGCCTCGCCCTGGAATTCCGGCAGGTATGACGGGATGGTCATCGTGGCATTACCAGCGTAAGGCTGGTTGACATTGCGTCCGTCGAAGTCAGTCTTGAAGTTCTGCAGGCCGCTCGGCGGCACCTGGTCCAAAATATCCAGGTTGTTGGACTGAACCTCGGTATAGGCGGAGTCCATGTTGTTGAAGATCTTGAATGTCACGCCTCCGTTCTTGGCCTTGCGTGGTCCATTGTACTTCTCGTTGGGAACCAACGTGATGGAAATTTCGTGCTTCCAGCCGTCCGCTGCCAGCTTGTACGGGCCGTTGCCAACGGGGTTCTCACCGAATGACTTGGTGTTGTCATAGGCCGTAGCGGGTAGCGGGTAGAAGGCTGTATAGCCAAGGCGAAGCTGGAAATCCGATTCCGGCTGTGCCAGCTCCACCGTGAAAGTTGTATCATCTACAACCTTCAGGCCTTCCATCTTGTCCTCTGTGGATCCTTCAGCGGAGACCTTGTCGTAGCCCTTGATGGACTCGAAGAAGTAGCTGTTCAGCTGCGCGTTCTTGGCTGCGGCACCGAAGTTCCAGGCATCCACAAAGCTTGCTGCAGTGATGGCACTGCCATCACTGAACGTCTCACCGGACTTGAGCTTGATGGTGTAGTTCTGGGAATCCTTGGTCTCAATGGACTCCGCAAGTTCATTGACAATTGCACCATCGGCGTCGTAGCTAACCAGTCCGGAGAAGATCAGGTCCATGACACGGCCACCACCTACTTCGTTGGTGTTGGCTGGCAACAGTCCGTTGCCAGGCTCGGTGGTGTTCGCTGTGATCACCTTAGTGGTGTCACCACCGGCGTTGCTGCCGTCTGTGCTGTCATTGCTGCTACCGCCACCGCAGGCGCTTAGTGAGAGGGCCAGTACAGCCGCAACTCCCAGCGCTTTGTACGTCCTTGTGAAACGCATTCCGCCTCCTTATTTGAGATTTACTCGAGCCAAAACCCGGTTGTACCGGATACGGAATTCATCATTGAACCCGACAGTGTCTTAACTCATACTCATAGAGGCTATCGTCATTGGTTACTGGCAAGTACCACTAAACGCTTTCGACGCGGATCGTAATAGAGATGAGACCTTGACCACAGCCATGGTAAATGGCCCGAGGACATAGTCTCAGGGCAGAAAAAGGGCCTGCCTACCCCGCTTTTGCAGGATGGGCAGGCCCTTTGGCCAAGCTGTTAGGCCTTGGCGCGGGCGCGGAAAGCCTTGGCACGGTCGCCAGCGTTCAGGATCAGCTTGCGGATACGGATGGACTCCGGGGTGACCTCAACGCACTCATCTTCGCGGGCGAATTCCAGGGACTCTTCCAGCGTAAGGTTGCGCGGCGGGGTCATGTTCTCGAAGGTGTCCGAGGAAGCTGCACGCATGTTGGTGAGCTGCTTTTCCTTGGTGATGTTCACATCCATGTCATCGGAGCGTGAGTTCTCGCCAACGATCATGCCCTCGTATACCTCGGAGGTGGGCTGCACGAAGAAGTTCATGCGTTCCTGGAGCTTGATCATCGCAAACGGGGTGACAACACCAGTGCGGTCAGCAACGATCGAGCCGTTGGTGCGGTACTCGATGGGGCCGGCCCACGCCTCGTAGCCTTCGGAAATGGAGGCAGCAATACCGGCACCGCGGGTGTCGGTCATGAAGCGTGTGCGGAAACCGATCAAGCCGCGGGCCGGAACGATGAATTCCATGCGGCACCAGCCGGTGCCGTGGTTGGCCATGTTGACCATGCGGCCCTTGCGGGCTGCCAGCAGCTGGGTGACGCCGCCCAAGTATTCCTCGGGTACGTCAATGGTCATGTGTTCCATCGGCTCGTGAGTCTTGCCGTCAACCTGCTTGGTCACAACCTGCGGCTTGCCAACAGTCAGCTCGAAACCTTCGCGGCGCATCTGCTCCACGAGGATGGACAGAGCCAATTCGCCACGTCCCTGTACTTCCCAAGCGTCAGGACGCTCGGTGGGCAGAACCTTCAGGGAAACGTTACCGATGAGCTCGCGATCAAGGCGGTCCTTGACCTGGCGTGCTGTGACCTTGGCGCCCTTGACGCGGCCGGCCAGCGGGGAGGTGTTGATACCAATGGTCATGGAGATGGCCGGCGGGTCAACCGTGATCAGCGGCAGCGGCTGCGGGTTGTCAATGTCGGTCAGGGTCTCACCAATGGTGATGTCTTCAATACCGGCTACAGCAACGATTTCGCCGGGGCCAGCCGATTCGGTAGGAACACGGGTCAGTGCCTGGGTGGCCAGCAGTTCGGTGATCTTGACGGGCTTGATGGTGCCGTCGGCACGGGCCCAGGCAACGGTCTGGCCCTTGTGCAGGGTGCCGTTGAAGATGCGCAGCAGAGCCAAACGGCCCAGGAAGGGGGAAGCGTCAAGGTTGGTGACGTGCGCCTGCAGGACACCCTCGGGGTTGTACTTGGGAGCGGGGATGTGCTCGATGATGGTCTTGAACAGGGGCTCAAGGTCCTCGCTGTCCGGAGCGGAACCGTTTTCGGGCTGTGTCAAGGAGGCACGGCCCAGCTTGCCGGATGCGTAGACAACCGGAACGTTCAAGACGGCGTCCAGATCCAAGTCCGGAACTTCGTCCGCCATGTCAGAAGCCAGGCCCAGGAGCAGGTCCATGGACTCTGCAACAACCTCGTCGATGCGAGCATCGGGGCGGTCGGTCTTGTTCACGAGCAAGATCACGGGGAGCTTGGCCGCAAGTGCCTTACGCAGCACAAAGCGGGTCTGCGGCAGCGGGCCCTCGGAGGAATCCACGAGCAGAACCACGCCGTCAACCATGGACAGACCGCGCTCAACTTCGCCACCGAAGTCGGCGTGGCCGGGGGTGTCAATGACGTTGATGGTCATGATTTCACCGTTGGCTGACGGGCCATTGTAGGCAACCGTGGTGTTCTTGGCCAAGATGGTGATGCCCTTTTCGCGCTCCAGGTCCCCGGAGTCCATGACGCGCTCAGCAACGTTGCCGTGTTCGGCAAATGAGTGCGTTTGCTTGAGCATGGCGTCCACCAGGGTGGTCTTGCCATGGTCAACGTGCGCCACGATGGCGACGTTGCGCAGGTCATTGCGCGAGGCGGTGTTGAGAGAAAGATCGCTCATGGATGAAGACTCGTTTCAGTTGGGCCCGGCTGCAGGCCCGGAAGGGCTAAAGCAGAAAGTCACATTGATGGTTGGCCGTGAAGAATCGGCAGATAACACTATTCTAGTCGCACTGACAAATACGGCCTAGTCACTTTATCCCATGATTGGCAAATTTTTCACCACAACTGCCATCAAAGCCACCTTGAAAACACCTACAATGGCGGATTTCCGCCGCAAAAGCACGACAGCGTTAGCTAAGTTTCGTGACGAAACTCACCTCTCGCCGTCGTGCTTGGGTACGGTCAGCTGTGGTGCTTGGCCACCTGCGCGGTACTGGAAGTCCACCTAGCTAAAGTTCCCCGGGCAAGTCAGGGACCGGGGGCCGGCCATCAGCTCTGGTTCAGGGCTTTGACCGCGGCCTCGCCAGGTGTTGTGCTCCCATTTAGAACAGTAAGGGTGGCTTGGCCACCTTGTGTCAGCGGCGGTCCTGCCAGTTCAGCAGTTCCGTCAGCATTGACCTTGACCTTTGCCACTAGCGCCTCCTGGCCCTGGCGGTGACGACGCACAGCTATTAAGCCGCCACCCTTGCCTTTGGCATCGGCGGCAGCACTGGTGATGGTTTGCGCCACGAATGCCAAGGGGTTAAGCCCGGTCCGCAACGGCACACACAAGTACTGACTCAAGGGGCGTGAAAACAGTGCCGCCAAACCGTGCGGAGAATCCACTACATAAATTGGCAGGTCTGAGCTGGCCCCGTATTGAGTGATCTCAAACCACTGCTCGGCTGTGGAAAGAATAACGGAGAGGACCAGGGCGCCGCCCACTAAGTTGATGCCGTTCTGCTCTGACGCTGCCATCTCACGCACGTCCAGCGTAGTCAGGCCGGCACGTACCAGATCACTGTCCTGAGGCAGATCAGCCAAATCTAGGACCCTGCGGCTCAGGCTAGCGCCCTCCCCCGGGTTGAAGGAGAGCAAGGCCAGAACTTCGTGGCTAGTGATCCGCAGAGCACTTTCCGGGATAGCTTCAGTAGTCAAAACTTTTAGGGTCCTTTAATAGTGCACAATATGCGGTGCCGATCTGGCGGCTATTTGACGTAGACCCAGTGGGCAATGCTCTCCCACGGACCAATGGCCAGAGGAGAGTGGGTCACACCGGAGACGTGTTTCCCAGTCGCGCTGAGGGTACTGCGCTGAAATAGCGGAAGCCCGTATCCGGCGTCCATGACCAATTTATCAATTTGCATCTTGAGCGCGTTCTGCTTGGCCCCATCAGGATTGACGGCCAATTGCTCGGTCAGCTGATCCACCACGGTGTTGGAAAAGTTGTTGAAGTTTGAAGGGGCAGCTGTACGGAAAATTTGGGGCACCTGGTCGGAACCCGTGGGGTTGCTGGTCCAGCCATACAGCGCCACATCAAAGGCACCCGCCCGCAGGGCTGCCATCCATTCTTTCGAGCTCTTTCCGGCATCCATCACAGTAAAACCGGCCTTGGCGGCAGAGGCTGCCACTAATTGATACTCGGCAAGGCGTTCCGGGTCATCGCGGTTGTAGAGGACGCGAACCGTGGGCTTGGCGCCGTCGAGAAGTTCTTTGGCGGCTATGAATCCGTCAGGATCCACACCGTCCGGGGCAAAAAGCTTGCTGCCATTGCTCCCGGAGGATTCCTTGTACGGCACCTCCACGGGACGGAACACGAAGGAATTGAGCACCTCGGCCTGGGGGTCCAGGGGTGCAGCTACTTGGTCAATAATGTCTTGGCGCGGCACTGTGTGCAGGAATGCCTGGCGGATTTCCAGCGGAGCAAAGACACCCTCAAAGTTCAGCACCATCTGATCGAATCCGAGTCCTTGTCCCTGCTGGATCTTGACACCGGAAGATGTGAGTGCCTCAAGTGCGCTACTTCGCTCGGCGGTCATGGGCGGGGATATGACATCTGCTGTCCCTGCAGCAAGGGCAGCCACCTGTTTGTCAGGATCGGACTCGTATTGCACGGTGAGGGTGTCCAGGTTCGGAGCGTCACCCCAGGTGTAATCGGCGTTCCTGGTCAGGATAAGTTCCTTATCCTTGGTGATGCCCTTGACCAGAAACGGGCCGTTGGAGAGGGCCAGAGACGGGTTGGGCATGCTGCGGGTATCAAAACCCGTATTCCAAAAGTCAGCCACCTTGCGTAGCGTGGGGTTCGGTGGAATCTGCTTGGTGGGGTCCCCCTGCTGCACGCTCTCCAGCACGCTGGACAGGGCAGGAGCATCAGCCAGTCCGGCCCGGACGGCCACAATGTGCGCTGGAATGGACACCGTGGAACCCAATGCCGTCTCCCAATCGGAAAACGCTGTGGTGTAGGTCAGAGTCAGCGATTTCCTGTCATCACTAATGACAGGGCGCTCGGTTTGCGCCAGTCCTGAATGATCGCCGGCTGAATGGAAGTATGCGGTCCCTGAGGTGACGGAGAAGTTCCCGTCCAGGACGGCGTCGTTGTACCAGCCTGAGAGCGCAGCCCACTGGAGCATCAAATCATCGGCGGTGACAGGTTCCCCGTCTGACCACTGCACACCGTCATTGATGGTGTATTTGATGGTCAGGGGCTTGTCCTTGACCTTTTCATACTTGCCGAATTTCTCATTTTTGACGATCAACAGATCACTATCCACGGTGTTGAAGCCCGAATGCGTAGCTGCCTCAATCCGCGTGTTCGTTGCAGACCCGCCAGTGACACTCGATGAGTTAAAAGAGGAGAAAGGAGTGCTCTCAAGAACCGTGACATTGCCACCCACTGTGACCGTAGGCGAGGCGCTGGATTCGTTGGGCACAGGCTCTGTACCAGTGCAGGCACTCAGGGTAAGAGCTAGGGCTGCGGCAGCAGTCAATACTTTAAAAATGCGTCCGAGCCGCATTCCACCTCCAGGTTTTCGCTTCAATATGGTCTCCGGGAGCACATCAGCCTCTAGCCGGTCCCGGGAATAATCCTGATTGCTAGAGTACCGCAGCGTTATGAACGTCAGTCGTACCCTGGCCCGAGACACCGCAGCTCAGCTAACAAAGGTAATCACGGTTTCTCGCAGCGGCCTGACCCCGGAGGGAACCCTAGCCATCCAGGGCGACACCAGTAATACCGTGTTCGTAACGGAGGCCAGTTCCGGCTCCGACGCCGTTGTGGTCACCGTGGGCGGCACGAAAGGTGAGGCGCAACCTCACACAGCGGTCACCCAAGCAGTCATTGCGGCCAAGCACGCTGCGGGACTGTACCGCTTAGTTGTGCACTCTCATCGGCGCTGAACTGGGCCTTGGCCCGGCCCACGGGTCTGAGTAAGAAGCTGCACCAGGGGCAGGGAGGGCGCTGGAGGTCTCCAGCGCTGAGCGTTTGGCCGGAACCGTTACCCGAGCAGATCTAGCCGGATGCCTGCTAGGGATCCTCGGGGATGACTCCACCATTGGTAAAACTCTGGGCATCAGCGCCTGATCAGCAACGCCATTGCTGCAGGACCTCCATTTTTGATGGCCAGTGCATCGCCCCGATCGCCCGTGCGAAGAGACTGCAGTTGCTCAGGACGTACCAGGAGGAGCCATCAGGGTAGGTTTCTTTACAAAATACTTTGATACGGCCTCGGCGCAGTAGCGGGTCCTTTTGCTACGTTGCGTCTTTTCTGAGAAGGGGAATAAAGGCCACCACAAATCCGGCGGCGAGGGATCCCAAACCACCCATAGCTATGTCACCGATGGTGTCATCGTAAGCAATAAAGATTTGATCGCTAATGAATGCTCGGCCAAACCACTCCACCATTTCCCAGAGAGCACTCAGCGCTAGCCCCATCATGGCGGTCAACACTATTCCAGAACCCTTAGTGAAGGTGGTCCCGCGCGGATCAGGAACAACTTTCCCACGAGCCAGCAAAAGGTACAGGCCAGCGGCGATCACCCCATTGCCAGCTAGATGAACCACCAGATCCCACCAGCCGATGCTGGTGTATAGATCAAAAATATTGCTCCATGCGGCGATCAGTAGCGTGGCCACAAAAACCATGTCCATCCCGGCACGCATGCCTAAGAAGCGCGGGGCCACGAAACCGGGCAAGGCGAAGGCAATAATTCCAGCGTCGCTCGGCTCGAAAAATATCGCGGTCACCACCACACTCAACACAGCAACGAACCGCAGAGCCTCGGCCACGAAATCCATAGCACCATGGGGACGGCGCAGAAAATTCTCAATCATGGTTGGTCGCCACTCTGATCAAATTCCACCACGGCATGAACGGGCAGGTGATCCGATCCCCATCCGCCGTGGTGCCGGTTGGCGTTGATGCCCGCTCGTTCCACGCGAACTCCGGTGGAAACCAAAATCCAGTCAAGACGTGGACCGTTGCGACGCGGTTCCCGGTAGGAGCTGAAAGTTCCCCACTTCTCACTAACCCTCGTCTGCGCGGCGTCCCATGTGTCAACCAGTATGCCGTCCGAGAGTAGCTCAAGTAGCGGCGGCGATCCCGTAGCGGCATTGAAGTCCCCGGTCACTACCGTGGGAAAGCTGCTGGCTGCAGCCAACTGCTTGATGGCACGGGCGGAGCTCAGACGTGAGCGTCCCGAAAGATGATCTAGGTGTGTGTTGATGGCCTGAAAATGGTTTCCAGTGGCGCGGTCCAGAAAGATCCCAGTGACCACAATGCGGGGAATAAGGTTTCCCCATGACCTGGAACCGGCGTGTGTGGGCTGATCAGAGAGTGCCCGTTGTTCCCATTCCAGAAGTTTAAGCCGTTTGGAGTCAAAAATCAGCGGGCACCTTTCCCCTGCGCCATGGGGTCCCCGGCCGTGTCCCACCGCCTTGTATGTAGCTCCCAGAGACTCTTGAACAAACGCGACCTGGTGAGGCAGCGCTTCCTGTATGCCAATAAGTAGGGGGGCTTCTTGGTTAAGAAGCGCGCGGATTCGCGGTGCCCTCTGCTGCCAACGGTCGGCTGAGCGTGTGAGTATGCCGGGGACGTGGCGGCGAACATTCCAGCCCATGATGTGAAGTGCCTGCACAGGCACCTCACCAATCAAGGCCATTGCTTCCGAGGGCGCCGTCCCACGATAATCTCCGCCAACGCTTCTCCCACTCATTGGAACGCACCAGCGTTACTCCCGGCTCTGCGACTCCTCGCTGAAGCCAGCCTGCGCCATCGTCGTGGGGGAAAATCATGCGGCCAATGAATCAGGACCGTGCGGAACCCCCGGTGCGTCCGCCTTAAGAACTCACGCGCGCTTTTGAAGGGGCGCATTGACATACCCATGGCAGCGGAGCGCAAATATCTCACTCTATGGTGCTCACCCAAATGGAAGGAAAGGTCGAAATCATCGTGGAGCTCACAATCGCGCCGATGTGCCGAACTACTCACAGATTCCCAAGCTTCCCGTCGCATGGCCAGATTTGAGCCAAAGAGCGGCCGGTGTCCCAAAGCTGGCATAGCAGCTAACCAGTAGACCGTGAGGTAAAGGACGGCCAGCGGGGTGCGCAAAAATGCTGGGCCATCGATAAAGCGTGCCGTTCCGGTCAACGCGGAAGTCTGAGGGCTGTCAGCGAACGCCGTCACAACATCTTCAATCCAAGACGTCGGTGGCACACAATCAGCGTCTAAGCGGAGAATGAGATCACCGCTGGCAAAATCGTAACCACGGGAGCTCGCTGCCGGGATACCCGGCTCAGAGCAGCTAATGAGTGTTGCGCCAGCCAGACGGGCAGTCAGCGCTGAGTCATCAATTGAACCGTTGTCCACCACAATGATCTCGTTGGCTTTTATGGACTGCGAGTGCAGAGCAGCAAGACACCGCGCCAACAGAAGGCTGTCATCCTTGACAGGTATCACCACAGAAACGCGGGGCCGTGGTTCTTGACGTGGTGGGCCAAAAACCACATCTTGGGCCTTGGCTTCTGGCTGTGACTCTATGTTCATCTACTCAAGGCTACTGTCTTTGGAGTGTGGGCGCTGCCAGCGTCAGAGGCGTGGCGTCCTGTTCCAGCGCTGGTGGATAAGCCCGCTGCGGGTACCGATGGATTCAACCGTGAACTTATTTTCTAGGTAGGCTACGTAATCCCTGAGGCAGGCACCGAAGCCGAGCCTTACATCATGTACGCCAGAAGCATCGTGGGCCAGCGTCACCTCATATCCGGAAGCAAATCCGTCCGAAGAAACAAACAAGCCATGTACCAGTGCTTGGGTCATAGCGGCACGCTGAACCAGGCCAATAAGTTGCTGACATGAGGCTTTTGGTCTGGGTTGCTCCACGCAGGGTGGCTAGGCTGGTTCCATGGCGACAGTTATTCTTGTGCGGCACGGCCGCACCACAGCAAATGCCACTGGACTGCTCGCAGGCCGGGCAGCGGGCGTTGATCTGGACCAGATTGGGCGCGACCAAGCGGCCCAGACTGCAGAGCGGCTCGCGGCGGTGCCCCTTGTCGGGGTGGTTTCGAGCCCTCTTGAGCGTTGTCAGCAGACCGCACAGTTCATCCTTGATCGCCAACCTGGCACACCCGGTTTGCTGGTAGATCCGGCTCTCATCGAGTGCGATTACGGCCAATGGCAGGGCCGCACACTCAGTGATCTAGCAACCGAGTCTCTGTGGCCCATGGTGCAGTCGCAACCGTCCGCCGTCGTATTTCCTGGTGGTGAGTCAATGGCCGCGATGCAGGCTAGGTCTGTTGCAGCAATTCGACGCCACGATGCAGCCTTCGAAGCCGAACACGGGCAAGAAGCCGTGTGGGTTGCGGTCAGCCATGGTGACATTATCAAGTCCATCCTTGCCGATGCCTTCGGCATGCATCTTGACCTATTCCAGCGCATTAACATTGGTCCGGCCTCGCTATCGATCGTGCACTACGGGACTAGCAGACCGAGCGTCTACGCAACCAACACCACCGCAGGCGATCTCTCGTGGCTTTCCAAAGACACCCTCGCGGGTGATGCGCCGGTGGGCGGCGGCGCGGGGCACAAAGCGCCATGAACCAAAAGTGCCTAGAATACAGATATGCCTACACATATCCACGAATTTGACTGGCCAGACCGGGCCGTAGTTGGCACCATTGGCGTTCCGGGAGCGCGAACCTTCTATCTGCAGGTGCGCGCCGGGAAGCAAATTGTGAGTATTTCCCTCGAGAAGCAGCAGGCCGCTCAGCTAGGGCAGAAGATCGACGAAATTCTCGACCAGCTCATCACCATGGAGGGCAACCCCTTCAGCGTTCCCACGAGTACTCCGATTGAACTTGTTGACAATGACCAGCTCGAGGACGTCCCGGAGCAATTCCGTACCGGGGCCATGAGCTTGGGGTGGGACCCCACCACGGCCCAGGTTGTTATTGAGGCCCACCCCATCACCGCTGACGATGGTGATGAGAGCGAGGAATGGCTTGAAGAAGCCGGCGATAACGACTCAGAAATGCTATTGGTACGAATGCCGGTTGGCACCGCCCGCGCCTTCGCCCTGCGGACACGCGAAATTGTGGGCGCTGGGCGCCCAGCATGCCCACTCTGCGGTTACCCTATAGACGCTGACGGGCACGTCTGCACCCTTCCCGAGGTCTGATGGCAGCACCGAACCTGGCCACCTCTGAACTAATCCTCACTGGCCGCATCACGACGGCGTCAAACGCCACATTCCTGGGCAGCATTGGTGATGTGGTGGTTGTTTATAAGCCGATAGCAGGCGAAAATCCGCTATGGGATTTTCCCGAAGGTGCCCTGGCACACCGGGAGGTGGCCGCGTACCTGGTCTCGCAGGTCTTCGGCGGGGACATTGTGCCGCACACGTGGCTGCGCGATGGACCGCTGGGCGAAGGCATGGTCCAACTCTGGCAGGAGCAAGATCCCAAGCAAGACGCCGTGAACCTGCTCCCAGTGGACCGTGTGCCGGCAACTGGTTGGAAGCAAGTCCTCGAGGGACGGGATGAAAGCGGATCCATGGTGGCGTTAGTTCATGAAGACTCCCCCAAGCTGCGACGAATGGCGGTTCTGGACATCATCATCAACAACGCAGACCGCAAAGGCAACCACATCCTGGCAATGCCGGACGGCCGCCGGCACGGTGTGGACCACGGCCTCACTTTTCACCGTGACCACAAGCTGCGTACGGTTCTGTGGGGCTGGCTGGGAGAGGATCTAAGTGCGCAGGAGCTCGACGGCGTAGATCGTGTCAGCGAAGGACTCCACGGTGAGCTGGGCCGAAACTTGACGGACTTGCTCACTGCTGAGGAGATCACATCCCTCGCTGCGCGGTGTGCCCGGTTACGTTTGACAGGGCGGTTTCCGGCTCCCAGCGGTGAGATGTCAGCGGTGCCTTGGCCCCTTTTCTGAGGAAATTGCCTTCTTAGGGTCATCGCTGTAGCCGGGCGTGATGATCATTGCCTCGTGTGTCACTGTGGCCCCCAGGACCTTGCCACTGTGATCCAGAAACACAACATCAACATCGCCCAACCCTGTCCACTGCTCTTTGCTTGTAGCGTCAGGAAAGAAGCACCCCAGATCATCGAGGGCAAAAATGATGTCCCGGCTGTAGGCATACCGGCGTTTTACCGCGGCCCGGCGCGGCCGAGCATAACCGTTGCCTGGGCCAACACCAACCGTTCTGCTCGATTCAAGGTTCGCTAGCGCCCCGATCAGCGGATGATCTTCGTCCCCATTGTTGAAGACAAATTCAATATGCGCGGTCTCCCGGCGCAACGACTGCATCCAGGCAGACTGGGCAGCGCGCGACATCGTTTCTCCGACCACAGGGGGCGCCACGTTTTCCATATCCTTACACTCTCCTTGAGCGAGACACATGTACACCGCCCCATGTTACGGCGAAGCGCGAACTTCCGTGATCTACTTTCAGATGGTTGGGTTACCCACCCCCGCAGTGCAGAGCAGAGCAGTGCAGTGCACTAGCCCCACGGCACAGGATGCTGGATTACAGAGTCCTCTATAGGCAGCGGATCCACTGCGCACTCAACTACCTCAGCATGAAAAGCCCACCGAGCCTTCAAGTTCGCCAGGATCAGACCGATACCAGCAACCTTGCATTAGCCGTGACCCATAAATGTGTGCAGTTCCTAAACTATTTTCTTGCGCCTGAGTGCGTGGGCTTGGTTTTCTGCCGCTAAATTTCGTAGAAAGATTGCCGATGATGCTGCGGCAAGACAGAAGCCCCATACCTTTGCGGTGATGGGGCTTCTTGCATTTTGAAAGCTGCCTAGGAACATGGAAAGAGAGCCAGGGGTGAAACAAACACGGGTCTAAAATACGGAATCTTGGGCTCCCATCCGTGTCAAAATTGGGCTCCAAAGCGCGAGAACTCAACGAACTAGACGTTGAAGCCGAACTCCACCGAGTTCTGGCAGCGAGCAACCGCGGGGCTTACGCCTTGAGCACGTACTGCAGGGTCTGCACGACCTGCTCGGTGGTCTTGCACCAGGCCTGAGCACCGGCGTCGACCTCCTTGAGGGGGTGGATGATATCTTCATCGTGCAAAGTAACGTATGGCTTGCCCAGTGCGGCGCAGTAGCCGGCATCGAAGGCAGCGTTCCACTGTTTGTACTTGTCCCCGAAGCGGACCACCACCAAATCACTCTGTTCAATCAGGGTGCGTGTGCGGATGGCGTTGACCTTGGAGGACTGGTGATCACGCCAGAACTGGCTGGGCGTCTCGCCGAGATGGTCGCCTGCGGCGTCGCTTGCGGGATGGTCGGTCACCGGCGCGGTAAATTCCACGTCCAGCCCGGCGGCCTGTGCACCGCTCTGGATCTGGTCACGCCAGTCGGTGTGAATCTCACCGGAAAGATAAACAGTAAAACTCATGCTTGGATACTCCTTCATAAATACTGGACAGATCTGAGAGTGGTCCTCTTGTTAACCATCTACTAGATCAGCGGAAAGATCCAACGGCAGCGCCAGGGTGGAACCCGCCGGGTGCTCTGGCGCTACAGTACGGGTTAGCAACGTTACTGGTCAGACGCTGAAGCAGAACTCAGCAGCCGTGTCATCAACGAAAACCAGATCATTGACTTCAGCCAAGACAAAGCTCTCCGTATGACCCGTGCGTGCCACCGGCGTGCTTGAATCCTTGATGCCATGGTCTGGGCTGAGCGGGGCACAGGCGAACAAGCGGCCAGGGCAGCACCTCATCGAGCCCGTGATTCCCGCGTCAACTCGCGGGTTTCCAGTGCAGGATCATAAACCCTGTGCATTTCTCCATGATCCAGAGGTTATGACTCCATCGCCACGGACAGTGGCCCCCGCACACCCCAGATCGCCCTGACAGTAAAATAGACTGCTCAACCTGACGAGCCTGAACTCGACTAGCTGTCTCAACGCTAGCCACACATGTAGCAAATTGCTACACTAGATGCATGAGTAATACGATGCCAATGAGGGTGGATGGCGCCCTGTTCGACGCGGCAAAGGCCCTAGGTGCTGTTGCGAGCCGCAGCGCTGCACAGCAGTTCAACCACTGGGCACGGATCGGGCGCGAGCTTGAAGCTAGTCCAAGCACGAGCCTGCGCGACATTGAGCACGTTCTCGCCGGAGAAAAACCATACGATGACCTCGGTGAGCGGGACCAAGCAATAGTCCGGGCGAACTGGGATGAGCAAGTGACCGAACGTCTGGCCAGCTTGGATTTTGCTGCTGAATTCTCCCAGGCGGGGCGTTCTTGGACAGAGGTGGACGAGCATGGCGCCGTCGTCGTGCACGGTGGCAACGAGCACGCCAACAACCGCTCTCGTTCCACTGGCTCTGCCCCCAACGACCCGGACGCCTGACAGGTGCCGATCCTCCACCTCATCGCCGGGCCGAACGGTTCCGGCAAATCCACCTATGTCGAGCGAATCCTGCAACCGGTGACCCATCTGCCGTTAG
Organism: Arthrobacter psychrochitiniphilus; assembly: GCF_003185915.1. Taxonomy (GTDB): domain Bacteria; phylum Actinomycetota; class Actinomycetes; order Actinomycetales; family Micrococcaceae; genus Specibacter; species Specibacter psychrochitiniphilus. The sequence goes on from NZ_QHLZ01000012.1 coordinate 62,681, forward strand.
TGAACGCGGACCTGATCGCGGCTAAACGCTGGCCGGGTGCCGAGATGCAGCATGCCTATGAGGCCTCACGCGCCGCAGCCGACGAGCGAACACAGTTGTTGGCGGCCAGGCGGTCATTCATAAGTGAGACGGTGTTCAGCCACCCGAGCAAACTCGATCTGATTCAGGAGGCCCACAGCAGCGGGTACCTCGTCCAACTTTACGTAATGCTCCTCCCCGTCGATGCGAGCGTAAATCGCGTTGCCGAACGCGTTCGGTGCGGTGGCCACAACGTGCCCGAGCAGAAGATCCGCGATCGTCACGCGCGGCTGTGGGAGCTGATCGCGACTGCGCGCTTAGTCGCAGACCGCACTGAGTTCTTAGAGAACAGCACAGCAAAGAACCCCTTCCGACGCGTCGCCGAATACGAACGCGGACGGCTTGTAGGCGAGCCAACTTGGCCAAACTGGACACCCGACGCGCTTACCGCCTAACGTGTCTCCCGACGGCGGGATGAGCGTCCTCTGTGGGGTCTCGGATTGGAAACAGCCATCACAGACTCGGTGGCGGCGTGTCCTGGGATGATGACCGGCGAACTGACCAACTTCCGTTCACGCCCAGTCACCGAAGTGCTCCGTCGAACCTAATCTAACTACGAGGTTGCAGGCCTGCTTTGCGACGACCATGCGCTCGGGATAGGCGTCTGACTAACCAGCGCGTGATCCGCCGGACGCCAGCTTCAAGTCCTCTGCCCGTAACGCAGCGCCATAGCGCTACCACCCTTGATTGTTCCCTCCATGGAGTAACTGACCAACCACGACCAAGGCCAAGGCCAAGGCCATACTGACCGTACGCCCCTGGGCCAACTGATCGTAGCGAGTATAGGGAGCGTCCAACACGCGCTACAGCCCGTAAGCGATATACCCGTAGTAGATCGAGTGCCAGCTCATAACAGCGGCGGGGGCCGACGGCGCCGAGGCTGCACAGAACTAACGAATGGAAGGGCTGCGGAAAGCAGAATTGCTACTGTAGCGAATACAGGCTTGAAGGCGGGCGCAGCGTCAGCAGGATGCACCATTTCGAGCTCACACGGCCCAGAGTAGACAATGATGTGCCACCAGTCCCGGCCCACACCCGCGGAAGAAGACGCCCGGGTTGCAAAGGCAACCCGGGCGTTTCACGAAGCAGTCCAAACACGACTAGACGTTGAAGCGGAACTCCACCACGTCGCCGTCGTGCATGACGTATTCCTTGCCTTCAATGCGGACCTTGCCCTTGGCCTTGGCCTCGTGCATGGAACCGGCCTCGATCAGGTCATCGAAATGGACCACCTCGGCCTTGATGAAGCCGCGCTGGAAGTCAGTGTGAATGACGCCGGCAGCCATGGGCGCGGTGTCGCCCTGGTGAATGGTCCAGGCCCGTGTTTCCTTGGGGCCGGCAGTCAGGTAGGTCTGCAGACCGAGAGTGTGGAAACCGACGCGGGCCAGCTGGTCCAGACCGGACTCTTCCTGGCCGCTCATCTCCAACATTTCCCGGGCTTCTTCTTCGTCAAGTTCAACAAGATCGGATTCGAGCTTGGCGTCAAGGAAGATGGCCTCCGCCGGGGCCACCAAGGCGCTCAATTCTGCTTGGCGCTCCGGATTGCCCAGCACTGCATCGTCCACGTTGAACACGTAGATGAATGGCTTCGCGGTGAGCAAGCTCAGTTCAGACAAGTGCTCCATCTCCAACTTGTCACTCTTGATGGAGGAAAAGATGGTGTCACCGCGTTCAAGAACAGTCTGCGCCGCCAATATAGCTTTCAGCTCGGCTGGGTCGCGCTGCTTGAGCTTAACGGCCTTTTCCAAGCGCGGAATGGCCTTTTCAACGGTCTGCATGTCAGCCAAGATCAGCTCGGTGTTGATGGTCTCCATGTCGGAGCGGGGATCAACCTTGCCGTCCACATGGATAACATCAGGATCATCGAAGACCCGGATGACTTGGGCGATGGCCTCGGCTTCGCGGATGGTAGCCAGGAACTTGTTGCCGAGGCCTTCACCTTCCGAGGCGCCCTTGACGATGCCTGCAATGTCCACGAAGGACACCACTGCGGGCAGCAGGCGCTGTGATCCGAAGATCTCTGCAAGCTTTGCCAAACGGGGATCGGGCAGGCTGACAACACCAATATTGGGCTCGATCGTGGCGAACGGGTAGTTCGCTGCGAGCACATTGTTGCGTGTCAGTGCGTTGAAAAGGGTTGATTTGCCGACGTTGGGCAGTCCGACGATGCCAATAGTAAGAGCCACGGTATGTGATTCTACCGTTTGCCCGCACTTTAAGCTTATTCACCCGGTGCGCGGCCCGATGCGCGGCAAAATCCAAGAATGTCAGTGCCCCGTGCGAAGGTGGTTCCATGAATGGAATTGGCTGGCTTGTAGCTATATTAATGTTGGTGGTTGGCGCCGTACTCGGTGCTGCGGCAGTGGCGTGGGTGCTGATGGCGCGGCTGCGCGCCGCGAACGAGGAAGCCGATGCCGCCCATGAGCGGGCCTCCGCGCTCACAGCGAATTTTGCAGCTGCTGATGCCGAGCGCCGGCTCCTAGCATCGCAAAATTACGCTCTGACGGCGCAGCAGGGTTCCGATTCCCACGTGTTGCAGGCACTGGGTCCGGTCTCTGAGAAGCTCAATGCTGTCCAGCGTCAGGTTTCCTTGCTGGAACGCGACCGTGTTGAACAGTATGGCCAACTCGCGGAGCAGCTTCGTGATGCGCGGGACGCTGACGCCAAATTACTGGCCACAACCTCCTCACTGGAGGCCGCCTTGCGTTCCAACAGTGCCCGGGGCAAGTGGGGCGAAGTCCAGCTGCGCCGCGTGGTGGAAGCTGCCGGCATGTTGGCCCACGTGGACTTCTTCGAACAGGTCCACTCTTCAACTGATGACGGCGTGCACCGCCCAGACATGGTGGTGCGGCTGCCCGGCGGCAAGGAACTGGTCCTTGATGCAAAGGTCCCCTTGGCTGCCTTCCTCAACGCGCACGACGCCGGCCCAACAGACAGCGCCGCATCCGCACAACACTTGGCTCGCCATGCGAAGGCGGTTAAGGCTCACATCGATGCCTTGGCCGGCAAGAAGTATTGGAGCTCAGCGCTGAACTCCCCCGAACTGGTTATTTGCTTTGTTCCGGTGGAATCCATCCTTTCCGTAGCTTTGAGCGCAGATCCAGAGCTTCTTGACTACGCCCTGTCCAAGAACGTGGTTCTGGCATCTCCCATCTCCCTCATGGCCATTCTGAAGGCGGTGGCTTTTAGCTGGCGCCAGGACGTGCTGACCGAAAGCGCCAAGGAACTCTTTGAACTCTCAGCCCAGCTATACACACGTTTAGGCACTATGGGAGAAGCAGTCTCTGCCGTGGGTGTTTCACTGAAAACCAGTGTGGACCGTTACAACAAGCTCGTGGGCACCCTTGAGGGCAGAGTTCTGCCCACGGCCCGGAAGCTCAACGCACTGGATCCCAAGACCTTGGAGACCCCGGCTCAAGTGGAAAACACTCCACGCCTACTCACCGCTCCAGAGTTCAACACACGCGATTTTAGCTCTTCTCAGCGCAACACTGCCGCCGGGTTCAGCACCGACGAAGAGTTCAGCGCCGATGGAATCGATGCTGTTAGCAGTTAGCAGTTTAAGAGCAGAATGGCCCGGTCCCCAGTGGCTGGCCCATTCTGTTTTTCATGCTTTTCTTCGCGGGTTTTTACAGCAGATTGGAGCTGCGCACACCCTTGTAGTCAGGATCACCAGCCGCCTTCATGGTGGCCCGTAGTTCCTTGGGCAGGGAGAACAAGATATCTTCCTTAGCCGTGACGACTTCCTCCACGGAGGCGTAGCCGTAGTCGGCGAGCAGGAGCAACACCTCTTGCACCAGAACCTCCGGAACAGAGGCACCACTGCTCACACCAACGGAGGCCACACCTTCAAACCAGGTCTCATCAATTTCGTGAGCAAAGTCAACACGGTAGGAGGCTTTGGCGCCGTATTCAAGGGCCACCTCAACCAGACGCACTGAGTTGGAGGAGTTGGCCGAACCCACCACGATGACGAGGTCCGCCTGCGGGGCGATCTCCTTGATGGCACCTTGACGGTTGGTGGTGGCATAGCAAATGTCATCGCTGGGCGGGTCCTGCAACTTCGGGAACCGGGCCCGCAAAATCTCAACAATCTCCATGGCTTCATCAACAGAGAGCGTGGTCTGCGAGAGCCAGATCAAATTCTCCGGATCCTGCACCTGCACGGTGCGGGCTTCTTCCGGGTTGTTGACAATGGTGGTGCTTTCCGGGGCTTCCCCGTAGGTGCCTTCAACTTCCTCATGGCCTTCATGGCCGATGAGCAGGATGTGTTTGTTTTCCTTGGAAAAACGCACCGCCTCTTTGTGGACTTTAGTCACGAGAGGGCAGGTGGCATCAATGGTGCGCAAGCCACGGTCAGCAGCTGACTGCACCACGGCCGGTGAAACACCATGAGCGGAAAAGACTACTAGGGCCCCTTCGGGCACTTCCTCGTTCTCTTCCACAAAGATCACACCCTGAGCTTCCAGCGACGTCACCACATGGACATTATGGACAATCTGCTTACGCACATAGACAGGTGCTCCGTGGTGTTCCAGCGCCTTCTCCACCGCGATCACTGCACGGTCAACACCGGCGCAGTAGCCGCGCGGCGCTGCCAGGAGAACGCGTTTTTCCCCGGTCACCGGGGCAGCAGCAGCCACCTCTTCGGGCGACCTGCGACGACGCGGAACGACGGGCATTGACAAGGAAACGGCAGTGGTGCTCATACCCATCATCCTACGTGGTGCGCGAGCGCTTAATTATGAGAGCTGCACCACCGCACACAGCCAACACCCCAGCTGCAATAAGTGTGGCTGTTATACCGCGCTGCCAGCTATCCCGTGCCAGTGCTCCCAGTTCACGCCCAAACTGTTGTGCAACTTCCGGGCCCACTGCCAGTCCGGCCAAGGTGCTCTCCACAAACCCCGAACCCATCAGCCACAGCAGGGCAACGATCGCCAGCCCTACACCCCCAAGAATGAGCGTCAATGCACGCCGCTTGGCGACCACCACGCCCAAGACAAAAAGGACTGCTGCGATCAGTGCCAGCCATCCCGACCATGCTCCGAGGATGGTCATTATGGGCAGTACCTGGGCTACCTTGGGCTGATCCGCAGTTACCACCACGTCTTGGGGTGTTGGCAGCGGAACGCCTATATTCTTGGTGACGTTATCGGCCACCAGCTGAACCAGCGGGGCAATGTCCAGTTTTAGGTCCCCCTCGATGTCGTTGTTTCCAGCTGCAGCGAAGGTGAGGTTGTGGCTGCGTTGCAGAGTCTCGGTCCAAGCCTGCTCATAACCGGGATCGGTGTAAATTGCCCGGGCGGCAGTTTTGATCAGCGCCCCCGCAAGGTCGTTGAGCATCGGTGGCAGGTTTAAAGAAGCCGTGGCTTGTTCGCTCACCAAGGCAGTTAGGCCCTCTTGAAAGTCCTTGTTATTGCCCAGCGGACCCGCCAATTGGGTGAATCCTGGACCGTCAACAACGTTGCGCTGTAGCCACAAGGCGGGGCCGGCAACGGCGGCCAGTAGCAGAGCTACGATCACAAGAAGAGCGGAAGCTGCACTGCGCATTAGAGGTCCCCAAGCTACGTTTTCATCCCGATGGTAGCTGCCAATTCTAGTGCAAGACTGTGGATAGCTGCGCTTCCGTGTCAGTGCGTGAAGATACAGTTGTATCAAGCATCAGGGCCTGACCGAACCAGCCACCCGGAACAAAAGTAAGGCGATACCTCATGGCGGAAGCACCGGAGCGAAAGGTCCTTGCGCCTACGGCTGCGCAGACCACTGCCGAGAACCCATGGCCTTTGCAAATGCTGAGCCAGAAGTTAAAGGCACACATTGAAAAGGCTCCCGCAACATGGGTTGAGGCGCAGGTTATCGAACTGAATAAGCGCGCCAATGTCAGCTACCTTACGTTGCGTGACATTGATGCAGAGGTGTCCCTGAGCGTCACTGTGTGGGGTTCGGTACTGAGTAGGTTGGAAGCGCCGCTGGAGCGAGGCTCCCGCGTGGTGGCACAGCTCAAACCCGATTTTTGGATCAAGACCGGCCGCCTCTCCATGCAAGGCATGGACATCCGGCCCGTTGGGTTGGGCGATTTGTTGGCCCGCATTGAAAAACTGCGTCAAGCCTTGGCCGCCGAGGGGCTCTTTGATCCACGCAGGAAGAAGCCACTGCCACTTCTCCCCCACCGGATCGGTCTCATTACGGGACGTAACTCCGATGCCATGAAAGATGTCCTGCGCAATGCCTCGCTGCGCTGGCCGGCTGTTGAATTTGAGGTGCGTGAAGTCGCGGTCCAAGGTGTCAACGCTGTCAGTGGCGTCATCGCCGCCCTGGAAGAGCTCGATCACGACCCCCGGGTTGACGTCATTGTTATTGCCCGCGGTGGCGGATCCTTAGAGGATCTTTTACCGTTTAGCCACGAATCTCTGGTTCGCGCTGTTGCGGCCGCGAAGACCCCGGTGGTTAGCGCCATCGGCCACGAGGCCGACCGCCCACTCCTGGACGAGGTTGCTGATCTACGGGCGTCTACCCCCACTGATGCTGCCAAACGAATCGTGCCTGACGTGGGTGAGGAATTGCAGCGCCTCGGTCAGGCTCGCACCCAGCTCAACCGCCGCATTAGGGAGCTGTTGGAGCGTGAAACTGAGCGGTTGGCGTATCTGCGCACCCGCCCTGTCCTGGCCAACCCCCACGTAATGTTGCATTCCCGGGCCGACGACGTCGCCGCACTGTCCAGCCGGGCCTTGACCGCCGTGCGCACCCAGGTCGGCAGACACACAGACCAACTGGTGCACTTGAGGGCTCAGGTCCGGGCACTCTCACCCCAAAAAACCCTTGACCGGGGATACGCGGTAGTCCAATTAGAGGACCGGAGCATCGTCAGATCTCCCGCACAGGTTTTCAACGGCACACCATTGAAAGTTCGTGTTGCCGGCGGAGATTTCACTGCCCAAGGAAGCGGCCCCATCGCCACCCACGAGGTAGCCCCAACGGCAGTAGCCACAACAGATTTAGCCACCACACTTACAGAGGATCAGACATGAGCCCCGCAGCAGCACCCGCGCAGAACGCAGACATTGCAGCCCTCAGCTATGAGCAGGCCCGTGAGCAACTTATGGGAGTTGTCAACCAACTCGAAGCCGGAAGTTCCAGTTTGGAAGACTCTTTGGCCCTGTGGGAGCGTGGCGAAGCCTTGGCTCAACGTTGTGAAGAGTGGTTAGAAGGCGCCAAAGCCCGCCTGGACGCAGCTCGATCCGATAACCAGTAATGAGGATAGCCCGGGTGGTCTGCTGCGAGCGCAGATATTCCCGGGCCACCCGGATTAGGCGTCCTTCAACCGGGCCCGTTCTACTTCCAAGTCGAAATCGCCAGCCGGCCATTGCAGATTCAACCCGCCCAGTGCCTTGATCAGGATTTCTTGAACAGCAATGCGGGCATACCATTTCTTGTCAGCCGGGACCACGTACCAGGGTGCTATTTCCGTGCTCGTCTTCTCAAATACCTTTTGGTAGGCAGCCATATAGGCGGGCCAGTGAGCGCGCTCATCGAGATCCGTGGGGCTGTATTTCCAGTACTTGGTGGGATCGTGCAGCCGGGCAGAGAGTCGTTGTAGTTGCTCATCTGGACCCACGTTGAGCATCACCTTCACCACGGTGGTACCTGCTGTTGCCATTTCCGCCTCAAAGTCATTGATGGCGCGGTAACGGCGTTCCAGTTCAGTTCCGTCAGCCCAACCATGAACCCGGTGAATGAGCACATCCTCGTAGTGGGATCGATCGAAGACTCCCAACATCCCGGCCCCGGGCGCCGCAGGACGCACCCTCCACAAAAAATCGTGGGCAGCTTCTTGCTCCGTAGGAGCTTTGAAGGTGGTGAGCTTAACACCCTGTGGATCCACTGCACCCACCAACCTGCCAACAATACCGCCCTTGCCAGCTGTGTCCATTGCCTGCAAAATCAGCAGTGCCGATTTTTTTCCACCAAAACGGCTCTCAGCAAAGAGCTGCTCTTGGAGCCGCGCTAAGACTGGCGCACGCTGGGATAGGGTTGCGACGCCCTCGGCCTTGCCCCCGGTAAATCCCGGGGCAGCATTGGTAGGCTGCTGCGCCAGGGTAAAGCCTGCTCCCACGCGCAAGAGCTCGGAGGGGTGATCGGTAAAACCAAGCGGTAGGGACACGGTGGGCCTTTCCTAGGGTTTGTACGTGCTCAGGAACTCAGCAATCCGCCCAATGGCTTCTTCTAAATCCAAGACATTGGGTAGTGTGACGAGGCGGAAATGATCTGGCTGGGTCCAATTGAACGCCCGCCCGTGAGAGATGAGGATCTTTTGTGACTCCAATAGGTCCAAAGCGAACTTCTCATCATTCTTGATGGGGTAAACCTCCGGGTCAAGCTTGGGGAACAAATACAGTGCGCCCTTGGCCTGGTTGACGGAAACTCCCGGAATATCATTGAGCATACGGTAGGCAAGATCTCGCTGGTCGCGCAGCCTCCCGCCGGGCAAGATCAAATCCGTGATGCTCTGATGACCGCCTAGCGCGGTTTGGATGGCATGCTGACCCGGCGCGTTGGCGCACAAGCGCATGTTGGCCAGCAAGTTAATGCCTTCCAGATAGTCCGCGGCAGCCGCCTTCGGTCCGGAGATCGCCAACCAGCCTGAACGGTACCCACAGATCCGGTACGCCTTGGACAAACCATTGAAGGTCATGCACAAAACATCGTCTCCGGTGAGGCTGGCCGTATTGATGTGGACGGCGTCGTCATAGAGGATCTTCTCGTAGATTTCGTCAGAGAACACCACCAGATCATGTTTGCGCGCCAGATCAACCATGCCCTGAACAATGTGTGCCGGATACACCGCTCCGGTGGGGTTGTTGGGGTTGATAATGACAAGGCCTTTGGTCCTTGGCGTAATTTTTGACGCCAAATCCTCAAGGTCCGGCCACCACTCATTGGACTCATCACACAGGTAGTGCACCGGCCGGCCACCTGCAAGGCTTACGGAGGCCGTCCACAGCGGATAGTCCGGGGTAGGAATCAACACCTCATCACCGTTATTCAGCAATGCCATTAAGGAGAGCGTGATGAGTTCACTCACCCCGTTTCCAAGGTAAACGTCATCTACATGAATGTTCTGAATACCACGCGTCTGGTAGTACTGCACTACCGCGGTACGGGCGGAGAATATTCCGCGGGAATCCGTGTACCCCTGGGCGTGGGGTAGATGGCGGATCATGTCCACCAAGATGGCATCGGGAGCTTCGAATCCAAAGGGAGCCGGGTTACCGATGTTCAATTTCAGTATCCGGTGACCTTCAGATTCCATCTGCTGGGCTTTCGCCAGCAGAGGTCCACGGATGTCGTAGAGAACGTTGTGAAGCTTGGTGGATTGGGTAAATTCTGCCATTTAACCAATATGGCACATCCAGGCCCCGCTTTTCCGCTGGAACCAACGCGGCGGGCGGGCCAATGCCAATCAAGTGGCCTGTTGGGCCGGCGTCAGGAGCCTGCTTTTACCAAGCCCACTTGAATCAGCCACGCGGCAGCTGCTTCAGATGAATTGGCGAAGTGGCGGTCCTGGGCGAGCCTGTTGAGATTCGCCAGCTCGTCCGTGGTCAGCGCGGCACTGACCTTATTCAGAATCCCCTGGGCGGCAGCGGAAACCTTGGAATTGCTGACCAGCGGCACAATATTTTGTTCCAAGAACAGTTTTTTGGTGTCAGTGAGCACCACTAGCGAGTTATCGTCAATGGCCGGTGCAGAAATATGGATATCCGCCACTTGAATGTCATCTCTTAGCAACGCCCACAAGACGTCATCACGACTGCCGTCAAAAAGCGGTTTTAACACCACAAACTTTTTCGGCACGCAGTTGTAATCGGTGCCCAAACCTACCAGTCCCCGGCCGCTGTTTTGAAAGTCAGCGGTGCCTCCCAGCAGCAATTTGTTGCAAACTTTGGTAAGGTCCGCAATGGTTTTGAGCTGGTATTTTTCTGCCGTTTCCGCCGTGACCACCAAGCTGTCACCGACAATGGCCTTGGCCGGATCCAACACGCTGATGCTCTCCGGCAGGACTTCTTGCAAGGCGCTCAGAACGTCCGCAGGAGTCTCTGGAGCAACACTTGGAACGGCTGCAGACAAGAGCTCGCGCGAGTAAGCCGGGACAATGTCTATGCTGCCAGCTATCAAGTTGGACCATGCATCCTGGGCCGACCCCGGGGTTGTCCCCACCTCAGCTTTAATTCCTGCAGCCTTGAGCGCCGCCGCATACGCATGACCCACCAGTTCACCCTCTTGGGCATTTACACCAGAGGGTGAGATCAGTGGCTCAATCCGCAGTGCTGGCACATCAGTGCTCATCGAGGCGCTTGGGACGCTCACAATCGGTTCAGGAGTGCACGCCGTCAGCGTCCCGAGCAGAAGGCACGCACTCAACGTGGCAATCAGCCTCTTGCGCACCTTTTACTCCCTGCTAGATTGACTGCTGCTAACTGGGTCTCACCCCAAATCCTCAACATACGTTACCCCGATAAGGCCCAAATTGGGTTCCTCGTGAAGTTCCGCATGGGTTCCACCATGTTCGAACTCAAGCACTGTGATCTTGTTGGCACCAGCTTTCAGCAGTGGCGCCGGAACATACAGTGTCACTTGCGGTCCCACCTCCCAGAAGCGGCCCAGCAAGAAGCCATTGACCCAGACCACACCCTTGCCGAAGCCGGGCAGGGAAAGATACGTATCAGCAGCTTTCTCGATCCGCAGTTCACCGTGGAAATATCCAGCCCCGGCGCCATCAGTGGCCGCGGACCCGTCCGTGGCAGGGTTTTCCTTGGTGCCGGAAGAATTGGGGCTTTCCAGGTTATCTGAACTGTCCTCCGCCGTACCTACCTGGAGCAATTCTGAGAGTGGCTTTTCCAAGTTCACTGGGCGCTGGTCCCATTGGAAGATGTAACGCTGATTGATCAAAACACCATCCAGGATGCCCTTACCCTGCCCGAAGAAGGGTCCGTAATTGATACGCCCCTGGTTCTCCACCAAAATTTCCACTGCTGCCAGGCCTCCTGCAGTGGTAACTTTGACGCCTTCTTCGCAAGTAGCGTCGGTCAGAACTCCTTGGTATTTCCCGTCCACCCACACATAGGCGCGGTCGTGCAAGTCACAGATCTTAATGGTGGCCTCACCCACGGGCAGAACGGCCTTGGCACTGTAGTGGACCAACCCGCGGTCCAGTCCGAGTTTTTCAAAAGACATGGGTTTGATGCTGTGGACGGGTTTGATGGCACGCACAAAATCTAGCAATGCTGTGCCGCGGGTCAGCTCGAAGGTGCAGGCGGGGATCACAGCGCCCGGACGTTCCAAGTGCACTGGGATGGGTGTCAGTTCACGCCCCGATGCGGCGAAAAATGCTTCCCGCATTGCATAAAACTTCTCTGTCAGCCGGCCATCTTCAGCGATTGGCGCATCAGAGTCGTAGCTGGTGACAGTGGGCTGGATGGCTCCATCATGGTTTGCCCCGGAGGTCAGCCCAAAGTTTGTGCCACCATGTGCCATGTACAGGCAGATGGAACCGTCAAGATCAAGGATCTTTTTAGCCTCGGCAGCCGCATCCACGCCTCCGCGCGTGTGGTGATCCTCTCCCCAGTGGTCAAACCAACCGTTCCAAAATTCGACGTTGAAGAAGGGCTCGCCGGGACGCCTGCGCTGCCATACAGCATCCGCTTCCTCGCCACGGGAGCCTAACGTTGCCGTTGCCCAAGTGTCAGGCAGGGAGCCGCCGTCAAGGTAGTAGTCGGTGCCGCCGTCGGCCGTGAAAAGAATTTCCGTGATGCCGCGGTCCAGCAACGCCTTGCGGTTCCAGCGCAGGTACTCTTTGTCATCACCGTAGCTGCCGTATTCGTTTTCAATCTGGACCGCCACTACCGGCCCGCCATGGCACGCTTGCAACGGCTCAATGATGGGCAGCAACTGATCAAACCACTTCTCCACAACGCCGGTGAACAAGGGATCAGAAGAACGCAACACCATCTCGGGATCAGAAACCGCCCATGAGGGGAATCCGCCATTGTCCCATTCGGCACAGATGTAGGGGCCGGGACGCACTATGACATCAAGTCCGGATTCGCCAGCTAACGTGATGAATTTGGCGAGGTCTTTCCAGCCGGTGAAGTCCGGGGCCACATCCTCATAGGGCTGGTGGAAGTTCCATGCAACGTAGGTGTCCAAGGTGTTGATACCCATGGCAACCAGCCGGTCAATTCTGTCTTGCCATTGTTCCGGATGAATCCTGAAGTAGTGGATGGCGCCGGCAATAATGCGGTGAGGCTGTCCATATTTGAAGAGCAAGCGAGCCGAGTAGCTCAATGCGGGCGCTGGCCTCGCAGGCGGGAAGTTCTCTTCTACCAAAGTGGCTTCCGAACTACCGGCCATCTCTGACGAGGTCATGAACGTGGACAACTAAACTCCTGGCACTAGGGATTCGTCACAGAAAAAAACAACTCTGTTATTGATAACAATTTTAGCCGATCAAACCCGATTCATGAAACATGAAACGCCATCGCCAGCTGAATTCACGCTATGTTACATGATAACAACTAGGCTTGCAGACAAACCGAAGCTAATGCTCCACGCTGGCTGCCAGCTTCCCCACCCCAAGGAAATCCATGAGCACCCATCAATTTGAGCGCGGTCCGGCAATGCGAGACGTCGCGGCAGCAGCGGGCGTGTCCGCGCAGACGGTATCCCGGGTGCTCAATGAGCATCCCAACGTTCAAGAAAGCACACGCCGGCGGGTAATGGCCGTTGTTGACGAGCTGGGCTACCGAAGGAACTACACCGCCCGGGCCTTGGTTACAGGGCGGTCAAAGACCATTGGCGTTCTGACCTTGGCTACCAATAATTACTCACGCTCATCGCTCTCGCTGGGTGTTGAACTGGGAGCCCGCGAAGCTGGCTACACCGTGAACTCGGTGACGTCCAGCCTGAGTGCACAAAGCGTCATCGACGCGGTGAGCCGCCTAGTTTCCCAAGGAGTGGACGGCATCATCATTGCCGCACCGCTCCAAGAAGCCGTGGAGACGGTGGAAAAAATCACGGCAAGAATCCCCACCGTCAACACTGACGGATCCTCCGGGATGGGCGATCGCATGGTTGGCGTTGATCAGGACATGGCAGCAGTCCTGGCAACCCGGCACCTGTTGGAGTTGGGACACAAGACGGTTTGGCATGTGGCCGGACCTGCTGACTGGTCTGACGCTTCAAGCCGCCTGCAGAGCTGGCGACGAACGCTCCAAGAGGCCGGCCGGGAAGTTCCCCCGGAGTTGCACGGAGACTGGAGCCCGGAGTCCGGCTACCGCAATGGACTAATTTTGGGGCGGATGCCCGAGGTCACAGCAATTCTTGTGGCGAGCGATGAAATGGCCTTTGGTGTTATCCGGGCGCTGAGCGAACTTGGCCGGCGCATTCCCGAAGACGTCTCAGTGGTAGGCATTGATGATATTGACCTGGCCGAATTTTCAAACCCGCCACTAACTACCATCCGTCAGTCCTTTGAAGATACGGGCCGGCGCGCTGTGCAACGGCTCGTTGCCCAGATCACTAATCCAGAAGCGGTCAGCAGTCAGGACATCCTCAAACCCACACTCATTGTGCGGGCAAGCACCGCACCACCGCCGGCCGGCTAGAAGGCCCCAAGTTTGAGCGCTCCGGGTCTGCGCTAGTTCCTGCCCTGCGCGAGCCGCAGGCCGGGCCCGCACCCAAGGCCAGGCCCGCGCTAGTTCCTGTCCTGCGCGATCAGGAGTGGGATGCCAAAAATGGGATCCTGGCGCAAAATTTGCACCTCACCCATCCCCCGCGAAGCTGCGTGGGAGGCGACTGCGGCCTGCAAGGCTGGCACATTGCTGCCTAACCCGCTGCCCAGCACAAGCGGGCCCGTCAGGTTCAGCGCCGTGGCAACTTCGGCTGCCAACCCGGCCAAATCTGATCCTGCACGGTCCACCAGTTCCAGTGCGTGTTCATGGCCGCTTTGCGCTGCCGCGAAGATCACCGGTGAGGCAGCCGCCCAATAGCGCCTGGTTGTACCCTGATGGAAATGGGCAATGAGTGATTGGGGCTCGCTCAGTCCGCAATACTTGAGCAGCCCGGCCGTCAGCGCATCGACGTCCTTGCCTGCGTCCATTCGCCGCAGGCTGTACCTGACAGCCTCGCGTGCCAACCAGTATCCGCTTCCCTCATCCCCCAGCAGGTAGCCCCACCCACCAGCGCGGGCTTGCTCTCCTGCCTCGTTGATCCCCCAAGCGGCGGAGCCTGTCCCGGCAATCACGGCAACTCCGAAGCTCAGGCCTGCCGCCGCCAGCAACAGCCGGGTGTCATGCACCACGTCAATCTGGGCACCCGGCACAAAAGGAGCAATGAGTTCCCTGAGTGCGCGGGCATCGCTGTCCGTATCAACACCCCCAGCACCGGCAAGGAGCCGGCTCGCCCCGTCCACATCCAGTGCGGCGAACAACGCTGCCATGTTCTCTACGGCGGTTTCCCGGCTAACATTCTGAACGTTGGTGCTGCCTACGCTGGCGTCACTACTGATAAGGCCGTCCGTCCAGACGATGCCTCGCGTTTTCGAGCCGCCAATGTCCAGCCCAACAAAGCGCGATGGGGCAGAGGAAAAGTTCAAGGGGTTTTTGTCCACACACCTAGACTAATGCCATGTTCATCACACCCTTGATTGCCGCACCCATGGCTGGCGGAACCACGACGACGGAACTCGCCTTGGCTGCCCAAGGTGCTGGCGCCTTTGCCTTCGCCGCCGGAGGCTATAAGACTGCTGACCAGCTCGCCGCACATATTGCCCCCTTGCGGGCCACAGGACTTGACTTTGGTGTGAACTTATTTGTTCCCCGGGATGCTCCCTTGAGTGCACGTGGCGTGGCTGCTCTTTCCGCCTACCGGACCTCCCTGCGCTCCACCGCACAGCGCTACGGGGCGCAATTGCCCGCCGTGGCACCAGATAAGGACAAAGTGCAAGACTATTGGACCGAGAAGATGGCCCTGCTCTTGGCAGATCCAGTTCCGCTGGTCAGTTTCACTTTTGGCCTGGCGTCCAACGAAGTGGTGGCCAGCTTGCACAAGGTTGGCACCCGGGTGGCTGCCTCCGTGACGAACGTGGCTGAGGCTCTCGCGGCTGGCGCTACGGGTGTGGATGCTCTGATTGTTCAGCACGCAGGTGCGGGTGGGCACACCGCCGCTTTCCTGCCGTCAAAAGCGACGCCACCCGATGCCAGCGGTACGCTGGCCCAGCTGGTTGCCGCAATCGGGGCGGCTGTTAGCTTGCCGTTGGTAGGCGCGGGCGGCGTCAGCGGCCCCTCTGATGCCAAAGCCGCTTTGGCCGCCGGAGCTGTTGCGGTGGCAATTGGAACTGCTCTCATCCGCACCGATGAGAGTGGCGCCCGGCAGCTCCACAAGGATGCCTTGGCAGACCCGTTCTACAACGAAACCGCCATGACACGGTCCTTTACCGGCAAGCCGGCCAGGGCGCTGGTCAACGAGTTTGTCCGTGAGCACACCGCCTGCGCACCTGAGGCTTATCCCGAGGTTCACTTCCTGACCGCGCCCCTGCGCAGCGCTGCTGCCGCCGCGCAAGATCCCCGCGCTGTGAACCTCTGGGCCGGGATCGGTTGGAAATCGGCGCAGAGCGGGCCCGCAGCCGCGGTAGTGGGAAGTTTTCTGCACGAACTCTAATTTTCTCCACGAACCTCGAGTGAATAGGCGCCACCAGCGGCCGCACCGCTGCCCACCCCACTCCCGCGCCGGGCTGATGCTTACGCTGGGCCGGCGCCGGGCTGCGCTACCGCTGGGCTGATAGCCCAATTGTTCGGGAATTTGCTAGAATGGCGAACTTACGGACGGCATTTTTGCCGACATTTCCGACAGCCACGTATACCTTGGAGGATCCCATGGCATCAAACGCGAAGAACGTTCGGCGCGACACGGCTCAGGCGGGTCTCCATGCGGAACCCTTGGACGCCGTCGACCGGCAGATCATTGACACGCTAGTGGCGGATGCCAGGATCACTAACCGGGACCTTGCCGACGCCGTGGGAATTGCCCCGTCCACAGCCCTGATGCGCACCCGGGCCCTCATGGAACGTGGCGCCATCGAAGGCTTTGAAGCGAAGCTGAACCTCGCCTCGATTGGTAGATCCGTGCAGGCCCTCATAGCCGTTAGGCTGCGCGCTCATGACCGGGACCAGATTGACACCTTTACAGGGCGGGTCCCGCAGCTTCCCGAGGTGCTCTCGACGTTCCACACCTCTGGTTCCGTAGATTATCTGCTGCATATTGCCGTCCGAGACACCGACGCTCTGCGTGACTGGGTTCTGGATAACCTCACCACCGACCCCGTGGTTGGTCATACTGAGACCACCTTGGTGTTCAAACACATGCCCGGCCACGCGGGTCCGTTGAACTAGCTTCGGAACACTTTTACCGCTCACCTCACCCATAATAGGCAGGTGAGCATTATTGATAACGCCGTATACGTTGACGGCTTGCGCTTTGCCAATCCCAACAGCCTAGATCAGACCTACGAGGTTATGGATTCTTGCGACGGCATGGCTTGGATAGGCATTTTCCGTCCCGACGCAGCTGAGATGCAATCGCTCGCTGCAGAATTTTCGCTACACGAGCTGGCTGTAGAAGATGCGATCAAAGCCCATCAGCGGCCCAAACTGGAACGGTACGACGACGTCCTCTTCACCGTGCTACGGCCCGCCAGATACTTTGATGAGACCGAGGCTGTGGAGTTCGGTGAGCTTCACATTTTTACCGGCAAAGACTTCGTCATCACCATCCGCCATGCCGAAACACCAGGACTGGCTTCAACCAGATCCCGGCTCGAGTCAGATCCGGATTTACTGGCGCAAGGTCCCGAAGCCGTGCTGTACGCCATCTTGGACCAGGTTGTGGATGACTACAAGCCCGTAGTCCAGGGTCTGGAAAACGATATCGACGAGATTGAGGACCAGCTTTTTTCCGGCGACCCCCACGTCTCACGGCGCATTTATCAACTGTCCCGGGAAGTCACCCAATTCCAGCGCGCCATCCACCCACTGCGGGGCATGCTGGAAAAACTCAAAAACGGATTCGAGAAATACCACGTCAACGTTGAGCTGCAGCGCTTTTTGCGCGATATAGAAGACCACATTGAAATTGTCACCGCCCAGGCCGACTCCTTCCGTGATCTCCTGCAAAATGCCCTGATCGTGGACGGGACCCTGACCACCAACCGTCAAAATGAAGCCAGCGCAGCCGAAAATCAGCAGATGAAGAAGATCTCATCCTGGGCCGCCATCTTATTTGCCCCCTCCTTTGTGGGATCGGTGTACGGCATGAACTTTGAGAACATGCCGGAGCTTCACTGGAGCCTGGGCTACCCCTTTGCCCTGGCCTTGATGTTCCTGGTGGGCCTTGTTATGTATCTCATCTTCAAAAAGAAGACCTGGCTTTAGTCCGGGCTGCGCCTGCTAAGGCTGTGCTGTGGTGACCTGTGCCGCTTAGGTCCTAGCCAGTGCTGCGATGTCATCAAGGAAGCTTTCAGCCACGGCATCACTGACGGTGGCCGTGGTCTCGCCAATGGTTTCTAGGTAGTTCTCTGTGACCGGGCCACGGCGGCCGGTGAGTGGCGCGCCGTCGGCCATGGCCTTCTCCAGCGCTCGCTGGGAGGCGCTGCGGGCAGCGAACTCAATGTCAGCCGGGGAGAATCCGGCGCTGGCCCCCACCAGCGCCTGTACGTCAATCTCCGCCACCACATGGGCCGGAATGAAGCGGTTCCACATAGCAGAGCGAGCCGCCTCATCAGGGAGTCCGATCGGGATCACGTAATCGAAACGGCCGTGGCGCAGGAACGCGGAATCCAGCGAGCGGATGAAGTTGGTTGCACACACCAGCAGCCGACCAGGCTGGTCGCGGAACGCCGGAATAATTTTCAGCAGCTCATTGGTGACACCCTGCATGGGCGACGGCGGCTCGCCGGACCGCCGCGAGGCGATCTCTTCCACCTCATCGATGAACACAACTACGTGCTCCAACTCCGCAATTTCCAGGAACGTCTGGCGCAGGGCACCGGCCAAGCCGCCGGGCTCCCCTGCCAGCCGGGACGGAAAGACTTCCACAAAAGGCCATTCAAGACGGGACGCAATGGCCTTGGCAAAGGTGGTTTTTCCCGTTCCTGGAGGACCAAAAAGAACGACGGCGCGCGGCGGCACCACTCCGAATTCCTCCGCAAGCTCCGGCTCTGCCAAAGGCAGCACAAGCCTTCGCTCAAGTAATTCCTTCTCTGCCGTCATGCCCGCAACACGGTCCCAGAGGTCCCGTGGCAGAACCCTTCCGCCAAGCTCGTCCAGTGCGCCGCGCTCTGCCCGCTGGACCGGGATCCGCCGTTCAAAGTAGCGCAGATTCTTCTTCACCACGAACCCTCGGTTGGTGAAAGCCTCTACCCGCGTTTGGGTCTCAGGCATGAGTGCGGAGAGTTTATTCAGGCCATGGGCTACCATCCGGTTCTCCACAGCGGCCAGAAGCATGGTGCCAATGCCGCGCCCACGGAAGCTCGGCACGGTGGCTAGGAAAACGATCCAGCCTTGATCGTGAGCGGCCCTGGCAACCGCGGCGCCAATGACCTGTTCGCCTTGTACCGCCACCACGGCATGGTCCTTCTCGCAGGAAGCAAGAACTTCGGAAAGATCATAGACAGGCGCCACATCACTCTCACGCAGCGACTGCCACAGGGCAAGGATGCCTTCAACATCTTGTGAATGAAAATCCCGGATTGTCCATGCGCTCATGTCCCTGCCGCTCCTTTGCGTTAGCCAGTGAATGCATCATGGCACGCCCCGCCTCATCAGAGAAATTGTTGCGACGCTCACTTTGGAGCTGCCCCGAGCTCTGAGGCAACGCCCTGTGGTTAACTTCACGCCGTTTCTGGAAACAAAACCCGCTCCAGCAACGCTAAATCCAAATGAGAACATTTTCCCCACAGAAAGTTGCATCATGACCATCGAGATAACCCGCGAATTCGACCTGGACAGCGAACTCATCCTAGACAGTGATGCTGCAGCGGCCCTCTTTTTGGAGGCTCGCACGGCCAACAGCTGGGCTGATGAACAGATCAGCGACGAGACGCTGCAGGCCGTCTATACGCTGACCAAAATGGGCCCTACTGCCATGAACATTCAGCCGTTACGCATCGCCTGGATCCGATCCAGTGAAGCCCGCGCGCAATTGGTTGAGCACATGAATGAGGGCAATAAAGTCAAGACCCTCGCCGCCCCCATGGTTGCCGTTCTGAGCTACACCAACGAATGGCACAACCTGCTTGAGCGCACCACGCCGCACATGGCCTCAATGGCTCCCACCTTTGAAAAAAACCTTGATAGCCGCAATACCATGGCAGTTACCAATGCGCATATGCAGGCCGGGTACTTCATTCTTGCTGCGCGTGCAGCAGGCCTTGCGGCAGGACCCATGACAGGATTCGATGCCTCAGGAGTTGACGCCCACTTTAATGCAAATACCTCTTATAGCGCATTCATGGTGGTGAACTTGGGCAAGCCCAGCGGTGTTATCGATCGCCAGCGCCTTCCCCGGCTGGATTTTGACTCCGCAACCGTAACGTTGTAATAATCTATTTCAAGTTTCTAACCTCGTTATGAAATTGTCTTTCACACGACACGTTGTCCTTATTTTTCATCGAGGACAACGTGTTTTTTTGCATTACTGCGCTAAATTTCGGCAATTTTCAGTTTTCCCAAGGCGGTAGCAATGACATATTTTCATAGGATAGAAACCCTCACTTCCCTAAGTCTGCTAGTTAATCAACGCACGCGTGCGGCGTTGCTCTCCACGAGGCCGGTCACACTCTTTCGCTTTACCATTGCTATGGATAACATGGGTCACGTGTGACCTGTATCTCCAAAATTCAGCGAAGGATGAACTCGTGCGTTCCATGTGGAAAAAGACTCTGGCCATGGCGGTGGTGGCACCTGCGATGCTGCTGTCAATGGCGGCACCGCCCGCGCTGGCTGCCCCGGGCGACCCCGTATCAACTAATCTCGCTCTGGCTTCCGCCGGTGCAACCGTCACCTCCTCCGGTGACGAATCCGTCGGGAGCAACGGCCCCGACCTTGCCATCGACGGCGGCGACACCACCCGGTGGTCCTCAGAGCACTCCGACACTGCACAGTTGACGGTGAAACTGGCCAAACCTGCCGCAATTGACAAGATTGTCATCAAGTGGGAGAAGGCATGCGCAGCCCAGTACAAGCTGCAGGTCTCCACTGACGGCGTGAGCTTTGTAGATGCCACGGACGTGATCTCCCGCGCCAACTGCGCCCCGGAGACGCCCGACACCCAGACCATCAAGTCTTCCCTGGCTGGCACAAAGTACCAGTTTGTGCGCATGCAGGGCATCGCCCGTACTCCCATCGCGGGAACCAAGTGGGGCATCTCCCTCTTTGAAATGGAAGTGTGGGGCGTCCCGGCAGCTCCCGCCCAAAACATTGCACTGGCTTCAGCCGGGGCAACCGTCAGCGCCTCCGGCCAGGAAGTAGCCGGCCAGTGGGGCCCCGCTCTGGTCATTGACGGAGATACCGACAGCACCAAGCCCAATGCACAGCAGTCACGCTGGTCTTCCAACACCGCTGACAGCGCCAACATCACTGTGAAGCTAGCCGCCCCTACTGTCATTGATCACGTGGCCATCGTGTGGGAAAAGGCTTGTGCTGCGAAGTACAAGCTGCAGGTCTCAACCGACGGCATCACTTTTGTGGATGCCACCGACGTAATCGCCCCAACATGCAACACGCGCGACGTGCAGAAGCTCAAAGCCGGTGTTGCCGCCAACGCGTACCAGTATGTTCGTATGCAAGGCATTGAGCGCACCCTCATTGGGGGCCAGAAATACGGCATCTCCTTGTGGGAGTTTGAGGTCTGGGATGGCGAAGAAGTCGCCACTCCAGCACCTGTGTCAGAGCCCGTCAACCTGATCCCGTTGCCGGTCAATATGGAAACACCTGACGAGGCGCCGTTCAAGCTGGGCGCAGGTTCACGCATCGTGGCCAACAACGCCGTGACCGCGAAGAGTGCCTCCTTCCTGGCCGAGCTCTTCCGCACCTCCACAGGTCTGGCCCTGCCGGTAGTGAATGGCAGCACCGGCGATGCCGATGACATCGTATTGCTCCAGACCCCTGGTGACATCCCTAATCTGGGTGCTCAGCTCCAGGCGGAGGCATACACGCTCAGCGTCGACGCGCTCACAGGTGCCAAGATCACCGCAGCCACCGACGATGGCATCTTCAACGGTGTCCAGACACTGCGTCAACTTTTCCCGGCATTCATTGAGTCCAAAACCAAGGTCAACGCCACTTGGACGGCTCCTGCCGTGGAAATCTCCGATGCCCCCCGCTTCGACAAGCGCGGCATGATGCTAGATGTCGCCCGCGAATTCAAGAACCCTGACGAAGTCAAGGTCATCATTGATTCGCTGGCTTCCTACAAGATCTCCACACTGCATATGCACCTCGCAGATGATCAGGGCTGGCGCATCGAGATCACCAATGAGGGCAAAGTAGCTGGCGATGACATCGACTACAACCAGCTGACTGAGATTTCCGGCAAGGGCGGCATGACTCAGTTCAACCGCACCTACATGGACCTCTTGGGCAACACTGGCTTCTACACCCAAGCTGAATACAAGGACTTGGTAGCCTACGCCGCCGATCGCCACATTGAGATCATTCCTGAGATTGACGTCCCCGGCCACACCTCGGCCATTCTGCACGCCATTCCGCAGCTCAACACCGCTGGAACGAAGCCGAACGTTGACGAGTGGGGCGTTGTTCCCGAAGATGGAACCGGCAACGTTGGTACGTCCACCTTGGATGTTGCTGCCCCGCAGACCTGGACGTTCCTGGAACACGTCTTCGGCC
Source organism: Arthrobacter psychrochitiniphilus (assembly GCF_003185915.1). Classification (GTDB taxonomy): domain Bacteria; phylum Actinomycetota; class Actinomycetes; order Actinomycetales; family Micrococcaceae; genus Specibacter; species Specibacter psychrochitiniphilus. Next base: position 84,718 of record NZ_QHLZ01000012.1, read on the forward strand.
AGATCGCCGAGATGACCACCAGCGAATACATCCACATTGGTGGCGACGAGTCCCATGTGACGGGCCACGACAACTACGTGGAGTTCATCACCAAGGCAGTGAAGCTCATCCACGATTTGGATAAGAAGCCCATTGGTTGGAACGAGGTCGCCATTGGTGGTCTGGAGGCCGGGGACGGCATTCAGTACTGGACCGGCGGCACCGCCGACACGCTGAGGGCCATCAAGGACAAGGGCGCCAAGCTCATGGTTTCCAATGGCTCCACGGCGTACCTGGACATGAAGTACAACGCCAAAACCCCGATTGGCCTGACGTGGGCCGGCATGGGCGACTTCCCCAAGTACTACGACTGGAATCCGGCTGCTGTCGTCAAAGATGGCACCACCAATCTCCCCGATTCAGCCATCCTGGGCGTTGAAGCCCCGCAGTGGTCCGAGACCATTCGTGGCGGCAAGCAGACTGAATTCATGGTCTTCCCGCGCGTAATTTCCTTCGCTGAAGTTGGCTGGACGCCTCAGGCAAAGCGAAACGTCAATGACTTCAAGGTCCGCATGGCCTCCATGGGTTCGCGCTTGCTGGCTGCCGACACCAACTTCTATGACGGCAACCAAGCCAAGTGGACCCCCGCCATGGCAGGCTTGCCGGTGGCAGTCTCCCCCGGCAAGAGCCTGAAGCTTGACGTTGGCCAGCTGGCAGCCCCCGGCACCAAGGCTTCTGCCGATGGCGCCACTATTGCTGTCGATGCTGTTGATGACGCCGACGGCGTGAGCGCCTCGAGCATCTTGGGGAACTTGGGCGTAAGTGTCAACTGGGGCGATGGCTCAGCCGCCACCCCGGCAACCTTTACGGCTAACACAGCCCGTAACCACATGTCCGCTGGCAGCCTTTACCAGCTGCAGGGCACCCACAGTTATGCGAGCGCAGGGACCTTCACCGGAACGCTGACCGCTTCCAACGGCACAACCGCACAGTTCACCGTGGTTGTTGCTGCTGGTACGGCAGATCCCAAGCTCCCCTATGTTTGGGATTCGACTCAGACCCCAACGTTGTCCACAACAGCAGCCACTGTTCGTGCCGGTTACCGGGCCCTGACCACTGTGACAGGGTTCGTTCCTGGTGAATATGTGACTCTCAACCTGGGCGGCAACAAGGTTGGTACCGTCCTTCCTGATGCCGAAGGCAAGGTAACACTGCAGATGCCGGTGTACCCGAGCACTTATGGCGGCAAGAACACCCTCACGGCCACTCAAGGTGAGCGCACTGCCAGCACCACATTGAACGTCGAATCAAATATGGTTCCACTGGCGAACAAAATCACGCAGAGCGAGATCAAGATCGCCTCAGTATCCTCCGAGGAACTGACGGGTGAAACAGCCCCCAACGGACCTGCTGCGGCGCTCCTTGATGGCAAGAAAGAAACTTTCTGGCACACCAAGTGGTCAAGCCCTGCCGGTAATTTCCCACACTCAGTGGTCTTTGACCTGGGCAAAAACTACGACGTGACGGGCTTTGAGTACACTCAGCGCCAGTCAAACACCAACGGCAAGTTCAAGGACTACGAACTCTATGTATCCGAGAACACCACCGATTTTGGCACCAAGGTAGCCAGCGGTTCATTCTTGGACGTGAGCCGTCCGCAGGTCATTGACATTGCCGGGAACAAGGTTGGCCGTTACGTGAAGCTGGTTGGTCTGAACTCCATTGAAGGCAATAACTTCGGTGGCGGTGCAGAAGTAAACATTGGCGGTGTCCTCCCGGGTACCACCGAGCCCACCACGGACCCGACAACGGAACCCACCACCGAGCCCACGGTAACGGCCTCACCCTCAGTTGAGCCCACGGTAACGGCCTCACCCTCAGTTGAGCCCACGGTAACGGCCTCACCCTCAGTTGAGCCCACAGCCACCACGGACCCGACAACGGATCCCACTGCCGACCCGACGGTAACGGCCAGCCCCTCGGTTGAGCCCACAGCCACCACGGTGCCCACAACCACCACGGAGCCGACAGTAGATCCGTCTACACCCGCAGACGGTGCACCCACAGCAGTTTTGAGTAATGCATCGGTGGCCCCGGGCGAGGAACTGACCATTACGGGCAGTAACTTCAAGCCGGGCAGCACGGCCACCTTCACACTGCATTCGGATCCCATTGTTTTGGGCACCGCAATTGCAAACAGCGAAGGAATCGTTTCCCTCAAGGTCACGCTGCCTTCCACTGTTACCCCGGGCGTTCACACCGTTATCATCACGGGACTGGGCAGCAACGGTGAAGCCGCCGAAGCAAGTGTCAAGTTGACCGTGGTAGCTGCTGCTAGCTCCACCAGCAGCACGCAAGCAGGCAATTCCAACAATGACGACCTCGCCTCCACCGGTGCAGGTACTACGCCGTTCCTCTTGGGCGGACTGTTGTTGGTTGTGGCTGGTGCGTTTACGCTGATCAGCCGCCGCAAGCGGAAGTCCTCACACGCCTAACCTTCGGGTTTAGGCGGCATTAGAATAGTGCGGGTCCCGATGACATATGTCATCGGGACTCGCACTATTTTTATGCTCTTAGAGCTTCCACCCCGTGGTTCCAAAAGACATAGCCAAGCAGTTTTGCAGCTTGATGTGCTCTTGCAATCATCCACTGATGTTTGCTGGCGCCAGCCACTTCAAGCACGGCTAAAAGTCGGTGCTGGAAGGTTTCAAGTCAAGCGGTATCAAGGCGAGGTAGTTAGCCGTTAGCTTGCATTATTCTTTCGATAGTTTCTGCTGGCTGGGTGACTTTCCGGTGTGCGGAGGTAGTTGTTAAGTTCGGAGGCCTGTCGACAGACCTCCGAACTTAACAACTACCTCCGCACCGCCCACATCAAGTGGCTCATGCCGCTGAACTTGTGCAGTGATTACTCCCCCGGTTGGGCTGCGCCGCAGGTGTCCGCATTCGTGGACACCGCGACCCTACTGACCTAGATTTGGGGTTCTCCGCAAGTAGTGGACACAGGGTCTGCCTCACGCTGCTTGCGGGGCCCCGGATGTGGGCAACCAGCGAGACGTCGGTCCAACCAGAGCACAGTCAGGAAATACCCTGAGATCTATCCTGACGTACTTCAACTAAAAATAGACCAGGCCATAACAACTGGTTCCTGATTCTCCCCAAACGTGGTCAAGCCAACTTACTGTCACCGTGGAAGTGCTCCAGCCCGCCATTGCAGGGACCCCAAGCACCGCCCCTGAATGCAGCGTGACAGTCCACGCCGCCGGCACCAAAGATGTGCCGGCATGGAAGTCTTGATCGTCACCGATGCCGGTTAGTCACAGGATATTGAGATGGGCCACGAGCGCCTACCCCACACCCAAGAACTGTCTATCGCGGTTGGTAGGTCTCTCACCAAAATCCTTGTTGCGACCAACGCAGAAGGGCCCTGCGCCACCGTATATACGGTGATGCAGGGCCCTTCTGAGTTTTGCGGCTTAGCCTATGGGCCTACCCGATCCTGCGTCCACGGCCACGCTGGCGCAGTCCCACAACCAACCCGCCAGCCAGGAGCAGAAGTGCCGCGAAGGAAGCCAGTACGGCAGCGTTACTACCCGTGCTCGCCAGATCGTCACCTGAATCGGTGGCTGTCGACGTTGCAGTGGCGGTCGACGCCGCGGTGGCAGTCGTTCCCGGCTTGGTCGGCTCAGTCGTTCCCGGCTTAGTCGGCTCAGTCGTTCCCGGCTTAGTCGGTTCCGTTGTGGGCGGCTTAGTCGGTTCCGTTGTGGGCGGCTTAGTCGGTTCCGTTGTGGGCGGCTCGGTGACTTCTGCTGCTACAACCGTGATATCCAGTGATCCGGTAGCGGCTTGACCGGCCGGGTTGGTTCCGTTGACTCGTAAGGTGTAGTCACCCAGAGCACTCTCAGCTGGAATACGAGTCTTCAGCACAGCATTGCCGTCCGCATCGGCCGTGGCCTGCTCAGAGTCGCCGGGAGCAAGACTCAATGCAGCAGCGCTGCCCGATTCCAGTGTGAACGTGACATCACTGCCCGGTTTGAGGTCCGGTACAGTCACGGTGAAGGCGCTGCCCGGGTGCAAAGCCCCGGTGCCTTCTCCAAGGGCTGGGCGCAATGCAGCCGCTTCACTGACATCTACTTCACGTTCGCCAGGTTCAAAACCAACCGGCGGAGTGATGACAGGCTCCTCACCATTGGTCCCGTAGACACGCATTTCTGCGGCTGCGGCAAAGCCCAAACCGTTGTGGGCGTTGAGGCCCTCAAACTTGACGTAGCGTGCAGTGTTTCCTGCCGGGATGGGCAGAAGCTGCATTTGCACACCGGTAGTCAGGCTTCCCGAGGCAACAGCGGTGCCCCAGGTGACGCCGTCGTTAGATACATAGAGCTTGTAGTCCTTGATGCGACCATTGTCTCCACCATCCTGGCGGCCTTGGAACCCAACGCCTGTCAGGGTGTAGTCCTCGGAAAGGTCAAACACCACCGAGTGCGGGTACGGACTGCTGGCAGTGTCGTATTTGGAGTGCCAGATGGTGGAAACATTTCCGTCAAGGACATTACTGACGGGGCCTTCGGCGCCTGTTGCCGCCTGCTGGGAGTCCGTGGTCACCTTGAGCTTGTTCAGCGGAACCATGCCGGTTGACTGCACCGGAAGGGAGATCTGCTCGGAGACATGCTTGGTGATGTTCTCGTTGAAGTACACGGCCGCTGCCGTCACAGGCGTTGAGGTACCGCCAGCGTTAGCGGCCGGAACGACAACCCAGGTGGTGGATACGCTTGCACCCTCAGCTACCGAATCGAACAGGTTTCCGTTCTGGTTCTTGACCAAGAACGTCCAGCCTGCCGGCGGGGTGCCCAGGCTCAATTCAACGTTGGTGGCAGCAGTTGCTTCAGTATTAGTGAAGGTCGTAACAATCTCGGCAGGTACCTGGGGGCTAAGTGCTGGCAACGCGCCAACCTTAATAGTGGCGCAACCGGGCTGGTTGGCGGCGGGGCCAAGGTCCCGTACCACCATGTTGTCCATCACCATGTCTGTTGATCCGCTGCCAATGCGGCGCAGTCCAACCCATGCGGAGTCGCAGCCAGCTACAAACTTGCTGGAGAAACTCGTCGTCGCAAGGGCAGGAGTAAGCGTAACTTTATTGATTTCCTTTGAGATAACAGCGGATCCGGTCATCTCATCTGCGCCCGTCACCCACTGCCATTGCGAGGCACCGTTGGACTGGTAGTCAAAGGTGATCTCGTATTCATGCCCAAACGCGAACGGCAAAGTTACAGGAGTCGAACGGTAAATCAGGCCTGCACGCTCGTTGTGAGCCTTGAGTGAGTGAGTGCCGCCCTTTTCGGTGATGACGTCATCAACCTGGCCTGTACCCTTCCATGCCTTCTGAGTGAACGGTGCATGGAGCTGGCTGATGCTCGTCTGCGGATCTGAGAGCCCGCCGTTGTTGCCCTTGAAGAACGGGCCCCAACCGGGCTGATTGCCTTCGAAATCCTCAGTGAAGACCACATTGCCACCGATGGCCGGCAACGTAGTGGGGACAATAGCCAGCGGCTTGGTCATGAGCGTGTTCAACGGCGCATCGGTCATGACGCGGACGTCGTCGATGGTTACCTTGGCGGCACCTGCTGCGGCAGAAACCTCAATCTTCACCGTACCGTTGGCCGGGGCGGTGAAGGTCAGCGGGGCCCGCTGTGAGTACGTTTCGCTCTTGGAATCAGAGGCCATGCGGTTCTGTGCCGGGGTGATCGCGAAGGAGTTCTCCGCGGATAGCCCTGAGCCGGTTGCCTTCAGCGTTGTTGCACGGCGTTTGCCCTGCTCAATCTCAATGTTGGCGCTGACTGTGTACTTTTTGCCCGCAGTCAGTCCGGTCACGGTCTGGGAAATGGACGACGCCGAGTCCCCCAGCACCGCTACATTGTCACCGATCGCTGTGCGCTGGGCCTGTGCGCCACCTGTGGCACCCCAGGCGCTCAGGTTTCCGGTATTGAAACCGGGGTCAACGAGTCCTGAATCTGCACCGTAGTTAGCTGCAGGCTGGGGAGCCTTGCCGCCAACCGGAACCAGTACGTAAGCGGTGCCTGCTTCTGCGGTCAGCGTGACCTTACCGGCAGCTGCGGCAACGTCGGAGACTTTGACCCGGCCGTTGTCCGTGAGCTTGAACAGTTCAAGGTTGGTGTTGCCAGCAAAAGTGGCGGGGAGATCGAACGTGGCAGTTCCTCCCGCAGCGTTGTAGTGGTAGAGCTTGGTGGCCTTATTGGGATTTGAGACGGTGTCCGGATCCGCTACATCTTGCCACGGGATCAGGTATTTGTTGCCGTCAATGACAAGCTTTCCGTCGAGGGTGACCTTGCGGACACCGCCCACCATGTCAATGGCTACCTTGTGCCCGTCAGAGTCTTCGAGCTTGGCCGAGGTACCAGCATTCCACTGTGTGAGTTCGTAGTGCTGGAGGAACTTGGTGGGAAGGTTATCACTCCATACCTTGGAATAGGTGGCGTTAAAGTCCTTCTGGCCTGACCAGCCTTCATAGTCCTTGACTACCTGGCCACCGAGCAGCGGATCAATGTTCCACAAGTCGCGGTCTGAGTTGGCGATGAAGCGGATCATCTGTGAGCTGATGCCCTGATTTCCACCATAGTTTTTGTCATTGGCCCAGTGGGACCAAATGGAGTTGTTTTCAAAACGCGAGGCATACTCGGTAGTGATTTCATAGCCCATCTTCTGCAGGTTATTGGCTAAACCATCGGCCATCGCCCCGCTTTCCAGGTAGGCGTCTATGTAGAGACTCTTGACTCCGGGAACGGTGTCCTTCAGCTCCTGAAAGCGGTCAAGGACGTTGCCCGATCCGAGGTCATGAGGCATGTCGATGAGGTACGCGCTGTTGAGCCAATCCCAGCCTCCGCGACGGGTGCCAATGAGCTCTTCGTTGAAATACTGTGCCTGCGCGTAGGCCTCTGTGGCGTTGACGTGAACACCAAACTCGGCATTATAGTTTGAGCCCTCATTGACCAGGGTGTTGAAGTCTCCTGCGCCACCGGCTCGGGTATTGATGTCATTACCGTAGTCGGGGTGAGCTGCATCGTGGCCCTCACTTTGGTATCCCTTTTCCAAAATCCACTGCCCGAGGTTGTCAGTAGCCATGGAGAAACGTTTGACGTTATCCAAGGTCTTCAGGAAGGGGTTGGTGGCTGCACTACCGAAGTTAAAGGGGATGCGGGAGACTACCCTGTCAGGAATTTTATCTGAGCCCAAGGGCTTTTCAGAGTTCTTGCGGAAGGCAATGGCTGCATCCTGCCAGTCCACAGAACCGGAAGCATTCACATCACCGGCAAGAACTACAGTGGCCTGCGGCAAATCAAAGGTGGACACGCGGGGGTCCGTGGCGCCGACGGGGTGGTAGGTGAAGGTGCCAGGTGAGAGTGAGGCTACCTTTGCCCCTGCCGCGCCGTTCTGAATCTCCGATAACAGGCGCTTGTTCCACTCGTTGTTGCCTGAATCTTCCGTGGCGTTAGTGATGATGCCTGCGGCCAGATCGGAGGTGTTGACAAAACCGTAGGGTGTTCCAACCGCGGCGGCATCTACCGGACTACCTGCGGTGACGGACAGGATTTTGTCCTTGTTGGTGGTGGTGTCGTCCGTGTTCTCCGTCCGGGCCAAGGTGGCGCCGGACTCGGTGGAGCTGACTGAGAGGAGGGAGTGGCCTGGAATGGACAGAGTATTTAGGGTAGCTTCGCCGGCGCCCGTGACCTTTATGACCTTGAATTCAACCGTGTTGGCTGCCGTAACAGTAATGGTCGAGGTGATGACAAGCGCCGGATCTGCAATGGTGGAGACGTAGGTGGCGGTAGCTCCAGTGACGCTCACAGTGGTGGTGGCCGTTTTAGACTGGCCATTAACCAAGAAGGTTGCTAGCGGCTTGCTCTGCCCACCAATGACTTTTCCATCAAGAGTGTAGGAAACCACCTGAGGAAAGGCATCGCCCACGGCAACGTTCAGACCTTGGCCATTGCTCAGTGAGAGCGTGCTGGCATCCCCCGGAGCGGCCGATGCCGTAGTGGCAAGGCCCACGGCAGTCGAGGACATGATGGCCAGCGCTGTCATTGTTGCGAGTGTACCGCGCCAATAACCCGACCTGTGTTTTTGCGCAGAATTTCTCCTGTGCCGTTCATTGTTCTGAGCCATTAATCCACCCTTTTTGGGACAGTTCCCGCTCCGTAGTCAGCGAAAATACCGCTGAGCCACCCAGTGATCCCTGCACTCTACTTGTTATGGATAACACTCTATAGAGTGACCGGCATTACATTCAACGCCTCGGCCCAATGTTACGGAGACTCAACACTCCACTCTGCTCTGGTCAGCCAAGGGCTATCCCCAGAAGCAGAGAAGGAACCGTTGCCATACTGCTTGTGGCAGGAGGGCAACGGTTCCTTGACTGGCGTTGACTACATTCAACACTGCAACGCGATCAGGCAGTGGCGCTTTGACAGTGGCGCTTTACCTTAGTGCGCTTGCTTGTGGCGGCGGCTCATGACGGTGACGCCACCCACCAGGAGCAGCAATACACCGGCGGACAACATCACGGTTGCCGAGGAGGCACCAGTGTTGGCCAGTGAATCATCACCAGTGCCCGCTCCTGCGGGAGCTGTGGGTGCCGGCACGGTAGCTGGCACCGTCGGCCCCGTGGTGGGATCCGTGGTCGGATCCGTGGTCGGATCCATCGTCGGCCCCGTGGTGGGACCCGTGGTGGGACCCGTGGTCGGCCCCGTGGTCGGATCCGTGGTCGGATCCGTGGTGGGACCCGTGGTCGGATCCGTGGTGGGATCCGTGGTCGAATCCGTCGTCGGAGCGGCTTGAACCGTCAGCTCGGCAGATTCACTGATGGCAGTTCCCAAGCCGTTGCTAAAGACGGCACGGAATGCAGAACCATCGTGGCTCATCTCTACCGAATCCATGGTGAGCGTTGCCTTCGTGGCACCGGCAATCGCTGTCCAAACTTCTCCGTCAGAGGAGATTTCCCACTGGATAGTTGCGGCCGGGTTTGCGGTGGCCACAGCCGTGAACTCTGCGGTTTTGCCAGCCGTGGCACTCACATCTTCTGGTTGTACCGTGACAACGGGTGCCCCCAGCACAGCAGCAACGTTCAAGGTTGCCGGCGTTGAGAACACCTGACCGGCTGGTCCGTTGATCATCGCACGGTACTGGGTACCATCCATCTCCGCGGACACAGCCGGAACGGTCAGTGCAGTGCCCTGGGTGGCGGCAATATCAGTCCACGCTCCGCCAGCATTAGACTGCCACAACACCGAGGTGCTGGGAGCGCCAACAAAACTGCTGAAGAAGTATGCGCTGTTCCCCTGCGTGACAGTGGTGTCATCAGGGTTCAACGAGGCTACGGGGGCCTGAACGGCCGTGGTCATGGTGAAATCATCACAGAAACCTGCGCCGGAGCCACCTGGCTTGTAGCAGTAAACGGTCACTGCCTTGGTGTTACCGGAGTTGAAAGCAATGGTTGTGTATTTCATCTCCGGCGTTGTAACAGAGGCGAACTTCTGGTACTGATCGGGGTTGTTGGCATCCTGATTTCCAGTAAAGTTCTTCAGGCCCAAGCGCACCTCCGAGCCGTCAGCCGAGGCGACCCACCCGCTGAACAGGTAGTCGGTGTTGGGCTGCAGAACCACTGGGAACTGCTCGGAAGAGCCTGCGCCCGTGATCTTCAAAGCAAAGTTGCCGGAAACTGCCTTGGCCTCATCACGGGAAGTGTTCCATGCACCCCAAGGGGTGTTGGACAGCGCCTCAAACGAACCATCCACAATCCTGTTATCAACTGCAACCATGCTCACATCAGAGCAGCCCGCCGTGCCATCACAGTTGATGGCAACGGTTGTCGCGTCCAAAGCGGTGGAGAAAATGACATCACCGTTGCTGCCAGCCGGGGTTTTGAAGCCCTTGGGGTTGGTAACTGAAAGCGTTGCACCGGCAGCAAGTGTGCCGGAGACCTTGTAAGTGGTGTTCGTGCGAACAGGCACCTTGGTCAGTGCTGCACCGGTTGCAATGGTCTCGCCATCAACGTCACAGCTACGCTCATCGACTGCCGTGAACTGGAACGCACCAATGTCAGGGGCGCAGCTGGACGGCACGGAGTTACCAAAGAAATCCACTGTTCCAACAGGAGCAATGGGCAGGCCCTTGGCAGCAATCCTAGAGTCCTGGATCTTGAACCGTTCCAGGCCAGTACCCGCAGCAAGTGCCAGCTTGTCTGCGATGGTGACGGCTGCTGGGTCAGCGGGCCAGGCACCGCCGGGGCCGGAGAAGGCATTGTTGCGCCACTGGATGGTCTTCGCGTTGGGCGCTGCGCTGGATTGGTCACGTACCGTAGCCGACGCCACAAACAGGTTGTTGGCCATCAGCATTGAGATGGGGGTGCCACCAATATTGTTCAGCAGGTGATTCGGCGTGTTAGGCAAAATGATGGTGTTGTTGTAAAACTGGTTCTCAGTTCCGCCGGCAACAAAGTTGACGCGGTCATGATCGTTTTCCGAGACGTTATAGCGGAAAGTAGCCTGGGTGGACAGTCCGCCGCAGCCACAGAAGAGCATCATGCCGCCCTCATTGTCATGGCTGTAGTTGTACTGGAACAGCGTGTCATTGGTGCCGTAGTCAACATCGAAGGCATTGCCGTCATTGTTTCCGGGGAGCTTCTTGGTCTCAAAAACCTCGTTGTACTGGAACGTGGTGCCATCGGCATTCCACGCCCACACGCCGGCGTTGGAGCCGTTGGGGATGTTTGCCGTGTCTGAGACGGTGTTGTACTCCACGAGGGCGTTCTTGTTCATCTGGACGACAATGCCGTCGCCACCAACGTTCTTCACGGTGTTGCCGCGAATGACCAACCCTGTTGAGGGAGTCCACGGCAGGTTCGGCCGATCCGCTACGGGGCAGCCGTCCCAGCCAACCTCGGCACGGCACTTCCACCGAGTGGACATGTTAATGCCGCTGCGGTTGACGTTTTCAACGGTGTTGTTGGCGATCACTACATCGTTGAACCAGGTAGGGACGCGCTCGGCAACGGTGTCCGAGGCATAAACCTCGAACTGGATTCCACCGGAGCCCTTGAGGTCCTTCTTGCCTTCGCCGTAGACGTCATGGATGTTCAGGTTTTCGATCCGGTAGTAGTTGGCTTGGCCAATGTCCTGAACCTTGACCACCAGCCCACGGCGCTCATTTTTATAGCGCGCCGAGCTATCAGCATCGATGTTGGTAATTTCTAGGTTGCGAATTTCCCAGTACTGCTGGTTGGAAAGCTGAACCGTGGCGTCAATGCCGGCACCGTTAATGATGGGTTTGGCCGTCCCTGTGCCATAGGCGTCAAGGACAATAGGGGCTCCAGGTTCGCCGGATCCCTGCGGACGCAGGGTGCCTTGGCACGAGCTTCCACGCTTGAGCAGGATCTGGTCCCCGGCAGAAAAGACGGTGGCATTGACGCTTGTCAACGCGTTCCACGGGCTGGAAATGGTTCCGTCGCCGTTATTGGCGGCGCCGCAGTCAAGAAAGTGCAGATTTCCAATGGCGGTGGCGGCCATTGCGGCGGCCGGCGCTGCAACAGCACCGACTCCGCTCATGGCGGGGCTGTCCGTGGGGGTGGGGGCGGCGGCAACGGGGCCAGCAACTGCCAGCCCGCCCGCTACCAGCACAGCGCTGAACATAGCCAGCAATGCAGGTCTTTTCATCAATTTTCCCTATCGAGGTTGGGCTCTCGCACGCCAGCGCATCACAGAGATGTGAACGTGCACACATAATCGTGTGAAAGCTATCACAATAGGGGCACTTGGGGGGATTGTTACGGATAACAGTTCTGCGGGAAAGGATCCGCTCCGTTCATGGCGCGGATCATTGATGCTTTGATCTGCCACTGCGGCACGTTCAGCCGATATGCCGCAACAGCTCAGGCGGAGTCTCGCCACACAATGCTAGTGGGGACAATTTCATGGGCATGTCTAAGGTCCTCGCCCTTGAGCTGGCGCAACACGAGGGAGGCCATGATTGCACCCATTTCCTCAACGGGCTGCCGCACAGTGGACAATCCAGGAAAGGCGCGTTTGGCCCAGAGACTGTCATCGAAACCAACCACGCCAACGTCACACGGAACGGACTTTCCAGCTTCCCTCAGAGCATCCATGGCCCCAATCGCGAGGGCATCACAAGCGGCAAAGACGCCGTCAATGTCAGGATCCCTACGCAGAAGTTCCCGCATGGCCGCAAAACCCGCCTCATGACCCCAATCCGGGGTGGGAATCACAAGGTTCGCATCGAAATCCGCACCTAAGGCTGAGGTAAACCCCGCAAGTCGCTCCCTGGCAGCACGCATGGCCTCCGGACCTTCAATCATGGCAATGCGTTTGCGCCCGGTACCCACCAATCGCGCACAAATGCCCCTGGCTGCTTCGACATTGTCCACGTCCACCCAGGGAATGCTGCTCGCCCCGGCTGGCCTGCCGGCCATTGCGGCGGGCAGGCCCAACTCCTGAACAATACGCAAGAGCGGATCTTCCGCCCGGACAGAGACCAAGATTGCGCCGTCAACATAGCCTCCGCGGAGATGTCCGGCTATTCGACTCAGGGTCTGCTCCGTGTCCAAAATCAAGATAACCAGCTGGAAATCCGCCTCGGAGAGAACCCTGTTGGCGGCGGTAAGCATGCCGCCGAGGTTGGGGTCGTTATAAAACATATTGTGAGATTCATGGACCACGAAGGCAATATTCTTGGTTTGCCGAGTTGCCAGTGACCGCGCCGCCGTATTGGGAACGTAGCCAACCTCTTCAACAGCATCCTTGATGGCCAGTCGCGCACCCTCAGAGACATAACCGCTGCCGTTGAGGTACCGGGAGATGGTGCCCCGCGACACTCCCGAGGCGGCAGCGACGTCGAAGATGGTAACCCGCCGGGCGCGCCCGGCGTCAGGCCGCTCATTGCTCATGATCGAATTATTTCCTTATGGCTGGATTCCTTCTTATGCTATGCCACGCTTGCGGATCTCCGTTGGCGCCAGCTTGCGCCTTGGCAAAAAGGGCTCAGCACGGAGGCGGTCAGCACTACACACCGCACCGTTTCTTTTGCGCATTCAAGCAACTCTCCTATAGTGATCTCAACGGTGTGTGAGCGTGCACATAAGCCCATACTCATATCTGACCAGTGGAGGTACCCAGGGATGATTCCCGCAATCGCCTACGGGGGCGACTACAACCCCGAGCAGTGGACCGCTGAAACGGTGGACCGCGATATTGAACTCATGCACGAAGCTGGGGTCAATTTAGTATCCGTGGGAATTTTCTCGTGGGCGGTGCTGCAGCCTACGCCGGGAGTATTTGACTTCGGCTGGCTGGATACCGTCATGGACAAACTCCACGACGCCGGCATCGCTGTGGACCTGGCCACTGCCACGGCTTCCCCGCCGCCATGGCTGGGACATCTGCACCCGGACACGTTGCCGGTAACGCGCGACGGCGTGCGGCTCAGCTATGGTTCCCGGCAGCAATTCAATCCCTCAAGCGCCACGTTCCGCAGGGAGTCCCTGATCATGGTGCGTGCCATCGCCGAACGCTATGCCAAGCATCCGGCCTTGAAGATGTGGCATGTGAACAATGAGTACGGCTGCCACGTGCATGAGAGCTTCGATGAAGAATCAGCCACGGCTTTCAGGGAATGGCTGCAGGCTCGGTACGGCACGCTGGCGGAACTGAACCGGGTATGGGGCACAACTTTTTGGTCCCAGCGGTATTCGGATTGGGCGCAAGTGAGCGCCCCACGCGCCATGCCTACCCTGCCCAACCCGACCATGATGACGGACTGGAACCGTTTCTGTTCCGACGCCCTCTTGGCCTGTTACACGGCAGAAAAGGAGGTCTTGAATGAGCTCACACCGGATGTGCCACTGACAACGAACTTCATGGGCGCCTTTGCCTGGGTCGACGGCTGGAAGTGGGGTACCGAAATTGACATCATCTCCAACGATTCCTACCCCGACCCCTCGGATCCACGAGCCGGACGTGAATTTGCCTTTGAATCCGATCTGATGCGTTCGCTCGGCGGCGGCAAGCCGTTCATTCAGTTGGAACAAACCACCTCCGCTGTCCAGTGGCGCCCCCGCAACGCCGTCAAGCGTCCCGGCCAGTACAAGCTATGGTCGCTGCAGGCAGTGGCCCGGGGCGCTGACGGGATCTGCCAGTTCCAGTGGCGTCAGTCCGCCTCGGGGGCAGAAACATTCCATTCCGGGATGGTCCCGCACGCCGGCAAGGCCAGCCGCACGTGGCATGAGGTGGTTGAGCTGGGCTCCGCACTAAAAGACATTGGTGTAGTTGCCGGGTCCAGAGTCCAAGCTCAGGCAGCCATTGTGTGGGATTGGGAAAGTGCGTGGGCGCAACGCAACTCCATTGGCCCTGTTGATACAGAGCCGTTGACCATAGCCAAGAGCTGGCATGCCAGCTTGTTTGAAATGGGCATTGCTACCGACTTTGTCCACCCGGACCATGACCTGGGCAAGTACCAGCTCATCATTGTCCCGTCCCTCTTTGCCGTCAGTGACGCATTCGCGGCCGCCTTGGCCCGAGCGGCAGCCAACGGGGCCCAGGTTATTGTCAGCTGCTTGACCGGGGCCCTGAATGCGGAGGGGCATGCCCAATTGGGCGGCTACTTGGGCCCGCTGGCACCCATGCTCGGTGTTCGCGTGCTGGACTTCTCCCCCCTTGGCGTGGTTCCCCACACCACAGAGATTGAAGTCAACGGCCCACTGGATGGCCCCGCCCTGGACCCTATCTATGAGCCCATCAGCTCCCTCATCCGAACGCCCGCAACGGAACGCAGCGTAGCTCTGCTTCCCACTGCGGCTGACGGGATCACCGGAAACGCCATTGGCTGGGTTGAGAACCTCGAGGTGATCGAGGGGGCAGGGGCCTGCGTGCTCTCCACCTTTGCAGGTCTGGACACCTCCGGCTGGCCCGCCATTACCAGGCGCCAGCATGGGACGGGCACAGCCTGGTATGTGGCGAGTAACCCGGATGCCAGGGGACGTTCGGAGGTGATTTCCGCCGTCGTGCGTGAGAGCGCCGGCAGTGCACATCCCATCCGTCCGGTGCTGGATGCGCCGGTTCCCGGCATTGAAGCGGTGCTGCGCGGGCAGGTGCTGTTCCTGCTCAACCATGCGGACACTCCAGCCCTGGTGCCGGGAATCAGCGGCACCGTCTTGTACGACGGCGGTCAGCCCAGCCCTGAGGGTCCCCGCCGCGGGACCGTGCTCAGCGGTGCCGATGTCAGTGTGGGGCCACGCAACGCCGTGGTGCTGCAACTCTGACTTTTCGCAGCACACCAGCGCCAACAGTACCAAGAGGGCAGTTCCGGTCAATACGGCCGGAACTGCACTCTTGCATTTCTACGCTAATGATCCCCTACGGCAGAGCGGCGCAATTGTTGGTTGGGGCTGAACCGGCGATCAGTTTCTGCCCAGGGGCGCAGCGGCCGGCCACATAGGCGTCCTGGACGGACGGAATTACCAGCGTGTCAGCCTCGCCCTGTGCAATAAGGAGCGGGAACGGGATGTTCATGACAGGGGTGTTTTCCCGAAATCGATCCCCCATGGGCCCGGTTGTGGGGTCCTTGGCGAAGATGGTCTTGCCCTTGTCGATCGCGATGGCACTGATCAGCGAAACCAAGACACCGGGTTCAGAGAGGCAACGGCTGGAGATTTTACGCACAAATGTCCTGGCCACCGGCGTGATGTAGTCATTGAACCGGACCTCAGGATAGGCGTCGGAGGAAGCTGGCACCCACGTAGAAGGTCAGGGCGCCCAGCGACGAGAGCGGCTTCGTGGCCAACTCATACCCCAGCCAGACACACAGGACACCGACAAGGAGCACCACCCATGCTGGAGCTTTTGCCAACAAGGCGGGCAATGCCCGTGCATGGTCCCCGAAGGTGCGCTTCATGGCCGTATCCTGTTGCGGCGTCTCCAGCGTCATCTATCCCCCTGTAGCAATGCTTGTACTGCCTCTGGGCAGCCATTGGCCACGTCTAGCGGCGAGGATAGCTACTCCCCTGTTACGTTTCTGTTCCGTTCCTGCCCCAGCGGGCACTGGCATGGCTAGACTGGCCCCATGAGTGCACATGCTTCCACCCCTGTTACTGTCACTGTCACCGGTGCTGCCGGCCAAATCGGTTATGCACTGCTCTTTCGCCTTGCCTCCGGAGCCATGTTGGGGCCCAATGTTCCCATCAAGCTGAATCTGTTGGAGATCCCACAGGCAACTCAGGCTGCCGAAGGCACAGCGTTGGAACTCATGGACTGCGCCTTCCCGCTTGTGGCTGGCATGGAGGTCTTTGACGATCCCGCCAAGGCGTTCGACGGCGTCAACATCGCCATGCTTGTCGGGGCCCGCCCGCGGGGGCCGGGCATGGAACGGGCAGACCTACTCTCTGCCAATGGCGGGATTTTCTCAGTCCAAGGCAAGGCCCTGAACGCTGGCGCCGCCGAGGATGTGAAGGTGGTTGTGGTGGGAAACCCGGCAAATACCAACGCACTCATTGCTTCTGCGCATGCACCCGACATCCCTGATTCGCGTTTTACGGCCATGACCCGGCTGGACCATGACCGCGCCTTGGCCCAGTTGGCCGCAAAAATGGACCAACCCGTGGCGGCCATCCGGAAGCTGGCCATCTGGGGCAACCACTCGGCCAGCCAGTACCCGGATATCACCCACGCCACCGTCAATGGCGTCTCTGCGACATCCCTCGTAGCGGAATCTTGGATTGCGGATGAATTCATCCCGCGCGTGGCCAAGCGCGGTGCCGAGATCATCTCGGTGCGCGGTGGTTCCTCGGCAGCGTCAGCCGCCAATGCCGCCGTCGAACATATGAGGTTGTGGGTGCAGGGTACTCCGGACGGTGATTGGACCAGTATGGCTGTGCCTTCCGACGGCTCCTACGGTGTGCCAGAGGGCATCATTAGTTCGTTCCCCGTCACCACACATAACGGTGAATACTCGATTGTGCAGGGTTTGGAAATCAGCGACTTCTCCCGCACTCGGATCGACGCCTCCGTTGCGGAGTTGCTGTCCGAACGGGACGCCGTAGCCCAGCTCGGCCTGCTCTGATCCGCGCCGCCCCATCCGGGCCCCCCGACCCATCCAGGCCGTTACACTGCCTGGATTGACTGTAAAGGTTTTTGTTCCAGTGGCGGTTTCCAGCACCAGTTCGTGCCGGATCCGGCGGTTGTCGTGCCCCGAATAGCCATTCCGGCTCCGGTTCCAGATCATGTTTTGCACAATGCGGGGCAGCATGTCGCCGAATTGCCGGGACCCTGTGGCCACAACAAGGCCCTGAACATCGTGTCGCGGCACAAAATCTAGGATACCCACGGCGAGCCGGAGCAGGCCGTACAGCGTGAAGATCACAAAGAAGATGGCTGCCGGAATGGCCAGCATGCGCAGTATTCCTGCGATAGCGGCCAGCTCCGTGTCATCGCTGAGTTTGCCCCCGGCAATCCGTAGCGACCAGTACAGTGCAAAAATACCAATTGCCGTGTGAATCAATCCCTGCAGGGCCAGGCGGGCGGGCGATATGCCTTCCCCACGGTCGCAGGGGGATACCCAGCATCCTGCCAAAGTTTTGGTGGTTCATGCTCGTCCCACTTTCTACAGCCGGAACGCTTAGTCTACGAACCTTTCCCCAACTATTCTTAGCGCCTCGAGGTCGGCTTGGCCCACAGCCCTGAAACTGGGACGTGAGCTTTGCGTTCTGCCGCTATTTGCGGCCCTTGGCAAAGTAGGCGATGGGTCCGGCAAAGTTAATGAACGACGCCGCCACCCACCCCGCCTTGGGGCCATTGAGCTGCGCCGGGGTTCTTTTGGCGATGTCACGTAAGGCAGCAGCTTGTAAGGCCAGCTGCACAATTCCTGCTAGGACGATGACGATCTGGCGTCCCCTGCTCACATCACTCCATTTTTTCTTCATGCCTTCACACGCTTCCTTTTCTTCCCTTGGTTGTGCCAGCCGCTTATGCAGCTAGTTACTGTGTTCAAAGACCCAGGGCAGGCCAGTTATGGTGAGCCTGTGCCTGGCACCTGCGCCAACACCTGCACCATCCCGGAACCCTGGGTAGGCTTCGTCGCCCGCCCAAAGAACACCTGACGGGCGGCTTCCATCCGGTGGCATGAGCCAATGGGTGTTATAGGACAATGCCGTATGTTCCCGCGCATCGGCGAGGGCCTGCTGGACGGAGGTTGCGCCGTCGAGGTTGTGCAAGGTGACCCAGGTTGGGGGTACCAGCTTCATCTCGCCCCGGGCGTGGCGGGCCAAGGCCTGCCCCGGGGTCAGCCACGCATGGCGCTGATGCTCGGCAGGGTTGAGCACAATTTGCGCAGCAGTGGCAGGAGCCAGCATGAACCAGGTCCGGAAACGGCGCGGAAGCGCCTGCATGGGCGTCCACTGCGAGAGCCAGATAAGCTCATCTGGGCGCAGTGCCTGCCCAGTCTCCTCGGCCAATTCACGTAGGCCGGCCACGCGGGCTGCTGTCAGCTCGTCCAAGGCCGCACCCGTTCGGTCCACACGGTCTTCCGGATCCACTTTCCCGCCAGGGAAAACCCAGGCCCCACCAAAGGAACTGCTGCTCGCTGGCCGTTCCAGCATCAGGGTCTCAAGGCCCAGTTCACCGTCACGAACAATGACCACGGTGCAGGCATCTTCCAACGGTGCAAGTCGCGCGTCTGTCTCCATGGAGACAGCCTATCTCTCCCAGTTTGGACTGCGCCGGATATACCCATTGCCGCGGACTATACATGCGAGTAGTCTGCTATTCATGAGTACAGCTCATGCAGATCTGACAGCTCGGGCACGGTTGCGGGATGCCGCAATTGAATGCTTCGCCGCACGGGGTTTTGCTGAATCCCTGCGTGCCATCGCCGCACGGGCAGGTGTCAGCGCCGGACTGGTGCGCCATCATTTCGGCTCCAAGGAGCAATTGCGCGCAGAATGCGATGCCACTGTCCTCAACAGGTACCGGAGTCTCAAAACCGAAAGCATGGACACCGCTCCCGCCCAGCTTTTCGCCCAGCTCCCCTCGTCTAGGGAGGCTGGCATACTCCTCCTGTACATCCTGCGCAGCGTCAGAGACGGCAGCGCAGCAGGTCGCGACTTCATTGAACAAATGATTGCTGAGGCACTTGTCTTGACTCGCAACGCGGTCAAGAGGGGGCTGGTCATCCCCAGCCTCGATGAGGAGGCTCGCGTCCGGTTCCTGACCTATCAATCCATTGGCTCGCTCATGGTTCAGTTCTCCATTCACCCTGACGCCGCGCTGGATGACTTTCAAGGGGTGATGGAACAGTTTTACGCCGACATCATGCTGCCCACGCTCGAACTCTATTCAGATGGCCTGTTCACCAACCGGGAGTACCTGGAGCAGTACCTTATCTATCGTGAGGCACATCCGCTCCCCCACCCACCCGCGGGCTTCGCGGGAGAGACCGCATCACCGTAAGGAACGAATCATGGCTGTAAATACTGTGGCCATTGAGGTCAGTGGCCTCCACAAGAAATTTGGTCGCACTACCGCGCTGGCAGGCCTGGACCTGCAGGTGGAGCAAGGCACAGTTGCCGGTTTCCTGGGCCCAAACGGCTCGGGGAAGTCAACCACCATCCGCATCCTGCTGGGACTTTTAAAGTCCGACGGCGGCAGCGCAACTTTGTTGGGCGGCGATCCGTGGCGTGATGCTGTGGACCTTCACCGGCGCATCGCTTACGTGCCCGGGGATGTGAGCCTGTGGCCGAACCTCACAGGCGGGCAGGCCATCGATATTCTCTCCCGCTTGCGCGGTGGCGTGGACAATGCCCTACGTGATTCCCTGCTGGAGCGCTTTGAACTTGACCCCACCAAGAAGGCCCGCAGTTATTCCAAAGGAAATCGGCAAAAAGTTGCCCTGGTTGCCGGGCTGGCATCCAACGCCGAGCTGTTGATTCTGGATGAGCCCACCTCCGGTCTTGATCCGCTCATGGAGCAGGTGTTCACCTCTTGTATTCGTGAGGTTAAGGCCGAGGGGCGCAGCGTGCTCCTCTCTAGCCACATCTTTGCCGAGGTGGAGAAGCTGTGCGATACCGTCACGATCATCAGAGACGGCAGGACGGTTGAGTCCGGGCGATTGGACGCGCTGCGCCACCTCCACCGGACAACCGTTTCAGTGGTCCTGGACCGGGACGCCGCAATTCTTGCGTCCGTGGCCGGGATTAACGATCTAGTGCTTGACGGCGCCAACGCCACGTTCACCGTGGGCGAGGCCGAGTTGGGCGCGGTGCTGCTGGCACTCTCGGCCTACGCTCCCCGCTCTCTTCTTTCAAGTCCTCCCTCGTTGGAGAATCTGTTCCTGCGCCATTACGCAGGCACGGGGCTCGGGGCCGTGGACGCTACGGCACCAGGGTCCACGAGCCAGATTGCGGGTGCACAATGAGTTCCGCCATGGTTGGGGCAGTACAGACTCCTCGCGGCAGGGCCCGCTCGTTGACGGGCTCAGGCACCATGACAGGATTTCTGCTCTCTGTCCGGTTCATCCTGCGCCGTAACTGGCTGCAGCTGGCACTGTGGGCTGCCGTCCTAGCTGTCATGATCCCCGTGGTCTACGATTCCCAGCAGCAGGCCTTCCCTACCCAGGCTGCCCGCGATGCGTATGCCCAAGTGGCCAACACCCCTGCCGTGGCGGCCATGACAGGACTGCCCTATGCGGCCGGATCACTAGGCGGCATTCTGGTCATCAAGATCTGGATGACCTTGGCCGTAGCACTGAGTTTCGCCTCCGTTTTCCTGGTCACCCGCAACGGCCGGGCCGATGAAGAGACCGGGCGCAGCGAATTGTTAAAGTCCTCGGTCATGGGCCGCCATGCCTACAGCGCCGCCAACTATGTGGTGGCGGGTGCTCTGAGTATTGTCAGCGGCCTTCTCATCTCCTTGCTGTGCCTGTCCGTGCGGTTGCCCACGGCTGGTTCACTCCTCATGGGGGCTTCCATTGCCGGCACCGGGCTGGCCTTTGTGGGGTTGGCTGCCGTCTGTGGCCAGCTCAGCTCCACCAGCCGGGGCACTAACTCACTGGGTGTGGGGCTCATTGCACTGTTCTACTTCATCCGCGCGGGTGCTGATCTGCAATCCAACGGTGTTGACCCAGCTGCTTTGAGTTGGTTCTCCCCCATTGGATGGGCGCAAAACATGCGCCCCTTCGGGCAAGACACCTGGTGGCCACTGCTGGCCCTGCTGGCTCTTGCTGTTGGCGGTTGCGTCATGGCCTTGCGCATTGAAACGAACAGAGATCTTGGTATGGGCCTGCTGCCGGAACGCCGTGGCCCAGCCCGCGCGTCAGCCTTTCTGCGTGAACCCGTAGGCCTGGCGCTGCGCCTGCAACGCGGCAGCCTGCTGGGCTGGCTGGTGGGCGCCGTTGTTGCCGGAGCATTCTTCGGAGGTGTTGCCCAAGCCATGACGAACGCACTGGATCCCTCAAATGCCCTCGCCAAATCCTTTGTGGGCAGCTCATCGAGCATGCTCGACGGCGTCCTTGGCATCTTTGCGCTGGTCAACGGCCTCCTTGCTGGCGCCTTTGCCGTGCAAAGCCTCTCCACTGCTCGCAGTGAAGAAGAAGCAGGGCGCTTAGAGGCACAGCTCGCTGGGGCGCTTTCGCGCTACACGTGGCTGGGTGCCCACGTTCTTGTGGCCGCAGCCGGCTCTGGCCTGATGTTGCTGATTGGCGGTTACTTGGCGGGCGCATCCTCCAATGGTGCTGCCACCGGCAGCGCGATGGCGGGCGCATCTCTCGCCTACTGGCCGGCCGTGTTGTTGATGATGGGCGTGCTGCTTTTCCTCAATGGATTCCTGCCCCGTTTCAGTGTGAGCCTGACGTGGGCTGTGTATGGGATCTCTGTGCTGGTATCCATGTTTGGCGCTCTGTTCTCCTT
Organism: Arthrobacter psychrochitiniphilus; assembly: GCF_003185915.1. GTDB lineage: Bacteria > Actinomycetota > Actinomycetes > Actinomycetales > Micrococcaceae > Specibacter > Specibacter psychrochitiniphilus. Next base: position 106,667 of record NZ_QHLZ01000012.1, read on the forward strand.
GTCCGAGGCTGCCATTGCGGCCACTCCCTTTGGCGCAGTTCCACGGCTACCCGCCGAAAACTTCATGCTGCTACCACTGCTGGTCCTCTCAGTTCTGGCGGTGGCTCTGGCAATTCTGGGCGTCTGGCAATTCCGCCGCCGTGATCTGGCTTCTGAGTGATCTGGTTTCCGCCTGACTTGGCAACTGCGTGATGGCACAGCTGCCTGACGCCGGAGTAGCCTGAAGGAACACCAAGCTAGCTTCTCGGCTTCGTAACGGAGGAATTGTGGCGGCATTAACATTGGGCCAGGCCCTGGAACGCGAGCACCGCGAGATTGACGGCGGAATTGAGTCCTTCCTGGATGAGCTGGACAGCGGCGTCCGCGTGGATCCCTCACAGCTAGTCACGGCGTTGGAGAGCCTGCGGCGGCACATCTACTTGGAAGAAGTATTCCTCTTTCCTGACTTGAAAGCAGCCGGCCTGATGGGCCCCATCTTTGTCATGCTGCGTGAGCACGGCATGCTTTGGAGGCAGCTGGACGCCGTCACCGGCATGTTGGCACAGACCTCAGAAACCGAGGTGTTGCGCCATAGCTGTGCCACCTTGTTAGCCCTGCTGAGCGATCACAACGCCAAGGAGGAACCCATCATCTACACGCAGGCGGATGACATTCTCGGTGCCGTAGCAAGCGCTGAACTGCGTAAATTCCTTATACAAGGAACCATGCCGGAGGGCTGGGTCTGCAGCTCAGCTTGAGCTGGCGCCCGCCCCTAAGCTGCGCTGATCATCCCTCACAGGGCACCGTCCCCTGCCCCAGTGCTCCTACTCCCGCGCTTCCAGGTGAAAGCCTGCACTGAGGCGTTCACCATCCGGAGCCGTAACGCTCAGTGTGAGCACACCGTGCTGCTCCCGGATTTCCGGTTTCAGGGTGGATCCGTCCGGGGCCATGGCCTTGAGTAGTTTCACGACGGCGGGATCACCCGTGAGTACTGCCAGTGAGGCATGCACGGAGCGTGTTCCCGAGTGCTCACCCGACAACCACGGAACACTTGTCCGCTCCGCCATGGGGTTGCTGCCTTCCATGTTCTTAATACCGGAAACCGCGTAACCCGTCACTGGCAGCAAATAGCTGCGGAGATGACTATCTGCTGGTGCCGAGTAGCCGCCTTCCCGAAGGTGCGCCGATTGTGGTGCCGCTGATTCAACTACATGAACACGCAGTTCCCAGGGCCCGCGCATGGCAGTTGCGGAGGTAATTTGCCAGGGCGATTCCGTCTCCAGAGACTCGTTGCCCCACACTGGAGAATGCGCGCTGGTCAGGGTATCCGGCGTCGTACTTTCACGGCGGTGGATGGCGGTGCGGCGCGATGGAGCCAGCAGCACGTCCATGATGGCAATGTGGTTATCCAGTGGCGGGCAATATTCCGGGGCGGAGTGGGTGGAGTAGGCCAGCCGGGAGTAATGCGGGTCATCGCCGGCGACGATGCCGGGAAAGTTGTCACTACCGTGGTTGGCCAGCCGGACCACGCCGTCGGCGGCCGTGCTGGAGAGCAGGAACCCGGGAGCGGAGAGGGTGCGCACGGAATCTGCTCGCTCTACGGGGGCGGAGATTTCGGTGGCAGTCCACACAGGGTGCCCGGCATCAAGCAATAGGCCCAAGAAACCCTTTGAGGTCCAATAGGGAGAGGCCGGGCCGGAATAAATTTGTGTCATGGGAGCGAACGTACCAAACCAGCCACAGCTGAGCACGTTGTTCTCCCCGAAGGCCCCACCCTCGTTGAAGTAGTGCAAGGCGCCGCTGCCAATCCGCCGTGTGGCTCCGGGCGCCAGTGCGCTGACACCCATGAGTTCACCCAGCCAGAGCGGGGCGGTGGCGCCAAAACGGTACATCAGTGAGCGCCCTTGAAAGAGGGGCGCTCCGTTGGAACCGAAGAAATAGGAGAAGTCCTGCAGGTAGCGGCCTAGGCGTTCCTTGTAGAGGCCCGCCTTTTGCGCTGCAAGTTCAGGCACGCGAGAGGCCGCCATGAGCGTCCACAGGCAGGGGTACAGGTGCATGGCCCACCCCGCGTAGTAATCGAAACGCTGGCCATTACCGTCGCTATACCAGCCCTCACCCACATACCAATCCTCTATGCGGGCCAATCCGGCGGTGATGTCTTGTTCCTGAAAGTCCTGTCCTGTGGAGGCAATAAACTCCTGCACCATGACCTTGAACATGACCCAGTTGTTGTCCGGAATCTCAACACCTACCGAGCCGCCCAGCCAGCCAAGAACATGGTCCTGTTCCTCTTCTGAAAGCCTGTCCCAGAGCCAGCCGCGTGTCAGGTGCAGCCCTAGCACCACGGATGCGGCCTCCACCAGCGCCTGCCGTGTCACGTTGATGCGCGGCCACGCTTCAGGGGAGTCCGGATCGGTGCCGGCAATCAGGCCCATGCGGTAGAAACCGAGGTGACCGTGCGGGTCTGCTCCGTCTTCGCCAGCAACCCGGAAGGCCGCGAGAATAAAGGTGCGCGAGAATCCCTCCAAGCCGTCAGAGACCTCGCCGGACATGCTGGCGGTCCCTGGGAGATTGAAAAACGCGTGCTGTGCTGAGGCGAAGGGCCGTACCGCTTGAAGTTGAGCATCAGCAGCATCCAGCCAATGCTCCCGCGTGTAGCCGGTTATGGGGCTCAAATCCCAGCTGGCCTGTGGCATGTCAATCATTCTCTGTCACCTTGCTGCGTATCGTGGAGGATGGCGCTCCGGGCCTGCACCCGAAGGCTGCCACCAGTCTAAGGGAAAGGGCTTTCCCGCACGGTGGCGTCCAGCATGGATCAGTACTTAGTGGTATTTTTTTCGTACCCCCTAAGAGCAAACATGACCTTGTTCAGGAAGTCATCCACCTGATCCTGGTCATATCCGTCACGAAATCTCGTCGCCGAAAAACTCTGCTTGATCACGTCGTCGGACAGCAACTGTCCCGCACGCCCTGCCTCCCACTCACGCAGTGCATTCTCCGCAACGTCTAAGAATGCATCCACCTCAAGCACGTTGTAGCCCTCGCGGAAGCGTGTGGGTTGAAATTTGACTTCGGATATATCTGAGCTGCGCATGTTTCTCCTTTTTAGTGGTTGTGTGCCTGTAGTGGTTGTGCGCCTGTAGTGGTTGTGCGCCGTGCAATAACGCTATTTTGCTGCCGACAAAGCGGCTTTGGCCAGCGGGCCGCCGGTGATGGCACCCAGATCACCATCTTCCACAAAGACTGCCACGGCAATATCTCCCTGGGCGGCGATGACCCATGAGTGGGTGCGTGGCGGATTTTCCGTCCCAAATTCAGCAGTTCCTGTTTTTCCGATCGCTTCAGCTCCTGGAAGATCCGCCAGAGTAGACAAATAGCCTTCAGTGACTACTGCCCTCATCAGGATGCGCAGTTCCCCTGCCTCTTTAGCGGTCAAGACCGCGCCCTCAGCAGACTTACTTTTGCCGTCATGGCCGTCTATCAATACCGGGGTCACCACAGTGCCCTTGACCATGGATGACATCATGGTGGCCATGGCTAGCGGCGATACCTGCACCTTGCCCTGTCCAATGAGTGAGGCTGCATGTTCGGTACCCTTGGAATCGCGCGGCACAACACCCATAAAGGCATCAAGACCCAGATCATTCTCCATGCCGATGCCCAAGGCCCCAGCCGCATCAGCCAGCTTTCCTTGCGAGAGATTTTCAAACTGCGAAACAAAGGCTGTGTTGCAGGAGTGCGCGATGGCGGTGGTCAGCGAGACCTGGCCGAGCGCATCTGGCGCGTAGCCGGGTGCATTGAAGAACTTCTTGCCGTCGGCCGTAAACTCCGGGGTGCAGCTCACAATGGATTCAGGCCCCATACCCATGCGAATCAATCCCAATGAGCTTGCCATTTTGAACGTTGAACCTGGCGCGTACTGGCCCAAGAACGCCGTGTTGTAGCCGTTGCTATCGGGGCCATTAGCCGAGGCGAGGATGGCACCCGTTGATGGCCGCATGATAACGATCGAGCTAGGGGTTTTCACACTCTCCAGTGCCTGTTCTGCCGCGCTTTGCATCGCTGGAACCAGCGTTGTTTTCAGATCCTTGCCGTCCACCGGGTCAACAGCGAAGAGGATTTTTGGTGGTGCGTTGGGATCGGCTGACAAGGCCCCGGGGCCGTCCGTTGCCACAGAGGTGGCCGCACCTTCGGCTGCATTAGCGGAAGCGGCGGGAATGGCGCTGAGGGTGATGCCGGGGGTTCCGGACAGCTGGGCGTCAAAGGCAGCTTGCAGGCCGCCAGATCCCACTATCTGTCCGTCGATCACCTTGCCATCAGACTTCTCAATATCTTCGGCAGTAGCCTCATGAACTGAGCCAAGAAGTGCAGCGGCGAAGGTGCGTGTTGGTGCCAGCGGCAAGGTATCGCGAACCACGAGAATGCCTGGGACTGCCTTGAGTTTGTTCTGATCCAGTTCATTAAAGGCCTCCTCACGGAGGGTGATGGCGTCCACGAAGGCAACCGGACCGTAGGCCTTGACCTTCGCCACATAGGCCGCCGCATCAATCTCGAGTACCCCGGCCAGTGCCTTGGCAGAAGCCTCAGCTTCTGCCCCGCTCAGGCCATCCTTGTTGATGCCCACAATGTGCACCGGCCGGTCCTTCACGATGGCTTCCCCATCGGCGGAGAGAATATCTGCACGCTGCCCATTGGTGGTGCTGAGCTTGAACCGCTCACCAGCCTTAAGCTTGGGCACCACCATTTCCGGGGACCAGGTGATGATCCAACTTTTCCCGTCCCGCTTCATGTCTGCGCCGGTTGAGTAAGTCCAAGGTTTCGTAGTGTCCGGCAGCGTCCAGGTGTAATTCAGCGATACCCGGGCGGTGTCTTCAGAGAGTTCAACTCCGCTTACAGCCACCGTTGGCCATACTGGATCGATACTCTTGGCAAGCTCCGTTAGCTCTTTCTGTACGTCCGTTGCTGGCTTGTCGAAACTCAAGTCCCCTACCGTATGAGATGCCAGGGCTTTGGCCAGTGCTTCGGCAGTGGAGGTGCCGTCATCAGGTGCCGAACAAGCACTCCCGCCGACGATGAGGAAAAAGGCAATCAGTAAAATTTTAATGCGACGAAACATGGATTCCCTGACGTAGATTGTGTTTGAGCTTACCGCTCCCCCTCGCGATGCCAACGTAGCCGCTCTGCGATTCTCGCTGCGATTTGCTGTGCACTCCAACGTAATTGTTCAAGGCGCCGGGCGGGCTCTGAGCAGGCTCTGGACGGGCGCGTTTGTCTTGGTTATGAGCGTTTTTTGAGTTGTTTGGTGATGAGTTTCTTGAGCCATTTGGGGTATCGGGGGCGTGGGGTGTC
>NZ_QHLZ01000013.1 GCF_003185915.1 Arthrobacter psychrochitiniphilus
CACCAACTACGTCGCCAGGTCACTGCTCGAATCAGGCGGATTCAGACCGAAACTACACTCTTAATTCTGAAGAGCCGGGAAACTCAAGGCAGCCTAGGACGTCAAGGAGCAAGTCAGAGTCTTGTTGCGCACCGGCTCTCTGCAAGACGCTGAGCTGGCCAAAGAACGCCTCGAAGAGTTGGTGAAGGCGTCCAAGCAGCCTGAAACGACTAGGCTCTGGCGGACCATTTGCAGGTGGTGGAAAGAGATCGAGGTCCTCATCGTCACTGGTGCCACCACCGGAAAAGTCGAAGCGAACAACACCAGTATCAAGCACATCAAACGAATAGCCCGAGGCTACCGCAAACCAAACAACTACACATCGGTTATTCTCTTGAGAAGTGCCGCCCGAACGACGGCATGACACTCACCCGGGAATCTAATTCCCCACTAACCACGAAGAGCCGGTTTTGCGCGGGCACAATGACTCATCACAGAACAGCCGACGTTTGGCCCAAATAACTTCCACAGGACCAGCGATGGGAATGTCCTTGACTCGTTGTTGCCGGCCAGAATGGCGGCGCGTGCTGATGACCCCGCAGCCTGGGCAGTTGGATTCAACAGTGCTTTCACTATGGATTCTGCGTTGGCCAAAACTCAGCGTCTGGGTTTCTAGGACACGGTAGTCGTCCAGATTGAAGATCGTGGTGGCAGCATCAGGGTGCACCAAAGTAAGCTCGTTCAAGGCTCGTAGTCCTGTCAAAGATGAATGCGTCAGAACATCCAATACAACAGGGCTACGAGCCACGTTTATTCAAGGACACGAAACCAGATCTCACCACGAACCACGGAGAGCCAGTTAGCGGCTAATGTATTGATGCAGTTAGGTGCGGTCGCGAATCCCTATTCAGAATAGTTTCGAAACTATCCACAGCATTTCTTTGATAAACATTGGGATCGAAGGTTTTGAAATCCAGATTACCGCTGATGAATTCCAGCATTCCCTCGATGAGGCCATCGGCAGAGTTATCAACAAGCAGTCCATAGCCATCTTCCAGAACACTCCGGGGGCCCACTACGTCAGTCGAAACAACAGGAATACGCAACTGAAGGGCCTCGATAACCGCCAAGCCTTGGCCTTCGTAGTTGGAAGAGAATACAAAGCAGTCAGCTACAGCCAGCAGCGGGAATGGGTTATCGACAAGACCCACCAGTGTGACTTGGCCCTCAAGATCAAGCCTCTTGATCTGGTGTTCCAGGTCTCCACGAAGAGGGCCTTCTCCCAGAATCAGTAAGCGTGTGTTTGGTACTTTCTTATTGATGACAGAAAAGGCATCAACCAACTTCTGATGGTCCTTCTCCGGCGAAAGGCGTCCCATTGTAATGAACGTTATTCCATCATGGTCGACCAGCGCCGTACAGGAACTATCCGCAGGTAGACTGGAAAGATATGGAACACGTTCTATTTCGATAGGGTTATTCGCATAAGAAAAAGCTTTCTCATCCAACGAGCATACCTCGCTAAGATTCAAAGAATTCTCTTCCATGACGCTCTTAGTTACAGAAATAAATTCGTCATATCTTGAATAGAGACTAAAAACACATTCCAGATCAGGGAACCTTGTTATCCATTCGGCTCTCATATCATTGTGAAGATAGATGAGTCGCTTCTTCACGCGTGTGGATTGAGTTGAAAAAATTCCTGCCCAGAAACGGGAGTAGCCTTCAAAGTCAATAATGGCGTCAAATTCGGCATCGCCGAATATCCTAAGAAATTCTCGATCAAATATTTCCTGATGAAGATCAGACAGAGCGAGCGAATCGAATTTCATTCTTGAATTGAATTTCCCAAGACCCCAATTTTCTTCGGATGAGAGAAGTTGCACCCCAACTCGACCGAGTACCTGTATATTTTCAGGTAGCTGCGAAAATTTATTCAGACGTTCGGGATCGCCATATACAGTGTTAGGTTCAATCACAATAGTGACGTTGTATTTATCAGGATCTAGAGATGCGATAAGGTTTCCAAATGCTGTGGTAATACCATTCGGCATAAAGGAGCCTTGATAGAATAGCAGCTTCTTCCGATTATCTACACGGGTTGGAATTAGATGGGTGTCGTCATCCTCGAAGAAGAATGCGATCGCTCGTTCCGTGGCATTACCATCTTCCATGGGTGTGTAGATTGACTGAGAGTACCTATAGTTTTCGGTTGGAACTGATTTGCCCAGTGCCGAATCGATGGCCAGACAAACATCCTTAAGTGATTTGCAAATTGGACCAGGCATATCCTCAATTTCTAAACAAAAACCACGGCTGTCCCTATACTCATCCAAATCATAAGCATAGAAGATCATCTCTTTCCCCGTGGCCATATAGTCAAAAAATACGCTTGAGTAATCGGTGATCAAAACGTCCACTACAGACAGAATATCGTTAGTATCGATTTCACCTGACGGGATTATCGCGTCGATGTTCGAGGATGAAATGAATTCTTCAGCGAAATGATGTGCCCTAAAAACCAGATGGTATCTATCAGAGACTAGACCTTGGATATCCTGAAGAAGCTGGCCGTCATCAAATTCACGATCTTTTACGGCCAAACCGCCACGCCAAGTGGGCGCGTAGAATATGACCGGCTTATTCGTATCGGGCGCAATGCCAAGTGACTTCAGCATCTTGGTACGTTTTTCGGGAGTGGTATCCATTGTTTTATCAATTCGTGGATATCCGGTGAGACCAATTTTTCCCTTGAAATGACCTTTAACATCATGGGCCTCAATGAGGACTTCAGCGGTGTGGTCGTTTGGGACGATTAGGTGAGTTGTGTGTAGGAAGTTTCTGGCGACATTCTTGTGCTCAAATGCTCCAGACTTGACATGTTTTCCCATAGCTTTAAGTGGCGTGCCGTGCCAAGTGTTCAGATATCTCTGTCCATCTTTCCTTATGAAATAGGGAGGGAAAGTGGAGTTATTAACAAGGTATCTGCACGTAGCCAAATACCGAAGATAAGACTCGGAATCTTTTTGCACAATAATTACTCGTGAATCTTGAATTATATTCCGAGGGGTCTTATGTCGATCATTGACGACACACACGAATGTGTAGTCGGTGTAACTTTCGTCATTCAAAAGTGATTCGAGGATGGATAATGGATTACAGGTTAGAGATGCGCCATGATTACTTTCGAATAAGACATACTTATCTTTGAGGCTTAGATTTTTATAAAAATGAAGATAAGAAAGTCTATTTCCTTGCGGTGAAGTGAGATGATTCTTCTTCCCGACTTGCTGTGCAAGTTCAATGTCCAATAATTTCGACTCGTAAGATATGAAGCTGGCTTCTTCAAATTTTTGTTCGTCGTAAAGAATATTGGCAAGTTTTTGAACTGCTGTGAAAGAGACCTTGGGCTGGCGGTCAATAGATTTCCAGTATGATGCCTTTGCAGCGTCCAATTGTTGCGCTTCGCTTTGCAGATCTCCTAGTCGCGCGTATATCTCTCTACTGTTAGAGCGGCGCGAGAGTTCAGCTAATGCATCGATTTGTTTTAGTTGGTAGGTATGTAAATCCAACGTTGATGTTGTGTCTGGTGCGCTGTCGTCATGGATTATTTCATTAATATCTGAGTCGTCGAGTTGGACTTCCAATTCGCGATTTAGGAAAAGGCGGCTAGAGTATTCATAATTGCCTCCACGGAAACTGACGTATGCAAGTCTCGTGTGCCAGTCTTTTCGGTTGCTGCCGTCGAGGGCAATTGCATACTTGTAAGCATCTGCTGCATCCGACCATTTCTTCTGGCGTTCAAGCATGGTTGCATACTTGTAGTGAATGCGTGGTGTATTTTCAGAAAGAGATGCAGAAAGTTGATATGACGTCGCTGCGTCATCCCATTTCATTATTTTCTCATAAGAGAGTCCCAAGCGGTAATGCAGGTCAGAATTCTGTGGATTATTCTGAGTTGCTTGTTTGTATACACTGACGGCCTCTGGCCAGTTCGCTTTCTTTTGATGAAAAGCGCCGATTCCAACGGTACTGCTGTTGAGTTCTCTGTCTAGAAGTATAGCCTGGTTGTAGGCTTCCTCAGATTTTTTGCTATTGCCTGCCCTTTCATAAGCGAGGCCTTCAGCATAGTGCGACATGGGTCGATTGGCTTTAACTATATTTGCCTGAGCGAAAGCTTCAGCGGCCCCTGAGAAATCATTCATGAGCATGCTTGATTCGCCGAGTCGATCAAGCCATTGAATGTTTGTTTTATTTGCGCTCAGATTTTCTCGCAAGGTGTTGAGTTCTTGCCATCGACGCCCGTGTTGTCGGGCGACTTTTGAAGTGAGTTCGCTATAGCGAGCATTTTCCGGATTTTGCTGAAGGGCTATTTGGAATGACGTCAATGCCGCTTCGTGTTTGCCTAGGTAGTTTTGCACTAGTCCTCGGCGGTAATACCATTGATCCTTCGTGGAATCTAAAAGGATAGCTTGCTCGTATGAGACTAGTGCTTGATCCCAGAGTTTTTGGCGTTCAAGGATGAATCCCAGGCGATAGTGCCAAGTTGAAATATCTGGTGATAAGAATACTGCTCTGGAAATGTTCTGGATAGCGTCTTGATCTTTGCCTTGCATAAACTGGCTGTGACCAAGATGAAATAAAAGCTTTGCATTTTTCTGGTGTGAGAAGTCAGAGGCCTTGGAGTAGATTGCTTCTGCACGATGCCATTGCTTCTTTTGTTCAAGCTTCTTGGCGGCGAGAAATGCCGCTTGCCAACCGATCATTTTTTGTCCTAGTGTATTTCTTGATCAAGCGACCAGTGATTTCGAGATTTGACGATACGTAATTTGCGTGGCGTCGGATGGTATTCATTGATGCTATAGCAGGGGGATAGCTCCCTCGCGGAACTATCCCCCCTACTACGAATCTTGATTAGATGCTGGCGTTAGCGCGAATCAAGTCATCCGGGAAATCTACTTCTACAGCGTAAAATTCGCTGATATCTACTGGGAGCCATTGGACTTTGTCTTCTTGAATGGTGAGCTCAATGCCACCCTCGAAGTAGTCCTGTTCCTCAACTTGCTCCAAGCGTTTGATCAGCGCTTTCTTGTCCTTCTTGGAGACGTAGTTGATGCCTACTGCTTCACCGAGGGCTGCATCCTGTGGTATACGCTTAGAGAGAAGGTCGATGAATCCGTCTGCGTCAACGGTGTACTTAACTTCCTCATCTGAGACTGAGGATTTGTCTACGGTGATGAATGACTTTCCAGCCTTCATAAAGGGGCGGAGCATCGGGAGGATCTCTGGTGCGAAGACAACATCCCCGTTCATCCAAAGGACGCCACCCTTGGGAGAGTTCTTCAGCGCTTTGAGCAGGCTCTTGGAGGTGTTGGTCTGGTCGAAGTTCTCGTTGTAGACGAATGAAACGTCAGGAACGTGCTCCATGACCTGTTCCATTTTGTAGCCAACAACAATTGCCAAACGGAGTTTTTTGCCGAAAGACGTTTTCAGGTTGTGGAGCTGCTGGTGCATGATGGTGCGCCCATCACTGAGCTCAGTCAGTGGCTTTGGGTGCGGACGAGCCAGTCGAGTGCCCATGCCGGCGGCCAAAATTACAGCTTGAATAGTCATTACGTGACGGATCTTCCCCTAAATAAGTGAGTGAACAAGGGGAATCCATGGTCAACTTCTACATGGAATGGGCAAACAAGAGCTAGTGCCGAGTAGGTGTGCTTGGAATCCCCCAAAGTGGATTTTATCTTATCGATGGTGAAAGTCCGAAAATTTCTTGCCATGTTCACGAAGTTGTGACTCGACACACATTTGGATGTGCTAGGCATTAAACTCCAGTTCACGGCTACCCAGTCCCAACAAGTGTTCAATCGCTGCAATGGTTCGTGAAGCGGCTTTGCCGTCACCATAGGGGTTCACAGCTAGTGCCATGGCCTTGAAATGTTCTGAGTCCTGCATGAGGTGCGTTACTTCCGATACGATAGTTTGCTCGTTTCCGCCAATGAGTTTGACGGTTCCGGCCACTACGGCCTCCGGACGTTCGGTGTTGTCTCGCATGACGAGTACGGGCTTTCCCAAACTGGGTGCTTCTTCCTGGACGCCACCGGAATCGGTCAAAACAATGTGGGCCATGGACATCATGCGTGTGAACTCGCCGTAGGCCAAGGGCTCGGTAACCAGCACATTGATCTTCCCGTCAATAGACGGCAGGACAGCTTCGCGTACGATCGGGTTCTTGTGCGCCGGGAGAACAATCATCATCTCGGGGTAAGCGTCCGCGATCCGCGCCAGCGCACGTCCCACACCTCGCATGGTGTCGCCTTGGTTTTCACGCCGGTGGGTTGTTACCAACAGAATCTGCTGACCCGTTGCAGCAAGATGCTCCAGAGCTGGATCGGTAAAGGGAATTTGCTTGTTCACTGTCGTCAAGAGGGCATCGATGACTGTGTTTCCCGTGACCACAATGTCGGCTTCATTCACGCCTTCTTTGAGGAGGTTCTGCTTACTTGTGCTGGTAGGTGCCAAGTGCAGACTTGCTAGCTGGGTGGTGATCTTCCTATTCGCTTCCTCGGGGAAAGGCGAAAAGAGGTTGTGACTGCGCAGCCCGGCTTCAGCGTGCACCACAGGGATTCCTGCATAGAAAGCCGCGATGGCAGCGGCTGTTGAAGTTGTTGTGTCGCCTTGGACCACTACTACGTCCGGCTTAGCTTGCGCAAAGAGCTTGTCCAGCCCGGTGATCGTGCGCGTGAGAATATCTGAAAGTGACTGGCCCGGTTGCAGGATATCCAAGTCATGGTCCGGGGTGATCTCAAAGAGTTCGTTGACCTGATCCAACATCTCGCGGTGTTGTCCTGTAACTGTCACCACACAATCGAGTTTTGCTGATGCTTTGAGTGCAGCAACAATAGGCGCCATCTTGATGGCTTCAGGACGGGTCCCGTAGATGGGCATGACAATAGGCAAATTTCCCCCAAAGAAGTGAATTGGATATCTGGCAAGCTTACCGGATAGGGGAATTGCACTCGGGACTGAGGAATACGGTCAGTAATCCACCAGTCTCAATGACGAACCGCCGGAGCCATTGCTTGGGGGAAAGATCAGGATCGGTTGCAACCATCTGGATTTTGGAGGGAGTGCACTGATTCAGGAGCCGTTCGGATCTGGCTATGTGGTATTTGGAGGTCACCACCGCAAGCGACTTCCACCCTCGTTCGGTGGCCAACAACCCGATAGCGTCCGCTTCGCCACGGGTGTTCATGGGATCTGGGGTGAAGCAGATGACATCTGGATAGATGGCCTTGTTGCTGTGAGTATCGCAGTAGTCATCGGCGCTGGCATTGCCTGGGGTTCCGGTATTTGAAAGCACCAAGTAGGGCGCATCCAGTTCGTCTCGGAGCAATAAGGCTTCGAGTAATCGTTCCTTGCTTGCACCACCAAGCATCACTACGGCCTCGGCTTTTTGTGGTGTTGGGGTGTGTACGTTGTAAAACAATTGAGTTGCCACGAGCAGCCAAAGTACTACAACAGCCAGCACAGCCACGGTCACGTGCTTGAGGTGGCGGCGAAATGGGGTTGCGGTGGGAGGCATCGGCTAATTCTAACTGGCCATTGTTCTGGGACGCTCCGCTCACAAACGTTAGGAGGCGACGACGGGGTAGTACTTGGCCAGAGCTTCACGGACTCTGGAAAAATCATTCCAGTCCCGCTCCACGTAGAACGGAATCTTGGCCCCTGCCAGCTTCCCTGCCAGCCCGCCCATCAGCGGTGCCGGAAAATTCTCGTACAAGGTGCTGTTGGCCCGCTCGTAAAAAGTAAGATCCAGCTGGGATCCTAGATTCAGGATCTCGGGTGGAATATCCCTGACCAAATCGTTGGCGATGTCGTGACCGGCGTATTTGGCGACATATATGGTCAGGAAATCCAATGCGAAGTTTTCACCGAAGGCAAAGTGGGGACGCGCAGGCTTCTGAACTGTAGGAATGTGAAGGTCGGTGCCCAGCCGGTCCTCGATGATGTTCGCAAGGACCTGCTTTCGATACAGCTTTTCCTCGCCCGGGCTGGCCAACGACAACAGCGAGTTGCCAATGTGCTCGCGTTGGTACCGGGCCAAAACCAACAGCGTGCCGATCTCGGTTAGTCCGAGGACATAGGGCGCATTCTGGAACCCAGCAGATTTGAATGGCAGGAAAGTACCTCCGGCCGCAGCCACGGGGTTGCTACGCAAATTATCTGCCCCGGCCTCCAGAATGCTGCCAAAAGTGTGGAATTCACGGCGTTGGTGTGAGCTGGCGAGAATGGCTCCGGCGCCCATGAATGACCAAGAGTTTTTCTTCAGGGGCGTATCTAAGAGGTTTGTGGAGACAATCGTGGTATCGAAATTCTCAAAGAAGGTGCGTTCCCGGCCGAAGCGGCCGCCGAAGTCCATGGACACCAACTCTGTGCCGTCCGGCATTAGGGACAGCGCCGCAAGAGAATCAAAACCGCCGCTAAAACTCAGCACGTGCCCTTCGCGGCGGACATCAACGGAATGGCCGGAACTATTTGTGGTGACAGACGCAGAGGTGAAGACCTCTACCTCCTTCACAGTCCTCTCAGCTGGCGACAAATCCATGTAGATGTTCCGATACGTCTGTCCGCAGAGGGTTGACAGGGCCACGGCCAACATATTGTCATCCAAGTGGACAGGCTTGTTGAACTCAAACCACAAGGCGTGGCTATCTGTGGCTCCGTCGGCTGAAATTATCAGGCAATCGAGATCGATGCGCATCCCTCCAGCCATGCGAATGTTGCTGAATGAGATTGAGTTCGGAACGTTCAAGAGAGTGCCTTCTGATTGGGGAATTCGATGATTTTGAGTGGGAAGAAATATCCTTACTGCCCGAATTCCGGCAGTCGTTCGCCCTGTCCCAGACGCCGGCTGATGGCCGCCACGGTCCGGGCGGCTGCGTTGCCATCGCCGTAGGGATTTGTTGCGTTGGCCATGGAATTGAAAGCGTGTTGGTCGGTGAGAAGCTGGTTGACCTCGTTGACGATGACGTGTTCATCGGTGCCAATAAGTTTGACCGTGCCTGCCACAACGGCTTCCGGGCGTTCGGTGTTGTCGCGCATGACCAAAACAGGCTTGCCAAGACTGGGTGCCTCTTCCTGGACTCCGCCGGAATCGGTGAGAACCACGTGTGCCAGGGAAATGAGTCGTGTGAATTCCCCATAGGGGAGTGGCTCGGTTATTAGCACGTTGATCTTGCCCTCCAAGGCGGGGAGAACAGCTTCTCGAACGGCCGGGTTTTTGTGTGCGGGAAGAACTATGACCAGGTCTGGGTGTGAGTCTGCCAGCGTGGCAAGCGCTCGCCCTACGCCTCTCATGGCGTCACCTTGATTCTCGCGACGGTGGGTGGTGACAAGGAGAATGCGCTCGCCGGAAACGGCCAGAGCCTCCAACGCAGGGTCGGTGAATGGAATGTTCTTACCGACGGTGGTTAGCAAGGCATCTATGACGGTGTTGCCCGTGACCACAACGTGGTCAGGATTGACGCCCTCGGCGAGAAGGTTGGCTTTGGAGGTGCTGGTGGGGGCCAAATGCAAAGATGCGATTTGCGTGGTGATTTTGCGGTTAGCCTCCTCCGGGAACGGAGAGAACAGATTGTGAGATCGCAATCCAGCCTCGGCATGGACCACAGGGATGCCCGCGTAGAAAGCCGCGATCGCGCCAGCCGTGGAGGTGGTGGTGTCTCCTTGGACAATGACGATGTCCGGTCGGACCGACTTGAAAAGCTCATCGAGTCCGGTGATGGTGCGGGTCAGGATGTCAGATAGGGACTGTCCACCCTGATGGATGTTCAGGTCATGGTCTGGGGTGATGCCAAACAAATCATTGACCTGATCAAGCATTTCACGGTGCTGTCCAGTCACTGTCACCACGCACTCAAAAGCTGAGTCGGCCTTAAGCGCCGCAACGATGGGGGCCATCTTGATGGCTTCCGGACGAGTGCCATAGATGGGCATAACAACAGACATGGTTCACCTTCGTGGTTTACAAGGAGCTTGATCGCTCTGGAATCTAGCCTCGAGATTTCATGGCGGTATGACTTCGCGGCGTCATTAAAGCCTGAAAGGTGCCTCTGACATGGGAAAATGTAGTTACCACACAACATTTTCTACATGGTTTCAGGAGCACCTTGCAGGTGAATAACATTACCGGCTTTTACCCTTCTGTTCGAGTTGATGCCACCGGCGACGGTGTCGTGTCCCAGGGCGGCGGGATCGTCCTGACGGAAATGCTGAAGGCTTCCGGACTGACCACCGGCTTGGCGGAAGCGCTGGAGCCGTGGCGTAAGCCGTTCGCCACACACAATCCTGGCAAGATCCTCACTGATCTGGCGTTGTCGATGGCCACGGGCGGAGACTTTGTGTCCGATATCGACCGGCTCCGCAACCAGCCCGAAGTCTACGGGCGGATCGCCTCGGATCCCACAATCAGCCGCTTGTTTAAGGTCTTGGCCACTGTGCAACCGGCCAAGGCGTTGGTGGCAATCAACAAGGCCCGGGCCGTATCCAGGGCGCATGTGTGGGAGAAGGCCGGGGACGCTTCTCCCTTGCACGGCGTCAGTAGGAAGAATCCCCTGGTCATCGACCTTGACGCTAGTTTGGTGAATTCGCATTCGGAGAAGGATGATGCCCGGCCGACGTGGAAGAAGGGCTTCGGCTTCCACCCGCTGTGTTCCTTCATTGACCACGGCCTTGCAGGTACCGGTGAGCCCTTGGTGACGTTGTTGCGGCCCGGTAATGCCGGCTCGAACACGGTCGCTGATCACATCCAGGTCGTTAAGGATTCCATCAAGCAGTTGCCGAAGGGGTGGCGCTCTGGACGGAAGATCATGATCCGCACCGACTCTGCCGGTGGCACCCACGGGTTCCTGGATTGGCTCACCGATAAGCGCCGCAACTTCTCCTACTCCGTCGGGTTCCCCATCCACGGTGCCGTGGCAGAGGTGCTGCCTTTGGTCCCGAAGAAGGGCTGGTCTCGGGCCTACGACAGTGACGGGACTGAAAGAGACGGTGCCTGGGTTGCCGACATCACCGGCATGCTCGATCTGAAGTCCTGGCCTGCCGGGATGAGGGTCATCGTGCGTAAGGAAATCCCGCACGTGGGCGCGCAGTTGCGGATCACCGACATCGACGGACACCGATACACAGCGATTGCAACGAACCAGGAACATGGCCAGCTCGCTGATCAGGAAGTCCGCCACCGGCTCCGTGCCCGGTGTGAGGACAGGATCCGCAATGCCAAGGACAGCGGTTTCGCGAACCTTCCCTTCAAGTCCTTCACCGCCAACGAGCTCTGGTGCCATGTCGTCATGATGGCCACAGAACTCATGGCCTGGACCCAGATGATCGGCTTCAACGACAGCAAAGCCCGGCGGTGGGAGCCAAAGAAGCTCCGTGCCCGGCTCTTTGAAATCGGCGGGAAACTCGCCAAACACGCACACCAAACAACCCTGCACCTGGCCTCCTCAGCGCCGGATGCTCGGCTGCTACTTACTGGAGTGAAAAGGATCGCGGCACTGAGCCCGCCATAACCGGCAACCTGCCGCCCGTCAGCACTCACCCAGAAAAGCAAGAACCAGCACCACCGTGACCGGTGTGGAACCGTCACCGACAACCGCCCTCAAGGTCAGCGGTCAAAATGTCACACCCAGATGCCAAAATCAGGAGAGTCAGGCAGCCGGTAAGCCCTGATTCACCAGAATCCCCACGTCATGAAAGTTCGAGGCTAGAGCCACATTACTCCCTCTAGAACGGCTTGCTTAGTAAAAGCTCCACGTTTTGGTCGTTGTCTGTACCGATTCTCGCTGCGGTGTTTGAAGCCGGGCTATTTAGAGCAAGTTCCGAGCTAAAGACCGCCAGGTCTGCAGGATTGAAACTACCAGAGTATCTAATCGTTCGGGGTTCCGAATGATTTACCATGACTCCGAAAATAGACAACGAGCCGTCATCATTGTCTAGTATTTCGACTGTTCGAGCTTGTTGGGGGTAATCAATGTGGGAAGCGGTGTTGAGCTCCCAGAAACCGTGGTTACCCAAAACGCTATGCCGGGGCCACACTTTGTTTCGGTGCATGTGCCCGCTAACCCACAAAATGAGATTTGGGTAGCGCCCAAGAAGGTCCAACATCGCCTGGCCGCTAATAATGGACCCTGGATCGAGTCCCTGTGTTTTAGGTTGCGCGAACGTGTACGACGGGTGGTGGCTGAAGAGGACAACCAATCTATTTTCCACGTTTGAGTTTATGATGCGTCCTTGCAAATCGTACCGAACAGCTGATACCTCGTTCAATGCTGATTCAAGCCAGTCGGCTTGTTTGCGGCTTACCGAGCCTTGGCCTCCACCTGTCGTATCCGTTGTGTCGAGCATGATTCCTAAGATGCCGTCGGCCAGCGGAAAGGTGTAATAAGTCTCGCCAGTACGCAGGTTGTCAGTCGTGAATCCATGACCGGGTGGGCCCTGAGGTCCCGAATTGATTAAATGAGCACTCATAAACTCTGTTTTTGACATGGCGCGGCGATTTGTCGAGGGTTTCACGTTGAAGCCGGGCATTGAACTCACTATAGACGTCAGCTTGGCCGGGGATGGATTTTCGAGTGACTCCATGAATGACGAGAACTCAATGCCGCTCGGGATTTCCAAGGGGAACTTGTCACCCACGGCGAGGAATGAGTAATAGGTTTCGTTAGGTGTTCCGAAATCTTTTGAGCTCTGGGGAATCATTGCGTCGTGGTTACCAAACCCCGAGTACCAGGGAACATTGGCTCCTTCGGTTGACACAGGCTTGGAAGCGCTGGACAACAAGTGCGCCGTGTTCGGGAACCCGTATTTGTCTTGCCAAACCCGGGATCCAGTCTTCACCTTGGGCGGCACCGGTTGCCAGACAAAGCGGGCTATGCTCTCAGGCAACTCAATGGGCGACTGCATACTGGCTGTGTTTCCAGGCAAAGCAAACGCTGAAGTCTTCTCGCCATTAAGAGTATCGATGAAGGCAATAACTTCATTGGTGGCACGGCGGTCACTGGAATCGCCGGTTGAGATGTAGAAGTCGAATGGACGGTCAGTAATTGGGCCCGATTCCATTGAATTTAACCGTCGTATCATAGCATCCAGCACATGAACTGAAAGCGAGTCTTGGGGGCGGTAAAAGAAAGTTGAACGATCCTTAAGTGAATCGCCGGGCCTGAGTGCGCTCAGAACCGTGTGGGCCGGGGAGGTGGGATCCATGATGTGGGTATCGGTGATGTGTCCGAAAGCGGCAAGGGCCTTCCGGGTAGTTTGCCGCTTTGGATTGGCTGGGTACAAGTCATTTCGAACTACCAACTTCTGGGGGCTGTCTGAGGCAATACGAACATAAGGTTTCGTAGTTGATAGTCTGTCGCCACCGACGATTCTTGCACCAAGCGTCGTCAGACCCATTGAAGACTCCGTCCGTTTTGGCATGTCCCGGCGAGATGGGTACGGGTTTGGCTCCAGCGACTGAGGCCGTGTGCATCCGGCTAGGGCGAACGCGGCCAAACCCAACGCACCGCTCGCCAGAATCATACGCCGGGCAACCAAATCATCGGGGTGGTACGGATTGGGTGGAAGGTACCTGATCATGGAGTGTGAGCGATTCTTCGTTGTCTGCGTGTTCAAGCGGCGCATGGCCTCAAAAAAGTCTTTCTCACCCACAATACCCTGAATTATTCGAGTCGACCGGTCGCAACCCGAGGGATGCGAACATGCTGCTACCTGTTACCCAATATTTGATGATGTAGGTGTGAGGTGTGTCAAGGATCTGGGACGTTGGTTGGTCTCTTTTGGGTTAGGCAGCGAGGAGTTGTTGCTGGTTTTGGGTGGTGAAGTTGGTCATGGCTGTTGCCGGTGGTAGGCCGTCATTGTGGGTGTATGGTCTCCACCGGTTGTAGAAGACCTCAATGTAGCGCATGGTGGCCCGTTCGTCTTCTCGGCGGGTTTCAAAGCTGTAGTGGTGGTAGAACTCGTTCTTGATGGTCGAGAAAAATGACTCGGCCACGGCACAGTCCCAACACACACCAGCTAATCCCATGGACTGGCGGATGCTGTTGCCAGCGCACCGGGATCCAAGTTCACGGGAGGTGTATTGCACACCATGATCCGAGTTAAGCCGAATTCGGTTTAATTCCGATTATGCCGAGGAATCCGTTAAGCCGAGGTTGGTGTGTTCGCACCTGTAATCCGGGGTCTCCGGTCTATTCCTCGGCTTAATACTTCGTTCTATCGTGTCTTGTATCCATATTCCTAGCGGAAGGACAAGGCAATGGATACGACAGTTGCGGCCATTGGTATTGCTGTTGTGGCGGCGTTGGAGGACGCCGGTTACATGCACTCCACGATTGGTCAGGTTCGCAAATCCATCAAGTGGTTGGGTGTATTGGCCCAGAAGCAGGATGGTCTTTACACGATCGGGCTGGGTGCGGAATTCGCTTCCATGACGACTAGCCCGCGCACTGGGAAGTACAGTGCCCAGCGCCATACCGATTACAGCCGGTTGGCGTGGTTATTCGATTCGTTCGTGCTCACCGGCATCGTGGATGTTTCCACGCGGCCCAGCGGGCGGCACTGGAAGCAGCCTAATAGTGCTGAGTTCTCCGGGCTGCTGGATGCGTTCTCCCAGGACATGGAGCAGCGTGGCCTAACAAGATCAACGAAGAATAGTTGTGGGCTGTTGGCCTGTGAGTATCTGAATTTCCTTGAAGTGGGCGGGACTTTCTCCTGGGAGGACGCTGACGGAGCTAGTGTTCTGGGATTTCCTGAGTCCATTCGTGACCGGTGGGCGGAGTCGAGTATGTGGTCGGCGGTGGCTAGTTTTCGCCCGTTTCTGAAGTTCACGGCACGTACGGATTTGTTGGATGCGCTGGCGCTGGCCCGGGCTAGGCGGCACCACAAGATCATTCCCGTCCTGGATTCCGGGGTTCAGGAAAAAGTGGTTAATGCCTGCCAGCAAGGGGTGGTCTCTGCCAGGGACGCGGCGATTGTTCTGCTGTCGCTGCTGACTGGTTTGCGTGCATGCGATATTTGTGGTCTGCAATTAGCGGATATCGGCTGGCGAGGCGGCACCATTGGGATCGTGCAGCAAAAAACTGGGAACCCGTTGACTCTGCCACTACCCGCGCTGGTTGTTGCTAAGCTGGCCCGCTACGTCCTGGGTGAGCGGCCGGTCTCCGATGCGAAGGAAGTCTTTTTGAGGTTGAAAGCCCCGCATAGTGCTTTGGCCGACCACGCGAGTATTTACGTGATTATCAACAAAGTCTTCCGTGCATCCGGGGTGGAGGATGTGAAGGTTGGATCACGTGCCCTTCGCTACAACGCTGCATCGAAGTTGCTGTGGGCAGGTACCGCGTTGCCGACGATCTCGGCAATCCTGGGTCATGCCCACAGCGATTCAACCAATGTGTATCTCAACGCTGACACGGAACGGCTACTTGCCTGCGTGCTGCCCCTGCCGGAAGGAGCGCGGTGATGAGCAAGCCAGTGTTCACCAGTGTGTTCGCCGAGGACCTGAAACGGTATCTGGTCTTCAAGCAGGATATGGGCTGCTATGGCACCGCCCGCGGCTGGTACCTGAGCAGCTTCGATGCCTACTGCATGAAACACGGGATCGTCTTCTTTGACCGGCAAGCCGTCGAAGACTGGGTGGTCTTCAGGAAGTCCTCCCAGCCGGGCTCTCAACCGTCCTGGATGTCATACATCAGGGATTTCGGCCGCCGGATGCGGACCCACAACAACCCGGACGCGTATGTGCTCACCGAGTCCTGGCGGTCCGGATTTGTCCGTTCCCAACCATACTTGTTGAGCCGGGAAGAAATCTCCCGGTTCTTCCAAGCTGCTGCCGAGCTGAAGACCAAATCGCCGTGGCAATGGCAGTCCGTCGCCTTCTTCGGGTTGATGCACTCATGTGGGCTTCGGACTTGCGAAACCCGTCGTCTGCGACTCCAGGATGTTGACCTCCGTAAAGGAGAGATTGATGTGTTGTGGTCTAAAGGCAACCGAAGCCGGCGCCTGCCGATCACCGATGAAATCATCGAGGTCCTCACCAAATACGACCAGATGTCTCGCAAGGAATTTGGGCGACAGCGTCCCAGATTCTTCATTTCTTCAACCCCTACCCCGGTTACTCCAGCCACGGTAGGGGTCATGTTCAACCGGATCTGGGACCACGCCGGACTACCCCGAGCCGTAGATGGCCAGCAGCCGTATCCATACTCCTTCAGGCACCATTTCGCTTACGCCAACATCGAACGATGGATGGCAGAAGGCACCGACGTCAACGCGATGCTGCCCTACCTCGCCCGATATATGGGGCACGCCTCACTGGATAGCACCTATTACTACATCCACACATCACCGGACTTCATGGATGGCTACGCAGCCCTCACCCACGATAGCCAAGGCGTATTTCCCGAGGTGGGATTCCAATGAAAAACACAAAACGCGAAGCAGTCCCGGATTTCTGGGGATACGCCCGGAATTACCTGCACCACTTCCTGCCACAGGTCAGGAATCTGGCCCCGCGCAGCATTGAGGCATACAGGATCACTCTGGAGAGCTACATCCACTACCTCGTCACCGAGAAACAGGTTCCTTGTCAAGCCATCAGCTTTGACGACTTCGACCGTCAAATCATCAAAGACTGGATGGTTTGGATGCGCCAACTCAAGAACTACGAGCCGGCAACCATCGGCCTACGCCTGAGCGCGATCAAAGCTTTCCTGAGTTTCACCGCGGCAGAGGAGATCACCCTGGTCGCTCTCTACCAAGGGGCGAAGACTCTCAAAGCACCGGCCACACCACGCAAACCCATTGAATACCTCCAGGAGAACGAGACGACAGCGGTCTTGGCCGCCCACAACGGCAATGACTTGAAGTCACGACGGAATCGGATGCTGCTGATCCTGCTCTACGACAGTGGTGCACGCGTTGGTGAGATCACCGCGCTCACACTTGGCGATCTGACACTATCGAAGCCGGCCCGCCTGGTTCTCACAGGGAAACGGGACAAGAGTCGCGTCGTTCCCCTAGGCGAGAAAACAGTCGAACACCTTTTGGTCTACCTCGAAGAATTCCACCCTCAACGCGCCACCGAGTCCGCTACACGTCCGCTCTTCTACAGCTACCACCGCGGCCAAGCAACCTCCCTTTCCAGTGACACCGTCGCTGTGGTGCTGACCAAAGCCGGGGACCTCGCCCGCCAACGGTGCCCGTCGATCCCGGAGAACCTGCACTGCCACATGCTGCGGAAAACCAAGGCCATGGACCTCTACAAACAAGGAGTACCGCTACCGATCATCATGCAGCTACTTGGCCACGAAAGCATGAGCACCACCTCAGCGTTCTACGCCTTCGCTACCCTCGATATGATGCGCGAAGCAATGAAGGCAGCCACCCCAGCCATCAAAGAATCAAGCACCCAAGCACTCAGCAACGACGAACTACAGCTTCTCTACACCCTGAAATAGTCCACAACGTTAAGCCGAGGAACAAACTAGAGAACCCGGATTACAGGGGCGAACACACCAAACTCGGCTTAACGGATTCCTCGGCATAATAGGAATGAGAAATTGCGCCGGCACGTAGATGGCCGCGGTCTCTGGCCATTGTCAGCGCGCTGACACAGAGGGAGGCGCGCATGTGATCTGCCATGGCCCAGCCCACGATCATGCGGGTGCATAGGTCGATGACGGTGGCTAGGTACAGCCATCCCTCCCCGGTCCGCAAGTAGGTAAGGTCCTATGCCGACCTTTGGATTATGCCGATCTATCCTGTGCTGTGCAGGGATGGGGCGGTATTGATCTCTAGAAGGTCGGCATAGTTGGGGCCATGCTTCATACACTAGATGTTTGGAGGTGAGGTTCGTGACGAAGAGATCGTTGACGGCCCGACCGCATGCGGAACCGATTCCATGGGCGCCGGTAGGCCCCTTAGTGCCAGTGGTGCTGGATGAGTGTCGGATATGGATATTTGGGCAAGGGTATTCGCGAAAATCGGCGGCCAGGGTAGTGAATCTTGCAGCACGTCTGAGCCTGTGGATGCAGGGGGTAGGCGTTGGCGTTGGCGCCATCTATGAGGACTTGCTGGCTCGGTTCGTTGCTGCGGAAAACTCACGCGAGTTTGTGTGTGTCACGGTGAAGAGCTCGATGAGTGCAATGCGCAGATTCTTAATTAATGCCGGCTACCTTACCTTGGCTGTGGCCGATGGTGGCCCGGCCACGCCAGCCCTCCTCCCTCAAGTCATCGTGGACACACGATCTCATGACATCGGGGACGTGGTGTCTCATGACTTCGTGGCCACGAGACTGGCAGGTTGACCTGTCATGGTCGATGGCATGACTAATGCGCTTTCGCCCCGTGTTCGGGCCATAATTATCAATTACGACCCCTTGCAGCCTCATGCGCTGCCTGTGACCGAGTTTTGTCGCTCGTTGAAGGTTTCTAGGAGCGTGTTTTACAAGATTCGTGACCGTTCAGCCAGCGAATCAACGGCCGCACTGCATCCGCGGTCCCGTGCACCGAAACAACCTGCCAGACGGTACGGGCCCGATGTTGTCAACGAGCTGGTGAAGATCCGTAAACAGCTCAAACTCAATGGGTGGGACTCCGGGCCCCGAACGCTCTATTACGAGGCTACGACCCAAGGGATCTTCGCTGGCGGGGTGGTGCCTGTTGGCGGCCATAGTGCGGCTGCTTTCCAGCGTCGGACAGGTCGATTCGGCACCGAGAAAACGCCCGAAGTCTTCCTATATCCCGTTTGCACGATCCTCGGCGATGGCGATGTGGCAGCTGGACACGTTCGGATACCGCCTCACCAACGGAAAAGTCGTCACCATTTACCAGGTCATTGACGATGCCACCCGCTATGACGTGGGCACTTGGGCCCATGCCCGGCACGAGAACAGCGCCGACGCGAAACTAGTGCTCGAGCGCGCGATCAAGGAACACGGGGCACCGCTAGAGGTACTCAGTGACAACTCTCTGGCATTTAATCAGCTGCGCCAGGGCGGCGTCGGATCCGTGGAGATCTTCCTTGCCTCCCGCGGCACGATGCCGATCAGCGGGCTGCCCGGCAAGCCAACCACGCAAGGAAAAAATGAGCGCTCGCACCAGACCCTGATCCGTTTCCTTGACGCGAACCAGCCGGCCACACTCGAGCAACTGCGCACGCGCATCACCCGCTTCCGGGATCACTACAACAACCGTCGGCCCCACCAGGCCCTGGAGCAAGCGACCCCAACGGGCGGGGTGAAAGCTGCTGGAGCACACACAGGCAACGGAGCCGATTCCGCTGGTCATCCTCGAAGGCAAGGCGGCCCAATACCGTCAGGTACCCAGGCTGCGCCAAACTGAGCTTGGCCGTCCCTCTTTGACGATCAGCAAGGACGGGCAGCTGTTGCCCGAACCGGCCACCACCGCTGCGCAGGAACGACAGGCCGCTGACCAGTTGCTGGTGGAAGTGACCGCAGCGAATAGGCAGGTCTACTATCAGGGGTATCATGTGTAGCTGCCGGCGACGTTCGTCGGGCGCCAGTTCTACCGGACCATGACCGATGACGAATTCCTCCTGTCGGCCCCGGAATCCAGGGAAGTCGTGTTCTCGTTCTCGCTGCCCATGATCGCCCTGCAGATCAGGGGACGGTACGTGGCTTCTTACGCCATCTAAGGCGCCAGGATATGGAACCCGAGCAAACACTGGGAGCGAAAACTCGCAGAATTCCAGGAGCACTATGCCCAGCGGCAACAACAGCTCCCCGCGGTCTTAGGCGACCGGTAGGGCTTCCATCAGTGACGCCGGGGCAAGACGGTGGATGTGTACAAACCCATGAGTCCCGGTGTCACCGAAGAGATGAGATCCGGTGTCTACGAAGTGACGAGAGTACACACCAACTACGTGGACCAGCAGTACCAAATAGGGCTATCCGCCATCCACGAAGCGCAGTTAGCCGGTTCAGGCGTGGGGGTTGGCATTTATCGCGTTGTCGGATATGAGCGGGTCTGATTCTCTGCCAGCGTAGGCGAGGTACCGCGAACAGGCTCGGGGGCCATGCCGAACATCACCAGGTTCGCGGGCATTGATCTGGACAGTTCTAGGACCTGCGTCTTTCCGCTAGTGCTGAGTGTCACCCCGGATTCGTGAAGGTTGAGGGAGAGAGATCTCCGATGACGTAGCCCTTCTCCACGACGAACGGATTGCGCAAAGCTTGAACCGGTCGGTACGGTTGGGCGTCAGGTTATAGGGCCTTCAAATCCGCACGACGGTGGATTTGCAGGCCGATGCACACTGCCTCATTGGGGCGTACCAGTGGTTCGCTTTTCCGGAGTACTTTCCAAGGTGAGACCACGATATCTTCGACCTGCTCGATGTTGATAGTGGCGGGGCGCTTAGGTGTTCGTCACCACTGAGTCCTTCCAGGTGAGTATTCGACATAGCGTGAGCGCCACTTTGTCTCTGGCGGGGTCGAACACCGGGCTAAAGCCGCGACGTCCTTGTCTATCATTCTCGGGTACAGGCAAGTATGATCCGTGAACGCAGTGCTGGAGCTTGGAAACACCTGCACAAGTGAGCCCATCGGGCAAACTGATCGATACTTCATCGGTGAGGACCAGTTGAACTTTGGGGCGACCGGTGCATGACAGGCATAGAATTTGACACTTGTTCGACGAATTTTTGACGCCGGAAGCTAGGTGGTGCGCCTTGGGCGAGACTGAGGTTTCGCAGCGGAGGAGCCCGCACTTTGCCTAGAGGAAGACCCTGACGGTGGGCCATTTCGCATTCGCCGTAGCCAGCGCATGCGTTTGGGTGAGCGTGACGGCCCGCGAACTGCTGCACCGACTTGGCCCGATCTAGGCGCACCGGCCGCCCGCGGGAGGGAGCTTCGCGAAGTCCGACCAGCCATGGCCAACAGCCACCATACAACACTTTCGACAAGCTGCCAGAAGGAGTCCGGCTTCGACGGCAATGTCTTATTCTTGAGCCCACGACGGTCCTACCCGCATGGAGGCTGTGTCGTTCAGTGTAGGATCGTGACTTTCAGTGGGACTATCGCTCGAAGTCCGGCAATCGCGCACCATGTAAAAGCAACCGCTCAATCGCCGCAACCGTCCTGGCCGCCGCCTTGCCGTCGCCGTACGGGTTCGTAGCCAGTGCCATGGATTCGTAGTGAGTAGGGTCCTGCATGAGCCTGTCTACTTCCGAAATTATCGCGCCCTCGTCGGTGCCAATGAGTTTAACAGTGCCTGCCAGGACGGCTTCGGGACGCTCAGTGTTTTCGCGCATGACCAAGACCGGCTTGCCCAGACTGGGGGCCTCTTCCTGCACGCCGCCAGAATCTGTCAGGACAATGTGGGCCATGGAGATCAATCGGGTGAATTCGCCGTATGCCAATGGCTCAGTGATAATGACGTTGGACTTGCCCTTGAGTGCGGGGAGGATGGCTTTGCGCACTACCGGATTCTTGTGAGCCGGCAGCACGATCATCATGTTGGGATAGGTGTCGGCGATGATTGCCAGTGCACGCCCGACACCCCTCATTGTGCCTCCTTGGTTCTCACGCCGGTGAGTCGTTACCAACAGGACTTGTTTATCCGATGCATCGAGTTCTTCGAGGGCAGGATTGGTAAACGGCACCCTTTTATCCACCGTGGTCAGCAGTGCGTCAATCACTGTGTTTCCTGTGACCACAATGGCAGCCTCATTCACCCCCTCATCCAGCAGATTTTTCCTACTTGTGCTGGTGGGGGCCAGATGCAAGCTGGCGATCTGCGTGGTGATTTTCCTGTTGGCTTCTTCGGGGAAAGGAGAGAAAAGATTGTGGCTGCGCAGGCCTGCTTCTACGTGGACAACGGGAATACCCCGGTAAAACGCCGCGATGGCAGCAGCAGTCGAGGTTGTAGTGTCTCCTTGAACCACCACGGCATCAGGTGCGTTGGTGGCGAACAACTCATCGAGACGCTTGATGGTCCGCGACATGATGCGGGAAAGCGACTGACCGTGCTTGAGGATTTTCAGATCATGGTCAGGTACGATGTCAAACAATTCGTTGACCTGGTCGAGCATTTCCCGGTGCTGCCCGGTGACCGTCACCACGCAGTCCAGCGTGTCAGAGGCCTTCAGGGCCGCAACAATCGGGGCCATCTTGATGGCTTCCGGGCGGGTGCCGTAAATCGGCATGACAACAGGCAAAGTTCCCCCAAGGATGAAAATGTGGTTTAGAGGCCATCATATCCGACGTTTGTATTCTTCCAGACGTTTGGCGGCCAGCCTCTCATCGTTCATCCGCCGTTCACTTACCTAATGGGGGAATCACATTCTGGATTCAAGAATACCGTGAGTAACCCGCCGGTCTCAATGACAAAGCGCCGAAGCCACTGTGCCGCCGATAGCTCAGGATCTGTGGCCGCCAACTGAACCTTGGAAGGCGTGCATTGGTTCATCAGGCGTTCCGACCGGGCCACGTGGTACTTGGAGGTCACCACCACAATCGATTTCCAGCCACGTTCGCTCGCCAGAAGTCCAACTGCGTCCGCCTCGCCGCGCGTGTCCATGGGCTCAGGGAGGAAGCAT
Organism: Arthrobacter psychrochitiniphilus; assembly: GCF_003185915.1. Classification (GTDB taxonomy): domain Bacteria; phylum Actinomycetota; class Actinomycetes; order Actinomycetales; family Micrococcaceae; genus Specibacter; species Specibacter psychrochitiniphilus. Next base: position 22,595 of record NZ_QHLZ01000013.1, read on the forward strand.
ATCACCGACGGATCCAAAGAATGAGCCTCACAGTAGCTGTCCGCCGAAGCATTTCCCGGAGTGCCGGTGTTGGACAGGACCAAGATCGGGGCACCGAGTTCATTTCGTAGCTTTAAAGCTTCAGGCAACCGTTCCTTGCTGGCGCCGCCAAGCATAACCACAGCGTCGGCCTTCTTCAGGGGAGGGGTGCGCACGTTGTAGAACAGCTGGAACGCGAAAAACAGCCATATGATCAGCACTGTCAGCACCGCCAGGGCAACCCGACGTAGAGTGCGGCTGAGTGGTGATTTGGAGGCAGACATCGGCCCAGTCTAACGGGGGATCATGCCAGTCACGTTTCAATGGCCCCTTCCAACTGTGCGCCCATCGGGTGATCGGTTAGCCCAGAGTGGGAAGTGGAGAGAGCGCCACAGGACCAGATCGGGATCAGTGTCCTGCCAACCAGGGCCGTGATCACAGATACGCGGCGGTTAGCATAATTGCATGGGTTCATAGGATTTGCCGCAGGTATCAGCCTCGCTCCACCATCTATCACTTGCTGGCAGCGCTGATGGACGACGGTTTTGTGGTGCATCTGTCCGAAGAGCGCAAATATGAGCTGGATGTGACAGCCCATGAGCTGGGCACGGGCTACACGCGCCAAGTTCCACTTCAGCGTCTGGCACGTTCTCCCCTGGCGCAACTGGTAGGACGGACCAAGCTGACTGCCCACCTTGCCGTCATGCGCGGACGGCAAGTCAACTTCCTCATTGAAGAGCAGGCTGAACTGCAAAGCGTGCTTGTGACCAAGCCAGGTGTTCGATTACCTGCCCATCTCACTGCCAGTGGGCGCGCTATGTTGGCTGCCATGTCCTCGGACCAGCTGGTGGCCCTCTGTTCGGCACCGGAGGCTGTCCTCACCAGATATGACACTGATATCCAATCGATGGGTGGGCTCAATGCGCTGCTGAGAAGCATCCGTGAGCGAGTCTTCTTCTGGGAACAGGACGAGGTCACCAATGGTTTCTCAAGTCTCGCAGTTCCGGTATTTGACCGCAGCGGGGTGTCTACCGCTGGCGTCACTCTCACCGTTGCCAACCGGTCTCGGTTGAGCCCGGCTGAGCTGGGCAAGAATGCGGCTTCGGGGACAATCCAAGAACTCATCGTGGGTCTGGACGATCTTGCCACCAATTGGTGGCCAGAGGTGAAGCGTTGTGCTGCGGAGATCTCGCGACGGCTCCGTCCTAACAGTTGAATCCTGATGGGGTTCAGCTTTCACCGCCACGTTTCGGGCAGCGTCAAGGGAGAAGATGGCGTCCAGTACGCACCCGCCGCCATCTTCACCTCAGCGGGAGGTGAGATGGCGACTGGCGGGGAAGGCCGGCATCGGACGTTTCTTGATGAGGCTAACTGGTCCGCAGCCACACCCGCATGGTGACCGGCCCCTGATTGCCCCACTGTTGATACGGGATGAGCGCCACCTGCAGCGACGGTGCCGGTAGCGGCATGCGCGGCATCGCCATAGGGCCAGGCGGCACGTTCTCCAATGCTCAATTGGCACTGGAGAAGTTGCCGTCCACCTTCAGGGATGGACGCGGTGCCGAGCACCATCACGCAGTCATCCACATGTACGCCCGCCGGGAGACTGGAGAACTCCAAGCAGTGCACACGCGGACCCTGCCGCACCGCCAGGAACCACGGATTGTATCGATGCTGGAATCCGCCCGCTTGCTCTGTTCCTGGGGCTCGGCGGCCTCATCCGGACTGCGCCGGTGCAGCGTGTGGGCGTAGCAGAACGCACGGCTGTCAGGGAAGGACGCCGACGCCACAATGTTGTACAGCGTCCGCTCGATCAGATCGGCATAGCCCGCCTTGCCCGTGGCCAGCAGCAGCACTCGACAGTAGAGCATGCGGAAGGCAACCACGGCATAACTTTCGCAATAGGCTTCGCCCGTGTGACGGGAGCCCAATCCACCGGTGTTGTAGGTGAGTGCCGCCTCCGTATTTTCTTGTTGACGTTCCACGGCGGCGAGCATCTCTGTCGCTCGTGTATCCAACGCCAGGTCCACTACCGAGGCGGCGCAGTACAGGGCCCGCACGGCATGGCCCACAAGCACGGTGCGCTCGCGTACCGGCGTACCGGCGTATCGTCGTGGTAGTAGTCCCGGCCGAGCTCTATGTCCGGCAATGTGCGGTGGCCGTGCCGTTCAATGAACGGCTGAGCCTGGTCCCGGTATTTGTTGTTAGCTGTGGAGCGGGCGAACTCCATGAGTCCCAGTTCAATCTCGGCGTGGCCACAGGACTTTTGCAGGCCATCCGGGCCGAACGTCTTGAAGATGTGGTCAGCCACGCGTCGCGCCACAGCTACGAGTTGGTCTTCGCCGTGACGGACGTGAGGATCAACTCCAGCTCAGCACTGGAATATGAACGGTTCACGTAGCATTAGAACCTAAGAAGTTCGTTATTCCCCGAGCCAGAGGGATCCCTGTCCTTGCGGCACTCGACTCTTGAGCCTGCGTTGACGGGACCAATACTGGGGCCGTACAGGGCCCAAAAAAGACGCGAGGCCGAGACCAGTCTTAGTGGACTGCGAGCGAGAATTGCGGTTCAGAGACGCCTGTTCCAGCCGGATACTTCCTGCACGAGCAAGAAGATTTGCAGTGCAGGAGAAAACACAATAAGAGCCCACGGTATGCCGTTCCATACCAGTGTTGCCCTAACATTAGCGGATAGCAGCGTTGCCTATGAGTCTTCGTCGGTTAGCTGGAGAAGAGGGGTGCCAGAGCCAGTGCCAATGCTGCGGCTGCCAGAATCACGACTGCTGACGCGATGACGGCGAAGACGCGGCGCTTGTTGCGTTCGGAATGATCCACAGCATGGTTCAACCGGCGGAACGACTGCTGGGTAGTGCTGCGACGGCCCGTTGAGGGGCGTCTTGTTGAACGGGACATTGGTCTCCATGAATAGACGGCAAAACGTCCAGGTGCTAATCCGAACAGTATTCCACTCTACGGGAATCTACCCGTGCACTGGGAAGACGGGCCGTGTAACGGCGGTCTCTCTCGCTAGGCACAGCCTCGGGAGGGCTTGCAAGGTGGGGCGTGGGGGATTGAAAACCCACCGTTGACAGGCCCACGGGGCTGTCATAAGTTCAGGACACTGCACACTTGCCGAGCCAAAGGCTTCAATTATGCGTACCCGGACTGCAATCATTGCGCTCACTCTTGGAGCTATGGCATTTTCCTCACTGACGGCCTGCACTGGCGGGACTGCAGAAAAATCAGGGGGTGGGGGAGAAACGGGCGGAGCTACCATCGGCACTACCCCAACGAGCCTGGCTGGCACTGAACCTTCAGCCTTTTCAACGCCCCCCGCTGCAACGGCCTCCAGCGCAGTAGATATTCGGAGCGTTGATCTTGCCAACACCACGTGGATGTACTCCTTCCTGGGACGTGAACTCCCGTACGAGGTGACGCTGGTCAACGGCGAGGCAACGAAGAATCCCGGGGAGTTTTCCAGCTCTTTCAAGCTTGGCCAGGTGGTCTATGGCGATGTTGACGGGGATGGTGATGAGGATGCCGTGGCCCAGCTCAACGGTGCGACGCCTGAGGGTGGTAGAGGTTTTTGGTACATCTGGATCGCTGATGTGTCCGGGGCTGTGCAGCTGAAATATCCCATAGCTGAAACCAGCTGTTACGCGTTAGTCCTGCCGCCGGAGATCACCGATGGGGCCATCAATCTGACGGAGTACCTGCACATTCCTGGAGTTGATGACGAGATTCCATGCTCTGAGCCGGGTACGGGTTTGAAGAAACGAACCATTACTGTCATCACAGATAGCACAGGTTCAACAGATGGCTCCGGACCAGAGATGTGGCCGGTACAGACGGCCCCGGTTGTTGCTTGGGGTGGCATGTGCCCTGGACCAGCAAATCCTGACGCTACACCAGGTCTAGTCGATCTGTGGGCGAGTCCGTCTAAGACTGCCCAGGTGGCTGCCACTACCGAACAGGACGGCGTAATTTTTGAGCAAATCGACTCTCCCTTAGTAGAACGTGAGGGATGGAGCCTGGTGGGCTTTAGAATATTCGGTGTCAAATCGGACCTTGGCGGCAAGGATATGGCCTGCGCTTGGGCGCCCAAGTGACGTGAAGCTTGGCAGGGGATCTAGCTAGGTGGTCAGCTCATCCACGTCAGTTCCAGCCAAAACCGTTGCCGGATGCGGCCCTGCTGCCACGAGTGCCTGAGCCCAGCCGTCAGGCCACGGCTGGTTCCGCCCCAGCAAGATGATATTGCCCGGATAGCGGCGGCTAAATAGCATGCTCGTACCATAAGCGGCCACGTTGCTCATGGCTTCCTGCATGGCCTTCGTTTGGCTCGTGACCAGTGTGAAACCGGGCTCGTCACCCACATTGACTGCGAGTACCCCTCCCGGTGCCAGACGTGCTGCGGCTTCTCGGTAGAAATCTGCGCAGGCGAGGTGGGCAGGTGCCTCGGGGCCGCTGAAAATGTCCAAAATGATGACATCGAACCTCAGCTCCAGAGGCAGGGCCGCCATCTCCTCCCGAGCGTCACCTACGTGGGTGTTTAGGACAGTGCCCGCGGGCAGTGGCAAGGCTTCCATGACAAAGTCCAGCAGTCCCCGTTCCAGTTCAACGGCGTGCTGCACAGATCCGGGCCGGGTGGCTTGGATGAAGCGTGCCAACGTGAGGGCACCGGCGCCCAGGTGCAGCGCCGTGATGTGCTCACCGGCGGGTTTGACCAGATCAATGGCATTGGCAATGCGTCGCAGGTATTCGTAGAACACTTCATGCGGTGCAACAAGGTTTACGTGCGACTGCTCCGCGCCATCAATACTCAGAACGAAAGCATCATTGTGCCAGGGATCGGGTTCAATGGTGGCGTGGACGCCGCTGGTGCGCAGGAAACGGCTAGGTATCGCCATTAGAGCTTGTCTTTCAAGGTGGCGAGGCGTTCGGCAGCCTGCTCCAGCAAAGGCTCCTGCTTGCAGAATGCGAAGCGCAAAAGGGAACGGGTGCGGTGGGCGCCCTCGGGGTGGCAGAACACCGGGACGGGAATGGCGGCCACGCCAATGAGCTTCGGAAGCCGGCGTGCCAGTGCGGTGGCGTCGGTGATGCCCAGCTTTTGAGTATCGGCGTTGATGAAGTACGTGCCCTGTGGCAGGTAGACATCTAAGCCCGCTGCACGGAGTCCTTCGGCGAGGATGTCACGTTTGCGGGCAAGCGTTGCCGCCGCGTCCGTGAAGAAAGTATCCTCCATCCGCAGGCCGGCGGCAATGGCACCCTGGAAGGGCGTACCGGAGGAATAGCTCAGGAACTGCTTGACGGTGCGGGCCGCAGCCACCAGCTCCGCCGGGCCAGAGAGCCACCCAATCTTCCAGCCTGTAAAGGAGAAGGTCTTCCCGGCAGAGGAAATGGTGAGCGTACGGGCGGCGGCGCCGGGGAGCGTGGCTACGGGTATGTGACGGGTACCGAACGTGAGGTGCTCATAGACCTCATCGGTGAGGATGACGGCGTCGTACTTGATGGCGAGGCGGACCACTTCGGCCAGCACCTCCACGGGGAACATGGCACCGGTGGGGTTGTGCGGGTTGTTGAGGATAACCAACTTGGTACGAGGGCTGAAAGAATTTTCCAGCGTTGCCAAATCCGGCATGAAGTCCGGTGCCAGCAGCGCCGCGGTGGTGTGGGTGGCGCCGGAGAGCCCGATCATGGCGCCGTAGGAATCATAGAAGGGCTCAAAAGTGAGAACCTCATCGCCCGGGCCCGTCAACGCCAAAACTGCGGCGGCGATGGCCTCGGTGGCGCCGGTGGTGATGATGACCTCGTGCTCCGGGTCTAGGGAAATGCCGTAGAAGCGGTCCTGGTGCTCGGCAACTGCCCGGCGCAAATCGAGGATGCCCTTGCCCGGTGCGTACTGGTTATTGCCTGTGGCGATGGCTTCCTGGGCGAGCTTGCTCAACTCGGCCGGGCCGTCCTCATCGGGGAAGCCCTGACCCAAATTGATGGCTTGGTGATGGTTGGCGAGGGTGGTGATTTCCTCGAAGATGGTCACGCCAAGGGAACCGTCAGGGCCCAGCAGGTTGGCGCCTTGCGCGGTTCGGTGCCAGGGCGTGCTCATGGGTGCTCCTAAAGTAGTGCGGGTTACGTGGCTACGTTACCGGCACTGGTGCGCTAAGCCCTAGTAGGCGGCCGGGAACTATCCGGTGCCGCCCGGCCCTGGTGGATTGCTGCCGGAGCATTACTAGTCAGTACTGTTTGAAACATGACGGTCCCACAACAAAACATTGGTCAGAGGTATGCCGCGTCGGCTAGATTCGTGGGTATGCGACGCGCCGTATGCCCCGGATCCTTTGACCCTATCCATAAGGGACACATTGAGGTGATTGCCCGCGCGTCCGGCTTGTTTGATGAGGTCATTGTGGCCGTGTCCACAAACTATGCCAAGAAGTACCGGTTTACTCTCAATGAGCGTTTGGAGATGGCCCGGAATACCTTCTCCGCACTGTCCGGAATTGTGGTGGAGCCCATGGGCGAGGGGCTGCTCTCTGACTACTGTCACGCCCGTGGTGTCTCCGCCATTGTGAAGGGACTGCGTTCATCCTCGGATTTTGACTACGAGTTGCCTATGGCCACCATGAACCGTCAGCTTTCCGGAGTGGAGACAGTGTTCCTTCCCGGCGACAGCCGCTACCTGCACCTTTCCTCCACACTGATTAAAGAAGTGCACACTCTCGGCGGAGATGTGGCGGACTTTGTCCCGCGTGCCGTGTTGCGCCGTTTGCAGGGAGACGTGGGGCCAGACACCACCCCTGTCTCAGTGGTCCAGCCCAAGCGGTAACCGCCTGTGCCCGTTGCGCTTGCACCGGCGGACGTGTGCAGATGGTTGACGGCATTATTGTTCGGGTGGGCGAGGGGGTTCAGCCGGACCGCCAGCGGTGCCGGGATCCACCCCCGGAGGGAACGTGGTTTCCGACAGCGGCGAATAAGCGAACCAGCCGGTGCCCGGGAGTGCTGAGAAGGTCTCCAGCCGGGCCTTTTCCGCCGCGGCGGCCGCAACGAGGGCCAAGAGGGCGCTGGCGGCGGCTGGATTCGCAGCAGGAACCCCTGAGGTGAACATCCGCCGCTGTGCCCCATGCTCGTAGGAGTGGAATTCGACGGCGAACATCTCACCGAGCTCCTCGGCCAGTTTCTGCGCGAGTGAGTTTCCAGTGACGGTGAAAGTGGCAGCCGCCTCAGGGGACACCCACTCATCATCGGCCGTCAGGGACGAGTAATAGCTCGCCTCCCACTCCTGCAAGGCCGCAACCAGTGACGGGGAGAGCGCCGAATCGTGGTACGGCAGAGGGTCATGGAGCCATAGGGCGGTGCCTGCATAGTCGGGGAACAGGCGCACCTTGATGAGGCCATCGAACCGGGCACGGGCGGCAACAGCTGGCTCATCAGTCACTGACGTGTCCACGTCAACCACACAGCCGGTCACCTTCTTGTGCGGCGATGGGCCGGAGCTGGCAGGTGCGGCAGGCGGCGGGTAGCTGCCCAACGGCCTGAGCATCTGGGGTTCTCCGGGAGCGGGCACCCATGATGTTCCCTCCGGATTCTCGGTGGCATAGATCAGTGAGGACTCGGTGAGGGCAACAATGGTTCCCTGAACCCGGGGGAAACCCTCCGGGGCGGCGCCGTAGTCGGTGGCGCTGAGGATACCCGTGACGGTCAGGTGCCCGGCCACCCGCCGCGGTGCGGCCCAGAAAACGGAGAATCCTTCACATTCCAGCTCCGTGGGAAAGGTGCCCAGCTCCCCGCCGGGATGGTCCGGACGGGGTACCGCAACGCAGGCCAAGGTGATCTCCGTGCCGAAGCAGCCGTAGAAACCGTGAGGATTGACGTCAGGGGTTTCCAGCACCAGCACATGATCCAGCAACTGGCCAATGGCAGGAGGGGCAATATCGCCATCGCCAATCTGCCAGTCGGGAATGTACACAGGAATGATCATGGCAGTTACTATGCCTTGAAGTCGCTGTCAACGGTAGGTGGGCCGATCTGCCGAGCCAGCTATCCGGCGTCGTGCGTTCCAAGGCCCCTAAACGTCGCCGCCCTGGGGGAAAACGGGTGCTGGCGCAGGGATTTGTGCACCACCACCTGGCTGAGAGTTACATCACGCAGAGCGGTTCGCCGAGTGGGCCCTTTTTGTCGTAGACTGAATAAGGCCAATTTGGTCTGGTACCACTCATTTTGATGCCCGGGAGCTTTCGGGCTACGATAGTGCGTCGGTCATATGTTCTTACAGGAGTTCTCATTAGCGAAACCACGTTGGGCACCAAGCCCAGCCATGGCACGCCCCTCACCGTTAGTGTAAGGGAGCTTGGGCGCAGCCCAGGCAGTATGTGGAAGTTCGAAGAGCGTATACCTGTGCCGGAAGATTTTGGCACCCCGCTCATTGGCGCGGTTCCGCGATCCGAATTGGATCTGGAACTCCGTTTTGAGGCCGTTCATGAAGGTATTCTTGTTTCGGGTAACGTACTTGTTGAAGTGACAGGTGAGTGCTCCCGCTGCTTGGAGACGTTCGAGGATGACTTCGAAGTCGATGTGCAAGAACTTTTCTTCTACGAGGAGCCGTCCGCGGAATTCCTTGAACAAGAAGAAGATCAGCAACGTTGGGTCGAGCACGATTCTGTCGATCTTGAACCGGTGTTGCGGGACGCAGTGGTAACCGCCCTGCCGTTCCAGCCGGTGTGCCGGGAAGACTGCGAGGGTCTGTGTTCCGAATGCGGAATACACCTTGCGGATGAGCCGGGGCACCATCACGAGATCCTAGATTCTCGGTGGGCTGCCCTACAGGGCTTAACCGGCGAAGAAAACTAGCAAATAAGTTTTACTCATGGGCAGATGCCTGTGAGTTATCGAGAGAAAAGAGTTTGCCGTGGCTGTTCCCAAGCGGAAGATGTCCCGTGCCAATACGCGCGCACGCCGTTCCCAGTGGAAGGCCACCGCGCCTGCTCTGGTCAAGACCATTGAAAACGGCGAGGTTGTCTACAGCCTGCCGCACCAGGCCAAGGTCGTCACCGACTCAGCTGGTACCGCACTGTTCTTGGAATACAAGGGCCGTAAGGTTGCTGACGTCTAAAACGTCCGTTCGGGCATTCGCCCGTTCGATTGGTTAATATTTAGCAGGAGTGTCATGTCCGCAGAACTTCCATCACCGGAACTCACGGACGGACACAAGCTGCTGTTGAAGCGTCTCGGTGTCAGTATTGATGCCGGGACGCTTCGTCTTGCCCTGACGCACCGTTCCTACGCTTATGAAAACGGTGGCATCCCCACCAACGAGCGCCTCGAGTTCCTGGGAGATTCCATCCTGGGTTTCGCCGTCACGGACGCGCTCTACCGCGATAACCCTACACTTCCCGAGGGGGACCTGGCTAAGCGCCGTTCCTCCGTGGTCTCCACCCGCGCCCTGGCCTCTATTGCCCGCGAGCTCGGTGTGGGTGAATTCATCTATTTGGGCCAGGGCGAACGCCTCACCAAGGGCCGGAATAAATCTTCCATCCTGGCTGACACCATGGAAGCGCTCATCGGCGCCACCTACCTCACGCACGGCATTGAAATCGCCCGCCAGCTGGTCATGCGCTTAGTTGGCCCGCTGCTGGCCGACTCTGCTGTCCTGGGCGCCGGGACCGACTGGAAAACCAACATTCAAGAAATTTCCGCCGCCCGCCACCTCGGCAGCGTTGTTTACGAGATCACCGGCACCGGCCCAGACCATGACCGCAGCTTCTCCGCGGAGCTGGTCATCGGCGGCCAGCACTACGGTTCCGGCGTTGGTCCGTCCAAGAAAGAAGCCGAGCGCGCCGCCGCAGCTGCCGGTTGGATAGTGTTGGGAGAGAAGTTTTCCCCCACTGCCAAGTACGACGCCGACCCCTCCTCCGAAGCCGGCTCACCCACCGCGTCGCCCTCCGGGCAGTAATGCCTGAGTTGCCCGAGGTTGAGGTAGTCCGCCGGGGTCTAGAACGCTGGATTGCCGGGCGCACCATCACCTCCGTTGCTGTGCCGGACCCGCGCTCCATCCGCCGTCACGCATTGGGTGTTGAGGACTTCCGCGGCAACCTGCTCGGTACCACGGTGTTGGACGTTGTCCGGCGAGGCAAATTCCTGTGGTTTCCGCTCAGTGACGATCCCTCCTCTACTGCCGTGCCACACACTGCCCTGGTGGCGCATCTGGGCATGAGCGGACAACTATTGGTGGAATCACGGGAGCAGCCGCACGAAAAACACCTCAAGGTCCGGCTTTCCTTCTCTTTGCGGCCCGATGCGCCCGAGGAACTGCGGTTTGTTGATCAACGAATCTTCGGCGGACTCTTTGTCACCTCTCTCATTCCAACCTCCGATGGACTCCCCGGAGGTAGCGGAGGATCGGGTTTGGCCTTAATCCCGGCTGAGGCCGCTCACATTGGCAGGGACCCGTTGGATCCGGACTTCGATCTGGAGGCGCTGCATCAGAAGTTCCGCGCACGGAAGACCGGGCTGAAACGTGCCCTGCTGGACCAATCATTGGTGTCCGGGATTGGCAATATTTACGCCGACGAGGCGCTCTGGGCGGCCAAGATGCACTACGCCCGCCCCACCGAGACCATGCGCCGTCCCGATACGGAGAGAATCATTCATGCCGCCCGCGAGGTCATGACCAGAGCTTTGGATGCCGGCGGGACCAGCTTCGATTCCCTCTACGTCAACGTCAATGGCGCTTCCGGCTACTTTGCGCGGTCCTTGAATGCCTACGGCCGGGAAGGCAAATCCTGCTACCGCTGCGAGGAACTTGGCCTAACCAGCATCATTGGGCGTGAAACCTTCATGAACCGCTCTTCCTACAGATGCCCCTTCTGCCAGCCGAAGCCGCGCAACGCCCGTCTCTGAGGGCATTGATTGGCACGTTTTGTGGCCGCCCCAAGTAAGTAGTTGGGTTAATAATCCAGCACGATAACAAGAGCCCTTGTGCGCCACATCACGTTATCGATAACATGTGGTTGATTCTTATCCCAGATATCTACTTTGCCTGAAGAGATTGCGAGTTCTGCAACGTGCGTAAATCAAAGTTCAAACCCAAGGCGCCGTTTGGCTGGAAGTCCGCCACGGCCGCGCTGATGGGGTTAGCCCTGGTGGGCGGCCTTGCCGCGGGTGGAGTGCAGCCGGCCCAAGCATTGGACAACGGCCTTGCTCTGACACCGCCCATGGGGTGGAATAGCTGGAATCAAGTCCGTTGCTACGGTTTGAACGAGACCATGGTCAAGGCCACCGCAGATGCCATGGCGGCAAATGGCATGGCTGCGGCAGGCTACGAGTACGTAGTGGTTGATGACTGCTGGCAAGGCGGCCGGGGGACTGACGGTGTTTTGTTCAGCCATCCAGACCGTTTCCCCAGCGGCATGAAGGCACTGGGAGACTACATTCATTCAAAAGGCTTGAAGTTTGGAATCTACGGTGTTCCGGGAACAGAGACCTGCGCGAATTTCTGGGATAGCTATCCCATCTATGGGCTGGGCAGCTTGAACCATGAACAACAGGATGCCGATACCTTTGCAACCTGGGGTGTTGACTACCTCAAGTACGACTGGTGCAGGGCTGACGAAACAGACCAGCTCAAACGCCCCGCCGCCTTTGGCAAGATGCGTGATGCTCTGAAAGCAACCGGGCGGAACATAGCGTATGGAATCTCCGAATACGGTGTCACCGAACCCTGGACTTGGGGTGCTGATGTGGCCAATCTTTGGCGCACCACCCATGACATAGCACCCAACTGGGGATCCATCACGGGCATCATCAACTCACAGGCCGAGCTTTCGCCCTATGCGCGCCCCGGCGCATGGAATGATCCTGACATGCTGCAGGTGGGCAACGGAAGCCTGACCGCAGATGAGAACCGCAGCCACTTCGGCATGTGGGCCATGTTGGCTGCACCGCTCTTTGCAGGCACCGATCTGACAAAGCTGCCGGCAGAGACTGTAAAAACCATCACCAACCGGGAGGTTATTGGCGTAAATCAGGACCCCTTGGGCAAACAGGCTGTGCGTGTGAGTAACGCAAACGGTCTGCAGGTGTGGGCCAAGCCGCTCTCTGGCGGTGACATCGGAGTGGCGCTGTTCAACACCACTGGCGCAACGGCCACCGTTGGCTCTACTGTGACGCAGGTAAATGGCCAAGGATCCTACAGTGTCCGGTCGCTGTGGGACGGGGTAGACGTGGCCAACACGTCCAGTTCGTTCTCTGCCACGGTGCCCAGCCATGGCACAGCAATTCTGCGACTGACACCGGGCGAAAAGCCTGGCCTGCCGACAACTCCGTCAGTTTCGGGTCAACTAGCACTTGCGGCCGGTGAGTCTGGCACTCTCGAGGTCAGTGTCCGCAACGGTGGCACGGCACCTCTGACGGGCGCAAGCCTGCAGTTCGGCACTGCGACCGGTCTGACATTGCCCACAGCAGCAGTGCCTGTAGCTACAGTGGCGCCGGGCAGTACTGCCAAAGTATCTGTCCCTGTCACGGCCGCAGCGACCGCCGGCGGCAGCATTGCCGTACCGGTGACATTGACCTCAGGCACGTCCAGCTATGCCTTCCAACTCGGAGTTGAAGTCCGCCTCCCCGACACAGCCTACGTTTCTGACCTTGCGTGGATCAGCTCATCAAACGGCTGGGGCCCGCTGGAACGAGACAAGGCAGTAGGCGATAAGGCAGCCAACGACGGCCCTGCACTGAAGCTGGCCGGCATCACCTATCCTAAGGGACTGGGCGCCAACAGCCCGGCCAGTGTGAAAGTCAATGTCGGCGCCCAGTGCACCACATTCCAGGCCGTTATTGGCATCGATGATGACGTTAAGGCACGAGCGGCTACCGACAAAGTTGTTCCGCGCAGCACCTTCGAGGTGTACGCAGACGGCAAACTCGTCAGCAACACAACCATCGCCATGGACACCAACTCACCCACAACCATCAGTGTGGACGTCAGCGGTGCCCAGATTATTAAGCTGCGAAACGCTCTTGTGGGCACTGCCAACACTGCGTCATGGCATGCATGGGCGGACTGGGCAGATGCCAAGCTAATCTGCGGTGTGGTTCCAGTGGAGCCCACGGCTCCTGCGACTGATCCGGCGACGACGGCTCCGGCTACGACGCAGGCCACGTCTGATCCGGCGACAGCGCCGTCTACAACACCTTCGACGAGCGGGCCCGCCGCGGGCAGCACCACCACGGCTGCTGCCGGTGTGATTGTTGCTAAAGACGCCTACCGGGGTACTGCCATCACGTTCAAGGGCACTGGGTTCCTGCCAGGAGAAGTAGTCTCAGGCACAGTGTTCAGTGAGCCGACGGATATTGGTTCAGTGACGGCTGATGCCCACGGCAATGTATCCATTGGATGGATTGTTCCGGAGAACTTTGCTACCGGGGAGCACAAGATTGTGTTGACCGGTGCTGATTCTGAACGGACTCTGGTGGGGATTTTCAACGTCCTGACCACAGAGCAGACCGGAACAGGCGATCTGGCCAGCACCGGTACCAACACCAACGCTTTGTGGGCTGCGGCCAGCATCATGGCGCTCCTGGGTGCCGGTATTGTGATTGGCAACCGTCGACGCGCAGGACTGCACAGCTAGCAACACCTAGGACGGCTCTACCCTGTCAGGGGATTCCTGAGCCAGCCAGCAATTGATAGACAAAGGCGGGGCCCGGTGAAACATTCGCCGGGCCCCGCCGTTGTTGTCAGCAAGATAGTTCCCATGACACGAACGGTGTGAGCCGAACCAAATACAGCAAGAAAGCCCTGCAGCAGGACAGTGACACAGCAGAGCTGGCTGCCGTTGCCATTTCGTTGCAAACAGACACTGGGACAGCGGCGCTCCCCGCTATATGCTGACAATGAAAGAGGATGACGTCCGTCTATGAGGCGGACGATTTGTTTGTGGCGGGGACTTCTCCCTCGGGGTGGCCCGAAAGGCTTGGTGAGACCATGAAAGCACGAAAACTGCTCTTTCTTGGGCTGGGACTAGCGGTAATCATCTTTGCTGGAGCTATTACCTTGAACCTTCTGCCTGGAAAGCAATCCGGGGTTCAGGGAGACGGATCCGCCGCCGCACCACCGGTTTCCCAGAGTGCGTCTCCTGCGAATCCGCCAGCCGCAAATCAGTCAAGCAAGGCATCGGCCACTGCCCAGAGTACTGCGCCAGCCACAACTGCCAGCCTCAAACCCAAGATCACCCTGCCCGTTGAAGGGGGAGGGCCAGCTCTGAGCCCAGATCCGGGCCGTCCATTGGAAGTCAATAGTCCAGCCCCCTCAGCAACTCAAGTACTTCTTCCCAGTTCGAAACCGCAGCTACCTCTCGTGGTGGCACCGTTGCCACAGTCTGCGGATGCGGCAGGGAAATTGGCGCCGGGGTATCCAGAGCAGGCACTCCCGGCACTTGAGGGATCAAAAATCATTAGCAGCTCTGTCAGCCCCCAGAACGCCATCTTGCAAACCAGCCTGGTTGCAAACACCGCCCGCGAGCCGCTGGCAGTGAAGGCTTTCTATCAGGCTCACTTTGCGCCGCTGGGTTTTGGTAGTACAGACGCACCGGCCTCGGCCGGTTCAACGGCAACGTGGTTTACCCGTGGAACTGACAAAGTCACCGTAACAGTCACACCCATCAAAGGTGGAGCTTCCTATATTGTCTACGGCGTGCTGCACGCCGGAAAATAGGATCACTACACATGTATCTGTCCTTTTCTGACCGTAAAGGCGGCAAAGCCGCACAAGCGTGGCCTTCCAGTACGCCCTTCAAGATTTCCCCAGTGATCATTTCGCTGGGGATCGTGAGCATGTTTACCGATATTTCCTCGGAATCTGTAGCAGCTGTGCTCCCGCTGTACATCACTGGTGTTCTGGGGCTGTCCATGGTGGCTTATGGCTTCCTGGACGGCATCCACCAAGGTATCTCAGCCATTGTCCGCATTGGTGCCGGATGGACGGCAGACCGCGGCGACCGGCACAAGGCGATCGCCGTTCTCGGCTACGGCCTATCAACTTTCGCCCGGGTGTGGCTGCTCTTTGCAACAGGTTTTGGTGCCATTACAGCAGTCATTGGCCTGGACCGAATTGGCAAAGGTATTCGCACGGCACCCCGGGACGCCATGATCACCGAAGCGGCCCAGCCTGAACACCTGGCCCGGAGCTTTGGTGTGCACCGAATGCTGGACACGGTAGGTGCCACTATTGGCCCCCTGCTGGCGTTTATAGTGCTGCTACTGATCCCTAACGGCTACCACACCGTCTTTGTCGTGTCCTTGGCCTGTGGTGTTCTTGGTCTAGCAGTGCTGGGACTCCTTGTTCCAGGCCGGCGGCAAAGGGTGCTGGAGAAGCAAGCAGCTATAGCGGACACTGCTTCGCAGGCTGTTTCTCGCGCGCCCTTCGCATGGCGTGAACTGAACAATCCCCAGATGCGCCGGCTACTCCTGCTGGCAGGGATATTGGGGCTGGTCACTATAGGTGATGGCTTCATCTACTTGGTCTTGCAAAGCAAGGCCTCGTTTGCAGCAACATGGTTTCCCTTGCTCTATGTTGGGACCAACCTCGCTTATTTGGTGCTCGCAGTGCCGCTGGGCAGATTGGCGGATCGGTGGGGGCGCTTGAGGGTTTTTATCGCAGGACACGGAGCCCTGCTCGCAGCCTATCTGTGTGCGGTACTGCCCGCCACAGGAGCAGCATTCACTATTGGCGCCCTTCTGCTACTTGGCGTCTTCTACGCTGCCACTGATGGTGTTCTGGCAGCTTTGGCCGGTCAATTCTCGCCGGAAGCCAGCAAAGCCAGCGGCATTGCGGCTGCGCAGACGGTGGTTGCGGCCTCACGCTTCTTCGCCTCCGTTGGATTCGGCACCTTGTGGTTCATGCTTGGTCGTGAACATGCCATGGTGGTTGCCGCCGTGGCGCTGGCAGCCGCATTGGTTGCGGCCGTGATCCTTGTCCGCAGACTTTTACCTGGGGCTAAAAGCGGAGACTCCGCCTTGGATGCCGTATGAGTGCGCGGACCCGTATGGCATGGCTGGCTGCCATCACCATAGTGGTGCTGGGGGCTGCTGTCATCTACGCCTTGTGGTCCTACAACCAGTATCAGCTGCGTGCGCAGAGTGCCTCAGGAGTGGCGCTTTCAACGGATGAGACCTGGCACACCGGCCCGCGCATCATTTTTAGAAACACCGCGCCGGGTAGCGGATATGGGCACGTAGCCATGGTCCCACTGGAAGAGCCTGCGGGGCCCCGGACCGTCACCGAGGCGGTCTGTGACAGGGTATATGCGGCCGCAGGAACCCAAATGTGCCTGCGGACCAACGCCGGTATTGTGACAACCTTCCAGGCGGTGCGGTACGACTCGCAGTGGCGCGAACAACAGGACTATCCGTTGCCGGGAAATCCCAGCCGGGTGCGGGTCTCATCTGATGGGCAACTTTTCGCTACAACTGTTTTTGTCACGGGCCATGCCTATGCGCCGGCAAGTTTTTCCACTGCCACAGTCATTACCAAAACGGCTGGGGGAGATCATGGCAACCTGGAGGACTTCACCTTGCTGGTTGATGGGGCGCCCATAGCCCCCGTAGACAGAAATGTGTGGGGTGTCACCTTTACTCAGGACCAGAACACCTTTTATGCCACTGCCGCCTCGGGCCAGAAGACATGGCTGGTACGGGGCGATCTTGCACAACGGACCCTGACGTCATTGCGAGAAAATGCTGAGTGCCCCTCACTTTCCCCCGATGGGACAAAGATCGCGTTCAAAAAGAACCTCAAGCCTGGGCCCACACCTTTTTGGAACCTGGCGGTGCTGGAGTTGGACAGCAATACGGAAACCCTTCTGGCGCAGCCGCGCAGCATAGATGACCAAGCGGAATGGCTCAATGATTCAACACTCCTGTACGGGCTGCCTCGTGAAGGAGCCGTAGGGGATGAAGATGTTTGGTCGGTGGGGATCGAATCAGGTGCAGTGCCGGAACTTTTGATTGAGCATGCCTGGTCGCCGTCGGTACTTCGATAATCGGTGCGGGAGCTAATCAGTGCGGGACGCTGAACACCACGTCAACGAAGTAGTTTGTAGCGTTCCAGGAATTCACGGGCATCGCGCCTCCGGAGCCGTACATGTACAGGCCGTTGCTGCCAGCGCTCACGCTCAACGGGCCCTGCGTAAAAGCAGTGGCGAAGAATGCGCCAGTTGAGGAATAGGCGCCGTTGGGGGCGTAGTAGGAAACCGTGTAGCTGCCTCCTGCCGTCAGGGACACCGGGGTAGCAAGAACAGCCGTTTGCCATCCCGAAGTTGTTTCATTGGTGAAGTTAGCCGTGGCCAGCCGGTTTCCAACCGAATCCCACAGGGACCCCGTGTGGGCCCCATTATTGCCAATTCCCTTGAAGAAGCGGATGGCAGTAACGGAACCTGCCGTTGCGGGCGTAAAGCTAACGCCCAGTTCAATGGCCGAGCTGTCATCAGTATTGGACAAAACATCCGGCGTCAAGGATCCAAAAAGGCTGCTGCTGGTGCTGTTCGCGGCCACTGTCCTAAACGTCCAGCTCGTTGCGGCTAGCGCAGCGCCCTGAGCCGAAACAAGGTTATCCAAGGAAACCGTGATGGCGGAGTCCGGAGGCAAAGCGGCAGCAGGGGTGAAGTTGAGAGTCTTACCGGAATTACTGGCCGTCACAGTGCCCGCTACGGGACTTGTCCCGGCCAGTACAGTCACGGAGTAGCCGGCTGCTGGGGGGCTGGAGAACGTGGCGGAGAGGGCCGAGGTGACAGGCTGATCCAGCGCCCCAGAAACAGGCACTGTCGATAGTAGCTGCAGCGGCAAAATTGTGGCTACTGGTTCGAAGCTCACATCAACCAAGTAACTACTGGAGGAAGTCTTACCCGGGAAATCGGAGGTATAGGAGTACCGCCCCTGACCAGCAGAGACGTGGAGCGGGCCCACAGAGACATCGTTGCCGTAGCCGCCTGGACTGGCGGAATAAGTGCCTACCGGGTTCGTGTAGGCGGCAATGTACTCTGCCCCGGCCGAGACAGGCACGGGGCTGGCCAAGGTCAGGGTCTGCCACCCGGCAGAGTTTTCTCCAGAAAAGGTGCCGCTGCCAAGAACTGCACCAGCGAGCGAGTACAGCGTGCCCTGATGAGTTCCGCTGTTGCCCGGTCCTTTGTAAAACTTGATGGCGGTGATTTTGCCATTGGTGGAGGGGCTGAACCTTACGCCCAATGACAGGGGAGTTCCATCGGCAATGGAGAGCACGGCGGGTGTGGCACTGTCCTGATACAGGCTGCACGGGCACGCGCCTACTGCGGTGTCAGCATTGGCCGTGGTGATGGTCCACGAGGCACCCTCCGCAACATTCTCACCCGTGGTAGCCGTGGCGCTGAGCGTTGCTGTGTAGCTTGTGGCATTGGACAGCGCGGCCGACGGCGTGAAGGTGGCCCGGCGGGATCCGGGGTCGTAGCTGGTTGTCCCTGCAACGCTCACCCCCGCGGCAGTTTTGAGCGCGATGGCAACGGTATTCGCAGTGACAGCTTTTGAAAGCACCGTGCTGAGTGTTGTATCAACAGGCACGCTTCCCGCACCCGCAATGGGCTGCTGGTTTCCGGCGCTCAGTGGCGTAAATACAGGGTTGAACACCACATCGACAAGGTAGCTGCTAGAGGAGCTGTTGGTGGGGAAATCAGAGGTGTAGGAGAACCGCCCCTGCCCGGAGGGGACATGGAGAGGGCCACTATTAGAGTCATCGGCGTAGGCTCCCGGAGTTGCAGAGTACGTGCCTTCAGGGTTCGTATAGGCGGCAATATATTCAGTTCCGGCCGTGACCGGAACGGGAGAGGCAAAGGTGGCGCTCTGCCAGCCGGTAGTGCTTTCGGCAGTAAACGTGACGGTGGCCAACACGGCGCCGTTGCTGCCGTATAAGGTGCCGGTGTGCGTGCCGGTGTTACCTGGGCCCTTGTAGAACTTAATCCCATCGATGGTTCCCTTGGCTGTGGGGCTGAACTTCACACCCAGCGCCAAGGGAACACCATCGGCGATGGCGAGCACGGCGGGTGTGCTGCTGTCTTGATACATGCTGCAGGGGCAGTTGCCAGCCGTAGCATCCGGGAGCACCGTTTTGAACTGCCATGTCTTTCCCACTGACACGGGCATGCCATTGCTGCTGGCTGAGATGGTGGCTGTGTAGCTGGCGTTTTGTGCCAGTGCCGTGGCCGGTGTGAACAACGCAATGCGCGTTGCCGGGTTGTAGCCCGTAGTTCCAGTAACGCTGGCACCGGCCGAGGTTTTCAGCGAGATGTTGACGGACGCTGCATTGACATCCTTGGACAGTACAGCACTGACCGCCGTGGTGACGGGCACGCTGGATGCGCCATTGGCGGGTTGCTGTGCGGTGGCTGACAAAGGAGAGTTGTCGGTGCTTTCAAAGACGGCGTCCACAAAGTAGTTGCTGCCTTCGTAGCTGTCGGTGGGGAACTCTCCGGAGGTGTTGTACACCCCCGCAGCCGGTGAGCCGAAGCCACCTGCAATACTGAGCGGGGCTGCCGTGGTGCCTCTGTAGTCCCAGAAACCGCTCTGGTAGGAGTAGCGGCCCTTCGGGGCAAGGTAGGAGACAACGTAGCTTTGCCCGGCGAGTACCTGGACCGGGGATACGAAGGTGGCACGTTGCCAGCCACTGCCACTTTCAGCGGTGAAGGTGGCCGTGGCCAACTGGGCCCCTGAGCTACTCCAAAGATAGCCGGTGTGAGTTCCCGTGTTAGCTTCACTCTTATAAAAGCGCACCCCGGAAATGAAGCCATTCTGGTTGGGTGTGACGCGCATCCCCAACATCAGCGAACCGTTGTCCCCGGAGTCCACTGTGGCGGGAACCGTTTGGCCCAGAGCGCTATAAGGACCGCCCACCTGGAGGTTTATCTGGGTGGGTGTGCCTGGATAGTTGGCGCTGTCATCGATGGCCCGTGCCATCAGTGCCACTGTGCCCACTCCGTGTTGGATGTAGCTGTAGCTCCAGTTGGTGGTCCCCGTTGCCGGATGCCAGCTGATTCCGCCGTCGCTTGAAAGTTCGACGCCGGCCACCACCCCGCCGGTGTCACTGGCGGTTCCGGTGACGGTGACCTTGGCACCGTTGGCGATGGCGGTCCCGTTAGTTGGAGAAGTGATCACGGCTACGGCCGGTGTTGTATCGGTGCTCTTGCTGGCGGCGTTCAAGGCGGGGTCTCTGGTTGCCGGTTGCGCCCCCATATCGGCCAATAAGTTTAGTTGTGCCTGACGCATCCGGACATCGGCACGTGCCCCGTCGCCGTCGTGCGTTGCATCCAAACCCCACGACCACTGAACGGACCCCGCGGAGAAGATCAATGCCCCAGCAGAGTTCTTGTACAAGGTGATGTTGTGTGTGGTGGTTCCGGGCTGCACCAGATTGCCGTAGTCCATGAGGTATTGGGGTGTTGGCCCCACAGTGGTGGACAGGCGGATCAATCCTTGGGGCCGGAAACCATTATCAATGTCCTCATTGGATTCATAACCTACGGTGTGGGGAGCCAAGGCGGCCTGGGTTCCGGGGGCCAGTTGGGTCAATGAGGTGTTGCGCCACAAGCGGGTCTTGCCTTCCGCTGCGGAGACAGTGACCGGAAGGTCAGTGTAGTTGGACATGTAGATGGTGCCGCTGAGCGCATTTTCTGGGATGCCGCCGCCATTGGCGGGTGAGGCAAAGCGGGGGTCACGCCACGTTCCCGTCCACTGATTGCTCGGATCTATTTTGCTGTTGGACCAGGTCTCCTTATAGGAAGTGATAGTGCGGTAGTTGCTGTTGTCCGTGGTGGACGGCTCGTAGCGCGTGCGCCAGTAGTCATCATTGCCGGAGAGGAATTGGAGGTTGAGACCAGCGTTGGCGGCTGCCTCAATGTTGCTGCGCTGGGCACCTGACCAGTATTCGTCATGGCCTACCGATAAGAACACCTTGTGGTTGCTCAGGAGCGAGCCGTACCTGTCAGTGTCCACACCGGATTGGTAGGCAACGTCATAGCCGTTTTGTTCTAAGTAACGCACCATGGCATATTCGCTGGCGAAGTAGAAGTCACGTCCGTCAACGTCACCTCGTGTCACCACAGGACGGTTGTAGCTGATTTTGAAGGCCCGCCCTATGTCAGCACCTTGGTAAAAATCCGCGCCTCCGTAGGTGTTGTAGGCCTGCCAGGTGGGGTCTGAGGTCTGGAAAACAACGTCGGCATGGCTGGCATCATTGCGCACCACAAAAACTATGTGACTCCTGCCGCCATCATCCTTGCGGGTCAGCAGGGCCACATAGACACCGGAGACTGCCGTGCTGGGGACGTTCCAGGTTGCGGACAAGCCCCACGTGCCACAGTCATAAAGCTGGGTGCTGACATCGCTGAGGCACTGTGGCTGAATCTGCGGAAGCGGAGCAGAGGGGATGATCGAGTCAATCTTTCGGGCACCGAGCCCGCCGTAGAATCCCGTGCGGTAGATGTCGATGGAGTAGGCCTTGGCATCAGTTTTGATTTTGAACCCAATGCTGGAACCAACATTGACGCTGATGTCAGTGGAGAATCCCTGAATGGAGTCATCGCCCGCCCCGTTAATGTCCCAAACTTGCGGATCTGTGCCTGGTTTGGAGTTTTCACAGGAGATCAGGTTGCTGCCGGGCCCGCAGGACTCGGCAGCTGATGCAGCAGCCACAACACCGCTCACCAAACCGCTGAACGCTAGAGCCGTGGCAGCAATTATTGCCAGTACGTGGCGGTGTCTAAGACCGGTGACTGCACGTAGTTTCAAGTTCGGACACCTATCTCCAGCGGCATGCCCGCCACACAGGCAGGCATGAAATAAAGTCCCGCCACCGAAGTGATGGCGAAAACCTCTTTCACCTGTGACGATAGGGTGCACACGTTGGGCTAATCAAGAGATAAGGCCACAAACAAGTGGTGTGGACGCAAAAGCAAGTAGTTGTTAGCGAAAAATATGCGTCATTATTACAGAGTCCGCATCATTACAGAGCTCGGTAGTGCTCTGCCAATCGGCTCAGTCCCTCGTCTAAGGACACCGCCGGAGTCCAGTCCAGCACGGCCTGCGTGTTCCGTTGATCAAACCAGTGGGCTGTGGAGAGTTGTTCGGCCAGGAAGCGGGTCATGGGCGGTTCGTCGTGCACCCATCCACGCGCCCCTGCAACAGTCCAGGCCTTTTCAATGACCGAGCCTGCGCCGCGGGCTAACCAGCCAGGTATGGAATAGCCAGGAGCGGGCACGCCGGCAGCCGCGCAGATCCCGGCAATGAGTTCACCTACAGGGCGGGGTTCGCCATTGGTGACCACCAGAGCCTGACCGTGAGCCTGATCCATCCGTTCAAGTCCGCGCACTATGGCCTCGGCGGCGTTGTCCACATAGGTGGTGTCGATGAGTGCGCGCCCGCCGTCCAAGAGCGGCAAGCGGCCTGTCCGCGCACGTTCCACCACGCGTTCCACCAGCTGAGTATCACCTGGACCCCAGACAACGTGGGGACGGATGGCCGTGACCCGAAATGCCGGGGAGTTCTGCGCCAGGGCAATTTCCTCAGCCGCAGCTTTGGACCGGGCGTAGTGACCGCGGGCCAAAGCCGGGTTAGCTGCCCCCGCGGTGGCGCCCACAATGGAACTGCCAAAGTGTGCCACTGAGGGGGAGGAGACAAACACAAAATCCCGCACACCCTCATGCTGTGCTGCTCTCAGCAGCTGGCGTGTGCCAACAATGTTGGTGGCGAGAAACTCATTCCACTCTCCGGTAAAGGAGACCTTGGCCGCCAAATGTACTACGGCGTCCATCCCCGCTACGGCGCGTGCCGCAACATCGGGGTCAGCAATGGAGCCCTGAATCGATTCCCACGGGGCTTGGACGGCCCGGCGTTGCAAGCTTCGGACAAGGTATCCACGCTCATGCAGGAGTTGGGCCACAGCCCGCCCCAGCATTCCACTGGTGCCTGTGACGAGCACCTTGCGCTGTGGAGAACTCCCCACATTGTGCGCCGGGGCAGCATCACCGATCACGGCTGGCCGGCTTTTTGCCCTGCCAGCAACCGTGCGGCCCAGCGTGAGAGCTTCGCCCTGTCGATCTTGGAGTTGTGCCGCACATCTGTGGGCATGGCGTCAATGGTGATCACGGCAGCCAACGGAAGTCCCACGGACAACGCCGCAGCACGCACTGCCGCCGCGAGCGGGGCAGCTGCCAACCCTGGACGCTTGATGGCGGGAGCAGTTTCTACGATCGCCACGGCAGCCTGAGTCCCCATGGGTCCAACGCCAACAACGGCAGCACGGGCAACTCCGGGCACTTGTTCCACCGCCTGCTCGCACGCCACAGGTGTTTTGACGCCGGTGGGGGTTGTGAGAATGTGCTCCATCCGGCCCTCAACCCACAGCCGGCCCTGCGCATCCAGATGCCCAACATCGCCTGTGCGGTGCCAGCCAGGAATGGAGGTGCTGTGAGTTTGCGTGATCCACAGGCGGTCGTAGCGTTCCTTGACGTGCGGAGCACGCACCAAAATCTCCCCGGTGACTTCGGCGGCGGTGGTGGGCGAAAGGTCAAGCCCTTGCGCCAGCACGGGCGCTATGGCAATGGCGGCGCCGCTGACAGGGGTTCCAACACACACACCATTGCCCGCCCCGGCCGCAAGAATGCCCGGTAAGTCAATATCGGTGACAGGCAGCGCTTCCGTCATGCCGTAGGGAGTGTGCAGAGCCGCATTGGTGGTCAGCTCCTGCACCTGGGTGAGTAGCCGTTGACCCAGGGGTGCACCTGCCGAGAGGAGAAGTTCGACGCCGGCCAGCACCTTCCGCAGGGCAGGCGTGAGTTCCGCAGCAGTGGCCACCACGTTCACAAGCGCGGCGGGGGAAGCGAACACCACTGTTGCATCAATGGCAGCGGCAGCTTCGGCCAAGGCTTTGGCGGTCAAGGTGCGCGGGGCGGTGACATCCATGTCGGGAGTGACAGTGGTGGCGCCCAAGGCCGGGCCAAGCAGGGCAAAGGGGGCAAAACCGGCTACCAGTGACGTGCCCGCTTCAAGCCGGTAGGTGGCTTTAAGGGTGTCGCGCATGGCGGCCAGCCGGCGGTGTGTGTACACAACACCCTTGGCCGGTCCGGTGGAACCGGAGGTGAACAGCACTGCTGCATCGGCATCCGGTGCGGGGGTGCTAAAGGTGCTCGCATACCCGGCCAACCGGGTCACGCGACCATTGGCCAGTAACTGCGGAACCGTGCCGGCAACCTTAAAGAGGGCTTTCTTGGCTGTTGCTGTGGCAGGTGGGAAATCTTCAGCGGCAATCCTAATGCCGGGCCAGTTGTACAGACGGGCACCAGCCAAAGCACGTTCAATCCCAATCAGGAAGTCAGGCCCGGCACCCTTGATGGCGCGGCTGAGCCCCTTGGTGCCCAGCCCCGGGTCGGCCACCACAATGACGGCGCCCAGACGCAGGCAGGCGTAGATCAAGGTAGTTAGATTGATGCCCGGCGGCACCAGCAAACTGACCCTGTCTCCGGCCTTGACACCGAGTTCACGCAGTCCTGCCGCGAGATCGTCCACATCGCAGGAGAGCTGCGCCCAGCTCAGCGAACGTGTTCCGCCGTCGGTCAACATATCCACCACCGCGGTGCTGGTATCGGCAGTGCGGGCATCGAGCTCGGCCAGCATAGGGACATACTCCGTGTTCGTGCTGTCCTTGGTGGTGGCTTGCTCAAGGGATGCGGCTTGATCAGATGTCGGGAAACGCTGCGCCAGCCAGGTGAATGTTGGTGCCGCTATGTCACGATCTTCCTGGACCAGGTGGCTGGCACCTTCAAAACGGTGCACATCGGCGTGGGGCAGGCGCGTGATCAGATCTCGCAGGTATCGATCTGAGAAGACCGGGTCCTTGGGGCCCCACATCATCAGGGCAGGCACGCCAAGGGAACGGATATCAGAGGACACAGCATCCAGTGCAGCCCAGGACGGGTGCTCTGGCGTTGCCGGAATATCGGCCACAAAATTACCTACCCCGGCACGCCGGGCCACGGAGCGGTACGGGGCCATGAATGCTGCGCGGACCTCCGTGCTCAGGGTGGGCGCAGCGAGTCCGTGCGTGACACGCAAAAAGGCGGAAGTGGTGCTGGTGCCCCACTGGTGGACGGCGGGGTGTAGGGCAAGTTTTAGAGCTGGCGGAAGGGTGAAACCTGCCGGGTGCACGGCCGTGTTGGTCAGTACCACGGCGGCCAGCTGGTCCTTGTGCCGGGTGGCCCAGCCCAGGGAAATGATGCCGCCCCAGTCGTGTCCCACACTCACCACAGGCCCGGTAAGGCCCAGTGCGGCGGTGAAGTCAGAGAGGTCGTTGATGCGGTCCTCGAGGCGGCGGAAGGTGCCCGTGCGCTCGGAGAATCCCATATCCAGCTGGTCTACGGCGATGACGCGCCACGGGCCGCCAGCGGCAAGAGTTTCGGGGGAGGTAGCCCCGGCCAGGAGGGTGCGCCACAGATAAGACCACGTGGGATTGCCGTGCACGCACAGCAGGGTGCCTCGAGGGGCCTTGCCGGTGGCCAGCACGTCGGACTCATTGTCCAGGTAGTGCCATTGCCTGCTGGTGCCTACAGGATCAACGGCGGACGTGGACGGGACCGTGAGTACCTGCTGCCACGCTGGAGAGACACCGGGCCATGGTTGGGACACGGCCGTGTGCTCGGAAGTCACTGCTACCACGCAATTTCCATCATGGCGGTGTTCAAGCCTGAGCCCACACCCATGCACAGGACCCGATCGCCACGGTTCAGGCTCTGGGATTCCTGCGCCAAGGTCATGGGCAGCGAGGCTGGGCCCACATTGCCCCATTTGGGGAATGTGATGGGCACCCGCCCCTTGACCAGATTCACGGCCTTGATGATGGCGTTGGTGTAAGAGTTGGAGACCTGGTGGGTGACGTAGCGGTCCATGGAGCGCCAGTCCCAGCCGTCGGTGTGGGCCTCATGCCAGGCATCAGTGACCAGTTCCAGACCATTGTCCAGCAGTCCTTTGGTGTCTGTGAACATGCCGTCAGGCCCGCCCACACACAGCTGGTGGTGCTGCGTGCCGGCACGGGAGACGCCGCCCACTATGCGGTGACCTTCGGGATGCAGATCTGCCGGGCCAATAACGGCAGCGGCCGCGCCGGAACCCAGCGTCAAGGTGGCGAATTCTTTGAGATAGTCCTCACGGGTGGAGGTTTCCGCGTTCAGACGGTTGAAGGTATTTTCCTGCGTGGCCTGGGCGTCCTCGCCCGCCACCACCAAGGCGTACTTGATCTGGCCGGAGTCGATCATGTTCGCAGCCAAGGTCATTCCGTTGACGAAGCCCAGGCAGGCGTTGGCCACGTCAAAGTTCATGGCCGAGGAGGGTAGCCCCAAACCGTTGTGCACCTTCACGGCAACGGAGGGTTCAAGATTGCGTCGAGTGACGGAGGTATTGATCAGCAGGCCCACCTGGCCCGGTTCAATCCCGGCCTCGGCCAGCGCCTTGGCACCAGCCTCAATGGCGGCGTCGTCAAAGTCTGTGCCCGGGGCCCACCAGCGGCGTTCCTCCACACCGGCCACACGCTCCAAGAGCCGTTTGGAGAGGCGCAGACGTTTCAGGCTCGGGGCTAGACGGGCGTCGAAGTCACTGGATTTGACAACAATCGGAGCCTCAATGCTGGAAACAGCAAGCAAGGCGGTGTTGTGGTGACGAAACGTAGCGTTGCCGATCAAGTTCCAGCCTTTTTCTTAGGTATCAAGTGTTCAACGTCACCGGAAAAACCAGTGACTTTGCCTTGATATGTGCTAGAACGCCTGAGGACGGCACCCATACATATCAAGACCCACCCTTAACTATGCACCTTGAGGGGTGTTCACGCACATACGCCACAACGTATACACGGATCTAGGCGCCCGGGTGGGATGGGGAAATTCACGGTAGATTGGCTTGTGAGAAACACACCCGGCGCAGGAGAAGAAAACAGTTTGCATCTAAAAAGTCTTTCCGTGCGCGGATTCAAGTCCTTCGCGTCGGCCACCACTTTTGACTTTGAACCCGGTGTGACAGCTGTTGTGGGCCCCAATGGTTCGGGGAAATCCAATGTGGTTGATGCTCTTGCCTGGGTCATGGGGGAGCAGGGTGCCAAGACGCTGCGCGGTGGAAAAATGGAAGACGTTATTTTTGCCGGTACTTCCGGACGTCCGCCTTTGGGCCGCGCCCAGGTCTCACTCACCATTGACAACAGCGACGGCGCCCTGCCGATCGACTATGCCGAAGTCACCATCTCACGCACCCTGTTCCGTGCAGGCGGCTCCGAATACGCCATCAATGGGACCTCCTGCCGCCTTCTGGACATCCAAGAGCTCCTCTCCGATTCGGGGCTGGGCCGTGAAATGCATGTCATTGTGGGTCAAGGCCAGCT
This sequence comes from Arthrobacter psychrochitiniphilus, assembly GCF_003185915.1. Lineage (GTDB taxonomy): Bacteria > Actinomycetota > Actinomycetes > Actinomycetales > Micrococcaceae > Specibacter > Specibacter psychrochitiniphilus. Next base: position 50,039 of record NZ_QHLZ01000013.1, read on the forward strand.
GGATAGGGTGCTGCACGCCACCGCTGAGGATCGCCGCGGCTTCGTTGAAGAAGCCGCCGGAATCCTCAAACACCGCCGCCGCAAAGAAAAAACTCTCCGCAAGCTTGATGCCATGGGCGCCAACCTGGCCAGGCTCAATGATCTGACGGGGGAGATCCGCCGCCAGCTGACACCTTTGGGCAAACAGGCGGCTGTGGCCAGGCGTGCACAAACCGTGCAATTTGATGTCAGGGACGCCAAAGCTCGCCTGCTGGCTGATGATCTTGTGAGCCTGACACAAACCGTGGCACGCGATGAAGCAGCAGAACTATCCCTCAAGAACCGCCGCGAACAGGTGGAGCAGGAACTACAAGCAGCCCGGGAGAAGCAGGCGGCACTGGAACAGGAAGCCGCAGCCGCCACACCCGTCCTGAACGCGGCACGGGATAACTGGTACCAGTTATGTTCCTCCCGCGACCAGCTCAAGGCGCTGGGAATGCTCGCCGCAGAACGCCGGCGTCATCTTGGAGCCACGGAGACGGCGCCGGACCCCAGCCGAGACCCGGACCGCTTGGCTGAACAAGCAGCACGGTTGCGTGAAGAGGAAGCCGAGCTGGATCTTGCCTTGGAGGAGCGCCGCTACGGGTTAGAAACAGCCATGGAAATCAAGGAAGATGCCGAGGCTGCCGTGCGGGGTGAAGAGCAGCGAGTGCGGGATCAACTCCGTGCCACCGCCGACCGCCGCGAAGGCTTGGCCCGGTTAGCCGGTCAGGTTGCCTCCGCCCGTTCACGGTTCGAATCGGCTGAAGCCGAAATTGGCCGGCTGCACCACAGCAAGGCTGCCGGCGCCGAACGGCACACCCAGGCGGCGGCGGAGTTTGCCGCCCTCGAATCCCAGGTAGCCGGAGTAGAAGAGGGGGAGGAACGCCTCGATGCCGATTACGAGGACGCAGCCGCAGCCCTTGAGGAAGTGGACACGGCGCTTGAGGCGCTCACCCGCGAGCAGCTGGCTGCCGAGCGGGCCCGCGAGTCCCTGACCGCCCGCCGCGATGCGCTTGCCGTGGGGCTGCTGCGCAAGGATGCCAGTGCCCAACTACTCGAAGCCCGCCCGGACGGTGTCATGGCCTCCATGGCTGCGCTCATCCGGGTGGTGCCCAGCCATGAAAGCGCCATCTCTGCGGCCTTGAATGCAGCCTCCGAAGGGGTTGCGGTCACGGGACTTTCCGCGGCACTGTCTGCGCTGGAGCTGGTTAAAACGCACGAGGGTGGCCGGGTCACCCTCGTGCTCGCCGGGCCAGCCCGCGCTGATGAGCAGCCGGCGGAGCTGGTCCGATTGCAACAAGTGGCAGCTGCTGCCGCGGCTGCCATTCCCGGCGCGCTGCTGGGACGTGCACAGGCTGATGGCCCCGCGGAGCTGGCACAAACTCTCGACGCCTTGTTGGCAGGGGTTGTGCTGGTCCCCGATGCGGCTGCAGCCCAGGAAGTTCTGGCCCGGGATACTGCGCTGACGGCAGTCACGGCTGACGGTGACGTGTTCACCCAGTGGTGGATTCAGGGCGGCTCAGCCGTGGCTCCGTCGCTGCTGGAATTGCAGGCAGCGGTGGATGAGACCGAAAGTGCACTGGCGCAGGCCACGGCCCGCGGCGAGCAGTCCCGTTTTGCGCTTGCAGGCTTGCAGGGGCGCAGGGCCGCCCTGGCTCAGGCGGCGGAAACCTCCCTGGCCGCACTCAACGAGTCCGACGCGCGGCTGGCAGCCGTGGCTGAACGTCTGGGCCTGCTGGGGGCCACGTTGCGTTCGGCTGCAGGAGAGTCTGAACGTCACGCCCAGGCCGTCCACGGGGCAACCGCCAACCTTGAACGCGAACAACACGCACTGACGGAGATAGCGGCACGGCTGGCCACAGCGCAACAGGCCCCGGCCGGCCTTGAACCGTCCATGGATGAGCGCGATTCCCTGGCTGCGGCAGCCACGGCTGCCCGCGCGGTGGAGCTGGAAACCCGGCTCTCGCTGCGCAGCACCGAAGATGCCCTCACGGCTACGCGCAACCGGGCGGCGGCGCTGGAACGGGCGGCCGCCACGGAGCGGGCAGCTCGGGAGCAGGCGGCGCAGCGGGCCCGGCGTCGGCTGTTCCAAGCGAAGAAGGCCTCCGCCGTGGCGCTGGCAAGCCACCAAGTTCTGGTGCTTGTGGAAGAGTCCATCGCCTTGGCCGAACAGGTCCGCGATGAAGCCGAGGAGCAGCGGGCGGGCCGTGACGTGGAATTGATGAGCGTTCGCAGTGCCACGGTGGAGGCTCAGAAGGAGCTGGCGCGGCTGACCGATTCTGTGCATAAGGACGAGCTGGCACGTGCCGCCCAGAAGCTGCGAATTGAAACGCTGGAAAACAAATCCATTGAGGAACTTGGGCTCAGCGTGGACCACCTCCTTGCAGAATATGGCCCCCAGACGCTGGTTCCGCTGGGCCCCGGTGAGGTTACGGACAAATGGGCGGCACTGCGCATGGCCGTGGATGAGGACGGCAACCAAGTCCGTGAAGGAACCCCGTTTGTGCGCGACGAGCAGGAAAAGCGGCTCAAACGGGCCGAACGGGATCTGTCAGCCCTGGGCAAGGTCAACCCGCTCGCCCTGGAGGAATTTGCGGCGTTGGAGGAACGCCACCAATTCCTGTCCGCCCAGCTAGAAGACCTGAAGGCCAGCCGCCGGGACCTCATGGACATCATCAAGGAAGTGGACGCCCGCGTTGAAGAGGTCTTCACGGCCGCCTACGCGGACACGGCTATCCAATTTGAGCGCGTCTTTGCCCGGCTCTTCCCCGGCGGCGAGGGCCGCCTGGTGCTGACTGATCCCACGGAAATGCTGACCACAGGGATTGAGATTGAGGCGCGGCCCGCAGGCAAGAAGATCAAGCGCCTCTCCCTCCTCTCAGGTGGCGAGCGCTCGCTGACGGCCGTGGCGCTCCTGGTGGCCATCTTCAAGGCCCGGCCATCACCTTTTTATGTCATGGACGAGGTCGAGGCGGCGCTCGATGACACCAATCTGGGACGGCTCATCAGCATTCTTGAGGAACTGCGTGAATCCAGCCAGCTGATCATCATTACGCACCAAAAACGCACCATGGATATTGCTGACGCACTCTATGGGGTGTCCATGCAAGGCGACGGCGTCTCCACCGTCATCAGCCAACGCATGGACCGGGCTGCTGGAGCATAAACCCCGCGCGCTCGGTGCCGCTGCCGGGATAAGGCAAGTTCCACGGTGGCTAGGCCGGGTGGGTGTCCTTCGCCGGTAGCCACAGCACCATGGCTAGAAGTGCCACGGCCGTTGCCATGAGGAACGCCGGGCCGTAGGAGAAGGCGTCCACGAGCAGTCCCGCCGCGATGGGGCCAATGATGGCGCCCAGATCGGAGCTCATCTGGAAGGTGGCCAGGACCTTGCCGCCGGAGCGCTCGTTGCCTATTACATCCGCCACGGTGGCTTGCTGGGCCGGGCCCATGAGGCCGCTGCCCAAGCCTGCGATGGCTGATATCAAGAAGAACCAGAACTCATTACCGGTGAATCCGAGCGCGCCCATGGCGAGGCCGTTGACGGCTAGTCCGCTCAGAATCATGGGCTTGCGGCCCCAGGTGTCTGCCAATTTTCCGGAGAAAGTCAGGGCAACTCCTGTGCCGATGGCAAACACGGCCAAGGAAATGCCGGCTACCTCTGGACCGGCGCCCAAGGCGGCCGTGGCAAAGAGTGGCACCAGGGCCATGCGGAGGCCGAAAGCGGACCAGCCATTGGCAAAGGCGGAGCCCAGAACGGCGCGGTAGGTAGGCAGACCCAGAGCAACACGCAGCGGCAATACCTCTTTTTTGACGGCGGTAACAAGCCCCTTCCGGTTCGCTTGAGCAGAGGCCGCTGGCAGTTGCGTTGCCACCAGCACCGCCACCAGAACCAGGGCAGCGGCGTAGACCAGAAACGGCAGGGCCATGCCAAAGCCTGCAAGGAGTCCACCCACGGCGGGGCCGGCAATATTACCGAGCAGGAAGGAGCCTGAATACAGGCTAGATACCCGTCCACGTGCCTGGGGCGGGGCGAGCCGGATCAATAGGCCCATGGCCGCAACGGTGAACATGGTCGAACCAATGCCGCCCAAGCCCCTATAGATCAGCAGCTGCCAATAATCTTGTGCGAACGCACAGGCTGCCGAGGAGGCTGCCACGATGAGGATGCCCAGAATGTAGGTGCGGCGCTCGCCCATCCGTTCCACCAGCCAGCCGCTCAAGGGGGCAAAGGTCAAGCGGGTGAAGGCAAAGGCGCTGACAACCACAGCGGCGGCTGTCACGCTGACATCGAAGCTTTGTGCGAATTGCGGCAAAACCGGGGCCACAATGCCAAAGCCAATGGCAATCATGAAGGCGGCAGCCACCAGTACCTTGATCTCGCGGGGTAGCTTCGCTGCGGGCAGATCCTTGGCCTGTTTGGGCCGGCGTATAGACATAGACATCACTGACGAGTGTCCCACATGACGCGAAAATTGGTCCTGTGCCCACCCGTGAGGCCCCGGCAGTGAGGCTCTGCCCCGGGCGTGAGGCCCCCGTGAGAGACTAAGGGGGTGAATGAAACTCTTCCCATCCTCTTGTCCATCGTGGTTGTGCTCGCCGTCATTGGCGGTCTCGTACCCGTCTTCCTGAACGCTCGCCGGAACCGCCAGAACTACACCGGCCCCCGCGATGCCAATGACCCCGCCCCGCTGGATCCCACAAGTCAGGGGGACGCCCAAGGTGGCGGGACTCTGGTGGAGGACCGCCCGGAAACCATCGCTCCGCAGCCGGCCATTTTGCCGGAAGAATTGCTGGAGCCGCTTGCCCCTGCCGCCCCGTCGCTCGAGACCCCGCTGCCTGTTGAGGGCCGGTTGGTGCGCCTACGGGCGCGGCTGTCCAAGTCCAACAATGCGCTGGGCAAGGGCCTGCTGGCGCTGCTCTCCCGCGACACCATTGACGAGGACGTGTGGGAAGAGGTTGAGGAGACACTGCTGCTGGCCGACATCGGCACGGATTCCACCATGGAATTGGTGGACACACTGCGTGACCGCGTGAAGGTTCTGGGCGTGCGCAGCCCAGAGCACGTCCAGTCGATGCTGCGTGAAGAGCTCATCAAGCTCGTGGATCCCTCCATGGACCGCACACTGAACATCACCCGCCATGATGACCGCCCGGCCGTGCTCATGGTGGTGGGCGTCAACGGCGTGGGCAAGACCACCACCGTGGGCAAGCTGGCCCGCGTGCTGGTGGCCGAGGATAAGGACGTGCTGCTGGGTGCCGCCGATACTTTCCGAGCTGCCGCTGCCGAACAGCTGGCCACGTGGGGTGCGCGGGTGGGCGTTGCCACTGTGAAGTCCGACGTCGACGGAGCGGACCCTGCCTCCGTCGCCTTTGAAGCAGTCAAGGTGGGCATTGAGACGGAAGTGGACGTGGTCATGATTGACACCGCAGGCCGCCTGCAGAACAAGATCGGGCTCATGGATGAGCTGGGCAAAGTTAAGCGCGTCATTGAGAAGCAGGCCACGGTTGATGAGGTGCTACTGGTACTGGATGCCACCACGGGACAAAACGGTCTCACCCAGGCGAAGGTTTTTGCGGAAGTAGTTAATATCACCGGCATTGTGCTGACCAAGCTCGATGGCACGGCAAAGGGTGGCATTGTGGTGGCCATCCAGAAGACACTGGGAGTCCCCGTGAAGCTGGTGGGCCTGGGCGAAGGTGCCGATGATCTGGCCCCCTTTGACGCCGAAAGTTTTGTTGATGCACTTCTAAACTAATGGAATTGGCGGGAGTCCAAGACTCTGAGCCGAACAGCAAAAAATGTCCGCCACGGCGGGCATTTTTTGTTTAAACCGCCATCAGAGATTCTTACTCCGGGGGTCCGGTGCGGCGTGAGATTACCTCCGTGGGGTGCGGCAGGGGCGGCCTTGAAGTCAGCTGTTTGTGTGTCTCGGCATCCTTTTCGGGGAACGAATAATCTTTCATGGAGTAGCACTTGTTGAAAACGTTTAACGCACGAAGCGTCGAAAAACCGGGACGCTGCGCATGGCCACCGTGGTCCTGCGCCTGCGCCTGCGCCTGCTCAACCGAGGTGGCGCCGGCCTGCTCAGCCATTCGGCCCGCACAACGCTCATGCGCCGCAGCAGGAACATTGATCAAGAGCAGCGCAGCAAATTTGACGGTCTTAACGTGCGCGAAGGCGTCGCTGCCCACGGGATCAGTGAGGTCATGACCAAGGCCGGCATCGTCTAGCCACCCCGAACTCCCGGGAAGCGAACGGCTGGGGCAGTGAGCGGCTTGGCTGGAAACACGCCGGAAACGCTTTTGACGCGGTAAGTTAACTCCCCACCGCAAGACGTAACGCAGTGGAAACTTATTCCACGTCCGCGTGAAACACGCAGCAACTTTCATTGTAAGTGTCCACCATGCACAGCCCCGAAGACGCGGCAGGCAACAACTCTTGCAACGAAAGGCCAGCAACATGAATACTGGCGATACAGCATGGGTCCTAATCTCAGCAGCCTTGGTGCTGCTCATGACACCGGGGCTTGCATTCTTTTACGGCGGCATGACACGTGCCAAAGCCGTCCTAAACATGATGATGATGAGTTTCGGCGCCATTGGCGTTGTTGCCGTTCTTTGGATCCTGTTCGGCTACTCGGCTGCCTTTGGCACCGACCTTGGCGGGGGACTGCTGGGGAACCCCTGGGAAAAGCTGGGTCTGCGAGGAGTCCTGGACACCGGTGACGGCGCCCCATTGGTTGGCTCTGTCCCCGAAGTTGTCTTCGTAGGGTTCCAAGCAACCTTTGCCATCATCACCGTAGCGCTCATCACGGGGGCCATCGCGGACAGGGCAAAGTTTGGTGCCTGGCTGACCTTTGCCGCCATCTGGGTCACTGTGGTGTATTTCCCGGTGGCACATTGGGTTTTTTCCTTCACCGAGGATGCCAATGGCAAGCCGACGGGTGGATGGATAGGCCAAGGACTCGGAGCCATTGACTTTGCCGGAGGCACTGCTGTTCACATCAACTCCGGTGCCGCAGCCCTAGCGCTGGCACTTATCCTTGGCCGGCGTAAGGGATTCGGAAAAGATCCCAGCCACCGGCCCCACAACCTCCCCTTCGTGATGTTGGGTGCAGGGCTACTCTGGTTTGGCTGGTTTGGTTTCAATGCGGGGTCCGCGCTCGGTGCCAATGCCGTGGCTGGCTATGCCTGGATCAACACGCTTGCCGCACCTGCAGCTGCCATCCTTGGCTGGCTCTTGGTAGAGAAAATCCGTGATGGACACGCCACCTCACTCGGGGCAGCATCGGGGGCCGTGGCCGGACTTGTTGCCATCACCCCCGCATGTTCGGCAATAACGCCGCTATGGGCGCTGATGCTGGGGCTCTTGGCCGGGATGCTTTGCGCGCTAGCAGTCGGGTTGAAGTACCGTTTGGGGATTGATGACTCACTGGACGTTGTTGGGGTTCACCTGGTGGGTGGCCTCGCAGGGACCTTGTTCATTGGCTTGGCGGCTGATCCGAATTCACCCGCCGGTGGCCGGGGTCTGTTCCACGGTGGCGGGCTGGAACTTCTGGGCAAGCAGGCCATCGCCGCCGGGGCGGTTATGCTCTATTCTTTCCTCGCGGCCTATGCCATCGGGTGGATCATCAACAAGACCATGGGATTCCGCATCTCAACAGCCCACGAAGCTGCCGGAATTGACGTCTCAATCCACGCCGAATCCGCCTATGACTTAGGCGGCCGCGCCACGGGCAGCTTCCAACCACTCTCCGGAAAGAGGCCCGCTGCGGGTCAGTCCGGAACCGATCACCTCACACCAGGGCGCAAGTCCGCAACACAGGAAGCCACGGTGGACGCATGAAACTCATTACAGCCATCATCAGGCCGGAACAATTAGATGATGTCCGCAGCTCGCTTGAAAGTTATGGCGTGCAGGGGCTGACGGTCAGCTCAGCGCACGGTTATGGGCGCCAGCGCGGCCACACCGAAATCTACCGAGGTGCCGAATACGCTGTGGACCTGCATGCAAAAATTCGCATCGAGGTCTTGGCCACGGATGAGGTGGCCTGGGACTTGATGGACATTATTGTGGGCAGTTCCAATACGGGTAGTCCCGGAGATGGCAAAGTGTGGATGGTGGCCGTGCTGGAGGTTATGCGAGTGCGCACAGGTGAGAGGGGCACCGCAGCCATCTAGAGAGTTAGTCGTTACTGGTGGTCCAGGCCTGCGGGCCCGAGGAGCCGGCCGCATAGTTTTCCATGGGGACGGCTCCGGACGCCCAGGCGGCGAACGTCGGTTCCACGATCCGCCAGCACTCTTCGGCGGTATCGCCACGGACGGAGAGCAAGGGATCTGCGCGCAGGATCCCTTCCAATACTTCGCCATAGGGTAGGAGAGGGTCACTGCCCAGTTCTGCTTCCAACTTGACTCGGTCAAGGGTGAAGACATCTCCCGGGCCGTTGACATCGAGGTCCAAGACCAGCGTGTCCGGTCCGAAACCAATATGCAGGCGCGTGGGGGAGTCTGTGCCCTTGAAGCCGACGGGCAGATGAGGAACCGGTTTGAATGTGACGACCGCTTCCTTACGGGCGTTGCCTAGGGCTTTCCCTGAGCGCAAAATGAACGGCACTCCCGCCCAACGCCAATTATTTATGTACACTTCAACCTCTGCGAGGGTCTCGGTGTCATTTGCTGGGTCCACACCGTCTTCATCGATATAGTTCGGGACCTTGCGCTTTCCAATAGTTCCCGAAGTGTAACGCGCCCGGCGTGTGTACTCGGCCAAATCGTGACCGCTGCGGCCAATGCTGCTGGCTCTTAGTACGGTGGCAATGCTCGAGCGGACGTCTTGCTCACCCAACGTTGCCGGGGGTTCCATGGCCATGATGCCCATGACCTGCAGCAGGTGACTTTGGATCATGTCACGCCCTGCACCAGCATGATCGTAATAGCGGGCTCTGTTTTCCAGAGTGAGTGCTTCATCAAAGAAGATCTCTACCTTTTCAATGTGTTCCCCGTCCCACGAATGCTCCAACAGCCGGTTGGCAAAGCGCAGGCCCAAAATATTCAAAACTGTGGACTTACCCAGGAAATGATCCACTCGGTGGATGTGGTCCTCAGGAACCAAGGTGGCCAAGGTGGCATTGAGTGCGCGAGCCGATTCAACGCTGGAACCAAACGGCTTCTCCATAACCAACCGGGTGCCTTCTGGCAGATCCTCGGGAGTCAATGCCGTGCACGCTTTCTGGCTCACCGCCGGGGGTAGGGCAAAATACAGTGCCACTGGTCCGGGAATATCTTTGAGGAACTGGCCCAACGCTCCCTTGGCGGTCACATCAAGTTGGTGGTAGCTACTTCCCTCTTGGAGCTGGTGCAATTCTTTGATCCCGGTGTCCGTCGAAGCCCCGTCGGGTTCCATAGCCTCGGAAAAGCTGTCCTTAAGCCGGTCCTGCCACTGCTGCGGAGACCAATCATCACTGCCAGCTCCCACAAGATTGAGCCCCGGTGCCCGGCCCGAAGCAATCAGCCGGGCCACGCCCGGCAACAAGAGACGGCCTGTGAGATCTCCCGAAGCCCCCAAAATCACTAAAGTCTTGATCCGCCCGCCGGGGTCCGCAACTGAAGCCGGGGAACCGGCGTCGGGCTGGTTGGATTGTGTGGAGCGCTGATTGCTGGAAGCTGCAGTGTTTTTCATCACGTCTTCAGCATGCCACCAATTGGGGCCCTTTTCATGGTCTGGCACAAGCGCCCACAATTTTCTTTGCCGTGATGTAGTTGCTGGCGAACATGAGGGGTATGCAACGAAGAGGCGCCGTAGTTGGTACCCTTGATAGTTGAGTCCCTCAGGAAAGGGAGTGGAGCGGTGTTAGCGCCGTCCCACCGGTCTCATCCTGAATAACGTAAATTGCCGCGCACCATGCGCGGGCCGGCCGCAAGGCTGTCCCGCGCGGGCGTTGGTTAATCCCTGACGAATAATCCCTGACGAAAGAAGTGCGCGGCGCGTGTTCAACTCACTATCTGATCGGCTGACAGCAACCTTTAAGAACTTGCGTGGCAAGGGACGGCTCAGCGAAGCCGACGTCGACGCCACGGTGCGCGAGATCCGTCGGGCCCTGCTGGATGCCGACGTCGCCGTGCCGGTGGTTCGCGAATTCACCGCCAAGGTCCGCGAGCGGGCGCTCGGTTCCGAAGTCAACGAGGCGCTGAACCCGGCGCAGCAGATCGTCAAGATTGTCAACGAGGAACTCGTGGCAATTCTGGGTGGTGAAACCCGCCGCATCAACTTGGCCAAGAACCCGCCCACCGTCATCATGCTGGCCGGTTTGCAAGGTGCTGGCAAGACCACGCTGGCCGGAAAGCTGTCCAAGTGGCTCAAGGGCCAGGGCCACAGCCCCTTGCTGGTTGCTGCGGATTTGCAGCGCCCCAACGCCGTCAAGCAGCTCCAAGTCAACGGTGAGCGCGCCGGTGTTCCCGTGTTCGCACCGCACCCCGGTGTCTCCAGCGAGTTTGAATCCGCCACTGGCGATCCCGTAGCCGTTGCCCTGGCCGGGTTGGCGGAGGCGAAGTCCAAGCTGCATGACGTGGTCATTGTTGACACGGCCGGGCGCTTGGGCATTGATGCGGAACTGATGAAGCAGGCTGCGGACATCCGCGCTGCCATCAACCCCGACGAGGTCCTCTTCGTCATTGACGCCATGATCGGCCAGGATGCCGTCAACACGGCCCAGGCGTTCAACGAGGGCGTCAACTTTACTGGTGTAGTCCTGACCAAGCTCGACGGCGACGCCCGAGGTGGTGCCGCACTCTCGGTTGCCTCCATCACCGGCAAGCCCGTCATGTTCGCCTCCACGGGTGAATCGCTGGATGACTTTGAGCTGTTCCACCCTGACCGCATGGCCAGCCGAATCCTGGACATGGGTGATGTCCTCACCCTCATTGAGCAGGCTGAAAAGAACTGGGATAAGGGCGAAGCCGAGCGCATGGCGCGCAAGTTCGCCGACCAAGAAGATTTCACCCTAGATGACTTCCTCTCCCAGATGCAGCAGATCCGCAAAATGGGCTCCATGAAGAAGATGCTCATGATGATGCCCGGCGCCGCCGGCATGCGCCAGCAGCTGGAGAACTTCGACGAACGCGAAATTGACCGCGTTGAGGCCATTGTTCGCTCCATGACCCCGCACGAACGTGTTGCGCCCAAGATCATTAACGGTTCCCGCCGCGCCCGTATCGCCAAGGGCTCGGGCGTGCATGTTTCCGAGGTCAACGGCCTGCTGGAGCGTTTTGGCCAGGCTCAGAAGATGATGAAGAAAATGGCTCAGGGCGGCGGCATTCCGGGCATGCCCGGCGTGGCAGGCCCCGGCGGTTTTAACAGCGCCCGCAAGGGCAAGCAGGGCCCCAAAAAGAAGGCGCGCTCGGGCAACCCGGCCAAGGCTGCCGCCGAGCTTAAGGCCGCGCAGGAGAAGGCCAACGCGCCCAAGTCCCTGCCCACCGGTGCCGCGTTTGGTGCCGGCGCCGAGGACTTTGACCCCAGCAGCCTGAACCTGCCTAAGGGCTTTGAGAAGTTCCTGGGCAAGTAGGCACATACCAGGGTGCACGCTAGCATCACCCACAGGCAGTGATCAGGACCCGTAGGGGAATCTCCAAGTGATTCCCCTACGGGTTCATCTTTTTAAAACCTAATTTACCCACGACAGTTCCAGTTTGTAGATTCAGACAGCCCGTAAGAGTCACGCGAAGACCAAACTGATCTACCACCGCGGGACTCTGCCATGGAGGCGCAAAATAAAAACATTGCGATTACGTGGGGAACCGAAAGTAAGCCTTTCTGTTATTGGGAATTTTGGCAGTATCTTTTTTGACTCTGACCGGATGGACTCCAGGAAACGGTTCAGACAATAACACCGGAAGCTCGGCATCTTCACCGGGTAAGGCGGCCAACACGGCAACTTTTTGCCGAACCGCCCAACACGGTCCCCAACTGGATTTGGCCGTTAGTGCGCATCGCTGATTTTTCGGTATCCAACATTTCCGATCTGCAGCAGCTGATGTTCCGCCCGCTGTATTGGTTCGGCAATGCCGGAAAGGCCGAGGTCAGTGACCAGCTGAGTTTGGCGGCCCAGCTTCTGTCTAGCAACCGGGCAACACGCTCGCCATCACTCTCAAGGACTACAAGTGGTCCAACGGGACGGACGTTACCTCCACTGCTGTCATGTTCTGGTACAACATGTCCAAAGCCGAAAAGACCAACTTTGCCGCCTATGTACCGAGGCAGTTCCCGGACAACCTTTCCTTAGCTACTGCACCGGATGCTAAGACAGTCATGTTCACAACCGACAAGGTTTATAGCGAGCAGTGGATGCTGTACAACCAGCTCAGTCAGATCACACCGATGCCCCCGGCCTGGGCTATGACCAGTGCCACGGCCAAGGGCGAGTGTGCCACGAATGAGGCAAGCTGTGCAGCCGTTTACACCTATCTGGTGTCCGCACCCAAGGATCTGCCTACCTACGCAACGAACCCGTTGTGGAAGGTTGTTGACGGCCCCTGGATGCTCAAGAGTTTCAATGCCGACAGGCACATCACCTTTGACCCGAGCACCAAGTACTCCGGATCGGTGAAGGCCACCCTGAAGGAATTCATTGAGGTGCCGTTCACTACGGACGCCGCCGAGTTCAATGTCTTGCGCGGTGCCAGCGCCATAGATGTGGGCTATATTCCCACGCAAGATCTGAGCTCCCCGCGTCCTGCCAACTCCACACCAGATCAACCAGGGCCAAATCCACTCAGTGCCAACTACACTATGGCGCCGTGGAATCTGTACGGCATCAACTACTTCCCGATCAACTACAACAACCCCACGGTGGTGCCGGTCTTCAAGCAGCTGTACTTCCGCCAGGCACTGCAATCCGTGGTTGACCAGAAAGGAATCATCACCAACGCGGCTAAGAATTACGGCTTCCAGACCACCGGCCCCGTGCCGCTGTTCCCGGAGAGTCCGCTGATTTCTACCACGGAGCAAACTAACCCCTACCCGTTCGACATCTCCGCAGCCACCAAGTACCTCACGGACAATGGCTGGTCCGTCACGCCGGGCCAGGCCGCAACGTGTACCAAACCCGGAACGGCGGCCGGCCGCAGCAATATGCCTGCTTTGTTCCATGCACCACGCCGCTGTATGTGTCAGAGGCCGCAGATTTGCGCACCACCGTCCCCGAGCTCGCAAGGGTGGCGCCTGCCACCTTCATCCCGAAGGATGGCGTGCCGCTGTTGCAGATCACACACGTGATCAAGGGCTTCCCTGTCCCAGCCGGGGCTATTCTGCGCCGCCATGTGGGTGACATCAGTGCAGTCTCCGAGGTGACACTGGCCATCCCGCGCGGCAAGGAGGCGAAGGAGGGCCGGCGGAACGTACAGTTCATGTTCCAGGACTCCTACGCCTCCCTTGACCCGCGGATGCGGGTTCGTTCCATCCTGCGCGAGCCGCTGGACATTCAACACGTTGGCTCGGCTAGAGAAGGTAATGACCGCGTCGATGAACTACTGGCCTCCGTGGGGCTGCCAGCCCGGGCCGCCGAACGGTACCCGCACGAATTTTCCGGTGGCCAGCGCCAGCGCATCGGCCTGGCTCGGGCGCTGGCATTGCAACCCGGGCTGATAGTCGCCGACGAGCCCGTTTCAGCGCTGGATGTCTCCGTTCAGGCGCAGGTGCTGAACCTGATGAAGGAGCTCCAGCATGACCGCGAGCTGACTTACTTGTTCATTAGCCACGATTTGTCCGTGGTGCGCTATCTATCTGACGTCATTGCAGTGATGTACCTGGGCAAGATGGTGGAGGTGGGCCCGGCCGCCGAGGTCTATGCCCACCCTCAGCACCACTACACGCGCGGGTTGATAGACACCGTGCCCATTCCCGACCCCGTGGTGGAGCGGGCCAAGGCCAAACTTGGCGTTGCCGGCGAGTTGCCCTCAGCCATGAACCCGCCCAGCGGCTGCCGTTTCCGCACCCGCTGTCCTGCGGCTCAGGAGATTTGTGCGCAGGTGGTGCCGCCTCTACAGCCCGGAGGTGGAACGGTGCCCCTGCCACCTGAATCTCTGGTAGAAGCCACCGCATCGGCTGCCGCAGCCGGAACCGTGCCTCACCTGACAGCGTGCCATTTCCCCATCAACGCTCACGTCGCCGTCAACACTCTGCTCGGTGGGCCTCCTCCCGGCGGGGGAATGTCAGAGTGATCCGGTACCCTGCCTAAATGAGTAAAACCCGGATTGTGTTCGTCCACGGGCTCGACGGGTTTGGTGCCGCAGCCTGGCCCGCCCAGCACTTGCTGGCTGGACGCTATGACGCCTTGTTCCTCAAGCGCAGCGGATTTGATGCGTTTGCAGAGCCTACGGCGACAAATTTTTTTACCGACGCTCGGATTGTTGCCGATGCCTTGGGGGCAGGCGGCCATGTTGTGGCGCACGCCCAAGGTGCCATTGCGGCCATGATGGCTGCCGTGGAACACCCGCACTTGGTCCGGTCACTGACGCTGGTGGAACCTGCACTGACCTCATTGACAGCGGAACTACCGGCAACCATGGCGTACCGTGAGCACCTGGAACCGCTGTTTGCCCGGCGCACTGAGCTCAGCGACGAAGATTTTGCTCGCGAGTACTACCGGCTGACGGCTGCCCCTGGAGGGGCCGGTTCCGGAGGGTACCGTTCGGAGGTTTCCGGAACGGTTGGCGCCGGTTCGGGACGGACCGTGATAGGTAGTGCTCAGGGGCCTGAATCCATTGGCCGAGTCTCGGCACGGCTGCGCCTGCAGTCCCCGTCATGGGAAGCGCCGCTGCACATTGTGCCAGGCGTCCCCACTCTGGTACTGACAGGTGGTTGGGAACCACTGTATGAGGAAGTGGCTGATTACCTCGCCACCACGGGAGCCCGGCACGTGGTGTCCCGCGGCGGCCACCGTCCACAGGATACCGAGGAGGGCGCAGGAATCATCGGATCATTCATAGCTGAAACGCAGGCACGTGTCACCGGCGGCCAGCTGCGGGGCTGAGACGGCCCCGGTACCCTTGACGGGTTGCGTGACTGCGGCTCCAATCACATGTCACAGCCGGGAACTAGACTTGCGCCATGCTAGAAATTCGGCCCGCAGCGCTCAGTGAGTTCTCGCTCCTGCCTGAGCTTGAGGCCGCAGCGGACCAGGCGTTTGGTTCCCTGACACCACCTCTGCCCTACGGAAACTTCCCGCCGCCCGGGACAGCGGTTGATTATGCCGGTGCCTTCCACATCATGGTTGCCGGCCGCCCACCAGTGGGCTTCATCCGGTTGGAGATTGTGGACGGTGCGGCGCATCTGCAGCAACTGGCCGTCAGCCCGGACTACGCACGCCAAGGGAGTGGGCGTGCCCTCGTGGCAGCCGCCAAAGCCTGGGCGCGTGAAGCGGGATTCACTTCCATGACACTCATTACATTTAAACAGGTGCCCTTCAATGCCCCCTTCTATGCCAGGTGTGGATTCACGGAGCTGCGACCGGAAGAGTACGGACAGGAACTGGCCGTGTTGCGTACCGCGGAGGCGGCTGCGGGTCTGGAGGGTATGGGCGCCCGGATAGCCATGAAGGCCGTTCTGCCCGCCTAGCAGCCCCCGCCCCAAGAACCCGTGCCCCTAGAACCCCGCCCCCTGGAATAACTTGAAGCTTCAAGTAGTTGTGGTGGTGTAATCGCGCTAAACCTTGGAGCAAATATGACCGCCGCACAAGACCTTTTGTCAGCAGAGCTCACCATGGGCACCGTGATGCTCAAGGTGGGCAACATGAAAGCTATGGCCGACTACTACCACCGGGCCTTGGCTCTGGATGTAGTTGCCGAAGCGGACGGTGGTCAGTACTTGGGCCGCGGCACCACACCTTTGGTGCACCTGCAGCCAGCCGGGAATCTGCGCCTTCCGGGCAGCGGCGAGGCCGGGCTCTTTCACACGGCACTGCTCTTCAATGACCAGTCCGCTCTGGCCGCCACGGTAGCCACCGCAGCCCGCTACAACCCCCAGGCCTTCGCTGGCAGCGCAGATCATCTGGTCTCCGAGGCCTTCTACTTCACCGATCCCGAAGGCAACGGCATTGAGCTGTACTGGGACCGTCCACGGGATCAGTGGCAATGGAAGAATGGCGAGGTGGAGATGGCCACCCTGTCCCTCCCGCCTCAGCGCTACCTCGAATCGCACCTGAGCGAGGAATCCGTGACCGAACAGCGCAATGCGGCGGCCGGCGTCGGGCATGTCCATCTGCAGGTGGGTGAGATCCGCGCCGCGGAAAAGTTCTACGTGAACATTCTCGGCTTTGAAAAGAGCGCAGGATTCCATGGTCAGGCACTGTTCGTCTCGGCGGGCGGCTACCACCATCACATGGCCATGAACGTGTGGAACAGCCGCGGTGCCGGTCCCCGCAAGGACACCCTCGGGCTCGGGGAGGTGCTCATTCAGGTGCCCGGCAAGGACGACGTCGGGGCCCTGGCGGAGCGTTTGGCCCACCACGGCATTGCGGTTGCCGCAACGGGTGCCGAGATTCAATTTGAGGATCCGTGGAAAAACCGGATCCGCGTTAGTGTTGATTCCGTACAGTCTGGGCATTAACACCCCGGGCGCCCGGGAATAATGCATCCCGGATCCCCAACTTGAAAGGCTTATGCGTGGCCAATTACTCAGAGTTCTTCATTGCAGACCACCACCAGGCTGTTGCCCGGGCCAAGGCGCGGATGGCAGGGAAGTCTCCACTCATCGACGTGCCGGTCCTGCCAACTCCGGGCCTGAGCGACTTTGAAATTGAAGTCTTGGGCGAATTTGCCGTCAAGAAAGTCCATGCCACGGGTGTTGGGGCAGAGCTCAGCTTGGTTGATATTGAACTGGATAACTTGTTTGCCGTGCCAGATGCGCTCCTTGAGGTCTTTGCAGAACTTAATGCCCTCGAAGAGCCCGAGGACATTGCCGAGCTGGCTGCGCAATGGGCTGCTGCGGAGGAAATGGAATCCACCCCGGAAATCACCGAGCCGCTGCTGCGCGCTCTGGCTGCCATGGCCGCAGCAGCCTTGGCAGCCGCCGAGGACAACGCGAAGATGGCCCTGTTCTTCTACTCCGCCGAGTAACATAGCCCGGAACTCTGCCGCATGGAACTCTAAAATGATCCTGATCCCGCTTTCGGACCCCGAAATTCCGGGATCAGAAAGCGGGATCAGGATCATTTTCGCGAAGTCGCATCTGTTGGTTCTCGTCCATGACGGATGACACACAAACTCGGTTGCGTAACGAGTCGCACAGTCCGTTATTAATCTGGCATAATGGACAGGTACTCGATCCGCATGGCCCCTCTCTCCGTGTGATGATCCTGTCCTTAGAAGTCCGCCGCACGGCCCGCCCCACGGGAGCGTAAAACGGATTTCGCCCCTTTTTCGAACCAGGAGTAACCACAAAAGTGGCTGTAAAGATTCGCCTTAAGCGCTTTGGTAAAATGCGCGCCCCGTACTACCGCATCGTCGTCATGGACTCACACTCAAAGCGTGACGGCCGTGCCATCGAGGAAATCGGTAAGTACCACCCGACCGAAAACCCGTCCTTCATTGAGGTCACCAGCGACCGCGCTCAGTACTGGCTTTCCGTCGGTGCTCAGCCGTCTGAGCCTGTTGCCAAGATCTTGAAGATCACCGGTGACTGGCAGAAGTTCAAGGGACTCAAGGGCGCCGAAGGCACCTTGAAGACCAAGGCTCCCAAGGTTCCCTTCGTAGCTCCGGAAGCCAAGAACGTTGTTGTCAAGGAAGCCATCACCAAGAAGGCCAAGAAGGCTGACGAGGCAGAGGCAACCGAGAGCACCGAGGCCGAGTAACTTGTTGGCTGAAGCGCTGGAGCACCTTGTTCGCGGGATAGTTGACTCTCCCGAGGACGTCAAGGTGAGCGTCAAGAACAACCGCCGCGGGGAATCCCTCGAAGTGCGAGTTCATCAAGACGATCTGGGCCGGGTTATTGGCCGCCAGGGTCGCACCGCCCGTGCCTTGCGCACAGTGGTTGCCGCTCTGGCCCATGGCGAGTCGGTGCGTGTTGACGTTGTTGACACGGATCGCCGCCACTAACCTGGCCGGATCTTGGAGCAGCTAGCGCTGCATCAAGTTTTCAGCAGTAAAGCCAAACGTTTGGCCCCGGCACCAACACGGTGACGGGGCCAAATTTTTCCCCAAATTTCAGCAACACATGAGGAGTACCCATGCAGGTCCAGGTCGCCCGGATTGGCAAGCCCCACGGCATTAAAGGTGAAGTGACTGTTCTGGTCCTCACCGACGCCCCCGACTCCCGCTTTAGTCCCGGCGCCGAGTTCGTTGTGGAACCGGCCACCATTGGCCAGCTCACCGTCAAGAGCTCGCGCTGGAACAAGGACATCCTCCTGCTGGGCTTCGAAGGCACCACCACGCGCAATGAAGCCGAGCTGCTGCGCGGCGCCAGCCTGTTCTTCGAATCCGATGATGACCAAGACGACGACGCCTGGTACGAACACGAATTGCTGGGCCTTGAAGTGCGGGTAGGCAAGGCCGTGGTTGGTAAGGTGACGGGGCTGCGGACCCAGGCCGTGCAGGATCTGCTCATCGTCGAAGACGCCGATGGGGACGAGGTTCTGGTCCCGTTTGTTGACGAGATTGTTCCCGAGGTCAACATCGAGGACGGTTATGTTCTACTGACCCCACCGGCCGGTCTGTTCACTGTCAACAAGGAAGTCAGTGCCAGCGACGAGTCCGGCGAGGCTGCCGATCTCACCGGCACCAAGCCCACCACCGGCACCGACGGTTCGGAAGGAACGCAGGCGTAATGCGCTTTGACGTAGTCAGCATCTTCCCCGAATACCTGGCACCCCTGGATCTGAGCCTGATCGGCAAGGCTCGCACGGAAGGGTTGCTGGAACTGGTAGTTCATGACTTGCGCAGCTACACGGCTGACCGGCACCGTACCGTGGATGACACACCCTACGGTGGCGGGGCAGGCATGGTCATGAAGCCGGAACCGTGGGCGCAGGCCCTCACCGACATTGCCGCCACCTCCCCCGCGGCCGACGGCGCACGGCCCACCTTGATTGTGCCTGCCCCGGCTGGTGAGGTTTTCAATCAGGCTCTGGCCTACGAACTTGCCCAAGAGAAACATCTTGTCTTCGCTTGTGGCCGCTACGAAGGCATCGACGAGCGGGTGCTGGAATGGGCTGCGGAGGACTACATTGTCCGCCCCGTGAGCCTGGGTGACTATGTGCTCAACGGTGGCGAAGTTGCTGTGCTGGCCATGGTGGAAGCCATTGGCCGGCTCATCCCCGGTGTGGTGGGCAACCCCGAATCCCTCATTGAGGAGTCCCACTCTGACGGGCTGCTGGAATACCCCGTCTACACCAAACCCTCCAGTTGGCGGGATCGGGAAGTCCCCGAGGTGCTGCTGAGCGGCAACCACGGCAAGATTGCTAAGTTCCGGAGGGAACACCAGCTGCGCCGCACCGCGGAGCGCCGCCCGGATCTGATTGACGCTCTGGACGTCTCCAACTTCAGTAAAGCCGAACGCAACGTGCTCTGGGAACTTGGGTACGCCGTCGAGCATGGAAAAGCAATCAAACGCCAGGAAAGCTAGTTAACTCAATTAGTTCCAGAGCCTTGAGTGTGGCAAAATAGACAGATGTGCTCGACTGGGCGCGTTCCTGCTACAGGGGGAGCGTTCGTCAACAGGCAGCACACCGGTGTCCCATCCATGGGAACCGGTCCAATTCTTTCGCTTCCCAGGACTGGCTGTATGCCGCCCGCGGGAAACGTGACACAAAGTAAATGACCTGTGGCGTTTACCTGGAGTGAGAAAATGCATCTTCTCGATTCTGTTGACGCAGCCAGCCTGCGCAGCGACATCCCCACCTTCCGTGCAGGCGATACCGTTAATGTTCATGTGAACATTATTGAAGGTTCCCGCGCACGTGTTCAGGTATTCAAGGGCTTTGTCCTTGGCCGCCAGGGCGACGGCATCCGCGAGACCTTCACGGTCCGCAAGATCTCCTTCGGCGTCGGCGTAGAGCGTACCTTCCCGGTACACTCCCCGGTACTGGATAAGATCGAGGTCGTTACCAAGGGTGACGTGCGCCGCGCCAAGCTGTACTACATGCGTAACCTGCGCGGCAAGGCTGCCAAGATCAAGGAAAAGCGCGACAACCTTCCCACCAAGTAACAAAGGGATTCGCACTTTGACTCAAGCGAAACGCCAGTCCAGGAAACTGGGCTGGCGTTTTGTTGTTCTTGGCGTAGCGGTCATCTTTCTTTTCCTGGCATTGGTCCGCAATGTTTGGATGGATGTTTACTACATCCCGTCGGAATCCATGGAACCGCTGCTTCTCACCGGCGACCGCGTTTTGGTTTCCCGGGTGGCCTTCACCAACAGGGCCATTGAACGCGGCGACGTGGTGGTCTTTGACGGTAGGGGATCATTTGTGCCCTGGAATTCGGGGGCAGGAGACGTAGCGGACGCCATTGTGGGGGCCGGACAATGGCTGGGACTGGTGCCCAATGACAACATCTACGTCAAGCGCGTACTTGGCGTTGCCGGAGACACGGTCAAATGCTGCTCCGCGAGCGGATTGTTGGAGGTCAACGGCGTCCCTGTTACTGAGAGTTACCTGTATCCCGGGGATGATCCCAGCGCGTTGACGTTCGAGGTGCGCGTCCCACAAGGTAAATTGTGGCTAATGGGTGATCACCGCAATGTTTCCTTGGATTCCAGATCTCTTCTGGGAGCTCCCGGGGGCGGGCTGATTTCCACTGAACGGGTCATTGGTTCTCCGATCGCCACGGTGTGGCCACTAGGCCGAATGCACGTGCTTGAGCAGGCCTCCGGCAGTGGTAAGAACACCGCTGGGTTGCCGTAAACGTTTTTCTCACACCTGCCCCAGGTGTGGATGTAGGTAGCTAGAGATGACTTTGCTAAGGAAATAATCGCTGATGCAACACAATGTTCCAGAAGAGTCCGGTGAGCCGGCTCCCCAAGGGGAAACCACCCCGGAATCTTCAGATGCGAGGGTGCGTCAGGAGCATCGAGCCCGCCATTTGAAGTCAGAGCCGGCCACGCATGTTCCAGATTCTGCCGGACAGCGAGTAGGCAAGCAGGCGCTGGCATGGGGCAAAGAACTGCTCACCATTGTTGTTATTGCCCTGGTGTTGTCCTTCCTGATCAAGACTTTCCTGTTCCGTGCCTTCTACATTCCTTCCGGTTCCATGGAGAACACCCTGGAAATTAACGACAGGATCTTTGTGAACCTGCTCGTGCCCCAGCCATTCGCTCTCCAGCGCGGGGACGTCGTCGTTTTCAAGGACACACAAGGGTGGCTCAAGCCGCAGACCAACGTCAACGGGCCCACAGGATGGCTCAGCGACGTGGCCACCTTCATTGGCCTGGCACCGGATAGTTCCCAACAGCACCTGGTTAAAAGGGTTATTGGCATGCCAGGAGACAAGGTTGTCTGCTGCAACAATGATGGAAAAATCACCATCAACGGCACTGCCATCACCGAGCCTTACCTCTTCCCCGGAGCGGCACCCTCGGACACCACTTTTGAGGTCACCGTCCCCGAAGGGCACTTGTGGGTCATGGGGGACCATCGCAACAACTCACAAGATTCGCGCTACCACCAGAGCTACGACCAGACCGGTTTTGTCCCGATCGCCGATGTTGAGGGTAGGGCTGTTGTCATTGCCTGGCCGCTGTCCCGGTTAGGTTTCCTTGGCAACTACCCGGACGTTTTTGCTGACGTACCGCAGCCGCAGACCAAGAGCGTGAGCACCAGTGCCGACACCACGGCAGGCCCGTAATGGCAGCCGCGGCGCCTACCCTTGAGTGGGAGCGAGAACTCGCCGCACAGGGCTATTTCGCTGTGGCGGGGTGCGATGAAGTAGGGCGAGGCTCCCTGGCTGGACCTGTCAGCGTTGGCGTGGTCATCATCCATCCAGACACAGCCCGCGAACTACCCGGCGTCAAAGACAGCAAACTCTTGCGAGTATCAGTCCGGGAAGCACTGGTACCCGCCATTATTGATTGGGCTGCAGCCAGTGCTGTAGGCCATGCCCAGGCGCCGGAAATTGACGCCCTGGGATTGGTGAGTGCACTGCGGCTGGCTGGCAGCCGGGCCATGGCCCAAGCGGCAGTGACCGTGATTCCTGACTTCGTGATTTTAGATGGAAATCAAGACTGGCTTTCAGCACCTGAGCAGGATCTTTTTTCGCACTCTCATGAAGCCGAGGCTGCCGTGGCGCCGTGGCGGATCCAGACACGAATCAAAGCTGACATGACCTGCCTCTCGGTGGCGGCCGCCAGCGTCCTGGCCAAAGTGGAGCGTGATGGCATCATGACAGGGTTGGCTCAGGAATTCCCTGCGTTCGGCTGGGACTCCAACATGGGCTACGGAACAGTGGCACACAAGGCCGCCATTGCCAGCGAAGGCCCCACCGACCATCATCGCAAGACCTGGCGCCTGCTGTAGAAGCTGTCCCCGGCTCCGTTCGCCAGCGTGGCCCGTTGGATAAGTGGGCACTGCGTGATGGATGATGGATGCATGAGTGCTGAGGATCTGGAAAACTACGAGACTGAGATGGAACTACAGCTTTACCGCGAATACCGGGACGTGGTGAATCTGTTCAGTTACGTGGTGGAAACTGAACGCCGATTTTATTTGGCCAACCACGTAGATTTGCAGGCCCGCTCGGCAGACGGCGAAGTTTACTTTGACCTGACGCTGCAGGATGCCTGGGTATGGGATGTCTACCGTACAGCCCGGTTCGTCAAGAACGTCCGGGTCATCACGTTCAAGGACGTCAACGTTGAAGAGCTCATGAAGTCTGACGATCTGCAGATCCCCAAGGACGGCGAGTTGGGTTCCTTCGGCTGAGCGGCTTGGCACTGCCCTCAACTGTGCCTCACCTGAGCTGGCACTAACACCCTTGCTGCCAGCCACACCCTGAAGCCACACCGTGGGTCTAAGAACGACGCCGGAACTTGCCTTCCGCTCGTTTTCTTTGCCGTGCGTTGTTCCTCCACAGCCGCCGCGTAGCCGGTACTGTCCACACTGGGGCCTTGCTCCCTTTATCTGCGCTCCGAACCCGGCAATGCTGGCCGTGGAGGCAGTCATGAAAGCAAAAGATATACTCGGCCAGACCGGTGAGCGGATGGCCGCAGACTTTTTGGAAGACCGCGGCATTCGGGTCATTGACAGCAATTGGCGTTGTCCTAGCGGCGAAATTGATCTCGTGGCGTTAGATGGTGGCGAAGTAGTCATTGTTGAAGTCAAAACGCGCCGCTCCCGCCGGTATGGGGATCCCCTCGAAGCCCTGACGCAGGCCAAACTGTCCAGGCTGCGCACTTTGGCTGTGCTCTGGGCTAGGGAGCATCAGTACGTGGGAGGATCTTTGCGCATTGATGCTCTGGGCATTGTCATGGACACGGCTGGTCCGCCGAGCTTCGACCACCTCAAGGGGGTGGCTTGATGAGTATGGGACGGGCGCTTGCCGTGGCGCTAGTGGGCCTGAACGGGCACGTGATTGAAGTTGAGGCTGACATTGGCCAAACCCTGCCAGCCTTTGTTCTGTTAGGACTTCCTGACGCGTCACTTTCGGAAGCTCGGGAGAGGATCCGTTCGGCATCGCAAAACTCTGGGATCCCTTTGAGCAGGAGGAAGATCACCGTCAATTTGGTGCCAGCATCGCTGCCCAAAAAGGGCTCGGGCTTTGACCTTGCCATTGTGATGGCAGCTTTGAATGCGGCCGGTGATGTGCACCGCACTGGGGGTACGGTATTTATTGCCGAACTGGGACTGGATGGGCGGCTCCGGCCAGTTCGTGGAGTCTTGCCAGCTGTCCTGGCCGCGTGCACGGCTGGTTGCGAGGACTTTGTTGTGGCCACCGCAAATTTGGCAGAGGCGCGGCTGGTGAAGGGGGCCAAAGTCCGCGGCTATGACAATCTTGCCCAAGTGGCTCTGGCTTTCAATGCAGACCCAAAGAAGCTGTGCGGGGTTCAAGGGGGCTGGCAGGGCGGGGATTTTGCGCAGATGGCCGGAACACCAGCTGCTGCGGCTCAACCGCAGGCGGATCTGGCTGAGGTAGCAGGCCAGCCCGTGGCACGGCTGGCTTTGGAGATTGCTGCCGCGGGCGGCCACCACCTGATGATGGTGGGGCCGCCGGGATCTGGCAAGACCATGCTGGCGGAACGGTTGCCAGGACTCTTGCCGGATCTTAGCGATGCCGAAGCCATGGAGGTCACGGCCATCCATTCCCTCGATCACAGAGGTTCCGGGCTAAGGGAGCTTCTCCGGCGACCGCCGTATGAGCGCCCGCATCATTCGGCCAGCACGGCGGCCATCATTGGCGGTGGCAGCGGAATTCCCCGGCCCGGTGCCGCCACCAGGGCACATCGTGGGGTTCTATTCCTGGATGAGGCGCCGGAATTTGATAAGCGCGTGTTGGATGCGCTGAGGCAACCGTTGGAGAGCGGGGAACTTATCCTGCACCGCTCCGCCGGAACGGCCTCCTACCCGGCCCGCTTTCAGCTCGTCATGGCCGCAAACCCGTGTCCCTGCGGGAAAGCAACGGGGAAAGGCATCCATTGCGAATGCACTCCCATGGCTCGGCGCCGCTATTTTGGCAGGCTCTCAGGGCCTTTGCTGGACCGGGTTGATATCCAACTTCAAGTCAACAAGGTGCAATTGGCGCAACTGGCGGACTCCGGTCCTCGTGAGTCGAGCCGGCAGGTGGCCGCACGGGTACAACTGGCCCGCAACATTGCCGGTGAACGGTTGAAGCCGTGGGGACTGGCACATAACGCGGACCTGAGCGGCAGGGTGCTCCGTGGGCCCTTGCGGCTGCCTGGGCGCGAGACAGCGTTGCTGGACAAGGCCATGGGCACGGGGGTCCTCAGCGCCCGCGGCTATGACCGTGTGTTGCGGCTGGCGTGGACGGTGGCAGACCTTCAAGGACGGGAAAAGCCGGGCAGCGAAGACGTTGGCTTGGCACTGACGTTGCGGCAGCGAGGAGAAATACCATGAACGGCGCAGAATTAGATGGCGCAGACGCGCAATTGAGGCAGGCAGGGGTGAGTCAGTCCCTGCTGATTGCCAGGGCCGCATTGTCTAGGCTGATGGAACCCTCTGATCTGCCCGGTCTAGCCCTCATCCAGGTGCTCGGAGCGCAGGACGCGCTGGCTTTCATTCGAGGCCGTGACAGTTCCCATGCGCGTGTGGAGAAGGAAATGACCTCCGTTCTCTCAGCAGCGGGCTGTGAACGTTGGGCCGGGCTAAGCGAAGTACTGACACGGTGGCGTCCACGGTTAGTGGATGTGGCGCCGGAACGTGATCTGGCCACGGTGGCACGGTTGCATGGGCGGTTGTTGGTCCCAGAAGATCCACAGTGGCCTCCGGCGCTCGAGGATTTGGAACTGGCCGCACCCATTGCTCTCTGGTGCCGGGGCAGTCTTACCGCGTTACCTGCACAAGCCAGGTGCATCTCCGTGGTGGGCTCACGGGACAGCACCAGCTATGGGGCAAATGTGAGCGCAGAAATTGCCAGCACTCTTGTGCAACATGGCTTTACCGTGATCAGCGGAGGCGCCTACGGAATTGATGCCCACGCTCACAGAGGAGCGTTGAGCGCGTCCCGGCAGCCTTCCCGCCAGCCCTCCCCTCAGCAGGCACTGCTCGAGCCAAGGCTGGAGCAGACGGCAAAGCCGGGGCTTGCAGGCACCAACGCCGTCAGCGGCGGGTACCGGCCGGCAGAAGACGTCCCGCCCACCATTGCCGTTATGGCGGGCGGCGTGGACAGGTTCTACCCCTCAGGAAATGAAGATCTGCTGCGGACCATTGCCGAGCGCGGACTCGTTGTCTCAGAGGTGCCACCTGGCACTAACCCCACTCGCTACCGCTTCCTACAGCGCAACCGCCTCATCGCGGCGCTGAGCTCCGTCACCGTTGTTGTCGAGGCTCGCTGGCGCTCAGGGGCCTTGAATACCGCCCACCATGCAGAAGCTCTGAGCAGGCTAGTGGGGGCGGTGCCTGGTTCCGTGTACTCGGCGAATTCTGCTGGCTGCCACCGGCTGCTCAAGGAAGGTTCTGCCGTGTGCGTCACTGATGCTGCGGATATCGCGGAATTGGCAGGCGGCATAGGCGAACACCTATCCACGGAGCCGTATGTTGAAGCCGCCTTGCATGACGGGCTGGGGACCTCAGATTTGCTGCTGTTGGATGCCTTACCATTGCACTCAGCCACCACCTTGGAAAAGCTGTGCGTAGTGGCCGGGCTCAGTGCAGCAACTGTGCTTTCGGGTTTGGCTCGTTTGGAAGTCTTGGGGCTTGCTGAACGATTAGGCGGTGGCTGGAAACGAAGCCGCAGATCGTGAGGTGCCAGAACCACGCGTAACGTTCCGGGAATCCTTCGGGGGATAGGTAACGGTTGCTACGGTGGCACAGACAAAACCTCAGGGCGGTGGCATCATGACTCTATGAGTCATGCCTCTATGAGCATCGAAGCGGATCGGCCTGTTCCCGCCCGCCGCCGGCGCAACACCGGGCGGAGTATTCTGCTGGTCTTTCTCGCAATCTTCGTGATTGCAGCACTAAGTAGTGTGGCTTTTATTGCCAATCTTGCCCACACCTTCAATAGCCAGACCCAGAGTATCCCTCACGCATTCCCCCAAGAGAGATTCCGGCCCGTCAAGCCGACGGAAGGGCCAGCTGCACAGGCCCAGAATATTTTGCTGCTAGGCAGTGACAGCCGCGGAGATGGCCTGAACCTCGCCGAAGCAGGCGACCCCTCCAACCAGCGCTCGGACACCATCATGTGGTTGCACGTGCCGGCGGATCGCCACCATTTGTATTTGATGTCAATCATGCGTGACATGTGGGTAGATATACCCGGGGTGGGGCCAGCCAAAATCAATGCGGCTATGGCTTACGGGGGTGTTCCTCTGGTAGTCCAAACACTGGAAGGACTGTTTAAAACCAGGATCGATCACGTGGCAGTTATTGATTTCCAGGGGTTTAAGTCAGTCACTGACGCCTTGGGGGGTGTGCAGGTCAACGTACCGTTGGACTTCACTTCCGTTCATGGCAACTTCACCTTCAAGGCCGGTCCGCAAAAACTCGACGGCGATCAGGCTCTGGCGTTCGTAAGGGAACGCTACGCCTTTGTTGACGGCGATTATCAGCGGGTGAAGGATCAGCAACTATTCCTGAGGGCAGTGCTGAACGAGGTCATGTCACCGGCAACAATGACCAACCCCTTCAAAGTGACAACGCTCGTGAAAGAGATTTCTCCCTATGTCAGTGTGGATTCCACCCTGAATGCCGCAACTCTAGGCGCGCTTGCCTTGAGTCTGAATGGTGTCCGTGGATCAGACGTGATCGCTTTTACCTTGCCTACCTTAGGGACGGGAACAAGCGCAGACGGGCAGTCCATTGTCTTGGCCGATGACAATGCCCTGACTGCTATAGGGAAGGCCCTGAATAATGACACGCTCGGGGAGTACCTCCAAACGGCAGGTCTTGGCTGAGTAGAGTTTCTCCCAGTACGGCGAGGTAACTTGCCCATGTCAGCCCGCTGGCGCACAGTGGGTGTGTGGAATCAGAAGAACGGGCCGCCCTGCCGCCTGCCCTTGCCAGCGCAGCTGACGCCTTTGCCCGCTATTTACGTCACGAGCGGGGACGGTCAGAACATACGGTGCGGGCCTACCTCGGGGACATTGATGCGCTACTGATCCACGCCGTCACCGAAGGCAATACGCACTTGGCCGAGCTGGACCTCAGCTCACTGCGGCGTTGGCTCGGCGAGCAAAGTAGCGCTGGGCTGGCCCGCTCAACCCTTGCCCGGCGTGCCGCCACGGTCCGAAGCTTCACAGCGTGGGCGCTTCGAGAAGAGATCATCACGGTGGATCCGGCACTTCGCCTCAAAGCGCCCCGGAGCGAGAAGACACTGCCGGGGGTATTGCAACAACAACAAATACGCCGGCTCTTGGAGGAACTCACTGCCTCAGCGCAGTCCGGGGACGCCGTAGCAGTGCGGGACCTAGCCATGGTGGAGCTGCTCTATGCAACAGGTATTCGTGTTGGAGAATTGGCGGGCCTGGACGTGGGCCACATCAACCGGGAACGGCGTACCTTGAAGGTTCTGGGCAAGGGCAACAAGGAGCGGATTGTTCCCTTCGGTGTACCGGCAGAAAAGGCCGTGGGGGATTGGTTGGAGACTGGCAGGCTTACCCTGCTGAAAGCAGGGGCAGGATCTGCCTTGTTCTTGGGCAAGCGCGGAGGGCGGATTGACCAGCGTGCAGTGCGCACCGTGGTAGACCGGCTTTTGCGTGCCATGGGTGATACCTCCGCAACCGGACCCCACACGTTGCGTCACACTGCGGCCACTCACCTCCTGGACGGTGGGGCTGATCTGAGGTCGGTGCAGGAAATTCTTGGTCACACATCATTGGCCACAACCCAGTTGTACACACATGTTTCCGTGGAACGGCTGCGGGAAAGTTACCGCACAGCGCATCCACGGGCTTGAACAAACGCGCTCCAAGTCACTACGGTGGCGTAATGTGATCCGCTGCGGCACAATGAGAGGAAGCAAAAGCAATAGAATCTATTAACAGCCCCGAAGGACGGGTAAAACACACAAAAATTTAGGCCAGCACAGAAGCCCGTGTAACCAGAGTTTCATCCATAAGAAGGTCGTTGGGGAAGACGCACCTACTGCTATGGAGGATGGAATGAAGGTAGTAACCACGCGCGGTGTCTTATTTGTGCACTCAGCCCCGGCTGTCATGTGCCCACATATTGAGTCATCCATCGCAGGGGTGATGGAACAACGCTCGGACTTGCACTGGACTGCACAGCCCGCGGCGCCAAATGTGCTGCGCACAGAAGTCCTCTGGCAAGGACCCGCAGGAACAGGCGCCCGGCTGGCGTCGGCTCTCCGCGGATGGGCCAATGTCCGCTATGAAGTGACAGAAGATCCCAGCCCCGGTGTGGACGGCTCGCGCTGGTCCCACACCCCTGAACTAGGTATTTTCCATGCCGTCACGGACGTGCACGGAAACATCATGGTTTCAGAAGATAGGATTCGCTACGCCTACGAATCCGGTGCTGGCGATCCCACGGTTGTCTACCAGGAGCTCTCACTAGCCCTTGGCGAAGCCTGGGATGAGGAACTTGAACCCTTCCGCCATGCGGCGGCAGGCGCCCCTGTCCGGTGGCTCCACCACGTAGGCTAAGCAACTCTCTGTTTTTCTTGCCGCGATGGACACCAGTTCCATTAAGGCATAAAAGAACGACGGCGGCACCCACCAAAAAGGTGAGTGCCGCCGTCGTATTTTAATCCCGCACTCTGCTACTGCGAAAAATCCGATGTCCGCAAGAGCCATAAAAAAGTGGGGAAATTAGGAGAGTTCAACCTTCGGGCCCGTGCTACGGATTGCCACAACAGCGTTGTGACCGCCGAAGCCGAATGAGTTGTTCAGTGCCATGATCTCACCCTCGGGCAGTTCACGCGGGGAACCGGTGACAACATCGAGGGGGATTTCCGGGTCCTGGTTCTCCAAGTTGATGGTGACAGGGGCCAAACGGTGGTAGACGGCCAGAACGGTCAGCACCGACTCCACAGCACCCGAGGCACCCAGCAGGTGCCCCATCTGCGACTTCGTGGCGGAAACGCACACGTTATCGACGTGATCGCCAAGGGCGGCCTTAAGCGCGGTGTATTCCGGCTTGTCACCGACAGGCGTTGACGTGGCGTGAGCATTGACATGCACCACGTCCTCAGGCATTGCACGGGCATCGAACAGGGCTGCCTTCAAGGCGCGGGTTGCACCCAGGCCCTGGGGGTCCGGAGCCGTGATGTGGTAGGCATCTGCGGTGACAGCAGTTCCAGCCAGCTCGCCGTAGATACGGGCGCCACGGGCCAAGGCGTGCTCCTCGGCTTCTAGCACCAGTGCGCCGGCGCCCTCACCCATGACAAAACCGTCACGGCTGATGTCGTAGGGCCGTGAAGCCGTCTCGGGGGAATCGTTGCGTTTGGAGAGCGCCTGCATGGCGGCGAAGGAAGCCAGCGGCATGGGGTGGATGGCGGCTTCGGCACCACCGGCCACCACCACGTCGGCCTTGCCCGAGCGGATCAGCTCAAGGGCAATGTGCAAGGCTTCGGTGCCTGAGGCGCAGGCGGAGACGGGAGTGTGGGCTCCGGCACGGGCGCCAAGGTCCAGGCTGACGGCTGCTGCCGGGCCATTGGGCATGAGCATGGGAACCGTCATGGGCAGGACCCGGCGCGGACCCTTTTCACGCAGGGTGTCCCACGCGTCAAGAAGGGTCCAGACTCCGCCGATCCCGGTGGCAAAGGCTACTGCGAGGCGGTCGTGGTCAACCTCTTCGATACCGGAGTCTTTCCACGCCTCACGAGCCGCCACAACTGCGAACTGTGTTGAGGGGTCCATGCGCTTGGCCTCGACGCGGCTGAGCACCTCGGTGGCAGGAGTTGATGCCTTGGCGGCGAAATGCACTGGAAGGTCGTACTTTTCCACCCAGTCGTCGGTGAGGGTGTGGGCGCCGGAAACACCCTTGAGGGCGTTCTTCCACATGGTCGGGACGTCGCCGCCAATGGGTGTGGTGGCACCCAAACCGGTGATGACTACTTTGCGGGCCATGGTTCAACTCTCTACAAAAATTTGGGGGCAGGTCGGGGGGTGGTGATGTGGTTGGCCGGTGTCCTGCAGATCCGGCCAACCACGGTGTCACAGTCCGCTACTGCGGGTTGAGACGAACACAGGGCTCAGGCTTAGGCCTGTGCGCCTGCGATGAAGCTGACAGCGTCGCCAACGGTCTTGAGGTTCTTGACTTCCTCGTCCGGGATCTTCACATCAAACTTCTCTTCAGCGTTGACAACAATGGTCATCATGGAGATGGAATCGATGTCCAGATCATCTGTGAAGGACTTATCCAGCTCAACTGCCTCGGGGGCAAGTCCGGTCTCTTCGTTAACGATTTCGGCCAAACCAGCCAGGATTTCTTCGTTGCTAGCCATTGACGGCTCCTTTTCTTCTTTTGCTGTGATCAAGGACTTGATCATTTCAGGCATGATGATCACCCTCGGTTGAGGGGGATACGTTTTTAGGGCAGACGCACAACTTGGGCGCCAAACACCAGTCCGGCACCAAAGCCGATCTGAAGCGAAAGTTTACCGGAGAGCTCGGGGTTCTCTGCCAGCAAGCGGTGTGTTGCCAGGGGGATAGAGGCGGCGGAGGTATTTCCAGCATCGGCAACGTCACGTCCAATGATGACGTGCTCAGGCAGTTTGAGCTGCTTGGCAAGCTCGTCAATGATGCGCATATTGGCCTGGTGCGGCACAAAGGCGCCCAGATCCTCGGCGGTGATGCCGGCATCGACGAGGGCCTTCTTGGCCATCTTCGCCATTTCCCACACGGCCCAGCGGAACACTGTCTGGCCGTCTTGGCGCAGTGTGGGCCACAGCGTGGAGTGGGCCTCGTCAGCCGCGGCGAGGGCTACGCCGTCGCCCTTCATGGCCTGCTCGCTGAAGTCACGGATATCCAGCTGGGAGTGGGTCATGCCAATGGTGTCCCACTTGCTACCGTCCGAACCCCACACGGAGGGGCTGATGCCGGGATCCTCGGAGGGGCCTATCACCACGGCGCCGGCGCCGTCACCGAGCAGGAAGGAAATGGTGCGCTCATGGTTGTCGATGACATCGGAAAGCTTCTCAACGCCGATGACCAGCACATACTCCGCGGTTCCTGAACGGACCAGGGAGTCCGCCTGGGCCACGCCGTAGCAGTAGCCAGCACAAGCTGCGGAGATGTCGTAGGCAGGGGCAGGGGTGGCACCGAGACGGTCGGCGATCAAAGTGGCAGCCGAGGGTGTGGCGTACGGGTGCGTCACTGTCGAAACCAGCACCGCACCAATCTGGGAGGCCTCAATGCCAGCTTTTTCAATGGCCTCGGCGCCTGCCGAGACGGCCATGTCCACCACGGAGACGTCCTTGGGGGCGCGGTGCCGGGTGATGATGCCTGTGCGTTGGCGGATCCATTCGTCAGAGGAGTCAATCCACTGGCACACGTCCTCGTTGCTGACAATGATGGACGGGCGGTAGGCGCCAATGCCCAAGATCTGGGAACCGGCCCGCGTGGGGTTTGCCTTCAAAGTGGGGGTGCTCACAGTGATCCTGCTTCCGATGAAAGGTGTGCTGCCAGCACTTCTCGGGCAGCTTGGAGATCTTCGGGTGTTTTCACCGCAATGGTGGCCACCCCGGACATTCCGCGTTTGGCCAAGCCTGTCAACGTGCCAGCGGGGGCCAGCTCGATCAGCCCGGTGACACCCATGATGGACATGGTTTCCATGCACTTATCCCAGCGCACGGGCCGTGACACCTGGGCGATGAGTGAGGCAAGTGCCGCTTCCCCGGAAGGTACGACGGCGCCGTCGTAGTTGGAGAGTAGCGCCACCTTGGGTGTGTGCGGAGTAAGTGACGGGGCCAGCGCTTGCAAGGCGGAGACGGCCGGGGCCATGTGGTGGGTGTGGAACGCGCCGGCAACCTGCAAGGGGATGACCCGGGCCTTGGTGGGAGGGGCCGCGACCAGGGCCGCAATCTGATCCAGCGTGCCCGCGGCCACGGTCTGGCCCTTGGAATTCATATTTGCCGGGGTGAGACCGGCGGCTTCGATGGCGGCGATGACCTCTTCGGGATCCCCGCCCACAACAGCTGCCATGCCCGTGGGAGTCACGGCAGCGGCGTCTGCCATGCGGTTGGCCCGCTCCCGCACAAAGGCCATGGCATCGGAGTTGGAGAGAGTTCCGGTCAGGGCAGCGGCCGTGATTTCACCGACGGAGTGGCCAGCTACCACCATGGTGCCGGGAACCAGCGCAGAGGTTGCGTCTTCGCCCAGGAGCGCTTGGGCTGTGATGAGCCCGGCAGCCACGATCAGCGGCTGAGCAACGGCTGTGTCCTTGATGGTTTCCGCATCTGAAAGGGTGCCGTGGGTGAGCAAATCAATGCCCGCGGCCTCGCTCAGGGAGGCCAGTTGTTCTTGGACACCAGGGAGTTCTAGCCATGGCGAAAGGAATCCTGGGGATTGAGAGCCCTGACCTGGGCAGACTATTGCAAGCACATTAACCAGCTTTCCAAACTTAACAGCATTTTTAGGGTGTTTCCATACACCAAGCTCTTCGGCACAATTTGTAGGAAGTCTACAATGCTCCCGGGTCTCGGCGCGTCATCGTTACGTCTCTTGGTGGGATATGCACAGTGTGCTGGCCTGAAAATTCAGTGGCTGCAAGTGCGCTCCGGGCCATTCCTGGCCGCCGGTAAACGCTCCCGGCCGTCCCAAAGCGGCTCTCACGGGGCCTTGCCAGGCTGCTTGGGGCTTTGTGTGCCTGCCAGTTTTGCCGGTGTGGCGAGCCTGCCCACAATCAAGGCTGTTTGGAGGACAAACGCTTCACGGGGAATGAGCGGATCCCATCCTGTGACATCGCACACGCGTCGCAGCCGGTAACGGACGGTGTTGGAGTGAACAAAAAGGTCACGGGCCGCAGCCTCCAAGGAATGCCCACCCTGCAGGTAACTGCTCAGGGTTTCCTCCAGGCCATTGGATGCTGCCACAAGCGGGCGGTAAATGCTCGTCAGCAGGACTTGGCGGGCAGAATCATCGCCCCCTATGACACGCTCAGGCAACAGGTCCTCGGCTGATACCGGACGCGGGGCGGCGGACCAGCCCTTGGCTACTGACATGCCGGCGAAAGCCGCCTTGGCGCAGGCGGTAGCCTCGGCCAGCGTTGTTGCCAGCGGTCCATGCACAACCGGTCCCGGGGCAAACAGTTCACTCAGGCGCACATAGGCTGAATCGGGATTCGCCACGTTGCCCAGCACCAGAATTAACTTATCGCCTTGAATGCCCACCATGACATCTTCGGCAAAACGTCCTGCTGCGCGGCGCAGCGTGGAGAGGAAAAGGGCATTCGGTTCTGACGGCGCGGGGCCCACCATGATGGTGAACCGTCCGCGCGAGGTCCAACCCAAGGCTGAGATGCGTGATTGGAGGGCATCGGAATTCTCCCCGCGGAGGATGCCATCAACAGCCAGCGCCTCTAACCGAGTATCCCAGGCACCCCTGTTTTCCGCGGCACGGGCGTAGACGTCTGCAGCGGCAAAGGCCACCTCGCGAGAGTAGCGTAGAACGGCTTCGCGCAAGGCCACTTGTTCCTCCGGCGCAGCTAGTTCAGGCACTCTGTCCTCGACCACTTGGACAACGGTCCGGATCAGCTGCAGCGCCCGCTGCAAGCTGATTGAGCGCGTGAGCTCGGTGGGAGCTGTGCCGAAGACATCAGAAAGGACCCAGCTAGGAGATGATGGGTGTTCGTACCAGGAGACGAACGCGGCTATCCCGTTCTGTGCCACGAGACCTAGGGATGAACGTTCGTCGGCGCTGAGCCTCCGGTACCAGGGAAGCGTGTTTTCAAGTTCCCTGCGCATCATGGTGGACAAGGGGCCAATGTTGGCTCGCAGCCGTTCCAAGGTATTTGATCCGCCATGATCCCGCGCCACTGTAGCCGGTGATTTCTTTACTGCCATGTCTTGAGGATATGTCCTGAGCTGCGAGTCAACGCTATTGGTGGCGCTCAGGCGGGCGGTGATGCCTATTTGTGAGCTCATAGGCTGGAGGCTGATGGCGGAAGCTGCTCCGTATTCGCTGCCACCAAGGCTCGCGCGCTTTCCAATAATTCTGCCGTTTTTTGGGGCAGATGTCCGGCTGATTTGATGGCAGTTTCCATGTTTTGAGCCTGATGGAGAATAACGGGCCGGTAGGACCCGGCATGGTCTGACCAGGACAATTCCTGAAGTAGTTCTAGCAAACGCTCGGCAACTTCAGGATCACTGGTCCCGTAGAGGCGTGGCTGCGCCATGGACAAGTCAAGAAGGTCTGCCAACTCTGGAAGGGTCAAGACCACTCGGACTCTGTTCTGCTCATCCATCAGACACTGTGTGCCGGGCATTCTGGCAGGGAGCTGGCAGAGGAGTCCGGAAAGGTGGCCCAGAACGTGCACAGCGGTGGTGGGGTCGTTTACCCCGGGGGAGAGCGCTCGTGCAGCAACGTCTACTAACTGGCGGAAGCCAAAGGCCACATCCTGAACGTGAGTGCGTTCGCTGCCGGTATGAATGGCCTTAGTGCTGCCTTTGGCCAACCGTTTAGCTGTTTCCAGATCAAATTCAAGGCTGGAATCCAGCGGCCAGGCAGTGGCGAACGGGACCCCTTGGATCACGGAACTTCCCGGTGTCTTATCAATCCTGATCACCGCCCCTTCAGCTACGGCAAGGCGGATCAGTTCCTGGTAGTCAACCGATGTCAGAAATCCTGTCCGAGCGGCTTCGATCCTGATAAATCCAGGCCCTGCGGGCGGGGCGGGACGCCACGGCGCCCGGTCTGGCGGAAAACAGCGTTCTAACGTGGCCCTGGTTTCGTCGGCAACGCGTTGCATCATGGTTTCTGCCCGGATTTCCCGAGTGAGGTGTGCCAAGAACAAGACGAGTCCTAGAATGCTGGCAATTGAGAGCAGGAAGGCGAGCGTGACGGAAATTTCCGGGACAAATCCTGCTGTTGGGCCGCTGGCGCTCCGCACAGTGCGCAGCACTGTCAAGGCAAATGCAAACGCGGACATGAATAGGGCCAGGGTGTAGTGGACAAACTTATCGGCAGCAAAGGTCCTTAGGACCCGGGGAGAGAATTGGCTACTGGCCAATTGCAAGGTGACCACTGTCAGGGAGAAAGTCAAGGAGGTGACTGTAATGAGGGAGCCTGCAATGGCTTGCAGTACGGCCCGCGCAGCGTCAGGTCCGCCACCGAAAAGGAACCCCGAGATGTTCCCCGGCAGTTTGGTATCCAGCGCAGCATCTAGTGCTGGTAGTACTGTCCCCAGTGCCAGCGCTACTAGTACTGCAATAGCCGGTACAGGCCACAACTGCGTGCGGAGCGCATCTGCGATCCGGGCCGTTCTGCTGTTCATTGAAGCCTCCACGCATCCTGAAAGTGCCTAGAAGGAGCCGTCTTGAGCTCCTCTGAATTTGGGGTGTGATGGCTGTGGCCGGTGAAACCAGAAAGGTTCACCGGCCACAGCCGTGCGTTGCGCCCCAGCCCGAGTAGGGCGTGGGGTGGGGCCACGCCGGCGAGGGACCCGTTTTATCTCGCGCTTAGCGCGGGATAAAACGGGAGCCGGTGGGGACTAGCCTTCGCCGCCGGCGTTGCCGGTGGTGCCGGCGTTGACGTTGAGCAGGTCGTATTTGGTGGCTGCT
>NZ_QHLZ01000014.1 GCF_003185915.1 Arthrobacter psychrochitiniphilus
CAGTGCCACCAGCCGGCGTGCATCACGCAAGTCATCCCAAACCCAACGCACCACCCTATAACCTCGCGCACGGAGCCGGTCCTCGCGTATCTTCTCCGCCACAACCACCTCCGACGGTGTTTTTCCCTTGAGGTATTTTTGCCCGGAGTACTTCTCGTACCCATCAAATTCGCCCAGTACCTTGAATTCCTCCCAGTCAAAATCCGGCAGTCCAATGAAACCTCGGTCATCCCAAAATGCTTGTTGTAGGAAGGGGCTCGGGAAGCCGTTGAGGATCATGATGGCGCGGCTCCACGATTCGCCGGCAGACTCTGAGCTACCGTTGGCGAGCCTGACCACCCGTTCCACCCGTGTTCGTTGTACCGCGCTTTTCAGCAGGGCAGTGCTGGCAATCACATGGTTTTCAGTGAAGTTGAGCTGCGTGTGTGGTGGGGAGCCTGGCAATATGTGGTGGCTCAACACCTTGTCCATGACGGGTAATGCGTGGGTGAGTGGCAAGCGGATAGCAAGGTCTCTAGCTACCTGAGGTGGTGGTGTTACAAGCAGCCCAAACATCCTCCAAGGCGGAGAGTCTCCTTCTACAGCAAGAACACGGCGAACTCCGTGACTGCTCTGACCTCCCTTGGCGGTGGGAGGCAGAACACTCTGTACCTCTTGAGGGATGCGTAGAAGAGGGAGCCCCATGATCTGGGCAGCCGATTCTCTGGCAAATACCGGAGGATTTTGTGCCAGTTCGTGTACGGCTTGAATAGTGACCCGATACTTCTCCCATGGTTTGTAGCTGTTCCATAGATCAGCAGGCAGGTAGAGGCCACGCCGAACACGCACGAGTGCTCCGGACTTTGCCTGTACTGACAGCCTCTGGGCAGAATACTCGTCAATGTATTTGTTGTCCGGCCTAAGGAACTGTGGCACCTGAAACGTATCCATCAACCCAGCTTGCCTGCCATTCGCCAGCCCAGAGCTCGTGGTGCTGCAAAGTGTGAGCCACAAAGTGGTTAACCCTGGCTGTGCAGGAATATCCGCACAAGATTGTGGGCAAAGTGGCTCAGTCCAGCGCGCTAGAAGGGCAAAAATAGACAGGAACGGAACCAGCGGAGTCCGTTGTTAAGATTCGAGGCCTGTTGACGGGCCTCAAATCCTAACAACGGACTCCCCGCCTTTTCGGGGCGAGCTTAGAGGCCCGAGCCGCCACGTTTTACGCATCCTGCGCCGGAGAAACTATGCTTGACGCAGGCCCCGGACTATACCGGGGACCCCGGTGTGAACCGGGCAGCCCGGTGGGCCGGGACAACCCCGGTGTGAAACCGGGAGCAAAGTGTGGAACAAAGGAACTAGGTGACCATGAGCAGAATTCTGACAGTCCGTGGCGGTGTCCCGCTCAAGGGACGTGTACAGGTGCGCGGCGCCAAAAACCTGGTCCCCAAGGCGATGGTTGCCGCATTATTAGGCAATACGCCCTCGATTTTGCGCAACGTCCCTGAGATCAAGGATGTTGAAGTGGTGACATCACTGCTGCAACTGCACGGTGTCACAGTGGTCAAGGACCCCTTAACAGGCGATCTCACCCTAGACCCCGCCAATGCCAAGAAGGCCAATACTGCTGAGATCAACACCCATGCCGGTGACTCCCGCATCCCGATCCTGCTGTGCGGACCCTTGATTCATTCGATCGGGCACGCCTTCATTCCAGATCTTGGCGGGTGCAAGATTGGTGACCGCCCCATCGACTACCATCTGGAAGTGCTGCGCAAGTTCGGTGCCGTGGTGGAAAAGACCAGCGGCGGCATCTCCATTACCGCGCCGCTGGGCCTAAAGGGCACCAAGATTTCCCTGCCGTACCCCAGCGTTGGGGCCACCGAGCAGGTACTGCTCTCGGCAACACGCGCCGAGGGCATTACCGAACTGACCGGTGCCGCCACCGAGCCGGAGATCATTGACCTGATCGCCATCTTGCAGAAGATGGGTGCCATCATCTCCGTGCAGACTGACCGCACCATCCGCATCGAGGGTGTGCAGGAACTGACAGGTTATGATCACACCGCCCTGCCCGACCGCAACGAGTCCGCGTCCTGGGCCTCAGCGGCCTTGGTGACCGGAGGCGATATTTATGTTGAAGGCGCCAGCCAACGCGACATGATGACGTTCGTGAACACCTTCCGCAAGATTGGCGGCGGCATGGACATTCACGACGACGGCATCCGGTTCTACCATCCCGGCGGCGCCTTGAAGCCACTCATCTTGGAAACGGACGTGCACCCCGGCTTCATGACGGACTGGCAGCAGCCCCTGGTGGTTGCCCTGACCCAAGCCGAGGGCGTCTCTATTGTCCACGAGACTGTCTATGAAAACCGCTTCGGTTTCACAGAGGCACTGACCCGCATGGGCGCCAACATCCAGCTCCATCGCGAGTGCCTTGGCAGCATCCCGTGCCGCTTCGGCCAGCGCAACTTCATCCACTCGGCCGTCATCTCAG
The DNA here is from genome assembly GCF_003185915.1 of Arthrobacter psychrochitiniphilus. GTDB lineage: Bacteria > Actinomycetota > Actinomycetes > Actinomycetales > Micrococcaceae > Specibacter > Specibacter psychrochitiniphilus. The sequence goes on from NZ_QHLZ01000014.1 coordinate 2,477, forward strand.
GTGCCACACCACTGGTGGGCGCTACCATCAACGTCCCCGATTTACGTGGCGGCTTCAGCCACATGATCGCAGCCCTGGCCGCCCAAGGCACCTCCACGGTGACGGGCATTGACGTGATCAGCCGCGGCTACGAGCACTTCACTGAAAAACTTGACGGCCTCGGTGCCGACTTCGACATCCGCGATTCAAATAAGGCGCTGATTTAGAAGTGGCCAAGCGCACCATGTCCCGGCGCACCCGGGCGTTCTTTGCCCTTTTGGCAGGGATTGCCCGGCCCCTCATGAACGTTCTCACGGCCAAGGAATGGCACGGCACAAAGAAGCTGCCCCACGGCGAGGGTTTCATTGTGGTGCCCAATCACTGCACGGAAATTGATCCGATTGTGGTGGGCCACATGCTCTACAACCAAAAGATCATGCCGCACTTTTTGGCCAAGGACGGGCTGTTCAAGACTCCCGTGCTTGGCGCTGCGCTGCGCGGTGCCCACCAGATCCCGGTGGAACGTAGCGGAGCAGGTGCCGGCAAATCGCTGGATGTGGCCAAGGAAGTCCTCGGACAGGACGGTGCCGTGGTGGTCTATCCCGAAGGGACGCTCACGCGGGATCCAGATCTATGGCCCATGAAGGGGCGCACCGGTGCCGCCCGGCTCGCACTGAATACTGGCGCCAAGGTCATCCCGGTTGCCCATTGGGGGGCTCAGGAAGTTTTCCCGCGCTACGCCAAGGGCTTTAAAATTTTCCCCCGCAAAACTACCCATGTGCTGGTGGGGGATCCCGTTGACCTGAGTGAATTCATGGGTAGCAGCGGGGACAAGGCCACTCTTGACGCCATGACTGAGAAGATCATGGGGGCCATTACCGAGCTGCTGGAAACCCTCCGTGGCGAGAAGGCGCCGGCCGAACGCTGGGATCCTGTGGCCCACCAGCAAAAGTCTCACGGCAGGTTCGTGGAACGCGGTGCCCAGTCCCAGAAGAAGAGCAACACTGACGACGCCGGAACAACAGAAGCAGGGGATCTTCAGTGAGCTACGTGGATGGTATTGCGCCTGTCAAGATAGCAGTGTTGGGTGCCGGTAGCTGGGGCACCACCTTTGCCAAGATCCTAGGAGATGCCTCTGCCGGGACAGATCGCAAGATTGTGTTGTGGGGACGCCGGCAGGAGGTAGTGGATCAGATCAATGATCTGCACCGCAATCCACGCTATCTCTCCACCACGGAGCTGCCCGCGAATATCTCCGCCTCCACTGATGTGCAAGAAGTGCTCAAGGACGCCGAACTCGTGGTCCTGGCAGTTCCTGCCCAGACGTTGCGCGAGCAGTTGCGCGGGTGGGCCGGGCACCTGGCCCAGGACGCCGTCGTCGTGAGTTTAATGAAGGGGCTGGAACTGGGCACGGACCAGCGCATGTCCCAGGTGATCGAGCAGGAATTTTCCATCTCCGCGGACCGCGTGGTGGTTATTTCAGGCCCCAACCTGGCCATGGAAATTGCGCGCCAAGAACCCACCGCCTCCGTGGTTGCCTGTGCGGATGAGAACACGGCCAAGTGGGTGGCCAACGTGTGCAAGCCAAGCTATTTCCGCCCGTACACCGTCAATGACGTGGTGGGCGTGGAGATTGGCGGGATCGTGAAGAACGTGATTGCGCTGTGTGTTGGCATCTGTGAAGGGCAGAAGGTGGGCGATAACACGAAGGCCTCGGTCATCACCCGCGGGCTCGCCGAGACCACCCGGCTGGCGCTGGCATTGGGAGGGCGGGCCGAAACCATGGCCGGGCTGGCCGGGCTGGGCGATCTTGTGGCCACCTGTTCGTCCTCACTGAGCCGCAACCACACCGCTGGGCGCATGCTCGGCGAGGGGCTGACGCTCGATGAGGTCAACAACCGCATGACGCAAACCGCCGAGGGCATCAAGTCCGGGCGTGCGGTCTCCGATCTTGCCGCCAAGATGGGGGTCGATATGCCCATTACCAACGCCGTTGTGGGCGTCCTTGAAGGTAAACTGACTGTCGATGATCTGGGGCCGCTGTTGTTGGCCCGCCAATTGAAATCCGAAGGCGACTAACGCGTGACTACTGATTCCCCCGCTACAACTGCGCCCACACGCGTCGCCATTCTCTTTGGCGGGCGCTCCAGCGAGCATGCCGTGAGCTGTGTGACGGCCGCTGGTGTGCTGGGTGCCATTGACCGGACCAAGTACGACGCCGTCCCCATCGGTATTGCGAAAAACGGCCAGTGGGTTTTGGCTGGCGAGGAGATCGCAGGCTGGTCCCTTGCCTTGGCTGTGCTGCCGGAAGTTGTGGCGGGCAAGCAGAGCGTTTCCCTGGCTCACCTAGATGGCGGGCACCAGCTGGTGGTCTCGGAAGCGGGGACTGTTCCGCAGGAGCTGGGTGCCGTGGATGTGGTGTTCCCGCTGCTGCACGGGCCGTGGGGCGAGGATGGCACCATTCAGGGTTTACTTGAGCTCTCTGACACCCGCTATGTGGGTGCTGGTGTGTTGGCGTCAGCTATTGGCATGGACAAGCACTTCATGAAGGTGGTTTTTGAGGCCGCCGGACTGGCTGTGGGCCCGTATGTGGCCGTGAGTGACCGGGAGTGGACTGTGGACCCCGCCGCCGTCAAGGACCGCGTGGCAGCTTTGGGATTCCCCGTGTTCGTGAAGCCGGCACGGGCGGGCTCCTCCATGGGTATTTCCAAGGTGGATTCACTGGAGGGACTGGACGCTGCCATTGCCGAGGCTCGCGAGCACGATCTTAAACTCGTGATTGAGGCCGGAATTGTTGGCCGCGAAATTGAGATTGCCGTCCTTGAAGGACGCGGCAGTGACGCTCCGCGCGTCTCCCTTCCCGGCGAAATCGCCATGCTTGACGGGGCGCACCACGCCTTTTATGACTTCGAGGCTAAATACGTTCAAGGCGGGGCGGTGAACCTCAGCTGCCCGGCAAAGATGCCGGAGGCCGATATTGCCCGGGTGCAAGAACAAGCTGCCCTGGCGTTTGACGCCGTAGGCGCTGAGGGACTGTCCCGTGTTGACTTCTTCTACACCGAAGCCGGGGAATTAATCATTAATGAGATCAACACGATGCCCGGCTTCACTCCGAGTTCAATGTACCCGCAAATGTGGGCGGCCTCGGGCCTGAGCTATCCGGACCTGATTGATGAACTGATTCAGTTGGCCCTGAACCGGAAAGTTGGCCTGCGCTAACACCCGCTGGGCCGCACCTTATAAAGAGCCCGGATTAGTGTTCGGTCCAGCACGCCAAGATGGTGGTGGCCATTTGGAAGGCAAAGTCCGTCCGGGAGATGTTGTTCTGGCCCACGGTTGCTGACATGGCGGTTCCGTCCACGTGAAGGACCATGTTGTCCTTGGCAAAGACCACATCACCGCCGGCGGACTGATAACCGGACAAACCCAGGTTGGAGAGGCCTACAACGGGTGGGGCGGCTAAGGATGTGGCTAGTTTTTTGGCCTCTGCAAGTGCCTGCGCGTCCCCGGGCATAACCTTCACGGTCATGCTAAACGGGCCAGCCGCCAGGGAGTAGTTGCAGGTGTACGTCTGCCCGTCCCACGAGATAGTCGTTGCAGGGGTGGAGGAAAGCCCCAGGATCTTAGTGACGCTATCCTTGGCTTCGGCGGAGCAGACCATAGAGGTGGCCGCCGACGGCGCTTCTACCGTGCCTGCCATAGCCGACGGCGAAGAAGGGGCACCGCCCTGTGAGGCACCATTGACTGGATTCATCGGAGCGGTAACTTCTGCCGCACAGCCGCCGAGAAGAATTGAAGCCATGAGCAGTCCCATCACCGCGGGATATGCCTTGTTCATTGCTATTTCCTTACTAGTGGTGGAGGAACTGTTGATGGCGGATATGTTGGTGGCGTCAGGCATCGGTACGTTCTAGCGAACGGTCAGGACACCGCGCATGGAAGTGTTGGATTCGCTGTGGAACGGGTAACTCCCGGGCTTGCTCGGTGCCTTGAAGGTGGCCATTGCCCCGGCTGCCACGGCCACGCTAAAGCTGCTGCCGTCCTCGGAGGTAAGAGTGTAATTGGCAGTATCCATATTCATCACGGTCACGGTGGATCCGGCCGCAACGGGGGTTGCATCACGGTACGCGCCTGCTTCGATGTGGATCATCGAGGCCATGCCGTTGCCAGCTTCGCTCATGCCGTCCATGGGCATCTCGGTTGACATGGGCGCCATAGCCGCCGGTGAATTTTCCGGAGCCGCAGCCATGCCACACCCTGACAGGCCAAGCAGCACTATCAGTGCGGCGGCCCCTTTGAGAGCTAGTTGCGTGTTCATAAGCGTCCAATCCAATGCAATGTTATTCCGCGGTGCCGGGCCCTGCCCGGCAAGGCCCGGCACCTGGGAGTGGCTAGGAGTTGTGGCTGGAGACGAGGTGTCCAAAAACAACAGTGTTTTCGGTGTATTCACCGGAGGAGGTATCAAGGCCACCGCAGGTGATGAGGCGGATCTCGGCCCTGTTCGTATTGCCGTAAACGGCAAGGGTCGGGAAGGTGGCCTTCTTGACCACCTCGAGCTTGTCGACTTCAAAAACGGCCACGGTTCCATCGGCGCGTGTCACCGAGAACTGCTCACCAGGCTTCATCTCATGCAGCCGGAAGAACAGGCCCTGTGGTGATGCCAGGTTGTTGACATGGCCAAGAATGACCGCGGGGCCCAGCTCCCCAGGCGTTGGGGAGTACTTGTACCATCCGCCGGGATCGCCGGGCTGACCGCCTGGAATCTCCATGGTGCCATCAGCTGCCTGGCCTAAAGGTACAAGCGAGGTGTTGATGCCCACTTGCGGTACTTGCAAGCTGACGGGTGCAGATTCTGCCAGAACTGGACCCTCCGAAGCGGGCTTGACAGGTTTTGCTGCCGGGGCGGAAGTGCTCGCCTCGGCCGAGGGGGCCGGCGTCGGGCTGGTTGTTGCGGGTATTTGCGGTGCAGCTGTTTGCGCGGAGGTTGCCACCGGATCCGGGGCAGTGGCCGGCAAAGACTCCGGGGCGCACGCCGTGGTTCCTAGGACAAGTGATGTGAGGAGGACGCCGGCCGCCGCGGAAGCGGTGAGGCGCCCGCGGCGACTGGAGTTCTTATTCATGGGGTATCAGTCCGCGATCTGCTTCGAAGCGGTCTTCTTAGTGCGCAGGGCCAGGAAAGCACCCGCGGCCATCACGAGAGCTCCACCACCGGCATAGAGCGCAACATCGGAAGTGGCGCTGGTGGACTGTGTTACCGGCTGGGTCAGGCCCGTATCAGGAGCACCGCCCGGCATGGCAGCCATCTGGGAGACGGCAAGGGTGCCACACAGTGCCGGGGAGGTGGCAGCCAGCGGAAGGCTGGGAACCAAATCGCTCTTTGCATCCTGGGCAGCGGCCGGAAGTGTTGCCGGATCCAAACCATGGACCACCACAACGCCGGTGCCAGCCTTCATAGCTGCAATGGTTGCGGCATTCATGGTGAAGGTGCGCTCGTAGGTGTAGGAAGCGCCCATGCCTCCCACCTTCAAGTCCAAGGCAGCCTTGTCACTGGTGTCACCACTGGTGGATAAGGTGGTGCCAATCTTTCCGTACGAGGGACCACCCTCGGTTGTGCTGATCACTCCGTCCTTGTTGGTATCGGCGTCCGGGCCAGGACACGTACCCATGGCATCAATGTGGATGTGCTGGACATGCGGGTAGGGGGCGCCATCGAATGTTGCCGCGAGCCCGCTGACGTTTTCGGTGACTGTTGCCTGATCTCCGGTCAAGGTGATCATGACACTGCCAGTGGCATTGCTGCCGTTGAGAGCTCCAAGGTTTGCCTGGTAACTCGTGGTGCCGTTGTCATCAGCCATGGCTCCTGCCCCAGAGAAGGACAGTGCAGCCAACGCCAAGGCGGGGACAATGAGGAAAGCAGATTTCTTATACATAAGAGATTTCTCCTTATTTTTCTGAGACTTCAGCTTTGAGGCCTCACAGTACGTTCGGAGCCAGGCCGCCAGCGGATTGGAACAATTCCCAGGTTCAGAGAAATTGTCTTCCCGCTGATCTGCCGGGCCGCCATCGCAGGCTCGTGAATTCCGCCCAAACACGGGCCCATACCCCCTACACGCCGCGAGTTGGAGCGCCACATGATGAATGGAAAATGCGACGGGGCTTAGAGCCAGACAAAGCGGATAAAAAACCAAATGGCGTAACTTAACCCCGCTGTCTTGGCCAATAACGACTAAACTCACACCCCGCCCCTATGCTGTCCCTATAGCCGTCTGGTAGGAGGAGTGCTTTGCGATGGTCGGTCCAATAATTCGGGTGGGTATTGTTGATGACAGTGAAGTGGTGCGGATTGGCTTTTCGGCGGCTGCCGCCATGGATGCCAAATTTGCGCTCCAGGGCATCAAGGTAGTTCTCGCTGCTGAAACTGTTCCGCAACTGCTGCAATCGCCAGTAAGCATGTTAGATGTTGTGGTCCTTGATTTGTCCCTTGCGGACGCGTCGGAGCCAGGAGAAAATGTGCGCCTCTTGGTGGATGCGGGCTATCCGGTTCTGGTTTTTAGCGTGGCCGAGAACACCGACGCCATCAAATCTGCTTTGGCGGCCGGGGCCGCCGGGATCGCGCGCAAGGGTGATGACGTCAAGGACGCTCTGGACATGGTTCGCAGGGTTGCAGCAGGAGAGACCATTGCGAGCCAGGAACTGGCCATCGCCATTTCCTCGGATTCACTTTTTATGGCGGCCGAGCTCAGTGATCGCGAACGGGAAACTCTTAAGTTTTATGCCACCGGGTTTACCGGGGTCCAGATTGCTCGGCGCATGAATGTCTCGGTGAATACCGTGGGCACCAACATCAAGCGTATTCGAGAAAAATATGCGGCGGCCGGCCGGTATGCGCCCACCAAATTGGAGCTCTATCACCGCGCTTTGGAAGACGGAATCATTCCCACGGGATTGAGCTAGTACACAACTAAGCGTTTATTGACCCTAAGGGGAGCTCTTGCCTGTACCGCAACCAAACAGCGCTCTGCTACCCAACACAGTGCAGATGACGGAATTAGTGTTGGCCCGCTCCATTGGGGTGTTTTCACTACTGTTAGTGGCGTTGGCGCTGCCTGATCTGCTGCAGGATACGGGCGGTCCTGCCCACGTTTGGTACACAGTTATTGTTGTCCTGATCCCGGTGCTGGTGGTTGCCGTCATGGTGCCTACCCAACGGCAAGGGTTGCGCCGAATCTTCGCAGGTACTGTGGCCTGGTTGCTCCTGGTGGGGTTCTTGTTGTGGCATCTGGGCCTGATTGGTAATTCGCTTGGCCCGGATGCACGGCCTTGGTCGTGGGGCATTGCCGGTGCCGGGGTGGGACTGGCTGCTGTGGCCAAAAACACCCGTATGGCCAGCTTGTACGGATTTTGTTTTACGCTCCTGGTGTTGCTCATTCCCGCCATGCCGGCCGGTTCTTCCCGGGCCTGGGCAGATTCGTGGCAGGATGCTTTGCTGACAGCAGCCATGACTGCAGTCATTGTCGCCCCCATTTGGGCACTGCGTCAGGCCGTTCAAGAATCAGAATCAGCGGCAGTCACGGCATTGGAGAAGTTCGCTGCTGCGGCCCGTTCCGAAGCTATCACTGTAGAACGCATGCGCCTGGATGCCCTCACCCATGACATTGTGCTGAGCACGTTGATTGTGGCCTCCCAAGCCGTGACCCCAGAGGTTGTGGCGGCGTCGCGGAAGACCGCCCGGCTGGCTCTAGCCCAGATGGATGCAGTGGGGGAGGCGACCTCTGTGGCTGCCGAACTCACCATTGCGGAGTGGCTGGGCCGGATGAGGGTGGCTGTATCCCTGCACGGAGGCTCCTTTGATGTCCCGCCCCCTGGTTCGCAGGCACCGGCAAGTCTTTCCCTGGTTGCTGGCCGGGCCATAGTTGAAGCCACCACAGAGGCGGTTAAGAACAGCATTGCGCACGCTCCCGGTTCATTGCCTGCTGTGACGGTATTTTTTCCAGCGTCACAGGTCATTGGAAAGCCCCAGGTAGCCGTTGAGATCGCGGATAATGGGCCAGGTTTCGATGTAGCGGATATTGCCATGGAGCGCATGGGCATCAAGGTTTCCATCGTGGAACGAATGCTGGGTGTCCAGGGCAAGGCCGCAGTGACTTCAAGTCCTAGTACAGGGACGCTGGTGCGGCTGGAATGGAGCACGGACGGAGGGCATCATGGATCAGCTCAGAACTAAGTGGCTGGTTCTGGTCTTCGCCACGTGCATGCCCATCGCTCATGTGATTATGGGGCTAGCCAACACGGCTAAGGTCAGTTCTTTATGGCAGTACCTTTTGGCCATGGTGATCTGTCTGGGTCTGGTGGTGCTTTTGTGCGTGGATATGGACAGTGGGGCCATACCGTTGAAATCAGCGTGGCTTGTTGTTGCCGGGGTTGTGGTCATGGAATTGCTGGTGACAAGTGTTCTGCCGCTTGGGATTCATCCAGGCTATGCGGCATGGCAAAACGGCGCGATTCAGATGCTCCTGGTGGCCTTAACATTCCGAGGGCGAACGTCCCTGGCATGGCTTGGCATGGGAGCCTTCGCCGCTCTTGACATGAGAGCCTCACTGGGCCATGGGTTATCTCTTGTTGACGGGTTGGCGTTAGTGTTGACCCCCATTATGTGGATGGTGATTGCCACTGCCGTCCTGATGGTCTTGGGACGCAGTAGGAACAACATTGCGGTCTACTCGGAGCAGAGTCAGAAGGCTGCCCTCAGGCTGGCATGGGAAGAGGCCCACAATATTTACCGGGCGCAACGGCTGGTGGAATTGCAGGAGGCTACGCGTCCGGCACTGGAAGCGATTGCCTGCTCGAAGCTGACGGATGAACAGCGCAGGGAATTGACGTTTCTGGAAGCCGGGTTGCGCGATCAGATGCGCGGCAGGACGCTGGTGACCGGGGGAGTCCCGGATGCTGCCCTTGCTGCCCGCAAACGCGGCGTCAAGGTTGATCTGCTTGATGACAGGAAAGCGCCTCTGCCTGGCGCCATCGCTGCTGACGTGTCCCGGAAGCTATTGGAAGTTTTGGCCCAAGCGCAGGCGGGAACGGTGCGAGTGCGCGCCTTGCCTGTAGGGGAAGTCCCCACTGTCACGTTCCTCGCTTTCGACGAATCAGCAGACCAGTTTGAAACTTATGCTGAAATCAGCGTCCCCCACTCTGAACCGGACAGGTAGAACCTTTGATAAAGACCCCGGAATTCGGTCCTGCCCGCGTGCCTTCAAGCGCCATGGGCCGTGCGCTGGTTTTGCTACTGGCCCTGGTACTCACGGGCTGCACACTGGCGCCACCGGCCGGTGAACGGCTTGCAGCGGAGGGAACCGCCACCGCGGATGGAGTGCTGCTGGAAGTGGACCGCGCTACGGTGAGCCTGCCCGGTGGAGCCGTAGCACCAGGAACCACTGTGAGTGCCGCCATCAAAGCGGCGGTGCCACCGCCTGCAACACAACCGCCTCCAACACAACCGCCTGCAAAAGCCAGCACCGCTGGCGTGGAACTGCTTCCTGCGGCCAGTGACCAGCTGACCGTCACAGTGGGTGAAGAGCTGGCAGCAGGCACGTCAATGACTATCACCATGGCCCTGTCCCGCGTTCCGGAAAGGTCGGGGCTTGATCCCTCACCAGCTTCCTTGGCATTGGCCCACCTGCGCAGCGGAGAAGAAGTGCCGGACTTACTCAGGGTGTCGCTGATAGGAGAGACAAACACTGGCCGAATCTCCGCCCAGGTTCCGGCCGGTGGAACCTTTTGGGCTGTCTACGCGGACGTTTCCTCGCTGCTGGGCGAGGTGTCACGCTCTTTAGCGGCCACGGAAACCGCCAACAAACCACCATGCGCGGATAAACCTGTCTCGGTAGCTGGCATGAGGTTCACTGCAGCCTCAGCCACAACCTCAGCCACAACAGGCTCGTGGGCCTGTTTGCGGGAGAACAACGGCATGCTGGTGGTCGCGGTGGCGGCGAAATCAGCTGTGCCGCTGCGCGTTGCCTCCCATGAAAAGCTTCTGGGAGCCCCGGTCCTCGATGAAAAGCTGCTCCAACCTTATTTCCGCCAAGTTCTCCAGCCGTTGCTGGAACGGCACAAAGATCTGGCCGGCGCTCTGCCAGGGGTGGTGACGGAGTACGAAACCGCGGCAGCCGGCGTCGAACATCAGGAATGGGAACTGCGCCCCTACCCGGCCATGTTCCTCCTGCAATACGTGGCCACGGTGGTGCAGACCACCTTGGATGGCGCTATTGAGCCGGCCACCATTGATGCCAGCCGCACGGCCGCTTGCGTGGCGCCCTTACTCGAGGCAAACAAGGAGGAGCTTGCTCTTAAGGAATCTTGGGCTGCGCCCTTCGTGAAGGATTTCATGAATTGCGTGGCAACGTCCCTGGAGATTAGCCAGCGCATGGATGTTTTGCTCGGTGCAGTCAATGCCGTGCCAGATGTGGTGGCGGGAGCCGCAATCCTAGAATGGGATGAGCTCCAACCTGGCCAGGGCACCAGCGTAGCCATTGCCGGCGCCATGGAATGGAGCACATATTCGGGCACACTCAATGATGCAAGAATCAGTTTTGAGCACCCCGTCGGGTGGACCGTCATGGATGGCTCGGTCAACCCGCAATTTGGTGCCAGCAACGCCTTGGTGGTGTACGACCATCAGGGCAACCGTAAGGCCGCCATGAACGTGGAGGACGGCGTCCATGTCAGTGGCCCCGTTGACCTCCGTCCCGTGAGCCATCTAGGGGGCGGATCTGACGCCGCACCCACGCGCATCCCAGGGGCTGAGGTGCGGGCGGTGGCGATGGATCTTTCGTCTCAGCCGCAACTGCGCACCCGGGACTTGGCGGATCACAAGGTGCAATTGTCCATGTCCTTGTCCACGCGCAGCACGGATGGTGCGGCATTGAAGGAGCTGGCTGTTGGCCGGCTGGAGGGTCAAGTGGTGGTTGAAACCGGTGTGAGATCACGCGCACAAAACCAGACACAGCGGTATGTCATGTTTGCCCACAGCGACGGCTTTGAGACCATTGCGGCCGCCCAGGAGTATGCCAAGGGTGGTGAATTTAGGGCTATCCAAAAAATGTTGGCGTCCTTCAAGGGATAAACTGGACGCTGGTCGCATCCTGCCTCAGCACACCACGCACATCTTGGCGCAGGCAACATTCTAGGAGCCTTCCCCATGAGTACTGAGCCCGTACAGCAGCCGAACATTATTCGGTGGACCCACAACGGCGCCGAACAGAGCGCACTGTGGGTGAGCGCCAGTGGGGCAGCCATGCCCAAAAAAGTGCTGGCTGTGGATGATTCTCTCACCGCGGATGAGGCCTACCGGCTCGCTGCACAGGGGACAGCTTTGCTTTGGCTGGGCGATTACCACAATGCCCGCCAGCTTCTTTCGGCCATGGCCCGCCGGCTGCCTGTTTTTTCAAGGCTCGACGGCGAATCAGTGGCCCAAGCGTTCTACCGCTACCGCCAGGGACGGACACAAAGGGCCAAGATGCTTGGGCGCGTGCTGGTGCCGCTGGCTTCCGGCCCCGCCGTGGCATTGCGCCGCGCCCCGGATGTCAGCCAGGCGTGGCTCTTGGCAGCAGGTCCCGTGGAGGAGACCGCTGTGGCTCCGTTGCAGGATGTGCTGGGTTCCATCGGTGCTTTGGAATGGCGGCGCAACGGATTGTTTGTGCAGGAACTCGATGCTGTGATCCGTCCTCATTACGGCACTTTTGCCCCCATCCGAAGTGAGTATTTAGCTCTTGTAAACTCTGCTGGCCTGCCCTCAAAGGAACTGGCCTTCGACATTGGCACAGGCACCGGCGTGTTGGCTGCCATCCTCGCCAAACGCGGGGTGAAAAAAGTAGTGGGTACTGACACTGAAGCTCCAGCAATCGCCTGCGCGCAAGAGAACGTGGCTGATCTTGGCTTCTCAGATTCCTTCGAGGCCGTCCAAATGAGCATGTTCCCGGAAGGGAAAGCACCCTTGGTGGTGTGCAACCCGCCTTGGCTCCCCGGCACAGCCAACTCCGTGCTGGACCACGCTGTCTACGATCCCAAGAGTCGTATGCTCAAGGCATTCTTGGCCGGTTTGGCCAAGCATCTGGAGCCCGAAGGTGAAGGGTGGCTCATCATCTCGGACCTGGCCGAACACCTGGGTCTGCGTTCCCGGGAGGAGCTGCTGGGATGGATTGATGCTGGCGGCCTGCAAGTGCTGGAGAAGCTTGACACGCCGGCACGGCACCCGCGATCCATGGATACCGCTGACCCCTTCTTTGCCGCCCGGTCACAGGAAGTCACGTCCTTGTGGAAACTAGCTGCCAAAGCCTTGGCTTCCTGAGACGCTGACCATTTGCGGGGTCCGGAAAGACTCGCTGTGTGCGGGTCCGGTCCGGTGTTTGTGTGTGGGCGTGGCAAAATTGCGTGCATGAATGATGACGCTAAGATTCCCCTGCCTACCGGTAAAAGCCGGAAAGCTCGACGCAATGTACCCCTGGTTTTTCTTGGGGCTGTTCCTCGTGACAGCCATTCTTAGCGGAGCATTCGTGGTGCATCTAGCCAACAGCTCCAACAGCCAGTCAAAGTAGATCAGCGATGCCTTCTCATATGAGGCCACCCGCCTGTCAAGGCCCAGGAGGGGCCGGCGTCGAAGGCGTTGAACATCTTATTGCTGAGCAGCGAGAGCCGCGCGGATTCCGTGGAGATGGCCGAAGAAGGGTCAGCGTCTGATCAGCGCCTCCGACACCAAGATGTGGGTGCACATTCAAGGAGACCGCAAGAACATTGTCATGATCTCAATCATGCGTGACCCTGAGGATAATATTGCCGGGTTCGGTGAGGCCAAGATCAATGCGGCCATGGCGTTTGGTGACGTGCCGCTGGTGGTTGAAATGCTTGAAAGCGTGTTGAACTGTCTGCACCGATGAGGGATTGGGCGCCAAGACCTTGGCCGCCATGACGCTGGGGCTCAGAGAGTTTCGAGGTGCCAACGTGCTTTCCTCTACGCTTGCCACTGTGGGGACCGGACCAAGCGTTGATGGCCAGTCCATTGCCATCAAGGACGGACGGCGCCATTTTGACTATCGCTGATGCCCTCGCCTCGGACGCTTTGGTCCTACACCTGGATAACTCCGGGTTGCGCTAAGGACTCAAGCCAAATTTCCGCCCTTATCCGGCCAGCACCGGAGTGCTGTTACTCTCCGGTTACTGCTGGGTGGCTGAGTCGCCAAGGCCCACACATCCGCCGGTAGCCGGAATCTTTGCTGCTGCCGCCGAGATCTGGGTCAGCACGGTGTCCGAGGGGACCTTGTTATCTCCCAGGATCACTTCTGTCGCGGGGTTTCGGCCATAGGTGGTGAACGTCCACGTGTCCTCACCCTCCTTGATGACCCAGTCCACACCATTGACGGTGACGCACCTGTCAGTGGTGGGGCCGGGTACCTGTACGCCGCACCGCAGAAGCACCGCGGCAGGTTCACCCCATGCCGCTGTCGATTGGCTGGAGGTGGTGCGGCGCTTCGCGTCGGCAAGTGAATCAGGCAGAGCCACCATCATGGGCGCACAGGCCGGATTGTTGGCATCGGGCGCTAAATCGATGGTCACCGCTGGGGTGCACGCCGTGAGTACGAGCAAGGCAGAAGCGGCAATGGTGGCGGTACGCAGGGCAGAAGACGCAAAAAAACGCATGATCCAAGCCTAACGGCTTGGCGCAGCGCCACGAACCCGGAGGCTGTGGCGCCGCGCTGCGGGCCTTATAGCTTTTCTAGAGCTTGTAGCTTCCCTAGAGGCCAGTGCGCTCGGGTCCTTCGATCCAGTTGCCGAGCAAACCGTTGTGCTGGCCAAGCGTCGGGGCGGGGGAGGGCGCAACTGAACCGGTCAGCCGCAGCGGTGAAGCCAGTGTCTTGAAACCGTCCGACTCTATGGCCACATTGCCGCGGTGTGCAGCATGTTCGCTGCTGAGGGCCTCATTGACGGTGTGCACCTTGGAGACCGGAACATGGTGGGCCGCGAGCAGTTCCAGTGCCTCGTCGTCCGTGAAGGGCTGCAGTGCTTCTTCCAGTGCCGCCCGGAATTCAACAGGGAATTCGTTGCGGCGGGTTTGTTCGTTGAAACGTTCATCCTCGAGCCACTCGGAACGATTCAGCGCCTCTGTCAGCCGGGGGAACAGACGATCTCCCGCGATGGCGATGGCGATGGAGCCGCGGCCGGTTTGGTAGGTGCTAAACGGGGTGGACATGGCGTGGTCGTTGCCGCAGGCCACCGGTTCTTCGCCGTGTAAGGCCCGCATGCCCACCGATTCCAGGACGGAAACCAGGCTGTCCAGCATGGCCACGTCGATGTGCTGGCCCCGGCCGGTGTTGTGCCGTTCATTGATGGCAGCAAGGGCCGCAATAGCCCCGTAGAGGCCCGGAACTATGTCACCAATGCTGATACCAACTCGGGTTGGATCCCCGCCGCGCAGGCCGGTGATGGACATGAGCCCGCTCATGGCTTGGGCGATCAGGTCATAGGCCGGCGCATTTTTGAGTGGCCCATCTTGCCCAAAACCGGAGATGCTGACAATGACGAGTCTGGGGTTTTCCACCATCAGACTTGCCGCGGAGAGCCCCAACCTGTCCATGACGCCGGGCCGGAAGTTTTCAATGACGATGTCGGAGCGCCTCACCAAGGCGAGCAGGCGCTCACGTTCCTGTGCAACCTTCAGGTCCATGGTGATGCCGTACTTGCTGCGGTTGAACAGGCGGTAGTAAGCCGATTCGCCGTTGTACCAGGGACCAAAATGGCGGGAGTCGTCGCCGTCCGGGCTCTCCACCTTGATGACTTCAGCGCCCAGATCGGCCAAGATCATGGCGCAGAACGGTCCCGCCAGGACCCGGGAAAGATCCAGCACTCGCAGGCCTTGAAGGGATCCGGGACGGTTCAGTGCGGCGGGGAGGGGCTCGGGGCTGGCGGAAGTGATCATCGCAGATATGGTCCTTAGAAGGTTGCTGGGCCCGGGTCTAGGGCGCAAGTTACTTCCATCACAGCATTGAAAGGGGACGCAAAACAATTAACTGGCCCGCTGTACGTCTGTAATCACAGACTTACGCGGAATACAATGGTCGTATGAGTTCTGTGAATTTACCCCAAGTGCCCGCAGCCAGGAACGTGTTGGCTATGTTGCGCTATATCGCATCGCAAGCCGGACCCGTGGGGGCCGCGTCAATTGCCCGGGACGTGGAGCTGCCCCGCTCAACCACCTACCATCTGCTGTCAGCGCTGATAGATGACGGCTTTGTGGTGCACCTGCCCGAAGAGCGCAAGTATGCGCTGGGTGTGACCGCGCATGAATTGGGTACGGGCTACTCCCGCCAAGTTCCGTTGCAGCGCCTGGCCCGCTTCCCCATGGCCCAACTGGTTGAGCGCAGTAGACGCACGGCGCACCTTGCAGTGATGCATGGGCGTGAAGTTATCTACGTCATTGAGGAGCGGGCAAAGCGGCAAGCCACGCTTGTGACCAATCCGGGTGTCAGGCTTCCCGCCCACCTGACCGCAAGTGGGCGCGCCATGTTGGCCACCATGCCAGCGGAGCAGTTGGACGCCCTCTATCCGGGGCCTGAAGCCTTCCCCCAACGCTATGAAAACGGTGTGCATTCGGTTCAGGCGCTCAAGGAGCTATTGGCCTTGGTTCGGGAAAGAGGATTTTCCTGGGAAGAGGACGAGGTAACGAACGGTTTCTCCAGCTTGGCTGTTCCTGTTCTTGACCGCAGCGGCCATGCCCTAGCCAGCGTGACTTTGACCGTGTCCAACCGTCCCGCGTTGAGCCCGGCAGCGGCGGCCAAAAATGCCCTTGAGGGAGTGATTCAGGAGCGCGCGGTCCAGCTAGAAGATCTAAAAACGCAGTGGCTGCCCGAGGTGAACCGGTGTGCAAGGGAAATCTCCCGGCGGCTACGCCCCAATATTTAATGCGCTCGGCGCGCAGCTGGCGGACCACGCAACTATAAATTCTCCTTCGAAGCCATTGTTTTCGACAGTCTTGCGGGTATATCGTTAACTATCGTTCGTGTATCGTTCAAAAATTATTTGAGGAGAGCAAAATGCATAACTCATTCCCAGTCGGTGGGTTCGGCGGCGCCAATATTGATGGTGTCTGGCAAGCAGTTGAAGAATTGCGTTCACGGTTTGAAAAGCGCCCCGGAACCCGGGCTGGCCGCGGCGAGGTACGGGCGGCCGTACTGGCACTGCTCGCCGAGGAACCCATGCACGGCTACCAGATCATCCGGGAAATTGAGGAACGCAGCGGTGGTAACTGGAAGCCCAGCGCTGGCTCCGTTTACCCCACCTTGCAGCTCTTGGCTGATGAGGGCACCATCGCGGCCGAGGAATCCAATGGGCGCAAGATCTACTCGCTCACTGAGGCTGGGCGGGAAGAGGTCCAAGGCAGTGATGCAGCAGCGCCGTGGGACTCAACGGCCCCTGGATCTGGCGGATTTGCTGCGCTACCCAAGGCTGGTATGGAGCTTGCCCAGGCTGCCGCTCAGGTAGGGCGGACAGGGAACAAAAAGCAAGTTCAAGAGGCTGTCGAAGTCCTCGATGAGGCGCGGCGGCGGCTCTACACTATCCTCGCCCAAGGCTGAGAAGGGTGGCGTCGGAGCATCGAGACCCGGCAGAAACGGTAGTGAGTGCGGGGGCTGCCCGCGCTCGCTACCGGCGCATCCTGCGCTTTGCCGCCTGGCACCTGTTGGTGACGTGGTGGTTTGAACTGTTCCTGCCCCGCATTGGGCTGGGCAGCATCTCTGCGCGCACGCGCCCGGCGCGCATGAAGCGCTTTGCCCAGCGCTTCCGCACGCTCGCGCTGAACCTGGGTGGCTTGATGATCAAGGTAGGTCAGTTTATGTCCTCCAGACTAGATGTGCTGCCTCCTGAGCTCACTGCCGAGCTAGAAGGGCTCCAAGACGAAGTCCCGGCTGTTGCGTTTGCGCAGATCCGCAGGCTGGCCGAGGCTGAGCTGGGTGCGCCGCTGGAGGACATCTTTGTCTACGTTGACGAGGTACCGGTAGCCGCGGCATCCCTGGGACAGGCGCACCGTGCCCAGCTCCGTTCCGACGATGCCCAGCGCACCGGACTCCAGAACGTGGTGCTGAAAGTTCAGCGCCCCGGCATTGGTGAGATTGTTGCTGTGGACCTTGCGGCACTGCGCCGGGTAGGGCGCTGGCTCAGTAGGATCCGGATTGTCTCCAGCCGCGTTGACATGCCAGCACTGATGGAGGAATTTGCGCAGGCCAGCCTTGAGGAGATCGATTATCTGCACGAGGCGGCTAGTGCAGAACGCTTCGCTGCCGACTTTGCCCAGGATCCTCGCGTGGGAGTACCCGCGGTGGTGTGGGAACGCTGTACACGCCGAGTGCTCACACTCGAGGACGTAACGGCGATCAAAATAACGGATGCGTTGGCTCTGCGTGCGGCGGGTATAGATCCGGCGCAGGTGGCCTCGGTATTTGCCAGTGTCATGTTCGAGCAGTTGTTCACGAGCGGGTTCTTCCATGCTGACCCGCACCCCGGCAATATCTTTATCACCCCCGCCGTTGAATCCGGAGCGGGCGCAGGCACGGCCTCTGAAACGGAGCCACGCTGGGAATTGACCTTCATTGATTTTGGCATGATGGGGGAGGTCACGCCCAAGACCCGAAGCGGTCTGCGCAAGTTGTTGATTGCGGCCGCTGCTCGCGACGGCAAGGGCCTCGTTGCGGCAATCAATGACGTGGGTGTGCTGGTGCCTTCGGCGGACACTGGTGAGCTGGAACGGGCGCTGACGCAGCTGTTCGCACGGTTTGGTGGGATGGGATTTGCCGAACTTCGGGAAGTTGACCCCCGGGATTTTGTTGATTTCTCAGAGGAGTTCGGTGATGTGGTGCGCTCACTGCCATTCCAGCTGCCGGAGAATTTCCTGCTCATCATCCGGGCCATGTCACTGACCTCAGGGGTGTGTAGCTCCTTGGATGCTAAGTACAATCTATGGGATTCCGTGGAACCCTTTGCCGCTCAACTGTTGCGGGAGGAGGGCGGTAATTTCATCAAGGACGCCGCGGCTCAAGCCGTTGAGGCGGTGAGCCTGACGCTGCGCTTGCCCCGGCGCGTGGACGGGTTTCTCTCACGAATTGAAGAAGGCTCGCTGCCGGTGACGAACCCCCGGTTGGAACGCCAGAATGCCAGATTGCTTGATTTAACGCGCCGGCTGGGTTCGTTAGTGGTTTTTGGAGCACTGCTCATAGCCGGTGCGCTGGTGCGGTCTGAGGACATAGTGCTGGGCAGTGTACTGATGGGAGCGTCAGTGCTGGCATTGCTGCACGGCATGTGGGTGGGCCGCCGGCGATAAATGCCTACGCTCAACGAGCGGCGGGGTATGTACCGCCAGAGCGTACTGCCAGTGACTAAACTCAACTAGCTTCGCTGCCACCTGTCAACGCCGCTCAGTACCGCGGCTTCGGCTTGGCGGGAGCCAACGCTGACGCGCACACCCTCGCCAGGAAAACAGCGCACACTGACGCTTTCGGCCAGGCACGCCCCTTCTAGTGCGGCCGATGCATCGCCCACTGGCAGCCAAAGGAAGTTCCCGCCACTGGCAGGAACATCGATGCCGCGAGCGGCCAGCTGCGCCTGAAGGTTGCTGCGGCCCGCACGAACCGTTGCGATATTTGCCGCTAGGGCTTCCGTATCAGCCAGTGCGGCAACGGAGGCTGACTCGGCGACGGCATTCAAGCCAAAGGGCGGTGAAACGGCACGGACGTGACGGGAAATGTCCGGATGAGCAACCAGGAAGCCGGCACGCAGTCCGGCCAGACCGTACGCCTTCGAAAAGGTGCGCAACAGGACAAGATTTGGGTACTTGACTCTCAAAGTGAGGCTGTGCTGGAAGGAGGTTTCGGCGTCGTCCGTGAATTCCAGATAGGCCTGGTCAAGGACGACCAGCACATGGGCGGGGATGCTCGCCAAGAACTCTTCCAGTTCCTGGCTGCCCAGCACTGTTCCGGTGGGATTGTTGGGGCTGCACAAGATTATGGCGGCGGTGGAATCGGTGACTGCATGGGCCATGGCAGGTAGATCGTGCCGATGGTTGGCGGTCAGCGGGACCTGAACATCTAGGGCTCCGGTGAGGCGAACCAAAATGGGGTATGCCTCGTAGCTCCGCCAGGCAAAAACCACGTCTTTGCCCGGCCCGGCAAAAGCGGTCAGCAATTGCTGAAGCACGGCGAGCGAACCGCCGCCGGTCACCAAGAGGTCTTGGGCAATGCCGAGTTGCTGGCTCAGTGCCTTGATCAGGGGATCACCGTCAATGGTGGGGTACTGCTGGCAGTGCTGGGCCGCGGAACCAATCGCGGCCAGCACCGCCGGGGAGGGAGTCAAGAACGATTCATTGGAGGAGGCGCGCCACAAGGGAGCGAGCGCGCCGCCGGCCTTGGAATAAACCGGCAGCGAGGCCACCACATCCCGTGGAACAGGCAGAGATGGAAGGGATGTTGCATGTGACACTGAACGCTCCTTGCGGTGTGGCCCGGGTGGTGCCAGATGGCGCTGGTTTAGACGCTGGCTGTGACGTCGGAGTCGTCGGCGGGGTAGATCATCTCTGCCGGCGGGTGGTTGAAGCGCTTGGCCACTGGGTAGTAGACCGCTGCCGTGACAATCAAGCCCACAATCCAGGAAATGTCCGCGCCGCCCAGTAGCGGCGTGATGGGACCGGTATACAGGGTCTGGGCCAGGAACGGGATCTGCACCAGGACGCCCAGCAGGTAGGTCAGCAGTGCGGGGACGTTCCACGCGCCGTAGCGGCCCTTGGGGTCGTAGAGGGCAGGGACATCAACCTTTTCCTTCGAGGAGAAGTAGAAGTCAACGAGGTTGATGGAACTCCAAGGGATGAACACCATCAGCAACAGCAGCACGAAGTTTTTGAAGTTAGAGATGAAGTCATCCGATGCCACCAGGGCAATGATCACGGAGACGGAGATGAAGCCGATGACGTAGGCAAAGCGGACCCAAGGAGCGAAGCGCAGTTGACGGGTGAAGGCGCTGACCGAAGTCAGGATGGTCATATAGCCGCCGTAAGCGTTGAGCGTGTTGACCGTTAGCTTGCCCACCACAATCACGATGTACATCAGGACAGCGATGGCTCCGCCACCTGCAAGGTCACCAACGAAGGCCACTTGGTTATCAAGGAAGCCCTTGCCTGCAGGCATGGCGATTGCTGCGAACATGGCCCCAAGAGTCATGGACCACTGGGCGCCCAAGACGGCACCGGACATGCAGGCAAAGAACGTCTTGCCGGCGGGGGTGTTAGCGGGCAAGTAGCGGGAGTAGTCCGCAACGTAGGGCCCGTAGGTCAGCTGCCAGCCGGCACTGAGGGAAATTGAGAGCAGGAACGTGGTGACGGTGAAGCCACTCACGCCCATGACGGAGCCGACGTCGTGCTTCAAGAAAAGCTGGATGGCCAGGTAGCTAAAGCCAATGATGCCCACGATCGTGGAGATGCGGCCCAGCATGTGGATGTACTTGTAGCCCAGCGTGGCTACCAGAACCGTCAAGGCACCAAAGATGATGACGCCCACTGCGGGGTTACCGGTGGGAATGATCTGATTCACTGCCTGGCCGGCCAGGACCGCGCCGGTGGCTGCGAAGCCTAGGTACATGACGATGACCAGGATCAGCGGAATGACGGCGCCGAAGACACCGAACTGGGCGCGGCTGGAAATCATCTGTGGCATGCCCAACTTGGGGCCCTGAGCGGCGTGCAATGCCATGACGGTGCCACCGAGCACGTTTCCGATCAGCAAGCCGATGATGCCCCAAAATGCGGTAGACCCGAAGATGACGGCGAGGGCGCCGGTGACGATCGCCGTGATCTGCATGTTCGCCCCAAACCAGAGGGTGAACTGGCCAAAGGGTTTGCCGTGGCGCTCCCGGGCTGGTACGAAGTCAATGGATCGGCGTTCGATGGCCGGCCCACTCTTTCGTACGGTTTGAATCCTTGACATGTCATTCCTCCGTTGGAATAGGTTTGGGTCCCCCGAATTTTCTTTAATCCATCTGAGCACGAAAGACCACGGGTCAGTGACGTGCTTCACTGAAGCCGTCTGTGTTCCGAGACTAAGGACCTATTTCTGTGATCTGGGGCATTTTTGGGGTACTTCTCGGGCTATGTTCAAGTTACGCCGCGATGTGCCGGCGGCGCGGAGGTGCGCTCTATCAGCCCCGCAAGGCTGACCGGCCAATAACCAACCATTGAAGGAGAATTCCCTTGACTGCAACATCCAATGCTGCTTCAACAGCTGCTGCAACTTCCGCGTCTCCTGCGTCTACCGCTGCCGCAGACGCCGGAGTGGAGGCTGCCATCCTTCCCTATCCTGACGGCGACTTCTTCGGCTTCGAAAGCCTGCTGCCTGCCGATGAACTGGCCCGCCTAAATGAAATCCGGGACTGGATGGAAGCCAACGTTCGCCCCATCGCCCGTGACCAGTGGAGCCGCAGCGAATTCCCCGTTCACTTGATCCCCAAGGTCGCCGAGCTGGACATGATCAGCCCCGTGCGCCGCCAAGGTTATTCACACCTTCTGGCCGGCATGATTACGGCCGCGATTCACCGCGTGGATGCTTCCTTCGGTACCTTCTTCAGCGGACATGACGGACTCTTCACCGGTTCCATTGAACTGCTCGCCTCCGAGGAGCAGCAGGCCGCTTGGCTGCCAGATATTTATGCACTGAGGAAGACCGGAGTCTTTGCCATCACCGAGCCCAACGCCGGCTCCGACGTTGCCGGGGGCACCACCACAACTGCCGTGCGGGAGGGGGACTCCTGGGTACTGAATGGTGAAAAGCGCTGGATTGGCAACTCCACCTTCTCCGACTACGTCATTATTTGGGCCAAGGACGTTGCTGACGAGCAGGTCAAGGGCTTCCTTGTTGAGACCTCTCGGGAAGGTTTCAGCGCAACCCTGATAGAGAATCGCATTGCCCTGCGTGCGGTCCAGAATGCCGATATTGTCCTGAAGGACGTGGTGGTGCCTGACTTTAATAAGCTGGCCGGCGCCAACAGCTTCCGTGACACGAACAAGGTACTCAAGACCACGCGGGCAACCGTGGGTTGGCAGGCCGTGGGCATCCAGATGGCAGCGTTTGATGTGGCGCGCCGGTACGCGGTGGAGCGCACGCAGTTTGGCAAGCCGATTGCCAGCTTCCAGCTCATCCAGGAGCAACTAGTTACCATGCTCTCCAATGCGCAGGCTTCCATGGGCATGATGGTCCGGTTGGCGCAAATGGAGGATGAGGGCACCACCCGCAACGAGCATTCAGCCATGGCGAAGGCGTTCGTGACCAAGTGCATGCGCGAAACCGTGGCCTTGGGCCGCGGAGTTCTGGGCGGCAACGGTGTGTCCGTGGACTATGAGATGGCCAAGATCTTCTGCGACGCCGAGGCCATCTACACGTATGAGGGCACCTACGAGATCAACACCTTGGTTGCCGGCCGCGCGATCACCGGCATTGCTGCGTTCGTCTAGTGAGTGCGTCTGCGCCGCAAGGGCCAGAGGTACGTTAAACCGATGCGTGTAGCTCGCGTAAAAATACGCGCAGCTCTCCGGTGGCGCTACGTCAGAGGCTGCCCGTGTAACTAGCGGAAGCCTCTTTGCAGTTATGCCACTTCCAAGGGGTAGTTGTGGCCATCAGACACACGTTCTGGTGGTCCCAGCTACCCCTTTGCTCTCCCCGCGCAGCGGCGAGGCGGACGCGGCGGGTGAGCTGCCGGCGTCGTGCTTCCCAGAAGTCTCGTTGTCTTGGATCACAGACGCCTAGCGCGACTGGGACCTATGAATGTGGGGCGAGCAGAGGTTGTATAGAAACATAGAAACTTTCGCCGGAGCTTCCCGGCCACCAATGTACTAATAGCTAAGGAATCTCTCATGGCAACGATGCATGACCCCTCCCGCACCATCCGCGCTGACCGCGGCACCGAGCTGAGCGCCAAATCATGGCAGACCGAGGCGCCCCTTCGCATGCTCATGAACAACCTGGATCCGGAGGTTGCTGAGCGGCCTGAGGACCTGGTTGTGTACGGCGGCACAGGCCGAGCGGCCCGTTCTTGGGAAGCCTATGACGCGATTGTTGCCACGCTGAAGACCCTCGACGACGACGAGACCCTTCTGGTGCAGTCGGGCAAGCCGGTTGGGGTGTTCCGCACCAACGTCTGGGCGCCGCGCGTATTGCTGGCCAACTCGAACCTGGTGGGGGACTGGGCCACATGGCCCGAATTCCGCAAGCTCGAGGCTGAAGGCCTGATGATGTACGGCCAGATGACCGCCGGCTCATGGATCTATATTGGTACCCAGGGCATTCTGCAGGGCACCTTTGAAACCTTCGCCGCCATTGGCGAGAAGCGCTTCGGCGGCACCCTCGCCGGCACGCTGACCCTGACCGGCGGCTGCGGAGGCATGGGCGGCGCCCAGCCACTGGCAGTCACCTTGAACGGTGGCGCCTGCCTGATCGTTGACGTTTCTGAAGAGCGACTACGCCGCCGTGCCGGCAAGCGCTACTTGGACGAGGTTGAAACAGATCTCGACGTGGCCCTCGAGAAGGTTCTGGCCGCCAAAGCCGAGAAGCGCGCCCTGAGCGTGGGCATTGTTGGCAACGCGGCAGAAATCTTCCCGGAAATTCTGCGCCGCCACCAGGCTGGCGAATTCACGGTTGACATTGTCACGGACCAGACCAGCGCCCACGATCCGCTCTCCTACCTGCCCACCGAATACACGGTGGAAGAATGGCACACCGAGGCAGCCAATGACGAAGAGGGCTTCACCAAGAAGTCCCAGAACGCCATGGCCCGCCACGTCCAGGCCATGGTGGAATTCCAGGATGCCGGAGCTGAAGTGTTTGATTACGGCAACTCCATCCGTGACGAGGCTCGCAAGGGTGGCTACAACCGGGCGTTCGAGTTCCCCGGCTTTGTCCCGGCCTACATCCGCCCGCTGTTCTGCGAAGGTATGGGCCCGTTCCGCTGGGTGGCGCTCTCCGGAGATCCCGAAGATATTCGTGTGACCGATGAGGCGCTGAAGGAACTGTTCCCGGAGAATGCGCACCTGCACCGCTGGCTCAACGCCGCTGCGGAACACGTTGAATTTGAGGGCCTGCCGGCACGTATTTGCTGGCTGGGCTATGGCGAACGTGCCAAGGCTGGTGTGCTGTTCAACGAACTCGTTGCCTCCGGTAAGGTGTCCGCACCGATTGTTATTGGCCGCGACCACTTGGATTCCGGTTCCGTTGCTTCTCCGTACCGCGAGACTGAGTCCATGAAGGACGGGTCCGACGCTATTGCCGACTGGCCGTTGTTGAACGCCATGCTCAACACCGCCTCCGGTGCCACTTGGGTTTCCATCCATCACGGCGGTGGCGTAGGCATTGGCCGTTCCATCCACGCCGGCCAGGTCTCCGTGGCTGACGGGACCGCGCTTGCGGGGGAAAAGCTTGCCCGGCTGCTGACCAATGATCCCGGTATGGGCGTTATCCGCCACGCCGACGCCGGCTACGAGCGTGCCGTAGAGGTGGCCGCTGAGCGTGGGGTGCGTATCCCAATGCAGGAGCAGTAAGACAAAAGGGTGGTGGCCGGCCGGGGCTGCTGGATCAGGATGAGTAAGTATCCAGATTCAGCGGCACCGGTGGGCCATTTTGCGTTGGAGACTTAGACGTTCCACATGGCGGCGTCAAGATCGCCCGGCCGCCAGCCCCGGGTGCGCCCAGCCTCATGGATAACGTTTGAAATATGTGAGTACAACAAATCAAGAATTCCAGCATCAATAACCCAACGCTTGATGCGGATGTCGACGGAAAACACCAGTAGACAGCCCTGTCAAGATGTCGAAATAATCCAGCGTTTACGGCCCTACGTGCTTGACCTTCCGCAATACCCTCCGCAAGGAGTCGCCGCTGCAGGACTGCATCGACAATTATGGCCCCGATGTGTTGCCAGCCTCGGGAGACCTACACGGCCCCACTGATGCCCACATCATCGAGGTGGCCAAGAATGAACAGTTGCATCAGTCGTTACAGTCATGTGGGCATGCTCTCACAATGTGTTCTCACATTCGTGAGGCTGCGCTGTCCAGGCCTCATTTACGCCATGGGTACGGCCACCCCCGTGTTAATTGCAGCTTCAGGTGTCCTGGAACAATTTTCTCAGCCCACATCCCAGATGGGGGGGCGGGTTCGTGGTGGTTCGCGCTGCGCATGGCGGGGAAGGCTTTAGTGGCCGGCCGGGGCTGCTGGGTACCGACGGCCGTAACATGAGGCATGAGCCTTTTGGAACTGACTGGTGATGGCATGGGTTGGCCGGGGTGGTGGGAATGGCTGGCGGCAGTGGCGCCCGTGATCGCCTCGACTATGGTGGCCGTGGGGATTGTGCCAGCGGGGATAACCATCCGCAGCGGCTACACGACGGCCCGGCTTTCGCGCTGGTGGGGGCAGGCCCAGTGGGCACTGGATGCCTCCTTCAGCCCGATTCCGGAAAAACAAAAGGCCGGTCTGCGCCTGCTAAGAGTCTTGGCTGCCCAGAAATGGCTCGGGGCCGGGGAGCTGAGGGTCCTTGAAGCTGCCGTGGAGCGGCCCCTGGCCGACGCTGCACGCGCTATAGCTGCACGGGCTACAGCTGCACCGACCGCGGCAGCCCCGTCCATCGTGGAACCACCTCACGAGGTTGCCGTGGAAGCCGCCTGGCTGAAAGTTAGCCTGGACCTTCGGCTAAACCAGGTGACGCCGGCATGGATCAAGGAAATGGCCGGCGAGGAACCGTGACGGGAAGGGTGCGGATCAGCGCTTCCATCTGTACGGAGTGGTGGTGGAGACTTTGAGCAGCCCGGAGCGTTCCAGGATGGGGCGCGAATCCTCCGTGGAATCGCTATGCGCCAGCAACTTCCCTGCGGCCAAGGCCGAGTGGGCGCGGGCTGCGGTCAGGGCCCGGTAAATCCCACGTCCTCTGAATTCTTTGAGCGTTGCCCCGCCCCAGATCCCGGCAAAATCTGAGTTGGGCACAGGTTCCAGCCGGCCAGCGCTGACCATTTGGCCTTGGCTTTCTGCCACCCACAGCTCCATGCCGTCATTGCGGGCCAGCCGGGCCATCAGGGAGTCGGCCTGACGCGGGCTGGCAGGGCCCCCAAAGGCTTCATCGGCCATAACGGACATGGCACGCACATCGGCGTCGGAGAACACTTTCCGCAGGCTCACGCCGTCGGGCAGGGGCACAGCACGGGCCAACCCCTCCAGCGGGCCCACCATGATGGATTCAGCCTCATCAGGGGTGAAGCCATTGGCTAGCAGCGCTTCATGCAAGCCGGGGGCGTGGTCATGGCCGCGAGTTTTCCACTCAACCTCGGTGATGCGCGCGTCCGCTTGGAAGTGGGCTATCGCGGTGGCGACGAGGACTGCGATTTCTCCTGCGTCCGCCCCACCCAAGTCCTGATAAGTGATGAAGCCACGGCCGCCGTCGAACGTGACAAGCCGCAGCGGGCCCTCAAGGGTGACGTCGATGGCGCTGGGGGTTTCCGCATCGGTGCGCAGCTGCTGATCATAGGCCCGAAGGTACTGCTCTGTGATTGTCATTGGCTTCAGCTTCTCACGGAAGCGGCGTGGGGGAGGGTGTCCTGAGCATGTGAGTGAGACGATCGCAAAGTGGTGAGCGTGTGGCCGAGCCCGGGGATTAGCAGCGGTGAAGCAGTCAAGAAGTACAAGATTGTTCAACAACCTGTTGCTCAGATTGTTCAACAACCTGTAGTGTACTTCTCATCACTCCTTATTGTGACGGCAGTCACCCGCAACTTAACGGATGGAATCATGGCTACTACCACTGCAAAACCGAAGCTCAGCACTTCTGCACGACGCACGGCAATGCTCGGTGCCATGTTCCTCATGGCCACCAGCGCAATCGGTCCTGGATTCATTACTCAGACCACTGAATTCACGGTCCAGATCGGCGCCTCCTTCGCCTTCGCCATTGTGGTGTCCATCCTGGTGGACATCGCCGTTCAGCTAAACGTCTGGCGTATCATTGGCGTCTCGGGACTGCGCGCCCAAGAAATTGGCAATAAGGTCCTGCCGGGTGCCGGCTGGGTGCTTGCAGCCCTCGTCTTCATCGGTGGGATGGTTTTCAACATCGGTAATATCGCCGGAACCGGGCTGGGCATGAACGCCATGCTGGGGCTGGATCCCAAGATTGGTGGGATCATTTCCGCAGCCGTCGCCATCCTCATTTTCCTCTCCAAGCGTGCGGGTATGGCTTTGGACAAGATCGTGGTGATGCTCGGTGCCATCATGATTTTGCTAATGCTTTATGTGGCCATAGTTGCGGCGCCTCCCGTAGGTGAAGCGCTGAAGAACGCTGTGGCTCCGGAGAATATTAACTTCCTCATCATCACCACGTTGATCGGTGGCACCGTGGGTGGTTACATCACCTACGCCGGTGCGCACCGCATGGTGGACTCAGGCGCCGCCGGTGTGGAGAACGTCAAGGACATCACACGGACCTCAATCTTGAGCATCATTGTCACGGGCATCATGCGCGTGCTGCTTTTCATGGCCATCCTTGGCGTAGTTGCCGGTAGCGCGGTGCTGACCAGCGACAACAAGGCGGCAGAGGCCTTTGGCCACGCGGCTGGCGATATTGGTATCCGCTCCTTCGGTGTGATTCTCTGGGCCGCCGCCCTGACCTCGGTGATTGGTGCCGCCTACACCTCGGTTTCGTTCATCACCAAGTCCAGCACACCTGAGCGCACCCGTAACCTCATCACTGTCGCCTTCATTGCCGTCTGCGCGGTCATCTACCTCTTCTTGGGCCAGGCCCCGCAGACGCTGCTGATCTTCGCGGGCGCCTTCAACGGCCTGATTCTGCCGTTCGGCTTCGCAATCCTGCTCTGGGCCGGTTGGCGCCGTAGGGACCTCCTGCAGGGTTACGCGTATCCGAAGTGGTTGCTGATCATTGGTGTGGCTACCTGGTTACTCACCTTGTTCTTGGGTTGGAACTCGCTGGCCGGCCTAGCCAAGCTCTGGGTCTAAGCATTAGGGTCCCATCCGGGCAGCCCTCTTTGGGAACTTTTGAAAGGAACCGTCACGCCATGACCGCAATTGACCGCAACGCTTCGCTACCGGAAAATCGGGCCGAGTTGTCACCGGCGCAGGCACGGGAACTCTTCCGCAACGGCCTGGTTGGACCCACGGCAGGGTTCTCGCGGGGCTACGCGCAGGCAAATCTGATCATTGTGCCCAAGGACCAGGCCTTCGACGTGCTGCTTTTTGCCCAACGCAACCCCAAATCCTGCCCTATCCTGGGCGTGTTGGACGCGGGGGAGACCAGCGGGGAGCTGCTGGCAGGTGGAGACATCCGTACGGACGTCTCGCAGTACTGCGTTTATGAGAATGGCGTCAAGATTGCCGAACCCACTGATCTGAGCGAGTACTGGCGCGATGATTTGGTGACGTTCATAGTGGGCTGCTCGTTCACGTTTGAGACAGCCTTGATGGAGGCCGGAATCTCCATCGCCCACATCGATGCGGGCGTGAACGTGCCCATGTTCAAGTCCAACATCCGCAGCGCCTGTGCTGGTTCCATGTCCGGGCCCATGGTGGTCTCCATGCGCCCCATCCCCGCCTCCCAAGTGTCCGACGCCGTACGCATCACCTCGCGCTACCCGGCCGTGCACGGGGCGCCGGTGCACATTGGCAATCCCGAAGAGTTGGGCATTATGGATCTTTCCAAGCCCGATTTTGGCGATGCGGTCCACGTCCCGGCCGGGCATATCCCGGTGTTCTGGGCCTGCGGAGTCACGCCTCAGGCCGCGGTCATGGAATCACGTCCGGCATTGGCCATCGGGCACGCCCCAGGGCACATGCTCATCACCGATGCCAGGGACAGCCGCTACCTGGTGCCCTAGCCGTTCCTAGGCACCGAACGAAGCCCTACAAAGCCAGAAATCACGCAATCACAGATTGTTGAACAATCTGGATTCATGGTGCATCCTTAGAACTAACCAATTCGCGAGACCGGGGTCACAAATGCCATACATCGACTTGAACGCTGACGTCGGAGAATCCTTCGGCAATTGGACCATGGGGAATGACGCGGCAATATTCGTACCTGTTTCCTCAGCAAATGTTGCTTGCGGATTCCATGCGGGAGATCCCAGCGTCATTGCTCAGACCTGCCGCGACGCGGTTGCCGCGGGTGTCACCATTGGAGCGCACGTGGGATACCGGGACCTGGCCGGCTTCGGCCGCCGCTTCCTTGATTGTTCCCCCACCGAGCTCGCCGACGACGTGCTCTATCAGCTCGGTGCCCTCGAGGCGCTGGCGCGGGCCGCCGGAGCGGGCATTAAATATGTCAAGCCCCACGGCGCGCTTTACAACACCATCGTCCATCACGAAGCCCACGCCCAGGCCGTGGTTGATGCTATCCGCGCCTTCGGTTCAGACCTGCCTGTGCTCTTGCTGCCCGGCTCGGTTGCTCTCACCAAGGCTGCGGCGGCTGGACTGCGGCCTGTCGCCGAGGCATTCGCCGACAGGAACTACAACCCCGACGGCACCCTGGTCTCACGCCGGGAAGCAAATGCGGTACTGCACGACGCCGGACAGGTCACCGAAAACATGGTCCGTCTGGTCACCGAGGCGAAAATCGTGGCCATCGATGGTTCGGTGATTCCGATGAACGTTGAGAGCATCTGCATGCATGGGGACACCGCAGGGGCCGTGGACATGGCCACGGCGGTGCGCGCAGGCCTAGAAAACGCGGGCGTCAGCATCAAGAGCTTCGTATGAGCATCCTGGCCACGCGCTTCGCAGGTTCCAAGGCGGTGCTCGTTGAGCTTTCGGACCTCGATTCGGTACTGGCCCTGGCCGCATTGCTGAGCGCTAACCCGCTGCCGGGTCAGATCGACGTCTTAGCCGCGGCAAGCACTCTCTTTATCAAGGCAGATTCCACGGCGAGCGCAGAAAAAATCGCTACCGCGGTGTTGGCCTTGGAACTTGGCGCCGCGGGATTCAACACCGGTTCGCTCGTTGAAATACCCGTGCACTACGACGGCGAAGATCTTGCCGAGGTCGCCGGGCTGACCGGATTGAGCATCGAAGCCGTCATCAACGCGCATACGCAACAGATATGGCGGGCGGCCTTCAGCGGGTTCGCGCCGGGCTTCACCTATCTCATGGGTGAAAATCAGCTGCTCAACGTGCCACGCCGTTCCACTCCGCGCAAGGTGGTCCCCTCCGGGGCCGTGGCACTGGCCGGGAATTCCTCGGCCGTCTACCCACGCCAATCACCCGGCGGCTGGCAACTGATCGGCCACACCGACGCAGTGCTATGGGATCTTGACCGTGAAAAACCAGCATTGATCCGCCCTCAGGACCGGGTGCGCTTCGTCCCGAGCCGTGAGGCTCTGCAGGTGTCCCCGGTGCCAGCCAACACCCATGCACCGGCACTACCGGCCGGGACTAACCTGCTTGAAATCTTGGACCCGGGTCCGCAATCCCTTATCCAGGATCTGGGCCGTCCTGGGCTGGGGGATCTGGGTGTCTCCGCTGCGGGATCAGCCGATACTCGCTCAGCAGCCCAGGCCAACCGACTGGTGGGCAACGCGCCCCAGTGCGCCGTCATCGAAAATCTCATGGGTTCGCTGAGCCTGCGTGCTCAGGGCGATGTGGTCCTGGCTGTTTCTGGTGCTAGCGCAACCATCACGGTGGATCCGGTGGATGGAGATGACTTCCACGGTGCACGCGAACTTTCCATGGATACTCCTTTTGCTTTGCTCGATGGTGAAACCCTCAGGCTCACCCCTGCAGGCAACGGCTTACGCAGCTATCTTGCCGTTCGCGGTGGCATCGATGTGCCTCGGGTGCTTGGCTCACGCTCCACCGATTCCATGTCTGGCATTGGTCCGGATCCGCTGGCTCGCGGCACCAAGCTGCCCGTTGGAGCCATCCACGGTGCCCACATTGTTGGCAACCCGGAATCCTCAACGCTCCCCGTGCCCGACGCGCAGGGTATCTACACTTTAAGGATCAGTCCTGGCCCCCGCGATGACTGGTTTGATGCTTCGGGGCTTGCCCGGCTGACAGGACAAATCTGGAGCGTCTCGGCCGAATCCAACCGCGTCGGCATTCGTCTGGCGCTTGGGGCTAACGCCACAGCACTGGAGCGCACCCGCACCGGCGAACTGGCCTCGGAGGGCGTCGCGGCTGGTGCTCTGCAGGTCCCGCCCTCGGGCCTGCCGGTTCTTTTCTTGGCAGATCATCCGGTGACCGGCGGGTATCCGGTCATTGCCGGAGTCATTGCCGAGGACCTGCCCGCGGCCGCTCAGTTGCCCCCTGGTGCCGCTATCCGTTTTGTTTTGACCGATCTGCACGCCCCCATTCAGGCCCGCCCCGATGAAGGAATCCACGCATGAAAAAAGTATTGATCGCCAACCGCGGGGAAATCGCCGTCCGCATTGCCCGCGCCTGTGCCGACGCTTCAATGGTTTCTGTGGCCGTATATGCGGATCCCGACGCCGATGCGCTCCACGTGCGCCGGGCCGATGAAGCGTACGCACTCAACGGTTCCACGGGTGCACAGACGTACCTGAACATCCCCAAGATCCTTGACATCGCTGCACGCTGCGGTGCCGATGCGGTGCACCCGGGATACGGGTTCCTCTCCGAAAATGCTGACTTTGCCCAGGCCGTCATCGACGCCGGGTTGAGCTGGATTGGGCCCACCCCGGAGGCCATTCGGTTGTTGGGTAACAAGGTCACTGCCCGTGAAATCGCGGTACGCGCCGGAGCTCCGCTGGTCCCGGGCACCGATGGCCCCGTAGCATCGGGCGCTGAGGTCCGCGCCTTCGCAGAAGAATTCGGTATGCCGGTGGCCATCAAGGCCGCCTTCGGCGGCGGTGGCCGCGGCATCAAGGTGGTGCGTAGCTTCGAGGAGATTGACAACGCCTTTGAATCGGCGGTCCGTGAGGCCACCTTGGCGTTTGGTCGCGGGGAATGCTTTGTGGAACGCTTCCTTGAAAAGCCACGCCATGTAGAAGCCCAGGTACTGGCTGACACGCACGGCAACGTGGTGGTGGTGGGCACCCGCGATTGCTCACTGCAGCGACGCAACCAGAAGCTCGTCGAGGAGGCGCCGGCCCCGTTCCTGAGCGAGGAACAGCGCGCCTCCATCCATTCCTCGGCCAAGGCCATCTGCCGTGAGGCCGGATATCATGGCGCCGGCACCGTGGAATATTTGGTGGCACCGGATGGACTGATTTCCTTCTTGGAGGTCAATACCAGGCTGCAGGTTGAGCACCCGGTCACCGAGGAAACCACCGGAGTGGACCTCGTAGCCGAGCAATTTCGTGTTGCCGCGGGACTGCCGCTCTCCTTCACCGAAGACCCTGCACCGGTGGGCCACGCCTTCGAATTCCGTATCAACGCTGAAGATCCTGCCCGGGGCTTCCTGCCCGGCCCGGGCCGTATCACCGCTTTTGAGGCACCCACCGGTTCGGGTATCCGAGTGGACTCCGGGGTGCGGACCAGATCTGTGGTCCCCTCACACTATGACTCGCTGATGGCCAAGCTGATCGTCACCGGTGACACCCGCGCCCAGGCGCTGCGCCGGGCTAAGGTGGCGCTGGATGAAATGGTCATCACCGGTGTCCCCAGCGTGTTGCCGTTTCACCGTGCCGTGGTGCGCCATGGCGACTTCGCCAACGACGAGCGCTACGGGGTCTACACCACGTGGATCGAATCCGAGTTTGCGCAAGAGCTGGCCTCCAGCCCGGAAATCGCCGCCGCCCAACCGGGCTCCGAACGCGAAAGCCTCACCATCGAGATTGACGGCAAGGCCATGAACGTTGGCCTGCCAGCTTCACTAGTTGAGTCCATCCGTCATGGCGCAAGTGGCACAGCACGGGATGCTGCGGTTGAAAATATTGCTGCGGCCACCGATGAAGCCGCGCTGAGCGCACCGATGAATGGGAATTTGATCAAATGGGTCCTCGAGGACGGTGCGGTGGTGGCTGAGGGTGACATCGTGGCGGTACTGGAGGCGATGAAGATGGAATCGAACATCGTGGCGCACAAGGCAGGGGCATTTACCCGTGGCGACCAGCAACCTGGTGTTGCCATTTCCCGTGGCGATATTCTCGGAACCATCGCTTAACACTTGGTGGTGCGTGGTTGGGGACGGGGTTGGATT
Source organism: Arthrobacter psychrochitiniphilus (assembly GCF_003185915.1). Taxonomy (GTDB): domain Bacteria; phylum Actinomycetota; class Actinomycetes; order Actinomycetales; family Micrococcaceae; genus Specibacter; species Specibacter psychrochitiniphilus. The sequence goes on from NZ_QHLZ01000014.1 coordinate 35,672, forward strand.
AGATTGGGACGATGCCAATGAACGCGTTATTTTCAGCCCAGCCCCTCGCAGAGGGGTCTACCCACGCGCACACCGGCGCCTGGGTAACTTCCGTGATCCGCGCCCGCATCGCGGAAGGCCAGTTACTTCCGGGGGCCAAGCTTTCTGAACTAGCGCTCTCCGAAGCATTGGGCGTATCCCGCAATACCTTGCGTGAGGCCTTTACAGTGCTTGATCATGAGCTGATCATCACCCGCATCCCTAACCGCGGCGTCTTTGTGGCGTCCCCCGGCGTCGCGGGCGTGAAGGAAATCTACGGTGTGCGGCGCATGATCGAACCGGCAGCTGTCCTCTGGGGCCAACAATTAAACGTTGCGGCGTTGGCGGACGTGGTGGTTGATGCCCGGGCTGCGCTCGCAGACGGTGACATTGCGGCCATGGCCGATGCCAACCAGCGCTTTCATGAGGAGTTGGTGCGGGCCACCGGTAGCGAACGCCTGCAGGAATTAATGACCCGCGTGTTGGCACAAATGCGCTTGGTGTTCCATGCCATGAGCGATGCTCCGGACTTCCATTCACACTACGTGGAACTCAATGGCACACTCGTGACGCTATTGCAGGACAACAAGCGCGAGGAGGCTGCTCACGCGCTGCGAATTTACCTAGACCGGGCAGAAGCTGAACTGCTCGAGCATTTGGAGCAGGAAAACTAAGCTGCTGGGTGCGGTCGCCGCGCACAGGCATAGCCTTTCCGGCGAGGCTGGACGCAACCTCGCCGGAACCATGGCCGGTATTCTCCCGGCTACAGCGGCGCTGGCTCTCACTGCGGTGGCTCTTAAGATGTGGACCTCACGGACCAGAAATCGCTGGCCAGCGAATGGTTGAGCAGGTACGCGTAGGGCATGGTGGCGTACCCGGCCATGCCCCATCCGGTACCCCATGAATTGCGGATGGTGAAGCGCTGGCTGGCGTCGTCGTAGCCCACCGCCACCACGCAGTGCCCGCCCAGGACGCTCTCGCTGCTTGCAGGCATGGGCACCACTCCCGTACTGGCTACCTCGGCACTTTCGAAACTGTCGTAGACGGTGAAGCCGAACACGATGGGGAATCCGGCCGCTAGGCATCCCTTCATATTGCTCAATGACTGGCTGACGCGAGAGTAGCTGATGGCACGGTCGTCTTTGGCAGCGGCGTAGCACTTGGCCGAAGGCTTCTTAGCGAACTTTGTGATGTCGTAGGGCCAGAGAGTTTCATCGCACGCCCCGGTGCTGGCCACGGTCTTGATGCCATCACGGATCTGGGCGCCCGAATCTGAATCCACGGTGCCCTCCATGACCCTTTCGTTGTAGTAAATGAACAACCGTGACGGGGTGGAGGTGTCAGCTTGGCCCTCCTTCATGGCGTCAAACTGCAGCACCCCTGCGACGCCGTTTCCGGTGCAGGATCCGAGCTGGCCCTGATCGTAGACGGGAGGGCAGTTGGGACGCAGATCCACAGCCGGCGGCAGGCTGGCCTGAACAGCCGGCGGCGCCGCAAAGTGGTAGTCACGCTGGTCCGGGAGATCCGGGATCCAGCCGTATCGGGCATTGGTTCTGGGCATGATGACAGGCCTCCTCCGCCCCGCTGTGGTCGAGACAGGCCTGGAACAGCGTGGCTAACTTCGACGTTCCTCCTCCGTGCGTGGCGCGTCAAGGTTGGTCTTGCTCGGAGGCATGCTCGCGGCAATGCCAACTGAACTCATCGAGTTGAACCTCAGCAGGCATTGGTCCCGGCTTCGGCGGCTATCGGGCTTTGCTGGCTGGGATGTCCACATCGAAGACGGTCTGGTCGATGTCGATAAGTGCTAGCTTGACGGCTCCGTGGAGAACGCCACGATCTCCCAGCTCAGAAGTTCGCAGAATGGGGTCGGAGACCAACTTCCCTGCCAGATTTTCAGTGAGGCGGCGAATGATTGCTGGGCCGCCCTGCCCAATGCCGCCGCCAATGACAATGATCCTGGGATCGAGAGTCAGCGCAATCGCCCGGATACCGAGCGCCAGGTCACTGCAATATTTATCAAGGTCGGTTTGCTCCTGGATGTCACCCTCGGTGTCCAGCATGGTCTTGATATCTGGATAGCTATCCAGCCGCGACCAGCCAAGCTCCGGCATCTCGCCGATGAGACCTGCGGCTCCCCGGTATCCTCGCACTAGACGTCCGTCCATGACTATGCCAAGGCCGACGCGATAGCCGGCGAGGATGAAGACGAGATCCTCATCGACCGGGCTGTTTGACTGCCAGACCTCACCGAGGGCGCCCAAAGCGCTGTCGCCCTCGACCTGGACCGCGGTGTCATACTTTTGTTCAAAGGCGGCGGCGAGGTCGGTGCCAACCCAGCCAGGCATGTCTGGACCACCGTAGAATGTGACGGTTCCTTCACGCAGGACCCCGGGGCTGGCGACCCCGATTGACCAAATCGCTGCCGGTGGAATATCCATTCCTTGCAGTAGCGTGTCGATTTCACGAAAGGTCGTCTCGAGCCTTTCGTCCCTGCTCTGAGTCGGGGCAAGTGAGGCTTCATGTTCGGCCAGTGGCTGCCCGTTGAGATTGCAAATTTGGATCCGCAAGGTGTGTGCGCCAACGTCCACGCCCATGATGAATCCCTGATTGGTATTGAACTGGTAAGTCTTGGCTGGACGCCCCATCAGCGAGGGGCTGTCCGGGGTCGACTCCACTGCCCAGCCGTCCTCAACCAGTTCTGCGACGATGTCGCCCGCCGCGGGGCGTGAGAGATGCAGTTCGCTGATGATGTCACTGATGGTGACCGCATCATGGCGCATACGGTTTAGTGCAGATTTGGCGTTGATTTGGCGTTGCAAGGTCCGTCCCGCGACGACCGGTCGCCGTTTCTCTTCCATTCAGATTCCATCCTTGACATTGATGTAATGCAACCTTACTGTAAATGCAGATCATTAAGTAACTTACTTAACTAGCACCTGAGGATGTTCATTGACGAACACAACCATGCACCTTGCCAGATCATCACCACGTGGTGCTGGCGAAATTTCGCCATCCAAACGGCGGAAACGAACGGGCCAAGGTCGTGCTGCTGCGCTTTTCCTCCTGCCAGCCGGCCTAGGATTCGCGATCTTCTACTTCTACCCCACTGTGCGTGGACTCATACTGAGCTTCACGAACACCACCACGCTTCAGAGCGGATCCTTTATTGGAATCGACAACTACACCAAGGCGTTCAGCGATCCGCTGTTCTTGAATGCACTTGGCGTGACGTTTCTCTACGTTGTGATCAACATTGTGACCCAAACGCTTTTTGCGCTCGCCTTGGCCTTCATGTTGCATCGCGTGGCCAAGGCCGCGTTTTGGCGATCCTTTGTGCTGCTGCCCTGGCTCGTCCCCGGTGTTACAGCTGCTTTGTTGTGGATGTGGTTGCTTGACCCATCCCTGGGTCTGGTCAACGGGATTTTCGATTCTCTGGGCTGGGCTCAGCTTCCCTTCTTTGCTGCCCCTGAAAGCGCAATCACTACGGTGGCCATGGTCAATACCTGGCGGTACACCGGCTATGTAGCCATTCTGCTTCTTGCCGGAATGGAAAGTATCCCAGGAGGCCTGTACGAGGCCGCCGCACTGGACGGGGCCGGAGAATGGCGAATGTTCCGTTCCATCACAGTTCCATTGCTTCGGCCCATCCTGACACTGGTACTCATCATTTGCATGGTTGGTTCGGTGCAGATCTTTGACACCATCGCGGTGGCAACTGAAGGAGGGCCACTGAACAGCACCAACGTCCTTTATTACTATATTTTCCAAAAGGCGTTTACCAACTTCGACCTGGGGTACGCAAGTGCGATGGCTGTGGTGGTGTTGGCGATTCTCGCTGTCCTCACCCTTTTGCAGTTCAAACTCTCCCGCGGCAACGAATCGGACCTCAGCTAATGACTACCAATCTGAACATCAAGCACGTGGCCAAAGCTGAGCCCGGGAAACTGAACCTTCTCAAACTCATTGGCTGGATATTCCTTATCATTTGGGCAGTCCTGGTGATCGCCCCACTGCTCTGGACCCTCAAGAGCTCCCTGAGCGTGAACGACCAGCTGTTCCAAGGTCCGCTTTCGGGGCTCACAGCACCGGTGACAATTGATAACTTCCTGAGAATTCTTGGCTTCGGATCATCCGCTGCCGCCGAGGGCGGCAGCGGGGCAACATTGCCATTTGCGCAATTTTTTGTCAACTCCGTGGTTTACACGGCACTAACGACTCTAGGCCAGGTGGTGTGCTGCACCATGGCTGCCTATGCCTTCGCCAGGCTCCGTTTCCCGTTGCGGAACTTCATCTTTGGGATCTTCCTGACAGCGTTGATGATCCCGCCGATTTTCACCATGCTCCCCAACTTCCTCCTGATGAAGAACCTAGGCCTTGTCAGCACCATGGCAGGGCTGGTGCTCCCAACTTTGCTGATGACACCCTTCGCTGTGTTCTTCATGCGCCAGTTCTTTCTGTCCGTACCTAGGGAAATTGAGGAAGCAGCAATCATTGACGGGGCAAACCACTGGACGCTATTCAGCAGGATCGTGGCGCCCATGGTCAAAGGACCGATTTTGACTTTAGGGATCATCACCGCCGTCCAGCAGTGGAACGACTACCTCTGGCCGTTGCTGATCGGAAGGAGCGACTCCAGCACGGTACTCACCGTGGGTTTGAGCAGGTTCCTCGCACAATCACCCAACGGCGCAATCGACTGGTCCGGTCTCATGGCTGGAAGCGTCCTGACTGTTTTACCTGTGCTGGCACTCTTGCTGATTTTTGGAAAAAAACTTGTGGGCGCAATTCAATTCAACGGAATCAAGTAAGGAAATACAATGAAAAAGAAGCAACTGAGCAGTCTGCTCGTTTTGACGGCCATGGGCGCCACCACTGCCTTCATGGCAGTTGGCTGCAGCTCCGGAGACAGCGGATCCGCAGACGGAACCGTCAACTTGAACTACGCACTATGGGACGACAAACAACTGCCCGCCTACCAAAGCTGTGTGGATGCCTTTGTCAAGGAAAACCCTGGCATCTCGGTGAAAGTCACTCAGACAGCCTGGGACCAGTACTGGACGAACCTCACCACGGAACTGTCCTCAGGAACAGCCCCCGACGTGTTCACCAACCACGTGTCTCGGTACCCCGAACTTGCTGCCAACAACCAGCTTCTGGACCTCCAGCCGGCCGTCGATGCGGCCAAGGTGGATATGGGTCAATACCGTGCGGGCCTCGCCGAGAATTGGGTCAAGGACGGCAAACGTTATGCATTGCCGAAGGATTTTGACACCATCGCCTTGGCTTACGACAGCCAGAAGCTGAAGGACGCCAACATAGACCCGGCCAGCCTGAATGATCTCAGCTGGAATCCCAAGGACGGTGGAACGTTTGAGCAAGTAATCGCTGAGTTGACCTTGGACAAGAATGGCAACAACGGGCTCAGTGCTGATTTCGATAAGAAGAACATTAAGACCTACGGTCTGTTGGCCTATGAACCAGGAGACGGGTTCGGCCAGACTTGGTGGGGGAACTTTGCGGCGAGCAACGGGTTCACCTATACCGAAAAAAACCCGTTTGGCACGCAGTACCACTACGACTCTCCTGAATTGGCTGACACGTTGACATGGTTCCGTTCAGTGGTTGAAAAGGGTTACATGCTGCCGCCGGAGAAGCTCGGAAAGCTCGGCCCGGTGCAGCTTCTCTCTTCCGGTCAGGTAGCCATGAACACCAACGGGTCTTGGCAGATGAATGCTTTTACGGAAGCAAACAAGGACATCAAGTTTGCCAAGCTGCCCGTGGGGCCTGAGGGACGCAAGTCACTGCTGAACGGCCTGGGTGACTCTGTCTACGCCGGCACCAAGCATCCTGAGCAGGCCGAGAAGCTGGCGCTGTACTTGGGGTCACCAGAATGCCAGAACGCCGTGGCGAGCAAGGCCGTCGTGTTCCCCGCCATCACCGAAGCTGATGCCACGGCGGTGGAAGCATTCAAAAATAAGAGCACCACTCCCATCGATCCGTCGGCCTTCATTGAAACCGCCGATGAAAAGAATGGCACGGTCCTCTACCCCATCACGGAACATGCTACTGAAGTCAATAAGATCGCCGGTGACGCAATCGATGCCATTATCCGCGGAACAAAGCAGGCGCAGCCTGCTTTGGCGGAAGCACAGCAGCAGATCAACTCCCTGTTCGGAAAATAGCCAAGGACATCACCATCAATACCATTGACGTCGCAATGACGGATCTCCAATACTCCGGTAAGCCCTTGATTGCCCCGGTGCCGCCCATGGGCTGGAACAGCTGGAATTGTTTCCGCTGCCATGACATCAGCGAACAAAAGCTAATTGAGGTTGCCGATGCGCTGGTTGCCAGTGGCATGCAGGCGGCAGGCTTTGACACCTTTGTCATCGACGATTGCTGGCAGGCCCACACCCGTGGCGCCGACGGACGTCTGCGTTCTCACCCGACCCGGTTCCCATCCGGCATGGCTGCCCTGGGGCAGGAATTGAAGGCCCGCGGATTCAAGTTCGGCCTCTACGCCTCACCTGGACGCAAGACCTGTGCCATGATCTACGACCGCTACCCGGGCCGGGACCTAGGCTCCTTCAACCGGGAAGAGCTGGACGCCCAGACTTTCGCGGGCTGGGGCGTGGACTTTCTCAAGTATGACTGGTGCGAAGCCGATGAGGACGGCACCGGACTGCGCTACCCTGACGCGTTTGAACGGATGGCTCTGGCATTGGAAGGCACGGGCCGGAAGATTATCTATTCGATCTCTGAATACGGTCGCACCGAACCGTGGACCTGGGCCGGGGATTATGGGCACATGTGGCGCACCACGGTAGACATCGAGCGGAACTGGGCCTCCATCATGTCAATCGCAGACACCCAGGCACTGATCACCGAGTTCGCCGGCCCCCACCACTGGAATGACCCGGACATGCTTCAGGCTGGTAACCCTGGCCTGAACAAGGTAGAGGAGGAAACCCACTTTGCTCTGTGGTGCTACCTCGCCGCGCCCCTGATGGCCGGTCATGACCCCCGCACCATGAGCGATGGGGTCCGGGAGCTACTCACGAACCCGCACCTGCTGGGAATCGACCAGGATCCCCTTGGCAAGGCCGCAAGCCGGACCCAGCCAGTGCAGGACGTAGACGTGTGGGCTCGCCCGCTCAGCGACGGCGAGGCCTGGCTGGTGGTGAACAAGACCGAGAACACCATCCACCTCACCCATCAGGACGGAGAACTGCGCTTGGGCCAGGTCACCATCAGCCCCATCGCAGCCGGTGCACAAGTGCTGCCGCTGCGCAGCGGCAGCCCTGCACCTCTCACAGAAGGAACTCTGTGGGAGATTCCCCCTCACGGATGCCTGGCAGTCAGCCACCGGGACTAAGCCAAACGCGGCCAAGAAAAATGCACGACCGGAAATGCCGCTTTGTCTGCGGGGCCCAGGCTCCCGGGCCAGGCGGCATTTTCGCGCATAAGTAATGTTGCTCCCATCTAACTGATCCGCCAGACGGTGGAGACGAACTTACCCTTCGTTCGGCACCCGCCGGCGTTGCCCGTGCCGCAGGCTAGATCTTGTCTACCGGAACAAACGCGCTGAACGATCCAGAAGTTGCAGATCGCCTCGGCCTGGCCGCCGCGAGCCAACACGAGCGACTTGCTTTCTGTCAGTTTTGTTCAGTGGTCTTGGGCACCGTTGACGATCGGGAGTTGTGGCGGGATGCGGCCGCTAACATTCACCTCTGTCCGGCCTGGGTCGAGTCGTTCCCAAGGGCCGTTGCCGTTCCACACAGGGTGGGATACCTCTGGCGTGTTTTCCCAATCGTTCCAGTCGTTGACTCGGTGACTACCCGGTGAGGACTGGCAAAAGGTGGTCCCTGCCGGTAACGAGGCAATCGCAATCCATGACATCAGTGATTCTGGGACGCCATAGGGAGTGTCCATGAGGTTGTTCCCATGGAGAGTTGCCTTACCTGTCCGGAGCGTAACGGGGGTGAGCAGAGTTGAAATATCGGACTACCCCACGAACAAGGATGGTTCGGCGAGAGCGAGCGCATCGAATTCAAGATGGGGAATGACGTCGATGGCGCTCTCCCTCCCCATGGCGGAACAACGGCTTTGACCATGGGGTCCAAAAATAACCGCATCAGATCTTGGGCCTGTTGCTCCACCGGGGCACGGATGTGAGTGGCGCCGTCCAGGCAATCAGCGACTTGGACTACGAACCCACGATCACGCAGTTGTTGGACCGCAAAGTCGAGGCGTCCCTGAAGTTTTTTACTGATTCCAATCGACCCCGCCGTCACTCCAACGATGTCTGCTGGCCTAAGTAACCGAAGGCATCGAATCTCCAACAACTCTACTCGCACGCGCTAAGAGCAGCCTGGGACGACCGGCTTGAGGAAGGTGAGACGACACCGGGAGCGACAGAGAACTTGCACGGGCTCGAGTCGGCAGACACGATGAGAGGTCAAGGCTCAGCTGTCGCCAAGGAACGGCGTCGGCAGGTGCTGTTTGGGACCGAGCCTGCCAGCGGCAGCCCCCTGTGGGCTGCGCGCCATGTCACGGGCCAGAACCTGAGAAATCTGCTGCAAAGTGCCGGGCAGCAGCCCACCCAACGCCCGTGCTGCATATCTGTGCACACGGGACGCCCGGAGCGCCCTGATGAAATCCATGTTCCCCGTGATTAGTGGAGGCGTTTGGGCACCCGCAATACCGAGCAGGTAGTCGGGGCTGACAGCGAAGTGTTCCGACAGCGCCGTCAGCAGCCGAGGGTTTGTAACGACGCGCCCGGTTGCGTCCTTCATATAAAACCATCGGGCCCTGGACAGGTGCACCCCACGGGCAGTGCACGCCGCCGCAATCTCGTTGAAGGTTACGAGGCTGCCTTTTTGCACGATGCTGGCATCGAGCAGCAGCTGAAGTTTGCGGGACAGCACCAGCTGTTGCGAGGGCTGCTCGGTGCCGAAGAGTTCGCTTGAGCCGGGGTTCATGGGTTCTTCCTGCCCTTTTATTGAGTGGGAGCCTCAGTGCGGCTTGGACCACCAGAGTTCGAGCTGGATGTTATCCGGGTCGCGGAAGACCAGTGCGGCACCGTTGGCCGTGTCCTCGGCGGGGGAGTGAACCACGTCCAGAGCAGCCAGCTGCTTCTGCCAGGCATCCAAGTCGGAGCGTTCGGTGACGCTGAAACCCACATGATCCAGGCCCACGCTCCTGTCGTCGAAACGGCCCACGGGGACCTCACTGTGCTGGTTCAGCCCGATGATCAGCCCCGTGGCCTGGTGCACCAGCACAATCATGATCCGGTTACCCAAGTCCACCCGCCGCAGCCGTTTCAAACCGAGAACCCTGACGTACCAGTCCGCGCTGGCTTCTGCATCGCTGACGGAAAAATCAATGTGCGACGGCATACCGAATGTTGGCATGTCGGCCTCCTCAGTAGGATCGGACGATCTTGCTCCGAGCCTATCCCTGAGGTTGCCCGGCTGCGATGGGCGGTCTAGAATTGAATCACAGCGGTGCATCTTGATTCAGGATGAGCTTCCATCGATTCCATTCACCAACACCAGAGGGAATAAGGTGCAAGGCAATGCGCACGAGTGACCGAATCCGGCACTATCGTGAGAAGGCCGGATTGACGCAGCGGGGACTTGAAAGTCTGACTGAAATATCGCAGTCCACAATCAACCGGATTGAATCCGGGCGGCGTCCGGTGAAGCCCTACGAGCTGACGGCTATTGCAGAGGCTCTTGGCTGCCCCGAATCAAGCCTGGTTGAACATCATGAAGTTCGCGACCGCATCCAGTGGGCGGCCCGGACAAACTCCACCGCAGTGCCTGATCCCAGCACCGCGAAGGACTTCCTTTTCTATTTGCTTGAAATGGACACCTATCTGAGGGGCGTCCTACAACCGATTGAGTCCTCTTGAGGGGCCACGACCATGGACAATGAAGCGGTTGCTGCCCATGCGGCAGACAGATTTCGCGAGAAGTATCAACTGGGTGACGCGCCAATTAGCGATCTCAACGACCTGCTTGAGAGCTATGTGGGCATCGATGTGGCCATCGTTCCCATGGAACCGGGGATGGACGGAATGGTTGTGCACGATCCCCACACAGGCCAGCGCATCATTTCAGCGGCCTGCAGCCAATCTCCTGAACGGCAGCGGGCCACGCTGGCGCACGAACTGGGGCACATTGAACTCGGAGACTACGCAGACGGCGGATTGATTCAGTGCCAGGTAAGAACTCCTCAAGAAACTCGCGCCGACGCCTTTGCCCAACACTTGCTGGTCCCCGCCAAAGGCCTCGAGGCCTACCTTGAAGGTCAAGCATTAGCCAAGGGCCAGCTGACAGAAGCTGACATATCCAAAGCCGTAAGATACTTCGCTGTCTCACCTGCATTGCTGCTCATCCAATTGGAAAGGGGTGGATGGCTTGCCAGCGGACAAAAGGAAGCTTGGCGCAGCCTGAGCGTGCCCGGACTGGCCGCCCGCTTTGGGTGGTCCGACGAGCACCGGGCATCCCGGGTGAAATCGGCAACGCAGCAACCACCCATGCGCATAGTTGCCGAAGCCGTCAGAGCCTACGAGAACAACCTTGTGGGCCTTGAAGCCATCGCAACCATTCGAAACATGGACGTGGCAACGTTGCGGGACGAGTTCGAATCCAACGGCATCCGGCCCAAACAAGTGAATCCGCGGCCAAGGAGATTCGGGAGAAACAAGTGATGCTCCCTGGCGCGGCGGGTACGGAACATCATCAGAGCGAGTTGATCGTCCTTGACGCCGGGCCGGTCTTAAACTTCATGGGCAGGAAGGACACCACCAACCTCTACCTGAACTGTCTGAAGAACATGACCGGGAAAATTCTCATGTGGGCACCGTCAGTGACTTCATAACTCACTGGGACTGGCTGAAACGCAATGCGCCACCCGGCATGAGCCTGACCGGTAAGCATCGTGGTGAGATGGTGCTGGTTGCCCATGCTCGACTGCTTCTTGCCCAGGGCAGAGATGTTGTAGCCATGATCGACGACCAGGACGCCATCAAGCTTGCCGAAAAAGCAGGCATCGACACATTTACCACCGTCGAGTTCTTTCAGGAGTGCGTCCAACGGAACTTCATCACGACCAAAGCAGAGTTGAAGCAACTTTATGGGTTCGTATGCACCCAGGACGACGGACTGCTGCCGTTTGCCCGAAGAGAGCTGGTACACGAATTCACTTCACCATCTGGTTAGCCCTGGGCCCTCCCAGCTCGCACCGGGTCCACCAATGTCACACCCTTCCGATACGGTTAATCCATGAACCTCACCGTGGCGCAACTCTCCGAATCCGAGCTTCTGGCCCGCATCTTCCCGCGCCTGCACGCCGGCACCACCACCTTGCTGGGCCCTGGGGATGACGCCGCCATCATCGCCGCCCCGGACGGACGCACCGTCATCTCCATCGACACCCAGGTCCAGGACAAGGACTTCCGCCTCCTCTGGCCCAACGGCAGCACCTCCTCCGGGTTCGACGTCGGCTGGAAGGCCGCCGCCCAAAACCTCTCCGACATCAACGCCATGGGCGCCATTGCCACCGCCATGGTGGTCAGCCTCACCCTGCCAAGTACGACGCCGGTGGGCTGGGTTGAGGACTTCGCCAACGGCCTCAGCGCCGCCATAGTTGCGCTCGGGGCACCCCAGTGTTCGGTAGCTGGTGGGGACTTATCCGGAGGCAGTGAACTGGTGATCACCGTGGCTGTGACGGGCTCCCTTAATGGGCTGGATCCGGTCCTGCGCAGTGGCGCCCAGGTAGGTGACCAGGTGGCCGTGTGTGGAAACATGGGCTTCTCAGCCGCCGGCTGGGCCCTGTGCGAGAGTTCAATTCCCCCGTCCGCGCACACACCCGCCATGGCACAAGCCGCTGCGCTCTTCGCGCGTCCGGTCCCGCCCCTGGCTGCAGGGCCCGTGGCCGCCAAATCCGGGGCCACCGCCATGATGGACATCTCTGACGGACTGCTGCGTGACGCCGGACGGATCGCGGCCGCTAGCAAGGTCCGCCTCGACTTTGATTCCTCCATGCTGGCGGCCCAGGCAGAAAAACTGATGGAAACCGCCGTCGAACTTAAGGAAAATCCGCTGCAGTGGGTGCTGACCGGCGGGGAAGACCACAGCCTTGTATCCACATTCCCGGCCAGTCAGATCCTCCCGGAAGGCTTCGTTAGGATAGGCTCAGTAGTGTCTGTGGACGCCGCAAAAAGTGCTGTGACCGTGGACGGACAGAATTTTGAAGGCGCCGAAGCAGGCGCCCTGGGATGGGATCATTTTGCAGTCTAAGATCACCGCAACTGCACCCGTAGTCCGCCGCTGGCTGGCCATGGCCGAACAAACATTGGCCAATCACAGTGACAGGCTCAACGCCATCAATATCTACCCGGTGGCGGATGCGGACACGGGCACCAACTTGTACCTGACGGTCCGTGCAGCCGCTCAGGGACTGGCGGAGCTGGAACCATCTGACGTGGGCACCACCATGGCCGCCGCCGGACGGGCCGCCATGGAACAAGCCAGGGGCAATTCTGGAACGCTCTTCGCCGTCTCGCTGGCAGCCATGGCGGAACCACTTTTTGATGCGCAGCGCCTCAACGGCCCGCTTCTGGCCTCCGCCTTGCACCGCGCTCAATTGAGGGCTTGGAGCGCGTTGAGTGAGCCCATGCCGGGTACCATTCTTTCGGTGTTGGAAGCGGCTGCCCGGGGTGCGGCCTCCGTGGAATCAGCCATGAACGGCGATGAATCCAACCAAACGTTGGCGCACACCATTGAGAGTGCTGTTAGTGCTGCCCGCGAAGCTGTGGTGCTCACTGAATCCCAGCTGGTTGTGCTCAGCGAGGCTCGAGTAGTGGATGCCGGCGGTGTGGGGTTGCTGTTGATCCTTGACTGCCTGCGTTCGGTGATTGTGGGGGAACCCTTGCAAGAAGACTTACTGGACGGGCTCTCCGGCTACAAAGTACAGGATCCCAACATTGCCCTTTCCATGCCGGAGCAGGAGGGTGTTGAAGTCATGTGCACCATCTCCTTGACACCGCTGGCCGCGGCCGGGTTGCGCTTGGAACTTGATGGCATGGGTGATTCCGTCATCATGAGTGCTGTTTCTGAACAGGCTGATCCCACGGGCGCCTACCCGTGGCGGTTGCATGTCCACGTGCCCTCGGCGCCCATGGCGCTGGAAGCCATCCGAGCTGTGGGTGATCCAAGCAATGTGAGTATTTCAGCGTTATCCGCCACGGCTGCCGAGGACTCCCATGAGCTTCTCTGACCTCAGCTCAGCTTTCCCCAACCCGGCTCAAGGCTATACGGATTTAGGCCTTGAACTCTCCAGACTGATCGGCACGCCCTCGGCTAAGTCGGTAGCTAAGAATCTGGAGATTCTGACAGTCGGGCAGATGCTGCACCAATTCCCGCGCCGGTACCTTGCCCGCGGGGACTTGACCGATCTGGACCTCCTACAGATCGGCGAGGAGGTCACCATCTTGGCCCGCGTGGTAGCCCTCACCACGCGGTATATGCAGACGCGCAAGGGCACCATCAGCGATGTTGTCATCACGGATAACTCCGGACGCCCGGCCTCCTTGGTCATTAGCTTTTTCAACGGTTTCAAAGCCAAAAAAGAACTGCAACCCGGTGTGCTGGCCATGTTCTCCGGAAAAGTGGGGTTCTATGGCGGAAAACAGGTCCTGACCAACCCCGGTTATGTTCTTTTACCGGATGATGAATTGGCAGAGCATGAGGCGGAACTGCACTCCGCCAAACCCGTGCCCGTCTACCCCGCCACGGCAAAGTTTCCCAGTTGGAAAACCGAAGACATCATCAAAGCGATACTGCCGGCCCTTGACCTTGAAAAAGTTCCAGACCCCGTACCCAAGCACATTGCCGCCCGCGAGCAGCTTTTGCCCTTGGCGGAGGCCTACGAACAAATACACCGGCCGGCCGATATGGATATGTGGCCCCTGGCCCGCCATCGTTTTCGCTTTCAGGAGGCCTTGGCCTTGCAAACAGCCCTGGCTCAGCGGCGTCTTGAAGCCATGCGTCAGGACGCCACCGGACGCGCTGCCGTCCAGGGCGGCTTGCTGGACGCCTTCGACGCGCAACTTCCGTACACCCTGACCGGCGGTCAGGTGGAGATCGGGTCATTGATCTCCCAGGAAATTGCGGCCGGACACCCCATGCACCGGTTGTTACAAGGAGAAGTGGGCTCTGGCAAGACACTGATTGCGTTGCGTGCCATGCTGCAGGTGGTGGACGCAGGTGGGCAGGCGGCGTTTTTGGCTCCCACCGAAGTACTGGCCGCCCAACATATGAACTCCATTACGGCGCTCTTGGGGCCCTTCGGTGCGGGGACCCTGCTGGGAGGGCCGAACGCCACACAAGTAACCTTGCTGACGGGATCCATGCCTGCCGCCGCCAAGAAGAAGGCCTTGCTGGCGGCTGCAACCGGTGAAGCAGGCATTGTTATTGGCACGCATGCGCTTTTATCTGACACGGTGCAATTTGCTGATCTGGGCCTGATTGTGGTTGATGAGCAGCACCGTTTCGGTGTGGAGCAGCGTGACGCGCTGCGGGCCAAAGCGCTCAAACCTCCGCACCTGCTGGTCATGACGGCCACGCCCATTCCGCGCACCGTTGCCATGACAGTGTTTGGGGATCTTGAAGTCTCCGAATTGACCGAGTTGCCGGCCGGGCGAACACCCATTCTCACGCATGTGGCACCCTTGGCCGAGCACCCGGGCTGGGAGGCCCGGGTGTGGCAGCGTGCCCGTGAAGAGATCGACGCCGGCCGGCAAGTCTATGTGGTGTGCCCCAAGATCGGGGATGAAGACTCGGCTGGGACGTTGCTGGAGTCATTGGAGAACAACGCATCCGACACCCGCCCCATGGCTGGGGTACTGGGCGTCTTACAATATTTGCGGACAGTTCCCGCGTTGGCCGGCCAGCGCATTGAAATGTTGCATGGGCGCCTGGACAGTGGTGAGAAACAAGACACCATGGCGGCTTTCACCGCGGGGGAGATCAACGTTTTGGTGGCCACCACGGTGATTGAGGTGGGGGTTGATGTGCGCAATGCAACGCTCATGGTCATCTTGGATGCGGACCGCTTTGGCATGTCTCAACTGC
This sequence comes from Arthrobacter psychrochitiniphilus, assembly GCF_003185915.1. Classification (GTDB taxonomy): domain Bacteria; phylum Actinomycetota; class Actinomycetes; order Actinomycetales; family Micrococcaceae; genus Specibacter; species Specibacter psychrochitiniphilus. Next base: position 50,833 of record NZ_QHLZ01000014.1, read on the forward strand.
ACCAGCTCCGGGGGAGGGTGGGGCGCGGTGAGCACGCCGGCACGGCCCTGTTAGTGACGGGGCTTGAGCATGATCATCCAAGTCGCAAACGGCTGGAGGCAGTGGCCGCCACGATTGATGGTTTTGTGCTGGCCCAGCAAGATTTGCAGATGCGCCGCGAAGGCGACATTCTGGGAGCCAGACAATCCGGGGGAGTCAGCGGGCTGCGGATACTGAGCGTGGTGCGGGACGAGGACTTGATTGGGCGGGCTAGAGAAGATGCCACTGCCATTGTCACCGCGGACCCGGAGCTGGAATTCCATCCTGCACTGAAACTGGAAATTGAAATGTATTTGACGCAAAAAAGTGAGGCTTTCCTTGAACGTGGTTAGAAATACTGGCGCAGTGCGGGCCCTGGCATGAGCCGGATCGTTGCCGGAGCCGCCGGTGGCAGCCCACTGGTCTCAGTACCAGGAGAAGGAACACGGCCCACCACGGACCGGGTCAAGGAAGCCTTGTTTTCGCGGCTGGAATCCATGAACATGCTCGCTGGCACCCGGGTCTTGGATCTGTACGCCGGGTCTGGATCGCTCGGGGTGGAAAGTGCCAGCCGTGGGGCCGCATCTGTTGAACTCATCGAGTTCAATGACAAGGCCGCAGCCGTGTGTCAGCGCAATGCTGAACTGGCTAATAAGGTCATAGGCTCCAAGATTGTCAAAGTTCAACGCGCCAAGGTGGAATTGTTCCTTGACCGGGGCGTTGAAGCCGGTGCGGATCCGTGGGGCCTTGTCTTCATGGACCCGCCCTATCCGCTGACCGAGACGGAGCTGTCCCTGGTACTGGAGTTGCTGGCACCACGTCTGAGTCCTTTCGCCGTGGTGGTGGTGGAGCGTTCAGCGAGGACACCTGAACCTGCCTGGCCAGCTGGCCTGGAGCGCTTCGCTGAGAAAAAGTATGGCGAAACACGGCTTTGGTTCGCCGAACCCGCCGCTGCTGGAGACTGAAAGCCTGCTGCCGGCTGGAAGGGAACATTAGAAATGTGTGAGCTTTGACATGCGGCTCTTTTGTGCTGAAAAATGTCCTCCGGCCCGGACGCTCGGGGCGGCCTGCTGACGGCGTGTTGCCCGTGTTCAAGCGTAAGTGCCCTCCCGGCGGTGGCAGGCAGCAGCCAGATTCGCTGCTCGCGCTAGGGCGTGGGAGGAACCGGCGAATGCGCTCAATTATGAGAGAAACCGCCCAATTTGGTGTTCTGGTGAATTTGTTAGCCGATGCAGGTGGGCAATCATGAAGACATGACCACTACGCACAACACAGCAAAAAAATACTCCATGAGCACACTTGCTGGAGCTTCTCTTCTCCTGCTGGGGCTCTCTCTTGCCGGCTGCTCCACGAGCACCCCGGGAGCAACCACAGAGACCTCAAACAGCACTTCCTCCACCCAAGGTGGCGCTGAGGCGGCCGTTGACGTTCAAACTCCCGCCTCCACCGCGGCCACCCCGTCCGCCACGGCCAGCGAGAAGGCTGGAGCACAAGGACGCACAGTAACCATGCATGTTGAGGGCGCCAAGAGCGATGCCCTGGTCAAGGCTCTTGTAGTCACCGACGATGGGAAGGAAAGCGGTGGTGAGATGACCAGCCAAAAGCTGCCATTCGATCAGGAAGTAACCCTGCCTGCCGGTGCCGCTTTCACCAAGGTTCTAGTCCTTGGCAAGTATGCTTCCGGTGCCACCGGCGAAATTTCGTGCTCCATCAGCATCGATGGTGTCAACGTCTCCAGCCAGAGCTCCACCAACCACAAGCCGGCCGAGTGCTTGTTTGTTGAGAAGAACACCAAGTAACACTGATGTGGCCGCAGCGGGTGAAGCCAGAGTTGTAATGCAACACTGAGATAATGGAGCACTGAGACAATGGAGCACAGAAGGGCTCCTGCCCGGAACAGCTAAGAGATATGAGGTGAGCATGACAGATCCCCTTGCAGCTGATGTTGAGCCGGAAATTGTTAGGTACGGGGACGCTGGCCCGCAATTCGTGGAACTTTGGGCGCCACCGGTTGAAACGCCCAAGGGATACGCCATCCTTATTCACGGCGGTTATTGGCGCTCATTATGGGACACCACGCTCATGCGTCCCCTGGCCTACGATCTACTGGCTCGCGGCTGGGCTGTGGCGAACCTCGAATATCGAAGTGTTGGCAATGGTGGCGGCTGGCCAGTAACGCTCCAGGACGTCCACGCTGGCATCCAGTGCGCCAAGGATGAACGCCCTCAGTGGTGCGCCGCGGGTGCGGTGGTCAGCATAGGCCATTCGGCGGGCGGTCAACTGGCGCTTCTTGCCGCTCACCTTGTAGATGCCGTGGTGGCGCTGGCGCCAGTGACTGACGTGCGGCGCGTCGACGCCGAAGAGTTGGATGACAATGCCGCGCTCGGCTTCATGGGCGCTCACTATGCTGACATGCCGGACGCGTACGGCTTGGCCTCACCGATCAGCCAGCTGCCTCTTGAACGGCCCATCCTCGTGGTACACGGGGATGTTGATGTGTGGGTCCCGGAAGGTCACTCGGAAGACTTTGTCCAAGCGGCTGTGGCCGCTGGCGATGATATAGATTTCCAGAAGATTCCAGGTCTGGATCATAGGGCTGCCATAGACCCGGCTGCGGCACATTGGGATGGCACTGTGCGGTGGATGGAACAGACGAAGGACTTGCTGGCCAAGGCATGAGAATTGCTGATCCGTTGGAATAGTCCAATGCCCTGCCCGCCCGGCCAATCGGAGGGGAGGCACTCTTCTGGCAATCCCGGGTCGAGATAAGGGATCTTGCGCCACAGGTCAATCATGGTGACATAGGTGGCAAACGCCTCAGCATCGGCGCCCACCTCCTCTGTAGCGACGTGTTCGTGGAACTTGATAAAGTCTCGGTGCAGGGTTGCAACCGCGTCCAAGTCCCACCATGTGGCAACTACCTCGCGTAGATTTCCGGTTACCTGCGGGCGCGAGGTGGTGAATAGCACCGCCCGCTCGCCCAGATCCAAAGATTCGAGGATCTCTTGGATTTCCTGACGAAGATACTCCGGAGCTATCCACAGGCCTGGGGAGACCATCCCGCACCCAATCCAATGCAATTGCCGGCGCAATTGATGCCGGCGTTCGCGTTCGGACTCTGGGAGGGAAAAGGAGAGCAGGCACCACGGGTCCTGCGCATCCATGGAGCGGGGGTTATGGATGCGCCTGTCGCCTCGCTCCAGCATGCGTGCCGCGCGTGAATCCACCTCATACCCAGCCACCCCGCTCCGTTCGGCGGCAACTACCACGCCCTTTTTTCGCAGGCGTGTTAAGGCAGTCCGGGTCAGGGTTGCTGGAATCTGCAGCGCGTTCATCAACTCAAGGATGGACGTGGTTGACATCCATCCCCCTGCGTCCCTGAGGTACAAGCCGATGACTGTGCGCAAGAGGGAAGCGGTGCTTCCCGGCCTTGAATCCATGTCATCGAGGACCGCCGTCACGTCAGTGATACCAAGACTTCCCTGATTGCTTGGATCCCGGCCTGAACCTCGGCAAAACTGGTACTGAGCGGGGAGAGGCCAATGCGTAATCCGTGCGGTGGGCGGAAGTCTGGAATCACTCCCTGCTCCCACAGGCGGGCTGTGACTTCGCCGAAGAGCGGATGGTTCACGCTCACATGAGATCCGCGGCGGTCAGGGTCTCGAGGACTGGCAATTTCGGCACCGAGTGGCACCAACAGTTCCTCGGCCAAGGCCAGTGCATGCTCGGTCAGTGCTATTGATTTCTCGCGTATGGCATCCATGCCGACCTCGGCAATGAGCTCGGTCATGTCCTTGAGCGGCTGCATGGCCAGGATGGGGGGAGTGCCGGTAATGAACCGTCGCACAGTGGCAGCAGGCTCAAAGTTGGCTGACATCCCGAAGGGATCTGCCGCACCCATCCAGCCCCAGATAGGCTGCCGCAGCGAGGAGAGCAGCGAGCTGTTGACGTAGGCCAGCGCGGGTGCGCCGGGGCCGCCGTTGAGGTACTTATAGGTGCAACCCACGGCAAGGTCCACTCCCCATGCGTCAAGTTCCAAGGGGACAGCGCCAATGGAATGGCTAATATCCCACATCATCAACCCGCCAGCGGCTTTGACCATGCTGGTGATAGTTGGAGCATCGGCCAGGAAACCCGAACGGTAGGCAACATGGCTGAGCAGCACCACGGCAGTGCGCGGCCCAATGACGGCGCCAACATCCTCGGCAGTGACACCGGTCAGGGGATCTGGATCGATCCAAACAATCTCCGCGTCAAGTTCGGCGGCGATCCCTTCAACTATAAATCGGTCGGTAGGGAAGTTATCGCGATCAATGACGATCTGATTTCGGCCCGGCTGCCCGTCCAGCCCTGCGCGCAACAGCTTATAGAGCAATACGGATGTTGAATCCCCTATAAAACTCTGTCCGGGTGCTGCGCCCAGAACAACCTCGCCCAGCCGGTCGCCCACAGCGGTGGGCTCATCCATCCACTTCTCATCCCAGGATCTAATGAGAGAAGTGCCCCACTCTCCCTGGACAAAAGCAGCAAGATTAGCGGCCGTGACACGCAGCGGCCGGCCCAGTGAATTTCCGTCCAGGTAGGCAATGACAGAGCCACCTTCGGGCTCAACAAAGTAATCGCGGTAGGGTGCCAGCCTGTCCTTGGCATCTAGCTGTGCGCTGGTGGGAGGGGAAAGTTCCGTGCTCTTGATCATCGGGTGTCCTAGGGGAGGAGGGGAATCAGTGCAAAGAGGAATGGAAGTCAGAAGTGGAGAAAGTGTGATGAGGAAACTGTGACGCTATTTGCCGATTTCTGTGCGAACCGCGAAGAGTTCGGGGAAAAACGTCAGGTCCAGGGCGCGCTTGAGGAAATCCACTCCGGAGGACCCGCCGGTGCCGGGCTTGAAGCCAATGGTCCGTTTGACCACGCTCATGTGGCGGAATCGCCAGGCTTGGAAGTTGTCCTCAAGGTCCACCAAGTCCTCACAAGCTTGGTAGAAACTCCACTGCGTAGTGTCCGACTCATAGATTTGTTTGAATACGGGCACCAGCGCTTCCTGAAATACCCATGCTTCGCTGACGTCTCGTTGAAGAATGTGCTCCGGGATGGCGTAGCCGCTACGAGCCAGTGCGTGCAGGAAGGCGTCGTAGACGGTGGGTTCCGCCAGGACGGTGGAGAGGAGTTTGTGGGCCTCCGGATCAGACTCAAAGACCTTGAGCATGCCGCGGTGTTTATTGCCCAAGATGAACTCCACTGCCCGGTACTGGAAGGACTGGAAGCCGGAGGATGAGCCCAGCGAACCGCGGAATTGTGCGTACTCACGGGGAGTGAGGGTGGCCAGAACCGACCACTGCTCGGTGAGTGTCTTCTGGATATGTTTGACCCGGGCCAGACACTTCAGGGCTTTGCCGATCTCGTTATTGTCCATCAAACGCCGGCACTCAATGAGTTCGTGCAGGACAAGCTTGAGCCACAGTTCGCTGGTCTGGTGCTGGATGATGAACAGCAACTCATCGTGGTGTTCCGGGGAGCTCACAGGGTGCTGGGCCGAGAGCAGGGCATCCAGATCAAGGTAGCTACCGTAAGACATGGTGGCGTTGAAGTCCGTGCGGATAGTGCCTTCTATCTCGCGGACGCCTTCGGGGGTCTGTGCGTGGGGGCAGCTCATCTAAAGACTGTATCACTATGATGACGAGCGTCAAGAAGCTGAAATAGTGAATCGGAATGTGGGTGGTGAGGTGTTTTGAGAAGAATGGTGAGGCCCCGGCCAGCACTGGCATAAATACGATGGGCGGCACACTGCCAGCGCCAAGGAATGGCGAGTATTTTTGAGAGTGGGAAACTTTCTTGGCACCAGATGTTGCCCGCCACTGTTTGACCACAACTTCATCTTGAGGCCGTGAGATCCTCCCTAGTGGGACAAGGGGTACCGCTGCGACCGTTCCTTCTCTTGAAAGGATGCAGCTCATGCAATATCTGATCCCATTCATCCCGGTCCTGGCTGTGATTGTTGCGCTGGTTGTGCTGGGACTGTTGGTCCGTGGGGCCGTAAAGCTGATATGGCAGGTGGCCGAACCCAACGAGGCTCTGATCATTTCCGGGTTCACGCGCGGCAATGTAGGCACCGCAGAGGGCATGGATTTCAAGATTGTCACCGGCACGGGTGCGTTTGTCATCCCGGGGCTGCAAACCGTCCGGGCGCTTTCGCTGACACTGAATGAGACTGAACTCCAGGTCAATTGCGTCACCTCGCAAGGGATCCAGGTGGTGGTCCAGGGCGTTGTCATTTTCAAGATCGGAGATTCCACGCCGTTCATCGCCAATGCGGCCCGGCGCTTCCTCGGCCAGCAGGCCAAAATGGAGAGCCAGGTCTACAACGTATTTGAGGGCCACCTGCGTTCGATCATCGGCTCCATGACCATGGAGGAAATCATCCGGGAGCGCGACAAGCTCGCATCTCAGGTGCGCAGCGCCAGCGGTATTGAAATGGAAAAGCTGGGCCTGGTGGTTGACTCCCTACAGATCAAGGACCTAGAAGACCCCACCGGCTACATCCAAAACCTGGCGAAGCCGCACATTGCCCAGGTCCAGATGGAGGCCAGGATCGCGGAGGCCACCCGCAACAGGGAGGCTGCAGAAAAGGAGGCCGAGGCCGCATCCCTGATCGCGGATGCCCAAAGCATCTCCGCCATCCGGCAGTCGGCAGCAGCAGCCAACGCTCAAACTGCTCAGGCCAACGCCGCTCAGGCGGGCCCTCTGGCGGACGCCACGGCACGCCAGCAAGTAGTGGTCCAGGAAACTGAAGTTGCCAAGCTCGAGGCTGACAGGGAGGAGCAAAAGCTACAAACCTCCGTCCGCAAACCCGCTGACGCCAAGGCTTACGCCCAGCGGACCGAGGCCGAGGCGCAGAAGGCTGCCGATATCAGCGCCGCCGAAGCCCGGGCCAAGAAGACGGAACTAGAGGCACAGGCAAACGCCACGGCGGCCGCGGCCATGGCCGGGGCCACCCGCGTCACGGGGGAAGCCGAGGCCGCGGCGACGAAGGCACGCGGGGAGGCAGCGGCGTCGGCCATCAAGGCCAAAGCACTGGCTGAAGCGGACGGGATCAAGGCCCGGGCCGAAGCCTTGGGCACCAATCAGGAAGCCGTCATCAGCCAGCAGCTGGCCGAAAACATGCCAGCAATTGTGGCCGCGGCGGCAGAACCATTCGCCCACGTGGGCCAGCTGACAGTCCTCAACGGCGGCGAAGGCGTCAACAACATGGTGGGTGGCATCCTGGCCCAGGTAGGGAACTACCTTCCGGCGTTGACGGATGCCTTGCGGGAATCGAACGCGTCCAGGACAGCGAAATCATCCCCACAGCAGGTGCCGCAGCGCCCGGAGGGGGAGGCACATGCGCAGTGAGCTTGATAGGTCCCTGACGGGAAAGATCGGCAGGGTCAGCGGTGGGGTGGGGCCGGACACGCTGGGGGAAGTCATGCTGGAGGTGCGCGGGGGCACGGCAGCGTATTTGGCCCGGCCCTACGACGGTTCCAGCATGTACGCCGTGGGGGAGCGGGTGCTGGTCATGTATTTGGAGCCGCCGCAGACGGTTTACGTTGAGGAGTTGCCCGAGTTTCTGCAGCGTCCCACGTAGGGTGGGAGGAAAATTGCAGGACTACTTTCGTGAAGGACTTTTTCGTGGAGCAACTTCGGGTCGGTTTGATCGGTGCCGGCGGCATTGCTGGTGTCCATATTGCCGGATGGCAGCAACTGGGTGCCCACGTGAGCGTGTATTCGCGCTCCGGTGCGGCCGGGCTGGTGGCACGGTATGCCATCAAGGAAGTTCACAGTCTTGAGGATCTGTTCCAGGCCTCCGATCTCATCAGTATCCTCACGCCCACGCCCTCGCATCACGGCTATGCCATGGCCGCGATCGCCGCCGGCAAGGATGTTATTTGTGAGAAGCCGCTGGCGGAAAATGCTGCCCGAGCGGCAGAGATTCTCCGCGCCGCCCGGGCTGCCGGGACACGGCTATTCCCGGCCCACGTGGTGCGCTTTTTCCCGGAGTATGCCGCTGCCAAGGCCGCCGTGGAGGCCGCGAGGCGTGCAGGGGGTGCTGAGGGCGCCGGGGAACCCGCTGTCCTGGCACTGAGCCGCTCCAGCGCGGGCCCGGCCGAAGGCTCATGGTTCTACAACGAGGACTTAGGTGGCGGGATTATCAGAGACCAGATGATTCATGACATTGACCAGGCCTGCTGGCTAGCCGGTGAAGTGATCAGCGTCGAGGCCCATCAGAATCCGCCCAGTGTTGAGTCAATGGTGCCCCGGCCTGTGCGAGCTCAGGTGATTTTGAAGCACCGCAATGGTGCGCTTAGTACATTGCACGGCGAATGGGGCATGGACGGCCTCCCCTTTAGCACCAGCGTCAGCATCGAGGCGGCCAACGGTGGCACCATCTTCGCTTGGCCGGAGGGGGATATGGTGCCCGCGTCGGTGAATGAACCCGGGGACTACCTGCCAGTTCAGGACGTGGTGAACAGCCCGTACACCCTGCAAAATGCGGAGTTTGCCGCGGCCCGCGCCTCTGGGGAGCCGGCTCGTGTCTCCCCGTACGACGGCGTCATGGCGGTTGCGCTGGCGGATGCCGCTTATGCGTCAATTGCGCTGGGCAGGGCTGTGGAGTTCTCGGCGGCAGCGGTGCAGGCGTTGGTGGAGCAGCCCTAGCCACCCCGCCTCGCGTCTCCTTCTGGACGCTCCCTCACTTTCGGGGCGTTTTTGGCGAACGCTCCCTCTCCATCAAGCGGTGGGAGTTATTCACTCACTGCTGAAGGATTCGGTTCTTGCTGTTGATAATGCGAGTTCTAAGCGTGCAGACATACGTGAGTACTAGTTGCGGCAGTTCGGGACGAAGTTGAAATGACTTCTCTTGTTGTCCGCTCCTAATGGAACGTTCCGTAGGTGGCGAACGATGATGGCCCAGTGCGAAAGCTGATGTCAACCCGTCACCGGTGGGTAAAGCTCCTCGGCGGGCTTGCACCCCGCTTTGGCTGCCCGGTACCGCTAATACTCTCGGTAACAACACCGTCTACGATTCCAAGTCCTGCAGGCGCAAAGGGTTCTTCCATCCTCTGACCGAGGATCTAGAGCCCTAGGGTGATGACTGGTGGTATCGAGGTCCTGGCTGGGACGGATACGCAGCCAGATACCTGAGGTCCTTAGACCGTTCAAACCAGTACTTTGACGCTGGGTCGCAGGAAGCCACCTGTATGTGGAAGGTGGACGTCAAAACCCAGCCAAGCAACTGTTGGACACGCCGGGGAAGCGGCAAAGTGAATTCCCGCACAGTGTCAGCGGAGCTGAAGCCCGCTGAAGCCCGCTGAAGCCCGCTGGAGCCCCCGTGTAGCGCCAGCCGCGGCGTATGGGGCATCGAAGTAATCGTAAGGTGGAAAATCCTGCAGGCATCGCTGCTAAACTGCTCTTTGGTGTCCGGTGGGCGCCACGTGCGCTTGCGCGGAAAACACGCTGGGGACGATGGGTTCCACCGGTATGCAACCATGAATGACGGAGTACACCTATGGTCCAGTCGCCAGAAGAAAACCAGCTGCCCACTAGCGAGACTAAGCCCCGCAAAAAGGCTGCGTGGATCGTTTCTGCAGGTGCCGCAGTAGTGGTATTGGGTGTTGCCGCGTTTGTTGTCCCGCCCCTGTTTGTAGGTGATCCTGTTGAAGTGGAGACCACAGTGGCAGCGACATCTGTGCTAACGCCCACTGCTGCTAAAACCTACGCGCCAGTCACCAACTTCTACAAGCAGCTTGGGCCCCCGGAGGGTTCGCCGTTGACGCCCGTGGCACCCCAGACGGTGACCGTCAGCACAGACAAAGTAGGCACCAAGCTCAGTCTCTCTCAGGTGGGGCTTTCACTAGAGGCCACAGATTTGGCGGATCCATTGCTGAGCGGAGACAATGAATCCGTAGTCGCGAGACTCAAAGGGCTAGGGAAACCGGTTCTACGTTTCGGCGGCAACGCGGTAGATCGTCGCTTCTTCTGGACGTCCACCGGCGAAGCCTTGCCGTCCAGCTATGTCGGAACAAAACCTAATCCGGCTCGGGTAGTAGGCCCCGATGACTTCACACGAATCAATGGATTGCTGGAAAAAGCAGATGCCTACATCAGCCTTTCCGTGAACTTGGGAGATTACAACCCAGAGCGTGCAGCAGACCTGGCCAAATACGGTGCACAGATTTTTGGCAAACGCCTGCTGGCGATCACCATCGGCAACGAGCCCAACGGTTTTGCCCCCAATATGGTCTTGGCCCATGCGCTGCGTCCTAATGGCTACACAGCCGCGGACTTCGGGAAAGAAGCAAAGGTCTACGCCGATGCCATTTACAAGGTGGCCCCAAACGTCCCCATTTCCGGACCCGGTACCTACGCTGCGGATTGGGCCTCGGCTTGGGTTGCTTTAGACATCAAGCAGCCCAAGATCCTCACGTTCCATAACTATCCACTGACGGGTTGCACCACTGGCCTCGCCGCGGATCAGCCCACCATGGCTAATCTTCTTGCCCCAGAAATGCATGATCGTTCCATCGATTACCATAAATCTTTTGTCGCTAAGGGCAACGCCGCAAAGATGCCTATTTGGGTGGATGAAACGGGGATTTCGGCTTGCGTTGGTGGCAATGAGACCACAAAAACATACGCATCAGCCTTGTGGAGCACCGATTACGCCTTGGGTTCTGCCCAAGTTGGGGTGAGCCAGTTGGATTTCCACAGCTCTCTCATTACCTGCAAGGGTGGCCCTCCTATGTCTGCTGTTTGCTTTGACGGTGAGTACCTCAAGCCCACCGGCGTCATGCAGGGCCGTGCCAACTACTTTGGCTTGTCTATGGTCGGCGCCATTGGCGGCGGTGAGTTCTTGAAACTGAACAACGACGGCGGCGGGTTGGCGCACTCCTATGCCCTCCAGCAGTCAGATGGAAGCACCACAGTGGTTCTCATCAACCAGAACAACCCGGAGACGGCAGCACAGACTATGGTTACGCTGAAGCTTCCCAATATTCCGGCTACGGCCACCATGACTCAGATGACAGGCACCAGCTATGAGTCAGAGGACAGCGCCGCCATCGACGGGCAAGATGCCGGGCCCGTGTCGAATGACAAACAGCCAGCCCCCATGGACTTTGTTCCGGGTAAGCAGTCCCAGACATTCCCGTTAACCGCAGGTACTGTCACTCTGATGAACTTCAAGTACTGATGGTGTGCCTCCCCACGTATCCGGGCATGGCATGATTTCCTCGATGATGGATGAAACCCAGGTGGAACTGCGTCAGCGGTGCCTGCGTCATCAACCTGGCCAATAGCTTCTACAGCCAGACTCAGAAGATCGCCAACGCCTTCCCGGATGAGGCCACCCGCCCTACCAAGGGGGGTGGCGTCGAAAGCTCAGAATACTTTGATGTTGGGCAGTGATAGTCGCGCTGACTCAGTAGACATGGCCAATGAAGGCGCGGGTTCTAAACAGCGCTCCGACACCATGATGTGGGTCCATATTCCCGGGGATCGCAAAAACATTGTCATGATGTTCATCATGCGTGACATCTAGGTGGACATCAGCGGTCATGGACAGGCCAAGATCAACGCAGCTATGGCCTTTGGGGGTGTACCGCTGGTGGTGCAAACCCTTGAGGGCATGTTCAAGGCCCGGCTGGACCATGTGGCCATCGTCGATTTTGAGGGCTTCAAAGCCATCACCGATACCCTCTGCGGCGTAGAGGTCAAGGTGCCCATTGCCTTCACCTCATCGGGCAGCAAGGGTTTCACATTTGCAGCTGGCCCTCAGCACATGAACGGCGATCAGGCATTGGCGTTTGTTCGTGAGCGCTATGCCTTCACCGACGGCGATTACCAGCGCGTGCGTAGCCAGCAGCTGTTCTTGAAATCTGTCGTGAGCACCGCGCTGACGCCGGCCACCCTGACTAACCCCGGTAAGATCAGCGCTCTGATGCGCCAGATATCGCCCTTTGTCTCCGTTGATGCGAGCTTGAATGCCGCTGCCATGGGCAGCCTGGCCGTAGGCCTGCGCGATATCGGCAGCTCCAATGTCCTCTTCTTTACACTCCCCAACTTGAGGACAGGGACCAGCCCGGATGGCCAGCCCATTGTGTTCAAGGACGACGCCGCCATCTCCGGTATCGAAGTTGCCATCGGCTTAGACTCACTCGTCTCGTACATGGAAAAACGGGCTGGGGTTGTTCAGATCGCCGCCGGCTACTTTGCAGCGGTGGGGACATCCGCTAGTCCAATGCGCCCGCCGGTGGAGGTGAAGGAGGGACCATTTCGGTGATGACTCAGTCCACGGCGTTGACGGTCCCACATCGATCGGCGGTAGGTCCGGGGACTCTAAGTCCCCAGCGCAACAGAATCACTGCTGGATCTCCCCAGGCCGCGGTGGCCCGGCTGGAGGTTGCGCGCCGCTTGGCATCTGCCAGAGAATCGGGCAGACCCCACCATCATGGCTGCGCAGCTTGGATTGTTGGCGGTCATGGCTTCATTGATGGTCACCGTCGGAGCGCAGGCGGTTAGGACAAGCAGTGAGAGGGCGGCAAAAGGTGCAGCGGTCCGCCGGGAATGGGAAATCGGAGGCCTGCCATCAGCCAGGCTCGTGAAACTGAGAAAGCTCTCCGGGCCATAGCTGTCGGGGCATTCGTTGTGCCCCCACTCCTCTTATCAGCTCTAGGCACAGTGGAGCCGTCCGTGACCCAGCTCGCGCCGCGCCCGCGCCCACTCCGGTCCGCAGCTACGAGCCCGTTACCAATTTCAATAAGCAGGCTGGCCCGCCGTACGTACGGTTCGCCGCTAACAGACGTGGCTCCCCAAACGGTTACGATGAACAGCCAGAAGGTGGGAACCAAGTTAAGCCCGGCACAGATTGGACTCTCTCTGGAGTCCACCGATTTGGCGGACCCGTTGTTGAACATGACAACGAATCCATGGTTGCCACCCTCCAAGGGATTAGCTATGCCATGTTGCGCTTCGGTGGTAACTCGGCGTACCGCCGCTTCTTCTGGACGTCCACCGGCGAAGCCCTTCCCTGCAGTTACCTCGGAACCAAAACTCTGCCTGCCCGGGCCAGGGGGCCGGATGACCTAAAGCGAATTAACGACCTGCTGGAAAAATACAGATGCCCACATCAGCTTGTCGGTAACCTGGGCGACTACGCCCCCAGAGCAGGCGGCGGCCCTGGTCAAGCCTGGCGCGCAGATTTATGGGAAATGTCAGGTGGCCGTCACCATCGACAATGAACCCAACGGCTTCGCGCCCAACACGGTGCTGGCCCAGGCCTTCCTCCCAACGGCTACAAAGCCGCAGAATTCGGCAAGCAAGCAAAGGCCTATGGCGATGCTATGTACAAGGTGACCCCGAACGTCCCCATTTCCGGTGTCGGCACCTACGCTGCAGATTGGGCATCGGCTTGGGTGGACTTGGATCTCAAGCAGCCAAAGTTTCTCACCTTCCACAACTCTGAACTGACTGGCTGCAGCACAGGACTCGCCGCCGATCAGCCCACCATGGCCCCCAGCATGCGTGACTGCTCCAGCGGCTACCATTCCTCATCTGTGCTAAAGGAAAATGCTGCCAACATGCCCATTTGGGTTGCTGAAACGGGAATCTCCGCTTGCATAGGTGGCAATGAGACCGCCAAGACCTATGCCTCGGCACCGTGGAGCGCAGACTATGCACTCGGTTCCGCTCAAGTGGGTGTAAGTCAGTTGGAATTCCACGGTCCACTCATTATTTGCAAGGGTGGGGGGCCGCCCAGGTCCGTGGTGTGCTTCGATGGTGAGTGCCTTAAACCGACCGGGGAGATGCAGCCGTAAGCCGACTACTTTGATTTGTCGATAGTTGGCGAGATTGGTGGGGGAGAGTTCCCTAAACTGCAGAACGACGGCGGCGGGCTGGCCTATTCTTACGCCCTCCAGGAGGACGATGGCAGCACCACAGCTGTTCTGATCAATCAGAACAACCGGAGACGGCCGGACAGACTAAAGTGACGCTGAAGCTGCCCAACAATCCGGCCACGGTAACCATGACCCAAATGACAGGAAGTAGCTGCTCCGTTCAAAACGGTGTGGCGATTGACGGCGAAGCCGGTGCTCCCAAGGCCGATTCTGAGCGCCCCGCACCCATGAACTTCGAACCGGGCCAGCAATCTCGTACTTTCTCGCTCACGGCAGGGATCGTCACCATGATGAATTTCACGCACTGAAGATCGATGAGCCGTTCCAGCCCGGCACTCAGTTCTGTAGGACCCCCAACTTCCAAGTGGGGCACTATCTGTTTTGAGCCCGAAGGCGGGTGGGTCCGCCCTACGCTGTGAAGAAGTTTCACAAATTATGACTTGGAAATACATGGAGCTAACAGCTTTCACTCGAAAACCAGTGAATTGGCTGAATCCGTGAGATGATCTACAGGATGGGCCAATTTTAATGGCCTCAAGTTCCGTGAATATGTGTCGTGCACCACATCACAGATGTGCCGCCCGGTTCATCACTAGTGGGGAAGTAAGGGCGGTCTCAGCGTGATCAGTGGGTTAAGGAGCTGTGCCCGAATTGCCTTGATTGCAGCTATTTTGCTGCTAGGTTTTCTCGTTCTTCCTCAGGCATCCGTAGCGACCGCAGACGACGGCAATACGGATACCGGTGAAATTGTAGTGCCGCTACCTGACAACGGGCCGAATCCGGGTACTGAACCCGCAGAAGAACCCCCATACACGCCTCCGTATACGCCTCCGTACACGCCTCCGTACACGCCTCCTTATACGCCGCCACCAGCCCCCCCGGCGCCCATTGTCAAACCGGCTCCGGTCATCAAGCCGGCTCCTGCTCCTGTCTTGCCAGCTCCGGTCGTTAAGCCGGCTCCGGGAACCACTGTTGCGGAACCTGAAATCACCGAAGGGCCCGTCGAGGAGATCGCGGAAGAGATCCCTGTGGAAGTAGAGACAACTACGGCTGCACCACCAACCGCAGCTCCCACTACCATCCCGGCCACCATTCGCCCCGCCTTCGGCAGCCCTAGCCCCAGCCCGAGCAACTCGGCGCAGGCACTGCCTATCGTGTCAACCTCGTCCACAATGTCAGCGCCGAGTAATCCGCTCCTGTTGCAGCTGCTGGTCATCGGTCTCCTGCTGGCCGTTGGTCTGTGGTACCTGCGGTTCATGAAACGGGGTAGCAAGCACCTCGGTGCCTCTTCAAAGGGCAAGGTCAAATAGACCGCACATGTCCAAAATTGAAAAGAGCGGCAAACGCACACGGATCATGCTGCTGGCCCATTCGTATTGGCCAGAGAACAGCCCGCCTCAACGACGTTGGTCGTCGCTGATTCGGGAGTTCAGTGCAGCGGGGTGGCAGGTGGACGCCGTTGTCCCCGTGGCCCACTTTCCGCAGGGGACACGCACCCTTCCCCGTGAGGTTGCTGGCACGGTGTTCCGCAGCCAAAAGGGTCCTCATGGGGAAGTTATATTGCGCATCCCCTACCTGCCGCATAGCGGAAATTTCCATCCTGCACGCCTGATTGACCAGCTTTGTTCAGCTGCTATGTCCATTCCGGCTGGAATCTTCTGGCGCAAGCCGGATGTAGTCATCGTGACGGCGCCAAGCCTACCCATTCTTGTGGCTGGATACGTCGTTGCCAAGGTTCGCCGTGTTCCACTTATCGTTGAGATGCGCGATGCCTGGCCGGATCTGGCCAGAGACGCCCGGCTTGTCAAAGGCAACGTCAAAAGTGTCATTGAACGTGTGGTTGAGGCCATCCAGTTCCGTGCCGACGTGGTCATTGCCGTCACCCAAGGTTTCGCCGAAACACTGCGGGCACGTGGCGTGAAGAATGTGGTCACTGTCAGCAATGGTCTTGACGTTGACTCGGTGCCCAGTTTCGAGGCGCCCGCCCTGGACAGGGAAACTCTGGAGGTTTTGTATCTGGGCAACCATGGCCAAAGCCAGCGGTTGGATGCGGTGATCCGCGCAAGCGCGTTGGTAGGTTCGGGTATGCACCTCCACATGGTGGGCCACGGAACACACCGCCCTGCCCTGATCAAACTCGCCGCCGAGCTCAAAGCCCCGGTGACATTTCATGATTCTCTCCACGGTCAAGAAGTTCTTGATCGCTACAAATCCGCGGATAGCTGCATTGTCTCCTTGCGAGATGACTGGAAGTCTTTCGAGGCAACAGTGCCCTCCAAGACTTATGAGGTGTTGGCTATCGGGCGTCACATCACGGCCATTGTGCGTGGCGAGGCCGCCCGCATCGTCAAGGACGCTGATGCTGGCGATGTCGTCGCATGGAAGCCTGAAGCGATTGCCGAGCTCTGGCGTGAGCTGGCTGCAGATCGAAGCCGCCTGAACGCAGGCACCTCGGGTCGTGACTGGGTCCGCGCACACGCAAATTATCCTGTCTTGGCAGCCAAATACATGCGAGTCATCGATTCAGTCACCGGGAAGGTTGGTGTTGACGCATGAGCCTGCTCAAGAATCTAAATCTGGCCGCCCGAACTGCAGTAAATCACCTAGCGGATGATCCTGTGGTTTTGGCCTTGCAGATTTCTCGGCGACTGCCGGCCGCGGTGGTCACACCCGCTGCCAGGCTCGTCACACGGCTTTGCCCCCGCTCCACTTCCACCCCTGCGCTTTTGGCCACCTACCTGACAGGAGATACAGCAGGGCTTGAGTCCAAACTCTCGGCGGCGCTGAGCTCTGAGCTGCAGGCCAATCGCGCCCGGCTTGCGGCAGACGTTGCTCTAGCCGCTGGTCAGCCCGCATGGGCGGAGCAGTTCTTGCCTCTCGCACAGCTATCGAAGCGTTTTCCTGCAACCCTTGCTCGTAACCAGTGGTACCACGGTGACATGGAAGGTGCTATCGCTGCCCTTTCAGGTCAGCGCGGATCAATGAAGCGGCAGCAGGATCGGCTGGTAGGGGAGAGCCGCACGTTTAATGGCTGGACACCGGTGTTGCCGAAAACGTCCATGGTTCCGGTCAAGGGGCGTGTGCTTCACCTCCTGACAAATTCTCTGCCGCACACGGGCAGTGGTTATGCTCAGCGCAGCCATTCCATCTTGCTCGCCCAACAGGAAGCCGGCCGTGAGGTTTTGGCCGTGACTCGCCTTGGATACCCGGTTCAAGTTGGCAAGGTTCTTGCCGTGGGTGAAGATCTGGTCGACGGCGTACGCTACCGCAGGATGATTCCGTCTAGACTTGCGCCAACCCCTGATGCGCGCTTGCAGCAGGAGGCCGAGGAACTCCTCAAAGTGGCGCTTGAGTTCCGCCCGGACGTCATGCACACCACCACGCATTTCGCCAACGGCTTGGTGGTTGGGGCCGTGGCCAAGGCTCTGAATATTCCGTGGGTTTATGAGGTACGTGGTCAGTTGGCTGATACTTGGGCCTCCGCTCGCGGTGACGCTGCCAAGGAAAGCGAACGTTATGCGAAGTTCCAGGCCTCGGAAGCTCGGGTTATGCAAGACGCCGACGCCGTAGTTACCTTGGGTACCGCCATGCTTGATGGCATCGTTGGTCAGGGAATCGCTTCGGAAAAAGTGGTGCTCGGTCCCAACGCTGTTGGTGGCGATTTCCTGCTGGAGCCTGGAACACCCTCGGATGCTCGGGAAAAACTCGGCCTAGACCCAGCGCTCAACTACATTGGCACCGTCAGCTCGCTGGTGGACTATGAGGGGCTCGATCACCTCGTTGAGGCCTTGGCTATTTTGGCTCCCGAGTTCCCGTCTCTTCGCGTTTTGCTGGTGGGTGGCGGCACGGCCGCACCCACACTGCAAGCCCAGGCTGTCCGGCTTGGCCTGGCGGACAAGGTGATTTTCACAGGACGTGTGCCACGCGAACAAGCCTCCACGTACCACCAGGCACTCGATATTTTTGTTGTTCCCCGCAAGGACCTCGATGTCACCCGTGCCGTCACTCCGCTCAAGCCAGTTGAGGCCTTGGCCAGCGGCCGTCCTGTGGTAGCGAGTGATCTTCCCGCTCTGCGTGAGATTGTGGACCATGGGATTACCGGAATGCTGAGTACGGCTGACGATCCACAAAGTCTTGCTAAAACACTGGCTACACTACTGGGCGACGAACCGCTGCGGCGGCGCCTCGGGGGCAACGGACGGCAGAAGGTGCTGCAGGACCGAACCTGGGCGGCCAACGCCCAACGCTACGAGAACAAGTACCAAGAATTGATCAACCACCAAGCAAGGAAGGGAGCATCGCGATGACACAGACACAGGAAAACGTTGTTGTGCCAGCCGCTGCGAAGATCCTTCCCGTCAATTTGAGCCACCTCAGCAGAGTCGGTGCGCGACCGGCCTTCTTGGACTACCTCGTCCAGCTCTGGGATTTTCGTAGTTTCATCATCTACGATGCTCGAGCTCGAGTTAAGAGCGGTACGCGACGAGACAAGCTAGGCAGCGCTTGGTTGCTGCTAAATCCCATCTTTAATGGTGTAACTTACTTCGTTATCTTTGGTTTGTTGTTGGGCACAGGAAACGGGATACCCAACTTCATTGGGTATTTGACCATCGGCATTTTCATGTTCCAGATGACCTCTGGTGCCATCACCGGTGGGGCCCGCTCCATCCAGCAAAATCGGGCCTTGGTCCAAGGATTTACTTTTCCTCGTGCCGCATTGCCTCTCGGCGTTAATATCCGCGAAGCCATGGTCAATGTCCCCATGATCCTGGCCATGTTGTTGTTGGTACTTGTCATTCCGCCTACGGAGCCGATCACGTGGCGTTGGCTTTTGATCATCCCGGTTCTGCTGCTTCAGTTCCTCTTCAATTTGGGAGTAGGGATGGCTCTGGCCCGAGTTATTTCGAGGGTCAACGACGTCAGCCATTTGCTGCCCTTTGCGCTGCGCGCTCTGATGTACCTCTCAGCAATCTTTTTTTCCTATGAGCGTTTTATTCAACATCCTGTTCTGCTCAGCATCATGCAAGCCAACCCCATGTTCATCATCATCGATATCACCCGGGACTGCCTGCTGTATGGCGTCACGCCGGCGTTGCAGTCGTGGGTAGTACTCACGGCCTGGTCGCTGTCCGCATTGATTATCGGCAGTGTCTACTTCTGGAAAGGGGAAGAGTCTTATGTCCGTGGCTGATCTGCTCACAAACCTAGTACCCACCCCATGCATTGTGGCTGACAACGTAGCCATGAGGTACCGAGTGCCGTCAACTGAGGTTCCGGAAGACACTCGGTACCCGCACATGAAGTTCCTGAGAATGCTCAACCCATTGCCTAACACGGTTACGGTGCACGCACTCAATGAACTTTCATTGGTAGTGAATCGGGGCGAATCAGTCGGTGTCATTGGCCGCAACGGATCCGGTAAAAGTACCCTGATGAAACTTGTCAGCGGCCAGATTCGTCCCACTTCCGGTGCTATCCACGCATCCAGTACACCCATCATGCTCGGTGTAAATGCTGCCCTTGTTCCGGAACTCTCCGGGGATCAGAACGTGGTGCTGGGCTGCCTCGCCATGGGGCTCACCCACGCAGAAATTGCTGAACGGTTTGATGAGATTGTAGAAGTCTCAGGCCTGGAAAAGTCTATTCACCTGCCCATGAAGTCTTATTCTTCCGGTATGGGCTCCCGTCTTCGCTTTGCCATTGCTGCTTGCGCCAACCCGGAGATTCTCCTCGTTGACGAAGCGCTGAACACTGGCGACGCGCAGTTCGCTGCCCGCAGCAAGCGGCGCATGGATGAACTGCGGTCTGAGGCGGGTTGTGTGCTTCTGGTTAGTCACAGCCTCGAGACGATCAAGGATATGACCAGCCGGACCGTGTGGCTGGACAAGGGCGATCTCATCATGGACGGCCCGTCGAAGGAAGTTACCAAGGCCTACATGAAGTTCACAAAGGAACTCTCCAAGGGAAATAACATCACGGCCGCGAATTTCCGGGCAGAGGTCCAAAGTTCGCAGGCAAACGTCAGCATCGTCGATATTTCGCGCCAGAACACGCGGAGTGCTGGGTAAATGTACACTTCTCAAGATTTCCGTACTGCAGTTTGGCACCTGCGCCAGGGTGGCACAGCCCAGTACAAGGAATGGCGGGCCAGACGCCGGTCTGAGCTCGGTTTTGCTTCTCCCAAGGACACCCAAGGGGTAGAAGGCGGCTGGATCGGCAAAGGTAAGAAGCGCCGGCTCTCCTTCGCCGAGGCCGCACTGCCGCAGGGTGCCCCCCGTTTGAAGGATCTCCGCGTGGGTATCGTCCTTGACGACTTCTCCGCCATGGCATTTGCCTTCGAATGGGATCAGGTGCCGTTGGATCCTGCCGCGGGACCGGAACAGCTCGATGGCCTGGATCTGGTGTTCATTGAGTCGGCATGGGCCGGCAACAGTCGTCTATGGCGCGGCAAGATCGCCGGTAACAACGGCCCGTCCGAACAATTTATCGAATTACTGTCCGCCGCTCGGCACCGCAACATCCCCACGGTCTTCTGGAACAAGGAAGATCCGCCTCACTATGACGATTTCCTCCCTGCTGCCAGGCTCTTTGACTTTGTCTTCACCTCTGATGAGGGACGGATTGAAAGCTACCGCAGGGATCTCGGCCACAATCGGATTGCTGTCCTGCCGTTTGCTGCCCAACCGGCGGTCCACAATCCCGTCCGCCCGTCAAAAGGTTGGCACCACCGCGACGTAGCCTTTGCAGGCATGTACTTTGCCCACAAGTACCCCGAACGTCGCGAACAGATGGACCTGCTCCTCAGTGGAGCCATGGATGTCTCGGCCAAGATGAAGTCTGGGCTGGAGATATTCTCTCGCCAACTCGGCGGCAGCCCGGAGTATCAATTCCCTGCGCCGCTTGATTCTCGCGTTGTAGGCTCCCTGACCTACCAACAAATGCTGTCTGCGTACAAGGCATACAAGGTTTTCTTGAACGTCAACTCCGTTGTCGATTCAGAAAGCATGTGCGCCCGCAGGATCTTTGAGATCTCGGCCGCCGGCACGCCTGTTATCTCTGCGCCGAGCGCGGCCATAAGGAACTTCTTTTCAGCCGAAGAGGTTCCCGTCGCCACCACTCGGGCAGAAGCTGGCCACCTCAGTCGCGCACTCGTGGCCAACCATGAACTCAATGATCGCACGGCTCATCTGGCACAACGCCGCATTTGGCAGCACCATACCTATGCGCACCGTGTAGAAACGGTGTTAGAGTCTGCCCTGCCCAATCGCCTGACAGAATCGAATCGCCCCAGTGTTTCCGCCTTGGTACCGACCATCCGTCCAGAGCAGATCGAGCACGTATTCAAGACGTTAGCTAACCAAGTTGGTGTGCGGGCCCAGTTAGTCCTGTTGACCCACGGATTTGAACTTCCCACCGGGGAACTGGCACACCTGCAGGAAAAGTACGACGTAGAAGACGTGGTCCTGCTGACTTCTGGCAGGGACGTCAGTCTGGGAGAGTGCCTCAATCGTTGTGTTGCGGCGTCCGCGGGCCAGGTGCTCACCAAGATGGACGACGACGACCACTATGGCTCCAACTACCTTTCCGACCAGTTGTTCGCCTTGGATTATTCAGGAGCGGACATTGTAGGCAAGCAGGCACACTATATGCACCTCAAGGCCTCAAACGCCACCATTCTTCGGTTTGGCCACAAGGAGCACCGCTTCACCGACTTCGTCATGGGGCCCACCATCATGGGGCATCGGCGAGTATTTGATGAAAGTCCATTTCCCGGGTTGGGAATTGGCGAGGACACAGGATTCCTGCGCAACGCGAGAGACGCAGGCTTTCAGATTTACTCTTCTGATCGCTTCAACTTTTATCAGGTGAGGTCCGGGAGCGGCCACACCTGGCAAGCGAACGACGCCGAGATGCTCGCATCCGGTGAACTGAAATTCTATGGGGGACCAAATGACCATGTTGACATCTGAATTTGAGCAGGAAGCCGTCACGGCAGAATTTAGCAGTGTAGCAGTGATTGGTCTGGGCTACATCGGTCTGCCCACGGCCGCCGTTTTGGCCCGTAACGGTGTCAACGTTATTGGAGTAGATATCTCGGCTGTAACGGTTGAGGCAGTTAACCGCGGTGAAGTTCCCTTTGTTGAACCCGACCTCGGCATTCACGTGGCAGGCGCTGTGGCTCAGGGCAAGCTCAAGGCTCAACTGACTGTTTCGGCGGCATCGGTGTACATCATCGCTGTGCCTACGCCGTTCCTTGAAGACAAGTCGGCGGATCTGAGCTACATTCTGGCGGCAGCGAAGAATATTGCACCTGTTCTCAAGGGCGGAGAGTTGGTCATTCTTGAATCAACGTCGCCTCCGGGGACAACGCAGAAGCTGGCAGATTTCATCATGAGTGTGCGCCCAGATCTAAGCTTGGACGGTTCCGATGGACATCCCGTGGTCTACTTTGCGCACTGCCCGGAACGGGTTCTCCCTGGCAAGGTCATGATTGAGATCGTTACAAATGACAGGGTCATTGGTGGAATTAATGAGGGTGCTGCCGAAATGGCCAGCCGCCTGTATCGAATTTTCTCGCAGGGGAAAATGCTGGAAACTGACGCAGCCACGGCGGAGCTGTCCAAGCTCGTTGAGAATACCTATCGAGATGTGAACATTGCCCTAGCCAACGAACTTTCCATTGTCAGCAAGAATCTCGGCGTCGACGTCTGGGAACTGATTGATATAGCCAACCACCATCCACGCGTGAATATTCTTCAGCCCGGACCCGGCGTTGGCGGTCATTGCATTGCTGTGGATCCGTGGTTCATTGTGTCTGCTGATTCGGAAAACACGCCTCTCATCCGGACTGCCCGTGAAGTTAATGATGCAAAGCCTGGGCATGTTATCCGGCAGATCTTAGCGCCCTATGTCGGATCTGAAATGCCCGTCATTGCAGCCTTGGGGTTGGCCTTCAAACCAAACATCGATGACATGCGTGAATCCCCGGCAGTAGCAATCGTTCGCCGTATGGCGTTGGAACGCACTGACGCTACTTTCCTTGTGGTGGAATGCCATACAGACAAACTGCCCAAGGAACTTCTCGGGTTACCTAATGTTCGTTTGGCTAGCATTGACGAGGCCTTGGCTACGGCTGATGCCGTGGCACTCTTGGTAGATCACGACAAGTTCCGTGAAATTGATACCGAACTGCTTATTGGCAAGCATGTGGTGGATACCCGAGGCTTCTGGCCCAGTAACGTTTCCAGGTAGAACAGGGACTAAGAATGACAGACGTCGCGCGCAAGGTGCTCCGCCGGCTACCCGCCGGACTAAAAACAGGCTTGAAAAAGGCTGTCCACCCTGCCCAGCGCTCCCGTCTGCGACGCGCATTGGGTGCTAAAACCACTGATCTAGGTCTGCTGAGCGTCATCATTCCCATTTTTGATGTGGAAGATTTCTTGGCGGACTGTCTCAACAGCGTGACATCCCAAAGCTACCCCTTTCTTGAGATTCTGCTCGTCGACGATGGCTCAACCGATGGTTCGCTTGCGATCGCACACAACTATGCGCGCAAAGACAAACGAATCAGCATCATAGAACTTGAACATGGCGGCAATGGCCGTGCAAGGAATATTGCCATTGCCGCTGCAAAAGGAGAGTACCTAACATTCGCTGATTCTGACGACATTGTTGCTGATGATGCCTACTCATCCATGATGAAACAGCTTGCAGACTCTGGATCTGATTTTGTTGTTGGATCGTTTGACCGACTCATCGGCAAGAATCACGTTCCTACAAAACTGTCTTCGCGTCTGCATGAACACAAACGGGTCGGCATCAGCATCAGCGACTTTCCGGACGTACTCGATGATGTCTTCCTCTGGAACAAGGTGTTCACACGGTCCTTCTGGGACGCGAAGGTAGCACCTATCCCAGAAGGAGTCCTCTATGAAGATCAGGAAACTACTGCGAGAGCGTTCATTCGGGCGCGCAGCTTCGATGTTCTTGCCGAGAATGTCTACAGCTGGCGGCAGCGCCCTGACGGAAAATCCATCACCCAGACGAAGGGCGAACTGAAGAACCTGCAGGACAGGCTCAAAGTCGCCCAAAGCGTCTCACAACTACTGCTGACTGACGCCAACTCCAGCGCCGTGCAGGTTTGGTGCAAGCGGCTGTTTGGCAGCGATCTGACGCCGTACTTTGACTTGGTTGCAAACCGTGGCGACGACTATTGGGAGACCCTGCGGTCAGGAGTAGCTGGTTTGATCGATACTTTTGCTGCCTCAGAATCCATTCATGATTCAACGTGGGAATCCATGGACCCCCACGCACGCGTTTTCTTGTCGTTGGCCCAGCGTGGCAACAAGGATGCGGTTGAAGCTGTCATTGTTGATAGACAGGAGACAGGGACCGGCTTCGAAGTCTGGCTCGTTGGGGACATCTTCAACGCTGTGCCCAACTATTCATCCCAGATTGATATGGATAGTGCCCTCGAATCGTTGACTTGCACACCTGAATCACTCGTTTTTGAATCGTCCACCAGGCTTCGCGATTTGCAGGACGGCCGAGGGCTGGTCCTCAAGGGGTATGCCTTTATCCGTGGTTTGAATTCTGAACGATCCAACAGTGCGATCCGATGTTCCGCTCAATACGCTGACGGCAGCAGAATTGAATTGCCCGCCGTCCGTGTCGTGGATGCACGCATCGACATCGAAGCGAACGATGCCTTTGCATCTCACTCAGAGGCGGGATTTGAGATTCTGCTGGCAGACATTTCTAATCCGGAAAGAGTCAAGTCATTCATCATTCAGCATGAAGTTGCGGAAGCGCAGTGGTCAACCACGCATCGGACTTCCCCTAGCGATTTCCAAAAACTGGCACAAACCGCACTGAAAAAATCCCCTCTGGTCTGTGCCTTTGAAGTGGACCTCGGACAAGAGGAATTCACCATCTCAGTGGAATGGGCTGGCAGTCTACCTTCAAAGGAAGTTTTCCTCTCCACCGCTCAGGAACGGATCGATCCTTACCGCGTCACCGCAGGTGACTCTGGATGGGTGAGTTATTCCTTTGCACTTAGGCACAGCCGTTGGAACAGGGCTGTCTTCAGTTATCCCGCTGGCGCCTACACGCTTCGTTGGCATGCAAAGGATTCAGCCAAATCCCAACCCATCAAGGCGTCACCTGATGTCACGAACCAAGGTCCTTTGGACTTTCTGCTTGAACACACGTCTCTCACGGCGTGGTCCACACCCTCACAGGCGTTTGCCGTCACCATTGCCCCTCCGTTGGACCTGATTGACCGCAGCAAATTTGGCCAGCGTCGTATCCACAAAAGATTTCAGCAGTACACTAGCCAAACCAGTATGGGTCACTTTGTATTTGAGAGTTTCAACGGCAAGTTCTGCACGGATAGCCCGCGGGCTATTGCAGACCAGCTACACAAGTTGGATCCGGAAAAGGTTATCTACTTCTCCATCACGGATTTCTCAGTACCTTATCCTGCTTACGCGATTCCAATTGTTCGTGGAAGTGCAAAATGGGCTAGAATCGTCCAGTCTGCATCGTACCTGATTAACAATAATAACTTTCCGTTCTACTTTCGGAAGAACTCGCATCAATTTTATCTGCAAACTTGGCATGGAACTCCTCTGAAAAGGATTGGACTCGATGCCCCCATGGAATATCTTTCGGCGTCTTACCGGAGTTTAATGGATCGGGAGGCGAAGATGTGGGATTTGCTGCTTGCCCAGAATTCATTCTCGGCTAGGGTCCTCCCTGCCGCCTTCTGCTACGATGGGCCGATTCTTGAATGTGGCTACCCGCGCAACGATGCTCTGGTCGCAAGGTCTGCGCCCAAAAGACGAGCAGTGATCCGCAAGGAGCTTGGTATTAAAGACGAGCAGGTTGCGGTGCTCTACGCACCCACCTGGCGTGACAACGCCATTGGGAAGGACGGCATTCGAAAATTTGTGGGCTACCTAGACGGTGAGGCATTGGGGAAACATCTGGGTGACCGGTATGTGCTCCTGAATCGCGGACACCACAACTCTCCGGCAGGCGGTGGACAGGGTTTCGATAACGTCATTGAAGTCAGCGGCCATCCAGAAATAAACGATCTGATACTCGCTTCGGACGCCTTAGTAACTGACTACTCGTCGGTCATGTTTGATTACTCGTTGATGGACAAGCCAATTTACATTTTAGCGCCTGATCTCAAAGAATATGAGAGCCAGACCCGCGGGTTTTATCTCAGGTATAAAACTACAATACCTGGACCCCAATTCGCCAGTCAACAGAACTTGCTTTCATATATGGTTGAGCACTCCCTGTCTTATAACCTCTATCAACGTGCTGCGTTTGTGGCTGAGTACGCTCCAAAGGCGAAAATAGTATCGAATTTCGAGACTTTAGCCAATAAATTAGACATAAAATATTGAATTTTATCGCCGAACAGTTAACCTATGGCCTTTCGTGGGATAAAATATCGGAGCCATTATTGTTTCAATTTGTATTCGTAGTAAATTGAAGAAAGAAACGGGCTGTTCAGATCCTTAGCATACCTCATACCTTCTTTGAGTTGTGCAGGTTGGGATTTCGCTCTTGCTCCGACAGGACGCAGTATGATCTGTTTGGCGTCGAGTATAGGATGGCGAGTGCAGCCTCACTGTGAAGGATGTGATTTACTGGATATACGTCCCACAAGGACACGAACTCAGATTTCACCTCGTTTTAAATAGATTTTACCCACCCAAGTAAGGCAGTTTCATGACAGAAATAAAGGTCCTAGACTCCTACAACGATAATCATGGCAATGTAATTATCTGCCCAACCATTGGGCAACGCCCGGTGTTGGTGAACTTTCGTGGTTCGAACAATCGACTGATTATTTCCCCAAACGCAAAAATTCAACATCTAAATATCCAGTTTGACTGCGATAATGGATTGGTGCAGATCGGCTCTCATTCAGGAGTTAGCCCGCTCAAGCTTTATGCGAGGGTGGGGCAAGACTCCTCGGTGCGGCTTGGTGACAATGTTTCTACCACCGACAAGTTGACGATCACTGCCGTTGAAGGGGCAGACGTAGTTATCGGTGATGACGTCATGGTTGCGACTGACGTTGAGATCCGCACTGATGACGCCCACCCGATCTTTGACGTAATTACAGGCCAGCGGGTGAATCTGTCGCAGCCGATATCAATCGGAAACCACGTGTGGCTTGCCAAGCGGGCAATCATCTTCGGCGGTGTCTCAATTGGTGACGGTTCGGTTGTTGGGTTCGGAAGTCTTGTTACCAAGGATATTCCAAACAACTGTATTGCTGCGGGTGTCCCTGCCCGGGTCGTAAGGAAAAACATCGCATGGGAACGTCCCCACTTGTCAGGTGAAAAGCCCTTTTATAAGCCGGATGCAAGTACGGTTAAGAAGTCGCCGTATTGGAATTCCACGCGAGTTCTTCCAGTATGAAGGCTCTTCGTAGTGAATTATCCATAACGATATTGGAATTCACCACGTACCGCGGAAAGTCCTTAAGGTATATTGAGTTATCGAGATTCTAGTGTTCCTCTTCCAGTCTGCAGTTAATCAAGTCAAAAAGGTTCAATATGCAACTCAGCAGAATTCTGCAAAACAGTCGTTTGTTTTTTGCCGTCTTAGTCGCCGTATTATTAGTGGTTTCAGGCACAGCTTTGCCTACCATGGCGGCTACAGTAGAGGTTGATAAAACATACGATCCTCCATCCGGCTTGAATTCGCCAGTGCAAACTCCTACGTCTGTGACGCTTTCTTGGAGGACTGTAGGAACCAGCGTTAGCTACAGGGTCTGGCAATCCAAGAATTCCGACATGTCTGATGGTGTCTTTACCGACACGCACACAGGAAACAAGCGTGAAATACGCGGATTGATACCAGCGACAACCTACTACTTCAGAGTCCGAGTTATCGCGGCTGATGGAACTAGCCTGAGTCCGTACTCGCCGCCGGCGAGCTTCAAGACCAATATTTCGCCGCCCGCCCCGCCGCCAATGACCAGTCCACTACGCATGGCAAGCTACAACGTGAAGTGCGCTGACTACTGCCTGGGAGGACTTTCTTGGGAACAAAGACGAACCGCTGTGGTAAGCACCATCATAGGTCAGAAACCTGATGTCATCGGATTCCAGGAAGCTGCGCAAACGTGGTTGAAGTCTGAAACTCGACCCAATGGACTGGCGCAGTTCGAGGATTTGCAGCAACGACTCCAAGCTGCGGGGATGCCCTATAGGCTGGCTAGCTCTATGCGGAATAATTGCGTTCTTTCTTCGAATCCTGGAAAATGCGTTTACAAGAATCAGGGCGCGTCCAAAGGAACCAAGATCATGTTCAATTCGGACAACATTGATTTTGTCTCCAGTGGATCTCTTCTGTTGCCCAACAGCACTACAGCCGACGAACGATACCTGGCGTGGGCTTTCCTGAAGCAGAAAAAGACGGGTAAGACGTTTATTTTCGCTGATACCCACCTTAATCAAAACGCCAGCTCCTCAGGAAGTACCGCACGGTTGAATCAGACGAAGGCCATCGTCGTTCAACTAACTAAACTGAACACGAAAAATCTACCTGTCGTAATAGTTGGAGACATGAACTCAAACAATTTCACGACGCCGACAAATATTCCCTATGACGTCCTAACAGCTGCTGGGTATGTGGATCCTTTGGGCAACACGTACCGTGAGGTACTGCCTAGCAGTGACGCTACTGTTGAGAAGCGTATCCGGGCAAATTACAACAGCTACAACGGCTTGGCATTGAAGGCTCCATCCAGAGCAGCCAACGAGAATGGAAGTTACGTTGATTACATCTTTACGTCCAAGATGCGTGTTGGGGCGTGGGAGACAGTAGTGAATATCGACGCAAATGGTCAATTTCGTGGCGTAATCCCATCAGATCACAATATGATAAGGGCCGATGTTCAACTCCCGTAAATCCAAAATGGCATGCTTGAGTTGAGTGGGGTCCAGGGCTCCTGACATCACGATTTAATTCTTCAGAGGTGAAGGCTTCATTTTGATGACGTATTTGAGGATGTCAACGCCAACCGAAAATAGGGCCACAATCGCCAATTGAAAATGAGGCCACCTGACATCATTGAAGGTGATCAATTTGGATGATTGGGTAACTATCCGCCACCGCTACGCGAACGAGAAGATCTCCAAGCGGGAGTTGGCGAAGCAGCTAGGTGTCTCTCGTGGGACTGTAGATCGGGCGTTGTCTGCGGAGACTGCACCGAAGTATGAACGAAGGCCTGCGGGTTCTTCCTTCGATACGTTTGAGAAGGATGTTCGGCGCTTGCTGGTGGTGACGCCGAGGACGCCGGCAACGGTATTCGCCGAGCGTGTGGGCTGGACTGGATCCACATCATTGTTCCGGGCTAAAGTCGCCGCGATCAGGCCAGAGTACGCGTCGGCTGATCCGGCGGACCGGCTCGTGCACGAACCGGGCAAAACGGTGCAGTGTGATCTATGGTTCCCGCACCAGCCTCTGCCGTTAGGGGCTCTTCGTGGTTAGTGGGGAATTAGATTCCCGGGTGAGTGTCATGCCGTCGTTCGGACGGCACTTCTCAAGAGAATAACCGATGTGTAGTTGTTTGGTTTGCGGTAGCCTCGGGCTATTCGTTTGATGTGCTTG
>NZ_QHLZ01000015.1 GCF_003185915.1 Arthrobacter psychrochitiniphilus
GTCTGGATCTGCGTACGGCTCGTCAGATCAGCAATAGGACGGTCAATGGCCAACGTGGGAGTGTTGTGATCCTCCGTAGCAATAGTCAAATCGGGGCGGCGCAGCGGACGGCCAGCCAACCGCAAACCCTCAAAGGCCTGCGGGGAGCTGACCTCGTGGACCAAGTGAAGATCAATGTAAAGAAGATCAGGCTGAGCAGCATCGCCCACGCCTTCACCCTGACGGACAACATGATCACGCCACACTTTTTCGGCCAGCGTCTTCGCCATGACCTTCCTTTCATTGCACTTGGTATGTATATATTTCCTACTGCAGAAAACACCACCAGTAACAACTGGCGTTATCGCAGAACCCTCTCCTACGCTCCATCGTGTGCCATGAACAACTGATTCAGCACAGAGAAGTGTCAGCTATTTGGGTTCCAGTGCCCCGATACGTTGTTGTCACCGTTTAATTGTTCTCGGGCCAACGGGCCGCGGCCAGGTCGTTCCGGGTGCCCCCACGAGAGACGAAGGATGCTGACGGACGGCCAGTAAGTTCAGCGATTCGGTCCGAGACCTTCATATATTTCTCAAGGTCAATCCCCGTTGCTATCCCCAGCCCATCACACAAGTGGATCAGGTCCTCTAAAGCCGCGTTGCCCAAGACTGCAGGATCTCCGGGGAACCACATGTCCCCTCCCAACCCGCCGAAGGATCCTTCTAGCCAGCTGGCTCCAGCCATCATGGATGCAAGAGCGTTGGCCGGAGCGAAGCCGTTGCGGTTGTGAAGGTGCACTCCCACATCCAACTCGGGATAGTCCTGGCACACTTGCGCAACGCCGTCGTAGATTTCACCGGGATGTTCTTCACCCGAAGTGGCAGCGAGGTAGACACCGCTGGCGCCTGCCTCAATGGCAGCCTCCACCACGCGAAGCCGCTCTTCCTTGCTGACAGGCCCGCGAGCTGGCGCAAAGAACGCACACGCGACGGCAACAACCAGACGTGTGCCGACCGACTGCGTCAATTCACCAATTTTGGCAAGGTCCGCCAAGACTTCATCTACATTCATACCTTGGTTGCGTATGCTGACTTCGGTGTCCGCTGAGACCACCACGACAAGCTCATCCAATCCGCAGTCCGCTGCACGCTGTGCGCCACGGAGATTGGGAGCTAAACCCCTATAAACAACGCCGGGGAGTCGCGGCACGGCCGCCATGACTTCACTGGCATCTGCTAGTTGCGGCAAAACCCTCGGATGGGCAAAAGAGACGGCCTCTATCTCCCGAACTCCAGCATCGATCAACATATGAACCAGTTCTACTTTGTCCCCGGTGGGCACTGGCTCAACAACCGATTGCAGGCCGTCACGCAGGCCGACTTCAACGAGTCGAATAGAAGATGGCAGTTGTGGAAGACTCATGCAAGACCCCTAGTTCGCAGTGCTGACAAGTCAGAATCCGAGATCCCTAGCTCGGAGAGGACCTCTTGAGTATGTTGTCCCAGTGCGGGGCCGGGCCACCGTACGGTGCCTGTAGTACGGCTCAGCTTTGGGAAGACGTTTTGCATTGAGACAGGTCCCAGGACAGGGTGGTCTACTGAAATGATGGACTCACGGGCCAAATACTGTGGATCACTGAGCATATCCACAGGCCGGAATATCTTTCCTGCAGGGACTCCATGCTTCTCCAACAAAGCTTCTAGGTCTTCTGCCATCTGCGTGGAAGTAAACTCACCGATTATCCCGTCCAGTTCCTCTTGACGTTCTCCGCGGGCACCGTGTGTTGCATAGCGCGCATCGGAGGCCAGCTCGGGCTGATTGATGGCAACAGCCAATCGGCCGAACACTGTGTCTTGATTGGCGGCGATCAGCACCCATTTCCCGTCTTTAGTGGGGTATACGTTGCTAGGAGCGACGTTGGGGAGAATAGCGCCGGTACGTTCACGCTGGTATCCGGATACTTGCCATTCCGGCACAAGTGATTCCATCACGCCTAGGACTGCCTCATAAATTGAAGAATCCACCACCTGACCATGCCCGCTGGTCTCACGTTCATGGACAGCCGCCAACGCCCCTATGGTTGCGAACAATGCCGCGAGAGTATCACCAATTGAGATGCCAACACGTGATGGTGGCATGGACGGATCACCCACCACATACCTGAGGCCACCCATAGCCTCGCCTATCGCACCATACCCTGCTCGTTGGGAGTAGGGCCCGTCCTGGCCAAACCCGGAAACCCTCACCATAATGAGTTTCGGATTCAGTTCCTTCAGATCGGAGTAGCCCATACCCCACCGCTCCATGGTCCCTGGACGGAAGTTCTCGATAAGAACATCGGCCGTAGAGAGCAACTTTCGAGCTATATCCTGCGCCTCGGGCTCGCGCAGATTTAGGGTAACGGAACGTTTGTTGCGTCCCACAATCGACCACCAGAGCGACTGCCCCTCAGGTAGCTGCCGGCCCCATTGCCGAAGCGGATCGCCTTTGGTGGGGTCCTCAATTTTGACGACATCCGCTCCTAAATCGCCTAGCATCTGGCCACAGAAGGGCCCTGCAAGCAACTGGCCCATCTCAATAACTCGCAGGCCCGACAGGGGTCCTGAACCGGATTTAACTTCAATGTTGGCGGTCATAGCAGCCCTCCTGGGAAACGGCTTTGGCGATTGCGAAGTTGTTCAACTGTTGAATACGAACAGTGAAGATGTATACAACTTTGCAGAATTACCGCTGGGAGTCAAGAAAATTCTGAATATTTCCACAAAATCGTATGCAATCTAGTTGACAGCAGGCCGGTATGACTTTAGCCTGAATCTGAGTTAATGTGATCTGCATTACAGCATCTAACAGTGCGGGCACTCACTAAGTACCGGATCCAAGGAAGTGGCCCGTTACGGGCAGCCCTGGATGATACAAAAAATCTTTTTTACTTTACGGCCCAGCTCAGCGGCGCACCAGCGCGAGACATAGAGCAGAGACAGATATTGAGGAGAACTGATGGCATTTCGACTAGGTGTAGATGTTGGCGGCACCTTCACGGACATTTTGCTGATCAACGAAGAGACCGGGGAAACTCACCGATTCAAAACCGCCTCCACGCCCGAGGACCAGTCCATCGGCGTGCTCCACGGCATTGAACAGGTCTGTTCAGCTGCCAACATCGGGCTCTCAGAAGTGTACGAAGTCCTCCACGGCACAACTGTAGCCACCAACGCCATTCTTGAAAAAAAGGGTGCCCGCGTTGGCTTGGTAACAACTAAGGGCTTCCGCCAGGTCCTGCAGATCGCCCGATCGTTCGTTCCCGGGGGGCTGGCAGGATGGATCATTTGGCCCAAACCTGAACCACTCGCAGACCTTGAAGACACCGTTGAAGTCATTGAACGGGTGACCACCAACGGCGAAGTGCTCACGCCTTTAGACGAAGAAGACGTTAGGACCCAGCTCCGCAAGCTAAAGAAAAAAGGCATCGAGGCCCTAAGTATCAGCCTGATCAACTCCTACGCCTATGGGCACCATGAGTCCCGTATTGCCCAGATCGCCGCCGAAGAACTCCCCGGGATCCCCGTGTCCCAATCCTCAGTAGTTCTTCCCGAACTTCGCGAGTATGAACGCACTATCACCACAGTCGCTAACGCTTATGTTCAGGGTCAAGTATCCCGTTATGTTGGCAATCTCGAGAGCAAGCTGGGCGAAGCGGGGATCAACGCTCAATTATCAATCCTGCGCAGCGACGGCGGACTGGTTTCGGGCAAGGTGGCCGCGAACAACCCAGTGTCCTTATTGCTTTCCGGACCAGCAGGAGGGGTTACCGGTGCCGTGTGGGCTGCCGAACAAGCGGGGTTCTCTAACTTGCTGACTTTTGACATGGGAGGTACGTCCACTGACGTGGCACTTGTGCAAAACTTGACACCGCGCATAGGCCGCGAGACCACCGTTGGTGACCTGACAGTACGTGCCACCTCAGTAGACGTTCGAACCGTTGGAGCCGGTGGAGGTTCGATCGCTCATGTACCCCCGCTAACTCAGGCCCTGCGCGTGGGTCCTCAATCAGCAGGTGCATCCCCGGGACCCGCCTCATACAGCCGCGGCGGGGTGGACCCCACCGTCACCGACGCGAATGTTGTCCTGGGCTACCTTCTGCCCCAACTAGCCGGCGGAGAAATAGGTCTAGACGTTGAGGCGGCCGGAACTGCTGTGAAGACCATCTCCGAAGCCATCGGAATGGACGGGGTAGAAAGCGCTGCCGAGGGCATCATCCACATCGTCAATGAAAACATCTACGGCGCACTGAAGCTCGTATCAACTCAACAAGGATTTGATCCACGAGATTTCGCTTTGGTGGCTTTCGGAGGGGCCGGGCCATTGCACGCCAACGCCCTTGGAAAACTGACCGGAGCCTGGCCGGTCATCATCCCGCCGTCGCCGGGTGTCCTGTGCGCCTACGGGGACGCGACCACTAGTCTGCGTGACGAATCTGCCCGCACCTTGGTCCAGCGCTTTAGCGAACTCAGCGACGAGCTGG
Organism: Arthrobacter psychrochitiniphilus; assembly: GCF_003185915.1. GTDB lineage: Bacteria > Actinomycetota > Actinomycetes > Actinomycetales > Micrococcaceae > Specibacter > Specibacter psychrochitiniphilus. The sequence continues at coordinate 4,502 of NZ_QHLZ01000015.1, forward strand.
TCTACGATATTTTGAAAGACCTCGAAGCTAATGCCCGCGAATCGCTTCTTGCAGCCGGTCTCGATGAGAAGGACCTGACAGTCGCCTATTCGGCGGACATGCGGTACCACGGTCAAGGATTCGAAATCCCCATCACGGTAGATCTGAGCACTTTCCGCAACGGGAATGGCCTAACCCATCTTCGTTCCCAGTTCAACACCGAGCACGAAAGACTGTTCGCCTTTTTGCTGGACAATGAGCACGAATTTGTGACCGCCCGAGCTACAGTCAGCGGGCCCCGGCCCGAAGTAGCGTCAGTGACCCTCGAGGCTAGCGGTTCCGATCCCTACCTTGCAGAACTCAGCAAGCACACAATCTTCGTAGATGGGAGCAACCTCCCAGCCGTTATTTATGACCGAGGTCTGCTCAAGGCAGGGAACGTGGTTCCAGGACCCGCCGTCATTACCGAAATGGACTCCACAACGCTGGTTCTCCCGGGTCACACCGCAACCGTTCACCCGCACGGCAGCCTCCTGATCCGCCCCATTGAAGACCCTGAAACGACAAAGGACTGACTCCATGGCAACGCTAATTGAAACCGCCACACAACCCCTCAATGCAGTGGACGTGGACATTGTAACCCTTGACCTGATCGAAAATGCGCTCCGCAGCGCCCGCTACGAAATGGATGAGACTCTGTTTCGCACCGCACTGAGCCCGGGAATTCGGGAACAACATGATGAGTTCCCATTGATCGCCGATCCTGCCGGAAAAATGATTGTAGGGCAGTTCGGCTTGTCCATTCCGGACTTCTTAGAGAACTTCAAGGGGACCATCGAAGAAGGGGATGTGCTGATGACCTCGGACCCCTACTCATGTGGAGCTGCGATCAGCCATGCCAACGACTGGCTCGTGGTCATGCCCATCTTCTATGAAGGGCGGATCGTCGGGTGGGCATCCCAATTTGGCCATATGACAGACGTTGGCGGCAAGACTCCGGCGTCCATGCCAACGGACGCACGCACCATCTTCGAAGAAGGCGTTATTATTCCTCCTTTCAAGCTCTACAAGAAGGGGGAACGCGACGAGACCTCATTGGGGATCATTTTGAACCAGGTCCGCAAACCTGACTGGAACCGGGCTGATCTCAATGGGATTGTGGCGGCGTGCCGAACTGCTTCGCGGCGGGTACAGGAGATGTGCGCACGTTTTGGTGTAGATAGCTACACTTCTGCACTAAATGCCCTGCTAGACCGCAACTACCGAGCAATGAAGGTCCTGCTTGCGCTGGTGTTCAAGGAAGGGGAAACTCTTTCTTTCACCGACTATATTGATGATGATGGCCGCGGGTACGGTCCGTACGAGCTCACCATGGCAATCACCCGCACCGGAGACAAGGTGCTGATTGACCTCACCGGTAGCAGCCCCCAAGCCCAGGGCCCCATCAACTATTACATCAATGAAAATCTCATCCGTATGTTCTTTGGCATCTACATGATCACCGTGGCGGACCCACAAATTCTCTGGAATGACGGTTTTTATCCGTTAGTGGATGTTGAGATCCCAGACAATTCATTCTGGAAGCCCCAATACCCGGCTGCCCTCAACGGAAGAAACCATGGAATCGGCCGCCTCTTCGATCTTTTCGGAGGATTGCTGGGCCAAGCTAACCCAGATCTACTAAACGCCGCCGGCTTCTCTTCTTCACCTCACTTCATGTACTCCGGCAACTACAGTGGTGGCGAGCGCAAAGGTGAATGGTTCCAGCTCTATTCCATCGGCTTCGGTGGCATACCTGGACGGCCCATGGGCGATGGCCCCGACGGTCATTCGTTGTGGCCTTCCTTTGTCAACATTCCCTGCGAATATCTTGAGTCTTATTACCCGCTGGTGGTGGACTGCTGGGAGACAATCGCAGACTCCGGCGGCGCAGGATTACACCGCGGCGGAAACGGCGTTGACGTGGCCTACCGGTTCCTGGAACCTGGCACCATCGCTATCCACGACGACCGCTGGCTGACGTATCCATGGGGAGTTAAGGGTGGCGAGCCTGGCGACCGTGGCAAAAAATGGATCGACAGGGCAGACGGTACCAAGGAGATATTGCCCAGCAAAGTGCACGATGTGTCCGTTGGCAAAAACGATGTCCTACACTTCGTGACGTGGGGCGGAGGTGGCTGGGGAGATCCTTTGGAGCGGGATCCTGAGCTAGTGTGCAAAGAGGTGCGGCGCGGACTGGTAACGGCCGACGGCGCTCGGCGCAACGGTGTGGTGTGCAGTGAAGAGGGGGAACTCGACTCTGTTGCAACGCAGGAACTGCGTACACAACTCCGATCAACCCGTTCTGAACCGTTGCCTCTGTTCAATAGGGGTGGGGACATGGAATCATTACTGGCTAACTGTCTGGCAGAAACTGGACTGCCAGCACCGATCCCACCATTGGCAGTGTGATGGAAGTGACGGAGAACTTCAGCGATGGCTTCAATGGGACTCTGGTGCCTGGACGAAGCCCTGCCATGATCTCGATCGATCTAATGCGCGCTTACTTCGATCCAGAAAGCTCCTTATGTCTGCCCTCAACAGACTGTTTGAGCGTAGTGGCGTCAGTTATCGCAGCAGCCCGACAAAGCGCAGTGCCTGTGATTCACACGATCGTTCGTTACAGTCCTGATGCCTTGGATGGCGGCATGTTTGTCAAGAAGATCCCTGCCTTGAGAAGCCTCATCGGGGAGACAAGAAATGGGCTGCTCATGCCCGAGGTCGGGGCCTTGCCTGAAGAAACTGTGATCACCAAGCAATATGCGAGCGCCTTTTTCGGAACAAGCCTCAGTTCCATGCTTCAAGCTCGGGGCGTGGACACCCTCATCATTGTGGGCACCAGCACCAGCGGCTGCATCAGAGCAACGGCTGTGGATGCCATTCAACATGGTTTCGTTCCTATAGTGGTCCGTGACGGTGTGGTGGATCGCAACGAGACTGTGCACAACGCTTCACTGTACGACCTTCAAGCCAAATATGCTGAAGTGATGGACAGTGAAGCAACCATCGCCTATATCAAAAGCGTTCAGACTCCTTAGCGGGGCCTAGACGGCTTGAACTGTGCGGTGCTGTCAGCGCTGAACATAACCTGACAGCACCAGCGCAGTACAAGCGCTGAGGCCCAGTTGTCACCTTAATATTGCATACAACCACAATTTCCGGTAACGTCCCCGACGGCATCCTTGCCTTTCTGTGACTAGAACCAATCGCCAAGTATTGAGGTGCAACCGTCATGAACACCGATTCCACTCCACCGGATAACGACTTCGGGCAGAACGCCGACGAGAGCGCTTACGCTCAGCTGCGCTCCATGCTTGCTTCGGGTATTTTGCAGCCAGGGGCTTGGCTGCGGGAAAAAACCCTGGCAGAGCGCATCGGAGTCAGCCGGACACCTATTCGCGAGGCGCTTAACAGGTTGGCAGCGGAAGGCCTGGTCGAAATCAGCCGCAACAAGGGAGCACAGGTTGTCTCCTTCACTGCCGGGGACATCGCAGACCTTTATGACGTTCGCGCTGGGTTTGAACCCCATGCCGCCCTTCTCTCAGTGCCCCGTCTCACAGAGGAGGACGTTGAGCGACTGGGGCTGCTGGCACAACAAATGGAAGACGCCGTGCAGGCTGGCCGGCACAGTGAGCTGAGCGCTCTCAATGGTGCATTTCATGGCATATTCGTAGAACAGTGTGGAAACAGACACCTTTCTATTGCTCTGCGGGCAATTCTCCGGCCAACAATGGTGGCACACACCTTCATGAGCTACACCCCTGAGGAACTCAAGCGAAGCATGCAACACCATGCCGAACTCGTCGCAGCTGCAAAAGCCCGCGACGGGGAATGGGCCGAAGCTGTTATGCGAGTTCACATTCTGGCCGCCAAGAACGCCGTAGTCACCGCGAACTCCAACCCTTAGATTTTTCTGTCTCCACACGCAGGCAGCATCATGGAGTCCCGCAGGCGAAGCAACTCCATCACTCCATCACTCCATGGTGCAGAGAATCGCACCCATGGCTACTGGCAGGTACGTGACTATGACCCGGCGGCGGAACTGTGAATCGATCCGGAAATTGCGCTCAGCGGCGCTCCAGTACCACCCCACTGTTTAGCTATTATCTCTGCAACGATCGAGACAGCCGTTTCTTGTGGCGTACGGGACCCCAGGCTAAGGCCAATTGGACTACTCAGTCGCGCGAGTTCCTCCGCGTGTAGGCCCGCCTGCACTAACCGTTCCATACGGTCCTCATGGGTACGCCTTGACCCCATGGCCCCCACATAAGCCAGCGTCGGAATACGAAGAGCAATCTCCAACAAGGGGACATCAAACTTGGGGTCGTGGGTCAGGACGCAGATCACAGTGCGTCCGTCCAGCTGGCCAGCCTCTAGCTGGTGGCTCAAGTACCTGTGCGGCCAGTCCACGATCACTTCGTCCGCGCCCGGAAACCGGGCAGCCGTGGCGAAGATGCTACGTGCATCACAGACCGTCACATGGTAACCCAGGAGCGATCCTTGGCTCGCCACAGCCGCGGCAAAGTCAATGGCGCCGAAGATGAGCATTCGCGGTCGCGGGGCATAGCTGGCCACAAAGACTTCCATTCCCTCACCCCGTCGTTGTCCTTGAGGGCCATAGCCTAAAGTTGTAGTGCGGCCCGCGGCCAACAGTCCACGCGCGTCCTCGGCGACGGCGTGATCGGCGAGTGGGTGACCAAGAGAACCGTCGATATCATCAGGGCGCACCACCATCCGTCGGCCCACCCAGCCATCCGACGGGTGCTTAATGACTGTAGCTACGGCGACCGGCCTTCCTGCACCGATGTCAGCCCAGACCTCCTCCAACCGGGGAAACGTTGCCGGGCTTACAGGTTCAATAAAGATATCTAGGATGCCGCCACATGTAAGCCCCACAGAGAACGCGTCGTCGTCGCTCACCCCGTAGCGTTGCAGGACCGCAGTGCCGGTGTGCTCCATTTCTCTGGCCAACTCATACACCGCACCTTCCACGCAGCCGCCGGATACCGATCCCACAGCTCGTCCGTCGCCAGTAACGAGCATGGAAGCCCCAGCGGGACGCGGAGCGGATTGGAACGTTCTGACCACTGTTGCCAACCCTGTGGTGTTCCCGAGTTCCCACTCCGTTTTAAGCTCGGCCAGTACATCACGCATCTAAAAGCACCTCCCATAACTCTTTAGAACTCCACCGAAGGTGGTGTGAACGTTCACGGCCACTGTGTAAAAAATCAAGCACTAACGCAGACTCGTTACATTTACCGCATGCTCACGGTTCGAAACCGTGGTCAGAACAACCTTGCCTGTGCTCTGTCTACTCTCCAGAAAACGATGCGCTGCTGGAGCTTGGTCCAGGGGGAAGGAACGAGAAATTTGGACATCAATGACCTTGTTCGCAATAGAATCCATGACCTTACCGCTCAGATGTTCCAAGTCACTGCGGTTGGAAATGAAGTGCCTTAGGTTTGGCCGGGTCACATACAGCGACCCGGCGGTGTTAAGCCGGCCCAGATCCAGAGGCGGGACAGGGCCGGAGGCCTGCCCGTACAGTACAAGGAGTCCGTGTGGCTTCAATGAAGCCAACGATGCGTCAAACGTTGTCGCTCCGACACCGTCGTAGACCACGTCAACACCCACACCACCGGTCAAATCGCGGACCAACGTAGGTAGTTGCTGTGTTATATCGGCAAGCAAGTCGTAGCGAATGACATGCTCGGCACCTGCCGCGTGCGCCAGTGACTTCTTGTGGTCGCTGGATACCGTCCCAATGACGCGCGCGCCTCGTGCGGCAGCCAGCTGGGTCAGCATCAACCCAACTCCACCCGCTGCGGCATGCACCAATAGGGTGTGGTCTCTGGAAACTGCAAAAGTTGAGTCGGTCAGAAACTGAGCTGTCATACCTTGGAGAAGGCCGGCTGCCGCTGTCACGCTGTCGACTGAGCTTTCCACGAGTATCGCCGCTGCCACAGGAACAACGAGCATCTCGGCGTAAGAACCCGGCACCCACACCCAAGCAACGCGGGTACCGAGCTCGAAATCCCTCACGCCGTCGCCAAGCTCAATGACAACTCCCGCACCTTCAAGGCCGGGAACATGGGGATAGTCCACCGGGTAGGCGCCGGAGCGTCGGTAAATATCAATGAAATTGACACCCGCGGCTTCTACTTGCACTAAAATTTCTCCGGCACCGGGGACAGGGCGCAATGACTCCCTAACCACCATGTCATCGGCGTTACCAGGGTTTTCTATGACAACGGTTCGCATTGCTTCCATTCTGCCGGGGTGGCTACCAATGACTCCCCTAGCGTGGCCGGGGTGGATGATTTGCTCTATTCACTCACTCGTTTACGGTTGCAGGTGCGGGTGGCCGCAGCAGCGGTCTGTACCGACCGAACTATTCCGTGATATCCAGTGCAGCGGCACAAGTTGCCATCAATAGCGTGTCTAATATCGGCTTCACTGGGGTCAGCGTTTTCGCCTAGCAGTTCCTCGGTACAAAAAAGCATCCCAGGAAGGCAATACCCGCACTGGAAACCGAACTCGTTCCAGAATGCGCTCTGGATGGGAGAGAGCTCTTCCCCTTCTCCGGCGAAGCCTTCGATGGTACGAATCTCACTGCCGTCGGCACTGACCGCTAGAGAAAGGCACGATTTAACCACCTCTCCGTCAACAGTCACAGTGCAGGCACCGCAATCACCAGTGCGGCAGCCTACGTTAGTTCCGGTCAATTCCAGATCCTCACGCAAGAAGTCGACCAACGCCAGGCGTGGGTCAACCTCAACCTGGTGCCTAACACCGTTGACAACCACATTTACGGGAAGGTTTTGCTGTGGGTTGGTCATGATTTTTCTCCATTTTTAGCTGCGGCAATTTCTCGTACGGCACGTTGTGTCATGACTCCTGCAATATGACGCCGGGTATCAGCGGTGGCGAACACGTCACTCCAAGGCTGGCGCATTGCAGCATGTACCCGCTGGAGGACTTCGTCCTCGCTCTCCTGCCCGTCTAGGTCCACCGCAAACGGAATGGCTCCAGCACCGCCCACGATTACTCGCCGCGCCACGCCGTCCTCGGATGCAATGCAACCGATAGTGACTATTGGCCAGCTTCCTTGGGCAGTTTTAAACTTTGCGTAGGAAAAAAGGTTTTCGTCGTTGGTGGAGGGGATACTGATTGACTCTAATATTTCATCAGGTTCTAAGAGCGTTACGTTTGCATCGAGAAAGAAATCCGCGGCTTCGACAATTCTGGTGGAGCTATGGGCGCGAAGATGCAAGGAGGCCTTCATTGTCACCAACGCCCCAGGGATGTCCGAGGCAGGGTTCGCGTAGCAAGCTGAACCACCAATGGTTCCACGGTTGCGGATCTGTGAGCCTCCAGTGATTCCAGCTACAACCTTTTTCAGAAAATTCGGGGTGTGTTTAGAATGCGCCAGCTGAGTGTACGTTGTAGCGGGACCAATCACAACAGCATCTGCTTCTGCGCTTACACCGGCGAGTCCAGCTAATTTCAAATCGATGACCAGCTTGGGTCTGCGCAGATGATGACTCATTTCAGGCACTACCCACGTACCACCGCTGATAATGGCTGTTTCTTCTCCCTCCATCTGCGCGAGTTCAGCGGCAGCCTCCTCCGCGGATCGAGGACATGAATACTTGAATCGGTGTGCAATCATGCTTGTTTCCCCGTTTCCCGAGTGATGATGGCGTGAAGAACATTCTGTGGATTGAGCGGCATCTGACGGATCGTGACCCCCAGCGGCGCCAGGGCGTCATGCACTGCGTTCGTTACCGCAGCTTGCGCCCCGCCAACACCAGCCTCCCCTGCCCCCTTGGTGCCTAGCGCTGTGTATGGACTGGGGGTCACCTGATGCACCGACTCAAACATGGGTACGTCGCTTGCTCGGGGCATGAGGTAAGTCTTGAACCGATTGGTGGAGAGGTGACCTGTCGCTGGGTCATGAATCGAGTGCTCCATCAAAGCAGCACCGATTCCCATGGCGGTGGCACCCTCCATTTGACCTTCCACAAAACGCGGGTTGATGATAGTCCCGGCGTCATGAACGGTTCCGAAACGACGGACCTTTACGTGGCCGGTGTCCGCGTCCACCTCCACTACCGCAACATGCACGGCATTGGAATAGGTCGGGTAGATGTTTATTTTGCCCTCTGCGTCAGGAGTATGTTGAATGTTCTCAGGCTGGTAAACACGCGTTGACTCAAGGGGTGGCTCCACTCCGGTAGCAGTGGCGAAAGCCAAAGTGTAGACCGTGTAGGCGATTTCTGAGATCTTGATTGCTTTGTCCGGATTGCTGAGACTTCTGGCCCAGCCTGCCCGTAGATCGATGTCACTCTCATCGGTTTCGAGCAATCGAGACGCAATTATCAAAAGCTTCGCGCGGATATCCTTGGCTGCCAAATAGGCGGCGTTCCCTCCGGTCACCATACTTCGCCCGCTATAGTTGCCGAACCCATAGGGCGTCAGCAGAGTATCGCCTTGAATGATCCTCGCATCGGATATCTCAATGCCAACTTGGTCCGAGACTATCTGGAGGATGGAGGTGTCGTTTCCGCCACCGGGAGTGGTCACACCCGTCAGGACGGTGACTTTTCCAGAGGGGTCCATCTTCACCGTGGAAGTGTCGAATCCGCCCACTAGAGTTCCAGGAATGTCACCCGACTCCGGAGTCAGCTCGAAGGCAAAGCCAATGCCGAGATAGCGATTGTCTTTGCGCAGCTCTTCCTGTTCTGCACGCAGAGCCGGCAACCCAATCATCTCCACTGCCTTGTCTAAGGCCGCGTGGTAGTCGCCGGAATCTATGTTCAGACCTCCAGCGGTCTTGTACGGGAACTCATGGGACTCGATGAGGTTGACGCGGCGGACTTCCAACGGATCCATCCCAAGATCGCGAGCCACCAGATCGATGATGCGTTCCATGACCAAGGCAGTTGCTTCTTTGCCATATCCCCGTGCGGCATTCCAGGGACTCTTATTACTGGCTACCACCGTAGCCAGTACATCGGTGGCGGCGATCTTGTAGCCAGTGGGGAAGGCCAATCCGCTCAGGAAAACCATTCCCCAACCGGGAGGGGCACCCAAAGCACCCACATTGGCAACAAAATGGTCCTTGAGCGCGGTTATTTTACCGGCAGAAGTGAAGGAAACTTTGAACCGGTGCATCTGCTCGCGAGCACCAACCAGCATCGTCTCGGTTCTATCCTCTATCCATTTGACCGGCTTACCGCTGAGCTTGCTGAGAATGCAGGTCAATGGTTCCTCGGGATGCCCGTGCATCTTCAAACCGAAAGCACCACCCACTGTTGGTGCAATCACCCGCACGTCATTCTCCGAAACACGCAGCGTGTGTGAGAGAACCCAGCGGAGCGGATGGGGGTTCTGGCAGGCACCATAGAAGGTGTAGCTTGATTCTCGTGAGTCATAAACAGCGACGTACCCGCGCGGCTCAATCGGTTGAGTGGAGTATCGCTGGATTTTGAGTTCATCCTCCAGAATGTGCTCTGCCTGGGCGAATACGGCTTCCGTATCTCCGCTAATGAACGGAATGCTGATGATCTTGTTGTCATCCCAATGCTCGTAAATCCGTGGCGCATCAGGTTGCAGTGACTCCTCGCCATCGATGACAAAGGGGAGAATCTCATACTCAACGTCCACCAACTCCACAGCTGCCTCGGCATCCTGGCGGGTTCTCGCCACGATCGCAGCTACCGGCTCACCCACATACACAACTTTGTCTACCGCTAAGCACCGCACATCTGTGGTCTTACCGCCAAAAGCTTCAGGATCAATAAAATGAGGAATCGGGTCAGTATGTTTTGCTGCTTCCGCTCCGGAGAGGACAAAGATGACCCCCTCGGCCACACTAGCCTTGCTCAGGTCCACCGACTTGATCCGGGCATGCGGATGGGGGCTGCGTACGATCCCGGCAAAGTGCATTCCCGGGATTCTGATGTCGTCGATATACACCATTTCACCGCGGAGGAATTTCTCTCCATTGTGTTTGCGTTCGGAGGTCCCAACATAGTTGGCGGACTGGGTAGGGGCTATGGTCTGGGTCACATGTTGTATGCAACCAGAAGCTGTGTTGGTCTGTCAATAGCCAATTGAAGGGCATTATGGTGACTACTGCATACAATTTCAGTTTTTTCCAAGAAAAGGATCCCATCATGGCCAATACCAATCCACCCCCTGCCATTGCTCGCATTAGATACGAGGACTTGGGCGCCGTTGCTCACATCGAGCTCAACCGACCCAACGAGGCCAACGCGATTGATCAAGCAACGGCTCAAGAGTTGGAACTGGCAATCGAGAAGGCCTCCAACAATGACGACGCACGCGTCATCTTGATCACTGGCGCAGGGGCACGCTTTTGTGCCGGCGGAGATTTGCACTCCGTGCTCGCTGCAGACGAGCAAGCAGATTATCTACAAGAGCTCGCACAAACACTAGATAGTGCTCTGAGAAAGCTAACTCAGGGGGATAAGCCTGTAGTCGCCGCCGTGCAAGGTGCCGTGGCAGGGGCTGGAATAGCTCTTATGCTCAGTTGCGATTTGGTGATTGCAGATCCATCCACCAAATTCGCGCTGGCCTACTCAGGGGTTGGCCTGACACCGGACTGTGGCACATCGTATCTCCTACCGCGAGCCATCGGACAACAGAGGGCCCTAGCGATGGCGCTCATGAATAGGGCCGTGACTGCAGAGGAAGCTCTCGCTTGGGGTTTGATCACTGAAGTTGCAGAAGACTCTCCCTCGAAGGAACGCGCCCTGGACCTAGCTCGGAACCTTGCAGCTGGGCCGCAGTTCGCGCTGGGGCAAACTCGCCGGCTCATCCGCGGCGGCTGGGAATCCACTCGGGCGCAGGTAGGTGCCGAAGAAGCTCGTACGATCGCTCGAGCAGTCACTACCCCCGAATCGGTGAAGCTGTTGCAGAAGTTCGCCACACACAGAAAAACTCGCTAAATAAAACATTATTGTATGCAATCTAATTGACTCGACCAAGAAGGTTCGATAGATTCGCAGTAGAAATGCAATCTTTAGCGCGAGTGTATGGACTAAAGTGCCAAATTTTCCTTTCCTCAGATTGCTAAGCTTCGTTCACTATGTGTCAGATAGTATACAATCATCGAAAATTTGATCCCAACGGAAGGAACCCCCATGACGGATGTACTTGGATGGCGAGGAGTATTCGGAGTGCTTGCTCCCTCCACGAATACGGTCGTTGAGCCCGACTATTACCGCATGGCAGTTCCGGGCGTGACGGCGCACGTTGGTCGGATCCACATCAGGGACCAAGAAATAACCAGCGATTCAGCCTTTGAGGCGTTGCTGGAGCAGATTCGAGGAGAGATTGACCACGCCTGCTCCCGTGTGCTGACCGCAGAACCCGACTACCTTGTGATGGGGATGAGTGCAGAAACTTTCTGGGGAGGGGTCGAGGGAAACATAAAATTCACCAAGGAAATCGAGTCATTTTCTGGACTGCGCGTGGCCACCGGCGCAGATGCGTGCCGAAAGGCACTGGAATTGTTCGGTGCCAAAAAAATCGGTGTCATTTCCCCTTATCAAGAGGTGGGGGACAAAAACGTGGTGCGCTTCTTCGAAGAAATTGGGCATCCCGTTGCCAACATCAAGGGGCTGCGCTGTCCAACAGCTGTCTCGATTGCGCGGGTACCCAAAGAAACCCTGCGCGAAGCCATTTATGAGGTTGATGACGATAGTGTGGATGCCATCGTCCAAGTGGGAACAAACCTCTCGGCGGTCGGCTTGGCCGACGAAATGGAACAGACTTTGGGCAAGCCGGTGATCTCAATCAATGCCGCAACCTGGTGGCTGGCGCTCCGGGAGAACGGGATCACCGACCAGCTATCCGGACATGGTGCGCTTCTTCGTGAACACTAGGCTAGGTCAGCCATGAAACTCCCTCCCCTGTCATATCAACGACCAACAGACCTGCGCGAAGCCTCTCTAATGCTTGGTTCAGAGTCCATGCCTGCAGTTCTCGCTGGAGGGCAGAGCATAATTCCCGCTTTGCGCTTCGGGGAACGGTCCGAAAGCTCTCTGGTAGACATCTCGAGATTGGCAGAGCTACAAGGCATCACTCACGCGGATGGATTTTTGAGGATTGGGGCTGGCGTACCCATGTGGGAGGTCTGCGGTTCACCTGAGGTGGCCACTTCGGCACCCCTGCTAATCAGAGTGCTCGGTTCAGTGGGAGCGGTGGGAATCCGAAGCCGCGCCACATTGGGTGGCAGCTTAGCTTGGGCCGATTCCACGTCCCAACTACCCAGCACTTTAATTGTTCTGAATGCCCAAGTAGAAACAACAGAGCGCATCCTTGATGCCGCGGATCTCCAAATTGGCCAGCACCAAACTGTCCTGAGGCGAGGAGAGCTGATTGTTAGTATCCAAATACCTGAGGTCGAGCTGACGGGATCGGGATTCCATCTGATCCGAAAAACACACATCACCTGGCCTGTGGTGGGTGCAGTGGCGGTTCGGGAGCCCTCCGGGCAGTTGCGGCTTGTGGTCTTCGGGGCCGCGCCAACCCCAATCCTGGCGGTGGGCGCCGATCGAGCCAAGCTTCTCTCACAGCTGAGCAGTCGCATACTGCCGTTTGATGACGAACGTGCTCGGGCTGGCTACCGCGGGCAGGTTGCACCGATACTCGCAGGCCGTGCCTTGGACGAAGCGATAGGGAGTAACACATGAAACCAGTGAAACTTGAGGTAAATGGGATTGTGCACGAAGTCTTTCTCGAGGACCGGACTTCCCTGGCTGATGCGCTGCGTGATGACTGCGGATTGACCGGCACTCGCCTTGGCTGTGAGCACGGAGTGTGCGGGGCCTGCACGGTATTGGTCAACAACCGCCCGGAACGAAGTTGTCTTGTGCTCGCAACACAAGCCGAGGGAGACACAATTGGCACCATTGAAGGTCTCGCTGCCTCACCCACAGTGTTAGCTCCGGTGCAACAAGCGTTTCGCCAGGCGCACGGCCTTCAATGCGGATTCTGTACTTCGGGTATGTTACTCACCGCCCAATCCCTGCTCGATCATGACCCCGACCCCAGTCCCGCCGTCATTCGTGACTGGATGCACGGAAACCTCTGCCGGTGCACCGGATTCGATCAGATCATCGAGTCCGTGCAGCTTGCCGCGACGCTAATAAAACAGGATCAAGCGCGAGAGGAAGAACTCTCATGAACTCAACAATCCCGAGCCCACGTGAGACAAACACGCATCACGCATTTGGTCAACCACGGGAGACCATCGAGTCAGCGCGTCATGTGCGCGGTGGGGGAAAATTCGTCGCCGATCTCCAACTACCTGGCATGCTGCACGTAGCGTTGCTGCGTAGCCCGAAAGCTCACGCCAGAATCGTGGAGATAGACGTGAGACAGGCGCGATCTCTTCTTGGGGTGCACGCGATTCTCACCGGCGCAGACGTGCAGAAATCCACCTCGAGCATCTACACCATGGCCCAGATGCACAAACCGCCACTGGATATCCCCCTCCATGCCCTGGCCACTGACAAGGTCCGTCATGTGGGCGAGCCCGTGGTGGCTGTTGCCGCTAGAACCCGCGCCATTGCAGAAGATGCAGTCAGGCTCATAAGGGTGAAATATGAGGACCTACCACCGGTGGCGGATGCAGATGCAGCCTTAGCCTCCGGTGCGCCGCTCGTTCATGAGAATATTGCTGGCAACCTGATTATGCATCGACAGCACGACTTCGGCGACGCCGAAAGTGTATTCAAAAACGCGGATCACGTTGTCCGGCGCAAACTTAGATGGCCCCGGCAAACGGGCGCTGCGTTGGAGACGTTCGGCTGTGTTGCACAATGGCAGCCAGGCGTTGACGAGCTCACATTTTGGAGTAATCACCAGAGTAACGTCCTGCTATGGACGCTGGGACCGACCCTTGGATTGCCCCCGCATCGCATCAAGGGCATTGCCTGCGACATTGGAGGCGCTTTTGGCGCCAAGTTCTGGCAACCTCGAGCAATGGTGATTTGTGCACTATTCTCACGATTGACCACTAGACCGGTGCGCTATGTAGAGGGTCGGGTGGAGAACCTAGTAGGAGGCGACAACCATGGTGAGGACCGCACCTACGATGCCGAACTTGCTCTGGATAGTTCTGGCAAGATGCTGGGGCTTCGGTTCTCAGTCGTAGAAGACTATGGTTCGGCGTTCATCTTGGGTCCGATCAACAACGCTGAGCCTTTGGCACAAGCAACTGGTCCCTATGACATTGCGGCCTTCGCTTTTGATTTCACCGCTGTACTGAGCAACAAGGTGCCCCAAGCCGCCTACCGGGGGTTTGGCGGAGCGGCTCACAACTTTATGCTGGAGCGGTTGGTAGATGCGGCCGCGGTTGAGTTGGGTCTGTCTGCTGTAGCGATCCGGGAACTGAACCTGCTGCAACCTGAACAGTTCCCGTACCGCACCGCCACGGGCAACATTTACGATTCTGGGGACTATCCAACCGCTCTCCACAGAGCCGTCAAGGAGTCGTCCTATGACCTCTGGCGCGAACGTCAGGCTAGGGCTCGCGAGGTCAAGGATCCAACCCGTGCCATTGGCATTGGTTTGGTTTCCTGCCAAGAGCGAAGCGTCCAGAGTGGGACTGCCCTGTGGTTGATGTTCGATCAGGAACCCGGCCGCAATACCACGGCTGCGGAGTCAGCTTCCGTGCGTATCGACTCGCAGGGCTCAGTACGCGTAGCCCTACATTCACCGTCACTGGGAACGCCAACGGAGACCATCGCAGCTACGGTGGTGGCCGAGGAACTCGGAGTGCCAGCTGACTCTGTCTCTGTCTCACGGCTTGACACCTCGATGGCAGGACCAGCCATGGGTCCCTCGGCCAGCAGGATGACGGTCATGCTCTCGGGAGCGGTGGCAGGCGCCGTCCGCGAAGTCATCGAAAAGATGCGTCCACTGGCCGCGCACCTATTGGAAGCCAACCCGGAGGATCTAATGTGGGATCCCTCACGAGCCTGTTTCACGATCGTCGGTGTCCCCGAAAGCTCTGCAACACTGGCCGCCATCGCCCACCTGGCCAACGGACATGCGCTCAGGCTTCCAGCTGGATGCCGTAGCGGCCTAGAGAGCACTTACACCTACGACCATCCAATGTCCAGCATGCCGCATGCTGATGGCTCGGACTGGGGAAATTACGCCCCGATCGTTGGTCACACTGTTCATGTTCCCGTGGTTGAAGTGGACCTACAGACCGGTGCCGTAACGTTTCTGGACTACTTTGTGATGCACGATTGCGGAACAGTGGTGAACCCTGACGCGGTACGCGGTCAGGTGGTGGGTGCCACCGTCCAAGGGATCGCCACAGCGCTGACCGAAGAGTTGGCATTTGATGAACAGGCTCGACCACAGAATACTGATTTCAGAAGCTACTTTCTACCCACCTTCTTGGACGTTCCTGCTATTCGGTTGGGCCATATGGAAACACCCTCACCGTTCACGTACCGAGGCGTCAAAGGTATCGGTGAGGGCGGAAGAATGGCTGCGCCAGCGGCAGTGGTTTCCGCCATTGAAGATGCGCTATCTCCCTACGGTGTGCGCATCAACGAGGTGCCTGTCACTCCGGAGAAGATCCTTAAATGGTTGGGTAATGCCAGTGCTGCCCAATAACTTCTCCACCCAACAACTTCGCCTGAAGAACACTTTAAATACTGAATCCAAGGAGAACAATGATCCATCACAATGTCATGCTGACCCTCACCACTGACGCGACCACTGAGCAGAAAGATGCGATCGTCAGCGGTTTGGTGGGCTTGCCGGCAGTAATTGAAGGCCTTGAGGAAATTGACGTCCACTCAGATCTTGGACTTGTTGAAGGAAATGCGTCAATTTTCTTTCGGATGTCGTTCGCTAACGAGTCTTCTTGGCGCGGGTACTCGGCCCACCCTGCGCATGTGGCCCTAGCGAGCGAGCACATTAAACCGGTCCTGGTGAGCAAGAGCGCTTTACAGTTCGCGGGCTAATCAAGATCGAGCACGCAGGAGAAGGGCCCGGACAGTTTGTTTCCATCGTTTCGAGTTGAGCTCAACAAGATCGTGGAGTATGCGCCCAAAAAAACGCCGTGCAGAGCAGGTACGCAAGGGAACGCAACGGTGTATTCGCGGCTCCTGTCCCTAGGCTGTTCGAGAGTGGGTTCAGGATCGAGACTAAGCCATGTGAGACCTGTTTGGCAGAAATCGTCGAGGCGCTAGCATCACCATACTGGGCCAACGGGACAGGAGGATAGCGAAGATCTCTTCAATATATCCACCGCCAGAACCCCTGGCCCAATGGCTTACAAGTACGCACCTTTAACGAATCGATCGTGGATTTCTACTGTAAAGTAGCGCTCTATTTCCTAGTTCATGTCCCCTGGAATCGAACTGGCTTACACTCTCACCGCGTTAGTACACCCCTCGGCCTAGTGAAAGCAGCACTCCGCTAGTAAGTCATGCCCGCGTGGTCCTCGGACCAAGCGGGCATGACTTTGTATGATAGGTGACCAAGCTTGCAACTGCTCAAGGAGCACAGCCTACTCCCGGTCGGGCGGCATTTTTGGGCCAACTGATGGCTGAGGCAATGGAGAGAACAAGCAGACCAGCGGATGATGCCAGCCAGGTAAAGATTCCACCGATGTCTCCGGCAGCCCCATCTGGAGATCCGAAGGGCAGGAGCACTCCTCTAACCAAAGCCGAGATTAACCCAAAGACTCTGAGACCAATAGCTAAGAACCTGTGAACGCCCGTGCGCGCTGCGGAGCCGGCGTGGCGGTTCAGCAAGCCTTACTCCAAAGGCACGGCAAGAGCCAGAACCAATGCGAGCGAGTGACCCAGCACGCAAAACGCGTCATTGCGCGGATTGAGCAAACTGCAGACAGCTGCCAAGACGGCCGTACGGCCAGTACGGCCAGTAATGATGGAATTGCACGTGCGTGTTGTGAAGTACTGCTCAAAGTCGGTTGACTACTCATCACGTTGTCCGAGTCTTTACGGAAACCATTCCTTGGTGGGTAGCGGCAATTGAATCACATATGGTGCGTCTAGATCCGGCGCAGGAATCGGCCTCCGGCTCTGGTGTGCAGCCGCTCGGTGCCGGCGCATCGCAGGTGTTTCCCAGATCAGTGGAGCAGACACCGGTTTCGGGCAGCTGTAATTCAACGCTGCTGCTGGCGGCTTCACGGTCCCCGGACAAGGCTGCTGAGACGGAGCGGACCTGCTCGTATCCGGTAGCCATGAGGAAAGTAGGTGCCCGCCCGTAGCTCTTCATACCCACAATGTAGAAATCGGTTTCCGGGTGCGCCAAGACGCGTTCGCCATGCGCTGTGACCGTGCCGCAACTATGGAATTCGGGGTCAATGAGAGGCCCCAGGGCGCGGGGGCTTCCACAATCTGATCAAGGTCCAGGCGGAGCTCGGAAAGCACGGCCAGGTTGGGGCGGAACCCCGTGGCAGGAACCAGCAGGTCAACCTTGAGGCTGCGGCCATCGGTGAGGTTAACTCTCAACCTCTCCCCCGTCTCCATGGAGGCTACGGAGGCATTTTCCACGATGGTGATGTCACCGTTGTCAACAAAGACGCGCAGAGACGTGCCCAGTTGCCCGCGGGCTGGCAACTGGGCTACCGCTCCGCAGCCGGCCGAGGTTGATCAGCGTGTTCGCCGCCGAATGCCCCGCCCCCAATACCAGGATGGTTTTTCCTGAGAACTGGTCTCGGTCCACGCTCAGTGGATCCGGCAACGGTGAGGTGATGAATCCTGCATCCTTGGCTTCGGTTTCCGTGCGGATCAGAAAGAGCGAATCCTCCCGGCCTTGGGTGCGTGTTTTGTCCACGCCCTTGCCATCCTCACTGACACGGGTGATGTGAATGACGCGGTGGCCGTAGCTGATCACGGGAGCCAGTACCGGGTGGTTGGCCAGAGGCTGGAGGTATTCAGGGACCAGTTCCGCACCGGTGGGCAGACGGGTTTCCCTCGGTGTTTCCCAGCCACCTGCATAGTTCCCGGCAGAAGTTTCCAGCAGCCTGCGTGCCACGGCATCGATGTTATACCGCCATGTAGAGAAAAGCTTGATATGCCCCCACTCCCGGATGGCAGCACCTGCTCCGATGATGACTACGGGGTATATCTGCTTCATTCTCGTCTCCTCCTGGGGCGGCAGGGGTGCTATTTGGTGGCGGGCAGAGGCTCTGAAATGAGGGTTTCGATGCGCGCATGGATGTCATCCCTGATAGAGCGCACAGCATCCACGCCTTGTCCCGCGGGGTCCTCGAGCTCCCAGTCTTCGTAGCGTTTACCCGGGAAGATGGGGCAGGTGTCCCCGCATCCCATGGTGATGACGACGTCGGATTCCCTGGCAGCCTCAGTGGTCAGGATTTTGGGAGTTTCGGCGGATATGTCAATGCCTACCTCTTTCATCGCCGCCACTGCGGCGGGGTTAACCATGTCAGCCGGGGCTGAACCCGCGGAGCGGACCTCAATTTGCCCGCCCGAGAGGTGATGCAGGAAGGCAGCCGCCATTTGCGAGCGTCCGGCGTTGTGAATGCAGACAAACAGGACGGACGGCTTGGGTGAAGTATTCATGCGCTGACCTTCTATGGGGTGACGGTGGTGAAGTACTTGCGAGACCAGAGGGCAACTTAGGCCAGCATCACCATAAAAGACGGAGCCAAACCCACACCGCAAAGTAGCGGTCCACGGGAGAACGCTTGGCGCTGAGCGGCCCCGTCTGTACAGGTGCGGCGGCAGGCGTCACGGCACGGTCTGCAGAAAAATCAGACATCGATGAACATCAATATCTCGAATATGGTGACGTACATCGATGATTGTCAATCTCCCAAGATGTCCCGAGCTTCAATGCTGAGAAAGCCAGGCACACCACGTGAGCTCACCTGTTGTCCCGGTACAAGTTCTCCCGGTACTAGACAAGGTACAGGCGCCGGCTTCTGCCGCGGAATCGCAAGCTGTGTGCTGCACCCCTTCCCTCGGAAAAGAATTGTTGCGCGTCTCCGACGCCGAATCCCTCGCCACGCGCTTCAAAGCCGTGGCCGATCCCAACCGGCTGCGCATCCTCTCTATTATTTCTTCATCCCCGGATGCGGAAACCTGCGTGTGTGACCTTTCCGAACCGCTGGGGCTGGGCCAGCCCACTGTCTCGCACCACCTGAAGATCCTGGTGGACGCAGGCCTGCTCAATCGCGAAAAGCGTGGCGTCTGGGCCTACTACTCACTCGTTCCCGGACCGCTGGACAGCCTAGCGGCCACGCTCGTGTGTTCTTCATAGGTTCGTGCGCCCTAGGACATTCCAGATCCTGCCCAGCAGTCTGTAGAAGTAAGCTGCGCAAAAATTTTCACGCCCTCCTAGGCTCGTGCTAGTACGTCTCTTGGCCCACTACATGGCAAAGTAGAACCATGGCCTCAGCTTCAGACCAATCAGCGCAACAAACTTCCTCCGAACAAGAGCAGGATCAGGACACTACCCCCGCAGCGCCAGCGGTGCTCGGGCTGGTGATGCAGACGGCGGATGTTCTCCACGGACTACGAACACGGGTGGCCCGCGCCACTGGTTTCACTCCCACCATCGTCGCCTACCCCGGCTACGGCACTACAACGTGGGTGCGTGTTCTAGCGCGCGTGGTCCTAAAATCTAAGCCCCCTGCAACCAACGGCAAGCTCCGGGGTTGGCGGGCGTTCACCAGCGTGCACGTCCGCAACAGCCAAGTAGAGGTGGAGATCGACGGCGCTATCCACACTGTGCACGCCGATTCCGGCGGGCTTGTGGACGTAGTAGTAGAAGCTTCCTTGGATCCTGGATGGCACACCATCATCCTGCGCAGCAAAGAGGCGCCCCCTGCGGAGGCGCACATCCTCATTGTTGCTCCGGAGACTACCTTCGGGATCGTCTCCGACATTGATGACACCGTCATGGTCACGGCACTGCCCAGGCCCTTCCTCGCATTGTGGAACACCCTTGTTCTGAGCGAAAAGGCGCGCACACCCACTCCGGGCATGGCCGTTCTGCTGGATAGGCTCATAGATAAACACCCCTGCGCTCCTGTCCTGTATCTCTCGACCGGACCGTGGAACGTAGCCCCGGCGCTGGTGCGATTCCTGGAGCGGAACCTCTATCCAAAAGGCGTGCTGCTGCTCACCGATTGGGGGCCCACCCGTCAACGCTGGTTCCGCAGCGGACAAGAACACAAAAACAATAATTTGAAACGGTTGGCCAAGGAATTCCCCAACATCCAGTGGTTGCTAGTGGGCGACGACGGTCAACATGACCCGGAAATCTATGCTGACTTTGCACGTTCTCACGCCGCACAGACAGCCGCGGTTGCCATCCGAGAGCTCTCCCCAGGGGAAGCATTATTAGCTGGAGGCCGTGCCCACGAGCCCAGATCAGAGTTCCTCCGCGGCGAGGCTGCATGGGTATCTGCTCCTGACGGGGCCGGACTCGCCCAACAGTTGCAGGACCTTGGTTTTCTCTGATGCCGCACATAATGCACTTTTTTCGGTGCAACCAGAAACGGGAAGGCTAAAGTATGAAGAAACCACCACACCCCGAATCCAGGGACCCGCAGTCCGGCAGTTCCGGTGAACTGGATAGCGACCGTTTTGTTGGGCAGACTGACCTCACCAGTTGGCGGGCACCCCTGGGACGCTGGCTCGTCGGTGTTGTGCGGTGGCTCAGCGCCCGGCTAGGCCCACACGCCTCGCTGATTCTCACGCTCACCGCCGGCGCAGTAATTGCGGCAGCTTTGACTTACGTTTCCGCAGAAGTTTACGAGGCTGTCGCTGAGGCAGATGGAGTTGCAGCACTGGATCATCCGTTGCTGGAGGCCGCCAAGAGCGTACGCTCGCCCTGGATGGATGCGATCGCGACGGGTTACACCGACATCGCCGGAACCATCGGTATGCCCATCGTGGCTGCCACCATCATGGTTGTATTAGCGCTCAAACGCCGCTCGTGGACTCCGGTGATTCTTCTTCTCACCGCAGCCGCGGGATCGCTGCTGATGACCATTGTTGGCAAGCATCTTTTTGGTAGGGCACGCCCGCCACTGGCTGACGCCATCCCGCCCTACGAATACTCGCCATCGTTCCCGAGCGGACACACGTTGAATGCAACTGTGATCGCCGGTGTTGTGGCCTACCTGATCATCCTGCGTTTAGAAAGCCGTCGGGGCCGAATCGTTGCAGTACTTGCCGCTGGAGCCTTTGCTTTCACAGTGGGATTAAGCCGCATCTATCTGGGGCACCACTGGTTCACGGATGTTCTCGTGGCTTGGACTCTCGGTACCGTGTGGCTGGTCATGGTCATCACGGCACATCGCCTGTTCCTGACCGTCAAGCGGACACCTCCGAGCTCCAGCTAGGCTAATAATTAAGTTCACCGCTCGATTCCCCGAAAACATGAGGCCCCGATGACAAAGAACAACCCGCAGCAGGGCAAGCGAGCCGCCGTGGTTATCAATCCCATGAAGTCCCCCGACGAACATTTCCAGGCAACCATCACGGAACTGTGCATCAACGCAGGATGGGATGAACCACTCTGGCTGGAAACTACCCAGGAAGATCCAGGACGTGGCCAGGCCGCAGAAGCGCTGGAGGCCGGGGTCGACGTTGTAATTGCCGGCGGCGGTGACGGCACTATTCGCGCTGTGGCCGAGGTTCTTGCCGGTCAGGACACCCCCATGGGATTGCTGCCCTTGGGGACAGGGAACCTACTAGCGCGCAACCTGGGGATTGATATCGAGGACCCGGCGAAAGCAGTGCTGGGAGTGTTGGAAGGGGCCGAGAGCAAGATCGACGTCATCGTGGCAGTGCTTGACCATGGTGCGAAAGAACTGACGTTCTTGGTCGCAGCCGGACTCGGTTACGATGCGGCCATCATGTCCAACACCATGGAAGGCCTCAAGGACCGCGTGGGCTGGCTCGCTTATGTAGAATCGGGCATCCGGAACCTGCGGGGGGAGCCTGTCACTGCCCATATTTCCATGGACGGAAAGTCAGAGACGCATCACAAGGTTCGAGGTGTCATGGTGGGTAATTGTGGAAAAGTTATGGGTGGCCTAGAAATTTTCCAGGGCGCGGTTCCAACAGATGGAATTCTGGATCTCATGACATTCTCTCCGCAGCAAAAATTTGGGTGGCTAGGCGTAGTGGCCGGGGTCTTGGGCCGAGGAAAGAGCCGCGCGGTACGGTCCCTTGCGGGCAAGAGAGCAGAGATCACCCTGAGCAGCCCGCAAGAATTCCAGATCGACGGCGACCCTGTGGGCTTGGTATCTCACCTCTTGGTAAGTGTTGATCCATTGGCACTGACCATCAAGATGAGTGCCTCATCAGAGAAAAAGAGTGAATCCGAAGTGAGCGGGCGCCAGAGCCACACCAGCCCGCAGCTGCTTCTGTCCTCTGAAAACTGAGCAGCCACAACCTGTAAGGCCGGTCATGGGTTTCGCTTGCTATCCGGCGCCAGAGCGAAAGCGATAGGGACGGTCCCGATGATCCTCATCGAGACCGTCCCCATGGATGCCCCTGGAGCGTAGTCAGGTGGACCCGAACCAGAGGGTCTTGCCCGGCTCAGCACACAACCGGCTCGGCGCACAACCGGCGCGGCACACAACCTTAGAGCTGAGTGTCATCAATCCTGTCGGTGCGGCGAACTTCGTTTACTCCTTCTTGAGGGTTTACAACGGTGCGCCGTGTTGAAACCGAACGGCGTTTACGGAACATGAACACCAAACCCAAGACGAACACCACCACGCCCGCGCCCATAAGGATATTGCCAACAAGGTCAAGGTCAATCCAGCTGAGCTCCATGTTGAGCGCAAATCTCAAGACCGCGCCGATGACGACCAGAAATATTCCAGAACCAATACTCATTATGTTTATCTCCTCAAAGTGTGGGAGGCGAACCCTGACACCCACAACGGTAAAGTTATCCACTTCTACTGCCGTGCATGCTGGGCGTGCCCCGGTTTTGTATCAAATGTAGCGCACTGTTGCCTACTCTGGGGCCAAACTCTAACATTCGACTGGACGTCACATTGGCATTTCCTTGGCAAACGCATGAGGAATGTTCCGCTATAGTTATTCACTTGTCGCATAAAAAGCGATAAGTAATTCCCACTCGAGAGAACGGAAATGACCAACATGCGCGGAAGCAGTCTTGTATGGACAATAGTCGGAGTACTCCTGGCAGTCGCCTTGATCATCTGGATCGTCTCAGCGATTTAGTACGTCTTCTTGACATAGGAAAATGGCGGGCCTGATCCTCAGATCAGGTTCGTTCAAGGTAAGGGCTTGGGAGGCAAATTATTTTGCTTCCCAAGCCCTTACTGTGTCAAACAGGCGTATTTGCCGACTTTTGAGCGTCCCGCTCGCTGCAGTGTTTCACGGCCTCAAAGGCTTGGGTTGCTTCTCACGGAAAGCTCGCCCCACACTGAACCGTTCCAGTTTGATGCAGCTGTCTTTTTTTGAAAAGGGTGGTGATTAGGGCCAAGAATTCTCCCCCGAGAGTTTGTGGCCGTGCAGTGTGTATGTGGCTCTTCTCGGTTGGTGGCTCAGAAGCTCGGAGTTGGCTCGAACCGCTGCGCCGCTGGCTGATCTAATCACAGCTAAATGCCGGCCCTGCGCACCTTGAAGATACACGTCGAGGTTCTAACCTGCTCAACCGCAACTTAGAGCTACCGACACCGAACCAGGTATGGGGCACGGATTGTACGTACGTCCCGGTCTGCGCTGGCTTCGTCCATGCCACCAAGGTCGCCGACCTGCACCCCGCCCACAAAACGGCGGCATGCTTCCTAGGAGGGCTAAGTCACTTGCCGGACTTCTCTTTGATGAGGCGTAGAACACCACCCTTGTGCGCGGCAATGTGGTCGGTTTTATCGCTCTTTATTGTGTACTGCGGATCTTCCTCCGAGGCTCTATGAGTATGCCCCTTGTAGTCAAAATCAGACGTATGCACCTTGGTGATGTGACCTGCTACCCGCCCTGCCTCAGAATTCCATGAAACGTGATCCCCTACAGCGAACTTCTTGGACATGAGTACCCCTCTCCTTTGCCTAGTGTAAGCACCCAGTCCCTGGCTAGTCACGGCCTACCGGTGATGATCGCTGACTAGTCCCCAAGTCTGTTCGGAATATGTGGAAACTTATTCTCATCACAAGGTAGGGAACTGTGTGGAGCCGGATTCAGGGCATCACTGTGTTCCCTACCCATGGCACACTATGTACCACTGCATTGACACATTATGGGCGTTCTTGACGATGATTTTTTTGCTTCACCTGACCGTCCCGGTGTTGCTTGCACTGCTCCTGGCCGCCGCCGCACCCCTGCTCCGACGGCGAGCGCGGGAAACTCTCCGGCCAAGCCTGCCCCCACGTGAGCGTAGCCTCACGGCCATTGGCATGGTTCTAGCTCTTGGCACCATGATCACCTACCAGAGCTGGACTATATCCCCCTAGTGGTTTCCAACCTTTGACAGCAATAGCTTCTTGGTGATTCAGCTGATCCGGTACGGCCTACCCCTAGCGCTGAGCATTGTGGCGCTAGTGTTCCTGATCCTGCCGGCGCCGTCACCGGGGCCAGGCGGAACCGCAGCTCTAGCTCCACGCTCGCTTGTGACCTTCGCATCCCGAGGATGGGTGGGCTTTGCCGCCGGCGCTCTTCTTAGTGTTGCCCTTGTCTCGATCCTCTCAGGTCTGGCGTCAAGCCCGGATGAGGCGGGAAGATACCTGAACTTCCTTGTCCAGACGTCAACTACCAGCAGCGCCAGCACCACCATCTACGGCTGGTGGTTCTCTGCCCGTTGCTACATTTTGATCCTTTTACTCCTCGCGTTGACGTTTGTGGGCCTCTCTGTCATATCCCGCCCGGCACTTGCCCTTGATGGTGGCGCAGATACCGCACTGAGTGCAGCACGTGTTCGCAACATTTTGGCTGCAACCACTGGTGGGCTCCTGCTCCACCTCAGCGCCATCCTGAAATCATTGGCCAGCACGTCTTCTCTGCGCTCCGGCTTCACTGCAGGAGCGGCCGGCTGGGTGGATCAGGGCACGTCCTTCGCCGCGCTGGGCCCCGCCCTCTCCTTGGCTGCCCTCCTGACGCTCATTCTCGGCCTGGCCCTGTGGTTTTCCGTTCTTTTACGGACCCTGCCGGCCCGTACGCGTCAGCTGATTCCGTCAGTGCCGGCATGATCATCACACTCACCGAGTCCGGAGCTCCGCTGGTCAAGCAGATCGGGGACCAGATTCGCGGACTCATCACTACAGGCCTCCTTGCAGCCGATCAGCGGCTCCCCTCGGTGCGCCAACTGGCCGGTGACCTTGGCGTGGCCCCCGGAACGGTAGCAAAAGCCTATAGGTCTCTCGAGGCTGAAGGCTTTCTACTCACCCGGATCGGCAGTGGCACCCGAGTCAGCGCCCAGGCTTGTGCCACACCCCGGGATGTCCTCAAGGCAGCCATTGAACTGGCCCAGGCCGGCAAGCACGCCGGCGTGAGCCTTGACGACGCCGTCCGGGTCTTGCACGCCGTCTGGAACGAATAACGTTCAGGCCCTCCCACCACGGACGGGCAGGTCTCCGTGCCGAGATAGGATTTCGTGCATGGAAACCTCTCACACAGCACGGCTGCACCTTGAACTTGACCTTGAATTCACCAATCCCGGCGCGGTACAGGCTCACGCCCTTGCCTGGGCTCGGGATAACGCCGGAGAGAATGCGCAGACCCTGGCCGGGATGGTGGAGCAGGTTGGTGAGGGTGCCGAATCGGCCCTCATGATGCTGGTGGAGCCCTCTGAGGTGGTGGCCGGCATTCCTGGTGTTCAGGCCCTTGGCGCAACCATGTGGGTGCAAGGAACCGAGGACGAGAGCGAAGAGGACGAGGACGCAGCGGGCACAGATAGCACATTGGCTGACGAGGACGACTTCACACTCAGCACGCCCCACGCGCACGGGAGCGGAGCCCTCGAGAGCGAAGACGGCGAAGAGGATGAAGACAGCGAAGATGAGTGGCTGGAGAAGATTTTCAGCGATGGAGCCAAGCTGCCCGGACTCGATCTGGTGCGCCTGGGCTATGACCCGGAAGAGAGCAACCCGGACAGGCGTGGCAGCCAGCTTCGCGAAGCCACCATGTTGCGCGGCGCCATCAATTGGGCCTATGTGAGCTTGATCGATGAGCTCTTTGAGGACCTCTCACTTCTGCGCGAGAGCACCGAAAGTGCAGCCGAGACCCAGCAAATCGCCAACCTCCCTCCCCTGCACGCTGCCAGCTATGGACCGCTTTTTGCCCAGCAGTTCCTGACCGTTGCCATTGATCTAGGCTCGGCCCTGGCAACAGAGTTTGCGGCACCGTCCTGCGTGGCACAGGAATTGGCGTTGAAACTAGTTCTCGATCAGGTAGAGGCACTTGAATCCATGCTGCCAAACATGGCACTGGCCCAGGATTGGCGCGGCATGGCGGAGGACACCCTCTATGAGGATCTGGACCACGAGCTACTGTACGATCCGGCCATGGACGGCATCAGCTCCAGCCCCCTAAACGAATCGCTTGGAATAGCAGATCTGAACCTGTCCGCGTGGTTCACCCCCTTCAACGGCCGCGCGGTGAACCCGTACGCTGCTGACGAAGACTAAACGGCACCATGTGGGTGTGAGTGAGGTGGTGGGCAACTCTGCCGCAGCTCTGAATACCCGGAGAATACTGAACTGAAAGTGGTTCCTGTGGGACATATCAAGCTCGTTCAATCCGCGCAGATCTATGTTTCTCTTTGCCTTCCCTGCGGGGAGGGTCCGTCCTCGGTGTGGGGATCAGATAAATTCCCTGCACCGATTTGGGGAATCTGGTGCTTACTTTCATAGCGGAAATCCGAGGCCGTTTCACCGGAACTGCCGTTGGCAGTGACCGGGACGGCACGCTTGTTGAAACGTGCTGTTCTGGTCCGTTTCAGCCTTCATCGCCTCGGCTGAATGCCTGGAGACGCTCCTGCATTTCCCCGTAGGGTGTGGCCGGCGGAACTGGTTTCCCCTCGCGCAGGGCGTTGAGAACGTTGACCGCCGCGTCCACGGCTGCCCGGTATGGCAGGGAGCCGGAGCTCACCCGCCGGACCCCCAGTTCGCCCAGCTCTGCAACGCTCAGCGAGGGATGTGCCAGCACGTTCACAGGCAGTTCAATCCCGGCAGTGACGCTCCGGATATCTTCCGGGACCACAAGCCCGGGGACAAAAATGCCGTCCGCCCCGGCCTCTGCGTAGCTGCGGGCACGGCGTAGAACAGCATCCATGGTGGCTTCCTCTCCAAACCAGATGTTGTCCACCCGGGCATTGATAAATACGGCCGGGCTGCTTTCCTTAATGGCAGAAATCTTAGAGGCTGCTAAGGCTGGATCTACCAGGCGCCCGTCCCGGCTGTCCTCAATATTGATGCCAGCAACTCCCTCCGCCACCAGCAGAGCCACAAACTGTGCAACCTCGGGGGGATCGTCGCAGTAGCCGTCTTCAATGTCCGCCGTGATGTGCACTGGCAGGCGGCACAGCTGCGAGGCGAGTGCTGCGGTTGCCGCCTTGCTGGCCCGGCCGCCGTCGGGCATGCCAGCGCTTGCCGCGATACCAAAGCTGGTGGTTCCCACGGCGAGGAAACCTGCCGCCGCAAAGGCCAGTGCAGAGCCAACGTCCCACGCGTTGGGCAGCAGCAGTGGCACCCCCGTGTGGTGCAGCTCTAGAAAAGTGGCCACCGTTGACTCCCATCCCGCGCCCAACAAATTGGACAGTGTTCCTCCAGTCTACAAAGGCACACTGAAGCGGGCACAGGGGAATCCGCTTAATAGTTGCGTCAACCGGAATCTGATGAAGGTCCTGCCTCCTTTTTCCGAGCGAGGCGTTGCGGGTGCCACTACGCTGTTGCGGCTCCCGCTAGGCTGGGGCAAACACTGCGAGAGGACTCTCATGGCAACGCCCACCCCGGATGCAACACCTGGATTTTGGCTCCGCGACGCGCTGGATCCAGAGGGCCACACCGTTGCCGGATTCGTCCCTGCCGGGTACCCGTTTTATGCCCGGATTCTGAACCCTGTGGGCGTTGAAGGCTTCGGCTCAGAGCCACGGCGGCTGGCGTGGAGCGAGGCGGCAGCGAGCGTGGGTGCGCCCGTCTACCCGTGGATGCAGTGGCACGAGACTGTTCTTGCTGCCGACGGCGCCCTCCCCCGGGAGTGGACATCTCCCGCCATGGGCGATCTGGACCAGGTGAGAGCCCGTGCCCTCGCTGAAGTGTTGGAACAACATACCAGGACACCGGAGGAGTGCTTCTTTGCCCAGTGGGACGGCTATGCGCCGGTTACGGGCAACAACGGCGTGGTGACATTTCCCCCGGATCGGGAGATGAAAATCCTAGCCGGCCCGCTCAGCGACGGCGCACAGCCCACGGGCAACTCCGGCACTCCCGTCAACTCCGGCATGGAACACCCCAGCGGCGCACACGGGGGCCGGCGCCCACTGTATTGGTGGCCGCAGGACAGGGCCTGGTGCATGGGGCAGGACATTTACGCCCGCAGCGTTTTACTGGGCGTCAGTGGGCCGTGCCTGAAGGATCTCTTCGCCCACCCGGATTTGGATATCTTCTCAGTCCGGCTCAGCGACGCTGTTTACCCTGAGGACGATTGAACCTGAGGGCAGGCGAACAACCGGCGGGACGGCTAAATAAGCGCCCGGATCAGCTTAGGCGCGGCCGCCGGGAGGACCAACGAACATCATGGTGGACATGATGCCGCCAACAAAAACCACAAACACCACGCTCAACAGCACCGGGCGGTTGAGCATCCAGCGCAGCACCACCTGAACCCAATGCCCGTCGTGCGGGTGCGCCGTGGCTTGCGTGCGCCATTCGCCGTCGAGCCTGTTCTTCTTCTCCAGCCACCTATCAAAGGGGATGGTCAGGTACGGGATCACGGCCGTGGCTGCCGCGCCCACGATGAGCCGCACCGGCCAGCGCTGGTTCAAGCCCACCAAAACCGCCGTGGTGACATAGGCGATGAACACCAGCCCGTGCGCAAAACCGCCCACTTTGACGGGCCAATCGCCCACTTTGAACACGTATTTCATGATCATGGCGGCAATTAGCAGCGTCCAGGTGATGGCCTCGGCAATGGCAAGGGTGCGGTAGAAAGTGCGTGGCGACATGGGCTGAATACAGTCCTAGGAATAGTGGGTGACAGAGTGTCGGCAAAATGCCATGACCAGACTAGCGGTGATTTCTGGGAGGATCCTGCACACCCAGCCGTTTCCTGCGGGCCCGCGCCGAGGCTTCGCTGGGCGCGGTTGAACCCAAACTCCACCCCACGACGGCGAGCACGGCTTTGGTGGGTACCGTCACCGGTAACGGGAGCGGGCCAAGTGCCGGCGCACGCAGCTTGAGCATCTCCTGGTAGGCCGGCGGTAAGGAGGCCACCGCGGCGGCGAAAAGAACTTTGTACCCCGCCTGCTGCGAGCGCGGCAGAGGCGGGTTCTTGATGAAGGCAACAATTTCTTCAACACGCTCGTCGTAGCGCAGCTCGGGGCTGAACGCGGCCAGCTGCGCCTGCAGTTCGGCCACGGTGGTGGGCGGGTTTGCCACCCTCATGAGGGTCCCTGCCACAGCCCAGTCAGCCACATAAGCATCCGCGCCTGCTGCAATGGGGGCCCCATACGCTTCATGGGTTGCCAAAAATGCCTGGGTGAAGGCCAAATGTACCCAGCGCAACAGATCGGGGTCGTTCGCCGTATAGGGGCGCACCTCTCCGTTGTTGGCGGTGTAGCTGCCGGTGATGTACTCATGGATACGCAGCACCTTGTTGGAGGCCGTTCGGGCAGCCTGCGTGTCACCATAACTGATGGTAAAGATCCATTGGATGGTCCCTGCCAGTCTTCCCAGCGGATCGCTGCGGTAGCTGGAGTGATCGTGGACGCCGGCCAGCGCACCCGGGTGCAGGGCCTGAATCAGTAGCGACTGGATGCCGGCAACCAGGGTTGTCATTGACCCGTGTACTGCCCATGCGGCCGAGTCCGGCCCAAAGTAGCCGCCGTCTTCACCCTTTTCCAAGTCAAGTTCCCACTGGGGGATGGTGGCCGAGTTGTTACTGAAAGTGCCGCGCAACTCCCTGCGCCAGCGTTGCACAATATTCTCCATAACCCTTAGTCTGGTCCTTTTCTGTGCGGACCGCACCTGAGGCTCCCCAACAGCGTCGCACCTGAGGCTCCCCAACAGCGTCCGGGTCGTCTAGCGCCCACCACACTTACCTGGGGACTGACTCCCAGACATTAAGAGGGCCCACAACAGCTATACCGGTCCAGCTCAGTGGTGGAAAGCCACCTTGTCTGGCACCTTACCGTTGAGCCTTTCCACTGACTTCCCAAGGTCCGCCAAGAACATCCCTGCCAGATCAAAAGTGAAGCCATTACGCACCACCACACGCAGCACGTCTATCTCAGCCATGCCCTCGGGCATGGGGTAGGCGGGCACAATCCAACCAAAGCTGCGCAGCTCGTGTGAGAGGTCATAGACGCTCCAGCCATTCGGGGCGCTCACACTAAAGGCAAGCACCGGCAACTCCTCTCCCCGGCTGAGCAAAGTGAACAGGCCAAGATCGGCGACGCCCTTGGCGATGGCTCCGGCAATGTCCCGCGAGCGCTGCTGGATGCTGCGGTACCCCTCAAACCCGTATCTGACCAGGGTGTAGTACTGGGCAATCACCTGGGCCGCCGGGCGGGAGAAGTTCAGGGCGAAGGTGGGCATGGAGCCGCCCAGATAGTCCACGCTGAAGATCAAGTCCTCCGGCAGGTCCTCCGCGCTGCGCCACAGCACCCAGCCCACACCCGGATACACGAGCCCGTATTTGTGGCCTGAAGAGTTGATGGACTTCACCCGATCGAGGCGGAAGTCCCATAACAAGTCTTGGTCAAGGAAGGGGGCAATGAACCCGCCAGAGGCTGCATCCACATGCAGTGGCACATCCAGACCGGTGCTGGCCGCGAGCGCATCAAGCGCTGCCGCGATCTGCGCCACGGGTTCATAGGAACCATCAAATGTTGAGCCCAGCACGGCCACCACCCCAATGGTGTTCTCATCACACGCCGCAGCGGCCTGCGCCGGGGTGAGGTGAGTTGCCCCGTCGAGCGGGATAAGCCGTGCCTCAACATCCCAGTAGCGTGCAAACTTTTCCCAACACACCTGCACATTGGCGCCCATGACCAGATTGGGTTTGGTGGCATCCAGCCCGGCAGCCGCCCGGCGTGCACGCCAGCGCCACTTCAACGCCATCCCGGCCAGCATTGCAGCCTCGGAAGAACCCGTGGTGGAACAACCCACGGCGTCGGCTCCCCCAGTGGGCTCAGGGGCGTGCCACAGGTTCGCCAGAATATTCACGCAGCGCCGCTCAATCTCGGCCGATTGCGGGTATTCATCCTTGTCGATGATGTTCTTCTCCAGCGACTCCTGGATCAGCTCCACAGCCTGTGGCTCCATCCACGTGGTGACAAAGGTGGCCAGGTTCTGCCGCGCATTGCCGTCGAGCATGAGCTCATCGCGCACAAATTCCAGGGCCGCATGGGCATCGGAGGTACGCTGCGGCAGTTTGTGACGGGGAATAGAGCCAAGACCCCCATCGAAGGCTGCGTCCTGGATTGTTGCATCGCGATTACTGTGGTGCCTGTGCAAACTCATGCTGCTCCCTGCTAAACCGCGGATGGTACGGATACACCGAGGCTAGCCAGTTCCGCAGCCAAAATGAAGAGGCTCGCCACGTGGCGGCTCAGCGTCCGGAGCATCAACATCCGGAGCATCAACATCCGGAGCATCAAGGCAGAGTACCGATCACCACGGTGCCGGCAAGTTCGGCACTGCTAAAAATGCTGGTGCTGAATCCGTGTGCCGCCAGAATCGCTGCGCTGACGGGCGCCTGCCTGAGACTGCTTTCAAGGAGCAGGGATCCTCCTGGCCGCAACCAGTCCGGGGCTGTTGCAGCAATGCGCCGGTGCAGTTCCAACCCGTCGCGGCCTCCGTTCAGGGCTGCGTCCGGCTCATGGATCCGGGCTTCAGGCGGCATGAACGCAATGGCAGCCGATGGAACGTAAGGGGCGTTGGCCACAATGAGATCGAATCTTGTGCGCAACAGGGCCGGAATGGGGGCAAATAAGTCCCCCCAATAAACGTGAGAACCAAATGGTGCCAGGTTTTTGGTGGCACACACCACGGCGGCCCGGTCTACATCCGCCGCGTGCACCTCACAAGCCATGACGCGAGCGGCACCGGCGTCGAACACCAGAGCCGTGGCGATTGCGGTTCCCACTGCGCCGCTTCCGCAGCACAGGTCAAGGATGCGTGGCAGAGTCCCTCCCCCGCTGTGCGAACCGAGTACCGCCAAGGCTCGTTCCACCAAATACTCGCTGCGCCGCCGAGGGACGAATACCCCCGGGTCCACCGCAATGTGCAGCCCGCAAAACAGGGCCCAGCCCACAATGTGTTCCAAGGGATAGCCCTCCACCCTGCGGGCAAGCATGTGGGCAAGTTCCTGGGCCGTGGCAGCACTCACATCCAAGATGGCGGCTTCTTCTTCAGCGTAGACACATCCGGCGGCGCACAGCGCAGCAACAATCTCCGCCCTCTTCAGCCGTGTGCTTTGCCCCATACCAACCACATGATAGTCCTGCCACTACGCTATGGGCATGAGAAATTCAGCAATGCCACCCAATGAGGGCTTTCTTGCTGCCCTGCGCCCGGCGCTGGATCTAGCCGCCATCCCGGGGAAGGCTGAGGGCATGGCCGCTTACATGAAATCTTCGATGCCCTTCAAGGGGGTGCCCTCCCCCATGGTTCGCCAGAGCGTGCGGGAACTGGCCAAAACACATCCCTTCAACAGTCTCGCCGAGCTGGCAGGCACCTGCATGACGCTTTGGAATGACGCCGCACATCGGGAAGAACGCTACGCCGCCATCATGCTCACCGACTCCCGGCTGGGCCGCGGTGAACAAGCCTTGCTGCCGTTCTACACGCTGGTCATTGAAACGGGGCAATGGTGGGATTTCGTGGACGCCGTGGCCCCGCGCATCTGCGAGCTTTTGCAAAAGGACCGCACACTCATGGAACCGCTCCTGCGCCAGTGGAGCCAGCACAATAACTTGTGGTTCCGCCGGGCCGCCATCATTTCCCAACTTCCGGCAAAGAACGCCACGGACACGCAATTGCTCAGCGACGTCATCGCTGTCAATACTGCGGATAAGGATTTTTTCATCCGCAAAGCCATAGGCTGGGCGCTGCGCCAGTACGCACGGAGCGACCCGGACTGGGTGCGCGGCTACGTGGCGGCGCATGAAAACCTTAGCCCGCTCTCCCGCCGTGAGGCCCTCAAACACCTTGGCTAAGGGTGGGAACACTGGCTAGTTCTGGGGAGCTTCCCCGGCCCTGACGAGTCCGCGCCTGGGCACAAAGAGCCCCCGCGTCTTCTTGTCCCAGAACATGATGTAGAGCACGCCCGCCAAGCCCACCACAATGGCCACGGCACGGATCAGCACCACCGGAATCCACGGGAAGACGCTGAGCTGGTCCGTCAGGGCGATCATGGTGAAGAACGCCGTGAGGTACAGCGCCGTGCGCAACTGCCACCCTTCGGCAATCCCCGTCACGGCGAAGAACGCCAACAACCAGAGCATGTACCAGGGCTGAATCATGGGAGCCATGAGAACCACGGCGGCGAAGGCCCACGCCATGCGTCGCAGAACTGCTTGGCTGTAACGCTGCGATTCCTCCAGGACGGGGGTGCCGGCGTCGAACTTTTCAGTAAAAGGTGCCGCTGCGGCCTTGACCGGCAGGAATGCCAACGCCATGACGAGCAGAATCGAGGCGATCTGTCCCATGTTTTGAATGACATCGGTGACAGCAGGGCCGGCACTGCCAAAGAATCCCACCACAAAGCCCACCACGTTGGAGAACAACCCCACGGGGGCATACCAAATCCAGACCGTGCCGGGCGTCTGCAGTGCCGCGAGCCAGCCGAAACCAAGCCCGTTGATGGCACCCATGAAGGCCATGATGGCGGTGGAGATGCCAAGGGTGGCTGCCCACAGACCAAACTTGCGCACCCAGCCGGCTTGCGAGCCGGCCCACAACAAGCCCACAAACGGCAGGGCAATCAAGGTGATGGGTTTAATCGCAATCGAGGCCGTGACCAGCAAGATGCCCAGTACCGGACGTTTCGCCGAGGCGTAATAAATACCCGCCACCACCAGCCCCAGCATGAGTGCATCATTGTGGACGCTGGCAATGAAATTGATCAGAACAACAGGGTTCAGCACCACCAGCCACAGGGCCCGCTGTGGGTTGAATCCGTGGCGGGCGGCAAGCTTGGGCACGTAGATGGCCAAGAGAATAACCCCGGCCAGGCAGGCGAGCCGGAACGGGATGAGAGCAATTTCGGGGCTGTGTGAAGGCAGCAGCACGGCAATTTGTTCCAGCCATAACCACAGCGGGCCATAGGGTGTGGGCGCTTCGGTCCAGAGCGTGTCCGGGCCCAGCAAGTAGTAGTTATTGAGTGAGGAGATGCCGTCCGTGTAAGGGTTCAACCCCTCCAGCATGAGCCGGCCCTGCCCAATGTAGGCGTAGGAATCTCGGCTGAACAAGGGCAGCGCCAGCATCATGGGCGCAACCCACAGGATCAAAGCCTTGATGAGGATAGGGCGGCTGCTGGCATCCCAACCGGCCAAATGTTGACGCAGCCGCAACCAGGCCCGCAACATCAATACCGCACCAACACACAGCAGCACGGTTGCGGTGATAACAGCCACAGGCGTGGTTCTGGCCAGAATGAACAACGGATTCCGGATCAACACCGAACTGCTGGCCAGCCACCCCACCCCGAAGGAGCCCAGTAGCAGCATCACGGATCCTGCGAAACCTTGCCAGAGAGCCGAATCGGCTGTTCCCGTGCGGAACGGAAGCTTCCTCAAGGATTTGCTTGACACCTTGTTTGACACCTCCGGCCGGGCGCTGTGCGTGCTGGTCAACAACTAACTCCTGATCGTTTCCGCCGGTGGTGGCGGCTGCGGCTGGCATGATCTCGCTCTGACCAGCCCGGGCAATTTGGTGGCGCTGCGCTAACATATAAGCAGCTGCGGACCCCGTTCTTGGCATTCTACCCACTTCATCTGGGCAGTCGGCAGGAGCAACGCCATCGAATTGGTGTGATCTTGCTGCAGCTGCTCTGGCCCGGGCCCGGCCCGGACCACCCCACTCTCGAGAAGGACCGGACCATCTCCACGGATAAATTCTTTGCCGCTCTCAGCCGAACCCGGGATGCGTTGCTGCCCGCGAAGACCCAGAACTGGCTAAAAACCCCTCGCGGTATGTGGCTGGTCTTCGCTGGCGTGCACCTTGTTTTCCTTGTCTTGGCGGGCGTGCTCTCGCTCCGTGGGGAGGCTTTTAGCGACACGTTCATTTACCGCATCTGGGCTTCAGTGGACTTCAACGGCGACCGCGTGCTGGGCCCCAGCCCCTGGGTGTATCCGATTCTGGCGCTGGTTCCCATGTCTGTGGCCTACATTTTTGGCCCGGCACCATTCTTGTTCCTGTGGGTTTTGATGATTGCCGGATTGAACACCTTGGCCGTGGGCAAACTCACCAGCTGGGGCCGCAACACCAAGGCTATTCCGGCGGCACTGTGGTGGATCACCTTCACCACCTTGCTGGCCTGGCTGGGCTTTGCCCGCGTTGACGGGCTCACCGCACCCGTGGTTTTGATCGCACTGTCTCTGGGCGTGGCCAGCCCGTTCCTGACCTCGTTCATCCTGAGCGTGGCCACCTGGACCAAGGTGTGGCCGGCTGCCGTGGTGCTGGCGCTCTTCACCGTGGTGAAAAAGCGGGTGCAGGTGGTTCTGGCCGGTGTGCTGGTGACGGCGTTCGTGGTGGCTCTGGCGTTGAGCATGAACGCCCTGCCGCTGCTGCTGAACTTCCTCCTGGAACAGGGCGATCGCGGCATGCAGCTTGAGGCCACCTTCACCACCCCGTGGCTGTGGATGAGCGTGCTGGGCATTGGCGGGGCGCGCATGTACATGAACCGGGATATCAACTCCATGCAGGTGGACGGTCCGGGCTCGGAATTCATGAGCTTTTTGATGCAACCCCTACTCATCGCCGCCGCACTGTTGGTAGCGGCGCTCATTTTCTGGGCGCTTCACACGGGCAAGCGCAATGGCGGTGCCGACAGGACGGCGCTGCTGCTCTTTGGCTCACTCGCCCTGGTCACCGCCTTCGTGGTCTTCAACAAGGTGGGCTCCCCCCAGTTCATGGTCTGGCTTGCCCCGGCAGTTGCCGTCGGTTTGGCCCATCAGTGGAAGGCGTGGCGAGTCCCCGCCACCATGCTCATTGGCGTGGCCGTCCTGACGTTCCTGGTCTACCCCCTCTTCTACGACGCCCTCTCCCACAACAACCCCCTCATGGCAGGTGTCCTAACGGCCCGCAATGCCCTCTTGGTGATCCTGTTTGTGTGGAGCGTACGTCAGTTGGTCATCATGGGCCGCAATCCCCAGGCTATTCCCAGGCACGACGCCGTCACCTCCCCCGCCGCCACCGAAGCTACCGCACTGGCTGGCCCGGACACCGCCGCGGCCGTGGATAGTGGCGCTGCTCCGGATAGCGCCGCACACACGGGCCATGCCGCTGTGACCGAGGAGTCCTAAGATTTCAGCTCCCTTGTTTGACACAGTTCTGGAACGGGCGGTGGCAGTGCGCGGCCGCCTCCTGTCTCCTTCGGCTATTGCCTGGTTCCGGACCCCTGCCAGCGTGTGGTGGGGATTCGCCGCAGTCCACGGCTTTTTCCTGGCGTGGATGATGAGCTTCATCATCCACGGCGAGACTTTCAGTGACACCGAGCAATACCGGCAATGGGCGCAACTAGGCTACAACCCAGCAGTTCTAGGCGATGCGATCAGCCCGTGGGTCTACCCCTTGCTGGCACAGCTGCCCATTTTCGCTGCCAATATGTTTGGACCATCCCTGTATTTGCTGGGCTGGACATTGATCATCACGGCCTTGAATGCTGTGGGCATGGCGTTCCTGGTGCGCGGCACACGGTCCCAGACGGGTATTGCCCCGGCCTGGTTCTGGCTTTTTTTCACCATTTTCATGGGTTTCCTCAGCTTTGCCCGGGTGGAAGGGATCACCACCTCATTCGTATTGGTGGCTCTGCTCTACGCTTCCGAACGCCCTGTGGTGGCGGGACTGCTGCTCTCTTTGGCTACGTGGATCAAGGTCTGGCCGGCCGCTGTTATTGCTCCCCTGCTCATTGCCAGCGCGCGGCGTTTCCACGTGTTTCTCACGGGCGTGGTGGTCAGCGCTGGCGTTGCCGCGTTTGCGGTATTGACGGGGGCTGGCTCGCACCTGCTTGATTTTGCCATCAACCAGGGTGACCGTGGCATGCAACTTGAGGCCACCTTCTCCACCCCGTGGGTCTGGCTCAGCGTGTTCAACATAGGTGGTTCCAAGATTGCAGACAACGTGGCCATTAACTCCACCGAAGTTTATGGTCCCGGCGCCGAGGTGGCAGCCTTCTTGATGCAGCCGCTGCTCATTGTTGCCGCATTGGCGGGGGCACTGCTGATGGTGTGGGCCCTGCGCCGCGGCGCAGAGCGTCAGGAACTCCTGCTAGAAGGCTCATTGCTGATGGTCACCGCGTTCATCGTGTTCAACAAGGTGGGCTCCCCGCAATTCATCATCTGGCTGCTGCCAGTGGTGGTGGCCGGGTTGGTTCATGACTGGAACCGTTGGAAGGTACCGGCAACTCTGCTCATGGGGATCGCCTTCATGACCTTCATCGTCTATCCGCTGTTCTACACGCCACTGATTCACGCGAACCCGATCATGGCGGCCGTGCTGACCGCCCGGAACGTGCTCCTTGTGACACTGCTGGTGTGGGCTGTGCGCCGAACAGTTGAACTGGGCCGCTCTGCCATCCCCGCTCGCTCTGCGAAGTAGGCACCACCTCGGTGCAGAGCCGCTACCTCAACGTAACAGGCGCAAAGTCACTCTCGCTGCTGAATAAAAGCTTGCGGGTGTGCACATCCAACACCAGCAGATACACCACTCCTGCAAACGTCACAGCCGTTGAGAGCACCCGGGTTTGAACCGGTAGTTGCACAAAGTTCCAGACAAAGAGCTGGTCTTGGGCACCAAACACCACAAAGAAGGCAACCACTACGTAGCAGGCCTTGATCTGCCAGTTGTTGCGCATTCCCGTCACGGCCAAAAAGGGCAAGAACCACAGGATGTACCAGGGCTGAATGATAGGGGCCAGAAGCACCACCGCGGCAAACGCCAACCCCATCCGGCGCACCCCCTTGCGGCGGTCACCGAAGAAAACCAACCAGGCCGCTATCAGTATGCTGGCTGCCGTCAACACGGTCCTGAATCCCCCGCTGACCGCCAAACCGTCCAGGCCCACGGCGTTGGCCGCCAACTCCGCCATCTGACCCCCGAACCCGGACGGTGAATAACCGGTATAGCCAGGAGTCGTCTCGGTAAGCGCCCACGTCCAGCCAAGGCCCAGCTGGTGCCCAATTCCCATGAGCCACAGCAGCAGCAGGCTCAAGGATCCCGTGCCCGCCCAGAACAGGAACCGCCGGCGCCAGCCAGCTGACGTTCCTGCCCACAAAAGCCCAATAAAGGGCAGCAGCACTATGGTGATGGGTTTGACGGCGATGGATGCGGTGACCAGTACAACACCCAGCAACCCCCGCCGGGTCGCAGCAAAATACGTACCCGCCACGGCCAGTCCCAGCATGAGCGCATCATTGTGGGCGCTAGCAATAAAGGAGATGAGGAACAGCGGATTTGCCACGGAAATCCAGAGCGCCCGGGCGCCGTCAACGCCGTGCAGGGCTGCCAGCTTGGGTACATAGATCACGCAAAGCACCACACCAACGCACGCAAGGCCCCGGAAAAACAGCACCGAAACATCGGGTTGACCTCCCGTCACGGCAACAACACCGCGGCTCAGCCAGAGGAATAGCGGCCCATACGGGGTTCGGTTTTCAGCCCAGGACGGGTCCGTGCCAAGCATGAACCAGTTACTCAACGCCGAGATTCCCGTGGTGTAAGGGTTCAACCCTTCAGCCATGAGCCGGCCTTGACCAGCGTAGGCGTAAACATCGCGGGAAAAGATGGGTACAGCACCAAAAAGCGGCGCACCCCAGGCAGCCACCGCCGCCACAACGGTGCCCAAGGAGCCGGCCTCCCAGTTGCGGAGATGCTGGCCCAGTCTCAGCCAGGAGCGCAGCAGGAGCATTGCGCCAAGGGTCAGCAGGGTAGTTGAAATGAGCACACCTGCGCCCTCGGTGCGCAGTGCAATAACCATCGGATTGCGGACCATGGGCGAGCCATTGGCTATCCAGCCCACGCCAAAGGAGCCAAAAAGGATCATGGTTGAGCCAATAAAACCCTGCACCACAGCAATCCAAGGGCGCCGGTCGGCCGTTCCATGCTGAGGCACAGCAGGCTCCAACGCTGTCATTGAAAGTCTCCGGCCGTCGTCGTCCATTTAGGTTCCCAGGACCGCACCACGGTCCCGAAGACCCAATTTTAGCTCAGGCGGCGGTGAGCGCAGGGTTCACGGTACATTGGAGCGGTGGCTATTACTAATGAACGCATTGTGTGGATTGACTGTGAAATGACCGGCTTGGATGCCGTCAATGACGCCTTGATTGAGGTGGCGGCGCTGGTAACCGACTCCGAATTGAACATTCTGGGTGAGGGCGTTGATGTGGTGATCAAGCCCAGCGACGAGGCATTAGCGCAGATGAGTGATTTTGTGCGCAACATGCACACCACGTCCAAACTGTTGGATGAGCTGGCCGGTGGCACCACCATCGAGGACGCCCAGGAGCAGGTGCTGGCCTACATTCGCAAGCATGTGCCCGTGGCTAACAAGGCCCCCCTGGCTGGGAACTCGATTGGCACCGACAAGGTGTTCCTCTCCCGTGACATGCCCGAGCTCGTGGATCACCTGCACTACCGGGTCATTGATGTCTCCACCATCAAGGAGCTTTCCCGGCGCTGGTTCCCGCGCGCCTACTTCCAGTCGCCGGCCAAGACCGGGGGCCACCGCGCACTGGGGGACATCATTGACAGCATCAATGAGCTTAAGTACTACCGGGAGGCCGTTTTTGTGCCCGCTCCGGGGCCCGACACAGCCACCGCCAAGAAGATTTCGGCCAAATATTCCGGATAAATCCCGGATAAATACGGGATAACTTCCGCGACTTGACGCACTTGAACCGCCGCAATAATGCGACTTGAATCACAAATAGGGCAAAAGAGACCACTTTGGTCTTGACCCCCTTTTATTTCGGGTAGACTATTTGTCGTTGCCAAAAGCGCGCAGGACATCGCAAGATGCCATGCTACGCAGCGGCGGACATGGTGGGATTAGCTCAGTTGGCAGAGCGCCTGGTTGTGGTCCAGGAGGTCGCGGGTTCAACCCCCGTATCTCACCCCATGTGTGGTTCATTACGAATCACTAAACACCCCGGTCAATTGATCGGGGTGTTTTTCATTGCCTGAATGCGCTAAAACTTGGCATTGTTTCGAGCCTGAAAAGGAATCAGTCATGACCATCCGTCCCGTGACCATCTTGGGTGAGCCAGTACTTCACCGCCGCGCCGATGAGGTTCTTGCCTTCGATCAGGACCTCAAGGACCTAGTGGCTGATATGTACCAGACCATGGATGCCGCCCACGGCGTTGGCTTGGCAGCACCTCAGATTGGGGTGGGTCTGCGTATTTTCACCTACCAGCTGGAGAACGACGACGACGTCCCCGCCCGGGGCGTGCTCATCAACCCCACGCTGACTGTGGGGAAAATTTCCGGCAATCCTCCCAGCGTGGATGACGAGGTGGAAGGGTGCCTGTCAGTTCCTGGCATCGACTTCCCGCTCAAACGGGCCGAATGGGTGCGGGTGCGTGGCTTCGACGTGGACGGCAACGCCCTGGACTTTGAGGCAACCGGCTGGTTTGCCCGCTGCATGCAGCACGAGTTCGATCACCTTGATGGAAAACTTTACGTGGACCGGCTCAACGCCCGCTACTCCAAGAAATCCAAGCGTGCGGCCAAGAACAATGGCTGGGGCGTGCCCGGGCTGACCTGGATGCCCGGCGTGGACCCGGACCCTTTCGGTCACTGACCGCTGCGGCGCCTGGTATTCCATCTGCCTCCGCACAGACTTTCCGTATGCGCCCCGTCAGGGGCTAACGTGGCGCCACTGACGCACTGGTGCCACGCTGAACTCCACGGCGTTGGACAAGTTGTGTCACT
Source organism: Arthrobacter psychrochitiniphilus (assembly GCF_003185915.1). Classification (GTDB taxonomy): domain Bacteria; phylum Actinomycetota; class Actinomycetes; order Actinomycetales; family Micrococcaceae; genus Specibacter; species Specibacter psychrochitiniphilus. The sequence continues at coordinate 45,876 of NZ_QHLZ01000015.1, forward strand.
TTCGCCATACGCACCGCCAGCACCGTGGCAAGGCGCATAACCGCCGGATCACCAGCAGCCACTGATTCGCTAAACTGGTTCCATGACCTCTCGCACCGCCTTGAACCCTGAACAGACCCTGGACGTCCTGGGCATTGCTCCCGAAGACCGTGCGGAATCTATTGCGCTACTCGAAGGGCCGGCAACTCCCGCCGTTGAAAAAGTCTTGGCCCACCTGAGGTCCCGGCTGGGCAGTTCCGATGATTCCGTCCCGGACCTTAGCACCGCCGAAGTCCCCGTGACCGAGTTCGACTGGCTCAGCGCCATGCTGCGCTTCTCCCCCGAGCTCCTTCAGTGGCACAGGGCCAAGAACATCCCCGAGGCAGTCTCCAATGCCACCTTGGCAGACTTTGGCCGCAATATGCTCATCAACCGCCGCGTCCACAACCGCTTCGGTATGGATACTTACAAGTGGCTCAATCACGTTTTCTCCGGCCGCATTTACCAGCTGGGCCGGTTGCAATACCTGATCCACCAACCTGTGGCCAGCATCCCAGGCGTGGAAGCCGAGGAATGGATTCTGGGCATCCATATTCCCGAAGGCGGCGGTCTAGGCACCGCGGCCGTCCAGGAAAGCCTGACCTTGGCAGCAGCATTCTTTGCCGAGTATTTTCCGGAGAAGCCCGTACGCACCGGCAATTGTGAATCATGGCTTCTGGACCCGTACCTGAGCGCACATCTGGACCCGGCGTCCAACATTGCTGCCTTCGCGGGACTCTTCACCCCCTATGGTGAGCCGCGCAACGAACCCACGGACGCCGTGTACTTCACCTTCCGCACCCGCAGCATGGACAATCTGGGGGCACTGCCCCGCACCACGGCGTTGCAACAGACCGTCTTGAACCGGATCGATGCCGGAGGTACTTGGCAGCTGGGTTTTGGATATCTATCGCTTCCCTGCCGCGAGTGATGGAGCACACGGAAGCGCCCACCTGCACCCTGCGCTAAACTTGATAGTTGCGCCCTGCCCATGCATAAACTAAGTCTTTACCGCTAGAAAGTAGTCTCGTGTCCTCTCCGGCTCAGTCCCCCGCCCTCGCCACCGAAATTTCCGGCCAGGCGGAGCGTCGGCGAACCTTCGCCGTCATCTCACACCCCGATGCCGGTAAATCCACGCTGACCGAGGCGTTGGCCTTGCACGCAAAGGTGATTGGTACTGCCGGTGCTACAAACGGCAAATCCAACCGCAGGGACACCATCTCTGACTGGCAGCAGATGGAGAAGGACCGCGGTATTTCCATCAGTTCTGCGGCGCTGCAGTTCTCCTACCGAGATACTGTCATCAACTTGCTGGACACCCCCGGCCACGCCGACTTCTCCGAAGACACTTACCGGGTGCTGGCCGCCGTGGACTGTGCCGTCATGCTGGTAGACGCCGGTAAGGGCCTGGAAACCCAGACCATGAAACTCTTTGAGGTGTGCCGCCAGCGCAACCTTCCCATCATCACTGTCATCAACAAGTGGGACCGTCCGGGTCTTGATCCGTTGGAACTCATGGATGAGATCACCGAGCGCACGGGCCTGACCCCTATGCCGTTGACGTGGGCCATTGGCATTGCCGGAGACTTCCGCGGAGTGTGGGACATCCGCCGCAATGAGTTCGCGAAGTTTGCCCGCAATAGTTCCGGTGCCCAGATTGCGCTGACTGAGTACCTCACCCCGGAACAGGCCGCCATCTCCGAAGGCGATGCCTGGACGGATTCCACTGACGAGGCCTCCCTGGTGGTGGATGAGGCCAACCCGTTGGACTTGGACGCTTTCTACGCGGGCAAGGCCACTCCCCTGCTGTTCTCCTCTGCCGCCTTGAACTTCGGTGTGAAGCAGATCTTGGACACCCTGGTGGACTTTGCCCCTCCGGCCACGCCCCGTGCGGATATAGAAGGCACCGAGCGCCCCGTTGACGCTCCCTTCTCCGGGTTCGTCTTCAAGGTCCAGGCCGGTATGAACCAGGCCCACCGCGATCATGTGGCCTTTGTGCGGGTTTGCTCGGGCATGTTTGAGCGCGGCATGGTGGTCACTCAATCACGCACGGGCAAGTCCTTCGCCACCAAGTACGCCCAGCAGGTGTTTGGCCGCGAACGCGAAGTCATTGACACCGCATTCCCGGGTGACGTGGTGGGTTTGGTCAACGCCTCATCCTTGCGCGTGGGCGACTCCTTGTTCGTGGAAGAATCCGTGGAGTACCCGGCCATCCCGCTGTTCGCGCCTGAACACTTCCAGGTGGCACGCTCCAAGGACCCTAGTAAGTACAAGCAGTTCCGCCGTGGCATTGAGCAGCTCGAGCACGAAGGTGTCATCCAGGTGCTTCGCTCTGACCTGCGCGGAGACCAGGCACCTGTGCTCGCCGCCGTGGGCCCCATGCAATTTGAGGTGGTTGAGGACCGCATGCACCACGACTTCAACGCCCCCATGCGTTTAGAACGACTCCCCTACTCCTTGGCCAGATTGACCACGGCTGATGCAACGGCCGTGTTGGCCAACGTTCATGGCGCTGAGGTCCTCGAGCGCAGTGACGGAGAGTTCCTGGCTCTGTTCAACGATATTTGGGCCATGCGCCGCGTGGAAAAGAACCATCCGGATCTGCCGTTGAGTGAAATCGGCACCTCGATGCAAAAGTAGTCTGGCCAGCCCGCAGACAAAGCCTGCCCTTCCGGTATTTTCCCTTCAGGGGAGATAGCCGGAGGGCAGGCTTTGTTGTTTCGGGCACAGCCCTAACACCCGTTGCATGGCGGCCTTCTCTGCCGGGGTGACCCACAACCGGTAGGCGGCCTTCAGAGAAATTTGGCGGGCCACATAGTGGCAACGGAACTTCTTATCTGGTGGGAGCCAAGTGGCCGCATCGCCATCTGACTTTTCTTGATTGGCGGGCCCGTCTGCTGCAAGGAGGTTCAACGGATCATTGGCCAGGCTTTGGCGCTGGACAGTGGTCAGCACCTGGGCCCCTGTCTGCCAGGCATTACCGAGGGCCACCACATGATCGATCTGCACCGCACCGCTGGTGTCTTTGCCCCGTTTGAAGGCAACCTCCTTACCGGTGTAATGCTCGGCGAGCGTTCCCGATGCGACAAGACACCGGGACCCGGCCGTGAATTTCACAGCCGTCATATCCCTGCGCAGGATGTCGTTGCGGGTATCGCAGCCATTGGAGTCCGCGTCCATCCACGCCTCTCCAAAGGCGCTGCGGTCATAATTGTTGCGTGCCGCCTTACCTTTGACCGGCAGCGTTTGAAGAATTGCCAGCGCGGAGGCAGAGCCCACCACCAGCACGGGTTGCCCCAAGGCAGCCGGCGGGGTGGCAACGGCCGGTGGCGGTCCCGGATCCGGCTCAAAGGGCCACCTCCCGGAGCTGTGCAGCCACCCAGTCAGCAGCGCCAGCACAATGATCACAAAAACCGCCATGGTGCGCGTGGGAGCTCGAGGCTCCGGGTGCAGGGTGTCCCGGCGCTGCCGGCCCCGGAGCTGTGTGCGCCGCGGCAGCAGGCGTGCATGCCGTGCCATAAACACCCCTTTGACCAGTTGCCTTAAGTCTAGGAGTTTGGCTGCCAGCGCGTCCGGGGTTGTCCACAGCGGGGTTGTCCACAGGAAGAGCGCCCACCGGGAGCCCTTGGGCAGGACCACGATCCAGAGAAACGTGCGTGGCTGCCGCAACCCGAACAACTACACATCAATTATTCTCCTCAGAAGTTCCGCCCGGATTTCTATGGCTGTGGTCATGGTGCCGAATTTTACTCAGCAAAGTGGGTAGCGTAGGTTTGATGAATGGTACAAATCATTGCTGTTCTTCTTATCATCTGGCTAGTCCTTGCTGTCCTGGGCTTTGTAGTCAAGGGGCTATTGTGGCTGGCCATTATTGGCGTTGTATTGTTCGTGGTTACGGCTGCGGTTGGTTGGGTACGGCGTAACGCGCTAAACAAGTAATCGAGGGTTGGGCCGGTCGCTTCAAGCGGCCGGCCTTTTTCATGCCCGCACCTCTTCTTAGCCAGCGCTTCCCTTCTGCATCGAGGATCTGTTCAGTAGGCGATGCAGATGGAGTGAAGAAGATGTAGTGCGGTACGCACTGGTTGTTGGGCAGTTTTCTATCTCGCCCAGATTCCGTATTTGCCCCGTCTGCCTGCGGTGTTGGGGCCAGACCTCTGAGCATGCACCGAAGGTGCCCGCAAACCAAATAAATATGGCACGTTCCCCCTTGAAAAACGGGCAAAACGCACCATAAAAATGCAAAAAGTGGATAGGGCAGTCTGTACGCCGGGTTTTGTCGTCCGCCGCAGTTACCTGCGGCAAAGAGGCAACCATCCATCTACGGACGCCGTTGCCGACGCCCTCTAGCAGCCTACCCAGGCACTCGGGCGAACAGCCCTCAATCATGCCCTGTCTGGCCTTGCTCCGGGTGGGGTTTACCGAGCTTCCCCAGTCACCTGGGGAACTGGTGGTCTCTTACACCACCGTTTCACCCTTACCGGCAACAGTCCTTGCGAACCGTGCCGGCGGTCTACTTTCTGTGGCACTTTCCTGCGGGTTACCCCGAGTGGGCGTTACCCACCACCCCGTTCTGCGGAGCCCGGACGTTCCTCGAGCCACTTACGTGACGCGCGGTTGCCCAACTGCCCTATCCAGCTACTAAGTGTACAGGGCAAGGTGCGCAAAGGTGCGTAGCGGCGTCGTACGTTTAAGCACGACGCCGGTACGCACCTGGGGTACCTAGCTGATCAATGCGGTACTTGACTCGAGCGCCGGGAATTGGAGGGGGTGTACGCCGGCCATTTCCTCCATGACACGCACTACCTGGCAGCTATAGCCAAACTCGTTGTCATACCAGACGTAGAGGACAAGGTTTTTATCGGTGCTGATGGTTGCCAGGCCGTCAACAATCCCGGCGCGCCGGTAGCCCACGAAGTCCGAGGAGACCACCTCGGGTGAATCAATGTAATCGATCTGTTTACGGAAGTCAGAGTTCAGTGACATGTCCCGCAAAAACGCGTTGACCTCATCCTTGGTGGTCCCGTTTTCCAGTGTCAGGTTCAAAATAGCCATGGACACGTTGGGGGTTGGTACGCGGATGGAGTTGCCCGTCAGTTTGCCTTCCAACTCGGGCAACGCCTTGGCCACGGCCTTGGCAGCACCGGTCTCGGCAATGACCATGTTCAGGGCGGCAGAACGGCCGCGCCGGTCACCCTTATGGAAGTTATCAGTGAGATTCTGATCATTGGTGAACGAGTGCACCGTCTCCACATGTCCGTGCACAATCCCGTATTTGTCATTGAGGACCTTCAGCACGGGCGTGATGGCGTTAGTGGTGCAGGAGGCAGCGGTGACAATCTTGTCCCCGGCCTCGATCATGTGGTGGTTGATACCGTACACAATGTTCTTCAGGGCGCCCTTGCCCGGGGCTGTCAGCAGGACGCGGGCAGCACCCTTGGACAACAGGTGTTGGGACAGGCCTTCTTCATCGCGCCAGCGGCCCGTGTTATCCACAATGATCGCGTTCGTAATACCAAACGCGGTGTAGTCAATGGTTGAGGGGCTATCCGAGTAAATCACCTGGATGGATGTGCCATTGGCCTGGATGATGTTATTTTCGGTGTCTATGGTGATGGTGCCGTCGAAGGGGCCATGCACGGAGTCGCGGCGCAGCAGGCTGGCCCGCTTGGCCAAATCTGTCTCGCCACCCTTGCGGACCACAATGGCACGCAGACGCAAGCCGTGGCCACCGCCATTGTGTTCGATGAGGATGCGGGCCAGCAGGCGCCCAATCCGGCCAAAACCGTACAACACCACATCGGTGCTGGTGCGTCCGTCTTCGCCGCGGCGGCCAACAATAGAGGCCAACTCAGTGCGCAGGAACGTTTCCAGATCAGCCTCGCCGGAGGCCTTGAAAGCAGCGTTGAGGCGGGCAACATCCAGGGATGCCGGACCCAGCTCGAGCTTGTCCAGGATTTCAATGAGGGGCAGCGTCTGCTCTAGGGGCAGTTCGCAGCTGTCAATGTGCCGGGCAAAGCGGTGGGCCTTGAGGATGTCATAGGGGGACTTGTTGATCAGTGAGCGCCCGTGAACATTAGCAATGACATTGTTCTCACGGTACAGGCGTCCGATCAGCGGAATCATGGCCTCGGCCATGCTCTCGCGTTGGATCCAGGTTTGTAATGCGGCATCCGTGTGTGTCGGAGCCTGGTTGATCGTCACGTCAAACTACCTTTCCTGGCCCAAAACACCCTTGGTTTAAGCCTGCTCCCAGTGTGACAGCGCTCCGTGTTTACCCGCGAGTTACGTGAACCACTTCACTAGACCGGTCTAGCCCCTGGTCACCTGGCAGCTACTCGCCCCTACTTCTCCTGCCGAACGTAGAGTTAATTCCGCTGTCTGTCCTCCAAGCACGTGCCTTAGCAGCACTTTGGAATGCGGTGCGCTTGAAAGCGGTGCAGCTTCGAGGCGATAAGCTCCTAGGGTGCTGATTCTGTTGCCGCCTTCTGAAGGCAAGACCCCCGCCGATTCCGGATCCCCCGTTGATCTGGCCACCTTGAGTTTCCCCTCACTCACCACGGCAAGGCAGGCCGTGTCCACCGCTTTGGCTTTAGTCTCCGGCCAGGATGATGCCCTCAATCAATTGGGTGTGGGTGCCTCCTTGGGGCATGAAGTGCACCGCAATACCCGCCTGGCCCAAGAGCCGGCAGCCCCCGCCCACAGTATTTACACGGGGGTGCTCTTCGATGCCCTTGGCTACAACAGCATGACGGCAATGCAGAAGCGCAAGGCCGATGCCGCCGTCGTGGTTATCTCCGGGCTATGGGGTGCAGTGGGATTCGCCGACAGCATTCCCGCGTACCGGCTCTCCATGTCGGTGGGCCTGCCCGGACTGGGAAAGCTGGCCAGTTTCTGGAAACCGCAACTGGCGCAGGCGCTGGCGGAGCATGCGCAGGGGCACCTTCTGGTGGATTGCCGCTCCAGTAGTTACGCGGCTGCCTGGGTGCCTGACCCGGAACGCACTGTGGCCGTGAATGTCTTCACCGAACGCGACGGCGCCCGCAAGGTTGTCTCCCACTTCGCCAAACACACTCGAGGGGAACTGGCTAGGCACCTGCTCACCCGCCGAGGCAAAACCCCCGAAACACCCGCCCAGCTGGCACACGCTGCTGCGGAACGGTGGGTTGTGGAGCTGGTCCCAGGAACGGCCCGCAAGGCGCACGCGCTGAACATCATTCTGACGGACTGATCCCCTGCTTTTTACTTTTCATTCCTCGAATGGGGCCCACCTAAGCGGCCCCTTCGAGGAATGAGATCAGGGAGCGGTTTAGCCCCACTCCTCCGAGCGGACCAAAATGGCGCCGGAGTCCGGGCAGAAGACAATGGTGTCAGCCGGAGCTTTTTTAATATCTACCAAGTCACCGGCGCTAAGCTGCATGCCCGAACCTTCTGACTTGCCGTGGAAGAGCCGTGCCGCACCCACCCCATACTTAGCCAGCGAACGGTCGTAGATGGCCAGCAGTGCCGGATCAAAGGTGGCCGTCAGTTCGGTGCGCTCGCCTAGCGTGGCATCGCGCTCAAGCTTCAACCCGACCAACTTGCTCCGCACCTCATCAAGGACCTCATCCAGCACAGACTGCATCTGCGCTACGAGCCCTTGCTGGGCAGCCTGGTCAGATGTTGCCGCCTCGAACGCCTCCATGGCTTCAAGTTCTGTATCTTCAAGGTCACTACGGCGCTTGGTCAGTGATTCAATTTCACTCTGCAGTGCCATGAGATCTTTAGAGAGCCCCGTGCCACTATTGAGCTTGGCCTCATCACGTTCAATCCGCGCTACGACGGCGGCAACATCGTCCTCTGCCTTGGTCAAAGCCCGGTGGCAATCGCTGACAGCCGTGTCAAGGACAACCAGATCGCTCTTCGCCACGGTGACCCCGGCATGCAGATCTGGCAGCCTGGGATCTTCCTTCAACGCCTTTGCCTGGACATCAAGTCCGCGCAATTTTCCGTCCAATACCGCAATATCCAGCAAACGCATTTGCTCGGCCGGTGCTGCCTTAGCCATGTAACTCCTCCTGCTGCATCACGTGATGACAATAGTTCTTAGAACAAGCCTAGTTCCCGGGAGTCAGAATAAAGTCCCACGGGTCCGTGTTGGTCTGGCTCAATGCCAATTCTGCGGCAAATCCCTGATCGGCAAGCACGTTACCCAGAGCCACCATGGCGTTGGGTAGCCACAGCCATTCGCTGGCAAAGTGTGAAAGATCAATGAGGTAGGGCCGCCCGTCCAGTCGCGCCTCGCGGGCTTCGGAGGCTGGGTGGTGGCGTAGGTCTGCCGTGACAAACACATCGGCGTCGCTTGCCCGTACGGCGTCAAAGAGAGAGTCACCAGCTCCGCCACATACAGCTACCTTGCGCACCAGAGCATCCCGCTCACCAGAGACCCGCACTCCCCCGGCTACGGCGGGCAGGGTGAGGAACACCTTTGCGGCCAGGTCACCAAGTTTTTCCGGAGCTGGCAAGAAACCTACGCGCCCAATGCCTTCTTCCACGAGTCCGTTGACGGCTGGCATGAGTGGCTGCACGTCACCGAGTTTCAAGATGTCCGCCAAGACGTCCGAGACACCGCCAACGGCGCTGTCGCCATTAGTGTGAACCGTCAGGAGAGCGCAACCACCCTCAATGAGCCGGTGGATGGCCCGCCCTTTCCCTGTTGTGGCGGCCACAGAGTTGACCCCCTTCAACAGAAGCGGGTGGTGGGTGATCAGTAATTGGGCGCCCCATTCCAGGGCTTCCTCAATCACTTCCAAGGTAGGGTCCACGGCAAACATGATCCTGTCCACCTCGGCTTCGGGGCGGCCCACTACCAAGCCCACACGGTCCCATTCCTCGGCGAGAGATTCTGGCCAGAGTTCTTCCGCAGCGAGCAGAACATCAGAGAGGACGGGGGGCTCAGGGGCATCGTGCGCCGTGTCCTCAGCGTCGCCGGCCTCGACATGCTCCGGTGATTCTTCCGCGATGCCGTTTTGTTGGCTGTCCAACACATCGGCTTCAGCCATATCGCTAGCATCCTCGGATAGCTCCGGGGTATCGCCCATCCGGGCAACTTCGCCAGATCCGGGCTCTGACGGGGGGAAAGTTGGTTCCTCGCTCATGTTCCTACCTTACTTGCGGGCGGCCGGTGCGGAGCACACTTTGTGAGGGTTGGGAATCATCTGGCTCAGAAATGACTTATAAATGAACATGAAGACTTTTGTATTGGGCGGTGGTTGCTTTTGGTGCCTCGACGCCGTGTATCAGATGACCCGGGGCGTTCAATCGGTAGTGTCCGGTTATACCGGCGGCGCTCTACCCAACCCCAGTTATGATCAAATTTGCTCGGGCATGACAGGTCACGCAGAAATTGTTCAAGTCACTTTTGACGAGAACATCATCCCTTCTGAAACCATTTTGGACATGTTCTTTGTTCAGCACGATCCCACTACCTTGAACCGCCAGGGTTATGACACCGGCACCCAGTACCGCTCTTCCATGTTCTACCGTGATGAGAGTGAAGAAGCGGAATTCCGGGCAGCAATCGTGCGCAATCAGCCGCTGTGGAAAGACCCCATAGTCACGGAAGTCACCCGGCTAGGGACCATCTATGAGGCAGAGAATTATCACCAAGATTTCTATGCGCAGCGCCCCGAGGTGGGCTACTGCCGGGTCATTATCAACCCAAAAATTGCGAAAGTTAGAAAACATTACGCGAAGTGGCTGACCGCCTAGAACCACGTCTTGGTACTGACTACGCTGACCACAAAGCACAGCATGAAGTTCCCTTGCGTGAACTCCCGCTGCCAACACCCATTAGAACGACGAAGGACCACCCATGGCACGTATCTATGACAATGTCACACAGCTGGTTGGCGGCACCCCGTTGGTGCGCCTGAACCACCTGACTGAAGGCCTGAACGCCACCGTCGCTGTGAAGTTGGAGTTCTACAACCCGGCTAACAGCGTGAAGGACCGGATTGGCGTGGCCATTGTTGATGCCGCCGAAGCCTCCGGTGAACTCAAGCCTGGTGGAACCATTGTTGAAGGCACCTCCGGTAACACAGGCATCGCCTTGGCCATGGTGGGTGCCGCCCGCGGTTACAAGGTCATCTTGACCATGCCTGAGACCATGTCCACCGAACGCCGTGTCATGCTGCGCGCCTATGGTGCTGAAATTATTCTGACCCCGGGTTCTGAGGGCATGCGTGGGGCAGTGGAGAAGGCCAAGGAAATTGTGGCCAACACCGAGAACGCCATCTGGGCCCAGCAGTTCGCCAATGAGGCTAACCCGGCCATCCACCGACTCACCACGGCCGAAGAAATTTGGAATGACACCGACGGCGCTGTGGATATTTTTGTTGCCGGCGTTGGTACCGGCGGTACGGTCACCGGCGTGGGCCAGGTCCTGAAGGATCGCAAACCAGGGGTACAAATTGTGGCCGTCGAGCCCATTGACTCCGCCATTCTTAACGGTGGAGCCCCCGGCCCCCATAAGATTCAGGGCCTGGGGGCAAACTTCATTCCCGAGATTCTTGACCAGAAAATCTACGACGAAGTCATGGACGCCACGCTGGAGGACTCTGTCCGTGTAGCGCGCGATCTGGGTATGCGCGAAGGAATTTTGGGTGGCATTTCCTCCGGCGCCATTGTTTGGGCAGCCCTTGAATTGGCCAAGCGCCCGGAAAACGCTGGCAAGCTCATCGTCGCAATTGTTTGCGATTTTGGTGAGCGCTACATTTCAACTGTGCTCTACGACGATATCCGCGGCTAAGCCCATACCCTATGTGAGGACCTGTTAAACCGGAATATTTCCCGCATCACTGACGCTGTGTCAGTGGTGCGGGTCTTCTGGTATGTGGGACCGGCACCCTAAAACCTGCGCCACAATGCGTTTGTGGCGATCAACTGAAAGAAGTCTGTGGGATTTTTCAGCAGAATACGTGAAGACCTCGAATCGGCACGCTCGCATGACCCCGCAGCACGGGGTTCCATGGAGAATCTTTTTGTCTACTCCGGCCTGCACGCCATCTGGGTGCACCGGCTGACACACAAGATGTGGGCTACGCCTGCCCTGCGTTTCCCGGCCCGGGTACTTTCACAACTGACCCGTTTTGCCACCGGTATTGAGATACACCCAGGCGCCACTATTGGCAGACGGTTTTTCATTGACCACGGCATGGGCGTTGTCATTGGTGAAACCGCCGAGATCGGTGACGACGTCATGATTTACCACGGCGTCACGCTCGGCGGCCGTTCGCTGGCAAAAACCAAACGCCACCCCACCATCGGCAACCGGGTCACCATCGGCGCTGGTGCAAAGATCCTGGGCCCCATCTACATTGGTGACGATTCAGCGGTAGGGGCCAACGCGGTCGTGGTTAAGGATGCGCCGGCCGAGTCCATCCTCACCGGTATCCCCGCCAAATCTCGGCACCGGGATGCGCGCAGAGAAATGGCTCCTGCTGTGGATCCGGCCGAATATATTGACCCCGCTATGTGGATCTAGTCCCGTTTGACGCACTCCAGGGAGCTGGCTCGAAGATATTCTAATACCGAGACAGTTATTGGAAATTTGTAAAGGAAGCCCATGATCGAAATCCTCACCCCGGCACGGCTTGAGCTGGCAAAGAAGAGCGGGGCGTTCGTTGCCCAGGTACTTAAGAGTCTTCAGGAACGCGTGGTTGTCGGCACAAATCTGCTGGAAATTGATGCCTGGGCTGCAGAGATGATCGCCGAGGCAGGGGCTATCTCCTGCTACGTGGATTATGCGCCTGCCTTCGGCCGCGGCCCGTTTGGTCATGTCATTTGCACGTCCGTCAACGACGCCGTGCTGCACGGGCTCCCCCACGATTACACTATTGCCGACGGCGATTTGCTCACCCTCGACTTCGCCGTGTCCCTCAACGGTGTTGTGGCTGACGCCGCCATCAGTTTCATTGTTGGCACCCCGCGCGATCCCGAGGATCAGCGCCTTATCGATGCCACCCGGGCCGCATTGGCGGCCGGCATTGCTGCCGCAAAGCCCGGTGCACGGGTGGGTGATATTTCTGCTGCTATTGGCAAGGTTCTCAAGGCCGCCGGATACAGCGTCAACACCGATTTTGGCGGGCATGGGGTGGGCTCCACCATGCACCAGGAACCCCATATCGCCAACAACGGCAAGGCTGGGCAAGGCTACAAGCTCAAGGCTGGACTGCTGCTCGCGATCGAACCCTGGGCCATGGTGGACACCGCCAAACTTGTCATGGACCCCGACGGCTGGACCCTGCGCAGCGCCACCGGGGCCCGCACAGCCCATACCGAGCACACGGTGGCCATCACCAAAAATGGCCCGGAGATCCTCACAGCCTGACCCTACTCAAAGGCACAAGCACTGTTAAGAAACGACGGCGGCCGGCAACTTTCTTATGGAAAGTTGCCGGCCGCCGTAGTGCTTCATACCCACGTGGTGCGGGTGGATGGGCCCACGCCCGCGAGGGACCCGCTGCGAGCTTGCGGTGGTCCGGGTGGATGGGCCCACGACTCCGAGGGCCCAAAGGAGCAGACGCGCTAGCGGCTGGTCCTTGGGAGGAGTCGGGGACTAGTGCGTGTCTACCGCTGAGATCTCGGTCTTGTCGCCGCTCCACTGGGTGTGGAAGGTGCCTTCTTCGTCAACACGGTTGTACGTGTGGGCGCCGAAGAGATCGCGCAGGCCCTGGGTCAGGGCTGCGGGCAGACGCTTGCGGCGCAGGCCGTCATAGTAGGCCAGCGAGGAGGAGAATACGGGTACGGGGATTCCCAGCTGGACTGCAGTGGAGACCACGCGGCGCCAGGCCGGGAGGACCTCGGCGATTTCCGCTGCGAAGGCCGGGGCGAACAGCAGGTTTGCCGGCTTGTCCTCTGCGGCGTAGGCCTTGGTGATGTCCTTGAGCAGTTCGGCCCGGATGATGCAGCCGCCGCGCCACAGCGAGGCGATCTCATCCAGCTTCAGATCCCAGTTGTACTCGGTGGCTGCGCTGGTGAGCATGTCGATGCCCTGCGCGTAGCTGATGAGCTTGGATGCGTAGAGCGCCTGGCGAACGTCCTCAACGAAGTCGGCGCCCAGTTCAACGGCAACCTCGTGGCCAGCCAGAACTTCCTGGCCAATGGCACGCTGATCGCGCTGTGAGGACAGGCCGCGCGCAAACACGGACTCGGCGATGGCTGAGATGGGTGAACCCAGATCCAGACCGGACTGAACGGTCCAGCGGCCCGTACCCTTCTGGCCTGCCGAGTCAACAATGACGTCAACCAGCGGCTTACCGGTCTTGGCGTCGACATGGCCAAGAACTTCAGCGGTGATTTCAATCAGGAAGGAGGCCAACTGGCCTTCGTTCCACTTACCGAAGATCTCTGCCTGCTCTGCCGGCTCAATGCCAGCAGCGCTGCGGAGGAGATCGTAAGCCTCACCGATGACCTGCATGTCGGCGTATTCGATCCCGTTATGGACCATCTTCACAAAGTGACCAGCGCCATCGGTGCCGATCCATGCACAGCAGGGCTCGCCGTCGACCTTGGCAGAAATTTTCTCCAACAGCGGGCCAAGGGCATCGTAGGATTCCTTGGAACCACCGGGCATGATGGACGGACCCAGCAGGGCACCTTCCTCACCACCGGAGACGCCGACGCCTACGAAGTGCAGATCCTTCTTGGCCAGATCCGCTTCACGGCGTCGGGTGTCCTGAAAGTTGGAGTTACCGCCGTCGATGATGATATCGCCAGCTTCCATCAGCGGGACGAGCTGATCGATAACGGAGTCAACGGGACCGCCAGCCTTGACCATGATGAGCACGCGGCGCGGCTTCTCCAAGGACTCCACGAGCTCGGCCAGGGTCTCGGTACGAACAAAAGCGCCCTCGCTGCCGTGTGCGTTAAGCAGCGCGTCAGTCTTTTCGACCGAGCGGTTGTGCAGCGCCACGGTGTATCCGTTGCGAGCCAGGTTGCGGGCCAGGTTTGCGCCCATGACGGCCAGGCCGGTGACGCCAATCTGTGCTGTTCCAATTTGTGCAGACATAGTACCTCCAGAGAAAATATCGGGTTTCCTCAAGCTTATCCGTGTTGGGACCCGTTCCGCAGCAGCTTCCAAGATTTGGGCACTCGCAGCCTGTCATAAATGACTTGCAACTTGGCGCCCGCATTGCCAAACGCAAACCCCAAGTACCCCAGATTGAGAGGTAGAACGTCCCGCCATTGTGCTTTGGGCGCAGAGACTGTATATTAAATCCAGATCCTCCACTGTGGCGTCCCCCAATAGCCACAGTGGAGGATCATCCATTTTAAGGACTTTCCCGCCAACTCCCCGGCTCTAAATTGGCTGCCACGGCACTACTTTCCGTGGCTACCGCGCCAGGCTGGGGAGCGATCTGAAAATGTTCAGTGTCAGTTTGCATCTTGCACCGTCGCAGGATATATTTTTATTACTGGTTCCCCACCACAGCGTCCCCCAATAGCTGTGGCGGGGAACCTTTTTAGTTTGCCCACCTTTGAGCCCGGCACAGCCCCACGCTTGAAGGTGGCCGCAGAGTTACTTGAAGGCCAGCAACCGCAGGAACTGTAACTCACTGATGATTCGGATATCCTGACCGGCCGAGGCCAGTTCCGCAGCTCGTTTGACCTTGGCGCTAGGGCGCCCGCCTCCCAGGACCTCTGCGCTGACTACCATGGTCACCTTCTTAGTTGTGCTGTTGGCAATAGTTGCACCCTTGGCCGCAGACGCATCCTGTGCCTGAACCCTGGGCATGGCGGCAAGATCCCCGCTAAAGACGATTGTCTGGCCAAAGAGGGGCCCATAGGGGTTCGCCTGGGGGTTGGGCGGTGGCAGGTCCGCCAGCTTACGCGTGTAGCCTACCGCGTAGTAGCTAGGCAGCTTAGCCGCTTCGTTCTTCGCTTCGGGCCATAGGGCTGAAAGTGTGGCCGCTCCGCTGCGCCTGGCCAGTTCAATCGCAATGAGGGCGCTGGCACGGGCGTCGTCGCCGGCGTCATGATGGTTGAACGCGGGCAACTCCAAGGCACCCACCACATCTGAAAGCGTGTAGTGGTCCAGTTGTAGGTGCTTGCGGGCAAGGGTCAAGGTGCAGTGAAAGTCCAAGTTGGTGGCGGGCAAACCACTGGCCTCATTGGCCTTGGATATGACTGATTTTTCAAAGCTGACGTTGTGGCCCACTAGGGCGTCGCCGCCAATGAAGTCCATCATGGGGCCGTGAATGCCACGCCAGTCCGGCATGTTGCGCACGTGCGCGGCCGTAATGCCATGGATACCCACGTTTATGGGAAGAAAGTCCGCATAGCCTGGCAGCGGCTTCATGAGCCATGAAACCTGCTCCACCACCTGACCGGATTTGACCTTGGTCAACCCCACTGCGCACGCGGAGGCGCGGTAGTTATTGGCTGTTTCAAAATCGATCGCGGTAAATGAAATACCATCCATGGCGTCCCCGTCTTATTCTGTGCAAGTTATTGCGTGCATCTGGTGCAGTTCCATACCCCAAGGCCGCCCCAGGCATCGGACCATCTTCCCATCCGGAGCCGCTTGAGCTGTACTTTGACGTTCTCGCTATGGTTCAAACCACAGCAGAAACTTCATAGCGGCGCGCATTCGAGGATGGGAGCGCAAGTGGGCGTCAAACCATGCGTCAACGCAAAGAACCCCGCCTGTCCGTAGCCGTTTGGCGCCGGAATGGCGGGGTTCTTCTGTGGTGGGTCCTACCGGGATCGAACCGATGACATCCACGGTGTAAACGTGGCGCTCTACCAGCTGAGCTAAAGACCCATTCGCTAACCAGCTCTTCAAGCATTGCGCTTGTTGGGCTGACCAACGAGAAACTACTGTACACGATGTTTTGCCTATTGCGCCAATCGGGGAGTCAATACGTGTGTGAGATAGCTCATAGCTTCCCCAACTCCTATTTCGGCCTTGATGGTTGCCAAGGAATCCCCGCGGGTTTGGCCCTTGTTAATGATGATGACGGGCTTGCCATCCTTGGCGGCCTTTTTGACGAACCGCAGACCGGACAGGACAGTCAACGAAGACCCTGCCACCAAAAGGGCTGCTCCCGCGTCAACCATAGCGAAGGATCGGAGAACCCTGTCCTTGGGAACATTTTCACCAAAAAAGACAAAATCCGGCTTCAGGAGACCACCACATAGCGGACACTTGGCAACATTGAAGGTGGATATGAGGCTCTCAGCCACCACGTCAGCGTCCGCGTCTGGCGCCTGAGGTGCCCCGCCAGCTGCCGAGATGGCATCAAGGAATCCTGGATTGAGTTCATTCAAGATAGTGGCGAGAAAAGCCCGTGAGTAGTGATTGCCGCAGTCCATGCAGAGGACCTGATCGAACCTGCCATGTAGATCCACCACATTTTCGGCCCCAGCTTCTTCATGGAGCCTGTCGACGTTTTGCGTCACAATCCCCGTCAGAATCCCGCTGCGCTCCAGGGCAACCGTGGCAAAGTGCCCAGTATTTGGCTTGGCGGTGCTCAGATGTGACCAGCCCGCATGATTTCTGGCCCAATAACGCTGGCGAAGCCGGACATCGCCCATAAATTCCTGGTAGGTCAGCGGGGTTCGCGGGACAGCTTGCGGTCCCCGATAGTCCGGGATGCCGGAATCGGTACTTATTCCAGCCCCGGTGAGTAGCGCGAATTTCTTCTCACCCAGCAACGCAGCAACACCGTCCAAGGTGTCTAGCTCCGTATCGTTCAGCACCGAGGCAGCATTAGTGGCCGCACCCAACCCCGGGCTTTGCTGCACAAAACCCGTCTGCCCAATACCAGGGCGCACGTTGTCCATTGCTACAACAACTCCAACGCCTGCCGGTAACGGGCCAGCGGCCGCGCCTGCCCGGAAGGCGTACTAAAGAGATCGGCAATAACGCCTCCGGCCGTAATCAAAAAAGTACTTCGCCCTGCCATGCCATGCACCGGATCAAAAACCCCGTAACGTTGCGCCACTGCGCCGTGCGGCCAGAAATCGGCCAGCAGGTCAAAAGCGTAACCCTGAGCCTGGGCATAGGCGCGAAGCGTGTACTTCGCATCCACGGATACCGCCAGGATGCGCACCCCCGCGGCTTGGAAGTCACCGAGGTTATCGCGCAGCACTCCCAACTCCCCCGTACAAATACCGGAGTGCGCGAAGGGGTAGAACACTAAGGCCACCGGGGTGCCACGCAATTCAGCAAGCGCAATAGGCTCACCAAACTGATTAGACAGAGTGAAATCTGGGGCAAGGTCCCCAATGCTCAAGCACGGTTGCCTGGCGGCATCCATCTGTGGCCAGCCAGCCTTACTGGCGTTTGCGCGGCGCTAGGCGCGTTGCGGCCCAGTCAGCAGAAACCCCCGCAGTGGTGGTGACATGCAGTCCTGCCGTGGGAGCAGCTTCCTGAATGTCCGACGGCGGGACGTAACCATCGCGCCCCTGCTTGGGTGTCATGATCCACACCACCCCACCTTCATCCAAGGTTGTCAGTGAATCAACGAGGGAATCCACGAGGTCACCATCGTCTTCTCGCCACCAAAAAATGACTGAATCCACTACGTCATGATCATGCTCGTCAAACATTTCGGACCCAATGAGGGCCTCAATGCTCTCGCGTAGATCAAAATCAACGTCGTCGTCGTATCCGAGTTCCTGGATGAGATCTCCATCCTTGAACCCTAAATTGCCTGCCACCTTGGCAACAGTGCCGGCGTCGGCCTCACTCACGTTTTTCCTCCTGCGGTCAGCGCTTGCACGCTGGTTTGTTGGTCAATAACCCCAGTCTAGGGGGTGAGCCCGCATTGCCTCCACTTAACGCAGTACCAGCGGCCGGCGGACTCAAAGACCCTGACGGATATTGTGATTTACCTTACTCACTTTGTGCACGGTTCCCCAGAGTCCACGATTCAAGTGCCTTCTTGCGTGTTCATGCAACGGTCAAGGCTACGCACAGGGCGTCACTGCGGTCTAGAGTGTCTGTACACGCCCAGAGCCACAGCACTGGGCGTCACACACTGCTTTTAAGAGAGGTTGGACGTGGCTGCAGGAGATACGAACTCCCATATCCTTAGCGGGTTGACTAACCAGCTACCTGATCGTGATCCGGAGGAGACTGCCGAGTGGCTTGAGT
>NZ_QHLZ01000016.1 GCF_003185915.1 Arthrobacter psychrochitiniphilus
AGAAAACAACCAAAACACAATCATTTTCCCGCTAGTCACGCCGCCCTTCATCAGGACAACTCGATAAACAATACACAGATACCCGCCCCCAACGCAAATCGGGGACGGGTACGCGAATCTGATGCGGGCGTTCCAGTGTATTAGGCGGCTAATTCAACCATGGCTAGGGTGCGCTTGCCACGGCGTACCAACAGGTACTTGCCGTGCAGTGCCTGCTCCACACCCAGTACGGCCTCCAGATCGGTGACCTTCGCATTGTTCACGTAGGCACCACCCTCCCCTACTGTGCGGCGGGCTTCGGAATTTGTCTTGGACAACCCGGAAGCCACCAACAGCTCCACAATGCCCAAGCCGGCTGCCGGCGCAGCGGAACGCGGCAGCTCACGGGTAGCCGATTCCAGTGTCCCCAAGTCCAGCTCAGCCAGATCACCCTGGCCGAACAGCGCTGCCGAGGCCGCGATGACCTTCAACGCGGCATCCACGCCGTGCACCAGAGATGTCACCTGGAAGGCAAGGGTTCGTTGGCCTTCACGGGCTTGCGGCTTTTCCGCAACCGAAACCGCAATGGCCTCAATTTGTTCGCGGGAGAGGAAAGTGAATACTTTCAAGCGGTCAACAACGTCAGCATCGGCGGTATTGAGCCAGAACTGGTACATGTCGAAGGGGCTGCACATGGCTGGGTCAAGCCAGATGGCATTGCCCTCGCTCTTGCCGAACTTGGTGCCGTCGGAGTTGGTGATCAGCGGCGTGCCCAGTGCATGCACGGAGACGCCCTCCACCTTGCGGATCAGATCGGTACCGCTGGTCAGGTTGCCCCACTGATCGGAGCCGCCTTGCTGGAGCACGCAACCATATTGGCGGTAAAGCTCCAAGTAGTCCATGCCCTGCAAGATCTGGTAGCTGAACTCCGCGTAGCTGATGCCCTCATCCGAGTTCAGACGGGAGGCCACAATGTCCTTCTTGATCATGGTGCCCACGCGGAAGTACTTGCCAACGTCGCGCAGGAAGTCCAGCACGGACATCGGCGCAGTCCAGTCGAGGTTGTTGACCATGCGAGCAGCGCTCTGGCCTTCGAAGGACAGAAAGCGCTGCACCTGGCCCTGCAGGTAGCCCACCCACTCCGTCACGGTTTCCTTGGAGTTCATGGTGCGCTCGGCTGTGGGGCGCGGATCCCCCACCAGTCCGGTGGAGCCTCCCACCAGACCCAGCGGTTTGTGGCCGGCCAACTGCATTCGCCGCATGGTCAGCAACTGCACCAAGTTGCCCAAGTGCAGGCTGGGGGCGGTGGGATCGAAGCCGCAATAGTACGTGATGGGATCCCCGGCGAGCAGCTCTTCAAGGGCTGCCTCGTCGGTGGAGACCTGGATCAGGCCTCGCCACTTGAGCTCCTGCCAAACATTGGCGAAGCTGGAGTCATTCTCGGGGACGCGGAGTTCAGTTTGCAAAGACACACCACAAAATTACCAGCACGACGGCGTTTCTTCGCCATTGCTGCCCACGCCGAGTCCCCGAGCCACTCCACAGAGCTTTGGGGCTACTCCACAATGCCTCGGGGCAAGGGGGCCGAGCCAATCAACCGCAGGCGCCGAGTGGGCCTGGTCATGGCAACATAGAGGTCCCCCACACGTCCCTGTGCACCGGCAAGAAGTGCTGCTGGCTCCACAATGATCACGCCGTCAAATTCCAGCCCCTTGGCCTCATGCGGGTCAATCACCACAATGTCCTGCTCCAACGAGCCTGCACCGTGGCCTATGCGGGAACCGTACACGGCCCGCAGCGCCGCAGCGATTTCCGCCACCATGGATGGCGGGGCAATCACTGCCACAAGTCCGCCGCCCACGGCCGCGGTTTCCTCAGGCATAACAGCCACAACTTGGGCCACAACCCCGGAAGCCTGGACCTGGTCAACAACAGGTTCCCATTCGCCGTCGCGCACTGCCTTGGGGGCAGACACCAACTGTCCGGCAGCATTGGCCATCCGCACGGCAGCTTCAGCAATCTGCCGAGGCGTGCGGTAGTTGACGCTCAACTCCTCCACGTTCCACCGCTCCCCCAGGAACGGTGTCAGCGCCTGCCGCCAGGATGTGGCACCGGATGCGGAACTGGTCTGGGCAATATCGCCCACAATGGTGAAGGATTTAACGGGGCATCGGCGCACAAGAACACGCCACTGCATGGGAGAAAGCTCCTGGGCCTCATCCACCACCACATGGCCGTAGGCCCAGGTCCTGTCGGTGAGGGCACGCTCGGCACTGGTCTGGGACTGCGCTTGCACAATGTTGTAGTCCGCGAGCTGCTCAGCGGTTAACATGCCGTCAACACCGGAGTCCTCCAGCTGCTGATTCACGTTGGAGATGGCCTTTTCAGCATTGACCAGGTCCCGCTTGCGTTGGGATTCGGCATGGGCCTGGGCACGGCCGCCTGTAGCGTCCATGTCCCCCAGAAGTTCGGCTGCTTCATCCAGCAACGGCACATCAGACTCACTCCACGGCGAACCCGGAGCCCGCACAAGCAGGTTGCGCTGCTCTGGGCTGAGGTTGGGTGTCACGGCTGTGAGGATGTCCGGCTTGCTGAACATCTCATCAATGAGTTGTTGCGCCGTCATGGGCATCCAGCACAAGTTGAGCATGACCCGCACGTCACGTGATGAGCGCACATCCTCGGCCAGGTAGGATCTGTCGGCGTTATTGCCGGCGCCTGCTGATTCAATGTGTTCGCGTAGTTGCTCGGTGAGTTCGCGCAGCAGAGTCTTGACGAAGGTGACCCGCGCTTCATTGTGCGGTAAGCCCGTGGCCTGGGCCTTCTCCCTGGCGCGGCGCACCTGGCGGACGGAAAGGATCAGACGGGTACCTTCGACGTCGAGCCGAACATCGCCTTGAGGCAGGCGTTGGCGGTTGGCCACGGCATTGGCCACAATTTTGGCCATTCCTATACGGCCCTTGAGCTCCGCGGTTTGTGCAGATTCTGGAGCCTTGGCTTGCACCCCAGGGAACAAGTTGCCAACGCTGGCCATGACCACGCCGGTCTCGCCCAGAGAGGGCAGCACGCGTTCAATGTATTTCATGAACGCGTTGGAGGGCCCCACCAGCAGCACACCGGAGGATTGCAGCCGTTCGCGGTGCGTGTACAGCAGGTAGGCGGCCCGGTGCAGCGCCACGGCGGTTTTTCCGGTTCCTGGCCCGCCCTGAACCACCAAGGCGCCGCTCAGCGGTGAGCGGATAATCCGGTCCTGCTCGGCCTGGATGGTGCCCACAATGTCATTCATGCGTCCGGTGCGCTTGGAATTCAGCGCCGCCAACAAGGCACCCTCGCCTTGGACGTGCTCGCCATCCACCAGCATGGTGTGGTCCAGCACGTCGTCTTCAATGGCCTTGACGTTGCGGCCCTTGAGCAACAAATGACGACGGCGGCGCACACCCATGCGGTCAAAGGCCGTGGCTTGGTAGAACGTGCCAGCCTCCGGTGCCCGCCAATCGATCAAAAGTTGACGCAGGTCCTCGGACAGCAGCCCGATGCGGCCAATGTAGCGGGCCTGACCATCGTCTAAGTCAAGGCGGCCAAACACCAGCCTGTCATCCACGGCATTGAGCTGGGCCAGGCGGTTCTCGTAGAGCGTGGCGAACGCGTCGCGTTCGGAACGGTTCTGGTGCGTGCCCATGGACTTGGCGCGCCGCACCTCACCCAACTGCTCAACCTTTTCGGCGCGGAGTTCATCAAGTCGCCCGTAAAGGACGTCAACATAGTTGCGTTCGTGGGCCAACTCGTCGTCATACATGCAAGGCTCCTGATACGTAAGGCTTCCCGCCAAAAGACGGACCGTCTATTCTATCCCGC
The DNA here is from genome assembly GCF_003185915.1 of Arthrobacter psychrochitiniphilus. GTDB lineage: Bacteria > Actinomycetota > Actinomycetes > Actinomycetales > Micrococcaceae > Specibacter > Specibacter psychrochitiniphilus. The sequence goes on from NZ_QHLZ01000016.1 coordinate 3,835, forward strand.
TTCTTGGCCGGGCCACTCCGGGCCCAAAAAATCCGCGCAACAAATGGCAATGCAGCCTAAACGGGGAGCAGCTTAGACGTGCAGCAGCCTAGACGTGCAGCAGAGAGAGAACTTCGTGGCCGGCTAGATTATCCCGGCCGGGAAGGCCGTCTATTTCCAAGACAACCCCGACGCCGGCCACCACAGCTCCCGTGCGTTCCAAGAGTGCCGCTGCGGCACCCAGCGTCCCGCCCGTGGCAAGCACATCATCAAGAATTAACACGCGCGTGCCAGCTGGAACGTCTCCTTGATGCAGTTCCAAGGTGGCCTCACCGTATTCCAGGGAGTAGCTTTCGGAAAGTACCTCACGGGGCAGTTTTCCTGCCTTGCGGATGGTGATCACACCCGTACCCGTAGCGTAGGCAGCAGCCGCCGCCAAGAGGAAGCCGCGCGCTTCAACTCCTGCAACGGCGTCGAACTTTCCGGCGAAGGCACAAACTATGGCATCCACCACCTGCTTCAGGGCCGGTCCGTTGGCAAATACGGGGGTTAAATCTTGGAAAACAATCCCAGGCTTCGGGTAGTCGGTAACCGTGGCGCACAAACCTTCAATAACCGCGGAAACATGCGGACTTTCCGGGGCATTGCAGGTGCTGGAGGCGGGCGTTTCTGGGGTACTAAAAGTCTCATTCACCCCTCCACGGTACAGCCTCTTGGAGAAGGGCTTTTCGGATGCCCAAAAAGGTGCTTATATATTCTCCGTGCAACACAACATTTCACTTCCCGGACACGGTGTCCGGCTTGTGCCGCTACGGCGTTCTCACGCGGCAGATCTGTTCCCCTACATCGATGTGGAAATGTGGGCGGGCATGGCCTCTGAACGGCCAACATCAAGGCGTGCCCTGGAACGACTTTTCGCTGCCCGGATCGCTGATCGGTCCGTTATTGCTTTTGCCGTCATCGATGAAGAGACGGACACAGTGGCGGGGACCACCAGCCTGTACGACTACGTGCCGGAGCAATCACGGATTGAACTGGGCATGACTTTTTTTGGCCGCAATTACTGGGGCCGCAACGTCAATGCCTCCTCCAAGTTGGCCTTGCTGAGCTTTGCTTTCGAGGATCTGTCCGTCCAGCGGGTCACGTTGCGCTGCGACGTCCGCAACACGCGCAGTGCTGCCGCGATCGTGAAGTTGGGCGCAACACTGGAGGGAGTGTTGCGCAGTTACCGGCACGGACACGACGGCGCACGTGTTGACTCCTGCGTGTACTCGCTGCTGGCACACGAATGGCCGGCGTCAAGGTCCGGTCTGGTTCAGCGGCTCACACCAGCCGATCTACATCCGGAAGTTACCGAGCTTATTGAGCTGTCGGAGCAGTTGACGCGGGACGACGCGAAGAACGCACCACTCCCGGTCTGAACTTTGACACGGTGGGCTCACCGTCCAGCCAGAACCGCCAAAGATATTCGCTGGTGCCCCCCGGTCCGCTAATGCCCACCCGTGGTCCGGTCATCAGTGACGCCGCCGGTGTCTTTGGCAAGGTGACACTGACCTGCCCACCGAGGGCGAACATGCCGTTGTGTTCACGGGAGAACCCCATGGCTTTGGCCAACCGCGCAGGACCCTGCGCCAGCTCGACGTTGTTCTTGGCGGTGGGGCGCCGGCGTCTGGCCAGCTCCAGCCCCTCTACAATCTCACCGGCGCGCAGGAGACAACCTGAGGAGAACCCCTCCGGGCGGCACACAAGATTGGCGCTAAAGTGCATGCCGTAGCTGAAATACACGTAGAGGTACCCTGGCGGGCCGAACATGGTGGAGTTGCGCTCGGTCATGCCGCCGTAGCTGTGCGAACCCGGATCGGGATCGGCGGAATCGCGGGGGCCCAAGTAGGCCTCCACCTCGGTCAGGCGCACGGCAACGGCACCCTCTGGACTCTCATGGCGCACCACTGCGCCCAACAAGTATGGCGCCACATCAGGGGCCCGGTTTTGAAGTAGCTCATGGAGGTTAAGTGGCGTAGCCATCTTCCCAATTTAGCAGGGCCGGTCAGGTCGGTGCTGTGGCGTTCAGGAAGCCGGGAGCCGGGCACCGAGGTGAAGCTGGCCTGTAGGACAGGTTTAGACTCCTGCCATGGACACCACACCGCCCGAGAATGCAGCTGCAACCGCTGGCAGAACCCGGCCCACATCCATGAAGGCCGCCTTTTTCACCTCGCGCGGAGGTCCCGAAACCATCAGCTACGGGCAGCTTGCCGTGCCGCAGCTGGCCACAGGCACCGTATTGGTACGTGTTGAAGCATCCGCTGTAGACCACGTGGATACGTTTGTGCGCAGCGGCGCCTACACCACTGAACTGGTGTTTCCACAGGTGGTGGGCCGGGACTTGGTAGGAACCGTTGAACGGTTTGGTCCGGGTAGTGCGGAGCTGTACGCCAGCCTTGCCCCGGGCGATGGCGTGTGGTCCAACTCCATGGGTTTTGCCGGCCGCCCCGGAACCGCAGCCGAGTTCGCCACTGTACCAGTGGAGCGCCTCTATGCCCTGCCAGCCGGAGTTGACCCCATTGCAGCAGCCGCCGTGCTGCATTCGGGGGCCACCGCGTATTTGGCCCTGCACACACACGCCGAGCTGCAAGAGGGTGAGGTGGTGTTCATCGGTGGGGCTGGTGGCGGTGTTGGCCAAGGCGCCCTCATCCAAGCCATCCGAGCAGGAGCTGTGGTCATCGCCTCATGCCGCGCATCCGACGTCGACCATTGCCTTGGCCAAGGAGCCAGCGTTGCGCTCGACTACCATTCGCCAACGTTTGGGCAGCAACTGCGGGCCGCCATGGAACGGGTATCCGGCGGACGTGGCATAGATGTACATGTGGAGACCTCGGGGCGGTATCAGCTGGAGCTTGCCGTGGACGTGTTGGCGCCACGGGGGCGCATTGTGGTGCTCTCCGGAGTTGCCGCCACGAACCCGTTGCCTGTGGGCAAGTTGTACATGCGCGACGGCAGCATCCGCGGTTTTGCCATCAGCAATGCCACAGTTGCCGAACTGGCCGAAGCCGCAGCCACCGTGAACGAGCTGCTCTCAGTTGGGGCGCTACACGCCCGCAGGCTCACAACCTTGCCGTTGCGCGAGGCCGCCCAGGCACACGCGTTGATGGAAGCAGGGACAGTGCGGGGGAAGATTGTGCTGCTGCCCTAGATGGCAGCCTGCGCGGCGAGGCTTCGGAGCAGCGTCGGAGAATTGGGTGAAAGAATGATTCCATGGCCTTGGAATTAGCGTTCATTCCCCCTTTTGACCCGGGAATCTTCAGTTTTTTGGCTGCCCGCGCCGTCACTGGCGTGGAAGAGGCTGACGCTACAAGCTATGCACGCACCATAGCGCTTACCGGCGGCCGCGGCCCCATGTTCGGCACCCACGGCTGGTTCCGTGTCAGCTGGGACGGGACCGCGCTATGGCTGGACTTTGAGCTGGAAGATCCCAGCTCCACAACGGACTTGCTGCTGGCGGTGCGGCACTTGTTCAATCTGGACCACGACCCCGTTGCGGCCGATGCTGCGCTCTCTGCCGATCCGTTACTGGCTCCACGGGTGGCTGCTGTGCCAGGTATCAGGCTGCCAGGCTGTGTGGATTCCGCCGAGATTCTCATCCGGGCCATGGTTGGGCAGCAAATCACTGTTGCGGCTGCACGTACCGCGCTGAATCAGCTCATGCCACTGGCCACACCAAGCCGGCTCCCCCACGGCACCATGACGCACGTGTTTGCGGCACCTGGTGAAATTGCTGCTGGCGGAAGGGCAATCCTGCGTGGGCCGCAACGCCGCATTGACTCAATCCTTACCGTCTCAGCCCTTCTGGCCAATGGCACTCTGGCATTTGGAGAGCAGGACACACTAGATTCCTTGCACGAGAAGCTCCTGCCTCTGCCGGGTATCGGCCCCTGGACAGTGGGCTATGTGGCCATGCGTGTATTGGGCAATTCCAATATCTTCTTACCAACGGATGCGGCCGTCCGCAATGGTTACGGGCTGTTGCGAGGCGACTCACCGGCAGAAGCCCGCACCATCAAGGCTGCCGAACTAGCCCGAATGGCGGCCCCTCTGCAGCCTTGGCAGTCCTACCTGACATTGCATTTGTGGCGCGTGGCCGGGGAAAAGTAGCCTCCGCCTTTCGCTGGCACCGCTTACTGGCACCGCTCGCGCGTCACCCCCCTCCTGTTTCACTTCTACTGTGTCACCCATCTGGGGGACAAAGGCTGCTAATACAGGCCTGAGGCGTGCCGAATAGGGCTAAAGACATCTACAGTGAAAATATCCGGCATGCCGTATTGGGGGCATGATGATATTGAATTTCCCATCATGAGGAGGACCATGCGGAGGTTGCCAGAACAGCGTATGCCGCACGAACCTATGGCGGCGGAACCAAGCATTTCGGAATTGGCGGCACGCTGTATTTCCGCCGCCGGTACTGCACATGACGCCGATCCGGCCAGTGTCAGGACGGGGATTTTGAACATGGCAGCCACGCAATTGCCGCACTGGTTCAGGGCGGAACGGCGCACCGCCGAGGCCACCGCCGTTGAACAAATGCTGGCGAGGGATGACTTCCAGGAACAGCAACTGTGGGCATTCCTCGCGGACGATCCTGGAAGGCTCGCTGCACGCAACAAGCTGGCCGAGCTGTTGAGCTCATCCCTAGTGCACGACATTGTGGTTGGTTCAATCCGGCAAGGTAACCACGCTCCGAAATCCGGTACGGCAGCAGACTTCGGCGCACTCTGCTGATAAGAGCAGCCAGAGAAAATCACTAAGAGCGGTTAGGCGGCGGCTTACAGCCACCGGCCCCAAGTGCGGCTGCAACTTTCTGCACAACGGCAGGTTCATCGCCTCATCCATCTTCACGTGAGATCCGCCCTTCCTGCCAACCAAGGGATTTTGTGGTTTCCAGAGACCGAATATCGCGCTGGTACTGGTCCGTGTCGTGGTGGCCGCCGGCGCATTGCAAACTAATCCGGTATTTCTTCTAGGGGCCATCGGGCCACAGCATTGCCCGGCCATGTTCGTCACTAAGAACGACGTTCACCTCTGGCACGCAGCACATCGCCTTCCGAAGCACTGGAAATTCCTCCCCGTGCTCACACACGGTAGGCCCCCGCAACTGCGAGATCGCGCAGTGACAGGCCTGCGGCCAGATCAAACCACGTCCGTGCGGCATCTGTGAAGTGCACCCGATCCATAATCCTCACATCACCGCGCCCAAATACAAATCGATGGCCGATCACGTTGACTCGACGCGGTCCACTCGTTTGGGGTCGACTCAGAAATCGTAATAGATCGTACGTCAAGACGTTCGGAATGACGTGAGGTAATTGAGCCACGCCTGATAGATACCTCTACATCAGTCGAAATCGGTCTCGAATACTGTGTCACTTATGGCCCGGCACCGGACAGTTCACCGTACACCCTATACGGACACTTCATTGGCCACCATCTGCAAAGCAGCAGGTCAGCGGCGGGTGTGCCCGGTGAAGGACCGGCTTACGATACACCTTGCCGATGCCTAAATGGCACACCTCTTTCGGACGTGACAAGAGTTCCAAGTACAAGGAGGTAATCGTTTCTGGTTCTGCTAATAGGACCGCGAATGGCGGCGCCCGAAACGAACAGTCATAGACGCTCTGACAGGCCCAGTCGCATTGATTTCAGGATTCGTGGTTGGATTACAGGCATGGGGAAACGATGGAGCGGCCACAAATGGCTTGCCTTGGCTTGGGCATTGTTGGGCTTGTCTTTGGTATCAACAATCGTGGCATTGGGCGTCTGGTTTTTCGGTGTTGACCCCGACGATTACGAAACAAGGAACTTCAGCGCAGTACTTTTTCAGCGCCAGCTGACGCTAGCCGGAGCGTTACTTCTCCCGGGGCTCTCAGCCGCAGCGGCTATTCGATCGATGTTCGTCACGCCTCGCCGCCCGTCCCGGGTTATCGCATCATTTCTTGTCCTGCTATTGGCGGCAGTAGTGTTCTGGTTCTGCTGTTCATGGGGCTTTTCGGCAATTGACCATGCGAGCCGGGCCGCCTTGTGGCACGACTAGAGTACTTTCCGGTGAGGGTTTCCCGTTAGCCGTAGACTCCGGACACCGCGGGAACCCAAACTTTCGGGGAGCAGTGGTCTTCTGGGTCGGTTATTCAACGATGCTGATCGGGGCTACCCCGATCCTTACGTTGACTGGCAATGGCCCCGTCCTGACACGGGGGAGGTTAATTGGTGGCTCGACGATGAGGATCGTCCCGGCTACTATTCCGATGAAGGGTTCGCCGGTGCGTTGTGTGGCCACGATCTGCGCTTCGACAGGACCGCGAGCAGCAGGAACTAGGAACGGCAGCTCCTGAGGGAATCCGATAGAGGACAAGCTCTCAAGGTCGGCGTCATCAGTTGTTCCAGGATTGAACATATCCACAGTGAGTATTTGATCCGGATCGTCCAGGCTCAAGTTTGGGTTCGGAGTTGTGAAGCTAATTTCTTGGTTGGAACTCTGGCCACCTCCCATTCTGCACGGTGAGGACCAGTGTGTAGAACACTTGTATCCACTCAATTCAAGCTCTGGGCCGGCTACTTTCATCGTCGTTGCGTAGTCATTGGCCGCATACGGCCAGCTTCGATCCTGAACCGCAGAAGTAACGAGGCGGAATTTAGGGACAAGCCCTCCTTCAGCAACGAGGTAGCTGGCGTTCGTGGTGCTGAACTCCTTTATGACAGGTGGGTGCGGGTCATCGGGGAAGAACCTAGGGCCCCTGACAACCTCCGTGATCACTTTGTGGACCTTTGCCGCATCGCTGTGCCACAGTGCCAGGAATGAAGCATCCAGCACTTCGCGCAGTCTGTCCCAGTCGCCGTCGCGCCCACCTCTTTTGGCCGAGATATCTGCATACTGGATGACGCCATCCCGGGTTGTAACAATGTTCACCGAAGTCGCCGATCTGTCGACCTCATTTCCCACGGGGTCCTCTGACGCACGACACCAAACTTGGGCGGCGTCGCTATTGGCACGTACTTGTGCGCAAAAGAAACCCGATTCTTCCAAGCGTGAGACGACGAGTGCAACCTCACCGCGATCCGATACTGGCACTGCCACGGAACTCTCATCCACCAGCTCATGATCAAACGGGTGCGTCGGGACTGAAAGGCTGGTGCAGCCCGTGGCCAGAACCGCCGCTGCCACGAACATACAAAGCAGGGAAATCGCTCTTTTCACTGGTTCCCCACTCGTTCAAAACCCCAAAACATAGTGGCCATGGCTAGTTTATGCATCGGTCCAGTCTGTCAGTAGCCGAGAGAAAGCACCTCCGCCCAGAGGTTGATTCTGTCGGCCGGGGACGCCGGTGAAGGTTCCCCTGCGGGCAGCACCATCGATCACGCATCGACTGCTGAGCTGGGCGGTTCAACGCCCCGGAGCCGGACAGGCTTACGGGACGGTTCTGAGATCCTATACGGACAGACCCCTTACGGAATAAAGAGAGCCGCATTCATGGGGAACACCAGCGTGCCGGAGACTGCGACGGTAGCTCCGAGAAGACTGCGGCGGGTGACTTACCGCTTGACATGAATTTGGCTTTCTCGTCGGTGTGCTTTCAAACGTTTGGTCGCCGCGACGATAAACGCGCAGATAAATGTGGCCGTTAGAACGGCGAATATCACCAGAGCAGGATTGACCCAGACCGGGATCATGTCATAACCGGCGTTGCATTTGTTGTGTAGAGGGAAGAATCGCCCTGGTTCTTGCCAGTTCTGCGACCGATAGTTATTGTCAAGCAGTTGGCCTGCCTTCGCGCATGTCTCGTCAGTGTCCTTACCGGAGGCGAATATCCCGATGAAAAACGTGACGCCGAGGACAAGGAAGGAGAGCAAGGTTAGTCCAAGCCATCCTCGTAGTGGCATTCGTTGCAATTCAGATCATTTCCTTGTGAGTCACGGCGAGTGCACCCATAACGACCGCGGTAGCATTCGGGCTGGGTGCCATCTGTCAATTCTTCCAGGATATGAAAGTTGGATCGCCCAACCAAGGGATGATTTCATCAACCGTGATGACCGCAGAGCGTTCCAGCTGCGGGAGCTGGTGCTTCCATATGGGTGAATTCTTGATCGCTCTTTCATGGCCATTCACCCACGAACCTTTCAGACAGTTCTAGTGTATGAATGGTTCCAGAGCCTACTCACACAAGGGCAAATCGGCCGGTATTTCGATGATTTCAAGAACCTTATCCGTAGCAGTATCGATCATCACGGCGTGGTTCTTCGGCCAAGACGGATCCACATTGACTTTGTAATCGACGCTCTCTGGTGCAACGGCCTCCGCTGTCCCGTCCGATCCCCTGCGCATGGCATCAAAGATACGGCCCGTCTCCGAAACTACCGTCACGGTCTCCTGGGGCAGCTCGGATACATTGCCGTCAACTGGGGTCGAATTCCAGATGGACTCGAATCCCCCTGAGCATTTTTCACCCGGTGTTGAGGCGATGCCCCCGGCAGCTTCAGCTGATGCGCTTGCCTGTGCCGAGCAACCAGTCAGTGCCATCATGACCACTACTGCAGTCATTGCCAGAACATTTCTTGAATTCATTTCCCCCACCTTTACGCCCAAACGGTTCCAAAAACCGAGCCTACCAAGACCTCAGCCTACGCCGTGGCAACGATGATTAATAGCAATTGAGTTCGGCGACGGTTCAACCTACGGGTTGATGTAAAGCGTAGTGTTGCTGTGTTTCGATGTATTGAAGATCAGCCACTAGGCCTGTAACTCATTTGGGGGAACCATGAAATTTGTTCGATTACTCGCAGTTGGGATCATTGCCACCTCGTCTAGCTCGGGCTGCACGACCGCGACAGCACCTATCAAGACAGTCCAGAGCTCCACGGTGAAGTCAGTAAGCTCTAGCCCACTTGCTACCGCACCACTTTCTAAGACCCTGTCCGGAACATTCGTTTCTCAGGCCATTCCAACAAGCGGCGAGATCATCATCACCCAGACTCCCGATAGCCTGACTCTGGAATTAACAGACTTTTCCACTAGCCCTGGGGACTATGGGGCCGAACTATATTTGACCGCGAGTACGGGGGGGCCATGACCAAAAATGCGGACGGGTACAACGTCGTCAATGAACCCACCACCTACAGTCTCGAGAAACTCAAATCCATCACTGGAAACCAGAGCTATGACCTGAGCTACATGATTGATTTTTTCCCTGACGCTCACAGCATCACGATCTACAACACCCATTCCAGAGAGGCCTTCGGCTCAGCAAATCTGCTAGAAAAATAGGCCACTACAAGCTAACAATGACTAAAAGGTACCCAGCATGGATCAACCTCACGACGTGAAGATTACCGAAGCGGACAGCGAAACGGTGGCTGCCCAAATCTCCCGCCACAGCATTGGGCTTCTGAGGGGCACCGCATTCACAGCACTTCTCATCATCTACGTGGCCTGGACCCTAGCAGTTGCCTTCCAAAGCTCAGTCCAATTTAGCGGGTCCGTGGCGCCCTATCTTGGCGCCCTAATTGGCTTGGCCTTCTTGATATCGCTGCCTGGACTTGGCTATCTCTGCACCGTGCGGGACAAGAACGGGAACTTCATGGCCCCCACTGTGATGGTTGTGCTGATTTTTATCAGCTATGGACTACTGGCTGGCGTTGTTCTCGTCTTGGGGCTGTCCTTGGCAATCGGAACATCCTCAACGGTGGGCGAGGCTTCCATGTGGGTGGGTATCCTGTCACCGATTCTGTCCGTCGCTCTGTCCATGCTCCTCGCCGGAATCGTCCGGACAAGACTGGTGTGGGAACCGCAATCAAAGAGACTCAAGACTGCCAAGTACTGGCTGTACCTTTCGCCGCCGTCGTTATTCCTGATTTGCCAGGTGCTGTACATTGTGGGCCGCCTCGTCGGATGAACTCAAAAGCCTTAAAAGCGAGAAACGGCGAGGCACCAGATGCGCGGTGTCTCGCTGTTTCTACTATCTGGTTTTCAGCCAATCACCTCGAAGATCGTAGCTAGGCCTTCTGGGTGCATGGGTAACAACTCGCCGCCCTCAGTGACGCCAGTGATGTCAGGGACGAGGAACTCCTTGCCACTGATGCTGGAGCCGCGGCTGACACGGCGAGCGTATGCATAGCTGTCCCGTAGGAGGTTCCTCACCGGAACTGCCAAAGTGCGACTTTTCAGCTCCGACGGGCGCATGAATCCACGGGTCGGTCGACGAACGGGTGACAGGACTACATGGGAGCATTGTGGAATGTCTACGTTTGATCTTCGACCTCTACCGGCCGGACAAGTGGAACTGCACGACGCTCGACGGCAGCGTCGATGGGTTGTCCAGCTGGAACCATTCGAGATCGGGGCCGTCCCTGTCACCACAGCCCAGCACGCGCAGCTGATGGGTAATGTCGGACCAGCCTCCCAATCGCCGCTAGTGGATATTAATTGGCTGGACGCCGTCAAGTTTTGTAATGCAGCGTCAGTGAGCGAGGGCCTTGACCTTGCCTACGCCTTTGACGCAGGAGAGGTGATTTGGCGGACGACAGCCTCCGGGTACCGCTTACCCACTGAAGCTGAGTGGGAATATGCGTGCCGCGCTGGCACCGTTGGGCCACACTACGGACCCCTCGATGCTATTGGGTGGACATCGAATGACAAGCTGGAAAATCCTGAAGACGTTGGCCTAAAGCAGCCCAATGCCTTCGGACTTCACGACACCCTCGGAAACGTCTGGGAATGGTGCTGGGATCTGCTCGACCCTGCCCGGTACGGCGATTACCATGTTTTTCGTGGGGGAGGTTTTGCTGATAAACAGTGGAGCGTGCGGGCCTCGACGCGTCGTGGCGGTGCGCCTGGGATGAGTCACCCAGATCTCGGCCTACGTCTGGCGCGGGGTGCCTTCCAAGATGCGGTAACAGTTCAAGGCTGGTCAGCGGAGGCTGATTCTGAACGTGGAAAGATCACTGGCATGTTGCCATCAGGGTGGACGCCCAGGCAACACTAACTCTGTTCAATATTGAACAGCTTGTGGGCATATCGGTGAGTGTCCGCAGGAGGTTCCTCGAATGGATACCCTGAAGTGATCAGGACTACTCTTTGTCCGGCGGGTAGTGATGGAGGATAGGTGCATGGTCAGCGCGGTGAAGGGTGAAGGTTGTGTAATTCGAGTTGGGGGCCGATCGTGAGGTGATGTCATGCAATTGCTACACAGCGCAAATGTCTTGCTCAATGTCCACGCCGAGACGCTGCTCGCTCACCCCGCCTTCGACGCACCAGAGAGTCGAAGCTTACGAATCGTGGAAAGAACGGTAGAGGAGCTTGGCTTCGAGCGCGGGGCTACTTGGTCACGGGTCTTCGCCGCTGCGAAAAACCAAGGCCTCGAACTTTGCCCCTTGGTGACGGGCCCCTACCTCCGATTGGCGATGATGGAGCAGGCGGACGCGCCGGACTCGGTCTTGTCTGCAGGCCGCGCCCCGACTGGAGCAATCCACGTCGCTTCCGAGCCGCCGAGCGGAGACGTGGAGTATCCGAAGGGGTTCTACATCCGTGTCGTGGGCGGGCGGGCATGGCTCAGGGGTTACCGGTGCGATGACACGTACGAGTGGCCGCCAGAACAGCGGCTCGCATTCGTACTGCCAGCTGCCCGACAAAGCGCGAGCTCATTCTCGGGCCACGGGAAGGGGTAGCGATCCCGATGCCGCTTCGCGTTCCGGTGGTGGTTCCACCTACGGGCGGCGTCGCGCGGAATTGCTTTCTAGACGTTGAAGAATGGACGGGCTTTTGCCAGGCCGGTAACGACCAGATCCGCGGGGTCGGTCGGTACCCAATCTGAAGCATCGAGGCGAAGACGGTCGGAGACTACGGCTCGCCCGGCGAGAACGTCCCGCGAGATGCCATCGTGAAGGTATCCGAGCCGACGCGAGACGCCTTGCGAACCAACATTGTCCTGGAACACCTCGGTCAGCGCGGTGACGGCTCCCAGTTCCTCAAAAGCAAGACCCAGCAAGGCCGTCCGGGCCTCAGTACCAATACCCTGCCGCTGAAATTCAAGGCCAAGCCACGATTCGGTTTTTACTTCACGCAGTACAGGAAAATTGCGTGCCTTCAGCGTGACCATGCCTACTGGCTGGTCTCCTCGGAATACGCCCATTTCCAATGCCCAAGCCTCCGCACACCACGCGCCCGGCGGCTCCAGTGCTGTTGCATCACGTGAAGTGCCCGCTCACGAGGAGGAAGGTCTGTCCATGGTGTCAGAAAAGGCTGCTCACCAGGCTCGTGTACGCCGTTGGCCGCGACCTGAGCGAACTCGGATAACTCCTCATCGTTTGGAACGCGGAGTTCCAAACGCTTGGTTGCCAGCTTCAAGTGGGCGAGAGGCCAGTAATCGTTCAGCACTTCGCCAGTATCGCACGGCAGCGTCCACCGGTTTACGTTTAGGCATGCGAGGAAACGCATGCCAACTTCCGCCACTGCCCCGCAGAAGGTTCCGCTTCCGGACGGACTCATAGGCTGGCCAAAGCCATGCCGAAGCTGGTTGGCACCACCTGAGTATCTAGCTGTGTTTTGCCCGACGTTCCCGCCGCTCCTGCCGCTGAATGCCACGCAACGTTGTCGGTACTTGCGCATACTCCACACGCCAAACTCTGACCGCACAACTGGTGATTGTCACTAGAGCTATCGTCGACAGCAACCACATCCCAAAGCCACCAATATCAGCAGTTGCCCCCGCAGGGCTCCCGTATGACATCAAAAATCCACTTGTCACAACAACACATGCCGCAAAGAATGCGCAGAGAATGGACAGCCAACGAAATGCCCTGTTCTTTTTAAACAGTCCCCTGGGCGCCGCCACCAGCAAAGTCAATGGAGTCGCGACGGCGAAAACAATTGCGGCTATGAAGGCGGGCACGTACATTGCATCTGTGAGCGGTAATCCGATCCCACAGAACCCTACCAACACGGCAAGTGCAACAGGAATCGCCTGCCGTCCGGACTTCTGTGACTTGTCGACCCAATCCAATTCCATACGAACCCCCAAGTATCGGCGTAAGCCGCAACAGGCATCTTCCAAATCTCGGATGCATGCACAGCATAACCCGACGGGAATCATGACTCGTGGCGTTTGATGACCGGGGCGGTCACGGCGAGGCAACCCACCCCGGCGCAACGGCCTTTACGGTCCGCAGGAAAGCAATCAAACAGCCACGAATGCTAGGAACAAATCACCGTGGTCGAGTTCGCCATGCACTGCGCAGTCACCCTATGAATATCAACCGCAACGACCAAACCTTCGAATTATGACCGGCCCGTCCCAGTGAACGTTCCCCTCTGGAATTGCCGGAGACAAGGGGAGATGGAGCCGACTTTGGGTGAAAGAATCGTCGTGTCAAATGTGTACACAAGTGCTACTGTGGTTACATGAACACGATTACTTCATCCGTCACAATTCGGGCACTTCGCGATGGTCTCGCTGATGCTGTGGGCCGTGCTAGCTACGGGCATGAACGCGTGCAGATTACGAAGAACGGCAAGCCGGCGGCTGTGCTTATTGGCCCCGATGACTTTGAACTGCTGGAGCAACTGGAAATGTTCCGTGATGTCGCTGAATACCGGGCGGCTAAGTTGGCTGATGACGGTGAGCGCGTCAGCCTGAGTGAACTGCGTGCTGAGCTAGACGCGTGAGTTCTTACCGCATTGAATTCACCACCGCGGCCGCGAAAGAACTCAGAAAGCTTGACCCCGGAATCCGACGCCGCATCCTGTCCGGCATCGCCGAACTTGGGCAGGACCCCCGCCCTGCTGGTTGTAAAAAGCTGGCCGGCGAAAGTACTGCTTGGCGGATCCGCGTTGGTGACTACCGGATACTCTACGAAGTTGTCGACAACCTTCTCCTCGTTACCGTGGTTCGAGTGGCCCACCGCCGCGAAGTCTACAAATAACCATCCGGCTGCGTTTTAATTACTTAGATATCCAAAACTTTGGGCATACTCAACGCGCATTAACGGATGGGATCGCCAGTAGCAGAACGTGCAGCACCTCGGTTCCTGAGGACCTCAGGCCCGATAAGCGCCAAATTTCAGTAAGCGGTCCCGTATCCCGTTCCCCTCTGGAATTGCCTTGGCACGACTTTTCAGCTCCAGCGCCCGCATGATTCCACGGGCCGGTGTCCGACCGGCTAACGAGACAGTTCGCCAATTTCTATACGGGACACCCGGCGCGGGACGCACTTCGCTGCTACCCAAATTCTTGCTGCCGTTCTAGGGTGGGGTCATGGTGGATTGGGAAGCAGCCAGCCGACAAAGCGACGTGCGATTGTGGCGAGCCATGTTCTGGATTCACATCGTACTTTTAGTGCTCGGAATCGTTAGTCTGCTTCTCGTTATTTTTGGGTCCGAGGGCAATCCCGACCCGTGGGCACTGGTGCCAGGCATCGCCATAGTCGTCATGGTGGCAATCTTGCTGCCCAACTCTTACAAGAAGTGGCAATCAAACAGATAAGCCAGAAACTCCGTACGATCTGCGAAGGCGTGACCATGGGCAAATGTTGTCCTGCGGACTAGGCGCCGGGCGGTCAAGGTTCCCCAGTGGGCATGACCGCGGCTGGCCTCCACGCCTAGAAGTTTGACTGCCAGAACATACTGGAGGTGGGTTGGGAATAAGTGAATGTTTGGTCAAGAGGCGTTGGGTAGTCTTGATTGATGACATCCGGAGACCTTTCCCCTCTTCCCGACGACTATGCCCAGGTGCTGGCTTCGTTGAAGGATCGGGTTCGTGAAGCAAGGATTACTGCCCAGCGCAGAGTCAATACGGAACTCATTAGCCTGTACTGGGGCATTGGGCAGCAAATACTTGCGCATCAAGACAACCAAGGATGGGGTGCCGGCGTCATCCGCCGTTTGGCTGAGGACCTAGGTACCGAGTTTCCGCTGATGAAGGGTTTTTCCCAACGCAACCTGCAGTACATGCGGACGATGGCCAGCGCTTGGGGACCTGAGTCAAATGTGCCACAGCTTGTGGCGCAATTGCCGTGGGGACATATCCGCACCATTCTTGACAAGGCAGAAACCCCTCAAGCGCGTGATTGGTATGCCGCCGCCGTGGAATTCGGATGGTCCCGCAATGTCCTGCTGAACATGATGATGAATCGTTCCATGGAACGCACGGGGACTGCGCCGTCTAACTTCAGGCAGCATTTGGCTGCCATGGACTCGGAGCTGGCGCAACAAGTGGCCAAGGACCCTTATGCCTTTGAGTTTCTGGGGCTCTCGGGCGAGGTGGCAGAAAGAGACCTGGAACAGGCGCTCATGGACCGTATCGTGGAGACACTGCGGGAATTGGGCCCAGGATTCGCCTTTGTCGGTCGCCAAGTTCATATGGAAGTGGACGGAGACGACCTTTACATTGATCTCTTGTTCTTCCATGTCGAGCAGCTGCGCTACTTCGTCATCGAACTAAAAACGGGGAAGTTCCAACCCGAATTCGCTGGGAAGCTGAATTTCTATGTCGCGTTGGTCGATGACAAACTACGACGCCAAGCTCACGCGCCGACAGTCGGAATTCTCATCTGCGGCAGCAAGAACGATCACACCGTTCGATACGCCCTTGGACGTTCCACCTCGCCCATGGCTGTGGCCGCTTACACCTATGATCAGCTCACCAACGAGGATCGTGCGATACTCCCACCAGAGGAACAGCTCACCGCAGCCCTCGATACCCTCCCGGAATGAGCAATCCTGAGCCGGGAACAAAACACCCGGCTAGAAACCCTGTTGGTATATAGCCAGCGATGAAAAGCGAAGCCTAGACCGTCCCGCAGGAGGTTCCCTCAACGGACAGGCTCTGGGCAGTTTCCAATGGCAAGGGATAGTCCCGCGGTTCCCTGGCTCAACTTGCTTCTATGGCCCAGTTCTCCTAT
This sequence comes from Arthrobacter psychrochitiniphilus, assembly GCF_003185915.1. GTDB lineage: Bacteria > Actinomycetota > Actinomycetes > Actinomycetales > Micrococcaceae > Specibacter > Specibacter psychrochitiniphilus. The sequence goes on from NZ_QHLZ01000016.1 coordinate 19,749, forward strand.
GGCTGTCACTAGGGGCAATCTAGTGAGAAATTCCGCTTACTTCTGGGGAATATCTGGGTCTGGGGTTGTGTGAGGTTGGGTTCTTGGGTTCACGGGCTTGGGTGTCCAAGAAACGTGAAAAGGATTCTAATCTGACGGATTCCGCCACTACATCGGACGCCTCGTTGGGATATACCCCAACCGAACCTTCGATTGTCCCTGGCGACACCTTCAGGAGTGCCGGGCCTACTCCGGGAACACGGTCGGGCACCGACTCAACTGGGGCAGTGACCGATCACTGAACAGTGCCCTGCACATGGTCGCGCTCGTCAGGATGACCCATGACACCAAGACTCATGAATACGTGGAAAACGACGAACCGAAGGGCGCACCGACAAGGAAATCCGCCGCTGTATCAAGCGCTACCTGGCCCGCCGTATTTACCGCGCACTCAATGCATCAGCAAAAGCAACAAAAACGGCTTGACGGACATAGAAGAGTCTAGGTAGCCGAGGGTGACATCGGGAGTGGTCTGGCGCTCCGTGATACGTTGGCGCTATGTCTACCCTTCACCTCGGACTCATTCTGGCTGGTGTGCCACTTGTCGTCCTCGGGGTAATGGGAGTTGCGCTGCTTGCTGAAGGGGACTCGGCCACCGCGCGAAGCACATTCGCGGTCGGCGTGATCGCCGCGGCCACAGGCGGCACATCGGTGATCTACCAAGTTGATCGGTGGAAGCTGTCCTTCCAATCAGCAATTCATTTCGTGATCATGCTCTTCACCGTACTACCGGCAATGTTTTTGAGCGGCTGGTTCACCCTCGCCAGTCCTCTCGCATATCTCGCAGTAATCGGAGTTTTTCTCGCGGCAGGGCTGTTAATATGGCTGGTGATGTTCTTCGTTTTCGGAGTGATTCTGTCCAAACGAGGACCAAACCGGAAAGAAACCACGATCAAACGTGACTGATTCCGATTCTGAACACCCTTGCCCCAAAGACCCCTACGCCACGCCGCCCACCTTGGAATTACTCATCTAGTGGGCGTTCTTGGCGGCATCCCAATGGAAGAGGCATCGAGGAGTTCATGACAGCTGTTCGCAGTTCCTCCGGCTGCATTCGCCGCCCGGAGCTCACCACATCAGCGTCGATCAGTTGTCATCTCGTTCGCTGCGAACCATCTGCACTTTCCCAAATTTTGGGCCACAGTAGTGTGCGTTGCCGGTGCTTTTCGCGAGTGGGGAACTGATCGCCGTGGGTCGAGACGGACTGTCCGGCACCGCAAAGAGAGGCACGCTGACGCCGCCGCACTCGTATCTTTATCTTGCGCTGTACGCCTTCGCTCTCGTCGGGTTCGAGATAGTGCTCCTCGCTGTTGAACCAGTGCTCGGGTTACCGCCAGCTAGTTTCCTTGCGCAGATTGTGCACTGGGCTCTCACTATCGTCATCTGGGTTGTTGGTGTGATCGGTTTGACGGCGTGGGCCCTTCGTCGAACCGATTTCACGTTGCGCGGTAAGGCAGCACCGCGGACCAGCACCCTGCGGGGGCTGGTTGTTACCGTTCTCGTAGTTGCCACACTGGCCGCGCAATGGGTGCTTCAGGGAGGTGTGTTTCCGCCAGTTGCAGAGCACACTGCGTTTTCGGAACGCTTCGGCCACGCGGGGACAGCGGCCTGGCTTGTGCAAGTTGCGTACTACTGTGCCGAAGTAGCCGTCATAGTTTTGATCATTGGATTTGGTCAGCGAGCGGGCGACCGCTGGTTCCGACGACAGTGGGTGCCGTGGGGCGGCATTATGCTGGCGATGACCTGGGGTCTTGTCCACTTCCTCACTCAGGATGCGGGTACTGGGATCTATGGCGTCGCTCTGTCCCTGGTCATGGGAACCGTTTATACCTTTACCGGTAAAAGTCTGCTCATCACGTACCCGCTGCTGCTCGTGGTATTCATCCTCTGAGTACGCCAACGAAGCTGGTCGGTATCTCGTCAAAATTTGTGCAGTACCGCATGTAGGATCGGTCCATGGCCGATAAAGGAAGCAACCGAAAACACCGAAGCTTCATTGAATCGCTGCCCGGCATCGGTATAAGTGTGGGCGCATTGGTGGGGATCGCGATCGGAGCCGCTATCGCCGGAGCACAAGGCCTCGCGCTGGGCATCGCCATTGGCGCTGCACTCGGCTTAGTAGCAGGATCGATCGCACGGCTGTGGTGTCGGCGGTCGTGACACGTCGACGGGCAGCATTGTCTATGCGTAACCAGTAGTTTTCAGAACTAGTCTGCAAAAAAACTGGGGCCGGATGCATTCACCGCGGGCCTCGTGGCACGCCACAGAGTGTGAGTACCGGCCCGTTTGAGGGTGATGGTCCTTCACCAGGAATATGGTTCACTCGACTTGTGCGGTTGAATGAGTGCAATTTTGGGGGTTGTGTGTGCCTTGCCCGGTGATCTGGCGATTAGAGTGGCAAGAAGAGTTGGGGCAGCCGACGCGCCTCAACTCTCGGTCGACAGAGTCGGGAAAGTTGGCCATGCTCAGACGCTATCTCACGTACGACAGGTTGATTGTTCGCTTCTTGTCGCTGCTCGCAGTCGTCGCGGTTGCGTTCGTCGCTGTGTGGGGCGCGAGCTATTGGCTGTTGCCGGAGGGGTTGTTGATGGGTCGCACCGGCGCACACGCCCTCGCGGGGACTGGCCTGGCAGGAGGCAGCGTGTGGCTGGAATGGATACGAATCCTTAGCCTCAACCTGGCGCTTGCTGCTGTCTTCATGGTGTCCGGTAATCTAATCATCACCAAGCGCGGCTACCCTTTTGGCTACGTAAGCGTAGTGCTGGTTGGGGTTATTTTTGCCGTGGCGGTCGGGACCAACTCCTTCACTATCCCCATGCCAGTGAGGATGCCGCCTTCACTGGCCATTCTCGGTAGTTCTGGAGCCTACGAGATCATGGCCTACGTCCTTGCGGTTGCAGCCACGACCTCGATTGGCAGATGGCGTATCAGACGATGGTGGGCGATTCACGGGACCACGGAACGAGTCAGGCTTGTAAAGGACAGGTCAACCATCACGGAGCGCAACCTGGGCGTCGTGTTGGCATTCGTTGTTCTTGCCGCAGCGTGTGCCTGGGAGGCTGTACAGATCTCAGCTGACTTGTCCTCATGATCGATCAGTGCGAGGCGGTTGGTCAAGCAGATGGGGCCCTTACGCCCACGACCTTTTGCTTTGGCGCTAGCGAGGCGGGCTCTGTTCCAGGGAACGACACGGAAGCGCTGCTGCTGCCCGCCGGTCTACTCATCCGGCCGCCGAGTCACGCGGGCCCGGATTCCCCAGTGTCCGCCACTATGGGGTCTGGCCTGCAGCGGAACAGTGGTTGGCGCTAAGGATTTTGTTCTTGCGGCATGGTTCAGGGATTGCTGGTTGGCAGGTGGCGGTAGACGGATGCGCGGGAGACGCCCAGTGCCTTGGCGATTTGGGTGGGGCTTTCCCCGTTGCCGGCTCTGGCCTGGGCGGCTGCGAGGGTATCGGTATTCATGACGGTGGGTCGGCCGCCGGTGCGGCCTTGGGCGCGGGCGGCTGCGAGGCCGGCCATGGTGCGTTCTCGGATCATGTCGCGTTCGAGTTCGGCGAACGCGGCCATCATGATGAAGAAGAACTTCCCTTCTCCGGTCGGACTGTAGGTTCCGGTCAGGGTTCCTTCACTGGCCATTCGTTCTGCCTGCCGATTTCTCCGCCAGCCAAGGCAGCGCGGTGACATGTGACACACTGAGGCTATGAGCGGTAAATATCTGACTCGTGTCGCGGCTGCATTCTTGGTCGTCGTTGCCATGACTGGCTGTACCTCCGGCCCGCAATCCGGAAGCGTTGAAGTCGAAGTTCGCGCTATGCGGCCCGGAGCTCAAGGTGGCTCTTACGAGGTGAAAATCATTGGCCCTGATGGAGACTTAGCCGATGCGCAAGAAGTCGCAGTGGGCTCTACTTACGGCGTCGAAGGTATCCCCTTTGGTTGGATCTCAGTCGAGGCAACGTCAGGGTGCAAAGCTAAGACAGAGCTGACCTCAGAGTCGCCCACGCTGCGAATGGTAATAGACGGGGAAGACTGCGCTCTCTCTGATTAGCCCATTCGATCACTCGCCTAGACCGCCGCTTCATCTGACCTCCAGCGACAGCTATCGGAATCTCAGGGCCCTCAAAATATTGCATTCGAGCGCACTGTCCCGCAGATGGTTCCCCTCTGGAACTGCCAGGGAGAGACTTTTCAGCTCCAGCGCCCGCATGATTCCACGGGCCGGTGTCCGACCGGCTTGCGGGACGGTTCCACTGCGTCTATACGGTGCACCCCTTTCGAAGGATGCGAGAATTCTAAATACAAGGAGAACTCGTTCTTTTCGGCTATGGAATTTAGGAGAATTTCCCGACTCTGCTGCAGAGCGGCGAACTCTGGTCGTACAGTGTGATCAGGCGATTAGCTTCTTGGCGGTTGTGGTGTTTTCAAATCCAAGGGCGGCCCGAACGGCGATACCGAACTAGGAAGTGTGGTTAAGTAAGTGATGAGCTCTCGAACACATCCAGGGGAGGTGGCACTTTGTGATGCTCTGGTGGGCGCCGGATTTAAGAAGCGCGCCGATGGGATTTTCACTATAGTCCTCGACGACGATGTTCTCGGCATTCTCGGACTGAACTACGCAAGCCGTGCCGGAGGACCTGGTGAGTTGAACATGAACCCAATATGTGGTGTGCGCATTCAGTCGCTGGAACGCAGCGTGGCCGACATTACTGGCCGAAAGTACAGTCAGTACATGCCGGCAACTGTGTCAGAACCGCTCCGGTATTTGGTTCCAATCGAACATCGAATGGACTGGATCCTGACGCGTGAAAACCCCGAGAAGAATGCTGCTGTCATCGCAGACATTCTCGCCAGCCTAGAGTCGTATGGTTTGCCTTACATGCGCGAGAGGGCGACTCTTGAGGCCATGGCTCAGGCGCTAGTGGCGAAGGAAGGCCACAGATGGCAGACAGTGTTCCGTGCGCCTGTCGCGTTGTGGCTTCTCAACCGTAATGAGGAAGCCCTAAGCGCCATGGAGGCCCAGCTCACCGAAATCGGGAGTCAAGAAAACGCGGCCTATAACGACTACCGGGCCTTCGCCTCAGCTCTAAAACGGCGTATCGCCGAATCGGCTGCCCTGCCATAGTTTGACGTGCCGTCTGCCGTTCTGCCATTGACACTCACCATAGAACCAAAGTGGTTGGTTGCCAGACTAGCTTGCCGACCCAGCACTGGTAAGGTCTTTGCTAATTTCGAAGGGCCTCCAACTGCGGATCAAAGCACACCAGGCCATGTTCACTGGCAAGTTGCGCGGCAAACTCGGCTGCTTCTTCGGCCTTGCTGTAGACCATGGCGAAATAGATGATAGGTCCTGCAGCATTGTTCATCATGGGCCCGTCGGCCCATGGTGTTTCGTCCTCGTCCTCGTCCTCGTTGTCGAAATCCAGGTCGGGCCATCTGGCCAATAACGCTTCGACGTACGTTCGGATTCTCGTTGTTGGTTCTGGAGCAGGTTCGAGATTGAGAATTGCCATGTTCATTTCCAAGGCGGCATTCAATTCGTAGTCCGAGTTGGGCATTTCACCCTCCCATACAGCAAGGTCATAACTCACATTGACTCTCCGATCTGTTCGATGCGATCGTGGCTCCATCCAAGCCGAGCCTCCAAACTGCACCACCGACGCAACAACCAAGCCCAGGAATGGGGTGACTCAATCCGCCGTTCCCTACCAGTCTTACCGTCGCTTTCGGTAAAGCTATCACCCCCGGCGACAGTATTAACCCGCAACATGCGAGTTCCGACCATGGAAATGAGCTCAAATCTGCCAGACAAAAGTACAGTCATCTGGTTCTGCCAGGTAGGGATTGGGGTTGGAACCGGCGAGCAGAAATCGACTGCGACGGTGGTAAATTCGAGGCCACCCGATGGGCGCATGAACGCGCCGTCCTGTCCTTCGCCTCATGGTTGGGATCCATAATCGTTATCTCTTAGCCGCAAGTTTCGCTCCATCGCGGAGCCGCGCCGACATTCCAACTGGAAACGTCAGTGTCCATCGCTACGCCGATGTCCCGTCGTAGCACCTTACCCAGCCCAATTCCTACGGTCATTCCTGGCGGACCCCATTATTGGAAACACCCTGCTGTCGGTCATCACCGGTTCTTGCCATGGTCAGCGGTGTCAAAATCCGGGCAACAACACAGTGGATTAACCCATCCGCCCGAGCTCTGTCGCAGCTAAGAAACTAACTGCCAAGGAAAACAACGAAACGTGTCCCGCGGAACGTTCCATCTCCGGCATAGGAGAGAAACTTCGCTGGTTGCTCCTCACGGCTCATTGGTGGTGTGCTCTTGGCCTGCTGGACTGTCTCCTTCCCGACTTTTGAGTTCCATCCAAGCCCGAATTGCTTGATAAACGCAGAAGCTACCAAGGGCCAGCGCAGCGACAGCTACCCACGTTTTGATAGAAGAGTCTCGTTCAAAGAGCACAAAGGAGGAGATAAAGAAGCTTGCCGCTAAAACGAAACGATTATTCCTGAACGCCCGCACCTGTACGACTGATGACTGCCGCAACTTGTCTCCATTCATAGCTAAAGGTAACAAGCTGACGACGGGATATATAGGTCCTGGCAACGTCCCGTAGCGGGTTCCCCTGAGGAATGCTGGTACCTTGCTGTGTCCGCTTACCCTGAAATTACACTGCCAGTCCAAGGAATCGGTTAGCTGATCTTCAACTATCGCAAAGAGATGACAAGCCTTCGCCCGTAGACTTGGCAGCTGGCTTAAGGGGAATGTATGGCAGTGGAAGTGTTGGACGGTCCGCAAGATTCGTTGGCTGTGGTTCAGTCGTGGTGGCGACGTATTGTGGCCCGAGTAGGAACACCTTTCCGCGGAGAACTTCGCGCGGTGAGCATACTGGCGTTCCTTGCTACACTCACGTATTCAACGTTGTCGATGCTCCGCTACAGCACTTTCCGCTCTTCCGGGTATGACCTGGGCATTTTCGATCAGGTGGTGCGGCAGTATTCGGCATTCATGGGCCCCTACAGTGAGATCAAGGGCCTGACCTACAACATTCTCGGCGATCACTTCCACCCCATCATCGCCATCCTGGGCCCCTTGTATTGGCTCTGGAATGACCCACGCATGCTCGGCATAGCACTGGCCGTCTTAGTGGCCTCGTCGATCTATCCCGTGTATTTGTTTTGCCGGGCCAGGCTGGGGCCTTGGGCTTCTCTTGCAGTATCGGCCGGGTACGTGTTCTGGTGGCCGATCCAGTCCCTAGTGAACTTTGACTTCCACGAGATAGCGTTCGGCGTCCCGCTGATGGCCTGGATCATCCTTGCCCTGGATCGAAACCGGTACATAGCCGTGGGTGTGCTCTCCGTCATCCTTCTCGGGGTGCGGGAAGACATGGGGTTCATGGTCATGGCCATCGCCCTGATCATAGCCCTGCGTCGCCGATGGAAGCTTGCCCTGGCACTGTTGGCGACCGGGGCAGCGGGCTACCTTTTCACTACCGGACGATTCATCCCTCACTTCAACAAGTCCGGCAGCTTTGGATACTGGGAATACACAACCTTGGGGCCCACCATGGGATCGGCGATAGCGTTCATGGCGGCCCACCCGCTCAAGACCGCGGCCATCCTGTTCGATAACGGCACCAAGCAGTTCCTCTGGGCTGCCTTGTTCTTTCCTTTGTGGTTACTTCCGTTGGCATCCCCGTACGTACTGCTCGCGGCCCCCATCCTCGCCAGCCGGCTCCTCAGTGACCGGCCGGGGACCTGGTCCACGGCGTTCCAATACAACGCCATCCTCGCCCCGATCCTGGTCCTAGCCGCCGTGGATGTCCTCTCGAAACTCGTGAAACGGTTTCCTCGCATTCAGGCAGCAAAAGTGTGGGCGCCGGCCGCCTTCACCATGTCCGTCGCGGTTGGTATCGCCTTCATCCCTGGGCTCTTTCCCATCCATAACCTGGTAACGGGCAAAACCTGGGAACACACCGCACACATGGCAGCCCAACAACGAGTGGTCAACATGATCCCCTCAGGCGTCTGCGTGGAAGCCGACGACAGGCTCGTCCCACACCTGACCAACCGGACCAATGTGGGGCTGCTCGGCCGGCAGGTGGACTACGCCAACTGGGCCGTCATCGACTTCGCCCAGACCGACACCGGGGGCGGCGGCGATGGCAACTTCACCCCATTCGACGCCCTACGGTTCAAGGAAAACTACGGATTCCGGATCGTCCACCAAGATGACGGCATCGTGCTCCTCTATCGCCCCTACCTACCCGACCGAGACGCACCTGAACTGTGCTCATCGCCCTACCAGTCAGGACGCAACGAATGACGGTCCGCACATGTGTGGTTCATCCCCGGTCACGACGCGCCCGGGCGGTGCGCATGCTGGCAGCAATCGCCGTCGCCCTCACCTTGCTGACCGGCTGCGCCACGCAAAAACTCACGCCGTTGAACGTCTCCGGCGTACAACGACTCACCACGGCGGAACGCTTTTCCGTGACAACCAACGGCATCTACCATGGCTGGTGGGATGAAAAGCCATTGCCCGGCCAACCCACAAATCTTGCTATTTTCAGCACGAGCACGAACACAGTCATCCAACGCGTGGGCAACCCACCGAAACTTACTAAAGCGAACCTTGAATTCTTGAGAAGCAGCAAATGGGCCGCCAACGTCATCCTCGTGCTCGACCCGGCACGCAACCGAATCCTTGAAAGCTTCGCCGTTGATCCCGCCGGCAACCCCACCTGCGACTCGGTCGAGCAGACAACGATCAATGGCTACATCGGCTGGTGGAACAGCACGCCCGAAGACGGCGACGTCACCGGGCTACCCAACGAAACAGTCCAAATCAACACCAGAACCAACACAGTCATAGACGGGTTCAACCGCACCACAAAGAGCACCCACATCAAGTACACGGTCCCCCCGGATCCGGCCTGGCCCAAGAATTCAATCATCATCATCGACACCGCCACCAACAAAGTCACGTACAGCTTCCCCGTGGAAGCCGACGGAACCCCCAGTTCAATGAAATCGCACGGCAACGGTTGCACACCATAGTCACTTACCCGACCACATATCCTTCCCGCAGAGGGTTCCGCAGCGGACAGCCCAACAGATCCCAAAACTACTGTTGCCTCCGGTGATCCGGCCGGCCTCTGATCGACCGGCTTGCGGGACAACTTTAAACGTATGTGTGAAACACGCCTTACGGTCATGGATGGCATTTTAGTTGCCATCGAGGTGTCCTCCCACGGGTACGGACGACTGCTCAGCTAAGTACTGAGTTTGTGCCGACGGAGATGATGACAGTGGTTAGGAATCTTGGGAATGGCCTCTTTGCTAGGGTTGAAGCGCGACCGGGGCTAGTGCGCTTTCGTCCCAGCGCCCACCCACCTAATATCGATTCGGCGGCCTGTCCATCCGTTTCCTAGACATATTCTGAAGGTTTCCATTTCTCCGTGAACTATTTTCCTCCCAACGGGCAATAGATAGTGTGACTACAGACGCCGACATCATTCGCAGATCCCGTGAGAGCCCTCAGGCCTTCACCGAGCTCTACGACAAATACGCACGCATGATCCACAGGTACGCCGCCCGCCGCGCCGGTGAATCGGCAGCCGAAGACGTTATGGCCGAAACCTTCCTCGTCGCCTTTGAACGGCGGGACTCCTTCGACCAAGCAAGGAACGATGCCAGGCCCTGGCTATTTGGCATCGCAACGAACCTGCTGCGCAAGCATCACAGGACCGAGGCAAAAATGCTGAAGGTCTTGGCGAAGTCTTCGGGCCGTGATTCCTATGCGGACAGCACTGACAGGATTGCCGAGCGGCTGGACGCTGCGGTAGCCGCCTCGGCCATGGCCGGTGCGCTGCGCGCACTCTCTGCAGCTGATAGGGAATGCATCCTTCTCTTCGCCTGGGCGGAGCTGAGCTATGAGGGCATTGCCGAGGCAACCAAGGTGCCGATCGGCACTGTGAGGTCACGACTCAACCGGGCCCGCCGCATCCTAAAGGACGCCGCCGGCCCTTTCCGAAACGACACCGAGGAGGCAGAGCATGGACGAGCTCAAGCTACTGCGTGAAATGCGTAACGACATTCCAATCGTCAAGGATTCAGTGATCGACAGCGGCCGTCATCAGCTGCTCCATCGCATCGCCCCTGGGGGTGTCAAGAAAAGCAAACGCCGTCCCCGGAAGGCCTTGCGCATCACCCTAATGACAACAGCAACGCTCGGACTTGTCACGGCTCTGGTGGGTGGGAACGTGATTGGTTTGGCAGGCTGGCGGGGAGCTGCCAGCGCCGAGGCAGCCGAAGTTCTGAACAACGCGGCGTCTATGTCCATCAAAACTGTGGATCCCGTTGTGGGACCGGGCCAGTATTTGAAGATCGACAGTACCAATCTGTGGATGAGTACCTACGGTGTGCAGGATGCCTCGGGGAGCGTCGGTTCCAACACCACAGTTGAATGGCTTGATACCGAAAAGATGTCCTTCTACGTGCCCGCAGACCGCGACCAGGAATGGGTCTGGGACCGCTCGGGTCGCGTACCTACCACATTCTTTAGCGCGCAGGCCAAGGAAACTGCCTTGGAGCAAGCGAAGGACATCGGTGACACCTCCGAGCACCTCAGGGCAGCCAACGGCGCCTTTTACGGGTCGCCCAGCACTTTTCCCACTGAAAAGGAACTGGCCGGATACTCCAGGGACCCGCGCATGCTGCTCAACGGCATCTATCTAAAGACCCTTGGTGCCGGCCAGTCCCTTGACGGTGAAGCACTAGTCTGGATTGCTGACCTGCTACGCACGGGCCTAGTACCTGCCGATTTACGTGCGGCACTTTACCAGGCCGCAGCACTCATTCCAGGGGTTTCCGTCACCGACAACCAAGCCACATTGGACGGCCAAAGCGGGGTGGCAATCGGCCGGGTTGAAGGCGCATCAAACATTCGCCAAGACGTCATCATAGACCCTGCCACGGGCCAGTTAATTGGAGAACGACAGGTCGCTCTTGAAGCCATGGGCTCGGTACCGGCCGGGGCAACGATCGGCTGGACAACCATCCGCACCACCGTGGTTAACTCCTTGCCCTAAGCAGCGTTTGCCAACGCGGTACACAAAAAACTTGCCTGTGCGAGTGGTTCAACGAACGGGACCACTCGCACAGGCAGACACCTCTCTAGCCTTTTCCTGCATCCGGTAGCAAGGCGACATTCAGCAAAGTCTCCATGACCCGTATAAGGTTCCTCCGGCGGGCGGTGATTGGCGAAGCGACCATCCACAAGCTGTAAGGACTGGGCCCTTGTGTGCGTCAGAAACGTTAGCCCCAGTTGCCAGGCAATGCGGCCCGGCCCCTGTCAGCGAAGTGTGCTAGCTTGTAGTTATCAGACATCGCCCCCCTCTGAGCCTCGGCTCAAGGGGGCGATTTTCATTGGGCGACAAGCGGTGATGCGTGGAGTATACAAAGGAATTCAAGGAACGCGACGAGCTACTTCGACAACTCGAAGCCGACGGACTCGCCATTCCTGACCGAGTCGAGGCACTTAATTTCCTGACCCGCGTAGGGTACTTCCGTTCCGGGGCATACCGATACGTCTTTCGACAGTTGCTCCCATCCGACAAGGTGAACGAGCGCCTGCGGCAGTACCGCCAAGACCAGTACATCCCCGGCGCGAGTATCGAGCACGTGATGCAGCTGGAGGCATTCGACTTCAAGTTGTCGCGGGTCTGTTTGGAGGGGCTTCTGGACTTCGAGGTTCGGCTGAGGGCTGCAATCGCCCACACCCTGGCAGCAAAGGACGTCGCCGCCCATTCGCTTATCCGTTGTCTCGACGCAGACGCCTGCGGGAAACCCAGCGGCGAGCAGACCAAATTCGATGCATGGATGGAAACATGCCGGGAGGCGGTGCGGTCCGGTTCAGAAGACGAGGACTTCATCGCGCATCATTTGCTGAAGTATCCGAATCAGCCAATGCCGATTTGGGCCCTGACTGAAGTGCTGAGCTTCGGAAAATTCCCATACTTGTTCGAGCTGATGCAGACACCAGGTGCTCGTGAGGTGGCACGTATGTTCGGATTCGCACACCCGCGTCCATTCGGAGCCGTGCTCCGCATGATGGTCGATTTCCGCAACACATGTGCCCACGGCTCCCGTCTGTACAATCGAGCCTTCAAACGGTCGCTCTCAATCCGAGCGCACGAAACTGTGGGCACCTCACTTGCGCACTTGATCGCGCCGGATTTCACGGCCACACCCAAGCCGAACCAAAGGCTGTACATTTACGCAGCTACGCTTGCGTTCATGCTCATGTCTCATTCAAGCGGATCGGGCTGGAATATGACTTTCAAGACTCAAGTCAAAAAGCTCAACGTCGAGCTCGAGGCACCAGACGGGTCCATGCTCGTCTCCCCGGAGGTGGGCATGGGATTCCCTCGGAACTGGCTGGACCTGGACCTCTGGCAACCAAGGCGCTAATAATCGTGCCGGCTGACAGCCACCGCCGTACGGTCCCAGCCGGCCTGCTGTTTGCGCATGTTCATGGGGCCAACCGGCAGTGCTCATGCCCGTATGAAGGCCGCTAAAAAAAGCCTCACCCGGATGCCCCGGAAAGGGTTCCGGTTGCGGACTATCGAGGCTAAACCGTGGCTTGCAGTCAGCATGTCACTACGGACTTGCTATTGACGAACTCGAAACCCCAAAACTGAACGATTGCGGCCGCTTGCTTCGCTATCCCATGGACCACGCGTGGACAGGACTACGAGAGCAAACCCGAGCAGGATAAACCAGATGTACCCCCACGAGCCCGACGTCAGGATTCGGAGAATTCCAGCCATGGCGACGAAACTACCAAGGGAAAAGAGAAAGCGTGTCATTTTCCAGCTGAACATTCCGTGGTTGGATCGCATCCAACAACACTACGCGAGCAGAACATACAACGCAGTCCACCACCCAATTACAGAATGCCTCGGTTTGGCGTGACTCGCTGTCCCGCTCAAGGTTCCCCTGCGGGTGGACTCTTGGAGGCTTGCTCCAACCAGGCTGTGGTCCAGTGGTTAGGCATCTGAGAGAGGCGCTACCGTTGGATGTTTTCTTTTCCCAAGATCCCTACTTGGTCTCGTTGGGATGCTTGGTATGGACCTGCTCCAGATAGACCACCGGGCCCTCGACGTAGAACCATATACGAGCATCGCCCTTGGGCGTTGGCTTGTGCTGCCATCGCTCATGGGTGGAGCCATTACGGGTGACGGCGCCGTGTTCACCACGCAAGTGATAATTGGTCGGTGTAACAGCCAGAGGTGTCCTCGTCAGAAAATCCCAAGCATCGGCCAAGGGGCCCCTGATCGTGGCCTTTAGATTCATCCAGCCACGCTGGGCTTGGGTAGAGGCGAAGCGAATCTCGTATTCAGACTTCTTTGTTGGCCGCTCGACTTTCAGGTTCTTGGCCATCCCTTAGGGGCGCTCAACCACTACGGAATCATCGAGCCACTCCACGGGCTCCTGGCCGAGGCCAGCGGCGATAGCCGTCGCCGTTTCGCGCCAAGCTGTGAGTTCAGCAATGGCCAGGTGCGGCTGGTTGGTGGCGAACGAAGCGCGTGCGGCGGACAAAATATCATTGGCACAGGCCTGCTGATCGGCCGGGCTCAGCGCCAGCATCCAAGGGAACCTGTCGATCATGCGAGTTACTAGAGGTCCATCCGTGCTCGTTGAAACCGCAACAAGCTGGGCTGCCAGCTCCAGCAGATTAGTGCGTGCTCGATCTGCACTGCCGGACATGAGCACCAGAGATTCACCGTCACGACGAGTGACCTCAACAGGATGATCTGCCGCAGCCGCGAAGACCTCAGCGGAAGAGCGGCTCAATTCAGAAGACTGAAACGTGGTTCGGGAACGGGTGCGTGTGTTCATGCTTCGAGTCTAGTTCAGAACGTATTCAGAAGTCCATTGGATTCTTGATCCTTGAGTCTTAGGCAGTCCCGCCGGAGGTTCCCCAGTGAAACAAGAGCAACTCGGACCGCTCAAAGTCGCTGTCCTGGTTTCAGTGAACCATTTGCCGACCGGCTTGCGGGACACTTTGACTGCGTCTATACGGAATACCCCTTACGGCACGGCTAGAGCCGCAATCGTGGGGAACGTCATCGCGCCCGAGACAGCCACGGTAGCTCCGAGGAAACCGCGGCGTGCGATTTCAGGGCTTGTCATGAGCTTGCCTTTCTTGTCGGCTCTTGTCGGCGTCTTTTCTCATATTTAACTTCCGAGACGACTAACGCACAGATAAATGCGCCTGTGAGAACCAAAAAAATCACCAGGGCGGGGTTAACCCAAACCGGGATCATGTCATAGCCAGCGTTGCATTTGTCATGTAGAGGAAAGAATCGGGATGGCTCTTTCTAGTTCTGCGCTCGATAGTCTTCGTCAAGCAACTGACCTGCCTTAGCGCAGGTCTTGTCAATGTCCTTACCTGAGGCAATAGCCCCGATGAAGTACGTTACAAGGAAGGCAAGGAAGGAGAGGAAGGAAAGTCCAAGCCAACCTCTCTGTGTCATTCGTTGCAATTCAGATCATTCCCTCGTTAGTCACGGCGCGTGCACGCATGACGGCCGAGGTGGGTTGCTGGCTGGATTCCATCAGACAATTCTTTCAGTATGTGAAAGTTAGATCGTCCAACCAAGGGATGATTCCATCAATCGTGATGACCGCAGCGGGTTCCCCTACGGGCTCAGAGCTACCAAGCTAACGACTTCTGATAGTCGTGCCGTCGCTTTCTGAAAGCGACAGCTGCATAGCCAACGGTCAATATGACCAGCTGCGATCCTGAATTGCAAAGGTGCTGAGGTCAACGGCATTCGCCAGACACCGGAATTGATGCGAATATTCATATCATTGGTTATGATGTGAATATTCGTATCACAGCATCGTCTGTGTCAATGGGGAAGGCTCAAAGTGTCGAAACAAATAGCGAAGATCCATTCACCGTCTGATCTAGGGATGGCTTTGCAGCAGGCGAGGCTGGCCGCAGGGATGTCCCAGAGGGAGCTTTCCGCGCGGACGGGCGTCACGCAGAGCGCTATCAGCAATCTGGAGTCCGAGACCTATACCCTCTACGCGGAAAGGCTTTTTAAGCTCTTTCGCGAATGCGGTGTGACCGTCACCGCGGAGTGGGACGACAGTACTGAAAGTGGAGAACCTCAATGAGACTCCATGTTGAGTTGAGCGGGCAGTTCATTGGGGAGCTGAGCGGTGACGAGCGCACATTCGACTTCACACCGGCACGCACGGCTATCGATCATTTCGGGGTGGGCAGCCGGGCCTTATCCGTCGCTATGCCCTTCGTCGCGCGGCCAAACAGGGCGCACTCATCGCGGAGGCGGAACTTCTTCGAGGAACTCCTCCCGGAAGGAGACCAGCTTGAGTTCATGCTGGCGATGGCCGGGCTGCGCAGGCGCGATACTTTGGCGTTCTTGGCCCGGTTCGGGCGCGACATCGCGGGCGCGCTTCAGATATGGGACGCTGACAATCCTACGGAGCCACAGACACCCGAAGCCCGGCCGGTGTCGGAGGAGGACGTGCACGTCCTGCTGACTGAGCGCGCCGCGAACCCGCTCGCTAACTCCGGCGTTCTGGGCAAGACGTCACTCGCCGGCGTGCAGCCGAAGATTGTTCTTGCCCACCTGAACGGCGGGTGGCACCAAGTCTTCGGCGGGTTCCCGTCGACGCACATCGTGAAGCCGATAGTTTCAAGTCGGCCCACGGAAATATTCGATGAAGAGTACGGAGCGCGCTTCACCCGTGCGCTTGGCATTGCCAACTTTGACACGCATCTTGCAAACTTTGGCGGAACCGATGCGCTCGTTATCCAACGGTTCGACCGTGATCTTGCAGTTCCCGGCGGGAGGGTTCACCAAGAAGACTTCAACCAGGTCCTCGGAGCCGCCAGGAACCAGAAATACCAGGCGTACGGCGGCATCGTGAATCTGAAGCGCATCGCTGAAGTACTGAGAACTCACGGTCAGGCACACGATATGCGGAAGCTTGCCGTCATCACAACCCTCGGCGTCGTCATCTCAAACCTCGACATGCACGCGAAGAACCTGGGTCTTCTTCACTATGCCGATGGGCACATTGCATTGGCGCCAGCGTATGACTTTGTACCTCATGGTCTTCGCGAAGGGTTGGATGGGCAGCTGGCCCTCGCTGTGAACAAGAAGTACTTGCACGCGACCGTCACCAAGGACGATCTCGTCCTCGAGTTCAGTTCGTGGGGTCTGCGCGGCACTAAAGACATCGTCAACGACACGCTTGAACAGGTGCAAGTCATTGCCGCTAGGGAGGAACCCGTTACTCAGGCGGCGCCAGGATTGGCAGAGAATGCTAGTGCGACTGTGCAGCATCTGCTCGACGGACGTGCCGCGGGCGCAATGGAAATAGGGTCGTGACAATCAACGACGAGAGATTTATGCGCTAGCGCCAGCATGCGGTTTCGGACTTACATGCCTCGTTCGGCTCTCCTTGGATCAGGCCTTCAGCCCAGGCCACCAACGTGTTCCGTCCAAGGTTGGGTTACCGGATGACTTATCTGTGCGTCAGTTCCTCGGTGAGGTGGCGATTCCGTGTTTCAATCATTTTTCGCATATAGCGGGCCAGGACCAGCTTCTCAACGAGTAGCCCGACGGGGCCGAAGGGTGCCGCGAACTCTATGCGATCAATCATCGTGGTCCCCTTCGCATCCTGGCTGAACTCATGGATATGACGGAACGACTTAAACGGGCCCTTAACCTGTTCATCAACGAAGGAGTCAGGCGCCTCCATTTGTGTGATCCGGCTTGTCATCCGCAGCGGAAGACCGAAATGCCACGCACGCCACGTCACCTCTTCTCCCAACGAAATGAGTCCCGAGGTGACACCAGCGACAGCTTTTTCACGGGAGTGCGCCATCGAGTCCTTATGCGCGTCAATGCTGCGCGCCAAATCAAAAAGCTGCGCTTTTGGCAAGCTGGATGGTGTCGTGCATTCGAACGAAACGGCCATGATCAGAGTATGTCAGGTAGTTCCGTCTTTGCCCGTATCGCCGGGCAACCACTGGCAAACCGCCATAGAAGCGGCTCCCCGTGGCATGAGATACCCACCCAGCAGCTGGATGCCTGGAACACCACGAGGTTGCCCCGCGGAGGGTTCCCCTCTGGAACTGCCATGGCAGGACTTTTCGGCTCCCGCGTGCGCCTGAATCCGTAGGCCGGTATCCGACCGTCTTGCGGGACGAGTTGCTAATGTCTACGAGGAACCGTCAAACAGGATGTTTTCCGAGGTAGATTCCGATCTAGAAGAAGTCCGGTCGTGGCCTTAGCTATCCGCTGACTATCGAGATATTCGGGCCGAGATCTACTCGGGATTTCCCCGCCAGCGGTTCGATCTGAACGGTGAGGGGCCCGCGAGCCGGCTTGGATACCTTGGTGGGGAACCAGAGCCGTTCCTGCTGCACAACGATCAGGAGTCCATCGTGGCTGCCCATCGAGGTGAAGGTGCTGGACCGATCGTAGTAGGTGGGGATGGCCAACTCTTCGGAGAGCGTGGCCACAGTGTCCAGCACGTCGTCTACACCAATCCCGACTTCGCTGATGGACAGCATGTGCGGGCTTTCGCCCGTGCCGGGAACCGTGGACGCATCGGCGTCGCGGGCGATGTACTCCAGGATGATTCCTTCGGGTCCCAATAAATACAGGGAACGGGATTTCCACTCTTTCGAACCGAGGATGACCTCCGAGCCGTCTGCCTGGAGCAGGGAGACACGACGGGCCAACCACGTGTGGGCCAGTTCAAACTCCGAGGGAGGGACTCCGAAGGCGAGGTGATGGACACCGTCAAAACTCTCCCCGGTACTCAGCCTCAGTCGGCTGGAGCCGATGGTGACCTCCGCGCCAGCGGGTGTCGCTTCGACAGGCAGCAGAAGAACGTCGCGGTAGAACTGCACGGCCTTTTCGAGGTCGCGGACGGTGATGGAGACGTTGAGGATTTTCATTCCGGAACTTCCTTCTCTTGGAAATGGGTCCTAGCAGGATGCGTGCGGGGTCAGATGATTCTCGAGCCAAAACTTCCGGCCATCAGCATCTGGGGTGATTCGTGTGGCCGCGCGATGCTCGCCGTCCGACTTGGGGCTGTTCCTTCGCGGAGCCGTTTCCTCAGGAGCCTCAATCTTCGGCGTTGTTCGCGGGCGGAGTTTGCGCTCTGCACTAAAGCTTGTTCCCCGTCCCCCGTAGTGGTGGCTTCGCATTCGCCGTGGATCGATATGGCAGTCATGGTTTTCCTTGTGTTCGAGGGCGTACGCACCATGGAACTAGGTAAAGCTAGCTTGAGGTCAAGCCGGTGGCATGCAAACATGAGCACATGACCACCGCCATACCCAGAAGCATGCTGCCCATCGGTGAGATTGCGAGCAGGGCAGGCTTGTCGGTGCCCACCGTGAGGTATTACGAGTCACGCAACCTGATCACCTCTGAACGAACCGCGGGCAACAAGCGTCTCTTTCGTCGCTACACCCTACGGCGTCTGGCCGTCATTGCCGCTGGACAACGGGTAGGGCTGACCCTCGCCGAGATTGCGGAAGCGCTGGCCGAGCTGCCGCCAGACAGGGCCCCGACCCAGGACGATTGGCATCAGCTCAGCACGCACTGGGCGCAAATGGTGGCACGACGAATCCGTCAGCTGGAAAAACTCCAGGGATCACTCGATGACTGCATCGGCTGCGGTTGCCTCTCCCTCAAAAAATGCCACCTCTTCAACCCCCAAGACGAGGCGGCATCCGAAGGCCCGGGGTCGCGTTGGATTCGTAAGAGTATGGAATACGACGAAGAATAAGTTACTTGCTGTTGAACGCTGTCTCCTGATGCCATCGCATTGACCGTTCCGGCGCGATGGTGTCTCGCAGGCCGTTCCTCAATTGAAATTCGTGGGCCTCTGACGAATGCTTAGCCGCGCACGTAGAGTGTGCTCATGGGCACGAAAAACCTGAAGGTCACTGGCGTTGACCCTCGATATGTCAGCGAGGAAGAGCCCCGTCCCGTATATAGGGTGGACTTCTGGGACGAAACCCGCGCCAGCTACGAGAACCGTCTGGAGAACGCGGAAAGCATTGACGATGTCCTGGCGTGGGCAGAAGCTAACCGTCGTGGACGCTACGTCGTGATCTGGGTCGAGTACAGCTACGAAGGCGGCACCGGCATGGCTCGGCTGCGCGGATGGGAACCAACACAGGAGGGCTCACCCTCGGCTCAGGACCCCTTCTTCCTGCAATGACTGCACAGTCATGCTGACCTTCGACAAAAAGAAACACGCTCCTGCCCACTATCGTGCCCGCTCAGCGTTCCCCTCTGGAACTGCCATTGTGCGACTTTTCGGCCCCAGCGCGCACGTGAAGCACCGGGTCGGTCTCCGACGGCTGTGTGAGACTTGGAAGGTGGACGAAGATCTAGAGGGTTCCCTGCACCATGTCGAGCTCTGGGTGCCCAACCTTGAACGCGCCAAGGATGAATGGGGTTGGATGCTGACGCGTCTAGGGTACTCGCCGGATCAGAATTGGGATCAAGGAATTAGTTGGCGGCGAGGTACCACCTATATAGTCGCCGAGGAATCCCCAGCGCTGACCAGCAGAGAGCATCAACGAACAGCGCCGGGATTGAATCACTTGGCATTTCATGCTGGAAGTGAAGAAAAGGTCGATGCTCTGACGGCGGACAGCCAGCTCCACGGTTGGCAGCCGTTATTTGCAGAGAAGTACCCCCACGCTGGCGGTCCTGAAAACTACGCTGCCTACCTAGTGAATTCCGACGGCTTCGAAGTCGAACTCATAGCCACTAAATGATCCATATCTGTTCCACCTATGCACGATAGACGTTCCCCTGTGGAACACCATGAGCGCGGGGACTTCAGCGGTGCCGTCTAAGCCAAAAGGACCCGTGAACCGACCGGCTTACGGGACAGTTTTGTTTCGTCTATGCGCGACACCACTTGCGGGACGGCTTTGACTGCACCCGACGGAAATGGGACGCCCATATTTTCCGCAGCCGAGTGTTGATTCAGGAGAATCTCCCGACTCGTAACCATGCATTGAGCTCTCGCCTGCTTGCCATCCTATGCACCGAACTTTGCCCACTGCCCCAAAGCCGTGAAGATGAATTGTTCCGACTGGGGTCAGGGGCCAGAGGTGAACTTGTCGGTATTGATGTGCTCAGTTAGCGCTACGCTGCTCTCAGCAGTTGTCGGTCGACCAAGCAGCAACGATTGATATGTGTCCGCCGCTCCGACAACCGGCGAGAACGCAGTCCGAATCTTCTTTCCGCGCATGGTCCGGATCAGCCTGAATACAATTCCGAGGGCTATAGCAATCCAAAGCGCTGCAGAGGCCCCAGCAACAACAATTCTTGCCCCATCGGATTCAACAAAAGAATAGATGGCTATCGCAACGAGTGCCAAGATACACCCAATTACCATCAACACTTTTGACTTCATGGCCCCCACCCCATCCACCCCATCGATTTCTGTAAGACTACAAGGGGAAATTTTGCTTGAACAGGGTCCATCATTCCTCGCCAGAACTCAACTCACCGCTTGAAATGCCTGGGGAGACTTCCTGCGGATCGGAAAGCAATGGCTTCAGGTCAACGATGTTGACTGATCCGAGCCGGACTCGTTGAGAATGAGCCGGCCACACCCAAAACGGTATCTACCACTGGTCGCAGACTGTGCCTCACTTAGCGTTCCCCTCTGGAGCTGCCATGGAGAGACTTTTCAGCTCCAGCGCCCGCATGATTCCACGGGCCGGTGTCCGACCGGCTTATGGGACGGTCCGAAATGCGTATCCGGACGGACCCCTTGCGGGTGCTTCTTGCGAGGATGGGACGGTGGGCGATCGGCCACCCGCATGGAAGACCGAGGGTATTTTCCAGAAAGCGAGCTCTTGTGTAACGCTAAGGGAAACGGCTAGATTCATGTCGTCGGTGATTATTGATAGCGATCGTCACGACACATAGGGCAGGGGGACCCCATGAAGATCTGTAAGTTTTGTACTTTGATTGCTGCCATCCTGATGGCAGTAGTTTTCGGGATGTCAGGCCAGGCAGCGTCCGCTTCATCGCTCACGTCGGAAACAACGGTAGGCGTCACCACCGTTGCCGCGCCCCAGGTTCAAAACAGGGTCATGGTGGCGGCGGCAGAATACAGACCGTTTACGTCGGCGAATTTTCGGTACAACCTGATCCAGCGAACCGGTTACGACCCCGGGTCGCGGTGCCAGGAGCACCACACCATGCCCGAGGCCTTCAGTACGTACTTCGGCGCCAAGGGAATTCTGATCCACGACCCGAGCTTCGGTTTGTGGTGGGGTTCGGCTGCTGGGGTGGCCAACAACCACTCCGATCTTTCCGCCGCGTACAACCGTGACTGGCAGAGATGGATTGACCAGAACCTGAACGCGACGAAGGCAACCGTGCTTCAGTTCAACACGTCGATTACGGCCGTTTACGCGAGGTACGTCCGTTGCTGAAAGGTGAGAGCTTGTCCGAGTGGTTTCGCATAGAGGCTAGATCAAAACGCAACGACGTGTGGCTCGGCGTCTGCGGACAAGGTAAGCCGAAGATCACCGGAGATCCCTGGTACATGCCCGACGGTGTCACCAGTGTCTACCCGTTCATCGTGGACTGGCGTCCTGAAGAACTTCCGTTCCCGGTATGGCTTGCTCCCTATAACGGAGGCAAGAAGTTCGGTGACCTGCTGTGGACCGGTGGGAACGCGTTGAAGATTGCCTCCACTCGTTTCATCGAGGCACTTCGCGCCGCTGAGGTCACCGGTTACCGAACCTTCGCGGTCGAGGTTCGAGACCACGCCGGCTCGCCTGTCGAGGGATACATCGGCTTCGCGACCGATCCGTTCCCGGGGTCTGACATCCAGAACATCTACGGCCAGACGGTTCAGAACTATGTTTTCATCGCCACTCAGCGTGTCGTCGAGGCATTGTACGATCACGGAGTTGACCAGCTGGAGATCAGCCCCTACACCCCCGACTGACGTCGGACCCCTCGCGCAGAGAACGAATCGCGCAAGCACAACCTGGTGTCGGACCACGCACCAGCCTCAGGCGCCGCGGCCACAAGAGGACGAGACTATCGAATCCATTAGAGACTTGTGCCGATCGGCGCCAAATTAGCGATGCTGGATCTTGAAAGAATTGCCGAGACAACGAGTAGCTTTCGGATCCATTAGTCGGTTCGAAACAATTCTGGCGAACCCTGTCCGCAGGAGGTTCGACTTGCGGTCACCTGTAGGAGCGCCAGCTTGTTTGTGGCTGTACGGCGATCCTATGACAACAGGGCACTTAGACGCCGCTGCCGATGGCCTTGCTGAGCTCGGCGATGGTCTGCTCATTGCGTCGGTAGTGAGAGAACTGGCCGATGCGGGTACAGATCACAAGATCCGCGCGTTGCAACGTCGCCATGAACTGCGAGGCGGTGGATTGGGAAACTTCCGCACGAGCCTGGATGTGCTTCAAACACACCCCAGCTTCCTCCGCTGGCCGATCTTGCGGCGGAAACGAATCTCCGTCCTTGAGCCAGCCCAGAATCTCCAAGCGAGTTGGGTGACCGAGGGCCTTGAACGCGCTCACCAGTTGATCGTCATTTAGTTCTCCCATGCCTCCAGCATACCTCCAGATCGTAATATCGCGATCCTACGATTATGTGATACTACTTAGATCGTTAAATCACGTTTTTACGATGAAAGGAATTTCATGGCTACGAGAACTGCATTGGTCGTTGGAGCACGGGGTGTGATCGGGGGCAATCTGATCGAGCACCTCGACCGCGCCGGTGGGTGGGAGATCATCGGACTGTCGCGGCGGGGAGGTGTCAGCCAGGGCTCGGTTCGGCATATCGCTGTTGACCTCCTGGACAAGGAAGACGCCGCACTGAAGCTCTCCAGACTGACCGAAGTCACGCACATCTTCTACGCGGCATATCAGGATCGGGCCAGTTGGGCGGAACTGGTACCGCCGAATTTGGCAATGCTGACCAATGTCGTCGACGCGATCGAGCCAGTGGCCCCGAACCTGGAACACATCAGCCTAATGCAAGGCTACAAGGTATACGGTGCTCATCTGGGGGCGTTTACGACCCCAGCTCGTGAGGATGATCCCCCGCACATGCCGCCGGAATTCAACGTCGACCAGCAACAATTCCTTGAACGCCGACAGGCCAACGCAACGTGGTCGTGGTCCGCACTCCGACCCTCGGTTGTGGCCGGCATCGGACTCGGCAATCCCATGAACCTGGCCATGGTCATTGCCGTGTACGCCTCTATCAGCAAAGAACTCCGCGTTCCTTTCCGATTCCCAGGCAAGCCCGGGGCCTACACGAGCCTGATCGAAATGACGGACTCGGGGCTGTTGGCAGAAGCGACCGTCTGGGCTGCGACGAACCCCGGCAGCAAAAACCAAGCATTTAACATCACCAATGGCGACATGTTCCGGTGGTCCTCAATGTGGCCCAAAATTGCGGCGTTCTTCGACCTCGACGTAGCACCACCCTTGCAGATGAGTTTGAACGAGGTGATGGCGGACAAATTCGACCTCTGGGAATCAATGGTCACGAAGCACGCGCTGGAGAAGACACCATACTCCGATGTGGCCTCCTGGCAGTTTGGTGACTTCGTCTTTGCATGGGACTACGACGTCATCGCCGACACCTCGAAGTCAAGGCGTGCTGGTTTCCACACATATGTCGACAGCGAAGCGATGTTCATGAGAATCTTCCAGAGCCTCCGAGACCAGCGACTGATTCCGTAGTCACACGGCAGAAACCCCATCGCCCAAGCGCATGCCTAGAGGGTGCCCTGACGCGGCCGCTATTCAAGCTACGTCCGCGTCAATCGGCCCCATTTAGGATTCCCCTTCCGTGCAATGCACTTTTCATAGTTCGCTCAGCTGGTGAGGACCTCCCCATTAGTGCTTGTCGCTATCGAAGTGCTGCAACCACAACCGGGACCGTATCCGTTAGGGGCCTCCCAAGCAGCTGTTGCAGATCGCTGCCCGTACCTTCCAGGAATCTGTGTGCAGCGGACGAGTACAGCGAGAGCAGCATGCTTGGCTGAAACGGCAGCATACCGCTGGCATTAAGTGTCATTCGCCGTACATTCAGGGATTCAGGATTGTAGGGAAGTCCTGCATACCGGGCGACCTCTTCGGCCGTGATCGCGTGGGAACCCACCAGATCGTAGATCTTCCCGGCGTGATTCTCAGGCTTACTCGCCACAACAGCGGCTGCTTCTGCCAGATCCTCCCGGGTCACCACGGCCACGCCACCCTTGCCCAGCGGTGAAGTGATGACGCCGTCATCCGGTGCCATCAACGAACCGAGCAGATCGGCATAGATCCCATTGCGGAGAATCGTCCACTGCAATCCACTTTCCTGGATGCGGCGCTCGGTCCAACGGTGTGCCAGCGCAAAGCCCAGATGGTCTCCAGCGGTGGCCAGACTCGTATAAATCAGGTGCTGCACCCCGTCGCGCTGCGCGGCTGCGACAACACGTTCATGGCGGGCAATGACAATGTCATCCTCTGCATAGCCTGCAGAAACGAGCACTAAAGTTTCAATGCCGGTGAGATCAAGGGTGTCAGGGTCGTCAAAATCCACATAGCGATCACTGGAACCAACGACAGGGCTGCGTGTACCCGAAATATGGGGCAAGCTTGCCGCCTTCAGGGATTCAACGATGGCGCTGCCCAGCTGGCCCGAAGCACCGGTAACTAAAATCATGAGGCATTCCTAACTGTGGTTCTGAAAAGTAACTATGATCATCATCAGTAACCACCGAAGAACGCACAAGGAGGCACTTTGATGTCACAGGGGCACATGGAAGTAACCGCACTGCTCGAACCTTGCGGAAAGGAAGAGCATCCCGACTGCGGCATCAGGGACGTACTGACCCGAGTTGGGGACAAGTGGTCAGTCTTAGTGATTGTCGAACTCGCCTCAGGCACCCGGCGGTTCAGGGAGCTGCAACGCGCCATCGACGGCATATCTCAACGAATGCTCACCCTCACCGTCCGCCGACTGGAACGTGACGGGCTGGTCGCCAGGACCGTCTTCCCGACCGTCCCGGCACAAGTCACCTATGAACTCACCGACCTAGGGTCCAGCCTTACCCACCTGGTGAAGCAACTCGCAGACTGGTCTCTTGCACACCGGGAAGACATCGCGAACTCCCGCACCGACTACGATGTCGCCAACCCGGACCATACGATCCACTAGCTCCAATTGCCAATTGCCGATTGACGGCCGAGCTGAAATCCGTCCCGGTAAGGGCCTTCCCTTTGTAGGAACTGCACGACCACCGGCCCAAGCAGTTCTTTGTTGCAAGTTACGGACGGTCCGAGTTACATGCATCTGCCCTGCCATAGGCTGAGATGATGACAGACAGTGTAAGTATCAGAGTTGACGGCCTTGAAATACTCGACAACGCAATTGCACAACTCGCCCTGGTCAACTACGGGCACTTTACAGCGATGCAGATTCGCGACGGGCGAGTACGAGGGCTTTCCCTCCATCTTGATCGCCTCCAATCCGCTCACGCCGAGCTTTACGGAACCATCGCTGATCCAGCGCTCATCCTCGACAGAGTCCGGGAAGCCGCGAGTGATGCACCTAATTCATACCTTCGCGTGACTCTCTTCGAAAGCGATCCGGGGAACGTGCAGGTCATGACCGCGTTGCGTCCACCCGTCGCACCGGCCGGTGCACCAACTGGCCTTCTTCCAATCGTTTATCAGCGTCCCGCCGCGCATATCAAACACGTAGGCGGTTTTGGTCAGCTGTACTTTGGTCGCATGGCAACAAGACAAGGTTTCGACGACGCGCTTCTCACAACAGCGGACGGCGAGATTTCCGAAACAGCCACCGCCAATATCGCCTTCATTGAAGCCGATGGAACGCTCGTGTGGCCGTCAGCACCGTCGCTGTATGGCATCACCTGGCAGATGCTCGATACCGCCCTAGCTGAAGCAGGAATCAGGACCCGGAGACAGTCCGTCACACTCAACGATATATCAGGATTCTCCGGAGCGCTCCTCACGAATTCTGTCGGTGTAGTCGGCGTCTCAAGGATCGGGTCTGTTGTGTTCAATGATGAGGCCCCTGTTCAAGCCATCGCGGATGTTTACGAATCTAGCCCTTGGGACATCATCTAGCAATCAGGCGGTCGGCCTTCACGAATCCGCACCTGCGTGTCCCACAGGAGGTTCCGCCTACGGACGCACAATCGCAGTGCAGAGGACTGCGGACACCAGTGCAGTCGCCTTCGGAAAGCGACAGGGACTGCATTCTCTAAACCAGAAAGTGCGGCGGTAGCGGTCACTTTTGCCTAGGTGAGCCAAAACACATGCAGTCTTGGAGTTGAGCTTCTACCCGCAGCCCTAGTGTTGACTGCAATGCCGCAGGGTGCGCGCCAAGCATCCTAGAAGTACGACCACCCATGGGGTGACAGACCGGGGCGTTACGTACAGGGTCCAAATGAATGACACAACGAACTATGGGGTATTTTGATGGAACGAACCGCACTCATTACAGGAGCATCAGGCGGAATCGGACGGGCAATCGCCGAATCTTTGGCGCCCACGTTCCACCTTTACCTTGCAGGACGCAATCGTGAATCGCTGGAAAACCTCGCGGCCGGTTTGCCCTCCGCCAAGGTGCTCATCGGGGACCTAGCAACGGAATCCGGCATCGCTTCTGTCACTTCGGGCGTGCAAAACCTAGATGTCTTAATTCACAGCGCAGGAGTTCTCCACCTGGGAACGGTCGAAGAACTTAGCCTGGACCAGTGGCGGGAGAGCTTGGAACTTAACCTCCTAGCCCCCGTGGCGCTCACGCAGGCATTGCTGCCGCAATTGCGCCAAAGCGCCGGTCACCTAGTCATGGTGAATTCCGGACTGGGTCACCGCTCGGTCCCTGGCTCAGGTGCCTACAGTGCCAGCAAATTCGGTATGAGGGCTTTCGCAGACGCACTCCGTCTAGAAGAAGGACCGCGCGGCGTCCGGGTAACATCGGTGCATCCGGGCCGTGTCGACACACCCATGCAGGAACAAATGCATTCCTGGGAGCAAAAGGAATACGACGGCGGGGCATGGATACATCCGACCCAAGTGGCATCAGTGGTCCTGTCCGCCCTTGACCTCGGAAGCAATGCCGCGATCGATTCGATCAACATCAACCCGGCACACCAGGTGCACAAATGACCCCGCCCGCCTTCAGTCAAACCCGCACCGCCGATGGCCCGTTACTTTTCATTTCGGGACAGATACCGCTGGACGCACAAGGAAAACCCGTCGACGGTGGAATCCGCGAACAGGCGAGAGTGGTCTTCCAACAGCTATCCGCCATCTTAGATGCAGAGGACTACAGCCTGGCTGACGTGGTGAAACTGACCTATTTCCTCACCGATATGGCCGATCTGCCTCAGCTCCGCGAAGTCATTGGCGAGTTCTTCGAAGATCCAAAACCAGCCAGCACCCTCGTGCAAGTTTCCGCACTCATCGATCCGAAATTCCTAGTCGAAATCGAAGCCATCGCAGCGCGCCGCACAGACCAAGCTAAGTCTCGGCAAAGCTGAGCGGCTCGTCTACTTTTGATAAACATCAGCTTGTCCCGTAAACCGTTCCCTGAGGGCACTTTGGCGTACAGAAGCGGACTTCGGACACTCAGTACAGTCGCCTTCGAAAAATGACATGCACCTCGAACTGGCCAGCCCTCCAAAATCGGTCGTTTTTGGCCAAGCTTTCCTGTAGGTGTCACCAAGGGCAATCGAGGAGATTGCAGCGCGCTGGCAAGAACAAGGCCTCAAGAGATTGTCTACAAATCCTTGAAGCACTGTTGGGCAGTCTAGGGTGATTGGAAAGGAACAGGGGAAAGCGAATGAGCTCTAGGCGTCGAATGAAACCCAAATTGGCCGGACTGGCTATCTTAGCGTCTGTACTAGTCGGCTGTGCCCCATCCTCAGAGGAGACACTCACCGCTACTGGTTTCCATAATGTAGGCACGACAGCGGAGTCCACTATATGGGTCGCCGGAAAACCGAATGTGGACGGCGATTACGAGGTTAAGGTCACCGGCAAGCTTAACGGCTATTGTAACGGTTCTGTCCTCGCCGCCGTCGGCACACAAATCTGTAATATGGGGGAAACAGATCGCGATTCTATCTTCATTATTGGTGCACCTGACGTCGCCACGGGTGGAAGCTTGACTCTGACAGATGAAACGATCGTGTCATTAGCCGCATTTGATATACCGGGTCGTAGCGATCTGAAAATCGTCGTAGGAATCGCCCCGTCAAACACTGGGGCGAGTTTCATTGATGTTCAGTTCACTACAGCCAGCGGCGAAATCTTGAATCGCCAGGGTAACCCCATGGTTGATGCGGAGTCTCTGGTCGGGGGCCCGAGTCAGGCGAGTTTGGGGGCGCCGTAGACATTTCTGGCAGTGTGTCCGGTGAGCCAGGGCACTGAATATGGGTCGCAGGCTGGTATTCGCTGTCCCAGTCAACGTTCCCAAATAGAACTGCTGACCTTCGAGGTCTGGATTGTCGGATAAGAATAGTGGCCGTGCCATGATCGCCTCAAGCTACGGACGGCATCTTGACTACTTTTTCCTGTTTCTCAATGAGCCCCACAAACCAATTGAGCACAGCACGGCCGCGCAGATCAGGATCAGTATCGGTAGCGTTGAAGGACCCTCCAAGAAAAGAAAGATGGCGAATGCCACGAATAAAAGCGCCACGATGATCATCGAAGCATAGGTTTTTCTTTCTCTGTTCATAATTTCTCCGACATATGAGGCACCGACCATCCAGGAAAAAGTTCGTGGGTGGCGAGGTTCATGATTCCGCCACGAATTGGCCTACCGCGTGCTTCAGCGTATGGCCAGCGTGCAGCAAATAGTAGCGAAATTACACCACCACAGGCGACTGTCCGGATAAGGTTCCGCCTGCGGCCACGGAATGGATGTTCGAGGTCGCCTGAACTGGGTGCCATCCCCGGACAGCAATCAGGCGACAGGCAAGCTGGAAGAGCCATTTTGCTTCCAACTTTCCATCCGAACAAGCCACTCTTGGAGGAGGGTTGCGGTGATTTCATGTTGGTCAAGATGTGCGTTATGTCCTGCTCGGTCCAGAATCGCAATTGTAGACTGCAAGTAGTGGTCTGAAAGCTCCATCTGATCCTGAAAACCGACTACGTGGTCTTGTCGTCCCATGATGAAAACGGCGGGACCCTCAAACTTGGGTGCTCGTTCCTCCGGCTCGATAGACAGCGCGTAGCGTCCCGAAATCCGTTCGATCGCGGCTTGGTCGAATGCTCGCAATCCTGGCAGGACGGAATCGCGGAAGAGTGCCCAATTCTCGCTGGATTGGACGACCGCCATTGCCTCGTAGTCTGAGCGATCCACAGCATCCAGGGATTCCAGTAGGAGTTTGTCTTTTCGCAAGACAGTCTGCGACGGCACCGTTCGAGAGCCGTGCTCTGCCACTACCACCGGGCAAAGGAGCGCGATGCCTAATACCTGGTCGCCGAATTCGGCCGCAATGTGCCGGGCGATCATTCCGCCAAACGAATTTCCAAGGACGGCAAATTTTTCGGCGCCAAAGGTCCTGCGGGCGAATGCAACCACTGCCTCCGCGACGGCATCGGCACTATCAATCTGCGGCCCTGCTGCTGACATTCCCATGCCCGGTAGGTCAATGTAGACACGTTTCCATTCCCCCTGGGAAGCAAGTGCGGGATCAAGTCCAAGCAATAGGCGATGGTCGACGCAGAATCCATGGATTATCAGGATCGGGGTGCCTGACCCGTATTCAACAGAATGCATGGTTGAACGCTAGTAGCACCCGGCAACGCCAAACAGTTTGGGTCGTTAGGTCGCCGTGGCAGAAACCGCGATGGTTCATGCCTGATCAGCCCGTGGTCTCCATGCATACATGAGAGCTGTACTCCACCGCCCGTTCAAGGTTCCCGTTACTGGCTGGTGTGGATGGGTGATGCAGGCTATGTGGAAGTTCAGTGCAGTATTTTTTTAGCACGTACACCGACGGTGGCTCAGACACGACTGATCGGCAAACGAAGTGTTGGCTGCTCTCGGCGCGTCCAACCAAGAGATTCATAGAGGGCGAGCCCGTCTTCGCTGGCCGCAAGGTCAACTCTCGCAACGGCGGTTTCGTCACGAAACCAGCGGACAAGTGCTTCGACGCATGCGCGGGCATGTCCCTGGCGACGGTGGCCTTCGAGGGTGATCACGTTCGACAAGTGTCCGGTGACGGTGGCGCTACTCGATGGGGACGGCGGTGCCGTATGCACGTAGCCGAGTGCGGCTGCAACAGCTGTGTCAGCGACGTAGACGATGTACGCGCACGCGTCCACGTTCAAGTGCTCCGCGAACCACTTCGACGCTTCGTAACTCCATGCCGCTTCGGAGTGGCCCTCATGGCCCATGGCTTCGAACATCGCTGCCCGAAGTGCCACTAAGGTATTGACGTCATCGATTGTTGCCCGCTGAATCATAAGGTAAGTGTGCCAGAGCAACCGCATTGACAGCACAATGGAGAAAAGCCTCGAGCGGAGGGTCGTGCACCAGATCGGCTACTGGCTCAAGGGCATCTCAGCCGCTCAGTTCTTTCTGGCAAATTTCGTCCGCATATGCTTTTCTCACGCAACCTTCTGCGCCCGCTCAATTCGCGCTGCTTCCCGCCCAGGGTTAACCACTGACAGTCCGAAGCTTGATCGCCAACTGGCTTCCCTACCCCGCATCCCATGACCTAGACCAGGCAACCCGCAAACCATCCCGATGAGCGTTCCGCCTACGGAAACCTGCTCTGGCCGAGAATCACCCAGGAGTCAGCTTCAGTGCCAACATTGAAAGCTGCACGGTGATGGTCCCTCTTCGGGTGTCTATCGCAGCAAGAGTTCCATAGCCAAGACGCTGGGTTCCACTGACGTTGGAGTAGTTCTGAATCCGATTCGCTCATATGTGCGGATGGCGGGCGAATTTCCGGCGATGACATTTAGCGTGATGCGGGAGGCTCCTAGCGCTTGACCCTTGGCCACGGCCTGCGCGACGAGAAGCCCGGCGAGCCCTTGACCTCGTTGTGCCGGATCGATGATGACTCGACCGATCCGGAAGGAAACGCCGTGCTGGGTGAGATCGAAATGGCCTACGCGTTTGCCGTTGCTGTCGCTCGAGCCAATCCATGCGCTGAGGTTCGGGTTGCTCTCCATCTCTGAGAGCTTCTTTGTCGATAGTGGCCACGTCAAGCGTGATCCAGTGAATAGGTAGAGAGCCGCAGCATCGGGTACCCATCCAACTATCGTGTCGAGATCAGCTTCTTTTCGCTGCCGTATGGAGATCATAGATAAAGTCTCACACAGAGCTTCAAGCGCCCTTATGCCGTTCCCCAAACGGCGGGGCAGCCATACTTCCTGATCCCACTACTTGTCTGGGTTTTTTGGGGCAAACGGCTCCTGCTGCGCTGACGGGGAATCAGTGTTACCAATCATGGACCAGCGTGAGAGGTGGCAGTAGTAGGTTCCTGCCACATTTTGATGAAACGCGGCAGATTCTTTCCTTGCCCAGATTCGGAGGACAGCACAGTTGCCGGTGATGGTGATTCCTTCCAGAACTGAACCAAGTGCCGTTCCACTGAAGATTCCACGACCAAGTCAAAGGCTTCGTCGCGGCCCGTAGCGTGGAGCCTGACTCGGTAGCTGCCCTTCTCACTAGCCATGATCGTGCCGACGTCCTTCATATCCCAGTCAGTTGGCGTGTTGAAGTACGCTCGGCCCTCCGGGAGCCTCACGGACACCTCGTGGATGTCTTCCCAGCCTGGAGAGATGGACTCCGGTCTAGCTCGAAGGACCTCAACAGTGAGGTCAATGGGTCCTGAATAAATTCCAGTGGAGACCAACGGAACCGCCAGGCCAGTCTCCTGCATCTGCCCGCGCACGGCCGCCTGGAGGGCAGCTAAAGGGTCTACCGAAGGAAAGGGCTCCACGACGAAGTCCACGACATGACTCCAGGCATTAATCGCGAAAGTTGCCGATTCGAGCACGGGCTCTGCCTTTCAAGCAATTTGGAATGGGACATACCTGCTTTTATCGCTCGTATTGAATGTATACGACACTGGCCAGCACAAAGCGTATTGGCGTGTGAATCGGCGTCAGAGAGCATGATGGATCGGGTGATAACTTACATTATTTGTATCGCCTCAGGCCAAGAGGCACTGGCAGACGGGTTGTTCCACTCAGGCTTCCCTTACGGCCCCGTCCCCACGATACGCACTGCCTTGTCCTTTGTCGGCAGATAGGTTGGGATCATGCACAGTGTTTGGGATGCTGACGATTCGGGTGTGATGCGTTTGCCGTCGGGCCGATTACTGCGCGGCCGCGGCCTACATCAACAAATCCCCAGTGGAGCTACACCCGACTTCGCGGTCTACCTCCTGGGCAAGAGACCTTCCCCGTCCAAATGGGAAGCACGATGGGTGCTGTGGCCCGACTTTCCGCTGCCCAAGGACCGCGACGACGCGCGGGACGCGCTGCGTGAAGCCTGGCTTCGTTCCGAGAGAGAACGAGTCGAGATCTTTTGCGATGGCGGCCATGGGCGCACGGGCACCGCGCTGGCGTGTATCGCTGTGCTCGACGGCGTGCCCGCCGACAAGGCAGTGAAGTTCGTTCGCGAGCAATACAACTCACGCGCAGTCGAGACACCGTGGCAACGCCGGTACGTCGCGCACTTCACCGCGGACTGACCCACTCGCCTGACGACCAGCCTCAAGAGGTCTGTCGCACAAGCCGTTCCTCAAAGGAACGTCGGCTCTACCAAGCCTTGAAAATTTGCTTGTGATCCCAGTGGCCCCTCTGTGGTCCGGCATATGGGACGTTTTCAAAGGTCTGTGCGAGACACCACGGGATGAACTTCTTCTGCGAGATCGCGGTCTTAGGTGGGTTTCCCTGCAATCTTCTGGAGTGCTTGCACGTGGGCTTCAAGGCGGATCGTCCTGCGCTCGTCAGGGATATCTAGGTGATCTGGCGCGCGTCGCGCCGGTCCACGGACGCGTTCTTCCCAGAAGAGACGTAACCGGCTGAGGCTAGGACCTTCACGTTCTTAGAGAGGGTCGCGTCAGAGACCTCCAGCGCATCCTGGAGTACGGCGAAATCAAGATTGTCAGCCTGGTGCAAGAGTCCACAGATCCTCAACCGCACGGGTGCATGGATGATGTTATCGAAACTACTCTCACTCACGTCCCAACACCTCCACGGCCGGGCAGACCCGGCGGCCCCTCTGGAGGACAGAGCGCTACGTTGTCAACTGCAATTTAGAACTGACCACTGCCGCAAACGGTCAAATCTAAATGCCGCCTGTGGTCAGTTTAGAGTTGCAGTTAACACAGAACAGCACGAATACTCAACACCAGCTCCGACCCAGCCAGATACCCAAAACCATACATCTCAATAATGGTTCCATTGATGGGAACGCCTATAGCCGCTTCTTACAATGCGAGTCAGTAGATCATCGCCGGGGCTGACCTCCCCGGGGAATCATGTCAAGATGCCCGCTTAGGTTTCTTCGTGGAATCATTTGATAGTGCCCGCAGGGCTGGTTGATTCTTGGCGCCTTGTTTTGCCGTTGTTAGTGTCAGCAGTTCGCTGGCGAGGTGTTGGAGCTGGCGTTGGATGGCGGCCGGGTTCAGCGGTTTGTTCTCCCTTGCCAGTTTTGTCTTGACTGCTTTCTTCACGGTCCCCGTGTCGGCCAGGACTTGTTAGTACGGGGTGGCCGGCAGGTCGTACTTCTTGGTGATCTTCGCCCCGGTGCGGACTTTCTTGACGAGTTTCTGCTGGGGACCGAAGTGGTTCGTCAACAGGCGTTGCAGCGCCCAAATCTGGTTCAGCAACTCCAGTTCTGCAGCGGTGTCGTAGCGGTGGTAGCCGACGGTCTGGCGGACGATGTGCCAGTTCTTCTGCTCCACATGCGCACCGTCATTCTTGTTCCCGGACCTAGACCTAGTGAACGTCAAATTCTCCTGCTCACACCAGCGAAACAACTCCCAATTGATGAACTCACTGCCGTTATCGCTATCGAGTCCAAGGATCGGAAACGGGAACGCCGCAGTGGCATCCTTGATGGCCGCAAACACCCATTTCTGGGCCTTGTTCTTCACCGACCGGGTCTCGGTCCATCCCGTGGCGATGTCAGTGATATCAAGGGTGAAACAGAACTCGCCCCGGGAATTGCCACCCTCATGACCAACTAAATCTATCTCGACAAAACCGGGGACAGCGTCGTCCCACTCGGCCCAGGTCCGCATCGGGATGGAGTCTTTGAGCAGCGTCCCGGGCTTGGTACGAGAGCGCCCGCGTGGGTCAAGCTTTCCCCGATCTCCTTTGAGCCGGCGATCGATCATGGCCGGGGCAATCCGTAACAACAATTGAGCTGTCACATCGTCAATATCCAGTTCCTTGAACCGGCGCAGCCGGGGCACAAGATCGGGTAAGGCCGCCGCCAGCAACCTGCCACAGGGTGTGCCCTGAACGGCCCAGCAAAACCTCAACGCCTCTATCACGGACTCCCCGTACAGCGGCGGCCGGGGCGGCCTCGCCTTCACCACCTTAAGCACCAGCGCCTGCCGTAGCCCCTTACGCGCATGGTCCCGATGCCAGCCCGTCACCGCGCACAACTCATCCAAAATAGTCTTCTTAGCAGCCCGGCTCGAACGGGAATACCGAAGGGCACTGGCCTTCGTGATCGCCTGACGTTGACTCATCAAAAGCTCCATGGCTCACAGTGCCCCGCCAACAGATGCCAGCACGGCAGACGCGCCGCTACGCGGGCATTACCAAATGATTCTTCGATAACAGCTACGCGGGCATCTTTGATGAGTCAACGCGGGCACTGGGATAAGAAGACTTATGCTACTAATCATGAGAACTCTCAAGAGCGACGACGGACCTGATGATGACCACCGGCGGGACGCAGGGGTTAGTGATGCAACCGTCAAGGCACTGGGGAAACTCTCGGAAGCTTTAGAGGTGGTGGAGCACGCCCGCGGATATCTCTATGGATTCCATCGCTTAACAGGTAAAGCAGATTTAGCGCTCGGTGAAGCTGTTGAGCTTCTGCGAGAATCCGGTGCTGAGGCACTGGCCGAACAGCTGGAGCAAGAGCTAGTCGGTAGGAACGTCATCAATGGGCGGTGGACGTTCCAGATAGTAGAGGACTACGACGACGGGTATTACTCCGCGTTTAAAGCAGCCGAGTCTATGGCCAGGCATGAACTAGCCGAAGGGAAACGTCATCTCTTTGAAGCAGAGATGAAAGAGGACCGACGTACACACGGTCTACCCCACCACGAAGCCCTCCCCACCGAACAAGACACTCAATAAAAACTATCTAACAGTGGCATCAGCGATGAACACAGAATAAGAACAACTGTATTCGCGGTAAGTCCCAACACTATTGGATATATCCACAATAGATTGAACTGTTATACCCTTGATACCAACGAAGGAGAACACTATGAGCACCAGTGAATACCCGACGCAACAACCAGAACCAACCGAAGGCGGCTACGGCACACCCACTCCGGAGCAAGAAATGCCCCCAAGTGTTGACGCTGTCACCATGGAAACGCGAAAGCAAGCATCCACCAACGAAGAAAATCTCGAAGGGAAAGACCACAAGGGGTCCACCCACGAAAAACAAGATAGCGAAAACGCCCAACGAGACGATAAAAATAATCCGGATACCCTCCCTGATGGCTCTGGAACAAACCGAGAAGGTGCGGGTTCCGAGCATGGCCAAGAAGACGGCGACGAGTCCTTCAGTGCTGGCTGATCACTCTCACACCTTGAACGTTTGAACTCGCCCACCCATCATCAGGTCGTAAACAACCGTTCGTTTGCTGAAATTTGAATAGATAATCAAGAACCCGAGCAGCGGTGGGCGGTGTCCAGCGGTCTTAGCAACATCGTCGTTGAGCATCTTGGTGAATACTTCTCGGGGTGTCAGGAATCCCAGGACGGCGCGGGGGCGGTCGTTGCGCTCGTCCGCGATGGAGTCTAGATAGGGCTGGTGGCTGGTCAGCTCGATACCCTTGGGCAGGTACTCCCTGATCAGCCCATTCGTGTTCTCATTCGACGGGCGTTACCACGCCGAGTGGGGGTGCGCGAAATACACCGGCAAGTCCGTAGCCAGCGTGAGTTGGGCGTGGCGGGCCATCTCGGTGCCTTGGTCCCACGTCAAGGACCCGCGCATCAACACCGGCAGGTCATTGACCAGATCTATGAGGACATCGGCGAGTCCGTCGGCCTTCTTACCTTCGGGCAGGCCCAGCATGATCAGGAACCTGCTGTTCCTCTCAACGAGGGTTGCGATGGCACTCTTGCTGCTTTTATCGACCATCAAATCACCCTCCCACGCGCTGGGAACACGGCGATCTGAGGCTTCCTCGGAACGGTCATCAATGCTGACCATGCCAATGATCCGTCCACCGTTGTGTTCACCCAGCGGCTTCACGGATTTACGCTTCGTACGCTTGGATTGCAGCAGGATTCCTGACTTGGTCAGCTCGCCCTTAGTCAGGGCGTAGATCCATCGGTAGATCGCTTCGTGGGAGACGGTGTGGCCTTCGACGTCGGGTGATTCCGTCATGGTCTCAACGCTGGCGTCTGTGGCTTCTAAACGCAAACGGCCTTAGGATCTGCCGCGGCGCCCTCGACCTGGCCAGATCCACCTTCAGCCGGGTTGCAAGAACCACATCTGTATCGATTTTCCGTGCCTACGGACGGCTTCGCCGGCGCTCGGCAGCACAGTCGGCACACACCGGACGGTAGTCACGGGTCTTCGTCGAATTCCAGTGGCGTTCGCGCCAAATAATCGTGTGGTCCCGGCCAAGATCCGCGCCGATCTGCCGATCCGTCTTGCCAGCCAGTATACCTACAGCGATATCCGCGCGATCCGAAAACGACAACGCCCTACGACCCACCAGCAACTCCTCTACTCAACCAACTTGTTGCTTCGAGAGTATGACACCGCCGGCCCTCCGCAGGTCACTCTGGCTCTACTAGGAACTGGTCGATGGTTAAGACTACTCACACCTACGCTGTCCGCTAGGAAGAGTGAATTGGTATTTGTGACGTCCTTGTGTTATCTAATAGTAACGAAATCTGAATTGATCCCCGTCCGCGTCTTGAGGCAATAAAAAAATTAAGGGAGCCTGCTGGCCATGTCGATGCTGCTATGAAATCCCAGGTACCTATAGGGTCCAGCCCTTTGCGCATTGCCGTCCTAGCCCATCTTCACCATCCGATCACCTCACCATTCGCAGGGGGTATGGAGTCCCACACCGCGCACCTGGTTACCGGATTGGTTGCTCAAGGTCATGAGGTAACACTCTTCGCTAAAGGCGGCAGTGTTGTTGGCTGCCCTCTGGTCCCTGTTCTTGACGCTGGGTTCGTAGTGCGTGGGTACCCGGAGGACGAGAGGACTAACGAACAGCATGAGGTCCTCGACGGAGCCATGGAGCGAGCGGTGAAACTCATCCAGGCAGGTTGTTTTGACGCGGTGGTGAATAATTCATTAAGCCCTGTACCCCACCGTCTTTTGATGCAGTTACCTACCCTTCATGTTCTGCATACTCCGCCGCTACCCCGATTGATTGAGATATTGAGGGATCCGGCCACAACGCTGCAGCAGTGGCACCGTTACGTTACTGTCTCCGAAGCCAATGCATGTCCTTGGCGAGAATGGCTACCGACCATTGAAATCGTTCACAATGGCATCGATTTGTCGCACTGGGACGAGTGGGCCGAGCCGAAACATTCAGTAGCGGCTTGGACCGGACGTATCGCAGCGGAGAAAGGTACCCACGTGGCAATTGCCGCAGCACGTGAAGCGTCCCTGAAATTGCGTATTGCCGGTCCCATCCACGACCAAGAGTACTTCCGGAGCCAGATTGAGCCGCAACTCGATGATGACATCATGTATTTGGGACACCTAAATCAACAAAAATTACAGCGCTTGATCGCTTCGTCCCAAGTATTTCTCTCCTCTCCTCTCTGGGAGGAACCGTTCGGACTCACCACGCTCGAAGCTATGGCCTGTGGAACCCCGGTGGCTGCGCTACCTGCCGGTGCTATGGCTGAACTCATTGGCACGACCGGAGGCGTTGTCGCTGACAGCCGCGACAGTAAGTCACTATCGGTGGCAGCGACCCGAGCCAAAGACATGGACCGTAAGCAGGTTCAGGCACGAGCCAGCAGGTTCGCTCTGGCTGGAATGATCGAAGGTTATGAGCGGATACTTCACTCTATGGTTCATCGTTCCTTCTCCCAAGCCTCAGAGGGGTCATGAACCGATACAAGGTTTCTTACTACGCCCATCATTTTGGTACTGGCCATCTGCGTCATGCCCAAAAAATTGCGGCCAGCAATTTGTTCGATCTTCAAGTCACCAGCACAGGTCCTCGTAACAACGCTCTGCTGAAGGGCAACTTGGAATATGTGAGCCTAGTTCCAGATGTGATTGCTGCTATTCCTGAACCAGCATTGCCGCCCGGATCTTTCTTGCACTACGCCCCTACAGGCGAGCTCATTCAACAACGTTTTGCGGAACTCAACAGGGCGTGGAAACAATTCGCTCCGGATGTAGTGATGGTCGATGTTTCCGTAGAAGTCGCACTCTTCGCTCGATTGAGTGGCTATCGGGTTGCTTTCCGTCGGATGCCAGGTAATCGGAACGACCCGGCACACCAACTGGCGTACTCGTTGGCGGACACCATTTTCGGCTACTTTCCTGTCAGTTTGGAAGATCCCACGCATCTGGAGAAATTTGGTTACAAGACTCACTACCTTTCGGTGGCAGAGCCAAAGGATTCTTCGTTTTCCCCC
Source organism: Arthrobacter psychrochitiniphilus (assembly GCF_003185915.1). Lineage (GTDB taxonomy): Bacteria > Actinomycetota > Actinomycetes > Actinomycetales > Micrococcaceae > Specibacter > Specibacter psychrochitiniphilus. The sequence continues at coordinate 58,745 of NZ_QHLZ01000016.1, forward strand.
GGTCATGACACTTCCTACACGCCGGGACAGCAGAAAGTGGTAGTGCAAACATCCTTAGCATCCGCGATTCCCTTAGAGCACCTGGCACGAGCCGCCGCTGCTTCGCCAGAATGGGACTGGGACGTTGTGGGTTCCGTGGAAGCAGATGCCACACCGCTGCCTTCAAATTTGAGACTCCACGGTGTTCTTTCGGATCCAATACCCATCATGCGCTCGGCTACAGTGATCATCAGTTCTGCTGGACACAACGCTGTGGTCGCTGCTGCGAACTGCCACAGACCCGTTCTGTTAGTGCCCGAAGAGCGCCCGTATGCGGAGCAACTGACCTTTGCAGTGGCTCTGCACAAACGTGCTGGTCTCGAGATGGTCGAAAACTGGTCAACATCGGTAAATTGGCCACGGATACTAGAACAGGCCGCAATCAGTGACCCACACGCGCTAGCAAAAACTCTCTTTATTCAACCGGCCAATTTCAATGAAAGACTGCTCGATCTCTTGCATGCAACGGCAACAGACGCCCAGACCTCCGTCATTTTCTAGTAAGCCGCCGAGATATGAGCTGCTTGAATTTCTTCAGCCGTAGGAATACGCCGCACAGTGAGGGAAGCCCTAGACGGTATCCAAGAAATCAAGCCCAAACGGGCAAAAGCCCTCAACCAACCTTCCATGGGCCATACACTCCAGCGGGAGTGAAACAAACGAGCATTCTCAACAATCTCCAAGAAGTGGTTCAACGGCGGGTTATAGACCCCATGATGCTGATGGAACACCGGTGCTTCTATGAACTTCACCGGGATTTTTGCCTCCCGGATTCGAAACGCGAAATCAGTATCCTCTCCGCCGTATCCGGCATAACTCTCATCGAACCCACCCACTTCGGCAAAGACACTAGCGTGGATTGCGAAACCCAAAGACCAGAACATTGCATGTCCGGACATGTTTGATTCCATGGGGAGTCGATCACGGGTGTGATGTCTGATGGAGGCGGCGAGTAAAGACTTATCATCCGCTACCAGTGTGGACTCCAACGGCTTCGTCAAATATCGTGGCTCTGCCATGGCTAGGACAGTCTCCTCGCTCAACACCTGCATGAAAGTGCCGAACAAGTCCGACGAGGGAATAGAATCCACATCCAGGAAAATAAGGTTTGGGGTTTGGGCAGCCGCGGCAGCCCTATTCCGCGCTTGCGACAACGGCAAACCCGAATGAGACTGGGAGGAAGAAATGTGGATGATGCGCAAAGGAACATCACAACGTAACGGAGCCGGACAGGAATCGTCCATATAAACGATCACCACCTCAGTAGGACGCAGCTTGGAGGCATTCACACCAGCCAACAAACGCCGTAGATGGTCCGCCCGACCATGCACTAAAACGAGCACTGAAAAATCACCTACTGTCCAGGTTTGCTCACCTGTCATAATCACCCTCTATTTCTTGTTGCGGACACCTTTGAACATGTCGGTGCTGGACTTCTATATTGAGTGCCTACAAGAGCTACCTTAGGTTGACGAGGTAGGGTCTTGAATACCGGACCAAGGACACGTGTTACAAATCGAGTCATTGTTGTTCCGCGTAATGGCCACGCTCCTACTCTTACTAGACTCGCTGAAGCCCGTAAAAATGCCTCCAAATTAACGGGAAAGTGGACGACATCGTCCTCGTCCCCATCGAGACACTGCCCGAAGAAGTGCATACCTCGCTTCGAAACCGCCAGGCACAACTCGTACGCTGACCTTGCGGTAACCACCTAAGACGAAAGGTAAAAAGAATACTTTAGGTACGGTGAGTACTATGAACTTTTCATTCTAAACCGGTTCTTCTGCCCTATCTTTTATAATTCGTTGGTGCAGGGAGTTTAAGATCCGCTCGCAATCGAAAGCTACTGCAGCACCTGGGGTCAACGACAAGTCCTTTTGACGCGCCGAACGTTTCAGTTCAGAATCAAGCAGATTAAGTGCCTCCCGAGCTTGATCAAAATGTCGTTGCTCGGCCGTTCCCTTATCCCAAGAACTCATCAGAGATCCTACCGATTGCAAACACTCGCTCATGGGCTTGCAAGTATTTGGATGAAGTCGATTGTTAGAGTCGTTGCCCCAAATAACAGTGGAAAGAACCTCTGTAATATCACGAATATTAAAGGCAACGGCTTCCAAAGTATTCAGGTCTTCAAAGCTCTCAGTGACTAGCTGGTGACGGGAATGCAGGTAGGCACGGGGGTTACCTTTACGGCTTTCATCCGCGTGGTAGGCCGCTCCCCTAATCTCACTCACAGTAGTGTTAATAAGCCCTGAGCGTTGAGACCAATCTTCACGTTCCGGCGGCCAACTCTCCACCAAAGCACGAGCGATGTCCTCTAGCTGACCGACCAACAGATTCCTACCGCGAGAAACCAGCAATCGAGCGGCATCTATGGCCAAAGGCGGGAAGATCAGCAGATTCACGACCAATCCTACGGTGACCCCGAGGGCCATCTGCAGCGCGTACCCAACCGAGTACGAATCCGCATCCTGCCCACCAACGATCAAAACAAAGAGAACAGCCACGGGCACATAATCTTTGCCCACCCCCAAACGAGGGTCACCTGCTACCAAAACACCCAGTCCTACCGCCAAAGAAATGCTGAGAATATTCGGAGTACCTGCTAAAAGAACCCCGGCGGCCAGTGCAATGCCTATAAAAAGTCCAGCCAACGTTTGCAATCCTGCTCGCACCGACCCCATCAATGTCGGATACATGCTAACCAAAGCGCCCAGCGGAGCGTAATACGGATATTTATCCGCCACTCCGGGCATGTAACGAGCTAGAATCCATGCCACTCCCACAGCCAGTGACGTTTTCGCGGCCAATAGCAGCCTCTGTCCTGCCAAGCTCGATTTCGCCCAAACTAAGAACCGTTTCCAAGTCTTCTTCACCACGGAAAACACCCACGTGACCCGAGTACCATTCGTTCACTCTCCATGTTTCGTTACAAAGACCCCACCTTCCCAAATGGTGGGATAGAAAATGCCATAGCGACCACTGTTTGAGCGGTAAAGCTGTTTCCTACGGGAAGGCCAGAGAAAAACTCAAGAATCCAGACCACAACTACCTAAGCACCATCATTATGTGGCGTCCTCATGCCGAGAGTCAACGGACTAAATCGCCCGGGTATAGGCACCTTGTACAGACTCCGGAACATCCCACTTGACCTGGACAGAGGGTGGCGAGCCGAAGACTCGTGACGTGAGAGTCAGTACTTACTAAACACGGACCCCGGGTCTCAGGACTCTGGACACGCTCTGGTGACGGGTTCGGGGTTCGTCGATTTTTCGGGGTTTTTCTTGATAAAAGCCTGT
>NZ_QHLZ01000017.1 GCF_003185915.1 Arthrobacter psychrochitiniphilus
TATCCGGGCAGTTTTGCTGGCCACCAGTGGGCAGATAACCTGGCCGCTGGTGGGCAGAAACTCATGGCCCTTGACACAGCCTCGGGCTTGGTAAATCAGCCACCTATGCTGCACTTCTCATTTTACTCTCGCTTCATCCAGAGCTGACCAGCATGTCACCAGCTATTTTCACAGACCTGGCCTACGGTACGCCGACGCGGGTACTTGCTCCTTGAAACCCGTCACACTGATCCTTGGAGATTTGCGTCCCTCAATCGGACCAGTTGGGGTTGCGTTCTACCCCGCCGCTAATAAAACGGCGGCGCGATTTCCGGGACGGTTCAAAGCGACGTGGGGCGCGTATCAGCGCATGATCGCCGCCTACCGGGCGGAAGACCCGGCCCAAGGCAAGAAGCTCATGCAGGCTCTCATTGACTCCCTCAGTACCGGGGTCCCTACGGCCCTGAAGGAGCTGAAAAAGATGGGTGGAACACTCAAACGCAGGGCCGCCGACGTGCTCGCGTACTTCGACCGGCCCGGGACCTCAAACGGTCCTACTGAAGCGATTAATGGAAGATTGGAACACCTTCGGGGTTCTGCCCTCGGCTTCCGCAATCTCACCAACTATGTCGCCAGATCACTGCTGGAATCAGGTGGGTTCAGACCGAAACTACACTCTGGATTCTGAAGAGCCTTGCCGGCCCTTCCGAATACAGAGTGTAGTGAGTGTAGCCGCGTGTGAATCCCGGAGCGGAGAGTCCGGTTCGGCATAGGTAAGGGCCTTGGGAGAGAATCAGATTCCCAATGGGTAGTGGCAAGCCTGAGGCTAGCTGCCAGACTTGACCTACTCGGACCGGGTGTGACTCACTTCAGATCTGACCTGCCCTTGGCAGTGTCCTTTCGACGACCTGTCCGCCCGGCCCGTGGGGGCCAGTTTGGCTCACACCGGTGGTCTGATAGAAGGTTGTCCGTCTTGTAACACCTTGCTGCAGGGCGTGACTCGTTAGGGATCTGCCGCGGCGTGACCCTCCTCAAACTGGCCGATCATTGTCCTGTAGTGGGAAGGAAGTCACTTCAATGAGTACCGTCCGCGATGAATACACAAACATCGTCGGTGTGGATACCCAACGCCCGCACAAACACCTACGCCATCCTTGCGGCCGCCACTGGCCAAGTGATGGATACCGCCACATTTCCCACGAGCCTAGCGAGCCTCAAGCGCGCCATCGCCTGGAACGACCGGCGCAGCGATCCGGGTCTGTGCCACGTACCTCCTTCGGTACCCGTTCTGCCGCTTCGCGGACTATTCGCTCTTCTTCATGCTGTACTCCCTGTGGCTGGTATGGCTTGATGGGGCTCATGTGTGCGGCGGGACCCAACACCCCCGCCGACCCCAAGGGGACATCTAAAACTGTCTGCTAATTCCCGCGGGTCCTTACCGGTCTTGATACGTACCGTACATTCGGCGTAAATAGGTGCCGCGGCCTTGTCGGCCTGAGCATTGGAGGATCAAGAGGGTAGACCCTCAACCAGCAGAGCAGGTTCCGTCGTCACCGCTTGGATCGATGGCAGCCCTGAGATTGCCCGCGAGCCAAGGCACGCAGCAGACATCTGCCAGGGATACCAGATGATGGGCTGCAGGGTGCCTTGCGATGATTTCACGCCATTGGGCGCTGCTGCATCCGTTTTTTTACCAGCTCATCGTTTTCCATCGCAACGCAGACACCGAAGAGCAGCAACGTGACTTCCCGGCATGCCGATTTTCTCCCTACGATCTGGCCCAACGCCGGCAGCGGTGTCCGGAACTGCACGGAGTGGGTCGAGAAGTGGAAGAGCAGGATGTGGACACCAAGGAGCCGGGCACGAATTTTGGCCGCTGCCACAAAACAGCGAGAGCAACCCCCTCTGCCTTACACATGGAGTGCGGCGACACCAACACCCGATACATTGCAGGGTACATTAAGATGGCACGCACGAAGGCGGCGAATTGCACAACGCTTTTCGTTTCGCACCTATTTGGAGGAATCATTGTGGGGGAAACGAAGATGAATCGTCGATGGCTGGCACTCGGATTGGCCGGCGTTGTCCTGGCTACTACCGGCTGTGGCGCTGGCACCGATACTGCAGGACCGGCACCGTCGGCCTCCACGGCTCAGAGTGCTTCTGCCTCCACACCGCCGTCGCCGAAGCCGAAAGAAAAAAGCTACAGCTTCAACACCACTAGTGACATGAGCACCAAGCTGGTCCCGGGCAAGATCGTCCAAACCAGCCATCGCGAGTACCTTCAAGTTTCCATTGATCCCGCAGACCCCGCCTACGCGTTTAATCTGGAGCTTGCAAAGCCGGAGGTCCTTGAGAAGTTCTCGCCCGAATACGTTACCGAAGCCCAGAAGTTCTTGGTCGACTTTTTCGTTACAGAAATCGTCGACAGCCCGCTGAATGGTGCAGGAGAGACACCTGATCAGTGGTGGGCCCGCAACAGCGACAAGATCGCCCCCAAATGGGCTGACCAATTTCGTGCCACGTTGGGGGTGGTCGAAGACAACGGAGACAGCGCATCGGCTGTGGTCGAGCAGCCCTCATTCAGAGAGGACGGTGAGGTGGATATCGACTACGAATACGAGGGCGACCAACCCCGAGTTGTGGGGATGCAGTTGGTGCCAACGGCGTACAAGCTGAGTGATGATGGTGACCTGGCTATGGGTTTTGACCTGCGGTACAAAATGAATACCGTGCAAGGTGAAAAGATGGGGTCCCTCATCGAAAATGGAACCGTCGCCTACTCCGTGTCTAAGACCGACGACGGCGCGTGGGTGATTAGCGGATGGAGCCGGCATACCAATTTTAACGTTTACTCCATCCGGTAGAGACCAGCCCATGCCAGCCCATGAGAAACAGCCCTCGATACTGAACTGCTCCCCGAAAGTTGGACTGAATAATTCAGTTCCTTACTTTCGGGGAGTTTTTCATGCATCCACGTAGTTCTATGTCGGCCGACCAGAGGGTGTTGGCCGTCGATCTCTTTGAGAGAGGTTTCTGGTACCGCACGGTATCCTCAAGACTTGGCGTTAGGGTCCGTGCTGTTAAGGCATTGGAGGAACGATTCAAGATTTGGGGTAGGGCGGCGTTGGATAGCAAACCAACCAAACAGGTATATTCCTTCGAGTTCAAGTTGGCGGTTGTCCAACAGATTCCTGAGGGCGAATCCACGATTCCAGATCTAGCCCACCTGCACATGATCAGTTCACCTACTCTGGTACGCAGATGGCTTCCTCCCCACACTCAACTGCGTGCACAATGAACACGCAGGCAGCTACCTTGGTGAGAACGACCAATCCGGTCTTCCGGCGCAGTCGCGGCCAAAGAGTTCAATCCCACGCGCCCTCTATTGTACAGCGAGCTCTCAAATTCAAACCGAAACAGTCGGCGCAGACGGGACAGAAGAACAAGTTCATAGAACCAAAATCGAAAACTATCACCGCAGGTCAGAGCATGCTGAGCCCTGAAAACCTATCGACAGTTGTCAACGTTTATGAACCCCGCTTGCGTAACGGGCATCCATTCGGGGTTGCCATTAAGCCGTTTTGGCTTGTTCCTGCATGGCGTGATTGCAACAATGCAAGATACTAAATAGTGGTCGTTGTGTCTTCAAAAGTATGAGTTTAGTATGACGTAGTAGAAACTCTCGCAGGGCGGCTACACGACCCCGCTCACGGCCAATCAGCCACCAATACTGTGCTTTCCATTTTACCCCCAATCCGATTCAAGCGATGAGGCTGCGAACATGGCTGTACTGCAAAGCCGTTCTGCCGCCAGCTGTCGCTGGACCGAAAGCTCTCAGATTGTGGATCTCAATCCTGGTCTCGGTGATTAGTGGTGGCGCATCTTCAAGGTGACATCGTTTAGGTCCCCAAGCCTTCGACCACCTCAAATCCGAGTTGCCGAAGCTTCTCAGCTGTAGCTTGCATGTCGCTCACTTCTTTCAGCGGGATCACGACGTCGAGCTCTGACCTCGCTCGCGAACAGCCAACATAGAAGAGCCGGTAAGCAGCGAGTACGCCTTCGATCGCCGACAAACTGAAGAGCTTTTTCGCATGCGTCACTCCCGGTTTTTTGAGATATGCGCTATACGTCTCGCCGTATAGTTCGTTGAACAAGTCGGACTCACTCAACGTTTCCACGACGCTCTGTGCCTCGACCGTGATTGCCTCTTCGGAAGTTGGAAAAGTGTCCTTGTTCAACTTGGCAATGTCAATGCTGATCGCCTCCTTTGCTGAGCGGAATAATCCAGCTAGTTTCCCCAGAAGTTCATCCAGAATATCGAGGCTCAATTCGTAATTCGGCCATAGGTCAAATAGAGCCTTCATCCGCACCACTGGCGACGGACTAGTCTCAGCGACGAACACAACCTTTTCGTGACTCTCACCCTTGACTCCGTGTTGAGTGGAGCGAGAGGGTGAAGAGCGAAAGTCGAAAACTTTACGCACCTGCTGGAACGGAACGAGCACGAGCAGATTGTAGTCTTCGCTTCCCAAATAGTCGCTGACATCGGCCGCCCTGGTAACTGCAAGACTTGAAAGCTTTTCAAGTACATCGTTGATACTTGAACTCTCCTCACGCATCACCCTAAACAGTTCTTCGAGTTGAGCGGCAAGGAGCGCCTTGTCCTTATGTACGTGGAGTGTGAACTCGCCAAAATCCTTTGAGTGAGCGCGTAGTGTCGAAATTACAGCCCCGATATGGCCACGCTTGTGCTGATCCTCGAGATTAAGTAGACCGTAAAGAAGCCGAAGTAGGCCGTTCGGAACCTTCTCCCATTCAGGCTCAGTGAGCACGGCAGCTGCTGGATATCGAGAACTGTAGCCGTGATCAGGCATAGCCTTTAGAGCATTGAAGAGCTCTAGTCCGCCGATAGCGCCGAAGATCGAAGAGTTGTGGACGCTCAGAACCAAAGCGTCTGGGCCTGCGATCTGATCTACAGTCTCGTTAGGCGTCGCGCTAAAGTGCACTCTTGGAACGGCACCATCAACTTTAGAATCGGCTACCTGTCGCAGGGTCTCATCGTTGTAGATGGCGTTCAGCACTGAGACGATCGCTTCCGTTGAACGATAGTTGACGACCTCACGCTGCGGCACGTAGAAGGCTCGAATCAGCGCCTGAAAACGTTCCGGGTCTGTTTTATAGATTTGCTGCATGCGATCCCCATACAAATGAAGATCAGCCTCCGATTCTTGCAATGCCTCGAGGAAGAACTCAAGAACATTGACATCCGTATCTTGGTACTCATCGATGATCACCCGGCGATACTTCGCACTCACTCGACGATAGATGCTAGGGAATCGCTTTGCGCATGACGCTACAAAGGAGAGTAGGTCATCGTGCGAGAGACCGCCACGGTACAGGGTATTGAATGGCCTCTCGTTATAAGAAAGCGACTCGACAGAATCTCTCACCAGCTCAATCGTTAGAGAGCCCCCAAGCGCCTCACGATATCTAGCGTTACTCTCTTCGGTCGCACTACTTCCGCCTGCGTTCTCGATGCGAGCCTTGATAGCGTCGCCGTATATCTCAAAGTAGTAGGCAACGATCTCGGGTGCGGAGAATAAGGATTGGGCAAATCCATTAATGAACGAGTGGATCGTGGAAACTACAATATAGGGCGAAGAGATGTCTGCTTTTAGTTCGTCTGCAGCTCGGTTTGTATACGTCACGCACAGCAGTCTGTCGAGAGGATGCTCTACCGACCACTCTCGAACTAGACACTTAATTTCGGTACTCTTGCCGCTGCCCGCAGGCGCATTGATGAGTCGCAAGTCGCTCATGAGTCCAGCCATCGCAGTGCAGAGAGAATATACGGCGGCACCGTGTCCATAAATTTTGGATTGAGCAGCAGCGAATACATGAAATCTGTCTTCTGACTTGACGACGACGAGACGATCTGTCTAATCGTCGGAGACTCTTGTTTCCGTGGAATGGAGAATTTCAGCCCAGAACTCTCACGGAGCATTTCCCACGCTTCTTTTGTCCGAGACGACCAAACTTCAGCGCTTAATAGCGTCGCAAGGATAGCTTCCTCGAAAGTGCGAGCATAGCCTTCGCTTCCCGATTGGAAGGCAACTGCGGCCAACTGCGTATCAGGAACAAGTGCCACTCCCGTGTCGGAAGAGACAACGCCCAGTAGACCTTCAATCGTTAGAGCCTTGGCCTTGTCCTGATCAGCATCTTCATCCTCCTCATTGAAGAAGGTATTCAAGGTCGCATTGGTCGAGTAGAGCGGATTTAACTCCTGGACACTTGAAGTCACGCTTTCTTTCTCGTAGTCAAGGTCGGTAATGATCACTGTTTTGAGGCGAAGTGCATCTACAACGAGTGACTTATACACGTGCGCGTAAGCCCCACCTACCTGGACGTATGAGATGTACTGTGCACGGAGACCTGCTAATTCAGGGCGTTCTCTGATGAGTGCTTGAATGTACATTCGCTCGGTGTCACCTTCATACATGATGACTTTGTCGGCGAAGAGCAGATCTGAAAAGTTGATCGAATACAGGAAGCTAAATAGCCTCTGCGTTTCAGCTGATTTCCCTGCAACCTCCGCCGTGTGGAACTCCCGCAGATCTACAATCCGGCATCTTTCATCTTCGGACTTGAGAACCCGGAGCTGCTCGATTCCACTTGAACGCACGATCTCGCTTGAGTGCGTCGTGACGGCCGCTTGGAATCCTCCACCCTTTTCGACTCTCGACAAGAGATGATTGATGAAAGCGTTCTGCATCTGCGGGTGCATGTGCGACTCTGGCTCTTCCAGAATCAACATGTTAACGAGGTAACCGTTTTCTACTTGAGAAACTGATCGAATAAACGACTCGGCTTCAAGATGCAAGTATATGAGGTTGCTGTAGCCCAGACCTTGCGAAGCCTCTCCTAGAGGAACACCCGCCCCGAGGTAGCGCGTCTGCATCGCCCGTGCAATCATCTGGACGGCATGCTCTTCGGTCACATGGAAGTCAAGGAAGAGGTCGTTCTGTCTTGCGCCGTTCGTGCTCGAGATTGACTCCATGACCGTGTTGAGGCTCTTGAGTGCTTCGTCGGTTGTTAGTTCACGGATCTTGAGTTCGTGTATCGCCGCGACCACCTGCTCTGGGAACTTTGACAAGAGCTCCAGCCAATTTTCATCTTCCTTAGCAACCTTGATAAGGCGTTGATTCAAGCCACCCGATTTATCTTCGTTTGTGTCGTCGAGTGCCCGAGAGGCCTTTACTGCACGGAAGTTGAAGAGCCGCTTGAGATCTTTGTAGCTACCCATCAGTAGGCGGTTTGTGTAGCTCTCGTCGGCGAAGAATACTTCTGGCTTCGAATACTCTACAAGCGCAGCATCGATCTTCGCCTGCAGGACGAGGAAGTCTGAGGATCCTGGCACTGCATCACTCGGAGAAGTCCAGCCGCATCTATCTACGACCTTCCTAATGTCTGCATAGAGGTCGTGACAAGCAGCAACCAGCCCATCTCGTTTGGCCGAGAAACGGTACTGGAAGTAGAATGAACTTTTCTCTGAGTCCAGATCCATCAGGTAATCGGCAAACTGACGAATGTCGTCAGTAGCAGGATCGTAGGTCACCTCGATGCGAACATCCACTGATGGCACCTTCGGGAAAAATTCGTCGTGTTCGACGAAGACTCGATACTCCTCCTCGCCCTCAATCGCTGCACCGACGAGAGCAGCGAACCAATCGAATCGGTCCGCCGCACTGAAATCTTCGGCGCGCAGGTTTCCTTCACCACCCAGCACTACTCGCAAGAGATCAATGAGCGATGTCTTTCCTGAGTTATTAGCACCTGCCAGGATGGTTGTGCCGTCCTCAAACTTGATGCTTTGAGCTTTGAAGCGGCGGTAGCCATCGATATAGATCGAACTAATTCTCATTAGGTACTCCTGTCAGATGCATTTCAACCACGAGGATTCTTAAGCCTTCCCGACAGGGTGCGACCGCACTTTGGCATGAGCGAAATAGATACGGGTTCATCGGTTGTCTCCATGTGAACCTAGCCCAAAGAACAGCTCGAAGAAAACCCCGAGCTTCTCGATCACATACTGTTTCTACGCACTGTGATTTTTGTCCTTCGAGAATCGTGACACAGCCGGCAATACCTTAGTGGTCGCGGTGCCCGTGGTGCAGAATGCACCGTCTAGGAATCGTCCGGTCTCTTTGGACTTGAGGTTTTCAGCCGAGATGATCTTGGCGAGTTCTTTCTCTCGCTGGGTCGCAATGTAAGAGCCCCGGAGGTCGCTGGCGATCTGCCAGATGGTTTTGTGGAGCTCTGCTCGCTGTTGTTCTTTCACACCGGGTGTCACCAACTTTCTTCCGTGCAGCATTTCCCTACTAACGCTTGGTCGTCTATAGCACTTCACACTATAGGTGGGCACCGACATTTCAGCTGTTCAGCTATCGGCCCTCCGTGGAGCATGAACGTGAGCCGGGTTGGGGCATCCTGAATCTCGGAGTCCTCGTAGTAGTTCTGGAACGCCACCAAAATCATCTCCGGTTCGTTGACAAAATCCAGCACGAAGGTCTGGTCCTTGCCCGGGATGACCCGGTTCAACCGGGACACCGACTGCACCGCGGCGATTCCGGAGAGTTTCTTGTCCACGTACATGGCAACCATCATGGACCGGCCATGGCCATCCGGCCAACGGCCCAACACGCGGTCAGCGCCACGAATCCACAGAAGCAAACACGATCAAGTGATGGCCTACAGCGACGGAATACTTCCCTGCATTCCGTGTCAAAAATGCAAGCTAGAGGTGACCGCGGTTGAGATGTTCACCGTCATGCTGCTGAGGGTCGCCGACCAGGGATTACCAACACGGGCCGTTGACGACAACCGACCAACAATGGGCCTCTATGCGTTTCGAACCCATGCCCGTCCTCGATGTACGCCAGGGCTGGTTTTCTTTTGGCTCCAAGTCCCCTTTCTCATGAGATGAAGGCGAGCACTAGACTCTATGCGGAAGATCCCCACCGAAGTTTTCAGCACAGTCATCAGGCTCAGCCTGCGCATTGTCGCTCGCGGCTTGGTCCGTGGCATCTTCATGCAGGGCAGCGGACGCATCTACCTCGGTCGGTGATGGTTTCTGGTCGCCAAACCCGAATTGTTCCATGATCCTATGGTGGCGTTCGTCTTGTTCTCGCTGCTCTTCTTCTTCTCGCTGAAGCCGCATTTCACGCGTTTCGATGGATGCCTCCACTTTTACTGCACCACGTCGCTGTAGCAACGACGCACTTTTGAGAGTTTTTTGAATCTCATCTAGTGACTTGCCAATGTCATGCAGCGTCTTGGTTGACGCATACATGATGCCCTGCAGAGCCTCGATGTCAAGCGTACTGACATCTGTGTACTTTCTCTGTGAACTGTCAAAGTAGCTCAGGGAAACTTTATGTTCGGATGGAAGCCCATCCACTCCATTCCGTTCGATCCTACTGTCATAGAACGTTCGCATCTCTTGGCCAGGAGCAATCATCGAAACGGGTTCATTGAGCATCTTGATTTTCGCGATCTCATGTCCGCTGCTTTCATTTGCCCTCTGGGGCGCCGGATCCAGAGAAATGGTTACATTCAAGGCTGGTCGGACCCCGATATTCTTGACCACCAAGTCGAAGAGAACCTGACTCGCCTCGGACGCCTCTATAGTCACAATGACATACGGTCGGCTTGCCTCAATCTGAGCCGTTCGTGCATCCTCACGTTGTTGACGGGCAACGTTCCATTGCGCTTTTGCGTACAATGACGCGACAACAGCAACAGCTAACAGTCCAAGTGTGAGGATGCTGTAGATGGCAGTCCATGCAACGCCAGAAAGGCCCCAAAAAGTTTCCATGACTATCAGTCATCCACGCATGGGGTGAACGTCCGCGCTCCGAGACTGAGTCATAACAACGCCCAGGGGGGGGCCGAGACACCCATCGGAAATTGTCGGGAAAAGTGCCCCTCAAATCCGTGTCCAACCAACTTCCTGCTAAGTCCATTGCGTTGAGGGTAGACGAGCGTGACATTATTAGGCTTCTTGCCTGTAGTCACTACTTCCGAAAACCTCTTGGCCGCCAACGTTGCACCGTTCTACGATGGAGTGGGCCACATTTTCACGGGCACCGGGCGAATGGTGGCGACGACGGGAGTTCTCAAATGCGCATGAACAGTAGCCTCGCCGGCTCCACCCGTCACCAGTCAGACGCCAAACCGGAAGATTGGGAAGCCACCTATCGCCAGATGGTCCTCTACTACCTCGCCGCGGACATCGAGCTCGGCTTCTTCCTCGCCTACTACCGTAACTTCGCTGTCCCCAGCATCGCCGCAACCCTGCAGCGCAATGGCGAAATCATCGAACGCCCCATGAAACGCTCCTACGACACCGCCATCGTCACCTACGAGCTCATCACCAGCGGACTGAACAGCGACCGCGGCCGCCACATGATCCGCCTCCTCAACCACGTCCACCGCCACGTCCCTGGCAGCCAAGACGACTTCCTCTACGTCCTCCTCACGCTCCTCGTCGTCCCCATCCGCTGGGCCCGCACACATGCCTGGCGGGCACCAACACCAGCAGAGGAAACCGCGGCAACTCGCTTTTACCGAGAGCTCGGCGCCCGCATGAACATTGCCGGTTTCCCCACAACGTTCCAAGAGGCAGAGAATTTCTTCGACAGCTACGAGCACGAGAACATCGCCTACTCCCTCGCAGGCGCAGAGTTGATGTCCAGCACCGTCCAAGTGTTGAAGTCCAGGCTCCCCGTCCCAGCTAGGCCGCTGGCCAGACCAACGCTCTCGGCCATGTTCGACGACGACCACCTCACCGATGTCCTGTGTTTCCACGCGCCCCCGACAGCTATTGCCGAGGATTAAACCGAAAACCATGTCGAGTCAAGTTTCTGCCGAAATTGTATATCGACGAGACCACCATAGCGTTGATCTTCGATTTTCTCCCGACGGTGGTCGGTTCTGCAGGTCACACTGAAGGAGAAGAGAGGTCAGCGTCTGGCGCGGACGAGCACCTCGCGCGCAGACTCGTACTTGACCTTGAGCCTGGCAGCCTGCGCGGTGTTTACGGTCGCCAGTGCGGCGTTGGACTCCAGATTCAGCTCGTTGTCGGCGAGCTTAACCAACCTCCCCAGGGGGTCGGCTGCAGACCGCCTGATGAGATCCATATATTCCTCGCCCTCACCTCTGGTGACCGACTCCACTGCACGTACGACCTTCTTGGAGACACCGAGCGACCGGAGCTGCTCAGCGGTCACCGAAGTGTCTTCGAGGATGTCATGGATGAGTCCAGCCATCTCTGCTTCAGGACCATGCTCCTTCAACTTCGCGGCCACTGGCAGCAGGTGGTGGGAGTAGTAATCTCGTTCGAGTTTGTCTACCTGCCCGGCGTGGGCAATACGAGCGAACACGCTGACCTGTTCAACAGTTGTGAGGGGTCTGTCGAACCCCAAGTCTCCGGCGGTAACCGCAAGCCTCTTGGAGAGATTACTGCCTGCACCTTCCCAAATGGGGCTGACTGGAGGCAGTGGATCTGCCACTTCCAACACTTCCTTGCGCGGCTTAGTTGCCCCGCTCCAACTTTCGAAGTAGGACGCGAGAATCCGAAGGCGCATCCGGAGGTGAACCAACTGAGCAGTGGCTTTGCGTCGCTGGTGCCGTGGTGACGATTGTGTCAAGTCGGGCGCATACATGTCGTGAAGTTCCATCAGATCAATTCGAACCCGAGACAAGAGTAGAAGCACCGACGTACCGTCCTCGGATGCCCCTACGAGTGAAGCCCAGTCACGCATAGCGGCGAGGAGCCGTCGAATCGCCTGGTCAATCAATTCCTGTCCCCAGGGTGCGAGGCGTGCTTCTGGTGTAACGATGTACGTTCGGGGGTCACGCCCAGGCGTTGAAATTGAGTTGAGAGTCTCGTGACGGCCTATGCGGAGCCACCGGAGAGGCTTCCCTGGTTCATCCCATTTCGCCCAGTGAGTTGGTTCAAGATCGCTGGGCTGTTTGTCGGCCGACAGCAGTCCGAGGGCGACCTCGATGTCGACAATGTGGTCGACTATTCCACCAGCACCCGCGCCGGAGAGGCCGTCAGCGAGTTCGTCTTGTCGTTTTTGCTCGCCTCTCTCATATACGAGGAAGATGAGACCAATCAAGAGAAGTGAGGAGAGTACGCCGGCGAGGACCGAGTGGTCCGCCCAAAACTTAGCTAGGCCTTCCAGCGGCCAGTCTGTGAGAATCATGGCGAGCAGCCCTCCACCACAGGCAATGGTCGTGGGCAACACTGCGCCGCGTGGGAGTCGGTCACTGCGTATCAGGTGAACAATGCCCGCGATTCCAAGCGCGACGGCGATCACCAGTAGGGATAGTAGCAGGTCAGTCATCGGCGATTCCCCGATCATTAGGTAGCGCAGTAAAATTTGCGAAATCGTACTTTGCAGTGACACCATTCCCGGACGCATGACGAATCCAAACGTCCAACAGGAAGGCAGGATTGGTCCATGCGAAGTCTACATTGAGCCGCGGATGGAGCGCTTGGGCTTCTCTAACGAGTGCGTCCCCAAGCTGGTCTCGCACCTGGCTCATTCTATCGTGGCCGAGCGACTGTATCCGATCGGTGAGGATGGCGTACCAACTCTCATCGGTGTGGTCTTCGGCGCCCTCGGGGGTAAAAAGACGAGTGGCGAGTTTTCTGACTCCATCGAGATTGAGTGGCCCACCGATGCCTTCGAGCCCGAGCTGAGCAGAGCGGATTTCCAAGAATTCACGGTCAGCAAGCTCAAGCATTCCCGCCACTGCGTGTAGTCGGCGTTCAAGGTCATCTCGTTGGGAGCCGCTTGGCTTGTACAGAAGATCGTGACTCAGCTCGGCCCATGCATGTTGGAGTATGGTCCGGAGCTGAATCTCAACAAGCTTGACTGGTCCACCCAGCTCAGACACGTCGAGAATGCCATGCATGCTTCGGTATCCTGGCCGTGTACGGGTACCGTTGCCTTCGTGAGGGGTAAACGGACGAGCGAATTTCCAATTGCCTTCGATGAGCGCCTGAACTTTGAAAAGCTCCTGCGTCATGGGTACGAGAACACGGATGGCAACGATGTCTTTGATTTCCGTGGTGAAGTCGTCGTACTTGAACTCGTAGGTCTTTGACTCGTGCGACTCAGTCGCCTTGGCAATCAAGCTCCCCTTCATCTTTACACGCCCGCTGACCACCGCTTTTGCCTCAGCGATGTGTGTGCGAGTCCTGCTGATCAACTGCTCCTCAATAGTGTGGAGCAGCTCTGTGAGGGCGGCCAAGTTCTTGTCGTACCAAGTGTCGACCTTGACTTCACGTTGCCCAATCGCGTCTGGATTCATGCTAGACATCAACCCCTCACTACCAGTGTGTTGATGACAGCATTGGGATGGTTTGACTTTCCGAGGACTTCTTTTGCTTGCCCCGGTTTGAACGTGACGGTGACACTCCGAACATCCCTCGGACCACTCAGGATAAATAGGGCCGCCTCTGAGTACGCGAACCCCTCCGCTACTGCCTGCATAAGTGCGACCCCGATAAGGCGTTCGTCAGGCAGGTCACTAAGGGCGCGTTTGGCGATACTCGCCTGATCAAGTTGCACGATCATGGCGTCGAGGACCAACGGGATGGTCTCGACCAATTCAGCCTGGTGAACGAAGACGGCATGAGTGATGCCGCTCAGATCTGTCTTACGGTGGAGAACCGCACCATGGTTTTGGAAGAATTCCCAGGCCGAAGCAGTCCCGATGGACTGTACAATGACGGACTTGCCGGCAGGTAACACGTTCATGCAACCTCCGCTGTCGCGCGCTCATAGAATAGCGCTGCTAGTGAGTTGAAGATCTCGTTCAGGACAGGGCTGTCCATGAAGAAGTAATCGGCCATCTTGTTGTGTGCCAACTGGTTGTCGGCCACTGCGCTAGTGACCGCGTCTCCGAACTCTGGGCTGCCCGCAAATGCCTTCTTCGAATTTACGCGGGCTTGTTGTGCGAGCACCTGATTCTCGAGGAGCTTGGCGACAAGTGTCTCGACGAACGACTGACGTTCAGCCGTCGTGAACGAATCGGCTCCGAACAGCTCGTTAAGGCGTTCCAACACGGTACTCATAGCTACTAGCTTAGGGTCCTTGACTGGGGCAGATCCGGCACGGGCTGCACCTTTGAGCCCGCCGTCACCCTTGAGCCCGATGTCAATCGGCTGGTTGCCATCATGTCGAATCCTCACAAGGTTGATGTCGGACAGGTCGATCTCTGCAGACCATGCGTGCTCGGAGATCAGGCGTTCCAAGAGCCGCAAAAAGATCGAGAGCATCTCCATGTACGGGTCACCGTAGTTGATTACCTGGCTCATGAAGTCGTAGATGCGTACGTAGGTCCCGACATCCTTGCGGAACATGTCAAGTTCGTCACGGGCGGACTTGTCACCCAGAGTGATGGCCGACTCGTAGCGCGTCTGGAAGTTGTGTTTCGATTGCGAGAGTGCCGCCATGAGCGCATTGTTGCCGCCGCGTTTCACCCATACTTGGGTCGTCCGCTCTACATCCTTCTCGGTGTAGATTCCCGCCTGCGCCAGCTTCGTTGCGAGGTTGACGACTAGGTACGGGTCGGTTTCTGACTCGAGATAGGCACCCTTGTAGTAGGGCTCAAACGCTGCTTTGATGATGTCGGTGCCGTTCACGAAATCGAGTACAAACGTCTTGTTCTTTCGCTCGCCCGATGGAGCGGTGTAAGTGCGGTTTAGGCGGGACAGTGTCTGCACGGCGGTCACGCCGGAAAGCACTTTATCGACATACATCGCGCACAGCAGTGGTTGATCGAATCCTGTCTGGAATTTGTTGGCAACCAGCATGACACGGTAATCGTCCTTCTTAAACGCCTCGGATAGGTTGTAGGTACCGGGGTTCATCGAAGCCTCCGTGAAAGGAACGACATTTGTCCCCCAACTGGGCTGCCATGCGTCGTCGTCATCCATCTGGACGGAGCCGGAGAAAGCCACGAGGGTGCCAATGGCGAGGTGGGCAACATTCTTGGTTGGATCGTCGTAGCCCATCTTCGTGATGTACTCGTCCATGGCTTTCTTGTATTTGACGGCAGCCTTGCGCGAGTCCGTCACCACCATTGCTTTGGAATGACCGTCTAAGAGACAGGCCACGTTCTCTCTGAAGTGCTCGACGATGATCTCGACCTTGCGGGTGATGTTAGTGGGATGCAGTTTGACCCACCGCATGAGTTCCTTGGTCGCTACGGACTGGTTGACTTCTTCATCCTTACCGTTGATGTTTCTCGCGATCTTGAAGGCCGAGTCGTAGGTCTGGTAGCCGCGTAACACATCGAGGATGTAGCCCTCCTCGATTGCTTGCTTCATCGTGTAGCGGTGGAACGCTTTGGGTGGCCCGTCAATCACGGGGGTTCCGAACAGTTCCAGCGTCTTGGGCTTAGGTGTGGCGGTGAAGGCGAAATAGGACAAGTTCTTGCTGTCCGCCCGCTCGGCGGTTTCTGCAGCAAGGACGGACTCGATGTCAATTTCACCCCCCTCTTCGACCTCTCTGATCTCCTCGGAAGTAAGGACGGCGCGCAGTTTTGTAGCGATCTGTCCGGATTGGGAGGAGTGTGCCTCATCGGCGAGGACTGCGAAGGTCTTGCCTTTGAGTCCCTTGTTGGTGCGGATCGCCTGCATTGCGAAGGGGAAAGTCTGGATCGTAACGACGATGATCAATTTACCGCTGGTCAGGGCCTGGGCGAGTAGTTCTGATTTTGAGGTCGCACCAGCCTGGCGCATATCCTCCTCGTTGACGGTCACGACGATGTCAGAACGGGGGTCGATATTGCGGATTGCTGCCTGCAACTGAGCGTCCAGGACAGCACGGTCTACGACCACGATGACCGAGTCGAAAACCTTCTTGTCCTCAGAATGGAGGCGAGCGAAGCGGTGCGCCGCCCATGCGATGCTGTTGGTCTTGCCGGACCCGGCTGAGTGCTCAATGAGGTACTTGTGACCAACTCCGTCATTTACGACAGCATCGGTGAGCTTGCGAACTACATCCCACTGGTGGAAGCGCGGGAAGATCAAGTCCTTCGACCTGATGACCTGTCCCGTGATGGGATCGCGCGTCTGGTTGGTGGTGAGCACCATCATCTTCCCGACTACATTCAGCCAAGAGTCGCGCTCTAGCACCATTTCCCACAGGTACGACGACGCGGAGGTTACAGCCTTCCCCTCGACGTACGTTGCGGGCGGGTTGCCTTTTCCACCGTCGTAACCCATATTAAAGGGCAAGAACCGTGTCTTCGGCCCGGCGAGTTTCGTAGTCATCCAGACTTCGGAGTTCGATACGGCAAAGTGAACGAGCGCACGTGTACCAAAGCCGAGTAGCGGCTGCACGCGGCCGTTGGCGTCCTTGGACAAGCGTGTCTTGTACTGCTCGATCGCATTGTCGATTGACTGCGTGAAGTCCGTCTTGAGTTCCAACGTGGCAATTGGGATGCCGTTGACGAACAGCACCAGATCAAGGGAGCGATTATCTCTTCGGTCCGGCGAGAAATGAACTTGCCGCATGACGCGCAGTCGCATCTTCGAATACCAAGCGACGAGCTTGGGATTCGCAGTCGTCTCTGGCATGAGTTGGAACAGCACCAAGTTTCCCGCACCAATGACCCGTGCCCCGCTCCGCAGCACATTCAATGTGCCACCGCCGCTCCCAAGCGGAAGATCCAGTGCCTTGACGATGGCATCGAGCAGCATGTCAGTCTGTTTCTGGGTATTGCCGGACTCGGTGACGACCTTGTCCACCTTGTCGGGTTGCGTGTCTTGGAGCCAGCCGATCGCGTCTTCGGGGAAGAGCGCGCGGTCGCGATCATAGCCGGAGTCGTCGACAGAGTAGAGCCAGCCGTTGGCTGCAAGATGCTCACAGATCTCTTTCTCGAACTGATGCTCGTTGTAGTCAGCCATCGTTGTCTTCCTCATCTAGGACCCAGGCCCGCTTCAGAGGGATCAGACGCCTAGTAGCCCCGGGCATGAATTCGTAGGCCTCGAAGAGCTGGTCGAGCACCTGCTCGGCTTCCCATGCCCTAATCTTGAGTCTGTCATTGCGGATCTCGTTCTGAGCCTGCTTGTTCAGGCCACCCCTTGCGACCAGCAATCCTTGACTCGCACCCTTGGTAGTGATTGCGCTCTGAAGCCCGCGAACGACGAGGGAACTGATCTGAGTTTGCGCGGACTTTACCTCCACTACCAGCTTCGGCTTGCCAAGCCCAAGCGGTCCACTGCCCACAAGAATGTCGACGCCGCCGTCAGGGCCTTCCGGCGAAATCTCGCAGGTGAAGCCCTTGGTGCGGAGAATTTCCGCGAGCAAGTGGGTGAGCTTATGTCCGCTGGAATTCTCGATAACATAGGTCTGCACACGGTCACGGATCGACTGGATAGTCGGTGTGGCTATCGGCTCTGTGACGTCATCGAAGTCGTCAGTAGAGGGTTGAGCGGCGGCAGCCGAGGTACTCATTGCCCTCCTGCCGTAGAGACCTGGATCGACACCTCTGTCGAAAACAGCTCGGAGACGATTCTCGGCCTCGTCGCGCTCTGCCCGGAAGATGCTCATAGCTCCATTGAGAGTATTGAGAATCTCGTCCTTGAAGGCGGCGCGCGGAACATTGGTCTGTTGCCAGTCGACGCCGATCTGGTGGCGCTTGGTCGCGTCTGGCTCGTTGTCTTCGTATGTGTACTCCTTCGGGACGACTCCGATGGTAACCTTCCTGGACGTCTTGAGAGGATTCAAGATGACGTCTCCTACCTTCACGCTATGGCGCAGAGCGTTGAGCTGTCCGGTGTAGTTGGTGATCTTACCCGGGTGCTCGCCTTTGAAAGCGTCCTCCATAGCCGACTGCATCACCGCACTAGTCTCGAAGGGCTCCAACGACCCAATCTCGTGAAATCCACCACCGGCGAAGCCATAGTTGACAGCCCACTGATCCGGCTCGCCGGCGATGCCAGCGCGCAAGACCCGTGCAGTCATCAGGCGGCCCCACTAATGTCAATTTTGTCGGTTACTGCGGCGGTGATGAGCGCCGCGCGGCGCTCATTTGCTAGTTCTACGATTTTTTTTGCTTCAGCGATTAGCCTGTCAATTTTGGCAGTTTGCTCGTCCAGGTGGGCTGCGATTTGCTGCTGTTCATTTACAGGAGGAACAACAATATTGAGCCGCAGGAAGACTTCTGGGTAGAGGCGGAAGCGTGAACTCCAAATACCTCGGGAGTGACGGGTCATCTCCACGATGTAGGGCCGTGAACGGTAGAGGTACCCGAAGTACTTCGGATCGAAATCGAGGTCCGAATGCGGGCGATAGACACCGTACGCCGGGCTTACCACGCCATTGATGCTAGACACTCCAAGAGCCCCCATCCAAGCCCACATAGTGTTGATGACAAGGTCTCGTGGCTGTACGACTCGGTATCCGACGTTACTTTCGGCCTCGAACATGTTCACGTTCTTCTCGGAACGCGGCGTGATACCTGTCAGGTGCGAGACGGTCAGGAGTTCCTCGCTACCGTCTTCAGAGAGGTTCGCCGCCTCACTGAAGATGTTCTTGTTTCGGAGGCGGAGCCAGTGACTGGGAGCAATCGGTGCCGGACCGATCCCAGTCGGGGTCAGTTCCGAGTCCGAGTCGAGGCCATTCCAGACCGCGCGATCAATGACTGTTGAACGCCGTTCCCGGAGGAGATCGACGAGTCGTTTCTGCTGAACCATGAGGTTGTCGATAGATGCGATCTCGAGATCAAGAAAATCTGCGATCTGCCGCTGGATTTGAATCGAAGGTTTCTGAAACCACAGGTCACCAATCTGGCCTGCATTGAGATTATCTTGGGTGTTGCTTCGAACATCACGCAGGAGATCCTGCTTCATGTCTGCCAGTACGTAGCCGAGGAAACGGGGGTCGACAGAGTCACAGGGAGTAATCCCCAGTATCGCCTGATTCCATGTCGCCTCGATATCAAGGAAGGCGAGCTCACCAACACTTGCGTACATTGCAAGCAACAGTGTTCCGGGACTGCCGACCGGCATGTTTCGCGATCTCATGCCCGCAGAGGAGAGAGACTTTGCAGCCTCCCTGACGGATGTCCGACGGCTCATATCGGAAATAGCAACGAAAGGGACCCCTTGGGGATCGTCGCCATCAAGCCAGAACGAATCGTCTGATGTTGGGGGAGTCCCACCCGCGACCATCTTGGTGTCCCATTTCATTCGGCCACGGCCCCATGATGTGAGTTTCACTCCTCAACCTCACGCAAGAGTTCTCGCATGAGTGAGATTTGCGCCTCAAGATCGCCGTCGATCTCGTCAAGCGTTCGGGGCTCGACCCTCGCGAAGAAGTGTCGGCCAAACGGAATCTCATACCCGACCTTTGTTCTTTCGAAGTTGACCCAAGCATCGGGCAAGTAGGGAGCGATTTTGATATCGAAGAACTCCTTAAGGACATCATCGCGTTCGCCCTGACCGGTGGCCTTTTTACCGAAAGTGAAGGGCACGTTCTCTGTATCGCGTTTCTTCGGGTCCGGCTTCGGATTGCCTTTGCGGTCTGTGCATGCCTTTCCGGCTTCGTCGAACAACGGTCGTTCGACCGTGATGGTCCAGTAACCGAAGTCCTCGTTGTTGAACACCTTCGAGACAGCGGAGTCGGCGGAATCGAACGCATCATAAAGCTTGACGATTTCCTTTCGTTTTCCGTCGTCGATGTTGCGGCTCTTGGATCCAAGATTGCGGCCCATCTTCGTCCAATACGAAGTACCGTCGATAAGTTGTACCTTGCCAACACGTTCCGGCTGCTTGCTATTATCGAGCAACCAAATGTAGGTGGCGATGCCCGTGTTGAAGAACATATTTGTAGGTAGCGCCACGATGGCTTCGACAAAGTCGTTCTCCAGCAACCAGCGCCGAATCTCGGAGGGCCCCGACTCCGCTCCGCCATTGAACAAAGGCGACCCGTTCAGTACGATGGCGGCGCGTCCACCGCCGTCGGCCTTTGGTCGCATCTTGTGAGCCATATGCATGAGGAAGAGCATCTGCCCATCGCCGATACTCGGAAGTCCGGCAGCGAACCGGCCGCCGGCACCCATCGATGCCCGCTCGGCTTTGACCTCGCGTTCCTCGGCCTTCCAGTCGACGCCGTATGGAGGGTTGGAGAGGCAGAAGTCGAAGCCCCGGTCTGCAAATTTGTCCTCGATCAGCGTGTCGCCGAATCGGATGTTGGTGGCATCCTGACCCTTGGCAAGAAGGTCTGACTTGCAAATGGCGTAAGACTGCTCGTTGTACTCCTGTCCGAAGAGGTGGATATTGGCGTCCGGGTTCTGAGCGAGCAGGTGCTCCTCAGCGACTGAGAGCATACCTCCGGTGCCGGCGGTCGGGTCGTAGACGTCGCAGATCTTTCCGGGGACAGTGAGGATGTCGTTCTTCTCGGCGAAAAGCAAGTCCACCATCAGACGAATGGCGTCCCGCGGAGTGTAGTGGTCACCAGACGTCTCGTTCGAGGCCTCGGCAAATTTCCGGATGATGTACTCGTATGCGTCGCCCATCGCGGCGTTCGAGACCTTGTTTGGATGCAGAGCTACCTGAGCAAACTTATCTACGATCAAGCGAAGGCGGTCGGAATTGTCCAGTTTCTCGACCTCCTTAGCGAAGTCGAAGTGCTGGAACACATCTACCTCGCCAAAGCTATCGAGGTACAGTATGAGATTTTCGCGCAGGTTGTCGGCGTCATCCAGAAGGCTTTGCATCTTGCTGCCCTCGACGGGCTTGGCGAATTGGTAATCCGAGGTGTTGTAGAAGGTGAGGCCGGTTGCATTGCGAACCTTTGCCTTGATGAGCCTCTCATTGCCCACGTTTTCCTTGATGATGGCACGGACCTGGTCGCGGGTCGGCTCGAGGATGGCATCAAGGCGGCGCAGAATAGTCATCGGTAGGATGACCGCGCCATATTGATTGGGCCGATACGGACCACGCAGTAGATCCGCAATCTGCCAAATGAATGGCCCAAGGTCGCTCAAATTGTATCTCCTGTTATGCGGATGAAACCATATCTCATTCTGCCGGAACTTCCTTCCGTGGTGGGGCGATTCACCGTTGCCACGGGCGACGGGCTAGGTTTCGAATAGCACTCGAGGCAGCGATCTTCGGCGGGCACAAGCCCCGTGGAGAACCGTGGTTTACCCAGTCGGTAATCTAAGTGTGACGCCTAACCCCAAAGAGTACATCTCGCTTCCTCTCAGAGGTCCAAACTTATGGTCTATCTTAGTCATACGCGGGTCTGTGAGTTGGCGGACGCATCGATGTGTCGCGCCGCGGTGTGCACACTCGCATATTCCATATTCCGTCTTCCGGCGGACGGGTTGGAGGGTTTCCGCGTTCAAAACGCAGATTGGGCCCCACGGCTCACAGGGTCACTCTGAGCGGTGCAATGATCGCGGGGACGTGCACCACGTTCATAGCGGCGGCGTTGTCGAGCCCATCGCCGAACCGCGGCAGAACAAGCTGACCGGAACCGCGGAGGTTCCCATGGGGAACTTCCCTAGAAGCCAGCACCACAGTCCACTAAGCGTCAAACCAGAACATCGTTCTGCCTCATCCAGGACAAATCAAACCGACGCGATCCAGAGTACCGAGGTTGTAATTCCCGGCTATGCCTTGCCAGAAATATCCGCACCACCAGAGGGAAGTCGCGCCTCATCCAGACGACCCGAGACGTAGATCGGAGCTTTCATCCCCGTGGCGCCAAGGCCAGGCTATCCACCCGATCAGACTCACTCAAAATACGCCGGCACCGCGATCAGGTACTTCATTCGAACTGAAACAGCCGGCGTTGCAGGCTCGGAATTCCAACCGTGCGCAAACACCAACGAAATCTATAACCGCAAGTCGGAGCATGTTGAGCACTAAAAAACGATCGTCAGTTATCAACGCTTATGTCCCCTGCCTGCGAAGTGGAGGTCCATTCGAGGTTGCCAATAGGACGCTTTGGCCTGTTCCTGCATGATGCGATTACAACAACGCAAGATACTAAAATATGGCCGTTGCGCCATCAAAAGTATGAGTTCTGTATTACCTGG
Source organism: Arthrobacter psychrochitiniphilus (assembly GCF_003185915.1). Classification (GTDB taxonomy): domain Bacteria; phylum Actinomycetota; class Actinomycetes; order Actinomycetales; family Micrococcaceae; genus Specibacter; species Specibacter psychrochitiniphilus. The sequence continues at coordinate 22,117 of NZ_QHLZ01000017.1, forward strand.
TGGGAACTCCCGCCCGTCGGCGACATGACCTCGCTCAGGGCCAATCAACCACCAATACTGTGCTTACCACCTTACTCCCAATCGGTTTCAAGCGAGGAGACGCGGCTAGTTCCGATTTAGCCCAAAATGCCGGGTGAGGAGGGACCGCTTATAGTGGGCTTCGGCTGCGTCCACTTCCGCAGTTGATTCACCTGGGCTCAAGGCCCGCAAGACGCTGAACTGGAAGGGCGGGGCGCACGTCGCCATGACCAGCAACGATCTCGTCCTCACGCTCGGCCACCTCTTCTTCATCGGCGCGTTGCTCGCGCGTGAGTGGCCGGTCGAAGCGCGCGTTGATGCGACGGCGAGTGTCGTGGGCTTCGTGCGCTGAACGGATGTCGCGCAATGCCTGGTCGCTGGGGATGGGCACGGATGTAGTAAAATGCGACTTCAACCAAGGTTAGGTATCGAATCCAGCTTGCTGGCGCTTAGACGTTGGCAGGACCCGAGGAAGGTACCGACATGAGCATGTACACCCAGAACAGCAGCCGCATCGATTCCGACACGACCCATTGGCTGTCCCCAACCGAGATCTGCCAGGAGCTGCAGATTCCGTTACAGACTTTCTACCAGTGGCGGTCGCGGGGCGTCGGGCCACGCGCCTACAGGATCGGCAAGCATCTCCGGGTCAGCCAAGCGGACTTCGAGGCGTGGCTGTCGCTCCGGTCTGATCCCGAATAACGGCAGTCTGGAGATAAGTCAGATGGCCAGAGATCTCCTCCCCATGGGCGCTTGGGGGTCCATCCACGTTCATCGGCTCGGTGCGGGCTCCTGGCAGGCCCGCACCAGATTCCGCGACTTGGATGGAAAATCCGTCATGTAGAAGCGCGGGGCGCCTCCTCTGCCTCGGCGCGAAGGAACTTGCAGCAGAAGTTGGTTGACCGCAAGACACCGAGGGATGGACTCGTAAACTCCCGGGACAAAATCGAGCAACTCGCGAAGGTGTTCCTAGCCGGCCTTGAAGCTTCCGACAAGGCCTCGCGAACAAAGGACAAGTACGACTACTGCGTCAACAAATACATTTTGCCGGCGCTCGGGGAAGTCCGCATTGGCGAAGCGACCTCAGGCGTGATCGACCGCTTCATTCGCGGACTCGTTGAGGACGTGGGACCGTCCACAGCTAGAAGTTGCGGCGCCGTCCTGTCGTGGATGTTCAAAGTAGCCCTTCGTCATGACGCCGTCACGAGCAACCCGGTTAGGGGAATCACCATTCCACACGGCAAGAAATCTAAGCTCAAAGCCCTCGATGTAGAGCAGTATCGGGACCTCAGGGCCAAAGTCATTGAGTTGGGAACGGGAGCCAACCCTCGGCCGGCCCCGAACGCAGGAACTTCACGAAATGATGGACTTCTTCATTGCCACGGGCGTTCGCCCAGGCGAGCTTTTCGCGGTGCGCTGGGACGATCTTGACCTCACGGCCACTCCGCCCACAGTTTTCATCAATGCCACAGTTATTAGAAAGCGGACAGGCAGCGCCAGGATCCAGGGCCATCCAAAGTCTCAGCATGGCGTCCGCCATCTTGCCATACCTGCGTTCCTAGTGGAGCAGCTCCTCTTACGCCGCAATCGTCAGAAGCAATCGGGAGTATCCAATCCTCTCGATCTCATCTTCCCTTCATCGACGGGAACAACTGTCGATCCCAACAATGTGGGGAAGCTTTGGCGCAAGGTTGCAGACCGGGCCGGCTACGAATGGGTGACCTTCAAGACCTTCAGGAAGGCCACGTCAACTCGCATCGCGCGAACCCTGGGCCCCGAGGCGGCAGCGTATCAAGCCGGCCATTCCAAGATTTCGATGACCCAGAAACATTACATTGAAGAAATCCATGAGGCCTTGGACTCGACGTCCGTCACTGACGCGTTCAAGCCCGAAGACGAGACTCAGCCCGTGCATGAAACAGGCCAAGAGGACCAGCCTGGTGGCACTGAAATGCCATCATCCGAAGAAGTTTCGGAGCCACCGGAGGACCCTCAGGAACCGACCCAAGAGGACGAAAGATGATGAAAGAGGTGACTCAATCCGGTAGGTTACCGGTAGGTTAAGCAAAAATGGCCCCGAATAGGGGTCATTCTCGCATCCAAATTCCCTGTAAATCCGGGCTTTCTGGGCCCCCTGTCGGATTCGAACCGACGACCCCCGCTTTAGGCTGAGAGGGCAATTTCGACCTGTCAAGACCTCGCATTACCTTTTGTTCTAGAGGTTCATCTGCAACAATGAAGAGTACTAAATAGCCGACAATTGTCGCTGATTCTGGCGCGTTTATGGCGAGTCGGTCGAAACTGCCGTATCGGCCTGTTGGGAGACCTCGGTGGAGCCAGTCAGCCCCGATCCCGTAGTGAGTGCTGATACCTTATTGACGACGAGCTCGCGAGTCTGTTGACCTTAGAACTTAGGATTGGCAATAGAACTTAGGATTAGCAATCCGCGTTTCCGGTCATTGTTGAGCGTTGCCTATCCGCGCCTAGATTCCGGGACAAAATCCGAAAACGATGGCTGGGCGCTCCCGGTCATGTCCAGGCATTGCCGACTGTTTCCGGTGGGTAAACGGTGGGCGGTACGATGCTGCGCGGCCATTTCTACTACCGTGGCCGTGTGCGCTGGTAATGGTCAATAGCAGCGGGAGGGATACGCCACGGTGACGTCCGGCCGCCAGCCTTGTACGCGCCCTTCAGCGCGTGGGTGCGGCAATGAACGACAATCGTTCGGACCGGTTCCTGCAACATATCAGCCACTTGGGCAGGAGTGTAGGCGCGAATGGCAAGGGTGGGCGATCTCTTCTCTATAGTCATGATCCAAGCTACCCCGCCACCCACAGCTAGGAGCTCGCCCAACCATGACACTTACAACGCTTCCCACCCCGCAACGGAGCGGCGCTGCACGGTTCGCCGTCGTGCTTCTTCGCACCACGAGTGCTCGTCTTAGTCTTCAAAATTGTAGTCCTCGATGGTTTTCATCAGCTTCCGAAATAGTTGCAGTCCTCGGCGGGCGTGATGCCAACGTTTGGGCGGAAAACGCGTCGGGTCGACCGCTTTGGCGAGCTGCTGGAGAATTGCTGAAACTTCGGCAACTGGCGCCTTTTCCCGAGTTTTCCGGAAGTGAACCAACCGAACACTCCATTCTGCGGCCGTCAGTAGATTGCTGAGAGTCTTGCCTACTGGGAATGCCAAGGCTGGGAGTACCGTCTCCGGCTCCAGGACCGCGGTCCGATACCTATCCATCGCAGTTGTCCAGTGGGCTAGCTCGCCCGTGGTTCCTGCGAACGCACTGCGCACAAGCGACAAGCTTCTCAAATGCTGTTCGAGCTGACGCGCCGTGTCAGCAACTTTTGACCGCTCAAGTGCGCGGGATATCAGAATCTGCTTCCTGACTTCCAGCCATGGCGCAAATAGATACTGTGCGATTACTGTCGTGAAGAATGCCACAAATATTGCGGTGCCTGCTGACCACCACATTTGGTAGGTCATCTTTTTAGTTCCCCCAATCCCGATACAATACGTTGCAACATTTTATGAATACTCTTAGCTTCTGCGCCGAGGCTCGAGGTCGGATCCGGCCCTGATGTAGGCATAGGCGTAATTGCCGCGATGTGGTCAACAGATAGTACGTAGACGTCGGTGTAGGTGGGTTCGGCGGGATCTTCGCCACGGTAGGTGAACGTCAGCGTGGCGTCACCAAGTATCCCATTGACTTTTTCGGAGAGCGGGCCGGTGGCGGTCTTCACACCTTTGGGGAGTCCGGTTCGCCAAAAGACACGAATTGATACGCCGGGAGGCACAATTTGTGGCTTCTCGAAGAGGCGCCGCAGCCCTAAAGTGATCAAATCGTCGCTCTCAGGCCACCCATCCAGAAAAATTGTCAAGTCACGAGCTGCAGTCTTACCAGTGTTGCGGATCTGGAGATCCCAGCATGGCGCACCCCAAAGGCCGGGAGCAAGAACCGGATAGACATACGGTCTTGTTTGAGCGGCGCTGTCCTTGCGCAGATGCCTCAGGCTACTGGTGGCGACCCAGCCAGCCCATGCTGCACCGCCGACCAGACCTAATGTGCCTACTGCCGTTGCTATTCCTGCCGTAAGCGTCCAGAACGCCATAGATTCTTCAGTCACGTATCCATCCTAGAAGCCAGTTGATGATTACCTGAGTTTTCCCTGATCGGCGTTGGTATCTTTCATGGCTGGCGGAGCTTGCATAAGGGCTGTTCTCGGAATGGATGGTAGGCAAGTCCAAGGTGGGTGAAAAATTCGAACGAAGGAGTACTCGACCACGCCTCATACGTCCCTAAATACTGCCCTCGCTAAGCCTTCGTTGGCGACCGTCTGGCCGACAGTATTAGCGGCTACCCCCTAGCGTCGAACTTATTCTTGGGCAAGGACGGATTAGAAAGACGTAGAAAACTCAACGTTGACAAGTGTCCGTCGCAAAGGTCGAGTTCCCTCAACATGCCAGCCAACTCTTTGCCGGATGGAAGAAAGAAGTTCAGAGGATTCGTCTGGGGCCGAACGAAGGCAGACCAGACGAAAGTGTTACTACCGTGGTTTTGTTCAGCAATGGAACGGAACGATCATTTCTCGTCGATAAAGGCAGAAGCTTGTCTTGCGCCATCGAATCGCCGGCACGTCCACTAGAGATACTCCATAGCTTGGACACCATCAAAACCAATACATCGTTCGACGTGACCAGCGTCAGCGTGCCAAGCTGCAGACCGCTGGCTCTCATTGACCCACAATGGGTACCGAGTTTTCGAGTGCTTCCGTCAGCCACTATAAGTCGTTGGGAGCAGTGCCTTTGGGTTCCCCGCTGGCCCAAAACAAAACCACCTCGGGGTAGCACGATTGCTGGCAACTTCAGGCACATTCGCCGTAGTTGTCACAGCTACGCCAAAACCCGAATGGGTGCATCAATGCAAGATGTACCGTTTTTCGACCTATTTTGATCTGGCGTTGACACGTGTTAAGTGCCTAGTACTTGAGCCAGGTTCTTTGCCGCGAGGTCTATTCTCCTGAAATAACTCCTGCATGACTTCTCTTCCAAGAAGTCCCGGTTGAGTCTCGGACTGTCATTTCAATAGCAATACCGTTGCTTTGATCATTACCCGACCAAATCGGAACAACATGTGTCGCAACAAATAGCGCCTTATAGGCGTCGTATGCTTCCATACTGCGCGGCGGAAGCCCTGATCCGAGCTGCCACGATTTCTTCGTATTAGGTCCAACGATCCCTTGGTGGAAGATATAGACCAATAATGGAGAATCTGGCGCGCATCGATGTACCCAGACTTCAATCGTGACATCGTATACGGGAGATTCATTGAAATTTTCGAGCAAAACCAAAACCGAACGATCTTCATGCCCCGGTTCGAACCAGGAAGATACACGCGACACCTCACGTTGGCGCCGATCAGCCGAATCTGAGTCAAATTGTTTTTGCTGGAGGGCCAACTGGCCTCCGACTAGGGCTAGTTGGTCCGAAAGTGCCAGATTTTGTGTTTTCAAAGCCAAAAGTTGCCCGACAGCTGCCAACATAGTTCTTCTAGCAAACCAAGCTGCTGCCAAAGCACCAATGAGTAGTCCAAATGTGCCTATTGCCATCCAAAAAGTCCACAGGGCTGTTTGATCCGCTGCGTCCAGCATTGCGGGGCTCAGATCATCGGAGGTGGTGGGGACTTGAACCATTACTTTCGGAAAGGCGGTCATTTAGCTACTTAACCATGATTTTCGCCATTCTTATCGCTTGCCAGTGCGATGAGAGCGCCGCGGTGCCACGAGTATCGGACAGGGCTTGGGACCAATTTATTGTGCTTCTAGTGAGTGCGGTCGGAACAGCGCATCTCAGGTAGCTCGTCCAAAGCAAAGCCTCAGGTCAGCGGCACATGCCCGATCCAATGCCTCGAATAGGCGAATCGAACCGACGAGACACGGGACATTGCGGTCGTAATTCCCGGCTGTGCCTTGCTGGCCACTTTCGCCCCACCAGAGAGAAGCTAGCCTTTACCCAGTAGAGTTTTCGCCGCTGCTGACACCAGAAGGCTCATCATCAACGACCGCTATTGAGCACTAGAGCAACACAATGACAACGAATGAGAAGATTCTGGCCAATTCTTCCTCATCGGCAAGCCAGGATTGCCAGCTTTTCCGGGGTCAGCACCTACCCAGCGAGCAAAAATAGGTTCATAGCAGGGGCGAATCCCGTCCAGAAAGCGAGGAAAACGGGCTTCAATCTGGAGGGTTTATGGCGGGTTTATGGCGGGTTTGTGGAGGGTTAAGTTGAAAATGACCCCTAAAAGGAGTCATTTTCAAACCCAAGAACCGCTAGATTCCGGGCTTTCTGGGCCCCCTATCAGATTCGAACTGATGACCCCCGCTGTCGACGCGATCACCTATTTCGACTTATCAAAAGCCACTCTGACCCTTTATTAGCGTCAAGGTAGCGCAACAATAGATGGTACTGAACTGGTGACAGTTGTCATCCAATTTAATGAGTTTCTAATGAGTCGGTTGTATCCAGCCATGCTTTTTAGTCATCCGTTCTCACCTGAGGAACATTTGGCTTCTCAGCCAACTGGTGGTGGGTGACTGTCGGCGATTGTCATCAGGCTTTGCCATCCACAACACCAACCACAGCGACGTCAACTCAACACTGTAATTGCTGCAGCCATGCAGTCAGATTAACAACACACCTTCTGGATTTAGGCCTTCTTCAGACAGCGAAAAGCCAGACGTTCGAGTTTTACCCCGGCGGCCGAATATCGCCCGATCACCAGATGGAATGTCTGACGAGTCAAAAGGAACGACAAGCATCCATGGCCTCCAAGGATGCATTCCAGTGGATTGAGTGTTCGGTGGATGACTCTCCTACGAACGTTAAGACCGTTGCAGAGCGGTATTGGTCCATAACGCGACCGTGGGCGCTGCACAGCAAAGCTCGAGCGCAGTTCTTCATTGAGCTCCAGTCCGGCAGGGCACTCAACCTACACGCTGGAGTTCCATGCATCCATTGCTAATCCCCTGAGCCGAACATAGGGTCAAAGGTGAACGACGCGAGAGGCTTGATGGTCACCGACCGTCAGATGCGAAGGACAGCTGGCCGCTATGCAACCCAGGGGCGATGGCATTCCTCGTGCCGAGCTAACTGGCTAAGTGTTCGATATCGAATGGCGTGCCGTGATGGCCACTTCCAACTTTTCAACCGTTCAAGAACAGACAGAACGCACACGACCTCACCCCCGCCTCGCAGGTGATGGGAAGGGGTCCAGAGCTTTCGCCTCTTACCCCCGTGCCGCCCTTACGACATTGCTGGACGAACTGTCTCGGGTAAGGCGACGCCGACTCAACGTAAATATTTTGCCTCGAACGTCACGTCGACGCCACCCTATCCGGGTGGCACCAATCAAGACAGCATCACCCTCTAACTGGATCCAAGAAGGAATGGGCGACTCGTACAAAGCGCCCGACTGGCTGGCCGCCCATTCGGCCCATGCTCTCGCTGAGGTCGGTGCACCGTGAACGGTCGAGTTTTAAGGACGACCGTCCGTCGGATCCTCGGGCTGGGCGTGGTGGTGCACGGACTCATCCATCTCCTCGGTGCGGCGAAGGGACTGGGCTGGTCCGAAGTGACTCAATTAGCCGAACCGATCAGTACCGGGTTGGGCGCTGCCTGGCTCGTGGCCGCCGTGGTCACCGTCGCGGCTGGCACGCTGTTGCTCGCTCACGTTCGTTGGTGGTGGGTCGTTGGTTCGCTCTCTGTCATCAGCTCTCAGGTAGTAATTGTCACGTCGTGGGCCGATGCCAAGGTCGGCACAATCATGAACGTTATCCTGCTCATAGCTGTCATCTACGGCTGGGCCTCGCAGGGCCCGCAGAGCGCTCGGGCCGAATATTGTCGACGAACTCGAGGCGCACCTGAGACTGCCCACGCTGATGGTGTCGTGACTGAGATAGACCTCGAGCGCCTACCAACCCTCATAGCCGCCTACGTCCGTCAGTCTGGCGCAGTCGGGCAACCGTTTGTCCAGGCGTTTCACGCTAAGTTCCATGGTCGCATCCGCGGCGGGTCCGCGAGGCCGTGGATGACATTCACGGGTGAGCAGGTGAACACCTACGGGGCGCAACCTAGCCGGCTCTTCTTCATGGATGCCGAGATGCTCGGGCTTCCTGTCGAGGTCCTACACGTGTTCGAGGCCGGGGCCGCCTCGATGCGTGTCAGGGCATGCTCACTGGTTACGATGGTCGACGCAAAGGGACCCGATATGGATCGAGCAGAGACCGTCACCATCTTCAACGACTTATGCGTCCTCGCTCCTGCCGCGCTCATTGACGCACCCACCATCTGGCATGTCATTGACGAGAACCATGTTCGCGGCACATACACATATGGCGCGAACACCATCACTGCCGAACTGACTTTCAACGACGCCCACGAGCTCATCAATTTCGTCTCTGACGATCGCGCAGCCGTGTCAAGCAATGGCAAGTCCATCACGCCTCAACGCTGGTCAACACCGATATCCGATTACCGACCAGTTGGTCAAAGTCGTCTCGGCACCATTGGCGAAGGCCACTGGCATACATCTGACGGCGAGTTCGCCTACCTCGAGTACACGCTCGACGAGATCACGTACAACCAAGGCTCGGGCGGGCACTCGCTGACTGGTCCCGCTTCAGGCAACCGTCAACGTCATAATGGTCTCGGCCGTGGCCGCGATCCCGCGTAGACTGCGGGTGGGTGCCGGCGTCCCTATTCCACCGAGCGGTGAAGACTGCTGAAAGTTCAGTTGACACCCGATCCATGGGACAGGACATTCCACTGGAGGGAGGGACACAGGCCGCCATTACATGCCAAGGAATTCCATGAGGATATGGTGGCGATAGCACGGACGAGCGAAGGCACAATCAACGTCCACGCGTTCCGTTAAGGATCTTCTGCTGACACCGGGTTCAGGCTGCACAAGCCGTTATCCACCCCTATTCACAGGCCCGTCCTGGACAAACAGAAAGATCGTGCCCGGTGGACATTCCCGCATCGCGGCGCACTTAAGAGTGTATTCACCCACTTTTTTGGGATGTCGTTGATTCCAAAAATGCGTGAGTTCATACCTCGTCGTGCAACATACCTCGTTTTTGCCCGACAGCGATTTCAATGCGTGGCAACCAGGACACGATGCCTAGAAGGGCAAGGACGAGTGCGAGCTCCAAAACGCCAGTCGTGAAGTAGAGTGCTTGCAACCCACTGAACCCTTGAATGATAACGATCTCGGTCAGGATCCAGATGATCATCGCAAACCCAGCGATAGCAGTCCAGAACAGGGAAGATTCTCGGTGTCTCAGGAGCATCCCGACTGCGAGAGTCTGAGTGCCGCCGAAGACGACGAGCAGGATTAGCGCAGGCAGGAAAAAGGACGTGAACGGGCTGTTCGTTAGGAACGACGTCGGCATACCAAGTCCATCGGTGAACAGCATGGCGATGCTTCCGCCCACGGCCGAAGCGGCGTTAAAAATGACCACGATAATTAGGGCTTTCCAAGCGATTCTCGTCAGACTGTTTGCTGGCATACCGTGCTCGCTTTCGTATACAGTGCTGCCATCGGCGGGTGGCCCTGATCCCAGCGCATAGTTGCATAGTATGCGTGGCTGCGTGGTTCTGCGAGAGGCGAAAGTCCTCTCTCATGCGAAACAATGAGGATTCGAGCTGCGAACGCTCTGGTCCTACGCGAAACGCCCGCGGCCGGTATAGTCCTGGCGCCATGACCCCCACCTTGGACGGTCCACAAGGGGCTCCTTTGTTGAACGTCACCGACGCGAAGCCGCAAAACCACCACATGGCCTTCAGCGCCCCCGTTCGCCTACCCTGTTGTGGGCCGACCAAATACGTCCATACAGGGCATCCTTTTCAGGAGTGAATCGAAATGATGGGCCATGAAATACGTTCTGTCGTCAGCAGTATCCCGATATAGTCCCACCCGGATTTTTGGTCGGTTTCAGATTTGGTGGGCTGGGGACATCGGAAGGAGTTGGGAAAACCGTGGACGGAAGTTATTTCTTCATCCTGCTGTTTTCCACTGGGATATACCAGCGCGAAAGCCGTCGAGGTCTCGGTGGGCCCATCTGGCCTTGACGAAGCCATCGATGATGTTCCATACCGAAAGCCCAATCACTATCACGCTTGTGATTACGAAGAAGTCTGGGGTTTTGAGATGAAGTGTCGTTGCCTGCTGGGCCATTGCGAGGAAGTCGGGGTTGAGCAACCGCTCTCCATTAAGGAGCCACAACCCAGGTATGGTGAACGCCGCAACGAGCACTACGTTGAGGCTCGCTGTTTTCCACGTCCACCGACCCTGAACAAGTTTCAAGAACACGAGGAGGATGGCAACGGCGGTGAGAAGCAGAAAATAGGGTAGCCACAGTGACCATAGGCCGGGTGTCAGGAGAGGGATCGGCTTGGAGTTGCCGTCGATGAACAGTGAAGAGAACTGCTGCCAAATAATCGCGCCAGCGAATATCAGAAGCCCCGCCGCGTTGATCAGCGTCTGGGGCACAGTGATCCGTGACCGAGATGGAATTCTGGGTAATTGATCAGGTGTCCACGTCGTGCGTGGTCTTTCACCGACGTTGATGTGCTCGATCACGGTGAAGACGATGGTGACCCAGAAGGCCACCTGAATGGCGACGTTGACTGCAGTGACGACTGCGGCAGCGATGGACTCACCGACGCCACTCCCGGAGAGCAACTCTCGCAGAAGTGCTGCGAGCGCGGCGATGGGCACCGCTATGCCCATCAGCAGTTTGAGCAACCGCAGATAATCAAGATAATGCCCCGGGACGATTACGTGCAACGGTGGGTTCGCTTCGTTTGCGGCACGACGTTGGGGATCGCCGAGTTCCAGGACGGCATCCCTTTCGGCGGTTGGAGCATCGGCTCCGGCAGCGACGTGCTCGTCGATCTTCGCCGCGAGCACTTAGCGCAGTTCACGTTCGATTTCGGGACGTTGTGTTTGAGGTAGTCTGCGCACCACCGCCCATATGTAGCGCTCGGTCAGCTCAGTCTTCATGAACGCATGTACTGGGACCGGGTGGTTGATCATGGTCGATATCTCTCTATTGATGGGCGTCGTGCGGGGAGCTTGGCAGTGGATGATCATTGCCCTTGTCACAGGCTTGGGTTCAGGTGCTGCGCGATTATCGGTGTTCAAGAATTACGCTGCTGCGGTGAATTCAATGGGGACTCCTATTCCCCTGCCCCGAGACTTCTTCAATCTGACGGTGCCCCCCGCCATCCTGCTCCAAGCAACAATGATCGCCTCGGTCGCCGGATGACTGGCGGTGGAGATCCTGGGACGGATACGAGCACGGGTCAACGCATGTGATGAAGCTCGCAAGGGTCGTTTGCCTCTACGCAGGCGCGGTCTGGCGAAGGATCGTGAAAGTAGCCATTCGAATCCCGGATGACTGTGCCTTCGGTGAAGGACCGCAACTGTGACTTTTCCGGCACCCACTCAACCCGATTCCGGAGTGATCATCGGCCTGCCACGCTTCGAGCTGGTACTGCTGGGCATTGTGCTTACGTTCATTTCCTGCGGACGTGACGGAAGGCCAATCAGGGAGCCAAGCAACAGTCCTCTCCTCAGAAGCTGGCTGACATGAGCCTGGAGGAAGGCGCCACTGTGAATGGGAAACTGCAGGGATGGATTACAACTCACCAGATCCCCTCGTTCTTCGTACTGGCCTACGCCATCTCATGGTCTCTGTGGGGCATCGCCGCTCTGGGCGGAGGGCAGGTCGTCTTTCTCTTGGGCGGACTCGGTCCGCTTCTTTCTGCTCTGGCGATCACCCGCCTTTCTGGAGAATCCGTGCGAGGTTGGCTGCGCTCCCTGCTGGCGTGGCGCGTGTCACCGGGCTACTACGCCATGGCCCTTCTACTTCCCCCGGCTTTGTTTGCCGTGATCAACCTGGTTCTGTTTGCTCTTGGCCATGAACTTGATTTCGCCTTATTGCTCAGTGTTGCGCCGAGCTACCTCGGCACGTTCCTACTGGTAGCAACGGTGGGAGGTGGCTTCGAGGAACCCGGGTGGCGAGGCTTCGCTCTCCCACGGTTGCAGGAACAACGGTCTCCCCTCGTGTCTACCCTGTTCCTCGGACTCGCCTGGGGTATATGGCACATTCCGCTCTATGGTGCAGCCGGGTTCGTCGTACCGCTGATTCTCGCCTTCTTTTACACCTGGCTCTACAATCGCACGGGTAGCGTTATCATCTGCCTCCTCCTGCACGCCGGCTTCACGCCTGCACAGAATCTATTGACACTCGCTGCCACGCCAACAGGCTCCGGCGGCGGACGCCCAGCCGACTCGATCGACCTTGTGATCCTCGGTGTCTACATCGCCGCCGCACTGTGCCTTACACTGGCAACCCGAGGACGCCTCGGCCGCAAGTCGACGCAAACGCATGCGGACGGTCTTCCTGGATATTGAGGTGGCTGGCCGCGGTGCTGGTAGGCCTCGTCGGGTGTTTAAGCTCGACTGCCACGCTGTGACAGGCCTCGTGTCCGCGGTCGTGGTCGGCGAGAGCCGCAGCGTGTTCTTCTACGACGATGGGCCTGACAAGCACTGTGATGACCCACAAGTCAACTCTCCACCACCAACGCACCGTTTCGTGGATTCTGCATGCCCGCCCCATGGCCGCGAACGCGGCCGGTCAAGGCCCAGATCAAGGTCACTGACTGCCACCACCCTCCGCAGCGCCATAAGTGGAGACCTCTGATGACCCCAATCAGAATAAACCCGGTCACCTGATGGGTCGCGACTGCGGTCAATGATAATCGAGGTAGGTTATTGCAATATGGGTCACTCCGAAAATTGCTGTAAACACAACAGCGGGCAGATTATGAAGCCATATTTCTGCCATCAAAAAGTAGATCACAGGAACAATGGCCATAAGCATAAGCATTGTAAAACTGGCACCTACCGTGAAATACGCGATCCATAGCGCATAGTAGGTCAATAAGAAAAAGATTGTGCAAAGAATAAGCCCAGAAAGTGTCGGGGTCCCTTTCCTGCTTACCACGAAAATCAACAGGGCCGCATATATCGCCTGGCTTCCATGTTCAATAATGTCCAATAAAAGATGATCACTACTGGCGGCGCTTCCGTCGTTTGGGTTCTGCAGTACCAGAAAGAGAAGATTGGGCAGCATTGGCAATAAAAAGACCACTGAGCCCTTCCATGAAAATCCTATGCGGATTTGCAAAAGATCCAATACACGATTCACATTTGCCTTCCATGTTGATTTTCACTAAGGCGCCCACCAAAGTGTTGTCAGACGGATGGATTGCGTCATCTGGAGGATGGTCCACGGCTTGTTCATAACGTGGCCCAATCATCCATTGGCCCGGCAAAGCAATAGTGCTTTGCAGGTCAAAAGAACACTCTTCAAGCGGTCACCCGGTGAAATCTCGAGGCTGGTGAGCCAACGCCGTGTCGCGCCAGAACTCCGCGCTGCGTCGGGTTACCGGTCACAGTGCTGGCCCGTGGCAGCTTCGCTCATTGACGACCTGAAGGGGCCGGTTCATCCGGTCCTTGATCCAACCGGAATGGCGGATACTCGTCCCGGAGCAGGAGAACATAAGTGGCGACGCGGTAGATCCAGCGGTTGATTCCCATGATCAGGTCAAAGAGTGCCCGCTGGTAGCGGCCGGTGAACAGGAGCATGACGGCGGCGATAAGCACCAGAATGCCGAGCAGGGAGAACCCGACGGCACGGAGGTAGTCCGATGACCAGGTGTCCTCGGAGAGATTCGCCATCGACCACGCCGCACCGCTGAATATGGCAACTATGAGCAGGTGCGGGAGCGCCAACAGCCACCATTTGACCAGGACCAGTCCGTGGGAGAGCTGTTGGGGATAGTCGACCTGGAAATCGGCAGGGTAGTCGGCTGACGCGAGGGTGAATGGCGGATACTTGTCTGTGGCCAGGGCCGAGTACGCGTAGAAAGTCACCCGCCAGTTCCAGCGCAGGACACCGACGCTGAAATTGAAGAGAGAGTGCGGGTAACGGCCGGTAAAGAGGATGGCAACCCCGGCAATGATCGTTGTGATCGAAACGGCGAACCACAGAAAGAACAAAACAACGAAGTGGGGTATTGCCAGGAGCCATTTAACCAGCCACAGCCCACGGGAAAGCTGCGGGTCCAGTAGTCCGGACAGGCTTGACGGATAGCGTGTCCCGGTGACAATCCCCGCCGGTGCCACGCCGTCGTCCTTCCCCATTTCCAAGGGCTCATCGCTGGACATGCGCCCAGAGTTATCCGATTCCCGGGCCTGGCGCCCCGGCTTTCCCGCACCGGACGAGGAGAGTCCCCTGCCCAGGCCCATGGCACCTATGACGATCAATCCCGCCCCGATGATCAGCAGTATGGCTCCGCCAATCAATAAGGCGGGTGTGAGTGCTGCAAACAACTCGGAGTGGTATCCGGCCTGCATGTTCACAGTGACACCGGGGCTGGCATTAGAGTTCATCACCACTACGACCCAGTCACCACTGCGCAGGTCCATGGTAATTTGTTGTGTGCCGGGCCCGGAAGCAGATACGGCCCAAAAACTCTGCTCCGCAGGTGGCGCTGGTACCGCCGATCCTGGCGCATCGCGGTAGCTCACTCGAAACGGTGAAGTTTGGATGCCGACGACTTCGGTTGCATGCACGCCGTTGAGATAGCTGTCCACCTCAGTCTTTGGGCCAATGCCAATGAACACCTGGCCACCTGGTGCGGTGGATGCGGCGTCAAGCCGGATGCTGCCAAGGTCGAAGGGCAGCTTGTCGACCCCGAGCTGGGCCGGGAGGGACTCGAGGGCGTAGGAATTGGTGGCAAACCCACGCACAGGGGAGGTGAAGTAGCCGTCAGATCCCTGCTGGGAAGCCACCACAGCTGAGGCCACTCCACTGATGATTCCGCCAACACCGAGCAGGGCAAGCAGCGTACCGATCACCAGCGCAACAACGGCGCCTGCCCCTCCTCGACGAACATAGCCTGAGGACGGGTTTTCGCTGTCTACAACCGAATTGCCAGTCATGTCATTACACCGCTTTCGTTGCTCACCACTATGCGGTGCCCGATGTGGCATCTCTAGAGTCAAAGGTCCCCATAGGTCCGATCGCTTCACGGATCCCGCCGCGGCTCTTGTTTCATGCCTATTGGCGGCTTTGTCCTCTGGTGGCACAGTCAGCATTTCTGATGCTCTCGATGGCCGGGAGGTTCGAGGGGGAGGACACCGAACGATCAAGGCAGTTCCCTCCAGTTGGCACTGGCCCAGTGATGGCCCGTATTGACACGGATAGGCCCTATCAGGCGCTGCCTATTCTCCTTTTCATCCGTTTCCTCATCTCGTTACAACCTCATCTGCGCATCGCTGCGACCATGAGTGCCAGAGCAGTCTCTGCCTCGCTAACCATCACACAGTGGGCTGAAAAACTTTCGCACTCCAAACCGGAATTGCTAAGGTCAACGCCTCCTGCAACACCTCATGAGAAGGGAGTCACTGGCTCCAGTAGCAGGAATTCATCCGTTCCGTACTGCTGGCACCACGGACGCGCTACAGATCCGCAAACGTTCGTCAAATTCTTGGTTTCAACCATCGCACCGATCAACTTTCCTGCCAGTGAGAAGTCACCACACGCAAACGACATGGCGGCCGACAACCATGAGTGGTCTTTCATCCTGACAGCCGCTAGCTCGCCATAACAGTGCGTTTGGTCCTCGCGTCCGTGAACGTCACGAGGGACCTTCGCCTCTACCGGGACGTCCCTCGTGTGCCTGTACTGGGAGTAAGGTTCCCTGCCTTACTAAGGCGAAGCACGCAGCACACCGAAGAAAGGCCGCGAGCCATGAGAAGCGACACAGCTAGCAGTCCATTCATCGAAATCGGCGCAGAACCCCAGCACCGACGGGCAGTCGAGGTTGAAACAAACCACATTGGGGTCAACGCGGGGAACCGTGATTTACCGTGAGGACCTTACTGCCACGCCTAAAAACCCCCGTGCGGATCATGGCGTTCATTGTCGCTGTTGTGTGCGGTACGGCCGTCGTCATAGTGGTTGCCCACTGGATTACAAGTTCTTGGGCGGTCGGTACTACTGCCGGTGTAATCGCGGGTGTATTGTCTGCATCCTTGTACCCGTTGCTCTTTCGGAAGCATTGATTGCTCCGAAGCTGCAGTCCCTGAATCGGCCTGGGAACCCATCGCTTATGACAGGAGTCACATGCGCAAGCTGCAGGACACCAAACCCATCGGGCATGCTCTGATCTGGATTGCGATCTACATTGTCGCGGTCAACATCGGGGAATCGGTCGGGGAACAACTCAGCTTCCCAGGGTTCACAAGCCTCCTGCTCATTATCCTGTTGATCGTGCTCGTCTTCTACCTACGCGCAGGTGGTCGGCTCGCGTTCTACGGTGTTCGTTCTATGCAGCCCGGGACAATGCCACTCACGCTTTTCTATATTCCTCTCTTCGCGATCACCTTTCTGCAATACGCCAAGGGATTCCCATCCCACCTTGATCTGCAAGCCCTCGTCTTCGCGATTCTCCTGGTGGCGGCCGTCGGATTCATCGAGGAGCTCCTGTTCCGCGGCTACCTGCTCCAGGGACTACGAACGCGCGGCAACCTCACTCGCGCGATCATCATCTCGGGTGTTACCTTCGGTCTCGGCCACATCGTCAACCTCCTGCGCGGGTACTCCCCCACTGAACAGGCCTTGCAGATAATAGCTGCAGTACTCATCGGAATTGCCCTGGCCTACTGCGCGGTGCTCACCGGCAGCATCATGCCTGGAGTTGTCTTCCACGTGTTGTTCAACCTCAGCGGCACGATTACCGCACACTCTGTGCTGTGGGACTCCGTAACGGTGGGGATCATCTCGCTTGTCCTGATCCCCTACATCCTGTTGTTGCGGAATCGCCTCACCAAGGCTGGGGCTGCTATCACAGCCATCCCGGCTCGGATGGGCTGATGATGCGCCAACACCGAACAGCGCCTGCCACCGGTTGGTGGCTGGATCGCAAACCCGTCCACGAGAACCAAGACCTTAGCGTCGGAGACCTCCACTCACAGGAATGCCATCGACAAGACCCGTGGATGGGACAGACACCACTACAGCAGAACGGGGTGAACCATGGAAGCGCTCGTACACATTGACAGCTTCAGAATGGTCTTCGGGGACAACACAGTTATCAGCGATTTGTCCTTCGATGTCCGGCGGGGTGAGACCTTCGGGTTCCTGGGCAGCAACGGTTCCGGCAAGACAACGACGGTTCGTGCACTGCTAGGCATTTATCGGCCCACCGCCGGCATACTGCACATCAACGGCAAACCGTTCAGCCCCGAGGACGGCAGCCGTCTGGGCTACCTGCCTGAGGAACGCGGCCTATACAAAAAAGAACCGGTCATCGAGATCATGACGTACTTCGGTCGACTCAAGGGAATGGGCCGGGCCGCGGCGAAGGCCTGGTCCCTTAACTATCTTGAACGTGTGGCTCTCGCGGGCAAGGCCAAGATACAGCTGGACAAACTCTCCGGCGGGCAGCAGCAAAAGATTCAACTCGGCGTCACGATCATGAATGATCCGGAATTGTTGATTCTGGATGAACCAACGAAGGGCTTTGACCCGGTCAACCGTCGATTGTTGATGGATATCATCGCCGATCAGAAGAAGGCAGGGGCTACCGTTGTCATGATCACTCACCAGATGGAGGAAGTCGAACGGCTTTGTGATCGCGTGCTTTTGCTTAAGAACGGCACGGCGGAGGCCTACGGCACTATTGATGAGGTCCAGAATCGGTACGGTGGAAGAATTGTGCGTCTCAAATATTCAGGCCGGATCCCTAAGTCCCCGCACTACTCCGTGACGCTGGAAGAAAACAATTATGCGGAGCTAACGCTGGCCGAGGAAATTGATGAGGCCCTGATTTTGCGTGAGTTGTTCGACGCCGGGGTGAAGGTTCGCGGCTTCACCGTCACCAAGGTTTCCCTGGACGATATCTTTTTGGAAGTCTACGGGGACCAGAACGTGGCATACCACCGCGAGATGGCGGGGGTCTGAGACCATGGCACAGCACAACTTAGGCACGGTGATCTCCTTTGAGTTCTTCCGAACCATCACCAGGAGACGGTTCTGGCTCGGAACCTTGGCGTTCCCGGCTGCCATAGCAGTCATTCTTGTGTTGACGGTCATCAGCAATATCACTACGAACAGCACCGCCGATGCGCAAAAGAGTGCCCAATTCAGCATCGCCTACACAGATGACTCCGGTCTCATCACGGACCAGGCCGCCGCCATGTTTGGTGCACACCTGGTTAGCGATCGCCAGCAGGGCATTGACGGGGTCAAGGAGGGAACGACTGATGCCTACTTCGCATTCCCCGCGGATACGGCCACTGAGACCGTGCAGGTCTATGCCGCCGATCAGGGGATCTTTGAGAACGGGAAATACTCCGCCGTCGCACAGGAAATGATCAGCCAGTCCGTGCTGCAGAAGATCGGTTCATCACAGCTGGCCACAATGGCGCAACACGCCGCGACGATCAACGTCACGACCTTTCAGGGTGCCACCGAGGCTGGCGGGCTCAATTCCGCCATCGCCCCGTTGCTGTTCATGCTGGTGTTCTATGGGCTCATCATGCTGCTGGCAGGACAGATGGTGAATTCGACGCTGGAGGAGAAGGAAAACCGTGTCACGGAAATGATCCTCACGACGTTGAAACCAACCACCCTGATTACCGGAAAAGTCATCACCTTGTTCATGATCGGACTGCTGCAGGCGCTCGTCTTCGCCTTGCCAGTCGTCATCGGGTATGTGTTTTTCCGGGACGCACTGAACCTTCCCGCTTTGGATTTATCGCATCTGGAATTTGATCCGGTGCGCATGATCGCGGGGTTCTTGATCCTGCTCGGCGGATTCTCTCTCTACACCACCACCCTAGTTGCCGTGGGGGCAGCGATGCCCACCGCGAAAGAGGCTGGCAGTTTCATAGGGGTCATGATGGCACTGATCTTCGTGCCGTTCTATGTCGTCGGCCTGGTCGTCTCGGATCCGCATGCAGTCATCGTGGAGATCTTCACCTACTTCCCCTTCACCGCGCCGACCACTGCTCTCCTTCGCAACGGACTCGGCACGCTGGGGATCATTGAGTCCATCATCGTCATCGCCATCTTGTTCATTTGCGCAGCAGCCATGCTCCGGCTCGCAGTCAGCCTCTTCCAATACGGGTCTATCTCATACACAAAAAAGGTTCCGCTGAGATCCATACTGTCCCGAAAAGGCGGGTAGGTGTCCCGATGCGTGGCTCAACCCCACCTTCTCGCTGAAGCATCGCATCCGCTATTGCAATGGGACACCTCTGAGCCGCCCCTGACGAAGCTGAACTGTGCTGCCGTGCATTCAACACAGAAGCACTCCGCAGACCGCCCTCAGTCAGGTCGCCTGAGACCGGGAATGTTGCGCCTCACAGTGGCTGACGGCGGGTAGTCTCCTTGCCTGACGCAGTGGCCTGGCCAGCCGGCATAACGTCAAAGGACGCCTTGGGAAGGGCCAACCCGATACGGCCGGGGATCTATTTAATGTGTTTTCAATGAGCTATACCAGAAAGACGCATCTAGAGGCCACTCCCCCACAACTAAGCCGCAGGTCAACGGCACCAGACCACCCTCTATGGGCAATTCAAACCGACGACCGTTGCGTTCGAACACCAAAGCCACTTAAACGCGCAGTGACGGGGCGGAAACCGTCCCCGTCACTGCGAAAAACCTTGTAAATCCGGGCCTTCCGGCCTGAAATTCTCTGTCGGGTTCGAACCGATGACCATTGCATTCTATGCGGTCATTGCCCCTGTAAACTGGCCAATTCGCGGCCAAAACGCCCATCATTGCGGGCTGTTGGCAACTACTGACCACCAATGGGCCTCCTATGGGATTCGAACCCATGACCCCCGCTGTCGACGCGATCGACCAAATCGATTTGTCAAAACCCATTCCTGACCTTTGTTGCCGCGACAGGAGCATGACAATACATGGTACTGAATACTCACCGATTGTCACCCAATTTAATGAGTATTTAATGAGTCGGTAGTATCCCGCCGCTGCTGTCAATGGACACCATCTTCACCGCCGAAAAATCACGACTCACTGCCAACAACCTGAGCCTCAAGATGGAGATGACTAGAGCCGTCACAGTCAGCGTTCTTTCGTAGTTTTAGTTGGATCCACAATGCGAACGAATAGGGTGAATACCTCGCTGGGAGCCGCGCCTAGTTGCGGAAAATTGGGATGCCTTTCGTAATCCTTAGATAGATGACGGGTTTCGGTGGACATTTACGAGAGCACCCATCTCGGCCGGGCGCGGGTGCCATCATTACGTCACAGATCGGACCCGCGTCGCGCACCTTCCCCAGTAGGTTTCCAACCTTGTTACGCTTCTGTCCCTCGTCCAGGGCAGCGCTCAGCTGCGACAGCAACAACCCATCAGTATCGGCACGGCTCGCTGCTCCGAATTTCTCCAGATAGTCTCGAACCTGCTTGACGTAAAACGTGCCATCTTAGCCACGGCTACGGATGTTCTCCGCGCGGGTCCCGGCAGCGTCTGCGACTACTGCGGCAACTCAGCCTCATCGGCCGTCAACCAAGGATAGGACCTCTGCATGCTCGGCCAGGGCCACGCCAGAGCTCCTGCCCGTCACCATTTGAGCCACAGGATCAACGAAGCCGACTGCCACGGCCCGCTCGGCGGCCACAACTAGCATTTCCTGTTTCGCGATATCTCGGTTAAAGTCATTTGATAATGATTCTCATTAAAGATGAAGCCCCGTTGTTTCCGGGACACCAACACCAAAAAAGTGTCCACGGACGACCCCCCTGAAAAGCACCGGGGTACTGGCCGAAGTTAATGAAACCGAAGAGTTGGCCCACCTGTCGCCGCCCCCTCGAACGCACTGGTCGGAAACTCGTTCGACTAACTTTTCCAACGCTGCGGCGGAAGCCAGGGATCCGCCCCACAACAGTGCGCCCGGAACCAAGACGAGGAGAAGTACCCATGCGCAGCGGGGCACCCGGCGCTTTCGGGCTTAGCGAGCGCGCGACTGTGCGTCCCTGCAAGGGCAAATTTTGCGCGTTGACACTGCCGTCGACGAACCAGCACCCATGTGCGACACCCTTGAACGCGCAGTTCAGGCAACATTGCAAAACCCTCCACCCATAGGACGGGCCCACCACGCTGCATGCGCTCGGATTTCGGGCGCCCAGATCAGAAGGAAACACCCATGCTGGTTGATAAACGCCTGATGTCACTGACTCACGGACACCGCCGGACCCTAAACGCACTCACACTTGTCGTGTGCCTGGGCACGGCCAGCTACTGGGTGCAGGCCTGGTTCCTGGCCAATGCTCTGGCAGGGCTACTGCCGAGCCAGAACCACTCCGCAGCCCAGGTGGCAGGAAGCCTATTGGCCGTTCTGAGCTGCGGTCTGGTGCGCGCGGCATTGCAGCAGGTGCAGGTCCGGCTGGCTAGCGCCCTGGGAACCGCGGTGCGCCTGGAACTACGCGCCACCCTGGCCGATGCGCTGCTACGTCCGGAGCGGCTACGCGATAGTTCTGAACGCAGCGGGGCGCGTCGGCTGGCCCTGAGCGAGAGCGTGGACGGGGTCGAACCCTATCTCACCGCCTACATACCCCATGCCCTGCAGCTGCAATTGCTCTGCCCGATCCTGCTGGCCGGGGTGGCCGTACTGAACCCTGTGCTTGCGGCAGCGTTGCTGGCCGCCGTCGTGGTGGCCGTGGGCGCTCCCCGGCTCTGGGGCAGGCTTCTGGCCCGGCGCAGCGCCACGCATTGGGACTCCTACGAGGCACTGAGCGCCGACTTCCTCGAGGCACTACAGGGCATGCGTACGCTGAAGATCCTCGACGCAGTCCCGCGCTTCCGTACCCGGCTCAATGATCGCTCCGAAGCGCTGCACCGGGCCACCGTGGCCACCATGCGGGTCTCCCTGGCCGATACGGCACTGGCGGACCTCGGGATCCAGGCCGGGCTACTGGCCGCCGCGGCACTGACCGCGCTGGACGTACTGGGGGCTTTTCCCGCTGGACTCGGCGGGGAACCAGCCCTGACTTTTTTCGCCCTCATCCTGGCCTCAGAGGTCTTCCGGCCCATCCGTGACCTGGCACGCCAATGGCACGCCGGCTATCTAGGCATCTCCGCACTAGGCAGCATAGAGGCAGTCATCGGTAGCGATGGCAAAGAACATTCCGGGCCCCTTGCCCGCCCAGAGGTGCGCCCCGCCCACGCCGCAGGCGGACGAGAACCGCACGGCCACATCGTGGAGCTGGAGAACGTTTCCTTCCGCTACGAACCTGACTCCCCGTGGGTTTTGCTTGATACCACAGCCAGTATCCGCAGCGGTGGAATCAGTGCACTGGCCGGGCCCTCGGGTGCCGGGAAAAGTACCCTCTTCGATATCCTGCTCGGATTCCTGCCCTTCACCGGCCAATGCCTACTGGACGGGCGGCCACTGCAAACTGGGGACGTCAGTGTGGTATCCCAACACAGCTACCTGTTCCCCGGAACCATCCGGGCGAACCTTCAAGCAGTGCAGCCCGAAGCAGATGATGGTTGGATGCGTAGCGTGCTGGACCGTGCAGGGTTGGGTGCCGAACTCGCTGCCTGGCCCCGAGGGTTGGACACCGTCATCTCAGAGGCCGGTCACTCACTCTCCGGCGGCCAGCTCCAACGCCTGTCCGTCGCCCGCGCCATCCTTGCCGACCGCCCTGTGCTGCTCTTGGACGAACCAACCTCGGCGCTGAACTCGGAGTTGGCCGCCGAACTCATGAATACCCTGCGTGCCGAGGCCCGGCACCGCATCGTGGTGATGATCGCCCACCGCACAGATGCTCTGGAAGCCGCCGACAGGGTGCTTCACCTGCGCGACGGCGCCCTGCACGAAACCTTCCTGTCAACCTGCCCGGAGGCATCATGAACGCGCAAGACACGCACACCGCCACCCGAGGGGACGATCCCCTGTGGGGGCTCATCCCGTACCTAGCTTCACATCGTCTGTCCTTGGCCTGGACCGGATTGGTGGGCCTGGCCAACAACCTAGCCCTGGTCTTCCTGGCCGTGGCCGGGTCTTATGTGGTGACCCTAGCCTTGGCCGAGGGGCAACTGGCGAGCCCAAGGTGGTGGATTGCCGGGGGCGCAGCCGTGCTGTTGCGCGTGATCCTGACCTGGCACGAGATGGATTTGTCGCACTCCATTGCTTACCGGGTACTCGCAGCCCTGCGCATGGGACTCTTTGACGGGTTTTCCCGCGGGGTGCCGTCCCGATCGCCCGGGCAGCACACAGGCCGGCTGGCGGCCACCGCCATGGGCGACACAGAGAAGCTCGAGTTTTTCTACGCCCACACACTGACCCAGCTGGCAGCAGCCGTAGTGATACTGATCGGCGGCACCACGGCGCTATATCAGATCGGTTGGTCGCTTGCCGCCGGGTTCGTGATTGGCTTGGCCACCTTGGTGCTTCTGACCCTGCCGTGGTTGCGCACCAACGTCCGACTGGGAGAGACGGTGCAACGTGCCAAATCCAACCAATCGGCCCTCGCCGTTGACCTGCTCTCCGGGTCCCGTGAAATCCTGGGCTTCGGGCTGCAGGAGCACGTCCAACGTCAGCTGGCCGAGGCCACCGAAGTCGTAGCCCGGGCCGAACGGCACTTAAAGGTGCGTGAGGCTGCCGCCGCCAATGTGCGTGAGCTGTGTTCCCTGGCCATCCTGGTCGTTGTCTTCCTTGCGGCGTGGAACCAGCCAGCCCTGGACCCGCTGTGGGTTCCGGCTGTGGTGGCCGGAACCCTCACCCTGCTCTCCCCCCTGATGGATGCCGTCGCGGTATTGACGCAATTGCAGCCCCACCGTGCCAGTGCGGCCCGGGTGCTGGAGGGAATCTCCATGGCCGCGGAGGATCTATCCGCGGCACCAGTGCTTCCCTTTGCCACGACGGGGCCCCTGGGGATCAACGTCCGTGGGGCGTGTTTCTCCTATGCCGATGGTGCCCCAGCTTTGGAGCCCTGCTGGCTGTCCGTGGCACCGGGTGAGCATGTGGGCATTTCAGGTCGCTCAGGGGCAGGAAAGACTACCCTGGCCCGTCTCTTGGCCCGGCTCTGGGCTCCGGATGCCGGTTCCATCGAGCTGATTCCACGCACCGGCCGGTCCGTGAACGCCGCTTCCGTGGACCTGCGGGTTTTCCGCTCGCTGGTCACCCTTGTGGAGCAGGACGCCATAATCTTCCATGGGTCAGTGCTGGAAAACATGCGCCTGGCGGTCCCCGGGACCACCGAGGGACAGGCTCTGGACGCACTGGGCCGTTCGGGGCTTGTGCTGGACGCCGGGCGCTGGCCTGATGGAGTTCACACCACGATCGGGGAGGGCGGCACCAGCGTCTCCGGAGGAGAACGCGCCCGCATCGCCCTAGCCCGTGCACTGTTAGTGCAGCCGCGCGTGCTGGTGCTAGATGAGACCACCGCGTCGCTGGATGCAGCCACCGAAGCGATCCTGCTGGACGCGGTGGCGGCGCTCGCCGGGGACACTACGGTGATCACGATTTCGCACCGCGAATCCACGCTGGCACGCTGCGACCGCCGCATCGAGCTGGACAACCTACACACCGAGCCCGTATCCCAGCCAGCATAGCGGCGGGAGAACACGGGAATAGGCCGCGGCCAGACCGTAATCGCGGGCAGGCTGCGGCCTACATCTTTGCGTTCTGGTGCATGCAGTAGCAGTCCTGGATACGTTTCGGGCGGGAAATGACTTCGAGGTCCGCCACACGGCGGACCTCGAAGTCATGGCAAATGTGTATGCAACAGCCCTAGAACGCGTTGGGGTGAAGCCCCTTGGCGATTTGCTCCACAGCCCGGATGTTGCCCCAGGTGCCCGGCATGACGTCGTCGGAGTCGATGGCCACCAGGCGGTTGTTTTTCACCGCGTCCAGCTGCGCGAACTTCGTGCGAAGGTAATCGAGGGTGGCCTGCTCGTGGGCCTTGTCGATCGTGGTGAAGACGATGATCTGCGGGTTTTTGGCGACCAAGGTTTCCGGGGAGATGACCGAGGAGAAGAACTGGGCGAATGCCTTGTCATCGGGGCTGAAAACGTTGTCGCCCCCGGCGAGTTCGATCATGTTGTATTCGATGCCCGCGCCGATCGCGGCAATGGTGTTGCCCTCCACGAAAAGCTCGGCCACGGAGGGTCTCGTGAGGCCGGAGACCCGCCGTTTCACATCATCTAGCGTGCCCTGCGCCTCGCCGGTCAGCGTTGCGGCCTGCTCGGCAGCACCGAAAACTGTTCCCATATTCTTGAGGTCGGTGAGTAAGTCCGTCACCTCGGCGCTGCTGCGCCGCTCCGGGCAGCCAGCGGTGGCGACATAGGCCTCGGCGCCGGCGGCCTTGAGTTGGTCGATGCTGGCGAAACCTTGCTCAGCGGTGAACTCGTAGCTGGTGGGCGAGTAGACCAGATCCGGAGCGACACCCAGCAGTACCTCGCGCGATGGTGGGCCCTGTTCGCTCAACTGCTTGGCTGCGCCCAGATCCGCAAGTTCTGGCATGAGCTCCCGACCCTTACTTTGGGCTTCCGCTACGACCTTGTCAGCTTGGCCCAAACGCACCAACATTTCGGACTGGCCCGGCGTCATCGCCACGGCGCGCTGCGGGGTAGCGGGGAAGGACAGTGTGCGGCCGCAGTTTTCGATGGCTGTCGCGGCGCCGGCGGATTCCTTGGACCCAGTGGCCGAGACCGCCTGGCCGCAGCCTGTTAGCAGGATTCCGCCCAGCAGCAGGCCGGAGATGAGGTAGAGGGGTTTGATATTCATGCGTGTTCCTTGACTGTTTTGGTTTCATGGTTAATGTGTTGTTGCTGCGCTGCAGACGCGGGCTGCGGGTCAAGTCGGGCGACGGCAACCAGCGGCCGGCCGGTGATCGGATGCTCGAGCCGGCGTGAATCCACACCAAAACCGGCTCGGATGACGTTCTCCTCCAACACCTCGTGCGGGCGGCCGAATCCCTGCAGTTCCCCCGCCTGCAGCAGGGCTACGTTCTGGCAGTATTCACCCGCTAAATTCATGTCGTGCAGGGCGGTCAGCACGGTCAACCCGCGGCTAGTGGCCAGTGACATGAGTTCAAGTTGGAAGGCGATGTCCAGATGGTTGGTGGGCTCATCCAGCACCAGCACCGGCGTCTGCTGTACCAAGGTCCTGGCCAGCAGCACGCGCTGCTTTTCGCCGCCGGAGAGCCCGGCGAAGTAGCGTTCGGTCAGGTGTACGGCCCCAACCTCGCGAAGTGCAGTGTCGATCAGTTCGTGGTCAGCGGTGGAGTCGGCTCCGAATCCGCGCTGGTGCGGCACCCTGCCCAGCATCGCCATTTCGCGCACGGTGATGGGAAATTCTTGGGTGGATTCCTGGGCCATGACGGCGATCCGTCGGGCCACGTCACGCCCGCCCAGGGACCTGACATCGTCCCCGTCCACACGCACGACCCCGGAAGATGGCTTCTGGGCGCGGTACAGGGTGCGCAGCAGAGTGGACTTACCGCAGCCGTTGGGACCCAGCAGACCCAGCACGGTGCCAGAGGGCACCGTCAGGGAAACGTTGTTCACGATCCGCTGGCCCCCGAGGGTGACCGATACCTTGTCAAAGGAGACGTTCATCGATCAACCCCCGCCGCACGGGCGCCGGAAGAGCGCATGAGCCAGAGAAAGAAGGGGGCACCGACAGCGGCGGTGAGGATGCCCAGGGGGATCTCCGCGGGCTGGGCCACGGTGCGGGCCAACAGGTCGGTGATCATCAGGAACAGAGCTCCGCCCAAAATGACCAGCGGCAGCATCCGCCGGTGGTCCGAGCCGACAATCATGCGCACCGCATGCGGCACCACTAAGCCGACGAAGCCGATGCCGCCGCACACCGCAACGGTGGTGGCGGTCAGTAAGGCTGTGGCCAGCAGCAACGTCCGGCGCATGGACGTGACATTCACACCCAGCGCGATGGCCGTCTCATCCCCTGCGAGCATGGCGTTCAGCGCCCTCGAGCGCAACATGGCATACAGTCCTACCCCCGCCAAGGCGATCCCGGGCAGGATCAGCTGCGGGTAACTAGCCGCGGAGACGCTACCGAGGAGGAAGAAGAGCACACTGTAAACGTTCTGCGCCTCAGTGGTGATGGTCAGGAAGTTGGTGATGGCGGCTAACAATGAGCCCAAGGCCACGCCAGCCAAGATCAACCGGGAAGGTGCGATTACCCCACCCTGCCGGGCCAGCAGGTATACCAAGACCGTGGCCCCGGCGGCCCCGACGAAGGCGGCGGCGTTCAAGCCAAGCCCGGCCACCGCGGTGGATCCCGACACAATCGCCAGCACCGCCCCGACCCCGGCACCGGCCGAGACACCAAGAATGTAGGGCTCGGCTAGCGGATTTCGGACATTGGTCTGCAACAACGCACCGGCCAAAGCAAGGCTCGCCCCGGCAATGCCGGCCAGCAGGGTACGCGGCAGACGGAAGTTCCAGACGGCCTGATCCTGCGAGACCGAAATGGTGCCGTCCTGCATCCACACCATTCCCGGGAGAAAGTGCCCGGAAATGATTTTCGCGGCGTCCGAAAGGCTCGTAGCCAACGGCCCGGTACTTGTCGACAGAAGAATGACGACCACAATGCCAGCACACAATAAAGCTGTCGCGCCGCACCTCCGCCAGAGAGTGGCTCTTCGCGCCGGGGCAAGCGCCACGACAGGGCGCGGCAGGGTCGGGATAGTACGAGGGGAAGCGTTCACGCTTCACATCATATCTTAAATGATAATCATTATCATTAGTGATGGTGTTGGTTCGGCAGTGATTGAATCCACTTTATGCACAACATTGCCAATCGCTTCGACCTTTTCAAAATCTCGATGCAACGAGGTGGAGCGCGCTACTCTTCCATGATTTCGGGGGGGGTCAGTCGACCGAATCAGTCACGGTCGAATCAGCCACTCTCGCCACTGCGCTAGGTGCGCCAGACCCGGTCGAGATTGTTGCGCGTCGGGGTGGATGACGGCGGTAGTTGCTTGGTCTAACTACGTGGCGTGGTGAGCCAGGATAACGTCGAAGGACGCCTCGGGAAGGACTAAATCCGATACGGGCCGGGGACCAATTTAATGAGTTTTTAATGAGTTCGGTCAGACCGGCGCGCCTCCTCACCACTCCCCCACAGCAAAGCCGCAGGTCAGCGGTACGTGCCCCACCCTACCGAGCCATTCCAACCGACGACCGTTGCGGTCGTTTCTATGCCAGAGGAAGCAGTCATAACAACGAAGGAATCCCTCCGACCACTGCCTTCTCCACGCGCCCACCCGTACGAACAATCGCCGGAACCAGTCACTAAGCAAAATGCACATCGCCACCCAAGCCCTCAGGAAAGGACAGTCAGTAAAAGCAGAAGACGTCACAGACTTCCTTTTCAGCGGGCTCGCCCGAACGACAAACTTCCCCGCGAACGTGGCACGCTCGATTGCACGTTCCTGAAGCTCATGCAATGCACACATGTCGAAGAAGATGCTCAGCAATGTTTCTGCAGGGTATCGATTAGGTACTACGGCCCGCACGCAGGGGCGCGAGCCTGCACAGCATCCCTGCTGATCATGGCCGCATGGGCCGAGTACCTCCTGGATCGGGAACGCCCAGATACGAAGACCAGGCAGATGCGCTACTCCTACTATGGCGTCGGAGTGGCACTCTGATCGGAGCCAACATGAATCCCGTGAAGCTCAAGTCGACTGCGGTGAGACTCACCCCAACGATCAACTACCTGGAGAAGAGCCTGTGACACCTAGCATGGGTTGCTGTTCCAGAGGCCAGCGACTATTGGGCAAAGCGAAGGCCACTGACACAACACGCGAATCCGGTAGAACCGCGGCCGTCACCCAGCCCACCAGCCCGCCCCTGAGTGCCCTTGAAACTGGGGGTTAAGCGCATATCTCGTTTCGGGGGCGAGTGGTGGTCGGGCGGATTCAAGGGGCGCACACTGATGCAGGAGGTCAGCACAGTAGCACGTGGCTTATGCTTGCCTTTGATCGGCTGCGAACGTCCGCGGCGGCATACAAAAAGGGGACCGTGTTCAGTTGAAATTTGTTTTGGCCCGCAAGACTCTTACTTTTACTTTGACGGCAGCAGCTGTGCTTGCCATGGCAGCGTGTTCTTCCGCCCCAGTAGATTCAGATTCAAAGTCGAGCGCAGCGGCTCAGCCCACCACTGCCAGTACACAAACGCCTGAAGGAAAAGCCGCAACATTCATCAAGGATCTGCCGGACAGTTACGGAGTATCGGGTGAGCTGACAAACGTTCTGGGTGGACCGGAAGCCGCCGCTCCCTTGGCCGCCACAGCTAAGGAGTATCTTGGGCTGATGTATGGAGCCTTCCCAGAGTTCTCTGATCCGCAGTTCACTTTCGACGAGGCTTCATGGAAGCCCGTCGAAAAGGTATTCAAGCCGGTTACCGGGTCTAGCCTCATGGGTGACCTCAAAAAGAGCTTCCTCAAAAGCGAGGGCGTGATCTTGACCGTCGGAGCACTCGTCGTTAGCGACAAAGTAGCGGGCACGCTGAAGTCCGACTCTGGCGAAGTCTGCAAAATGAAAGATGTACCGTGGGGGTATGACGTCACAGACTTCACTCTCGATGTCCCTGACTCGAGGATTAACCTCAGCGCACAAGACGGATTCCGGGCCGACTACAAGATCGCCACTACGATCCGCTGTGAAGAAGGTCCATCGTTTATTCTCCGCCAAGCACGGCAGGTGAATTTCATGGATGTCGGAGATGCATACGAGATGGTGGCATACAGTCGGCTCGACGCCCCCACGATTGAGGCCTCGAGCGCCCCGCAATAGAGGTCGCGCTGGGTCAGTAGCTCCTGAGGTAATTGCCAGGCATGGACACCTACCGACCTCCAGCCGGTTGTCCTCATAGGAAACCCGCTATGCGTGCAGGGAGCCGTCCTAGTCGTTTGGGTACGACGGCTCCCTGATGGTTGTTGCTGTAGTCCGTGTTTACCCCATTAAGAGGGAAGGATCCATCCTGAGCCTTCGTCAGCGTAAGGTCATATGCTGAGTAGGTATCGATCTGGGCTTCCACGCCGTTCTGTTCGGTCTTCATTACGTAAAGAGCTGCATCGGTTTCAGCTACTGGTCCGGGCTCCGCCGCCGAGCTGTCCTCCTCCTCATACGTTGACGCCCCGATTGAGGCATCCCCGCAACCAGACAGTCCAAGTGCCGCTATCACGAAACCGGTGGCGAGAAGTCGCCTTATCGAGGGCTTCATAGATTCTTAGCAGGTGGGGTGTAAGGTTTCCGCATCTTGCGACGGGACCATGAGGGTCCATCGCTGCGCTAGCAGTGACATCAGCGGATCGCTTAGTATCTCCGGCTGAAGCAGCAACCTGTAACCCAAATTGGTGACAGGTTGCTGATTCGGCCTTCCCTCCGCACACATGTCACCTGTCCCGAAACCTTAGGGGTTTCTGGAACATACATCTAGTGACGGGTTGGGGAACACAGCCGGGCTATTTCAGCCCGTCAGCCACCGCTGTCACCTAAACCACCGTTTTTGGGCCGGCACTTTGTAAATAAGGTGTCAGCCGCCCAGGGATGGCCGAAGCTGCACGATAACCATACTTTTAGTGATGGTTGTAGCTGTAGTTGTTGTTGGCCTCGTTGAACACGAAGGACCCATCTTCGGTCTTCAACACTGCAAATTGCATGTTCGAGTTCGTATCGATCTGGTTATCCGCGGTACCTTCTTCGGTCGACATAACGAAAAGAGCATTGAAGTAGATGGACAAATAGCCCTCTGGGGTGACAGCGTATTTGGTTGGAGCCATCTCCATGCCGATCATGCGAGGCTGATCTGCGCCGTAGCGATACTCGATGCCTTTCGCAGCCATCCATGCTTGCTCGGTGACGATGGAAGTACTCTCCCCGTTTTCGTCCACGCTCCCAATTATTTTTCTCAGATCCTCATGCCAGATGGGCAAGAACTTGTCCACATTCCTTGTGTACCACTGGTCAGGGGTTTCTGCTTGTCCATTGAGCGGGGTATCGATCAGTTCCGTGAGAGCGAAGTTCACCATAAATTTTTGGGCGGCAGTAATATCTTCCACAGACCACTGATCGAGTACGCCGGCCTCCACTAGCTTTGGGTCGTACTGGAATACCTTATCTGTGGGATCGATGGCAGCCTGAAGGTACGCCCCTTTGCTGGTCTTCACGGTCACACCAGGGATCAGTTTGGTGTTCAGCGAACCTCCCACCGAAAACAGCTTGGCAGCAGCCGTTGGCGTGGCCGATACCGCTGGAACAGCAGAGACTGTAGATGTTGGACCACCTACAGCCTCTACTGTTGATGCCGAGCAACCCGAGGCAAGCAGGATGAGGCTGGACAGACCGACTGCAAGCAAAGCACCTTGCTTAGAGAATTTCCCCACAATAGTTCCTTAAGTTAGGCGCCTTGACGCACAAGATGTTGAATTGCTGACGGCATGAAATCAATTGCGAGCTCTCAATGTACCGCGTCTTGTATCACGTTCCACATTGGCCTGCTGAAGGTCTCATCGATGGTCTCGTACAACGCCACCATCACCCCTTCAAGTACACGGACACAGCACTGCGGCTCATGTCGAACTCCTTTGCCAGGCTGGTCTTCGACTCCCCCGCGGCCGCCCTCTGCCGCAGTTCATCGGTCTGCTCTGCGCTCAACACACGACTTCTCCCCTTTTATACGTCCCCGCGCGCCCTGGCTAGTGCAATACCTTCAGTTTGCCTGCTCAGGATCTGAGCCCTCTCGAAAGCTGCAACGCTCCCAAGCTACCCCAACAACAAAGTGTTCGTCGGAGAATCCTCAGCCGAGAAAACAAGCCCCTCCTTTTTGAATTCCACCTGGACTCCGCGGCCCGTCAAATTCTTCACCAAATTTTGGAGGTCCACGAGGTCACGCCCCAATCGATCAAGACTGTGGCAAACGACGACGTCCCCTTGGCGCACATACGCGACCAACTCCTGCATTTAGGGACGTGCAGCATCCTTTCCCGAGGCCTTATCCTCGAACCGGCGCTCGTGGAGCTCTCCGTCAAGCTGGCGAGCTGTGCTCTGATCTAGCGACGGAACCCTCAGATAGCCCACGCGTTGTCCGATTCCCATGACTGCTCCCCTTTGTTTGTTCATCTAGGGTCTTAGAGCCAGCCGGACACTTGTCCATCAATGGCGGTTCGGACCCTAGATGGACACTTTGGCCATATTTGGCGACTGTCCATCTGAGGTATCCCAAACATCTTGAACACGCAGTGCACCGATTCGATTGGGAATCCTCGGTATAATCCAGTCAAACTAATCTTTAGGGGATCTCGGGCCATGAAACTGAACGTTGTTTTTGCGGACGTAAAATTCGAAGCGTCAACAATCGAAAACGTATTTGAATTGCTTCGCCGTCATCAAGAACCGCAAGTTCTCGAGGATCGCCAGCGAGCCGAAGCTGAAGCAACGGCAACAAATGCTAGTCCTGGCAGCGTAATTGATGCAGAGCCCAGCTACTCTGTAAAGCTACTCGAATACACGGATTTAGGAGTCTCGTCCGGGCGCGAGTCATGGTCGTACGACACCATAGAGCAATGGACGGCCGCTTATAACAAGGATTGCACGTACGCAAACTTGTCTGCATATGGGCATGGGGGCGACTTCAGCTTGGCTGTCTCGTACTCACTCAAAAATCGAGCGACAACCGTTACTGTTGGCGCACCTAATGACACCGCCATCCACGCCGCCATGAACATCTTCAATGCGGCCGAGAACAGCGCAAAATTACCTGCCCTTCCGATGGCGCCTACCGTGAATTTGCCACCGGTCAAGGTTTTCATCGGCCACGGTGGCAGCAGAGACTGGAACGAAATCGCCGACCATCTGCGAGGTCTGCACGAATATGACATTGAAGCCTACGAAACGGGTTCGCGATCGGGCCACTCAATTAGGGATGTACTTCAAAGCATGCTCGATGTAAGTACCTTTGCCGTCCTCGTGTTGTCATCGGAAGATGCAACCGCTGCGGGAGGCATGCGCGCCCGTCAAAATGTGGTGCACGAAGTAGGACTATTCCAAGGCAAGCTCGGCTTCAACCGAGCAATCGCAGTGATCGAGAACGGAGCCGAGGTTTTCAGCAACCTTGATGGGATACAACAGATCCGCTATGACTCTGGACAGGTGCGGAGCACACTGGGCGATATATTGGCGGCGTTGCGCAGGGAATTTGGAGACCGTCGCTAAGCCCCCACCTGTTGTTAGTGGCCACAGACATAGGCGTTGGACACATCGCCGACGACCAGCGAGATATCTCCCAATATGTGGGTGAGGCCGGCCTAGTGCTGCAGCGGTGGATAGAACAGGGCAAATGGTACAAAGATGCCGCACGCACCTGGACGGGTTTCCACGATCGAGTCAGAGTGATCTCGGCAGCCCACATGGCAATTCCTGGCCTTGTCCCAACGAGATTCACCGCAAAAATGAATAATCTCGGTGGGGCTACCTGTTCGGCGTGAGAAGAGGGTGGGGCTACCTGTTCGGCGTGAGAAGAGAACGTACTCGTAGGCAATAGCGGCATCGAGCGGGCCACCAACCTCCGACATTCGAACCGAAACAGCCGGTACTGAACGGTCGGCACTACAACCGTAAGTAGATACCAACGAATACCATCACCGCAGGTCAGAGCATGCTGAGAACTGAAAACCCATCATCGTATATCAACGTTTATAACCCCGCTTTAGGCCGAGAGAGCGATTTTGCCTTGTCAAGACCCCGCATTACCTTTTATTCTAGAGGGTCATTTGCAACAATGAAGGGTACTAAACAGTCGGCAATTGTCGCTGATTCTGGCGCGTTTATGACGAGTCGGTCGAAACTGCCGCACCTGCCCGTTGGGAGACCTCGGTATAGCCAGTGAGCCTTGGCCCCATCGTTGATGCTGACATTTTATAGCCGCCGAGCTCGAGGACCTGATGACCTGATGACCTCAGAACTTAGGACTAGCAACTGCCATTTCCGGTCATTACCGGTCATTACTGATTGCCCCTTAGATTACGGGCAGGAACGGGCCTTGAAGGCGACTTTAACGCCGCGCAATTCCGGTCGTTAGCGACGGTTTCCGGTGGGTAAACGGTGGGCGGTACAAAGTCGTGAAGGAACCTACTGTCGCGGCCTTGTGCGCTGATAACGGTCAATAGCCGCTGGCGGGATCTGCCACGGGGATGTTCTGCCACCGGTCTTGTACGCACCCTCCAATGCCTGGGTACGGCAATGGCGGTTGATGGCCTCCAACTTTTCCTGCAGCATTTCGGCAACTTGGACGGGTGTGTAAGCGCGTATAGCAAGCGCCGGGGCCGTCTTCTCTGTGGTCATACTTCAAACTAGTCCGGTTCCAGAGAGCTCGGGTTGGCATCCGGAGCATCCTACTTGCAGCGCCTCCGCAAAGCACCCAAGCCACTGCCAGACACTCCATTGCCGGAGCCCGGTCCGCTCACCGACCAGTACCACGAAGCGGTGGCCCGCGACCGTGAAGCCATCTACCCGGACGACGGAAACTAGCGCAAAAAAATATCCCCCACCGTAACTGGTGGGGGCCATTTTCGTTCAAGCACTAAGGATCGACGCCGATCACAAGTGCCCACTCTTCATGCAAGCCGTCTACGTCCAGAACCTCAGTGAAGATCCATCCATTTCCGCAGAGCAGGGACTTGCACTCCATATTGTCAGGGTGCACTAGGGCCGTAAGTGTGAGTGACTCGAATTTCTTAGCGTTCTGGGCTAGCCCAATGAAATCTTCCAGAATTCGCGTGTACGTTGCCTGCCCGGCACCCTGGCGGGTGTAGACAAGATGAGTTGCAAGTACGTGGATATAGCCATTGTGGTGCCCGTCTGGAGAAACCGTGAAACCCGTCCAGCCAACGGACTTGACGATACCCAAGTCATCCAAGTAGCAGAGGACTATTCGATCGGGATGCTTCACCCGCGGCTCCAGCTGCCTGACTATGGACTGGACTCTGATCGCATACTCTTGGCCATGCGGACGAGCAAGCTTTTTTGCTTTGCGAAACGGGATGGGCCCGCACCAAAAATCTTGCAGAAACTGACGATGCCGGTGTTCCGCCTCGACTAGTTCATGCAAGATTTGTGCGGAGCCGCGGAACAGTAAATGCAGGAGCTATCCGCTTACGTGCCTGAATGCGGCGAGGATCATTGGCAACTCTCGCTGTCCTGCTCGCATACTGCTGGAGACTCTCCACGGGAGCACCGGAATCTAGCGGACGAGCGCGGCGATGGTAGTGATCGCATGAGGGATCATGCCAGTGATTGTTGTCATTGTCACTGTCATCTATAAAGCTCATCGTCCACCTCTTCCCATCAAATGGGGCTCTGGTAATCCCCAACTGCTTAAATTCACCTAAGCACCCACTAATTTTGGGTGCAGCAATTAATCCATCAACAACTCTAAAAACAAGCTGGCTCCCTCAGTCTGCCACATCCTTGAGTCACTTTGAACCACAAAGAGGTGCGAAACACCCCTAACACCTGTAGATAGTCCCTGTTCGCCGCATTCCGGTACATAGGGGCTTGCCTACGCCGCCATAGCGACCATGGATCGTTCTGTCCACGTCTCCCTGTCTTGCCCCAACACCAACTCAAACGTGACCAGCGCGTTCCGTGGGTTGTGTCCGATCCTTGCCTGCACCTGCCACACCTCCACGTCGATACGCAGCCCACTATCCCTGTGGGCACGCCGCGCTGTCTCCCACCACGCCACCCGCTCATATCAGCGCACAGGGACAGCCCCGATGTGCCACGTTCTCGCGTTGCGTATGTAATGACACCGATATGCCGGCCATCGTTTCTACTTCCAGACTCTCCATGCGCTGAACGATACGGGCAGGCACTGGCAAACTAAGCGGCACGGATTAGGGCAGACGCATGTTGTCAAGGCGCGAGGAAATCCTTGACGATGCCTGGTCAGGCTGGCGCACCAGCATGTGAACCAATCCCCCACCACAAATAAACGACCGGCCGCGAGCACAGAACCCCTGTCCCCTAACAGTTCGTTCTAAGGCCTGTTCATGACTCCCCTCCCGCCTATTTGTGAGCGCGGCCCAAGCACGAATCAGGGAGGGTCAATCCTCCGTTTACCCACCGGAATGGCCAAATATCGTCCGGCAGAATTTCAGCCCTGCCTGTCAACCAAATCTTGGACAGACCCGTTGTATTCAAAAGACCGATTGCCGTGTTCGGATAGGGCGTGGTGTCAAAGTATTATCAAGAGGATTTTATGTACCAACCGTGCCTGCACAATGGGTACGCCGAGCTTGCGCTGGTCTCACGTAGCGCCCAAACCCCAGAAGGTAAAGTACCTTGGATCTAAAATTGCGCCGTACCGGCACCGCACTCACCCTTGTCGGGCTTCTCTTTCTGGCTACAGCATGCAACGGGGATGATACTGCGGGTAATCCCGGGGCGTCTGCCCCTGCAACAACTTCAGGAGCAGTTGCAACTGTGGCGACGGCATCACCGCCCAACGCCTCTCTCTACGGTACAGACGCCGCGTACAGCACGCTGCTAGAACCAGGCAAAATCGTCCAGTCAACCAAGGGCCCTTATCTGCAGACCAAGATTGCGGCAGGAGATATTTCAAAGAAGTTTAATTTGTCAATCGTTGACAAGGATGTCCTCGGATATTGGTCGCCAGACGCCATCACAGAGGCGCAAGTCTTTTTGGCGGACTTCTTTATCCGAGAGCTTGCAGACTCGCCGCTCAATGGCGGCGGTGAGACAACTGACCAGTGGTGGGCCCGGAATGAGCCTCTCATGACCGAGATCGAGAAACCTGGAGTTTTCGATAACTTGAAAGTGATCAATGAGGACGGGACTTCAAAGTCCTTACCAGAACAGGGACTATGGCAATCCAAGCCTGAATACGCGGGGTTCACATACAACTACTCGAAAGAGACACCACGAGTGGATGCGGTCAAGCTGGTCCCAACTCGGGTCTTCCTAGACAACAACAAATGCGTCGCTGGTACCTATGAGGCCAAGTACAGGATGCCTTACGTGATGGGAGAGAAATCAGGCTTCACGATGGTTTCTGGCACAATTGGCCTCTCTACATGCAAGGGTGATGATGGTAGCTGGCTGCTAAACGGCCATCAGTCCACAACCACGAGCACCAGTAGCGGCATGAAATAGCCACCCCTAAATAGCCGGTATCCGACCTCAATTTGATAGCGGTTCTCTTATAGTTTGCGGCCCCCTGCCCACAGGTGCACGGCAAAAGATTTTCCTCCGGCCTTTTCCCGCACACAGGTTGGACAGCGGGACCCGTGGGGCGGCTGCACACAACCCACACCTCACCCTGGTATCGGTATCTCACCATGAGTGAGCGTGGGATGGGCACAGCCTCACAGGGCGCGGGGCGGGCATACTCCTGCGGAGCTTTAGCGTTGCACTCGTACATTGATGATGCGTTGCCCGTCCCGGACTGTGGTGCGCAGCTGGGCGAAGCCAGCGGCGTAGTCTTTGGTCTCCATTTCAACGGTGGTGAAGGTGCCAGTCTCGATGGTTTCCACGGTGGCGATGATGATCATGGGTCAGGTTCTTTCTTTCAGGAGGCTTTGACAAGCAATAGCTCGTCCCAGTGGGTGGTGTAACGCGGTGAGAGCATGTCCCGTTTCATGGACCAATCAGGTCCGCCTCGGAGACCTGCACTTCCCAGACCGATACTTCCGCGACCGTACTTCTTAGAGACGGATTCCATCAACTGGCCTATGCCGCGTTCCTCGTGGGGGTTCTCGAAGAGTTCCAGCGGTGATTGATTACCGGTGGGGCGCAGGTCGGTGACCATGATCCCGGCACGCACGTATTTCACACCCTCATAGATCCGTTCACACAAACTATTGGCGGCCTTGTGGAGTAGTACGGGATCTGCGGTGGGCATCGGCAACGGCACACACACCGAAGGGTAGGAGATGTTGTCCTGGTTGAAGTGGGACGTACCGGCAAAAGCAGTCAGTACTTTGGCTTGAAGTCCGTGTTTGGCGAGGCGGGCGCTGGCTTGTTGGGCGTACACGCTCATGACCTGGCCCATATCTGCGGCTGTGGTCACGGGGGTAGCGAAGGAGCGGGAGAAGATCAGTTGATCTTTACCTACACGTTCCTCTTCCATGGGGATACA
>NZ_QHLZ01000018.1 GCF_003185915.1 Arthrobacter psychrochitiniphilus
GGACACCGCCGGACAACACCAAAAAGGGTAGAGGCCCCACACCACCAGGTGCGGGGCCTCCCCACCTTTAACACCACAAACACCACCAGCCGCCCCCCAGGCGGCTCCACTTGTTTAACACCACAAAGACGTCCCAAAAACCGCGGAAATACGCACAGGTGCGTAATGCGCGATGTGGGTGCAGGTGTCCGTGCCCCCTCGATATATGGTGGGCGCATCGATAGCTATTGGGAAGACTGACACATGATTTCATTGACTCCGCACCACGACGGGTCCGCACTGTATGTAACAGGCGGTGGCACTCTTGGAGAACGCTGCACTTTAAGATTGCGGGTGCCCCAGAGCTGGGGTAAAGCAGAGCGCATTTGGGTTCGCAGCGTGCAGGACGCCGAGCCCCGTTACGACGAAGCCACAGTGATTGGTGAGGGCGACGGGTGGGTCTGGTGGGAAGCCAGCATGTTGCACGTGAACCTTGTGGCTCTCTACCGCTTTGTTATTCAGGTTGCTGGCAACGAGGTGGGCAACAGCGAGCAGGACGGGCCCAGCTATTGGCACCTGAATAATGCTGGCCTGCACAATCGCGACACCTCCGATTACAACGACTTCCGGGTCACCACGGCCAAGGCCGCTCCGGCATGGTCGCACGATGCCGTGATGTATCAGGTCTTCCCTGACAGGTTCGCCCGATCATCGAAAGCTGACGCGCGGCCCACCCCTGACTGGGCCGTGGCTTGTGACTGGGATACCCCGGTGCAAGGCAGTGGCCCGGACGTTGGCAGGCAGTTCTACGGCGGCGATCTGGACGGGGTCACCGGCAAGCTCGACGAGCTCGAAGCGCTGGGTGTGGATATTGTCTACCTGACACCATTCTTCCCGGGGCGCTCCAACCATCGCTATGACGCCTCCACCTTTCATGCCGTGGATCCTTTGCTCGGTGGGGATCAGGCTTTGATTAACCTGGTGGAGGCGGCTCACGCCCGTGGCATGAAGGTCATGGGCGATCTGACCTCCAATCACACCGGCGATGCTCACGAGTGGTTCAAGAGGGCGCAGGCGGACCCCAGCAGTGTTGAAGCCGGCTATTACTATTTCAACGAAGACCACACCGCGTATGAATCTTGGTGGGGTGTGCAATCGCTCCCGAAACTCAACTGGGGATCAGAGGCGCTGCGGGAAGCGTTCGTCACCGGCGAGGACTCCGTGGTGGCGCATTGGCTCAAACCTCCTTTCAACCTTGACGGCTGGCGCATTGACGTCGGCAACATGACCGGAAGGCTGGGCGCTGTGAACATTAACAAGGAGGTGGCCGCGTTGATTCAGGACAGGATTCTTGGGATCAACCCGGATGCCCTGCTCCTGGGTGAGGAAACCTCCGACGCCGGCGCTGGCGTTGACGGTTTCGGCTGGCAGGGTGCCATGACTTACTCCAATTTCACCCGGCCCATCTGGCAATGGCTGGGTAACCCGAGCGCGCGCGTTGACTTTTTTGGCACCCCGCTGCCGGGCCCGCCCAAGGTAAGTGCCGACGTCGTGCTTGCCACCCATAAGGACCTCTCCAGCGCCTTCAGCTGGACGGTGCGCAAGGCAACAATGAACGCTCTGAATACCCATGACACCGCGCGAGCAGCCAGTGTCATGATTGCTGGTGGGCCGTTGGTGGCGGCCACGTTGTCCATGCTGCTGCCGGGGATTGCCGTGGTTTTCGCTGGGGATGAGTACGGGCTGGAGGGGTGGAATGGTGAGGATTCGCGCACCCCGATCCCGTGGGATGAGCCGGCGCGTGTGGTGACGGATTTGCGTTCCGCCTATGCCGCGCTGGCGGCGGTGCGGCACTCCAGTGCGGCCGTGGCGGACGGTGGCATGCGGTGGTTAATGGCCGACGGCGATGTGCTGGCTTTTGTGCGGGAGTCGCCGACAGAGTCGTTGCTCGTGGTGGCTGTTCGGGCGGCGGCAGAGGTGCCTGTGGCGGACCTGGGTTTGAGTTCGGAGGATGTGCAGGCGCTGCAGGGCCCGCCAGTAATCCGGACGGGCGAAGTTGCAGCCACGGAGCAACGGTTGCATCTAGCGGGTCCTGGCGCTTATGTGTGGCGTCTAAGTGGCGTCACGGTGCCAGCTGTCTAAGCGGAGCGCTCCAACGTGTGTCCTGTGTGTATTCCTCTTAGACT
This sequence comes from Arthrobacter psychrochitiniphilus, assembly GCF_003185915.1. Lineage (GTDB taxonomy): Bacteria > Actinomycetota > Actinomycetes > Actinomycetales > Micrococcaceae > Specibacter > Specibacter psychrochitiniphilus. Next base: position 2,166 of record NZ_QHLZ01000018.1, read on the forward strand.
GGAGGGACACACAGTTGTTTTTAGGAAGGTCTGCAAGGACATGGCAGTACAGAAGATGACCCTCAGCTCACCGTTTGCCAGCGCGTTGGAGGAGGTGCTGCGGCCGGATCAAATCAGTGTCGCGGAAGAGGACTTGCAGACGTTCGCTATAGATCAGGGACCTGTCACCGATTACCAAGAACCGCTTGCCGTGGTGTGGGCTGAAACCATTGCCGAGGTGCAGTCAGTAGTGCGGCTGGCAGCTGAGTACACGGTACCGCTGGTGACTCGAGGCGCAGGAACCGGGGTCTCGGGCGGAGCCCATGCCACTGTGGGATCTGTGGTGCTGAACCTGACCCGCATGAACAAGATTTTAGAGATTAACGCAGCCGATGAGATTGCCCGGGTGGAGCCGGGCGTCATCAACGGGGACCTGAACGCTGTAGCTGCTGAGCACGGGCTGATGTTTGCCCCGGATCCTGCCAGTTACAAGATCTCCACTATTGGTGGCAACATTGCCACGAACGCGGGCGGGCTGCGCTGCGCTAAGTACGGCGTGACCCGCGACGCCGTACTGGCGCTGGATGTTGTTTTGGCCGACGGTACTTTGATCCGGACCGGACACCGCACGTTCAAGGGTGTTGCCGGGTATGATCTCACCAGCCTTTTTGTAGGCTCTGAGGGGACCTTGGGCGTTGTGGTGGGCGCTACCGTGCGGTTGAAGTACCTGCCCACCATTGTGCGCACGCTGGCAGTGTTCTTCCCATCGGTGCAGGCTGCGGCTGCGGGCGTGCTGGCACTGGGTACGGCCCGTGTACAGCCGTGCATCCTGGAATTATTGGATGGACCGTCACTGACCGAGCTTGACTTCCGCAATGGCAGCAACCTCTCCACCCGTGGGACAGCGCTGCTATTGATTCAGTTCGACGGGTTGGCGGCTGAACAGGAAGAGGCCTTGGCAGCTACCGCTCTCGAGGCACTGGGCGGGACCATCAGCCGTGAGGACCCGGCAGAAGCCCAGCGCCTGGTTGATCTGCGCCGCAACAACCGGGGCTTGGACGTAGATGCGCAGAACCGGGTAGGCGAAGATGTAGCGGTGCCGCGCTCCCAGCTGGTCCACTACATTACGGCGCTGGAGGAAATGGCGCGTAGGCACGGGGTGGACTTGCAGGTGATTGCGCACGCTGGCGATGGTAATCTGCACCCCACATTCTCTGTGCCAACCTTTGAACCGGCCGGCATTGCCGCGTTAAACGCTGCCCTGGATGAATCCATTGACAAGGCGTTGGAACTGGGTGGGACCATCACGGGCGAACACGGGATAGGGCAGTACAAGCTGCGCTGGCTGGCGTTGGAGCAGTCGGCGGAGGTACTGGCAATCCAGCGCCACATCAAGGCGCTGTTCGATCCGCAGGGCATCCTCAACCCAGGCAAAGCCATCCCGGCGTGACCCCGTACCCAAGGCAGGTCCTATCCCACTAATGGCGTGTTTTTCCCGGACCCTATCCCACTAATGGCTGAAAACAACGGGACGCTGTCGCATTCACGGTTGATGATTGCGACAGCGTTCCTGTTTAAGTAGCCGTTGCTGCACTAGCGTCGACGAAAAAGTGACCATTGGTGGGATAGCGTCCGCGGTAGGTGGCGGGAGCGTCTGGTGGTGGTGGCGGTGGTGGGTTAGTCTTCGAAGGCGGCGTCGGGGAGGACTCCGCCTTCTAGCATTTTGATGGTGTCCGTATCGGTGCTGAGCATGATGGCGTCCTCATCGCGGCGGTAGCGCAGGATGTTATCCACGTACGATTGCACGGCCTCGGCGAGGGGCACATTGCGTTCCTCATCCTTGGATTTAAACCAGCGGTGCTCCAATATTTCGTGAACAACCTCGGCGGGTTCTAATTTGCCGCCGAGCTCACGTGGGATGGAGCGAACAATGGGTTCGAAGATGGTGCTGACCCAGTTGTGCGCGCTAAGTTCCTCATCCACAGCGGTTCCGGAATCGGCCCGGAAGGAGTCCATGTCGTTGAGGAGCCGGCGGGCCTGGTTCTCCTGCGCGTCAATGCCTGTCAGACGCAGCAGACGGCGCTGGTGGTGACCGGCGTCCACCACCTTGGGTTGGAGCTGGATGGTGGAGCCGTCCGGAGTGGTTTTGATGGCGTATTCCTCCACGTCAAAGCCGAGCTCGTTGAGGCGGCGGATGCGGGCGCCCACGCGCCAGCGGTCTTCCAGCTCAAAGGATTCCTTCTCGGTGAGCTCGGCCCAGAGCCGGCGGTAGCTTTCCATGATGAGCTCGCTGGTGGCCACTGGGTCAACTTTTTCCTCAATGAGCCCACCTTCCAGCAGGTCCATCAGCTCCCCGGCAATGTTGACCCGGGCAATTTCGAGATCGTATTCGCGCTGGCCCGTGGACAGGTCAGGGTAGAGTTCACCGGTTTCGGCATCCACCAGGTACGCGGCAAAGGCTCCGGCGTCGCGGCGGAACAGCGTATTGGAGAGGGAGACGTCACCCCAGTAGAAGCCCACCAGGTGCAGGCGGACCAATAGCAGGGCCTGGGCGTCAATGAGCCGGGTGAGGGTATCGCGGCGCAGCTTCTGTGAGAACAGGGCACGGTAGGGCAGGGAGAACTTCAGGTGCCGGGTGACAAGGACGGGATCCAGGGGCGCGCCACTGGGTGTGGTGCGTCCGCTGATGACGGCAACAGGTTCCACGCAGGGAACATCCAAGCGGGCCAGCTTGCGCAGCATGTGGTATTCGTGGCGGGCCACGTGTTCGGAGGTTTCCTTGATGGCAATGACTGAGCCATCCAAATGGGCGAAGCGGACCACGTGCCGGGAGATGCCGCGGGGGAGTGCGGCAAGGTTCGCGGCCGGCCATTCCTCCAAGCGAATGTGCCAGGGCAGATCGAGCAGGCCCGGATCGGCGCTGGCAGCCGTGATATTCAAGGAGCCCATGACAGGCACGGGAGGTGTGCTCATACGGGGTAGCTTGCCACGCTGGTCAAAGTCGGTGGGCTCGTGGTTCCACTTGGCGCCTGGTTGTTCAGTCATTGATCAAATTCTCTCTTAAAAGGTGAGGCGCGGTTGCCTGCTGGAAATCCAACAGGCAACCGCGCCTCAAGAACTACTAGTCGCGCGAGATGGCCTTGTCGCCCAAGCGGGCGCCGGAGGTTGCATCGAAGAGGTGCACGTGGCCAACCTGCGGGCGGACGTGGATGGTATCGCCCTTCATCGGTGGGCGGCGACCGTCAACACGGACCACCATGTCACGCTCGTTGCCGTCGATGATGGCGTGTCCGTAAACGTAAGCATCGGCACCGAGTTCCTCGACGACGTCGGCCTCAACAGCCAAGCCTTCACCGGCGTCAACAATCTCGAGGTCTTCGGGACGGACACCCACGGTGACCGTGTTGCCTGCGGCTTCACCCAAAACGGCGCTCTGTACGGGGTAAATTGATCCACCGAACTTCACACCGCCGTCAACAACGGGCAGTTCCAGCAGGTTCATGGCGGGGGAGCCAATGAAGCCGGCAACAAACACGTTCTGCGGGGCATCGTAGAGGTTGCGCGGGGTATCAACCTGCATGAGCAAGCCGTCCTTGAGCACTGCAACGCGGTCACCCATGGTCATGGCCTCAACCTGATCGTGGGTCACGTAGACGGTGGTGACGCCCAGGCGGCGGGTCAAGGATGCAATCTGCGTACGGGTCTGCACGCGGAGCTTGGCATCCAAGTTGGAGAGGGGCTCATCCATGAGGAACACCTGCGGGTTACGCACAATGGCGCGGCCCATGGCAACACGCTGACGCTGACCACCGGAGAGGGCCTTCGGCTTGCGGTCCAGGTAGGCCTCAAGGTCAAGGAGCTTGGCGGCTTCCAGAACACGCTTGGCGCGCTCTTCCTTGGAAATGCCGGCAATTTTCAGGGCGAAGCCCATGTTATCTGCCACGGACATGTGCGGGTAAAGAGCATAGTTCTGGAAAACCATGGCAATGTCGCGGTCCTTCGGCGGAACGTCAGTGACGTCGCGGTCGCCAATGAGGATGCGGCCTGCGTTGACATCTTCCAGGCCGGCGAGCATGCGCAGCGAGGTGGACTTGCCACAGCCCGAAGGGCCAACGAGAACGAGGAATTCGCCATCGGCGATGTCAATGTTGAGCTTGTCAACGGCGGGCTTGGTGGTGCCCGGGTAAATGCGTGTTGCGTTATCAAAAGTTACTGTAGCCACAGTGATAAATCCCTTCATCGGCAGGTACGTGCCGAACGATCCTCAAGTGAATGGTTGTTTCATGCACAATCCGCACACTACCGAGGCAGTGAACGGACTGATCTATGAAGTATGACACATTTTAGTTATGGCTGGGGTCACGTTAAGGACTCAGGTAGGCCGTGCGCTCTGCGAGCAGCAGCTCCAAAACGTCAGGGAGTGAGGCCGGGGCCGCTATGCGAAATTGGGCCTGTGTGTTGCCGGGGCCAACCTTGATGCCCAGATCGCCGGGGCGCAGGGCGGCAAAGGCGTGCTCGTCAGTGACGTCATCGCCAGCAAAGAAGATGGCGGTGGCACCGGTTTCTTGTCGCAGAAGGTCCAGGCTTTGGCCCTTGTTGGCGTTGATGACGGAAATTTCTAAGACCATTTTGCCGTGGCTCAGGTGCAGGGCCGGAGTGTGCGCCAGTTCCGCCATGAGGCGTTCGACGCCGGCCCGTGCCGCGGCTTCTTCAGCCAGCCGGTAGTGCAGAACCACGCCAGCTGGCTTATTCTCCGCTAGCGTTCCCGGGATGCGGCTAAGTTCCCGGGCGACGGCGGCGCGGGCCGTTTCCAGCGCGGATTCCTGTTCCGCTGTCAGGGACACGGCGGGGGAGTCTGGGCCCAGCCAGGTCTCAGCGCCGTGGCTGCCTACCAACAGTGTCCTCTGCGGTGGGGTGGCGACCAGCCGCAAACTGGCCAATGCGCGCCCGGAGACCAGGGCCGTCGTCGTGCGGGGCAGTGCGGCGAAGGCGGCCAAGGCTGCGGCGGAGCGGGGGAGTGGGCGGGCGTCCTCGGCATGGTCTACAAGCGGGGACAGGGTGCCGTCAAAGTCCAGAGCCAGCAGTAACTCTGGGGTGCGGGCCAAGGTCTGCAGGGCCACCCGCAATTCTGCCGTGATACCAAGTGAAGGGATATCAGCTGTCATCGCGGACTGCCTTCTGCGCCAGTGTGGAGAGGAAGTCCTCACTCCAGCGCTGGACGTCGTGGGCGAGGATTTGCCGGCGCATGGAACGCATCCGGCGGCTGGATTCGGCCTTGGGCAGCGTAACAGCGCGCAGGATGGCAGCTTTGAGGCCGTCAATGTCATGCGGATTGATCAGGAGGGCCTGCTTGAGTTGATCGGCTGCACCGGTGAACTCGCTCAGCACCAAGGCTCCGCTGTTATCGCCGCGAGCAGCAACATATTCTTTGGCGACCAGGTTCATGCCGTCGCGCAAAGCAGTGACCAGCATGACGTCTGCGGCGAGGTAGAGGGCCACCATTTCCTCCACAGGGTAGCTGTGGTGCAAATAGCGGATGGCCGTGTTTTGAATGGTGTCATGCTGGCCATTGATGCGGCCCACCATGCCTTCAACATCTTCGCGCAACTGCTTGTAGGTTTCTACGCGCTCACGGCTGGGGCTGGCCACCTGGATGAGGGCGGCGTCTTCTACCTGGACAGTGCCGTCATCGAGGAGCTCGCCGTAGGCCTTGAGGCGGTGGGTGATGCCCTTGGTGTAGTCCAGCCGGTCCACGCCCAGAAGCACTGTTGTGGGGTTTCCCAAATCCTCGCGGATCTGCTTGGCGCGGGCAATGACATCCGGGTTCTTGGCAAGCTGCTGGATCTGGGCCACATCAATGGAGATGGGGAACGGTTCTGCGCGGGAGATGTGGCTGAAGTGGCCGGAGGCGTCATTTACGTGGACCTGCCGGGCCTTGACGCCGGCGCCGAGGAAACGACGGGCCGAGCGCAGGAAGTTGGCGGTGTCATTGGGGCGCTGGAAACCGAGCAGATCTGCGCCGAGTAGGCCTTCCAGGATTGCCTTACGCCAAGGCATCTGGGCAAAAATCTCCGGTGACGGGAAAGGGATGTGATTGAAGAAGCCGATCCTCAGGTCCGGGCGCAGAGCGCGTAAATACTGCGGGACCAGCTGGAGCTGGTAATCCTGCACCCAGACGGTGGCGTTGGGTGCAGCTGCGCTCGCAGCTGCCTCGGCGAAGCGCTTGTTGACTACCTGGTAGGTATCCCACCAGGTTCGGTGGAACTCGGGCGTGGCAATCACGTCATGATAGAGCGGCCAGAGGGTTGAATTGGAGAAGCCCTCGTAATAGAGCTCCACCTCATCCGCGGAGAGGGGGACCGGGAACAGGTCCATGTTGCCATGGTGGAACGGTGCCAGAGTCTCATCAGCAGCTCCATGCCAGCCGATCCACGCACCTTCACGGGTAGCCATGACGGGAGCCAAAGCGGTGACGAGCCCGCCGGGGGAACGCCGCCAGCCGTCGTCCGACTCTTCTTGCGGAACCCTGTCCACGGGGAGGCGGTTGGAGACAACAATGAAGTCTGAACTGCCGGGCTGGGCAACGGGGTGGGCTGGATCAGCGGTGGCCTTAGCGGGCTTGGCGGGCTTGGCGGACGATTCTTGTGACACGAACAACTCCCAATAATTGGTCCCTCGGTTTGTACCAGCTTATCTTGTAGGGGTTCGAGGCCGTCATGAACAGTGTTTTTAGGGTGGGTTTGGGGTGCTGGTGAGGAGCTTTCGGGAAGGTTCCGGGAAGGTTTCGGGGAGCTTTCGGGGAGCGAGGGCAGTTTTCGGTCTTCTCCAAGGTTTGTCCCATAGGATGATCCGTATCTAGCCGTACCACGGCCTTTTTTCATGCCCAAAGACTTGAGGAAATATGAGCTCCAAAAACGAACCGCGGTTGAGCAAAGCAGAGCGCACAGCACAGGCCCGCGAGCAGGCAAAGGTTATTCGCGATGCCCAAATTAAGGCGGAAAAGCGCAAGGGCTGGCTGATCCGTGGGGGTGTTTTGGCGGCGGCCGTGGTGATCATAGTGATCATTGCGCTGGTGGTCATCAACACTCAGAAGGCTAATGAGCCGGTAGCGGATAGCGGGCCGGTGGCGGCGAATATGAACGCCTATGGCGGCATCACGCTCGGTAAAGGTGACACCGTAGTTGCTCCCACCACCACGGAAAAAACCGTAGACGTCAACAACTTGGGCGCGGCTCCCACGGCTCCAGCAGAGAAGGCATTTGATCTGGACAAGATTGGTATTGAGGCGTCTGCGACCGGCAAGCCGGTCCAGACCGTGGTTTACCTAGACTTCCTGTGCCCGGTCTGCAATCAGTTTGAAAAGACGTACGGCGAAAAGCTGGACACGTTGCGCAACGACGGCAAAATCACTGTTGAGTACCGTCCGCTGGGTTTCTTGGACCGTCTCTCCTCCGGTACAAACTACTCCTCGCGTTCAGGAGCAGCTGCAGCATGCGTTGCTGACACCTCACCGACTAGCTACAAGAAGTACTTAGACATTCTCTTTGTCAACCAGCCTGCTGAGAACAGCAAAGGCTTGGATAATGCGACGCTGAAGAAGTACGCAACCGAGGTAGGAGCCGCTGACATCAGCTCCTGCGTGGATGCGAAAACCTTCCGCCCGTTCATGGCCAACACCACGGGATTGACCTCCGTTCACGGCATCAATGGCACACCCACGGTGTTCATGGATGGCCAGCAGTGGCAGACCCCGGAAACCTTCGATGACTTCATGACGCGGATTCTGGCTGCGAAGAAGTAAGTTCTTTTGCCGGTGAAAAGCGGCCCTTCTCTGCGGCATTACTGCAGGGGAGGGCCGGTTTTCTTTTTTCTGAAGCGGTACGGTAGCCTTGTCTAGCGCTTGATTGCGTTTGCCTCCTTAGCTCAGCTGGCCAGAGCACCGCTCTTGTAAAGCGGGGGTCATCAGTTCGAATCTGATAGGGGGCCCAAAAAGCCCGGATTTACAGGGATTTTGGATGTGAGAATGGCCCCGAAAGGGGCCATTTTCAACTTAACTCATTAAAAACTCATTAAATTGACGCTTCTTTTTGGGGTTGAGGGTTCGCTGATTACGGCGGTTTGTCGACAGTGGTCGACAATTTTGAGGCTCAGCGCGGCAAAACGAATCATTCCTCGGCGTCAGATTCGGAGGCTTCGGGCTGGGCCTGAAGTGGCTTTTTCGCTTCGATGGCCAAGGGAGAGGCGAATCCATCGAGAGCTGCGCGGGTGTCCAGAGCTTCCTTGTATTCCTCGATGTAGTGCTCTTGGGTCATCGCGATTTTTGAATGCCCGAGTTGGTAGGCGGCGGCTTCGGCACCCATGGATCTCGCGATGACGGTGGCATTGGACTTTCTCAGGGTCCTGAAGGTGACCCAGTCGTAGCCGATGCTATCCGCGGCCTTCCGCCAGACCTTGCCAACGTTGTTTGCATCGATGAGAGTACCGGTGGACGAGGGAAAGACGAGGTCTATTGGATTCGGCGAACTGGCATTTTCCTGGCGCACTAGCCTCTTTCGAAGTTCGACAACCAAGAACGCCGGCAGCGTCAGACGGCGGACGCCGTGTCTGGACTTCGGATGGTCCTGAATCCTCACACCGCCGCTGGTGGTTCTGATCACCGTGGCGCTGATCGACACCGTGGGCGGGTCGGATTCCAAATCGATGTCCTCCCAGTGGAGCGCGAGGAGTTCGCCGGGGCGAAGCCCTGTGCCGACAAGGAAGTCTGCGATTTCGTGTAGTTCTTGCATGCGGGGCCTGCCGAGGGCAGGTGCCTGCTCCCAAGCGATGAGTTTGCGGCGCAGGTCTTGATATTGCGTCATGTCGAGCGCCTTGGGCTTTGCTGTCGAGTTCTTGGGGATGGAAACGCCGACGACGGGGTTTACAGTGACTGCGTCGTGGCGGAGCGCAACCTTGAACATCCACGACAGCACAGCCCCGCACGACCTGGCGGTGGACGAACCGACGTCCGAGACGAGCGTCCGGATGAAATGGTCAACGACTCCGGAAGTCACTTCGCTAATGCGGACAGAGCCGAGAGCTGGTTTGATGTATTTCTTCACGCAATATGAGTACTTATCCTTTGTGCGGTCTGCCTTGTCGGAGGCTTCCATTTCAACGAGAAATACGTCAATGAGCGTGTTAACTCTGTCCTTAGCAGACACGACTCCATACCGGGGTGTTTGGCGTTCCTTTAGCTTCACTTGAATGTTGCGCTGGGCCGCAGTAGACGATGGGCCACGTGCCTCGACCAGCCGAAGCGCGCCGTCCATGTCGCGATAGTAGGCGCGGGCGCGCCAAGAATGGGGTGTCATCCGTTTTGTCCGAATAACACCCCAGTTTCCCAAGGGGATGGGTAACCTGGACATGATGATTCCGTCGGTTCTGCAGGGCTTACGGATCCGACCGGAGCGAGAGCCAAGCTTCAAAGTCTTCCTTGCTGACGCGCAGGTGACGACCGATCCGGTAGGCGTGCGGACCGATACCCTTCGCGCGCCACTGGTAGAAGGTCTGCAGCGGAATCTGCAATTCGCTGCAGATCTCCGTGGGGGAGAGCCACTGAGTGGTGTCGGAATTGATGTGACGGCTGTTCTGGGTGGAGATGCTCATGTCGGTACCTTGCCTTCAATCTTGCCGGCGGCTGAGTGCCGGAAGGATGGATTCGATACCTAACCATGGCTGGAAATGACTTTTACTACGTGACCGCAATCTTTGCCGAGGTATCCCCGGCTCACAGCCAAGGCGAAAAGAATTGGCGCGCCTGTGCTATTTCGGCGACAATCGTGGGTATGTCCACGGTAAATAGTGGCCGGGAATCGGCGGAAGGGGAGCCAATCACTCTGATGATGCCGGCGTCTGACAGGATGCCTATTTCCTTGGTCAACGTGACTGGACTTATGGCCAGCGTGATAGCAAGGTCTTCGGCCGTTGCAGGTCCGAGGCTCGCCAGCATGTGGACGATTCGGCCACGCCTCAGATTCATTAAAATTGAAGGTTCCATGGAAACGCTCCCTGGCGGCGCACACGACGCGTGCCGATTGGATCTGTCTAACGAAAAATCTACTCTCACTTAACCATGGTGTAAATGCTGCTAAACGACATGACCGAGATAGGTGGACGTGTTGTCAGGAGACAGCTGACCGCAGCAAGTAGTAGTCGACGGCAGACCGGTGTCGCATGACATGGAGGCGTGCAAGCGCCGCAACGTTGCTCGAGACGTAAACCCCGTTCTGATAGGGCGCTAAACTCGGCCAGGTGACACTACAAACACCATTTACTGGGCAGCTGGTTTTCGCCGACCTCATCGACGCTTCGAGAGTCGATCGGCAGCAGGTCTTGCTCCTACGGCACACCTACAATCCTGATGGGCTGACCGGCCCCGCCGATCTGACGCCGGAAAAAATACATGAGTACGTGCGGTGGCAAGGAATCGGCAACAAGATCGGGAAAACGCCGCCCAAATATTGGTTGAACTTCATCGCTGCCGGCGGCCGCCGCTCACGGTTCCTTTTCGCATACGAAAATCACGGAGAGATAGACGACCAGCGGACCGAGGGCATGCGCTGTTTCGATCTGCAGCCGTCAACATTCCTCAGCAACCTCAATGAGCGGCTGGTCATTGAATGGGCCAAGGACACTGTCAACTGGGCAAAGACGGCCGGGAGTGCGCTCAATTTCGCGGTCACCGAGATCGCCGATGCACGCCCAGAACCTTTTCCCGGCTTTGACCAGTTGGTCATCCCCTTCAGCGAACTTCAGGCTGTCGTAGCCGATTCGCGCTATGAGCATTGGCGCCAGGCACTGAGCTCCGTCCAAGGCATTTACCTCATCGCAGACACAAAATCAGGACAGCTATATGTAGGCAAGGCCGACGGAGCTCAACGAATCTTGGGGCGCTGGAGCGAATATGCGAAGACGGGCCATGGTGGCAATGTTGCGCTGCGTGAGCTCAACAGCCTGGACATGGCTCATCGGCAGCACTTCCAGTTCAGCATCTTGCGGGTCTTCAGCCCAGGAGCATCAACCGCCGAAGTTGACGCGGCCGAGAGTCATTTCAAGCATGCCCTTCTCACGCGTCAGTTCGGCCTGAACAGGAACTGAACTCCCGAGGTCCAATGCCAGCACCGCAATGGTGTGTCCACCAAAGGTGGGCCGCGCTATTTAGCGCGCTCTTGCAGGGCTGGACGCCACGGACAATACTGGAGAAGACAAAACGGTGAAACCAGATGCTGTTGGCCAACCGGCCCCGCCATCGTGAGGAGTCCGTCTTGAATGCTGGACGCGACGGCAACGCTTCTGAGCTGCCAACGCCTCAGGTGGTCATGGGCAAGCGCATCAACCTGCTCTTAGACGCCGCCGCAGAGAAGCGCGGTTCTGCAGTGCTCTTTCCTGAGATCAAGGCCGAACTAGCGGCTCGCGGCGTGGGCATGTCGCGGGCCCGATGGTTTTACATGAAGGACGGAACAGGGCCCCTGGTTAAGGACGAAAAGGTCTTGACGGCCATTTGTGGCATGTTCGACGTTGCTCCGTCGTATCTGCTCGATTTGGATTCCAGCGAACTTCCCGAGAATATCCAGGCCCGGCTTGAATTCGTCAAAGCGCTGAGGGTGGCCCGGATCCAGGCCTTCGCTGCACGTACGTTGGATGACGTTACGCCAGAAACCTTGAATGCGATCGCAGAGTTCCTGAACCATGGCATCCCGGCGCCTGATGACCGAACTACCGCTTTGGGGTCGTCAAATGATGAAGATGGGCCTCGAAAAGAACCCTAATACGATCGGGATTGACGAAGTATCTTGGTGCGCGGCCGTGCCGGCGCCCTGGTTCGACATCGGCACCGACGATTCCGGCGTCTTCTAGGAATACTAAGTGCTTGGCCACGCTGGCATCGCTGGCGTCCACATTGGCGACAATTTCCCCGCGAGGCTCCGGGCCGTGCTCAAGTAAATAGAGGATGATGTCATTGCGCGTTTCGTTGCCGAATGTGGTCATGGCAATCCTAGCTTCGGGTGACCAATCCCTGACTACTGGATGCGTGTTTCGTGCCATGTCTTCATTCTGCCCCATAGTTGTCAACAGTGTAAGACTGACCCCTTGACAATATTATCTTGATACTTGCACACTAGAAATATTACATTTTGACGAGGGTTGTCCGCGATCGTTGACCACGCCCAGCCCGCTGGGTCCGGCTCCCACCGGCACGATCTTGCCGCCACCAACGGTGTCCGCAAGGTTTTCCACGCAGCGCCTAACGGCGTCGCGCTTGATAGTCAAGCAATCTACAAAGCGGTGATCATCATGGGTCCCAGGGCCAGCAAAACTTATGAAGCATTTGGCACCAGCACGGCGGAACTTTCACTCATCCGGCCGCCCGAATACGATATTCCCACTGATCAGCTGATGAGGGCCGTCGAAGGTGTGCGGCCCTACGTCAAGATTCACTTGGGCAGGTTTGGGCTCAGCGACGACGTTGACGACGTGTTGCAGGACATCCGGTTCGCCGCCTGGCGAGGCACAGTTCGGGGAAGCTACCAAACGGTTCCCGGGGTGAAATTTGATGCTTGGGTGCAGGGGATCGCCTGCAACCTGTGCGCCCATCACGCACGGCGGAGCATTGCCAGGTCAACGGTGCCGCTGGACGAGCGGTTTGAATCCAAAGTCAACGAGGTGATGGACATCCAGATGACGCGCCTCGAAGAGCAGTCCATCAACCACATCTGGGTCATGGAAATTCTGCAGCTCGTCAAGACGCACGTCCCCGAACGCACTTGGGAACTGGCGTTGGTCAGTCTGGCTGATTGGAAAGACCAGTCTGCAGTGGCGATGACCAAGGACGCATCGACCAGGACTCGCTGGCACGCGATCTTTGTGGTGCGCCAGATGGCACTGACCATAAGTCACGCATTGGACGTTGAACCGCAGCAGATTGTCGATCTGGCAGCTCTGCGAACCGCCACTGTCGCTGCACTGCCGACGCCGCTGTTCCAGCTCATCGCCAGGGACATTGTCATGCCAGCAGTGGTCCGGAAGACCCGTGCCGCCGCTGTCTCCGGCGTCGCCGAAGAGGCTGGTGTGAGCGTGCGCTACGTGAAGGTGCAAATTGGATTGGTACGCGACCTGGTCCTGGCGGCCGAGGAAATCCTCCGTGCTGGTGCCTCATTGGAAGGCTCAGTCATTGAAACACCCGCGGCGCTGATGGGCCACGCAGTGTCCGCGGCCTGAGCAGTTGCGAAGCTATGAGGTGGACGCATGAACACGAGATGGCTGACATCCAGGGGCAGGCCAAGTCGACGCCGAGCTTGGCTGCTGGTGCTGGTCACTGTTCTGGCTGTGGCCGGAATCGCAGTGGTGTTATCGCTCAGAACCCCCGCGGTGACGCCTGAAGGAAGTAGTCGGACCCGGTCGACTGCGCCCGCGATCTCACCTTCTTCTGCGGCGCCGACTGCCGCCGTGTCACCGGCTACAAGCTCGTCGGTAAATCCGCAGATTGCTCCAGCCGATGAACCTGTCACGCTGGACTTCCGCCAACTGGCTACAGCAGCTGCCACCACCATTTATACGTGGGATACGCGTGAGGCCACATATTCGGAAACCTACGGAAGGATACGTGCCTGGTGGCATGTGCTCCCCGACGGCTCAAACCCCTTGACCGTTTTTGCTGATCAGTTCGAGGCCACGGGGACCAACGCGGCAGCATATGTGTCCCTCACCGGCGCGCATGGACATCGCACGGCCAAGGCTGAGAATTCCACGTGCGACGCGCAACTGGCCCAATTTGTCCAGTATCCCGCGCCGTGGGAAGGCCTTCATGTTTGTACGGTGACCTTGGCTGTGACGGAGCATGCAACCTCGGGCACGAACAGCTATACGGCGCCCATCAGCGTTATGGTGAACTGCCCACCGGCCGCGACTGCTCCGGCTGATCACTGTGAAATGGTGGCGTTCTATGCGTCGCCGGACAGAATCGTCTACTGATGCCAGCCCCGGCGCTCCTCCTGGGACTGATCAAGAAGCGGGCCGCGCTGCGACTGATTGGAGCGATGGCCAGCGTATTGGTGCTGTGTTGTGTCATGGGACTTTGCGGGTCAATCGCTCTGGTGGCCTTCGCGTCACAGGGAACGACGGCCGCCTGTACTGTCGCCGCAAGTGGATCGGGGGCAGCGGTATCGATCACGGTGCCCGCGCAGTCAATAGCCACGTTGAGCGACTCCCAAGTAACGGTGGCGAAGGCGTACATTGCTGTCGGACGCGCTCTGGGTATCCCAGATGACGGCATCGTTATTGCCCTGATGATGGGTCTCCAAGAATCCAACCTGCAAATGTTGGCCAACCCATCAGTACCCGAGTCCCTGACATTCCCTCACGACGGCGTCGGAAGCGACCATGACTCCATTGGTAGCGCCCAACAGCGCCCTTCGGCAGGATGGGGAAGTGTCGGGAACCTCATGCAACCGGCCTACAACGCCGAAGCGTTCTACGGCGGCCGGCAGGGACCCAACCATGGATCTCCGCGGGGTCTGCTGGATATCCAAGGATGGCAGAAGTTGGACAAAGGCGCCGCAGCACAAGCGGTTCAAGGATCGGCTTTTCCGGAGCGGTACGCCAACTGGCAGCCCGAAGCTGCAGCCATTCTGGCCGGGCTTGGGGCAGCGACGGCACCGGCTGCGTGCAGTCCTGACAAATCGGGTGTCTCCCAACCTGTGCTGCCCTCTGACCTGAGTCAGCTCCGGCGTGAAATCCTCGTATACGCCCAGGAAGGCGTTGGTGGAGTCTACGTCTGGGGCGGCACGGCGTTCAAAGCCTGGGACTGTTCGGGCTACGTTCAGTGGGTCTACGGCAAGGCCGGCATCACGTTGCCACGCACGGAACAGTGGACGGCGGGAACGCCAACGAACAATCCGCAACCCGGGGATCTCGTGGTCCAGAATCCAGACGGGCCAAACCACTGGGGGCACGTGGGCATCTACGCCGGCAACGGGATGATGTACAGCGCTCTCAACCCCGCCGTTGGGACGCTGCTTCACCCCGTGACGTGGAATAACGGAACAATCTACTTTCGCGTTCCCAAATGATTCTAGTCTGAGCGGAAGATCGTATGGCTTGGCCTCACCGGGCTCTGCTTGCGGAATGTCACGATACTTGAACTAACTGCGGTAATGATGAATGTTGAGCAATTCGACCAGTTTATTCTCGAAGAAGTTTAGAGGAGAGAGAATGTTGAACTTTATGTACACCACCGAGTGATCTAATGAATGAATTTCGGCAATCTGCAAGTTCAACAAACGCTTTCCGATATCGTGGATTGTCTTCGAAATTCCATTCACGAGGGACCTCTAGGTATTCTTTATTACCCTTTTGCCACATAAACTCGTCGATTTTTCTTTCGTAGGCGTTGGCGGACTTTTCGAGCTGCTCCCATGCGCTGATGACGACTGGATTCGCGAATTCTCGGGAGTCTCGGTTCCAGCTGGCTATAGAATCTTCGAGCTCTTTGACCAGCTGCATGGGGAGTTGGGTGTGTGTCACGTTCTCGGATAGGTAGATGTAGGTACTGCTTTCCAGTTCCCAGTGAGTCATGCGGTCTGACAGGAGAGGGAGATCCAAGATCCAATCCTGGCGAGAAATTGCGTCGATTTTTGCGTTCCATCGCTCAGTTAGTGTTGCTTCTTGCTTATGCCAGTGTGAAGAAAGCGTTTCCACCTTGCCTCCCCAATCTGTTTCAAGATTCTTCTTGATCGATCGGGTTCTTATGGCTATATATTTCGAAGATGCAAGTATTGCGACGGCAAATAGAAGCCATCCCACTAGGGAGTGCTTCAACATGAAGTCTTGAATTGGGCCGGGGGCGAAAGTAAGCGCGATTGTGATGAGCGATGCTACGGTCCCGATAATTTCTGCTGTTGAGACACTTCCAGAATGATCCTTTGACATGAGTAAAGTATATCCCGAGAATTTCAAGGAAATACAAATATGGATGGCGTCGCAAAATAGTTGATTGGTGTTCGTCGGAGTTTGACTTGGACCGATTGTGGCTAACCAATACTCGAAGGCCCTGCATGAGAGAGAATGGCGAATGTCTGCATGGTGCCGCTACTTCCGATTTGAGTCTTGCCTCTGCATGCCCCTCCAGTCACGTCCATCACTACCATGGCAGCAGACCATGCGTCGGCCTCGGCCTGCACTCCTTACCAGCCTGAACAGGGGAAGTAGATTGAAGCCAGCAGGTGGCCGAACGTGTCATTTGCAATCAATTTGTCGGTTTTTAGACAATGCCGCGAATTGGTAGGAAGAGGCATAGATGTTCCTATCATCGTCAGTCATCGACGACAGTCCACTCGCCAAGCTTAACCAATCTGTGCCGGGCACTAGAACCAGCGAGCGGAGGGTGAATGACCCCGGCAGCAGTTCCCAACTCTCCCTGAATTGTCAGACCTCCTTCGCCTGTAGTCGTCAGATCCGTCAACCGCACCGACTTCGCTTCGCAGGCTGTTCCATTTCCATATAGTCTCAAATCGCCTTGCACGTCGGCACCCCAAAGATCGACGTCACCTTTCCTGCTTCCGTCGGCAACGGTGATCAGCAGCGTCCCATCGGCGTCGATCATGGCCTTGCCCAAGCCGATTCGAGTCTTCCCACCGTGCGAACTCGGTGACAGCGACATCCATGCACCGCCATGAATGTGCAGCCCCCATGCCGACACGTGGCCTTCAGCGTCACCCAGGTGCACACTGGCATTTCCTATGATTTGAGTGTCGCGCATGCTCAAACGCCCGCCGTCCAAGTCCGCGCGTAGATTAAAGTCATGAAGATGTGCGCGATCTAGGATTAGGTTCGTAAATCGGTTCCCACGTGCCTGGAGGTCATCAATTCGAGCATCCGATAGGTCTAGACGCAATGCGCTCCACGATCGCTCCTCTAGGCCGTCGATCCGAGTATGATCCAGAATCTCATCTAGGATCGCGCGCTTCAATACGGCATCCAGCGGGGTCACGTCATTGTTGGTTGGGCTTGAAAGTCGCAGGTTGGCACAGAGGACGTCAACACATTGCTGACGTTGGGCGAGCCACTCATCGGCAAGCCTGGACATCGCATATGCGCCTGCCAATCGAACGGCCTCCCGGTCGTGTCCCAGCTGATTTGCTGCATCTTGGTAGCGTTGCGACAAATGCTGGCTATCTTCTCGTCGACCAGCAGCTTCTTGGACTCTCTGCTTCCTGTATGCGTAAACTATGGCAAATATTCCAGCCAAAATGCCAGCTGCAGTCGCAGTCGAGCGAACGAGATCGAAGACCCTCTCCGGCGGTAGAGATCCTAGCGACGGGTTCCAAGGAGCCAGATCGAAACCCGCTAGCCTGGAAAAGCCGACAAACAAAAGCCAGACTGTGAGAGAGGATATCGCAAATACTGCCAGCAAGCTCGGTAGGAATTTCGGCATTCGTGGGGCATGTCTCCCGTTGAGAGGAGTAAGTTCATCCTCAAATATTAGGTTCCTTCCCGTTGTTTGAATTCGCCGAAGCCGTAAACGCCTCGGCACTTTCTTGGGCTTAGATGATGTCACCATTGCAAGCTACCAGACCCGCCCATGCTCGAAATCCCTGACTCCGCGGACTCAAGCGCGACCCACTCGTCAACATCGACCGCACTCTGTGAAAATGCGTCGCCCGCTTCCCAGAAGGACAGATCGCAGGTTTGGACGTCATGCCGGAGGCTGTGACCCTATGTAGATACCCTCCGCGGGCAATGTTGCCGGCAAATTCGTTCCGACCAACTCGCGTGCCTCCAACGCGGCCGGAACTCCTAGCCAATGCGCTGGAGTTCGTTCCGAAAGGCCAGATCCTGGAGTTCGCTTGGCTCAGGAGGACCTTGAAGTCCTAGTAGCAGGAAATACCGAACTCCTACAAGACGATGAGAGTAACAAACGAGCTCCTCGGCTCAGCCAGAGCAGTCATGTGGCAAATTCGGCGTGATGGTACGGGCAGTCCGGGTAGGTGGTACCGCTGGTTTCGGGGACCGGATACTGACCAGAAACCGGTGGTCTTGATTTCTGGTCAGTACTGGGGGTTACCGCCGGCGGGAGCCGGTCATTGCCGTTGGCAGGGTGTGGTGGTTATTCCCAGTGGTCGGTAGCGGCGCGGGCTTCGTCGGCGTGCAGCCGGCGCATGTCGATGATGCCGAGGTTGATCGTGCGGGCCCGGCTGGCGAGCCGGTTCACGATTGAGCCAGCGGCAACCCGCTCGGGCAGACTTTCTATCCAGTATCTTGGTCCGGATTGGCTGGCGATCATGGTCGGCAGGCGCTGGTCCCTGTTGACCAGGATCGTGAACAGGTCGTTCGCGGCTGTCTCATCGATGCCGATGCTAAGGAAATCATCGACGATCAGCAGGTCCACGTTGCTGAGTTTGTTCAGCAGGTTTTGGTGGGCAATCCTGTCGCCGCGGGAGATGGCCAGTTCAAGGGCCAGCTCGTCCATGCGGGTGTAATGGACCGATTGCTCGGCGTGGCACGCGGCGATTCCTATGGCGCAGGCGATGTAGGTTTTCCCGGCGCCGGTGGGAGAAATCAACAGCAGATTCGTGGGGTCTGCCCGCCAGTCGTGGGCTGCGTAGCGTTGCATCCGCACCGAGGAGACTCCGCGTTCTGGCAGGTACCGTATCTCTTCGATCGATGCGTGCGGGATGGGGAATCTCGCCTTGCTAATGAGCTTGTCGATCCGGGTTGAGCGCCGGACCTCCAGTGCCTCGTCAACGGCGGTCAGGAAGAGCTCTTCGGGTCTTTTGAGGTCATTGCCATCGTCTGTGAGGAGTTCCTCCAGTTGGAGGGCGACCTGGGTGATGCGCAGCGCCCGGAATTTCTCATAGTCAACACTGGTGAACATTCCTTGTTACCAGCCTTCCTGGTAGTAATCGGCGCCGCGAACATACACATCAATGTGTTCATCAAGATCTGGGCTGGCGGCTGGCTTCTTCGTGTTCGGCGGTGCCGGCACTGGCGGCGGGGCTTGTTTGCTGTCGCTGTTCATCGAGGCCGTCAACCGCTTCAGTGTGGTGTAGGTCGGGTATCCGTTTTGGTTCAGGATTTGCTGGCATGTTGCTTCCAAGCGCTGCCTGTTGTTCTTGCCGAGGCCGCTGAGGATGTTTTGGCAGTCCAGGAAGGCCTGGGCCGGAATTTTCGCTCGTTCAAGGATCGCCGTGATGACCGCGACGGTCGCCGGCCCAAACGGGCGGGCGCGGTCAAGGAACCATTTCGGGGACCACAACCCGTCGATGTTTTGGTGCTGCTTGGGCACATGCTCGGCCAGGGTCGAGTATTGGCCCTTGCGACCATGCTTGCGCGGATGTTCACAGGCCACAGACTCGCCGTCAAAGACCGTGATTTTCACGCCGGTCAGCCGGACCTTTAGAATCTGTCCGGTCAGTTTGTAGGGCACCGAGTAGTGCTGGTAATCGGCGGTGACATGGTAATTCCGCCCGGCTTTGAGCTGCTTCCATTCCACGGACTCAAAGCGATCCGCCGGCAAAGGCTGCAGCAGTTGCGCTTCTTCGGTGGTGAACTGCCCGGCCCTGGTCGACCCATCCACGCGTTTGATCTGCTCGTTGATCTCATCAACCCGCTCATCGATGGCCGTGTTCAGCTCGGCCAGGGTCATCCAAACTTCCTCGCTCAGATACCCGATGACCCGCTTGTTGACGACGTTGACCGCAGATTCCGCGGCGGCCTTGTGGCGAGGGCGATTGGGTCCAGCGGGCACGATCGCCGTGCCATAGTGGTCAGCCAGTTGCTGATACTTGGGATTGACGACCCGGGTGCTGTCACCCTTGCTATGCCGGTTCGTTGCGGTCGCAGCGTTATCGGGCACGACGATCGGGGTGACACCGCCATAGGTCTCAAAAGCCTGAACATGGGCGCTGTTCCACGCCTCCTGCTTCATGTCGGTAAACGCCTTGCAAAAGACCATGCCCGAATACGGCAACACCGCCACGAACAGGTACGCCTTGGCCACCTCGCCGGTCACAGCGTCAACGAGCGGCAGCGTGTCCCCGGCCCAATCCACCAACATCGTCCGCGCTGGTTCATGGTGCAACGTGGCCACGACCTCATGAACGGCCGCGTAGTCATTGAACAACTGACAGAACTGCGTGTACCCGTACTTCTTCTTGTCCTGTCCTGCCGGCGCCTGCACATACCGGTGCCAAGCCTGCTGCAAGGTGTAATGCCGATTGAATTTCATCGACTTCACAACGCCGGCGAAGTCCGGCTGCACGAACCCGGCAGAGACGTTCTTCCGTCCGTCAGGGAACAACTCAGCCAGCTCATCCCGGCTCAACGACGCGGCCAGTGCCGCCGTGATTCCCCGTGCCTTGACGGTCTTGCTCACCAAGGAAATCTCCCGGCGTGAACAACCCAACATCTGAACAATTTCGCTGTAGCTACGGCGTTCCAACACCAACGCCATGATCGCACTGTAATCCGCCATCAAAGAGCCCTCCGATTCCACACGGCAGCACCGAATGCGCCGCCGGTTTCACCAGAAGACCACAACCCAGACCCCAGCGGTACCGCCTAGCCGAAACGCGCAGTACCACCTACCCGGACTAGCCGTACCCTAAAGCCGTATTTGCCAGTCATGGAGACGCCACGGTGGATCGCGCGAGACTTCTAGAGTTTCCGAACTACAGACTGCTCGCTGCAAACGGCAGCAGCCAGTGTCGAAACAGATACGCAGGCCATGCCTCAATGCGAAGAGCCGTACGAAAGATGGATTGCGGTCCCATTCTGAAGGCATCGAATTTTTGGAGCGACTGGTCATGTAGTTTTCCCTTCCCAGCGACATGAAGCAGGTGAACAAAACGTCCACGCATGTGGGCAACCAGCGATTGGAGTTCACTATGTTGTATCTGGCCGCGGTGGATCCCGGGATCACCCCGAACACCAACTTCCCATTCCTCGAGTCCCTCAAAGAAATCGGCGGCGGTATTCTCGTCGGCGCGTTCATCGTGATTGCCATTGTGGCGATCATCGGCGCCGCCATGCTGTTGGCTGGCAAGCTCAGCCAATCCTCGCGTCTGGCATCCGGCGGTGGCATGATCTTACTCTGGACGGGGCCCGTCGCGGCTATCCTGGGTGGCATCAATGGCTACATCCTGTGGTCCCAGAACGCGTTCAACCTCGGTTTCTAGGCGTGGACCATGCTACCGATGGTCAAATGCAGCATGGGCGGCTGGTGGCCGCCCGGCTGTGGCATCGTGTCCCAAGCGAACGACAACTTCGCCTCGTCGGTTACCTCCTACATCGCCGGCATCCTCGAGAGCATGGCGTCGTGGATGTGGTCGTTT
Source organism: Arthrobacter psychrochitiniphilus (assembly GCF_003185915.1). Taxonomy (GTDB): domain Bacteria; phylum Actinomycetota; class Actinomycetes; order Actinomycetales; family Micrococcaceae; genus Specibacter; species Specibacter psychrochitiniphilus. Next base: position 23,513 of record NZ_QHLZ01000018.1, read on the forward strand.
ATTTCTGGTGCATTCGGTGTGTCAGACATTGACGCATCAGAATGGGGCATTGTCAGCGGCCTGACGAATTGGTGGGTTGTCGTCATGATGACGCCTTTGGTTGTGGTCATGATCGTCCAGCTCATCGCAGGCTTGGTCAGTCAACAGCCGCGTCGTATCGGCCGCGCCCTTCTTGGCGGCGCGCTGGCTGTCCCGTTGGTCTACTTGGCGACGAACCTCATGGCAAAGCTCTCCAGCTTCACAGATTCGGCGTCCACAGCCTTGCTCGCATCGCTCGGTAAAGATCCGTATGTGGTGTTCATGAGATTGTTCGGCTTCCAGCGAGCCGAAGCTGGTTCTGGACGTGAGTGGGATGTCGTGTCCCTTAGCGCCGGGACGAACGGAGACCTATCCGGGGCAGTGGTCGTGACGGCCATCGCCGTTCTTGTTGTGTGGGTTCTGGCATTCATTCTCATGTGCTCAATGATCTTTCGGTCATTTGCACTGATTGTTTTGGCTGCTGTTGCTCCGGTGGCTCTCATGCTCCTGCCCTGGGAGAAGACGAAGTCCTGGAGCAGGATGTGGTGCGAGACGGTCATTGCGCTGTTGATTGCGAAACCACTCGCTGCGACTGTCCTTGCGGTGGCAGTGAAATTGTTTGCGGATTCGACGTCGTTCAGCGGACTTGCGTCTGGCGCCGTGGGAATGGTGTTGGCCTGCGGGGCGCCATTGATGGCCCTCAAGCTCGTTAGCTTTGCCGGCGGTGAGATTGCCGGCGCTGCCCAGATGGCAGGTGGCGGCCATGTTGCCAGTCGGGCCGGAAGCTTCACGAGCCGGCAGCTTGGTCGTCAGTTTGGCGGCAAACTGCACATGCCAGGTGTAGGTAGCAAGGGGCCGACGCCGGTGGCGTCCAAGCATTCTGCAACACCCTTGCACCCCGCCGCCATGCATGCAGGGGCGAGTAAGGCCTGGATCGGCAACCCCTCACAGACAGCGGGCCCAACAGCCTCGAGACCTAAAACCCATGGTTCGGCCCATGCAGGAGCACCGGAGCATAATTCCGGAGCGTCAACGGCTTGGCCCATGCCGCCAGGTCCATCGGCCAAACGGGGACAAGCCAGTGCCCCGTCGAGTGGACACGAACCACCTGCTACCTCTGGCCGATCTGCCTCGACACCACCGACGGCGTCCACTGGGCCAACTACGTCTCGTTACCCCGGAAGGAGCACTGGCTCCCCAAATGGCACACCAATGCCACAAAAAGCAGGGTCGTCCCGGCCGGCTCCGCCGAAGGTGGCCCCTCCGGACCCGGCGCCAAAGGCTGGCCCAACGAGTCCTGTGCCTCGCCCGGCACCGACTGCACCGCACTACCCGGTGGACCCTTCCAAGCGTCTACCGAATAAGCCTCCCACGCATGGAGATGGACATCATGACTGAAGACACCCGCGTATTGCAACCTGTTCGATTCCCGCGCCATGAACGGCATGGACTGTTTATGGGGTTGCAGTGGTACCAGCTTTCCCTGGTTGCTTTGGGAATGCTGATTGCTGCCCTCTCATCGGCTACGGGCGGCCCGATTGCCTTCATCTTGATGGCTCCGGTGTGGCTAGGGCTCATGCTGTTCGGAGTCCTGCAATACGCCCGCATTCCTTACCCTGTGTGGGCATTTACGGCGTCGATCTTCTTTCTGCGTTCAGTCCTGAACGAGACCCGCTACCTGGCCCGCCCGGAGCAACCGAAGAAGGTCGGAACCATGGCATTGCCCGGCGGTCTGGGCAGTCTGGAACTGTGCAAGACAGTGAGTGGCGAAGGGTTCGTCCTGGACCGCAACGGGCATGAGGCCATGGCCTCGCTGCGTTGCACCACCACGTCCTTTGCCCTCATGGACAACGACGACAAAGCCTTCGCTGTCCAGTCCTGGTCAAGGGTTCAGGCGGCCATGGCCCGGCGGCCAGCCATTGCCCGGATCGCCATTCAGGATTACACCGTGCCCTACCCATCGAGTGCGCTCCGCGCCTACTACGAGCGTGCCGTGCCCCCGGAACGAATTGCCGACGCACAGTGGGGAGACGAGTCCTATCTGGACTTGATCGAAGCAGCAGGGTCTGCCATGAGTCACGAGATCATCATGACGATTGTTCTTGATACGGCCAAGGCGCACCGCAGGATCAAGGATGCAGGCGGCGCCATGGCCGGATTGGAGCACGTTCTTCGCTCGGAAGTCGAGGCCTTTAGTACCGGGTTGAAAACGCACGGAGTGACGGTGACGGAGTGGTTGTCAGACACGGCTGTGACGGCTGTGGTCCGCGGTTCGTTTGATCCAGAGACGGTGGCGAAGTGGGCGGCTGCGACAGGCACCGGGAAAAGCAGCACAGTGGTGTCACCCGGACCTATGGCCACCGAGGAGCACTGGACTTATCTGCGAACCGATTCAGGGTTTCACCAAACATTCTGGGTTGCCGAGTGGCCCCGCCAGCAGGTCTACCCAGGGTTTCTGCAACCGCTGATCTACGTGGGGGAGTTCCGGCACATCATCTCCCAAGTCATCCGGGCCGTACCTACTGACCAGGCGCTGCGGGACATTCGTTCCGCACAGGAAGCCCATGAAACACGGCGCCGCATCAATGCCCGGCTGGACCGGCCCCTCACGCGGGAACAGCGTGCGGAGGAGGAAGAAGTTGCCCAGCGCGAGGAGGAAATTGTCGCCGGTCATGGGGATGTGCGTCCTGCGGCCTATGTAACTATTACCGCGGCAACACTGGACGAGTTGTCGCGTTGTCGCCAGGAACTTGAGTCCGCCGCTGCCGGTGCCTTTGTCGAGTTGCGGCTCATGCCAGGTCAACAATGGCCCGCGTTCATCGCCGGCGCTTTGCCCTTGGGAAGGGGACTGAAATGAACAAGCATGTCGCCACCGTCAGTATTGCTCCTGCCGATGAGAACCGTTCGGAGCGGAAGGAACGACGGCGGCGCGAACGTTCGCTGGACACCTCGCCGACACTGTCGTTGAGTGAGTTGAGGGCACAGCGAGCCGAAGAGTCAGGGCAACGCGGCTTGGCTGTGGATTGGGGCAAGCGGGATGGAGCCACGCTCTGGGGCCCGCACCGGGTACACCCAGCCCCGCATCGGGCCTCGACCCTGACCATGGCGGCAGCGTACCCGTTTCTTACCGAGTCAGGGCTCGGACCGGAGGGAACCTATATCGGCACGGATCTCTTTGGATCTGGTGCGTTCTGCTATGACCCGTGGGTCATGTACGACAAGGGGTTCATCAGTGGCCCGTCCATTGTCGTCATCGGAACAGTGGGCACGGGCAAGTCCATGTGCGGCAAGTCCCTCGTGACCCGTTCGGTCACCCTGGGTCGCAAGGCAGCAGTTGCTTCGGATCCCAAGGGGGAGTGGGTTCCCGTCGCCAATGCCATCCCGGGAGGGAAAGTCATTTCCGTGGGTCCGGGCCGTGCAACGAGGGTCAATCCCCTCGACGCCGGCCCACGCTCCAGCGCGTTGTCCGATGCGCAGTGGCTGGCAGTGGTTCGTCAACGCCGCCGCCACCTGCTGGTTGCACTTGTCTCGCTCATGAGACCCGGCGTTCCGCTGAGCCCCGTTGAGCACACCGCCTTGGACATGGCCCTGACCGATGCAGTGGCAGCCAACAGCACGCCAACGCTGCCCATGGTCCTGCAGTACCTGCTCAACCCAACTCCAGCGACGGCCGCGCTGGTCGGACCGGACGGAGGGATCGGCGTCGGACATTCACTGCGGAGAACAGTCTCAGGTGACCTGGAAGGCATGTTTGACGCACCCTCCACCGTCGCCTTCGACGCCGATGCCCCCATCATGGTCATGGACACCTCGGCCCTGATCGGCGCCTCGGAACAAGCTTTGTCCCTGGCGGCTGCCTGCGGTGCGACCTGGCTGGAAGCGGCCGTGACGAACCCCGACGGAGCCAAGAGGATCGTGGTCTATGACGAAGGCTGGCGGATGCTCGCGGACCCTTACATGCTCGCCAAGATGAGCGAACAATGGCGACTGGCCCGCGGCTACGGGATTTCGAACCTGCTCATCATGCACAAGATTGCCGACCTGAACGAGATTGGCGACAGCACCAGCGGTCTGCGGCAAAAAGCACTGGGCCTGCTCACCGAGGCCGACACCAGAGTCATTTACCGGCAAAAGCACGACGCCATGCAACTGACCAAGGAAGCACTGGGCCTGACCGAAGCCGAATGCGAACACGTGGAGAAGCTCCCCAAGGGTGTGGGCCTGTGGAAGGTCGGCAACCGCTCGTTCATTGTGGCGAACCAGGTCACCACCGACGAGCTGGCTGTGTTCGGCACCGATGAGAGGATGCTCTGATGCCCCGGCGTCTGGATGATGGCAATCCGATGGTCACCTTCGGACTGGTTTCCACGTCAATTTACGTGGTCCTCAGCCTCTTCATCGATGCTGCTGCCCACATTGCCTACTCAACGCAATGCGAAAGGACTGCGCCCTGGAATCTCAGCCCCGCCGTTCTGCCCGGCCTGTTCAGCGGACGGATCCAATGGATCCTGCCCGCACAAGGCACCTGCCGCATCGGCACCGGACAGGTCTGGCTCATCGTCGCACCCATCCTCGTTCTCATAGCTGTTGCCGCACTCGCAGGCATCCTCGGCTGGCATGTCTGGCGCCAATCCGGAGCCTGGCTCCGGCAAGACATCCTCAGCCGCGACGGCGTGGCACGACGGGCAGAAATCGCCCGCGAATTCGGCGCCAAGGCAGCACTGAAGAGAGGCCGGTACACCCGCCCCAGCGCCAAAGACCCCAAAGTTGAAGAAGTCTCCTGGACCATCGGTAAATCGCGCGGCGTCACAGTCCACGTCTCCACCGAAGAGTCACTCGTCATCCAAGGCGCACCCCGCTCCGGCAAGGGCCTCTACGTCATTATCAACGCCATCCTCGACGCACCAGGCGCCGTCGTCACCACCTCAACCCGGGCAGACAACCTCGTCGTGACCATGAAAGCCCGCGCCACCAACGGCCGCCCCGTCACAGTCTTCGACCCACAAGGCATGTCCGGCCTGCCCACAACCCTGCGCTGGTCACCAGTGAGAGGCTGCGAAGACCCCGACGTCGCCACCCGCCGAGCACTTGTCATCTCTGCAGACGCCGCACTCAAAGGAGAGAACGCCGCCTGGCAAAAGCGCTCGCAGATAGTGCTGCAATGTTTGCTGCATGCCGCTGCGCTTTCGGGTGAGGGAGTTTCGTCGTTTCGCCGCTGGGCGTCAAACCCCGTGCTGGCCAGGGAGGCCCTCAACATCCTCGGCCGGCCCGAGGCTGCTCTGGGCTGGCAAGCCGATTTGATGGGCATCGTCGACGACGATCCCCGCAACACCTCCAACTCCTGGATCGGCGTGACAGCCGCCGCAGCGCCGCTTTCCTCACCCAAGGTCCTCGCTGCTCTGAACCCGAGAGAGAGCAGCGAACAATTCGACCCCAAAGTCTTCATCGAACAACGCGGCACTCTTTACCTGATCGGGACCAAGAGCGGTGCAGCCGCGGCAGGCCCCTTCCTGTCCGCGTTGATCGATGACATCGACTACGCCGCCAGGGAGATGGCTTTCGTCTGCGCGGGTGGTCGGCTTGATCCGCCGTTGTCGCTCATCCTCGACGAAATTGCCAATCTCTCCCCATGGCCGGGGCTGCCGGTGGTGCTGTCGGACGGTGGCGGTATTGGCATCTCCACCATTGTAGTGTTGCAGTCCCTGTCTCAGGCCCGCTCCGGCTGGTCGATGGACGAGGCCGCCACCATTTGGGATGCCGCCATCATCAAGGTCATCTTCGGCGGCGGCTCGGACGAACGCGACCTCCGCGCACTCGCTGGCCTCATTGGCGAACGGACGCTGACGTTCAACACCCGATCATGGTCATCGCAGGGCCGCCAGGACGGCGAGCAAATCCGTGAGTCGCCGGTAATCCCGTTGCATGAAATCCGGCGGCTCCCGGCCGGTACGGCCATCATGCTCGGGCGACGCAGCCGCCCCATCCTCTTGGACCTGCGCGAATGGCACAAGCGTAAGGACGCGGCGCAACTTCGGCGGTCCAAGGAGCAGACCGAGCTTGAACTGCTCACCGGCCACCTCAAACGACAGCACGAACAACAAAAGCCAATCCCCGCACAAGAACAGGAGTCATAGCCATGGACGAGGACGAATCCTTTGAATACGACGTCGAGAACGGTGCCGAAGACAATTTCGCGGCGCTGCTCTTCGGCTCAACGCGCGGCCTGCGCTCCGAGCGGGTACCCATGACGTACCGGTGGAGGGACATGGACCCCCGCACCTCGGAGACCGTGTGGAACCACCTCGGTAGTTGGGTCCGCTGGTTCGTGGAGACCTACCACCTGCCCACTTCCGTGATCCCTGACTGCTGGTGGCGGCACTCGGACATTGTGGCTGAGCTGTATGCGCTGCAGCGGGCGGAGCAGGCCTCCTATACCGAGGACGACGGCGGTTTCGGCCCCTTGGGTTTTCATGAGCGCATGGAGCACAGCGTCGTCCGGTTGAGGGATCTGACCAGGACGGCTGGCTGCGTCAGCTTGCAGAAACACCGCGAACCGCCTGTGCGTCGGTTGCCTGACGACGGCCCCGCGATGACGGGGTTGCCGCTTTCAGGCGTGGACGGAGCGAAACAGTCCGATTCGGGAACACCCGGCGGTGCGGATTCAGGCACCACCGATTCCGGGCAGTAACGGAGGAATGGAGCCATGGAAGCTACATCCGAACCAACACCACGATCGCTGACGGTAGTACAAGCAAATGGGGGAGCGCCGCCAGCCACCCACCCCAGTCCTGAACAGCGCGTTGCCGAGCTGACGGAGGGCCTATATGCGCTGCTTGCGGACGCTGTCGACCAACCGCAGCAATGGCACCGCCTCCTCGACGCTTCAGCGACCATGTGGCGGTACTCGGGAGGTAATGTCGCACTTTTGATGATGCAACTGGCCCAACGAGGCCCTATGAAGCCGACCCTTGTTGCGGGGTACAAGGAATGGGAACGGCATGGCCGCTATGTTCTCAAGGGTGAGCACGCCTTGTACGTGATTGCACCTAGAACCGCTCGAATCACGTCTGCTGATAAACCGGGTGAGGCCTCCGAGGCACGGGAACCCGACCCTGGTCAACCGGGCGACGGTGAACATCGGTCAAGGATTGTCGGATGGCGTGGTCAAGCAGTGTTCGATGTGTCGCAGACCGAGGGTGAGCCTTTGCGCGTTCCTGTTGCAGGTCAGCCGGAGGTGCCACTCCAAATCGATTCATGCACGCAGCTGTGGGAGTCTCTTACGGGAGTCGCGCGAAACGCGCGATACAACATCGTCGTCTCGGATACGCAGGCAGGACTGGCAGACGGCTACACCGACCACGGACGCCGTCTAATCAGTGTTGGATCATGGCTGGATGCTGAGGATCGTGTTGCAACGCTCGCGCACGAACTTGCCCACGCCTCATTGCACGTTCCAGGTGACGCCATAGGAGCCCTCTATGGCAGCAGTTCCGAACACCGCGGCCTGGCTGAGATCGAGGCCGAGTCCGTCGCCTACGTGGTCCTCCGGGCCCATGGCATCGACCGAGGTGAACGGTCAGCTGCCTATTTGGCGGGATGGGCAGACGCTGTTCTCGAGGCCGAAGCCGACTCGATTCTGCGCTGCACGCGGGACAGGATACCCATGTCTCGGGTAGATATTGCTAAGTCTGTATTGGGTCGTGTGACGTCCGTGGCAAAGGCGATTTTGGAGACTTCGAACCCTTCAATGCTTGGAGGCCAGCTGTCCATTGCAGTCGCCCGCCCGAGAAAAGGGGTCATTCCACGTGGACTCTGGGCCTATTCCCCTATGGCCTATTCAACTTCTAGTCAGCGCCGACGCAGTCCGGGGGTGGAAGCGTGACTACGCTTCTTCGAGCGTTCTGAGTCCCACGCCCTGCTTCGGATTACGACTCGCGAAACCGTTGTTGGCTGGGGGAATCGGTAGCAACAGCCGCCGTGGCAGGCATGCCCTCAGTAGGCAAGGTCTGACGGGTATCAGGACTTGGCGCCCCCAGCGCACAATGTTGGTGGATCCTTCGCGGAAGGCATACCGTCTGTGGGGCGTTAGGTCTTCAAACCATGGTAACCAAGTGATTGGCATTGCCCGATTCGTTTGACGCGGCTGAGAACTTATCCTACATTCGCGATGGGCCAAGTATGAAGAGCCAGAGATCGCGACGACCAAGCAGGTGTTCAGTTCGCCGGGCAAGATATTGCTGGCAGGCCGATGACTTTGGGCGTAGTTGCTGAGACACGCGTTGTCAGAGGGGCGCCCCGAATCGTCAGCTAGCCACCGCGCGGGTAAAGTCATTAGAAGCCACTCCAACAATCTTCCCTAGGGTGATGTTTGCCTGGCTTCATTGATTTCATCTGAGGAGAACCGTGGCACACTTGGACACACTGATCGAAAGGATCACTGACCCAAGACTGAGGAGTGAGATTCAGGAACAGGTCACTAAGCTGGCTGCAAAGACCAGTTTTGGCCTTGTCTTTGAAGAACATCGACCTGAGTCAGTAGTGTTGCCCGGTTTCGAAGTTAGCCGCGGTGGGAAGGTTGTCTTTCGCGATAGCGCAACTCCTGGAATCTGGGAAGTCGCAAAGATCGAAGGCGATAATGCTAGGTTGGTTTCCCGAAATGATCGTTCAGTTCGGATGGTCGCCCGCTTAGATGAACTCATTGTAATTAGGGAGTTCGGAGATTCAATTTACCCAGGACTGAAGTCAACTGGAAAGATTGAACGCGGAGGTACGAAGCCATTCCATACCTTGATAAACGCCGAGAATTTTCACGCGCTACAGGCCCTTCTTTACGGTCACCGTGGCAAAGTTGATGCGATCTATGTTGATCCGCCATACAACACAGGCGCCAAAGACTGGAAATACAACAACGACTATGTTGACGGCGAAGATGCCTATCGGCACTCTAAATGGCTTGCCTTCATGGAGCGCCGTCTCAAGATTGCCAAAGACCTTCTGAAGCCAAGCAATTCTGTTCTGATTGTCACGATCGATGAACGAGAAGTACATCGGCTCGCACTCTTGCTTGAACAGATATTTCCAAGCGCCAAGATTCAAATGGTTTCGGTTGCGATCAAGCCTGGCGGAATCGCGAGAACTAGTGAATTCTCGCGCTCGGATGAGCACTATTTCTTCGTGATGTTTGGCAGTTCGGGACCAAAGGCACTTCCGCTCGACTCGGCTTGGATCGGCGGCAACGGAAAAACGACGATGGATACCATCCGTTGGCGTGGTCTTTTGCGTGCGGGCAATAATTCGAGTCGCACTGATCGACCGACGATGTTCTTCCCAGTGTTTGTCCTAGAGGACGGCTCAGCGATTCATTCGATTGGTGATCCGATTCCCTTGACGGCAGATCGCTCAACAGTTACATCTCCCGAAGGGACGATTGCGGTCTGGCCAATCAGAGAGAATGACGCAGAGGGGCGTTGGCAACTGGGAGCCGAGAAAACGCGTGAAGCCTGGGCTGACGGTTTCGTTCGTCCGGGAACCAAGTTCCACAGAAGAGGAATGCGGATTGCCTATCTTGCCGCCGGAGAACAGAAAAAGATTCACGATGGGCTAATTACTGTTGTTGGGCGTGCCGATGACGGGTCTGTCATCTTAGATGAAACTGGCTACCGTCCGCGATTTGTACCGACTACTCAGTGGGCTATCCCCGCCCATTCAGCTTCCGAACATGGTTCGAGACTCTTGAAGTCGATCCTGCCGGACAGGTCATTCCCATTTCCCAAGTCGCTGTACGCCGTTGAAGATGCACTGAGGTTCTTCGTCTCTGACAACCCTGACGCCGTCGTGCTCGATTTCTTCTCCGGTTCTGGAACTACTGCACACGCAGTGATGCGTCTCAACCGACGGGATGGGGGGCGCCGAAGGTCAATCAGCATCACCAACAACGAAGTTAGTGTTGATGAACAGGCCGAACTAAAGCGTCAAGGCCTTCAGCCTGGTGATGCGGAATGGGAAAAGTGGGGCATCTGTGAGTACATCACGAAGCCAAGAATTTCGGCTGCTATCACTGGAGCGACCCCAGGAGGCACTCCGATATCCGGAGATTACAAATTCAACGATGAGTTCCCTATATCAGATGGTTTTGACGAGAATGTTGAATTCTTCGAACTGACCTATGAAGACAACCAGCTTGTCCGGCTCGGGCAGAAGTTTGAAGCCATCGCACCCATCCTGTGGATGCGAGCTGGGTCCGAGGGTGAACGCATTGATGAGCTTCCCGAGGATGGGTGGATCGTTCCAGACGCAGCTTACTATGGTTTGCTGACTGACATCGATCAGTGGGAGCCATTCGTGCGAGCGGTCAATGCGCGTGAAGACATCCGTTCCGTATTCATTGTTACTGATTCTCAAGCTGAATTTGAGGCGATCAACGTACAGATTGATCAACATATCGATTCCGTGCGGCTTTATTCGGATTACCTTCAGACTTTCGAAATCAACACTAGGCAGGGCTAGACCATCACATGAAATTCAAACTTCGTGGCTACCAGGCCAAGGCTAAGCGCCAGATACTTGAAGACATCAGCGATGGGATTAACCGCTATCAGATAAGTGATGGAGCACGAGTTACTGCCGTCCAGCTCACTGCTCCAACGGGCTCTGGAAAGACCGTCATCGCGTCAGCTGTAATTGAGGCGGCCTTGTTTGGATCTGAAGATGTCTTGGGTCAACCGGATTGGACGTTCCTTTGGGTATCTGATGACCCATCGCTGAACGAGCAAACGTCACGCAAGTTCCTCACGGCATCAGACAAAATTTCGCACGGAACCATCGAGATCATCGAGTCCAGTTTTGATCAGAAGGTGCTCGATCCTGGCAAAATCTACTTCCTCAACGTTCAAAAGCTCAGCTCAAGCGGGAAATTGGTCAAAGAAGGGGGCGATACCCGCGAGTATTCCTTCTGGTCAACATTGACCAATACGATCCAGTCCAGGCCCGACAAGTTTGTCGTGATGATAGACGAAGCCCACGTCGGCATGAAGATGGAGCGTTCGCGCGATACCATCGTTTCTCGCATCATCGGAGGGGCCAAGACGGGTCGGCCTGCTGCTCCGGTCATCGTGGGCATTACTGCTACGCCCAAGCGCTTTGAGAAGGCGATGGATAGCATTGATCGGCGTGTTATCCCAACCAAGGTTGCTGTAGAAGAAGTGCAACAGTCTGGTCTTCTCAAAGATGGATTGGTTCTGTCATCACCCGAGGCGCCAGGGGCATCCTTCAACGAGTCAGCGCTACTGCGTCATGCCGTCGCAACTACTCTCAAGTACGAGAAAACTTGGAAGGAGTATTCGGAAGTCGAGAGTGAACCGCAGGTATTGCCAGCTCTAGTCGTTCAGGTCGTCAACACATCCGCCAATGAAGCGGACGAGCTGGCCGGTATCGTCACGACGATCATGGAATCCTGGCCAGGGCTTAAGTCCGTCAACATTTGCCATACTTTCTCTGACCACAAGACGCTAGTCGCTGGGCCATACAACATCGCTTACTCGAACCCCGAAGATATCCAGGATGACTTGGATATCCGTGTTGTGCTTTGCAAGCAAGCCATTACGACGGGCTGGGACTGCCCTCGGGCAGAAGTTCTTTTGTCCTATAGAAAGGTCGAGGATCAAGACGCGATTACTCAGATCGTCGGCCGTATGATTCGTACGCCTTTGGCTCGACGGGTCGAGAAGAACGAAGCACTGAACTATGTTCATTGCTTCCTGCCACGCTTCAACAAGGCCGGTGTGAAGCAGATCGCTGATCGACTGCGACTTGGTGATGATAGCTTCCGCCAGGAGTGGATTCATCCTCAGGGTGAAGACAACGAAGCGCCTCAGGAGACTCTGCCGATATTCCCCTCTACGGAAGAGACACTTGCATCCAGCCCTGTAGCGGAGCGTGCAACAACCTTTAATACGGGACTATTCGCGGAACGTAGTCGGCAGCAAGCAGCTGAAGACCAGACGAAGCCGTTGCTTGATGATGAAGGCGACGTCGTCCCGCCCAACGTTTCCACGTTGCCTGTTCAGGTTGAAGACGAGCCGATCAAAGTCGCGCATGATCCGGATGCTGACTCCGACAAGGATACTGGCGGGATGAGTGTGATCACCCAAGAGGCGGTGACACTTCTCCGTAACCCAATGCTCGACGGTGGTGTATTCGACCTGGTCTCGGAGCTGCGGTCTTACGTCATCCCCAGCTTCCAATACCGCTCACAAGTAGAACGTCTCAAGAGCTTTGCCACCCTCATCACAGGAGGTGGGCCGAGCGCTATCCTTCAGGGAGCGGCAAGGATGTCCAATGAACGGCTGCTTGCTGTACTGCGCGAGGCTCGCCTTCAATTGGATGCCAGCGAGAAGTTCGAGCAAGAAGAAACGAAGCTTGCTCACTTCCTGATCGAGAACCAGGTAACAACTCTCTTCGAGGGTGGTCAGGTACTTGAGATTGATGCGCAAGAAGAAGTGGAAATGGACTCCAAGGGCATCGAGCACCTCTACTCACAGGCTGGCCGCCGTATCGGCAAGTCTATGGCTGACAGCTACCTCAACGAACGTCTCTCGGCAGACGGCGACGTTTACACGGCCATGATGTCGGTGGCCGTCGTGGCCTATCAGCCGAACGTCAAGGATCGACTTGAGAAAGTAGCCAACGAAACAATCTTGGAGTGGTTCAAGGAATACCAGACTGAGATCAATAAGTCGTCGGCTACGTTGAAGGCTCAGCTCGATGAAATCCGTTCTGAGGCTACGGATCCAGAGCCAACAGTCATTACGTTGCCGATCAACAAGCCGTTCCCAGTCGCTGAGATTGTTTGGCCGAAACATCTGCTTTCTTCCGAATCCGGCCACTACCCCGTAAAGCTGAATGAGTGGGAAGTCCATGTCCTGAATTCCGAGCTCCAGGATGGCAATTGCATCGGCTGGTACCGAAATCCCAACTACGGTTCCGCGTCATTGACCATCCCATACTCGATGAACGGAAAGTACCGAGGTCTGACACCAGACTTCATCTTCTTTCATCAGACGAGCGATGGAATCGTTGCGTCGATCCTTGACCCTCATGCCCAGAGCCTTAGCGATTCCGTTCCGAAGCTCAAGGGCATGGCAAAGTACGCCTTGGATCACGGTGCTGACTATCAGCGCATTGAGTCCGTCATCAAGATCAACGATGTTTTCTATTCATTGAATTTGAAGGACGCGTCAGTTCAGGACGCGGTGGCAAAGTACACAGATTCACGTCCTGAGCCGCTATATGTGGAGCATGCCGGCAAATACTAGGCGGCCAGCCGATGACGAATAGTAGACCATGGTCTTTTTTGCTTTTCATTTACCATTATCCAGCGAAGAGCAGAATGCTTCGTGTCGTCATGGTGTATCGATTGACCTAAGGTTTTTAGGGCCCGCTTTATATAGTGGATAGGACCGGTGCAATGGCCAAACACGCGTGGGACCGAAGATAGTAGGTTGGCGGCCATGGCGCGCCGACCTGGATTTGTGTCGGATCTGGACGGATAAGCAGGACGGAATCTGGCCAGATGGCAAACGTTCCGTTCTCGATCCAGACTGGTTGAACGTAGCCGAACTTGTTCCAGCGTATGGTTGCCCAGGAGCCAGTCGGTTGGATTTCTTCGAAACTGATGACTGTGATCTCAGTGGTGGCTTCGTGTTCGCCTTTGATCCGGGTTAGGTATTCCCACTGCCGGTTGGCAAATTGCTGCCACTGTCGCCGCCCCTGAAATCGTCGGGCCCAGCGCCAAGCAACCCAGCCTGCCGCCAAGAGCGCTATTCCGAACGCGATCCAAACACTCTGGAATCCTGGCCACGCGATGGCAATCGCGAAGGCCAAGTACAGCAGAGCCACTCCGACGATGACGGTCGTCGCGACTAGGAGGCCGCCGCTGAGCTGTGGCTTGATCATCGGGTTGCTCTCCATAGCTACCTCCTCCGCTCTTATTCTAAATTTTCCAGCCGACATTGGTAAGGGCAGCACCAACGGAAACCTTCACGGCGGTAGATCCATCGCGGGCGGCAACAGTGGATTGTAGCCGAGCCAGTTCTGCTTCGAGCTGCCGCCGGTCGTTGGCGCGTTCCCACTCGTAGTCTGCCGGGTGAGGGCCCAGCGGTTCCGGGTCATTCCCGATCTGCCAACGATCCCTGTAGATGGCTATTTGTTCCAGCAGCGCATTTCGTACTATCGCATTGGTGACGCTGGGAAGCGTGCCGTCAACTCGCTGTGTCCACGGATCGGTGCCGGCCAGCACCTTCATTTTCAGCTCCTGGACTCTGCCGGCTGCGAGGCGGCGTACTTGGGAAATCATTTCCGTGAGATCTGGACGGCTACTGGCGAACTCCTCATGCAACCAATCATCGAGGCCATCTGACGCGCTGCCACCGAGAAGGCGGAGTCGTGCATGGAGAACAGCCATAAGGTCATCGGCGTCGCCGGGGCTACGAATCGTGTGTTCCAGTGTTGTTGTCGCCGCACGTGGCTGGGCCGCCGTTGCCCGTCTCCAGGCAGCCACACCCGCACCCCACGATGGCGAGCACTCCAAGATGCTCGCAAGGCCTGGCAGCACATGGTCGACGGCGGTACGCAGGTCGTCAGCGGCCGCGAGCTGGGCGAGGTAGTCGTATTCAGCGGCGAGACGATGCAGGGAATGCGCATTCTCCTGTTCCTCGTCGCGAACCTCGTGCGCGGCTCGCTCGGATCCTTGGGCTGCCAGGACTTCACCGATGATTTCCAACCAAGTCGACTCGGGCACCTCATGCAGCTCGTCGTCACTGGCGGGGCTGGATTCACACACGTAGGCGGTGTTCATGTCCCGTCCGCGGGTCATGCCGACGTAGAACAGTTCACGCGTCAGGCAACCTTGGGTAAGCAAGGTGTGGCTGGTGCCGACAGTGATGCCTTGGGAGCGGTGCGCTGTCGTCGCGTATCCGAGCTCGGTGGATTCCGTGAGGTACTCGCTGCTCAGCCGGATGCTCTTGCCGGTGTCGAGCCGGCGACCCATCACTGATCCATCGCGGTCCGGCGTCGCGGTGATTTTGATGAGCGTGCCATTGCGGATGAAGTCACCGGAGTCATCAGTGAGGCGCCGGTCGTTCTTGCGGGCAATGACGGTGTCACCGCGGCCCGCGTAGAGCTCGTCGCTGAGCCGCACTGTCCGGACGGCATCAACAGTGCCCTTGTCCACCAGCTCCGCGTGGGCACGTTCATTGAGGGCTGTGACGGTCTCGTTGTCCGGTGCGATGAGGATTGACGAAACCCCGGCTTGGATATCCGAGGCCCACCACTCATACGCCTTGTCAACCATCTCGACGTAGTCACCGTGGCGAAAACGACCATGTGTTGCATAGGCCTGGATCGCCGCCACATCTCCCACGCGCAGCAGGAGCGACGCCGGTCCCTCCCATTCGTGGCTGAACCTCCGCACACTGGTCAGCTGCACCGCCTTGCCCTGCCGGTCCAACCAGCCCAGGATCCCGCCGGCATCGATCGCGTCCAGCTGCGCAGGATCACCCACCAACAGAATCTTGGCACCGATATCGCGCGCCTGATGTACCAGTGCCGCCAATTGCACGGTCGAAACCATCGACGCCTCGTCCACGATCACAAGCTGATCGCGCCGAAATTGCCACTGCTCGTGCTGCATAGCCAAGGCAGCCATCCGCTGCGTCGTTCTGGCCCGCTGCCACGACGAGGCTGGATTCGCAGTCTCCAAGTCCAGAAACTGTTCCGCCCGGTGGACAGCGCCTTGGCCGACCGTTTCATACAGCCACTTGGCTACATTCTCAGCGGCCAAGCCCAGCTTCCTGCCGAGCACCTCGGCACTAGCAGCTGCCGGGGCAAGTCCAACGACGCTGCCTGGACCGTAGGCCTGTTCCCAACCGTCGCGGATGGCGGCCATGGTGGTGGTTTTGCCTGACCCTGCTGGACCGACGACGGCGTCAAGGAACCTGCCGCTGGAGAGCACCTCGTGCGCTGCGGCACGTTGGTCAGGTGCCAGCCCAAGGTGACCGGCAGAATGGTCGCCCGTGGTGAGGAAGGTGTCGGCGAGGTGGGGCGCGATGGCGGGTCCGCCGTCGTCGTTCCTGGTGTCCATGACCAATTGTTCGTTGGCTAGGATGCCGGCGTCCGTGTAGAGGCGGGCGCCGGGGAACTCGAAGACGGCGTGGCCGGCGAAGGCGATGTCATTGCTGGCGTTGAGCGGGACGTTGTAGCGGTAGGCGTTGAGCGCGACGCTCTGGTACTCGGCGGCGGAGGTGACGGCGTCGAGCATGTGGCGGCGATCGGCGGGGGAGGCGCACCGAATTTCGGCGCAGATACGTTCTGCCTCGGCCAGGAGGTTCCAGCGGTTCCATGTGGCGCGGCGTTGCGCCACCGCCTGGCGGGTGGCGTCGGCAGCGGCGGTGACCCATAGACCGGTGAGGTCGGCAGTGCTGACGGGGCGTTCGTGGGAGCGGTTGATGGTTTGGCGGACGACGTGGGCGGGTTCAAAGCCGAGCTGCTGGGCTCGGGATCGCCAGCCGGCGGCGAGGTCGCTGAGCGGCAGCGGGTCCTTGCCCTTCGCCTGCCGGGTGGACAGTGTGGCCTGCTGGCGCAGCTTGACGATCACGGTGGGGGAGGGCTCACGGCCGTGTTCCTGCGTCCACGCCTCGACGAGCCGATCCTTTTCTTCATCGATGCGGTGGGTTCGGCTGGAGAACTCGTGAATGAGGGCATTATCGACGCCGACGAGCTCATGGCGGGCGTTGCGCACGCGACTGGTAGGTGGCCGGAAGCCCGGGACCGCGCCGAGGCGGTCTTGCAAACGGTCAAAGAGCAGGCCGTTGTAGTGTTCGCTGGCCGCCACAGTGGCCTTGTAGAGCGTCCTTGAATCCAGGGTGGTCCAGGCGCCGTCCGTTGCACGCTGCACCCGGTTGGCAATGACGACGTGCGTGTGGAGTTGGGGATCTCGGGCGCGGGATTCCCAATGGTCAAACGCAGCGGCGACCGCGCCTTTGGCCGCGACATGTGCGACACCGCCGCGACCGGTGCGGGTGTGGATGGCTGATTCCTCGAGCCACTCGAGGACCTCGTCGACGGCGTTATGGTGGGCGGCGAGGATCTGCTGCTGTTCATCGCGTGAAGCCAGCGCCCACAGGACGGAAATGGACTTCGGGACGCTGAACGTCAGATCGAATCCGGCCACGGCCACGCGTTGGATTTCCTCACCATTGCGATGGGCAATAGTCGTTTTTCCGTGGTGGTGGCCCAACGCCTGATGCGTGTCCGGGTGGTCGGCGTCGGTGAAGACTGCGGTGGCGTCGTCACTGGTGACGGGGTCCAGCCTTTCACGGCTTATGCCAGCCAAGCCGCTGCCGATCCACCTGCCCGGGGGAGTGCCGGCCTTCATGTAGTAGCTCGTGGCGTCGCTTGGGGTGAGGGGGACGTCGTCGTGCATGGTGGTTTTCAACAGGTACTTGACGCCGCTCTTCGCGGTCAGGCGGGCGATGGAGATAGTCATCGGGATTCCGCCGAGATATTCGTGTTCCAGCCGCGGCGGTGGAAGATTTCCGCGGTGGGCCGGTCAAGGGGGATGCCGAGGTGGTCGGTGAGTTGGAGCATGCGAACGGCGATCTGCATCAGGTCCTGCAGATCAGCGTTTCTAGTCTTTAGGATTCGCGAGACCTCCAGTTTTAGCTCGACGCATTCAGCCTTGGCCTCTGCAAGCTGACTGGACTGATCAAAATACTTGTTGGCCAATAGGTGCAGCTGGGTTCGCTGATCGTCGATGACTCTGTCCCGAGCCAGGACAGTTTCCTGGGACTTGGACAGGATGACGGATGTTCCAGATTGCAAACTGCGCAGGTGCTGTTTCTCCGCATTGAGGAGGCGAGCGTTCCCATTGGCATGCTCAAGGGCAACAAGGGTTTGGGTGCTTGTTCTTGCTGTGGCTCTCCGGGTGTCCCGGCGACGCCTCTCACGGGATCGTCCCGAACACGAGGCTGAGCAGTACAGCTGAGTGGTGCGCCGCGGTTCAAACGGGGCTTGGCATTCTGGGCACTTTTTCGTAGACATACAGAATCATGGCCAAATGGGCCCAGATCACCATGACTGCCCGTGGAACTTCCCGCCACGGGCAAGGCCTTGGATGCCAGACGTGTGAACCTTGGTCTGAACCTTGGTCTGCCGCCTTGGTCTAACGCCTTGATTTATGGAGGTGAGTCTCCGTTTATGTAGCTCTTCTTGTAGGACGCGCGATTGAGCGGGTAACACGTTGAACGGATTGAAGTGGCCCAAGGCGCGTTGGTAGTGTTTGTCTGATCAGTCCATTGGATAGTGTGAAGTAGCAGCTCAATCACCAGGGCTCCTGATATCACGATTTAATTGATGAGAGCCGGCGCCTTGGTTTTGATTGCGTATTTGAGGATCAGGCT
>NZ_QHLZ01000019.1:0-956 GCF_003185915.1 Arthrobacter psychrochitiniphilus
TTCTAGGCCTCAATACCACTCGACCCGTGCGCACCACGGGCCAGATCGGCATAATCCAAAGGTCGGCATAGGACATCTAATGCCGATGTCGGCATTAGATGTCCGCGACCCAGAGGCAGTTCGGTGCCGGTGCTGTGAACTGCCGGCGGACCAGGTCTGCCGGCCGCTCAGACAAGGGCCCTGGCACGGTCGTTCGTGGCCCCTTGGCCCGCCTCACGCCGTGCAGCCCTGTCCGTCGCATGAGCCTCTCCACCGTGCACCGCGCCACGCGGTGGCCGGCACGGTTCAGGGCTGCGTAGACCTTCCTGGCCCCGTAAACCCCGTAGTTTTCCTTGTGTACCTGTTTGATCTTTTCTGTCGTCACTGCGTCGGTAACTGTGCGTTTCGATTCGGGGCGTGCCTTGGCTGCGTAGTAGGTGGAGGGGGCGATCGGCAGTTGCCTGCAGATCGGCTCGACCCCGTATTCGTCCTTGTGCTGGTCGATGAAGGCGATCATCGTCTTGAGGGGCGGTCGAGCTCCGCCGCGAAGAAAGCCGACGCTGACTTCAAGATCGCGTTCGCTCTCCGCAGCTCGGTCACTTCGCGCTCCAGCTCGGCCAGCCGGGTCGCATCATCGGTGCTCGTCCCTGGCCGGACGCCCTGATCAATCTCAACCGTGCGTACCCAGCCGCGGATCGTGTCTGCTGGGATCCCCAGTTGCGCACCAATACGAGTAGCTGCATTACGCCGGCCAGTAGGATTTTTCTGAGCGTCCATCACGAGGCGGACCGCCCGCTGACGAAGCTCATCTGGATACTTCTTTGGTGGTGCCATGATGCTCATCCTTTCAAGGATTCAACACCCTCCATTAAACCCGGGGCGGTTCACGCTGCCCTGGCCGTAACGGTTCCGGTACCCGTAAATGTGTGGGTTCCGGCCTTCTTGACCACGTTGTTGACGTAGTAGATCACTCCAGT
>NZ_QHLZ01000019.1:964-36812 GCF_003185915.1 Arthrobacter psychrochitiniphilus
CCGTAACGGTTCCGGTACCCGTAAATGTGTGGGTTCCGGCCTTCTTGACCACGTTGTTGACGTAGTAGATCACTCCAGTGTTAGCGGGGATCTTGACCGTGTTGGCCGAGGCGTTAAAAACAGGCTTGACAGGTACGACGGCATTGCGGTTATCGAAATTCCACGAGGTCGCTCCGGCCAGCTTGTACGAGCCACTCGCTGCCCTGGCCGTAACGGTTCCGGTACCCGTAAATGTGTGGGTTCCGGCCTTCTTGACCACGTTGTTGACGTAGTAGATCACTCCAATGTTCGCGGGGATCTTGACCGTGTTGGCCGAGGCGTTAAAAACAGGCTTGACAGGTACGACAGTCGTGCGCAGGTCGTACTTCCACGTCTTCGCCGCGACCACATAGTTCGCGGCGGCCGCTGTGGCGGTGACAGTCGCGTGGGTTGTGACCCTGTGCGTCCCGGCCGCCTTCACGGCGCCGTCAATGGAGTAGGCAACCCCGGTGATGTGCGGGATGGTGATGGTCTTGGTCGTGTAGTTGACTGCTGGTGCGGTCGCCGTCGCGGACTTCTTGGACAAATCCAGCGTCCAGGACGTGGTCCCCGACAGCATGTAGCCCGGCTTCACTTCGGCAGTGATCCCCACCTTGGTGTAGCCGGACGCGTAGCTGCCGGCTGTCTTAATGGTTCCGTTGACCCGATACGTGACGCCGACAGTGGACGGTACGGTGTAGTGACCGGTCGCGGCGACCGAGGTCGGGCCCCCCGGAACCACCGAAACGTTCGCGACCGCGACCTTCGCGGTCTGGGTGCTGGCCTTCGAACTGGTGGTGTAGCCGATCTTCGAACCGGTCACGGTGACGGTGATGGCGCTGCCCGCCAAGTTGGGGCCCAATACCAGGGTGGCTTTCGTGGCGCCGTCGATCTTGGTGCCGTCGGCGGACCACTGGTAGGACAGTTCCACGCCGGCCGGTCCCCAGGCTCCGGGGACTGCGGTGAGCGTGTTGCCCACTATCGGGGTGCCGGTGATCTCGGGGATGGCGGTTCCCAAATCGTCAAGTGGCACTTCGTGGGTCAAAGTGATGGTGTTGAGGGTTTTGAAGCCGCTTCCTCTGTTTCCTCGGGTATCGGAAAGCGGATAGAGCGAAACTTCCCAAGCCCCAGGGGCCGAGCCCACGGGGATGGTGACCTTGCGTTCCCAAGTTCCGTCCTGGGCCGTTCCCTCGACCAGGGTCATGGACCCGAACCCGTGGCTTTGCCCCGAGGCGTGGGAGATATTCACCGTGGGCGCCTTGGCGCCGGTGACGTCGGTGATATGTGTCCGGATGGTGATCTCGGCGGGCCCGTTGGCGAGGTTGTGCTTGGTCGGGGTCACCGAGTATTCCCCCAAACTGGGCGCCGACGTATCAACAACCGGCGCTTCAATGGTGATGGTGTTGAGGGTTTTGAAGCCGCTTCCGCTGTTTCCTCGGGTATCGGAAAGCGGATAGAGCGAAACTTCCCAAGCCCCAGGGGCCGAGCCCACGGGGATGGTGACCTTGCGTTCCCAAGTTCCGTCCTGGGCCGTTCCCTCGGCCAGGGTCATGGACCCGAACCCGTGGCTTTGCCCCGAGGCGTGGGAGATATTCACCGTGGGCGCCTTGGCGCCGGTGACGTCGGTGATATGTGTGCGGATGGTGATCTCGGCGGGCCCGTTGGCGAGGTTGTGCTTGGTCGGGGTCACCGAGTATTCCCCCAAACTGGGCGCCGACGTATCAATAACCGGCGCAACTATAGGACTAGTAGCAGTACTGGACTTGGCGGCGGTCGTGTAGCCAGCCTTGGTGCCTGTCACAGTCACAAGGATGGCCTTGCCAGCCATTTCCGGGCCCAGAACTAGGGTGGCGTCAGTGGCGTCTGTGAGCTCTTCCCCGTCGGCGGACCACTGGTAGGACAATTCCACGTCGGTTGGTTCCCACATGCCGGGTATAGCGATGAGCTGGGACCCCACGGCCGGGGTCCCAGTGATCGTGGGAACCCCGCCGACCACCCCACTACCATCTGTCACGGTGATTGTTGCGGGGTAGAGCCAGCCGTTCCTGGCGCTATTAGACAGCGTGTCTTCCAGAGATCCGAGCCTAATCGTCCACGTTCCAGGGGCAGCACCCTCGGGGATGGTGACCTTCGTCAGCCAGATGCCGTCGGTGGGGGTGCCCGATTCGAGTTGCAAGTAAGCCACACCCAATTGCTGGCCGCTTGGGTGGGCCAGATTGAACAAAGGCGCCTTGGCACCGGTTGCATCAGTGATACGGGCACGGAACTCAATGTCCACCGGGCCATTGGTGATATCCGCAGCCGAAGGGGTGACAGTCGTTGAGACCAAAAACGGCGGCTCCAAATCTTGGGCAGGGCCCGCCGCCTGAACTGAAGGGCAAATAGCCGACGCTAGTGAGAAGGCGAGCATAATCGCCAAGGCACGAGCCACGAACTTATTCCGATTCAATTTTCCCCCAAGTTAAGCGTGAACCTATCCGATCACCGCAGATAAATAAAACAGAGTCTATCTACAAGTGACCTGGCAGATAGACCTGCGTCGGAGAACACATGATTCATTACGAGGTTTTGACGCATGTTCGCAATTCGCGCCCAAGGAACACAGAACTGAGGCGCCTTCAGGACAACTTTGTAAAGCCATGCGATCACGACCACCCACATCCATCTACCAATGGCTACCTCTTTCACTGAACTTATCGAAGCAGGAATGACACTCTCTGGTTTCGAGGAGCCTCGTGGTACCCAACCGACGACAATATTTCCATTTCCACGATTTATTGCATTTGAGGCCAAGGTACAGCGAGCCACAGTTACAATATTCAGCCATGCCATGGCGGTGTCATACCCTCGAAGCAACAAGTTGGTTGAATAGAGGAGTTGCTGGTGGGGCGCAGGCAATTATCGTTTTCGGATCGGACGGACATCGCCGTAGGTATCCTGGCTGGCAAATCTGATCGTCAGATCGGCGCTGAACTTGGCCGTGACCACACGATCATTTGGCGCGAACGCCACAGAAATTCGACGAAGACCCGCGGGTATCGTCCCGTGAGTGCCGACCGTGCCGCTGAGCGGAAACGCAGACGTCCACAGGCACGGAAGATCGATTCAGATGTGGTCCTTGCATCGCGGGTGAGGGCGGATCTGGCCAGGTCTAGGACGCCGCGGCAGATCGCCGGCCGTTTGCGTTTGGAAGCCACAGACGCCAGCGTTGAGACCATGACGAAATTACCTGACGCCGAAGGCCGCACTGTC
This sequence comes from Arthrobacter psychrochitiniphilus, assembly GCF_003185915.1. Classification (GTDB taxonomy): domain Bacteria; phylum Actinomycetota; class Actinomycetes; order Actinomycetales; family Micrococcaceae; genus Specibacter; species Specibacter psychrochitiniphilus. The sequence goes on from NZ_QHLZ01000019.1 coordinate 4,235, forward strand.
TCCCACGAAGCGATCTACCGGTGGATCTACGCCCTGCCCAAGGGCGAGCTGGCCAAGTCCGGGATCCTGCTGCAGTCCAAGGGGTCTGATCAAAGTTTAGTTGACATCTGACTTGTGAGTTTTGGCTTGCGAGTGAAAGGATGTTTGACATGCCTAAAGCTTTTCCTGAAGAGTTCCGCCGTGATGTGGTCGCGGTGGCCCGTAAGGGCGAATCCACGATTGTCCAGATCGCGAAGGACTTCGGTATTTCCCCAGCCGCCTTACACAGGTGGTTGAAGATCGCCGATGTCCAAGACGGGGTTGTCCCCGGGGTCACGAAGGAAGAATCCACCGAGCTTCGAGAAGCGAAGAAACGCATACGTCTCCTTGAACAGGAAGCGGAGGTGATGCGCCGGGCGGTGGCTTATCTTTTCCGAGACGTCAACCCAAAATGATGTACCCGCTGGTCCTTGAACTAGCCGCTCCCCAGGCCCCTGTACGGGTTCCTGTCGCGGTGACCTGCCGGGTACTTGGATTCTCCCGCCAAGCCTTCTACCAATGGTGCGCAAACCCGCTCAGTGACAGGGACTGGGAAGAAGCACACCTAGTCAACGCCGCCTTGGATATCCATGCCGAGGAACCGACGTTCGGGTACCGGCTGATCCACGACGAGCTCGTCCACGAACAAGGACTCGTGGCTTCCGAGACCCGGGTGGGCAGGTTGTGCAGCGAAAACCGGATCCTTTCGGTCATCCACCGCCGGCGCGGGACTGGGAAGAAGGCCGGCCCTGCCGTTCATGATGATCACGTCCAGCGGGACTTCACGGCCACCGCTGCCAATAAATTGTGGCTAACGGATATCACCGAGCACCACACTTCTGAGGGCAAGCTCTACCTCTGCGCGGTCAAGGATGTCTACTCCAACAGGATTGTGGGGTACTCCATCGATTCCCGAATGAAAGCCTCCCTGGCCGTTAACGCCTTGCAGGCCGCGATCACTCAACGCGCCCCGCAAGGAACACTGATACACAGCGACAGGGGCTCTCAATTCCGATCCAAGAAGTACGTGCGCCTCATCAGCTCAGCCGGCCTGCAAGGCTCCATGGGACGGGTCGGGGCATGTGCAGATAATGCAGCGATGGAAAGCTTCTTCTCACTGCTTCAAAAGAATGTACTGAACCAAAAACGGTGGGAAACCCGGGAAGAACTACGCCTGGCCATTGTGGTCTGGATCGAGAAAACCTACCACCGCCGACGCCGTCAACGACGACTCGGCAAGCTAACGCCAATAGAGTTTGAGACAATAAACAAGACCACCCAATCGGTCACCGAAATATCAGCCCAAACTGTCAACTAAATCTCGGGCAGACCCTCGACTACGGAGATTATGAGGTATAGCTCTGGATCCTCCTATATGTCGCGGAGGCCTAGGACTTTGGCCAATGTGTTGGGGATGTCGAAGGTCGACCCCCAAGTAAGTGCGACAAGATCGTCGTATTCGTCATCGGTTCGGAGCAGATCGATCACGTCGCCCTCGAAGATGTAGTCCTGAACTGCAATGGCGAGTGCCTCCTTGCTGAACTGCTCATAGTCGGCAGAGGACTTGAAGTGAATTGAGTACCTTCCGTCGTTCTGTTTCGCGAATGAGGCACTCCATTTGTCCCTGAATTTCTCAAGGCTGGCCAGAATTTCTGCTTCGTCAGACGGGTTGAAGAGCTCGAGGCCGACGGCCAGTCGCTCGGAATCATCCAGGCTTGTTCCCTCCCAGTCGACACTCACCTGGCGTTCAAACTCAATCTCGTGAAGGTTCTGCGACGACTTCTCGAAGACGTCGGTCTTGAGATACCTCCTGACGTTCTGAGCGATCCAGAGGATGGGGGCATTCATAAGATTGCTATGAAGGGATCCGGCATCAGGTCCCATTGAGACCGTGAGCTCTCGATGCGCTCGCTCTATGATCTCTTTGCAGTGGTAATCCTTACAGAAGCGAAAATAGTGAGCGGCCATACGCGGCAACTCAGCCCAAATGGAGCTCCGCGTAAGTGGGTACTGACTCTGGATTGATTCAAATTCATTCAGAAGCCGAGCCTTGAGTGGGGAGACCACCAAATCTAGGTCTGACTCACTCCAAGCGCCGTTAGCTTCATACTCGAACTTCGCTTTGCACATTGAGTACAGGACAGATTGCACGCATCCGTTATACAGCTCATCACTCACGCGGTAGCTGATCTGACAGTGAAAATTCGGGTTGTAACGCGAGAGTGCCTCGTCGGTGGTTCGCTCGAAAATGTACTTGGCAGACAGGACATCTGTGCCAGCCTGCTCAAGGAGCAGATCGGTTTTGGGGATGTCTCCGCTGATCGGCTCTTCAATCGGACGTAGTTCTTCCACGATCTCCTCGATGCGTGCGCCTATCTGTTTGCGAATCAGGTTGAGGGAGTCCCGCGCGGCTTGAATTGTGATGCGTTGCGTCTCGTCCTGAAGCATCATGCTCTCGACAAGTCGATCGAGATTGGAGAGGAACGGGTAGACATCGCTCACTCGCCGATGCCGGGCACCGCGAGCGTTCTGCTCGGTAAATACCTCCGTGAAGATGAGTCCGAGTGCGAAAATATCCGCAGGCTTCCCAACGTTTTTGGCATTATTCTTTACCATCTGCTCCGGCGCCTGGTAGTTGCGATTGGCCAGGAGATCACTATGCTGAGTCAGAGACGAGTCCTTGAAATGAGCGATGCCGAAATCTGCAAGGACGACCCGTCGATTCTTACTGTCAACGAGGATATTTTCGGGCTTGATGTCCCGGTGCACCACCCCTCGATCATGCACATAGGCGAGACCATCGCATAGTTGGGAAAGGTAATCCAGGAGCACCCGGTAGTCGGATTCCTCCCCGATGATGTCACGCAAGTTCTTCGGGTACAGGTCCATGGTGTAGTAGAAGTACTTCTCGTCATCGAACTGCGCGTGGATTTTCACCACGTGATCATTGTTCGAGTCCAGACCGAACGCGATTTCTTGGAGGAACCTCCCGTTGCGCTCTGGCCGAGAATCTTTCTTTATTTGCTTGAGTGCGTAGACCCTGTCATCTACCGAGGAGCGCACTGCACAGACCGTCCCCGCCCCACCCTGCCCGAGCTGTGGCTCGACGACAATGTAAGTTTCACCGTCGAACTCCAAAATCATCCCCTTTTTCATAATGACTACACTATTGGACTTGCGGGTAGATCGAACTTCTCCTGCACGGCGTTCGCAGACAGGACCGTCGACGGCTATTTCCGCAACCGGGATCCCTTACGGACGTCCGGACCCGTCCCCTAACCCGACTCGATGTGTCTCGAAACCTCTGCACCTCCAAACGTGCGTCATAGCTGGTTTAACCGACTTCGATTCCAGTGAGATGGACATGTCGAATTTTCGATCAGTACAGGCTTTTGATTACGAATAAGTGCGGGCTCCGGTGGCTGGAATCGGCATTGGACCGCTCACGGCCTCAGGATGCAGGTGGATCCTTCGATAGCCTCGCCAGGCCCATCGCTCTGGAATCGTAAGTCGGCGACTTATTCGGGGAGTTAAAATAGTCTAACGGACCTGTTATGGCCGATCCGAGGCGGCAGCTTGGGAATGAAAAACACCTCCCTCGCCATGCCCCTGGCGAATTAGTCCCTTTCGCCTTTGCCACCATTGGCGGCGCAATATACGGTCTTGGCATGAACTTTGAAAAGATGGTGGCCCCACTGATTGCCGCGGGACAAACGGCTGTGGATCTGCAGAGCGGCAGCGGATTTCTTGTCCGAATTGATGGGCAGATCTACCTGACCACGGCTGCGCACCTGTGTGATTTCGTCTTAGCCCCAAGGTCCGATTGGTCCCTGTGGCCAGAGCACGTCTCCTTGGTAAGCACCAGTCACACAGGGACGGGATCCGGCACCCCCCAGCCAATCGAGAGCTACCCACTTTTCGTACTCGGGCATGGAAACAAGCTGGTCCCCAGCTTCAAATACGTGCTGGCGCCCGATCGGACAGAGCTCGTTGTTGACATGATCCTGATTCCTGTTCAGTCCGACAGCCTTGTCGCCTCAACCTACAAGTGTTTCGAACTGCCCTCCAGCTTGGGGCCACACGAAACAGGCGAGGCAGCCATACAACTTGGACGAAGGGGCGACTTCCCTGCCCTTAGCGCTACCCACCATCTGCAAACCGTCGGCCGAGGCCCTGTTCGCCATATGTACCCGAAGGGGCAACCTGGCGATTCAGGAGGTCCGGTAATTGATTCCAGAGGGAGGTTGCTAGGGATGAACATGGGGACCCACGTTGAGCGGCCAGACGAGGCTATGCTGATGTCGACCGATCTGATCGTTGCGACCGCATCCTCCCGCAGGGGTGTCCTTCAGTCATAGCCTTGTGCCAGTCTCCACTTACCGCCAGAACATCAGGTGAACCGGCCGCAGATCCGTCCACACCGGGGGACACCTGGAGAGCTGACTGTCCTCCCTCAGGTGTCGGCTCTTCTTCTGGCGTGTGCAATGATCCTAGTCCGGGCATCGGCGGCCTCTTTGAAGGACCCCTTCCGCATTCAGTGCGTCTTCATCGCAGATGACCTGTACAGCTGCGTCCGCTGGGTTCTTTAGGCGTCAGCCCGACCTGCTTGGCAGCCGAACTTGGTGACGGTCATGACGAGACGGAGAATCCTGACAGGCGCAATCTATGATGGAGTCAACGGAGCTAGTCCGTGTTTTCACTGTAGAAAGGAAAAACGGTATGTCGATCCTTACCAAGCAGTTCCAAGACGCGCTCTCGAAGATTGAGCCTGAGAAGGACGCCGACCACGCTGCCGATGCTCACGCCGAAGTGCGCGACGTTCTCCACGACGATGCCGACCTGATGGAGTGGGGCCTCCATTCGGTGCTCATTGGCTCGTACAGGCGTGAGGTTTCGATCCGTCGGGTCAAGGATGTGGACGTGTTCTGCGAGTTACCGAACCTGCCAGCAGATCATGACCCTCAGGATCTGCTGGATAAGTTTGCCAGCCTGCTCGCGGTTGAGTATGGAGATCGCGTTGCGAAGAACGATCGCTCGGTGAAGGTGGATTTTCCTGACTTCGATATGCATGTGGACGTGGTGCCAGCTCGGTGCGCGGATGACGATTGGGAGATTCCAGATCGCGACGGTGGGTGGGAGAAAACTCATCCCGTGAGGTTCAGTGAACTCAGTACCGCGCGTAATCAGGCACATAATAAGAAGTATGTGCCTGTGGTCAAGCTCCTGCGCCAGACTCGTCGGGCACTGCGCGGCGATGTGAAACCGGGTGGATTCTTCGTGGAGGTAGCTGCCTACCACGCGTTCGAAGGCATCCCAAACGCTGACTCGGATGCGTGTCCAAGCTCTACTGCGGAGTACTACACGGTCGCTTTGGAGACTATGGCACCTATTCTGCGCGACCATGCGGACAACTTCGCCCGGCTGATGAACCCGGCAATCCCGGACCAGGATTTACACGTCAGGGCAACTCAACAGGAACTGGACGCTATCGCCGATGCATGGGAGCAGGCAGCGGTCGATGCACGTGTAGCCCTGAAGTCCACCAACGATCAGGATGCCGCGCAGACTTTCAAACGTCTGCTCGGCCAAAACAGTGACGGCGACGATGTGTTCGAAGTTCCTGTGGCCGTGTCAGCTGGGCACCGAAGCCTGCCTAGCGGAGAGTCACCCACATTCGGATGAACCCTACGACGGAAGCCTACATTGAAGCGGCAATTCGCCGCCTCGACGAAGCGCTAAACCGGGCCAATTTCCGAACAGTTCAGTGCGGGGATTCACCCGACGCCTGGGAGTGGACTGGAACAGTTGGTAATAGGGATCGCGAACCTGCGATCATTTCTCTCGGACCCAATTTTCCATTTGAGGCTCCCCGTGTCGTACTCCCGCAAAGAGCTAATCAAATCGATTGGCACCAGATGCCGAACGGCGTTCTGTGTCTGTGGAACTCCCATTCGCTGGGAGGCCAGCCGTGGCTCGATGGCGACAGGCTCGTTGCGCGAATCGAGGAGTGGATTTCTCACGCTGAAGATGGCTGGGTCGATGATATGCCTCAGCTTGATTTGGAAGCGTACAACAACTTATGGATTGAGCTTCGTGACGAGCGTCTATTTGCGCCCGTTCTAGTTATCGATAAATGGGAGGAGATTGAGGGAGGCTGGTTTCGGGCCACTCCACCCGACGAGAACGGTTTGCTGACGGTCGTGAAGGCTCACCTCCCTGCTCCTGCTATACCTGCGCCCATACGCAGTAAGAAGAAAAAAGGAGCACGGGCAATTGGACAGCACCGATTGAACAAATACGTGAACGCTATCGCCATTGACCTCGGCAGAATTACCAGGCCTTTCATCTTCACTGAACGGCTGGCGGAGGAAGCGGGTGCGAACGGGCCGCTGATCGCCGGGCTGCTGGAGGCGGGACGGCCTGTCCTGTTTGTGGCTCGATACACGCGTGATGAATCAGCGGGCTTCATTGGCTTCTGGCTAGAGTTCGGAAAAGAGAGCGGCATCCTCCGCAGGTGCTTCCCCGTGGCTGAGCGCCGAAATGCACAGCAGAGACGCGCTGGGTGGCACGCTGCAGCACTCACAGATCGAAAAGTATCGGTCATTGGCGCAGGGAGCATAGGCTCCTATCTGGCAGACCTTCTCCATCGCAGCGGATTGAAAGAACTCACAGTCCATGACGACGACACCCTTCTTCCTGGAAATCTCACACGCCATGCAGCATCTCCCGCATTCATTGGAAGTTTCAAGACAAGTGCTGTCAGAGAAACGGCGAACCAGCGGACCCCGGAATACCCAATCAAGACCTCCTCGTCAGTCCAAGGCCTGAGCGAGGCTGTTGAGCTACTACGTGATCAAGATCTAGTAGTCGATTGCACCGGAGATCGGCTCACATGGCAACTCTTGCTTGCTGCCGCAGAGGTCACCGGCCGCTCTTTTCTACACGTCGCAGTGGTCGGACATGGCCAAGCAGGTCGTGTGGATATCTGTCCACCAATGGATGATGCCGATCCTATCCCAGAGAGTATTGTTCAACCCTTCGCGGCTACCGAGTGGGAAGCGGGCTGCGGCGACCCTGTTAGTCCTACGCCACCAACGGCAGTAATAGAAACCGCAGCGATGGGTGCCCGCTTCGCGATCAGAATGCTTGCGGGTGAGGCAGTACCCCCGGCGGGCGAGTCACGTGAGCTGTTCCCCGTTTCCCCATGACCAGGACACTCACTCTCACGGCCGCCGTATGGCGCACGCTCCGAGACGCAGCCACGCGGGCGCTCCCTCGGGAAATTGGCGGCTTGCTGCTCGGTTACTTCACCGAACTCGGGCCACACGTCGTTGAAGCACGAGTGGTGCCTGACCCGCGCGCTACTCGAATCCGATACCAACGAGATGCTGCTCTTGCAGAACGCATTCTCGATTCCAGCATCCGCGCCGACAGTACCGGTCTCGTTGGCTACCTCGGAGAGTGGCATACCCATCCATTGCCGATCGGCCCAAGCACAACTGATATCAATGCCTCTGGCCGGCTTGCCAAAGTCGGAGGCCACGACATTGCGCTACTAGTATTGGCTACGGGTTCCCGAGGCTGGATCGGACACGCCCTCAATTTAGACCCGGCAGGGAACATGGAAACACTCCGTGTCCACGTGGAAGGAACCGGCAATGACGGATGACAACAGGCTGCGATCAGCATTCCTGAGCAAACAGAACCACTTGCTCGCGGCGTTGGAGATCGTGCCAGACCTAACCGGACACGGGACGACGATTGGTGACGACTCCGAGGCGAACTGGTCCAGGGTCCTTCGAGAGTTCCTCCCCGCCCGGTACGGGATTGCGAAGGGACAGGTCATGGACGCGCAGGGAGGCATCAGCGACCAGATCGATCTTCTCATCTATGACGCTCAATACACTCCGCTACTTGCAAAGACAGCAAATGGGGACATGTTCGTACCGGCGGAAGCCGTATACGCAGTGTTCGAGGTGAAACAAGAGATCAACAAGGAGTTCCTGAAGTACGCCGGGAACAAAATCGCTAGCGTCCGCAAGCTGAACCGCACAACGGTTCACATCCCACATGCGGGAGGAACATACGCCCCTAAACAGCCGATTCCAATCCTCGGCGGGCTCCTCACCACCCGGAGCGGCTGGGCCAATCTAGAGGGTAGAGCTGCCGTGAACGCCATCCTAGGACTAATCGGAGACCGCCGGGTTGATATCGGTTGCGCCCTACGTGGAGTTGCGTTTAACCGGACAGACCAGGATTTAACGAATGAGCTGGAGTACAGCGAACCAGACATGACACTGATGTTCTTTCTTGTCAGACTATTCAGCCGCCTACAGAAGGTAGGAACCGTTGCCGCCGTAGACATCGATGCCTACATGAACGCGCTTGACCTTAGCGATGAGCCCTTCTCGGATACGGCCCCGACCAGCCCAGAGGCGGGCTCGGGAGACCGCCTCTAGATTTTGCAGTGCCATAGTCGCGGCACTCCTTGAGCAACTTTTTGCCCGGGAAAATCAGTGTTGGAATAGTGCTCAATCAATATCTCTCAGAAACTTCACGGCCGCATTCAAACCGGCTTCCAGTGCCAAAACATCTGTGCTCCAAGGATATGCAGGGCCCGATCTGCCCTTGCCTCAACGAACTAATGGTCGAAGCGTAAGTCATCCGATGAAAAGCCCTAGAAGGAAATTTCGCTAGGGCTTGCTGTGACTTAGGCTGTATCCATGAATGAGCCCGTATACGCCATGTCTTGGCCCCGCGCCCTATTCGTCTGGGAGGCGCACCGGATTCTTCAGACGGCTCCGGAGCATAAACTGCGCCTTTGGACTGGACATCTTCTGCGGGAAGCCTTCGAGGATGATGGCATCGCTGAAGTATTCGAGGCAAAGTTTGAAGCCTTAAACAACGCCGCGGTGTGGGGAGTGCCGTCGATGCCTACTGCAAGCAGCGACACCCCACGTGGGTGGCTTCAGGCCCTCCTTTCCGATGAGAAAAGGCTTAAGCCCTACAAACCACCTGTTTATTATGCGGAACGCCACTCTAGCAACCTAGCGGACATCGGCCCAGACACCCGATACAGCTTCGCTGAAGATTTCATCGAACTCGTCGAGGAAATGTCGAGGGCAGGATACTTCCCCAAAATCCTCCCTAAAATCTGCGAAGACGAAACCGGGCCAGAGACCATCGACGTGTCGAAGGACCTCCGTCGCGCAACTAAACAAGTAATCGTCTGGCCTCTTACGTCGCTGCAAGCAAGTTTGCTGCCCGAGCCTACGGTGTACTCTCTCGTTGAGTACTTTAACGATCAAGCCTAGCGTCCCCGCGAAGCGGTATGGCACAGCTGGAACGAATGTGGTTTTGACTACTCCGCATTCAATCGTGAGTCAGGTGGCGCCGTTTACCGCTGGCGTGTGAACGAACTTCTCGACTCGCACAAGGCGCCGCTGAGACTCGGCTCTGTCGGAGAAGAACAGGGCCGGTTGATCCACTACTTCAGTGGCGAGCAAGATGCTCTTCTGACTGCGGAAATTGAAAATAGAAAAACTGAACCTTTAGATGAAGTGGCCCATGCCATACGGATGTTCCGTGCTCGTGGCGCAAACAATATCGACAAGCGCGCAGCATTGGCGATACTAGCTGGGCGGCTTGAGACGCAGAGAAAATACCTCGAGAGGAAGACCAGCAAGGCGGATGTTGACGACATTTTCCATATCGCCAACAAGTACCACATTCGACACCGTAAAGATCAAGTCAGTGAGGACCGGGAGGAGTATCTCGACTGGATGTTTTGGAACTTCTTCTCAATGGTGCGGCTTTTAGCCGCACTCGAGGCCAGGCAAAACACAATGCAGACTACACCTGGATAGTGTGTCGATTACTCGAGCATCTTCTCGAACAGCTCGGAGTCACGCACACCGCATCACGGGTTTCGGCCGCAAGTGCGCGACATCGACATTTGGGGCACAATAAAACCGTGCATGAACCTCGACCGATCGGAGCCCTGCTTGGCCAAGCTGAAGACGTTCAACTTCCTCGAGCTATCCGGCTACGGATTTCGGGGTTTCATCCCCTTCGACAGCATCCGTCAGCAGCGCGCGCATAACGACGGCGGCATCCCACAATCCCCGGGTGTGTATCTAGTGATGCGGATCAGTCCTGACGCCCCAAGATTTCTGGCAAAGGGTTTCGGTGGAACCCACAAGGCGCAGAAGGCAAACGTACCGATAAGCATCCTAGAAGCCAAATGGGTGCCGGACGCTTCAGTCCTCTATTTCGGCAAGGCAAGCCAGCGAAAGTTTGGTGGTGGCCTGTGGGACCGCGTGAACGAGTACGCGGTTGCCGGCCGGGGTCAGAAGCATGGGCATCGAGGCGGAGAGCACATTTGGCAGCTTGCCGATGCAAAGGATCTACTGGTGGCTTGGAAGGTAACACCGGGCGGCACAGAGCAGCAGCTAGAAGGATCCCTGATCGAAGCTTTCGAAGAGCACTACGGGAAGATCCCCTTCGCCAATAGGAAGCGGTAATCCTAATGGGTGGCCAAGCCCCGGCGTATCAAGCCCCCACCCCAGCTGACAGCGCCTTGTCACGCCGCGCCGGCATACTCGCGAGCGTCTCGCTAGCCTTCTGCCGCCGCTTGACGATCTTCACTACTTCTCCAGCCCGCCGCCATCAGATCTCATCGGCTTCATGCTTGGAGAGTATCCCTGTCATCAGTCAGGTCCGCATCAGCGCCGGCAAGCTAAACCATGGGCTCCCCTGCGCCCAGTCATTCGCAAGCCCGCCGCCAACCCAATTGCCGTCCACCGGTCACTCGGCCAGCTCGGTAATCAGATCCTCCCGCGAGCCGGGAACCCTGGACATTCGAACCGAAACAGCCGGTACTGATCGGTCTGCACTGCAACCGTAAGTAAATACCGACGAATACTATCGCCGCTGGTCAGAGCATGCTGGGAACTGAAACCCGGTCATCGCTTATCAACGTTTATGAACCCCGCTGTCGCCTCTATCGTCCAATTCGAATAGTCAAAAGGCATTCTTGGCCCTCATTAGCGCGGCATGAACATGACAATGCACGGTACTGAAGAGTCACCAATTGTCACCCAATTTAATGAGTTTCTAATGATTCGGTTACATCTTGTCGATGCTTCCCGTCGAGTCCTACACCTGCAGAGCACGAGACATCTCGTCCAAAAGAATGGAAAGGGTGAGGCTGCGCTCCCGAGTCCATCGGACACCGGAGCGCAGCCTCACCCAAATCCCTCTTAGAAGACGTTGTCCGCACTGTAGAATTCGTCAACGTTATCGCAGTTGATTCCCGCCGCCTTAGTGAATTCCTCTTTATCGAAATCCTTGGCAGTTTTCTGGCCGGTCGCAATGGAGATTGCGATCTCCATGCCCCTTTCAGTGGCGAGGCTCGGTGAGTTCAGGCCAGTCGAAACGTACTGGCCCTCGCAGCCACCTTCCTTGATCTTTGCTAGGGCTTCTTTCTGTCCGTCTGCGGAAGCTGCGACCAGAGTGGTCGTGTTTTTCTGGTCCTGCAGAACAGTTAGTGCACCAAGCGCCATAGCGTCATTGAGCCCAATGATCAGCTGAACGTCAGGATGTGCCGCAAGCATCGATTCGGCCACGGGTACAGCTTTGTCTTGTGCCCAGACCGCCGGTGATTCTGCAACGACTTTGTAGGGGATCCCCCCTGCTGTTAGCCCATCCAGGAAGCCCTTCTGGCGCTGCGGTCCAACGATTTCATCATTCGCACCGCCTGTAAGAATTCCTACATCTATGGACTTTCCCTTTGTAAAGCGTTTAGCGGTCAGTTCGCCTGAGAGCTTACCGATCTCGAAGTTGTCGCTCGTGACGGCTGTGACTCCAACGTCCGGAATACCTGTGTCTACGAAAATGAGTGGAATGTTGTTAGCGATGGCCTGCAATTGGGTCTTCTGAGTTTCTGGACTAATAGCATTCACAATCAAGGCATCCGCGCCTTGAGAAAGCATGGTCTGAGCCTGGTTCAGCTGGGTCACAGGATCGCCGTTGGCGCTTTGGAAAAGTAGCTTAAACCCTTGCTCTTTACTAATCCGCTCAGCTTCAATCTTCATCGCATTGAAATAGGGTGCGTCTAGCTGCTTTTGCAAGAACCCAATAGTGAGCTCCTTGACTTCTTTTTGAACGGCTGGCGCTCCGTCTCCGGCACCTGTTGCGCCGCTTCCTTCTGTGGAACCACAGCCCGTGAGGGCGAGTGCTGAGGCACTGAGCAGGGCGACTGCTCCAAGCCATAACCGATTAAGTTTCATCTTTAACTCCAGTTGTTGTTTTGTCCGTCGAAAGGTTACGGATGATTGGGGTGTTCACAGGTACTACGGAATGCTCAACACAGTTTTTTTCTTGCCTGAGCGGAAATGCACGGTCGTCATGACCACCGCTACCAGAATCAAGCCACCACGGAAGGCGTCTTGGAGGAATGTTGAGACGTTTAGCAGCACCAATAGGTTGGTAATGATGCCGAAGATTAAGGTGCCGAAGACGGCTCCCAAAACTGATCCCTTGCCACCACGAAGGCTTGCGCCGCCGATGACCACGGCTGCAATCGAGTCCAGTTCATATAGTGTGCCTGCGGTGGGTGTGCCGACACCTACCCTCGAAGCCAACAGAAAACCAGCGAACCCGACCATGGCACCTGCGATGATGTAAACCGCGAGCAGAGTTTGCTTGACAGGCACGCCTGAGGCATAGGCGGCCTCAGGGCTGCTTCCGATCGCGAAGATTCGACGCCCAAACACGGTACGGCGTGCCATAAACCAAACAGCCAGCGCGAGTACCAGCCAGATGATCCCTATCAACGGGAATCCAAGAATGGTTGCCGTGGCAATGGCGCGGAAATTTTCTGCTTGCGGCTGGACCGGAACACCCTCCGTGAAGGTGTAAACAAGGCCACGCGCTAGTGAGAGCATACCCAAGGTGACGATGAAGGGTTCTAGTCCTCTAAAGGCCACGAAGTATCCATTCAGAAGGCCGATGAGAACGCCTACAGCTATGGCGACAATGATTGCCAGAGGAACGCTGGCTCCACCAATGATCATCGCAGACATGACGCCTGCCAAACCGACCACTGAGCCAACGCTAATGTCGATACCGCCGGTAAGAACGATCAAAAATTGCGCCAAAACCACAATCCCGATGACTGATGCCTGCAGGATCAAGTTGGTGAGATTTCGTGCGGTGAAGAATGAGTCTGTGCTCAGTGCGGCAACTATCAGTAGTGCGATCAAGATATAGAGCGGGTACTGGCCCTTGGCCCAATGTATTAGTCCCCTAGTGCGGGTCGATCCTCGCCCAGCCTTGGCCGAGACGTCTTTGGTAGCTGTGGTGGTCATTAAAGTTCTCCTCCCAATGCAGCGCGCATGAGATCGTCGGTGTTGCTTTCTGTCGATTGGAATTCGTCTACGAGTTCTCCATCGCGGATTACCAAGATCCGGTGACAAATCATAAGAAGCTCTTCGGCTTCACTCGAGACAACAACCACGCCTTTTTGTTCATCGGCGAGTTCGTGCACGATCTGGTAAATATTGAGTCGTGACCCAATGTCAATCCCCTTGGTTGGCTCATCGAGGACCACTAAATTCGGTTTGGCCTCTATCCATTTCGCCAGGCATACTTTCTGCTGGTTCCCTCCAGACAAGGACCGTGTTAAAGTCTTGCCGTCGCCTTTGACCTTGTAGCGCTCGATGAGTTCGTCCACTCGGCGACGTTCTTGCTGCGGATTCAGAACACCGAACTTTGAATACTGCCCCAGCGTTGCCAGAGTCATATTGTCACCGTTGCTGAAGTCCTTAACGAAACCTTCCCTGCGGCGATCTTCTGCAAGGTAGGCGATGCCGTTTTTGAGCGCTGCACCTGGCGACTTCGGCGAAACTTCTTGCCCGTACAATTTGACGGTGCCGCTATCTCGATTCTGGTGTCCAGATATTGATCGGGCTATCGAACTGCGGCCGCTGCCCACGAGCCCATAGATGCCAACAATTTCACCGGGGTGGACCGTAAAATTGATGTCCCTCGCCGATCCAGAGCACAAACCGCTGACTTCTAATACTGGGTCAATTCCTGCAAATGACGGTGTAGGAACTGCTTCAAGAGCGCGAACCGCTTCGCCCACCATCAACGTCACGACTTCCTCGCGGTTTGTTTCCTTTGCTTTAAGGACCTCTATGAGTCGACCATTGCGCAAGATGGCAATCCGGTCAGCCATGGCAAAGACTTCCGGCATCCTATGGGAGACGAAAATGACGCAGGTCCCAGCAGCACGTTCACGTTCCACTAACGCTTCAACATCTTTGAAGTGCTCTTCCGTGGTTGACGCAGTGGTTTCGTCCAGGATGAGAATGCGATGAGGCGTAACTTGAGTACGCCCCAAAGCCAGCATCTGTCGCAAACCCGGAGTCAACGTTTTTCCCAGTTGACCTAGGGTTACCTCGTGCATGCCTACAGTGCGAAGGGCCTCCAGGGACTCCTCCCGGCGACGCTTAGGAATAACTCTCCATGAGCGATTCTTACCTGCCGAGCTGAGCTGCTTGAGCCAAAGGTTTTCCTCCACAGTGAACTCATCAACAATCACGGGTTCTTGGTGCATGAAGAGAATGCCTGCATCGTCAGCGTCCGCGGGCGACGTGACCTCTTTGTCATAGCCTGAAATCTTGATGCGACCTGTACTCGGCGCCGACTGTCCGCTGATCAGACGTGCCAAGGTGGACTTGCCGGCGCCATTTGCCCCGCAGATCGCCAAAACCTCACCTCGATAGCCAGCCAGGGAAACATCCTCCAAAGCTCTCACCCCCGGGAAGTCCTTGGAGACACCGGCCACTGAGAAAGCCACAGCCGGACTCGCCGGTGCGGGTACTGAGGTTGTCATCGGCTAGCTCCTAGCGCTACCGACGCTGAAATGTGCTGGGAAGTGGTCAGATAAACCGCATCTTTCCGAAGTGTGCGTCGCATTTGCGTTCCTTTGCAAAATACTCAGAGTGGGCGTCGAATGGTTGCAGCCCAGGTGTTGTGTGGATCACGTCTAATGGTAATATTACTACGACATAGCAGTTAAATGTCAACATGTTCATCGCATATTGCGTCTTTTGTGAAAGAAATAAGTAGTCCCGCTACAAAAGTGTGGATTTCAAGGCAACAATAGATACCAAAGGAGATCCCCATGTCCACAGATCAAGAACGGCGCAGAGTGATTGTCACTGCTCCTTCAGCTGTTGAAATAACGACACAGCCGGTCAGGGAACCATCATCCGCAGAGGCCCTGGTGCGGATGACTCTCGCCGGTGTTTGTGGTTCGGACACCACAGCTGTAGCAGGTCATCATCCGATGATTGCTTTGCCCTACTACCCGGGACATGAGGTGGTGGGCACGGTTGTGCGTATTGGTCCGGATGTCACCTCCACCAAAGTTGGTTCACGGGTGACAGTTATTCCCCCTCTCCCCTGTGGAACATGCAAGACGTGCCGAGATGGACGTAACAACCTGTGCGAAAATATGGAGTTTTTTGGTTGCGGATGGATTGATGGTGGGATGGCGGACACTTTTACGGTGCGGGCTGACCGCTTATATGACGTGCCAAGCGATTTTTCCGATGAGCAGGCAGTGCTGATTGAACCACTCGCGACTCCCGTCCATGCGGCTCGAATTGCCGGGGACCTTACAAACAAGACCGTAGTGATTCAAGGCGCTGGCACCATTGGACTCCTCATGTTGGCTGCAGCGCGCGCTGCAGGTGCTCGCACTATTGTCATGACGGATGTGTTGAAGGAGAAGCTGGAGAAAGCTAAATCTATGGGCGCCGATGATGGAGTCGATGCTTCATTGCCGAATATGGCGACGATCGTTCGGGAGAAACTGGGCGAAAGTGCAGACTACGTTTTCGATTGTGTTGCCAATCGGTACACCATCGAAGCGGCCGTATCTCTGGCTACGAAGGGCGGCACGGTGGTTGTTGTTGGCGTGCCGCACGGTGACATCACTGTTCCACTTCATCTGGTTCAGGATCACCAAATTCGGATACAGGGCACCATCACTTATTTAGAGGAGGACTACGACAAAGCAGTCGCAATCATTCGCAACGGCCACGTCAGTCCTACGGACTTCATCACCGGCCGTTACCCGATTTCACAATCCGCTGAAGCTTTCCGAGTCGCAGTCTCCGGAAAGCACACAAAAATACTCATCACTGCTGAAAAGCCAAGCCAACAGGGTATGCCGGCCCCTTCGAACTAGTGCACAAAATATCTGTGGGGGTAGTCTCCACCCGAAAATGTGTGGCGACAACCCCACAGATATTTTTTTTAGATCTTCCTGGAACAGTCCTGTAAGTTCCGACTGCAGCCAACTGCTCCTAACGCAGCGACGAGCCGCCGTCCATCAGTAGTTCGCTGCCCACAAAATAGCCGGCGTCTTCACTGAGGAGGAATGCTACAGTTGCCGCGACCTCACTGGGTAACGCGAACCGACCAATAACTGTGTCCTTTTTCCACGTTTCATGCATGTGCTGCTTGAGTGCGTTCAGAGGTGTATCGACATAGCCAGGTGAGAGAGCGTTGACACGGACCCCTAAGGGGCCCCATTCCACAGCCAAGGATCGGGTAAGGGCCACTACAGCAGCCTTGGATGAGTTGTATGCTGACTGTTTCTGCGGAAAGTTGACCACATGGTTTCCACTCATAGAGGCGATATTGACGATGGCACCTCCTCCTCTGGAGATCAATTCCCGGCCAAACGCTTGGCAACTCAGAAATACTCCACGGATATTGACAGCGAAAACAGCATCGAATTGCTCTACCGGCATGTCAATGGCTGCAACGTCATCCTCGACAATGCCGGCACAATTAACTAAGTCAACGGGACCATCACCCAGACGGTAAATTTCTTGGACGGCGGCCACAATGCTCTCAGGCGAAGTCATATCGATGCTCAGGCCAGTGATGCTATCGGGAAGGTTCTCTAGCCCCTTGAAGTCCAAACCATAAACTTGCGCACCATCGTTGTGGAGTCGTTCAGCTATTGCTAATCCGATACCCCCCGACGCGCCGATCACTGCTACACGTCGGCAATAAGTTGGTCTCTGGGAAGTATTCATGATTTTCTCTCTGTCTGAAGTAGTTCGCTGTTGAAAGCAAGGGAGCGGGCAGGGTTGGTCCGCAAAATCATTTCCATGACATCGGGGCCCACTTCCTTGTGTAGCCTTGGAATAAATCGCAAGGGCAAATATTGCAGCCCTGGCATTCCTCCATAAGCGATGTAGCGAGAAGCTCGGGCAACGTCTCCACCGAGGAGCAACCGATCAGCATGCCCATCTTGTACAACCGCGTAGAGAGTCTCGATAATCGCACTGTCTGGTGCTTCCCGGTGGCGAGCGGCGCCGTCGTACCCCAAATATGCTCCTCTGCTGGCCAGCTCACTGTGTAGTCCGGAATCTAGGTTCCGATCCACGTGAGCCAGGATGACCCGGTGAGGTGGAACTCCTAGACTTTCCAGCAGGTCAAGGACTTCATGACTGGCAGAACCATAGTCCAGGTGCACCATGACGCTCACCCCGGTCTCTCCATGACAAATAGCCGCCGCATGAAGAACTTTGGTTTCGAAATCACCTATCTGCCAATACCTGACCCCGGCTTTGACGACTCCCGCACAAATTGGCTCACCGGCGGCGGAAGGGACTTTTTCCCCTCGCCCGTCAGCGCCGTCCCTGAAACCTTTCATGACATCTTCTACGAACACTAGGGCCAATTCCTCGACAGTCAGCGCACGCAAATGATGCCCTTGCGGATAATGACCGCCGTGATGAGCTCCGGTGGTGTGGACTATCTTTAGCCCCGTTGCCTGGCTGATGCGGGCTACCGCTGCCGGATTTCGCCCAAGCCCGGTAGGCGTAGCGTCGATGATCGCCGATATCCCAGCTGATACCAGTAAATCGGCCTCCACTTGGCTTTTCTCTTCTGACTCAAGTTCCTCACCGGGGAGCAGCGGCGTCACTTGAAATAGATGCTCATGATAATCAACATATCCCAGCTCTTCAGGCTTGATATCCCCCAGGACGGTTCGGATGATTCCAGTTGTCGGTTCTTCCATCAGGTCAACCCCTCGGTAGAGACTCGAACCAAGGCTCAAGCCGTCGATATGCGTCCATAAAGGTCGCATAGCCATTGTGGTAACTATCTACATTTTTTGGTTCCGGATTCCTGCCAGGTGTCCGGTGAGACATGCTCGAGGCGACAGAGAAATCGTCAAAAATACCCACACCGACGCCACCGACAATCGCTGCCCCGATAGCGTTCGCTTCCTCAGCGATGTTCCTGCGATGAACTGGAACACCCCAGACATCAGCGAAAATTTGCAGGAGCAATGGAGAGTTTGTTGCTCCTCCGATGGCATCGATGGAGCTGACAGCATGCCCATTCTCTGTGAATGCGTTGAGTCCGGTGCGAAGGTTGAACGCCACCCCTTCCAACACAGCCCGAGCGAGATGGCCTCTGTCGTGATGCATCAATAGCCCTATAAAGGCCGCCCGAGCGCGTGGGTTCCAGTATGGGCTTCGTTCCCCTAGGAGATGAGGAAGAAAGTACAGGCCTTCCGCGGAGGCGCTCACTGCTGCAGCAGCAGCAAGGATCTCGCTGTATTTATCGTCTTCTTTAGGTGAGAGGACGTTGGCTATCCACTGGAGTGATGCGCCTCCGGCTTGCATGGTGGCGGTGGGCACGAAGTATCCTGGGACCACATGGTTGAAGGTCATGGATCTCATCTGGGGGTCGTGCAGCGGTTGGGGAGAGCTAATGGAAACCCACGAGGATGATCCGAGATACGTGTATGCTCCCGAATTTTCGTCGATGATCCCTGCACCCAGCGCGGCAGTGGGACCGTCGCCACCGCCAATGACGACGGGGGTTCCTTCAGCCATTCCCGTGAGAGCTGCTGCTTCCCTAGTCACGTGTCCAACTACCGTGGTGGATGCAACAACTTCAGGAAATAGCGTCTTCTTCAGCCCCGCTGCTGAGACCAATTCGTCTGACCACGATGCGCTCGACTGATCGTACGCGTTGGTGCTCGAAGCATCAGAAGGATCTGTAACGAGAACCCCCGTGAGACGGTAGGCAAGGTAATCCTTAGCTTGAAGTACCGTGGAAACCTTTGCGAAAACGTCCGGCTCAGTGTCACGTATGTACATGATTTTACTGAGTGAATAGGTAGGGTTGAGTCGGTGCCCGGTGAGCTGGTAGGCATGTTCCATGCCTACGCTGTCAATAAGGCTCTGGCATTGTGCTGTTGACCGTGTGTCGGCCCAAATCATGGCTGGTCTGACCGGGACGCCGTGACCATCCAGATATACGGCTCCCATCATCTGTCCGGAGAAGGAAACGACAGAGATATCTGTGTTCTTGACCTCTGCTTTGGTAAGCAACTGGCGGGTCGCCTCGATGAGAGCATTCCACCAGTCTTCTGGATTTTGTTCTGCTTTCCCACCCAAATCAAAATCTGCTGGGTAGTGAACGGTGACGGCCGCAATCAAGGTACCGCTGTCATCGACAAGGGTTGCTTTGTTGCCTGTTGTTCCCAAGTCATGGGCGATGATCATGAGTGCTCCTCGTTTAGTTTTGGCAGGCACGAGCTTGGGGACATCACAACTGTCCTACGACAGTTTTGATGTGTTCTGGATCGTGCAAATTTTTCAATGCCGTGGCGAAACCGTTCAGACCAACCGTTTGCGTAATAATGCCTTCAGTATTAATGCTTCCAGATTGGAGCGTGAAGAGTGCCCGACCAATGCAGAAGGCTTGTGCAAAGGAGCCTTTGATGGTTAACTCACGGCTGAAAATTTCGTAGGGTTTGATTTCAGCAACATCGTTTTCACCGGCAAGACCGTAGACGAGAATGGTTCCACCAGTTCTTGCCAGCTGGACTGCTGCTTCCAATACAGTTACCTTCCCTGTTGCCTCAATGACGGCGTCGAACCCTTCCGGCGCAATCTCACGCAGTGAGTCGATTGCTTCAGCGAGATCGTTGCGTTCCAGCTTCACAATATTGTTCGCCCCATGAAGAAGCGCTAGATCCAGTTTTGACTGTGTAGGTGCAGCAACAGTCACGCTGGCAGCACCAGCCATCTTGAGCAGCTGGGATAGTAATAAGCCGGTTGGGCCCGCACCGAAGACAAGTACGTTACTTCCAGGGCTAAGACCTAGGACATCAACTCCATGCATGGCACATGAGAGAGGTTCAGTCAGCACAGCAACGTCCAACGGCAGGCTGCCAATGTCATAGAGCTTTGACGTGCGAACAACCACATACTCAGCAAACGCACCCGGGGCGTTACATCCCAAGGAAACGAACTGTTCACAGAACAGTGGACGCCCATCCCGACATGGGCCACACTCACCACAGTGGATGGTGTTGTCAACGACAACTCTGGTTCCTAGCGCCATTCCTTGAGTGCTCGGTCCGTGACGGAGCACTTCACAAACCATTTCATGTCCAGGAATAAGCGGGAATTTAGCGATGAACCCCCCATGTAGCAGATGCTCATCGGTGCCACATACTCCAGTCAGGAGCACTCTGAGCAGAGTCTCCCCCGGACCTGGTTCTGGTTGAGGGACCTCATCTAGGCCCCAGGTTGACCCCTCTTGAAAAACTATGGCTTTCATTCGACCCCCTAAGAGAGCGGTGTAGTTCCAAATCTGGACTACTTCCGAGCACATCCACCATTTGTTTGTAATACTACATCACAGTGACGCAGGGCACGAGGATTTGGGCAATTTGACTTGATTTAGGCATTAAATTACCTGGAAGCCCAAACTGTACCGTAGTAAAACTACGAGATTTGTGTATGCTGTTATTCGACAGTTCGATTCGAATGAGGAGCCAACCCATGCAGTCTTCAGCGCAAATGCAGGTCGACTTACCCGCAGTCATCGAGATCCAAACAACGGGGGAGATGAATGGCCGAACACGACTTTACGAAAAGCACCTGGGCGACATGTCTGGCGTATATCTGGATACTGAGCAGTACGAACAGGCTGTGGCAGAGTCTGGTCCCGACACACTCATCTACTTCGTGAACGAGCACAAGTATCAGGACGGTCCTGGAGCACTTATTGTTGGTACCAGCACGCTATTGCCTGGAAAAGTGGGCGATGAATTTGCGGTCACTCGTGGTCATCTCCATGCAACCGCAAACCGTGCAGAGCTATACCACTGCCTTTCCGGGCACGGAGTCATGATGTTGGAAACTGCTTCGGGTGAAGTCTCGACCGTTGAGCTGACTCCAGGTAAGGCCGTGAATGTTCCAGGTCACTGGATTCACCGCAGCGTTAATGTGGGCACCGAGCCCTTTGTTACGCTCTTTTGCTATGCCGCCGACGCAGGCCAAAATTATGACATCATTGCCGACGCCGGAGGCATGAAGACGATGATCATCGACGACGGCGCCGGTAGCTGGACCGCCGTTCCGAACCCTCGCCATACCGGATACGAGGGCTAGGACGATGACAAATAGGATCTTGCAACAAATCGGCGCACTGGGCATCGTGCCCGTTATCGAAATTGAAGATGCCAAACAGGCCGTTGATCTCGCAGCTGCGCTGAAAGAGGGTGGCTTGCCAGTCATGGAAATCACACTGCGTACGGAAGCCGGACTAGCTGCCATCAGCGCGATCGCCGAGGCGTTCCCGGACTTTCTCCTCGGTGCTGGCTCTCTGCTGACTCCGGCACAGGTGACCGAAGTAGCAGCACGGGGTGCAAAATTTGGCGTTTCTCCGGGTCACTCTCAACTGCTACTGGATGCCGCAGCCCAGGCTCAGCTGCCGTTCATACCCGGCGCTGTCACACCCTCTGAAGTGATCTCCGCACTAGAAGCCGGATGCACCACTGTTAAGTTTTTTCCCGCAGAAGCCTTCGGTGGAACTAGAACTATTAAGTCCCTCGCAGCACCTTTCGCAACAGCTGGCATAAAGATCATGCCCACAGGAGGAGTTACACTCTCCAATCTAAAGGACTACCTTGCAATTCCCGAGGTCCTAGCTGTCGGCGGATCTTGGATCGCCACTCGCGAACAGATTCGCAACAGTAACTTTGCACAGATCAGCTACGCAGCGCGTGAAGCCGTTTCCTTGGTTTCCTCGTTGTCAAAGAACCGTTGAGGAACACCATGCCTAAAACTTTCACACACGAGACATTACAACCCGCTACAAAATCAACCTTTTATTTCATCGGCGTCACCACTGGACGGTCATCCATCCGCACTGTATTCCCATTGTGGGCCGAAGAGCTTGGTCTCGGGGATGTTGAAATGGTCGGAATTGATATGGAGATCCATGCCCCCCAAGAGCACTACCGACGCGTTGTTGAATTTTTAAAGGGCGACGCACTCAGCCTCGGAGCACTCGTAACAACGCATAAGATCGATCTTTACAATGCGGCCAAGGATCTTTTTGACGAAGTCGATCCGCTCGCAAGTCTCATGAACGAGGTCAGCTGCCTGTCAAAAAAAGACGGGCTCTTTGTGGCCCACGCCAAGGACCCTATCTCCTCCGGGCTTGCACTGGACGCGTTCCTTCCTGCTGGATACTGGAATGAATACGCTGCTGATTTGTTCATTCTCGGTGCTGGCGGGTCCGCGATAGCTATTGACTGGTATCTCAACCGTGCCGAACGAGGTACTGATCGACCTCGACGAATCATTGTCACGAACCGCAGTCCCCAGCGACTCGAAACCATGCAAACCATCCACGACGCCGGCGGCACTGACATTGTTCTAGAAACCGTGACAGCGCCCACTGCAGCAGATAATGACCGTTTCGTGGCGGAGATCAGCGAACACTCAGTCGTCATCAACGCCACCGGCTTAGGCAAGGACGCCCCCGGCTCCCCCTTTACCGACGAAGCTGTCTTCCCTCGCCACGGCGTCATCTGGGATCTTAACTACCGCGGAAATCTCTTGTTCTTAGATCAAGCCCACACCCAAAAAGAGAGCCGCGACCTGCGTATTGAAGATGGCTGGATCTATTTCCTCCATGGATGGACGCAAGTCATCGCAGAAGTCTTCCACATCGACATCCCTACCAGCGGCCCTCAATTCATCCGACTCGGCGAACTCGCCGCTTCAACACGGTAGGTGCCTGATGTCTGGAAAAATCCTCATCACGCCTCGATCGCTGACTGCCCAAGGACTCGAGAATGTTCCCGAACTCGAGCCACTGCGAAAACTTGGCTTCGAATTAATCCCAGGACCGGCAGGAAGGCTTCCCCAGAAAAGTGAGCTCCTGGTCCTTTGTACTGACGTCGTCGGATGGCTAGCCGGAATTGAAAAAATCGACGACGAGATTCTCACAGCTGCAAAAGCTCTCAAGGTCATCTCTCGTAACGGCGCCGGTACCGATGCCATCGACACGGAGATGGCATCGGTTTTAGGTATCAGCGTCATGCGTGCGGCCGGGGCGAATGCACGCGGCGTGGCAGAGTTGGCGTTGACCCTGATCCTCTGTGCTCTGCGTCAGGTAACTCAGGCCAATGAAATTCTCCACGCCGGAAGGTGGGAGCGCAGAATGGGCAAAGAGATGCCCGAGATTCGTCTCGGGATCGTTGGGTACGGCGCCATCGGGCGGACCCTAGCGACCTTAGCTGTGAGCCTAGGCGCCCAGGTGTCCTTCTACGATCCCTTTGCTGCCGAATCCGCCGTCGAACACTCTCGAATTGACAGTTTGGCAACCCTATTCGCGTCCTCTGATGTGGTCTCATTGCACAGCCCACCACCGGAGAATGGCAAGGCTTTGGTTGACGATGAGTTGCTATCCCTACTCCCTCACGGAGCCATCTTGGTCAATACGGCGAGAGAAAGCCTAGTCAATGACTCGCATGTACTTGCTGCTTTGGAAGCCGGAAGACTTGCCAGTTACGCTGTGGATGCCTTCGACAGTGAACCTCCAGCATTAACGGCGCTGCTGATGCACCCCAATACAGTATTGACCCCACACATCGGCGCCTATACTGGGCACAGCGTTAGCCGTGCGGTCCAATACGCAGTAAACAATCTTGTAGGATCCTTGTCTACAGGTGCATAAATGACAGGAATATAGCAATCCCATGACACGCCACAAGGTTCCTTACGATCTCAAAGTCCCTCTGCTCGAACATATAGGGAATGTCTTTGAAACTCTGAGCAAATCAGAGCGGAAAGTTGCCAGCTTGGTTTTAGAAAATCCAAGCTTTGTGGTCGAGTCTACGATGGCTGCTGTGGCCAGCGCTGCTGCGGTCAGTGAGCCCACAGTGTTGCGCTTCGCCACAGCACTGGGGCTCACTGGCTTCCAGCAGTTTAAGATTCAGTTAGCCCAAACCATGGCACTGGGATTGCCGGCCACACTCTCATTTGTGAACGAAAGTGATTCTGACGCCCGCATTACTCAAAAACTTTTCGATCAAACAATCTCCAGTCTTGATCGCACGAGGCGTTCACTGGACATTGAGCAGATCACCAAAGCCGCCGATGCCATCCTTAACGCTCGCTCAATTTTATTTGCCGGACTGGGTGCATCGGGCATCGTAGCTCATGACGCGTTGCAGAAATCTGTCCTTTTTGGGCTGCCCTGCTCCGCGCCAGAGGACATCCATCAACAGTTCATGGAAGCCTCCATGGCCACTTCAGACACTGTAGTGATCGTCATTTCCAACGTGGGGCGGACGTTATCGGTGCTTGACGTGGCAGTGGCTGCTCGTTCCAGAGGAGCCACGGTGATTGCAATCTCCAGGGATGACAGCCCGGTGACCGAGGCCAGTGATATCCCACTGATTGTCAAAACGTTTGAAGACACCGATCAGTTCACTCCTACCGTTAGCCGGTTAGCTCACCTAGTCATCATCGATTGCTTGGCAACTATCGTCAGCATTCGTCGAGGAAGCGAGCACCTCGCAAGACTGGCTGAAATGAAGCGGAATCTCACCGTATTCAGAAAAACATCGAGTAGGTAGTAAAGACATGGAAGCCATCCTCTTTGACCTCGATGGAACCCTGGTGGATACCGAGCCCCTTTGGATCCGTTCACAACGCCACTTAGCCAACCAGTTCGGCATCAAGTGGACACGACAAGATGAGATATCACTTGTGGGGCACTCTATGAGCTATGTAGCAGCCAAACTTCAAGATCGAGGCGTCGACATGGATGCGGAGACCATAATAGCGTCTCGAATTGAGTACGTCGGTCTCCAACTCAAGGATAAGGCGCCATGGAAAGTTGGCGCAAAGCAGCTTCTCTCTACCATCCGAGAACGAAATATACCTTGCGCCCTGGTCACCATGAGTCCGCGCCCAATTGTCGACGAAATCCTACGAAGAATACCGTCAGATACTTTTGAGGTAACGGTAACCGGAACTGACTGCATTTATGGAAAACCACACCCTGAGCCATACTTACGGGCTTTGGACCGCCTAGGTATTGCCGCCACGCACAGTATGGCCGTAGAAGACTCCTGCGCTGGAGTAGAAAGTGCAGAAAGGGCTCGACTGCCTGTAGCCATTGTCCCGAGCCAAATTTCGGTTCCAGCTGCCCCAGGACGATTCCATATTACTTCCCTTCAAGCACTAGAGGACCAATTCTTAGCAGATCTGCATGGCTTCGGCCGGGGATCAATTTAATGTGTTTCTAATGAGTTGAGTTGGAATGACGCAGTTCGTGGCCACTACCTCAAAGCGAAGCCGCAGGTCAGTGGCCCCTACCCCACCAAACTGCCGTTTCCAACCGACGACCGTTGCGTTCGAACACCAAAGCCCTTTAAACGCGAAATGACGGGGTGGAAACCGCCCCGTCACTGCGAAAAACCCTAAAAATCCGGGCTTTTCGGCCCGAGATCCCCTGTCGGGTTCGAACCGATGACCATTGCATTCTATGCGGTCATTGCCCATGAAAACCGTCCATTTCGCGGCCAAAACGCCCATCATTGCGGGCTATTGGCAACTATCGACCACCAATGGGCCTCCTATGGGATTCGAACCCATGACCCCCGCTTGCGAAGCGTCGGTCCATTCGGTGTTGCCAATAAGTCGCTTTGGCCTGTTCCTGCATGATGTGATTGCAACAATGCAAGATACTAAATAGTCGCTGTTGCGTGTTCAAAAGTATGAGTTTTGTATGACGTGGTGGGAACTACCTGCCTGGCTGCTGCGCGCCCTCGAGCATCGCCAATAGGACACCAACGGTGTACATTTCATTTTACTCTTGATTCACCAGAGTAGGTCTGCAAGTTCTTATGTTCGCGGAACCAATCCTCAAAACCCAACGCGGGCATTCCCCAATTGGCACACCTCACGCTGATCCTGGGCGTGTTGCTGTCCCGATAGGATCGGTTGAGTCTATATACCGTGACGCCACCAGTAGAGCGGCAAAGTCCAGAAACGCATACTTGCAGTGCAAAGCGGTGAGAGCCCGTCATCCTATCAAAGGTTCCATTGATGAGCCTCTCGGCACAGAGGAACGGAGGGGGTTGCTATTTTGGCTCCCTCTGCACCAGCCATCTCTCCCATGGACGTGGCTGAAATATTTCGGTCCCTTCGTGCAGTGTCAACTGCAGCTTGGAACTGACAGTGCAGACGAGTTGAACCATCAGAACCGCTTCCCAGACCATTCGAGGATCATGTCCAGACCGGCACGTTCAGTTTGGACATGGTCTGCGGTTTTCAGCGCTCGGCGCCACACTCCGCTCTATCCTTCGGTGGACACTCGGTCTGACTGTCCTGCTCGCCATCAACGCAACTCATACAAGAGTCGTACGTGGATCGCTATTGACGTTGAAGAGCCATTATGGAGTAATATCGGATATGACCGATATTTCAAGGACGTAAGATACCTCGGCCTCAGAGGTCGAACATACGAATGGTGCACTGCATAGGAGGAGGTACGGACGATGGCACGGACTATCACTTCGCGATGCCTCCCTCAACCTTCAACCCGTCATCTGTTCACTGAGCCCCATCAGCCTAGCTTCACCGCATGGTCAGTAACACGAGTGCACCGGCAAAAATGTGGGGATTCAACCGGGATGCCTGCCAATCCGGGGTCGTTTTCAAATGAGCAGGATGTTGACACGTTAAGCAGCTTCGAGACTGGCGTTGACCAGCGGCGTGGAAACGGGGTCGAGCTGTCAGTCAGAATTTATCTACTCTTCTTGGACATCTCTGGTCGCCAAGAGTCACTACAGGGCGACGGGGTGGTCATCTATTACAGCGAGAAGCGTGGACAGGGGCCTGCAACCGAGGATATGGCCTATCCAAGCGGAGCAGATAAGCAGTTCGAAACCTTTACCGATTTTGCTGTTACTGGGTCTCAAGATCGTATAGATCTACAATGGGGCAATCCTTCAGAAAGTACAGTGCCGACCTGCGTGGTATTAGGCCGAGATGTTGTACATGGAATCTGCGGGCAAGCACTGTTTCCACTGTATGCTCCCACGCGAGTCTCATTCCATAATAGAAATATCGCGACCCAATACCCTAGAATTTTGATGGTTTGGTTAATTTGTCCGGTGAGCATTTCACCGACAATTAGGCTCTTCAACCTTCGCGAAAAATATCATTTTCATGTAAATCGTAAGTCCCCATACATTCAGAGCTACTGCTGTAAGGGTAGTAAATACAGCTGCACATACGACTGGAAGATATAGCCATGACCGATCAAACGTACCCCCCAACGGATCCTTCCGAGCCAGGCGACGATTACGATTATGATCCGTTGCAAGTTGATGATAATCCCGAAGCGACTGCCGCATATGAAGACACTCTCCAATTCCTGCGGCTTCGATCCGGCGCGAAGACTATTCGCCAAGAGAAGGGACTCACTCAAACGGATGTGGCTAGTTCCATGGGTACCACCCAGTCTGCCGTATCAGACATCGAATCTGGGCGCGTCGACGCACAACTCAGTACATGGCAACGATACGCTAGAGCCATTGGCAAACAATTCGGGTTCTCCCTCTTAGGCGAAAAAACACCGCCAACGCGGGAAGATCAGCCCGACTCCAATGAGAATATGGTCCTCACCGGCTTCGCACTAGCGCCAGTACTGACTAAACTGAGTTGGGCTGATGCGGCGCAGAGTTTGTCTGCTATTTCAAAGGAGACAAATCTTCCCGAGATAATGGTTTCCCATATACTTGAACAACTCGGCAAGGCAGGCTGGACTACAGCTAAGGGAGAAGGAACTCAGCGCTCTTTCAAACTCGAGGATGAGGCGGCCACCGGTATTGGCGTTAGTCTCCACAGGGACAGGGTAACCGCTGTGCTCACCGACCTAGAAGGAACACTGATAACTGGAACCAGTTATCCGATCGCTACGTCGACCCCAGAAATAGTGAGAGAGGCAGTCGTTATAGCTGTCAAAGAATTGTGGGAATATAGCACCAAAGAAGTTAGACGATCCGTTCTCGGAGTCGGAGTCAGTCTTGCTGGGGTCATTGATACAGATACGGGGGAAGTCAAGACCGCCCCCGACCTTCAGAGCCAAGATCATGGCTGGGAAGGAGAGCAATTAAGGCGGCATCTCGAGCAAGAGATACAAACACGAGTCCATTCTTCATTACGAATTTCCGTGTCTAACGATGTCAATGCCCTAGCTATATGGCACGGCATGCAAAAGCGCGGAGCCGACAAGCAGACCTCCCATCCCGACCCTTCCCGAGGATCCTTTGCAGCAGTCATACTGATTAACGACTGTGGCATTGGAGCTGCTCTAATATCCGATGGTAAAATAATTCACGGAGCCAATTCAGCAACTGGCGAAATCGGACATGTTATTGTTGATTTTTCTGAAAACGCACCTGCATGCCAGGCTGCAAAAAAACATAGCGGCTGCCTTGAAACGGTCGCAACAGTTCAGGGGATTCTTAGTGAACTCGATATCGAGACAGATTCGATTCAGACGCGCCTAGAAGGCCTAAGATATGCAAGTGACAAGATATTGTCTCATGATACGCGTTACCGAGATGCATTTTATAAAGCCGGTACCAGGATTGGTCGAGCTGTTCTGTTACTAGAATTACTGGATCCGGATGAGGTTGCTATATACGCTAGTCCTTACCTGTATTCAGCTCCTCCTATTGCTGAAACGGTAGAGCCTTTTCAAATTGGAATAACTAAGGCCCTCACGGACGCAAAAAATACTCAGCAGATCTCCGTTGATCCGGATTTACAATGGTATTCACTTAATAATGAAACGATTGCTGTAGCGGCCAGTATGGAAATGTATACTAATTTCTTGAATAATCCCGTTACGTGGTATCCAGATTTTACTAACATAATGAAAAGCGATATGCGCCTGACTCTTGGAGCAACTTCTAGTAATTTAAATCGAATCTAGAAGAGCATGAAATCCATCGCTAAAGTCAGGATTCTTTTCTCGCTAATTGGTAAGACTTTACATAAATACATGGATATATTAGTCATTGGTGTTGTGGGGCTTCTTGTCTTCATCGGTCTAGCATCACTAATTGAATGGCTAGCTTCGTCTTTCATAGACGGCGATGAAATCAACAGGGCCAAGGCTGTGTCCGTTGCGCGAACCTCGCTGATTCAATTACTTGGTGGCGTCGCTTTGGCTGGAGGCCTCTTCTTTACTGGCCGAACCTATTTGCTTGCTCGTGCAACCAATATCACGGATTTGTTTAGTAAAGCCATGGATCAAATAGGTGATCGAAAAAATACAAGTGTCAGATGTGGGGGACTACATACACTTGGGATGTTAGCTCATGAAAATAGTCGATACTGGCCCGCTGTAGAAGAAATTTTATGTACATATAGCAAAGAGTACTCGTCAGGCGATGATGATGAGGTACAACCGGATGTTCAGATTGCACTTAATATTTTAGGAGGGAGAAAAGGGAGAGAAAATGAAAGTTGGTCTGCACTTGATCTTCGCAATATACATGCCCCTAAAGCACAGTTAGTCGGGATAAATTTTAGCCACGCAAGATTAAGTGGAGCGAACTTTGAGTGTGCCGATTTTACGGATGCTTCTTTGATCGGCACCGAGCTGGACGGTGCGTTCCTCAAGGGAATAATTCTCACTGGCTCCCGAGCAAGGGCTGCAGACTTTAGGAGGTCAAACTTATCTGGTGCCGATTTTCTTTCTGCAGACCTCTCCAATGTTGAACTTGCAGAATGCACTATGGAAGGTGTGAAAAATTTGACGGAAGAACAACTTCAAAAGGTAAATTCGAGGCCTAGCTCACTGTCTGCCGGCTAGGATCAACAGCGTCAGACCATATATAATGGACCGAGAATTGAGGCATGGAATATCATCTTAATATTCCTTGCTCCTCCATCTGGAGCGGGCACATCTCCAATCTGAATTTTCAATTATAAGATTTCGATTAGTGCCGAAATTAGCCCGGCATAGACGAAGTGCAACATGATCATCGCTTCTTTCTCCATATATTAGTGCATAGACTAATCTATTCTGATTAGAAATCAGATCAATAATTGATATTCCAAAGAGTGCCCCGTTTTGGGATTTCACAACATCTGGATGTCCATTTGGATCAAAAGATGCGATCGTTGCAGCTTTCATTCTTCCAATAAGGATGTCTCTGTTACATGTCGAGTCTTGATCAAGAACCGCTCTAATGATGTCTTCTCGTTCTTTATCTAGGAGGTCGCGTACGGTGCCGGGTTTCCCCCATCGAGTCTTCCCGGTCATTGGGACCTCCTTTCTAACTATGCTGGCGTCCATTTAGGCGACTTCAGCCGACGGCCGTCTGAATCCATGTCAGTTTCTGGGTAGTAACTCAGAGGTTACACTGTTATGTCGTATTGAGTCATGGGTTCCAGGCCGCTGATCGCATGAGGCCTTCACCTGCATCTCCGACCTAGGTACTTGGACCAAACATATAGTTCCCTATCACGGCCCGAACATGCTGCAATTTCGCCAGGAAGCGCAACGGGCAAACTACACAAATGGATTCGTTGAAACTTCAGTTTCCGCGGCCCCCAGTCCATACGACGGACGCCCACCCACTCCGCCCATTGCAAGTTTCTTGACGGCTCTTTATCGCAGGCTGGCACAGACTGATCCAGGGCTTTCAGCATTGGCTGATGGCTTCCTCTACAACCAGTCCGGGGGCCCGTCCACTGGATTCCACCGAACCTGGGATGCCAAGGACGTCTACTCTCCCCATGTTCTCGACAAGATCCCGTTCACTCCAGGACCGCCCAATTCACGATGGGCACAATTCTATTCGTAGATTGTGCGCTGGAACCTGTGTGGGGTCTGTCCCGGCTTTGCTGGCTCTTCACGGTTCGTGGTGAATCTGGGGTTCGTGTCGTAGCAAAGTAGGAGCTCGTGGCCCTGCTGAGATGGATGTGTCTAGCATTCTTCTCGAGTCAGGAACCACGAGCCTTGATCCAGCCTACCCAGTCGTGCCCGTCTGCGGCGACGACTCTCTACAATCTGCCTGATTATCAGGTCATCTCCGTCATCAATGACGACGATGCTGGTATCCGTGTCGTCACGGTTGCCTCGGACTTCCCGACAGCTTGCCCTAGTTGCGCCGTCCTAGCGTCTCGGGTCCATTCGCGCCGGATCCAAAGGGTTCGTGACATCCTTGTTGCCGGGCATGTGAGACTCATGTGGGCCAAGCGGCGGCTCTTTTGCGACGAGGCTCTTTGCGCCCGGAAGACCTTTGCCGAGGCAACCCCGCAGATGCCCCGGTTCGCCCGTTCCACCACACGGTTGAAGGAAACCCTCAAGGACGCCGTCATCGACTCTGGCCGGGCCGCATCCGAAGTCGCGGCCGCGTTCAAGGTCTCTTGGTGGCTGGTCAACACCGTCGTGGTCGCTGCCGCCGAGGCGCTGCCGTCCGTGGACTTACTAGCGCCCACACGGCTCGGGATTGACGAGCACCGCTACCGTTCCGTGCGCTGGCTGCAAGACCAGCAGAGCAAGAAATGGACTCGGTACGAGCCGTGGATGTCAACGATCGTTGACGTCGACACCGGACAAGTGTTGGGCATCGCGGACGGCCGCGACAGCCGTGGCGTGGGTGCCTGGCTCAAAGCACGACCCGCCACCTGGCTTTCCTGCATTGAGACGGTCGGCATCGACCCCTCGGCCGCTTTCCGCAAGGCCCTGCGTGAGAACCTGCCCGACGCTGCTGCCAGCGTCGATCACTTCCACATGGTGCTTTTGGCCAACGACATGCTCACCCAGGTTCGTCAACGGGTCTCCCGGGAACAGAACGGGCGCCGCGGCCTGAAAACAGACAAGGCCTGGGCGCATCGGCAATTGCTGCTGCGCGGCTACGACACGCTCTCCGACGCTGGGAAGAAGCGCCTCGATGACGTCTTCGCCACCGATGATCCAAGTAAGGAACTCGTGGCTGCTTGGGGTGTGAAGGAAGCCTTGCGCCTGATGCTCTCCAACAACAATCCGGCCAGCGTGGAAGACCGCAAAGCGTTCTTTGAACGGCAGGTCCAGGACTCTGGACACGCTCTGGTGACGGGTTCGGGGTTCGTCGATTTTTCGGGGTTTTTCTTGATAAAAGCCTGTT
>NZ_QHLZ01000001.1 GCF_003185915.1 Arthrobacter psychrochitiniphilus
TCAGGACTTCTTGGGCGGAAGCTGGGCCATGACCGATTCGCGGGTCGGCTCGTTGCCGGTCTTATTCCACGGCATCTTCGACAATGCCTTGCCCAAGGCGCAGGTGTTGGTGGCCGCGGAGAAGGCTAGGCCCGCACCGATCACCCCGGCAACGGTGCGGATCTGCGGAGAGAGGAACTTGCCGCCGGCCAACCCGGCCACGACCAGCGAACCGGCCGCCATGCGGACTTGGCGTTCCAGGGCCCAGCGTTTGGAGCCCTCCACGGTTTTGCCGCCAGCCTGCTGGTAGCCCGGGACGCCGCCGGTGAGTACCAGCGCATCGGAGAAGCCGACGCTGTTCAGGTTCCTGTGGGCCTCGGTGGCGCGCACGCCAGACTGGCAGACCAGCACGGTCTTGGTGCCCAGTTTCGCGGCTAGTTCCTCGGTGTGTTCGGCCAGCAGTGCCAGGGGCACGTTGTAGGAGCCCAAGATATGCAGGGATTCGAATTCCGCGGCCGAACGCACGTCGAGGATCACGACGCCCTCACCGGAGGAGATCAGTGAATTCAGTTCCGCGGGGGAAATGGAACCGTTTGTTGCAGTCATGGTGCGTGGGCCTTTCAGGGTCCAATTGCATCGCGGGTCCCGGCACCGAACAAGCCGGCGCCGGAACCCGCGATACGGGGTGAAACAGGGAGGGTGAATCAGGGGGTGTTAGGCGTTCTGGGTTTCCCAGGCGCTCCAGCCCGCATAGCTGCCCTCGAGTTCCACCACGCGGTGTCCGGCACGGCGCAGACTCGAGGCGGCCACCGAGTTGCGCACCCCGGACTGGCAGTAGCTGACGATGATGCCGTCGGTGGGCAGTTCCGCGGTGTTCCAGAGCACACGTCCGGCGTTGAGCTGGACGGAGCCCGGGATGTGCCCGGCAAGGTGCTCGGTCTTGTTGCGCACATCGAGCACCATGGCTGAATCGAATTCGGCCAGGTCGGCAGGAGCCACGGTCTGCGGTGTGAAGGCCGGAAGCCCATCGAACGTCCTCACGTAGCCGGCGACGTTGTCGATGCCCACGCGGATGAGGTGGTCCCACATTTCGGTGGCGGTTTCACTGTTCGGTGCCAGCAGCACCAGCGGGCGCTGGTCGGTAGCCGGGTCCACGGCCCAGCCGCCGAAGCTTGCTGCCTTGTTCCCGGCAGGGATGTTCAGCGCCCCGGCCACGGTCCCAACGTGGACCTCACTGTGGTGGCGGGTGTCGACGATGCCGATTTCGTCGGCGGCCAGGGCCGCGGCGACCACTTCGGTTGACAGTTCGGCCAGCGGTGCTCGTTCGCCCATGATCGCCGGGCCGACCCGGTTTTCGCGCTTCATGCGCCCGAAGTAGGCGTGGGCATCGGGCTGCCCGTCAAGTAGCACCTCCACGAAGCCGGCCTCGTCGTCGGTCTCCAGGTAGGGACCCCACCAGGCAAAGTTGCGTTCGTAGCCGACGGTGGAGGAGGGGATCGCGCCCAGCGCCTTGCCGCAGGCGCTGCCGGCACCGTGGCCCGGGTAGACCTGAACGTAGTCGGGCAGGGTCAGGAACTTTTCCTTCAGCGAGACGAACAGGTCGTGCGCCCCGGCAAAGCGGGTGTCGATTCCGCCGGCCGCTTCATCCAGCAGGTCCGGGCGGCCCAGGTCCCCGGAGAAGACGAAGTCCCCGGAGAGCAGGAAACCGGCGTGTTCGGCGAAGGCGCCGTCGGTGATCAGGAAGGAAAGGTGCTCGGGGGTGTGGCCAGGGGTGTGCAGGGCGGTGAGCGTGATGTTGCCCAGCTTGACGGTGGACTGGTCGAAGAGGCGTTCGCCTTCGAATCCGTATTGCCAGTCCTCTCCGCCTTCACCCGATACGTAGATGGCTGCCTCCGTGGCCGCAGCAAGCTCGCGGGTGCCGGAGAGGTAGTCGGCGTGGATGTGGGTCTCAGTGACGGCCACGATTTTCATGCCGTTCTTCGCGGCAAGGTCCTGGTAAATCTGGATGTCGCGGCGGGCGTCCACCACGATGGCCTCGCCCTTGGCTTGGCAGCCGATGAAGTAGCTGGCCTGGGCAAGGTCTTCGTCATAAATGCGTTCGAGAAGCATGGTCTCTCCTTGAGTGAGATAAAGAAGTTTTATACCCCAGCGGGTATTTGGTTCCCCATAACCATAATACCCCCAGGGGTATATTTGCAACATGTCTTCCGAAGGACTTTGGAAGGGCGATGGAAATGGCGGTCAGCATCCCCCGAGGATTGCTGACCGCCATGAGGCAATCGCTACCCGCTGTTTAGCGACCAAGGAGGCGTGCCAGCCAGCCCTTGGATTCCGCAGGCTTCTTTGGCGCATTTGGGTCGCAGGCGCAGCGTTCATTGCGTGGCACGTGGGCCATGACCTGCTTGACATGTTGGCCACATCCGGCCCAGGTGGCTTTCTGGCATTTACGACATTTGGCCGCTCGGCACATGGGGGGGCATTCCTTTATTCTGGAATTGTCCACGGAGACTCACTTACCCCCGCAATAGACTGAAAAGCATACCCGTGGGGGTATGCGAGATCCGCTGTCGATGTTATCTCAAGAAACCCCCGGGGGTATACACTTGAAGAAACAAACACACTGGAGGAACCCGTTATGGAACTTGAAGTGGACACCATGAAGCCCGTCATCAACCGGCTCAAGCGCGCCCAGGGCCAGCTGAACGGGGTGATTCGCATGCTTGAGGAAGGCAGTGACTGCCGCACAGTCGTCACCCAGCTGTCCGCAGCATCCAAGGCCATCGATCGCGCCGGCTTTGCAATTATCGCCACCGGGTTGGAGCAGTGCCTGAAAAGCGAGGACCCCACGGCAGACCGTGCCGACCTGGAAAAGCTGTTCCTCTCCTTGGCTTAGCCTCGACCATCCGGCGGCCACTTTTACTGGATACTGACCAGGGAAAGTGGCCTTTGGGAGGAACCCATGCGCGAACCAAGCGGTGCCGCGATGGCGCAACAGTCAACTCGTTGTTCCCCTGCCGTAAAGCAGGCCGGGGTAGCCAAAACCGCTATTCGCCGCCCAGGTACCGCGCAATGGGCAGGACCATTCACTGAGGTTGGTTCATCTAGTGGCCCAAAGAGTGAAGCAGAGGCCGGGCCGCGCGGCCATTGACCGTTGTGAAAACAGGTCACTTAACGTTGTGCTTCACACCAATCGGGCGCTACCAAGTGGCAGTGTCACAGTGAAGGTTGAGTGATGACTACGCGATCGCAATGGGTAAACGAGGGTTTGAACGTGCTCAAGTTGCAGGGGAGGTCTGGCGTGCGGATCGATCGCATCGCGGAGCGCCTCGGTCTTACCAAAGGCTCGTTCCATCACCACTTCATCGGCATCGGCGACTACCGCAGTGCGTTACTGACGCGGTGCGAAGAGGACTCGATGACATCGATCCGCGCCGCGATTTTCGCCGCATCCGAACTCCCGTCGCATCAGGCACTCGCGCGGGTTGCCACGGACGTGTCGCTCGACCCACGGCTAGATGCTGCGATGCGCGCCTGGGCGTTTGAAGACGAATCTGCGCGCGCCGTACAGGGCCGGGTAGACACGGCGCGCCTCGAAGCGCTTGTCGCTCTCTGGCGTGGCATCTTGCCCGACCCGTCCCACGCGCACATCGCAGCGCTGGTTCCCTACCTCGTGATGGTAAGCAGCTCGGCAGCTTTCCCCACTCCAAGCGAGGCAGAGATGCGTTCGGTCTTCGCACTGCTGGCCACGCTCGTCCCCTCCGTGAAGTAGACCGCCGCCCTGCACGCCGCAAAGGAGTGGTCAGGGGGCAGCGCTCGCATTGGACCCGTCCAGGTTAGTCCCCGTACGGGGTTCGGCTTGTGAACGCTTACCTTTCCCGGGTCTTTCGCATTACGGGCCCGAACCAAGACAAACGGTGGACTCTCGAAAAATGTCAGTCACAACCTGAGATTTCCTTTGAACTCGACCTAGCATTGGTGATCATGCATTTACGCACCGCTACCGCAGCAGACTTTTCATTTCTCACCGACGTCCTCCTCCAGGCATTCAACTGGTCAGAAGATCAGACATTAACCCGAGAACAGATCCTTCAAAAACCTGAGATCAGCCACTACGTAGTGGATTGGCAATCCGAAGTAGACTTCGGATTCGTCGCCGAAACCGACCACGGCGAACCAATAGGAACCGCCTGGGCCCGACTCCTAAGCGAAGACGATCCTGGTTATGGATTTGTATCATCCACCACTCCTGAGCTGACTCTGGGGGTGCTTCCGGGGAACCGCGGAAGCGGGGTCGGAACCGCATTGATGACAGCCATCATCGAGCAAGCTAAAAAACTCGACT
The DNA here is from genome assembly GCF_003185915.1 of Arthrobacter psychrochitiniphilus. GTDB lineage: Bacteria > Actinomycetota > Actinomycetes > Actinomycetales > Micrococcaceae > Specibacter > Specibacter psychrochitiniphilus. The sequence goes on from NZ_QHLZ01000001.1 coordinate 4,322, forward strand.
TAACGGCACTGAGCTTAAGCGTAGAGGACCAAAATCCAGCAGTTCACCTCTACGAGCGAGCCGGATTCAGCAGAGTCGACCGGGCTGGAAATTCCGACACCTTGCTCCTACATCTGGCCTAAGCTTCAGGCGGTTTGCACGGCATCCAACACTAATCAATGAGAGAGGACCCCTCATGTGCACAACGACCGCCCCGGTGTTCTGATCACAGGAGTAGGTCGGTGCGCATCGATAGGCACCGAAATCGCTCGGCAGCTCGCCGCTGATGGATGGAACATTGCCATCACCAGCTATAAGCCAGATCAAGGATTCGTAGCTGCATTCACAGCTGAGCTTGAGTCCCTCGGTCTCATAATCCATTCCATCGAGGCCGACATGGCAGAGGTGGTCGTCACCGAAGCGATATTGCGGGAAGCTACCTATGTAATCGGGCCAATCAGTGCTCTTGTATCAAGCCACGCACTGTGTATCAATAGCAGCATCCTAAACACCACTCAGGAGAGCTTTGACAACCACTTCGCTGTCAACACCCGGGCAAACTGGTTACTTATCAGGGCCTTCGCCGAGCTCTACACCGAGCCGCACGGAGTCGGCCGAATCGTGGCGCTGACAAGTGATCACACAGCTCATAAGTTAGATGTCAACTAAACCTTGATCAAACCAATTAGCTGTGCACTCACTTCTGCGACAAAGCTGTGGTGCTTACTTTGCCGCGAACGCGGACGGCCAGGGCAGCAGAGTGGGCAATTCCACTGAATCGGCGGCAGCTTCGGCGCGCAGGGAGCCCATACTGGGTGTACGCCCGGAGAGCCATGCAGCAATATCGGTCAGCATGCCGGAAACAGACACGGTACTCTCTCCAGAACCCACCGTCATGGGCGGCAGCGCCAGCGGCAACAACTTCAGCTGCAGCGGCTCCGGCACCCGGGGGCGCAGGAACCCGATCAGGTAGAGGCAAAACTCCTTGGACCAAGTTTCGGGGCCGCGGCCCAGCTGCAAATCAGCCAGATGGATCACGAGCTCGCGCCAGTATGCCAGGGCCACGCCCCGAATATCACTATTGCGGTAGCTGACAGGAAGTTCCCACTGGCTCTCCTCGAGCCCGCCCAGAACAGTCAGTGCCCTCGTGAAGGCGGTGGCAATATAGTCCCGGTGTTCGGCCGCGGTGTGGCCGGCGTTCATCTCGATTGCCTGTGTGCGTCCGCCCGGGCCGCCGTCATAAAAATCAACAAGCTCACCACGCAGCGCATACTCAGCCTGCCTCGCTACAGCAGTGGAAACATGGGCAATATGGGCCAGTACGTGCCCGCGGGTCCAGCCGGGCAAATCAGTGGGGTCCAGGACGTCGCTGTCCGTCAGAGCCCCCAATTTCGCGCTCACGTTCTCGGCGGCAGCCGTGAGTCGCTCCAGTAGCTGCGCATTTGAAATATCAGTCATGCACCCAAGCCTAGCGGGCGAGGGGCCCGAACAAAGAAATGCCCGCATCCTTCACAGATACGGGCATTTCTAGCTGTCAGCCATTTCTACGATCGTGCCAAGGAAGTGCGAGGCCGGTCAGGCGAGGAAGGTGCGAACCTCGCCCAGCTGACACTCAAGGGCCGCCAGCTGCGTCAGTACTGCGGACGGTGCCGTACCGCCCTGGGCGTTGCGGCTGTTCAGCGAGCCTTCCGTGCTCAGAACCGTGCGAACCTCCGGTGTCAGGTACGTAGAAATGCCGGCGTATTCCTCATCCGTAAGGTCCCACAGCTCCACGCCGCGGCCCTCGGCAACCTTGACGGCTGCCCCGGATAGCTCGTGAGCGTCACGGAACGGAACACCCTGACGGACCAGCCATTCGGCAATGTCGGTGGCCAAGGCGAAGCCCTGCGGAGCCAGAGACTCCATGCGTTCGGTGTTGAACACCAAAGTAGCGATCATGCCGGAGACGGCGGGCAGCAGCAGTTCAAGGGTATCGGCCGCGTCAAAGACGGGCTCCTTGTCCTCCTGCAAGTCCCTGTTGTACGCCAGAGGCAAGCCCTTGAGTGTTGCCAGCAGCCCGGTCAGGTCGCCAATGAGGCGCCCGGCCTTGCCGCGGGCCAGCTCCGCCACGTCGGGGTTTTTCTTCTGCGGCATGATCGAGGATCCCGTGGAGTAGGAATCATGCAGTGTGATGAAGGAGAATTCCTTGGTGGCCCACAGGATGACTTCCTCGGAAATCCGGGAAAGGTCTACACCGATCATGGCGCACACCCAGGCGAACTCGGCAAAGACATCCCGTGAGGCGGTACCATCAATCGAGTTCCACGTGGCGGAATCAAAGCCAAGGTCAGCCGCGACGGCGTTCGGGTCCAGACCCAGCGAGGAACCGGCCAATGCGCCGGAACCGTAAGGTGAAACCGCGGCACGCTTATCCCAGTCAACCAGGCGCTGCACATCACGCAACAAGGCCCAGGCGTGAGCCAGCAGGTGATGGCTGAGCAGTACAGGCTGAGCGTGTTGGAGGTGCGTGCGTCCAGGCATGGCCACACCATGGTGTGCCTTGGCCTGTTCCACGAGCGCATCCACCACGGAGAGAACTCCGGCGGCAATGATCCGTGCATGTTCGCGGAGGTACATGCGCCCCAGCGTGGCAACCTGGTCATTGCGAGACCGGCCAGCACGGAGCTTGCCGCCCAGTGCCGTACCGGCGCGCTCAATCAGGCCGCGCTCCAGGGAGCCGTGCACATCCTCATCCGATTCGGAAGGAGTGTAAGCACCGGACTTTACATCCACCTCAAGCTGGTTGAGCGCAGCAAGCATGCCCTCCAGCTCAGCAGCATCTAGAAGCCCAGCCGTGTTCAGAACGCGGGCGTGTGCCTTGGAACCGGCAATGTCATACAGTGCCAGCCGCCAGTCAAAGTGAGTTGACTTGCTCAATGCAGCAAGAGCATCTGCGGGGCCGCCCTGAAAGCGGCCACCCCACAGGGCACCTTCGTTGGTCCCATGAGCCATGGTTACAGGCCTGAAACGCGCTGATCGCGCTGGCTGGCAACCTTGGAGGACATGCCCCACAGCTCAATGAAGCCCTTGGCCTGTGACTGGTCGAACGTATCGCCGGTGTCGTAGGTGGCCAGGTCAAAGTCGTACAGCGAGGTCTCGGAGCGGCGGCCGTTGACAATAGCTTGCCCGCCGTGCATGGTCATGCGGATGTCGCCGTTGACATGCTGCTGGGTGTCCTCGATGAAGGCATCCAGTGAACGCTTCAGCGGGGAGAACCACTGGCCATCATAGACCAGCTCGGCCCAGCGCTGACCAACGGTGGCCTTGAAGCGTGCCTGCTCGCGCTCGATCGTGATGTCCTCGAGGTGCTTGTGGGCCGTCATGAGTGCCATGGCGCCGGGTGCTTCGTAGATTTCGCGGCTCTTGATGCCGACCAGACGGTCTTCGACGACGTCGATGCGGCCAACACCCTGAGCACCTGCACGGCGGTTCAGTTCCTGGATGGCCTGCAGCGGGGTGACCTTCACGCCATCAATGGCGACGGGCACACCCTGCGCGAAGGAGATGATGACCTCATCCGGTGCCGGCGAGAATTCCGGGGTGGCCGTGTAATCGTAGATGTCCTTCGTGGGGGCGTTCCAGATGTCTTCCAGGTATCCGGTTTCCACGGCGCGTCCCCACACGTTCTGGTCGATCGAGTACGGGTTCTTCTTCGTGGTCTCAATCGGCAGGTTGTGGGACTCTGCGTACACAATGGCCTTATCGCGGGTCAGCGCCAGATCGCGGACCGGTGCAATGCACTTCAGGTCCGGGCCCAGGGTCTGAATGCCGACCTCGAAGCGAACCTGATCGTTGCCCTTGCCGGTGCAGCCGTGGGCAACCGTGGTGGCGCCGAATTCGCGGGCGGCCTTGACCAGGTGCTTGACGATCACGGGGCGGGAGATGGCTGAAACCAGCGGGTAGTGGCCCTGGTAGAGGGCGTTGGCTTTCAGCGTTGGCATGGCGTATTCGTTGGCGAATTCATCACGCGCGTCAGCAACATAGGCTTCGACGGCGCCGCAGCCCAATGCGCGCTGGCGGATGTCTTCCAGGGATTCTCCGCCCTGTCCTACATCCACTGCCACCGCGATGACTTCTGCGCCGGTCGCCTCGCCGATCCAGCCGATCGCTACGGAGGTGTCCAGGCCACCGGAGTAAGCCAATACAATGCGTTCAGTCACGTTTTTATCTCCCTATTTCAACACTCTTCACAAGAGTGTGCTTCTCATTAATACACAGCATAGTGCATGATTATGCATTCTTACTAAAAGATATTCATAGTGCCCACAAGTGCGACGTCGGCCCCCTCGCCTCCCGGCGTGGGTTACGCCCCAGCGCCGGATTCTTCGGCGAATTGCAGGAACCTTTCGGCTACTTCTGCCCCTCCCAAGGGCTCGCGCGTGATGATCATGACGGTGTCATCCCCTGCGATGGTGCCCAGAATGGAGGGCATCACAGAGTGGTCGATGGCTAAGGCCAGGAAGTTTGCGGCACCTGGCGGTGTGCGCAGTACCGCAATATTGCCTGAGGCTTCGGCCGTGACCAGCAGTTCCCCGCAGAGCCGGATGAGCCTGGTATCCAACAGTTCTTGTGACGAGGCGCTGTGCACGCTGCGGTCACCGCCTTCCTTGGGGAGGGCATAGATCAGGGCACCATCCTTGCCCCTGACCCGAACGGCCCGCAATTCCACCAGATCACGTGAGAGCGTGGCCTGGCCCACCACCAAACCATCATCCGCCAGCAGTGCGGCAAGTTCAGCCTGGGATCGGACGGCACGGCTGGTCAGCAGCGCCTGCACCCGAGCCTGCCGCGCCGTCTTGGTGGCCGGCATCCCGGCCGGAATGGGGGGTTTAGCCATGATTACGCGCCGGTCCCGGCGGCTGTAGCCCTCACCGCTGAGTGCTCAACGGCAGGACTCTCAACGGCAGAGTTCTCCACGAGCCACACCATGAGCGCCTTCTGGGCATGCAGGCGGTTCTCGGCCTCGTCCCAAACAACGGATTGCGGGCCGTCAATGACGGAAGCGGAAATTTCGTAGCCGCGGTAGGCGGGCAGGCAGTGCAACACAATCGCATCCGGGGACGCCTGGGCGAGAGCGGCGTCGTCGAGCGCGTAATCGGTGAAAAGCTCCATGCGGGCAGCCTTCTCCTCCTCTTGGCCCATGGAAACCCAGGTGTCGGTGACCAGCACGTCAGCGCCCGCAACAGCCTGCGCCACGTCCGTGGTGATCAGGACGGAGCCGCCGGTTAGTGCGGCACGCTCCCGGGCAGCCAGCACCACGGCGTCGGCCGGCAAATACCCGGCGGGCCCGGTGATGCGCACATGCATGCCAGCCGTGACCCCGGCCAGCAGGTAGGAGTTGGCCATATTGTTGGCCGAATCCCCCATGTACGTCATGGTCAGACCGGCCAGCTCACCCTTATGTTCCTTGATGGTGAGCAGGTCCGCGAGCAACTGGCACGGGTGGTAATCATCGGAGAGGGCGTTGATAACGGGCACGCGCGAGTTGGCCGCCATTTCCTCCAGCCCGGACTGGGTGTAGGTGCGCCAGACAATGGTGGAGACCATGCGTTCAAGCACCTTGGCGGTGTCGGCCACGGATTCTTTGTGACCAATTTGGGCCTCCCCGGGATTGATGATCAGCGGGTTGCCACCTAGGGCGGCTACGCCTGCGGCAAAGGAGACACGGGTCCGCGTGGAGGTTTTGTCAAAAATGACGGCCACGGTTTGAGAACCCGAACCGTCACCGGCAAAGGTGTTTTTGGAGTACGGTGCCTTCTTCAACTGTGCGGCCAGCTCCAGCACCTCGGCTTGTTCAGCGGGGCTCAGATCGGTGTCTACCAGAAAGTGGCGTGTCATCTAAAAGCTCTTTTCCATAAGTTTTGCGGCGGTGGCCGTGGTGATCAATGCCGGCAAGGCCGTCAGGAATGACTGTGCCTGCTCAACGGTCAGGTTCAAGGGCGGGGCCAGGCGGATGGTGTTGGGGCGGGGTGCGTTGATGATGAAGCCAGCATCCAGCGCGGCGGAGACTACCTCGGGGGCAATGTCATCGCTAAGGTCGAAGCCAATCAGGAGACCGAAGGCGCGCACCTCGGTGACGCCGCTGGTCTTGGCCAGGCCGGTGGCAAAAAGCTCGCTCACGGCGTTGACATTGGCCAGCACGTTCTGGGTTTCCAGGACGTGCAAGGTGGCCAGCGCCGCGGCCGTGGCCACGGGGTTGCCTCCGAAGGTGGTGCCGTGCTGGCCGGCACTGAGCAGCTGTGAGGGGCCTTCGCCGAAGGTGATGATGGCGCCGATCGGGAAGCCGCCGCCCAAGCCCTTGGCTAGGGTCATGGCGTCCGGGGTGGTGCCGGCTGCGATGCTGGCGAACCAGTTGCCGGTGCGGCCAATGCCTGTTTGGACCTCGTCCATGATCAGCAGGGACCCGTGCTCGCGGGTCAGTTCGCGGGCGGCCTGCAAATATTCGGCGGAGAGGGGGCGTACGCCGGCCTCACCCTGGATGGGTTCGATGACAAGTGCAGCAACGGTGTCATCCAGTGCTGCGCGGAGTGCGTCAATGTCATTGAAGGGCAGGTGGCGCACACCGGCCGGCATGGGCTCGAACGGTTCCCGGTACGCGGTTTTGGCCGTCATGGCCAAGGCGCCCATGGTGCGGCCGTGGAAGCCGCCTTCCAGGGCCAAGATGGTGGGGCGCGCCTTACCGCCGTGGGAGCGGGCCAGCTTGAAAGCGGCCTCGTTGGCCTCGGTCCCGGAGTTGGCAAAAAACACCTTCGAACCGGCCGGGGCTGCGCTCAATTCCAGCAGCTTTTCAGCCAAGGCAATCTGGGTGGGGCTTGTGAAGAAATTTGAGACATGGCCCAAAGTGGCGAGTTGGCTGGCAATCACGGAGGTCACAAACGGGTGGGCGTGGCCTAGCGCGTTCACGGCAATGCCGCCGAGCAGGTCCAGGTACTCCTTACCATCGGCATCCCAGACCAGCGCGCCGGCGCCACGCACCAGGACGCGCTGCGGGGCGCCAAAGACACCCATCAAAGAATCCTTGTAACGGGCCAGCCACTGCTCACCCGTGCCGGTTCCGGTGACGGCTGCGGCATTGGCGTTGGACAGGTCGGTTGCGTTGCCGGGCTCGGTGCCTGCGTTTTCTTCAGTCATCACTTCTCATCCTCATCGGGAAAAATTTGGGTCCCGTTGCCCTCAAAAGTCATCAATTCCAGCAGCACCGAGTGGGCGCTGCGTCCGTCAACAACAGCTGCACGGGCCACACCGCCATCCACCGCGGCAAGGCAGGCACCCATCTTCGGGATCATGCCTGCTTCCAGACTGGGCAGCATCTGACGCAGGGCACCAGCACTGAGTTCACTGAGCAGCGAGGACTTATCCGGCCAGTTGGCGTAGAGACCTTCCACATCGGTCAGAATCACCAAGCGGGAGGCTTCCAACGCCACAGCCAGGGCTGCAGCAGCGGTATCGGCGTTGACGTTCAGTACGGTGGAGGCATCCCCCACCTCGGGAGCCACGGTGGAGATCACCGGAATCCGCCCGGCCTCCAGCAAGTCAAGAATGGCACCAGGATTCACCCCCACCACCTCGCCCACCAGACCAAGGTCCACGGGTAGCCCGTCAACAATGGTGCCGGTACGTTCGGCCTGAAGCAGTGCGCCATCCTCGCCGGAGAGCCCCACGGCGTACGGCCCATGTTCGTTGATCAGGCCCACCAGTTCACGGCCCACCTGGCCGGTCAAGACCATGCGGACCACGTCCATGGCCTCCGGCGTGGTGACGCGCAGCCCGCCCTTGAACTCACTCTTGATGTCCAGACGCTTGAGCATGGCGTTGATTTGCGGCCCACCACCATGGACCACCACGGGCTTGATGCCCACATGGTGCATGAAGACAATGTCCTCGGCGAAGGCCCGGCGCAGCTCATCGTTGATCATGGCGTTTCCGCCGTATTTGACCACCACTACCGTGCCCGCAAATTGCTGAATCCACGGCAACGCCTCAATCAGCGTGCCAGCCTTATCCTGTGCGGTTTCCACCGACGTCATCATGAAAGTCCTTCTTCTGCGTTTGTGTACATCACTGCGGGCCACCTTCTGGTGCCGGCAGCCCCTCGCGGGCAGTAAGATTTTGCTGCTCGTGACCTCGCCTGCAAAATCCATCCCCGCTCCGGGGCCACCGCCACCATCCGGCTCGTCATCTGGCACTTCCAACTCTCGCAACGCCGCCGAAGCCAACCACAGCCAGCCGGCCGCAACAAGGGCTCGGCGGCGAACCAGTTACGAGGAGTACGCGCTGTTTTCTTCGACGTAGGCGTGTGTGAGATCGTTAGTCCAGATCGTGGCGGTGGCATGGCCGGCGTTGAGGTCAATCTCTACGGTGACTTCACGCGGTGCCAGATCTACCAAGTCACGGGAGTCACCAATTCCTCCGTTGCGGCAGATTTGCACGCCGTTGATGCTCACGTTGAGTTGATCCGGGTCAAAGACGGCGTCGGTGGTGCCCACGGAGGCCAGCACGCGCCCCCAGTTGGGGTCGTTGCCGAAGATGGCCGCCTTGAACAGGTTGGAACGGGCCACAGAGCGTGAGACTACTTCGGCGTCGCGTTCGCTCTCCGCGTTCACTGTGGTGATGGCAATGTCGTGGCTAGCGCCCTCGGCGTCAGCAATCAGGGCGCGGGCCAGGGTGGCGCACACTTCGGTGAGGCCTGCCGTGAATTCTGCCATGTCAGGGAATGCTTCGGAGGCGCCGGAGGACATGAGCAGGACGGTGTCGTTGGTGGACATGCATCCGTCAGAGTCGGCCCGGTTGAAGGTGACGCGGACGGCGTCGTGCAGTGCCGCGTCCAGGCCTTCAGCTTCCACCACGGCGTCTGTGGTGATGACCACCAGCATGGTGGCCAGACCGGGAGCCAGCATGCCAGCACCCTTAGCCATGCCACCAATGCTGTAGCTCACACCTTCAGCATTGGCCGCGGAGGTCCAGGACGCCTGCTTGTTGACGGTGTCGGTGGTCATGATCGCGGTTGCTGCATCAGCTCCGCCGTGCTCCGTCAAGGCAGCGGCGGCAGCCTCAACACCGGGAAGTATTTTTTCCATGGGCAGCTGCTCGCCAATCAGGCCCGTGGAGGCCACGGCAATATCCGTGGCGGAGAGTCCCAGCACGGCCGCAACCTTCTCGGCTGTGGCGTGCGTGTTGTGGAAGCCCTCGGGACCGGTGCAGGCATTGGCTCCGCCAGAGTTCAGCACAACCGCGTCAACGCGGCCATCGCTGAGGACCTGGCGGGACCAGTGGATGGGCGCAGCAGCCACACGGTTGCTGGTGAACACGGCGGCGGCCGCGTGTTCGGGGCCATCGTTAATAACGAGGGCCAGATCCGGTTTGCCGGATACCTTCAGCCCGGCAGTGACGCCTGAAGCACGGAAGCCTAGCGGGGTTGTCACACTCATGGTGCTACTCCTTGGAAGGTCAAGCCTGTTGTCTCGGGCAGGCCGAGGGCAATATTCATGGATTGGACAGCTCCGCCAGCGGTGCCCTTGGTGAGGTTATCGATGGCGGCGCACACAACCACACGGTTCACGTGGGAATCGTAGGCGATTTGAATGGCTGCGTAGTTGGAGCCCTGCACGGACTTGGTGGCGGGCCACTGGCCTGCCGGCAAAACATGGACAAAGGGCTCGTCCGCGTAGGCCTTTTCCCAGATTTCCCGCAACACCGCTTCGGGGTTTTCCAGCGCAGCAAATTCGGCGGACACCTTCGCCGTGGCCGTGGTGAGGATGCCGCGGCTCATGGGCGCCAGGGTGGGTGTGAAGGAAACCTGCACATCCAGTCCTGAAGCGTTGGAGAGGCCCTGCTCAATTTCGGGGGTGTGGCGGTGCAGTCCACCCACGCCGTAGGGACTCATGGACCCCATGACCTCGGAGCCAATCAGATTGACCTTGGCGGCTTTGCCCGCCCCGGAGGTGCCTGAGGCTGCAACAATCACCACATCATCAGGCATCAGAGCGCCAGCAGCGAAGCCGGGCATGAGGGCCAGCAGCGAACTGGTGGGGTAGCACCCAGGGACGGCGATGCGCTTGGCGCCCTTGAGTCGTTCCCGGTGTCCGGGCATTTCAGGTAGGCCGTAGGGCCACGTGCCGGCGTGTTCGGAACCGTAGAACTTTTCCCACGCGGTGGAATCCTCCAGGCGGTGATCGGCGCCGGCGTCAATCACCAAAGTGTCCGGTGAGAGCTGGGCTGCAATAGCCGCGGATGCGCCGTGCGGCAGTGCCAGGAAAACGACGTCGTGCCCGGAAAGGTTCTCCACGGTGGTGTCCACCAGGACGCGGTTGGCCAAGGCATGCAGATTCGGTGCCAGAGCACCGAGGCGTTCTCCAGCGTTGCTGTGGGCCGTGATGGCGCCGATGGTTACGTTCGGGTGGCTGGCCAGCAGGCGCAACACCTCTCCCCCGGCATATCCGCTGGCGCCGGAGACTGCTACTGAGATTGTCATACGTCGACTATACAGCAGAAATATTCAGTGTTACCGATATTTATGCATGGCTTTCATTTTTTGCACCTCGGTCCGTCCTATGATGATCTGAAGGGCATGCCCGAAAATTTTGTACCGGAACCAATGATGTGGAGTTCACCATGACAGATCAGTGCCAGGCAATTCTCGCCAAAGCCCCGGGTGGTCCCGAGGTTTTGCAACTCGCGGCAGTGCCCATGCCCGTTCCCGGCCCGGGTGAGCTTTTGGTCAAGATTGCCGCCGTGGGCGTGAACTTCATTGAGAGTTACCAGCGCGAAGGCATCTATCCCGTCCCATTCCCTTTCACCCCGGGAGCCGAGGCCGCTGGCACGGTAGTTGCCGTTGGGCCCGGCGTCAGATCCTATGAAGTGGGCGATCGCGTTGCCACGGCTGAAGGGAGCGGCTGTTACGCCGAGTATGCGATCTTCCCGGCCGAGGTGAGCTTGCCAGTACCCTCCAGCGTGCCCCTGGACGTTGCCGCGGCACTCCCCCTGCAAGGCATGACGGCACATTACCTGATGAATTCCACCTACCATGTGGAGCCTGGCGAGACCGTCCTGCTGCATGCCGGCGCCGGCGGAGTGGGCTTGTTGCTGACCCAGCTTTTGAAGGACCGTGGCGCTCGCGTCATCACCACGGTGTCCACGGAGGAGAAGGAAGAGCTTTCCCGCGTGGCCGGCGCCGACGAGGTGCTGGGCTACGACGATTTCGCCGCTAAGGTGCGTGAGCTTACCGATGGTGTGGGCGTGGACGTGGTGTACGACGGCGTTGGGAAAGACACCTTCGACGGTTCCCTTGCGTCGCTGCGCACCCGGGGGACGCTGGTGTTGTTTGGCGGCGCGTCCGGGCAGGTGCCGGCCTTTGATTTGCAGCGACTAAATGCCGGCGGCTCCCTGACGGTGGTCCGGCCCAAGCTGGGCGATTACCTGCTCAACGCACAGGAGCGGCTGTGGCGTTCCACTGAGGTTTTCAATGCAGCCGCTTCAGGGAAACTTGTGGCCCGGATCGGCGCCCGCTTCCCGCTGGCCGAGGCTGGCGCCTCGCACACGGCGTTGCAGGGCCGGCTCACCACCGGCAAGGTCATCTTGGAGCCCTAAACTCTGCCCGATGGCAGTCCTTGGACCACACCTCGCGAATCTGGGAGGAACGTCAGACCATGCCGGCCTGACGTTCCTCCCGGCGGGATTCCCACCGTCGCAGCAACAGGGCAATCAGCACGGCAACCACAAAACCGACCACCGTGTACATCACCCGCTCAAGGGTGAGTTCCACGCCCCGCTCGGCATCACCGAGGGAAGCGAAAATGAGCAGCATGGGCGTCAGTGCCAGGGTCTGCATTAGATAAGCACCGCCCATGGTGTACCAAACCATGACGAACAGGCAGAGCACAGCAACAATGACCCCGGCCCAGAGCGGCAGGAAGATGACCACTAGCAGCGCAAAAACAGCTCCCAGCAGGGTTCCCAGAATTCGCCCGTTCAGGGTGTCACGGCGCTGGTTTGGTAGCGGACGCAGGGCCATCAGTACGGTGACAGCGATCCAGTAGCCGTGGGGAATGTTATTGGACAATGTCCAGTACATGGCCGCTGCACAGAGCAGGCCAACCACAATCCCGTGCTCCCAAGCGACAGCCCTGGCCACCGGTTGAACGGGAGCCTGGAACTTGAGTAACTTGGTGATGAGTGCACCAACGGCGCCTCCGATCACGATCCAAACGGCCGCCTGCCACCACACGAGATTGATGGGGCCAGGACCAAAGAGGATCACCAGGATGGGCGCCAGCGAGAGCAACCCGGCTGATCGTTGATTGGTGAGCGCCGAGAGAATGGCCGCAACAAAAAGCAGCACAGCAATGGCCCAGGGGGTGTCCACCGCGTAGGAGGCAAGCGCACCAAGGACGGCTCCGATCAGGACCAGAACTACTGTCTGCCGGGGTTTACTAATGGGTGAAACAGCCATGCCGAGTCCCATGGCAATGCCAAATCCCATGCCCGCTGACGGGCCTGCAAGGATGCTGACAAGGGCCGAGGGGACCAAGAGTGCCACGAGAAGTTTCAAGGTGGTTGGCAAAGCACCCGGTTGCGGGCGGCTAAAGAGTGCCATGGCGTGGTTCCTGCCCTTTCAAAGCGTTGGGAGCGAGGCTCGCCCCGAATATTCCGTCACCGGAACTACCCAACGGAGCTACGCAACGGAGCCTAGAAGTAAGACTATCCATCGCGGTCCACAAATCCATGCTCCGGCAAAACGTTTCTTGTCAGTCACGTCACAGTGGCGCCACCTTGAAACGGCTGCTACACGGCTGCAGGGACACCCAATTGCCCCGTCAGCTTGGCCCAGCTTCAGGCTCGCTGTTCGGTGGCACTGGCGTGGGCTCCGCCGTCGTGCTTCCGATCCCGCAGGGCAAGCAACAAGCTGGCGGCGCTGTCAGGGTCCGGTACAGTGACGGCGAACTGCTTACCCGCCGTGGTGGTGACAATGAGACTAGGGCCGGCACCCATGACGACCGCCGAGCGGCCGGGCATGACACGGTAACCCCAGCCACCCCATTCGGAGGGGCGAATCTCGGTGACCTCGACGGAGGCAATGTTCTCGAGGGGGATGCGCTTGAGCGGGATCCGGCCCAGGGTGGAGACGATGCGCAGCCCGCGCCAGTCCACGGTCACCTGCAAGTGGGCGATCATGGCGACGATGACTGTGCTGAGCAACATGGTGGCGCCACCAATCCACACGGCGGAGAACTCATCGTTCAGCAAGTCCGGAATGTAGATCAGGCCGGTGAGACCAAGCAGTGCAACGGGCATCCAGAGCAGCATTTTCGAGGTGATGGTGCGCGACCACGCCCCGGTTTCCTGCTCCCCCAGCGGCATCCGGTGCTCGAATTTTCCGGTGGTGAACTTCGGCTTGGGCGCTATGAAATAGGGGACTGCCCCGAACAAGAAAGAGCCCATGACTGCGGCCAACCACCAGCCCAGGACCGCATCTTCGGCGCTGCCGGCGCGCAGAGTTAAGCCGGCGGAGACGAGCCAAGTGGACGCACCCATGCCCGAGAGCATCCCCGCAAATCCCAATATTCCGCGCAAAACTGCCGGGCGTAGGGTGCTGATGAAGGCTGCAACAAGTCCAATGATGGCGGGAATGCCCGTCAGCGACAGTCCTACGGTCAAGGCTGTCCCGGTGCTCATGAAATCATCAGGTCTGCCGGTTCCGGACCAGTGTGAGGCAAGGTCACCCGGTAGTTTATCCTGCCATGCGAACCACGTCATGCCGACGACGGCCAGCGGCAGCACCCCCGCAATGGCTGCACCGATCCGCCGCGTGGCGCTGGTCCTTTGCTGTACCTTTGTCATGCTTTTGCAACTCCCCCAATCAATCGCACAATGTCCTGCTGGGACATTCCCAGCTTGCGCGCTTCTCCTACTAGTTGTTGTGCCAATTCCGTGAGGCGGACAAGTCCGGGGCCGGCGTCGTGGCGCACGTAGGCTCCCCTGCCTTGGCGCATTTCAATGACGCCTTCATCCCTGAGCGCTTTGTAGGCCCGCAGCACCGTGTGCATATTGATCTGCAATGCGGCACCAAGATCCCGCGCAGGCGGCAGCCGCTCCCCTGGCGCTAAAGATCCATCAACCACACCAGAGCGCACCTGAATGGCAATCTGATCTGCGAGGGACAGTGCTGAAGAAGCATCGACACGGAATAACATGTTAGTAATTCTACTAGAACAATGCGAACAGAAAAAAGCGGAGTTAGCCAGTGCCAAATTGGCCAACATATGGGATTGTTCTCCTATGAGAGAGCTTAAATGTGGTGCCCTGCAATTACAGGGATCATTCGGCGCGAATGGTTACGTGATTCCGCTGGAAAACAGCTACGCCGTGGTGGATCCGGGTATGTGGTTCGGGGCCAAGGCCGTCATCACGGAGTTGGCAACCGCTGGCATCCTAGGGTCCGTGGAACACATTCTCTTGACCCACTACGATCTTGACCATGCCGGCGCAGCTCAGGCACTAGCAACAGAGACCGGAGCGACGCTGTGGATCGGTCAGGCCGACGCCGACATCCTCACCGGGCGCCGGCCTGCGGGGACGTTCGTGCGGCGCATCACGTCTTCACTTTTCCGGCCCAAAATCCCTGAGGACACCGCGTACATCGATAAGGACCCCGGATTCCCCGCCACAATTGCGGCAGTTCCTACACCAGGGCACACACCGGGGCATTTCGCTTTTGTCTGGGAACGGACGCTTTTGTGCGGGGACAGTGCCAGAGTCAACGCTGACGGCACGCTGCGGGACTTCATGCACGCGCTCAATACTGACAGTCAACAGGCGCGGGTATCACGCCAACAGTTGACAACAGTAGATGTTGACTGGGTTTGTCCCGGACACGGCAAGGTCACCCAAAGACGTCGCTAGAAGAGCACCCAAATATCAAGAGGCCCCGGCGGGTTCAACCAAGCCTTGCTGGTTAGACCCGCCAAGGCCCTTCAGGTGTGCGCCCCCGCTAGGCCCACGCTGGGCCCACGCTGGGCCCACGCTGGGCCCACGAGGCCGAGGGACCCGTAGTCGGCTCGCTTGCGAGCCGACTACGGGAGGCCGTGGGGACTAGCGCTGCGTGGCGCCGAACCGTTCTGCGGCCAGTTCTACGGCCGAGGCGCGGGCAGCCGAGGCCTCATCGGCGGTCAGGGTGCGGTCCGTGGCACGGAAACGCAGACCGAAGGCCAGCGATTTGTGGCCCTCCGGAATGCCCTTGCCTTGGTATTCATCGAACAGGGCCACATCCTCCAGTAGCTCGCCGGCGCCTTCACGCAGAGTTTCGAGCACAGTCTGTGCCGGAATCTGCGCAGGAACCACAAGAGCAACGTCCTGGGTGGCGAGCGGGAACGTGGAGATCGGCTTGGCCACAATGACATCCGCAGCTTCGGCAAATACCTTGTCGGCATTGATTTCCATGGCCACCGAGCGGGCGGGCATGTTCAGTTCAGCCAGCAGCTTCGGGTGCAGTTCGCCAGCGTGGCCAACAACTTCGCCGCTGCGCAGCTTCAGCACGGCAGCACGTCCCGGATGGAATGCCTGGTGCGAGCCCTGCTCGACCACCAAATCAACACCGACAACGTCAGCCACGAGGTGGGCCGCGTCAATCGCATCAGCCCAGTCCCAGGCACGCGGGGTGTGGGCCGGGGCTGCCGGGGTGTCCTTGCCCGTGAATACGGCCGCAATGGTGAGCGGCTGGTACGGGATGCCGTCGTACAGCGCGTCAAGGACCTCGTCGGAGGGCTTGGCGCCCAGAGGCGGGATCGAGGCGGTACCCATCTCGGCGCCCGGCAGGAACACCAAACCGGACTCGAACAGAGCCAGGTCATGGAAGCCGCGTGAGTGGTTACGCTTGGCAATCTCAATCAGACCCGGCAGCACGGAGGTGCGCAGGAAGCCGAACTCCTCGCTCAGCGGGTTCGCCAGCTTGATGGCCGCAAGGGGCGCCCCGGCCTCGGCAACACCGAAGGTGTCATTGGAAACCTTGGACACGAACGGGTAGGCCAAAATCTCTGTCAGGCCGGAATCGGCCAGGGCCTGGACCACACGGCGGCGCTGCTGCTGGGCGCGTGAGTAGCCGCGGCCCGGAGGTGCCGTGGGAAGGGTGGACGGGATGAGGTCATAGCCCACTAGGCGGGCCACCTCTTCCGTCAGGTCCTCCTTGGTGACCAAGTCATAACGCCAGCTCGGGGCTGTCACGGAGTACCCGCCGTCGACCTTCTCAACGCGCGCACCCAGATCCGTCAGTGATCCCATGACTTGGGCCTGGGTGAACTCCATGCCGATGCGGCCCGATGTGAAGCCGGACGGCAGGAACACGGGAGGCGCCGGCACAACGGAACCGGCGTCGGTGGCCGTGGTTTCCTCCGTGCCGCCGGCCAGTTCGACCAGCAGGTTCACGGCGCGCTGGGCTGCGACGTCGGCAATCTGGGTGTCCACGCCGCGCTCGAAGCGCTTGGACGCTTCGGAGGGCAGCTTGTGGCGGCGGCGCGAGCGGGCAATCGTGATTTCTTCGAAGTGTGCAGCCTCAACAAGCACGTTCACGGTGGCGGAGGTGACCTCGGTGGAGGCCCCGCCCATGACCCCGGCAATGCCGATGGGGCCGGAGGAATCAGTGATCAGGAGGTCCTCGGTATCGAGCTTGCGGACCTTCCCGTCGAGGGTTTTCAGGGTTTCTCCAGCGGCGGCACGGCGCACCACAATGTCACCGGCGAGTTTGTCGGCGTCGTAGAAGTGCAACGGCTGGCCCAGCTCGAGCATGACGTAGTTGGAGATGTCCACGGCCAAGGAGATGGAGCGGATCCCGGCCAGGCGCAGGCGTGAGGACATCCAGGTCGGAACCGGCGCTGAAGCATTGATGCCGCTCACGGTGCGGGCCACAAAGCGGTCGCAGCCGTCCTTGCCATAGATGGGTGCCTGATCGGCAAGCACAACCCCGTGTCCGTCACCGGTGGCGGGGCTCACGGAAACCAGCGATGCCGGGTCCGTGAACACACTGTCCGTGGCGTGCGCGTATTCACGGGCCACGCCGCGGATGCTGAACGCGTAGCCACGGTCCGGGGTGACGTTGATTTCGGCGGCTTCGTCATCCAGACCCAGCAGCGCCAATGCGTCAGTGCCCAGTTCCGGGTCAAGGCCCAAGGTGGAGAGCACCAGGATCCCGTCATGGTCATCACCAATGCCGAGCTCACGCACGGAGGCGATCATCCCGGCCGAGACGTGGCCGTAGGTCTTGCGCGGGGAGATGCGGAAGTCTCCGGGCAGCACGGCGCCGGGCAGGGTCACCACAACCTTGTCCCCTACCTCGAAGTTGTGTGCACCGCACACAATGCCTTGCACACCGGAGGGGTCGATGCCCTCAATGTCCAGGGTCTGGGCGGTACCTTCGGGTACCACACGGACGGAGCACCAGTTGATGGTTTTGCCGTTGGACTGCGCCTCGGGCTCCTTGGATAGAACCTGGCCCACCACAATGGGGCCGCTGATTTCATCCAAGGGACGGTGCACGTCCTCTTCTTCAAAGCCAACCTTGACAAGGTCGGTCATGACGTCTTCGGCAGTTGCTGTTGCCGGCACCTGCGCATACTCGCGCAGCCAAGTCAGTGGAATTCGCACTTGTCTTAGATCTCCATCCCAAAGTGTTCGCTGAATCGTACGTCGCCCTCGATCATGTCGTGCATGTCGGACACTTCGTTGCGGAACATCAACGCCCGTTCGATGCCCATGCCGAAGGCAAATCCTGAATATTCGTCCGGGTCAATGCCGGCCGCGCGGAGCACGTTCGGGTTGACCATGCCGCAGCCGCCCCACTCGATCCAGCGCGGGCCACCCTTGGCGCCCGGGTGCCAGATGTCCAGCTCCGCGGAGGGCTCGGTGAAGGGGAAGAAGTTGGGGCGGATGCGCACCTTTGCCTCGTCGCCGAACATCTGCCGGGTGAAGTGCTCCAGCGTGCCCACCAGATCTGCCATGGACAGGTCCTTATCGATGGCCAAGCCCTCGAACTGGTGGAACACGGGGGTGTGCGTGGCGTCGAGTTCATCGGTGCGGAACACCTTGCCGGGGCACAGCACGTATACGGGCAGTTCACGCTCAAGCATGGAACGGACCTGCACCGGTGAGGTGTGGGTGCGCAGCAGCAGGTGGGCTTCGGGAGGTTCCACGAAGAAGGTGTCCTGCATTTCGCGGGCCGGGTGGTCCGGGGCGAAGTTCAGGGCGTCAAAGTTGAACCATTCCGACTCCAGCTCCGGGCCTTCGGCAATTTCCCAGCCCATGCCCACGAAGATGTCGCAGACGCGGTCCTGGAGGGTGGAGAGCGGGTGGCGGGCACCAGCGCGGCGGCGGCGCGGGGCAGCCGTCACATCAACGGTTTCCTCGAGGAGGATCCGGGCGGCGTCCTCGGCTTCGAGCACCTCGGTGCGGGCTGCGAGCGCCTTGGCAACACGTCCACGCGATCCGCCCATTAGCTTGCCGGCGGCGGCCTTGAATTCCTTGGCGAGCCCGCCAATTTCACGGTTGGCCAGGCTCAGCGGTGATTTCTCACCGGTGTGCGCCAGCCGTGCGGTCTTCAACTCATCTAGCGTCGCGGCGGCAGCAATGGCGCCGAGCGCGTTCTCGACGGCTGTGCCAATGGCGGCTTCGTCCAGCGGGTCCGGGACCGCAATGGTCTCTGTGGTTGGTTCGGGCATCTCAGCCGTCTCGTGGGGCATCTTCGACATCTACAGTTTTTACCTAAGCTTGTGTGCGAGTAACCGGCGGGGTGGCTCATCCCGCCCGTACCAGTCTAGTTGACGGGGCAGCCCTGTTTTGAATCCAACTCGTTAGAACTTTCTCGCCCTTTCTCCCTCCCCGCTTGCTACGCTGGCGCCATGGGCATCCCTCTGCGCAGAAGTACGACGCCGGCCTCCCGCCGTGCGCCGCTGGCCTGCCTTGCGCTGGGCTGCCTTGCGCTGGGGTTCTTTGCTCTGGTGTTGGGCGGGTGCTCCGCAGTGGGTGCCTCCCCCCTCGAGTACATCCCGGAACCTGCCAAGATCCAGTCCGGCGTCGACTGCTCCACGGCTGGTTGGTGGGAGCCGGAAGCAGCGTCGCCGTCATCGCTGCACAAGGGCAGCATCCCGGAGGGCTTCACCACGGTTGGCGTGGTCCGCTGTACGTCCGACCCCGGCAGCCGCGTGGTGGAGGAGGATCACCTCAGCGGCGACTTTGCGCCTCTGCTTGCGGCACTGGCGCAGCCTAGCGAGCGCGGCGGGCCGGTCAGCTGCCTGGACTACGCAGAGCTTCCGCCTGCGATCTGGTTGGTCAACGCCGAGGGCCAGGCCGTCAACATCCAGTGGCCCCTTGACTCGTGCGAACACACCAAGCCAGACACGGCCAAGGCGTTGCAGGCGCTCACAGTTTCCGAATCACGCAGCGTACCCTCCCCGGAAGCCGCCCCGTGAACACGGTGGGCCCGCTGACTCCTGTCACCACGGTAACCCGCGCTGAACGACTGCGGGCGCTTGCCAATGCCGTGAACCTGTCCACGGCAGCCGGTTTGCTGCTAGCGACGCTGAGCCGGACCCCGGTAGAGCCCGGCCCGCACGGGCTGATCCTTGGCACCAACTACACCCCGAGGCTGCCGCTGGCCGGGGCGTTCACAGTGGGCAACGTCATCTTCTACCGCGCAGACCGTGCCTTCATTGATTCCCGCCCCGATCTGCTCGACCACGAAGCCGGCCATGCCACCCAGTACGCCTGGTGTTTAGGCCTGCCGTTTTTACCGCTCTATTTTTCCTGCGCAGCCTGGTCGTGGTGGCGCACGGGAGACCCCGGCAGCAGGAACTTCTTTGAGCGCAATGCCGGGTTGGCACTGGGCGGCTACCGCGAACTGCCCACGATTGCCCGGATGCCAATAATTTTCAACCCCCTCAAGAGAACCTCCCGCCCCCACCGCCGCAGTACACCACCGAAAGAGAACCGACCATGACAGATTCCTTCCACTGCATTACCGTCACGGGCCATGGTTCGGCCCATGCTGCACCGGACCAGTTCAACATCAACATCGGTATTGAAGCTTCCGCCCCCACCGTGCGTGCAGCATACTCCCATGCTGGCGAGGCCATGACGGCTGTCAACACCAAACTGCAAGCCCTCACAGTGGCCCGCGAGGCCATCAGCTCCTCCTCCCTCAACGTTGCGGCCAATACCCGTTGGGAGGATGGCACCGGAACCATCGTGACCGGCTACACGGTCTCAAGCACGCTCACAGTGGCACTGCGTTATGACCAGAGTCCCGGCGAGGTTATTGCTGCGGTGGTTGATACCGGTAACAACAATGTCCGCCTCAACGGGCTCACCCCAGTCCTGTCCGATCCGGCAGCCGCTCAGGACACCGCTCGAGCAGCCGCATGGGCGGATGCAGTCCGGGCGGCTGAGAACTATGCGGGCCTGGCTGGACGCTCGCTAGGTGCCGTCACGGAAGTCATTGAGGGTTCGGTGCGCGATAGCGCCCCCCGGCCCATGATGGCCCGGGCGCTTATGTCCGCCGATGCCTCGATGCCCATTGAACCGGGGCAAAGCAGCCTCTCTCTCTCAGTGCAGGTCACCTGGGAACTGAACTAAGTCTGTTCCCCGCTGATTGAGCCTGCCGAAACCAAGATCTCGGCAAGCTCAATCAGCGGCACACAACCGTCAATCAGCGGCTTCGCATGTTAGGAAACACTGATTTCGCGTTTGAGGATCTTGCCCGTGGGCCCTTTAGGCAGGGTATCCATGATGATGACCCTGCGCGGGAACTTGTAGGCGGCCACCCTGGCCTTGACGAACTCCACAATCTCGGCTGCGAGGGCCTCTGGATCCTCGGCGCCAACAGCTCCGGGCTTCAGCGACACCGCGGCACAGACTTCCTCGCCGTGGACGTCGTCGGGCATTCCCACTACGGCAGCCTCGGCCACTGCGGGGTGTTCGTAGAGGACCTCTTCAATTTCACGCGGGTAGATGTTGTAGCCACCACGGAGGATCATGTCCTTCTTGCGATCAACAATGAAGTACACGCCATCCTCATCCATCCGGCCTAAGTCACCCGTGCGGAACCAGCCGTCAGGGATAGCCTGGGCCGTCGCCTCGGGGTTATTCCAATACCCCTTCATGACATAGGGCCCGGCCACAGCAATTTCACCCACGGCACCGGGCTCAACATCGTTGCCAGCATCGTCAAGTACCCGCAATTGCGCACCGGCAACCGGCTGACCAATAGAGCCTGGCTTGCGGATCCCGTCGAGCTGGTTGAAGGTGACCACGGGAGAAGTCTCCGAGAGTCCGTAGCCTTCTAGCATGGTGGCCCCAAAGACCGTCTCGAATTCATGAAGCACCTCCAGCGGCAAGGGTGAGCCCCCTGATGCGGCAAGGCGCAGGGTGGAGAGGTCATAATTTTCCCGGCCAGGGGCACGCAGCAGCGCGATGTACATGGTGGGGACGCCTTCAAAAATGGTCACCTTGTCGCGCTGAATGATCTCCAACGCCTTGAGAGGATCGAACCTTGGCAAGATGGTCACGGTGGCACCTGCCATCACGGCCGAGTTCAGGGCGCACGTCTGCCCGAAGATGTGGAAGAAGGGCAGGCCGCCAAAGATGACGTCACCGGGCTGGCTGTTGAAGAGGCTGACGGAGACCTCAGCGTTACTGCGCAGATTCTCGTGTGTCAGCTCCGCACCCTTGGGCCGGCCCGTGGTGCCGGAGGTGTAGAGGATTACAGCGGTGTCGTCCTTCTGTGCAAGGGCCACCTCAGGGATCGGCTCAGCCCCGGCCAGTAACGCCATAAAATCGGCGTCGACAGCAATGACCTCCGTGCCGGATTCCTGCGCCCCCGGCACCACTTCCGCCATCACACCATCCCACGCGAAGGCCAAGGTGGCCCCGGAGTCCTTCAGGTGGTAGGCCACCTCGCGGGACTTCAGCAGCGGATTCAGTGGCACCACAATGGCCCCGTACCGCAGGATTCCGAAGTAGATGGGAGGCATCTGGGGAATGTTGGGCGCTATTAAGGCCACCCTGTCACCCGGTTTGACCCCACGTGCAGCCAACAGCCCGGCAACCTTGGAGCTGAGAACTTCCAAAGCAGTGAAGGTGAGCTCAATATCGTCCATCTTGATGGCAACTCCGGCTGGGTTTCGCTGAGCAGATGCCCCAACAATGGTGGCTAGGTTCGTCATGAAGGCTCCTTGGTTCTGGGCTACCGAGCAGCGAAAGAACCGGCCATGACCGCTGCTCCGCGCCAAGTGGGCGGGGCTTCCTTGCCCCATGGCTCCACCCTATCCTCACAATAAGTGATTTACGCCACATACCTACCTGCGGGTAACCAAATTCAAGCTTTTCACCCATTGAATCAAATTAGAATATATGTTCTAATTTCTATATGCGGTGGATGGCTCAACAACTCAATGAACCCTTATTTGCGTCCCTTCAGCCCATTCCGGGAACGGCTGAGCAGGTGAAGCCGCCCGGATTTCAAGCACCTCTGCTGCCGATGGCCGGGCTAATCCAAAGCGTTGCCACCCCGGAATTTGCTGGCATCACCTTCCATGAGGTGCTTTCTAAAACGGCCCTGAACAAGGTTCCTCCCAGTTCCACCATGCCCTTTGAATGGACTGTCAATCCATACCGGGGATGCTCCCACGCCTGTGTTTATTGTTTTGCCCGCAAAAGCCACACGTATCTGGACTTCGATGCCGGCACGGACTTTGACTCCCAAGTGGTGGTGAAGGTCAATGTTGCGGATGTGCTTCGCAAGGAACTGTTCAAGCCTTCCTGGCAGCACCGCCATGTGGCCCTTGGCACCAACACCGATCCCTACCAGCGGGCGGAAGGACGGTACAAGCTCATGCCCGGCATCATTGGTGCCCTCGCCGAGTCCGGCACCCCGTTTTCCATTCTTACCAAAGGCACGCTGTTAGCGCGCGATCTGCCCTTGTTGCGCGCAGCAGGACGCGACGTCAACGTGGGTATGGGCATCTCGCTGGCTTTGCTGGATGAGGAACTGGCTCAGACACTTGAACCAGGCACACCCTCCCCCAAGGCTCGGCTGTCCCTGATTAGCAAGCTGCGAGATGCCGGCCTGCCCTGCGGGGTCATGGCCATGCCGATTTTGCCCTGGCTGACCGACTCCGAGGACGCTTTGGATGCACTTATTGCCAGCCTGGCCCACGCAGGGGCAACGGGAGTCAGCGCCGGAGCCCTCTATTTGCGCCCGGGAACGCGGGAATGGTTCATGGGGTGGCTGGCCCGCGAGCACCCTTCCTTGGTGGGCCGGTACCGGCGGCTCTACGGTTCCGGCGCCTATGCGCCCAAGGAGTACCGGCAGTGGCTGGCATCGAGGGTCAATGAGGCCAAGGCACGCCACGGCTTTGGCACCCAAGGCTTTGTTCACGATCCCCGCCAGGAAGAAGCCAGCTATCCGCACGGTAGCCTGCCTGCTCTAACCGGCAAGGATCACAAGACCACCGTGCCACTCACCATGGGCGGTTTCCGTGGCAACTCCAACGCCAGGGAGGGCCGCGGCAGCAAAAAAGCGGGAATCCCCGAAGGGACCCCCGCCTCTGCCGATCCTGCACCCACATTGTTCTAGGGTCGCAATTCCCGTGCCACTTTGAACATCCTCAGTTCACGGGCAGTTTGTTACCGCCCTACTTGATGATCTGGACGTTGAACGGGAACTTGTAAACTTCCCCGTTGCGGAACTTCTTGGGCGCCTCCACCGCAGCGATGATGTGGATGATGAACAGTCCCAGACCAATAATCCCAAAGACAAACCCGAGGTAGGGAATGAAGGTCAGGACTCCGGCGATGCCACGCAGGATCGAAAAGTTCAGGTTCGCCTTGTGGTATTCATCGGAAAGGCCGTTCTTGCCCTTTTCCGTCAGGAAGAAGATCAGAGCAGGAATCCAGCTAAAGAACACGGAGAGCCAGTAGTTAAGCACCACGTTTCCGGCAGGATCAACCGCACCCTGCTGGTACGGCTGCTGAGCCGGCTGACTGTAGTTCTGCTGCGGGGCCTGCTGGTACGGCTGCTGCGCAGCTGGCTGGTTGTAGCCGGGCTGGGGTGCTTGCTGGTACGGCTGTTCCTGGGCGGGTTGGCCGTAGCCGGGCTGGGGGTAGGACGTAGGTGTTTCCGGTGCGTTGTAGCCCGGAGGTGTCGGCTCGACGGGCGGTGTGGGGGAATTATTCTCAGTCACGTTTTCACTCCTGAATGGTTGATATTTGCTTAACAACCTAACCCATGGCCCACGTGAAAGCCCGCATATGACGGGCAGATCCCCAGAAACACGAGCGGACGGAGTCGATTGAACGAATGTTCTTACCTCACCTTGTCCGCCCGTGTTTCTGGGCGTGGGTTTATCCGCTCTTGCGGCGGAATTCGCGCTTGTGAGCCGCTGCTCCGTGGGAAGCATTGATCTTCGGTCCACCAGTAGCAGACACGCTGCCGTGTTGCTGGTTCTTCTTATTCTCTAGGGCCTGACGAAACTTCTCTTTTGTTTCATCGCTGGCACCTGCGGCGGCTTGTTCGTCGTGGTGATCACTCGTCATGGCACAACCTCCTTGGGGTCTTCAGCACCCAGTCTGGCACAGCCAAATACTATTTCAACACCCACGAGAACAATTGTTCTCAGGACGTGTACTCGATCAAGGCATGCACAATGGGCAGATCGGCAGGAATCCATGGCAACTCCAAGATCTCCTGCCCTCCCAGATCCACCCACACCAGTGCGTCATGGTCTTCCAGCGGTTCGGGGGTGCCCTCCATTGACTCAGCGAGCCAGACACGCATGGCTGCGCCCGAGTTCAAGGGCCAGCCATCCGGCGTCGAGCCCTCTATTTCAGCACCTAGCGTCACAGTAACGCCCAGTTCCTCACGTAGCTCCCGATGAAGAGCTTCTTCTGGGCCCTCACCTTTCTCAATTTTTCCTCCGGGGAACTCCCACATACCTGCAAACTCTGGCGGCGCGGTCCTGCGTGCGGCTAGGAGTTGTTGGGGATTTGATAGCGAGTCCACGAGGGCGGCACCTACGATTTGTTTCATTGAAGTCACCAGCTCAGTCTAGGGCGAACTAGACTGACCAAAGCATCATCTTGGCCCTGCCGCTGCGCACTATGGCGCCGGCACCTGCTTCCCGCTTCCCGCGGCGGAACCGGGATCCCACCTTGTGAAAGTTTGTCTCTATGTCTTTGTCCTTGCTTAAAACCTGGCGTGACACCACACCCACTTCCCCCAACGTTATTGCCTGGGCAATTCTGGCCTTGGCCATAGGCGGATTCGGCATCGGCACCACCGAATTTGCCATGATGGGCCTGCTGCCCAACGTGGCAGCAGGTGTGGGCGTCAGTGTGCCAGCAGCCGGACACGTCATCTCTGCCTACGCCCTTGGAGTAGTTGTGGGCGCACCCATGCTGGTCGCCATCGGCGCGAAGATGCCGCGAAAAACACTGGCTCTGGGCCTGATGGCACTTTTCACCGTGGGCAATCTGCTCTCCGTCATGGCGCAGGATTACACCACTTTGCTCATCACCCGATTCATTGCGGGCCTTCCCCATGGGGCCTTCTTCGGTGTAGCCGCTGTCTTGGCAGCATCACTGGTTGCTCCCGGCAAGCGCGGGCGTGCCATCTCCATGGTCATGATGGGCTTATCCGTAGCGAACGTTCTCGGTGTGCCCTTGGCTACCTTTGTGGGCCAACAATTTGGTTGGCGCTGGCTGTTCATCCTGGTTGGAATCATTGGCGTCATCACCATGGTGTGCATTGCTTTGTTGGTTCCGGCGCAAAAGGCTCATCCCGATGCAAGCCTGCGCAAGGAACTCAGCGCACTGCGCCGCGGACAGGTATGGCTAACCCTGCTGGTGGGAGTTGTGGGCTTTGGCGGATTCTTCGCCGTTTATACGTACGTGGCCAACACCATGACGGACGTGGCCGGCTTTGACTCCGGTTTCCTTCCCGTCATTGTTGGCCTGTACGGGCTGGGAATGGTTGCTGGCAGCTACATAGGCGGACGCATGGCCGACTGGTCCGTCATGGGCAGCATCTACGTCATGATGGGTTTCATCGCCGTTATTCTGGTGATCTACGCGGCCACGGTCCATATCCAGTGGATGGCACTTTTGATGATCTTCGTCATTGGCGCCTCAGGGTCCATGCTTGTCCCATCTCTGCAGACCCGGCTTCTGGACGTCTCCCCCGGCGCCCCCACCTTGGCTTCCTCACTGAACCATTCAGCATTGAATATGGCCAATGCATTGGGAGCCTTCGCTGGTGGGCTCGTCATCACCTGGGGCTGGGGATTCACCGCACCTGCCCTCGTTGGTGCCGTGCTGGCGGTGCTGGGCCTGGTCATAGCTCTCTTCAGCGGCCTGCTCGATAAGAGATCCCCCAAAAACGTGGCTCACTAGCCACACCCGCAATTGGCCCCAGCTATAAAAAGCCAGGGCTCACCCCAGGCGCCGTTGGGCCCTGGCGCTAGCGTAGAGACATACCGTTGCTGCGGTGCCCAGATTCAGCGATTCTGCGGCGCCGTAGACAGGTACTGCCACCCGATGATCGGCCAGAGCCTTCTCTTCCCCCGCCAGGCCTTGGGCTTCGTTGCCGAAGAGCCACATAGTGGGCTCCGCCAGGTCATACAGGGAATCGGGAATCTCTTGGTCAAAGGACCGGGCGGCACTCTCATCCTGCAAGAGGTCCAAATTGAGCTGCCCGTAGCCATCCGCTGCCAGAATGCCTACACCGGCCGCCTTGGCCGCTGCCACAACCTGGGCCACGTCGGCACCAAGCACCACAGGCAGGTGGAACAGCGAACCGGCAGTGGAGCGCACAGCCTTGGGGTTGTAAATATCCACACTGGACGAGGAGAAAATGACGGCGTCCGCACCAGCGGCATCCGCGGCACGCAGGACAGTGCCAGCATTACCAGGGTCCTGCACGCGGCACAGCATGGCGATGAGTTTGGGCTTAGCGGCGAGGACTTCTTCAAGAGGCACGTCAACGAAATTGCAGACGGCCACAACACCCTGAGGTGTTACGGTGTCCGTCATGGCCGCCAGGACCATGTCGCTGGCAATCCGCACCTGAAGGCGAGACCCTGGCGCGGAGGCGGACTCCATGATCTCTGGGAATTTTTTCAAGCATTCCACAGTTGCGTAGAGGGCCTCCACCACGGGTGTACCGCCAGCGGCCAGGCACTCGCGGTGTGCCCGTAGGGCTTCACGTACGGCTTGTGGACCCTCAGCGAAGAACTGGCGCCGCTTTAAACGGCCCGAGCGCCCAACCAGTTTGGCAACGTCCCTCACTCGATCTGCTCGAGGGTTGGTCATTGCATCTGCTGGTGGGCGCCCGGGTTCATTCATGGTTAGGACTTTAGCAGTCACTTGCCATGAACAAGGAACTCAAGGGTTCCTGTTGAAAGCTAGAACTACTTTGCTACCGGTGCTGAGGTGTCGGCAGGCAGTGCAGCCTTGGCCAAGCCAACCAGCGCGGCGAAAGCACCGGCGTCGTTGACGGCCAGGTCGGCCAGCATGCGGCGGTCAACCTCGATCTGCGCAGCCTTCAGGCCCTGGATCAAACGGTTGTAGGTCAGGCCGTTGGCGCGTGATGCAGCGTTGATACGCTGGATCCAGAGGCGACGGAAGTCACCCTTGCGCTTGCGGCGGTCACCGTAGCTGTACACAAACGAGTGCAGCAGCTGCTCTTTGGCCTTACGGTAAAGGCGTGAACGCTGTCCGCGGTAACCCTTTGCGCGCTCAAGAATAACCCGACGCTTTTTGTGGGCGTTTACAGCCCTCTTCACACGTGCCACGTGCGTACTCCTTCAAATTTTAAAGATCCCAAGCCAATCATGCCAGGGAAGGCTTTGATGAATAGTGAGTCATCCCGGAAGGGAATCACACCGATTGACTTGCGAAATTAGATGCCGAGCATCTTCTTGATGTTGCGAACATCTGCCTTGGCAACCGTGAGGTCACCCTTCAGACGACGCTTCAAGCTGGAAGGCTTGTGCTCCAGGTAGTGGCGGCGGTTAGCCTGCTGGCGCTGAAGCTTACCGGAACCGGTGAGCTTGAAACGCTTCTTAGCACCACTATGTGTCTTCATTTTAGGCATGAGGACCTGTCTCCTTACGTATCCACCGGCGCTGCCTGTGGTTCTCTTGCAGCGACCGGTTGGGTCACTGTGTGGGTGTATTCACCGCTGAAAAGGTGCGAACCTTATTCAGCTGAGCTGGGGGTTTCGGCTGCCGGGGTGCTCTTTGCAGAGGCAGGCTTGGCAGCCGATTTTGCACCAGCCTTGGCGGCAGGCTTGGCTGCGGGCTTCGCAACAACAGGCTTGGCCATGGGCTTGGGCATGGGGATGGGCTTTGCGGCCACGGGCTTGGGAGCTGCAACCGGCTTGGCGGCTGCGGCAGGCTTTGTTGCTACGGGCGCCTTGGGTGCAACAGACTTAGTCGCGGCAGCCTTGGGAGCTGCAGCCTTAGGAGCAGCAGCCTTGGGAGCTACCTTCGCTTCCGGGGACTTGGCAGGTACGACGGCGGCGGGGGCCGACTTTTCTGCCGGAACCTCCTTGGCCGGGGCTGCTTCGGGAGCCGGAGCCTGCGCCGCTACGGGAGCCTCAACGACTACCTCTTCAACGGTCTCGACGGCGACTGGAGCCGGTGCGTCTTCGCCCAGGTGCAGGCCGTCGGGCAGCAAGTCAGCCAATGATTGGGTCATGGGCGCCTTGTTATCGCGGTCCACATCAACGCGGGCCGTGCCATTGGCAACTGCCTCGTTGTGGGCCTTGGCATCTGCACGCTGCTGATTGCGACGAGCCTCAGCCTTAGCTTCAGCCTTATTCTTCAGCGGGCCAATAACCATGACCATGTTGCGTCCGTCAATGCGGGGGCTTGATTCAACCACGCCAACCTCGGCAACGTCTTCGGCAAACTTCTGCAGGAGGCGGATGCCCATGTCGGGACGCTGCTGCTCACGGCCACGGAACTGAATCATGGCCTTGACCTTGTCGCCGGCACCGAGGAAGCGGAGGGCGTGTCCACGCTTGGTCTCGTAGTCGTGCTTGTCGATTTTGAGACGGAAACGGATTTCCTTCAAAACGGTGTTGGTCTGGTTCTTGCGGGCTTCACGAGCCTTGACTGCGGCTTCGTACTTGTACTTGCCGAAGTCCATCAGTTTGCACACCGGCGGCTTGGCCGTCGGTGCTACCTCAACCAGATCCAAGTCAGACTCAGCTGCTAAACGAAGGGCATCCTCAATGCGGACAACTCCAACTTGTTCGCCTGCTGGCCCAACCAACCGCACCTCAGGGACGCGGATTCGATCATTGATTCGTGGCTCGCTAATGTGACGCTCCTGTTGCATAAAAAGGTGAGTACCATCAGCAACGAAGAAGGCCTCCAATTTGCTGATGCAATGGAGGCCTCGAAAAATTGGCACACACTTTCCGCGAACGGACTGTGCTGGCTCCCCGTAAGCGAAAGCGCCAACCTGAACCAGACAACGCCTTGGAAGGGTCGAAAGGTGGGAGAGGACTCCACTTGCAAACTCTGTGCCATTACCTTGGCGTATCCTGTGACTTTCGTCTTTTGGACACACTCTAAATAACAGCATCGAGTCGGTCTATGACAAGCTTAGCAGTATGAGTACCCAAGATAATAATTCAGAGTCACGCAACACTTTTCAGGCGGCCGCGGAGGAGTCCCTGACGGACAGCCAGGCAGCTTCGGTGGTGCGTGACATCGCCGAAGTTCCGGCCATTGAGGTCATAACAACCGCGGCCGTTCACCTCATGAGCGCGGCAGCAGTCAAGTGCGGCCTGGCAGCGGGACCGGACGCGGAAGAGCTGAAGGATCTGGATGAAGCCCGCAAGCTCATTACGGCCCTCGCCGGCTTCGTCACGGCCGCGGCCCCCGAGATTGGCAGCCAGCATGCTGGCCCGTTGCGCGATGGCCTGCGCTCCTTGCAGCTCGCCTTCCGTGAAGCTTCCGAGTTCCCTGATGCACCAGGCAAGGGGCCCGGCGAGAAATTCACCGGAGCAGTCAACTAGTTCCTAGCTCAGGGTTCTAGATAAACCCGGCCGGGCACTTGAAAAAGAGAGTGCAGTTGGTGGACCGAAACCATTCTGGTCCACCAACTGCACTCTCTTTTGTCTCTAAACTCCCTTTAGACCGGATCTGGTTGGCCCAGGAACTCATCCGGGTCCAACTCGGCCCCGAGCTTTGATGTTGCACTCTTTGCAAGTGCAGCATTGCGGCGGCGGTTCCACACCGACATGGCGATCAGGCCAATGATTGCCAACGTGCCACAGATGGCTCCAATGATGGCGAAGCCAGCCCAAGGGCCAATGCGATCAATCATGGCTCCTGCAAAGGGTGAGCCCATGGCGCTGCCAATAGTCATCGAGGATCCATACCAGCCCATGGCTTCACCGCGCCGGCGTTCCGATACCAGGTCAGCAATATGTTCAGCGCTTGAGGTCAGGACTGGCGCGCAGAGCAGGCCCGGAAGAATAGAGAGCAGGCCCAGTGTCCACGCATCGGTGGCAAATCCCATCGGGATGATCAGCAGTGCCATGGCCATCAGCAGCCACAAGGGGTTAATGGAGCGTTTGAGGGCTCCGTAGAGAATGCCACCAACAATCGAGGCACCGCACCAGAAGAGGAAAACAATACCCAAATCTCCTACAACATCGTTTTCCCGCATGATGGCCACCATGCCCACATTGGTGCCGGCCAGGACCAGCCCGGCTCCCAATGATGTCCCCAAAATGGCAAGCACAGCAATGTTGACCCAGCGCAGGTTGTGCCGTGTACCGCCCCACATCCTGAGTAGGATGTTCTTATCTGCAAGGTCGGGGGCTGGGCGGTCCTCAACGGCATCGATGGGCGCCACCTCGGCGCTGCCAACGGCTACGAAGGATCCCTTTTGCCCGGTTCTGGTGGGTGGGTTGAAGATCATCAAGAACACCCCGGCCATGGACGCCGTGAGCCCAATGATGACCAGACCAACCACAGTGTGAATGGTGGTGGCCAACAAAACGCCCGCAGCCGGACCAATCATGAACGTGATTTCGGCCCCCATGGAGTCCAAGGCATACGCGGTACGCCGTTGCGCCTGAGGCACCATCACGCTCAGCGCTTGACGGACCACGGAGAAGATGGGTACGGCGAAGATTCCACCGATGAATGCTGCCACCACAAGGAATTGAAAACTCAAGAGCGGCGCCACGCTCCAGACGGCAACCTCGGCTATCACTGAGGGAACTAGAGCTCTGCGCAGTCCATGAATGTCAACGAGCCGCCCACGCCACGGGGCGCCGAAGGCCATGCCGATCGTGATGGCGGCGGCAACCAGCCCAGCGGAGGCGTAACTGAGCTTCATGGTTTCAACAACGTGCAGTGTCAGGAGAACGCCGGCAGCCGCATGCGGGATGCGTGCAAACATGGCTATGATCAGCAGTCTGCGCACGGGTCCAACCGCCAGGATTTCACGGTACGCGGCAAAGTTCACGGGGCACTCTCTTTCATGATGATCACAAATGAGCACCTGTGCTACGTTGCGATGGGGTCCTGCGGGGTGAGGGGATGCTGAAGCCGAATCTGGATCGAATCAACAGCGTAGGCAAAGTGCTCGTTCGCCGCCCAGGACTCTTGAAGGGCTGCGAGGACCCCATTGACAGCGGACTGATCCAGCCCGGGCAAGAGGGTCAGTGTGACACACAATTCCGGGCCCGTTCCGCCACCGGCCACCAACCGTCCAGACGGTTCGGTTTTTGTGTCCCAAAGGGATTGTATGCCCTGCCCTGACGTTGCGGAAATTCTTACCACGGATGGATGTCCCAGAGCGAGCGCCGAGTCCGCCAGAATACGGCTGACGGCATCATCACAATAGCTTGGCACCCACTCCTGCTGCTGGGCCAAGGCCCACATGGCCGGCCTGCGCACCACGAACGGTCGCTGCGAACCGGGATCCAAAACCAACAGTTGTGCTTCTTCAGCCACGGCCGAAAGAGCCGCCCTGGCCGCATACACAGCAACAGGGCGGGCCTGTGGATACCACTGGGACAGTGCAAGTGCATGAGTAAAGGCGGGCAGCGCCCGGCGCCCATCCGGCCCTTGCAAGGTCACCAAAGCCATATCGGATTCCTTATCGGAGACCAGCCCGTTCTCTCCCACGGTTTGCTCCGCAAGTTGAGCCACGATCGGGATGAAGACGCGGGCGGTGGCAAGTGCAGCCACAACATCCGCCTCCGTGCACTCACCCGTGAGAAGTTTCTCCAAGGCCGCGGTGTAGCCGGAGTCTGCAGCGCCGTCGTCCGTCTCAAAGTTATGGTACTGCTCGTGGGACGGAAGGTTCCGCCCCGCCCAAGGCTGCCCGGCCGAATCGGTAGACCCACCGGCACCGGCCAAGGCCGCGGCAATGTGGCCGGGCAGTTCCTTCTTGGGCATCTGTGTCATCGTTTAGCGGCGGCCTGCAACGTCAAGGGCCTGCGGCAGCGTGAACTGGCCAGAGTACAGGGCCTTGCCAATGATGGCGCCCTCCACTCCTACCCCCACCAGCTCGCGCAGTACGCGCAGATCTTCCAAGCTGGAGATGCCACCGGAGGCGACAACGGGCTTGGACGTGCGGGAACACATTTCACGCAGCAATTCCACGTTAGGGCCGCGCAGCGTACCATCCTTGGTGACGTCGGTGACCACGTAACGGGCACAGCCAGCGTCCTCCAAACGTGCAAGAACCTCCCAGATATCCCCGCCTTCCTTGGTCCAGCCACGGCCAGCCAAGGTGGTGCCCCGGACATCAAGTCCGACGGCGATCTTCTCACCAAAGCGCTCAATCACCTTGGCGGTCCATTCGGGGTTTTCCAGCGCAGCAGTGCCCAAATTGACCCGGCCAACACCCAATTCGAGGGCACCTTCCAAGGACGCATCGTCGCGGATTCCGCCCGAGAGCTCAACCTTGACAGACAGGCTTGCCACCATCTCACGCAGCAATTCCACGTTGGAGCCACGGCCGAAGGCGGCGTCCAAGTCAACCAAGTGGACCCACTCCGCGCCGTCGTTTTGCCACTTCAGGGCAGCTTCCAGGGGCGAACCGTATCCGGTTTCCGAACCAGCTTCGCCTTGTACCAGGCGGACGGCCTGTCCGTCAGCAACATCCACGGCGGGCAACAATTCCAAAATGGGGGTGGTCATGGGTTCCTCAACGTTGTTAGTTCAAGAGATTTTCAGGGAATCAATGGAGCAGGTGCCAGCAGTGGCGCTGGTGCCAAATGGGTAGAACTAGGCCCTAGTGGGTAGAGCTGTGTCCTATTGGGTAAAGAGGTATGCCGCTATCAGGGACATGACGGCAAGTGCGGCAAAACAGATGGGAATCCAGCGGGCGGTTTTCTGCTGGTAGAACGTATAGGCTCCACCAATCAGCACGCCTGCCAGGGCCATCAGTAACAGCGAATACATCAGCGTGCCGCCTTGGTCAATGACTGGACCCAGTTGCGCAGCAAGCGCGCTCCGGCGTCACCGGATTTTTCCGGGTGGAATTGTGTGGCGCACAGCGGGCCATTTTCAATGGCGGCAATGAATGGTGCGCCGTGCTCTGACCAGGTCACCATGGGCGGACGCATTTTGGGCTGGAGAACCTCAAAATCCCACTTTTGCACACCGTAGGAGTGGACAAAGTAGAAGCGTTCCGAATCCACACCTTCAAAGAGCATGGAGCCCGGAGCTGCGGTGACGGTGTTCCAGCCCATGTGTGGAACCACAGGGGCAGGGAGCAGTTCCACAGTTCCAGGCCACTCCCCCATTCCTTCCCGGTGCACACCATGTTCTACACCGGCATCAAAAAGCACTTGCATGCCCACGCAGATACCCAGCACCGCCCGGCCCCCAGCAACCCGGCGCCCGATCATGCGCAACGCGTCCACGGCTTTGAGCTCATCCATCACGGAGGCGAAGGCACCAACGCCGGGGACCACCAGGCCATCGGCATGCAGCACGTCGTCGGCCTTTGCACTGAGTGTGACAACGGCGCCGGCGCGTTCCAACGACCGGACTGCGGAGCGGACGTTGCCGGAACCGTAGTCCAGAACTGTGACCGTGGGCTTACTATTTACTGCTGTCTCGTTAGCTCCAGAGCTCACAAAAGACCCTTCGTGGATGGGATTCCAGTGACGCGGGGATCGGCTTCGACGGCTGAGCGCAGAGCCCGGGCAAAGGCCTTGAACTGGGCCTCAACAATGTGGTGCGGATCTCGGCCGGCGATGACCGTCATATGCAGGCAGATTTGCGCGTGTAAGGTGATGGCTTCAAACACGTGACGTGTCAGCGACCCGGTGAAGTGACCACCAATCAGGTGGTATTCCTGACCGGCAGGTTCGCCACTGTGCACCAGGTACGGGCGGCCTGAAACATCTACCACGGCGTTGGCCAATGCCTCATCCAACGGAATGGTTGCCTCCCCGAAACGGCGGATGCCGGCCTTGTCGCCCAAGGCTACCTTGAGAACCTCGCCCAGGGAGATGGCAACATCTTCCACGGTGTGGTGGGCATCGATGTGGGTGTCACCCGTGGCCTTGATGTTCATGTCAATCAAGGAGTGCTTAGACAGCGCCGTGAGCATGTGGTCATAGAAGGGCACAGAGGTGTCAATGTTTGACACGCCTGTCCCGTCGAGGTTGATTTCCACCATGACGCTGGACTCGCTCGTGGCACGCTCCAGTCGGGCGGTACGTCCCTGGCCGGGTTTCGGGCTGTTCTCAGTCATTGCGGCAGTCCTTTGTGTACTATGCGCCCCGACCAGCAGATACCGGGCAGGGTGGGGCGCTCAAACGAAACGGGGTGTATTGATACCAGCTTAGAAGGGAAGGCCCTGTTATGCCCAACCAGTTCCCCACTGGCGAACTTATTGGCTCGGTGATGTTGACCCAATTACCCGGGTCCGGTGGAACTCATGAACCGCGGCGCAAATGATGAACTTAGTCCAATGCCGGACCCTACAGGGAACACTAGCGAGCTAGGAAGGTACGCAACCCGGTGAGGAATGCAGTAGTTTCCGCTTCCGTGCCGGCGGTGACGCGCAGGTGCCCGGGGATTCCAACATCGCGGATGAGCACACCGTCATTCAACAACGCCTGCCACGCTTCATGGGGATTCTCTAGACCACCGAAGAAAACAAAGTTCGAATCTGAGGGGGCCGGGGTGAGTCCCAATTCCTTTAATTCCTGCACAATCCGGTCACGTTGGACCTTGATCTGCTCCACGTTAGCCAGCAAAGAGGTGGAGTTCCGCAGAGCAGCCACAGCAGTTGCCTGGGTGATGGCCGAGAGGTGGTAGGGCAAGCGGACCAGGCGAAGCGCGTCGGTTACTTCAGGGGCGCCGGCCAAGTACCCAAGTCTGGCACCGGCCAAGGCGAAGGCCTTGCTCATAGTGCGTGAGACGACTAGTCGAGGACGGCCCTTGAGAAGATTCAGTGCGCTAGGGGTTCCCGTCTGGGCGAATTCGGCGTACGCCTCGTCAACAATGATGATGGCCTGAGCTTCCTCCCCTGCCTGGTAGACCGCCTCGACCACATCTTGCCCAAGAGCCGTTCCCGTAGGGTTGTTGGGCGAACACAGGAAGACGATGTTGGGGCCGTTGCGGCGCACCTGCTCCGCCGCAGATTCCGCGGTGAGGGTGAAGTCATCCTCACGGACACCTGCCACGTAGCCAGTCCCTGTGCCACTGGCGAGCAGCGGGTACATGGAATAGGTGGGAGGGAAACCCATGGCCGTTCGGCCGGGGCCACCGAAGGCTTGCAACAGTTGTTGAAGAACTTCATTGGAACCGTTGGCCGCCCAGAGATTCTCCTCCGTCAGACCATGACCCAGATATGCCGCCAATTCCTGACGAAGCACCGTGAATTCCCTATCCGGGTAGCGGTTGAGGCCGTCAAGCTCCTGCGCAACGGCTGCCAAGATGGCCTCTTTTGCATCCGTGGGAACGCCATGGGTGTTTTCATTGACGTTCAGCAGAACGGGAACATTTAGCTGAGGAGCCCCGTAAGGGCGCAGGCCTCGCAGATCGTCACGAAGCGGCAATTGACGGAGGCGTTCAAACTGGTCCATTCCCCCAGCATATTTGGTGGCCGTGAGAAAGTTCGAAACGGCGACACAATGCGGACACCTGCCAAGACCTTACCCGGCTGTGGAGGAGCGCTCTTGGCCTGCGGACCTATTGGTACGGAGGGCTATTTGGGAATGGGGACGTAGAGTCGCTGCCCGGCGTGAAGTATCCCGCTTCCTAAGTCGTTGAGAGCAACGATCTCCCTGACCACATGGCGTGCATCACGGCCCGGATCTGCGGCGGCCGCAATACTCCAGAGGCTGTCACCTTGTAAGACGGTTACCGCAACGGCATAATCTGCAAGGTTCACCGGCTGCGACTCCGTTGCAGCATTCGCCGGTCCCGCCAGGGAGCCCGCCATGATGGCCAGCGCCAAAAACAGTAGTAGGGCGGCGGTGACAATGGCTGGAATCCCTAAGAACACCAGACGCCCGCGCCTGGTCAGCGCTAGCCTTCCTGCAGCATCGGAGGCACCCCTGGAATGGGAAGCGGTGATGGCACCGGTGCGCCCCGCTCCAACTGTCTGGTCAATGCGGGCCGCACGGGCGCTGACACCTGCTGTGGAAACGCCAAAGGATGCGTGGGAGATAAGCGCTGCATTCATGACTTGTGGTCCTTTCACCGTGAATCCGGATCCCGTGGCCAAGCACACCCATCGGATCGAAATTCCACACTCAACATCTTCGATAGAACGTATGTTCTAATTTGCTTCTAGTACAGTTTTAGCATCTATAGACGACACTTGCCAAGAGTAAATAGAACAAATGTTTGAAATTCGCCTCTTGGTGGCTTAAACTCGGAAGAACAAGGATTGGCCGCATGATGCAGTCCACCAGCAGGCACTGACATTGTTCAGGGCAGCCACGAAAGGACCGACGGAACCATGACGCTTCCAGACCCGCCGCACCGCATTCCTCAAGCCCCCAGCCGGGCCGGCATGAAGGGCCTCACCGTGCGGCAGAAGAAGATCCTTGAGTGCATACAGCGGTGTATTGCAGACAAAGGGTACCCGCCGTCGATGCGTGAGATTGGTGATTCCGTTGGCCTGGCTAGCTTGTCCAGCGTTACGCACCAACTGACTCAGCTCGAACGCCACGGCTATTTGCGCCGCGATCCCAAGCGTCCCCGCGCCATGGAAGTTCTGATTCCGCTGGTGCTGGACAGCGGCACGGTTGAGATTGAAGGGGTAAGCTCCCCGTCGGCGTTGCGCAGTTCGAATGGATTGAACTTTGCTGAGCTGAGCTCCTCCTCCGACACCGCGTTCGTACCCCTTGTGGGACGTATTGCGGCAGGCGGGCCCATCCTGGCCGATCAGGCGGTGGATGACATCATGCCTCTGCCGCGGCAGATTGTGGGCAGCGGCGAACTCTTCATGCTCAAGGTCCAGGGTGATTCCATGATCGACGCCGCAATTTGCGACGGCGATTGGGTCGTGGTTCGGCAGCAGCCCACGGCCAACAATGGAGACATCGTGGCAGCCTTGCTGGAGGACGAAGCCACTGTGAAAACGTTTAGGCAACGCGACGGCCATACTTGGCTTCTTCCGCAAAACACCCGCTATGAACCCATTCTTGGCGATCATGCCACCATCATGGGCAAGGTTGTCTCGGTACTTCGCAGCCTGTAACAGCAGCTGCCTACACAAAAGCGCCCCGTCTAGCGGGGCGCTTTTGTGTTGGCAGCACTACTTTCCGGAAAGCCGTTTCAGCGCACCAAGCGCCACGGTACGGTCTTTCGTAGACCAGAATGGCGGCAGGGCGGCTCGCAGGAAGCCTCCGTAACCGGCATTGGCCAGCCGCGAGTCAAGAACAGCAACCACACCCCGGTCATCGCTAGAGCGGATCAGGCGCCCCACCCCCTGCGCCAACCTCACTGCGGCATGGGTGGCTGAAATGGCAATGAATCCATCCCCACCACTTTGCGCCACGGCACGCGCCCGGGCGGTCACCAACGGATCATCAGGGCGGGGGAAGGGAATCCTGTCAATCACAACGAGCCGGCACGAGGTGCCCTGAACATCAACCCCTTGCCAAAGGGACATGGTGCCAAAGAGGCAGGTGTCGGGTTCATCCGCGAATTCCTTGATGAGCCCCGACATGGAGGAATCCCCCTGACACAGGATCTTCACCTTCAACTTCTTGCGGAGCTTCTCAGCTGCATCTTCCGCCGCACGCCGTGAGGAGAATAATGCCAAGGTTCCCCCACCGGCGGCAGAAATCAGTGCTTCCAATTCATCCAGCTGCTCCTCCGACATGCCAAAGCCCGGCTTTTTCAGATGAGCGGCAACATAGAGCATGCCCTGCTTGGGGTAGTCAAAGGGAGATCCAACATCGGCCCCCGTCCACGCGGGTGCGCTAGGACCCAACAATCCCAGTCCGCCAGCGGTGGCTTGAAAAGACTCTCCAATGGCAAGGGTAGCTGAGGTGAGCACTACCGTCCGGTCAGCGAAGAGTCCTTCCCGCAATTTCATGGCCACGCTCAACGGCGCAATATTGAGCACCGCAGGCTCACTTTCATCGGCCTTTTGGTAGCCCTTCCCGGGGGTGAAAGAACCTGGCCGGGATGCCCACACCACTTCCCTTGCATTGGTGGCATCCAGCAAACGCTCACACAGATCAAAGATCAGATTGAGCCGTGAACGAGCAATGGAACGGCCACTGTCAACCGCCGCATTGCCCTCAGGTTTGGAGTCGGAGAGGGCTGCCCGGACGCTGTCGCGTAACTGTTCCACCGCCTGGGACTGCTGTTCATTGAGGCCGTTGGGAAAGAGCCCTTCAGGGGTCCCCGCCAAAGCTAGGTCCAGAGCGGCCGCGCTGGCATGCAAGGCATCCACGGAAACCGCCGTGTGCTTTCGCGTGCTTGATGCCGCTGCGGAAACCATCTGGACAGATAGTTGCCCTGTAACAGCCCCCGTCACCCGATCTTGGAGCTCATGGGCCTCGTCCACCACCACAACGTCATAGTCAGGAAGCACTGCTATACCTTCGAAGGCGCTAATGGCCAGCATGGCGTGGTTGGTGACAACAATGTCTGCCTGGGCGCCGCGGGCACGGGCCAGCTCAGAGAAACATTCGGTGGCAAGGGGGCACTTTTGCGCGCCGAGGCATTCCATGGAGGTAACAGAGACTTGCCGCCATGCTTTGTCCGTCACGCCAGGGACAAGCTCATCCCGATCCCCTGTGTCAGTCTCCTGCGCCCAGTCACGCAGCCTGACCACTTCCTTACCCAGCTGTGAGGTGGGCCCGGAAGTAGCACCGGGCAGGTGCGCCACACTGGTGTCCTCCCCCAGGCTGAACAGGGCGCCTTCCCCCGTATCTTCTGTGGGGAAGCCTCCAGCCAGCTTTTGCTTGCATACATAATTGCTGCGGCCTTTTACGAGAGCCACGTCAATGGGGCGCGGCAATACTGGCGCCAAAGCAGCGAGCAGCCGGGGCACGTCACGGCCCACAATCTGTGCTTGAAGGGCCAGAGTGGCTGTTGCAATGACGGCTGGCTTCTCGCTGGTGAGCGCATTGACTATCAGCGGAATCAGGTAGGCCAGGGACTTTCCGGTGCCTGTGCCCGCCTGAACCAAAAGGTGGTCCCCGCTCTCCAAGGCAGCAACTACCCGGCGGACCATTTCATGCTGCCCATCACGGCGCTGTCCGCCCATGGCAGCAACGGCACGATCCAGTAATTCCAGAGCCTGCTGCGAAAGTTCACTTTCAGGCATGCTGGACAAACGGCTCAACCTCAGCTGCCAAGTCTTCCCTGACACGGGCGTGGGCCAAAGTGCCATGCTCTCCGTGTTCCAAGCTGATGATCTCTGCATCGCTGCGATGGAGCTTATTGAGTACATCACCACGGTCATAGGGGATCAACAAGGTTACTAAGACGCTGGGGTGCGGAATACCTTCTTCGATGGCTTGGAGCAGTTCATCCATGCCCTGGCCAGTACGGGCTGAGACCACCACGGTGCGGGATTCACGCTGGATGAGCCGCTCGACCACAAAGGGATCGGCGATGTCCACCTTGTTCAAGACGATGATTTCAGGTATTTGCAGCGCGCCTACCTCGGCAAAGACCGAACGTACGGCAGAAATTTGTCCTTCCGGGTCAGGGTGCGAGGCATCCACAATATGCAGGATCAGATCGGCGTCAGCCACTTCTTCCAACGTAGAGCGGAAAGCTTCCACCAGCTGGGTGGGCAAGGCGCGCACAAAACCTACCGTGTCCACCAAGGTGTACCCCAAACCTTCTGAGGTCTCGGTTTTCCTGACCGTGGGATCAAGGGTTGCAAACAAGGCGTTTTCTACCAGCACACCGGCGTCCGTCAAACGGTTCAGCAGGGAGGATTTGCCCGCATTGGTGTACCCAGCAATGGCCACGGAGGGCACACTGTTGCGCTTGCGGTTGGCACGTTTGGTTTCCCGAGCCGGCGCCATCGCAGCAATTTCACGGCGCAACTTGGCCATGCGGTTGCGGATCTTGCGTCGATCCAGTTCCATCTTTGTTTCACCGGGACCACGTGAACCAATACCGCCTCCGGCAGTTCCCACCCGGCCGCCCGCCTGGCGAGACATGGAATCGCCCCAACCGCGCAGGCGCGGCAACAGGTACTCCATCTGTGCCAGCTCAACCTGGGCCCGACCTTCCCGCGATTGCGCGTGCTGGGCAAAAATATCCAGGATCAGTGCTGTGCGGTCAATGACTTTGACGTGGACAACTTCTTCCAAGGTACGGCGCTGTGAGGGAGCAAGGTCACCATCGATGATGACCGTGTCTGCTCCCGTTGCGTGCACGATCTCCTTGAGTTCCTGAGCCTTACCCTGGCCCAGATATGTTGCTGGATCCGGTTTGGCCCTGCGTTGGACCAAGCCGTCCAGGACTTCCGAGCCGGCAGTTTCGGCCAACGCGGCCAGTTCCTTCAGGGAATTCTCGGCGTCCGCCATGGTCCCTGAAGACCAGAGCCCAGCGAGCACAACCCGCTCAAGCCGCAGCTGCCGGTATTCAACCTCGCTAACATCTTCGAGTTCGGTGGAGAGGCTGGCCTTCCGGCGCAGGGCATTACGGTCTGCCAGCGCACTTTGATCACCGTCAGAGCTACTGTGCTGAAAATTCAGGGTGGAGACGGCTTGGGCACGGCCGCTCAGGGGCCGGGTTGACGGCGCAGCAGAGAAAGGATCCTGCCCCTCAAGTTCATCCTCGGCACGCACAGCACGGCTTGCGGCCGCGTCTTTGGCCAAAATGCGGTCAATCACCACTTCGATCTCAGCGGCTGACAGGGCGTTCTCTCCTGTGCCGTGGCTCTCCGACGTTGCCGCGTTGTGCCCTTCGTTGGGCAGCTCGTTGCCGTCGGAACCGTTGTTTGCAGATGCGTTGGACATATTCTCCTTATAGGCGCTTTTCTACAATCGTAGTCCGCCACACCGACACTGACACCTTCTGCTGCCCTCCTATGTGGATAAACCCACACTGTATCCGCGGATGCCTTAGGCGTGCCTAGATACACAATGGACGGATTCGGCACTAATCTGGCATGACTATGGGTACTCAGGGTGCAGATCACTATTTCAGTTCAGAACCGTCAACGCCAATGAAACGCCGTCCGCTCAGCGTCACTTTGGCCGGCGAGGTGCGCCAACTGCACACCGCTGGGGGCATCTTTAGCCCCGACGGTGTAGATAAAGGCACCACGATCCTTCTCAACGAGGCCCCGCCGCCTGCAGCCGAGGGCAATTTGTTGGACATCGGCTGCGGTTGGGGGCCCATTGCGCTGACTTTGGCCCTTCGCTCACCGGCAACCACTGTGTACGCAGTAGATGTCAATGTTCGTTCCATTGAGCTCACCCAAGACAACGCCAAGGCCTTGGGTTTGGAGAACGTCAAAGCTTCAACCCCAGACGCCGTGGATCCAGAGGTGCGCTTCAACACCATCTGGTCAAACCCGCCTATCAGGGTCGGCAAATCAGAACTTCATTCGATCCTGCTCATGTGGCTGCCACGCTTGGCCCACAACGGAAAAGCGTATTTGGTGGTACAAAAAAACTTGGGCTCAGACTCGCTCCAGCGCTGGCTTGCTGGCGAACTTAAGGAGCAATTCCCGGAGGCGGGATTTGTTGTTTCCCGCGATTCCACCAACAAGGCGTTTAGGATTCTGCGCGTTACACGCACCAACCCCTAGGCCAGAACACCTTCGGCCACCATCACGGCGGGTCCACTGAGGTGGACATGTTCGCGCCCGTCCGGCCCGGGCTGGAAACGCACACCCAGTACACCACCGGGTAAGGCAACGGCCCACAAGTC
This sequence comes from Arthrobacter psychrochitiniphilus, assembly GCF_003185915.1. GTDB lineage: Bacteria > Actinomycetota > Actinomycetes > Actinomycetales > Micrococcaceae > Specibacter > Specibacter psychrochitiniphilus. Next base: position 46,741 of record NZ_QHLZ01000001.1, read on the forward strand.
CGGGGTCCCAGAGCCAGCCCAGAAACGGGTGGCTGCAGCTGCGGCACAGGCTCCGGTCCCACAGGAGAGCGTCTCCCCCACGCCACGTTCGTGGACACGCATACTAATGTGGCCGACGTCGTCTTTCACGAGCGGCTCGGCAGGTACGGCAAATTCAACATTTGTCCCGTGCAGGGGCAGCGGAGTCACAACGGGTGTAAGGGTGAGGTTCACGGTTGCCAACTCGGCCAGATCCGCTAGAGCCACCACGGTGTGCGGGTTTCCAAGCGTGATGGATAGCGCGGGCCGTGCCACTTCAAGCCCCGATGCCTCCACCAGCGAATCACTGCCTTGTCCCGACTCCTCCGGGAAGATAAAACCCCACGGCCCCATGTCCACCTGGTAACCCTCACCTAATCGGGCAACGTATTTGATGCCACCGCGCGTTCCGATGGCCAGTTTCTCCCCTGCCTCCAATGCCACGAGACCTTGAGTCACGAGGAAGTGGACAAACACTCGCACACCATTGCCACACATTTCAGAGAGCGAACCGTCAGCGTTGTAGTAATCCATGAACCATTCTGCTGCAGGATTTTCCTCCAGGATGGCTGTTCCGTCGGCGATGTTCCGGGAGCGGACGGCTCGAATCAGTCCGTCACCGCCGATCCCCCGGCGCCGATCGCACAACGCGGCAATTTGCTCGGACGCCAATTCGCGCATGCCACCAGGATCAGCAATAAGCACAAAGTCATTACCGGTGCCGTGGCCTTTTGCAAAGCGCATGCCTGTCAGGGAGGTGATGGTAGCCGTCATGAGTCAAGACTAAAGCACCTTGGGCACGGCGCCGGAACATCGGTCAACAGCCGACTCCATGTGGGTTCACGAAGCAGTCGTCAGCGTAGAGATGGGTTTCGGCACGCCAAACCGTCAGGGGCAGTGCCGATGAGGGGATACTTCCTTGGCCGGGGATGGGCAGGTCTGGGCCGCCGTTGACACTATAGCTGCCGTTGAAGTGAGTGGTCAGGTTGATGGCCAGGCGGCCCGTTTCGGTGTAGACATGGCTGGTTTGCGTTTGCTCGCCAATGCGATCCGTGTGCAGCGGTGCACCGTGGATTGGAGTAGGACCCCAGATGGTACCGTCCCCGTAGCTCCAGGTATAGGCGGCCGGAGTGGCAGTGATGACCACCTTTTGGCCAAGCAGGGTCAGGTTGAACGTTTGAGTTTTAGCTTCGGCCCAGACATTGGTCTCCTTACCCCGAAGTGTGTGAGGCCCCGGCTGGCTGCCAAATTCTGCAGCGGCGACGGGAGTACGCTGAAACTCGTGCGCTATCAGCCCAGCAATTTCCGCCAATAAGTCACGCGGTTTTTCTCCAAAGACACACACCGGCCCCGAGTGGAATACCCAAACGGCTGGCGTGATTCTTGTATCAGAAAAATACCAGTAAATGGCTGTCCCAGCTTTACCATCCTTGCTCCCTGCACCCGCAGCGCACTCCGGCATGACTACCGCACATTCTGGGAAGATGACAATGTCTCCGTCAGCACAGGCGAGTCGCGCCTCGAAGACGACACCACTCTTCGGTTGGGAAGAAGGAACTTCTCTTTGATCACCACCCGACCCAGGAATTTCCACCGTCCCGCCTGTATCAACACCAGTATTATTCCATTCGGGAAGAAAGGGATCTGCGCTATCAGCAAGAGCTTGGTGGTTGCCTACCAATAGAAAGGCCACTGTTACTGCAAGCGCAAGCATGCTTCGCGCTAGCAGCTTAAACCCGTTCATGAGACCTATCAACCTTTCAGCCGTTGGATGTCAAGAGCCTTCCATCGGCCAGCATCGTAAACCGCACCTAGCGAGTCGCCCACCGAAGGCTTCTGCCCTCGATCATCAGCAAGAGTCCCGTCACCGCGGTAGAACTTCAAATGCTGCTGTCTTACCAAGGCAGTAACCTGATAGGTGCCGTCTTCGAGGGGAACAAAGGATGTTGTGGCGGACAAGACCATCATCTGCCCACCCATGATCCACCGACCCTCAGAGTGCCACGGCACTACTGCCACTTTCATCGCTTCACAAGAGGGGCAAGCCGCTCCAGTAATGGCCATCATGGGGTCAGGATCTCCGGTTTCAAAGGCATAACCCAGGGTTTGATACCAGTATTCAGTGAAGGCAATCAGTCCTTCTTTACTGAATTCCTTGGCCTTCTCAGGCAAGACAGGCACCGGAACATTCTCGGCTGGCCCTGTCTCCGTAGCCGGCTTATAAGCAGCAGCAGTGGTGGCAAGAGCTTGCGTCGTCATCTCCGCTGTATTACTGGCAACCGGAACCGCACTTGTTGGAGCCTCTACAACTTCCTGCGGCAAGGAGGAACAACCAGAGATACCCAAGATAGCCACTACTAACAGCAGTAGAGCAGCCTTTGGCCTGTGGAACTGTTCAGCTCTGGTGTGGCGCATTGCCTGCCCCCAAGTCTGCTGCGAAGCAGCGGCTTCCCCGTTGAAGTCGTTGCGGCTGGCTTACTTCCAAAATACCGTGCATGGGCCTTACACGCCACCACGTTATCCACAGCCCACATTCCCAGCCCCGTCACCGTCAACCCGCAACCCGCAACCCGCAACCCGCAACGAAGTGCCACGAGCCACCCGGACCCTGGCGCAAGTCTTAGACTTCCGGAAAATCCGCCTTCAGCAGTGCCGCTGCGGCCTCGCCAAGATCCGGCTGGGACCAGTCAAGCCAGTTCACTCGGGGGTCTGCACGGAACCATGTGAGTTGGCGCCGGGCAAACTGCCGGGTGGCCACAATGGTTTCTTCGCTGGCTTGGGCCACTGTGGAGCTGCCGTCCAAGACTCGCAGGAACTGTTGGTAGCCAAGCGCCTTGTGCGCGGTCCGGCCCTCCCGCAGGCCTTCGGGGATGAGTGCTCTCACCTCATCGATTAGGCCGGCGTCCACCATGCCGTGGACTCGTCGGGCAAGCCGAGCATGGAGCTCGGCACGGTCACCGTTCAAACCAATCTGCAGGGTGGGGCTGACATACTCACGTTCCGGCATGAAGGAACTGAAGGCACGTCCTGTCAACGCATGTACCTCAAGGGCCCGGACTACGCGCTTGGCATCATTGATGCGAGCTGCGGAGACGGGGTCCACCTCTTGTAGCCGAGCCACGAGCACCGCTAAGCCGTCTCTCTCCAACTCGTGTTCAAGCATTGCCCTGATGTCAGGGTCCGTCCCGGGAAACTCCAAGACGTCAAGGGCTGCCCTGTTGTATAACCCTGATCCGCCTACGAGGATGGGTAGCTTGCCGCGGGAACGGATCTCCGCAATGGCTTCCCTGGCCATGCTCTGAAACGCGGCCACGGTGGTGTCTTCACGAACGGAAAGGAAATCCATCAGGTGGTGCGCAATGCCGCGCCGTTGCGCCAGCGGCAGTTTGGCCGTGCCAATATCCATGCCCCGGTAGAACTGCATGGAGTCGGCATTGATAGCCTCCCCGTCAAAGCGCTCAGCCAGCGTCAGTGCCAGCTCAGACTTACCCGAACCGGTAGGGCCAACAATGGCCACCAGCGGGAGCTCAGCTCTCTGGGCAGCCATCCGGGCTTGAGGCGAAAGGCTCACGCTGTCCGGACCGGCAGCGACGGCATGCCCAAGCTCACCTTGGGCCGCACGCCCTTCACCGATGAGGAAGCCGAGCCGCCAGCCGTGGGCACGCCACAGGACTCGGCCTGAGCCAGATCCCAAGCGTCACCGGCGCGCGAACGGCGTAGATGATAATCCGTTGCAGTGGCGGGATCAGCTACCAAGTGGAAGGCTGCGGCCCCGGTAATGGTGACCGTCACGAGGTCACCGGGCCGTGGAGCGGTGGCACCTTCCGGCACACTGAAGTGAACCAGCCGTTGGTCTTGGGCGCGTCCTGAGAGGCGATTAGTCTCGGCGGCTTTACGTCCCGATGCTGCGGTCACCATGACCTCAACCTTGCGCCCCACCTGCTTGGCATTTTCCTCGGCAGCAATCCGGTCCTGGAGGGCGGTCAGACGCAAGAATCGCTCCTGAACCACTTCCTTGGACAGCTGATCAGGTAGGTCCGCGGCCGGGGTGCCGGGACGCTTGGAGTATTGGTAGGTGAAGGCGGTGGCAAAGCGTGACTTCTCAACGACGTCGAGGGTTGCTTGGAAGTCCTCCTCGGTCTCACCGGGGAAGCCGACGATGATATCCGTGGAGAATGATGCGTTCGGGATTTGCTGGCGCACCTTATCCAGGATGCCCAAGAACCTGGCCGAACGGTAGGAGCGGCGCATGTCCTTGAGGACTTTGTCCGATCCGGACTGCAACGGCATATGCAACTGCGGCATGACGTTGGGGGTGGCGGCCATGGCGTCGATGACGTCGTCGGTGAACGCGGCCGGGTGCGGACTGGTGAAGCGCAGGCGTTCCAAGCCCTTGATCTCGCCGCAAGCACGCAGCAGTTTGCCGAAGGCCAGGCGGTCACCGAATTCCACGCCGTAGGAGTTTACGTTTTGGCCCAGCAGCGTAATTTCGATGACACCGTCGTCCACCAGCGCCTGAATTTCAGCCAAAATTTCACCGGGGCGACGGTCACGTTCCTTACCGCGCAGGGAGGGCACAATACAGAAAGTGCAGGTGTTATTGCAGCCTACCGAGATGGAGACCCAGCCGGAGTAGACCGAATCGCGCTTGGTGGGCAGGCTGGAAGGGAAGACTTCCAAGGATTCCAGGATTTCCATCTCGGCGTCCGCATTGTGCCTGGCCCGCTCAAGCAAGACCGGCAAGGCACCAACATTGTGAGTGCCGAAAACCACGTCAACCCAAGGTGCCCGCTTTTGAATGGTTTCGCGGTCCTTTTGCGCCAAGCAGCCGCCCACAGCAATCTGCATGCCAGGGTTGGATTCTTTGATGTGGGCTAACATGCCCAAGTTGCCGTAGAGCTTGTTGTCGGCGTTCTCACGCACGGCGCAGGTGTTAAAAACCACCACATCGGGCACAGGCTCCCCGTTGCTGTCCACCACACGTGCGGGGCCGGCTTCCTCAAGCGCCACCATCCCAGCAGTCTCTAAAAGTCCGGCCATGCGCTCGGAGTCATGGACGTTCATTTGGCAGCCATAGGTTCGCACCTGGTAGGTGCGGGGGTGCTTAGCTGGGCTGGCGGACGAATCAACGCTCTCTAGGATCAGGCTCACCCACCAAGCTTAAGTCCAACGGCCATAGAAGAGCTAAACCGGCGGAACCCGGCACGTGCTCGGTTAGTACCAGCCGACGCTTTGGGAATGGTTCCAGGCCCCGCACGGTGAGCCGTAGCGATTTTTAATGTAGCCCAAGCCCCATTCAATCTGGGTACGGTAATTGCTGAGCCAGTCCGATCCTGCCGCAGCATATTTTCCTGGCGGCAACGCTTGAGCAATTCCATACGCCCCGCTGTAGGGGTTGGTGGCGTTGGTGCGCCAATTGGATTCGCGTTCCCATAACAGGTTCAGGCAGTTGAATTCGCTCTGCGCCCACCCAAAACCGCCCATACGGGAGGAAGCATAGGCTTTGGCACCGGCAGGGTCATTGACAGCACCGCCCGGAATATTGGGCAGCAGCACCTCAACGGGAATATAGCCACCTCCTGGCACAGGCTTGGCAGGGACGGGGTTAGGTACAGGGTTGGCGGGCACGGGCTTGGGGGCAGGCTTGGCGGGTCCAGGTGCGGGATTGGCGGGTGGCACCACGGGATTGGGCACAACTTGAGGACGTGAGGGCTTGTGCGGGTGCCGTGCCGCCTCACGTTCGGCTTCTGCCCGCCGCAGGGCTTCAGCGGTCTCGGCAGCTTGGCGCTTGGCTTCTTGGGCCTGATAGTACGCAGCTTGGGCTTCCTGCCCTTGCCGGTATTGGGCTTCTTTGGCGACCGTGGTGTTATTCAAGGAAGCCAACTGGGCCGTGAGTGTGGCGCTTTGCTCTTCTTTGGCATTGAGTTGTGTAACCACGGCGGAGTGTGCGGCCACGGCGGCGTCACTGGCAGCCCGGGCCTCAGTGGTTAAAAGAGCTTGTACTTCCTGCGCGGCCTTACGAGTCTTCTCCAGCGCCGTTGCTGCAGCTTGTGACTCTAAGGCCTTGGTTTGCTTCCGAGCTGCCTTCTCCCCCACCTGCTGCATTAATTCAACGCCGTTTAGGCTCTCCGGCGATTCCAGCGCTGCCACGCTGGCAAAGAGTCCCAAGCCGGTGCCACCGTTTTTGTAGCTTTGCACGGCAACAGCCACCGCGTCCTTCTTGTATTTAGCGGCGTCCACGGAAGCACGGTTAGCCTGAGCGTTGAGAACATCAACCTCGGCAACAGCGGCATTTAGTTTGCGTTGGGTCAGGGCCAACGTGGCACCAGCACCAACGGCGGATTCACTGAGGCTTGTTGCCTCATTTTCCAACGAGTCCAGCAACCCTCCGATCTTGGACACCTCGGCCGCGGTGGCGGCCTCGTTGCCCTTGGCAGCTTGCACATCCTCCCAGCTGGGGAAGCCCGACGGCGGCCCCTCTTGTCCCAGCGCAGGTCCGGCTGTGACGCCGGTGACGAGCAATAGCCCTCCCGTCAAAGCAACGGCAAGGATTTGGCGCAGGGTTGGATTGTGATTACGCATATGCCGCCAGCATAGCGGGTACCGGCTCAACTATGAATGCAAGCGCAGCTTTGAGTCAGCCCTCCGTGAGGCTTTCGTCAATGACTTCAGCCACAATTTGATAGGCCAGGGAAGGGTTAAATCCTTTTCTGGCAAGCATGGCCACCCATCGCCTTGTGTATTTATCACGCTCAGCCCGATCCTCCAGATTGTTGGACGGGCGGAGCTTCTTGCGCACCAGTTCGCGCGCCTGGTCACGTTCTGTGGCATCGTCAATTTGTTCAAGAGCGGTCTCGGCAAGATGCTCATCGATGCCCTTCTCGGCCAGTTCTCGGCGCAACGCACCCCGTGCCAGCGATTTATACAGGGACCGGGTGCGCACCCATTCCTGGGCAAACTCTCCATCATCAATGAGCTTGACGGCTTCGAAGCGGTCAAGCACAGCATCCGCTACATCTTGGGGAATGTCGCGTTCGGCCAGCTTTTGACTGAGCTGGAAACGGCTTTTGGGCGAGTGCGTGAGTTGGCGCAGCACAATGGATCTGGCAGCCGACGCCGGGTTGGCGTCAGCTACCAGTTCTGGCCCGCGACGTGCGGTGTTCATGGGTGAGCCTAGAAGCCGTCCACTGCCTTGAGCTTGGGCGCAGCCTCAACCTCGGTTTCCGCAGTAACACCCACTCCCAGCTTGGCCTTGATCAACCGCTCCAGCTCATCGGCAAGCTCGGGGTTGTCTTTGAGGAACCGACGGGAGTTCTCCATGCCCTGTCCCAGCTGATCGCCGTCATAGGTGTACCAGGAACCCGACTTGCGGATGATGCCGTGCTCAACACCCATGTCAATGATGCCGCCTTCACGTGAAATACCGACACCATAGATGATGTCAAATTCGGCGATCTTGAAGGGCGGTGCCATCTTGTTCTTCACCACTTTTGCCTTGGTGCGGTTACCGACGGCGTCCGCGCCTTCCTTCAAAGTTTGGATGCGGCGAACATCGATGCGGATGGAGGCGTAGAATTTCAGCGCCTTACCACCGGTAGTGGTCTCAGGGCTGCCGAAGAAGACACCGATCTTTTCACGCAACTGGTTGATGAAAATGGCTGTGGTCTTGGTCTGGCTCAGGCGACCTGTGATCTTACGCAGGGCCTGGCTCATCAAACGGGCCTGCAGGCCCACGTGACTATCTCCCATATCGCCTTCAATTTCGGCGCGGGGTACCAACGCGGCAACGGAGTCAATGACAATGACGTCCAAGGAACCAGAACCAATCAACATGTCCATGATCTCCAGCGCCTGCTCACCGGTATCCGGCTGAGAGACAAGCAAAGCATCAGTGTCCACACCTAGCTTGGCGGCATAATCAGGATCAAGGGCGTGCTCGGCGTCAATGAACGCTGCAAGGCCGCCAAGTTTCTGTGCGCTGGCAACAGCATGCAGTGCCAGGGTGGTCTTACCGGAAGATTCCGGACCATAAATCTCGACGACTCGTCCGCGGGGCAGCCCGCCTATACCCAGGGCCACATCCAAGGCAATGGACCCGGTGGGGATCACTTCAATGGGTGCACGGACATCATCACCCAAGCGCATGACAGAACCCTTGCCAAATTGCTTATCAATTTGGGCCAATGCTGCTGCCAGCGCTTTGTCACGGTCTGCGGGAGCGGCCATGATTCACCTCGGTCTTTCCTTTGCGCCGTTTCCGGCCCCCTGGACCGCGCTGTGAGCGAGGTCCACGGTCAGTGGTTGATGCGGTCAGTGCCTGGCGAACTGCTGGACACTTGTACTTCTCTGCCGGTTTCCCGGCCTCCTGTGAAGGTTGCGGAGCTAGCGAATCTGCTCCACACCTAAAACGCTAGTTCAAGGCACTGACATTGTCTGCCGTCATGGTGCACCAGAGTCAAAATTGTGGAGAACTTAATTTGCTTCCTCCACGGGCCATTACTCATTTAGTATACGGCTGTTCGAATAGATATTCGATGTTTTTGGCGTGTCGTTGAACTTGGGTAACTCAATGCGGCATCTTTTCCGGGCCGCAACAGCTAATCTTTGGGTGCAATGTCCCGACCGAGCCACCGTGAGCGCGGAACATCCTGGACCTTGCAGACCTCCTGCCAGATGTCCTTGGGATCATACCCGGCACGCAACGCGGCGCTTGCGGTGTTTCCACCCACACCAGCCAAGACCAGATCCTGGGCAAGCACCCTGGAATAGGAGGGGCTGAATTCATCATCCATCAATCGCCAAAATTCACTAACTCTCACGCCCCCTATTCTCGCATGTCCTTATCAGCTGAAGGACCGCTATTTGCCACAGGCTCACTTAGACTTGAGCTATGACAAGTCCTGCCGAGCACGGCATTGAGGTAAGCGACGAAAAGCTCGCTGCCGTTGAGCTCCTTGACGCCCAGCTGAGCCTGCTCTGGCGCAGGGCCAGGGCCATCAACCACCAGCTCACCCGTAGCGTGCATCCAGATCTGGAGCCCGCGGCCTACGGCCTGCTCTCCGTACTGCATCATCAAGGCGGCATGCGACTAACGGAGCTCGCCAAACGCATTGGAGTGGGCAAACCCTCCGTCAGCCGCCAGATTGCTTTTCTTGTCTCGATTGGGCTTGTGGCCAAGGAATCCGATCCCCTGGATGGCCGCGCGCAACTCATCGAGTTGACTCCGGCCGGGCTGGAGAAGATGCGTTCGGTGCATGCCGGCCGGCAACGCGCATTTCATGAGCAGCTTGCCGGGTGGGACGAACGCGAACTTGCCGATCTAGCCCGGCTAGTGGCTAAACTCAATGCCGAATACGGCCGTTGAGCTGCTACTAAACACCCGCTGAGCACAGACACATCCGCAAGGGCGAGCCCAGCCACAGCGCCCAGACTTCTAAAAACTGTTCTCAAAGAGCCGCTTAGGGGAACTGCAGCTGAGGAACAAGAAACCGGCCTTACCTTTTGGTAAGACCGGTTTCTTGCACGCCTGCCCACTGTGGACAACAAGCGCTAAAAGGCGCCGGACATCAAGCCCTTATTGAGCTCGTCTGAGAGTTCCTCGTTCAAGTCGCGTCCATAGCGTGCAGCAAATTCCTGGGGAACAGTGTCAGGGACGGCCACGCCTTCGGCAATGGCCAAACGGTCACTCACTTCACGCAGCATGAGCGACAAAGGGACCTCAAGGGCTGAGCAAATGGAGGAAAGCAGTTCAGAAGATGCTTCCTTCTGTCCGCGCTCCACTTCGCTGAGGTAGCCCAGAGAAACACGTGCGTTGTGTGAGACTTCGCGGAGCGTGCGGCCTTGACGTTGACGTACATCACGAAGAACATCGCCAATTTCGTGGCGTAATACCACCATTTTGCGCTCCTTCTGCTGATGTGGTTTTGCGTCCGCCAAACCCACATCCCGCCAGCGCACGACGCCGTTTACGGATACGGGTTGTTTCACCATCGGTATCGCCTAACTCCTAGATCAATCACTACAATTTAAGGGTGCGGTCCCCAGTGAAAGCTTTCACCGTGAGCCGCTTTGTCGCCTTGGTGTTCCCATCCTAGAGGGAAGGAGAGCATTTGGGCTTCATCATGACTAACTATCTGGTCACAAGTTTTGTTCCCGAGACTCTTCAATGCTCTCAAGGAGCATCATGAGGGCGGCCTCGGTGGCCTGGTTCCTGATGGACTCACGGTCTCCAACAAAGTGAAATTCACGTGCCCGGGCCACTCCGTCAAGCGCCACCCCAACGAAGACCTGCCCCACTGGCTTGCCCTGGTGAGGTTCCGGTCCGGCCACACCCGTAGTGGAAATGCCCACCCGCGCCCCCACAGCGGCGCAAGCACCTAAGGCCATCTCTGACGCTACGTGGGGGTCAACGGCCCCATTGCGGGTAAGAAGCACAGGGGAAACCCCCAGCAGCTTCTCCTTGACCTTGTTTTGATAGGCGATGACCCCGCCCTGCAGCACGGCGGATGCGCCCGGAACTTGAGCCAGAACCGCCGCCACCATGCCTGCGGTCAAGGACTCGGCCGTGCCCACCGTCAATTTCTTTGCCACAGCCCTGGTCACCAGCAGGGCAAGATCTACGCGGCCAAAGTGAAGAGCCTGCTCCGTCACAGAGCGCCTTAGCCTTGTGCCGTGTTGCTTGTTTTTCCGTTGCCGCCGCGGCCAGAGCGGACCAGCTGCCCGGCCTTAATCAGGTAGTCCGCGCCAGTGACCAAGGTGACAGCCAATGCTGCCAGCATCACCACCAGTGCCAGAATTCCCAACCAGTCATTGGCCGGGGTGAGCGGCAATAGGAAGACGAAGATGGCCACTGTCTGCATGACTGTCTTGAGTTTGCCACCCTTGGAGGCCGCCATGACGCCGTAACGAATCACCACGAAACGTAACAAGGTGATGCCTACTTCACGCACCAGCATCAAAATGGTCACCCACCACCACAGCTCGCACGTGGCGGAAAGCATGATCAGCGCTGAGCCAATCAGCAATTTATCCGCAATGGGATCCGCGATCTTACCGAAGCTGGTGATGAGCCCGCGCGCCCGGGCAATGTCGCCGTCGAGCTTGTCAGTGTAAATGGCCACCACAAACAGCACCACCGCCAACCAGCGCAGGGGCCCGTATGCACCACCATCGGCCACGAAGGCCCAGATAAAGAAGGGCACCATCACAATGCGCAAAAGCGTCAAGGCATTGGGAAGATTCCAGTTCGAAGGGCGCGGCGCCACCGTTTCACTCACGCTATAAGGCTATCGGCAAACTGGGAACTGGCTGCATCCGTCCCCGCGAAACTTGCATCCGTCTTTGCAGCGCCTGCTAACGACCTGTCAAAGACCATGCGTCCTCGCCACCGTCTTCATCGTCGCCATCGTTGTATTCCACGGTTTGGGGGCGGTTTGCCAAATCATCAGCCACCAGGTCCCCTCCCCAGGAAGGATTCGCGTGAGCATGGTTGGCATTGGCATTTTCGGCCAGCGCAGCCATCATTGGATCCACCTCGGAGCTCACCGCTGCGGGAACTCCTGGCGCGCTCTCATCCCCACGGATGGCTGCGAGAGTCTCGGCGAGGTCATCCGGTTTGACCAGTACGTCACGGGCCTTGGAGCCTTCGGAGGGTCCCACCACACCGCGGGATTCAAGCAAGTCCATGAGCCGGCCGGCCTTGGCGAAGCCCACCCGCAGCTTGCGCTGAAGCATGGAGGTGGAGCCGAACTGGGTGGTGACCACAAGTTCGGTGGCCTGCATCAGCAGGTCCATGTCATCCCCAATGTCATCCTCGATGACCTTCTTGGGGGCCTCAACGGCAACATCGTCACGGTAGGTGGCCTTCAGCTGGCCCTTGACGTGGTCAACAACAGCCTTGATTTCAGCTTCGGTGACCCAAGCTCCCTGGACACGGACTGGCTTTGACTTACCCATGGGCAAGAACAGCGCGTCACCTTGTCCCAGCAGCTTCTCGGCGCCTGGCTGGTCCAGGACCACCCGGGAATCCGTCACGGAAGAGGTGGCAAAGGCCATGCGGGAGGGCACATTGGCCTTGATCAGACCTGTGACCACGTCCACGGAGGGCCGCTGCGTGGCCAGGACCAGGTGGATGCCAGCCGCACGGGCCAGCTGGGTGATCCGCACAATGGAATCTTCCACGTCACGCGGGGCAACCATCATCAGGTCCGCCAGCTCATCCACAATCACCAACAGGTACGGGTAGGGCTTGACCACACGCTTGGAACCTTCTGGCGGGTGCACGTTTCCGGCTTTGACAGCCTTGTTGAATTCATCAATGTGTTTAAAGCCGTAATTGGCCAGATCGTCATAGCGCTGGTCCATTTCACGCACAACCCACTGCAGCGCCTCTGCGGCCTTTTTCGGGTTGGTGATGATGGGGGTGATGAGGTGTGGGACGCCTTCGTAGGCTGTTAGTTCCACACGCTTGGGATCCACCATGACCATGCGCACTTCATCCGGGGTGGCCCGCATCAGGATGGAGACAATCATGGAGTTCACAAAGGAGGACTTTCCGGCGCCCGTGGCACCAGCCACGAGAAGGTGGGGCATCTTAGCCAGGTTGGCAACCACAAAGCCACCCTCAACGTCCTTGCCCACACCCATGACCATGGGGTGTTCGGTGCGGCGCGCGTTGGCTGAGCGCAGCACGTCACCGAGGACCACAATTTCCTTATCCGCGTTGGGTATCTCAATACCAATGGCGCTCTTGCCCGGGATGGGGCTCAGGATGCGGACATCCGAGGACGCCACGGCATAGGAGATGTTCTTGCTCAGCGCCGTCACCTTTTCAACCTTGGTGCCGGGCGCCAGCTCAATCTCATAGCGTGTCACGGTGGGACCGCGGCTGAACCCTGTCACGGCCGCGTCAACATTGAACTGTTGCAAGGTGTTGGTCAGTGCCGCCACCACCAGGTCATTGGCTTCCGTAGCGTCCTTGCCCGGAGGGCCCGCAGGCAGGAAGTCGGATTCCGGCAACGTATACGTGACATCTCCGGAAAGTTGGAGTTGCTCGGAACGCGCAGGAATGGGGGTTGGCGGGGCCAGGGGCGGGGCAGGAATACTGCGTGCCACGGCCGCGTCAACGTCATACAAGCCACCAACGGCGGCGGCTCCGGATGTTGCCAGGCGAGGTGCTCGCGGTGAGTTCTCTGCCACGATGCCAATGGCTTCTGTGACAGGCTCACTGCCATCACGCTGGAGGTCAAACACTTCGGTTGATGTGGGCAGACCTTGGCGTGCCTTGATCTTATCCGCGGCGAGTTGATCCCTAGTGGGCCGGCGGACCCCGGGGCGCACGGTCGGCTCGTTCGACGCCGGAGCCTGGCTTTCGTCCTCGTCGGTGCCTATGAGTGGCGTAGCAAACGCACCCTCGCTGGGGTCCTCACCCAGGAGCTCCAGATCTGATTCGCGAGCAGCCTTTTGCCGGGCCCGCAGGTTGCGTGGTTTCTTAGCCTGAGCCTGATCATCATGCTGGTACAAGTAGCTTTGATCGTGCCCGTCTCCCAGCGGCTGCCCGTCAGGAACAGCACCCATGAGCTTTTCATACACACCGCGCAGGCGGGCCGGGATGTGGCGTACGGGGGTATTGGTCAGGACCAGGACGCTGGCGAACGCTACGAGCGAGAAGAAAATGATGGCGGTGATGGAACCCAACTTCGCCACGAGGCTGCCGCTGAGCGCTCCCACCATGCCACCAGCCGCGCTGAGAGGGGCAAAGCCTCCGGAAATGTCCGGGTTACCGGCCAGCACATGTGCCAGGGCACAGCCGGCAAGGGTCATGATGGCAAAGCCCAGCGCTACCCGATTGTTGGTGGCCATGTTGGCGGGCTGGCGGAACACCAGGACGGCAAAAATGAGGAACATGGGGGGCAGCAGGGCCGCAAACCAGCCGAAGGTGCCCTGCGTCACGCCGCGAACAGCGTCCGCAACTGGGCCGCTCAGACCCCACCATTCGAAGGTGGCGATCACAATGGCTAGAAGAATAAACAGCAGCCCGGCGCCGTCGCGGCGCTCCTCTGCTGGCATCTGGCTTTTATCCGAGCCCATGCGCCGGATGGCGCCGCCCACCAAGTGGCCCAATCCTTGCCAGAGCGAGACAACGATGCGCACAGGCCACACCGAGGTCACCTCCGGCTCAGCAGGGGAGGTTTTCTTGCGGGGCACCGGCATCTTGGTGGTCTTGGGGGCGCGCGGGGACGCGCCGCCCTGTTGACCGGAAGACTGACGGGCGGGTGTGGAACGAGTCGCCATGTCTCCAACGGTACCTGCCAAAGCCTGCAAGTATCCGGATTTAGCCCTCGAAACCGGACGTGGTGGCAGGCACAGCGGTTGCCAGGTAGCCGCCGTCGCGCTTCTATACCTGTGCGAAAAAAAAGCGCGCCCGCCCCCCGCAGATGCGCCCGGTAGACGGGGCGCATCTGCGGGGGGCGGGCGCGAAAAACGGTTCCGGGCAGGCTAGGCTTCCAGGACCACCGGGATGATCATGGGGCGCCGGCGCAGTTTGCGGTTGACCCAGGTGCCGATCACGCGGCGCACCACCTGCTGGAGTTGGTGTGTGGTGTGCTCGGAGCTGGCCATGACGGCTTCCTCCAGTGCTGCAGCGATCTTGGGCTTGATCTCGTCAAAGACGGAATCGTCCTCGGCAACACCGCGGGCGTGAATGTCCGGCCCGCTCACAATCTTGCCGGTGGCACGGTTCACCACGGTGATGATGGAGATGAACCCCTCATCTCCTAGAACGCGGCGGTCCTTGAGGTCGGCGTCGGTGATCTCGCCAACGCTGTGACCGTCAACGTAGACGAATCCGCACTCCACCTGGCCAACAATGGTGGCTGTGCCGTCCTTGAGGTCAATGACAGAGCCGTCCTCGGTGAGCAAGACGTTCTGCGCCGGGACCCCGGAAGAGATGGCAATGTTGGCGTTGGCGATCAGGTGCCGCGTTTCACCGTGCACTGGCATCACGTTTTTGGGCGTCAGGATGTTGTAGCAGTACAGCAGCTCGCCGGCGGCGGCATGGCCGGACACGTGCACCTTGGCGGTGCCCTTGTGGATGACGTCGGCGCCGAGTTTGAGCAGGCCGTTGATGATCCGGAACACGGCGTTCTCATTGCCGGGGATCAGGGAGGAAGCCAGGATGACGGTATCGCCCTTGCCAACAACAATTTTGTGATCCCCGTTCGCCATGCGGGACAGGGCCGCCATGGGCTCGCCCTGCGAACCTGTGGACATCAGAACCACCTCATTATCGGGGAGGCTGTCCACGTTTTTCAGGTCCACAATGACCTCCGCCGGGACGTGCAGGTAGCCCAGCTTTTCCGCAATGGCCATGTTGCGGACCATGGAACGGCCCACAAACGCCACCTTGCGCCCATGCAACATGGCGGCGTTGAGAACCTGCTGCACGCGGTGCACATGCGAGGAGAAGCTGGCCACAATGATCCGCTTGTCAGCCTTGCCGAACAGGGCTTCCAAGGTGGGCCCAATCTCGGCCTCGCTCGTGGTGAAGCCGGGCACGTCAGCGTTGGTGGAGTCCACGAGGAACAAGTCCACGCCCTCTTCACCCAAACGGGCAAAGTGGCGCAGGTCCGTGATGCGCCCATCCAGGGGAAGCTGGTCCATCTTGAAATCGCCGGTGTGCAGCACGGAGCCGCCCTGGGTGCGGATGAACACGGCCAGCGCGTCAGGGATGGAGTGGTTCACGGCAATGAATTCGCACTGGAACGGCCCGAAAGTCTCCACCTGCTCTTCTTTGACGGTGAGGGTGTAAGGCTTGATGCGGTGTTCCATGAGCTTTGCCTCAACGAACGCCAGCGTCAGCTGCGAACCGATCAGCGGGATGTCATTGCGCAGGCGTAAAAGGTACGGAACGGCACCAATATGGTCCTCGTGACCGTGCGTGAGCACCACCCCGACAACGTCCTCAAGACGGTCCTTAATATAGGAAAAGTCAGGCAGGATCACGTCCACGCCCGGCTGGTCTTCCTCCGGGAACAGCACGCCGCAGTCCACAATGAGCAGTTTGGAGTTCATCTCAAACACCGTCATGTTACGGCCAATTTCGCCGATCCCACCGAGCGGAACAATCCGTAACGTGCCATCCGCCAGTGGGGGCGGGGTCCGCAGGCCGGGCTCGGTCATTTGGGTCATTTAGACTTCCATTCCAGCTTCCGCAAGGTCAGCTTTGATCATGGCGATCTCGGCCTCGCCCGGCTCCACCAAGGGCAGCCGGACAACCGAGTTGGACAGGACACCCTGCCACTTGAGAATTTGTTTGACGGCCACGGCGCCCTGCACATGTCCCATGGCGGCCCGGATAACGGGGTCCAGTTCAAAGTGGATGCGGCGGGCCGTGGCGAAATCGCCGGCCGCTGCGGCATCAATGAGCGCCCGGAACTTGGGGGCGGCCACGTGGGCGCTCACACTGACAAGTCCGACGGCGCCCGCGGCCATCAGCGGCAGCGTCAGCCCGTCGTCGCCCGAGTACACATCGAGGTCCGTGTTGGCCATGACCCGGGTGGTTTCACTGAAATCAGCCTTGGCGTCCTTCAGCGCGGTGATGCGCGGGTGATCTGCCAGCTTGATGATGGTTTCCGTGCTGATGGGGACACCTGCGCGGCCGGGAATGTCATAGAGCATGACGGGCAGCTCAGTGGAGTTGGCAATGGCCTCAAAGTGGGCCTGGATGCCGGCCTGGCTGGGCTTGTTGTAATACGGGGTCACGATCAGCAAACCGTCAATGTCCAATTTGGCTGCGCGCTGGGACAGGCTGATGGAGTGGCGGGTGTCGTTAGTTCCGGTGCCGGCGATGACGCGTGCGCGCCCGCCCACGGCGTCAATGACAGCCTGAAACATGCCCAGGTTTTCCTCGTCGGTCAGAGTGGAGGTTTCACCCGTGGTGCCGGTGACGAGGATGCCGTCGCAGCCGTCGTCTACCAGCTTGTTGGCCAGTTCGCCAGCGGCCTTGTAGTCCACTTCCCCATCGGCGGTGAAGGGGGTGACCATGGCGGGCATCAAGGTACCGAAGGTGCGGAGGGATTTTTCAATGACAGACATGGCTAAAACGTTACCTGCTACTGGGTGTTTTCTTGCAACCCAGGCCCGTCCCGTGGACCGATTGTGGCCCAGCACAGGAATATGGTGCCTACACGGACTCCAGAAAAGGCAGCCAGTGGGCCAACACCGGGCCCGGCGGCACCAGCGTGGAACCGTGGCTGCGTCCGGGGAGTTCCACAAAACGGGCATGGGGCATGAGCTCCGCGGCACGTTGGGAATCCGCCACCCTGCCGCTGTCCCTGGAGCCCGCCATGAGCAGGGCTGGGACGGTGATGGCTGCCATATCGGAGTCGGGAATTGCGGGATCGGCCTCCGTCTGCGCAAAATAAGCCCGCAGCGAGGCGCCGTTGTTCGCCAGGAACGCGGCACGGGTCTGGGGATCCAGGGTCCCGCCCATGCGGGCCTCCCACCCCTCAACAAAGGAGGGCATGCCGCCTTCCCTGAGAGCGGCGTCATACTCGGGAAAGAAAAGTTCCCCGATGGTTCCAGGTTGGATCCGGTAGGTGCCACCCAGCGACGCCAGTGAGAGCAACCTGCCGGGCTCGGCCACCGCCAGGGAAAAGCCAAGCCGGGCCCCCACCGAGTAGCCACCAAAGTGTGCCTGCTGCACACCAGCAGCATCCAGGACAGCCAGCGCATCGGCTACGAGCGTGGCCATGGCGTAGTCGGAGGGCCGCGTGGGCTTGCCACTGCGGCCGTGCCCGCGCAGGTCCATGGTGATGACGCGGTACTGCTCGCGGAACGCCTTGGTGTAGCCGAAACCGCGCCAGATCGCCCTGCTCAGGGCGCTGCCGTGGACCAGCAGCAGCGCCGGCCCCTCCCCCACGGAGTCCCAGGAAATCTCGGTTCCATCCTGCGGGTTGCATGCCAATGGCACGGTTCAGGCCTTTTTGAACAAGGCGATGGCGTCCCGCATTGACTGGCGGGCACGCTTACGGTCACCGGCGGCATCGTACGCGCAGGAGAGCCGGAACCAGGAACGCCAGTCCGCCGGTGCTCCTTCGGCTTCGAGCTTGTACTTTTCAAACTCGGCGTCGGCAGCTTCGCGAACGATCCGGCCAGCTGGGGTGCGTGGCAGATTGTCTTCGGGCAGGCCGCCTTCGGCTTCGAGGATGCTGGCCATCTTCTCGGTCCGCGCACCGAAGAGAATCTCGTTGACCAGAGCCCAGGCAGCCACAAAGGGGATGACCAGGTAGGCCACGCCCAGCAGCTTCGCAATCCAATCAGGATCACCCATCAGCAGCACGGCCCGCTGCAACATGATGACCATGTAGAACACCAGTAGCAGCGCAATGAGCGCCACCCAAATTTTAGTCTTCGTGATTTTCACTTTTGCAGCCTTTGCGGTGGAATTTGCGGCCTGTGCCACGGTCCTAGCCTTCTAGGTCAAGGTAGCCGTCAAGGCCCACCGTGAGTCCGGGGCGGGCGCCCACAGTACGCACACCCAGTAGCACCCCGGGCATGAAGGATTCGTGGTTGTAGGAGTCGTGGCGGATGGTCAGGCCCTCGCCGTGGCTACCGAACAGCACTTCCTGGTGGGCCACGAGCCCGGCCAGGCGGACGCTGTGCACGGGGACGCCGTCCACGCAGGCTCCGCGTGCGCCGTCGAGCTCGGTTTCAGTGGCGTCGGGGGCGGGCGCCACACCGGCCTCACGGCGGGCCGCGGCAACGAGTTGTGCTGTGCGCAGGGCCGTACCGGAGGGGGCATCAACTTTGCGCGGGTGGTGCAACTCAATGATTTCCACTGAGTCGAAGTACTTGGCGGCCTTCGCGGCGAAGTGGGTGGCCAGGACGGAGCCCAGCGCAAAGTTGGGGGCAATCAGAACACCGGTTTCGGGGTGCTGTGCCAGCAGTGACTCCAGTGCAGCCACGCGCTCGGTGTCCCAGCCGGTGGTGCCCACCACGGCGTGGATGCCATGTTCGACGGCGAAACGCACGTTGGCCACGGTGGAATCAGGGACCGTCAAATCCACCACCACCTGGGCGCCGTGTTCCAGGAGCCCCTCCAGCGAATCGTTGCGGCCCAGCGCGGCAACCAACTCCATGTCCGCGGCGGCGTCAATGGCGCCAACAGCAGCCGTTCCCATTCGTCCTTTGGCGCCGAGTACGGCCACCTTCAGCATTTCACTCATGGGTTTAAGCCTACTGGTTTTCCGCGAAGCCCTGTTCCAGGTCCGGCACCGCCCCTGCACCCACCCATTCGGCAGTGCCGTCGGTGAAGAATTGTTCCTTCCAGATAGGTACCTCGGCCTTGATTCTCTCCACGAGCACCGAGCAGAGTTCAAAGGATTCGCGCCGGTGTGAGGAGGCCACGGCGCACACCAGCGCTGGCTCTCCGATTTCCAGCGGGCCTACGCGGTGCGCCACCCACATCCGCACGGGGTGTCCGCTGGGGTCCTGTGTCCCCTCGTAAAAGGATTCCACAATTTTCTCCAGTACGCCCTGGGCGAGTGGATGCGCGCTGTAGCTTAGCCGCGCAACCTGACGGCCGCCGTCGTGGTTGCGGACCACGCCGCTAAAGGTCACTACGGCCCCGGCGGTGTCAGATTCAACGGCGGCGATGGCGGCATCTACGGAAATCGGTTCGGCGCTGAGGCCTGCGTAAATGGTTTGGATATTAATGCCCATGGCGTCCGCCTACTTGCTCACAAAGATGGATGATGATGGGATCCAGCACGGCCAGCCCGTCCATGACACCGGACGGGGAACCTGGCAGGTTCACAATCACGGTGTTCCCGGCGGTTCCGGCGTGGCCGCGGCTCAGCGCTGCCATGGGGGTTTTAGCCAGCCCGGCGGCACGGATGGCCTCCATGAGCCCGGGAATCTGGCGCTCCAGCAGGGGCAACGTCATCTCCGGAGTTTCGTCGGTGGGGCTCAGACCCGTTCCCCCGCTGGTGATAATGAGAGCAGGATGCTGGTTCAGCACGGCCCGCAACGCCGCCCCCACGGGCGCACCGTCCGGGACGATGACGGGCGGCTGGGTGTCAAAGCCATGCTCGCGCAGCCAATCAGTGATGATGGGGCCGGTTTTATCCTCATAGACGCCCAGTGCCGCCCGGGTGGAGGCAATGACGACGGCGGCGCTCCCCAAGGAGGTGCCGGGCTCGCAGGCGCTCATGCCGTGGCTCCTTCTGAGGGCACAGTGGGAGCGGCCGGGAGCTCGACGCTCCAGTCTCCGCTTTTGCCGCCACTCTTGGCCAGGACCTGGATACCGGAGATAACAGCATGCTTGTCCACGGCCTTGATCATGTCATAAACACTCAAGGCAGCCACTGAAACGGCGGTCAGGGCTTCCATCTCAACCCCTGTCACGCCGCGTGTTTTCACGGTGGCAAAGATGGTGACGGTGGTGGCCCCGAGGTCAAAGTCCACCGTGACCTTGGAGATGGGCAGCGGGTGGCACAGCGGCACCAGCTCCGGTGTCTTTTTGGCGCCCATGATCCCAGCCACCCGTGCCACGGCCAAGGCGTCGCCCTTGGGCAGTCCACCGGAGCCGAGCAGTTTCATGACCTCTGCGGTGGTGGTGACGGTTCCGGTGGCGGTGGCCTCGCGGGTGGTCACGGCCTTGGCGGAGACATCCACCATGGCTGCCGTGCCATCCTGGCGCAAATGGGTGAGAGAAGGAGAATCTGAATTAGTCACAAGAGCCATACTTCCACTTTTGCGCCGGCCTGTAATTCAGTGGCTCCGGCTGGGAGCTGGATCAGGGCATTGGCTTGCGCCAGGGCCCCCAGCAGGTGGGAGGACTCTGCCCCTACTTCACGCACTGACGGGGCAGATTCAAACTCAGGACCAGAGTAAATTCCGCGCCGGACCTGGTGCTTGCCTAAGGGTGAGGTCATAGCGTGTTCCAGGACGGCCACCACCCGTTGACGTGGCACGGGCGCTCCCAACAGAGCAGTCAAGGCCGGGCGCAGGAACATCTCAAATGAGACGAAGGCGCTGACAGGGTTCCCGGGAAAGCCGAGGAAAGGGATGCCCCGGAAGGTGCCCGCCGCCTGAGGTCCCCCTGGCTGCATGGACACCGAGACGAATTCCACGGCAGCGTCCGCTGCCGTACCCAGGGCCTGTTTGACCACTTCAAAGGCACCGGCGCTGATGCCGCCCACGGAAATGATGAGATCGCATGCTGGCGGGGACCCGGCGTCGGCGTCCCCAGTTGAGTCGGCGTCCCCAGTTGAGTCGGTGGCCTCAGTTGCGCCGGTGGTGTTGGTGGCGTTGGCAGGTGGCCGGGTATGAGCGGCCAGAAGCGCCAGCAATTCGGCGGGGTCATCACGTACCGTGGTGGCTGTTAGCACCTCGATCCGGGCTTCCTCTAGGCAGGCACGCAACAGCGCCTGATTGGCGTCGTAGATCATTCCCGCCGGCAATCCTTGGGCCGCGGCAGGATCCCCCGGTGTCAGTACCTCATCCCCCGTGGTCAGTAACAAAGCGCGGAGCGGGCGCCGGACCGTCAGCTCAGTGAGGCCTAACGCCGAAGCGAGGCCCATGTGCGCCGCGTTCAGCACGGTTCCCGCCGTAATGACAACACTTCCGCGCTGTACGTCAGAGCCCTGCGCCCGGACAAATCGCCCTGCCGCGGCAGCCGGCAAGCGGACCGTGTCCCCCGCACCAAAGCGGTTGGGATCCGCCATCTCAATGGGCACCACGGCATTGGCACCCGCCGGGATGGGCGCCCCCGTCATGATCGGAGCGGCCATACCGGGGGCCAGCGGGGCCGGAACCGCGCCTGCAGCAATGACCGGAGCAATACCGTAAATGGTTGATTCGCCATTATCAACACTTATAGGTTGTTCAATCCCGGTATGGATCGCGTAGCCATCCATTTGGGAGTTGGCGAACGGCGGAAGGTCAAGGGGGGCCACAAGATCGGCCACGAGCACCCGCCCCACCGCACGGTCCAACCGGACGGGCGTTCCGGCGTCGTTCTGCACCGACGCGGGCAGCTCCGAGAAGCACTGCCGTAAAAGCTGCTCAACGCTCTGCTGATGTTCGGCCACAGTTCTGCGCATGGTTTCCTTCCCCTGTGCGCCCGGCGGCGCTCTCTTCACTTATCCTAGGTGGGCGCGGCCTTCGCGAGGTTCAACACGGCGATCCAGGCGCCTTAGGGCCCCGCGCTCGCTGTTATAAGCCGATAGGTGCGCCGGAAAGCCAATAATGGCGTAGCGTTGAACCATGGATACTCAAGCTGTGTCACTGGGCATGCCGGAAGTGCGCCCCGGCTCCGAAGAATCTGGTGCCCCCCGCCTTGGCGGTACGGAGACCGGCTTGCTGGATCAATTTGGCCGGGTGGCAACAGATATGCGGCTGTCACTGACCGACAAATGTAATTTGCGCTGCCAGTACTGCATGCCCGAGGCCGGATTGGATTGGCTAAAAAAGGACAAGCTGCTCACCGCTGAAGAGATCGTTCGGCTCGTGGGTTTGGGCGTGAACCGTCTTGGCGTGCGCGAGCTGCGACTCACCGGCGGCGAGCCGCTGGTACGCGCAGACCTCGTCGAAATCATTGCAGCGCTTCGCCGCAACCACCCAGAACTGCCCATTTCGCTGACCACCAATGGTGTGGGACTCGCCAAAAAGGCTCAGGCCCTGGCGGACGCAGGGCTGACACGCCTGAATGTTTCCATGGACACGATCCAACACGATGCCTTCCTTGAACTGACCCGGCGCCCATTCCTGGACCAGGTCAAGGCCGGCATTGAGGCAGCTGCGGCGGCCGGTTTGAAGCCCATCAAAATCAACGCTGTCCTGCTGCGCGGCATTAATGACACCACTGCGGGGGAACTGCTGCAATGGAGCCTGGACCGCGGTTACGAACTGCGTTTTATTGAGCAAATGCCCTTGGATGCCGATCACGGCTGGACCCGCGAAGGCATGATCACCGCCGAGGAAATCCGCGCTCTGCTCGCCACCGACTTCGAGCTCTCCCCCGATCCGCGCGCCCGCGACGGTGCGCCCGCTGAGCGCTTCGAGGTCCGCCACGCCGGCACTTCCCAGTTACTAGGTACGGTGGGCATCATTGCCTCCGTCACCGAACCGTTCTGCGCTGACTGCCGCCGCACCCGCATCACCGCTGAGGGCAAGGTCATGAGCTGCCTGTTCTCCCGCACCGAGGTGGACCTACTTGAGCTCTTGCGCGCCGGGGATTCCGAGGACGACGACGACGCCGTCGCCGCCCGCTGGCAGGACGCCATGTGGGCCAAACCGAAAGCTCACGGCATGGGACATCCCGGACTAGGGGATGCCGACTTTGTCCAACCGGACCGCAGCATGAGTGCCATTGGAGGATGAGCCATGCACATTCGATTCTTTGCCGCAGCCGCAGCAGCCACGGGTGTTGAAGAGCAGCGGTTAGACCTCGCCTTCGGTGCCGGCGCCGCACCTTTCACACTCGCTGACCTCTCCGTTTTCCTCGTGGACAGCTTCCCTGTCTCTGCTTCAGGCCACACTCCCCCACTGGCGGAGGTCCTGACCCGGTGCAGCTTCCTGGTCAACGAGGTTTCCACCCGGGACCTATCCCGCCAGCTCTCCCCGGGCGATGTGGTGGACGTACTCCCGCCGTTTGCTGGAGGATAAACTCGCCGTCTGATAGCTTGGCGCCATGCATTCATTACGCGCTTCAGTGCGGACGGTGGCGGTTATTGGTGTGTTGATGGTGACAGGGACGCTCGCAGCGTGCGCCCCAGCTGGCGAGAGCTCTACCCTTGCCATGCGTCCCGCCACCACTAGCACAGAAGGTGATTCAGCGTTGCTGACAGGCGTACTGCGCCATGAGGACCGTTGCACATTCGTGGACTCGGCGGCCGGTGAAGCGGTGGTTCCTGTCTTCGCCGAGGATACAGCAGCCTGGTCAGGCGGCACCCTCACCTTCAGCGGGGCGTTGAGCGCTACGGACAAGGCTGTCGCCGGCGACACGGTGAACCTCGCAGGAGGCCAGGCCCAAGGCATTGCCCAGGACTGGAAAATACCCGATGGGTGCCGTGCCTACGGCTCCTTCTGGATCGTTTCCGGCGGCTGAACACCTCGGCCCGCGCCGTTTCAACCTCGCATCAGAAATGGAGCGGGCTGGGCCGAAGTCCTAAAGCGCTAGGCCGAAGGTTTCGTTTTCCTCGAAGGGTCCTACCACGGTGATGGTGCGCGGGGCGGCAGCCAGTTCACGTGCCAGATCCTGCACCTCGGCGGCAGTCACCTGGCGGACGCGAGAGAGGGACTCGTCAATGTCGAAGTACTCTCCCGTGACCAGCTCGGCACGCCCCAGCCTTGACATGCGTGAGCCGCTGTCTTCTAACGCCAGCACAATGCCTCCGGAGAGCTGACCCAGGGCCTTGCGCAGCTCCTCGTCGGAAACGCCGTGTTCGGCCAGCTTCTCCAACTCGGCTTCCAACAAGCCAACAACCTGGCCAACCTTGGCTGGCGCGCAGCCTGCGTACATGCCGAAGTATCCGGCGTCGGCATAGGAGGAGGCAAAGGAATAGGTGGAGTAGACCAGTCCGCGCTTTTCCCGAATCTCCTGGAACAGGCGTGATGACATGCCGCCGCCCAGAATTGAATTCAGCACGCTCATGACGAAGCGGCGCGGGTCCGTTGCCCGCAGTGACGGGCAGCCCAAGATGATGTTGGCTTGTTCTACCTGGCGGTTGACCACCAGCAAACCTGCGGTACCGGTGATGGAGGCGGGATCGCTGGCTCGCCGCGGCACGGGGACAACTCCCTCGTCCAAGGACCAGCCGGCCGTGCGCAAGGCGTCCAGCACGAGTGTGCAAACCACATCATGATCGAGGCCACCTGCGGCGGTGATGACAAGTGTTTCGGGCCGGTAGTGCTTCTGGTAATGCTCCCAGACGGACTCGCGAGGAACTGCCTTGATGGCTTCCGGGGTTCCGCCGATGGGGCGGCCCAGGGCATGCTCGCCCATGACCGCCGCAACAAATTTTTCATGGGCAACATCAGTGGGATCATCGCCATCCATAGCGATTTCTTCCAAAATGACGTCGCGTTCCTGCTCCAGCTCATCCGGATCAATCACGGCTGAGGTGACCATGTCAGCAATGACATCAATAGCCATGGGCAGGTCGGTGTCCAGCACACGTGCGTAGTAGCAGGTGCTTTCCTTGGCCGTCGCGGCGTTGGATTCACCACCCACCTCGTCAAAGGCGGAGGCAATCTCAAGGGCCGTACGGCGTTTGGTGCCCTTGAACAGTAGGTGTTCAAGGAAATGGGTGGAGCCGTGTTGGCCCTCGGATTCATCCCGAGAGCCAACACCAACCCAGAACCCGATTGTCGCACTGCGCTGTCCTGGCATGGACTCCGTCAGGACCCGCACCCCTCCGGGCAGGACCGAGCGGCGCACCACGGCGCCTCCGGCCTGTCCGGAAATTATGGTGGAGTCATTGCCGGCGTGGCCGTCAGCAGCGCTAAGAAGCGGCAAAAGGGTAATAGCCATGAATTATTCAGCAGCACCTTCGGTAGCTGCTTCTTCAACGGCGTCCTCTTCGCCGGCAACAACCGGTGAGAGTGAGAGCTTGCCGCGGTCATCGATCTTGGTGATTTCCACCTGAATCTTCTGGCCTACGGACACTACGTCATCTACGTTGTCCACGCGCTTGCCATCGGCCAGCTTGCGCAGTTCGGAGATGTGCAACAGACCATCCTTGCCCGGTGTGAGCGATATGAACGCACCGAACGTGGTGGTCTTGACAACTGTGCCCAGGTAGCGCTCGCCAATCTCAGGAATCTGAGGGTTGGCAATGGCGTTGATCGCTGAACGAGCGGCGTCCGCTGAGGGACCGTTCGTTGCACCGATGTATACCGTGCCGTCATCTTCAATGGAGATGTCAGCGCCGGTATCTTCCTGGATCTGGTTGATCATCTTGCCCTTGGGCCCAATGACCTCGCCGATCTTATCAACGGGGATCTTGACCGCGATGACGCGGGGCGCGAACTCGGAGAGCTCGTCCGGGACGTCAATGGCGCTGGTCAGAACGGACAGGATGTGCAGGCGTGCTTCGCGGGCCTGCTTCAGTGCGGCAGCCAAAACGGAGGCCGGGATGCCGTCGAGCTTGGTGTCCAGCTGGATAGCCGTGACGAACTCTGCGGTACCGGCAACCTTGAAGTCCATGTCGCCGAAAGCATCTTCGGCGCCCAGGATATCGGTCAGGGCTGCGTAGCGGGTCTGGCCGTCAACCTGGTCAGAGACCAAGCCCATGGCGATACCTGCAACAGGTGCCTTCAACGGCACACCGGCGTTGAGCAGCGAGAGAGTCGATGCACAAACCGAGCCCATGGACGTTGAGCCGTTGGAGCTCAGCGCCTCGGAGACCTGGCGGATGGCGTAAGGGAACTCTTCGCGGGAAGGAAGAACCGGCATGAGAGCGCGCTCAGCCAGGGCACCGTGACCGATTTCGCGGCGCTTGGGCGAGCCCACGCGGCCGGTTTCACCGGTGGAGTACGGCGGGAAGTTGTAGTTGTGCATGTAGCGCTTGCGCGTTACCGGGGACAACGAATCAATCTGCTGTTCCATCTTGAGCATGTTAAGCGTGGTGACACCCAGGATCTGGGTCTCGCCGCGTTCGAAGATGGCGGAACCGTGCACGCGGGGCAGAACTTCAACTTCAGCAGTGAGCTGGCGGATGTCCGTCAGGCCACGGCCGTCAATGCGGATCTGCTCGGTGAGGATGCGCTGGCGGATGACGTGCTTGGTGACCGCACGGAAAGCAGCTGAGAGTTCCTTCTCGCGGCCTTCGAAATCGCCAGCCAGGGCGGCCAGGGTGGCGTCCTTCAAAGCGTCGGAGGCGTTGTCGCGTTCCTGCTTGTCGGCAATGGAGAACACGGCGGCAAGCTTGGTGCCGGCAGCAGCCTCAACGGCGTTGTAGACGTCATCCTGGAAGTCCAGGAATACGGGGAATTCAACGGTGGGCTTGGCTGCGCGTGCGGCCAAATCTGCCTGTGCATCACACAATGCCTTGATGAACGGCTTGGCAGCTTCCAGACCCTGGGAAACAACCTCTTCGGTAGGAGCCTGGTGGCCCTGTTCCTTGATGAGCTTCCAGGAGTTGTCGGTAGCTTCTGCTTCCACCATCATGATGGCAACGTCATCACCGCTGACCTTGCCAGCCACAACCATGTTGAACACGGCGTTTTCCAGCTCGGAGTGCTTCGGGAAGGCAACCCACTGGGGGCCTTCACCGTCGTCGATCAAGGCAACGCGAACGCCACCGATGGGGCCGGAGAACGGCAGGCCGGAAAGCTGCGTTGACATGGAGGAGGCGTTGATAGCCACCACGTCGTAGAGCACGTCCGGGTTGATTGCCAGAACAGTCACAACAATCTGAACTTCGTTGCGCAGGCCCTTGACGAAGGCCGGGCGCAGCGGGCGGTCCATCAGACGGCAGGCCAGGATGGCTTCCGTTGAGGGGCGGCCTTCACGGCGGAAGAAGCTGCCCGGGATGCGCCCGGCAGCGTACATGCGCTCTTCCACATCAACTGTCAGCGGGAAGAAGTCAAAGCCTTCACGCGGGTGCTTGCCGGCCGTGGTGGCTGACAGCAGTACGGTGTCTTCGTCAATGTAGACCATGGCAGCACCTGCTGCCTGCTGGGCAAGGCGTCCGGTTTCAAAGCGGATAACGCGCTTGCCGTAGCGGCCGTTGTCAATAACGGCTTCTGAATACTGAATCTCGGGACCCTCCATGTGAGAGTCACCTCCATTTCCTGGGTAGATGAACCTAATGAACCCCTGCCAAGGAACTGTGCCGCGTTCTTCCCAGGACACCACCGGATACTGCTGTGGCTCTCTGTACAACACCCGGTCTTCGATCGAGGCCCACGGGCATGAAACGCTGAAGGTTTCTTCCCGGAGGCCACTACCGAGGACCGCGAATGCGTGAATGCGTCTCTTAAGTGCCTTGAAAATATAGGGGCTTCTAATGCTGCGGGCCGGTGCGCTAACGGCTGGCCCGTTTTTCACTGTGTGAGCGTTGCCCACGTTGTGAGCTGATCAAACACTGTGAAAGGCGGCCTTCCCGCGCCGTTGACGCAAGCGTCTTGGCATGGGAGGGCCGCCTTGTATCGCAGACTAGCGGCGCAGGCCGAGGCGCTCGATGAGCGTACGGTAGCGGGTGATGTCGGTGTCCTTGAGGTAACCGAGCAAGCGACGACGGCGACCAACCAGGAGCATCAGACCGCGGCGGGTGTGGTGATCGTGCTTGTGCATCTTCAGGTGCTCGGTCAGGTCGGTGATACGACGTGAGAGCATTGCAACCTGAACCTCAGGTGAACCAGTGTCGCCTTCGCTAGTTGCGAAAGCCTGCATGATTTCTTGCTTTACAGCGGCGTCTAATGCCACAAGTAACTCCTATAAATGTGCCGTGAACAAATACCTGCGTCCAACACAAATGCTGGGCCAAACACAGGAAATTCCAGCCACCACGGACTGCAGCCGGATTCCATCTTTCAGTTTAGTGCAGAAGAGGCACCAATGTCGAAGCAAGGTGATCAAACACTCAGGCGAGGATGTCCCGTGCCTGGCTCACGTCTTGATGCATCTGCTCAATGAGAGCCTCCGGACCGGTGTACGCCACCATCCCGCGCAGCCGCTGCACAAACTCAACCACCACATGCTGACCATAGAGATTGAAAGCCTCCACGGGCTCTTCAGGCCTGTCTATAACGTAGGCCTCAACCTGGCGGCTAACACCTATAAAGGTGGGGTTGGAGCCCACGGAGATGGCTGCCGGCCAGCGGTGCCCGGCGCCGTCGGTCATCCAGCCGGCATAAACACCGTCGGAGGGGATGATCCCGCACGCATCGGGTGAAAGGTTTGCGGTGGGGAATCCCAGTTCACGCCCGCGCGCGGCGCCATGAACCACTTCCCCGCTCATAGTGTGGGCGCGGCCAAGAACGCTCAAGGCTGTGCTGACATCGCCTTGCTGAAGTGCCTCCCGGACCCAAGTGGAGGACCAGCGCCGGTCATGGCCTTCCTCATTGACCACCACGACGTCGAACCCCAGGTCTGCGCCTAAACTCACCATGGTACTGAGGTCACCGGCGTTGCCCCGCCCAAAACGGACATCCTGGCCCACCACCACGGCGACAGCCCCGAGGGTTTCCACGAACACGCTGCGCACAAACTCTTCGGGGCTTTGGGCGGCAAATTCGAGGTTGTAGGGCATCACCAGTACCCCGTCCAGGCCCAGAGCTTCCATGGCTCTGAGCTTGTCAGCCAGGCCCATGATCTGCTCTGGAGCCGATTCAGGGCGGTGGACCAGTGCCGGATGCGGGTCAAAGGTCAATGCCACCGCTGCGCCGTGACGGGAGGCAGCCTCGGCACGCACCTGGGCAAGGACTTCCTGGTGACCCTTGTGGAGCCCGTCAAAGTTGCCCAACGTGACCACGGTAGGGCCAAACGCCGGGGGAACTTCTGCCAGAGAATTCCAAATCTGCACTACATTTCCTCATCCACTTAGTTGCTCGCCCTGGTGGCTCATTCTCGGGCAATGTTCTTGGGCGTTTGCACAGCCCTGTCCAAGATTACCTGTTGATTGCGTCCGGGCCGGTCCATGGCTCTTGCGGTGAACGCTCATCAGCTGCGGCCAGTGAGAGCACCCACCTATCCTTGGGGGTTCCGCGATCGCAGTAGTCCCCACGGATTTGCCCGTCAAAGTGGAAGCCGAGCTTCCAGGCAAGCTTCCGGCTGGCCCAGTTAGGGGCCAGCACATGCCAATGCAGATAAGCGAGGTTGAGTTGATCAAAGGCGTAGTCCAACAAGAGCGCAACGGCAGCCTGTGCGGCGCCAGTGCCGCGGGCATGCGGGCCAAAGTTAATGCCGACGGAGGCAACCCCCGGGACCTTGCATTGTAAATCCACCACGCCTAACAGCGCATCGCTCACAGGGTCCACGGCGGCAAAGGTGAGAGTTTCCCCGCTCTGCCACCCCTCCGGGACCAGCGTATTGATGAAATGCTCGGCGTCCGCCATGGAATACTCCAGAGGCACGGTAGTCCAGCGGACAGCCTCGGCATCCCGGCAGTTTTCCACCAGTTGCGGCGCATCAGCCATGGTCAAGGGCCGCAACAATATGGTTCCGGCGCCAAGAATCGGCGCTGCAGCAACCCTGCCCAGCAGTTCAGGCAGCTCGGGCAACTCGGGCTCAAGCGTGGCGGGTTCCTCAGGAGCAGGCGCAGCATCGTTTTGGAATTGTTCGCGGCCTTGGTAGAACAGCTCGCCATCGGCCACCCTCCCGGCGAGACGCCCGTACCCGGGAATGCGGGCGGCGTGAACAAAGCCGGTGCGCCGGGCTAGTTCACTACTGGCCTCGTTCCCAGAGGTGGTGCGCCAGTGCAGAATTTCCAGACCCAAATTTCCAAAGGCAAAGCCACACAGTAGCGTGATGGCCCGGGGTGCACAGCCGGTACCACGTCCACTGGGGAGCATTTTGATGCCCACACTGGCTGATCCGCCTCCGGCGGTTGAGAAAACTTCTTGCAGGCTGAGGGTACCCACGAGAGTGTCAACGCCGTCGAGTTTCTCCGTGATAGCAAAGCGCAGATAGTGCCCTGTTTCCCACCCGGAATCAATGGATCCGGTGATCATCAAGGCAGCTTGGCGCACACTCATATCAGCCTGCGAACCCGTCCATGTGACGTTCAGGGGGTCCCGGTTGAGCGCTGCGAAGGCCACGGCATCATCCACTCTCAGACGACGCAGCGTGGTCCTCCCATCACCCAGGACAGGATTGACTGGCAGGACAGGATGGGTGGGCGCCGGTTCGCTCACTTCTCGTCGCGGTGGCGGTACAGCCAGATCAGTCCAATGATCGGCAGCAGGAGCGGAATGTACCCATAACCCTTACCGAACATGCTCCACACGGTAGCGTGCGGGAACGCGGCCGGATCAAACACGCTCAGCGCACCCACCACCAGTACGCCCACAAGTTCCACGCAGATGGCCGCACTGGCCACCTTGGCCCAACCAGCACCGGGCTTGGCCAAGGCCACCGTGGCCACAATGTACACCACGGCGGCAAAGGCGGAGAGTAGGTAGGCCACGGGCGCATCAGCAAACGCGGTGGCAATCTGGAACCCGGCACGGGCCGTGGCGGAGATGGCGAACACTGCGTAAACAGTGATGAGTAGCCGCCCAGCCCCCGAGGTGCGTCCGTGCGGGGTGCTGTCGGTGGAGGAGTCGCCGGTATTCGCTGTGTTGCTGGTTTTCATAATCCAATTCCTGGTTGCAATGCTGAGACGGGCGTTGCCATGCCGTACCAAATTTGTGCCATGCGGGCCAGCATGACAACCACTGTGATGCCCACGGCGCTCATAACGTAGTTGGACCAATGGGTGCGTTCCATCATGGCCCAATAGAAACCGGCCACCGGAAGCATGGCCGCGGTAAACATATAGCCCCAGAATTCCCACGCCTCACCGGCCAGTGATTCGGCGCCGAGGAGGCGCACACCTGAGGCAATGGCATAGACCACAATGAAAAGTTCCACGGCGGCTAAAGACAGCAGAGTGACATCGTTGGGCTTTTTCTTCATAATCGCCGCAACAAGGCAGACAACAGTTGAAGCTATTCCCACCACCATGCCGGCAATGATCCAGCCATCAAGGGTCATTTGCCCGGCTCCGGGTCCGTCGCTGCCGCTGGGGCAGGTGCTGGCGGGTCTGGTGGGAAGACCAGAACAGGCTTGGCGTATTTACCGGCGTCGGATAATAAAGCCACCAAGGTTCCGTCAGGGGCGAAGGCGGCTGCCGGTGCGGCCACGGTGTGGTTTCCGTGGGAGCTGGCGAGGATGCGCCGGCCAAAGGATAATTCAATGGCTTCTTCAGCAGTGAGTTCACGGACGGCCATGAGGGCCCGGGCGGCGTCGGCAATGTCCAGGATCTGCAGATCCTCTGCCAACTCTTCTAGCGTACGTGCCTGCTCCAAGCTGTACGGCCCCACGGCGCTGCGTCGAAGCGCTGTTAAGTGGCCGCCCACTCCCAGCCCATTGCCCAGATCCCGGGCCAGCGCCCTGATGTAGGTTCCTGAGGAACAGCTAACGGTAACATCCACGTCAACCCAGCTGACGCTGCGCGGCTCGTGCGTAATGTCCAGGCCGGGCGCATCTGTGGTGCCGCGGCGGATGTCCAGGATTCTAAATTCGTGGATGGTGACAGGGCGGGCAGCCAGCTTGACGTCTTCGCCAGCGCGTACCCGGGCGTAGGCACGCTCTCCATTGACCTTGATGGCACTGACGCTACTGGGAACCTGTTCAATGGGCCCTCGCAACGCCGCAATGCCCGCCTCGATTGCTTGCTCTGTGACGTCTTGGGCGGAGGTGGTGTGAGTAACCTCACCTTCGGCATCGTCGGTCACGGTGGCAACGCCCAGGCGGATGGTGGCCTCATAGGTTTTGGAGGTCCCAACAATGTACGTCAGCAAGCGGGTGGCCTTATTGACGCCAACCACCAAAACTCCCGTAGCCATAGGGTCTAAGGTGCCCGCATGCCCGACTTTCCGGGTCCCTGCGAGCCTTCGCATCCGGCCAACCACATCGTGGCTGGTCCATCCCTGCGGTTTGTCTACAATTACCAGTCCAGAAAGCACGCTTTGAAGTATATCGGTTCTACTCCCCCATGGTGAGTTGTCCCCATCGCGCGTGCCATGTCACAGTGGCTAGGCTCGTTCTATTACTAAAGATGCGTTACTAAAGATGCGTAAACCCTTCAGACGGAGAATCATGGCCAAGCAAATGTCCAGCATGTACAAACGTTCAATAACAACCTTGGGTTTGGGCGCTGCTTTGATGATGGGCATGACCGGTTGCATGGGAGGGACCAAGGACGTTCCCACACCGATCCCCATGCAGAAAAGTGCCACCGCACAGTCCACGGAGAGCGCAGCGGATGGTTCAGACTCAGATCGGGGCAGTTCGGAAGTGGAGCCATCAGCCACCAAGGAAGCCTCCGCTCCGGCGGCTGCTAACGGCAAGCTGACTCCTGCCGGGACCAATTTGAAGATTGGTGACGTGGCAAAGACGCACAGCAACAGCGGTGAACAGGGTACTGATAAGTACAAGGAAGCGACCTTCGACACCACTGTCACCAAGATTGTTGCTGGCGACCCGGCGGATCTGGCCAAGCTAGAAGATTCAGCCAAGTTTGCCGGTCAAACTCCGTACTACGTGTTCTACGAGTCAACGCTGACATCACTTTCCAAGCCGACCGCGGGCATGTCCGACGCTTACTTGGACGGTCACCTCAAGGATGGTTCCAAAGCCCAGAAACTAATCGTTTTCGGCACGTTGGGCAATTGCAAGTCCGGTTCCTTCAAGACAGAGGGCGACGGCGATGCTTTCAGCTATGTTGTGGGGTCCACCAAAACCAGCTGCAGTGTCTTTTTGGCTCCCGGTGGCGACGCTGTAACGGCAGCCAGCTACTCTGACTCTTCCTTCAACTATGAGAACTACTCGGACAACCCGTACCGCGACAAGCCCGTCATCTGGGGCAAATAGCAACTAGTTTCAAACAGCGGGTACCTCCCTGGCGGGGGTGCCCGCTGTTGTTTAACGCTTGTGAGGATTTGTACTAGCCTCTTTTAGTTCCTGCCCATGCCAGAGCACAGGGCTTAGGATTGCCTAACTCAGGCGCGGTCCCCAGTGATCCCCTGAGCTACGCCAAATGATGGTTCTGGGGGCAAGATCCTATTCACCCGAGAAGGCAGGCATGTTGGAACCCGCTGACTTTCACGCTCACTGCTTTCCTAGGGAAACCAACTTTTGCGATTATTCCCCGTCCTTCAGCACAGGAGATTTGTCAGGGAAAAAATATGAGGTGAAGAATTGTGGCCATCATAGCCGCATGCGTCTTTGCCCTGACCGTGACCGGTGGGCCTGCTCTGGCTCCTCACGGCCACCATCAACCCTCACCCGTTCGGAAGGTTGCCTCCCAAGGGTGCGGGAACAGTGTCCAGCTTGCCGACTTGAGCTTCTTTGAAGTCAGCCACAACCCTGACGGGAAAACCGTTTACGGTGTGCGGGATGCCAGGGCCGCTTGCCTGGCGCAGACACCCTATCTGGAGCAGTTGGGTGAGGCGTACTCCCGGCCGAAGCCATCACCATTGACGCCAGCGTGATTGCCGTGGACAGCATCAACACTGCGTACGTATCCCAAGTGATGGGAAACGGTGTCAGCGTCATCAGAAACGAAAAAGCTCACTACCATCATCCCCGCCATGATGGCCTGCGCTAATTTCTTCTACACAAATTCCTCACGTCCGCCACTTAACGCAGTACGACGGCGGCCGGTCCCCTCAAAAGGTGACCGGCCGCCGTCGTGCTTGAATCAAAGGATCCAACTAAGGAGAACGGGACTAGGCGTCTTCGTCTTCCTCAGGCTTCTTGTACGGATCCGCTTCACCAGCGAACTGCGCATTAGCGGAGATTTGCGCCAACGCAGCATCACGCTCTTTGGCTACCCGAAGAAGGGCTTCCAAGTTGGAGGCGTTCTCCGGGATCTTATCGGCAATGAATTCGAGGGTGGGTGTCAGGCGCACCGTGATGTTCTTACCAACTTCGGCACGCAGCACGCCCTTGGCACGCTCCAAACCAATTTTGGCCTCGGAACTGGCAGTCTCGTCACCAAAAACCGTGTAGTAAATGGTTGCGTGCTGCAGGTCGTTGGTGACGCGTGCATCGGTGACAGTGATGCCCTCGACGCGCGGATCCTTGACCTTGGAGCGAAGGCCCTCGGCCACCACAACCTTGATACGCTGCGCCAGCTTGGACGCGCGGGCTGAATCAGCCATGATGCTCTCCTTCATGATGGAAAAACTGTCGACGGTCACTGACCATCGTAGGGAATACAAAACCGGCTGGGCGCCCTCAGGGACGCCCAGCCGGTTATGCAACGTTATACGCGGGGCTTCTCGCGCATTTCGAACGTCTGGATGATGTCCTCGGCCTGCAGATCGTTGAACGATCCCAAACCAATACCACACTCGAAGTCGGTACGGACTTCGGTTGCGTCATCCTTGAAGCGCTTGAGCGAGTCAACGGTGAGGTTATCACCAATGATCTTGCCGTCACGGAGTACGCGTGCCTTCGTGTTACGGCGGATGATGCCGCTGCGTACGATCGAGCCTGCGATGTTTCCGTGCTTGGAGGAGCGGAATACTTCACGGATTTCCGCGGTACCCAGTTCAACTTCCTCGTACTCGGGCTTGAGCATGCCCTTGAGAGCGAGCTCAATGTCATCGATGGCGCCATAGATGACCGAGTAGAAGCGCATGTCCACGCCTTCACGGTCAGCCAGTTCGGCAACACGCTCTGCCGGCTTGACGTTGAAGCCGATGATGATCGCGTTATCCACTGTTGCCAGGTTGACGTCATTTTGCGTAATGGCACCCACACCGCGGTGGATGACGCGCAGCGCAACGCTGTCACCGACATCGATCTTGAGCAACGAATCTTCCAGTGCTTCAACAGCACCGGAAACGTCACCCTTGAGGATGAGGTTAAGGTTGGCAACCTTGCCATCAGCAACGGCCTGATCGAAGTCTTCCAGGCTGACGCGCTTGCGGCGCTTGGCCAGTGCCGCGTTACGGTCTGCTGCTTCACGCTTTTCAGCGATCTGACGGGCCGTACGCTCGTCCCCTGTCACGAAGAAGGTATCGCCGGCGCGGGGAACGTTGGACAGACCCAGTACCTGAACCGGACGCGACGGGCCGGCCTCGGAGATGGTATCGCCATTCTCGTCAAACATGGCACGAACACGGCCGTGTGCGGTGCCGGCAACAATGATGTCACCGACGTGCAAGGTACCGGACTGGACCAGGACAGTAGCCACGGAACCGCGGCCCTTGTCCAGGTTCGCTTCGATGGCGATGCCTCGGGCATCCTTGTTCGGGTTGGCGCGCATGTCCAGGGCAGCATCTGCGGTCAACAGGACGGCTTCAAGAAGCTCGTCAATGTTGATCCCGTTGCGTGCTGAGACATCAACGAACATGGTGTCGCCACCGTATTCTTCCGGAACCAGGCCGTACTCGGTCAGCTGGCCACGGATCTTCTCCGGGTTGGCTGAGTCCTTGTCGATCTTGTTCACGGCTACCACGATCGGCACGTTAGCGGCCTGTGCGTGGTTGAGCGCTTCAATTGTCTGAGGCATGACGCCGTCGTCAGCTGCAACCACCAAGATGGCGATGTCAGTGACCTTGGCACCACGGGCACGCATGGCGGTGAACGCCTCATGTCCGGGGGTGTCAATGAAGGTGATCTTGCGTTCATTACCTTCGTGCTCGTGGACAACCTGGTAAGCACCGATGTGCTGGGTGATGCCACCGTGCTCGTCGGCAACAACGTCAGATTTGCGAATGGCATCCAGCAGACGGGTCTTACCGTGATCAACGTGACCCATGACGGTGACAACGGGAGGACGAACCTCGAGATCGTCGTCGCCTTCAGCTTCAAGCTCAGCTTCGAAGTCAATGTCGAAGCTGCTCAGCAGTTCGCGCTCTTCATCCTCGGGGGACACAACCTGAACCTTGTAGCCCAGCTCGGTACCCAACAGTGCGAAGGTGTCTTCATCCAGTGACTGCGTAGCGGTAGCCATTTCACCAAGGTGGAACAGAACCGTTACAAGTGCGGCCGGGTTGGCCTCAATCTTGTCAGCGAAGTCGGTGATGGAGGAACCGCGGCGCAAACGCACCACTGTTTCCCCATTACCGCGGGGTACGCTGACGCCGCCGAGTGAAGGAGCGCTCATCTGCTCCAGCTCTTGGCGCTTGGCACGCTTGGACTTGCGCTGCTTGCCACGGCCTGCGCCGCCCTTACCGAAGGCGCCCTGGGTGCCGCCGCGACCGCGACCGCCCTTACCAAAGCCACCACCGGCGGGAGCTCCGCCCGGAGCTGCACCCGGCGTTGCGCCGGGAGCACCTGGACGGCCACGTCCCGGAGCACCGGGACGGTCGTTGCCGCGGCCGGGCGCAGCAGGGCGCTCGGTGCGGTTAGGCATCATGCCAGGTGTGGGACGGGGACCACCCGGACGCGGAGCGCCCGGACGGGGACCACCGGCGCCCGGAGCACCTGCCGGACGCGGAGCGCCCGGACGGGGTGCGCCAGCCGGCGGACGGGGCCCACCTGGGCGGGGACCTGCGGCACCAGCTTCGGCGCTGCGGGGTGCACCCGGACGGGGCATGCCCTGTGAGGGTGCGAACGGGTTGTTGCCGGGACGGGAAGCACCCGCACCAGCAGGGCGCGGTGCACCCGAACCAGCGGGGCGGGGTGCGCGGCTATCGCCACCACGGTTATCCGGGCGTTCGTTGCGTGCACCGGAGCGGGGCATGCCCTGGGAGGTGGCAAACGGGTTGTTGCCGGGGCGCGGGGCTCCCGGGGTTGCTGCCTTGGCGGCCGGCGCCGCAGGGGCAGCCGGAGCTGCGGGGGCAGCAGGAGCCGGGGCGGATGCAGCGGGAGCGGCCGGAGCTGCTTCAGCAGGCGCAGCCGGAGCGGTTTCCTTGGCGCCGGGCTTGGGACCCGGAGCCGCCTTGGGACCCGGAACAGCCTTCGGGCCAGGAACAGCGGGCGCAGCCGAGGGAGCCGCAGCGGCTGCCTTCGGTGCTACTGCTTCCTTGGCAGCTGCGGGCGCAACGCCAGCAGGGGCTGCTGCAGCGGGCGCAGCGTCGGCAGGCTTGGCTGCAGACGGGAATGCGTCGCGAAGTTTCCTCACGACGGGGGCCTCAATGGTGGAGGAAGCTGAGCGAACAAATTCGCCCATTTCCTGAAGCTTACTTACTGCTTCTTTCGAGGTGATGCCGAGCTCTTTTGCAAGCTCGTGTACGCGGGCCTTGGCCACATTTCTCCTGTCTCGGCCCGCACCGGACAGGTACGAACCGCTTAATTCTTACTGCGCCGTTCCATGTCGGAACGGGCGGCGTGAGAGCATATGAAATTGCTCATTTTTGGGCACTCATCGCTGGGTACTCATCGGGTTTCCATCGGTTTTCTGACCCGCTTTCACAAAAGGGACAATTGGTTCGTATGTACTTACTCTGCCGAAAGTGGCAAATTCTTTTGTGCGAACACTTCGACGTCGGACAGTTTTGTAACCCCCGGAAGGGCCCTGCCAACGGCGCGGCGTTTGATCGCTAGTTTCCAACAGTCAGGGTTGGGGTGCAGCCATGCTCCCCGCCCCGGCATGCGACGTGCAACATCAACCAACGCTTCCGTTTCACCAGAAGCACTGGTAGATCTGACCAAACGCACCAGCTGGATCCGGTCTGACGTTCCCCGGCACCCAATACACGTCCGCACAGCATTCTTGGCCTCAGTTGCCTCGCTTTGCGCTGCTACTGCTTTCTTAACCAATTCTGCTGTGCCTTCATGCTCTTTGAGTACCAGGGCCAAATCAGGCCCGGCTCTAGATATTCTACCGCGCAGCGTGACTGCTTACCTAAACCGCTGCGGCATCAGAGACAATGTCAATGCGCCATCCGGTCAGCTTGGCAGCAAGGCGCGCGTTCTGCCCTTCCTTACCAATAGCCAAAGACAGCTGATAATCAGGGACAACAACCCGCGCGGAGCGCGCAGCCTCATCAACGATCGTGACAGAAATCACCTTCGAAGGGGAGAGCGAATTGGCGATGAAAGTGGCCGGATCCTCGTTGAAATCAACAATGTCGATCTTTTCGTCGTGGAGCTCGGTCATGACTGCACGCACGCGCGAACCCATTTCACCAATGCACGAACCCTTGGCGTTGACGCCAGCCTTGTTGGCCTGCACGGCAATCTTGGTGCGGTGGCCAGCTTCACGGGCCAAGGCGACGATTTCTACCGTGCCGTCGGCAATCTCAGGAACTTCCATTTCGAAGAGCTTGCGCACCAGGCCCGGGTGTGAACGGGACAAGGTGATGGCCGGACCCTTGGTTCCGCGGTGCACCTCAACGACGAAGGTGCGGATGCGGTTTCCGTGGCGGTAGTCTTCGCCGGGAACCTGCTCGTTCGGAGGAAGCACACCTTCAACAGCACCCAGATCGATCTGGATCATGTTGGGGTTGTTACCCTGCTGGATCTGGCCGGCAACAAGCTCACCCTCCTTGCCACGGTATTCACCCACAACGTTGTCATCTTCTGCATCGCGCAAGCGCTGCAGAATGACCTGGCGTGCGGTGCTGGCAGCGATACGGCCAAAGCCCTTGGGGGTATCTTCGAATTCACCAACAGCCGCACCATCGTCGTCGAGCTCTGCAGCCCAAATGGTGACATGCCCGCTCTTGCGGTCAATCTCGGCGCGGGCCATCTCGTGGCAGCCCGGTGACTTGTGGTAGGCCATCAAGAGCGCCTGTTCAATGGTGGGGATCAGTAGATCCAGGGGAATTTCCCTTTGGCGCTCCAGTTCCCGCAGCGCACTCATATCTATGTCCATAGTCAGCTTCCCTCTCCATCGACAGCGTTGCCGCCGGTCGGTTCAAATTCCAAGTCCAGCTCAGCCTCATCCAGGCGAGCAAATTCTAGTTCCACAACACCACGGCGAATAACGGAAAACAACAGCTTTTCCGGCTCGCCCTGTTTGGGTTTCATACCCTTTTTCACCGGAAGTTCGGGCTTGAAGAGCACACCTTCCTCATCCACATCCAGAACCCTACCCATGAAGTTCTCCCGGTCGGAGGCGTTGACCTTGACCATGCGGCCCAAGGCACGGCGCCAGTGTCGGGGCTCGGTCAATGGCCGGGTGGCTCCAGGGGAGGAAATTTCCAGATCGAACGGCTTACCGTCGTCATTGGGGTCTGTGTCCATTGCTTCGGAGAGCATCCGTGATACCGCGGAGATGGCGTCCAGGCCCACACCGCCACTTTCGTCTTCGGGCAAATCAACAATTACCGAAACGGTGCGGTGGGTGCCAGCAAAGTGCACCTTGACTTCTTCTAGGAAAAGTCCAGCAGCGGTCACCGTAGGGGTAAGAAACGTGTGGAGCCTTTGCGCTTCAGCTACTGGATCAGTGGCTAAGAGCGAGTTCCCTGAGCGTGCGGCCATTTTTGGCCTATCTGGCTTGGTCATAAAAACGCACGCCTCCCTATTGATGATGTTGTAGGTATATAGACTACCGAGTTTCCACCGCTGCCGCTGAACAGTGGAGGTGTGAGTATGAACGCATTGTGGCAGCGTTGGGCCGCTCCTACCTGCAAAAGTGTGCACTCTACAGGCCAGTCATGAGATGATCAACGGTTGTGACCAACCCCAATCCTTCAGCTGAGCCGAACGCATCTGACCCCGATGCTAAGACCCCCGCCGTCATAAGTCCCGTACGCAAGGCTCCCCGGCGTGCCACGGCTGCTGCCGGCTCCCCTGTTGCGAAGACTTCAGCTGCTCCCGCGATTCTGGTCATTGATGCAAATGGCATGATAGTTCCGCCGTCCGCGGAAGCTGGTACCACCGCCGATCTCGAGGCATCTGCGGTTGCGCCTTCCACCTCCTGCGAGGGCCCCCTGGCCGCCGAAGCGGATACCCCGGATGTAGCCGATCCTGAGCTGGAAGTAGCCACCTCTGAGACGGAAGCTGAGGAGTCTGAGGAAGCCAAAGCCCGCGGTGTTGAGGATGCAGAATCCACCGAGCTGTCTGAATCCGTTGCGGACACCGCCGGGGCTGAAGGGGCCGATGTGGCGGCCCTTGTGGAGGCACCGCTTGAGGTAGCCCAGACTTCTCCGATGTTGTCGCGGCGTGAACGCCGGCTTGCTGAGCAGCAAGCGGAAAATGGCGCCTCCTCGGCTTCACCCGCCGTATCCACGGATGAAGTCTCGGGCACTGAACCGGCTGCAACCGGCGCAACAGCTACGAATGGCACCGCCGGGCCCCATAATCCAGCGGAGCGTGGCGGGAATGCCAGCACACACAAGTCAAAGCCCCGCCCAAAGCGGAACCGTTTCGTCGCGTTGGTGCGTGGACTATGCTTCCTGATAGTTATTTCGGCCCTTGTGGTGAGCCTCGGGACGGTTCTTTCCGGGCCGGACGTTGGTGCAGATGAGTACTCGCACACTCAGGAACAGCGTCAGGCTGCATGGGAAACAACCACCACCTTGCAGATCGGCGCGCTCGGATTGGTTGAGGTGACTAGCACCCCTCAATTGCGCACAATCCTCTCAAATACGGCACAACAGCTGGGCATTCAGGCTGCCGCCTTGAGTGACGGACTGCCCACTGAGACCGCTACCCCAACACCCACGGCTGCTTCTCTGCCAACAGTTACGCAGTTGCGTGAGGAGCTCACGGCCAACGCGGAATCTTTGCTCGCTAGCGCTCTGACTGCAGAAGGATCCATGGGCCGTGTGTTTGCTTCAGTAGGTACCGGTCAGCTCCTGCAGGCTCGTGAACTGGGCTCTGCGACGGCGGCCACCATGCCGGCGTCGGGTTTGCTACCGGCCAAGGTTGATTTCCCCGTTCCGTCCGGGCCCCAGTGCGCCACCATCCTTGAACCGCGCCCCGGCGCCACCATCGATGCAGCGTTGAGTGCCGCCGCCTTGGGCGAGCAGAAGGCGATCTACGCTTACCAGGTTGCCTCCACCCGATTCGCCGAACCGCAATTTAGCAAATCCACAGCCCTGTTGGACCGGCACCAACAAAAGCTCAACGTCCTCAATGAGGAACTGCGCCTGCGCTGCCTACCACCGGCAGCCCCCGTGGCCGGTTACGCCCTGAATGCCAGCTTTACCTCGATGCCCAAACCGGCCCTCAGCACTCTGGAGGCAGAGCTCAGTGCTCTCTATGCGGATTTGTCGGCGTTCAGCGCAGCAAACCCCGACTACGCAACAGCCTCACCCGGAGCGGCCGGATCACCCGATGCAACCCAGCAGCCTCCCAAGGGCAGCAACCTCAGAGAGCTTTCGGTGCTGTGGCTGCTCGACTCCACCGAAGCCCAGATATCTTGGGGTGGCACATTGAATGCCTTGCCGGGTATTGAGAGCGCCGCAACCGCCCCCTAGGCAGGGCGGGTACGGCGGGGTAGAGCAGGTAGGGCGGGTCAGGGCAGGTACGGCAGGGGAACCCCTTCGCGAGGATATCCTCTCCTTCGCGATCGGCACCCGGCTCGGTGCCAGCGGACTCGTACTCTGACTCAACGCCCCGTTCTACAGCGCCCTGCCCTGTCCTCCTCTGCTGTGCCCCACCCTGCCCACATCGGCTCGGCCCTGCTGTGAAAGGTGCCCCCCGCACTAAAAGTACGACGACGGTGTTCCCACCCATGTGCCAGCCGATAGGCTCTTGACCGTGAGCATGAAGCTAGAGATCCCCGAGCCCCTGCTGCGCAGGCACCGCCAGACGCCTGAAGGCAGGGCCTGGCTGGGGCACCTGCCGGGTTTCCTGAATCTGGCCCTGGAACAGTGGCAGCTACTAGTTGATCTGCCTGATGGCGGACTTCCCTGGTATGGCCACACGGCAGTGGTGGTGCCGGTCCGCACCACAGACGGCACCCCGGCCGCGCTGAAAGTCGCCTTCCCCTATGAGGAAGCCTTCTTGGAACCCCTCGCTCTTTCCTTGTGGGGCGGCAAGGGAGCAGCAGCCCTGTGGGCCAGTGACAGCGATATTGGGGCGCTGTTGATTGAGCGTCTTGATCAGAGCCGACCGCTGCTTAAACTGCCCTTGGATGAAGCGATTGCCGTGTGGGGAGAGCTCGTCAAGAAACTATCCCTTCGTCCCGATGCGCGGCCAGAGTGGCACCTGCTCCCCCAGCTTGCCGCCACAGCAGAGCGGTACTGTGATGAACTCCCCGAGCGTTGGAGCATGCTCTCCGAACCTTTTCCGCGCTGGTTGCTTGAGGCAGCCTTGGAAGTCTGCCAAACACGGGGAGCAGTTTCCCGCCGAAGCAGCAATGACGTGCTGATTCACACCGACCTGCATTATTTGAACATCCTGGCCAAACCCGGAAGCGGGCACTATTCGGCGATTGACCCGCAGATCCAGGTCGGTGATGGCGAGTTTTCCGTGGCGCCGTGCCTGTGGAACCGGCTGCAGGATTTGCCCGTTCGGAACGCCGAAGCCGGGCTCCGCCGCCGCGCCCGTGATCTGGCGCAAGCTGCCGGTCTGGATGAAGACTTAGTGGCTGGTTGGAGTGTTGTCCGTGAGGTGGAA
Organism: Arthrobacter psychrochitiniphilus; assembly: GCF_003185915.1. Classification (GTDB taxonomy): domain Bacteria; phylum Actinomycetota; class Actinomycetes; order Actinomycetales; family Micrococcaceae; genus Specibacter; species Specibacter psychrochitiniphilus. The sequence goes on from NZ_QHLZ01000001.1 coordinate 89,942, forward strand.
AATGCGCTGAGCTATCTGGAAAAGGCCGGTCACAGCGGTGATGCTCAGCGCTCACTTTGGGTGTCCAGCACCATGGCAGGAAAAACCTTGCAAGGCCTGCCAGCCGCGCACGAGCTCACGGAGCTGCACTAGCCCGCGGAGCTGCACTAGCGGTTGAGGAAATTCTCGTTCAACACGTCGTAGCCGAGTTTGATGATGAGCACCGTGACAACTGCCAGGAACACCACGCGGATAAAGGTGCTGCCTTGTTTCACCGCGGTGCGGGCACCCAAGTAGCCTCCAGCCATGTTGGCCATACCCAAAATCAGGCCTACTCCCCACAGCAAGGAGCCATGCGGGAGGAAGAACATGAGGGCCCCGGCGTTGGTTGCAAGGTTCACAATTTTGGCCTTGGCGCTGGCTTCAAGGAAGGCGTAGCCCATCAATCCCACCATGGCGATGACCAGGAATGAGCCGGTTCCAGGCCCGATCAGGCCGTCATAAAAACCAATTAGCCCACCAATGCAACACGCAATAACGTAGTGTTTGCGCCCGGAATGCCGAAGTTCCGTCAGCTCTCCCATGGTGGGTTTGAACACTGTGAACAACAAGACCGCCACCAGGGCCAGAACAATAATGGGTTTAAAGACTGAACCCGGCAGGCTGGCGGCCAGCACCGCACCACCAACGCTTCCCACTAAAGCCACCCCTGCCATGGGCAGTGCCGTGCGCAGATCTGGTTTAACACGTTTATAGTACGTCACGGAACTCGTGGCCGTGCCAAAGATGGAGCCCATCTTGTTCGTGGCCAGGGCCTGGATCGGCGTGATTCCGGGGATCATCAGCATGACCGGGAGCTGGATCAGCCCACCGCCACCCACCACGGCATCGATCCAGCCAGCAGCGAAGCCGGCCACGATGACCAAAAGGATCGTGGCCAGCGTAATATTTTCAAAACCGGAAACCATGGTTTTCCTTGCTTATGTTGCCAAAAAACCCGGCCCACACGGGAGCCAGCAGCCACGGAGCGGGGATGGATTTCCGCGCGTGGCCCTACGCCGAGGAACGAGGTGGGGCCACGGAGCGGAAATCTTACTGCCCGCGAGGGGCTGCTGGCGGAGGTGTGTACCGGGCTTGGAGTCTAGCGCTGGTCGAGGATGTACTGGACCGCGTCGGCTACAGCGATGTTTTCAGCAACACCGGTGGCGCGGTTCTTGATCTCCACCACGCCGTCCACGAGCCCGCGGCCAACAGCCAAGATGGTGGGGACGCCTATGAGTTCAGCGTCTCCGAACTTCACGCCGGGGGAAACCTTGGGACGGTCATCGTAAATGACCTCGAGTCCTTTGGCTTCCAGATCGGCGGTGAGCTGTGCAGCTGTCTCGAAGATTTCCTCGCCGCGGCCAACGGCAACCACATGGACGTCTGCGGGTGCCACATTCGCGGGCCAGGTCAGGCCCTTGTCGTCATGGTTTGACTCCGCCAGGGCGGCGACGGCGCGGGTGACACCGATGCCGTAGGAACCCATGGTCACCACGGAGAGCTTGCCGTTCTTGTCCAGGACCTTCAGTCCGAGTGCTTGCGCGTACTTGGTGCCGAGGGCAAAGATGTGGCCCATCTCGATGCCGCGGGCCGTTTCCAGCGGGCCGGAACCGTCCGGGGCGGGATCGCCTTCGCGGACCTGGGCGGCCTCGATGGTGCCGTCCCAGCTGAAGTCGCGCCCTGCCACCAGATTGAAGACGTGTTTGCCGTCCTCGTTGGCTCCCGTGATCCAGCTGGTGCCGGAGACAACGCGCGGATCAACCAGGTAAAGGATCTTGCTGGCTGATTCGGCGCCGAGAACAGCGCCGTCAAGGCTCAGGCCTGGACCAATGTAGCCCTTGACCAGCAACGCGTGCTTCTTCAAATCTGCTTCACCGGCAGCCTCAACGCCTACTTCGCCACCAATTTCTAGGTGTTCGGCAATGTTGGCTTCGATGCGCTTGAGATCAACGTCGCGGTCTCCGGGCAGGGCCACAACCACAATCTGGCGTTCGCCCGTGGGCAGATCGATGGCCAGGACCACGTTCTTGAGGGTGTCAGCGGCGCTCCACTGCCCCTCGGCCCGGGGTGCGAGCTCATTGGCTGCTGCCACCAGGGTTGCGATCGTGCTTGAGTTGGGAGTGTCGCGGACCACGGCGGCCGGGGCATTGCTGAAGTCAATGGCTGCTGGCACAACGGTGGTGACCGCTTCAACGTTGGCGGCGTATCCCCCGGCCGAGCGCACAAAAGTGTCCTCGCCAATGGCCATGGGGTGCAGGAACTCTTCGCTCCGGGAGCCGCCCATGGCCCCGGCTGTTGCGGCGACGGGAATGATCTCCAATCCGAGGCGTTCAAAGATCCGCAAGTAGGCGCCGCGGTGAGCCATGTAGCTGGCGTCGAGTCCGGCGTCGTCAATGTCAAAGGAGTAGGAATCCTTCATGATGAACTCGCGTCCACGGAGCAGGCCTGCGCGGGGACGTGCCTCATCGCGGTACTTGTTCTGGATCTGGTACAGGCTCAGCGGCAGGTCCTTGTACGAGGAGTACAGGTCCTTGACAAGGAGTGTGAACATTTCCTCGTGGGTGGGGGCCAGGAGGTAATCGGCGCCCTTGCGGTCCTGGAGGCGGAAAATGCCGTCACCGTATTCGAGCCAGCGGTTTGTCTGCTCGAAGGGTTCCTTGGGCAGCAGCGCCGGGAAGTGGACTTCCTGGGCGCCGATCGCGTCCATCTCTTCACGCACAATGGCTTCAACCTTGCGCAGTACGCGCAGTCCCAAAGGAAGCCAGGTGTAGATACCAGGGGCCGCGCGGCGAATGTAACCGGCACGCAGCAGCAGCTTGTGGCTGTCCACTTCGGCATCGACGGGATCTTCACGCAGGGTGCGGAGAAAGAGTGTGGAAAGGCGAAGTGCCACGCGAGTTTTCCATTTCTTGAAGTGGGTGGGCGCCGGCCTTGAGCTGGACGGACAGATACTAATCTACCGGTTCCACACAGGCTCTCGCACAACGGCCGGGCCAGGAGGTGCACGCAGCTTTCCAGGAGTCCGCGGCAAAGCTGGACACGCCCACCCTGCGGGTCTAGTTTGAACTCACACGCACTCGACGCGCCAAGCCAGGAGCAACCATGTCCCACCGAGCGCAGATGCCAGCCCCGGAGCCACCGTTTGCCCCGGTTCCGGCCGATCCATCCGGCACCCACGGCCCTATTAGTGTCAGTGTGGAGGGCTTGCGGGTGTGCCGCCGAGGGGTTGCCGTGTTGGCGAATATTTCCTGCAATATCCCGCAGGGCAGGATCACCGGGCTATTGGGCCCTTCCGGCAGCGGCAAGACCACGTTCATGCGGGCCCTGGTGGGGGTCCAGAAGATCACGGCTGGCACGCTCACCGTGTTGGGCCGGCCTGCAGGAGATCCCCAGAACAGGCACGACGTCGGCTATGTCACCCAAGCGGCCAGCGTCTACCGGGATCTGAGCGTGTTGGAAAACGTGAACTATTTTGGGTCTGTCCATGGCAGCAGCCGGCAGGATGCGAAGGCGGTGCTGGCCTCCGTGGGGCTTTCCGTGCTTGCCAACCGCAAGGCCCGGAATTTATCTGGCGGAGAATTCAGCCGGGTTTCCCTTGCCTGCGCACTGGTGGGTAAGCCTGCTCTGTTGGTTCTGGATGAGCCCACGGTGGGTTTGGACCCGGTTCTGCGGGCAGATTTGTGGGCACAATTTGCGGCCATGGCAGAGGAAGGCACCACGTTGTTAATCTCCAGCCACGTCATGGAGGAAGCCAGCCACTGCCAGACACTGCTGCTACTGCGTGAGGGCCTACTGCTGGCCCAGTTGACCCCGGATCAGCTGCGCCAACGCGGTGAAACGGACGATCTTGAGCTGGCGTTCCTGCGGCTGATCCAGGGCACTCCTACCGAGACAGCCGAGGTTGCTAGCGCTGCCGAGGGAGAGGATGCCCGATGAATCCATCCATGTTGTGGTCCACCTGCACCCGGGTGCTGCTGCAACTACGCTCCGATCCGCGCAGCATTGCCTTAATTCTGGTGGTGCCGGCCGTGTTGCTGGCGCTGGTGTATTGGCTGTATCAAAATGAGACCCTGGCGCCAGGAATGCCACGAACTTTTGACCGTGTGGGGCTCATGATGCTGGGCATTTTCCCGTTCGTGGTGATGTTTCTCCTCACTTCTATCACCATGCTGCGTGAACGTACCTCTGGCACCTTGGAACGGTTACTGAGCACTCCCCTTCACAAGGCTGACCTGCTCTTCGGCTACGCTCTGGCATTTTCCATCATGGCCGCAGCCCAGGCATTGGTGGCCACCGGTACCGCATACTGGGTCTTTGGTATGGCGATTGCAGGAAATGCCGGCTGGGTGGTGCTGATTTCGGTACTCACCGCTGTTCTCGGTGTTGCGCTGGGCTTGCTGTGTTCGGCGTTTGCCCACACCGAGTTTCAAGCCGTCCAATTCATGCCCGTGGTGGTGATCCCCCAGATTCTCTTGTGTGGCTTGTTCGTTGCCCGAGATCAAATGAATAGCGTCCTGGAAGTGATTTCCAATGTGCTGCCGCTGAGTTACGCAGTTGACGGATTGCAGCAGGTGGCACAGAGCAGCAGCCCCACATCACAGCTGGTCTGGGATTTGGTAGTAGTTGCTGCATTTGTGCTGGCAGGGTTGCTCTTGGCGTCGCTGACGTTGCGCCGCCGCACCGCCTAACCCTTGGTCATGGGTACCTCTGCCCATCGCTTGACGGTGACCTTGGCCCTAGGGTTGAAGTTCAGTAAACCTCGGGGAATAACTCAGCGGCCAACTCGGCGAACCCTCGAGACCCAGAGACGGCATACAGGCCACATCCCGAACCGGTCCTCGGACTCGGCACACGCAGGAGAGTCAATGAGCAATGGCTTGCAGGGCGCCAACCCAGAGGAGCTGCGTAACTTTGCCCGGGAACTGGAACAGGCTCAGAGTATTTTGCTGCACACCAAATCTGAACTGAGCCAGCGCATCCTGGGAAATCTTCGATGGGAAGGTCCAGACGCGTTTGTTTTCAAGCACGCCTGGACCTCCTCCTACGCTCCCGTCATCAGCCAAACCGCCGCCCTGTTGGCCGACACTGCCCGGCTTCTCCAGGCTCAAGCCGCTGAGCAGGAATCCGCCAGCGCCTGATCCCCACTCAGCACCAGCGCCAAGTATTCAGCCAGCGCCTAGTATTCAGCCGGCGCCGCCTTCTAGTAATCAGCCAGCCTCGAGAGCCGCCAAGGCCTGGTGGCACCACGCCAGCCACGAATTTTCGTAGGCAATGCCGGCACGCACCACAGCCAATTGCAGCTCATCCGCCGCGGATCGTGGGGAGCCGGCCGGAAAATCGTGTGCCTCAATGGCCTCGTAGCGGGCCAGTACCTCTCCGTGCAACAGCATGTGGCGCCGCATTTCAGTGAGGATATCCACCGTGTCTCCACCTGTGGCACCCAACACTGCGGCGGCTCGCATCCGCACAAGGAGGGCATCCTTGATGGGCCGTAACGCTCCTTCCTGCGCACACCAAGAAGCAAGCTCGGAGCGTCCCGCGGCCAGCACAGCAAACTGGCGCTGCTGTCCGCGCGCCGTGGGCATCCCATGAGCGGCAATCAACCCGGAAAGTTCCATCTTTCCCAGCTCGCGGTAGATCTGTTGATGCGTGGCTTGCCAGAAGTAGCCCAGAGACTTATCAAAACGCCTGGCCAGTTCCGCACCTGTACAGGGCTTTTCCAGCAGAGAGGTCATGATGGCATGCGTGAGTGACATTAGATCTTTGCGGCCAATCGAGTCCCCTGATCGATGGCTCGCTTGGCATCAAGTTCCGCTGCCACATCTGCTCCACCAATCACATGCACGCAAGCTCCGCCTGTTACCAGCCCCGGCAACAGATCACGCCGGGGCTCTTGGCCCGTGCACAGGATCACCGTATCTACCGCAAGGACCGTCTCGGCGCCGTTAACGCGGATGTGGAGTCCGGCGTCGTCAATCTTTTGGTAGTCCACGCCGGGAACCATTTGCACGCCCTTGGCCTTGAGCTCCGTGCGGTGGATCCAGCCGGTGGTCTTGCCCAGCCCGGCACCGACTTTGCTTTCCTTGCGCTGGAATAGGCCCACCCGGCGGTCTGGTTGGGCCGGGATGGCCGTGGTGATGCCGCCAGGGTTGTTGTAGCCCGGGTCAATGCCCCATTCGCGGTAGAACTTCTCCGGGACGAGGGTGGCGCTGGTGCCGTGGGCCGTGATGTATTCGGCCACGTCAAAGCCGATGCCGCCGGCGCCGAGGATGGCTACGTTAGTTCCCACAACTTTTTTGTCCCGCAACACCTCAAGGTAGTTCAGGACGCTGGGATGGTCCACGCCCTCTATCTCGGGTTTGCGCGGTGTGACGCCGGTGGCCAGCACCACCTGGGCAAAGTTCGCTGCAAGTAGTTCCTCACTCGTGGCTGTGGTGTTCAGGACCAAGGTGATGTCAAGGAGCTGGATCTGGCGTTTGAAGTACCTGATGGTTTCATGGAATTCCTCCTTGCCAGGAATCTGCTTGGCAAGATTAAACTGCCCGCCAATCTCCCCGGCCGCCTCGAAGAGCGTCACCTGGTGTCCCCGCTGAGCGGCTGTAACGGCGAACGCCAAGCCTGCCGGACCGGCGCCGACCACCGCAATCTTCTGCGGGTCTGAGGTTGGTTCAATAACTATTTCACTCTCGTGGCAGGCGCGGGGGTTGACCAGGCAGGAGGACGTTTTCCCCACGAAGGTGTGGTCCAGACAGGCCTGGTTACACGCTATGCAACTGTTGATTTCATCGCTGCGCCCCTCACGCGCCTTCCGCATGAAGAAGGCATCGGCCAAGAAAGGCCTGGCCATGGACACCATGGTGGCGGTGCCATTCGCCAGCAACTGTTCGGCTACCTCTGGGGTGTTGATGCGGTTGGTGGCAACCAAGGGAATGCTCACCGATCCCATGACCATCTTGGTGACCCACGCATAACCTGCCCGTGGAACGGAGGTGGCGATGGTGGGGATGCGTGCCTCATGCCAGCCAATTCCTGTGTTGATGATGGTGGCGCCGGCCTTCTCCACGGCCTGCGCCAAGGTGATGACTTCGGCCAGGGTGGAACCACCCTCGACGAGGTCAAGCATGGAGAGACGGTAAATAATAATGAAGTTCCTACCGACTCTCTCACGGGTGCGCCGAATGATCTCGACCGGGAAACGCATCCGATTCGCGTAGGAGCCACCCCACTCATCGCTGCGGTGGTTGGTTCGTGCGGCTATGAATTCGTTGATTAAGTACCCCTCGGAACCCATGATTTCGACACCGTCGTAGCCAGCAGATTGGGCCAGTGCTGCGGCTGCGGCGAAGTCTTCTATGGTCTGCTCAACCTCGTCCCCGGTCAGTGGGCGCGGCGTCAAGGGGCTGATGGGCGCTTGGGCGGCGCTAGGCGCAACGAGTGCCGAATGCGAGGCGTAGCGCCCAAAGTGCAGCAATTGTAAAGCAATCTTTCCACCCTCCGCGTGAACAGCCTCCGTCACAACCCGGTGCGCCAAAGCTTCCTCGGGCGTGCTGAGTTTGGCGCCACCTTTCATGGGCCGGCCCGCGTCATTAGGTGAAATACCGCCGGTTACCATCAGTGCCACCCCGCCGCGCGCACGCTCGGCATAGAATGCCGCCATCCGTTCAAAGCCGCCGGGTAACTCTTCGAGGCCCACATGCATTGAGCCCATCAGCACCCGGTTGGGCAACGTGGTGAACCCCAAATCCAAGGGGGAAAACAGGTGGGGAAACTGACCAGCGTTCATCAATGCACTCCTTTGCGCAACAAGTTGCATAATAGTAGCGCACATCCAGTTGGCCCTACTAGCCAGCGGGCAGCTCTTGTTCACTGGTGTTCGCGGGGCGCATGGCCACCGTAGCTCGCAAGGGGGTGCCGCGAACCACGGCAATCGCCACCACAGACACGGCCGCAATCATGGCAGCAATGAGAAAGATGGGGCCAAAGGCGTCAGCATAAGCGTTGTGGAACACTTCCTGCACTGGGGCCGGAAGGTTGCTAATATCCAGCTGGGTGTCCCCTGAACCTGCGCCTGCGGCGATACCCAGCCGGTCCAATCCAGCAGCAAAATTCTCACTGACCTTGTGAGTGAGGACGCCTCCCAGCACGGCAACTCCAATGGCACCACCAAGGGAGCGGAAGAAGGCAATGGCCGCCGAGGCAGCACCAACCTCGGAGACGTCAACGGTGTTCTGGACAGCTAGGACAACGTTTTGGACCAAAGTACCAATCCCCAACCCCATCAGTGCCATAAAGGTGGCGACAAAGACGTAGCTGCTCTCATGGTTGATGGTTCCCAAGCCCAACAGGCCAATCAGCATGATGATGCTGCCAACCATCATCACCGGCTTCCAACGGCCCATCCGGCTCACGAGCTGTCCGCCAACCATGGCTGAGAGCAGTTGGCCAATAATCATGGGGATACTCATGATTCCTGCCTGCGTGGGGCTCACTCCGAGACCGAGCTGGAAGTACTGGGTCAAGAAGACGCCCGAACCAAACATGCCCACGCCAGCCCCGACGCTGGCAATGATCATCCACACTGCAGTCTTATTGCGCAGTAGGCGCAGCGGAATCATTGGTTCGGCGGCCCGGAGCTCCACCACCACCAGCAGTGTGGCAGAAATCAAGACAGCCACCAGGAAGGCGCCGGACTCCCACGAAATCCAGTCATAATCGTTACCAGCGAAGGTCACCCACAGCATGGGCAGGGCCGCCGTGATCGCAACTAGAACACCGCCGGCGTAATCGATCTTGATCGATGCACGCTTAATGGTGGGCAGGTGCAGTTTCAGTTGGAGCAAGATCAGCGCAATTATGGCCAGCGGAACACTGACAAAGAAGGTCCAGCGCCAGTTAAGGGCATCGGTGATCACGCCGCCCAGTAGCGGTCCAGATACGGTAGCAACCGCCATGACAGCACCCATATATCCTGCGTACCGGCCCCTCTCACGGGGCGAAATTATGGAACCCATAATTGACTGCACTAGGGCCATGAGGCCACCCATGGCTATACCCTGTACGGCTCGTGCGCTCATCATCACTGGGATAGTGGTGGCGAATCCGGCCGCAATTGCTCCGGCCACGAACATGAGGATGGCGATCTGGGTCAGGAGTTTTTTACTAAATAAATCAGAAAGCTTGCCCCAGATGGGTGTCACAATGGTCATCGCCAAGAGGCTGGCCGTAATGACCCATGTGTATTGCCGCTGCGTGCCATGGAGGTCTGCCATGATGGTTGGCAGCGCTGTTGAGACGATGGTTGTGGAGATCATCGCGGTAAAGAGTGCGGCGAGAAGACCTGTCATCACCTGAAGAATTTCCCTGTGGGAATATTCTCTTGGCTCTTCCTGGAGGCTTTTCACAGCGGTGGACGTGGCGTCTTTCATGCCTCATGCTCGTTTCCGTTGTTATTTGTGGCTCCGAGACCAGCTTGCGCCGCCTCATTGCACTCTGGTCCTTGCAGTACCTCAATGAGGTGGCCGTTTAATCTTTCAAGGATGTCAATTGCTTGCACAGCATCCCTTGTTGACCAGTCCGCCAGGGCGTGGGCAAATTGATTTACGGCCCGAGTTTCATTTTCTTCCAGCTGTCTGCGTCCGCGTTCAGTCATGGAGATTAGACACGCACGAGCGTCTTGGGGGTCTGGGCGCCGTTCAACCAGGGCTGCAGATTCAAGCGCTTCGACCGTTCTGGTTGCTACGGGTGCCGAAACTGAAAGCCGATGGGCCAGTTCGCCCAAACGGACATCGCGGCCTCGAAGCTGCTGCAGAAATCCTAGTTTGGTTCCCGTCAACTCATGGGCCTGGCCCCGCTGACCGGCAACTCTGAAGGTGCGCCCTATCGCCACCATTTGGGAGAGGATGGCGCTGGCCTCATTGTGATCAATCACAGGTGTCCCCCTGGGTAGCTGAAGCTCTCAACACAATACTTGCTTGCGTTAAGCAACTATATTGCGGCCGAACCATGACGTCAAACCATGCGCTCCTCGAGGCAGGGAAAACCCTCCCCCAAGTTGTTGAGGGAATGAGGGGCGGGGCTAGAACAAAATAGTGGCGAAAGTTCCCACTTGTTCAAAACCGACCCGTTCGTAGCAAGCCCGAGCCTTCGTGTTGTAGTCATTGACGTACAGGCTTGTGACGGGGGCGTGTTTGCGCGCCAACTCAACCACGGCTGCCATATAGCCAGCGCTTAAGCCCTGCCCCCGGCGTTCCGGATTCACCCACACACCCTGCACTTGGGTGGCGTAGGAGGTGACAGCACCCAGATCTGCCTTGAAAATCACCTCGCCCACCTCATCTCCATGGCTGAAGGAGAAGCCGTTACTGATGAGCCAGGCAACACGACGGCGATAGTTGGCTTCTCCACCCAGAAAGGGTGAGTAGCCAACTTCTTCTTCAAACATGGCTGCCGCGGCTACAAGGATTTCGGAAAATTGTCCGGATTCACTCACGGTCAACGCCGGGTTGGGGGCCACCAATGGCGGTCCCGAGATGGCTAAGAGTGGCTGATTGGCCCTGATATCTTGAGCGGTAATCCCTGCACTTTGGAGCACTTCCATGATGGCCAAGGTGGGTTCAGCCGGGCCAAAAATTGAGGCATGAGGTTCCCAATGCTCCACCATCCACCGGCCAAAGGCACGGGCATGCTCGGCGGTGGACTCTATGGGAACCACGTTGGAACCCACCCAGCAGGCGGCGGCCAAGCTGACGCCGTCGTCCTCGAAGAAGCCCAACATGAGCGCCCCAGGAAAGGCGGGTACGGCACTGCTGTTTTGCGTGAGCAGCGAGTCAACGAAGACGTTGGCCACGCGGTCACGCGCAATCAAGGCCCGGAGCGCGCCCGTATCCCTGTGGACAAGAACGCGCACCGGCTCATGGGTGGTCTCCTTAGGAAACGGTAACCACGGGGCCACCCGGGAGAGTCTGCTCATCGGCGTCGGACTCCATCTCTTCGGCAAGTCTCATGGCTTCTTCAATGAGTGTCTCAACAATTTGGTCCTCGGGCACAGTCTTAATGACTTCTCCCTTCACAAAAATCTGGCCCTTGCCGTTGCCCGAAGCCACACCCAGATCGGCCTCACGGGCTTCGCCGGGGCCGTTGACAACGCAACCCATGACGGCCACGCGCAGCGGAACTTCCATGCCTTCGAGGCCAGCAGTGACTTCCTCAGCCAACTTGTACACATCCACCTGGGCGCGGCCACAGGACGGGCAGGAGACAATCTCCAGCTTGCGTGGGCGCAGGTTCAACGACTGCAGGATCTGGTTGCCCACCTTGATTTCCTCCACAGGCGGTGCAGAAAGTGAGACTCGAATGGTGTCGCCAATGCCTTTGGAGAGCAGCGCACCGAAGGCCACTGCGGACTTGATGGTGCCTTGGAATGCCGGCCCGGCCTCGGTGACACCCAGGTGGAGCGGCCAATCGCCTTGTTCGGCGAGCATCTCGTAGGCGGCCACCATGATAACGGGGTCATTGTGCTTGACGGAAATCTTGAAATCGTGGAAGCCGTGCTCTTCAAAGAGTGAAGCTTCCCAGACTGCTGACTCCACCAAGGCTTCAGGAGTGGCCTTGCCGTATTTCTTCATGATGCCCGGTTCCAGCGATCCGGCGTTGATACCAATACGAATGGAGGTGCCATGATCTTTGGCAGCCCTGGCGATTTCCTTGATCTGATCATCAAATTTACGGATATTGCCGGGGTTCACGCGTACCGCGGCGCAACCGGCCTCAATGGCGGCAAAGACATACTTGGGCTGAAAGTGAATGTCTGCGATGACAGGAATTTGGGACTTGCGCGCAATGATGGGCAGCGCCTCGGCATCATCTTGCGACGGGCAGGCAACACGGACAATATCGCAACCGGACGCTGTGAGTTCCGCAATCTGCTGCAGAGTCCCATTGATGTCAGTGGTGGGTGTGGTGGTCATGGACTGCACGCTAATGGGTGAATCCGAGCCAACACCCACGGGACCGACCTTGATTTGCCGGGTCTTGCGACGCGGTGCAAGCACTGGCGGCGGCAACTGCGGCATGCCGAGACTGACGGAGGTCAAAATATGCTCCTAGGAGTTCTTTATATTCAAATACTGCGGCAGCAGCACCAGTTTTTGGCGCCGCAAAAGAAAATCCACAGCATCTACCTTAGATTGTAGGCTCGATGACTGCTTTTTACGGGACTGCTGCGGTTTACCCGCCAGTGACTTTTATCCTACGTAGCTGCTGAGCTTACCAATGACAGGGTTCCAAGCGGAGATCTTCAGCCCTGTGACACCGCCGCCAATGGTCATGGGATCCTGCGCCACCAGGTCCTGAACGGCGCCCTGGTTTTCAGCACGGAAGATCAGAAGTGCCCCGGCACCGTCACCATAAGGGCCCGAGGCCAGCACAACATCTGCTTCGGCCTGCGCGGCAAGCCATTCCCGGTGCTGGGGGCGGTGCTCTACACGGGCAGCTTCTGCCTCTGGACCATAGATATATTCAACAGCGAAAATAGACATGGTTTCACCTTATAACAGGAGAGCTTTGGCCAGCACCGCAACGCTGGCCGAGAACAACATTGACGCCAATGTACCAATAATGAAGCGCTCACTGGCCGCGGGAGTGTCCTTCAATTCCGGGTACCGCCCCAAACCCTTGATGGCCACAACATAGGCTATGGCCACCGGTTGCCCGGCCAGGATGGCTACCGCCACAGCCGCACGCTCCAGAACCCCGATCAATAATCCACCGCGCAGAACCTCAGCGCCGTGCTCCGGCTCAGTGCTTAGTTCCGGCTCAGTGCTTACTCCCGGCTGCGCAGCCGCTGGGAAGGGTTCGGCAACCTCCAGTGCCCCGTCCTCTGGCCGTGGGCCGTCAGCAGCCTCGGCAGCGTCCACAGCCCGTACTGTCTTAGACTTTGCGAATTTGAGAAGCCCTGCCGTTACGGGCCAGCCGCCCACAATAGCCACCAGCAAAGTAGCCGTTATCCACAATGCTTCCATGCACTCTCCTTACGTTAGCGCCGGCTCGGCGCGGGCCTTTGATGGCGATGCCCCCTCAATCTAGCCCGAAGCACTGACATTGAGCGCACGTTCGCTGGGCCATGGGACAGTGAGTGCCCGTTGGGCCTGGCGCAAAAGCAGTGCGGCGGCGCGGCGCCCATTACGTTCTTCCCGGTGAGCTGAGCGAAGGATGGCCTTACTGACGGCTTGAGGGCTAATCCCTAGCACTAGGGCAACATCTTTCTGAGGCGCATTCGGGTCCACCTCCAGAGCATCAATCACACGCCACTCGGCACTGGAACGCTTGCGAATAACATCACCTAAGAGCACTAGCACTGCCTCGGCTGCGCCGGACCACTCAGCGGCCGCCGGCGAGGGGCTCCGCACACACAAGAGAACCCGCTCCCCTGCCTTCTTGGCTGTTTCCACAGCCTCCCGGGCGGCCACAAAAGCATCGCCGGAGGCTTCTCTGGATTGCTCAGGTAAAGGCAAATCAACACCGCCGATCCCAATGCCTATGTACCAATCACGCTCCCGCAGCACTCGGACAACAGTTTCTAGAACTGCTTCCGGGTCTGCCAGTAAACCTTGAACCTCATCTCCCACAGTGCGCTCAAACTCCAGGACCGTGGGCACGTCAGCGAGAAGCGCCAACAGCTCCGGCACGCGATCCCCGTGGCTGCGACTACCCCGTTGGTCAATCGTTACAACAAACATGAATAAACCATAAATGATTGTTTTCTATTTATCAACCATTTAAGTGCGATCCACGGGCTTACCCGAAGAGATTCACTGGCTTAACAATGTCAGCGTAGATCAGCAGCGCACCCATGGCGATCAGCACTACTGCGGCCACATAGGTCACCGGCAGCATCTTGGCGATATCGAAGGGGCCAGGATCCTTGCGCTTGAACACCTTGGCAACTGTGCGCCGCGCCCCTTCATACAAGGCACCCAGGACGTGACCGCCGTCCAGCGGCAACAGCGGGATCAAGTTGAAGACAAACAGGGCCAGGTTGACCCCGGCCAGCAAGCTGACAAGCGTGGCGACGCGTGAGCTCAAGGGGATGTCCTCCATGGCGGCCACCTCGCCAGCAACCCGCCCAACGCCCACCACGGAGATGGGTCCGTTGGGGTCGCGCGGTTCGGAGCTGAACGCCGCTTGGGCCACGCCCACCAGTTTCTGCGGCAATTGGAAAACTATCCCGCCAATTTGGGCGATGTTCTCCCCCACAACAGGTAGGACGGCCGACGCCGGCTGCCGCACCATGGCCGAGGTGGGACCAACGCCGAGGAACCCCGCCTGAACTGTGACGGTGGTTCCGGAGGCGTCCACTTCCGCTTGACCATTGGCACCAATGACGGGGCGGGCGGTCAGAACCGGGGTGATGGTTGTGGAAATATTCTGGCCACCGCGCTCATACACCAGCGGCACGCTCTGGCCGGCCGCGGCACGCACCCAGCTAGTAAAGGTAGTCCAATCGGTGACTTCCTTGCCATCAAAGGACTTAATAGTGTCCCCTGGCTTGAGTCCGGCGGCGGCCGCGGGGGTCTGCGTGCAGTTATTGAGATTAACAGGTACGGGGTCTCCGAATGCCACTTGGCAGGCGTTGACTTCGGCAACCGTGGTGGTGGGCGCAGCCATGCCAAAGCCCATCAGCAGCACACCCATGAGCACCACCCCAATGAGCAGGTTCATGAAAGGCCCGCCCAGCATGATGATGATCTTCTTCCACACCGGCAGTTTGTAGAAGACCCTGTTGGAGTCGTCGGGGCCCACTTCCTCATGGGCCACACTGCGGGCTTCCGTGGCCAGCGTCTGGAACATGCCGGTACTGGAGGGCCGGACACTGCCGTCCGTGGGGTTCGGCGGATACATCCCGATCATGGCCACATAGCCGCCAGCCGGGATGGCCTTGATCCCGTATTCGGTCTCACCCTTTTTCCTTGACCACATGGTGGGCCCGAAGCCAATCATGTAGCGGGTGACGCGGACCTTGAACAACTTGGCGGGCAGCAGATGGCCCACCTCGTGGAGCGCGATTGACAAGGCAATCCCGATGGCAACGAAGAGCACTCCGCCAATGAAAAGTAAGACAGTCACAATGTACTTCCTGCGTTGAAGATTCTCAGCCCTTGGTGGCCAGCAGCTCGTTGGTGCGTGCGCGGGCCCATTCTTCAGCTTCTAATACGCTCTGGAGCGTTAGCTGCGAACTGGGTGTGTGTTCACCGAGAACTTGCGCAATGGTGTCCACAATATCCAAGAAGCCTATCCTTCCGGCATGGAAGGCATGGACCGCTTCCTCGTTGGCGGCGTTGTAGACGGCTGGGCAGGTACTCCCCCGGCGCGCAGCCTCCTTGGCCAGTTCGACGGCGGGGAAGGCCACGTTATCCAGTGGCTCGAACGTCCAGGTCGCCGCCTTGGTCCAGTCGCAGGCCTGTGCTGCGCCGGGGACTCGCTCCGGCCAGCCGAGCCCCAGTGCAATGGGCAGGCGCATGTCTGGAGGAGACGCCTGGGCCATGGTGGAACCATCGGTGAACTGCACCATGGAGTGCACCACTGATTGGGGATGCACCACGGCCTCGATCCTCTCCAGCGGAACATCAAAGAGCAGGTGGGCCTCGATGACTTCCAGGCCCTTATTGACCAGGGTGGCCGAGTTGGTGGTCACCATGGGGCCCATATCCCACGTAGGGTGCTTGAGCGCCTGCGCTGGCGTCACATCCGCCAATTCCGCCCGGCTCCGGCCGCGGAAGGGACCACCGGATGCTGTCACAATCAACTTCTGAACCTCATCTGCCGTGCCAGCGCGCAGCGCCTGGGCCAAGGCTGAGTGCTCCGAATCGACAGGCACCAGCTGGCCTGGGGATGCGGCTTCCTTCACGAGGGCTCCGCCCACAATCAGGGACTCCTTATTCGCCAGCGCCAGGATGGCGGAGGTACCCAGCGCGGCAAGTGTTGGCGCCAAGCCGATGGAGCCAGTGATGGCGTTGAGCACCACCTCGGCACCCTCGGGGGTTCCTGCACCCCAAGCAGCGATGACGGTGGAGGCATCCGGGCCGGAGAAAATCTCCGGGGCGAAGCCTGCCAACCCCGCCGCAGCGGCACGGGAGTCAATCAGGGAACGCAAGGTCCCGGCGTCGTGCGTGGAAATACCCACGGCCAGAACCCGCAGGGAAACAGCCTGTTGTGCCAAAAGTTCAAGGTTCCCGCCGCCGGCGCTGATGGCACTGACGCTGAAGCGGGGACTGCCGTCGGGGAGGGTGGCTTGGCCGACGACGTCGATCGCTTGCGTTCCGATGGAGCCTGTGGAGCCGAGGATGATGATTTTACGATGCGCCATGATGATAAGTATTCCGCACTTGCTGCGACGAATTCACCACAGCCCGCGCTCCTCGGCGGCGTGGCGGATGAGGATGAGTGTTTCCAGGAGCTGATTCTGCGCAGCTGGCGTGAGGGGGTCGAAGATAACTTCGCGCACCATGGTGACGTGGCCAGGCGCCGCGCCCCGGATCTTCTCCCAGCCCGCCTGGGTTAACGCGATTTCCTGGCCACGGCCATCGGAACTGGCGGCACAGCGGTGGAGGAACCCTCTGGATTCCATGCGTTTGAGCAGGTGGGAGACTCGGGACCGTTCCCAGCCAAGCGTTGCGGCGAGATCTCCCGAGCGCAGGGCCCCTTGGCTCGATTCCGAGACGGCCGCCAAGATGGAATACTCCACACCTGAGACATCGGCGTCCTCGAGAAGTTGGCGGTCAAGGGCACGTGGCAGACCCCTCGCGAACTCGCGTAACTCCAACCACATGAGCTGCTCATTCTCGTTGAGCCAGCGCGTCTGCTCCTGGGCCGACTTTTTGGGAGCCTCCATAGTTTTGCTCACATTCCTTCGAGATAGTTGACATATCAAGTATGTCCGGTCATGATGGAAACATCAAGTTTTAATTGACACGTCACCTACATTGGCTGGCGCGCCGCCCCATCATCAAGGAGAAAACAGCATGAGCAAAATCGCCATCGTCACCGGTTCCACCCGTCCCGGCCGTGTCAACACGGGCGTTGCAGAGTGGGTTCTGGCACAAGCTCAACTGCGCGGTGACGCGGAGTACCAACTCGTGGACATTGCTGATTTCAATCTCCCTGTCCTGGATGAGGCCTACCCCGCTGGCTTCCAGAACTACCAGAACGATCACACAAAAGTCTGGGCCGCCACGATGAACGAGTTCGACGGCTATATCTTCATCACCGGCGAATACAACCACTCGGTGCAGCCTGCCCTGGCGAACGCCATCTCTTACCTGAACGTCGAGTTCAACAACAAGGCTGCTGGCATGGTCGGCTACGGCTCGGCCTTCGGAGTTCGCGCCATGGAGCACCTGCGGGGCATCCTTTCCGAGCTGCAGGTTGCGCATGTTCAAAAGACAGGCATGTTCTCTCTGTTCACTGACTTTGAGAACTTCTCCACGTTCACACCGACCGAGCTCCAAGCCGCATCGCTGGCCCCCATGCTGGACCAGCTCATTCCGTGGACAAACGCCATGAAGAGCGTGCGCGAGTCAGCCCTAGCCACCGCCTAACCCCCTCCCAACGCTCGGTTACATTCGGGTGATTAATGAGGAACGCTTTCTCACATGCATGAGCGTTCCTTACTAATCACCCGAAGCTGCAGGAGCGTCTATGAAAAGTGCGCCGAAAGTAACCGAGCGTTGGGTTTATGCGTTGAGTTTAGGCGCTGGCGCTGTGACCTAGGCGCGGGCTCGGCGCAGCGTCGCCTCGGCGTGCAGCAGAATCGGAGAGTCCACCATCTGGCCCTTGAAGGCAAAAACACCCGTGCCTGCATCCGCCGCCGCAGCCAATAGCTCCTGCGCGGCAGCTACCTGCTCATCTGAGGGCCGGTACGCCTCCCGAATAACTGCCACCTGCGAGGGGTGAATGCTCGCCTTCGCAGCGAAGCCGCTGGCTACCGCGTCCTCCGCCTCGACGCCGAGCCCCGCAAGGTCGGCAAAGTCGGCATAAATGGAGTCAATGGCAACCTTCCCCGCAGCCCCGGCCGCCAGCAGGAGCATCGAACGCGCCTGCGTTGCCACAGCGCGGTACTCTCCAACCCGGGGTCCGGAGGTGAACCGGCTAGAAGTTCCGCCCAGGGATGCCACCAAATCCTCCGCCCCCCACATCAGGGCCACAACATTGGGCAGCTGCGCCAACGCCGGCGCCGCCAGAATCCCGGGCGCGCTTTCGCACAACACCACCACTGAGTAGTCCGTGAGTGCTGCGATAGCCTGAACATCAGCTGCCTTGGCGACCATGACGGTTCGGTACGGGCTGCCAGCAACGGCGGCCAGATCCAAGGCGGCGTCTGGGGTGTCAAGTGCGTTGATGCGCACCATGGTGTGTGCCGGATCCAGCCCACTGGCCACCATATTCTCGCGCGCCGCCGCCTTCGCCCCGGGCGCCACAGCATCTTCGAGATCAATAATCACGGCATCGGAGCGTTGGGCCGCCTTGGCAAAACGCTCAGGCCTGTCCGCCGGGGCAAATAACAGCGCCGGGCCCATTCTGAATTCCTGACTCACTGAAATTGTGCGCTCCTTCTTATCTACTCAATGGGCTTATCTAGTCATGGGGCTTGAGCCAAAATAGTGCGGTCCTGCTGGCTTTGCCCACCACGACGCCGTTTTGGTTGCGCCCAGTATGTTCCATCACCACAATGCCTTGTCCGGGACGGGATGCTGAGAGCCTCTTCGCCGTCACTACCGTCTCGGTGTAGAGGGTATCGCCGTGGAACAGCGGGTGCGGGAAAGAGATATCGCTCATCCCCAGCTGGGCCACGATGGTGCCCTGTGTCAGCTGAGCCACGGACTGTCCCACCATGGTAGCCAAGGTGAACATGGAGTTCATGATCCGCTGCCCAAACGGCTGCTCCGCACTCCATGCCGCATCAAGATGCAAGGCCTGCGTGTTCATGGTCATGGTGGTGAAAAGGACGTTGTCCGTTTCCGTCATGGTCCGGCCGGGCCGGTGCTGGTAGAGCACCTTCACTTGCAGTTCCTCGTAGTAGAGTCCGCGTTGAGTCACTACTTCAGGCCCACGGGCCTTGGGGTAGCCTGCGTGTCCGTCACTCATACGTTGTCCACATCATGCATCTCCAGGTTTAGTGGGGCCCCGGTTGCGGCTACTATCTGTTCAACACTGACATCCGGTGCCAGTTCCTTGAGAACCAGTCCGTCTGGGCTCACTTCAATGACAGCTAGGTCAGTGATGATCAGGTCTACGCAGCGCTTCCCTGTCAACGGCAGAGTACACCGCTGCAGGATCTTTGGGTTGCCTTCCCGATCAGTGTGTTCCATCATGACAATAAGTTTTTTGGCGCCGAACACCAGATCCATGGCCCCACCCATGCCCTTGACCATTTTGCCCGGGATCATCCAGTTGGCCAGGTCGCCATTGGCGGCCACCTGCATAGCGCCCAGAACGGCCACGTCAACGTGGCCACCGCGCACCATGCCAAAGGACAGCGCCGAGTCAAAGAACGCCGCACCTTTGTTGACGGTGACGGTCTCCTTGCCGGCGTTGATCAGATCCGGGTCCACGTCGGCATCCAGCGGATACGGGCCGGTGCCCAAAATCCCGTTCTCCGAGTGCAACACCACCTCCACCCCTGCGGGGATGTAGTTGGGGATCAGGGTGGGCATGCCAATGCCTAAGTTCACGTACTGTCCATTGCGCAGTTCTTGTGCCACACGGGCTGCCAGTTCATTGCGTGAAAGTGCCATGATTATGCTCCCTGTTCACTGGTGGGATGGGGCCCCGGGCGCGAGGGGTCCCCGGCCGAGCTTGCGAGGTTGGGAAGCGTTTGAGTACTCGACGACGGACTGGTCACGGTACGTTTCTCAATCCGCTTCTCACTTCCGGGCGATCCGGCGGGAATATGGACCACGCGTTGGACGAAGATTCCGGGGACGTGGATATGTTCGGGATCCAGCTCACCGGGCTCTACTAGTTCCTCCACCTCGGCGATGGTGATCTTCCCGGCCATGGCACACAGCGGGTTGAAGTTCATGGCCGTCGCGTGGAATATGAGGTTGCCGTGGCGGTCTCCCTTCCACGCATGCACCAGGGCAAAATCGGGGGTGAGCGACTCCTCCAGGACAAACTCGTCCGTCCCAAAAGTGCGCACCTCCTTGGCGGGTGAGGCAATCTCAACCCCGCCGGCGCCGTTGTACTTGCGGGGCAGCCCACCCTCAGAGACTTGGGTGCCCACCCCGGCGGCGGTGTAGAAAGCGGGAATCCCTGCTCCCCCGGCCCGCAGCTTTTCGGCGAGTGTGCCCTGCGGAGTCAATTCCACCTCGAGTTCACCGGCCAAAAATTGCCGGGCGAACTCTTTGTTCTCTCCCACATAGGAGGAGATGGTGCGCCGGATCCGCCCGTCAGCAAGCAGTATCCCCAACCCCCAATCATCTACGCCGCAGTTGTTGGAGATGGTCTCCAGTTGGGAAATTTCGCCGTCGTAGAGGGCTTGGATGAGGGCCACGGGGATGCCGCACAGACCAAACCCGCCCACGGCGAGGGAGGCGCCGTCGTGAATGTCATGGACGGCGGCGGCCGCGGAAGCAACTACTTTGTTGATCATGGCTGGTCCTTTCGGAAGTGTTACAAGCCCAGATCGCGGGCTATGAGCATGAGCTGAACTTCGGTGGTTCCTTCACCAATCTCTAGAATCTTCGAGTCTCGGTAGTGGCGGGCCACGGGGAACTCGTTGATGAACCCATAACCTCCGAAAACCTGTGTGGCATCCCTGGCATTGTCCATGGCCGCCTCACTTGCGACCATCTTAGCGATGGCAGCTTCGGTCTTGAAGGGCTTGCCGGCGAGCATGCGTGAGGCGGCGTCATAGTAGGCCAACCGGGCCACGTGGGCGCGGGTTTGCATGCGGGCAATCTTGAAGGAGATGCCTTGGTAGTGGCCAATGTTATGGCCGAAGGCGCTGCGTTCCTTCGCGTAGCGGACAGCCTCGTCAACACAACCCTGGGCGGTGCCGGTTGCCAGCGCCGCGATGGCGATGCGCCCCTCATCGAGGATGGACAAAAAGTTGGCGTAGCCGCGGCCGCGCTCCCCCAGCAGGTTCTCCTCCGGTACGCGGGCGCCGGCTAAGGTGAGCGGGTGCGTGTCCGAGGCGTTCCAGCCCACCTTGTTGTACGCCTTTTCCACCGTGAACCCGGGGGTGCCGTTGGGCACAATGATGGTGGAGATTTCTTTCTTGATGGATCCGTTGGCCCGTTCGTGGGTGTCCGTGACAGCGGTGACGGTCACAAATTTCGTGATGGACGTCCCGGAGTTGGTGATGAATTGCTTGGACCCGTCAATAACCCATTGCCCGTTCTCGAGGCGCGCCTTGGTGGCGGTGCCCCCGGCGTCGGATCCGGCGTCGGGCTCGGTCAGGCCGAAGCCTGCGAGCGCGCTACCGGAGGTTAGTTGCGGCAGCCACGCTTCCTTTTGCGCCTGGGTGCCAAAGCGGTGGATGGGCATGGCGCCGAGCGAGACGCCTGCCTCCAGGGTGATGGCGACGGATTGGTCTACCCGGCCCAGCTGCTCGAGGGCGAGTGAGAGCGCGAAGTAGTCTCCGCCCATCCCGCCGAATTCCTCCGGGAAGGGCAGCCCAAACAGGCCCAGCTCACCCATTTGCGCCACCACTTCGTAGGGGAAGCTGTGTTCCTCGTCGTGTTTGGCGGAGACGGGGGCCACCACGTGATCGGCAAAGTCCGCCACCATGTTGCTAAGGGCCTGGTACTCGTCATTGAGTTCAAAGTTTGGCACTGTCATTCCCCTTCAGGAGTATCTTCTTGAATGCTTGCAACAATTTGATCCGCCTTGACTAGCACACCCACGGCTACGCCAATGTGTACGGTTCCGGCCATGGGTGCCACTATTTGGTGTTCCATTTTCATGGCCTCCACCGCAAGCAGCACGTCCCCTGCCTCAACCCGCTGCCCCGTAGCCGCGTTGACCACGGTCACGGTTCCGGGCATGGGGCTGCGCAGCTGTGGATCCGCCGCTGCGTCCGCCCGTTGAAGTCCGGCGATCATGCGTGCGGTGGCCGCGTCCCTGTCCAGGTGCACCAGTTCAACGCTCCAGCCGCCGCTGCCCAAAAATACCGTGTCCCCCTGGTGGGCAAAATGGTAGTCGTTGAGCAGACCATCGGCGCTCACCTCCTGGGGTCCCTCACCCAGTCCACTGACATTTACGACGCCGGGACCTTCCATCACCCCGCGGCCACGGTTACCGCTGACCGTCACCACTCCGGTGCGGCCAGGTGCCGCCCAAACGGATCGCCACGGCTCAGGTTCACCCAGACGCCAGCCATCGCTGCGCTCCCACGGGCGGGGCGGCTCCGCAGCTGGCGCTCCCGCTTGCCCCGCTTGCCGCGCAGCCACCTGCGCCAGTGACGTGGGCTTGGCATCGAGCGCCCAGGGCGCCACGGCGTATTCCTTGGCACTGATGGCACGGAATTTCATGCCCGGCAGTTTGCGTTCAATCAGGTTGGTATCCAGGTGCCCGGCTTGGACGTGCGGATCGGCAAGGAGCAGGCGCAGGTACTCGATGTTGGTGGGCAATCCCAGCACCAGGTAATGGGCGAGCGCCTGATCCAGCCGTGACAGGGATTGCGCCCGGTCCGCACCCCAGGCGATGACCTTCGCCAACATGGGATCGTAGTTGGCGGAGATCTCTAGCCCGTCCATCAGCGAGGAGTCCACGCGCACACCCTCACGCCCGGCCACTGACTCATCAAGTGCCACCACTGTTCCGGTAGCCGGTAGGAATCCCTCGGCAGGATTCTCTGCGTACACCCGGGCCTCTGTAGCGTGCCCCTCAAGGCTCACAGCGTCCTGGTCAAAGTCCAAGGCTTCCCCTGCGGCAATGCGGACCTGCCATTCCACCAGGTCCAGGGACTCCCCGGACACCCGGACCACCATTTCGGTGACGGGGTGTTCTACCTGCAACCGGGTGTTCATCTCCATGAAGAAGAACTCATCGGGGGCATCGTTAGAGACAATGAATTCCACGGTTCCTGCACCGGTGTAGTTAACGCTGGCTGCTGCGGCACAGGCTGCGGCCCCGAGCCGGGCACGGATGGCGGCACCGTCCGGGGCGTCGGTGAGTAGCGGCGAGGGCGCCTCCTCAATAACTTTTTGATGGCGGCGCTGCAGCGAGCATTCGCGTTCTCCCAGATGCACCACAGCGCCGAAGGTGTCCCCCAAAATCTGTACCTCGATGTGGCGCGGGTTTGCCACCAGGCGTTCCAGGAACAAGGTGTCATCACCAAAGGAAGAAGCGGCCACACGCCGGGCCGTTGCCAGCGCAGCCGGCAGCTCCCCGGGCGAAAACACGTTCACCATGCCCTTGCCGCCACCACCGGCGGAGGGCTTGATGAGCAGCGGGTAACCGATGCCGGGCGCTGCGGCGATCAGGTCCGCATCACTGAGCCCCGGCTCGGAGATGCCGGGGACCACGGGCACCCCGGCGGCTGCCACATGGTTCTTGGAGCGGATCTTATCTCCCATGACGTTCAGGGCTTCAATATTGGGACCAATGAATGTGATCCCGGCATCAGAAAGAGCCTGGGCGAATGCCAGGTTTTCGGACAGGAAGCCGTAGCCGGGGTGGACTGCCTGGGCACCCGATGCCTGGCAGGCAACAATGACAGCATCAATGTTCAGGTAACTCCCTGTGGCCGCGGCGGGGCCTATGCACACGGCCGTATCTGCTTCGCGCACGTGGCGGGCTCCGGCGTCGGCCGTGGAATACACGGCAACGCTGCGGATGCCCAGGCTGCGCAGGGTGGCGATGACGCGGCAGGCAATCTCGCCGCGGTTGGCCACCAGGACTGTATCAAAGAGAGGGCTCACAACGGGGCTCACATTCTAAAGAGACCGAAGGAGGTCTCGGGCAACGGGGTGCGGGCGCATACATCCAGGGCCAGGCCCAAGACGGTGCGGGTGTCAGCGGGGTCAATCACGCCGTCATCCCACAGGCGGGCGGTGGCGTAGTAGGGGCTTCCTTGGTCCTCGAACTGGGCCAAGATGGGCGCCTTGAACGCTGCTTCTTCCTCGGCGGACCATTGATCCCCGCGGCCTTCAATCTGGTCCCGCTTGACGGTAGCCAGCACGGAGGAAGCCTGATTGCCACCCATGACGGAGATGCGCGAGGCCGGCCAGGTCCACAGGAAGCGGGGGCTGTAGGCACGCCCGCACATGGAGTAGTTGCCGGCGCCGAAGGATCCGCCCACAATGACGCTCAGTTTGGGCACCCGCGCCGTGGCAACGGCCGTGACCATCTTGGCCCCGTGCTTGGCAATACCACCGTGCTCGTAGTCCTTGCCCACCATGAAGCCGTTGAGATTCTGCAAAAAGATCAACGCAATACCGCGCTGATCGCACAGTTCAATGAAGTGCGCACCCTTCAAGGCCGATTCGCTAAACAACACACCGTTGTTGGCCACAATACCCACCGGATGGCCATGCAGTGTGGCAAATCCGGTGACTAGGGTGGTGCCGTAGTTCTTCTTGAACTCGTGAAATTTGCTGCCATCCACCAGCCGGGCGATGATCTCGCGGATGTCATAGGCCGTGTTCAGATCGGTTGGCACGGCGCCATAAAGCTCTGAGGGTTCGACGGCGGGTGGCTGGCTTGCGCCCACGGACCAGGCCGGTGCGGGGTTGGGCGGCAGCGTTGCCACGATGTCGCGGATGATGGACAGTGCGTGCTCGTCGTTTTCGGCCAGATGATCCACCACGCCGGAGATGCCCGCGTGGACCTCCCCTCCGCCGAGTTCCTCCGCTGTGACAATCTCACCGATGGCGGCTTTCACCAGCGGTGGACCACCCAAAAAGATGGTGCCCTGATTGCGCACAATGACCGTTTCATCGCTCATGGCAGGCATGTATGCGCCTCCTGCGGTACATGAACCCATGACGGCGGCAATCTGGGGGATTTTCCGGGCAGACATCTTTGCCTGGTTGAAGAAGATACGGCCAAAGTGTTCCTTGTCCGGGAACACCTGATCCTGCTTGGGGAGGAACGCCCCACCGGAATCCACTAGATAAAGGCAGGGCAGCCGGTTTTCCAGCGCAATTTCCTGGGCACGAAGGTGCTTCTTTACCGTGAGTGGATAGTACGTACCGCCCTTGACCGTGGCGTCATTACACACCACCATGACGTGGCGCCCGGCAACCAGCCCAATGCCAGCGATCACACCGGCACTCGGGGACGCGCCCTCGTACATGCCATGGGCAGCCAGCGGGGAAATCTCCAGGAACGGGCTGCCTTCATCGAGCAGGTGCCCGATCCGGTCCCGGGGTAAGAGTTTCCCGCGCGCCACGTGCCGCTGACGGGATTTTTCCGGACCACCGCGCGCCGCCACTGCCAATTCCTCGCGCAGTCGCGCCACAAGGGCTCGTTGTTGGGCATCGTTGCGCGCAAACGCCTCCCCCGCCGGGTCAACCCGGCTCACCAAAGTCTCCATCGACTCCTCATTCGGTCCATAACAGCTACACTTGGTTAATGTCCACTAACTGAATTTCAGGTTAGTCTGTCTATTCTGTGATGTCCAGCACAGGGAGAATAATGAGTCAACCACCGCTAACAGCCCGCACGCAGGCCAAAGCCGAGCGCCGCGGGGTGCTGCTGCAATCGGCCGCGACCCTCTTCGCCCAGCGCGGCTTCAACGGCGTGTCCATCGAGGACCTCGGTGCGGCCGCCGGGGTGAGCGGACCCGCCGTTTATAGACATTTCAATGGCAAGCAGGCCCTGCTTGGCGCCCTGCTTGTGGAGGTCAGCGAAGACCTGCTGGCCGGTGGGCGGGCCGTGCTCACTGCCACGCTCGAGAACGGCCCCTCCCTCCGCGCGCTCATCGCCTTCCACGTTGACTTTGCACTCTGCAAACCTGATGTGATCCGGGTCCAGGACAGGGACTTTGACAGCCTGCCCGACGCCGAACGCGGCGCCGTCCGCTCCCTGCAGCGAGCCTATGTTGAACTGTGGGTTGAGGTGCTGGGCAGGCTTTTCCCTGACCGGCCCATCGCCGTGCGCCGGGTCCAGGCCCACGCAGTTTTTGGTCTAATCAACTCCACGCCGCACAGCGTGCAATTACATGGGCACCCCGAAGCTACGGCCCGGTCCGTCTTGGAAAACATGGCGTGGGCTGCGCTGACGGGCGTCTGAGCTGCTGGCTCCGAGGGAAGCGGCTTGTTGGCAAACGCTGTGGCCGCTAACAATGGGCTTAACAACATATTGCGGCAACCAAGGACAAGTAATGAGCTTCAACTATTCGCAGCCGCCAACCCCTCAACGGCCACTTCACTACTGGCTTGAGTCGGAGGTGGCCAAACTCTCCCCCCAACACACTCCTTCAGCCCTCCGTGAGATGGCCTGGCGTTTTGGCCAGTGGCGCGGTTTCGCAGCGGCGTGCGCCGGAATTGGTGTTGTTGGACTTGGCATCGCCTGGCTGCTCGCAGTGTGGCGGCCACAGATCATCTGGCTATGGGCACTTCTGATCGTTGCTGCCCTTTTGCTCATGGTGCTGTGCCCACTGATATCCAAGCTCAAAATTTCAAAGATTGCCAGCGGAAAATCGCCCATGCTCTCGCGTGCGGCAGCGAGCATTTCTGCCGGCGTAGGCGCAGCAATATTTCTTTCAGCAATCTTCGTAGCTCTTGCCAGCTTTGCCCTGGATCCGTGGTTTCACATGGGCGCCAAAGGCATCACCTGCGCCGCAGCCGTCTATGCACTGATTCTTATTCTCATGACCAGCGTCTTTGTCCTTCCCGGATATTTCGCCCACTATGCACGCCGAGATTTCCGTCGCCACATAGACCAGAGCCCATCCCTGCGGACACAGCTTGAACACATGTCACAGACCTGGGTTGATCCGGTGGGCAATCAAAGCTTTGGCCCGTTGTAGCGTACTGAACTAGTGAGAACACCGTCCACACTGGGGATTGTGGAAGCGGTGGCCGGGAACGGGCTTTTTGCCATGCGCAGGTGTGAGGTGACATACCGGGCAGGCGCCGAGGCGGTGCGCGGGGGGGGCTTGTGCCGGGCGCTCAAAGAAACCAAAAGGGAAGCACCGGAGATTCCGGTGCTTCCCTGCCACATGAATTTGTTCGATCAGTGTGCGGCCACCCCTCCGTGATGGGAAGAGGTGTGTTCGTGCATGCTCGGCTGCAGGGCCATAACACCCGCGATCAATGCTACGCCTCCGGCAATCCATGACGTCCAGGCTGCTCCCGTGTGAGAGGAGTATCCGGCAATCCACGGGGAAATAAACAGCAAAGCACCAAGAACCATCTGAACCCACTCGCCTACCGGACGCCCCGGGCTCATCAGGTTCGCGACTCCTGCCACAACCAGCAGCACTCCTGCGCCAATCATCATGACCATCGAACTGCTCTGCTGCGTTGTCCACAGGGTCGAAAGTGCAGCAAATAGGCCTGCGATCACGGCAACATAATCTTGCCAGCGATTCCACTTCTTCATTGATACCAACCTCCTTATGAGTTGGCTCCCACAGTGGGGGTCACTTCAAATATACGTCCATGCACATTGCGTATCCAGAGCCGCAGGGTTGCATTCTGGTCCCTGTTTATCCCAGCGCTAAAGCCATAGCCGGATCAGCCATGATGGCACCCACATCCGCGAGAAAACGTGAGCCTTGTTCGCCGTCAACCAGCCTGTGGTCAAAAGACAAGCTCAGGGTCATGACCTGCCGCAAGGCAATACCACCCTCGTGTTCCCACGGCATGCGGCGCACTGCACCCAATGCCAAAATACCGGCCTCGCCGGGGTTCAGGATGGGGGTTCCGCCGTCAATGCCGAAGATGCCAATGTTGGTGATGGAGAAGGTGCCACCAGCCAGATCGGCAGGCTGGGTCTTGCCAGCACGGGCCGTCTCGGCAAGTTCTCCCAGTGCCTGCGCCAGCCCGCGCAGGCCCAGCCTCTGGGCGTCCTTGATGTTGGGCACCACAAGGCCGCGAGGGGTGGCCGCCGCGATGCCCAGGTTCATATAGTTGAACTGGACCACTTCCGCCGCAGCCTCGTCCCAGTGCGAATTCAGGGCCGGGCGCCGCACGGCAGCAAGACACACCGCCTTCGCGGCCAGGGTCAGCGGGGTGATCTTGACCCCGGCAAAGTCCTTCTGCGAGCGCAGTTTCTCTAAAAAGTCCATCCCGGAGGTGACGTCCACGGTCAGAAATTCGCTCACGTGCGGGGCCGTGAAGGCGCTTTGCACCATGGCTTGGGCCATGAACTTGCGTACACCCTTAATGGGCGTGCGCACCTCACGCTGCGCCAGCGGATTCACGGCCGACGGCACAGCCTCCACCGCGTCTTCGTCACCATAGGAATTCTCACCGCCTGAGTTCTTCCCGTGGGAGGGCTCCCCGTTGGAATGATCCCCGGCGAAAGCAACAACATCGTGGCGGGTGATCAGCCCCCGCTCTCCTGTGCCGTTGAGCTGGTCTAAGTCAAGGCCCAGATCCCGTGCCATTTTCCGCACTGGCGGGGTGGAGCGTGGCCGATCCGCCCGGGCTCGGACGGTTTCCGGCGGTGCTGGGGCCGGCACAGGTGCAGGCGCTTGAGCCGATGGCGACGGTGCAGCGGGCGCAGCTGGCCTGATCTGCTGGGCGGGTGAAGCGGGCGCAGCGGGTGCGCTCAGGCGTTGGCGCCGCACGGGGCGGGCCGAGGTTTCCGGATCGGCCCCGTAACCCACTAGTGTGGGGACCCGTTTGCCGTCCGGTCCTGGGTCAGGGACCGCTGTCCTCGGTCCAGTTGTGCCATGGTTCGTTTGTGCCTCGGTGAGCTCAAAGGTGATGATGACCTCGCCCACCTCGACCATGGTGCCGGGTTCGTGGGTGATGTCCGTAACGGTGCCGGCGAAGGGTGAAGGTAGCTCCACCACGGCCTTGGCCGTCTCCACCTCGCCGATGACCTGGTTCAGCTCAACTAGGTCACCCACGGCAACATGCCAGCTAACAATCTCGGATTCGGTCAGTCCCTCGCCAAGGTCGGGGAGCCTGAATTCTGCAATCATGCCCAGTCATCCATTCCTGTGTGTGAGTTGGGGCGGCCAAGGGCGCGGTCTACGCCGTCGAGGATTCTGTCAAGGTCCGGCAGATGGTGCTTTTCCAGCTTTGACGGTGGGTAGGGGATGTCAAAGCCGGTGACACGCACGGGGGCGCTTTCAAGGTAGTTAAAGCAGCGCTCAGTGATGACAGCAGCAATTTCAGCGCCAAGGCCCAGCGTCCGTCCGGCCTCATGGGTGATGACGAGCCGGCCAGTGCGGCGCACTGAAGCCACCAGAGGTGCATAGTCAATGGGAGAGAGTGAACGCAGGTCAATGACCTCGATCGAGACCCCGTCCGCCGTGGCCGCAATGGCTGCATCAAGCGCGGTTTTCACCAGCGGGCCATAGCTAACAAGACTCACGTCGGTGCCGGCGGCGACGATCCGTGAGGCCCCCATGGGCAGCGCCTGCACCAGCGGTGCGTCTACTTCCACCTCTCCCTTGGCATGGTAGCGGCGCTTGGGTTCAAAGTAGAGGACCGGGTCATCGCAGGCGATGGCCTGGCGCAACATGGTGTAGGCGTCCTGTGGGTTGGATGGGCTGATGACCCGCAAACCCGAGGTGTGCACAAAGTAGGCTTCCGGAGATTCGGAGTGGTGCTCCGGTGAGCCAATGCCGCCACCAAATGGGACACGGATGGTCAGTGGCATGCGCACCGCGCCCTGGGTGCGAACATGCATCTTGGCCACTTGGGACACTATTTGATCGAATCCGGGGTAGATAAAGCCATCGAACTGGATTTCACACACGGGCCTGTAGCCGCGGTAGGCCAACCCCACCGCGGTGCCGATAATGGCTGATTCGGCCAGTGGCGTGTCGATCACACGGTGGGAGCCGAAGTCCTTCATGAGTCCGTCGGTGACCCTAAAAACTCCGCCGAGGGTGCCGATGTCCTCTCCGAGCAACACTACCTTGGGGTCTTCCTCCAGCGCACGGCGCAATCCTGCGTTGATGGCTTGTGTCAGGCTCAGCGTGGTCATGACGGGCTCCCTTGTACCGTGACGGAAGTTTTCTCTTGCTCCCCAAAGGAGTTTAGATACGCCAAGTAGTTCACTCGCTGCTCTTCCAGGAGGGGATGGGCGTCAACGTAAACGTGCTCAAAGGCAGCCTGCGGCGCGGGGTCGGGCAGGGAGATGCAGGCCAGCCGCAAGTCCGCTGCCACGGCGTCAGCCTCGGCCGCAATGGCGGCTTGAGCGCCGTCGTCGAGCATTCCCAACTCCAACAGGTAGCTATGCATCCGGGTGATGGGGTCCTTGGCGCCCCATTCCTCCAGTTCGGTCACGCCACGGTACCGGGTGGGGTCATCGGCGGTGGTGTGTGGCCCCATCCTGTAGGTGATGGCTTCGATGAAGCTGGGCCCGCCCCCGCTGCGGGCCCGGCGTGCGGCCCAACGGGTGGCGGCCAGCACGGCCAGAACATCGTTCCCATCAACTTGCAGCCCAGGTATCCCGTACCCTGGTGCCCGCCCGGCCAAGGGAACATGAGATTGCAACCCCACGGGCTCGGAGATGGCCCAGTGATTGTTTTGGCAGAAAAAGACCACGGGTGCCTGGAAGCTGGCTGCGAAGACCATGGATTCGTGCACGTCGCCTTGGCTCGTGGCACCGTCACCCAAATAGGCAAGGGCCATTGAATCCTTGCCATCAAGGGTCAGACCCATGGCATACCCGGTGGCGTGAAGTGTTTGGGCGCCAATGATGATTTGTGGGGTGGCCATATTCAGCTCGTAGGGGTCCCAGCCAATGTTGGTGTTCCCGCGCCAGACTCCGAGAGCGTCGGCCATCTTGGCACCACGGCAATAAGCCACACCATTTTCACGGTAGGTGGGGAAGATGAAGTCCTCGTCCTCCAAAGCACGGACCGAGCCCACTTGGGAGGCTTCTTGACCCAGTAAGGGCGGCCAGAGCGCCAGCTGCCCCTGCCGTTGAAGCGCTGTTGATTCAAAGTCGATCCGGCGGATCACCACCATGTCACGGTACAAATTTCGAAGTTGCTCCCCGTCAACATCGTCCACAAATTCATCCAGCAGCGCGTCGGCAACACGGATTCCCTCTGCGGTGATCAGCTGGTGCATGGTCATTTCGTCACGGCCTGTGGGCTCTTGGCGCAAATGGCTCAAAGTGCTCGCCTCCCTGCATTGTAATGAGGATGGTTCCTATGAATGTGACGATACTCACGCAAAGCATGGCGGGCAATATGAGGCGCAGAAATTGAGCACTATGCACTGTTGAGAAGTGATCCGCCGTGCTAATCTGCGCACTATGCCTACTTTGGATGAAACCGACGCACGTATTCTTTTGGCCCTTGTGAAGGATCCGCGCCAAACGGTGGTGGCCATGGCACAGCGGCTGGGCCTCTCCCGGAACACGGTTCAGGCCAGGATGGCTGCGCTGGAGAAGAACAACGTCTTTTTGCCCTTTGACCACCGCATTAGCCCTACCCTTCTGGGGTATCCGTTGACAGCCTTTATTACTGTGCATGTGCAACAAAAGAAGTTGCCCCAATTGGGTACGGCCCTGGCCAGCATCCCGGAAGTGATTGAGGCCCACGGCCTCAGCGGCAGGGCAGATTTACTGGTGCGGGTGGTATGCACCGGGGCTGAGGATCTTTTCCGGATCAACGGCAAAATTTTAGGGTGCGACGGCGTTGAACGCACCGAAACGTCCTTGGCCATGAATGAGGTGGTGCCCTTCCGCATGTCACCGCTGCTGGAACGGCACCGCAAAAAATAGTTGCAGCTCCCGCCAATCTAATGCCCTGATGGCTCCGAAGGACTGTCACGGGTTCATTCAGAATCCTCTCAGGAAACGGCGTGCGCAACCTCTGCCCCGCCGTAAGGAAAAGGACAAATCATCATGCGCACTTCACCCAATAGATTGCTCGCCACAGTTTTCGGCGCCGTCTACCTTCTCGTTGGCATTGTAGGGTTCTTCGTTACTAGCGGCATTGGTTTCTTCGCCACCGAAGGCCGTAACTTGATCATCTTCGAGGTCAATCCCCTGCATAACGTCATTCACTTGGCCATCGGTGCAGCGCTGTTAATTGCCGGTTTGTCCTCGGTCACGGCCGCTAAGACAGTTAACTCCACGGTGGGGTCCGTGTACTTGCTGGTAGGCATTGCCGGGTTGTTCCTTCCGGGCACGGCCCTGAACATCATTGCTCTCAACGGTGCCGATAACGTCCTGCATTTGGGCAGCGCCTTGGTCCTGTTGGCCGTCGGTTTCTCTCAGGACCGCTCTGCCGCAGTCCGCACGGCCTAATCATGGCAACGCTCCAGCACCGCCCCGCACCACCCCTCGGGATGGGCGGGCGCAGGTTCGCCATCAGCCAGGAGGCAATTGCCCCGGCACGGACTGATGTAAGCGCCCTGTCCGCTAGTTGCATCGCCGTAGCCATGCTGGGCATAGCCGCCTTGGCGGCGGCCGCCACCTCGAGCCTGCTGACACCCGCCACCGTTGCGGCTGGCGGTGCTGGCGCGGGCGGTGCTGGTGGCGGCTTTGCTGACATGGCGAGCTTCTTAGCGTGGCCTGCAGGGATAGTATCTGCCGCCTACTGCTTGGCTGCGCTGGTCTACGGCTTTGTTTCATTCCGACGCGGAACTCTTCAACGCCCTGAGGTAGCGGTCCGAGTCCTGGGGAGTACTGCGGGGCTACATCTGGTTCTGCTGCTAGCTGGCTTGTGGCGCTTGCCGGAATCTGAACGAACCTTTGACGTGACCCTGGCTGCGCTGCTGACCTTGGAACTTGGCGTCATTGCTGCTCTCGGTTGGCGCCACAATGCCGCATTGCGCAAGGGAAGCTCAGCAAAGCCTGCAACCGCCCCTTCTGCAGCAGCAGTTCTTGGCACACTTTTTCTAGCATCGGTCATGGTTGCTGCAATCACCACGGTTGGTATGTCCGCATCCACCGCTGGTGAGCTTGCGGTACCGCATTCCGGGCACAGCGGCACCCACCAGGAATCAGTGGTACCGGACCAACTACAACGGCTCAAGGACCAGGGCCACCACCACTAAGCCCCACGGTAGGCGGTACTCGGTACTCGGAACAGTAGGCGGTTCTCGGAACATCTAGAACCGACCCCACGCTCCTGACTTGTGCCTTGTGCCTTGTGCCTTGTGCCCTGTGCCCTGTGCCCTGTGCGCCAGCTAACTTTATGTGTCAGCTGCCTTTACATGGCTCCATCTTGAGATGCCATCTAAGCCAAAGCTCAAGAAATCGCTCGGCTACGCCCGAACAATGGAGTGGCCATGCTGACTTAGCCGTTATGTGTAGCCATGCACGGAAGGTGCGATCCGCCGAAATCCACGGCAGATCGTCGTCGAACTTTAACCGCGGCCAAGCGGGCAAGCCTTCACTGCGTATACCCTCACCCCGAAACCTTCACTGCGCAAGCTTTCACTGCGCAACCTTCACTGCGCAAGCTTTCACTGCGCAACACAGCGCAGGCCCCGGGATACCTCCCGGGGCCTGCGCTGTGTTTGTCTTGTTCAGAGAAGGTGGCTAGTGATCAGCTGCCTTTTCGGCGCCAATGCCTGTCAGTGAGCGCACTTCCATCTCGGCCTGAATGCGCGGGTCCTCAGTGTTCTTATCCAAGACCGTGCCCAACCAGCCCAGGAAGAATGCCAGCGGGATGGAAACAATGCCGGGGTTAGCCAGCGGGAACCAAGAGAAATCGGCGCCCGGGATCATGGCCTTCGGGTTGCCGGAGACCACCGGTGAGAACGCGATCAAGAGGATGGCCGCCGCAAGGCCGCCGTACATGCTCCACAGCGCACCCTGGGTGGTGAACTTCTTCCAGAACAGCGAATACACAATCGTGGGCAGGTTTGCGGACGCTGCAATGGCGAAGGCCAGAGCCACCAGGAAGGCGATGTTCTGCCCGTTAGCCAGGATGCCGCCACCAATGGCGACCAGGCCAATCACAATGACAGTGCGCCGGGCAACCTTGACTTCCATTTCCGGCTTGGGCTCGCCCTTGACAATGACGTTGGAGTAAATGTCGTGGGCAAAGGATGCGGCTGCCGTGATGGTCAGGCCTGCAACAACAGCCAGGATCGTGGCGAAGGCAACGGCGGAAATGAAGCCGAGCAGCAGGGGCCCGCCCACCACAAAGGCCAGCAGCGGAGCCGCCGCGTTGACGCCGCCCGGGGCCGCCAGGATGGCTTCCTTGCCGATCAGTGCACCTGCACCGTAGCCAAGAACCAGGGTGAAGACGTAGAAGGCGCCAATGAGCCAGATGGCCCAAACCACGGACTTGCGGGCTTCCTTGGCGGTGGGAACTGTGTAGAAGCGCATGAGCACGTGGGGCAGGGCCGCGGTACCCAAGACCAAGGCCAGGGCCAGGGAGACAAAGTCAAGCGGGGCCTTGCCGTACTGGGCGCCCGGATTCAGCAACGCCTCGCCCACACCGCCTTCGTTGATAGAGGTCTGGACTGCGGCGTCCATGAGGGTAGAGAGATTGAAACCGTGCATGGCCAAAACGATGATGGTCATGATGGCCGCGCCAATGATCAGCAGGAACGCCTTGATGATCTGCACCCATGTGGTGCCTTTCATGCCGCCGATTAATACGTAGACGATCATGAGCACGCCCACCACGGCGATCACAATGTTCTGGCCGGCCTTGTTGGTGTTGTCCAAGCCAAGCAGCAGCGAGACTAGTCCGCCGGCGCCAGCCATCTGGGCCAGCAGGTAGAAGAAGCAAACCACCAAGGTGGTGGTGGCGGCGGCAATGCGAATGGGGCGCTGCTTGAGCCGGAAGGAGAGGACATCGGCCATGGTGAACTTGCCGGTATTGCGCAGCAGTTCCGCTACAAGCAGCAGGGCTACAAGCCAGGCCACCAAGAAACCGATGGAGTACAGGAAGCCGTCGTAGCCGTTGACGGCAATGGCACCGGTGATGCCCAGGAAGGATGCGGCGGAGAGATAGTCACCGGCAATCGCGGTACCGTTCTGGCCGCCGGAGAAGGAGCGGCCCGCCGCGTAGTAGTCGGCAGCGGTTTTGTTGTTACGGCTGGCGCGGAACACCACAATCATGGTGACGGCCACGAAGCCAATGAAGATCAAAATGTTGATCCAAGAATTTTCCTTGGTTTGTTCACTGAGCGACTTCGCCAGCGGTGCAACGTTTAACAGAGCGGAGGATAGGCTCACGGGCTAGACCTCTTCCTTGGACTTGGCGTCTGAATCAATCTGCTTTTCCAGGCGCTGGCGAATGGCCGCTGCCTGGGGGTCAAGTTTGCGGTTGGCGTACATGACGTACCACGTGGTGATGCCGAAGGTGCTGACGAACTGCAGCATCCCGAAGATCAAACCAACATTGATGTTGCCCCACACCTTGATGGACATGAAGTCATGGGCGTAAGCGGCCAACAGGACGTAGGCGAAGTACCAGACCAGAAAGCCAATGGCTACCGGGAAAACAAAGTTCCTGTGTGATTTGCGCAAACTCTTGAACTCTTCCGAGTTCTGTTCCGCAATAAAGTCCACTGGACCTTCAGCACGTGCGTGGGCAGAATTACCCATGATTCCTCCTCAAGTGATGTGATCTCTTTCACTATGAAGTGTTTTTGCTCACGCCCTGGGGTGTATTGGGTGTTGTCGCGGTGAACGGTCTCAGACGTGCGCCGAACGGTAGTTTTCCTTTCAGCTGTCCCGCCTCACGCCACCGCCCGGGCCGGTTACTCTTGGGAGCATGTCTTCTCCTGTTCTGAGCGACTCCACGCTCCTGCTGGTCATCGCCATTGCAGCCGTGGTGGCCGCCGTCGCCGTTGTTGCTTTGGTAGGGTTCCGGCTCTCGCGTTCTTACCGCGAATTGGGCACCGACGCCGAACATGCAACGTTCGCCGCCCTGCACTCAGCGGCAGCCGCCGGTGAACAACTGCGTGACGGGCTGGAACCGGCCGGCGCCCTCAAAGCGAGCAAACAGTTGCGCGCATTGCTCAACTGTGCAGCCTTTGCCATGACAGACGGCGCCCGCCTCTTGGCGTGGGATGGGACAGGCACCACAGCGCGCGAACCTACCTCCGAGGTGGTCATGGCCTTGGCAGCAAAGGCACTGAGCAACGGCCGCACCCAGGTGGCCACGCTGGATAAGACCTTGCGCGAATCGCTGGGGCTACCCCCGGACGGTGAACTCAAAGCTGCCGTGATCTGCCCGCTCAAAGTAGATTCACGGGCTGTAGGAACCGTGATCATCTTGTCCAAGTCACCCAGTGCTGGGCTTGTCCGGGCCACCAACGAGGTTGCTGCGTGGGTGTCCGCCCAGTTGGAGCTGGCTGAGCTTACTTCCTCCCGCACGCTCCTGGCAGAGGCGGAAGTGCGTGCCCTGCGCGCCCAAATCAGTCCGCATTTCATTTACAACTCGCTCAATGCCATTGCTTCCTTCATCAATACTGATCCGCAGCGGGCCCGGGATCTGGTGGTGGAATTCGCCGATTTCACTCGCTACTCGTTCCGCCGGCACGGTGATTTCACCACGCTTGCCGAGGAACTGCGCTGCATTGACCGCTACCTGCTGCTGGAGAACGCCCGCTTCGGGGACAGGCTTCAGGTCAGCTTGCAGATTGCCCCGGAGGTCCTGAGTACCGTCATTCCCTTCCTGAGCCTGCAACCACTCGTGGAGAATGCTGTCCGGCACGGTATCGAGGCCAAGGTGGGCAAAGGGCTGGTGCAGATCGGAGCCCGTGATTTAGGCGCCTACACGGAAGTCACCATTGAGGACGACGGCGTGGGGATGGATCCGGAGCAACTGCGCCTTGTGTTGGCAGGCCAGCAGGACGGCACCCATGTAGGGTTGCGCAACGTCGATACCCGGCTGCGGCAGGTCTACGGGGACGATCACGGCCTCACCATTGACACAGGGGTGGGCCACGGGATGCTGATCACCATGACGGTGCCCAAGAACCAGCCCGGACACGACGCCTAAAAAATCGACTCCGCACCGTTTATTTGACGCTACCAAACTCGCTGGGTTTAGAGCGTTGCTGCGAATGTCTCCGCCCCTGCACCGCTGAATTCGGTGACGGCCACCGGACGGCCGGAAACTGCCAGCAAAAGTGCCATGGCACTAGCTCGAACCTCGGCGCCGGCACCATGGCTGAACACGGTATCCGTAGCCATCATGTGCCACCCCTTGGCCAGTTCCTTCCCACCGCCCATCTTCACTGAGGTCTTCAGCTGATATGCCAAGGCCGTGGCAACGTGCTCAGCCGGGTAGTCCCGGTCAATCCCCAACGGGCCGCGGATGTCCTCCCCATGCACGAACGCCTCCACTAGGCGGGTGGCTAAAGGTGCCGGTGGAGAAGAGGTGCGCAAACGCACAGCACGGAACTCGGCGAGCGTCTCCTGCGGGTCTTGGGCCTTCTCCCTCGCTACGCCAACAGCATTGGCGCGGTCAAAATCAAAGCGAGCAGCCAGCATGTCCCGCATGAAGCTCAGACGGGTGGTTTTTGCCGTGTCCACGAGATGGGCCAGCACATCATGGACATTCCACCCCGGGCAGGTGGAGGCACTAAGCCATGAGGTGGAGGCCAATGGCTCCAGATCCGCAATCAGTGCTTGGCGCTCATCATGGACTAAACGCCACAACGCCACATCAGCTTCCTTCATCATCCCGCCATCAAAGCAAGCACCCGCAGCACATGTCAACACTTCAACACGGCTCAGCGCCCTACCGCGGTTAGCGCCTCTCCGCCTCCCCACCCCTCGCTTCGCTCCGGCGGGGCCCCTCGGCGGTTAGGCTTAGCCCCATGATCAATGTGCTTGTTGCTGACGACGAGTTGCCTGCTATCGAGGAATTGGCGTTTCTGTTGGGCCGGGACCCCCGTGTCGGCACCATCCACCAAGCCATGGGCGGGGCCGAAGCCCTCGATCTCTTGGCGGCACATGAGGTGGATGCCGTGTTCTTGGACATCCACATGCCAGGGCTGTCCGGGCTGGAACTAGCCGAGCTCATTGGCCAGCGCCCCAACCCGCCGGTCGTCGTGTTTGTGACGGCCGATGACGACCGTGCCCTCGAAGCCTTTGAGCTCGCCGCCATTGACTACCTGCTTAAGCCACTACGCACGGAACGCTTGACCCGGACGGTGGACAGGGTTGTGGAACTTGTGGCACACCCGGCCGCCGTCGACGAAGTAGAAATGATCACAGTAGACCAAGGCGGGATCAGCCGGATCATCCGCTTGGACGAGGTCAAGTTTGTGCAGGCGCAGGGCGACTACGCCCGGCTGCACACAGCCGAGGCCAGCTATTTGATCCGTGTCCCACTGGCAGATCTTGAACAACGCTGGGCCGAGGCCGGATTCTTACGTATTCACCGCTCCTATCTGGTATGCATGCAATTTGTCACTGCTTTGCGGCTCAGCACCGCAAAACCCACCGTGTCAGTGGGCAGTGCAGTTCTTCCTGTCAGTCGCAGGCACGTTCCCGTCCTCCGCGACCATTTGCAGGCCACCCGCGTGCGGCCCGCTCCGTGAGCCTTGGCCCCGGCCGCCCCCCAGCGCCCGGCAGGGTCCGGGTGTCAGCCCCGCGCACCCAAGCCCCCCATCTTCCCGCCACAACCTCAGTTTCACAAGAGGTTGCCGAACAATCGGCCGTGGGCGAGATCATGGTGCAGTCACTGATCCGTTCGCAATTGCGCCTTGCCTTAGTGGTGACCGCAGGATTCATGGCGTCCCTGCTTTTCTGCTGGGTGCTGGTGAGTTGGGTGCCATTCTTTTCACAGTGGCGCATTATGGGTATCCCCGCACCGTGGCTTCTCCTTGGAGTGGGCGCCTACCCCATCATCGGTGTCTGCGCCTGGCTCTATGTTCGTGCGGCCACCAAAAATGAGGCCCAGTACCGGGACCTTGTGGAGGAGAAATGAATCCGAGCATTGGCTACACGGCCCTGATTCTTGTCTCCGTCACAACAGCCCTTATTGGCTTTTACGGGCTGCGAGTCTCCCGGACAACCAGTGATTTCTACGTAGCTTCCCGCACAGTGCGCCCCTGGTGGAACGCCTCCGCCATTGGCGGAGAATATCTCTCCGCCGCCAGTTTTCTAGGCATCGCCGGACTCATCGTCATTTCCGGAATCGATGCCCTGTGGTTCCCCATCGGTTACACCGCCGGATACCTCATGCTGTTGTTCTTTGTGGCCGCTCCCCTGCGCCGCTCAGGGGCTTACACCATTCCGGATTTCGCCGAGGCCAGACTCGAGTCCACAACAGCCCGCTATGTCACAAGTGTTCTGGTGGTCATAGTCGGCTGGTTTTACATTGTGCCGCAATTACATGGGGCAGCGCTGACCATACGCACTACCACGGGGCTGCCTTCATGGGTTGGGGCCGGCGTCGTAGTAGTGGTTGTGGTTCTGACAGTGGTCACGGGCGGCATGCGCTCAATAACCTTTGTGCAGGCCTTTCAATACTGGCTTAAGCTCACTGCCCTAGCCGTTCCCGCCATCTTCATCCTCCTGATGCTGGCAGGCGAGGGCCCCGGACCCGTCCTGCAGACCGGCACGGAACTGTTCCCCCCAGCCGCTCCCATCACGGGCGATTCAAGCTACCGCACCTTTTCCTTGCTCATCGCCTTGCTCTTTGGCACCCTCGGACTGCCTCACGTCCTGGTCCGTTTCTATACCAACCCCAACGGCGCTGCTGCCCGGCGCACCACCTTGATCGTTTTGGGACTCCTCACTATTTTTTATCTCTTCCCCAC
The DNA here is from genome assembly GCF_003185915.1 of Arthrobacter psychrochitiniphilus. Taxonomy (GTDB): domain Bacteria; phylum Actinomycetota; class Actinomycetes; order Actinomycetales; family Micrococcaceae; genus Specibacter; species Specibacter psychrochitiniphilus. The sequence goes on from NZ_QHLZ01000001.1 coordinate 129,796, forward strand.
TATCTACGGGGTGCTGGGACGGGCGTTTCTGCCAATGCCAGGAGCCGGGGAGTCCCCTGACGCCACGGTGCTACTGATCCCGGGCACACTCGTAGGAGGCGTGGCCGGTGACATGCTGTCCGCGTTGGTGGTAGCTGGCGCCTTTGCCGCATTCCTATCAACTACCTCAGGTTTAGTGGTCTCCCTGGCCGGCGTCATTAGCCAGGATCTCCTGGGGGGAAGCGTCAGGGGATTCCGACTCGCAGCCGTGCTTGCCGCCGTCGTCCCGTTTGGTTTTGCCATGATGACAGACTCACTGGCGTTGGCGGGAAGTGTGGGACTTGTGTTTGCATTCACTGCCTCCACCATTTGCCCACTGCTGCTGTTGGGTATCTGGTGGCGCGGGCTTACCGACGCCGGTGCCGTGGCCGGAATGCTCACCGGCGGGCTGCTGTGCGGTGCCGCAATACTTCTTGGCTCCGGGGTGGCGCACAATTCACCGTGGCGTGATGTGCTGACCCAGCCCGCCGCATGGACTGTCCCGGCAGCATTCCTGGTCACCATCTTGGTCTCCAAAGCCACAAAACACCGGCGCAGCGCCTCACTCTCCCGGTTCATGACTAAGCTCCATGTGCCGGAACGGCCGCTGGCACAAGAAAACCCCCGCTCACAGGCCGGTTGACTCAGGCTGGTTGAGCGGGGGCTTCGGGAAGTGCTTGCTTGCTGGGTGTTACTGGCCGGACTTCATTTGCCGGGCACCGGGTCAATCGAGGCCATGAGCTCAACAACCCGGTCAAGGAAGGCGTCAACTTGGCTTTCTTCATAACCGTCGGTTCCCTTTGCCGGGGCGAACACCGCACGCCTGACTACATCTACGCTCAGCTCGCCGTTGTCTTCGATGTAGACCAGAAGTTCACGGCACAGCACGTCCACATCTTCAATGGTGTAGCTTTGCGCGTTGCGTCTTGCCGGGCGGCGGAAGCGTTCCCCGTCGGGGCGGTGCAGCCGTCCACGCAGTACCGACGCCGTCTTGCCGATCTTCATCATCCACGCTTTTTCACCCTCAGAGGCGATGAGCAGTTCCTTCTCACGCAACACAAACTCGTCTTCAATCCGATCCATGGCCGCATCCACCGCCAGGGCGCTGTACCCTCCGCGGGCCGGATCAAAAGAGGCCGTACGCACGTCATAGCTGGTGATTGCCTTGCCCTGCGTATCAGTGTTGAGGAAGTAGGCGCGGGCACGTTCCAAGAACACGTCTACTTGCTTGACGTTGTATCCAACTTCCTTGGGACCCACCAATTTGAACTTGGAGTTGGTCCGGTGTGTTTCTTCCACAGTCACAGTCATTCCTTGAACATTTCTCGTTAGAGGTGCAACATACGCTGCAAAGCACGGGTTTCTAGAGTTAGAAACTGCCCAAAACAGTAAAGATCACATAAGCAACGGGAGCGGCAAACAAGATGGAGTCCAGCCTGTCCATGACCCCGCCGTGGCCGGGAAGGAGGTTACTCATGTCCTTCACACCGAGTTCTCGTTTCACCATTGACTCGGCGAAGTCTCCGCCAGTGCCTGCAAAGACCATACCCACGGCCAGGGCCAAACCAACCCACCAGTCTTGATCGAGCAAGAACACTGTTGCAGGAATAGCCACAAGGGTTGCTCCACCCAGAGATCCGGCAAAACCTTCCCAAGACTTTTTCGGACTGATCTTTGGTGCCATGGGATGTTTGCCAAACAACACCCCCACCAAGTAGCCGAACGTATCGTTTGCAACAACCAAAAGGAGCATGATGATCACTTGCACCACGCCGGCGTTCACGTGTTCAAGATCCAGTGTCAATGCGAGTGTGGGGCCGCTTTCCGCACGCAACATCAAGAAGACGAAACTGAGCAGGAACGGTATCCACATGAGGGTGAAAAGACCGGCCAGAATGCTCTTGACAGCTCCCGGCTCGGAATCCAGTGAGCGCCATAAAACGGTGGCACCGGCACTGGCAACAAGGGCGAAAAGGAGGCCCTCGGAACCAGCAAAGTAAGCAGCCGATGGCATGGCCAGGGCACCCACCATTACCGGGGTCAAGGGAGCTTTAATCCCTTTACCGGTGACGGCGCGCGTCACCTCCCAGACTCCGACGCAGGCGAACACGGTGGCCAGAGCTACGAAACCCACGGGGTAGAACAGTAAGGACCCCAGAACCAACCCCAGCAAAATGACACCCACAGTGATTGCTGCTGGCAAGTCACGGCCGGCTTTAGGGGTGCGCTGTGCTTTGGGTGTTGTAGCAACGTCAGGCATTGCTCCAATGGGGCCCTGTGGCACGGGGATCAGTGGGATACCTGTCACCGCCAGTGCCGAAACGGGTCCCGGAGCTATCAGGGAGGGTTCCATCTCCTCCGGAGCCACGGCCTCGGCATTGTTGGCCAGGGTGTCGTCGTTGCCACGCGCCGTCACGGCTGGCTCGCCTACCTGTACCTGCGTCTGGGCGCTGGCCTGGGAGTCCCCGGCAGTTGCCGGCTCTTCCTGCTCTTGCGTCCCGGATTCAGTGGCAGTGTCCGTACTATCGGTTGCTCTCTCGGTGAGATTAGTTTTTGCTGCCGGACTGTTTTTGGGCACTATAACGGGAATCATGCCTGTCAGCTCAGCTTGGCGACGGGCTTTCCGTGAGGGGAATTGATACTCGGCTGGTGGTTGAGCCAACTTGAGCTCTGGATTTGACGCGGCCGGCTCCGAATCGGAGCCGGCCGGCGTGCTCTGGGGGTCCTTCATTAGACCTCGAGAAGCTCGACTTCCTTGCGTTTGAGCAACTCATCGATATTGTCTGTGTGAGCCTTGGTGAGCGCGTCCAGTTCCTTTTCCGCGCGGTTTCCTTCGTCCTCACCGGCATCGCCATCCTTGACCAGCTTATCCAGCTGTTCCTTGGCCTTGCGGCGAATGTTGCGCACGGAGATCTTGGCGTCTTCACTCTTGGTGCGCACAATCTTGACGTATTCCTTGCGGCGTTCCTGCGTCAATTCCGGCATCATAATGCGGATAACATTGCCGTCGTTTGACGGGTTGGCGCCAACCTCGGAAGAACTCAGAGCGCGCTCAATGTCATGCATAGAGGTCTTGTCAAACGGTGTGATGAGCAGCGTACGGGCTTCCGGAACAGCGAATGCGGCCAACTGCTGCAACGGTGTGGGTGAACCATAGTAATCCACCATAACTTTGTGGAACATGGCGGGGTTGGCACGGCCGGTGCGAACCGCGGAGAAATCCTCCTTGGCTACCTCTACGGCCTTGTCCATCTTTTCCTCGGCCTCGAGCAAGGTATCTTCAATCACGCGTCTCTCCCTCAATAAGTGTGCACAACTTTTCCGCGGCACATGCCCACGGCAATCCTTCAACCATCCTACCGTGACCGGGGTCCAGCAGCGCCCAACGGCCCAGCGGGTCCGGCAATATTTATGGGGTAACCATGGTGCCCAGTTCTTCGCCAAGGATGGCCCGGGCAACATTGCCTTCGCCTTCCATACCGAAAACCAGCATGCTCACGTTGTTGTCCCTGCACAGGCTGAACGCGGTCTGGTCCATGACGCGAATATCGCGGGCCATGGCTTCGTCGTAGCTGAGCGTGTCCAGCTTGATTGCCGTGGGGTCCTTCTTGGGGTCCGCGGTGTAGACGCCGTCAACACCGTTCTTGGCCATGAGTACCACGTCGGCGTGGACTTCTAAGGCACGCTGGGCGGCAACCGTGTCGGTGGAGAAGTACGGCAGGCCTGCGCCAGCACCAAAAATGACCACGCGGCTCTTCTCAAGGTGTCGGATGGCACGGCGGGGGATGTACGCTTCGGCAACTTGTCCCATGGTGATGGCGCTCTGGACGCGGGTGTCAACGCCTGCCTGCTCCAGGAAGTCCTGCAATGCCAGGCAGTTCATGACGGTTCCGAGCATGCCCATGTAGTCGGCACGCGAACGGTCCATGCCCGATGCGGAGAGCTCAGCGCCGCGGAAGAAGTTGCCACCGCCAACAACAATAGCCACTTCCACCCTGTCTACCGTGCTGGCAATCTGCTGGGCTATGCCGCGGATGGTGTCCGGGTCAACACCTAATTTTCCTGCGCCAAAGACCTCGCCGGAGAGTTTCAACAACACACGACGGCGTTTGGCTGGCACTTCTGCGGGTGCTGCGCTGCTCTGCTCGGTCTGCGAAATATTCGTGGTCATGATGCCTTCCGTGGGTACAGGTACGTGGCTGCCCGTGTGCAGGGCTAGCCTGGTACCAATTGCCGGGGTGCCGTTGTTTGTGATGCTGTTTGCTGGCACCCAAAGCCGGTGCTTTACCGGCCCACAGGGGTGCGTCTAAAATCTTATCCGACGTTGCACGCAAAGAAGGGGCAACCGCAGTTTGCGGCTACCCCTTCTTCGTCACATCCGTCTGACTGCTCGGAGATGAGCAGCACAAAAATGTGGAGTTATGCTCCGACGCGGAAGCGTGCGAAGGCAACAGCCTTGACGCCTGCTTCTTCCAGAACAGCGCCAACACTCTTCTTGGAATCCTTGGCGAAGGCCTGGTCAACGAGGACCATTTCCTTGAAGAAGCCGGTCAACCGGCCTTCAACGATCTTCGTCATGGCAGCTTCGGGCTTACCCTCGGCCTGTGCGGTTTCGGCAGCAATGCGGCGTTCGCTTTCAACGGTCTCGGCAGCGATTTCGTCGCGGCTCAGGACCGTCGGGGACATGGCAGCAATGTGCACAGCTACGTCGTGTGCAACTTCCTGGTTGTCACCGTCAACGGCAAACAGTACGCCCACCTGTGCAGGCAGATCCTTGGAGGTCTTGTGCAGGTAAGCGTCAACGGTTGCACCTTCAACGCGGGCAAGGCGGCGGATAGCAACCTTTTCACCCAAGAGTGCGCCGGTTTCGATGACAACCTCAGACATGGGCTTGCCGTCAACATCAACAGCGAGCAGGGCCTCAACGTCGCTTACTCCGGAGGAGATGGCCGTGGCCAGCACCTTGTTGGAGAAATCGATGAAGGGAGCAGCCTTGGCAACAAAGTCAGTCTCGCAGTTAATTTCAACCATGACGCCAACACCGTTTTCAACGGCTGCGGCAACCAGGCCTTCAGCAGTGGAGCGGCCTTCACGCTTGGTGGCGCCCTTGAGGCCCTTGATGCGGATGAGCTCCATGGCCTTATCGGCGTCGCCGTTTGCCTCGTCGAGAGCCTTCTTGACGTCCATCATTCCAGCGCCTGTGCGCTCGCGCAGAGCCTTAATATCAGCGGCGGTGTAGTTCGCCATATGAACCCCTCAGTGTAGATGTTTGAGTATATAAATCTGTGATAGGCCAGTTCTGGCAGGACCGCTGCGCTTTGTCAGCGGTGCGATCCTGCCAGTATCCGGTGCCTTAGGTGGTAGCCCTGAGGGTAAATCCTTCAGGGCTACCGGGAAAAGTTTTTACTTTTCGGTTGCGTCTTCGGCAGGTGCCTCAACTACGGCTTCGGCAGCGGCTTCAGCCGGTGCTTCAACAACAGCTTCAACCGGTGCTTCAACAACGGCTTCGGCCGGAGCGGCAGCCTTGTCGCCTTCGAGGAGTTCGCGCTCCCACTCAGCCAAGGGCTCAGCCGGTGCTTCTGCGTTGCCGGTTGCCTTATTGTTGCGGGCGATCAGGCCTTCTGCAACAGCATCGGCGATAACGCGGGTCAACAGCGCAACGGAGCGGATGGCGTCGTCGTTACCCGGGATCGGGAAATCAACTTCGTCAGGGTTGCAGTTAGAGTCCAAGATGGCAACAACCGGGATGTTCAGCTTGTGTGCCTCGTCGATGGCGAGGTGTTCCTTCGGTGTGTCAACAACCCAGAGCACGGACGGTGCCTTGGTCAGGTTGCGGATACCACCGAGGTTGGTCTGCAGCTTGGTGAGTTCACGCTTGAGGAGCAAGAGCTCCTTCTTGGTGTGGCCCGAAGAAGCAACGTCTTCGAAGTTGATCTCTTCGAGTTCCTTCATGCGAGCAATACGCTTGGAAACCGTCTGGAAGTTGGTGAGCATACCGCCCAACCAGCGCTGGTTTACGTAAGGCATGCCAACACGGGTGGCCTGCTCTGCGATGGCTTCCTGAGCCTGCTTCTTGGTACCGACGAAGAGTACGGTTCCGCCGTGTGCAACGGTGGTCTTCGTGAACTCGTACGCGCGGTCAATGAAGGACAGTGACTGCTGCAGGTCAATGATGTAGATGCCGTTGCGCTCCGTGAGGATGAATCGCTTCATCTTCGGGTTCCAACGGCGGGTCTGGTGTCCAAAGTGGACGCCGCTGTCAAGCAGCTGGCGCATTGTTACGACGGGCATGCCGACGCTCCTTATTAGTTATTTACGGTTATTTAGCCTTGGGTTTCGCATCGGTTCCCCGAACTTTTCCCTCTGCTCCTGGCACCCATCGTGCTGTCCATGAACCACCGCAAGGTGGACCGTATGGGCACAATCCTTTTGCAGGATTCAAGAAAAATCTTGAATACCTCATCAGGGTGGGGTGCGCGTAGTCAGTGCACAAACAGTGCACTGCTCTGTCAATGCTACTACAGCGCCGCGTTGGTGACTTACCACTTTCACTCCCCCACAGCCCCACTTCTCGGCGGGTCAGCCACATTGAACGCCTGTCTCCTTTTAGTAAGGAGTACTGTTGGCGCACGCTGGGAGGATGAACTTGTTTTCGCGCCGAATCTCACTGCTTCTAGCGGTGCTGCTATCCATCGCACTATTGCCTGGACCGGCACCCGGCGCGCTGGCCGCATCCACCCTGGCTTCATCCGAGGCGAGGGCTTCAGCCGGCGCACAGCTTGGGAACGGACCGCCTCGCACCACCTCGGCCACTCCCCTACCTGTTTCCCTCGCCTGGGGTTGGCCGCTGGCGGGGAAACCGGAGGTGATTCACATTTTTGATCCACCGTCACACCCGTGGCTCAGCGGCCACCGGGGCGTGGACTTGGCCGCTGAGCAGGGCGCAGAAGTGCTGGCACCCACCGAAGGGGTGGTGAGTTTCTCCGGCGTCGTGGTTACTAGAGGGGTCCTCACCCTTGCCACAGAAGATGGTTTGCGGCTGAGTTTCGAACCCGTCACGTCCCCACTAAAGGTAGGTGACGCCGTCGCACGAGGGCAGCAGTTGGGAACCATGGAAGGGCCTACGCATTGCGAGAGCTCACCGGCTCATTCTTGCCTGCATTGGGGTGTGCGGCGCGGGGATGACTATCTAAATCCCTTGCAATTCATCCTGGACCTGCGCCCGTCGGTACTGCTGCCGCTGGCGCCATGACCCGGTGCGTCCATGGAGTCAAACAGGAAGGTTAGACGATGGCGGATATTCCCGTAATGGCGCGCCCGGTAACAAGGGTATTGATCTCGTAGGTGCCCTCGTAGGAGTAGATGGCTTCAGAGTCGGCGAAGATTTTGGCGATCTCGTAGTCAGAAACGATCCCGTTGCCGCCAAAGAGGCTACGTCCCATGGCCACGGTTTCGCGCATGCGCGCAGTGGTGAACGCCTTGGCGAGCGCTGACTGTTCATCCTTGGCCTGGCCCAAGTCCTCAAGCTGTGAGAGGCGGACCATCATGCCGGTGGAAGCCACCGTGTTGCCAAGCATCTTCACGAGCTGGTCCTGCACCATTTGGAAGGAGGCAATGGGCCGGCCAAATTGTTCACGCTCAACCGCATAACGCCGGGTCACGTCAAAAGCGGCCATCTGCTGCCCCACGGCCTGCCAGGCGACGGCGAGGCGGGTGACCTTCAAGACCTTGTTGGTGTCGCGGAAACTGTTACCGCCAGCCAGCTTATAGTCATGCGGCACCACTACGTTTTCCAACACGATGTCCGCGTTCTGCACGGTGCGCAGGGCCGTCTTGTTTTCAATCTTGCTGGCGCTGTAGCCGGGGAGTGTGGTGTCAACCAGGAATGCCTTGACCTGGTTATCCGCAACGTCGCGGGCATAGATGACCACCCAGTCGGAGAATGTTGCGTTGCCAATCCAGCGTTTGGCGCCGTTGAGTATCCAGTTATCACCATCACGCACAGCCGTGGTCCGGGTGCCGCCAGCAACATCGGAGCCACCCAGGGGTTCTGTGAGCCCAAACGCGCCTATCTTCTTCAGGGAGTAAATATCCGGCAGCCAGGCATCCTTTTGCTCCTGTGATGCCAGCGCCTCAATGGAACCGGTGAACAAGCCGTCATGGACTCCCATGAAAGTGGCAATGGAAGCATCGGCTCGAGTGAACTCCGCATGGGCAAGGCCTGCAAACACGTTTGAATACCCTTGGCGATGAACGGGGCTCATCATATCCAGCTCGGCCAGCTTCGGGATGATCTCCATGGGAAATTCGGCGCGGTTCCAGCAGTCTGTGGCAATGGGCTTGACTTCCCGTGCCAGGAAGTCCCGGATTTCATGGAGGCGTGCGAGTTCCTTCGCGGTGAGCATTTGCTCAAACCCATAGAAGTCACCATCGGCGTAGGGGAGGTTGTTGATATCTACTGCAGCCTTGGACACGGGATTTCCTTTGCTTGTACTCATCGTTGGATAACTGGCTGTCTGGCCAAAACCAAACATGTTACTCGTCAGTAACTTACCTTAGTTCGGGTGGCCTCGGCAACACGAATATCCCCGGTTTTCACGCCGGTTAAACAAAAAACAGGCCAGAACCCCCGAAAGGGTCCTGGCCTGTGATGTTACATGTAGGGCCACTCGGACTTGAACCGAGGACCTTAGGATTATGAGTCCCGCGCTCTAACCAGCTGAGCTATGGCCCCATGTAAGGTGCTTTGCCAAGAAAAATTCATTCCGCGGAAAAGCACTCCTACGATCTTAGAGGATCACGGGCTAAACTGCGTGATCCTCGTAGCTTCCGCCACGATAAATATCTTCAAAGGTGTCCAGTGTTTTGCTCAGCCCGTGACGAGCCACCATCGCATGGCTTGCTTCTCCCATGGCAGCACGCTCTTGTGGCGGCAAACTCATGACCTTGGTGATTTTCGCCGCCAAATCGTCGCTGTCGTTGGGTATGAACAAGTAGCCGTTGACTCCTTCATCTACCAGATGAGGCAAAGCCATGGCGTTAGCCAGGATCACAGGGGTGGAGGCGCTCATGGCTTCCAGTGTCACAAGCGACTGCAATTCTGCTGTCCCTGGCATGACAAAGAGATCGGCTTTGAGGTAGATCTCACGCAATTCCTCGTCACTGATCAGGCCCGTAAACGTCACCCGCGAGGACAGCCCCAACTTCTCCACCTGTGCCTTGAGCGCATTCTTGACTTCACCTCCGCCCACCACAACCAGGTGCAGGTCCAGCTCGGCAGGCGTCTTGGCAACCGCGTCGATGAGGACATCAATGTGCTTTTCTTCGGCCAACCGCCCTACAAAGGCAAGGGTAGGGTACGGATTGCGGGGCGCTGTTTCACCCTCGGCCAGCTCATAGTTGCCCGACTCAATACCGTTGGACAACGGCAGCACCTTGCGCAGGAACGCGTGCTCATGCATGGCCTTTGCAGCCAGCGGTGTGGGTGTTGTGACAACATCGGCCTGGCTCATGACCTTGCCCATGTCCCGCCAGGAAACCCGGCCCACAATGTTCTTGAACCACTGCGGGAACGGCAGGAAGGGGTTGAGGTTTTCCGGCATGAAGTGGTTGGTAGCCACAATGCGGATGCCCCGGCGTGCAGCCTCGTAGACTACGTGCTCGCCAATCATATAATGGCTTTGTACGTGCACCACATCGGGCTTGATCACGTCAAAAAGTGCCTTAATGTCCCTCTTGATCTCCCAAGGCAGGCACACGCGAAAGTATTCGTGGGTGGGAACTGGCCGTGAGCGCAGCCGGTGAACCGTGGCTTCTGGGCGCTTCTGCGTAAACATGGGCCCACCATCTTCACGGCATGCCATGACGTGTACGTCGTGGCCCCTCGCCGTCATCCCTGTCGCCAGGCGGAGACAGAACTGTGCCGCCCCGTTAATGTGGGGCGGGTAAGTGTCTGCCGCGATCAAGATGGTCAGCGGCTTTTGGGCGCTTTCGCTCGAAGTTGATGACACTGATAAAGCTCCTGGTGGATTCTTGACTGGCCCGCGGGCTGGCTCATTGTTGAGGTTGCTATTTCTTTGCAGCTCGACGCCGTTTCACAACATCCGGGTGGTGTCTTGACAACGCGATAACCCCTACGATAGCAAGTATCGCCGCTCCAGCCATGGCAATCGCCAGCACGGCGGGTACATCGTCACGAAGCTCACCCAAAATGGTAATTCCAATGGCAATTCCCACAATGGGGTCGATGACCGTCAACCCGGCAATCACTAATTCTGGCGGACCGTTGGCGTAGGCGCTCTGGACGAACCAGCTGCCCAGTCCTCCTGCCACCGCAATGGCGATCACTGAATACCATTGGACGTTGAGTAGGAAAAGCCCGTTCGGATCGAAGATCTGTTTAGAAATAATGCGGGTTAGAACTGCCACAAAACCAAAGAGCATGCCCGAGCCGACAATGTAAAAGAATGACTTCAGACGCCGCTTGAACAAGATGAAGGTTCCGCCGAAGATGGTGACAACCACGGCGAGGAGCGTCACAACAGTCAGTTCCTCTGTGGCGGTGACGTGCGTATTCTCGCGCACGGCGTTGACCGCCAGAAGGACAAACAGGGCACTACCGGCAACGCAGGCGGTGATGGAAACCACCGTTGCCCGGTTGAGCCGGATGCCTTCCTCACGGGAGTTCACAATAGTGGTGATGACCAGGGCTATTGCCCCGATGGGTTGCACCACTGTCAACGTTCCAAGTGTCAGTGCCACCACATTCAAAGCGGTGCCAATACCTAGTAGAATCAGGCCCAATACCCACCGCGGATTGGTCAGCAGACGCAGGAAACCTGAGCCTCCAAGTGTCAGTCCACCCGTGTTGCTTTTCACGGCACTGCCTTGACGCTGAGCTCCAAAAGCGAGGAAAAAAGCACCCGCCACGGCGCACAACACGGCAATCCACATCATGGTCTGCCCAGTCCTGAGGCATGGCTGCCATCACCCTGTGCGTCTGCGGGGTGATGCAGTTTTCGGTGTTTACTCACAACAGCCACCATGTAGCGGCTGAACGCGATCACGTGCATCACCATGCCGGCGAAAAGGATCAGCCACGCCAAGACAAAGGTAAATTCGGAATCCAGGGCCTTGGCCAGCAGCAGCATGGGCGTACCCACCATGAGCGCGGCGGTCCGCGTCTTGCCCAGCATGGTGACCTTGAGATCAGCGTCTCCACGGAAGAAGTACAGCGTTACTGCCAGCAGTACCACGTCTGGAATCACCAACAGCAGCAGCAGCCACAGGGGCAAGATGTCCGCCAACACTAGCGTAATGGTGACCGCTACCAGGGCAACCCTGTCCGCGAGAGGGTCCATGATCCGGCCCAGCTGAGAGGTTTGGTGCAGTTTGCGGGCAACATAGCCGTCAATCCAGTCAGTGCAGCCCATCATGGCCAGGACGAAAACGCCCCATCCGTACTCTTCGCGGGCTAGGACCAGCCACACAAACAGGGGCGTGCCAAGGAAACGGACCACCGTGATCAGATTGGGAATGGTGAGGATGGCGTTGGAAGCGTCCATGTTTGTTGGCGCACGTTCAGCCAAGACACTCACCTCCTACGAATAGGTCACCACGGCCAGCCGGCGCAGCACCGGAGCCGCTGGCCCTCTTGTGCGCAAAATATTGGGCGCGAATTATTTCTTCAACAACTTTCGCAGCAAAAATACACAGGTGGTGGCAGAGGCGGCGAATATTGCCAGCGGCTTCCAACGCTCCTTGACCGTTTCCACGCTCTGGCCAATAGCGTTCGAGGCTGCTTTATTAACAGTTTTCTTGGCCCGAGTCTTGGCAGTATCTAGCAAGTAGGTGGCCTGTTTCTTCACGTCAGCCTCGGAGAGTAGATCTTCACGCAGCCCCAGCAAGTGTTCACGCCGTGCGGCGGTCCGGGCAAGGAGTTCGCTCTCATTGGCTTTGGGGCCTTGTTCAGCTTCCTTGGCAGCGCGTTCAGCCTTTGCCTTGGCTGCGGCGGCGTCGGCCTCTGCGGCTGCGGCCTTTTTCTGTTCCTTGGTCAGAACCACCGGGTCAAGGGTGCTCGGATCAAAGTCGCGGCCCTCCTTGAGGATGCCAAGGTCATGGCGGAGTCCACGCCACGCGTGCCGGGGAAGCAAAGGCAGCAGTGACTTGAACTTCTTATAACCAATGAGTGCGCTGATGCCAATGACCAGCAGCAGGGCCGCACAGACAATCAAGGCAGCGAGCCACAAAGGCATGAGCGTGGCTAAACCTGCGATGGCCGCAACCACCAGGGCAATGACCAACAGCACCGTGAACACAAGTGCCAATGCGGCAACTACGGCCAGTGCGCCCACCTTGGACTTCTTGTGCTCAAGTTCAAGCTTGGCCAAGGCAATTTCATCGTTAATCTGCCGTGGCAACAACCGGGACGCTGTCTTGGCCGCCTCAATCAGGGCAGAACCGTGGCCCCTTAAGTTGTCGTCCGCCGAGATATGCAGATCCTTGTGCAGATCCGTCACTGAGACCGCCTCCATTGTGAGGGCCCGCGCCTCTGCTGAGAGACCGGCACGAACCCGAAATCTTTGTAGTGCCCCCACCACGGTGGCACTACCGTAAAGTCAAAATTACCATCCCTGACCGCTGTGTAGGGCCCTCACCTGCCGCGCCAGTGTTGCGGAATAGTAAAGCTCCTGCGGCGGTTGCTCATTCTGTGCCACCCGCGCCCGCCATCAGACAGTGGTGGGAACGCTACAACAGCACATAAAATAGGACATGGCGGCATGTCTTTCCGACGTCCTAGCCTCCGCGCAGATCATATTTCTTGAGGATTTTTTACTTGACCACCACCGTGCACCCCGGCGATGCCCTATCTCGCCGGCAAAAGCTGATCTATGTTCTCGTGTTGGGGCTGCTAACAGCTCTTGGCCCATTCACGATTGATCTGTACCTGCCAGCTTTTCCTGTCATCGGTCAGGAACTCGGCGTCAGTGCCACGGCGGTTCAGCTAACACTGACTGCCACCACCATCGGCTTCGCTGCCGGCCAGCTGGTGGTTGGCCCGTTCAGTGACAAGTTCGGCCGGCGCGTTCCCCTGATTTTGGCCACGGCACTGCATGTGGGGGCCTCGGTGGGGGCCGCCATGTCTACAGACATCACCATGCTGGCGGTGTTCCGGGTGCTGCAAGGCATTGGTGCCGCCGGTGGTGGTGTTGTTGCGATGGCCATGGTCCGTGACCTCTTCGGCGGCTACCAGCTGGTCCGGATGCTCTCCCGGATGGCGCTGGTCAACGGCATGGCCCCCATCCTGGCTCCCGTGATTGGTTCCCAGTTGCTGGGCATTATGGACTGGCCAGGCATCTTCTGGTTCCTCGCAGCGTACGGCAGCTTGGTGGTTGTGGCCGCCACTGTTTTCATCGTTGAGACTCTGCCGCCTGAAAAACGGAAGTCCGACGGCGCAAGCGTCGCCGAGCGCTACAAAGCACTCTTCAGCGACAGATTCTTTGTCGGCACGCTATTTGTGGGCGGCTTGAACTTTGCTGCCCTCTTTACTTATTTGTCCGCATCAACGTTTCTTTTCCAAAACACCTACGGCTTCACACCACAGCAATACGGGTACTTGTTCGCCGTGAATTCCGTGGGAATTGTGGCAGGGGTACAGACCGCTTCGAGGATCATGCGCCATACCGGTCCGCAATGGGTTATAGCGTGGGCCACGGTAGGCCAAGTGAGCGCCGCGGCTGCCATGATTATCTGCGATCAGCTGGGCTTGGGTTTGTGGGGTGTCATGATTCCACTGTGGTTCTTTATCTGTGCCACCGGATTCATGTTCCCCTCGGTTCAGGTCCTTGGCTTGGCCCGTCATGGAAAGCAGGCGGGTACTGCTGCCTCGCTACTGGGGGCTGCAACTTTTGGCTTCGCCGGCATCATCACCCCCGTCGTGGGTTTTGTTGGCGTGGCCACAGCCACTCCCATGGCCATCATCATGGGCTGCTGCATTCTGCTGGCAATGGCAGCCCTCTGGTTCATTGTGCGGCCACGGTTGGTGCCAGCCATCTAAACCTGTTCTTGGCGCCGGTTGTGTCAGGTGTGCCTTTGCTATGCATGACACCGAGTTGCTCCCCTGGGTTGCTCCCCTGCGCGCTTCAGCACGAGCTGCAGTGATCAGCTAGTTTGATCTGAAAAACATGACACACGGCACGCACCCGGGTTTATGCTGGGGTCATGCTCAGGATACTTATGGTTTCCATATTGCTCCTCGTGACAGCAGTTTCCGCGCTTCTGGTGGTATTTTTCGGTCCGGGTTGGTGGGTGGCTGTAGTGATCTTTGCCGCGCTCTTCATTCTGGCCGTCTTCGATGCCACACAGAAGAAGCACTCGATTCTGCGTAATTACCCGGTTATCGGGCATCTTCGTTTCGCGCTAGAGTACATCCGCCCGGAGCTTCAGCAGTACTTCATCGAGCGGAACTATGACGGGCGGCCCTTTGACAGGGATACCCGGTCCTTGATCTACGAACGCGCCAAAGGAACTAATCAAGAACAGGCCTTCGGTACTGAACGGGACGTCAACGAGGTTGGCTACGAGTACCTTGTCCACTCAACGGCCCCTCTGGAGCCCCCGGAGCACGCGCCCACAGTTCGCATCGGCGGACCGGAGTGCACACAACCGTATGAGATGGCGCTGTTGAATGTTTCCGCCATGAGTTTCGGAGCCCTCTCCGCCAACGCAATATTGGCGTTGAACAAGGGCGCCGCGATGGGCGGATTCGCCCATGACACAGGGGAAGGCGGCCTGACCGAATATCATTTACGCCATGGCGGGGACTTGGTGTGGGAACTAGGCAGTGGATATTTTGGGGCACGCACCAAAGAGGGCGATTTTGATCCGGACATGTTTGCGGACAAGGCTGCTCACGCTTCAGTCAAGTGCCTTTCCCTCAAACTCAGCCAAGGCGCCAAACCCGGCATAGGTGGAGTTCTCCCGGCGGGGAAGGTGAGTGCGGAAATCGCCAAGGCCCGCAATGTGCCCCAGGGTGTGAAGTGTGTCAGCCCCGCAGCGCACAAAGTTTTCTCCACTCCACGTGAACTCATCCACTTCATGGCCACCATGCGTGAACTGGCCAACGGCAAACCTGTGGGGTTCAAACTGTGTATTGGTTCACGCACTGACGTCCTCGCCATCTGCAAGGCCATAGTGTCCGAGGGCGTGGCTCCGGATTTCATTATTGTGGACGGTTCCGAAGGCGGCACGGGTGCTGCCCCCATGGAATATGAGGACCATATGGGCACACCCTTGACGGAGGGCTTGATGCTCCTGCACAACGCACTTGTTGGCGTTGGTCTTCGAGACCAGATACGGATTGGCGCTGCAGGCAAGGTGGCCACCGGCACTGACATTGTCAAGCGTCTAATACAGGGCGCCGATTACACCAACGCAGCCCGGGCCATGATGATGGCCACCGGCTGTATCCAATCCCAGCGCTGCCACACCAACCATTGTCCGGTGGGCGTGACCACCCAGGACCCGCGCCGGGCACGTGCCCTTGACGTTGAAAGCAAGAGCGTACGGGTGCAGCGTTTCCAGGAAGCAACCGTCAGCGAAGCGCTCCGAATGATGGCCTCAATGGGCAGTGAAGGCCCTGCGGGGCTGAACCCGTTGATGATCCGGCGCCGGATCGGACACATGAACACCAAATCCTATGCCGAACTATACAACTGGCTGGCCCCCGGCGAGCTGTTGGCACAAGCGCCCGCGGACTGGGCTGAAGATTGGTCCGCAGCGGACCCGGATTCGTTTGCCGCTCATGGCGGTCTCAGCGGGAGGACATCGCAGTGAGCACCGTGGCAGAAACCATCATTGAAGCACTCGTGGGCCTAGGGGTGAAAACAGTATGGGGTGTGGTCGGTGATGCCCTCAATCCCCTGACTGACGCAATTCGCCGCGAAGACGGGCTGGAATGGATTGGTGTCCGGCATGAAGAGGTGGCAGCTTTCGCCGCCGGAGCCCAATCCCAGCTGACAGGCACCTTGGGCGTCTGCATGGGAACGGTGGGCCCGGGATCCATCCATCTCCTCAACGGACTCTATGATGCCAAGAAGTCCTCCACTGCCCTACTGGCTATCTGTGGGCAGGTTCCCAGTGAAGAAATTGGCAGTGACTTTTTCCAGGAAATAAACAATGACAGGCTTTTCGCTGATGTGGCGCTCTACACCCAAACAGTGACGCACCCGTCCCAGATGCCATACCTGTTAGAACAAGCCATCAACGCCGCCATGACCCTTCGCGGGGTGGCCGTGCTAACCATCCCTGGAGACATTGGCAGCGCCGCCAGTCCTAATGACGCCCAGCCTCACTTTGTCGACGTCGCTCAGCCCGCCGCGCCGGATCCCGGAGTTATTCGCGATGCCGCACAGCTCCTCAACGAGGCGGCAAAAGTCACGCTCCTCGTTGGCATGGGTGCGCGCGGCGCCAGGGAAGCGGTACTGGAGGTGGCGCGCAAACTGGCTGCGCCCATGGTCCTGACACTCAAGGCCAAGGAAGGGCTGGAAGCCAATAATCCATACCAGGTGGGCCAGTCCGGACTGATAGGAAACCCCGCTGCACAGCACGCCTTTGGAAGCTGCGAGGCGCTCTTGATGATTGGCACTGACTTTCCCTACCGTGATTCCTATCCCGAGGGAAAAACTGTCATCCAAATTGATAGCAACGGCGCTGTCATTGGCCGCCGGACCAATGTGGGCTTGGGAGTTGTCGGTGATAGCCAACTCACACTGGCTGCCTTGCTTCCTGCACTGGTGGAAAAGAAAAGCCAAACGCATTTGGCGGACGCAAGAGAAAAGTATCAGGCGTGGACGCAGCGCCAGGCCAAGCTGGCAGAACCGGACTATGATTCCACGCTTGTGGGCAGGGCCAGGACGGTGCTCGATAATCCCGGCGCCCTGATTCGCCCCGAGGCAGTGGCCGCGGCGGTGGATAGGCACGCAGCCTCGGATGCCATCTTTACCTCTGACACGGGAATGTCCACCGTGTGGCTGGCCCGCTTCGTCACCATGCGCGGAACCAGGCGGCTTCTAGGCTCCTTCAATCTAGGATCAATGGCTAATGCCATGCCCCAGGCACTGGGTGCGTCCGCTGTGGATAGGTCCCGGGAGGTGATTGCCTTTTGCGGTGACGGCGGATTGACCATGTTGCTGGGCGATCTCCTCACGGCAGTGGCCTATAACCTTCCCGTGAAGTTGGTGGTGTTCAACAATGGCCGTCTGGGCATGGTCAAGCTTGAACAGGAACAGGGCGGTTTACCGGAATTTGGCACCATTTTGGCGAACCCGGATTTGGCTCTGGTGGCGCGTTCGTGTGGGCTGCATGGGATTCGGGTCGAGGATGCCAACGATCTCGATGCAGCTGTGCAGGAAGCCATGCGCCATGACGGCCCGGTTTTGCTCGATGTTCTCACCAACCCGCAAGAGATCTCCGTACCCCCGCAAACCACGGCAGGGCAGGCCTGGGGATTCGCCATTGCAAAACTCAAGGAAGGCATGAGGAGCGTTGGCGATTCAGAAAGTTAGCGCACTATTATTAGGGGAAATCGCCATGGGGCAAAGGCAGTATGGCTCAATGAAGCGCCGAGCAATGACAGCGCCTAACAATGACAGCGTGGAGCAATGACTGAGCACCTGAACTATGACCTGGTGCGGGACTACAGCGATTTTCAGCTGCGCCGCTACCCAGAGCATCTCCTGGTGGAAG
Organism: Arthrobacter psychrochitiniphilus; assembly: GCF_003185915.1. Lineage (GTDB taxonomy): Bacteria > Actinomycetota > Actinomycetes > Actinomycetales > Micrococcaceae > Specibacter > Specibacter psychrochitiniphilus. Next base: position 147,559 of record NZ_QHLZ01000001.1, read on the forward strand.
TCATCATCGAAGGACCGTTTGAAGAAGCGGGGAACAGAGCGTTCCGCTACCTCTTTTCCTACATCAGCGGCGCGAATCGGGTGAACCGCACAGTTGCCATGACGGCACCGGTTATCCAAGACTCCTCCTCGGAAAAGATCAAGATGACAGCCCCGGTCCTACAACAGGGCATCGCAGGAAACGGTGCTGGAAAAGAAGGAGCACAAGGGGAACAGAGTTTTCGTGTGGCGTTTATTCTGCCGCAAGGCACCACGCTAGAAAACGCTCCTGCTCCCACCAACCCTTTAGTTCATCTGCGGGCGGTGCCACAAAGTCTTACTGCTGTCATTAGATTCAGCGGCCGGTGGAGCCAACAGAGCTATGAACACCATCGTGTGAGCCTGACTCATGCTATGAACGTTGCAGGATTACAGGCTCAGGGTGCTCCCCGATTTGCCAGGTTCGATCCTCCTTTCAAACCTTCATTCCTGCGCCACAACGAAATCATGATTGATGTAGAAGACACCGAATAAGCGCGCACTCCACCATTTGTCAGCAGGGGAGATCATGCCCAACTGCTGATTCCGCAGATCCTGCAGCGGCCGCTAACAGTTAGACTTCAAAAATGGATGAACTACTCCCCCCTCCCCTTGCCAAAACCGCCCGGAAAGCCGTGCTCCGCTCATTGTTGGCCTTCTTTGCCGTGCAGGGCGCAGTCATTGCGGGCCTGGTGGCCTTGGACACCGTCAAAAAACGGGACAGAAGCAAGCGCAAGGGCTTCCCCCACCCCGGTACTTTTGAACAGACCATAGCTGATACGACGCTCACCACGTACACCTTCGGTGCCGATCTTTACAAGGACATGCTCCAGGCGATCAATGAGGCCCAGGAGAGCATCATGATCGAAACCTTCATCTGGAAAGATGATGAAACCGGGCAGGCCTTCAAGGACGCTATCAACGCCGCCGCAGAACGTGGGGTTGAGGTGTTTGTCATTTATGACGGATTCGCAAACCTGGTGGTGCCCTTTTCCTTTTACCGCTTCCACCCCAACGTCCATGTCTACCGTTTCCCGGTAGTCCGCACCGCCATGCTCACCAAGACTGTGCGCAGCACGGGGCTAGACCACCGCAAGCTCCTCATTGTTGATGACAAGACCGGCTTTGTGGGCGGCTACAACATCGGATCCTTGTATGCCACCGAATGGCGGGACACCCATCTGCGCCTGGTAGGGGCTTCCGTATGGGATCTGCGGCAGGCGTTCGTGACAGTGTGGAATGAGAACTGCTCGGGCTCCAGAACCGAAATACCCCAAACCAGCCCGGAGGTTTGGGAGCCGCGGGTCCGTGCCGTGAACAACATCCCCTCAAATCTGGTCTATCCCATCCGCGGGGTCTATCTGGATGCTATTGCGCGGGCTCAGAACCATATTTACGTGACCATGGCGTATTTCATCCCGGACCAGCAGATTCTGCGGGCCCTTCTCGCGGCCAGCCGCCGGGGTGTTGATGTTCGCATCATCCTGCCCATGGATTCCAACCACGTCCTTTCTGACTGGCTTTCACGCGGCTTCTACACATCGCTGCTCAGGGATGGGGTGACCGTTCTGCTGTACCGCAACGCCATGATCCACACCAAGACCGCAACCATTGATGGCACCTGGTCAACGGTGGGCAGCGCCAATATTGACAGGCTCAGCCTGACGGGCAATTACGAGATCAATCTTGAAATCCACGACTCCGACTTTGCCGCAGACATGGAGACGATCTTCGAGGTGGACAGCGTCAACTCCAAGGTCTTGACGATGGAGGAATGGGAGCACCGATCCCCGCTGGCTCGTTTCAGCGAAACGGTTCTTGTGCCCCTGCGCCCCCTACTCTGATTTCTGGGTTAGCGGCCAACGCAAAAGATCCCCGCCCTCACAAGGAGGACGGGGATCTTTTATGGAAAGCTCCCCCACCTGGACTTGAACCAGGAACCTTTCGATTAACAGTCGAACGCTCTGCCAATTGAGCTATAGGGGAATGCGGCAAGTAAATCCTAGCAGTCATTCACAGTTCAAATCAAATTAGATCAAAACCAATCATTTCTGCACACTCAACGCAATAATTGTCTCCGACCCAGAAAGGGGCCGGAGACAATTTTTGCTTTGGCTCCCCCACCTGGACTTGAACCAGGAACCTTTCGATTAACAGTCGAACGCTCTGCCAATTGAGCTATAGGGGATCGTGCAGGAACAACAATAACAAAGGGTTGGCCAGTTGTGAAATCGGGGCCTCCCGAACCCCCCTAGCCGTCCCCCCGAAGCTGTCTTCTGGCCGTTTCCAACTCCATCAACTCTCGCTGCAACAAGTTATAACTCTCCGGATCGACCGCCGGATCCATGCGCTGCAACGCCCCGAGCCGCTCTTCCTTCAAACGCGTGATCTGCAGCTCAAAAAGCCGTCGCAGAATATCCCGGCAGTACCGCTGAAGCGTTTCCTCCCGTGTGGCCGGCAGCGGGCTCAGGGCCAGCTCCGCCACCAGAGAACCCAACTCGGGCGGAACATGAGCCCGTACCCCCTCCAGCCACTGAGAGGTTGCCTCCTGCGACTCCCCCGCCTGATAGATGCCCTGCTGAATTGCCCTGTAAGCAGGCACCACAAACTCCGTGGCGGCAAAGTGCTGCCAATTCCCTGCCGATAAATACCCGGGGTGCTGCAAAACCACTTCCAGCGCCTCCCGCTCCATGCGTCCCTGCGGATCTCGCGGATCCGGGCGCACAAAAGCTGGTGGCGCCTCAATCACCTCCGCTGCGGCCCCCGGCAGCTGCCGGCCATGAACGACGCCGTCTCTCTGGTTCCCCTGCCCCGTTAGCGCAGCGCCTGGCTGGCTGTGGGCGCCGGGCTGGGCCTGCGAACCCGACTGCGTGTGGGCACCTGATGTATGGGAGCCGGGCTGGGTATGAGAACGACGCTCGGCGCCCTTGACCGCGCGCAGGACCTCGTTGGGATCGGCCAGGCCCAGCCAGCCCGCCAACTCCTGGCTGTAGCCCATCCTGGTGGAGCCGTCGCGAATGGAGGCAACCACGGGGGCCGAGGCGCGCAATCCACTGACCCGGCCTTCCACGGTACTCAGATCAAACTTGGCCAAGGTGGTGCGAATGGCAAATTCAAAGAGCGGGCGGCGCGAACGAATCAAGGCATGGACCGCCTCATCGCCCTTGCGCTGGCGCAGCTCACAGGGATCGGCTCCGGAGGGCTCCACCGCCACAAAGGTTTGGGCCACGAAGCGCTGGTCCTCATCGAACGCCTTCAACGCTGCCTTCTGCCCTGCCGCGTCACCGTCGAAGGTGAACACTACCTCGCCGCCCGTGCCGTCATCCGAGAGCAGGCGCCTGGCTACCTTGATGTGCTCGGCACCAAAAGCCGTTCCGCAGGTGGCCACGGCTGTGTCGATGCCGGCTAGATGGCAAGCCATGACATCGGTGTATCCTTCCACCACTACGAGCTGGCGCTTGGAGGCGATGGCCTTCTTCGCCAGATCGATCCCATACAGTACCTGCGATTTTTTGTAGAGGCTGGTTTCCGGGGTGTTGAGGTATTTGGGGCCTTGATCGTCTTCGAAGAGCTTTCGGGCACCAAAGCCCACAGTGTCCCCGGCAATGTCACGAATGGGCCAGATCAGGCGTCCACGGAATCTGTCATATATGCCGCGCTGTCCTTCGGAAAACATGCCCGTCAGCTTCAGTTCCTCGTGGGTGAAGCCCTTGCCCGTGAGGTGCTTGAGCAGCGCGTCCCAACCCTGCGGGGCAAAGCCCACGCCGAAGTGTTCGGCGGCCTCACGGTCAAAGCCGCGTTCACTCAGGAAGGCCCGGCCCGCCGCTGCCTGTGGGGTCAGGAGCTGGGCGCGGAAAAATTCGCCGGCAATCTTGTGCGCATCCAGCAGACGCTGGCGCTTGCCCACATCTTCACGGCGCGGCCCCGTTCCACCGTCCTCATACCGCAGCTCATAGCCAATCCGGCCAGCCAGTTTCTCCACAGCCTCGGAAAAGGAAATATGATCCATTTTCTGGATGAAGGATATGACGTCGCCACTTTCCTGGCAACCAAAACAGTGGAAATAGCCCATTTGCGGACGCACATGGAAGGAGGGGCTGCGTTCGTCATGGAAAGGGCACAACCCTTTATAGGATCCAATTCCAGCGGACTTCAAGGTGACGTAGGCGTCAACAATTTCCTTGAGGTCGGTGCGCGTGCGCACCTCATCAATATCTTCACGTTTAATCAGGCCAGCCACCGGGCCAGTTTACGTGAGTTTCCTGCGCCCAGGTTCCGTTCCGGGCCCACCTGTTGAGAACTTCCCCGGCCCGCGCAAGCCGCCCTGCAAGCCGCCCTACAAGCCAGAATTACAAGCCAAAATTATAAGAGTGTCCGCTCCGTGCCCACGAGCCGCTCGTGCAGCGCCAGTGCCGATACATCAGTGAGTGAGGCGATCTGGTCGATAACCACCCGAAGCCGGGACGCGTCGTCGTCCGCGTCACGCCAATCAGCGGCAAACATGGTTTCCAGGTGCGCATCCCCTGTGACACTGAGCACGGCCACCAGCTCGCTGAGCACATCCTGCTGGCGCTGATAAATCGGTTGGCGGTGATCGGTAGTCATGACGAAGGTGGTGGCCAGGCCCTTCATGACAGCAATTTCCAGCAACGTTTCGGTAGGCACCACAACGTGAGCCGCGTACCGCGCCAACGGCCCGGTTCCGTGAATGGCCCGGGTCGCTGCAACTGCGCTTTGGCAGAAGCGGCCAATGAGCTGGCTCGTCATGTCCTTCAGTGCGGCCATGGAGCGGCGGCTGCCATCTGCGTGGCGCACCCACACATCAGTGGCTTCCAGGCGTTGCAACGCTGCATCGATCTCCGCCACATCCACGTTGGGCAGATACCACTGCTGGGTGTAGCCCAGGACCCGGCTACGCTGGTCCGCATTGGCCAGCCACTTGAGCTGGACGTGACCGGCCACAATGGCATCTTCAACGTCATGGACGGAGTAGGAAATATCGTCGGCAAGGTCCATGACCTGGGCTTCAATGCAGGTCTTCCCGGCCGGGGCGCCTTCGCGCAGCCACGTAAAGACGGGAAGGTCGTCGGTGTAGGCGCCAAATTTTCCGGTGCGCAGTCCGTTGATGAGGGGGGCGTCAACCGCCAGCCACGGGTATTTTGAGGAGGCATCCAGGGAGGCGCGGGTCAGGTTCAACCCAGCCGATCCGCCGTTGGCCGTAAGAACTTTGGACTCGAGCCTAGTCAGCAGCCGCAGAGTCTGGGCGTTGCCTTCAAAGCCGCCAATGGCGTGGGCCAGATCATTGAGCACCGATTCACCGTTGTGACCGAAAGGCGGGTGGCCAAGATCGTGAGCCAGACAGGCGGTGTCAACCACGTCCGGGTCACAGCCCAGCGTCCTTCCCAATTCCCGGCCAATCTGGGCCACTTCCAGACTGTGGGTCAGCCGAGTGCGGACAAAATCGTCCGTGTCCGGGGCCACCACCTGGGTTTTGGCACCGAGCCGGCGCAGCGCCGAGGAATGCAACACCCGGGCCCTGTCCCGCTCAAACACTGTGCGCACAGTGCTCTTGGGGGCTTCTTGAACCCAACGCTGCTGGTCATGGGGCAAATACACGGACTGCAATTCAGCGGACATGTCCCTAAGTTTAGGGCCATCGCCGGACAGGGAGGGGACGCAGGTCCACAGGCACCACTAAAACGCCATGTCGGATCATTTTTGCGGCTGACACCGGTGGTGGCGCGGCGGTTGGGTTATCCGCCGGAGGAGTCCAGCTCCGCGCCGGTGAGCTCTTCCTTTTCCGAGCCGCTGACGGTGCGGCTGTCCAACCAGCCGGCAGGAAGGGCTGTGCGCTTGGGCGTTCCGGCGCGGCCGCGGGGGCCTTCAGCGTCAGAGCCTGGGTATTCCCCGGACATGTCCAGCTGGTCGAGCAGCCCGCGCAGCACCTCGAGTGTAGGCACCGAGGCCAGCGCCGCACGCAATTCCCCGCCAACCACATAACCCTTGAAATACCAGGCCATGTGCTTGCGGATATCACGCAGGGCCTTGTTTTCGTCGTCGAAGGTGTCAACAAGAAGTTCCGCATGCCGATACACGGCCGCGGCAACCTCAGCCATGCCGGGCTTGTGGCGCTCATCGCTGCCCTCAAAGGCGGACATCAGGTCAGCGAAAAGCCAAGGGCGGCCCTGGCAGCCACGGCCCACCACCACGCCGTCGACCCCGGTCTGGCGCACCATGGCGATGGCATCCTCGGCGCTCCAAATGTCTCCATTGCCCAGGACAGGAACATCCGGGAGGGCCTCGCGCAGCCGGGCAATAGCGTCCCAGTCTGCCTTGCCGGAGTAGAACTGATTGGCTGTGCGCCCATGCAACGCAACCGCGGCAACTCCGGCGTCGCGGGCTATGCGGCCAGCCTCCAGGTAGGTGAGGTGATCCTCGTCAATGCCTTTGCGCATCTTGATGGTCAGCGGCAGCCCGCCCTTGGTTGCTTCGCGGACCGCTGTCTGGACAATGTCGGTGAACAGGTCCAGTTTCCACGGCAGGGCAGCACCGCCGCCACGCCGGGTCACCTTGGCCACGGGGCAGCCAAAGTTCAAATCAATGTGGTCCGCATGATCTTCCTCAACCAGCATGCGCACGGCCTTGCCCACAGTTTCAGGATCCACACTGTACAACTGCACGGAGCGGATCTTTTCATCCGGGTCGTGGCTGATGAGCCGCATGGACTCGGGGGTGCGTTCCACCAAGGCGCGCGAGGTCACCATTTCGGAGACAAACACACCACCTCCGTGCTCACGGCACAACCTACGGAAGGCTGTGTTGGTAATGCCGGCCATGGGGGCGAGTACCACGGGTGTTTCTACCGTGATGTTGCCTAGTTTCAGGGGCGGGAGGTCCAATTTGGTCTCGCTGGTGGGGATATCAAGAACAGTCACTATGCAATTCTCTCAAATGCCACCAAATTAATCTCCCCGGGTAGCGGCCCACGCCCCGGGACCGACCCATGGCCCGTCACGGGTTCCTCCTCACGACGAGTCCTTCACTATGCACCGCGCACGTGCGCCACCAACAACTCCACGAACCTTTCCGGCTGTTCCAGTGCCGGTGAGTGCCCGGACCCAGCAAACACCTCCTCTGAATAACGGCCACCCTTCGCAGCGTAGCTCTCCAGCACGGCCCGGGTCTGTGCCAGCATCTGCTGTGCCGGAGCCTTCTCCTGCCCCGGCCAGCCCGGGATCACACCGGCTTGGCCCAAGAAGTTCAAGTCAAAGGCGGAACCATCAGAGACAATGGCATCGGCATCACCGCGCACCCAAAGAACGGGTGGTTTGATGGCCAACTCTGCAATGGCCGAGACGTTGAAGTTACCCGGTGACATGGTGTTCAAGACTCCCCTGGCGCCGGCTGCGAAGCCTGGCCAATTCTCCGAAGGCACGGAATCGCCAGGATAATTCTCCGGGCCCGTCGCAGTGGAGAGCATGGACTCCACCCACGTGTCCTCGTGCTCGGAGACAAAACCTGCAGCGACATAGGAACCCTTGTAGACCGACCAAGGTCCCAGCGGGTTTTCCCGACTCGTGTCACCAGCCTCAAGCGCCGCAACGAAGCCGGGGTTAGCCCCGCCTCCCCCGGTGCCAGCATCATCGGTGGTGAGGCGGGTCCCGTCCAGTCGGGTACCGCCAAAACCATAAGGCGAGACGGGCGCCTGCAAGGTGATGCTTGCAACGGGGTAGTCCAGCGCATATTGCATGACAACCCCGCCACCCATGCTCCAGCCCACAAGGTGGACGGGCCCAAGTCCCAGCTCACGGACCACCGAGTAGACATCGTCGCTGAAGTCGCGCACTCCCCGGCTTGCATCTACGGGAGCACCCTCGCTGCCGCCGAAGCCGCGCAGATCTATGGCATAAGCGTCAACATCATCTGGCAAGGCCAGCATGATCGGCTGCCAGAACAGTGAGGAGGAGACATTCCCGTGGACAAACACGACGGCGGGCCCGCCAGCTCCTGCCCCGGTCCGGGTGAGCACGTTGGCGAGTAGCCGATCCGTTTGAACAGTGCTGGCTCTGATGCCTTCAAAGAGTGGCACGACGGGACCCCTTCTTAACGCTGCAGTACCCACTTGTGATATTCCCCACCCTAGATCAGGGTTGTGACATTCCACGCCACCGCGACCCGGAGCGGCCCAATCGTGCTCGGCGCGATTCTGCTCGGCCCAGCAAGGATGCGACAACACTTAGCTCGGCGCGAGGGGCGCCTGCATCCTTCCCTTAGCTTCGCCTCCCTTTTCATTCACCCGGCCTAGTGCCCAAGGTCACGGAGTAGCGAAGCCTTCAAAAGTTGCCGCAAACCCACAAATTATTGTTAGACTGACTGGTCAGTACAAAGATTAGGAATGGGTGCCTGTTCCGGAAATAAAAACCTCCGGGCAAGGCAGCCATCACCCCACGAGAAGGAACCACTGTGCAGATTCATGCCAACAACCTCGCGTTGAACGCAGGCCGCGGCCCTGTTTACGGCCCACTCACCTTTGACACGAACGGGGGTCTGACAGTGCTCCGAGGGGATCCTGGAAGCGGGCGCACCGCATTGCTGCTCACACTGGCCGGGCGCATGAGGCCCGACTCCGGCAGCCTGACTGTCGGCGGGCATCACCTCCCCCGCCAACTGCGCGCCGTTCAGAAAATTAGCTCCGTGGCCGGATTCGTGGGCATCGACAGCCTCGAGGAATCTGTCACTGTGGGGGCTGCTTTGCGCGAACGCCTCGCCTGGCTCGCACCCTGGTGGTCCATTGTGCGTAGCCCCAATGACGTGGCGGTGGCGCGCCTCTGCTCACCCATCTTTGGCAACGAACCGATCCCCCACGCTGACACTGTGATTTGGGATCTGGCGGAGAGTCAGCAGTTCTTGCTCCGACTGGTGCTAGCCACCCTGTCCGCCCCGGAACTGCTCCTGGTGGATGACATTGAGCAACTGCGCAACACGGCTTCCCGCTCCATCATCTGGGCCCGGCTGGCAGATCTGGCAGCTTCCGGCACCCATGTGGTGGTCTGCGCCTCGTCTTTCGATGATCAGCTCTGGGCAGACTTGGGCATTGCCCCGGCGCTCATCGATATTAATCTTCAACCGGCAGATGTGAACCCGCGCGTGGAGAACCCCGCCGAGGTGAACCCGCCTGCCGTCGGCCCTGCGCTTCTCACCATGGCGGCGGCAGCCAGTTCCGAACACCTGACAGCCCAGTCCGAACCGATCAAGGAGTCCCACTAAATGTTTGCCTTTTTATCCTCTGGCACTGAACTTGGCCGGTTCAAACGCGGCAAGTTGCCCAAAATTGCCGTGGCCGTGATGCTCTTCATCCCGCTCATCTACGGCGCCCTCTACCTGTGGGCGTTCCAAGCCCCCGACAAGCACATGGACAACCTCCCTGTGGCTCTGGTCAACGAAGACACCGGTGCGATCAAAGATGGCGCGCCGGTGAACGCCGGTGATGACCTCGCCGCCGAGCTCATGGACGGCATGGAGCTCAAGTGGGAGCAGACAGATGCGGCCACGGCCGCGCAGGGTGTGGCGGACGGTAGCTACTACTTCGCCATGAGCATCCCGGCGGACTTCTCCAAGAACGCCGTCTCGGTAGGCACGGACACACCTGCTCAAACCATGATCGACGTCGAATTCAACGACACCAATAACTTCCTCTCGAGCGTTTTGGGCAAGCAGGCCATGTCCCAGGTGCGGGACGCGGTGTCCGAGCAATTGGGCGAGCAAACCTCCTCCGCCCTGCTCGTGGGATTGCACGACGCCGGAGAAGGACTCCGGGCCGCAACGTCTGGTTCCGCTGAAGTCACCCAGGGCATCGACAGCGCCAAGGACGGTGCCGGTAAATTAGTGGCGGGAATGAAGGATCTGGCCGCAGGCACCGTGACGCTCCAAGACGGTGCCCTCCAACTCGCCGACGGCGCCACCTCCTTGTCCCAAGGCGTCTCCACACTGGCCGGAGGAGCCACCACGTTAAACACCGGCGCAGCCACACTGTCCACGGGTGCTAGTTCACTGGCCAGCGGTGTAGCAGAGCTGAACACCGGCGCGGCCTCATTGGCAGCGGGAAGCAACACCCTGGCCATCGGCGCCTCGGACTTGGCAACGTCACTGGCCCAGGCAGTCCCAGACGCCAAGGCACTGGATACCGGCGCCGCCTCTGTCTTCTCCAGCGCCGGCACCCTGTCTGCGAGCGCTAGCAAGGTTTCCGCGTCTGCATCAACTCTGGCCGGCACGGCCGATGACGTGGCCGCCGGTGCCACGGCCACATCCACACAGCTGGCAGCACTCATTGCCGCCGTGGAGGCCATGCCGGCAGACACTCCCGCCAGCGCAATATTGGGGAGCCTGGAGACGTTGCACAACGATGCAGCCGTTCCCCTGGCAGCCGGGGCCGGAAAGTTGGCGGCCGGAGCGCACCAGCTTTCCACGAACGCCATCACGCCCCTCTCTGACGGGGCCGCAAAGCTGTCCGCCGGGGCTGGCACAGTCTCCGCGGGTGTCACCAAACTCAGCGCAGGGGTAGGCGAGGCGGCCACGGGTGCCGGGAAACTCTCGCAGGGTGCCACCGCCTTGAACACCGGCGCCACCGCGCTGTCCACTGGCGCCGAGAGCGCCGCCACAGGGTCTTCACGTGTTGCAACTGGCGCATCCGAGCTCGCTGGCGGGGCATCTGCGCTGGCCGAAGGTGCTGGCACGGCAAAGGACGGGGCCGCGGCTCTGGCCACGGGCGCCGGTTCTTTGAGCACGGGCAGCACAGACCTGGCAAGTGGTAGTGGCAAGCTGGTGGAAGGCGGCACCACACTAGCTGACGGGGCCCAGAAATTGTCCACCGGCAGCCACACACTCACCCAGAAGCTCGACGACGGCGGCAAGGCAATCCCCGACGATTCCGCAGCTCTCCTCTCCGAAAAATCTCGGGTCTTAGCAAACCCTGTTGCCATGAACCAGCAGTGGGCCAATCAATCCAATGGTTTCGGCGACGGTTTTGCCCCGTTCTTCATCGCCTTGGCCACCTTTGTTGGTGCCCTGATCTCTTGGCTGCTGCTGCGCGCACTTCCCACCCGGGCGCTTGCCGCCGGGGCGAGCGGGCTGCGCAGTGTTCTGACAGGTCTGCTCCCGGCACTTGCCATAGGGCTGGGCCAGGTGCTGATCATGGTGGCCGTGCTGCTGTGGGGATTGGATATGAAGCCCGTGTATCCCGTGGCGATGGCCGCCTTCATCTATCTGACCACGGTGTGTTTCCTGGCGCTGCAGCAAATGTTCATCATTGTCTTTGGCACAGCCGCCGGGCGGGTGGTGAGCCTGGTGCTGCTGATGCTGCAGCTGAGCTCCTCCGGAGGCACCTACCCGGTGGAGACCACTCCCGGCTTCTTCCAGGCGCTGCACCCGTTCATGCCTGCCACTTACGTGGTGAATGGACTTCGGCAGTTGATGACTGGTGGAATAGACTCCCGGTTGTGGATCTCCGTGGCGTTCCTGGCCGTGCTTGCGGCGGGTTCCGTGGCAGTTAGCGCGTTCTGCGCCGGCCGGCAGCGGGTGTTCTCCATCAAACGGCTACATCCGGAACTGGAGATGTAGCCAACAGGGCGCGGTGAGCTGAGTGCGCGCCGGATGTCTTTAGACTTATTAGAAGCTAATCTCCGTTCAAGAATCAAGGAATCTAAGTGCCTCGCATCTCCCCCACCAAGAAGGCCATTCTGGCTGCCGCGCTGGAGCTCGGTGCGCTGCACGGGATTTCCGGGACCACCATGGATGAGGTGGCCGAAAGCGCCGGTGTGGCCAAGGGAAGTGTTTATTACAACTTCTCTTCCAAGGACAAGCTCTTTGAGGAGCTGTTGACCACGGGAGTGGCTTCGCTCTCGCAGACGCTGCGCACAGCCCGTGAACAAGCTGCGGGGTTTGCCGCGATTGAGGCCATGGTCTCGGACATGCTGGCGCTGATTGCACAGAACAGGGCGTTGGCCAAGCTCATGGCGGCGGAAATTTTCCGCACGGACAGGGTGTGGCAAAATGCGGTATCGGTGTTGCGCCGTGAGGCGGTCAGCGAGTTTGGTGCCGCACTGTTGCCGCTGGTTCCAGCCGGCACTTCTGAGAGCAGCCGCTTACTGATGGCCGGTGGAATCTTCGGGGCCACCCTCATGGGCGGGCTGGAATGGCTATTGTTCAGCCCGGACACCCCCGTGGCGGAGGTATCCGCCGCGATCTTGTTCATTTTCTCGGGCAAGCTGGCCGCAGATGCGCCCAACCCCTAACTCTTCTCACCACCCTTGATCTTGAGTCCGGCTTCTTAAGTCAGGCTTCTTGAGTCCGGCTTCTTGTGGCCTGGCCGGCTTTGGTGCAGATTGGAGAGGAACAGTCCCGGGCGCAGTGAAGATGCCCCCAGGGCAGGCACCCAGGCAGGCACCCAGGCAGGAACGACGGCGGTCCCCGCGTCAGTGCCGTGCTGAACCGGGAGTGGGGGTGGCGCATTCCGTGGGGGTGGCGCATTGTGCAGGAGGTGGTGATGGCTGGATCCGGGGTGGGTTTACGGTCCGAGCGGGGCCCTGTTCTACTGGCGCTCATGGTCAGCATGGCCCTGGTGGCCCTGGACTCAACAGTCCTTGCCACAGCGGTGCCGTCTATCGTGGAGAACTTGGGTGGCTTTGCCTCGTTCCCGTGGCTGTTTTCCGTCTATCTACTGGCACAGGCTGTAACGGTCCCGGTCTATGCGAAGCTTTCTGACACGCTGGGGCGCAAACCCGTCATTCTGGCCGGTATCAGCATCTTCATGGCGGGTTCAATCCTGGCCGGGTTCGCGTGGAGCATGCCAGTGCTGATCGCGTGCCGCGTTGTGCAGGGGCTCGGTGCCGGGGCCATTCAGCCGGCCACCACAACCATTGCCGGTGATATATATTCCGTCGAGGAGCGCGCCAAAGCTCAAGGGTATCTCTCCGGGGTTTGGGCAGTTGCCGCCGTGTTGGGCCCAGCCATTGGTGGCCTGTTTTCCCAGTTCGTCAGCTGGCGCTGGATCTTCTTCATAAACGTTCCGGTGTGTTTGGTGGCTATGGTGTTGATCGTCCACTCCTACCACGAGAAGGTGGAACGCCGGCGGGTCCGTATTGATTACCCCGGCACGGTGCTGCTCGCCACAGGAATGTCGCTGATCATCTTGGCTGTGCTTGAGGGCGGCCAGGCATGGGCGTGGGATTCGCCACTAAGCATCGGTGGTTTTGCGCTTGGCGCCGCCTGCCTCGGCGCCTTTGTCCTGGTTGAACGCCGAACCGCCAACCCGGTTCTGCCTTTGTGGGTACTCTCGCGCCGCCTACTGTTGAGCACTACGCTGGTCTCCCTCGGCGTCGGGGCCGTGTTGATTGGCCTCAGCTCTTACGTTCCGACCTTTTTAGAAGGCTCCATTGGCACGGTTCCTCTACTGGCAGGGCTGGCCGTAGCCGCCCAATCCATTGGCTGGCCTATTGCCTCAAGCTTCTCCGGCCGCCTGTACATGCGGCACGGCTTTCGTAACACGGCAGTGTTGGGAATGTCCATCATTGTCCTGGGCGCCCTGGCTCTGGTTATCACCTCTGAGCGTCCCAATGTTGCGGTGGTGGCGGCCTGTTGTTTGGTCATCGGCGCCGGCTTGGGATTCGCTTCCACCCCGGCCATCGTGGCGGCCCAGTCCTCCGTGGGCTGGGGCGAACGTGGGGTGGTGACGGGTTCGAACATGCTGGCACGGGCGGTTGGTAGTTCGGTGGGCGTGGCCATCTTCGGGGCCGTGGCGAATACCATCGTGGCTAACTCCGAAGCTGCTAACTCCGGCGCACCTAACTTAGGAATGGCCGGCTCCGGCGCTGCTGCAACGGGCCCGGCCACCATCATTGCCTCGGCCCATGGGGTGTTTTTGGCGGTGCTGGTTTGCGCCATTCTGGGGCTCATTGCGGCAGCTGCCATGCCACGAAAAGTCCTAGTAGTCACCGACTAGGTTTTTTCGTTGCTGTCCCCGTGCCCGTGTGTGCTGCGGCATGTCTGCCCTCGGCCCAGCGGCCCAGCGGCCCAAAGGATCAGCGGATCAGAGCCCCAGCGGATCAGAGGCCCAGGATGCTGGTGGCGATCAGGAAGTAAATGATCAGGCCCGTTGCATCCACGAAGGTTGATATGAACGGGTTGGAGAATACTGCCGGGTCCGCACGCACGGCCTTGCCCAGCAGCGGCATGAGCCCGCCAATGCTCGCCGCCATGGTGCACACTCCCAAGAGGGTCAGGCCAATGACCCAGCCAATCGGTACGGTGAATACCAGTGAGGCAATCACGAACCCCAAGGAACCCAGCAGCAGACCGAGGAACGCGCCAACCCTGACTTCACGGGCAAAGACTTTCACGAAGTCACGCGGGCGCACATCGCCCAACGCCAAGGCCCGGGTGATAGTGGTGGCCGCCTGATTGCCGGTATTGCCCCCCGTGCCTATCAGTAGCGGGATAAACAGTGAGAGCACCACTTGTTGTTCCAATGTTGCCTCAAAGGCGCCAATGACTTGGACGGTGAGCGTGGCGCCCAGTGCCAGTACCAGCAGCCACACCACCCGGGCCCGGACGATGGTTCCCACCGGCGTGGCCAGGTATGGACGGCGCAATGGTTCGGTTCCACCGGATCGGGCAGCGTCTTCTGTTTCTGCGTCCTCGAGAATCTGCAGCGCATCATCCACTGTGAGGATACCGACCAGCCGCTCCTCGGCGTCGACAATAGGCAGCACCAGAACCTTGGCATCAGCACAGTAGCGGGCGGCTTCTTCCACATCCTCGGTGGCGGGAAAGCTCAGCGGCGCCTTCATGATCTCTGCCACTAGGGCGTCGTCGTCGGCCCTCAACACATCACGCAAGGAGATAACACCCACCAGGTGGCGCCCTGAATCGGTGACGGGAAGAGTGTAGACGCTCTCGGCGTCGTCCAAGTGTGTCCGAACCCTGGCGAAGGTCTCGGCCATGCTCAGGTGCGGGTGAGTGGTGACAAACTCGGGGCTCATGTAGCGGCCCACGGCGCCTTGCGGGTACCCGAGCACAGTGCTGGTCAGCGCCCGCTCTTTCTCATCAAGGCCCGAGATCAGGCGGTTGGCCACGGACGCCGGCAGCTCATCCAGCAGTGCCACCCTGTCATCGGGACTCAGCTGGGCGAAGACCTCGGCAACATCGGCTTCCTGCAGCCCTGAGACAAGATCTGCCTGCAGCGCCGCATCCAGGCGTTCAAAGACCTCAATGGCACGGTCCTTTGGCAGCGTCCTGTAGGCCACAGCCCGCTCAATGGTGTTGAGCCGTTCCAGCTGTTCCAAAATTTCGCTGATGTTTAGCGGCCGTAATGCCTGCGAAATAGCGGACAGATCGTGATCGTTCAATGCCTTCATCAAAAGCTCGGCGCTGTTCTCAAAGGTCTGGATGGGGTACTTGATCATTCTCCGGGTCCCTCCGGTGGGTGCACACGGGAACGCCCTGCAGTGCTGGCCGCAGGTGTGTGCAGAAATTGTTGTGGGCGTGATGCGCTAAACCGCAACCGCGCAACCAACGACGGCGACCGGGAACCACTGGATTCCCGTCTTTCGGCGGGACAACTCATCCAAGAAAGCACCCCCGGCTCAAAAGTTCGGGGCTCGCGGCGCAGTGCGCGTCTTGGGAATGAAAGTTAGCGTGTTCTCCGATGGCGCAGGCGAGGCTCGCGCGGTGAGGTAGATCGACTAGGTCCGTCGTCCATGCGTGCGGCTCACCTCCAACATTCCAAGGCCCATCCCGGGCGTATTAAGTGGCATCAATCCCCTGTACTGCAAAGGAATTGGCCCTCATTTCATCCTAGGCCACGAGCGGACGGAACCACGAATCACACACTCCCGTATGGGTCACCCATTGTGTTCTGCTCCCGGGGCATCTAAGAATGGACTATGACGGTCACAGTGAGGTCTTTAGAAACGGCAGTTCCCCCCACCATTCTCATCCAGCCCGTGGCACGCGACGTCTTTGCAGCGCAGCCCGGACTGACACGCTTGGGACAGCGTTTGGTACGTACCTGCTTTGACGGAGCCGCCATTGACACCCGGCATACGGCCGTTGCGGAGATGAGCCTAGACTTCGCCGGCCCGGATCCAACATTTTACGACGGCGCCTCCGGACTCCTTCTCAATCCCACCACCAAAGAACGTAACGATCTGTTCGCCAGCGAAGCATCAGCATTGTTCATCGAGTGCGCTGCCAAGGCTCTCGCCGCCGCAGAGGGCCTCACGGCCGAGGATATCACCCACGTTGTGACTGTTTCCTGCACCGGATTCTTCAACCCCGGCCCCGATTACAAGATTGTCCGGGCGTTGGGGCTGGCACCTTCGGTGCAGCGCTACCACCTAGGCTTCATGGGCTGCTACGCCGCCTTTCCTGCACTGCGGGCAGCCAAAGCATTTTGCGACGCCGATCCGCAGGCTGTGGTGCTGGTGGTCTCCGTGGAACTCTGTTCCCTTCACGTGCGAACCTCCAACAACCCTGACACCATCATGGGCTCCTCTCTCTTTGCCGACGGTGCAGCAGCGGCAGTAGTCACGGCCAGGGAGCTTGAAACCACCGGCACCTTCTTAGAACTTGATCACTTTGAAACTGTGTTGACCCCTGTGGGTGAGGACTCCATGGCATGGAATATTGGTGATCATGGTTTTGAAATGGTGCTTGATAGCTATGTTCCGAAAATCATTGATGAACACATTGTGGGTGCCCTGGAACCACTTCTGGCTTCCTCCCCCTTGCAAGGGCTGCCCTATAGCGACATCAAGCACTGGGCCATCCACCCCGGGGGCCGCAGTATCTTGGACAAGGTCCAAAGCAAGTTGGCACTTAGCGAGGAGCAACTGGTCCCGGCCCGTGAAACGCTGCGCAACTTTGGCAATATGAGCAGCGCAACAGTGATGTTTGTGCTCAAGCACATTCTGGAACTTCCCCAGCAGTCCGCACGGGAGGATATCTGCGCCATGGCTTTTGGCCCCGGCCTGACGGTGGAATCGGCACTCTTCACGAAAGTGGGCTCGCCATCCTCTCCCCCCACCGAGACTGGGGAACTCGTAACGGCCGGCCATGCCTGAACGGGCACCAGAACCCACGCCAGAACCGGCGCCAGAACCGGCACACCCTGAACAGCCTTTAGCCAGCCCCCGGTTCTTGGCCGTCAGGGATCAGAAGGCACGGGAGGAAATGGACAATCCGCATTGTGAGCCCACCAAACTAGCCCGCACCTACGCTCAATTCCCCCTCATTAACGCCGTTGTTTCACGCTGGCGCAGCGTCTACAAACAGCTCATTAGGCCGTTGCTGTCAACCACGCACACCACCACGCTGCTGGATATAGGCTGCGGAGGCGGGGACATTCCCGCAGCCTTGGCCCGCTGGGCAGCACGGGATGGGCTCTCACTACAGATCACCGCGATCGATCCCGATCCGCGAGCGATTGGTTATTCCCGCGCTCATTCGGCGCATCCCGGCGTGGAGTTTCGCCAGGCCCACAGCAGTGCCCTGGTCACGGAGGGTGCCGTGTATGACGTTGTCATTTCCAACCACATGCTCCACCACTTATCCGCAGCCGAGCTCACAGACCTTCTGACAGACTCCGCAGCCATGGCTCAGCAGCTGGTGGTGCATAGCGACATTGCCCGCAGCCCGCTGGCCTACGCCTTGTTTTCCGTGGCGACCTGGCCGTTCTTTCCGGGCTCGTTTATCCGCCACGATGGCTTAATCTCCATTCGACGCAGCTACACCGCAGCCGAATTGCGGACCCAGCTGCCACCTGGCTGGTGGGTACAATCAGCGCGGCCCTGGCGCAATCTACTGCGCTCCACCCCTGGGCCACAGCATGTCTGACGCCAAACAGCCAGCGCCTGCCCAGACTGCCCATACTGCCCAGCCAAATCAGCCCCACCAGCCTGCCAAGCCTGCCCAGTCTTCCAAGCCTGCCCAGTCCTCCCAATCCCATCAGCCCCACACGAGCATGTTCGACGTCGTCATTGTGGGCGCCGGACCGGTGGGATTGTTCCTTGCCACGCTGCTACTGCAGGAGGGGCTCTCGGTGCGCATCCTGGAACAACGTTCCTCACCACGCAGCGATTCGCGCGCCATCGGCATTCACCCGCCCGCGCTGGCGGCTCTGGCGCTGGCCAAGGTGGAGGCGCCCCTGCTGGCAGAAGGCCTGCGCATCCCCAGCGGTGTGGCCCGCAGCGGCGGCCGTGACGTGGGTTCCATAGACTTCGCACGGGGCGCACCGGAACGCCCCTTTGTTCTGACCCTCAAGCAAGTACGCACAGAGGCCCTGCTGGCCCAGCGGCTCGCAGAGCTGGACCCGAACGCCGTGGTGCGTGGTTTCTGTGTGCAGTCCATCCACGACGGCGGCACCTTCCTCACGCTCTCCGGCACGGTCGCCTCTAGTGTTGTGGACGCTTCTGTTCGAGACTGCGCTGTTGTGGACGCCCCGGTTCAGGAGCATGTTCAGGGCCGGCTGGTGGTGGGTGCTGACGGTGCACGTTCCGCTGTACGCCGGCTACTGGGCATTCCTACCAGCGGGCGCAACTATCCTGACACGTATTTGATGGGCGATTTTCCCGACACCGGAGACGATGGAAACACTGCAGTGTTGTTTCTGGAGCCAGAAGGCATTCTGGAATCGTTCCCTCTGCCGGGCCGCTTGCGCCGCTGGGTTGTCCACACGGATTCGCTGCTCACGGACGCGGACGCAGCAGACCTTGCACAACTTGTTCGTCAGCGCACGGGGGTGGAACTTGATCCCGGGGCGAACAGTATGCTCAGCGCTTTTGAGGTCCGTACCCGGCTGGCCCGGCGCATGGTCCAGGGCAGGGTGGTGCTGGTGGGAGATGCTGCCCACGAGATCAGTCCCATTGGCGGTCAGGGCATGAATCTGGGGTGGTTGGATGCCGCCGCCGTGGCCCCCATCATCGTCGCTGCCCTGCGGGGTGAGAAAACGGGCAGACGGCTGGCGGAATTTGAGCGGGTCAGGATGGGCGCGGCCCGCACTGCAGCACACCAAGCCCAGCTGAACATGATGCTGGGGCGGAAGTCCCCGGCGCAGTTCTTGCAATTGCGCAACGCAGCCTTGGGAGGGCTGTTCACACTAGGCGTTGTCCAAAACTTTGCTGCCCGGCGCTTCACCATGCACAACATCCGTTGATACCTGCACGGCCCGGACGCGGCCTGTCGCTTTAACAACAGCCACCGCCACCAAAGTGGTGACAGGGATGGCTAGAACCAGACCAATGGAGCCCACCAGAATCCGTACAATCTCCTCAGCCAGTTCCACTCCAGTCAACGCGAGCAGGAGCTCTTGGTCAAAGAGTGAAACCATTAAGAGCACCGGCAGGGCACTGCCTGCGTAGGCGAAGGCAATGGTGTAGACCGTGGAGGCAATGTGGTCGCGGCCAATTCTCATGGCAGAGGTGAACAACTCCCGGGTACTGGTCTCTGGGGCCAGCTCGTAGAGCTCCCAAACGGCGGAGGACTGGGTGATGGTGACATCATTGAGCACTCCCAATCCGGAGATCACCAGACCACAGAGGATCATGCCGGATAAGGACATGCCCTGGGTCATGTTCAGAAGTTGGTAGCCGTATTCTCCCGAGGTGCCGGTCAGGGCGGCGGCGTCCACCGCCCAAGCTGCCAAACCTGCCGTGACACCCAACCCGAAGAGGGTTCCCAGAAGCGCCGTTGAGGTGCGGGCGGAGAAGCCGTGGGCAAAGTACAGGACACCGAACATGATGGCGCTGGAGCCAGTGAGGGCCACCAGCAGCGGCGGCTGGCCCTGGGCGAGTGCTGGCAGGATGAACCAGGCCAGCACCCCGAACGCTCCTATCAAGCCCACGATGGCTCGCAGTCCTCGCCAGCGGGCTACCGCTACCACCACCACGGCATACAACACCGCCAGTAAACCAATGGGGAAAGTCCGGACAAAATCCATGAAGACGTAGGCGGGGCCGTTTTGTTCAACACCCGTAACAGCCGCCAGGCCGGAGAGATTCAAATATCTGATGGAGTCACCCACGTGGACGCCACGGGATTGCACAATGTCAGGGCTGATGAGCACGGGAACTTCAGCCAGCCCGTCAGCGGCGGTGAAGGCGATGAAGCAGCTACTGCCTGGGCTGCCACCTGCACTGAGTGAGCAATCCTCCGTGACCGTGCGCTGCACAGTTCCAGAATCAATACTGGCCCCTGGCGCTGCGGCATAAGGATTGCCAGCCGCTGCGGGAGAGCCTTCAGTGCTGGGCCACATCAAGGCCATGGCAATAATGGTCAGGATGGCCAGTGGCACCAAGATCCAGCTCAGCAGCACCACAGCCCTGCGGCGCATGGCTTTGCGGCGGCGGAGCTCCGGCCGGCTCAGAGCCGATTCATCAGCGTGCGAATGTGAATGGCCCATGGGCTATGAAAGTCCTTGTGGTTGAGTGCGGTGGTTCATACATGCGGTGCTGAGAAAGCACAGAGAAAGTACAGAGGAGGAGCTGGGCTCCCTCGCGGGCAGTAAGATTTCCGCGGTCGCTAAGCGACCTTGAAAATCCATCCCCGCTCCGGGAGTCCAGCTCCGCCTCCTTAGCCAGCCCGCACTTTGGTTACTCCCCGAGAACCAGGGTTTCGGTGCCGCGCACCTTGGCCGCACCCACGGAAATCATGGGGTTGACCACGGCACAGAGAGCTTCCATGGAATCGTCCAGTTCCAGCAGCACCGGGTACTGGTGTGTGATCAGCGCCAGCAGATCGTACGCCGACTGCACAGCCTCATCGTGTCCCAGCGTTGGCTCCACGCCGAGGAACACCTCGGAGGCCGTAGCAGCAACTTCCTCAGTGGTCTCAATGTGCCCCTGCGAGTAGCTCAGCGCAAAGGCCTGGATCTTGCCTTTTTTGCTTGGGGCAACGTCCGCACCGAAGGCGCTGGCGGGCTCGGCCCGCAGAACCAAGGCGCCGTGGGCGCCGGTGAGGTCATCAAGGAACATGCGCTGAACCAGTCCTGGGCTCAGCGGACCTGTGGGATCCCACTGGTTCACGGCCTCGTAGTAACGGCCCACTACCTCAGTCAGTTCCACCGAGCCGGTGGCCAGATCCTGTACCCGGGCCCCGGCTTCTTCCTCGGTACCCTCCCCAAACATGGGCAGCTTCAGTGCGCCGGGGCCCACCTCAACAACCCTGTTCCGCTGCAAAATAGCCAGCCCCATCGCCTCGGCAAACGCCGCGCCCGAGGTGCCGGGGGCAACCTTGGTGCGCAACGCCGTCGTGCTTACCAAACCTGCGGCAAGTGCGCCGTCAGCTTCGCGGCGCAACATGGTGACCAAGGTGGCGCCAACGCCTGCGCGCCGGTGGTCTTTGGCAACCTCAACATAAGCCCAGAGGCGTGAGGGGTGCAGCTTGGTGGAATAGACCACCGCGGCCGCGACCGGAATGCCCTGGTCCGTAGCAACGATGGTGCGCCGCCACGGATTGGCATCCTGCGCCGGTACCAGCGCGGCACGGAACGCACCGGCTGGGGCGGAATCGGCGTCTCCCCAGATCTCCAGAAGGGTCAGGTCATCGCCGTCTTGCCACGGCCGGTAACTTAGTTCAACCATGCTTAGGCACCCAGGAGGCGTGTTGCCAGGTATGCCTGGACCTGGTCCAGGGGTACTCGCTCTTGGCTCATGGTGTCGCGCTCACGGATGGTCACGGCGTTGTCCTCGAGGGTCTCGAAGTCAACAGTGATGCAGAACGGGGTGCCGATCTCGTCCTGGCGGCGGTAACGGCGGCCGATGGCGCCGGCGTCGTCGAACTCGATGTTCCAGTGCTTGCGCAGCGTGTTGGCGAGTTCTTTGGCCTTCGGTGAGAGCTCCTCGTTGCGGGAGAGCGGCAGGACAGCGGCCTTGACGGGGGCCAGGCGCGGGTCCAGCTTCAGCACGGTGCGCTTGTCCACGCCACCCTTGGCGTTGGGGGCCTCGTCCTCCACGTAGGCATCCACTAGGAACGCCATCATGGAGCGGGTCAGGCCGAAGGAGGGCTCGATCACGTAGGGGGTGAAGCGCTCGCCCGTGGCCTGGTTGAAGTAGCTCAGATCCGTGCCGGAGCCCTTGGTGTGTGAGCCCAAGTCATAGTCGGTGCGGTTGGCAACGCCCATGAGCTCACCCCACTTGGAACCCTGAAAGCCGAAGTTGTACTCAAAGTCGATGGTGCCGGCGGAGTAGTGGGCGCGCTCGTCGTCGGGCACGTCAAAGCGGCGCATGTTCTCCGGGTCGATGCCCAAATCGATGAACCAGTCCCAGCACAGCTCAACCCATTCCTTGAACCACTTATCGGCGTCTTCGCCGGGCACAAAGAACTCAATTTCCATCTGTTCGAACTCGCGCGTGCGGAAAATGAAGTTTCCGGGCGTGATCTCGTTGCGGAAAGCCTTGCCGATCTGGCCAATGCCGAACGGGGGCTTCTTGCGGCTGGTGGTCAGCACGTTGTTGAAGTTCACAAAGATGCCCTGGGCGGTTTCCGGGCGCATGTAGGCCATGCCGGCGTCGCTCTCCACGGGCCCCAGGAACGTCTTCATCAGGCCGGAGAACAGCTGCGGTTCGGTGAACTGGCCCTTGGTGCCGCAATCCGGGCACACAATCTCTTCCATCCCGTTTTCGGGCTGGCGCTTCTTCTTCGCCGCGAACGCCTCGATGAGGTGGTCCTGACGGTGACGCTTGTGGCATTGGGTGCATTCAACGAGGGGGTCTGTGAACGTGGCAACATGCCCGGAGGCTTCCCACACGGCCTTGGGCAAGATGATGGAGGAATCCAGTCCCACCATGTCCTCGCGGCCGCGCACAAACGACTGCCACCATTCACGCTTGATGTTTTCCTTCAGCTCAACGCCGAGGGGGCCATAATCCCAGGCCGACCGCGAACCGCCGTAAATCTCACCGGCCTGAAAAACAAAGCCGCGACGTTTCGCGAGTGAAATAACCTGGTCTAGCTTGGACTGAGGCGCCACTTATTACTCCTAATACTTACGAGGCCGCTGGGTGCGGTCCGTCCCGCGCTCCACATTACCGGTGGGGGCCCGGTTGGGAGCAATTTTGCTCACTGCGCCACACATCCCCCTTGGTTTTGCGCTGCCCCTGATGGACGACGGCGGCCCTCAGCTGGAGCGGGTGCTTGGCTGGAGCGGGTGCTTGGCTGGAGCGGGTGCTTGGCTGGGTGGCCGGGTGGCCGGGGCCAGACTCTCGGCGCCTCTTCACGTGCCCCATCAGCCCTTTTCAGTGTGGCATTGTGTGCTTGATCTCCTTCCTCGGAGAAATATTTATAGAATTTTTCTTCGGGTAACTATTGCGTTTTGATTACTTTGGACTTATCCTGAAGATATGAGTATTCGGGAGGATTTCCCCGGGGACCGGGGCGCTGAAGCCACACAGGATGTGGCCTCGATCCTCGCTGCAATTACTCTTCCTTCCATTGAACCCTTTGGGTCTGACAGTCCAGAGCTTTACGGACTGCAGGGACGCCCTGAGTATCCAGTACCCTTCCCACTGCCCATAACGCAGCTGTCGGTGGCACAGTGCGTATACAACTCGGGGATGGAAGCCCTGAGCCTAATCAAGCGTCTTGAAGATGCCGTTGCCGGATGTAAGGCAAGGCTGGTAGCGCGGATATCTGGGGCATCAGCCGTTGAGGCTCAGCTGCTCAAATTGGATCGGTGGCAGAACGGCGTTGCAGCTTCCTCTGCGGCTACGGAAATGGCTTTGACGCTGGGGATTCCGGAACCAACAGCCGCAGCCTTGGAGCATCACAGCACGGTCTTGGTACAGGAGCATCCAGAGGTACTGGAGGCTCTGGAAGCCGGAATCCTCTCGTGGCGTCACGCCACCATCATCAACGAGGAAATCCTGACTCTTCAAGAAACAGCCAGCACCACAGCCGAGGATAAGGCCATGCTAGAGGCCCGGCTGCTGGTGCTCTCCGAAAACACCACGGCGGCATCTTTCCTTGGTAAGGCCCGCAGGGCCAGGGAAAAGATGCATCCGGAAACCATCACCACCCGTACCAAAGAAGCCTTTGCCAAGCGCAATATCAAATGTGATGCCGGCAAGGACGGCATGTCCTGGCTGACCCTCCACCTGCCAACCATTAGTGCCAGCGCCATT
Source organism: Arthrobacter psychrochitiniphilus (assembly GCF_003185915.1). Classification (GTDB taxonomy): domain Bacteria; phylum Actinomycetota; class Actinomycetes; order Actinomycetales; family Micrococcaceae; genus Specibacter; species Specibacter psychrochitiniphilus. The sequence goes on from NZ_QHLZ01000001.1 coordinate 171,746, forward strand.
TACACGCGCTGCACCAGTCTGGCCCGCACCATCAAGTCCGACGCCGCAGCAGCACAACGGGTCGCGGACCAAGCCACCGCCGGCAACACCGGAACAAACCAAACCGGAACCACCCAACCCGGAACCACCCAACCCGGGACAAACCAACCAGGGACAAACCAACCCGGGACCGGCCAGGATTGCCGGGAATATAGAACCCTCGAGCAGCTCAGGGCCGATGTTGCCACCCTTCTCTTACTCGGCCAAGAGCTACCCAGCAACAACACCACAACCAACACAGCCACTGTAGGTGCAGCGGGGACTGCGGGCGCGCCAGGTACCCGCCGGGCTAACACCGGCTCTAGCCAGGAACCGAGTACTGCCGGTAGCCATGGAGTTGGCACTACGGCAACCCAGGAACCGAATACGCAGAAAACTGGCACTTCGGGCCCTCTGGCCACTTATCGTGAGCACGAGGCCGTTTATCTTCAGCAGTTGCATGATCTGGCACAGTCAAGAAGCCTGGTTGATCCACCACTGCCGGAGGCCCTGGTGTTGGTAACGGTTCCCTTCCTGGGATTGCTGGGCCTCACGGATGAACCGGCTGAACTGGCGGGACGTGAAGGGGGGCCAATTCCAGAAGAGATCGCCAGAAAACTACTAAAAAACGCCTCAACGTTCCTGCGAGTTTTGACCGATCCCATTACGGGAGCACCGCTGCCTCTGGAACCACAGCGATACACCCTAAGAGCCGCAGAAAAGGCGGTTCTCCAGGCCCTGGCAGGCGGCTGTTACATACCAAACTGCCCCAACCCCGTCATGGATACCGAGTTGGACCATCTACGGGCCTTTGAATTCGGCGGAGCCTCCACCCTGGCCAATGTACGCCCGGCCTGCAAACGCCACCACATCATGAAGCATCTCAAGGATGACAAAGACCGGCATGGGCGCCGGCGCTCCATCAATGAGCCCGAGAGGAACGGCTTGAAAGTGCGCGGCTGGACACCCAAAGTGAACCCGGACGGCCGAATTGGCTGGACCATGCCCAGCGGCACCTATCAGCCACCCCTGAACAACGATCCCCCTGCGCCGCACTATCCAACATGGCTCAAAAAGATCATCGCCCACTCACTCACGCGCAGCAGAACTCCTCGAAGCAATGATGCCTAGCCCCACCTCCAGCGGGTCCGGGATTTAGAGGATCGGCACCATCGTTTAGAGGATCGGCATAACCGGCACAACGCAGGCGGGGCTGGCAAAGTTCACCATCTGCACCGGACTCGCCTCTGGAAGACCTCGCTCGTCAAGGACAAAGACGGCTAGTTGATCGGAATGCTGGTTGGCCACATAGAGCTTGTGATTACCTTGGCCGGCTCTCACCACAGCGAAGTGCCGTGGCCATCTGCCTCCGCTGGAGACTTGGCGCAGGAACTCAGGAGGCCTTGCAATGCTCCTTATGTCCGGGTTGGCCGGCAGGCCAGTCACGTCCAACACCACTATTGTGTTGGGTCCCCGTACCGCGGCATAGAGCAACTTACCATCGGCCGAGAGCTCAATATGGGACGGGAAAAACTCCGCGGAAGCCGCAATCTCTGCGGCCGATTCGGCCAGTGGCACCCTGAACAGCCAGCGCCAAGAATGCCCATCCTCGCCCTGCTCCGCCGTTGGCACAGGCGCATCACCAGCCGTTGGCACAGACGCATCACCCGAGCGTGCGAGAAGGGCCCGCTGCAACACGTGAAGGTGCCCGTCCAACTCACCGGCAACCAGCAGATAGTCCCCCCGGAGCGCAACATGGCGTGGTCCCGTGCCCGGCGGAAGTTCAGCAGATACTATCCGCACCCGGGAACTGGCCGAATATTCATCCACCCTGTCGGCACCAAGATCACTTACCAAGACGGTTCCCCATGCAGTGGCTGTAACCTGGTGGGCGTGCGATTCTCCCTGCCGCCCGGACACCGGACCGCTGCCGGGGTGGGACAGGAGTTCTGGAACTTTGGCCGCAGTTCCATCCAGCAGGCCGGCAAGAGGCACCACGGCGGCAGTTCCTGATGAGTAGTTCGCTACCCATGCAGCATCGTCAACGATGGCTACGTGGCAGCTATCGGCGCCACCGCTGGAAGCCCTACCCAAAACCTCCAAGGTCTGCATGTCCAGGGCCACGACGTTGCCATGTGGCAGTTCCTCAACAGAGATCACCATGCCTTTACCGTGGTCCACGACAGACTGGTCCACGACGGAGTGGGTCATGACGGAGCGCGCCATGAAGGATGGGTTTGTCACAGCTACTGCTTCCGCCTGACGCTCCCCCACAACACCGTCGGCCAGCAGCTCATAGCGAGCAATCCCCGGTCCTGTTCCGGAGCCTGCCTCGGTATAGCCGCTGACAAGAAGTGATGGGACTGCTGTCATGGAGGGCTCCTCAGACGGTAAAAGGTACGTTTCATCCACGGTATCCCGCCCACCCAAATATGTGGTTGCATGACTCAACATCACAAGGTACTGTGCATTGCATGGTACTCAATGACACTGTCAGCACCAATCTTCGCAAGGGGGTTTTGGAGTATTGCGTACTTGCTTTGATCGGCCGCGGGGAAATGTACGGCTTAGACATTGCCAACGGCCTCCAGCGCCGGGGGCTGCTCACCAGCGAAGGAACGCTCTATCCCCTGTTGGCACGGCTGCGCCGCAACGGACTGGTGGAAACCAGCTGGCGTGAATCCGCCCAAGGCGCACCACGGCGCTACTACACGCTGACAGCCACTGGCCAGGAATCGCTCACTGCCTTTGCCAGCATCTGGGAGACCTTCAGCACCGCCGTCTCCGACACACTCGACTCATCAACCGGAGGAACACCATGAAACACGCCACCGACAGTCCGGAAGTCGGCAACTACCTGGCTGCTCTCGAAGCCCGACTTGCCCACCTGCCCGCCGATCAATCGGAGGAAATCCTGTTCGGTGTGCGCGAGCACATTGCCGAAGCAATGGCACGAGGTTCCCAATCGACGGCCGAGGTAATCGCGTCTCTGGGTAGCCCCGATGATGTGCTCACCGGTTACCTTGCGGACACTCCCCCGCCGGTCCTCCAACAGCCGATAGCCCCGCCTACGGCGCCACAGAACTACCAATCCTCAACTCTCTGGGTGGTTGCGACAGTCATCCTGCTCCCCTTTGGCGTCTTCCTTGCCGGCATCGGCTACCTGTTTGGATTGGCCGGACTGTGGATGGGGACACGGTGGAAACTCTGGGAAAAAATCATGGGAACGTTGCTTTTCCCCGGCGGGATGCTCGGTGCCTTCCACGCAACCTTCATGCCCTTCTGGGTTGCGCCCGTGTCCGTGCGGGGAGATACTGCCGAAGCCACCATCTCGAACCCTGTATTGCCCGGCATGGGCTTGATCGCTGGGGTGGCCATGATGTGCCTCCCAATTATCGTCGCAGTGTATTTGTTGGTGGTCGGCTTGCGCCGCGGCGGCAAACAACCATAAGGCACGCCCCGAATAAGCAAGGCCCTAATCATCCCCGCGCACATCCCCGGGGACATCACGTCATCGAACCGCCTAGAGATGCGGCACAATTAACCCATGAGTGCACACGAGATCATTGACATCCCCATCCGCGACGACATGATCCGCCTGGGCCAGCTGCTCAAGCTTGCCAGCCTGGTTGAAGACGGTGTGGAGGCCACCGAGCTCATCAAGAACGGCCTGGTCAAGGTCAACGGTGAGATCGACGACCGCCGCGGCCGCCAGCTCCACCATGGCGACACTGTCACCGTGAACGGAGAAAGCGTCCGCATCACCGCGGGCGGCTAGGTTCCGCAAGGATCCGGTTGCAAAGGAATCCTGCGATCAACCGATCCGTTGACTAATGGATCCACCGCACGCGCAAACGGCGGGCACCCTACTGGGGTGCCCGCCGTCGTGCTTGGTGCAGCTCCTATGTGACGCTCAGCGCCTAGGACGGATTCAGGACCTTGTACTGCAGGAATTCGCCCACATGCGCAATCTCCTGGGCATTGATGCCGTGATACATGCCCGAATACAGGACTTTAGTGAGCTTTGCGTGCCCATGCATCCAGGTGTTCGTGGCCTCGATGGCGCTCTCGGGGATCACCGGGTCAGCCTGATCGCGGCCCCAGAAAATCTCCGGTTTGCGCGCTGCCACGGCGGCATCGTCAAAGAACGGATCGCCCTCCGCATCAACCACAAATCCGGAGAGTCCCACCACGGCGGCATAATCCGCCGGCCGGTGGCGCAGCAAGGACGTTGCCATGCACATCCCCTGCGAGAAGCCCAACAAGCTCACCGAGGTGTGCTGCTCACGCACCGCATCAAGCCACAGTTCGACGGCGGCCGCGGACTCCGTCACAGCGCTCACCGAATAACTCAGATCGTTGCGCAACGGGAACCATGCGTATCCCGGCCCGGCCGCCAGCGGGGCCCTCACCGAGGCAATGGTGAAGTCGGGCGGCAGTTGAGCTGCCAACGAAAACAAATCGGCCTCATCCGCGCCATAGCCGTGGAATATCACCAGCAGGGGAGTTCGCGCACGCTCATTCTCGGGACGGGACCAAAGGACTGTAGGGGTTTCATTCATGGGCCCATCTTTCCATGCCGTGCGGGCGGGCCTTTCCTCCGAAGCGGCACGGCAAAAAAGTAGGGGGTGGCGCCACCGGCATGTTACCGGGCAGTATTAGGGTGTGAATGATTCATTGCATCAGCATCCGTGGTCCCGCTATGTCGCCTTGGGTGACTCTTTCACCGAAGGCATCGGTGACCCCGAACCGAACAGCCCCGGCGGCTACCGCGGCTGGGCGGACCGTCTTGCCGAGGAGCTCAGCCGCGGATCCGATGATTTCAAGTACGCCAACCTGGCCGTTCGCGGCCGCATGCTGGGCCAGATTCTCAATGAACAACTTGAGCCTGCGGTTGCGCTCAAACCCGATCTGATCAGCATCTCCGCTGGCGGCAATGACCTGATCCGCCCGGGTTCGGACCCCGATGCCCTGGCCGAGAAGCTTGATCGCGCCGTCGCAAAAATGGCGGCTACCGGCGCCACCGTGCTGCTCTTTAACGGCCCCGACATCCGCGATACCCCGGTCTTGGGCATGGTGCGCGGCCGGGTGGCCATCTATAACGAGAACCTGCGCACCATCGCGGCCCGGCACGACGCCGTTATTGCCGACATGTGGTCTCTGCGTGGGCTGTTGACGCCACAAATGTGGGCTGATGACCGCCTGCATTTTGCACCATTGGGGCACCACACTGTCACCATGATGGCCCTAAAGGCGTTGAACGTTCCAAATTCGCTTGTGCCTGAGGTCCCCAAGCCGCTTCCCGTGCAGAAATGGCAGACGGCGCGGGCCGAAGACCTTGTCTGGGCCAAGGCATATCTGATGCCCTGGGTGCTGCGTAGGCTCCGCCACCAATCCTCCGGCGACGGCATCACCGCCAAGCGCCCCACCCCGGGACCCGTGTTCGGGCAAGTCCACGGAAGCATTCATAGGGAATAAGCGCTCCACGAGTGGCTAGGCGTCCGGTGCCAGCTCAGCTTGAGATCCTTGGCCAAACCCACCCTCACCGATCCCGCTGCCCGCTTTTTCGTGTTTGCCGTGCAACTCGTGCCTGCCATGCTTCTCAGGGAAAGCGGCAGAGGTGGAGAACGGTTCGAAGGAATCCCCGGGCGTGGTTACGGGAGCAAGGTGCGCACCCGTGTGTTGTGGCTCCGTAGCTTGCGGATTTGTAGGGTGTGCGTCGGCGTGGTGCCGGCGAAAGAGCAGCGCTGACATTAGCGCACCGAATGCGAAGAAACCTGCTGCCCACCAATACGCCACGCTGTAGCTGTGCACGGCAGCCTGGGCCAGAACCTCGGGCGTGACCGGCAGATGCGAGGCGGCATAAGCCGTGGCTGCCGTGGCCGCAAGAGTGTTCAAAAGCGCCGTCCCAATGGACCCGCCTACCTGCTGGCTCGTGTTCACCATGGCCGATGCCACGCCGGCAAAGTCGCCCTCCACACCGTAAGTTGCTGTCTGGATGGAAGTGGGCATGATCAGACCCAAACCAAAACCGACAATCATCAGCGCGGGCAACAACCCGCCCGCATAGCTGCTCTCCAAGCCCAACCGGGTCAGAGCCACCAAGCCAATGCAGGCCACGATCATGCCTGCCGGCACCACAATTTTCGGGCCCATTTTGGGCAGCAGCAGATTCGTGGCCAGCTGCGCGGCCACAATTAGCGTGCCAATCATGGGCAGAAAACCGATACCCGCTTGTATGGGCGAATAATGCAGGGAGGTTTGCACGTAGTAGGTCACGAAGAGGAAGATCCCAAACATGCCGGCACCGGCAATCAGGACAGAGATGAAAGCGGCGCCGCGGTTACGGTCCAGCACAATCTTCAGGGGCAAGAGGGGGTGGACGGCCCGGCGCTGCCAGAGCACAAAAATACATAACAGCACGGCGGCACCCACAAGCATGCCCCAAGTCAGCGGCGAACCCCAGCCGTGGGTTTCGGCGTTGGAAAAGCCGTAAACAATGGAGAAAAGACCGGCTGAGACGAGGATGGTACCGGGCAAATCCAGCTTGGGCCGGGGTCCCCCGCCGCGGGATTTATCAATGAAAATACTCGCCATGATCACGGCGAAGAAGGCAATGACAACATTGATGTACAAGTTCCAGCGCCAGTTCAAATCTTCCGTGACAAAGCCACCCACAAGAAGCCCAACGGCGCCTCCGGCACCAGCAATGGCACCGAAGACTCCAAAAGCACGCGAACGTTCCTTGGGAATGGTGAACGTGGTGGTCAAAACTGCCAGCGCAGTGGGGGCCAGCATTGCGCCCAGCGCGCCCTGGAGGGAACGGGCAAAAATGAGCATCCCGAAGCTAGTTGAAGCGCCACCGAGAGCAGAAGCCGAAGCGAAGCCAACCAGCCCAATGAGGAACATCCGTTTGCGGCCCACCAGATCAGATAACCGCCCACCCAAGAGCAGCAAGCTGCCAAAAGCGAGCGTGTAGGCCGTGATAACCCATTGACGTTCACCGTCGCTGAAGCCCAGATCATGTTGGGCGGAGGGCAGCGCAATGTTAACCACCGTAGTGTCAAGAACCACCATGAGCTGAGCCAGGGCCACGGTGCCTAGGGTCCACCACCGCCGGCTCGAGACGAGCGCGGTAGCGCTGCCTCCGGTGATGGTGCTTTGCAGGTGTGCCATAGCCGCCACAGTAGAGGAAAAGAATGCGCACAGGGATCCTTTTTCTCTGCGAGTTCGCACTGAAAACACGTTCTGTTCATCCCGGGAGTCAAACGGCGTATCTACCAGCTTTCACGGATAGGATGAGTACGGCAACTATCTCAGCTGCCGTACTCGGAAGAGGTGTCTCGTGCCGGTCCTATTCGCGTCCGTTGCAGCGGTCAGTAGCGCCGCTTCTTCATCGTCCTCCTTCAATATCCAACCGTTTTTTGTGCTGATAATAGTGGGCATTGCTCTCTTAAGTACCTTCATCAAGGCTGCCGCCCGCAAGCGGAACAACAAACAAAACAACAATCAGTACCCTAATAATCAGCACACCCCGAATTCCGCCGGCAGAACGGGCGTTGCCCACCCGCAAATGAACGCCCCTTACGTGGGCACCTTGCTCAATGGTGTTCCGATGCGCAACTATGACACTGCGCACGGGCACCAAACCACAGGTTTCGCCAACGAGCGCATGAAGGCCGAGGCAGAGCTGAAACGCCAACTCGATGCCTTGGATGCAGCCCGCCGCAATGGCCAGGTCACCGCCGAACAATACGCGGTGCACCGCGAGGCCATCTTCAAGAACTTCTAGCACTTCAAGAACAAAAAAGTTGCTGGTCTCCCTGAACGGGGGACCAACAACTTTTTTTATGCCACTTCGGCTTTGAGCTACTGGGCCCTGAACAGGGATGCCGCTAGCAGGTCTCCCACCGCGGCCACTTCGGTCAAGAAACCGTCATGTCCAATGGGTGAATCAATGCTGGCAACCACAACATTTCCAGGCAGCGCTGCCGCGAGCTCCTCCGATTGGGTGGGGAAATACAACCTGTCGCTGTTGACCGCAGCCACCATGAATTCCACCCCTGAGGCCACTTTCAAGGCCTGTTCCAGGCTCCCCCGGCCACGGCTCGCATCGTGACTCATGAGCGCTTCGGTAATGACAATGTAACTATTCGCGTCAAAACGGCCCACCAACTTGTGCGCCTGGTGGTCCAGATAGCTCTCGATCTGGAACTGTCCCCCCACCTCCGGGGCGAGCCGCACGTGGCTAATGGTGCCGCCGTCGTCCTGGGATTTACGGCCAAACCGCTGACCCATTTCAGGCTCAGACCTGTAGGTGATGTGCGCGATCCGCCGGGCCAGTCCCAGACCTGTGGTGGGGGCAGCGCCGTCGTAATAGTCGCCGCCAACAAAATGCGGATCCTGCCGGATGGCCAGCACCTGGGCCTGGGCGAAGGCAATTTGCTCGGCAGTGCTGGAGGCACAGGAAGCGACGACGGCGCAACGGCGCACCTTTTCGGGGTACATGAGCGCCCACTCCAGTGCACGGGCACCGCCCATGGAACCGCCAATGACCGCATGCCACGAGGTGACGCCCAGGCGCGACGACAACCGGGCCTCGGCCTCGACAGAATCACGGATGGTGATGAAGGGGAACCGGGAACCGTAGGGTTTGCCGTCCTCCGCAATACTGGAGGGGCCGGTGGTTCCGTAACAGCCGCCCAGCATGTTGGCGCACACCACAAAGTACTTATTGGTGTCAATAACGGCGCAGGGGCCAACGAGGCCTTCCCACCAACCATCTTCCTCGGACTCGCCCCTGCTGACGTGCGTGCTTCCGGTCAAGGCATGTTGGATCAGCACGGCATTGTCACCGGCGGCGTTCAATGTCCCCCAGCATTCAAACGCCATGGTCACCGAGGGCAGCACGCCCCCGGCCTCTAGGGGAAGGGCGCCGATCTCGATCGAGCGCAACACACCTCCGCCTTGTCCCACAGCTGCACAGAAGTCCTCACCAACAGGTTGCGCCGCGGCAGCAGCGAACCCCGAGGACAACAAGCCCTTATCCACAGCCCGTCCCACGCGGATCACGCCGATTTTGCGGCGCGGAACCCGGCTTCAAGGTCAGCGATGATGTCTGCAACGTTTTCCAAACCCACCGACAAGCGCACCAGACCCGGCCGTACACCTGCGGCCAGCTGCTGCTCCGGCGTGAGCTGGGCGTGGGTGGTGGAAGCGGGGTGGATGACGAGGGAACGCACATCACCTAAGTTAGCCACCAGCGAGTGCAGCTCCAGGCCGTCAACAAAACGCTTGCCAGCCTCGAGCCCTCCCAAGATGTCAAAACCGATGATGGCACCAGTGCCGTTGGGGCCGTACTTGCGACCGCGCTCAAACCAAGGGCTGGAGGGAATGCCCGCGTAGGCCACAGCCTCCACGTTTTCATTTCCTTCCAGCCACTGAGCCACCGTGACGGCGTTGCTGACGTGCCGTTCCACGCGCAGGCTCAGCGTCTCGATACCCTGAGCGATCAGGAAGGCGTTGAACGGGGAAATTGCTGCTCCCAGGTCACGCAGCAACTGCACACGAGCCTTGAGAATGTAAGCGAGGTTGGCACCTAGTGCGCAGCCCACACCCAAGTCACGGGCATAGACCAGACCGTTGTAGCTTTCATCCGGGGTGTTGAAGCCGGGGAACTTCTCCGGGTTTGCAGCGAAATCAAACTTGCCGCCGTCAACAATCACGCCGCCAATGGCCGTACCGTGCCCGCCGAGGTACTTGGTGGCGGAGTGGATGACAATGTCCGCACCCCATTCCAGCGGGCGGATCAGGTACGGGGTGGCCAGAGTATTGTCCACAATCAGCGGCACACCGGCCTCGTGGGCAATCGCGCTGATGTTTTCCAGGTCAAGGACGTCCTGGCGCGGGTTGGAGACCGTCTCGCCGAAGAAGGCCTTGGTATTGGGCTGCACGGCGGCACGCCACTGATCCAGGTTATCGGGATCGGCAACGAAGGTGACCTCAATGCCGAGCTTCTTCAGCGTGTGGGCCAGCAGGTTGAACGTGCCACCGTACACGCTGGGGCTGGAGACAATATGGTCCCCGGACTCGGCAATGTTCAAGATGGCGAACGTGGTGGCGGCCTGCCCCGAGGCCAGCATCAGCGCACCAACGCCGCCTTCAAGGCTCGCGATGCGGTCTTCAACAACGGACGTGGTGGGATTGCCCAGGCGCGTGTAGATGGGCTCCAACTCGGTCAACGCGAAGCGGGCGGCAGCGCTCTCTGCGGACGGGAAGACGAAAGACGTGGTCTGATAAATGGGGAGGGCACGGGCGCCGGTGGTGGCGTCGGGCTCCTGACCTACGTGGATCTGACGGGTTTCAAATGACCAACCGTTGCTCATGGTTGTTTCCTTCACACTAGAGGCCTACGGCAAAGGCCCTCCACCGCGCCATGCGGGAAGGGCCTGAACGGATATGGCCCGCGCTTGCACCTCAAACCGGATGGTTCGGTGCCAGGTCTTCACCCGGGGCACCCCGCCGCGGAAGGAGGGTTGCCGGTCAGCAAGCCGGGGCTATTCGCTGACACTCATGACCTGCCTCCAGTGTGAAAGAATGCCCAAGATTTCGCAAGAATATGACGAGTTTATGACTTTTTGCGAATATTTGCGTGGAATTTGCGCAAGAGAGAGCTTTAGGGCGAATTAGTCACTGATATTGGAGAGATTTTTCCCCCTGCACGGCGCCCGGCAGGGTTTCGGGTGTAGATCGGGATCATTTTCCACTGGCTTGTCCGGGCGGGCCGGTAAGCGAGTGGCTACTTTCCTAGGCCTGCCCGGCGCAGGGCTTCTGCCATGGCTGTATTGGCTGTGCTGGCTGTGCTGGTGGTATTAGCCGTATTGGTGGAGGTACCCGTCCCTCTATCCCGGGGCTGCCCACCTTGGCGACCCTGCGAGCCCTGATTACCCTGCCGGCGCTGGCCGCTAGCTCCACTCTTCGGAGCCGGGCTGCCACTCTTCGGAGCCGGGCTGCCACTTGGGGGCGCACTGCGCGCAGGTGAGGGACCTCCGGACGTGCGGGAGCCGGCGTCGGGCTTGGCGTTCCTCTCCCCGGCTTGATCATCAAGGCGCAGCGTCAAAGAGATGCGTTTGCGCTCGGGCTCAACTTCTAGAACCTTTACCCGCACCACTTGACCGGATTTAACCACGGTGTGCGGGTCCGAAACGAAGCTGTTGCTCATGGCTGAGACGTGGACCAGCCCGTCCTGGTGGACACCAATATCGACGAAGGCTCCGAAGGCGGCCACATTCGAGACGGTGCCTTCTAGAATCATGCCGGGGCGCAGATCGGTGATCTTCTCAATGCCCTCAGCAAAGGTGGCAGTCTCAAAACGGGGCCGGGGGTCACGGCCAGGCTTTTGCAACTCGGAGATGATGTCAGCAACCGTGGGCAGACCAAAGTCACCGTCCACGAAGTCGGCCGGGTTCACGCCACCCACGGCCCCAACGCCTCCGGCAATATCGTGGGCCCCTGCACCCACTGCAGCGAGGATTTTACGTGCCACACCGTACGCTTCAGGGTGCACACTGGAGGCATCCAGCGGCTCCGCTCCCCCGGTGATCCGCAGGAACCCGGCACACTGCTCAAAAGCCTTGGGCCCCAACCGCGCCACCTTGAGCAGTTCGCGCCGCTTGCTGAAGGGCCCGTGCTGGTTCCTGTGAGCCACAATATTCTCGCTCAACAAGGGACCCACCCCGGCCACCCTCGCCAACAACGCAGGTGAAGCAGTATTCAGGTCCACCCCCACGGCGTTGACACAGTCTTCTACGACGGCGTCGAGGGAGCGGTCCAGCTTGGCCGGCGTCAGATCATGCTGATACTGCCCCACCCCAATGGATTTGGGTTCGATCTTGACCAGTTCGGCCAGCGGGTCCTGTAGCCGGCGAGCAATCGAGACAGCGCCGCGCAAAGACACATCCATGCCAGGCAGTTCGGCACTAGCCAAGGCGGACGCCGAATAGACGGACGCGCCAGCTTCGGAGACCACCAGCTTGGTGACTTTTCGCTCGGGATTGATCCGCTTGAGCTCAGCCACAAGTTCAGTGGCCAACCTGTCAGTTTCACGGCTCGCCGTGCCGTTGCCAATAGCAATCAACTCAACGTCATACCTTTGCGCCAGTGATACCAGGGTTGCCAGGGATTCGTTCCAGCGATTTACCGGTGCGTGCGGGTAAATGGTATCCGTTGCCGCTACTTTGCCGGTCCCGTCCACGAGCGCCACCTTGGTACCTGTGCGCAGGCCCGGATCAAGGCCCAAGGTGGAGCGGTTTCCGGCCGGGGCGGCGAGCAGAACATTGCGCAGGTTTGCAGCAAAGACCCGCACTGATTCCTCTTCTGCACTCTGGAACAAGCGCACGCGCAGGTCCACCGAGAGGCGGGTCAGGATGCGTGTGCGCCACGCCAGCTTGGCACTGGTCACGAGCCAGGAGTCGGCAGCGCGGCCGGATTCGGCAATGCCAAGTGAGTGGGCCACGGCGTTTTCATACTTGGCGCGGGCCTGCACTTGAGCGTCTGCATCGCGGGTATCACCCTCTGCCAGGTCCAGTGAGAGCACACCCTCTTTTTCACCGCGCAACAGGGCCAATACCCGGTGGCTGGGCAGGGTGTGCGGCGGCTGTGCGAAGTCAAAATAGTCTTTGAACTTCTCCCCGTCGGAGCTCTTGCCCGCCTTGACGGAGGAACGCAGCCGGCCAGTTTTCCAGAGCCGTTCACGCAGCTCGCCCACCAAAACCGCATCCTGACCAGCACGTTCAATCAGGATGGCCCGGGCGCCGGCAAGCGCGTCATCGCCTGTGTCCACGCCGCGTCCGGCATCCACGAAGGCGTCAGCCTCTACGGCCGGGAACTTTGAGGGGTCCGCCAGCAGCGCGTCGAGCAAAGGCTCCAGACCCGCTTCCCTAGCCGTATCCGCCTTGGTCTTGCGGGTGGATTTGTACGGCAGGTACAGATCCTCCAGCTCCGATTTTGTGGCGGCAGTCTCCACCGATCGGCGCAGCACCGCGCTAAGTTTGCCCAGCCCGTGGATGGTCTCCAGCACCACCATGCGGCGGGCCTCTAGCTCACGCAGATAGCGCAGCCGCTCCTCCAGATCACGCAATTGCGTGTCATCGAGGGTCCCGGTGACTTCTTTTCGGTACCGGGCAATAAAGGGCACGCTCGCGCCGTCGTCCATCAAGCCAATGGCAGCCCGCACTTGGGCGGCGCGCACACCCAACTCGGCGGCAATGGCGGTGGCTATACGCTCGGCCACGGTTGCGGCGGTGGGCAGATTCAAGGGTGCATCAGTCTCAGTCACCTTACCAATTCTGCCCCACCGGCAGAGTTCGCGCAGCACCCCAACATCAGACGTCCCATGTGACTTAGGTAACGCTAAGTCGAGCGGAATGGAACAAAGTGCCAAGATGAACTCATGCGAATGGATCATGTTTCTTACGCCAGTGAATCAGATGGATTGGCTGCCACCACGGAGCGAATCGCGACAGCCCTCGGGGTCACCGCGGTGAAGGGCGGAATACACCCGCGCTTTGGCACCCGCAATATGATCATCCCCCTGACCGATCACCATTATTTGGAAATTGTCGAGTGCCTCAACCACCCGGCCTCGGATAAGGCCCCCTTTGGACAGGCTGTCAAGGCCCGCTCCGCAGCAGGTGGTGGCTGGATGGGTTGGTGCGTCGCCGTTGACGACCTAGCCCCCTTTGAGGATCGACTGGGACGCAGCGCGGTCCCGGGCAACCGCAAATTCCCCGACGGCCAGGAACTTATCTGGCAACAGATCGGCATCAAGGGCCTGATTGCCGACCCCCAAGTCCCCTACATGCTCAAATGGGAGGGCGACCCCACCTTGCACCCTTCCCAGGCCCGTGCCGCCACCGTGCGGTTGTCCTCCTTGACCATTGCCGGCAGCGCCGAACGCGTCACAGAATGGCTCGGCGAACCCGTCGAGGCCCCTCTGGAAGACGTCGCTGTGGAATGGATCGCCCCGCGCGGCACCCCCGGCATCATGTCCGTCACCTTTGAAACGGCTAACGGCCAGGTCACCATCTAGCACTCTCACCATCAAGTACTAAGCACTAAGCCAGCAGGGCCCATCCTCCAGTGAGGGTGGGCCCTGCTGGCGTTTCTCAGTTCGCCCGGCGCGCCCACGCGTACCCGGCGCACGGTCCGCGGTCTTCGGCGCGCCCTCGCGTACCCGGCGCACAGTGCACACAGCACGCCGGGCAGAAAACATCAGCCGCCGAAGCCCAGTGCCGGGCCCAGCGTAAAGGCCGCAATGTCTACCAGCGCGTGGGCTATCACCAACGGCGCTACTCGGCCCCACTTTTTATAAACCCAGCCAAAGAGCAGGCCCATGGCAAAGTTGCCAATGAACGGGCCGAAGCCTTGATAGAGGTGATAGCTTCCCCGCAGCAATGCCGCCAGGAAGATGGCAGCCCACCAGCTTAGCCCAATCTTTGTCAACCTCCCCAGCAGGTAGCCGTTGAGAATCACTTCCTCCAGCACCCCGGCCCGGATGGCTGAGAGGATCAGTACCGGGATAGTCCACCAGTACTGATTCAGGGCGCTGGGGATGATCTCGGTGGTGATGCCCATGGCCCGGCCAGCCGCATACAGCCCTAACGATGGCACCCCAATGATGACCAGCAAGCCCAGCGCACCCAGCGCATCACGGAACGGGTGCCGCCAATCGAGCCCGATCTTTTTGAACACTGACTTGCCCGGCTCGGCCAGCAGATAAAACACCAGCATGACCGGCACCAGGGCAAAGAAGATGCCAAGAATCTGGTACGTAAAGTCAAAGAACTCGCGGTTGCTTTGGACAGTATTCAAGGTAGAAGTGCCTTGGGCTATGGGTGCCCGGCTCATTTTGTCCAGCAACGAGACCACCGAGTACACGGCCGACTGCCCCAGTGAGAGTCCCAGGACCAGCAATACTTCAATGATCAGCCGGCGCCGGGACTTACTCCCCCACTCCGCACCCCCAGCAAAATCCGCACCCCCAGCAAAATCAGGGCTTCCCACAAGTCCAGCGCCCCCGGCACGTGAGGGGGTTGGGGCTGGGACAAAAGGGCCGCCGTCGGACGCGGGAAGTACGGGACGCTGTTCACTCATATACGTAATGATGCACGGCCCAGAGCATTTGTGCACCCGGACCGCACCCCGGCTGGGATAGGGTCAGCAGATGGGTGCTCCTCGTCAAATCATCATGGTCCGTCACGGCCAGTCGGCGGCTAATGTGGACCAGAGCATTTACAACCGGCTGCCGGATTACCGGATCCCATTGACGGAGCTGGGCGTGGCCCAGGCGAAGGCAACCGGTGAGCATGTGCGCAGGCAATTGGATGGCCAAAAAGTGCGCGTCTACGTCTCACCGTATCTGCGTGCCCATCAAACCCTTGAAGCCATGAATTTGGGGGACCTCGTAGAGACCGTCATGGAAGAGCCGCGGTTGCGGGAGCAGGATTGGGCAAATTTCCAGAACCCCGCAGAGATTGCCGACCAAAAGGAACTCCGCAACGCCTACGGTCACTTCTTCTACCGCTTTCGGGAAGGCGAATCGGGCTCAGATGTTTATGACAGGGTCTCCTCCTTCATGGAAACCCTCTTCCGCCACTGGGCCCGCCCCGACTACGCTCCCAACACGTTACTGGTCACGCACGGGCTGACCATGCGGCTATTTTGCATGCGTTGGTTCCACTGGTCGGTGGAGTATTTTGAGTCACTGAACAATCCCTCCAACGCCGAAACTCGCACCCTCATCAAGGACGGCCAGCGCTACATCCTGGACGCCCCCTTTGCGCAATGGACGGCCGCCGAGCCCACCAAAACAGTCATGGACGCTCCCGAACACATTTGGTGACACAAGTGCCGCAATAGGCCACACTCCACTGGCCTAATTATATTTTTTAGTCCTTCAAAGGGTAACCTTGCCTAAGTACAGGGGCAGACCCCAGTCGCACCTTCGACGGACTCCGGAGCAACACGTGCTCGCAACATTTGTCATTGGCCTTCGTGAAGGCCTCGAAGCCGCTCTCATAGTGGGTATGATCGCAGCATTTCTGCGCCGCAATGGCGTATCCCTTCGGCCAATGTGGCTGGGTGTGGGTGCCGCGGTCCTCCTGAGCGCCCTCACAGGAATTGTGCTGGAACTAGTCTCAGCGGCGCTGCCACAACAGCAGCAAGAAGCCATGGAGACGCTCATTGGCGCCGCGGCCGTGCTGATAGTGACCTACATGATCCTGTGGATGAGCAAGAATTCGCGCTCCATGAAATCCGTTCTCGAGACGCATGCTTGGTCGGCCCTCAAGGGCGGCTCCGTCACTGCACTGGCGCTCATGGCGTTTCTGGCCGTGCTGCGAGAAGGCGTGGAAACCGCCGTCTTCATGGTTGCCGCCTTCCAATCATCCCTGAGCCCGCTGGCAGCCGGATTGGGCGCCGTGCTGGGTTTGGGCATTGCTTGCGGCATTGGCTTCCTGCTCATTCGCGGCGCCATCAAGCTCAACCTGGCCAAGTTCTTCAAAGCCACCGGCATATTTCTGGTGTTCGTGGCCGCCGGTCTGGTCATGAAATCCCTACGGACCGCGCACGAGGCCGGGTGGCTTAACGTAGGCCAAGGCACCACGATCGATCTCACCTGGCTGGCACCCAACGGCTCCGCCCGGGCCGCAATCCTCACCGGCGTGTTCGGCATCTCGCCGGATCCCCGCGTTGTGGAGCTCTTGGGCTGGGCCCTGTACCTGATCCCCATGCTGGCCTTCATCCTCTGGCCGCGCACCTGGCGACCCAGCCCGGCAGCCCTGCCGCGCGTGTACTTCGCCACTGCCGGAGCCATGGGCATTGCTGCCCTGACCCTCGCCATCGCCGCACCCCTGGCCATCCCCGCGAACTCTCTTGCTACCAGCACGACGGCGGCCATCACCTCCTCCGGTGACCCGGCAGCCACGCTGCGCGTTGCGCAGCAAAGAGACGCTTCCGGTGCCACTCTCGGAGATCTCTTTGCTTCTTGGTCCGCGCCAGCATCCCTCTCCCTCGTAGAAACAGCTAGCAACGGCACCGAAATTTCGCATGAACTCACGGGACACGGCACGGAATCTCACGCCGGGCGCACCGTCTCGGTCTTCACGAGCAAGAGCGCACCAGGCCAGAGAACTGCCGGCGAGAGCACCGAATCTGCCACCCTCACGGCCAAGGAACTGGCCACTCTCAACGGCGGCCGCATGCCGGTGGGTATCAGCGCCTCAGCCAACCCGGGCCCCTTCACCGCCTCGTGGAAGCACCAGGGCCAGATCACGCTCTGGATGGCCCAAGGGGTCATAGTGGACGCCGTCAACACTCAGGCCAGCACCCTCACCCTCACCGGTGGCGGGCTTGGCTCACCACGGACCATTGCCGTGCACAACGGGCAAGGCTGGCACGTCCCGGACGCCCAGGTTAGTTCCACCGTGGCGGCACTGAACAGTTACGAATCCGCCGCCTCAGAAAACGTTCTGTGGGCGCGGTATCTGCCAGCGCTCTTGGGCATCACCGCACTCTTCCTGGCCGTCGCAGGCCTGCGAAAGCTCCGGGCAGCAGGTACCAGCACAGCACGCGCCACAAAATCCGAAACCACCCCGCAGCGCTCGGCAGCAGCATCTTGAAAATCAGCATCTTGAAACAGCCGCTGGACGCCGTGAAATCGATCCTTTTGTAGACACCACGTTTTAGAGCATCACTTTTGCAACACACCTCATATAGACCACCAGCTTGATCTAAGGACCTCAATGACTTCCTCCCGAATCACCCGCCCCGGAGTTCCTGCCCTCTTCGCCGGAGCGGCAGTGCTAGCGCTTTCGCTGGCAGCATGCGGCGCCGCTCCCTCCTCTGGAAACTCCTCTGAGAACTCCTCTGGAAAATCGGCAGAGAGCACTTCTCAGGAGGGCGCTGCTCCCGTCAGTAATGGCGCAGCCCAGATCAACGTCAGTGTTGAGCAGGTCAACGGTGAAGAACAATGCGTGCCTGACCACGCTTTTGCACCGGCTGGCCCAGTCACCTTCACCGTAATGAACAAGGATGCCTCCGGCGTCAGCGAAGTAGAACTGCTCAGCGACAAGCGAATCCTGGGCGAGCGTGAGAACGTCATCCCCGGCCTGAAGCCTGTCAGTTTCACCGTGACCTTGGCTGGTGGCCAATACCAGCTCTACTGCCCCGGCGCCAGCACAGAGAATGTCCCCTTCACGGTGACCGGTAGTGCTGCCTCAGCCGCAGCCAACGGTGTCAGCGAACTACTCAAAGAAGGCACCAGCGGCTACGCAAAGTACGTAACAGGTCAGGTGGAGAACCTTGTCAGCGCCGTGGCGGCGCTGCAAACCGCAGTGGATGCCGGTGACGTGAACGCCGCCCAAAAAGCCTACGCAGCGGCGCGCCCCTTCTTCGAGAGGATTGAGCCCGTGGCAGAGAGCTTCCCCGATCTGGATCCGGCCCTGGATTTGCGTGTGGCCGATGTTGAACCAGGCACCGAGTGGACAGGTTTCCACCCCCTCGAAAAGGACCTCTTCGAAGCCAAAGCCATCACTGCCTCCACCAAAGCGCTGGCTGCCGGGATCGTGAAGAATGTTCACACGCTGGCATCCCTGACCAAGGAATTGGAAAACACCGGCGCCTACAAGCCCGAGGAACTGGCTAACGGCGCCAGCGGACTGCTCGAGGAGGTCCAGTCCTCCAAAATCACCGGCGAAGAAGAAGCATACTCCAAGCTGGATCTGCTGGACTTCGCCGCCAACATTGAAGGCTCACAGCAGGCATTTGAATACCTTAAGCCCGCCTTGGAAGAGATTGACGGGACCCTGAGCGCCCAAATTGAGGCCCAGTTTGAGAATGTCAACAAGGCCTTGACAGGCTACCAGGATGAGGCGGCCCTGGGCGGCTGGAAGCCCTACACGGACGAGCTCAAGAAGAGCGACGGCGCCAAGCTCACCGCACTGATCCAGGCCTTGCAGGCACCGCTGGCCAAGATCTCGGAAAAGGTAGCCACCGTCTAATGAACGAGCCCACAGCCGCCCCGGACCAACAACCCGCCCAAAAACCTGCACAACAAACACAACAGCCTGAACAGCCTGCTACACAGCAGCTTTCGCGGCGACGATTCTTTGGCGGCTCGGCAGCCGTTGCCGGTGCCGGCGGGCTGGTTTTGGGTGCTGGTGCTGCTGTGGCACTGACTGGCGCCAAGGCGCCCACGCCGCCCACCGACCTTGAACTGGTGGAGCAGCGTTCTGCCCTCACGGAACCTTTCTACGGGGAACACCAAGGAGGGATCGCCACAGCCCCGCAGGACCATCTGGTATTCACCAGCTTTGATCTGACCGCCACAACCGCCGTGGAGTTGCAGCTGGTGCTGGCCAAGTGGTCTGCGGCCATGGCACAAATGACGGCCGGGCGCCCCGTAGGGAAAGTTGAGCCCAGCCGTGAGCACGCCATTCCCGTTGACACGGGTGAGGCTACAGATTTGGGTGCCCACGGACTGACCTTGACACTGGGTTTTGGGCCCTCGCTCTTTGACGAACGGTTTGGGCTGGAGAAGTTCAAGCCCGTGGACTTTGCACAGCTGCCCGCCATGGCCGGGGAATCGCTGGATCCCGCCATGACAGGCGGTGACCTGTGTATCCAGGCCTGTTCCAACGATCCGCAAGTGGCATACCACGCGGTACGGAACCTGGCACGGATGGCCCGGACGTCCGTGCGAACAAAATGGACTGTCCTGGGCTTTGGCCGCGCCTCGGCCGGGGCGAATCAAACCACGCCGCGAAACCTCATGGGCTTCAAGGACGGCACCCGGAACATCACCAGCGACGACGACTTTGCGCAGCACGTGTGGGTCGGGGACGAGGCCGGACAACCATGGATGGTAGGCGGCAGCTACTTGGTGGCCCGCAAAATCCACATGCTCATTGAGACCTGGGACGAGGACCCCATTGGGGACCAGCAAAGCATCTTTGGCCGCACCAAGGCCGAGGGCGCACCCCTGTCAGGGGCCAAGGAACATGATGTCCCAAACTTCCATGCCGTGCACGGCGGCGCCCCTGCCATTCCAGGTGATTCACACATGGCCCTGGCCGCGCATGAAAACAATGGTGGCACCAAGATCCTGCGCCGCGGCTACAACTTCACCGATGGACTGGACTCCGTAGGCAGGCTCGATGCAGGCCTGATGTTCTTGAGCTTCCAGAAAGACCCGGAACAATTCATCTCGCTGCAGCGCAAGATGGGAAAATCGGACCGGCTCAACGAGTACATCCGGCACGTGGGCTCAGGAGTATTTGCCGTTCCGGCCGGGCTACCCGCCGCGGGTAGCTACTACGGCAAAGAATTCTTCGCCTAGACGGCTCCCGCTCAGCTATTCCCAGATCGACCCGTGAGCTAATGCCTCTTAGACACTTCTAAGCGGCATTAGCTCACGGATCGATTCGTTGGTGCGGGCTGAAACTAGACGTTTACGGGGACGCGGTTGTCCTTTTCCAAGATAGCGGAACCGTCAGCAGCACCCGGGGTAACCTCAGCACCAGCCGAAGAGCCGAAGCCGTGATCGTCGTCGTCCATATTGATTTCATCGAACGGGTCACGGCCGGCTAGGACTTCGCGGGCCTTGTCCATATCAAGCTCGTGGGTCCACTTGCCAATCAGCAAGGTGGCCACGGCGTTGCCGGTGAAGTTGGTGAGTGCGCGGCACTCGGACATGAACTTATCGATCCCCACAATCACGCCCATGCCATCGAGCAGAACCGGCTTGTGAGCGGCCAAACCGGCAGCCAGAGTTGCCAGACCGGCACCGGTGACACCGGCAGCACCCTTGGAGGCAATGACCATGAAGACCAGCAGGCCAATCTGCTCGCCAAGGTTCATCGGCAGGCCCATGGCGGTGGAGATGAACAAGGCACTCATGGTCAGGTAGATGGCGGTACCGTCAAGGTTGAAGGAGTATCCGGTGGGGACAGTGATGCCGACAACGGGCTTGGAAACACCGGCGTGTTCCATCTTGGCCATCAGTCGCGGCAGGGCCGACTCGGAGGAGGAGGTTGCGAAAATAAGCAGGTATTCGCGGCCCAGGTAACGCATCAGGGTGAAGATGTTCAGGCCAGTCACTAGACGCAGGATGGAACCCAAGATCACCACGATGAACAGTGCACACGTCAGGTAGAAGGCACCCATGAGGATGGCCATGGAACCAATGGCGGCCCAGCCCGTGGCACCTACTACTGCGGCAATGGCACCGAAGGCGCCTACCGGAGCCAGCCACATGATCATGGTCATCAGCTTGAACACTACTTTTTGAATGTGCTTGACGCCGTTGAGCACCGGCTCGCCGGCCTTGCCCAGGGACTGCACTGCGAAACCAACCATGAGGGCCAGCACCAGGGTGGGCAGTACGGGGATATCCCCGGGGATCATTTCCATCAAAAACTTCACAGTGGAGTTCTCCTCGGCGCCGCCACCGGCCTTGTAAGGCTGCAAGTGCAAACCGGCTCCCGGGTGGATGATGTTGCCCACCAGCAAACCAATAGCCAGCGCCACGGTGGACATGGTCATGAAGTACAGCAGCGCCAGGCCACCCACCTTGCCCACGGTGGCAGCCTTGGCAATGGAGCCAACACCAATCACCAAGGTGCAGAAAATGATGGGTGCAATGACCATCTTGATCAGCGCAATGAACATGGTCCCGAGCGGCTTCAGTGACTTGCCCACTTCGGGAGCAAGCAGGCCGATCGCCGCACCAAAAACCACCGCGGCGATGACCGCAATGTACAGCCAATGGGTTTTATCCAGCCGGCGTTTTGCCGGCTTGGCCGTGCTGAGGGTCCCTCGTCCTTGAGAGCTCATAGTGACTCCTTGCTTATGCGTTTTTGCTTTGCAGGTCTGCGCGGCTGGTGATTAGCATTGGTAGGTAGGGCGTGGCATCCGCCTCACATAAGATTGCCCCGCAACGTGACTTATCTCACCGTTGTGTTCATATTGGTCGCACGAAAGGTTGTTCATGGTGTGGCGTGGCTGGAGTATTGCCCGCAGGTTGTTCGTTGCCAACCTGATTTTTGTGGTGCTCTTGACCGCCGGGTTGGCCACGGTGATGGTGCACGACGCCGGCTCCCGCACTTATGAGCAGACCAGCGCGCGGCTGCTTGCCGTGGCCACCGCAATCGCCGATTCCCCCGCCGTGGCAGCTGCGGCTAAGCAACCCAATCCGAGCGCCACGCTGCAGCCGTATGCAAAGTCCGTGATGGCTGATGCGCACGTAGATTTCGTCACCATGATGAACCCCGCAGGTATCCGGTGGACTCACCCCGATCCTGCAGAGATCGGCAAGCAATATGTGGGATCCATCGCCCAGGCACAGGCCGGAAGTACTTATTTTGAAACCACGGCGGGCACTCTTGGGCCGTCGGTTCGCGTGATTGTTCCCGTCAAGGACACTGACGGGACAGTGCTTGCCATGGTGGCAGCTGGAACCACCGTGGACAATGTCCAAGTGCTGGTAGCCAGCAGGCTCCCCACAGTTCTGGGGCTGGCTGCAGCGCTGTTGATGGCCGGTTCCTTGGCAGCTTGGGCATTGGGCAGATACCTCAAACGCGTCACCCTGGGTTGGGGCCCTGAAGAACTGGGCCAGCTGTTCACGTACTACGAATCCGTGCTCCATTCAGTGCGTGAAGGCTTGGTACTGGTGGATACGCGCGGCACCATAGTGCTCTACAACGACCACGCGGCATTGCTGCTCGGGATCACGGCGCTCGGGAACAAGTCATCAGAGCACACCTCACTACGGCACAAGTCACTAGGGCACACGGCTCCCACTGCCGGGCAGACGCCAGCAGCGCAGCCTAGTTTGAATTCCTTGGGACTGCCGGATTCACTGCGGGAACTGTTGGAAAGTGGCCGTACCGCCACCGATGAGGTTCATCTAGCCGGTGATCGGCTCTTGGTGGTGAGCCAGCGTCCGGCGCTCGCCCCGGGGAACAACGCTCCAGCAGGGACTGTGACAACCTTGCGTGACCACACAGAATTGACGGCCCTGGCGAGCAGCCTCAGCAGTACCCAGACGTTGGTGGAGGCCCTGCGTTCCCAAACCCACGAACATGCAAACCGGCTGCACGCCATCATTTCCTTGATCGAACTAGAGCGGCCCCGTGAAGCCTTGGACTTCGCCACGGCTGAACATCGTGACACCGTGCGCCTGGGCGGGAAATTTGTCGAAGCACTCGATGAGCCATTCCTGGCCGCTCTGCTGCTGGGCAAACGCGCCCAGGCTGCTGAGCGCGGCGTGAGCCTGGAGCTGACCGCCGCCGGAATACTGCCACCGGACACCTTGGATCCGCGCGAACTGGTCACACTGCTGGGCAACTTGGTGGACAACGCCATGGACGCCGCCGCTAGTTGTAGCGACAGTCCCACAGTGTGGGTGGATCTGCTGGTGGCCGACGGCGAGCTCACCATTACAGTTGCCGACAACGGTCCCGGCCTGCCCACTACCGATTTGGATATCCTTGGCAGAATAGGCACCACAGATAAATCCTCGGTCTCCCCGGGCGGTCGCGGCTACGGCATGGCACTGATTCGCCGCGCAACCACCGCTCTGGGCGGCACCATCACCGGTGAGAACGACGGCGGTGCCCTCATGACCGCGGTTTTTCCGGTGGACGCCCTTGAAGCCCATTCGTCATCAATGAACGGAACACCATGAGCGTACCTGCCCCCATCAGGGTCCTTGTGGTGGACGATGACGCCATCGCGTTGACCGCTCACGCAGAGTATGTGCGCCGCTTGGACGGTTTTGAGGTGGTGGCCCAAGCCCATGGCATGCAGGCCGCGTTGGCAGCCTTGCATGATCCCGCCATCCCTGCCGTGCAACTGATTCTGTTAGACATGAACCTCACAGATGGGCACGGTCTGGATTTGTTGCGGCGCATTCACGGACTGGGACTGGTCCCGGATGTTGTGGCCATCACGGCGGTGCGCGATGTTCAGGTGGTGCGGTCAGCCATTGCGCTGGGCATTACGGCGTATCTGATCAAGCCCTTCACTTTTGCTGCGTTCCGGGAAAAGCTGGAGAATTACCGCAGCTACCACTCTGTTCTGGCGGACAGGACCCAAACCTCCCAGGATGCCATTGACCGGGCACTTTCACAGCTGCGGCCCACAGGGAAATTGGTGTTGCCCAAGGGCATGCTTCCGGAGACGCTTCGAGCAGTAGCTGATTGGCTCCGTTCCCACCAGCATCCAGCATCGGCCACCGAGGCCGCTGCCGAACTAGCCATGTCCCGAGTGACAGCGCGCCGGTATATGGATCATTTGGTGGAAACTGGTTCCGCCAGCAAAGCGCCCCGGCATGGTTCCCCAGGCCGCCCGGAACTGGAATACCACTGGCTACTCCCCCGCTGAGCAACTACTCAATGCTCAAGCGGCGGGGCCACAATCACGTTGGTACCGGCTTCCCGGAACGCCGCAAGCTGCTCATCGGTGATGCGGGCATCAGTGATCAGGTTGCGGAAATCATGCTCTTCCATGGTGGCGAAGGCGCGCTTGCCAATTTTTGAGGCATCCGCCAAAATGTAGGCTTCCGAGGCGCGCCGAGCCATCCTGGAATTCACCGAGGCCTCCCCCTCATCATTGGTGGTGGGACCGGCACCTGGCTCGATCCCGTTGACACCAATGAAGGCAAAATCCAGTGCCACGCGCTGCAAAATACTGTCGGCGTAGGGACCCACCAACTCGTACGAGCGCGGGTTGACGATCCCACCTGTCACCATGATCTTAAAATTGGGGCGGATGGCCAGCTGCGCCGCAATATTGATGGCATTGGTGACAACCGTCAGCGTGGGCCTGTTGGAATGCACCATCAGGTCCTCGCGGGTGGAGAGCACCTGTGCCAAAGCCGTGCTGGTGGTTCCGCCGCACAAACCAATAACAGCGCCCTTGGGAATCAACGCGCTGGCAGCGTGCGCGATCAGCTGCTTTTCTTCCGCATGGTCATCACGGTTGTAGCGCCCCGGAAGGTCATAGGAAACAGAACCACTGGTGGCACCGCCACGGGTTCGTGTCAGCAGCCGCTCATTGGCCAACGAGTCCAGATCGCGGCGGGCCGTAGCCGGGGAGACCCCGAGCTTTCCCACGATCTCATCGACCTCTACATGGCCGTCGGCCGCCAAGATGTCCAAAATGGCTGTGAGCCGTTCAGTTCTGTTCATGTCCACTCCTTGGCGGCCCACAGGCCTTGAGAATTAGCTTTCCGTTGCGGCAATTCCTGCAAACATGCTCAATAGCCGTGAAACTTCCGGGATCAAAGCATCGCGGCCAGCGCCAAGATACTTGCGTGAATCCACCACGGCAGGGTTGTCCTGCAAATATTCTCGCACCGCCCGGGTGAAGAACCCGTTCAGGTGTGTGGAGACATTGATCTTAGTCATGCCTGCCGCAATGGCTGCCACTATGTTCTCATCCGAGACACCCGATGAGCCGTGCAACACGAGGGGCACGCTCAAGGCGGCCTTCAGCTCCGCTATACGGGTGAGGTTCAAGGCTGCGGAACGTTCGGTCATGGCATGTGAGGAACCCACCGCTACGGCCAGCGCATCCACGCCCGTGGCAGCAACAAAGGCTGCCGCTTCAAGCGGATCGGTCAACACACCGGGGGCATGCGCACCGTCCTTGCCACCCACCTTGCCCAGCTCGGCCTCAACATATACGCCGCGCTCATGGGCGTAGGCGGCCACACGGGCCGTAACCTCAACGTTTTGCTCATACTCAAAGTGTGCGCCGTCATACATGATGGAGCCGAATCCCAAGTCCACGGCCTGGTAGGCCAGGGTTTCATCCTCGGCGTGGTCCAGGTGCACGGACACCGGCACGCTGGCCTTTCGGGCCGCTGCCAGGGTGGCTGCCGCAACGGGTTCCAGCCCACCGTGGAACTTGGCGCAGTTCTCCGAGATCTGCAGGATCAGAGGGCGCCCGGCCCGCTCCGCTCCGGCAATCAGCCCTTCAAGGGTCTCCAGGTGGATCACGTTGAACGCGCCCTGTCCCACCCCTGTCTTGACGGCCAGGTCCATGATCTCGCGGGTGTTTGTCAATGCCATCTTAAAAAGGTCCTTAGTGTTCTGTGATGATGAGTTGATCGGCGAGCTCCGCGTACCGTGGGGATATTTCCCCTGCACCGGGCATGAGAACGGCGGCGGCACTCCAGGAGGTGGCCCGGCGCAGGATCTCCCGCAGGTCCAAGACTCCCTGGGCAAGCGCGACGGCGGCCGCACTCACCGCCGCGTCTCCGGCCCCCGTGGGGTTCCCACTTAGGGGTGCTGGCAGTTTCGCTTGCAAAAAAGTACCCGGGCTCTCGGCGCTGAAGGCCAGCATGCCTTCCTCGCCAACACTGACGAGCACCCGTTTGGCACCGAAGTCCATGAGTTTGCGGGCGGCACTAACCAGGTCCTTTTCAGCGACGGCTTCCATGAGCTCGTGGTTATTGGGCTTGAGTAGATCGGCTCCGGCCTTGGCAGCAGCCACAATGCCGGAACCCGAGGTGTCAATGATGGCCGGAACCCCGGCAGCGTGAGCCAGAGCCACCAGTGCCGGATAGAAATCATCCGGCGCAGCTTCCGGGAGGGAACCCGAGCCCACCAGCACGCCCGGCTTGCGGACACCGGTGGATGTTTGGCTGCCAGCCAAGCCATCCACCACCGCCGCAGCCAGACGCTGCCACTCTTGTGCGGTGAGTGCTGGGCCGGACTCGTTGAAAATACTGGTGCAATAATCCGCGGCGGTATCCACCAAGGCGATGCTGCTGCGGGTGGCAGCAGCCACGGGTACCAAGTGGTGCGGTATGCCGGAGGATGCCAGGTCCGCACGGAACCGCTCCCCCGACAGTCCGCCCACCGTGGCGATGGCCAGGGTGGGAAAGCCCAGCTGGTGGGCAACCCGTGAGACGTTTAAGCCTTTTCCGCCGGCCCTGTACAACGGGGTGGGGACACGGTGGGAGGAACCCAATTCCACGCCGTCAACGGTGTAAGTGACATCAACGGCCGGGTTGGGGGTGAGCGTCAGGACCAGGTTGTTCAAATCAGAGTTGTTCACGCCAGAGTTGTTCACGCCAGGGTTGTTCATGCCAGGGTTGTTCATGCTGTCCCTTCCTCGGCCGAGGCGGCGTGAAGGCTGCGAGCCTTCAGTGCCGAACCTATGAGGCCGGCGTTCTCGCCCAGGGCTGCGTGTACATAGTGGGGGCGGCGGTGGAACGTCAGGAGTTCATCAACCCGTGCCGCCAACGGTTCAAAGAGTGCCGCGCCAGCCATGGACAAGCCACCACCAAGAACAACTGTTTCGGTACCTAGGATGGATACGCACTGAGCCACACTAAAAGCCAAGGCGTCTATGGCATCAGCCCAGACGGTCTTGGCCGCAAGGTCACCTTCGGCGGCCAGCGCCAAAACATCGCGGGCCCCTGCCACAGGTGTGCCGGTGGCAGCGGTGTAGCGGCGGGCAACAGCCCCTGCCGAGCCCAGGGATTCCATGATGGCCATGCCGCCATCCGGAGAAGGCACCATGGCGTGGCCAATTTCACCTGCGTAGCCGCCACCGGCAATACGTTTGCCATCACACACCACGGCCCCGGCAATTCCCGTGCCAATGACCATGACCAGCACATCCGTCTTGCCCACGGCGGCACCTAGCCGGAATTCAGCTTCACCAGCCATCCCGACGTCG
Organism: Arthrobacter psychrochitiniphilus; assembly: GCF_003185915.1. Taxonomy (GTDB): domain Bacteria; phylum Actinomycetota; class Actinomycetes; order Actinomycetales; family Micrococcaceae; genus Specibacter; species Specibacter psychrochitiniphilus. The sequence goes on from NZ_QHLZ01000001.1 coordinate 199,514, forward strand.
TGCCCGAATCCCACAGGCAGGCCAAGGGCTTGTGTCAGTGTTGCTGTGAAGGGGAAGTTCTTCCAGCCCAAGTTGGCTGAAAACACGCCAATACCGTTCTCTTCATCCACAATGCCGGGCACTGTGACGCCAACGGCGGAGATTTTCAGCTCGGGATGGGCGCTACGGTACTGTCCCGTGAGCTCAACAATGCGGGCGCAAACGCTGGCCCCCGAGCGCTCCCCGTCAAGAGGTGTGGGGTGGCGTTGGAGGTCACGGACCTCAACCTCACCGCCTAGCCCAACCTCACCGCCTAGTCCACCCTCACCGCCTAGTCCACCCAGGACAATTCCGGCCTTCATGTCAGTGCCACCAATATCAAAAGCCAGGACGGCATCCTGGACAAGAGAGGTGTTGCCTACACCGCTGTCATCAGCAGCACCAGTTTCTCCAGCGCGGTTCATCAAGGTGTTCATGAATAAGTCTCTTTCGGCGTTCAGTGCGTGCAAACTTGGGAAGGTTGCGGCTCAAAGGGTGGTGGCAAACAGCAGGCACCCCACCTCGGAAGAAGTGGGGTGCCTAACATTTTAGCCGGACACCGGTGTGACTAGTCGTCCAGGATGACCGAGCGTGAGAGGTTACGCGGCAGGTCAGGGTTCATGCCGCGGGCGCGGGCACGTTCCAAGGTGACGCGGTGAATGCGGGCCAGCTCGGCCAACGGATGCACGGTGGTGTTGATGTACAGGGCGCCGGTCTTGGCAACGTCGCGGTCCAGGCCTTCGGGCTGGTCGCCGAACATCCAGGTGACACGGTTCGGGGCTGCGATGGAGATGGGGCCGTGGCGGTATTCCTTGGCCGGGTAGGATTCGGTCCAGCCCTGAACGGCTTCGCGCATCTTCAGGCCAGCCTCGTGGGCCAGGCCTACGGTCCAGCCGGTTCCCAAGAAGGTGAACTGCTCAGCGTCAATAAGTTCCTGCTCAACGGGTGCGGTGACGGTGATCTTGGCGTCCTCAACGGCGGCGCTCAGATCCATGCCAACACTTGTCAACAGGTAGGTCAACGCGGTGGTGGCGAAGCGGGTCTGCACCACTGATTGCTCGTCAGCGTAGGGAAGCTCCACTACGGCGTCAGCCAAGGTCATGATCGGTGAGTTGATATCGCCCACCAGTGCAACGGTGTGCACGGTGCCCTTGATCGCGGTGAGGATTTCCAGCACCTCGGTGGTGGTCCCTGAGCGGGTGATGGCGATGACAGCGTCATAGCCGCGCTCGGCACCCAAGAAGGCTTCGGATGCGGCGAAGGCGTCGGTTACACCCTTGCCGGCGGCTTCACGTGCCGTGGCGTAGCTCTGTGCCATGAACCAAGAGGTGCCGCAGCCAATGACAGCAACGCGTGCGCCGTCGGCCGGTAGCAGGTTCTCACTCTTAGCCTGGGCAATTGCCTGGGCCCACACTTCGGGCTGGCTGGTGAGTTCGGCATCCATGAAGGGGCCAAGCTGGGTGTTCTCGCTCATGCTACTTATTTCTCCTCAAATAGGGCCCCGAGGGCAAATTCTCAATACCTTCGGGTATCTTCTGCTGCCTCAACAATAGCACAACTTGATTGCTTACGTCTTGAAAACGTCAGATTCAATCACTGACCATCACGCCGGTTGGCCCTGGCAGGAAGGGCGTGGGTCGCTCAGGGCCAGGGCCTCGCCAGGGCGCGCGCAGCGCCCTCATCAAGCAAAAAAGTGTTGCCGAAACGAGGCGTCACACAAGCGCTGGACTGCTACAGTGTTATGGATAACAGAGTGAGGTGGGCCACAATCCTTAAGCTCACCCTCATCAGCGTCACCACCAACAAGTGCGCAAATTGCCACTTGCACCTGCAACAAAGCTGTTCAAGGAGTTCTTGATGTCATTGACCCGACACCACCGAAAGTGGTTGGGGATGGGAATTGCCGGGGCCGTCATGGCTGGCACCATTGTCCCTATCGCCGCCGCCCTACCTGCCTTCGCGGCTGATGGAACGGCGGTGATTACCTCAGGAACCATGTCCGTCGAGGTTTCTACTGCCTTCCCGCAGGCGCTGAAATACACGCTGGGGACAAAAACCATGACGGGCGCCACCGCCGTCGCCACCAAGATGAAGATCAACGGCGCGGATCAGGCCGTCACCGTGACTTCCAAGGTCAATGTCGATGGCAAGTCGATCGAGTACGCCATTGCCGTTCCCGGTATGGCTGGCGTGAGCATGAAAGCCAAACTCGCTGTTGAGAAGAATGTGCTCACATTCAACATCACCGAGATCACCGAAACCGGGACCGCCAAGGTCGAACGCCTCCAGATCATGGACCAGGACCTCATCACACTGTCCTCAGCTCAGGCCGGGGCGAGCCTTGCCACCGCAGTGGTTTCCGTTGACCGAGCCAAGAGCGGTGACAACATCACCGCGCTGACCGCTGACACTGCTGTTGATGCTGAGGCTAAAACCTCCATGGTGGCTATAGCCAACACCAATGATTTGGCAGCCAGCTTTGAGTCCAACTCAATGTATGACGGTGCCTTTGGGGCCCCGGATAACGGGCTCGCTGGCGCCGACAAGGGCAGGATCTGGCGTCAAGTCAAGGCCGATGGCGCCAACAAGTTGGTAGGCTTCTCCTCCGGTGCCTGGCTGTACCGTGCCAAGAACTCCACCGAAACTGAGCCACTACCCATGGCCAAGGTCATCATCACCGGCGACGTCAACGCCGATGGAAAAGTCAATTGGCAAGATGGCGCCATTGCCTCGCGTGATATTCAGATCAAACCTTATGGTTGGGAGGATGTGAAGAACCGTGTAGTTCAGAGCATTCCCTTCAACTTTGCCAGCCAGGCAACCAACCCGTTCCTGCGCACCCTCGATGACGTCAAGCACGTAGCTCTGGCCACTGATGGACTGGGCCAGTACTCCTTGGAGAAGGGCTTCACCTCGGAGGGCCACGACTCCGCCAACACCGACTTTGACGGCAACTTCAACGTCCGCGCTGGCGGGCTTGCCGACATGAACACCATGCTGGAGCAGGCCAAGAAGTTTGGTGCCACGTTCACTGTGCACATCAACAACACCGAGGCCTACCCTTCTGCCCATTCATTCAATGAGCAGTTCATTAAGCAACCGCCGCAGAAGAACTGGAACTGGCTGGAACAGGCTTACATCATTGACCAACGCCACGACGTGCTTTCTGGAGATCAGAAATCCCGCTTGGATGGCATGGCCGAATCTGTCAATGACAATCTGACGGCCAACTATGTTGATGTGTATTACGAGTCAGGATGGGTGGGCGAGCGCCTCCAGCGCAACCTCATCGATGCCGGGTACTCGGTTTCTTCTGAGTGGGCTGATTCCTTGGTCCGCAACAACACCTGGTCACACTGGGCTGTGGATGAAAACTACGGTGGCAGCACCAATAAGGGTTGGAACTCAGAAATTCTGCGTTTCTCCCAGAACACCCAACGCGATACGTGGAACCCGGATCCGCGCCTAGGCACACCACACTTGGTGGAGTGGCAGGGCTGGACGGGACAGAACAACTACAACAATTTCCTCAAGAACGTCTGGGACAACAACGTCCCCGCCAAGTTCCTCCAGCAGCAGGAAATCACCACGTGGACACCCGAGGCCATCACCCTCGAGAATAATCTGCGCGTCACGGGCACCACGCTGGAGAATCGCATCATCACTCAGAACGGTGCCAAGGTTCTGGAGGGGCACAATTATTTGCTCCCCTGGTCCAGCGATTTGGTGCAGTTCGGTGAAGAGGCCGTCAATGACACCAACAACCAGACCAAGCTGTACAACTACAGCCGTGATGGCGGCGCCCAGACATGGACTCTGACCCCAGCCTTCGCCACACAGAGCACCTTGAAGCTCTATGAGCTCACCGATCAGGGCCGTAAGTTCCTCAGCGACGTTCCTGTCACAGGCGGCAAGATCAGCCTGTCCCCGAAGGCCAATACCGCCTACGTGCTGGCACCGACCTCGGCACTGGCAACAGTTCCGGCGAACGCTGACGCCGCCTGGGGCTTTGGCACCGGCATCAAGGACCCGGGTTTCAACTCCGGCGCCCTGGCCAATTGGGCACCAACAGGTGATGTCACCGTGAACAACTCTGCCAAGGGCCTGAACAGCGTCAAGTTCGGGGCTGCCGCCTCCAGCATCTCGCAAAAACTGGCTCCCTTGAATAAGGGCACCTACTCTGTCAGTGCCTGGGTTGAGATTGACCCAACCGTGAACAACCAGGAGAAGTTCCCGCGCGGCAAACGTGAAACCACGCTTGAGGCAACGGTTTCGAATAAGCCCGCGGTGAAGAACACCACAAACTCCTCTGCTTTGTTCAACACTGTTGCAGCAGATCAGAAGAACCGCACCTACACTCAACGCGTCCGCGTGCTGATTGACGTGGCGAACAACGGCGATGCACCTACCGTGAAGTTCTCCGCCCCGGCAGGCAGCACCGCCGTCTTGATTGATGATTTCCGGGTCATCAAGACCGAGCATGTCAGTGCCGCTGATGTGGTTTCCGGTTCACCGACCGGTGTGGTGTTGGCTGAAGACTTTGAAAACGTTGACCAGGGCTGGGGCCCGTTTGTGAAGGGCAACGCCGGTGGTATCACCGATCCGCGTACCCACCTGGCCCCAATCCACGCACCTTACACGCAAAAGGGCTGGAACAACAAGCCCATTGACAACGTCCTTGATGGCCAGTTCAGTTTGCTCTCACACGAGGAAAATGGGGGCCTGGTGTACCGCACCACCCCCGCCACCATGGCCTTTACGCAGGGTCACGACTATGAGATTTCCTTCGATTACCAGTCTGCCAAGGCTGGCGAATACACCTGGGTAGGCGGCTATGACGGGGCAGCAGGGGCAGTACAGACTGTGTCAACTCCTGTCCCGCTCATGCAAACAACTGAGCGTTGGGTGCAGAACTTCACTGCTTCGGCCTGTGGGGATAGCTATGTTGGCTTGTTGCGCAGCGGAACCACGGCAGCGGATTTCTCTTTGGATAATCTTCTGATCCGTGACCTGGGTGAGTCCAGCAAAACTCCGGCCTGTGCGCAGCTGTCCCTTGCACAAACCGGACCCATCATTGAGCAGGGAACTGATAACGAGTTCACCACCACGTTGGTCTCCAATGAGCCCGCCGCCGTCGCTAACGCCAAGGTTTCACTGCAGTTGCCGGAGGGCTGGACTGCCACCGCAACAACCTCCGCCACGGCAACCTCCTTGGCTCCGGGCGCATCACTAGTCACCAAGTGGAATGTGGTGGCTCCGGCCACGGCAGATGGCAATTACAACATCAAGGCCACGTCCACTTACACCACCACGGTGGCTCCGATCGGGGCTCGCGTGGCGGAAACCACACTGGGCGCCTACACCATGCCCCACCCGCCCACCGAAGATACCTATGCCTCAGACATGCAGTGGATTGGCACTCCTGATAATGGTTGGGGTCCTGCAGAAAAGGACCTGAGCAACGGCGAGCAGGGAGAAAAGGATGGCAAGGCACTGACGCTGGACGGTAAAACGTACAGCAAGGGCCTCGGCGTTCACGCAGCCTCCAAGATCAAGTACTTTGTGGGTGCACAGTGCTCCGCTTTCACCGCCCTCATCGGCGTTGACGATTTCCAAGGCACTAAGGGCTCTGTCATCTTCAAGGTGCTCGGCGATGGAACGGAACTTTACAATTCCGGCATTATGACAGGCGCAACACCTGCCAAGAACATTGACGTCAAGCTCAACGGCGCCAAATATATTGAGCTGATTGTTGACCCCAACGGCAGCAACGGCAATGACTGGGCCGACTGGGCCGACGCCATGTTCCGCTGCTCGGATGACTCCCCCGCACTCGAGCTGGCCCCCGTGGTCAACCCGGCCGGTCCGCTGGAGCAGGGCAAGACCTACACCGTCACCGTTGGTGACTTGAAGGCCAACTCTGAGGCAACCTTCTCGCTGGGAACCGCCGAACTGGGCAAGGCAACCGCCAACGCCACAGGCATTGCCACCTACAGCTACAAGGTTGCCGCGGATGCAACCGAGGGCGAGTCAAGCATCAACGTGGCTGGTACCGACAGCAACGGCAAGGCAGCCACCGGCTCCGTCGCCGTGAGCATTGTTGGCACCCCGCCGGCAGCTCCCACCCAGGACGTCTTCGCAAGCGACCTGGAGTTTGTGGGCACGCCCACCAACGGATGGGGCCCTGTTGAGCGTGACTTGAACAACGGTGAGGACGCCGAAGGCGACGGTGCTCCGATCACGATCGATGCCACCGTCTACAAGAAGGGTCTGGGTGTTCACGCCGATTCCAGTGTTCGCTTCTACTTGGGCGGACAGTGCACCAGTTTCACCGCCATGGTAGGCATCGATGATGCAAAGCTGCCCAAGGCACACCGCGGCAACGTGGTGTTCACCGTGGTTGGCGATGGCGAAACTCTTGCCACGTCCCCGCAGCTGACAGTTGATGACGAGGCACTTAAGCTCACTGCCGATGTCACGGGTAAGAACTACGTTGACCTGAACGTTGCCAAGATCAATGTGGGCGGCACCAATGGCGACGAGTGGGCTGACTGGGCAGATGCCAAGTTCAGCTGTGGCGATGAGGCCCCGGCCTTGACGCTGGTACCCGTTGTTGACGGTGGCAACGCCGTTGCGCAAGGCTCCACACATAAGGTTACGGTTGCCGACTTGAAGGCTGGCTCCACAGCCACCTTGAAGCTGACCACCGGTGCCGTTGCTGCCTTGGCAGCCGGCGATGACCTCACGGCCGTGGCCAACGCTGATGGTGTGGCTACGTTTAGCTTGGTTGTTCCGGCTGACGCAGCTGTTGGCACAGCGACGCTGACTGCCACTGGTACGGATAAGTTCGGCAAGGAAGCAAGCGGAACCGTCAACCTCACGATCACTGCCAAGGCAGTGGACCCGACGGACCCGCCCACCACCGAACCCCCGCCACCACGGACCCGACGGCTCCGGCCACCACTGCGCCGGCCACCACGGGACCGACGGCTCCGGCCACCACGGGACCCACAACTCCGGGAGCACCGGGGGCTACCACCCCGGGTGCAACTACACCTGGCGCAACCACACCGGGTGCAACTACACCTGGCGCAACCACACCGGGCGCAAGTTCGGGAGCAACCACTGCTCCCGCCGGCGGGGATGAGCTCTCCCACACTGGCGCCAACGGAGTGCTGCCGATCCTCGGCGTTGCCTTGCTGGCCCTATTTGGTGGTGCGGGGACCATGTTGGTCCGCCGCCGCCGGCGCCATGGTTAGGTTCTAGCCACTGTCACCACGGCAGTAAGCAGTAAGCAGTGACTAAGAAGGGGTGCTCGCTTGAAGAAATTCAAGCCAGCACCCCTTCCTTTTGCGCTCCTCCAGGAGTGCTGTGAGATGCCGGAACAACGGGGAATTGAATGCTGACTAAAGACTTCTGGCCCGTGAGCTGCAGTTCAGAGACGTGCATCCCCGTCCAAGAGCCGGTTACGGGTTGCTCCTTGCCGGCGTCCTCTACGCCAGCCCTCAGAGGGACAAAAGCAGCCCAACACATCTTGGCCATGCGGTAGAAGGAGCCACTTTTCGCACGCCCATGCTTGAGGCGTGCCAGCTGTGGGCATGAGCCAGTGTGAGCATGAGCCAGTGTGGGCATGAGCCATTTCCTTCCCTCTGGTTGCTCTGCCGCTCGGGCAGTATGCTTCTGCAATGACACACATTACGGGGCGCCAGCGGTGGGCAAGAATTGCTGCCTGGACAGTATCCCTCGGTGCAACGATTTGCGGCATCGTTCTGGTGGCTATGGGGAAGATAAGCATGTGGGTCAGCGACCCTAGTACACCAAATACCGATACAAACCAGAACGTTCAAGTGGGGTTGGTTGGAATTGTTCTCCTCGCCGTTGGTCTGCTCTCGGTCATGGCTGTTCTGATCGCAGAGGGGTACACCCGGCGGGTAGAAACAAAGAATCAATCGCTTGAGCCCCCGCAAACCCATGAGGTTCAGGTGCATGAGTCTTCGATATGATCGGTGATCCCGCTGTACTCACGTCCAGCCCCGCAATGAACAGGCTGGTATTGAACGGGCTGGTATTGACACCGATCAGCCATGCCTTACCGCTCCGACCACAGCCGGGAAGCGGGCAACGGGTAACAGGCATCACGAACGAGTCTTGCCGTGTATCAATGGGGAAAAATCTGCGGCTTTCACATAGCGGGTTGTTTGAGGGCCAACGCTAGTGAGCGCTGCGCTTCCTGGTGGAGTGCAGGCACCGCGCTGTCCTCAATAATCCCGCGCAGGATCGATAAGGAGTCGGGATGGTTGAAACTCTCCAGTGCACGCACAATTTTCCACTGCATTAGCTCATCATTCGGACTGCCCTGGAGCCTTTTGAGCAGCGCTCGCAGCGCAACCAAGCGATGAGCTTCGGTCGCTGAGGAATAGAAGCACATGAAGCCAACAGCATCAATGACCTCCACTACCTGTGCCCGGGTCCCGCTCTGAATGACCGATGTCATGGTGGGCAAAATTGCGGGGTCCATTCGAGCAAGAATTCGCGCCACAATGTCCCTTGGGAGCGGATAGCTAGATTTTCTGAACGCATCAGTGGATGGCTGCTTGTGTTGATTTCTGCCGATTGTACCTAGCAGTGGAATCAGCATCTGAGCGGCTTCTTCACCACCAGTTTGGAGTGCTTCACAGAGCTCAATCTTGGTGTAAAGCTTGGTTTCGCGCTTGAGCCGATCCGCAAAGAGCCGGTTCGTCGAAGCATCCGGTTGTGCTTTTTGTGCGAGCAGGCGAATGGCAGCGGATCGCTCCAGCGAATCCTCAGAGTCCAGCAGTTGAGCCAGGTCCGCCGTTGACAGATGGCTGAATACGCCAAGATCTTCGATACCCAGGAATCCACGATCACGCAATTGACTTCTCGAGCTCTTCATTTGCTTGCCACTCTACCTTGGCCGGGGTATCTAGAACTGGCCAGATCCACCCCTACCATTAGGCTTCCCGCACCTTATATTTCCAGCACCCTAGATTTCCCGCACGCCGGCTCGCCACACACCGGATGTCAGTGGCATGCCGGGGCGGTAGGCAAGATGCGTTGCGGACGGCGCCCGGAGCATGTGCAGATCAGCCCTGTGTCCCACGGCAAGGGTGCCAACAGCCCGCTTCCCATCCTGGTCAAGCCCGGTTTCCCGACCCAATGCCAGTGCTCCCCCATACGTAGCAGCGCGCACAGCCTCATGTACGCTCAGACCCATCTGCAGCACGGCCGTTGCAACGCAGAATGCCAGGGAGGAGGTGTAGGAGGTACCGGGGTTGGCATTGGAAGCGATGGCCACTGGCACCCCGGCATCGAGCAGCTGGCGGGCGGGTGCCAGCGGCGCCCGGGTGGAAAGATCACAGGCTGGCAGCACGGTGGCGACCGTGCCACGCTCACCCGCCCCGCGCCCCGCATTGGCACCGGCCTGCCAGCCTGACCACGACTGCGCAAGCAGGGCCACATCGGAATCGGTCAGAAAATTGACGTGGTCCACGCTGGCGGCCTTGAACTCCACGGCTAGCCCAACCCCGGCTCCGTGGCCCAGCTGATTGCCGTGCACGCGCAGCCCGAGGCCGGCGGCACGGCAGGCGTTAAGCACGGCACGTGACTGCTCTTCCGTGAAGGCGCCGCGCTCACAGAACACATCGGCCCAGGAGACGTAAGGGCGGACGGCGTCGAGCATGTCCGTGCAAACTAGCGCGGTGTACTCATCGGCGTCCATGCCGGCCGGGACCAGGTGGGCACCCAGGTACGTGACCTCGTCCACCACGGTGGAGGCGATCCGGGCGCAGCGGGCTTCGTTATCCACATCCAAACCGTAGCCTGTCTTGGTCTCCAGATAGGTGGTGCCCTGGGAGACTGCCTCGCCAACGCGACCCAGGCCCATGCGGGTGAGATCGTAGTCGCCTGCGTTGCGGGTGGCTTCCATGGTCACCGCTATGCCTCCGGCACTGTATTTCTCCCCGGCCATACGCGCCTCAAACTCGGCCGTGCGGTCTCCGGCGAAGATCAGATGCGTGTGCGAGTCCACCCAGCCGGGAAGCACCGCCCGGCCCTGGGCATCCGTATGGGTATCCGCCGCGGGCGCCTGCTCGCTGGGACCGATCCATGAGATGCGCTCCCCCTCAAGCACAATGGCGCCGTTGTACAGCGTACCCAGCTCGCCATCCTGGGTCATTAGTTCGCCAATATTGGAGATCAGTTCGCTCATGTTCTTAGCGTACGGCGCCATGGGGCGGCCCGGGCGCCACGCCACAGAGCCACGTCTGGCATGACAGACATCAAGATGGCCGTGCAGGGCACCTGCATTTGCCGCACCGGCTTGCCCCCGGCGAGAATTGAACTTATGACTTTTGTTTCACTCCTGGGCTTTGCCGGACTGTGCCTGATGCTCGCCCTCATTCCCGGACCGGACACCTTCATGGTGCTGCGTATTTCACTGAACCGGGTGGGGCAGGCATTGCAGCAGCAGCAGGCTCCGGCGTGGGCGCGCTGCTCTGGGCGGCCCTGGTGGGCTTTGGACTGGCCGCCATTTTGGAACAGTCAGCGGAGGTGTTCCGGTGGATTAAGATTGCTGGCGGCATCTACCTGCTGTACTTGGGAGTTTCCTCGTTCCTGAAGGCGCGCAAGGCTGCCAAGGCAGGCCTGGCGGCAGCCCATGATGGTGCGCAACCGCTGGTCTACAGCAAGCGTGCTGGGTTTGGTGCCGGCATGATCTCCACTCTTCTGAACCCCAAAGTTGGCCTGTTTTATCTAGCCGTGGTGCCCCAATTCATCCCCCGGGGCGTGAACACACTGGCCATGGCCATGGTGTTGGGCCTGACCCTGGCCGTGATCGGCTTCCTCTATTTGACTGTCATTGCTTTTGTGGCGAACCGGGCCATGAAGTGGTTGCGCAAGCCCAAGGTCAATTCCATGATCGAGCGGATCAGCAGCGCCATTTTGGGCGTCCTGGGTGTTGGCGTCATGGTTTCCGGCGCCGCCAGTTAAGACCGCCAGTTAGGGCTGGCAGTTAAATCTGCCAGCTACAGCACGCCGGCCCGTTGCGGGCTCAGTTCGCCAGCCAGTTCCTGATCTGCCGCCGGCAGTGTCCCGGTGATCATCGCGGCCGCGAGCGTGGCCAGCGCGGCCGAGGTTTGAATCCCATACCCGCCCTGCCCGGCGAGCCAGAAGAAGTTGGGCACAGCCGCATCGAAGCCCACCACGGGAATGCCATCCGGGGCTTCTGTACGCAGCCCCGTCCACGCCCGGACGACGCCGGTGATCCCCAGGGTGGTCACGGCGTCAATGCGCTCGATCAGTGCCCTAATATCGGCATCCACCACCTGCGCGTCACCCGCCGGAGCAGGCACTGACTCACATGGTGAGATCAGGAGGTTCCCGCCGTGGGGCCTGAAGTAGTAGCTTTCATCGAAGGGCTCCACCATGGGCCCCGCCGGATTCACAGGCCCTGCCGTGGAAACTATGGCCACGCTGCGCCGGTACGGGATCAGGCTCTGAGATGGCACGCCACAGAGCGTGGCCACCTCCTGCGCCCAGGCACCCGCAGCATTGACCACAACTGAGGCCTTGATTTCATGCTCCCCCGCTGTCAGCGTGAACCCCGTGTCATCATGCTGTACCGTGGTCACGGGGGCACTCAAGAGCACGGTGGCACCTGCCGCCAGACCCTGCCGGCGGTAGTACTCCAGCAGGGCCGGCACATCCACCTCCTTGGCGGAGTCATCCAGGGCTGCTGCAAAAAATGTATCGGGGCGCAGATCCGGGCTCAGCGCCATGGCCTGGGTGTGGCCCAACAATTTCAGGCCGGGCTGGCCCGCCAACAGCTCCGCTACCTCAGCGTGGTTGCCCAGCATGATGAGCGGGCGAGGTATCAGGATGGGCGCCGCCAGCGTGGCTGAAATATCCTCCACCATGGCGATGCTGCGCCGGGTCAACTCTTGAATGACGGCCGGGCCATAATGTGGCTGCATCTGCCGGGCCGAGCGGGCGGAGGTGTGGAACGCCAAGGCCGGCTCCGCTTCCACCAACACCACTGTTCGTGTAGGGGCCAGGGCCCAGGCTAGGGACAACCCGGCAATTCCGCCGCCAATGATCACTACGTCAGCTTTCACCACGTCACTATTCACCACATCAACATTCATTGCATCAACATTCATTGCGTCAACATTCAGTGCATCAACATTCATTGCGTCAACATTCAGTGCATCAACATTCAGTGCATCAACATCCATGGCGCCATGCTGGCACATCCAGCCATGAAAATTCCACCATCCCACCCGGGCGTGTCACCAGGGCGTGTCACCAGGGCGTGTCTCACTCCTTAGACTGGTAGGAGTACTTTGATCCCTGTGTGAAGAGAGTCCATGTCTAGTTGTTGCAGTCCCGAAGGCCGTGCGCCGGGCCATGCGGAGCATTCCTCCGCCACGAACCAGGTGTTTTCTCTGAGCGTCCCCGCCAAAACCGGGAACAGCTCATCCACAGATTCCTTTCATGCGCAGCAGGCGAACATCCCGGCAGGCACGTTCGCCATGGGCGATCCCTTTGACGAGGGCTACCCCGCCGACGGTGAAACGCCCGTCCACCAAGTTTCCGTCTCAGACTTCGAAATTGATGTCACCGCCGTCAGCAACGCCGCATTCGCCGCCTTCATTGCAGCCACCGGCTACCGCACGGAGTCTGAAATCTACGGTACTTCTGCCGTTTTTCACCTTGCCGTCCAGGCGGATCAGGCCGATATTCTCGGCACCGCAGCTGGCACTCCCTGGTGGCTGAACGTGCGCGGTGCCAGCTGGGCGCACCCAGCCGGGCCGCTCTCACACTGGCAGGACATCCCGGAACACCCCGTCACCCAGGTCTCGCACACGGATGCCTTGGCATATTGCGCGTGGGCGGGCCGGGTCCTGCCTACCGAGGCACAGTGGGAATATGCTGCCCGCGGCGGATTAGTCCAATCACGGTACCCCTGGGGAAATGAGCTCCACGGAACAGGAGCCGACGGCGAGACCCTGCACCGCTGCAACATTTGGCAGGGCACTTTTCCCACGGAAAACACGTGCGACGACGGATTCCTCACCACCGCTCCCGTGGCCAGTTTCGAAGCCAACGGGTACGGCCTGCTCCAGACCAGCGGCAACGTCTGGGAATGGTGCGCGGACTGGTTCTTACCCAAGTACTACAAGAGCTGCCTGGCCGCAGGAACTGTGGAAGATCCGGCGGGCCCCACCATTGGGCGCGGCCGGGTGATGCGCGGCGGCTCCTACTTGTGCCACGATTCTTATTGCAACCGCTACCGGCTAGCGGCCCGCAGCTCCAACTCCCCCGAATCTGCCAGCGGAAACCTCGGATTCAGGACCGTCGCCGCCCAGCACTAATCCAGCCACTAGCGCAGCCACGCGCACACAATCTGCCCCTGCCTTCTTTGGCTCTCCCGCAACGTGGGGATGCCCGGCGGGTCGGGGCGCCGGGACATGTCCAGGAAGTATCCAGCCCACCCTGCCATCACGGCGTTGATCGAATCCTCCGCTACGGAATCCTCCCCCACTGCGGCGAATACGGGGTGTGTGGTGAACCAATGATCCAGCGCCGCCTCGGGGTTGAACGTCTTGACGTTGATCAGCACGCTGAGCGCGTCCACCCAGGACGCCCCGCTGGCAGCCCAGGACCAGTCCGCAACTTCTCCCAAGCCATGAAGGCGCCCTTGAGCGCTTCTTGAGAGTGCGGCAACGGCAGTTCCGTCCTGAGCGGGACACGGCCAATCTTCTCCAGTGCGTCAAGTACCGCGAGAAGTTCGCTCTCCTGCCAGGGCTCCTGCGGATGGTGACCCGCTACATCGGCCAGTACCAGCGCAACCCAGATGCCGTCGTCGTACATTCCCAGAAGTCGTACATTCCCAGAAGTCGTACATTCCCAGAAATTCAGGCGCCGGAATGTCTTGTGGCAGGGCCAAAGCGCCGGCGGCTTCGCGGCGGTGCAGCACCGGAGTTGTGGCATTCTCAAGCGCACTGGCAGCCTTCACAAACGCCCGCCGCCCCGAGGCCAGCAACACCCGGTCCGCCGACCCCGGGGAAAACCCGCCTGGGGCAGACACGGCAGCCACCACCGGCTCAGTCAAGATACTCTCGACGCCGTCGCGCACCGTTTGCGGCAGCTGCTCCCAGGTGATGCGCCGGGTCATGGCTGCGCGGCTGAAGTTCGAGAGGTTGGGTTCTGCGCGGCTCAAGCCTGCGGGGCCAGGGTGAGGATGGTTGCGTCATCGGCCACCTCACCGATCCGCTGCTGGTGCATGCGTAATTCATGCAGGAGCCCCAAGGCATCAAGGGTGTTGCGGCTCCGGTCCAGGAACTCGCCCGGTCCGCTGACCAGGCCAAGATCGACTGCGCGCCACGCCCCATCGCTGGCCATCACCAAAAGCTCGGGACGCCCAATCTGGACCACGTGGGCGTGATCAGCCGCTTCCGGCTCCCGCCGCGCCACCCACAACCGGCCCGGGGTGTTACGCAGTTCGCGATCCTGTTGCAGCAGGCGCAGCCGGGCCTGGGCCGTTGCCTCCGGTGGGATGCGGGAATCGGCAAGTTCGGCCCGGATCAGGAGGGTTTCTCCGTCTGGCATTCTGGCAACAACAGTACAGTCGGCCAGACTGGCGATCTCAACTCCGCTGCTGTTCAGCTGGGCTACGGAAACGGCAGCGCTGGGAAAACGCACCTTTTCATTTCCCACGAGTGCCGTTGCCTCATGATCAATCTCCTCCAGCGCACGCGCAAGCACGCCACGAACACCGCTGTCATCGGGTTGCGCGGACCCACGCTGGTGTTCCCCGGTTCGTGCGGAGGCCTGGGCAAATTTCATGCTCAAAAGCTGGGCCAGCCATTGCGGGTCCGAGGCGGATGGCAGGTTCAGAGGTTCTAGGAGCGCTGTGGCGCCGTCAATGATCCACGCGTTGGGGCCGTAGTGGCCACAACTGTCCTCCTGGACATGGGCCCCTCCCTCAGATTGCACACGTGCACGGATGTCCCAAGCGTAAGTCATGGTTTCATGATGCCACGGGTACCCTCACGAGCACGTGACATTAGTTGCCGGATCAACATTGTTTTCCAGCCATTCACCAGTGGCGTCATACGCCTTCATGGCGGCACAGACATCGGATTTGCTCCCCGGCACGGCCTTGATGACAGCGTAAATGGAATTGCCATTGCTATTAGCCTTGGACGGGCCCCGGAAGTTATCGCAGGACAGGTCAGTGCGCAGGTACATGGATCCTGGGTTGGCCCGTAACGCCTGTTCAATGGTGGCCGCATTGGTGGCTGGTTCGAATGCTGTGGCCAGCACAATGACCCCGGTACCATCGCACGCCGGGTAGGAGATGGGCTGGCTCAGGCCCAAGTCCCCTGGCAACTTCAACTCTGGGGCACTGGGAGTCCACCACGAAAGCATTTTTTCTTCCGCAATAACATCATTATTTGCCGAGATGGTGAACGTTGAGGCGTTCAAGGCATAGCTGTAGTTGCCGTTTCGGGCTTGGGCTGAGTTGGAGGTTCGGCTCGCCGGTAGCACTATCGTGGAGCCTGATTTCTTATCCAGACCCAGGTAAGTGGTCTCGCCGTTGATCTCGCAGATCGCAGCACGGAAGGAGTCCGAGGCCCCCACAAACACCACTTTCCCCTGCCACTTGCAATACGCCTTGTCAGCATTGGAGTAGCCGGAGTTATCTACTGTGTTCAGGCGCTGGGGTGCGGTCTGCGACTCGGGTTGGCCCTGTTGTGGCGCAGAGTCTTGTTCCCCGATGGCGTCTTGCATCTGTGACGAGGAGTTGGGCGAGGCGCCCTGGTTCTGGCCGGCCGTGCCAGCAAGCGGCGGCTGGGCCGGGACACCCAAGAGGGTATTTACCGCAAAGACCGCGCCCACAATGATGGCGCCCAGAAGGACGGTTCCAGCCGCGATCCAGGCCGCGATCTTGCCCTTGCCCTTGGACTCTCCGCTGGGCGGGCCAGCGGGTGGCCCGGCAAATGGTCCGCTGGGTGACCCGGCAGGTGGCACATTTGGTGGGGGTGGAACGTTGCTCCCTGACGGCTTTCCGTTCGGGCCCGGCCAGGGTTGTGGTCCACTCATTGCTTGGTCCCCCTCGAGACAGATACTGGCCCCATTCAGGGCCCGTTCACAGGCTACACCCGGGCTCAGACACTCCCCTGCACCAGCGGCATTGTGACAGTACCTCAGAAAAAACTGCGAGCCGTGACCTTCCAAAGGGGAAGTCAGGGCTCGAAGAGGAAGAACGGGAAAGAGGGTGTGGGTGGGCCCACACACCCGAGGGCCCCGAAGTGCGGCTCGCTTGCGAGCCACACGTCGGGAGGGTGTGGGGACTAGCCCTCCACGCCCAGGGTCTTGAGGATCAGCTCGCGCACGCGAGCCGCATCGGCCTGTCCACGGGTCACCTTCATGACGCCACCAACAATCGCACCAACGGCCTGCACCTTGCCGCCACGGATCTTCTCGGCAACATCGGGCTGGGCTGCCAGGGCCTCGTCAATCGCACTCTGCAGGGCGCCGTCGTCGGAGACAACGGCCAGGCCGCGCTTGGCCACGACCTCTGTGGGTGTGCCTTCGCCCTCAAGGACACCGTCCAGCACCTTGCGGGCCAGCTTGTCATTGATGGCACCCGAGGCGATGAGCTTCTCAATCTCCACCACGACGGCGGGGCTGACGCCCAACGCGGCGGGATCCACGTCTGCCAGCTTGGCGCGGCGTGCGATTTCACCCATCCACCACTTACGGGCCGCAGCTGCTGTTGCGCCAGCGGTGACGGTTTCTTCAATCTCGTCCATGAGTCCGGCGTTGACCACGTCGCGGAATTCCATGTCGGTGTAGCCCCAGTCCGCCTGCAGGCGCTTGCGGCGCTCGGCCGGCGGCTCGGGCAGAGTGGCGCGGAGCTCCTCAACCCAGGCGGCGCTGGTGACAATGGGGACCAGATCCGGCTCGGGGAAGTAACGGTAGTCATCAGCATCTGACTTGGGCCGGCCCGAGGTGGTGGACTTGGTGTCCTCATGCCAGTGGCGGGTTTCCTGCGTGATCAGCACACCGGAATCCAAGACGGCGGCGTGGCGCTGGATCTCGAACTTCACGGCGTTTTCGACGGCGCGCAGCGAGTTCACGTTCTTCGTCTCGGTGCGGGTGCCGAACTTTTCCTGCCCGTAGGGGCGCAGGGAGACGTTGGCGTCGCAACGGACATTGCCGCGCTCCATCTTCGCGTCTGAGACACCCAGGTTCTTCACAATCTCGCGGATGGCGGCAACGTAAGCCTTGGCCAGTTCCGGCGCACGTGAACCGGCACCTTCGATAGTCTTGGTCACGATTTCAACCAGGGGCACGCCCGAACGGTTGTAGTCCACGAGGGAGTAATCAGCACCCTGGATGCGTCCCGTGGCACCTCCCATGTGGGTGAGCTTGCCAGCATCTTCTTCCATGTGGGCGCGCTCAATTTCCACGTGGAAGACGGTGCCGTCCTCAAGTTCAATATCGATCCAGCCGTCGTAGCAGATGGGGTCATCGTACTGGGAGGTCTGGAAGTTCTTGGGGGTGTCCGGGTAGAAGTACTGCTTACGCGCAAACGTGCTGTGCGGGGCAATCTTGCAGTTCAGCGCCAGGCCGATCAGGATCGAGGACTCGACTGCCTTCTTGTTGACCACGGGCAGCACGCCGGGCAGACCCAGGCACACCTCATTGACGTTGGAGTTTGGCTCATCACCAAAGACGTTCGGTGCCGAGGAGAACATCTTGGTCTTGGTGTTCAGCTCAACGTGCACCTCAAAACCAAGGACTGGATCGTACTTTTCCAGGGCTTCTTCGAAGCTCAGAATGGTTTCGTTGCTCATTAGTTTGCCTCCTCGGCTGCGATCTTGGCGGTGGCCTCGTCGGCGGTGGATGCCAGTGCCGGGGCTTGGTCCAGAATGGGGCCGCCCCACTTGGTCTCCAACAGGGATTCCAGCACGGCACCAACACGGTAAACGCGGGCGTCCTCGCGGGCCGGGGCCAGCAGCTGGATACCCACGGGCAGGCCGTCTTCATCGGCCAGGCCACCAGGCAGGGTCAAGCCGGGGATGCCGGCCAGGTTGGCCGGAATCGTGGCAATGTCCAGCAGGTACATGGACAGCGGGTCATCAATCTTTTCACCCAGCTTGAACGCCGTGGTGGGCGTGGTGGGTGAGATGAGCACATCCACCTGGGCGAAGGCGGCCTCGAAATCGCGCTGCACCAAAGTGCGCACACGCTGCGCGGAACCATAGTAGGCGTCATAGTAGCCAGCGCTCAGGGCGTAGGTGCCCAAGATGATGCGGCGCTTAACCTCATCGCCGAAACCGGCGGCGCGGGTGGCAGCCATGACACGCTCAATGGTGAGCGGAGCATCGGTGGGCAACGTGCGGTTGCCGAACCGGACGCCGTCGAACTTGGCAAGGTTAGAAGATGCCTCACTGGGCATGATCAGGTAGTAGGCACCGAGGGCGTACTTGAAGTTGGGGCAGGAAACCTCAACGATCTCAGCCCCTGCTTCGCGCAACAAGTCCAGGGATTCGTTGAAGCGGTTTTCAACGCCGGCCTGGAAACCTTCGCCGTGCAGTTCCTTCACCACACCGATCTTCATGCCGGCAACGTTGCCCAAGCGGGCGGCGTCGGCCAGGCCCGTGGAGGGATCCGTCAGGGACGTGGAATCAAGGGGATCGTGCCCGCCAATGACTTCCTGAAGCAAGGCTGCGTCCAAGACGGTGCGGGATACCGGGCCAATCTGGTCCAGCGAGGACGCCATGGCGATGGCACCGTAGCGCGAAACCGCGCCGTACGTTGGCTTGACGCCCACGGTACCGGTGACGGCGCCGGGCTGGCGGATGGAACCGCCAGTGTCAGTGCCCAAGGCCAGGGGTGCTTCGAAGGCTGCCACGGCTGCAGCCGAGCCACCGCCGGAGCCGCCGGGAATCCGGTCCAGATCCCACGGGTTGCGGGTGATGCCGTACGCGGAGTGCTCGGTGGAGGAACCCATGGCGAATTCGTCAAGGTTCGTCTTGCCCAGCATGGGCATGCGGGCGGCGCGGATCTTCTTGATGACGGTGGCGTCATAGGGGCTCATCCAGCCCTCAAGGATCTTGGAAGCAGCCGTGGTGGGCTGGCCCTTGGTGACAATCAGGTCCTTGATGGCGATGGGCACACCGGCAAGCTCATGGAGCTCTTCGCTGGCGGCGCGGCGGGCGTCGACGTCGGCAGCCACGGCCAGCGCTTCCTCGGCGTTAACGTGCAGGAACGCGTGGATGCCGCGCTCACCGCCGTCGACCTCGGCAATACGGTCAAGGTGAGCCTGAACCAGCTCAACGGAGGTGATCTCGCCTGAGGCGAGTTTGGCGGCCATCACGGCGGCGCTGGAACGGATCAATGCAGATGCACTCATGGATTAGCTCTCCTCCAGAATTGCGGGAACCTTGAAGCGGCCATCGGCGGCATCGGGCGCCCCGGACAGGGCCTCTTCCACGGTAAGCACATGGCCCACTACGTCCTCGCGCATGACATTGGTCAGCGGGATCGGGTGTGAGGTGGCGGGAACATCTGCCCCGGCAGCCTCGCTGACGCTCTTCACTGCATCCACAATCACTGCCAGTTCAGTGGCCATGCTCTCCAGTTCTTCGTCGCTCATCTCGATGTGAGCCAGTTGCGCCAGATGCGCCACGTCGTCACGGTTGATCGCAGCCATGGATCTCCCCTACAAAAGTAAATAAGTGTGTACCCCTAGCTTATCTCCCATGGCGGGCGGCAAATCCCGCCTGGCATTTCCTACTGACGCGTTTCCTGCCCGCGCATTTACTACTGGCGCATGGTCATTCAACGCTCGGAGCAGGGCTCGCTTCCCGGCGCGAGAACGTACTTGAGTTCTGCGCGGACAGTGCCAGCAGCACCAGGATATCCACGGGCAGGCCGAACAGATCCCCGCGCAAGGTGACGGAGGTGCCACTGAAGAAACCCAGGGCCGCACCCGCCAACAACAACACGCTCAAGCCCATGACCGTGACCCGAGCCCTATTGCTGCCGCGAAAAACCAGGGCCGAGAGCGCCGCATACAGGAGTATGGAGGCGGCCGTGACGGCCATGGCAATGTTCACGAACAGGGCAGCTAGGGAGGCGTTACCACCGGGAAGTGAGGCCGCTACCTCGCCAATAATGCTGACCCTGTCCCCCACCGCCAGGCTCAAGGTGAGAACACCAACCACTACCCGGATGCTCATGAGGACCACTCCAAGCACAATCGAGAGCGGCCGGCGCCGTTCCCGCGCAGCCACACGCGCCTCCGCACTCTGGTCCGCGGCCAGGGCGGCGCCCTTCACCTTGCCAACGTCCACCACGGGCAGGTTTCCGTCAGTTTCAATGCTGTCCCCGCCACCGTTGCGTGAGTGGTAGCCGGTGGAGAAATCCTCAATAATGCGCACCGATACCTCTGGGTGGCTCTCCGTCAGAGTTGCCACGATGTGATCCCGCTCAACGTCGGTGTCGGAATCGATCTTGTGGGTGATCTGGAGCGTGAAAAGTGAGAAGCCCACAGCCCTATCAAAGGTGCCCGCGGCGAGCCACTCAACCTTATGCCCGCCTGGCAGCAACCAACCATCGGGGCATTTCCAAAACCGCACGTGGTGGCGTTTGGCGGGATTGCCAGCCACTTCCTGCTGATAGGCCAGGTCCTGTTGCCGGCCAAAGAGCAGCAAGGGGCTCACGGGCGCCTTGTGGTAGCTGCGTTTGAATACCGTGGAGGTGATGATGCGCCAGCTTGAGCGCAAGGTCACCGCATCGGCGCGGATCCAGCCTGCACCACTCATGGCCGCGATCAGTTGGGCTTCACTGCCCTCCGCGGCAAGGTTAATGGGGTCTCCCAGCAGCCCGTCACTGGTGCGGGCGCGGCCAATGAAGTAATCAGGGACATAGATGGAGGTCAAAATCTTATGCACCCGTGGCAACACCAGGTAGGCCAAGATGAGCCAGAACAGGACGAAGAACGGCACAAGGTACCAGCCCACGTGCAACGATTCACTCAATATCAGCCAGGCCAGCCACAACGCCGCAATCCCGCTGAAGGCAAAGACGAGGTTGTCCACCAGCGAGTTAAATGAGCTCCGCTGCAGCAGCTGGTCATGGCTGCCCACTTTATGCTGGCTGCCCTCTAGCGCGGCCAGTACTGGCGCGGCAACAGGTGCGGCCGGTACTGGCGCGGAGTGCTCCCCGGGTCTCATGAGGCCATCCTATAGCGGAGGCTTTTTGGTGGCACCTCCTCATTAAAGCTCCATCCGGTACACACGCAACATCTTGCCGTTTTCCGGGATGGGCCAGTCACGCTCGGGTGCACGGGAAAATCCCAGCCGCTGATACAGGGCGTGGGCGCTGACCCAGTCCTCGCCCGTGGTCAGGCTAAGCGCATTGATCCCGGGCAGACTTTTGGCATGGGCCAGAATGTATTCCACCATGGACCGCCCGGCACCACTGCGCTGCACAGCAGGGTCCACCACCAGAAGCCGGAATTCCAGCTCATCGGGCAGCGCTACATCCGCCCATTCATCGCCGTACACCGCTAAGGTGGCTGACCCAATGACGGCGCCATCCCGCTCTGCCACAATCATCTGCGCCACAGCTGCCCGCTCGGCCACCTGCAAGATCTTGCGCATGTATGGATGGTCCACGTTCTCAAAATACCGGGCACCAAGGTAGGCGTCGGCTGTAATACAAGCGATGGCGTCATAATCGGAAGGAATTGCAGTGCGGATGCTTAAGTTCATGGCGGGAAATTTCTCCGTTTTCGGTGCTGGCGTGACGTATTTTCTCAATTCTCGCTCCCCTACGCCTCGCACTTGACACCAAAAGCACCGCAGACCGGCTTCGGACACAGTCCGGTTCCCCTGTCTTTCCAGCTGGTTCCCCTGTCTTTCCAGCCGGTCTCGTCCGGCTTTCCCTCGTGACTTGCACGGGTATGGTGCCGGGCAGTTTCTGCGGTCAGTGCCCGCCCGGCCCCGGAATCGAGACGGATTGCCGCTTGTTTACGGCTTGTTTACGCGCGCTGCGAAGTGCCAGTGTGCGCTTTATTGGTGCGGAGAGGATGGCCACGCGCCGAGGACGAGGCAGCTCAGCAGCTATGCACGGACCTCCCGTTACTGGCAGCGTCCGCGGGTGCGTGAATTTCACGCCATTGAGAGCATTATCACACTTGGGGCCGCTGGGGCCAGTTTGCGTAAAAGCTTTACAAAAAGTTTGTTAGTACAGTTTACTAACATTCATGATCACTCCACGGCCCCGCATCAGGACGGGCCCAGACCGCGCAGGCAGCCTTCCCTCCGACGTCCGCGCCTACAACCTCTCACTAGTGCTGCGCACCCTGCACGCCGCCGGTGCCATGAGCCGCGCCGACCTCTCCCGCGCTATTGGCCTGACCCGTGTCACCATCTCTGACCTTGTCACCGAGCTGATCGCCCGCACTCACGCCGTAGAGCTGGGCCCTTCCGAGGCAATACGCCCCGGCAAGCCCTCCATCCTCGTCGACATCAACCGGCACGGCCTGCAGATCGTTGGCCTGGACCTGACGGAAAACAATGTCCTGCGCGCCGCCGTCATGGACCTGGACGGCACCATCTTGGCCCGCACGGATTGTGCCATCACCTCCGAAAGCGGTGCCGAGCTGACGGCACTCGTTACAGGTCTGGCCCGGGACGCCGTGGCGCTGGCCACCGAGCCGTTGCTGGGAATCGGCGTGGGCAGCCCCGGAATCGTGGACGCTGACGGCGTGGTCATCACCGCACCCAACCTGGGTTGGGTCAATGTGCCGCTGGGTGCCACCATCCAGGCTGCTACCGGCCTGCCCACCCTTGTCCATAACGATGCCGACGCCGCCCTGCACGGTGAATACACTTTCGGCACCGGCAGTGATGACATGATCCTGGTCCGGGTGGGCCGCGGCGTCGGTTCCAGCATTATGGTGGGCGGGGTCCGTGCCAGCGGTGTCCACCACGCCGCAGGAGAAATCGGCCATGTCACAGTAGGTACCGACGGCGGCGCCACGTGCCAGTGTGGCCGCACCGGCTGCCTGGAAACCTGGTTGGCCGTGCCCGCCCTCGAGACGGCCCTCGCCGCCGCGGCGCAAAGCCCGGACCCCGAGGCCGCCGCTCATGCTGTCCTGCGTACCGCCGGCGAACGCCTAGCCATTTCCCTAGCCCCGATCGTGGCGGCCATCGACGTCGCGGAGGTTGTCCTTTGCGGTCCGGCCGCCCTCCTGGACGGGACGCTGATTGAGAGCGTCCGCGAAACACTCGCCCAACGGGTGCTCCCCCTCTACCCACCCCCAACAACTGTTCGACTCGCGGATGAACCCGAAAAAACGGTGCTCCGCGGTACGGCCGTCATGGTTCTGTCCAGTCAGTTGGGAGTGGACTAGGCGCATTCCGCCAGGCACCACACACCTTTGAATAAGCACCACATCGTTCCCTTGCGGCCCACCCGAGGCCCCTTGTCGAAAGAGGAAATTGCATGAAGAAGTATCTGGGGATCGCAGCTATTACCGCTGCAGCATTGACCCTGTCAGCCTGTGGTTCCGGCACTTCCGCCGAGTCCGGGAGTAACCCGTCAGATAACGCCGACCGCTCTATCACCCTGTGGCTCGCAGGAGGGGACACCTCTGATGAGCTGCGCGGCTACTTGAAAGACACCTTCAAGGCCAAGACCGGCGCCACGTTGAAGATTGAAGAACAGGGCTGGGGGGACCTTGTCACCAAGATGACCACGGCACTGCCCGATGCCAACAACACCCCGGATGTGGTGGAAATGGGCAACACCCAGTCCCCCACCTTCACCAACGTCGGAGCCTTTGCCGACCTCTCCGACATGTACGACGAACTCGGCGGTGACAAGCTCCTGCCGTCCTTCGTCGAGGCAGGTTCGGTGGACGGCAAGAAGTTCGCGCTGCCCTACTACTTCGGTTCACGCTACATGTTCACCCGTAAAGACATCTGGACAGAAGCCGGCGTTGCCACGCCCACCACGCTGGATGAGTTCAATGCAGGTGTGAAGAGCATTGCTGATAAGAATCCGCGCGAGATCAAGAACTTCTCCGGCTTCTTCCTGGGTGGCCAGGACTGGCGCAACGGCGTTTCCTGGATCTTCGCGAACGGTGGGGATCTGGCCAAGAAGGAAAACGGCAAGTGGGTTTCCACCCTTGCCGATGCCAAGACGCTCAAGGGCTTGGAACAGTTGCAGGACCTGTACAAAAATGCTTCCAAGGCGCCCTCTGATGCCAAGGATGCCACCCCGTGGCTGTACATCAACGACGCCGATGAAATCCTCGGCGATGACGGCAAGCCCACAGGCAAGACGAGCCTGGCTGCTGCCACCATCATGGCTCCGGGCTGGGCCCACTGGTCCATCGGCGACTTGAAGAAGGATGATGCAACGGGCAAGGACGTGCGCACCTGGAATGAGGACACGTTCGGCACTCTGGTGCTTCCCGGCAACGACGGCAAGCCTGCTCCGGTCCTGGCCGGCGGTTCCAACATCGGCATCTCCGCCAAGTCCAAGAATCAGGATCTGGCCAAGGACCTGATGCGCATCATCTTCTCCGAGGAATACCAGAACATGCTCGGCGGTGCGGGCTTGGGCCCGGCCAACTCGGACTACGTGAATTCCTTGGGCGATGACCAGTTCGCCAAGGCAGCCATTGCCTCCGCCTCCAACTCCAAGCTGACCCCCGCCGCTCCCGGCTGGGCATCCGTTGAGACCTCGCTGGTCCTTGAGGAGTTCTTCGGAAAACTTCGCGACGCCACTGACCTTGCCGCACTGGCCAAGCAGTACGACGAAAAGATCACCCCGCAGCTGAACCTGAAGTAACAGCCCAGAGCGCAGCTACACAGCACCAATAGTGGTGACCGGGGTTCGTAAGAGCCCCGGTCACCACCGCTTTGCCACCTGTAGCAAGAACCACGGCAGTTTCCGCCGTCACGAAAGGCCCCCTATGTCAACGGACGCCAAAGCGCCCCCCCTCGCACCCGGTCGCGGCGGACAGTCATCCGAGCCAGGCCCCGCCATCCGGCGCCGCAAAGCCAGCAAGGCTCCTTACTACCTGATTCTTCCGGCCATCATCATCTTGTTGGTAGCCCTGGGCTACCCCGTGGGCTGGCAGATTATCACCAGCTTCCAAAAATTCGGCCTGATGCAGCAGTTCGGCGGATCTCCTGAATTCGTCGGCTTCGAGAACTACATTGCACTTCTGGGCACCTCCGAACTCTGGGTGGTCCTTGGCCGTTCACTGCTGTTCTGTCTGCTTTCGGCGTTCCTGACCGTGGCAATCGGCGGCCTCTTGGCCCTGTTGATGCAGCGCGTCGGCACGGCAGCGCGCCTGATGCTGCAAGTTTCCATGCTGCTGGCCTGGGCTATGCCCGTTGTGGCCGCCATGACCGTGTGGGTCTGGCTCATCGACTGGCGCCGCGGCGTCTTGAACTGGCTCCTAGTCCAGTTCGGCATTGATGCCGAAGGCCACAACTGGCTGGCCGATCCGGTCACGTTTTTCCTGATCGCCGTCGTCATTGTCGTGTGGATGTCCGTACCGTTCGTGGCGCTGAGCCTCTACGCCGGCCTGACCCAAATCTCCGGCGAGGTCCTCGAAGCCGCCGGTATGGACGGAGCCACCGGCTGGCAGCGCACCCGCTACATCATCTTGCCGTTGATAGCCCCGGTCCTGTCGATCGTGCTGCTGCTGCAGCTGATCTGGGACCTGCGCGTGTTCACCCAGATCAAGCTCCTGCAAGACGCCGGCGGTGTTGCCAACGAAACCAACATGCTGGGCACCTTCATTTACCAGCTCGGCGTGGGCTCCGGGGACTTCGGTATGGCAAGCGCCGTGTCCATCCTCATGCTGATCCTGACAATCGGCATCAGCTGGTATTACGTCCGTTCCCTCATGAAGGAAGAAAACTAACATGCGGCGCAAGTCAATCATTACTGCTCTGTTCACCGCCCTGGCCGTGGCAATAGCAATCCTGTGGGCCTTCCCGGTCTACTGGATGTTCAACTCCTCCATGCTGCCCAACGTTGTTTTGCAGTCCACCACACCCACGTTCTTGCCCTTCGGCGGATCGCTGGAGAACTTTACGGCAGCCCTGGCCGACGGCAAGTTCCTCGGCGCACTCACCATCTCACTGACGGTCACGCTGAGCACGGTCGCGGCCGTGCTGATCATCGCCTTCCTCGGTGCCCTGGCCGTCAGCCGCTTCAAGTTCAAGGGCCGCAAGTCCTTCATCCTGGCACTGCTGTTGATCCAGATGCTCCCGGCCGAAGGCATGTTCATCGCCCAGTACAAGATGATGAGCTCAGTTGGCATGCTCAACAACATTGTGGGCCTGACCATCTTGTACACGGCCGCAGTTGTGCCCTTTACGATCTGGATGTTGCGCGGCTTCGTCGCCGGCGTCCCCGCAGAGCTGGAGGAGGCCGCCATGGTGGACGGGCTCTCCCGCACCAAGGCGTTCCTGAAGATCACCTTCCCGCTGCTTGCACCGGGCCTGGTGGCGTCCGGGGTTTATGCGTTCTTGCAGGCCTGGAATGAGTTCACCGTCGCCCTGGTCGTCATGACCGAGGACCAGTCCCGCACACTGCCGCTGTGGTTGCGCGGCTTCGTCCAAGCCTCGGCCACCCGGGAGACCGACTGGGGGATGGTCATGGCCGCTTCCATGCTCGTTGCCGTTCCGGTCATCATCTTCTTTTTGATCGTCCAGGGCAAGATGAGTTCCGGGCTCGTCAGCGGGGCGGTGAAGGGATGAGCCCGGTGGATGTGCGGCGTCTGGCCGCCGGAACGCTCATGCCAGGATTTGTCGGCACCACTGCACCGGACTGGCTTCTTGACGCGTTCGACGACGGATTGGCCGCCGTGTGCTTGTTCGGCACCAACCTGGTCTCGTGGGATCAGCTTGCGGCACTGTGCACGCAGTTGCGCCGGCGGTCCCCGCACGCCCTCCTGTCAGTCGATGAGGAAGGCGGCGATGTCACTCGCCTGCACTACCTGGCCGGTTCCAACCAGCCTGGCAATGCGGTCCTGGGGCGGATAGACGACGTCCATGTGACGGCTGCGGCGGCCTCGGCCATTGGCATGGAGCTCGCAGCGTTTGGCATCAATTTGAATCTTGCCCCGGATGCCGATGTGAACTCCGCGGACGAAAACCCCGTAATTGGGGTCCGCAGCTTCGGTGCGGACCCCGTCCACGCGGCCCGGCACACGGTGGCTTGGGTGGAGGGCCTGCAGCTTGCCGGCGTGGCTGCCTGTGCCAAGCATTTCCCCGGGCATGGGGACACCCACGATGATTCACACCTGGCCCTGCCCCGGGTTAAAGCCCCGCTGCAGACGCTTCTTGAACGGGAACTACTTCCGTTCAAGGCGGCGGCCATGGCTGGGGTTGGAAGCATCATGACCAGCCACATTGTGGTTGAGGCACTGGACCCTGCCAACCCTGCAACTTTTTCGCCGATTGTGCTGCAGGATATTCTGCGCGGCCAGCTCGGGTTCAAAGGTGCCGTGATCACAGACGCTTTAGACATGGTGGGTGCCTCCGGAGTCATTGGCATACCGGCGGCTGCAGTCCGTGCCCTGGCAGCCGGTGCCGATCTGCTGTGCATTGGCTCCGAGACCACGGCCCGCCAGTACCAGGACGTGCTCGAGGGCGTGGTGGCGGCAGTTGCTGAGGGCACACTCCCGCTGGCCCGGCTGCAGGACGCCGCGGCGCGCACCGCAAAACTGGCTGGGGACTTCCCCGCCCACAGCGGTGCTGCCGTGAATTCTTCCGCGGCCATTCCAGCGGCGGCAGAAATCCGTAGCACCTTTGATCTCTCTGCCACGGCCGATACCTGGCTGGCTGATCCGTCCCCGGCCGCCGTGGTCCAGTTGGAAACACAGGCCAACTTTGCCGTAGGCACCGTCCCGTGGGGTCCGGCCGCCACGGGAGGCACCGTGCCTCAAGAAAGCCTGAACCCGGGCCAGAAGGTGGCCCTCGTGGGACGCGGGCTGGACGCCGACCATCCGGTCTGGGCCCTGGCCCAAGCTCTTCGCTCCGCTGGGCACAACACCATCACCGTGGAGTGCGGTTGGCCCCGCGGCGGTGCCGACATTGTCAGCTACGGGGCATCACTGGCAGTGTCCACGGCCCTCATGGAGCTGCTTCTCTAGCCTCCCTCGGCGCGCACCACTCGGGCATTCCGGGGCTTGAGCCAACGAGCCTCGGAACTGCCCAATCCCCGGGCCGGAACATCGGCAGAGGCAACAAGACCGGAAATTCGGCACGCCGGCGGCAGCCGCAGGCCTGGGCCCCACGCGGTCTCTTCGGGCAGCAGCACCGCCGGGTCAAGTAGGGGTGGCGGCGCCAGCGGGTCCGAGGGCCCGGTGCGCATGAGCTCCACGGCAGTCCGGGCCAGCGAGAACTTGGCGCTGCGGAGAATTCCATCCAGACGCTCGCGCCAGGCGTCGATAGCGGCTGCGGCACAAAGGTACCCCGTAGCGTGATCCAGGGCCTGCACGGGCAGCGGATGTGGACGGTCCGAGCCGAAGTGAAGCATCCCGGCGTGCGCAATCCCGCAGCTCATCTGCACGAGTGAGTCAAAGCCGCGCCGGCGCTTCCACGGCCCGCTCCACCCATAAGCGTCCAGCGCCACGTTGACCAGGCTCGGATGGCGCTCCGCCAGCCAGCCTTCGGACAGGCCCAGCCGGTCCAGCGCGTCAGGGCGGTAGCCGTGGATAAGGATGTCGGCCCCGGCGAGTAGTTCGTGCAACTTGGCCAGCCCGTCGGCAGATTTCAGGTCCAGCCGGGCACAGCGTTTGCCCACCGTCAGCTCGGCTTCCAGCCCAGGCTCCGCCCACTCTGGCGGATCGATTCGTAGCACCTCTGCCCCGTACATCGCCATGAATCGGGTGGCCACGGGACCGGCGATGACACGGGTTAAATCCAACACCCGCACCCCTTCCAGTGGGCGTGCGGCACTGGCGGGCCGGGCGTGTTGGCGCGTGCCGCCGTCGTCCGTCAGCCGCGGGGCACCCCAGATCACCAGCGGTTCGGCAGCCACAGACTGGCCCTGCGGATGCGCCAGCCACTGCTCCTGCGAGCGCATGAACGCGGCACAGCCAGCAGCCGCAACCACCGCAGCTTCTAGGTCTTCCCCCATCCAATGTTCGACTTCGGTGCCAACAGTTGCGCGGTCTGCGCCGGCTCCCAGCCCAAGTACCGACAAGGCAGCAGCACGGTGATGAGGAGCGTTGGTGTGCAGCCGGATCCAGCCGTCGGCGCAGCGGTAGTCCCCGGCAATGCTGTCCCACACCGGAGGCAGCTCCCAGCCAACAGGTTTGAACGATGCCCCAAACCAGAAGGAGGCAAGCTGACTGTCGATGGAAAGGTCAGGGGCGGTGGAGCCATGGTGTTGGACTAACCGGGCAATTGCCCCGGCTGCAGCACTCATGCTGGAGACCGCCAGCCCGGTCACATCAAAGGCCGCGGCCAGCACCCCGTTACCGGTGCTCGCCGGCTCTTGCGGAAACTGCTTCTCACCCATGGCATCAGAGTACGACAACTACCCCATGACCGGCCACCGGGGCACCGGACCTAGCCTTCGGCTGGGTGCCGCCCTGGCACCCTTGACCTACTGCTCGGGGGCGAAGCCGCCTTGAAGCCCGGGCACGCAGGCGCCGGTCCACACGGACAGGACCTCTTCACGTGTTGGCAGCCCGTTGATGGCCGGGCTGAGCGCGGGCAGGTGCACCCAAGCACCGGCTTCTTCCGCAATGAGGCCACCAGCGGCAAAGTCGTGCTCGAACAGGCCGTATTCCAGGTACGCGTCCACGGAGCCTTCAGCCACGGCACACAGTTCCAGGGCGGCGGAGCCGAGCCGGCGGAAGTCACCAAAATGGTCCATTTTGAAATCCAGTTCGGAGACCAAACGGCGGCGCACCACCGGATCGTACGTCAGTGCTGTGGAAATCAGGGTGCCACCGCGTTTCTCTACAGGACCGCTCAAACGCCGCACCGATTGGGCGCCATCTGCGCGTTTCTCATCCAGCCAAGCACCTTCTCCACGGGAGCCAAAGTACACGCGGCGCAGTGCCGGGGCGTTGACCACCCCGGCGAGCCATTCGCCGCTGGGCCCCATCACGGCCACCGAGGTGCCGTAGTAGGCAATGTTGCGGATGAAGTTCATGGTGCCATCGAGCGGATCGATGCTCCACCTGTACCCGGAGGGCGTCTCGGGAAGCGCAGGGGCCAGCTCCTCCCCCGTGATGACGTCATGCGGGCGGGCCTGTGCAATCACTGCCCGCACGGCGTTCTCTGCGGCAACATCAAAGGCAGTAACCCAATCGGCATCAGAGGATTTCTCCGTGGCCCCAAATCCTGCCGGATCCCGGGCCGCAAGCACGGCGGCACCTGCGGCAGCGGCGCGCAGGGCTACCTCCAACAGTTCATCAACAGGGACAGGGTGGACGTTCATGGTGCTCCTTCGTGTCTGTTATTCAGTGGGCTCGGCGTCAAGAAGTGGTCCGTTGGCGAGTAATTGCAAGAAGCCGTCCTCGTCCAGGACAGGGATGCCCAGCGCCTCGGCTTTGTCTAACTTGGTGCCCGCAGCCTCACCGGCCACCACATAAGAGGTGTTTTTGGAGACCGACCCGGCCGCCTTTCCGCCACGGGTGATGATGGCTTCCTTGGCCTCGTCACGGCTGAGTGTGGGCAGGGTCCCCGTCACCACAATGGTCAGACCCTCCAGGGTCTTGGGAACGGATTCGTCCACAGCATCAGCCATAAGCACCCCCGAAGCTGCCCATGCGGCAATGATTTCCTGGTGCCAATCCACCTCAAACCACTCGATCAAAGCCTCTGCGATGATGGCTCCCACACCATCCACATCAGCTAGTTGCTCCCGCGCATTCGGGGCCTTGAGCGCCTCCGCAATGGCTGTGATGGAACCGTACCGGGTGGCCAGCGCGCGCGATGCCGTGGGCCCAACATGCCTGATGGACAGGGCCACCAGCACCCGCCACAGCGGCGCCTTCTTCGCCTTTTCCAGCTCCTGGTACAACTTCTCTGTTGTTTTGGAAGGCACGGAAGGCTTCTTCGCCGTGGCCTTCGTGTAGAAGTATGGAGTCAGCTCAAAGATGCCGGTACCTTCACCCTTTGACCGCTTTTCACGCCACACCATCACGCCGGATAAATCCAGTTGCGCAATATCGAAAACGTGCGCTTCACTCACCAGGGGGCCAGGGCCGGCCGGTGCAATGATCCCACCGTTCTCCGCCGGATCCGGGCCGTGCCCGGCGGTCAACGCCCGGGCCGCCTCGTAGCCAAGTGCCTCGATGTCAAAGCCTCCACGTCCGGCCAGGTGCGCCACGCGTTCGGTGAGTTGGCTCGGGCACGAGCGGCTATTGGGGCAACGAATGTCAATGTCACCCTCCTTGGACGGCGCCAGTTCAGTGCCGCAGGAAGGGCAGTGTGTGGGCATGATGAACTCACGCACGGGCGGAACCTGGGCATCACGCAGTGCCATAACGGGGCCCACGATCTCCGGAATGACATCCCCTGCCTTGCGCAGCACCACAATATCGCCAATCAAGATTCCCTTGGCCTTGACCACATCCTGGTTGTGCAGGGTTGCCATTTCCACGGTGGAGCCAGCCACCAGAACTGGTTCCATGATGGCGTAGGGGGTAACCCGGCCCGTGCGCCCCACATTGACCCTGATGTCCAGCAGCTTGGTATGAACTTCCTCCGGCGGGTACTTATACGCCACGGACCAGCGCGGCACGCGGGAGGTGTGGCCCAGTTCGCGCTGCGTGGCAAGGTCATCCACCTTGACAACAATGCCGTCAATCTCATGGATCAGATCGTGCCGATGCTCCCCGTAATAGGCAATGAAGTCCATGACCTCGGGCAGCGTGTCTAGCACCTTGTAATAGGGGCTGATGGGCATGCCCCACGATTTGAGGAGCTCGTACGTTTCGGACTGGGTGGCCGTGGTGAGCCCCTCACGGGCACCGATGCCGTGCACAAACATGCTCAGCGGCCGCTTGGCAGTTTCCGCAGCATCCTTTTGCCGCAAAGAACCGGCCGCCGTGTTACGCGGGTTCGCGTACGGCGCCTTTCCGGCCGCAACCATCACCTCATTGAGCGCCAGGAAGTCCTTGGAACCAATGAACACCTCGCCACGGATCTCCACCTCAGCGGGGAATCCGGAACCGTGCAGCTTTTGCGGAATGTCCTTGATGGTAGCCACATTGTGCGTGACATCCTCACCTGTTGTGCCGTCGCCGCGAGTGGCCGCCCGCACCAGCACGCCGTCGCGGTAGAGCAGATTCACGGCCAGGCCGTCAATCTTCAGTTCCGTGAGCCACTTCGGGGCCGTACCACCCCGGTTTTCCACCGAGGCGGCCGCCTTGAGCAGCCATGCTTCCAACTCCGCAAGAGAGAAGACGTCCTCCAGCGAATACATTCTGGCCAAATGCTCGACGGCGGCAAACGCCACCGAGACATCCCCACCCACCACTTGGGTGGGGGAATCATTGCTGACCAGTTGGGGGTGGAGCGCCTCCAGAGTTTCCAATTCACTGTAGAGCAGATCAAACTCC
Organism: Arthrobacter psychrochitiniphilus; assembly: GCF_003185915.1. GTDB lineage: Bacteria > Actinomycetota > Actinomycetes > Actinomycetales > Micrococcaceae > Specibacter > Specibacter psychrochitiniphilus. Next base: position 232,191 of record NZ_QHLZ01000001.1, read on the forward strand.
GCATCGGAGACCAGCGGCGCATCCTCGTTGTAGTAGGCAGCCCGGTAGGACTGAATCAACTCCACTAAAACCACATAACGCTCCGCAGCGCTTGGCTCTACGGGCGGGGACTCTACGGGCTGGGGTTCTACGTTCTGGCTGCTCACGGTTCTATCTTGCCCCACGAAGCTGCCCTGACGCACCAATCAGCGCGAAGCGGCACTTAAACGCCAGACCGACCCCCACAAATGGGAGCCGGTCTGGGCCCACGCTCGCCAGGTCCCGCACAAATCGCGTCAGCGATTTATGCGGCCGGCGAGTGGGGACTAGCGTGAAGCTTCGATCTGCTGCAGCTTCTGCTTGTTGACCAAGGTCTTGACCTGGGTCAGATCATTGATGACGTTATTGAGCTGCTTCTTTGAGGTGGGCCAGGTGGTGCCCTTGAAGCGGGTGGCGTCGGCGCCTTCCCAGCGAACGGACTGAGCCTTGCCGTCAAGGGTGGACATTGCCGTGGTGATCTGGTCAATGGCTGAAGCCAACTTGGAAACCAGTTCTGCCATGTCCTGGGGATCATTACCGATCATTGCCATGATGAACATCCTTTGTGAGAAGAAAATACCCTGTGCTGGCTTTTCCAACCGGGCGGCTATCAATAACCTAACAATTTCCTGTCAGGAGTGCGATGGGGACAACTCCCCAACTGCGCCCGGCCGCCGGAAAACACTCCCCGGCACCTTCCACAGTTGCGGCCCCACCCGTTAGCGTTCGTGGTCCATGGTGGTGGCCACTTGCAACGCGAACGCCTTTCCGCGGCCCACCACAAAACCGCGGCCCGGGATGAACTTATTGTTGTGCAGCCGGCCCAGCGAGGTGTTCATCAAAGTGTCACCTTCAATATCGCTCGGGTTCAGCAGCAGGCCGCGGCGCCCAGCCTTGAAAAGCCCGGCCAGGCTCCAGGCGGCAGCCCAGGTAGAGGTCTCCCCCTCACCCACCACAAAGCAGTTGCTCTTGATGGCTGCCTTGATCAAGTTGACCAGGTCCATCTCTGCTTCAGAGTCGGCAAATTCGGTGACGCCCTCTATAAAGAACGCCACGGGGGTGGTTTCGCTTTCCACCAGGTCAATGAAACGCTGCAGTTGCGGCTCCAACCCAGCAGCCGTCACAATGGCCTCATCCCATACCGAGAGGTTGGCGATCGCTGAGCGGCGTGAGCCGAAGTACACGCGGCGGGTACCCGGCGTCGAACGTTTAAGCGCCTCGGCGAGGGTAACCAAGGCTGTGGTGCGCCCGGATGCGGGCGGTCCCGTCAGCATGAGTGCACCGCTGGCCGCCAAGCCTGCCGGTTCCAGATTGTAGTCATCCACACCGATGATGACGTTGCCGGGGCTGGCCTCCGGGAGCACGTTCAAGTCCACGTTCTCCGGCAGCGATTCAATCCGCCGCGCCTGCGGCACCCCTTGGCGGCGCATGGTTTCACCCAGGCTGGCCACTTGGCGCGCCTGCAGGGCAAGGTTTGGTGTGCCACCAAAGATCGCCATCTGAATTTCGCCGCCGTCGATCATTCCACGCCCGGGTGGTGATGCCGGATCAAGCACGTCGCGGGGCAGGCCCAGGTTGGAATAGTCATCGGCTGTGGCCATGCGGAACACCAGAAGGCGCTGCACGGAAGAAGCCAACGACGCCGGGAGCGACTTCGGGCTGTCACCGGCAATGACAATGTGGACGCCCATGGGACGGCCGTCCGTGGCAATCTGCTGGAGGGTTTCGAACTGGGTCATGCCCACCCGGAATTCGTACAGTTCCCGGAACGTGGCCAAGCCATCCACCATGATGATGATGCGCGGCTCGTTGGGCTTGTTGGCCAGGTGGCGGTACTCGGCAATGCTGCCGGCCTTAACCGCGGCAAAGCTCTCTGCCCGCTCCTCAATGACAGAGCGAATGTGGCGCAGCAACCGGCCAACACGTTCGGCATCCTCGGCGTTGATAATCCCGCCCACGTGCGGGAGCGCTTCTAGCATTTGTAGCCCGTTGGAGGCCGCGTCAATGCCGTACACCTGCACGGGCCCGCCGCGCGGAGTGATTGCCGCGGCAATGGCGATGGTGCGCAAGGCCGCCGATTTACCCGAACCGCTGGCCCCCAGGATGGCCATGTTGCCGTCCTTGTCCGGTTCGAAGAACACGGTGGGCTGTGCCTGGTGTTCCGGATCATCCATAACGCCCAGCACCAATTGCTCATCGGTGCGCGAGTTGGGCAGTTTGGAGAAGTCATAAATCTCGGACAGCTCGCTCAGCCAGGGTTTGCGGGGCGGCTTGATGCCCAGTTCCACGGCGGCCAAGGAAATATTGCTGACCACTTTGGCAATGTCATTGGGCCCGGCTGAGTCCTCCACAGGGGCTACCGCGAGTTCCTGCTCCCATGGGGCGCCGGCACCAAAGTCCATCTCCACAATGTCAATGCGCGGACGCTGCGGGGTGCGTGTGGTCCAGCCACCGGCATAGCCTGTCTGGAAACCCTGAATCCGGCCTGGGCCGGTTTTGGCTGCCCCACGGCCGGGAATGGACGGGCTGAAGTAGGCGGCTGTGGGCTCCCCCAAAATATCTTGGGAGTCATCCACATCCGCCATGCGCAAGGCGATGCGCATATTGGTGTTGGCGCGCAGGCTGTCCTTGATAACACCCGAGGGGCGCTGGGTGGCCAGAATCAAGTGCAGTCCCAGGGAGCGGCCACGGGCGGCAACATCCACCACACCGTCAACAAATTCCGGCACTTCCTTGGCCAGTGCGGCGAATTCATCCACCACAATGATCAACGACGGTGGCGCCTCAGGATCTGCTTCCCGCTCCATGGCGAGTAGGTCCTTGGCTTTCTTGCGGTTGAGCAGGTGCTCCCGGTAGTGCAGTTCGGCACGGAGCGAGGTCAGGGCCCGGCGCACCAGGTGCGGGGACAAATCGGTCACCAGGCCCACTGTGTGCGGCAGTTGCACACAGTCGGCAAAGGCAGCCCCGCCCTTGTAGTCAACAAACAAGAAGGAGAGCCTGTCGGGGCTGTACGCGGCGGCCATGCCCAGCACCCAGGCTTGGAGAAACTCGGACTTGCCGGCACCGGTGGTACCGCCCACCAGGGCGTGCGGGCCTTCGGTTTTCAAATCCAGGTACATGGGTTCCACACCCTTGGAACCCACCAGTGCCCGCAAGGAGCCCTGGTATTTGCGGTTCTTCACGGCGCGGGAGGCCACGGAGTTGTTCTCCAGCCAGCGGTCTGCAATTCCGGAGGTGTTTTCCACCAGATCATGCCCGGCCAGTGCCACGTAGGAGACGCTGCGGGGAAGGTCAGAATCATCGTCAACGGGTTTGCCGGAGTCAACTACCGGGGCCAGCAAGCGGGCCAGTTGAGAGGCCAGCTCCAAGCTGACGCTTTCACAGCTCACGGGGAATGTCAGTTGGCCCAGGCGCACCTGGCCTGTTGTGGCAGTCTCTGCCACATGGACAAAGTCACGGCAGGGGGCCGGGAGGGCTTCCACGGAACTGGCAACCCACAGGATGTGCAGGCCTGCGTCCGCACCGTATTCCGTCAACCGGGTGAGCCGGGCCCGGTCCACTTTGACGTCATCTTCAATGATGACCAGCATGGCCGGGGTGGCAGGAGGGGGCGGATCCGCTTTGGTGGGATCCTGGCTGCCACGGTGGGCGGCGGCGTGGGCGGCCAAGTTGACGCCACGGTTGACCATAAGATCCTCCAGGGCAGCCAACAGTACTCCTGCGGCACCGCTGCCGGAGGCCAGATGGTCAGCAGCCAGCGGGGAATGGACTGAATCCACGTGCGGAAGCCATTGCAGCCACTGCCAACGGTCCTTGGACTCAGCGGAGGTCATGGCCGCCACGGCCAGTTCAGCCGGTGAGTGCAATCCCACGGCCTGGAGCACCAGTGCCCGGGCTACATCGTCCACCACACCGCGCGGGCCGGCAACACCCAGGGCGCCGCTGTTGCGCAACTGCGCCACCACGGGAACGGCGTCAATATCGGAAAATTCGGCCTTGATTTCCTGCACTTCTGCCATATATTCCGGCAAGGTGTCATTGCTGTCGCCCACCTCTATGGGGGTGCGGGAGGGCTGCCGGCCCACGCCCAGGCGCAGGGTCAAAAACGCCTTGTGCTCGGGGCGGTGAGTCCACATCAGCGGGCCCAGCTTGTAAATGGCGTCCACAGTTTCCGCCGCCGAGGGGCTCTCAGCCAGGCGGATGGCCCGCTCCACCTGCTGCCGGGCGGTCATTTGGCGGCGGAACTCTGTGACGGAACCCCGGAACTGCTCAATGGATTCCCGCAGTTCGCGTTTGGCGTTCATTTTTTGATCCACGAAGCCGCCAATGATCATCAACGGCATCATGGCCATGAAGATCACACTGAACAAGCTCCTGGTGACGCCGAACATGACAGCTCCCATGAGAATGGGCGCAATGAGGATGACCACGGGGAAGCGTTCGCGCCGGGGCCGCTTGGGCCCGGCCGGAACGGTCTGCTTCTCCACCTTGAACTGGGGCACAACACGTGGGGAGCGGTTGAATTCCACCAGCGGGCTGGTGGGTCCCGACTGTGAGCCGCGGCCCAGGCTGATGACTGAAATGGTGCTCTCGCCCAAGGTCACCTCATCCGAGGAGCCCAGCACGGCCCGGGAAATCTGAATTCCCTCCATCATCATGCCGTTGGCTGATCCGGTATCCGCGATCTCCACCGTCTCCCCCACCGTGATGCGGGCATGGCGTTTGGAGGTCATGGGGTCACTCAGGCGCACGTCGACGTCAAAGTCGCGCCCCACATAGCTGGTGCCCAACGGGAGCGCGAATTCTTTCCCCGCGTCCGGCCCGGCCATGACGCGCAAGGTGGCAGCCGCCGGTCCCCTGTCCTGATTGGGCAGCGCAAAAGACTCACTGACCTGAGTCAGTGAAACCGTGGCGCCGGGACGCAGCCCAGATTCCAGCAAGTTGCTCCCCGGTGGCAAGGTGCGTCCCTGAATGCCACCTACCAGTGACTCCTCCACTAACAAGGAAAGGTTGGCCGGAGCCTGCGCACCCTTACGGGTGGGATCAGAGAGGAACAACTCCGTAGCAATGTCCCCTACAGTGGCCAGGCCGTCAACAGTGACTGCCAGGTTCTTATCCTCAAGAGGCTCGCGTCGGAGCGTTAGTCGCAGCCTCATTCATCTTCCATTCCACGTTGGGATTCCAGCAGGGGCAGATCATCAGGTGTGACCAGGTGTGAGGTGACGGCATGTTCAACCAGTCTGGCCCGCCTGTTGGTGGCGAGTTTTCCGCCACCTCCGCGCAAACCCACCACACCCACTCGGTCCAGCTTGTCGCACACGTTATCGAGCTTGCGGTTGAAGCGGGTCAAAGCCCATCCGAGCCGCTTGGCCGCTTGAGCGGAGGACGGGATGGAACTAAAACCTGTTCCGCCACGGCGCAGCATGGGCTCGGCCAGGGCCACTATCAGCGCCTTCTGGGACGGGGTGAAAACAACAGGGCCAATCGTGGTGGAGCCGGCGGAATCGTCCTCCCGGCTCTGCGAGGTGAAGGCGGGTGAATCCAGGTGGACGGAGAACTCGTACGTGGTGGGTCCGGCCGTGAAGATCACGTTGGTCTGCTGGAACACCAACGGTACGCGTGCCCCCGGAGCCATCCAGGCCTGCATGCCCCCAGCCGCGTCAGCAATGGTCGCTGAGAGCATGGTGCCGGCATTAGTCAGCCACCAGATACCGTCATATTTGCTGACCTCTAGGAACTTGCGGTGCAGATACGGGTTGTCATCGACCTCAATATCGCCTTCACGGCCAATGCTAAAAACACTCTCAGGCGACGGTTCATACCATTCGCCACAAAAGTCAATGGTCAGTTCAGCCATGATGGTTCTCCCCCTTGTTGGTGCTGGTCCTTAGAGCTCATTCGGTACATTTTTTTATTTCATCGGAGACCTGACCGTTGGAGCGCAGTAGTTTCACGGAAATACAGGAAACCCCATTAGCGCCATTGACAACAAACACCCTGTTATCTGTGATCCGTTTGAACTCACCCGTATCCACAATGCTGATGGCAGCCCACATGAACTGGTCCCCTTCTTGCGGATCAGGGTTGGTCCAGGTCCATTCGGCGCCTCCATTGATGGGTTTAGCGCTCAGATCGCTCACTTGTGGCACCTCGGCGCCCACCACTAGAGCTGTGGGCGGCGGGGCGCTCTGGGACGCAAGAGGGTCTGGTTTTGGTGCTGCTCCACCAGCGCTGAAGACCATAATGCCCACCACGACGGCGGCCACCAGTACCAGCCCGGAGACCAGTCCCAGCCATAGCCCCTTCTTGCGCGCCGGTGTGGGGGCAGTTTCCAGCTCTGCCGGGGCCAGCAAATCCTGGCGCTCTACCGTCTGGTCCAGGGCGTACTTCTGGGCCGGATTCTCCAGCCGCAGCCCCGTGTCATTCCACTGCGTCGGTGATGCCACGTTGGAGAAGCTCTTGGGCACGGTAGACCCACCCGCGGTGTCCTGCGAGGGAACTGTTTGGCCGTTGCGGGTCAGGCTGCCGGTTGTACCAGTTCGACCTGTTGTACCAGTTCCTTCTGCGCCTGCTGTCCCGGGACCGCTGGGGCTAAAGCCGGTGTGGGGCTGCTGACTTCTAAGAGCTGAGGGTCCATTAAAGGACGTTCCGGCAGTGCGGCTCGCAGGGCTCGCAGCGCCTGTGGCCCGCGAGGGAAAAGTGGGGTTGGGGGTGCTTGCGTCAGGGTCTATGGAGATGATGGAGCGTACCCGTGTGGGTTCCGAATAATCCTCAGGGTGGCCAGGCGGCCGTTCCTGAACAACTATTTCCTCCTGCACCTCAAAGGGGGTGACGGAATAGTTCAGATCCGCCTGCACACGCATGAGTGCCCGGGCAAAGTCCTTGGCCGAGGCATACCGGGAGCTGGGGTGCTTGGCCATGGCGGTTGCCAGGACCATTTCCAGGGCTTCGGGGATGTCAGCCCGGCCCAGCCGTGGCAGCGCCATGGTGGCAATTCGGTCCCCGAGAATGCGGTAGGAATTCTCCGCACCCGGAATGACGAACGGCGAGTGTCCGGCCAAGAGTGTGTAGATGGTGGCGCCCAAGGCCCAAATATCCACCTTCACGCCGTCCGTTGCTCCTGAACCAAAAGATTCAGGTGGCGACCAGGGCACGGACATCCCGCCGCCGTCGGCCGCCAGCGCATCCGTGGTGCCGGAAATTCCAAAGTCAGTCAGAGCCGGCCGGTTGTAGTCCGTGACCAGGATATTGGCGGGCTTGATGTCTCGGTGGGCAATGCCTGCACGGTGTGCGGTTTCCACGGCTGACGCCACCTGGATACCGATTTCCATGGCCTTGTCAGCACTGTAACGTCCCTGCTTGAACTGCAGATCCAGGCTGGGACGCGAGCAGTACTCCATGGCCAGGTAGGAGTGGCCAGCATCAGTGATCACGGCTTCGTAAATCGTGACGATGTACGGATGCGCGGATAGCTGTGCCATCAGGTTCGCTTCGGATTCAAAGCGGGTTCTGGCTCCGGCCGTCTTCAGGTCAGCCGTCAGGACCTTGATGGCAACCTTGCGTCGGGGCCGTTCTTGTTCGTACAGGTATACGTCGGAGAATCCGCCCGAGCCCAGGCCTGAGATGAAAGTGTAGCCGGGCAGCTGTGGTGGTGCCGCCACTCGCCTCTGACTCACAGCAGTCCGTCAAAGAGCAGGGAAATACCATCACCGAGCTCGGCAATATCGCCGTTGAGCAAGATGGCTTCCTCGCCTTGGCTCAGACGCCGCGGAGCCTGACCTTCACGTACTAGGACTGTGCCGTTGGTGGCTTTCAGATCCACCAGCAGCACATCCCAACCGTCTAGGCGCACTTCCACGTGAGAGCGTGAAATATCATCGTTGCCGCTCTTTACTTGCACCAGCCGGGGCATGGCACCGCCCATGACACGGGACACCGAGGGCTGGCGGCCAATGATGAGCGAGTGGTCAAGCTCTACCGATTCGCCACTGGAAATGTGCATGGTGCCCAGACGGGGACGGCCTACTTCACGGGGCTCGGAGTTAATGGAAGCACCGCAGTGCGTGCACTGCGAACGGCTGGGCGGGTTGGCATGACCGTGCGGGCACATGCGTGCCAAAACCATGGGGCCTGTGGAAGGACGTGATTCCAGGAGCGGCGCTGAGGCCAGGGCGCTGTGCTGTTGGCCCTCGCCACTCATGATGGTGTGCCCGTCATGGTCAGGATCAAAGGCCACATTCTCGGGTGCCAAGGGTGCCGAAGTTGCCGGGGGTGTCGAAGTTGCCGGGGGTGCCTGCTGTTCCACTGCGGGGGACATGTTCCACGGCACAGAATCAATCATGGGTGAGTGTGAATTGTGCTGCGCGCCGGGGTCGGGATTGTGCTGCGCGCCGGGGTCGGGATTGTGCTGCGCGCCGGGGTCGGGATTGTGCTGCGCACCGGGGTCGGGACGGTGTTGTGCCCCTTGTTCAGCACTGGGGAATGCCCCACCCTCGGAATCCGGCGCCCCGAACGGATCATGGTGTGCGGGGAGAATACCGGCTGCTGGGTCCTCGCCATGGCCTGAAAGCGGAGGTGCTGGCGGCAAGGGTGGAACCACTGGATCAGAGGACACCGGGTGCACGGGCTGCCCGTTCTCATCAAGGCGCACGGCAGCGTCTTCAACACTGCGGGAAATTGTGGGACCCCACAAGTGGTCATAGTTGGTTGTGAAGGATTCTTCCTCAGATGAGGGGCTCTCAGGCGCTTCCTGGACCTCAACGGGCTCCGCGGCAACACCATACTCGTCCATCAGCTGTTCTTGCTCAAGCTGTTCTTGCTCAAGCGGGTCTGCTTCCAGCGGGTCTGCTTCCAGCGGGTCTTGCTCAAGTGGTTCTGCCGCCAGCGGGCCTGCTTCCACACCTGGTTCCTGCTCGGAACCCTCAACGGCTACCTGCTCGGTAAACTCGTCGTGGTGCAGGTCCGGGTACCTGGTCAGGTTCAAGTCATTGTGGGACTCTTCGGCCGTTGCCGAAACGGGCGCCAGCTGTGCGCTCCACTCTGCGTCCGCAGCTTCTGCAGCCATCGCGAAGCTGGCATAGGCGTCAGCATCCTCCACAGGTACATTGCTTGGGGCCTCATCCGTAGCGGGCGCACTCTCAACCGGCTCTTCCGCGGGCGCAAACCAATCATGCTTCAGAAGTGAAACAGAGTGCTCCTCAGCCTGGGGCTGCTCCGCGAATTTAGTTGATTCATCCTCCGAGGCATAGTCGGCAGCAGAATCCTGCGCGTCATGATTGCCGCCAGGGTTCAGGACCTCCTCAGCTGCCAGTGCTGGTGAGGCCTCCACGGCGGCGCTTTCCTCCTCTGCCAACCCTTCCGGGGCAGAGACGGCAGCGGCAAAGCCTGTTTTTGTGCCATGAAGATCACCCTGGAGCAATCGCTGCAACCGAACAACGGCTTCCCCCACGGGAAGCTCGAGCTCTGTCTCACCGGCGGAAGTATCCGCCAGTGTCAGTTCCAGTGCTTCCGGAAGGGCCAGCGAACGTTCGCTCCAGGTGGAGACTTCCCGGCCGGAAACCACTTCTGCGGAATCACCCTGATGAGCAATAAGGGTGATATCCCCGCGCAGGATGGCGTGCAATTTATCACTCTGAACCAGGATGGCGAAGCTGGGCAGCCCGGTCAGCCCGGTGCCGAACTCGGCCGTCACTTGGTTCAGGACACCGTGAATGGTGGGTTCTACTCCAAGGAAATCCCACAGCCGGTTGACGATGGCTGGGTTGGTGTTGCCTTCCAGCACTATGACAGAGCCGGATCGCACAATTCCAAGCCATGAGCCTGTGCGGTACGTGCTGCTAACCATGATTCTCCTTGGGTGAAAATGCTGTGGCCTGGACAGGGGCTGCCATGGCCGGAACTGCAGGTGCGTGGGATGGTGGCTGCAGTTTGAGGTCGGTGTTTTGCCCTGCTTCGCGCACCGAGGCAGGAATGGACTCCAGCACGTCCTCAATGATTGGCATGCGGGGAAGAGTGTCCTCTGGTACGGATTCTGCGCTCTTAGGGTTGTTGAGGGTTTGCTCAGCCGCACCGCCTAAGACATTGCTAGCATCTACCACGATCACGGTGATGTTGTCTCTGCCCCCGGAGCGCAGTGCTGCTTGAATCAGTGAGTCGACGGCGTCCTGCGGGTGACGCAGGGTGCTCATGACGCGGTGAATTTGCTCGTCGCCAAGCTCGCCGGAGAGGCCGTCGGAGCAGATGAGAATTCTGTCGCCTTCTTCCACGGGGACCAACCAGAAATCTGCCTCGGTGACCGATCCGGTGCCCAGCGCACGGGTCACCACATGCCGCCGCGGGTGTACCAGGGCTTCTTCGGGGGTGATGAGACCGGCATCCACCAGTTCCTGAACTTCGGAATGGTCCACACTGATCTGGCTGAAATTGCCCTGGCTCAGGCGGTACGTGCGTGAATCACCCACGTTGAAGACCAACCAATACGGAACTGTACGTTCCTCCACCAGAACTACCCCGCTGACGGTTGTACCGGCGCGTGCGTTGGTCAGTTCGCGGATACGGGCATCGGCTTGACGCAGTGCCTGTTGCAGATCTGCTGCCGTTGCTTCCCTGCAGCCTGCGCTGAGTAGCCGCTGTTGGCTCAGAACTTCAACACACTCGCGGCTGGCAACCTCGCCTGCCTCGTGCCCGCCCATGCCGTCTGCCACGGTGAAGAGCGGATCTGCTGCCAGGAAGGAGTCCTCGTTGAGTTCCCGGCGCAGACCGCGGTCCGTACCAAAGCCGAAGGCTAGGCGGACCCCTGAGCTAGCTGCGCCCTTCATATCATCCATCAAACTCATACCTGTTCCACCGCAAAGGATCTGTCACCAAAATGAACTCGTGAGCCGGGCACCGCGAGGGTGGGCGTGCCGCCTATCAGAGGGGTCTTGACTCCGCCGGTGTTGGCAATGGCGCTGCCATTGGTGGAATTACGGTCAGTCACCCACAGCCCCTCAGCCGCGGCACGGACGTGAAGGTGTGTCTTGGATACTGATCGGGTGGAATCTTGGATTGGGATGAGACGGGAAATCATCTCACCATCGTAACCGGCAGGGTTACGGCCAAGCAGCGCTGTGGCGCCCAACTCTTCGGTGCGGCCATCATCGAAAACCAGGCGCACTGCGGTCCGGCTTCCTTGTGGCCGTGCCCGGGTCTCCCCCGCCTCGTCATCGAATGGTGTGCTGGCATAAGCATCTGCGGGCCCAGGCCTGGAAGCCGGTGCTGGTGCAAACGCTCCCGCGGGGGCGAAGCCCTGTGCCTGCATCCCCTGAGCCGGCTGCTGGGGCTGCTGGGGCCGTTGGGGCGGTTGCGGCTGTTGGAACTGTTGGGGCTGCTGGAACGGCTGCCCCGTTTGGGCATCGGGAGCGGTGGTGTCTTCAGTCAGCGGCCGGGTGATGCCTGGCACAGTAGTGATGGGGCCTTGCTCTATCGGCAGCTCGGGCGCCGGAGCGGAGGGCGGCGGGGCAAAGAGATGATTCGTCTGCTGGAACTGCTGAACCGGCTGCTGGTTCTGGAACTGTCCCGGGGCCTGACCTTGGCTGGGCTGGTTCTGGAACTGTCCCGGGGCCTGACCTTGGCTGGGCTGGTTCTGGAACTGGGCAGGGGCCTGAGCTTGGCTGGGCTGGTTCTGGAACTGGATGGCTGGTGGGGCGAAGGGATCCGCGGCGGCACCCTTCTTCTTGCCACGCCCCAAGCGGCGTGCGGGCACTGCAGCGGCAGCGCCCGGAGCAGGCGACTGCCCGGCCTGAGTCTGTCCCATCTGAGTTTGCCCGGCCGGGAACTGTCCGGCGTGGGCTTGTCCGGCCGTTGGTGCAGCGGGGCGGACCAGCGGTGAGCGCACGGGGGAAAGAGTCGGAACTTCTGTGGGGGTGAATGTCTCCCGCTCGGCGATGCCGCCGGTTTCCAGGGGGTTCCGGCCCTTGGAAACGTTGAAAACTAGGGTGTGGGCAACCTTGTCGTGCCAACCCTGCTTCTTGTCGTTTTTATCCCACGCATTGGAAACCAGCATCACGATCGGTCCAATAGTGGGCACCACACCGCTCAGGCTAACCATGAGGGAACGGAGGAAAATTGCGAGTAATCCGGCCGGTGTCCCTTCCATGTTGGTGGTGCGCAGGCCCAGCATCAGGTTGCCGAGGGTTTTGCCAGCCCTGGCTTCCCACACCCACTGCCACACGGCATATGCCAGCGAGAGAACGGATGCCACACCCATCAGGACAGAGAGCCATGTGAAGTCCACCTGGGTGCCGCCCTGCACGGTGGTGGTGGTGATAAGTGCTGCTCCAACGCCCCCGGCCACACCAAAGAGGATTCCCGGTGGCACACCGTCAATGATCTTGGCGGCCAAACGGCGCCCCGCTGCCGCATTGGATAAAGCCGTTGCCGCTGCAGCCCGAGGGTCCTGCCCTACCTGCACGGGAGGAAGTAGCGGTCCGGAAGGAGTACTGCCAACAGTGATGATGCCCGGCAATGCTTGCCCCGGAACAGCGGAACCCGGAACACTGGGAGCACTGGCGGCCCCAAAGCCGGGAGCGCTGGGCGCACCGAAACCGGGCGCACCGAAACCGGGCGCACCGAAACCGGGAGCACCGAAGCCCGGAGCACTGGGTGCACTGCCACCCAACGGCGCAACTGACGGAGCCGTGGAAGCAGCCCGATTAGCCACGGTGGCCCCACAGACTAGGCAAAAAGCCGCGCCCGGCGAAAGAGCAGCCCCACAATTCCGGCAGGGATCCGCCATATTCTGCACCATTTTGTTAGTACCCTTCTTAGGACTTCTTCATCATCTGCGCCAGCTTGGCACGGATACCCGCACGGCCTTGGTCATCGCCACTCTCGCCGCCCCAAAGTCCGCGGTCCGCTTCCTTGCTCTGCGCCTTAGTCCGTGCCCTTTCTTGGGCGCGAAGTCTGGCATCGGCCAGCAATGATCGTGGTGAGAACTTTGCCCGTTGCCGCTTCCAGAATCCTACCGACCCAGTCATGCCTTGGGCCGAATGTTCCACATTTTGCCAGTATGTGGCGACTTCTTCTTCGCTGGGCTGACCCGGTCCAAAGATGGCGGCGTCAGCCCGTTCTGCTAGCAGTGCAGTGGTGCCGGCCGTGGCAGGGAATGCGCCGTACAGTGCTGCAGCGCTCTCGCGGCGGGTGCCGCTGGGCTCCGGTCCCGCACCTAGATCGGTGGCCAAGCTCAGCACTTCCGACCATCCGCCACCCACCCTGTCGGTGGGCAGTCCGGTGGTGAGGCGCTTCTTACGGCGCCGCGACTTCAGCACCACAATCAGGATCAGCGGCAGCGCGATGATGAGCAAAGGAATTGCAGCAACGCCTGCGATCAGCAAGATGGTGCCCCAAATACCGGCGAGCTGATCCTTTTTACCGTCAGTGTCGAGGGCATCGGGAGCGCTGTCCGGCGGAAGATCGGCCGGCTCCTGCGGCGGAGGCGGCGGCTGGAGCACCTGCGGCTTGGGCTTGGAGGCGTTCTGGGGCTCCGGCGGGTTCGGCACATTGTCCTTATCCGGCGTCGGATTAAACGGCACCCAGCCCTGCCCCGCAAAGTTGACCTCAACCCAGGCGTGGACATCGGCACCCTTGACCTTGATGGTGCTGGCCCCGTTGCCGGTGTCCTTCTCATCCAGATAGAAGCCCATGACAACACGGGCAGGAATACCTAGATGACGGGCCATAAGCACCATCACCGTGGCATATTGCTCGTCGTCGCCCACCATTTCCTTGCCGCTGAGCAGCTTGGTGATACGCGCAGCACTGTGGCCCGAGTTGGACTGGGCCTGTCCGTCCAGACCGTTGCTGAACTTTCCTTCACGCTGCAGCGCACTCTCCAGTGCCTGTACCTTTTTCAGCGGAGTGTCCGCCTCACCAACAATCTCATTGGCCTTGGTGCCAACAACCTGCGGCACGTTCTCCAGCTTGGGCAGGTTGACGCGGCCAAACTCGGAGCCGGCCAGCTTGTTGCCCTCCACCTGCGGGAATTGGACATCCATGGAATAGGAATCGCCATCCTTGACACCCGTCAGGTTCAGCGCGGTGCCGGATTCTTTATTTAAGTACAGCGTGGGCGTGGAGCCCTGGGCGCTCTGGTAGCTCAGGCTGCGGGCCACCGCCACATTGGGAATCCACACTCCCTGATACCCCTCAATGACCAGTCCGACGTCGCGCCCCTCACCATCAGTGCCCTGGTTCAGAGCCTTCGGGTCACCAATCGGGGAAAAGGATGCAGAGCTGTTGGGATCCACAGTAAAAACAACACCGTCGTAGTTGTCCATGGCGGCAATGCGTACACGGCCGTTTTTGGGCATGCCCTCAACCGTGAAAAGGACGGTGTCCTTTTCATTCTTTACATAGTCACGGAACTTGGTCAGCGGAGAAGGCAAGGCATGCAAGTCCGGCGGTGGGATCACGGTATCGCGCAGCACCTCACGGCTGGATGATTGAGTCAAAACAGGTGCCGCCGCCATGGTCAGCGCCCCGGCAACAAGGATCACTCCAGCGCCCATGCCTATCCGGCGCAGCAAGGAAGCCCGTGCGCCGGCAGCGTCCTGCACCTGCTGATTGGCTGAGATGGAACCCGCCATTTCACGGCGCACCAGTTCATGGCGGTAAGCCAGCCACGCAATGGCACCCACGGTCAGCAGAGAGCCCCGCAGAACAGGCAGGAAAACTTCTGCCGTACCAAAGAGAATCGCGGTGATAAATAAGGCCACCACCGGAACCAACGCCCAATAGGCGGTGCGCAGGCGCCAGGCCAGGCTGCCAGCCACAACAGCCGTCACAAAGGCGCACAGATAAGGCACCACCATGACCTCAACACTGGTTCCCACCGGCGGTGCAAGAGTCAGTAGCTGCTTCCAAGAGAGCATGATGCCCAGCAACAGACCGCGCAAGGAGTCCAGGCTGGGCAGGAAACCCAAGAAAGCCTCGTTCGGTGCGGCGAGGGCGCTACCGAAGAGCATATAGACCAAGAAGCCCACACCCACCAAGGGGATCAGGCCAAACCGCCAATGAGCTCCCATGGCTGCCACACCCAGACCCAGCACAATGGCGCCAATTCCAGCCACCAAGTACGCGGGGCTGTGGCCAAAAGTAGGGCCAAAGCCGAGAACGGCGACGCCGAGCAAGATCGCTAAAACCGCCCCGTCAAGGACAAAGTGCCACCATAGGCGCCCGCCTGCGAACGCTGACGGCTTCTGCGGGAGAGCCTGTTTCGGCGTTTCCACCCGTGACTGGCGCCGGGCGGATGCGCGGGTGCCTGCCTGCCCTGCTGCTTGGGAATCTGATGAGTTGTTTTGCGGCTGTGCTGCCGCGCTCCTGCGGGCGCTCACGCGACGGCCTTTCTCAGAACTGCTGCCAGATCACTGAGCTCGCCCAAGGTCAGGACGGTCAGGTCGGCAATATTGGCACGGGCCGGTTGTGCCCCGGTAAAGCAACGGATGGCAAAAGCACGCACACCCGGCGGTACGGAGGCGGCCGCGCTGCGTAATTGTCCCGGGGTCACTTTTGAGCCCACCACTAAGAACACCACGGAAGCATTGGGCACCACATCGGAGAGAGTGCGGGCCAAGTCCACGGAGTTGCCGCGGCGGTTGAACCCCTCCACCCGGGTCATGTCATCGAGCAGATTCCTACCCGTCTCACAACGGATAGGACCCTTCTGGGTGATGATGCTCAGCTCGCGGCTTTCCTTGATGGCTTGTCTGCCCAGCGAGGCCGCAGCCGAAATGGCCAACTCAAAATCGTCGTCGTGCTCATATTCATCGGTGTTGATGGAAAGGGCCACGGCCATGTGTGAGCGGCGGGTTTCCTCAAATTGGCGCACCATGAGCTTGCCGGTGCGGGCCGTGGTCTTCCAGTGGATATGCCGGCGGTCATCGCCAGGCACATAGTCACGGAGGGCGTGGAAGGCAATATCGGAGCTGGAAAGATCCCGGGTTGTCAGGCCCTCTAAGTCACGCAGGAATCCGGCGGCCGGGCCATCCAGGGCTGTGGTGCGGGGATGCACAAAAAGGTCCGCGGGCTCCGTCCAGAGCATTTGACGGCGCAGCAATTGCAAGGGATCTGCATTGACAGAACGTACCGGCCCTACTGTGATGACGGCTCGGCGGGTGGTGGGGATGGTGAAGAGATCCTCGTGGATCTCCTGAGGTTTCATACGCGGCAGGTGAAACAGTGCCGTGGCCTGACCCACCGGCAGTTCCAGCGCGGCGGGCAGGGCACTACGGGATGACATGTTGGCCACGGCAATGCTGCCCACGGCGTTATCACCCACGGCAACCCGGGTGCGGGCCAGATCAAGCTTGACCGCGTACATGGACTTGCCCAGCACAAAGGCAATGGCAATAAGCATCAACACCACGCCCAGCAGGGCGGCCACTTTGGCTTCCTGCCAGCCGAACCGGGCTCCCAGGGTCCACAAGAAAACAGCCGTACCGAGGACAACCCAGCCCAGAGTACTAATGGTGGCTAGGGCCGGGCTGATCCAGCGCTTAAACCAGGCCACAATCTTGGACCACACGGGAGCAGCATAAATGCTGGCCACCTTCCCCGCCTCACGGGTGAGTGAGGCGGGGTGCAAGCGGGTGGGGGATCCTTCGCGGTGGAAAGGCCGGGAGAGAAACTCCCCCACCTTCCCTGCGCTGGATTTAATGCTCATGTTTTACCTTCGGCTGGTGGTGCTGTGATGTGCTGTGCTTCCGTGCTTATGGTGCTGGTGTGTTTAGGGTGCTGGTGTGTTTAGACGGAAGCGCGCTGCTGCGGAGGCGCGACCTCAGCCATGATGCGGCTCAGGACTGCTTCGGGAGTGGCACCGGCAAATTCCGCTTCAGGATCCATGACAAAGCGGTGCGTCCACACGTACGGCGCCAATTCCTTGACATCATCGGGCAGTACATAGTTGCGGCCCTTCGCAGCCGCCCACACCTTGGCAAGGCGAACCATGGCGATGGCGCCACGGACAGAAACACCCAGGCGGGTTTCCGGAGCGTTGCGGGTTTCTTCACACAAGCGCGAGATGTATTCCAACACGGCCGCATCCGCATGAGTGGTTGAGGCCAGGTCCGCCATCTCCGAAACTGCCTGCGGTGTGATGATGGCCTGCAGGGAGGAGGTCCTGTCACGCTGACTGGAACCGGCCAGCAGTTGGACCGTTGAGGCATGGTCCGGGTAGCCGATGGAGGTCTTGACTAGGAAGCGGTCCAGCTGAGCTTCGGGGAGGCGGTAGGTACCGGCCTGCTCAATGGGGTTTTGAGTGGCAAGCACCATGAAGGGCCGGCCCACCTCGTGCGTGTTGCCGTCCATGGTCACACGGGACTCTTCCATGACCTCCAGCAGAGCTGACTGCGTTTTCGGGGAGGCCCGGTTAATCTCATCGGCCAGCACAATCGTGGCGAAGATGGGGCCCTTGTGGAATTCGAATTCCTGAATCTTCTGATCATAGATCATGACGCCAGTCACATCGGAAGGCAGCAGATCAGGGGTGAACTGGATGCGGCTGTTGCTGCCCTTGACCGTCGCTGACAGGGCCCTGGCGAGCATGGTCTTGCCGGTGCCCGGAGCGTCCTCAAACAGAACATGACCCTCGGCGAGCATAGCGGCCAGGGTCAGGCTGATGACCTGAGACTTACCCAGAATCGCCTGACCAACATTAGCCACCAACTTCTCAAATGTTCCTGCAAACCATGTGGCCTGTTCGGGCGTCATGGACATATGTCATCCTCTTTCGATTGTGTAGATTGGTGCATCGTTTGCAGCAAAACCTGCATTAGTTTATCCACTAGTTGGCGTTACTCGCCATTAGCGGGACTTATTCAACACTTTCACTTTATTATTCACTTGAGCAACGGCGGCCCCGGCATGAGCCGGGGCCGCCGTTGACATACGCGCCGTGCTTGAATTATGCAGCAGTTGACCCAAACACAATAGGCGCCGCTGGGCTAGAAGTTGCTGGGTTAGAAGTTTCTGGGCGAGAAGCCCATCACCACTGCCCGGGACCTTGCGGACACTTCGGCATGTTGGGGCTGGGCTTCCAGGAACGGGAACCACTGAAAGAATCCCAACGAGCAAACAAGCCGTTGTTGGCTCCATTGGGTCCGCTAACCTGGCGGAACCAGTTACCTTGGTTCCCAGAACTGCTATCTCGGTAGACGTAGCAGTTGCTGAGGATGGTCTGACCCGGATTCAACCAGTGCCCACCGGAGCAGCCGCTGCCGGTCCAGTTGGTACTGCCCAGAGCATCCATGCACGTTCGGTTGCCGATGCTGTGGGTAATGTTCCATTCTGTCACGGGCGGCGGTGGCGGTTTCTTGGGTCCGCTGGTCAGTGTCTTGGACACAACAGGACCGTAGGTGCCCACCGAGTTTTTGGAGCGTACCGAGATGGTCACCGAAGTACTGTAGCCACCCGTGTTGTACGTGGCACTCCCATTGCCGGATTTGGCAGCCCAACCACCGGAGCCCACTTTCACCTCAATCGAGGCCGCGTCCACGGCCCCGCCGGGATAGGACCACGAGTAGCTCACAGATTGCTGATCCTCTGCCCCATTACTGCCACCCACTCCAGGAGTTCCAGGAGTCCCATACGGTGCCAGTTTCGCGGACGGACCGGAAGTATCACTGCGGTCACCAGCATTGGATGTTGGCTGCGCATAGACGTTGGCGAAGACGTTGGTGCCATTCGGGGAATTCAGGACCACCCCGGACGGCACACCGCAGCTGGTAGTGCCGGGAGTGAGAGTGAGACAGTATTGCACCTCACCACTGGCGTAACCGTTGAGCTGACTCTGGGGAATTGCGCCATAGGTGACCTTGACCTGCCCACCGGATCCGCCAGTGCCCACCAAGGTTAGCCCCGGCGCTGCGGGGATCCCCGTGATCTTACCCAGGGCACGTTGTGGCGCGGACATTCCACTCCACGCGGTGGTGCCGGCCTTGTTCGTTGCCCGCACCCGGTACTGGTAGCCCTCTGTTGACGTGCTCACGGAGAAGGTGGTACTCAGGCCTGTCACCGTTTGCGTGGAAGTCCCCTGCCCACCGCCGGAACGTTCCACCTCGTATTTGGAGATGGGGTCACCGTTAATAAACGGCTGCTCCCAGGAAACACTCACCTGGCTGTTGGATCCCACGGCCTTATTGGTTGTCACGGCGGGCACGGCAGGAACACCGGGCACACCAGCCGGGATCACGGAGGTGGAATAAGCACTCCATTCTGAGGGATTGGGGGCCTTGTTAATCGCTTGGACGCGGAATTGGTATTCCGTACCATTCTCGAGATTGTTCCACGTGGTCTGGTTTCCTGTGAGGCCTGGCTTTTGGCCGTTTTGCCCCGAGGGTGCCGGGGAAATCTCCACGTTGAACTTGGTCACTGCGGAATAGGGACCCACCGGGGTCACCCAGCTAACCACCACGGACTTATCACCGAACACTGTGGTTGGTGCCAGCGGGGTGTCGGGGATACGGTCCGGTGTGGCGCCTACGGAGGCCTTGGATGCCGGTGAGGTGCCCACGGCGTTCGTGGCCGTCACCGTGAAGTTGTATGTTTTGGTGTTGGTCAGATCCGTGATGGTGCACGTGTTTGTGGCACACTCCTGGCTACCGCCAGCCCACGCCACCGTGTAACTGGTGATGGGTGAGCCGTTATCTGCTGGCGGATCCCACGTGAGCAGGACGGCTTGATCCTTCTCCTCTTCCACTTGGGGTTTGGCAGGTGAATCCGGCCGGCCCTTGACTGTGATGCGAATCCGGCCGTTGGCGTACCGGTCCTCATTGTTGGTCTTGTCAGCAATGATGTAACGCACCACCACTGTGCCCTTGTAGTCTTCGGCGGTGTTGACGGAGACGGAGTCATTCTTATTAGTGACGGTGATGCCAGCGCTACCGGTCTCCACTGATGTTCCCACTACCTTCAGGGGCGTATCTGGGAAAGGGTTGACGTCATTTTCAAGAACCTTGATGGTTTCCACCCGGCCAGCATGAGCGTCCAGAACAATGTCCTCGTTGGCCACAGCCAAGGGTTCCGAGGAGGAGATGGCTTTGAGTAGCACTTCCGCAGGAACAGGAGGATTAGTGCCATCCTCAACCTGCATCGTGATGGTACCCGTGGCGCCCACTTTGGTGCTGTCTTGGAGTGAAACACTCAGGACGCTACCGGCCAGGTTCACCTTGAAGCCGGCGGGAGTGCCGCCCACCACCGCGAACTTGAACTTCTCTTTATCACCCGGATCAATGTCAAAGGCCAGTGGCCCAACATCGAGGGTCACGGACTCTTGCTGCGGAACATCCAAAAGGGAGCCGGTGAAGGTGGGAGGGGTATTCTTCTTCTCTTCCTTTTTGTCATCCTTCTTTTTGTCATCACTGGGCTTTGCCACCGGTGCAGGATCCACCAGAGTCATCACTGTCAGTGTTGATTTCAGGCCTTCGGGATCATCGGGAGCGGAGCCATCAGTGACCTCAAAGGTGATGGAACCCGGACCGTAGAACTTGATATTGGAGGCGTATTTAATCGCTGTACCGTCACCTGCAATAACATCCTCATTGGAAGCGCCCAGAAGGTAAATCTTGGACGCCTCGGTCAGGCGGGGCGTGCGCCCCTCCCGCACCTGGACGTAGTCAGAGAGTTTCATGGTGGCACTTTCGCCAGCTGTCATGCGGATGACGTCATGACTCTTGAGTACGGGGTACTGCTTATCCAGGCCCGGCACCCAAATAACGGCTGTGGCTTTCAAACCGTCCTGATCAGTGATGGTGTAAGGAATCATTTGATCGGCGGCAGCCAAAACAACTCGCACAGCACCGTCCGAGGTGACAGTGGCATCGGGTGCGGGGGCCCCTGGAGCGCCTTCCACGGAAACTTTCAGCTCTTCGGTCACACCGTCCGGGTCAGCATCATTTTCCAACACGGGAACATCTACCGTATTTTTGCCCAGCATTTGCTTCACTGTGACCCTGTCATCACGGGCGATGGGGGCCTTCAATGCTGCTTTGGGGGTGACCGTCATGCGGATATTACCGGTGGCTTTGGCCCCAAACTTGTCAGAAACCGTGTACATCATGGTGGCGATACCGGGTTCCAAGGGTGAAGTTACCAACACCTTGCCCTTATCGGTGACCGAAGGCAGCATCTCCTCGGGGCCCTTGAAGCCATTCTTGACCAGACCCAGCTGGCCACCGTCGGGGTCGGAATCGTTCAGAAGAACATCCAGGGATACTTTCCGGCCCGGACGCATCGTAATGTAATCATCCTCGGTGACGGGCGGGTGGTTCAGTGCAAGTGGCGGGGCCACACCCACATCCACGCGGGCAATGGCTTCGGCGCCGAGCCGGTCCCGAACCCGGTAGCTGAAGGTATCAGTGCCGGCAGAGTTTCCGCCCGCTGTGTAAAAAATGTAGCCGTTGCCGGTTTCCGCCGTGCCTAGTGAGGGCGCCTTGTCAATGCCCACCAGCTCTACTGAGTCACCCTCGGGGTCAATGCCGTTCAGGGTCACAGGGATACGGATCTGGTCCCCTGCAATCACGCGGCCAGTGAGGTTCTTCGGAGCAGGCGGTAGATTGTGTTCGGGATCTGCAGCCACAATGGTGACGGTCACTTGCGCCGAGTTTGACTGACCCGAGCTATTGCTCACCTTGTATACGCCGCTGAGCTTTCCTGGCGTCATCCCGGCAATGAAACGTAGCTGGTTTTGGTCCGAGAACAACTTACCCATGTCAGCGTTGCCGGCTTCTGTCACCAGCGGTTCCTTGAGTACTTCACCGTTGGGATCGGTGTCATTGAGAAGGACGGGAATACTCACCACATCCCCTACACGCACCGTGGCAGTGTCAGCTTCTGCGCGGGGCGCCAGTAACTTATCTGCTGCGGGAATCCGGATGATCGCAACCTCTCCCACGGAGCTGCCGGTGCCGTTGGAGATGGTGTACTTAATGCTCATAGCGCCAGTGAGTCCGCGGACATCGCTGAGCTTGATGACATTGCGTTCAATGATGGTTGCGGAAACAGGTGAGCCGGCCGGGACATCCACGGACTGGATCACCAGGACTCCTCCCGCCGGGTCCTCGTCATTGCCCAGCACATCCACCAAAACTGATCCTCCGGCTGGCAGCATGGCCAGATCCTTCACAGCCACGGGTAAGCCCTTGGTGTTTTCGGGAACAACATCAACACGGATCAGGCCGGTGGCGCTCATGGGTCCGTTGGTTACCTGATATTCCAGGTACACCTCTCCAGGTGAGCTGGCCGTAAAGGTGACCGTGCCGTTGTCCGCGATTTTGGAGATAGTGGCGTTGGGTACCTTGGACACGCTGGCCAGACGCAATTTACCGCCCGAAGGGTCCTGATCGTTGCGTAATGGGGCCAGCGCGATGGGCTGGTTGACCACAGCTCGGAAGAAGTCCGCATTGGCTACCGGGGGAACCGTACCGCCAGGTTTGACGTTGACCTTGATTTTCTTCTCGGTGCTGTCCTGGCCATCGGAAACCGTGATGGTCATGGTCTTCAGCCCGGCGTTCTCGCCATCATCCTTGTAGCTAAGTTGCCCATCCGGGGTGGTCTTAATGACCGCGGACTCATCATCCGAGACTGCTCCAGTCAAGAAGATGTCATCCCCATCAGGGTCAATCCAGTCTGCCAGCACGTTTTGCTTCATGGTCTGGCCTTGTTCTACCACCATGGTGGAGTCACGCATGGCCTTGGGTGGGGAGTTTTCACTCTCAGGCACCACGCGGACGTTCACGGAGCCCTGAGCAGTTCCCTTCCGGCCATCATTGGCGGTGTACATGAAGGTCCCTGCGCCAGCTGCGCCTTCGGGAACCTTGATCTGCAATCCGGTACCACCGTAAATGGACTGGACGCCGCCTACCTCGGGGTCAGTGGCAGGAGGCTCGGCGGTGAGCACGTCACCATCAGGATCGGAGTCGTTAAAGAGCACCGGCAAAATAGTGGTCTTACCCGCGCGCACCCCAAAGGAGTCAGGGGCAGCTTCCGGAGGACGGTTCGGCTTTGTCCTATCCGGCAACGTGTTCACCACGTTGGGATCAGCAGATTCCTTCTCAGCGTTATCTGCCTTCTTCAAATCAGTTTTTAGATCATCCCAGTTATTCACCAGAAGCATGTTCTGGTTGACCAGCCACACATTGCCGGTATTGACATCGTTGAGAACCACCACGTCACGGTTCTTCCGGAACACAAACTCAGACTTTGCCGAAGCCTTGGGAATATCAATCAACTCTCCGGCACCGTCACAAGAGAGCGCATACTTGTTAGCCCCGGACCAGGCAGCATGAACACAGCCGTTCTGCACTACGGGAGCAACAGCCTTACCCGTGGTCCCCAGTTCCAGCACCTTCGCCGCAGAACCGTCCAAGGGCTGTGTGAACAATGCCGTGGCCGTTTCCACTGCCACAAAATTCCCGTCAGCAGTGGGCTGAGCCAGCAAGGCACCCTGTGCATCGGGGATCTTCACACTCTTGCCGCCAGGTAAAAAGACAGTCCCGGACTCAGCGGAAAAAGCAACCGGCTTCCCCCCGGCAACAGTGAGCTGAACGTCAGACTTACCGGCGAGCCCCTCAACTTTCACCCGCTCCTGGGAGGCAACCTTCCCGGCGTCGGTCAAGGTGGTGGTAATCAGCTCGCCAGCCCCACCATCCACCGTGAAAATGGTGTCATCGGGCGCCGTCACGGAAACAGCACTACCCAACTTGCTCACAATGGGCGCCGTGGTCTTTTCACTAAAACCAGGCACCTCCCCATTACTGAGGGCCCACACCTTGCCCGCACCAGAATCCGTCAACGAGATAATATTGGTACCTTGGGAAACTTGTTTGCCACCACCCAAATCAGTCTCGGAAGCCATCGCCATCATGGGCACGCTGACAGGATTCAACAAAGTGCCACCGTCGCCACTCATGAACACATTCCCGGCATCCTGCACCACATCAAAAGTGGTGGAGGTAGCGGCAAAACCACCATCGAGGACCTTCGATTGGTCATTGAGGTGGCCTACCAAGCCCTCAGCACGGTTAGTCACCCACACGCTGCCATCGTTAAGATCAACATCAGCCGTGGTAAATCCGGGGTACACAATGGCTCCCGTCACCAGGGACGCAACCACTACAAGTGTTCCGGAGATCCCCAAGATCTCTTTTTTTCGCAGTGAACGTCCTGTGAGTGACTGCAATGCCATGTGCCAGACTCCAATAAATAGCTACTGTGGGTACTGCTGTGTGCCGCGTCCTTGCCGGATTCCAGCGCACGGGGCACAAGAACAACATTATATGCCGAATGGACTAACTCCTGGCCCATCCGCCGTAACTGTACCAATGCCAGCATCCAACACCGCACCAGCAAGGGCAATGGGGAGCTCTCCCCCTCACAGGAGCGCTCCCCAATGCCGCAGCTACAACACCCCAGCTAGCAGCGGATGTTGCCACCGTTACGGTCGCGTACATCCACGGTGTCGCTACGGACCCAACGTCCGGAGACTGGTCCGCTGCTCATGACATACCAGTTGCTATGGCAGCCCGTTACCGTGACCCAGCCGTCAGCGTAGTCCAGCCAGTTGCCACCAAGGTTCACATTCCCACCTGGGGATTCAACTCCATCACAGCGAACAGGGTTGGTCTTGAATACTCCTCCCCCGCTGGGCCCCATGGTGCAGGAGTGCCAGTCCCCGGCTTTGACCCGAACTTCGGTGACCGGCGGCGTTGGCTTCTTGGGGCCACTTGTCACGGTCTTCGAGGCTACGGGACCGTAGGTGCCAATGGAGTTTTTGGCACGAACCGAAATAGTCACTGAGGTGTTGTACCCGCCAGTATCATATGTGGTGCTACCGTTGCCGGATTTGGCGCTCCAGCCGCCGGAGCCCACTTTCACTTCGACGGAGGCCGCGTCCACTGCCCCGCCGGGATAGGACCACGAATAGGACACACTTTGGGAGTCCTCTCCACCGTTGCTCCCACCCACACCGGCAGCACCCGGCACTCCGTGCGGTGTGACTCCCAGTGATGCCTTTGAGGCATCGCCCACAGAGCTCAACCCTCCCGCCGCTGCCTCGGCGCGGACCGTGGCAGAGACTTCCTTGCCGTTGGTACTTGCCAAGACCGCCCCGGACGCCATACCACATGTTTCACCCATGGTGGAAAGTGTCACACAATAGGTGACCTCATTAGCGGCAAAACCATTGCGCTGTGTGTCATCGAGAGGGGTGTAGGTCACCGTGACTTGCCCACCGGCCGCATTCTGATTGGCCACCGCGATTTCCGGCGCTGCCATGATAGCTACCTTCCCAACAGCGCGCTGCGGTGCCGAGGCAGGGCTCGAGGAACTTGTTCCTGCCTTGTTGGTGGCGGTCACGGTGAAGATGTAGGGCGCTGTGGAGTTACCCACTGTGACGGTCTGGCTGGTACCGGTGGGCGTGTAGGTTCTCACGCCGTCCCCTCCGCCGGACTGGGTCAGAGTGTATTTGCTGATGGCCGCGCCATTGATGAACGGCTCATTCCACTGCACCGAAATCTGGTTTTGATTGCCAACTTTATCCAAAACAGTAACCGTGGGTGCGGCAGGCGCGTCCGGCACACCGGCCGGAACCACGGATGCCGAGTACGGCCCCCAGTCAGAGGGTTTGGGCGCATTGTTAATGGCTTGGACCCGGAATTGGTACCCGGTCCCATTCGCCAAACCGTCCCAGGTGACGGAATTGCCTGTGAGCCCCGTCCGCTGGCCGTTCTGCCCGGCCGGTACCGGGGAAATCTCCACAGTGAATTTAGTGACAGCAGAGATTTACCCACTGGAGTCACCCAATCCACGGTCACTGCCTTGTCACCAAATGTGGTGGTGGGGGCAGCCGGTGCATCCGGTTTACGGTCCGGAGTGGCAGTGACGGACGCCGGCGACGCCGGCGATTGCGCCACCGCGTTGGTGGCGGTCACCGTGAATTTGTAGCCCGTAGCGTTATCCAGTCCCGTGATGGTGCACGTGTTAGTTCCACAATCTTGCGAACCGCCTGCCCAGGCCACCGTGTACTTGGTGATGGGTGAGCCGTTATCTGCTGGCGGATCCCAAGTAAGCAACACGGCCTGGTCCTTCTCCTCCAAAACCTGAGGTTTTGTGGGTGCGTCCGGCCTGCCCTTGATAGTGATTTTGATGCGGCCAGTTGCGTGCCGCGCCTGATCCTTAGTTTTGTCCTCCACCACGTAACGCACCACCACGGTGCCCTTGTAGTCTTGATCGCTATTGACCGTGACGGCCCCATCCGTGTGCGTGACTGTCACGCCGGCAGAACCGGTTTCCGTCATGGTGTCCACCACGCGCAGCGGCGTGTCCGGGAACGGGTTGACGTCATTAGCCAGCACATTGACCACCTCGGCCTGGCCGGCATGGGCGTCCACAACAAGATCCTCGTTGGCCACCGGTAGGGGCTTGGCGGACGACGTCGCACGCAACACTACATCCGCCGTCACCGGCGCGTTGGTCCCATCAGTGACAGAGAGCGTCATTGTGCCTTGCTCGCCCACCTTGGTGCCGTCTCGCTGGGTGATGGTCAGGACAGTTCCGGATAAGCCAACCTCAAAGTTGCCCGGCTTGTTCTCCCCTAGTGCGAACTTGAATTTCTGCTGATCGCCGGGATCAACATCAAAGGCGAGCGGGCCGACGTCGAGCTTCACACTCTCTTGTTGGGGCACATCTAGAGAAGCCCCCGTGAAAGTGGGCGGGGTGTTCTTCTTTTTTTCCTTGGTGCTGGCCGGTGCAGGGTCTACCAAAGTCATCACTGTCAGCGTTGATTTCAGGCCCTCGGGATCATCCGGGCCCGAGCCGTCGGTGACCTCGAAGGTGATGGAACCGGGGCCATAGAACTTAATATCTGAGGCGTAGTTGATTCCCGCACCGTCACCGGTAATGACCTTGTCATTACTGGCACCGACCAAGGAAATTTTGGCGGCCTCACTCAGGCGTGGCGTGCGGCCCTCCCGCACCTGGACGTAGTCGGAGAGCATCATGGTGGCACTCGCACCCGCCGTCATGCGGATGACCTTATTGTTTTTCAGGACCGGGTACTGCTTGTCCATGCCAGGCACCCAAATCACGGCGGTGGCCTGCAAACCATCTTGATCCGTGATGGTGTAGGGAATCATCTGTTCCTGCGGACCCAGTTCAACGCGCACTGCACCATTGCTGGTGACAGTGGCGGATTCGGTCACAATGCCCTTGACCGGTTGAATGCTCAGCTTCAGATCTTCTGTGACACCGTCCGGATCAGCGTCATTTTCCAGCACGGGAACATCTACCGTGTTTTTGCCCAGCATTTGCTTCACCGTGACCCGGTCATCCCGGGCGATGGGTGCCTTCAACGCGGCATCAGGGGTGACCGTCATACGGATATTGCCGGTAGCTTTGGCCCCAAACTTGTCAGCAACCGTGTACATCATGGTGGCAATGCCGGTTTCCTTCGGCGCTCTCACCAGCACCTTGCCATGATCGGTGATCTCGGGAAACATCTCTTCGGGGCCTTGGAAACCACCCTTGACCAGGCCCAGCTGGCCGCCGTCGGGATCGGAATCGTTGAGAAGAACATCCAAGGAGACCTTCCGGCCCGGACGCATTGTAATGTAATCATCCTCAGTGAAGGGCGGGTGGTTCAGTGCCAGTGGCGGCGCCACACCCACATCCACACGGGCTACCGCCTCGGCCCCGAGCCTGTCCCGAACCCGGTATGTGAAGGTGTCAGTGCCAGCAGAACTACCGGCTGCCGTGTAGAAAATGTAGCCGTTGCCGGTCTCTGCGGTGCCCAGTGCCGGGCCCTGGTCAATACCTACCAGTTCCACGGAATCACCCTCGGGGTCTATGGCGTTCAGCGGCACGGCAATGCGCACTTGATCCCCGGCAATGACACGGCCTGTCAGGTTCTTCGGGGCTGGCGGGAGGTTACGTTCCGGGTCAGGTGCCACAATGGTGATGGTCACTGGCGCTGAATTGAACTGGCCGGAGCTGTTGGCCACCTTATACACGCCTTGGACTGTTTTCGGTGTGGCACCGGCAATGAAACGCAGCTGGTTCTGATCCGCGAACAACTTCCCGTATTCCGCGGCAGGCACCTCATCTACTACGGGTTCTTTGAGCACCTCACCATTGGGATCACTGTCATTGGCCAAGACAGGGATGCTTACTACGTCACCCACGCGCACCATCGCAGTATCGGGTTCAACCCGTGGGGGCTGGATTTTATCGGGTGCCGGGATCCTGACCACAGAGATCTCTCCGGTGGCGCTGCCGGCACCATTGGAGATGGTGTATTCAAGGCTCATCTTGTCACGCAGACCGCGCAAGTCATTGATTTTGATGATGCTGCGGTCAATGATGGTTGCTGAAACAGGGGAACCTGCCGGTAGTTCCACTGATTGAATCACCAGTACTCCCCCGGCAGGATCTGAATCGTTGCCCAAGACATCAACCAGTGCCGAACCACCTGAAGGCAGCATCACCAAGTCCGTAACAGCTATAGGCAACCCTTGGCGGTCAGCTTCCACCACATCCACCCGGATCAGACCGGTGGCGCTCTGGGGCCCATTGGTCACCTGGTATTCCAGATACTCTTCCTTCGGCGTGTTCGAGGTGAAGGTTACTGTGCCGTTGTCAGCAATTTCTGACACTGTGGTGTTCGGTGGGCGGGAGATACTGGCGAGCCGGAGCTTTCCACCTGCCGGATCCTGATCATTCTTTAGCGGCGCCAACACTACCGGCTGGCCAACTACTGCGCGGACATGGTCTGCATTCGCCACAGGAGGCACTCCCCCCGCAGCTTTGACGTTGACCTTGAGCTGCTTCTCGGTGACGTCCTGGCCATCGGAGACGGTCACCGTCATGGTCTTCATGCCGATGCCTTCACCATCGTCGGTGTAGCTCAGTTCGCCGTCGGGCGTGGTCTTGATGGCAGCGGAGTCATCATCGGAGACGGCACTGTTCAAGAAGATGTCATCCCCATCAGGGTCTATCCAGTCCGTCAGCACGTTTTGCTTCATGGTCTGGCCTTGTTCTATCACCAACGTGGTGGTGCGCATGGTGTTGGGCGGGGAGTTTTCACTCTCGGGCACCACGCGTATATTAACGGACCCCTGAGCGGTTCCTGCACGGCCATCATTGGCTGTGTAGCTGAACGTGCCTGCGCCAGTGGCATTCTCGGGAACGTTGATCTGCAACCCAGTGCCATCGTAAATGGACTGGAGTGCACCAATCTCGGGGTCAGTTGTGGGAGGCTCCACAGTCAGTACGTCACCGTCGGGATCGGAGTCATTGAAGAGCACCGGCAAAATAGTGGTCTTGCCCGCCCGCACCCCAAAGGAGTCTGGGGCAGCTTCCGGGGGACGGTTCGGCTTTGTCCTGTCCGGCAAGGTATTTACCACGTTGGGGTCAGCAGATTCCTTGTCCGCGTTGTCTGCCTTTTTCAAATCGGTTTTTAGATCATCCCAGTTATTGACCAGCAGCATGTTCTGGTTGACCAGCCAGACGTTACCGGTGTTCACATCGTTGAGAACCACCACGTCACGGTTCTTCCGGAACACAAACTCAGACTTTGCCGAAGCCTTGGGAATCTCCACCAACTTGCCAGCACCGTTGCACGCGAGTACGTACTTGTTGGCGCCGGACCAGGCAGCATGAACACAGCCGTTCTGCACCACGGGCGCCACAGCCTTAGCCGTGGTCCCCAGTTCCAGTACCTTCGCCGCAGAACCGTCCAAGGGCTGTGTGAACAACGCTGTGGCCGTTTGCAGCGCCACAAAATTCCCGTCAACAGTGGGCTGAGCCAGCACGGCGCTCTTGGAATCGGGGATGGTTACGCGTTTGCCGTCCGGCAGGAACAAGGTCTGAGATTCGGGGGAAAAGACAACAGCTTTGCCCCCTGCCACAGTGATTTGTTTCTCGCCCGTGCCAGCCAGCCCCTCAACTTTCACCCGATCCTGGGAGGCAACCTTGCCGGATTCGTTCATGGTGGTGGTGATTAGCTCGCCAGCCTCACCATCCACCGTAAAAATGGTTTCATCAGGCGCCGTCACAGAAACAGCACTACCCAACTTGGTCAGGATGGGCGCTGTGGTCTTTTGACTAAAACCAGGCACCGCCTCATTAGCCAGAGCCCACACCTTACCCGCACCAGAATCCGTCAACGAGACAATATTGGTACCCTGTGACACTTGCTTGGACCCGCCCAGGTCCGTCTCGGAGGACATCGCCATCATCGGCACGTTCACAGGGTTCAGGAGGTTGCCGCCCTCGCCACTCATGAACACGTTGCCACCATCTTGCACCACATCGAAAGTGGTGGAGGTAGCAGCAAAACCACCGTCAAGGACCTTCGATTGGTCATTGAGGTGACCTACCAAGCCTTCAGCACGGTTAGTTACCCACACGCTGCCATCATTGAGATCAACATCAGCCGTAGTGAATCCCGGGTACACAATGGCACCTGTCACAACAGCAGCGGCCGTTAATACGGCCGCTGACGCTCCAAAGAATTGTTTTTTGTTGCCGGTGCGCTTGAATATGTCTGTTAATGCCATGACTAGCCTTTGCTGCCCCTCTGCAGTGGGGAATGGGGTACAACCATTTTTGCGGCCCAAAGTGCCCACAAAATGCCACTGTTAGACTACCGGATTCTTCCAGTTGATTGGCATACCCGCAGAAATTGCTTTACTAGTCCACTACCAGACCTTTTTAGTCCACTACCAAGCCTTGGCCTTTGCCCCGTCCCAGCAATACAGGGGCAATCTCGCCAAAGCCGCGCACGTTTTCAACCGGCAGCTGGGTCAGCACAAAGCGGTCGTCATTAGTTAGTGCCGAGGCTGTCACTGAGTCAATGAGCACTGTCCCAGGTTCGGCCAAGGAGGTCAGCCGGGCGGCCAGGTTAACGGTGGGTCCGTAAATATCACCCAAGCGGGAGAGCACCCGTCCCCAGACCATGGCCACACGGGCTTCGGGCAGGAAGTCATCCGCTGCCATGGCTTCTGCCAGTGACAAGGAAATCTGGGCACCGGCCACCGGTGTTTCACAGTTAAAGAGGACTTCATCACCGATGGTTTTGACCAAGCGGCCACCGCCCACGCTGATAATCTCGGCGCAAACATTTTCAAAGCGCTGGACCAGGCGTGCCAGGGTCTTTTCATTCATGCGCCGTGACAGGGAGGTGTAGCTGACCAGATCTGCGAAGCCCACGGCGCGTGCCAGGGGCAGCGGCGCGTCGTCCTCATCGCCGTCGCGCCCCAATTCACTGGACGCGAGGCCTTCTTCAGCGCGCACCGCTAGGCGCTGGACGCCAGCGTTGAGCTGGCGCCGGTAGGAATAAATCAACAGTTCTTCAAGGGGCGCAATGAGATTGGGGAGCTCGGAAACCACCGCGCGCCGAGCTTCGGCGTCACTAACACCATGTTCCACCACGAGGTCCTCCACGAGAGCCTCAATCTGCCAAACAGCCATCCTGTCAGTCATCTGACCGATGGAGCGGGTGACTGAAATGGCGGTTTCTTCTGTTAATAGCCCCTCACGGACCATGGTGACAACTATTTGCAGGGCTTCCTGGTCACGCGGAGTGAAGGCCATATCCTCGTCCCCAATGTTGGGGAAACCCATGGCACGCCATATTTTGCGTGCCGACAATAGTGAAACGCCAACTCCGGCGGCAACTTCACGGCGCCTGAGCGTCCGTTCGCCGCCCAAGAGTTGTGTTTCCAGTGCCTTGGTTTGATTGTGCGAGGCAGGCGGCAACAGCGGCTCGGGTGGATCAATGGTCTCTTCCAAGCTTGCGCTGCTCCTTTTCGCTCATCCCAACCACACCAGCGTAGTCCCGTTCCCGGGGTGTTTGCTGCATGGGCTCTCGGAACTCCGTAGCCCAAAATTGTTGGGCATCTTTAATAAATTCATTCCAGTGCGGAATTTCGGGTATAACCACTACGGTGTCGGGGTGCATGAGAAGTTCCAAGTCACCCGAACCGACCATTCTTTGGCGCCAATTCTGCACCGGACGCAGTTCCTTGATCTGGGTCAAGGCGCGTACTTGAAAACGCCTGCCCATGAGGCCTTTACGTACCAGCAGCCTTTGGTTGGTCAGAACATATTTTGTCCCAGTCCACCGCAGTACCCGCCGAAGCGGATAGAAAAGCCACACCAACACTACCAAAACCACCACACAAACCATCAGCGGCTCACGGAGCGGCTCAGCCCCTGGAGCCCATTCGGAGAAGGTGTGAGGTTGCAGCTTTTCCAAGGCCGCCGAACCCACCATGACGGCCATCAGGCCCACGGAGATGGGCCATAAAAGTATTCGTGAATGGGGACGGTTGGAGATGTGCACCTGCTCATGTTCCAGCAGTAACTTACGCATAGCCGATCGCACCATCGGATCCGGTACGGCGAAGGTGCAGCACGTCGCCAGCACTGACCGTGTGCTGCGTTCCTTGCTTATCCCGGAGCCGCAAACTGCCGTCAGCATTGACGTCAATGGCTGTGCCATAGAGCATGGTGCCGCCGGGCAGCTCGGCCCGCACTTGCTGTCCCAGCGTACTCATCAGAGACTTAGCAAGCGCCAGCGCACTGACTCCCCCCGCGAGAGGTAACTGGGCATCCCCACCAACAGCCGCAAACGCTTGGTACAGCGCCGCAAAATTGTTCAAGTACGCAGGAAGGAGCTTATTCCTATCAAGGCCCGGCGCCGGGACGCCCTCCACCAACAATGATGTGGCACGATCTGTTGGCAGATCCTCCTCGCGGGCACTGACGTTGACACCAACCCCAACCACGACGCCGGGCCCCACCGGGGTGAGTGCGGCCGCCGCAGTCCCCGGGACAGCCTGCGCAGCTGGGGTTCCCGGGACAACTTGGGCCAGGATTCCCGCCAGTTTCCGTGAGTTCACCACCACGTCATTGGGCCATTTCAGCGTGGCCAAGACACCTGTTTCTGTACGCAATGCCTGACACAACGCCACTGCGGCAAGGATCGAGAGCCAGCCATAACCTGTGGGCGCGAAGGAAGTTCCCGAACCGTTGCTTACGCACTGCTCCCCAGGCCATACCAGCACGCTAGAAATCATGGCAGTACCCGCTGGCGCCTCCCAGGTCCTCCCCAGACGCCCCTTGCCGGCCGGTTGAGCATTGGCGATCAGGACGCTGAGGTCAGGCCAAAATTGTTGCGTGTCAGCAGCATTCGCAGCCAAGTCAGTGTTGGTTGAGCCTGCGGATTCCACTACATCAACGCGGGCAAAGCCTCCCTGCGGGCTCAGAAGGGCAGCCTTGAGCTGGTTCCTGTCTAGAACAAAATCAGCTTGCGGCACATCCGTTTGGGGTCGCCCAGGACCATTCTGTTCAGGTGTTGTGGCTGTGCCAGTCATGGTTCCAATCTTAGTCAGGCCTCAAGGCTGATGCATCACTCCACAGGTGGAGAATGGCCATTTCCCACGGGTTTCCAGTCCGTTTCGGCAGTCAGTGGTCCGCTTTCCGGATCTCGACGGCCGTGGTGGCGGTGTTGTTTCCTCCACAGGGGTGTTGGTGATGTGGTGGTCCACGGATGTGCTTGGTCTCATGTTCTATGTCAGTGCCTGCTAATAGAATAGATGTATGGATACAGCAAGGGGGAACCCGGTCAATCCGGGATCCCTTTCAGGGGCTTTACGAGTTGGTGACCACGTTCATCAACTTCTCAACCTCGCCCACGCACTATCCACCACCACCGAGCCCACTGGTGCTAACACGGTGGGCGAGCCTGCTGCGCCCACTGCCTGTTCTAGCAGCGCTGGCCCTTCACAGGATCCTGGCCCTGTTCTGGGCCGGGAGGTCAGTGTGGGTCTGGATCTCGGGCTGTTCACTGATGTGGAATGTGTTCGGTGGGCTCAAGACCTTGAGCAACTCCTACGCTTTGGCCAAGCCCTAGCAGTACAAGCCGCTGGTGAACTCAACGAACGAGTCCATGCAGGGCGCTACGCAGAGACCGGAGCCCGAGGAGGCACCAACCTCTTAGTGCAATCTCTGCAACTAAGCACCTCCGAAGCGAACCGGCGCATCCGCCTGGCTAAAGAAGTCCTCCCCATCACCGACCCCATTACCGGTACCACAGCCCCTACCGCTTACACAGGCCTAGCAACAGCATTCTTCAACGGCTCCCTCTCTCAAGAACGTGCCCTTACCGTAGCCCATTACCTCGATGAAGCCTCCCGGCTGGCTAAAAACGCGCGTATCAGCACCGAAGAAGCCACCGAGGTTGAAGAAGCACTCGTCTCTACCGCCCAACTCCAAGGCCCCGATTTCATCCGTGCCGTAGGCAACCAGATCATGAGTCACCTAGACCCCGACGGCAATAAACCCAGCACCTCAGACCTCATCGCCAAACAAGGCCTGTTCTTCCGCCAACCCCGCCGCGGACTCGTCTCCCTCTACGGCGCTTGCACCATCGAACAATACGAACAACTCTTCGCCCTGATCAGCTTCGCCACCAACCCCAACAAACACACCAACCCCAACACCATCAACACCAACGACCCAGACCAAGAAGACGGCACCGACCAAGATGACGGCACAGACACCAGCGGCGGGACCGACACCACCCGGAACCAAGAATGTGCTGGGCAAAGCTCACTTCTAGAACAACTACGCGATCTCTCCGCCCAGTTCACCACCCCCAACCCACCAGAGCCAGAGCCACCCGAGCCACCGGAATTATCTGACCCGCCAACGCTGACGAAAACCACGGAACCAGAACCGGCCAGAGTCACACCACCACCTCTGAGTAACGGATGGTGACGCAAGCTAGAACCCGGGGAAATACCACCACGGCCACCACAAGCCCCCGAGAACGCCATCGCCCCCGTCTTCGACGGCGATACCTGGTTCTGGTTCGCCCCAGCCGCAACAGAGGATCCAGTACAAGCAGCGGACCCAGTGAATGCTGCGGACCCTGCGGATGCTGCGGACCCTGCGGATCCAGTGGATGCTGAGGAAACAGTGCCGTGGCCTCATCAGCTTTACGGCATCAACGTCCCAGCCCCGGGCAGCAATGAACCCTTCGAAGGGCTAGATTCCATCGACCCGAACAGCACCGACCCGGCCGTGAAAGACACCCGCACCTACGGACAAAAACTCCTCGCCGGACTCATCTCCTGCGTCAAACTCGCTGCCCGCACTGGAAAACTCCCCCTCAACGGCGGCCTGAAAACCCAACTCATCCTCAGCTGCACCGAAGCAGAACTCCGCAACAACACCGCCACCGGCACCGGCACTATCTACACCACCCATAGCGGCCCCATGCCGCTGAACCTCTTCGCACAAACCCTCTGTGACCCTGAGATCACCACCATCACCTACAGCACCGGCCAAAACATCATCAACCTAGGCCGCACCCAACGCCTTTTCACCCCCACCCAACGCAAAGCCCTCTACGCCCGCGATCTCGGCTGCACCTTCCCCGACTGCACCAGCCCCGCCACCTGGTGCGAAGCCCACCACATCACTCCCTGGCAAGACGGCGGCCCCACCAACCTCAACAACGCCACCCTCCTCTGCCAACACCACCACACCCTCCTCCACCACAGCCAATGGCAACTACAACTCATCAACGGCACACCCTGGTACACACCCCCCTTCACCATCGACCCCACCCAAACCAAACGCCGCAACAACTACCACCACGGCCTCCCAAAAAACACCAACTAGATCAAAAGACAACAACTGTTCCACAACGCCAGATTCTTTTCGGCCGACTTTGTAGGGTTCCTACACATGCAGGCGAAGATTTCGTTATTAGACTGTCAGTAGAGTTTGCCGTTTTGTGCAGTTCCTATGAAGGTCTGCAAGCATCCACACTATTGAGCCGGAGTATCAATGAGCCACGATCTATCGACAACAGCAGGCAAGATTGCCGATTTCCGTGACCGGATGACTCAGGCTGAAATGCCTTCCGGTTTAGCAGCCGTTGAGAAACAGCACGCCAAGGGGCGCAACACCGCCCGCGAGCGCATTGATCTGCTGGTTGATCCTGAATCCTTCGTAGAATTCGACGCCCTGGCCATCCACCGTTCCACAGCGTTCGGCATGGAGAAGAAGACGCCGTTGGGTGACGGCGTGGTCTCCGGTTACGGCACAGTGGACGGCCGCCTAGTGGCCATCTATAGCCAAGACTTCAGCGTCTACGGCGGCTCCTTGAGCAAGGTCAACGGCGAGAAGATCGTCAAGGTGCAGGAATTTGCCATACGTAACGGCTGCCCTGTGGTGGGCATCAATGACGGCGGCGGTGCCCGTATCCAGGAAGGCGTAGCCTCACTGGCAATGTTCGCGGACATCTTCCGCAATAACGTGCACGCATCAGGTGTTGTCCCTCAGATTTCCCTCATCATGGGCCCCTGTGCTGGCGGCGCGGCGTACTCCCCCGCCCTGACCGATTACGTGGTCATGGTGGATAAGACTTCGCATATGTTCATCACCGGACCCGATGTCATCAAGACCGTCACAGGTGAGGATGTGGATATGGAGACGCTTGGCGGGGCCCGCCAGCACAACGCCACCACGGGAACCTCCACCTACTTGGCTACGGATGAGGCTGACGCCATTGAGTTTGTCCGGGAGCTCCTTGACTTCCTGCCCTCCAACAACCTCGCCGAGGCGCCCGTCACGGAGCACGAGCAGGAGCTGGAACTCAACGACGACGATCTCGCTCTTGATGCTTTGATCCCCGATTCAGCAAACCAGCCGTACAGCATGCTCACGGTGATCGAATCGATTCTCGATGACGGTCACTTCCTTGAGATGCAGGCACTCTACGCACCCAACGTCATCATTGGATACGGCCGCATTGAGGGCCACACCGTGGGCATCGTCGCCAATCAGCCCATGCAATTCGCTGGCACTTTGGATATCAATGCCTCCGAGAAGGCAGCACGCTTTGTGCGCAACTGCGACGCCTTCAACATTCCGATCATCACGCTGGTGGACGTTCCCGGTTTCCTGCCTGGCAAGGACCAAGAATTCCAGGGCATCATCCGCCGCGGCGCCAAACTGCTCTATGCCTATGCCGAAGCGACTGTGCCGAAGCTGACAGTCATCACCCGCAAGGCCTACGGTGGAGCCTACATTGTGATGGGTTCAAAGAAGCTCGGCGCCGATTTGAACCTGGCTTGGCCCACTGCCCAGATTGGTGTCATGGGCGCCCAAGGTGCAGTGAACATCCTGTACCGTCGCGATCTCGCAGCAGTCGAGGCTGAGGGCGGCGATGTTGAAGCCCGCCGTGCGGAAATTGTCCGGAACTACGAAGACGAGTTGCTCAACCCTTACCAGGCCGCGGAGCTTGGTTACGTTGATGCTGTTATTGCACCCTCAGACACGCGTCTTCAGCTCATCAAGGGATTGCGCGCACTGCGTGATAAGCGGGCCAGCCTGCCGGCAAAGAAGCATGGGAACATCCCGCTGTGACGGCCGCTGATCAGAGTCCTGAGAGTAACCCGGTTCAGTTACCGTTGCTCAACGTGACCCGGGGTAACCCCACCGATGAAGAGCTGGCCGCGGTGACCGCCGTCGTCCTAGCCCTGCAATCCGGCAGCAGCGAGGACGCTCCGAACGAACCAAAACGTCAGTGGGCGCGCCTGGCACAATTGCATCTGCCCCCACGGCCTGGCGCAGGTTCTTGGCGTCGCTCCGTCCGCTAGCTAGTTCTTAGCGGTACGGGGCGAACCCTGCCCGCGCAGTATGTGCACCATGGTGTCCACCGAGTTGGCAATCCTGTCCGTTGCATCCATGATGGCTGGCTGAACAACTCCTGACTCCAAAGAAACCGGCGGCAGGATCTCAGCTAGCCGGGTATAGGAATCACGCATATTGACGGCCCCCCGGGGAGTTTTTCCGTCTCTGACGGCATCCTGACATGCCGTCAGAGTGGTGGCGGTGTCACTGACGAACGGCTCCAGCGGGGCCAGCAGTTTCTCCACCGGCCCCTTGGCCGCCGAGACGGAGAGCCGGGCTGCGTCTATCACCATGGCGGCCTGGATGAACAAGTGGCTCTGGACCAGTAAACCTTCGCCAACATATTGAGCTGAGAGCCCATCCACTGGCTCCGCCTGGGTCCGGTCCAGGGAAGTCTGCGCATTGGTCCGAGCCAACCTGGCGGCGATTCGGGCGGCGTCAATCTCTGACTTTTGGGCGGCCGGATCGCTCACCGCCACCAGATAACGCCCATAGCTGGCCAGTAGTTCGGCAAGCCGGGCTGGTAGGTAGCTGCGCTCCCACGCGGGCCACACCACGGTAGCCGCCACGGCCAAGGCGCCAGCTATGACGGTGTCCACCAAACGTGGCACTGCCACATCCCCGGCCGGAATGCCGGACAAATCCAGCAGCGCCACAAGATAGGCGGCCGTCCAAATAGCCATGAAAAACGCGTTGGGCAATCCGGAGACACGGACGCCGAAAACAAAGAGCACAACCAGCGCTATCAGCGCATAGTGGTTCTCCGTACCCACCAGAGAGGTGGCCACCGTGCCAATCCCCAGGCCAATGAGTGTTCCTGCCAGCCGGGCGCTGGTGCGCAGGAGAGTGCTGGCAAAGTCCGGACGCAGCAACAGCAATACCATCAGTGAGATCCAGTAGCCTCTGTCGGAACTGGGCAGCAGGCGGGATAAGCCATCCGTGGCCGATACAAGCACAGCAAGCCTGACAGCGTGCCTAAATACCACCGAGCTCGGATTCAGATTAGCCCGCAGCGTATCGAACGGGGCCTGCGCGGCTACACGTATCCCACCGATGCGCACTTTCTCTTCAACAATGCGCCCTTCTACCGCCCCCGGCGTGGTCATGCGTGCGCAGGCCCGCAACTGTCCGGCCAAGGCCCGGGCATGCAAGGAAGCAAACCTGCCAGTAGGCGAATCCGGGTGATCTCCAACAATTGTTTGGAGCACGTCCACAGCCTCGTCAACGCCCTCCATGACAGAGGAGTCAAAGACTTTTCCCTTATACAGGGACTCAGCCACAGCATCGAGCACGGTCCCAGCCGCTGCCAAGAGAGTATGCACGGCATTGGCCTGCGTAGTCCGGTCAACCCGTTCAAAACGTTCGAGACAATAGGCCAAGGCGATGACTTCGAGCCGGATCCGTTCAGCCTCGTCAACCAGGCCACGATAAGCCTGCATACTGGGGCCGTGGCCGTGCCCAAAACCGGTGATCGTGGCCCTGGCAGCGTCAAGTTTGGCTTCGGCTCCCGGCTTCATCATCTGGGGGTGCGGGGAGCGGGTGCGCTTCGCCAGAGCCTCATACACCGCGCCCAAGGCGGCTCTTTCCGGCGCGTGCCGGTGCACTGGCCAGCCGGCAATGGCCAAGAGGCTTTGCAGCAATCCGGCTGCAATCACCAGCGCCGCTATCCCAAGGGCACTAGATGCCGGCAACTGGAACCGGTTGAGCACAATGGCCACGGCTGTCCCGGCAATCCCGATTTGGGCCACTACGGGTCCCAGCGAAAGCAGCATGCCACTGACAAAGGCAAAAACAGCTATCAGCAACACCGAGAGCAGCCAGGAATGCGAAGCCAGAACTGACAGTCCACCGCCAATGCCAGCGGCCAGAGCGGTCATGCCCATGCGGGAAAGCCTGAGCCGGTAGCTTCCTGGCCTGTCAGCGAAAGCGGCAAACATGGCCCCGACTGCACCGAAAACGGCAATCGGGATACTTCCTATGGCCACCCCCACCACCAAGGGAATGGCGATCCCCAGGGCATTTCGGCCCGCAACTACGGGATCGGACTGGGAAAAGTCCAGCCGAAGCGATTTCTTGACGGTTGCCGTGACTGAGGAAGTGGCTAACACGTTCCCCAGTATGTCAGCCATCGGCCCCAGAAGAGATGATTTAGCTTGCTAAGCCTGATCGGAGCAATTTGGGTCAACTCGGAGCCACTGCGCACCGGCCTGCTGTGGCTGGGCCCCAGCAACCCGGCGCTCTCTAAGCCAAACACGACGCCGTCCCCCGAAAGTCATGCTCGAGCAACGGCGTCGTACTGGCAACTTCTGGCCCAGCCACAAGAAGACCAGCCGCAACAGACCAGCCAAAGACCGGCCCAGCGAGGCTAGGAAACTCTGCGGAACAAGGCTGCCAGTGCCTGTCCACCGCCAATGCACATGGTGACCACACCCAGTTCCAGATCACGCCGGACCAAGTCCTTGGCAACACGCAGGCTCAGCATGGCACCCGTGGCACCTACGGGGTGGCCCAGGGCAATAGCGCCACCGTAAGGGTTGGTCTTGGCAGGGTCCAAACCGGCATCGCGCATAACAGCAACTGCCTGCGCGGCAAAGGCCTCGTTGAGCTCGATCGTGTCAATATCAGCCGCAGTTGTTCCTGTCTGTGCGAACAATTTCTGCAGAGCCAAGGTGGGCGCATACCCCATCAAGGATGGATCCAGGGCGGCCGTGGTGACGGCTTCCAGAGTGACTAATCCCTGGAGTCCGCGCTCCAGTGCGGCACCGGCACGGGCCAGCACCACCGCTGCGCCGCCATCATTGATTCCTGAGGCATTGCCAGCGGTGACAGTCCCACCTTTTTCAAAGGCTGGACGGAGCCCGGCGAGTGTCTCCAAGGTGGTGTTTGGCTTGGGATGCTCATCCAAGGTGACCGTGTGCGGCCTGCGTCCGCCCACCTCCACAGGAGTGATCTCCTCGGCAAAGGCGGCTTGTGCTGCTGGTGTTGCCGCCCGACGCTGGGATTCAAGGGCAAATTCGTCCTGATCCTCACGGGACACGCCATACTTGCGGGCCACGTTTTCCGCTGTGACACCCATGTGGATGTTACTGAACGGGTCAGTCAACATGGCAACGGTCCCATCCACAAGTGTGCGGTCCCCCAGCCGGTTACCGGCCCTGGCAGCGAAATCGTAGAACGGCATGCGTGTCATGGACTCGTTGCCACCGGCCAGGGTGAAGTCTGTTCCGGACCACTGCATTTGCATGGCTGCTGACCAGATAGCCTGCAGCCCGCTGCCACACAACCGGTTCACTGTGTACGCCGGGGTGCGCTCCGGAAGGCCAGCTGCCAGCGCCACGCGGCGTGCGTTGTACGCATCGGCCCCCACCTGCCCGATGCAGCCCATCACCACCTCGGAAATATCTTCCCCTGATATGCCCGAACGCAGAATAGCCGCCCGGGCTGCGGCGGCACCGAGCTCATGGGCTGGCACATCCTTGAGAACCCCACCAAAACTACCAATGGGGGTCCGTGCGCCCTCGAGGATGACAATTTTCTCGGCATTCATCGCTGCTGCGTTCATTGCGTGTGTCCTTCGTGTAGAAGTTTCATTATGGTGGTGCGCCCGCGGCAAGCGGGCGGTGGGCTGCCCGCCCGAGGGCTGCGCCTGCGGCAAGCGGGCGGCGGGCTGCCCACCGCGGGCCCGCGGTGGGCCTGCTAGCGGCTAACTTTGCCAGTGAGGGAGGCTATGGGCCGCAGAAACAACGGCCGCGCCATGAACCAGGCAGCCACCATAACGGCAAGGGAGCCCGCAAAGATGCCTGCGCCGAGCCAACTGCCGTCATTTCGCCCTGCGTACATATGGTTCAAGTTGTGCAATGCCCCGGTGGTCAGCACCAAGGTCACATGCACAGCCACGAATGCTACAAAGTAAAGCATCACGGGTAGGTGCAGTGCCCGGGCCGCCTCAATGGGGAAGGCCTTATTTAGCCGGACGGTATTCTTTGGCCAGGCCGGGGACATCCTCAGCCCGGAGATCAATGCCAAGGGCGCAGCCACAAACACTGTCAGAAAGTACGCCAGCACCTGAAGCGCGTTGTAGTTGACCCAGCCGGATTCCAGCGGCCAGTTGAACGACGCGTATTGCAGCATGGCCGAGGCCGCGTTCGGGACAATATCCCAGCTGGTGGGCACAATCCGCATCCACTGATTCGTGGCAAACAGCAACACCATGAACACAATCCCGTTCAACACCCACAGCGCATCCAAACTCAGATGGAACCACAGGTCAAGGCTGATCTTTTTCGGCGCCCCCTTGGTTTTGATCAGTCCCTTGTTATTGCGCGTCCAATAGGCGCCGGGCCGCGTAGTGGTGCGCACCTGCCACCCGGTGCGCACAATGAGCAGCAGGAAGAACCCGTTCAGGAAGTGCTGCCACCCCAGCCAGGGCGGCAACCCCACAGGCGCACCCGCTGGCAGCGCCGAATGCCCGGTGTACTGAATCAGGAAGTCTTGCACCCCCTCAGTGCCGCGGAGCCATTTCGCCCCGAGCACCATCAAAACCAGAAGTACAGCGGCGGCACTTGCCGTGAGTGCCAGCCGCACCTTTTTCTTTACTCGGGAGGGCTTGTTCTGCAGCGCCGTCATGCGCCTGAGCGTGCTTCCAGCGCGGAGATCAGTTGAGGCACCACGGTAAAGACGTCGCCCACAATGCCAAAGTCTGCAACCTCAAAGATCGGTGCATCAGCATCTGAATTCACGGCCACAATGGTTTTGGCTGTTTGCATACCGGCCCGGTGTTGGATGGCCCCGGAAATACACAGGGCAATATACAACTGCGGTGAAACGCTCACACCGGTCTGGCCCACCTGCGCCGACTGTTGGACATAGCCGGCATCCACTGCCGCACGGGAAGCTCCCACGGCAGCGCCCAACGCATCGGCGAGTTGGCCTACCAAGGCAAAGTTCTCGGAGGAGCCCAGCCCGCGTCCGCCAGCCACTACCCGGGCCGCGCCGCGCAGTTCAGGACGGTCACTGGCTGTGGTGGCTGCTGTGCTTGAGAGGATTGTCACTGACGGTCCCTGGGCAGGATCTAGCGAAATGGTAGTCACGGTAGGGGTGGCGGCCGGGGCCTTGTCCTCAATGGCGCCCTGACGGACGGTGAGAACCGCAGCACCGCCGCTCACGGTGGCTTCCACCGTGTAGTCACCGCCCAGGACGGAGTGCGTGCCAATGA
This sequence comes from Arthrobacter psychrochitiniphilus, assembly GCF_003185915.1. Classification (GTDB taxonomy): domain Bacteria; phylum Actinomycetota; class Actinomycetes; order Actinomycetales; family Micrococcaceae; genus Specibacter; species Specibacter psychrochitiniphilus. Next base: position 275,161 of record NZ_QHLZ01000001.1, read on the forward strand.
TTGAATCACCCTCAACACGGACATCAACAACGTCCGCCAATAATCCTGCACCGGTGCGGGCCGCGAACCGGGCGGCCGCATCGCGCCCGGCCACGGAGTTAGCGGCCACAATGGCCACCGGGTTCAGGGCCTGAGCCGCTGCCGTGAGTGCGGCAAGATCCGCGGCCACCACAAGCTGGCCAACGTTCGGCGATTCAGCCAGGAATACCGTCTCAGCACCCCAGGCACCGAGCTGTTCTGCCAGTTTGGCGCCGCTGCCGGGAGCTACGGCTAGAACAGCCACGGGTGTACCAATCTTGGCTGCGGCTCCGAGCAGACCTGCGGTAGTAGTGCCCAATGCGCCGGTTTCAGTGGTTTCAATAAGTGTCAAGACATTTCTCATGATGGTCCTTATGTCCTAGATCAAACGGCTGGAGCGCAGGAACGCCGCCAATTCGGTGCCGGCATTTCCTTCATCAACAACAATTCGGCCAGCAGTCCGGGCTGGGGTGCGCACCGTGCTGATCACAATGCTGGAAGCCGCTGTTCCGGTAGAAGGCAGTGAGCCCAAGTCGGCAAGGCCCAGCTCAGCAAGACCCAGCACTGACAGAGGTTTGCGCTTGGCGGTGATGATGCCCTTGAAACTGGGGAACCGGGCTTCGCCACAGCGTTCGGTCACCGAGACCATGACCGGGAAGGGTGCGCTGAGCCGCACTGAACCTGTTTCGGTGCCGCGCTCCCCTATTACTTCTTGGCCGGAAATTTCTACGGTGTCTACAGCACTCATCAGTGGCAGCGACAAACGCTCGGCAATCATGGCTGGCACAACACCGCCGCGACCATCCGTTGACTCGTTGCCTGCCAACACCAGATCCGCGCCGGTGTGGCGCAGGGCGGCGGCGAGCACTTCCGCCGTCCGTCCCGCATCCGCACCGGCCAGGCTGGCATCACACACGTGAAGAGCATAGTCGGCACCCATGGAGAGGGCTTTACGCAAGCCCTTAGTCAGGGTGTCCGGGCCCATTGAGATAACAACCACCTCGGTACCTTTGTTGGCGTCCTTATACTTCAACCCCACTTCCAGGGCACGTTCGTTGATCTCATCCAACAAGTTCTCCCCTGAGCGGTCCAAGCTCCCCTGCACGGGGTCAAGGTTGCGCTGCTCCCCGGTGTCTGGAACCTGCTTCACCAACACTGCAATCTTCACGTTGTACTTCCTTCTCATCCCTGATGGGTGGACCTGTTGCGTGGGCCTGCTGGGTGAGGCCGTTGGCTGGTGATGCTAGAGGTTGCGGGAGATCACCAAGCGCATGATGTCCGAGGTGCCTTCCTCAATTTCCTCCAGCTTGACATCACGCATCCACTGCTCAACCGGGTACTCGCGGGAGTAGCCCCAACCACCGAGGGTCTGCACGGCCGCCCAGGTGACGAACATGGCGGTTTCGGAGGCCTGCAGTTTAGCCATGGCGGCCAGGCCATTGACGTCCTCACCGGCATCGAGCTGACGGGCTGCATGCAACGTCATCAACCATGACGATTCAATGCGGGTGGCCATATCTGCCAGACGGAACGCCACAGCCTGGTGTTCAATAATCGGCTTGCCGAACTGAGTGCGGGTCCGGGCGTAGTCCAGTGCGTATTCATACGCTGCACGGGCGGCGCCGCAGGACGCTGCTGCCAGGACAACACGGGATACATCGAAGGTCTTCATGAGGCCGTAGAAGCCCTGGCCTTCTTCGCCCAAGCGATCTTCTTCGGGAACAAAGACGTTGTCAAAGAACATTTCGCGGCACACAATGGCGCGCTGGCCCATCTTCTTCATCGGCTCCCCGAAGGAAATGCCGGGCGTGTCCTTCTTCATGAGGAACGCCGTGACACCCTTGGACCGCTCTGAGGGGTCAGTCTTGGCGAATACCACGTACTGATCTGCCAGGCCGGCGTTGGAGATCCACGCTTTCTGGCCGTTGATGGAGTAACCGCCTTGAACCTTGTCAGCGCGGGTCACCATGGAGGCGGAGTCAGAGCCGGAGCCCGGTTCCGTAGTGGCCAGAGCAGTAAACGGTGCATCAGGACCGGACAGGGGCGTGAGCCACTGCTTCTTCTGGTCCTCGCTGCCGAGCGCCAGGATGGGGTCAGCGAAGAAGCCGTTGGAGCAGACAAAGTTGCCAATGCCGGGATCTCCCCAGCACAGCTGTTCCTGAACCAGGCACTGGGTGAAAGCATCGGTGTAGCCGCCGCCGCCATATTCCTCCGGCATCATGAAATCGGTAATGCCCACCACTGCGGCTTTCTGGAAAATGTCCACGGGTGAGACGGTGTCCGCCTCATCCACTTCGCGGCCACGGGGACGGATCTCGTTGGTAGCAAAATCCTTGACCATTTCAACGATGGCGCGCTGCTCATCGTTCAACGGCCAGTATTCAACATTCTTCTTTGCCATGGTCTTCTCCTGTTTTTGGTGTTAAGTGTTTTGGTCTAGGCCGTGAACTGTGCCGCAAGCGGGCTGTTCACGGGGTGTTCCGGGATCTGGCGGTGGTGCCAGGTAAGAACATTTTCTGCTTGCTGCACCACGTAGTCCCGCGCTGACTGCTCAGATAAATACGCGGCATGCGGACTCAGTAGAACCCGGGGGTTGCCGAGCATCGCCTCCCCCGCCGCCGGTGGTTCAACGGCCAGCACATCAAGGCCCGCCCCACCTAGCTGGCCGCTTTCCAATGCCCGCGCCAGTGCCGGGTGATCTACCAACCCGCCACGGGAAACATTGACTAAAAACGATCCCCTCGGCATGAGTGCGAGCCGGTCCGCGTTCACTAAGGCGGTGGTCTCTTCGGTTAGTGGAAGGTGCAAGCTGACAAGGTCGCTGCGGGTGAAGAGCTCATCCAGCCCCACCGCTTGGACGCCGTCGGGGGCTTGCAGATAGGGGTCATAGCCCAGCACAGTTCCCACAGTAGGTCCCATGAGCTTGGCGAAACGTGCACCAATACGGCCCAGCCCCACCACGCCAACGGTTGCCCCGGAGAGCCTGAGCAGCCTCTCCGTTGTCCCGTCCCACTGCCCGGCCTGCACACTCCGGTCAAGGAAAGGCAGTCCCCGCATCAGAGACAACGCCATGGCGAAGGCGTGGGTGGCAACTTCCTCCGTGGCCGCCCCAGGTACATTGGCCACCCAGATGCCGCGCTTGGTGGCAGCAGCAAGATCCACCGTGTCAACGCCTACCGATTGGGTGGCTACAATCTTCAAACCCTCAAGGCGCTCCAGGAGAGCCTCATCAACCACGCAATAGCCAATCAGCAGGGCTTGTGCGCCCTGGGCTACCTTGGCAATGACGTCAGGGTCTGAACTATTGGCCACCCGGACCTCGAAACCGGCTGCTTCCAAGAGCTCAATACCGGGCTGAAGATCGGTGCCGTCCACGTCGGTGTAGACCGCAAGGGGTGAACTCATCGCTGCACCGCAGTGATTTCTGTGTATTCCTCCAGGCCGGCCACTCCGAGTTCACGGCCAATTCCGGAGTCCTTCCACCCACCGAAGGGGGCTTGCGGGTTGAACGGGGCACCGTTGAGATCAACCTGGCCGGTGTCAAGGTGCCGAGCAAGCTCCAGTGCCCGCTCGGTACTGCCGGCCCACACCGCACCGGCTAGTCCGTAGACCGTGCCGTTGGCAATCTCAATGGCTTCGGCCTCACTGGAATAGGCGTGTACCACCAGCACAGGCCCAAAGATTTCCTGCTGACTGGCCGGGTCAGTGGGCGCCAAATCTGCCAGGATGGTCGGGTTTACATAGTGTCCGACGGCGTGGGCTGAGACGGGCGGGCCCGTCACCAGCCGGGCGCCCCGGCACAAGGCACCGTCAATGACGGCAAGCACATCAGCCTTTTGCTTGGCGCTAACCAGCGGGCCCAGATCGGTGCTCTCCGCAGTGGGGTCTCCCACCACAAGAGTTTTGACGTGGGCAGCTGCCAGTTCCAGAGCTTCCTCATAGCGTTGCGCCGGGACCAGCATTCTGGTCCAGGCACTGCAGGTCTGGCCGCTGTTGAGCATGGCCGCGTCCACGGTCCCGGTCACGGCCGCTGCAAAATCAGCATCAGCGCAGATGATGGAGGAGGATTTCCCGCCCAGTTCCAAGCAGGCGCGTTTGAGGTTGCGGGCAGCGGTGGCCCCCACCTCACGGCCTACTGTGGTGGAACCGGTGAAGGAGATAAAGTCCACTCCGGGATGGCCCGTCAGAGCGTCGCCAATGGCACTGCCTGCACCGCTAATGAGGTTGAAAACGCCCTCTGGCAGCCCGGCTTCAATGGTGGCCTCAGCAAAAATATAGGAGGACAACGGCGCCAGTAACGCAGGTTTTAGCACAACCGTGCACCCTGCGGCCAGGGCTGGACCAACCTTCGCCGCCAACTGGTAAAGCGGGTAATTCCACGGGGTGATGCAGGCAACCACACCTACCGGTTTGCGCAGTAAAACAGAAGTCCCGGACTCTTCCTCAAAGGCATAGTTGCGTGCGTTGGTGGCTGCGGCAGCCATCAAATCAATGGCCAGATCCACATGCCAGGCACGGGCGTTGGAAACGGAAACACCAACTTCTGCCACTGTCACCGCAACGAGCTCCTCACGGCGCTGCCGCAACACGGCAACGAGGGCTTCGATGGCATCGGCACGCTCACCGGCAGTTTTGGCACCCCAGGTGCCGGCTGCCGTGCGGGCTGCAGCTACAGCAGCATCCACAGTGGCCCCATCGCACAGAGCTGCCGAGCCAATCACCTCGGCGGTGGCCGGGTTTTCTACCTCCTGCGTAGCCCCGGCCTGTTGCCAGCTACCGCCAATGAGGACGTCGTCACGGAACCAGGTCATGACCGCGGTGTTCACAGTGCCTCCTTGGCGGCCAGCATGTCCGCTGCGGCACGGCTGTCCTCATAGATGTGCAAAACGGTGGGCCTATCGGCGTCGAGCGCTGTTTTGATGGCGCTACCTAGTTCACTGGCGTTGGCAATGGCTACGCCGTAGCAGCCAAGAGCCCTGGCGAGCGCCGGAAAGTCCGGGCTGCCCAAGGCCACAGCGTGCACGGGTTCGCCGCGGTCAGCCATTTCATTGCGGATCTCGCCATAGCCGCCGTTATCTACAATGACGATGGGCAGTGCTAGGCGAAGCTCCGCGGCCATGGCCAGTTCGGCAATGGTGAACATGATGCCACCGTCACCGTGCAGGACCAGTACCGGGGCTTCTGGATTGGCAACTTTGGCACCAATTCCCGCCGGTAACCCGTACCCGAGCGTGCCAACACCTGTGGGATACAAGAACGCGTTGGGACGGTGCAACGGCAGGTTTGACAGGGCCCCGTAGTAACAAGCCATGGCACTGTCTGCGGCAACAATGCCGTCCCGGGGCAGGGCCGCTGCAATGGCGTCCACAATCTCCAACCAGGGTCCGCCTTCAGTCTGGGCGTCCGTTTCAAAGTCCGCCCGCAGCGCCACCATACGCTGGGCAGCGATGGAGGCGGCGGCGTCGTCCGTGGCTGCATCAGTGGCCGTATCAGTGGCCGTATCAGTGGCACTGAGGTTCGCCAGCAGCGCCGTCAAGACGGCTACACTCCCGCCCACCAGAGCGTGGGCGGGGATGGCGTTGGTGTTGATGGAGGTGGCGTCAATATCGATCCGGATCAGTTTTCCCGCCAGGCTCGGCAGCCCCAGCCACCAGTCCGCGGGGGAAAGTTCCGTTCCGATCGCCACAACAGCGTCGGCATCGTTGAAGGCAGCCAAAGTGCTGGGGTGTTGGACTCCAGCACCAACGGCCAGTACGTGGTCCTCCGGGAAAATGCCCTTGCCGTTGGTGGTGGCAAAGACCGGCGCGGACAGTGCTTGTGCAAGGTCCTTGACCTGGGCCGCGGCCCGGGATGCCCCACCACCCACCAAAAGCAGCGGGCGTTGAGCTACGCTGAGCGCGGCCGCAGCAGCCTGGATTTGTGCTGTAGGGGCCATGAGCTGACCGGCGGCCACCGGCGGCACCACAGTTACTTGCCCCACCTCATCGAGCAGGTCCAGCGGGATTTCCAGGTGTACCGGACGTGGCCGGCCCGTTGCCATGGCAGCGAACGCCTGGGCAACGGCCAACGGGATTTCTGCCACGGAGGTCACACGGTGGCTGTAGGCCACCACGGCCGCCAATGCTGCCCCCTGATCCTTGATTTCGTGCAACAAGCCGTTGCCGCGGCCGGGGTGCGCCAGCGGCATGCCGGGAGAGATGAACAGCACCGGAATTGAATCCGAGTACGCCTGGGCCGCAGCTGCTGCGGCGTTGAGGATGGCGGGGCCCGTGGTGGTAAGGACCACGCCGGGGCGTCCCGAGGAGCGGGCATAACCGTCGGCTGCGTAGCCGGCTCCCTGTTCGTGCCGCGGCGAGATGTGCTTGATGCCGTAGCTGGGCATGGCGGCGTAGGCGGCCAAGTTGTGTGTTCCGGGGATACCAAAAATGGTGTCCACGCCGTGGGCTGCCAGACCGGCAACCAGGGCTTCTCCACCTGTAAGGGCGCTCATGCTTTTACTCGCTCATCTGTGTAGACGGACTTACCTAACCATTGGCCACCATCCACCACCATGACTTCACCGGTGACGTAATCGGCACGCGGGCTCAGGAGGTAGTTGGCGGACTCGGCAATTTCGGCGGGGCTGGCGAACCGGCCTGCCGGGACGCCGCTGAGGACCTTTTCACGGGCGGACTCGGTGCCCCACAACGCGGCACCGGCACCTTCAGTTTCGGTGGGTCCGGGAGCAATGCAGTTCACTCGAACTCCGCGGGCTGCCCATTCCACGGCAAGCGTGCGGGTCATGGCCACAATGCCACCCTTGGCTGCTGCGCTGTGCACTGTGCCCGGATGTCCGTGCCAGGCGTAGCTGGCAATGACGTTCAGGATGCTTCCGCTGCCGGCCGCCAGCATGTGCTGAGCTGCTGCGTGGGTTGCGTAAAAGGTCCCGTTGAGCACAATGTCAATGACGGCCTTCCAGCCGTTGGGGCTCAGGTCCTCGCCGGGGACAATGAAGTTGCCGGCCGCATTGTTCACTAACGCATCAATGCGTCCTTCGCGTTCTACAACAGAGTTGATGGCATCTGCCATGCCCTGGGCATCACGGACGTCGCAGGAGATGTAATCGGCGCTGCCACCAGCGTCAGTAATGAGCCGTACAGTCTCCTGCAGCGGTTCTTCTCGGCGTCCTATGACAATGACTTTTCCGCCGGCTGCTGCGTAGCGGGCGGCGATGGCGCGGCCAATGCCGGAGCCGCCACCTGTTACGACCGCAATTTTTCCAGCAAATTCTTCTCTGATATCCGGAACAAGCAAGGCGTTCTCCTTCATGCGTTGACCGCGGCAGCCGTGAGCACCAATGCATCGACTGCGAGAGCCCCTTCAGGGGCCACACGGATAGGATTGACTTCAAATTCTGTGATGTTCTGGTTAGCTGCGACGGCTTCGGAAATTGAAACCACCATGGCGGCCAGTGCCTGGATGTCGGTGGCCGGGCGGCCGCGCCATCCTTGCAAGAGCGGCAGGCACTTCAACCGGCCAATCATCTCCAACGCGGTAGCGTGGTCCACTGGCGCCAGCTCTACGCTGATGTCCTTGTGCAGTTCCGTTTCCGTACCCCCGGCTCCTACCGTGACAACCGGACCAAAGTCCCTGTCCTGGCGGGCACCTACCAGCACTTCTACGGTATTTTGGCGAATATCCTGTTCCTCCACTACGTACTCGCCGTCCCCCAGCCGCGCCTGCATATCCTCGAAGGCTGCCATCAGCTGCTCGGCCGAGCCCAAGCCCAGCTTCACGCCGTCGTGCTCACTTTTGTGCTCAAGCCAACCGGCCTTCAAGACGAGAGGGTAGCGCAACTCTTCGCTGGCCCGGGCCACGTCGGCACGATTGTTTGCCAGCCGTCCTTCCGGCGCCGAGATACCCAGTTCCGCCAAAAACGCACGAGCCTGCCAGTATCCTGATTCCGGTTCGGCCAGCTTCTGCTCCGGCGAGCCGAGCACCCGCCCCGGGGACGCGCTTAGCTGGGCTGCCAGGGACAGCGTCCGCAGCGCAATCTCGATGCCCGGGTAGGTGGGGATGCCATCAGCCCAGAGGCGCGCCACCACGGCCGAGTCGGAACTCATACTGTGGACAACCAGGGGCATCCCGGCGGCCTTGACAATGTCCGCCATACGGTCTGCAACGCTGAGTTCACGGGCCTCGATGGCGGGCGTGTCTGAGCCGTAGCAACCGAAGTATCCAGAGAGGACCACCGAGTCCACTTCACCGGAGCTCATCAGAACCTCCACCAGATCGGCGTACACATCCAGATTCGCTTCCCCGGCTCCAGCTAAGTCGATGGGGTTGGATACTGCGGCACCGGCGGGCAGAATTTCCGCGAGCTGGCGCTGCAACTGTTCGGAGAATATGGGTGCGTCCAGACCGTGGACTGCGGCCACGTCTGCTGCTATGCCACCTTGCCCACCACTGTCACTGATGAGTGCAGTGCGCCGGCTGGCCGGTTTTGCGGCAACACTCAAGTAACGGGCGGCGTTCACCAGCTCGGTGGGGGTGGCTACACGGATGGCCCCAGCCGCACGGCAGGCAGCGTCAACAGTGTCAAGGGCGGAGGTGAGTGACCCGGTGTGGGACTGGGCCAGACGTTGGCTAGCATCACTGGCTCCGGTGGTGAGCACCAAGGTTGTCTTTCCTGCCAGGGACAGGTCACGGATGGTTTCCACCAGCTGAACTCCGCTGGTGAAGCTCTCCAAATACAAGGCGATGATTTTGCTTTGTTCGTGATCTGCCAGATCAGCAACGAGTTCCGCAGCGTTCACATCCAGCTGATTTCCAATGGAGACAAAGCGAGAAACACCCATGCCGGCACGCGCAGCCAAGATGGCCAGTTCAGATCCAAGCTGCCCGCTTTGGGAGATGATGGCCAGCGGACCCGGGCTGAAATGCCCCCATGCCAGCTGCAAAGAAGAGGAAGCATCAAAAAGTCCCAGACTGTTGGGGCCAATGATGCGTGCACCAGCGGCGCGAATCATGGCTCCCAGGGCTTCTTCTTCCAGCACACCTGCGGTGATGCCCAGAAACGCCTTGACGCCGGCGGCGAGGGCCTCCCGGACCACTTCAGTAACAAAACGCGGCGGGACGCACAGAACAACGAGTTCAGGTACGCCCGGCAATGCCGAAATGCTGGAGTAGGCCGTTTCGTTCTGGACGGTTGCAGCTGATCCGTTGACAAGGTACACATCGCGGCGATGCGCTCCGGACAAGGCCCCGCGGGCTAGCCAGTAACCCCATTTAGCTTGATCATCCGAGGCACCAACCACTGCCACGGATGAGGGATCACGAAACGCTTTGAGCGAGGACGCTGGCATCAGTTGCCTCCGAATGCTTCTGAGTCTTGGCATCCGAATGGATACCGTAGTTGGTAGGTGAGACTTTGTTGAGGTCCAGTGCAGGACCCGCCGCCTTTGGCTGGGGCTCCTGCACTGGCCCGACAACAGTTACCGGAAGTTCTTTAACTAACCAGTCAGTTATATAACTAAGTGTGACTGGCATCACGCAAGTTGTCAATGTTGGCGGTGGAAATTTTGCGAGCTTCCGCACTGGCGCCCTGGGGCACCCGCCGGCACGCCCAATAGCACACCTGACGGACCCCAAGGAAGTGAATGCGCAGCTGCTTAGGCCGTACCGTACTGCGCATCAATGGCAAGCAGCTGCTCACGAGTGAAAGCCAGTGCAGCATCGCGCAGTGATGACCCATCACGTACTGAGCGCACAAACATATCCGAGACAATCCTGCTCATTTCCCGCCGAATCATCGCTTCGGACTGCTGGGCATCGGCATCAATGTCACCAAAGAGCATCCACCACCACCACGCATTTGTGGCGGAGTTAGAGACGAAGTCCGGCACCACCTGTATGCCGCGAGCCAGGAGCATCTCCTCAGCCTCTTTGAGAACCGGCATATTCGCAGCTTCCACGATGAGTGAAGCCGCAATTTCGTGCTGATTTTCTGCGGTGATGCAGTAGGAAATGGCGGCAGGCACCAAAACATCAGTCTCAATGCGCAACCACTGATCACGTGGAACCAAGGCATCCTCAGGCCTCATGACCGCGCGGTCAATTTCGCCAAATGAATTACGGGACGCCAGCAAAGCCTCAACATCTAGCCCCTGCGGGTTGACAATGACTCCATTGGCATCTGAAATGCCAACCACCAACAGGCCAGCCTGTGAGAGGTAGCGTGCCGTGGCACCGCCCATAGAGCCGAAGCCCTGGATCACCACGCGGGACCCTTCCCTGCGGCGCCCCAATGCATCAAGGGCCGTTAAAACTGATTCTGCAACTCCGAGACCCCCAACCAACTCTCCCAGCCCCACTGCGTCTATATCAATCTCAAATGCACGGCTCAAACGCTCCGTGGCAGCAGCGCGATCCTCCAGCAGCGGATAGACAGCTTGCACGGAGCTCTCCAGTCCCAGCTCCGCAATGATCTCGTCAATGAGCTTTTGCTGCACACCCAGGTCCTCCCCCAGGGTCCAGTGGGCACTGACCAGTGCGCTGACGCTTTGCAGGAAGCGCTTGAGAACAGCGCGCATGTTGGGATCGTGCGGATCGCAGTCAATGCCACCCTTAGCCCCTCCGAGCGGAACATACCGCGCGCCGGGACGGTAGTGCAGTCCCTCCTTGAGCGTCATGCCTTGGGCGAGTCCGCGAACCTCGTCCAGGGTGCATCCCTTGCGCATGCGGAGACCGCCACTGCAAACCCCCCGGACCAGCCTGTCGATCACCAAGTAGCCCTTGTATCCGGTCACGGGATCAGTCCAGCTAATCTCCAGCAAGGAAGGGACCACGGTCTTGGCCGGCGCATTCTCAACTGCTACTGACATGCATAACTCCTATGTATCGGAAATTCTTTACTGAACCGCTATTCAGCATTCACGAGACTTGGATCATTTGTCAAGAGCCTGGATTGTGGTCAACCCACTCAGTGTGTGGAGGGATCTGCAGCTCACCCACCCCGAAAAATGTTGAAAAATAGCGGGCTACGTCACATTTCCGGGTCAGTTCCCATGCTACAAGCACCTCAGAATATGCATATACATTTGAGATTCGCATGTAAAAAAGCTATTTCTGATGTAGATATTAACCAAGACCGTTGACATCTACTGTGATTCACCGGACAGTTGATTTATTACCTGAACCGCGAGTCAGCAGTTGCGGTCATGGCACCCGGATAGTGCGGGAACTATCAGCCACCGCCTCGAACCCGAGTTTTTTGGAATCCATGGGAACCCGGAGCTGGGGTTCAAGGAGTTTCAGGCATCTGAATGGACCGCCTCCGTCTTAGCCAATGCTGGCTATGAGATCACCTCCGGAGTCGCAGAGCTCGCTACCGCCTTTGTTGCCACCATTGGTGAAGGCGAATTGGTGGTGATATTTGCGCGGCATTCGATGCGCTGCCCGGAATTGGTCATGTTTGCGCGCACAACATCATTGCCGGACCGGCAGTGGCTGCGGCATTGGCGCTGGTGCCCGTCACTTGGCGCCCTTCACTTCAAGGCTGGGAATTACCGCGGAGGTATTCGGGACACCTGCTGAGGAAAACGGTGCGGACAAGGCCATCATGATTGATGCCGGAGTCTTTGACGGGACGCATGCGGCCATGATGGTAAACCCCGGCACTAGCGATGTTTCTACTGCACGTACCTTGTCAACTTTAGATATCCTCGTCGAGTTCGCGGGAAAGCATTCCCACGCTCGTGCGGCCCCGTCAGAGGGCATCAATGCCAGCGACGCACTGACCATCACACAAGTCGCCATAGCTTTGCTCCGCCAGCAACTCAAGCCCACGGACCAAGTTCACGGGATAGTCAGCAACGGTGGTGAAGCCCCCAATATCATTCCCAGGAAAACGTCAACGCACTCCTATCTGCGTGCTGCAGATTTCGAATCACTGCAGGTTTTACAAGAACGGGTGCAGCGTTGTTTTGAGGCTGCTGCCTTGGCAACGGGCTGTATGCTTTCGAGCACATCGCTCTCCCCTGCGTACATGGAAATGCTAAACAATTAGGAGTTGGTGGAGTTGTATCAACGTAATGCCCAGAGTCTGGACAGGGTGTTTGATACATCCAGCGCCGCGTCCTCCCTCTTGGGCTCCACAGACATGGGTAACCTCTCGCACCTAGTGCCCTCAATCCATCCCCTGATTACGGTGGATTCTGCTTCAGCAGTTATCCACCAGCCGGAGTTTGCCGCGTATTGCGTGAGCGCATCAACTGATCAGGCTGTGATTGACGGTGGCAAGGCAATGGCCTGGACCATTGTCCATTCTTGCTGCACTAAGTGAAGGTGAATTAAATTCGTAAGTATCGGATCGTCGGCTCTCCGCCATTTATCCTCATGTTCGTTGTGACGCGGATTCCCCAAATCAACGGCCCGCACTTGTGGCCGGGAATCCCCGCCATTTTCTTTTAGATCACCGCTATCTCTACTTTTGGGGCACCGTCAGTTCTCATCTTTTTTGAATCAAAGTACAAGAACTTCGAGGAAGAGGCAGACGATTGACAACGGCCGCTTAAAGTATCAATCTTCGGTGTTTGGGTGGCCCGGAAAATAATTGGAACATCTCTCAAAGGATCTTCAGTCAGGTCCTCGCTGTCGCGGATCGCAACAAGATGTGCGCTTCTGGGGTTCAGTGAGGAAGTCTCCGCAGTCTTGGCGGAGTATCCCGCCCAGTTTCGGGCTTGACTCTCTCTATGTCTGTTGTTGATGCAAACATATCCGTCGGCGGCTAAGGGGTGATCTTGATTATTCCGCTCACGGCCGAGGCGAATGAACCAGAGGTTGCAGTAAGCGTGAAGGTACCGGGTATATCTATACGGCAGCCGGTGAATCTGGAGATTCCTGCCACCGCTGGTTGAGTGATTTTATCGCAGAGGAGAACAGCGCCGGCGGGTGTGGTGAGGGTCAGGGACACTGAAGCAGTGCTGGTAGTGATGGTGTTCCCTGCGGCGTCTTGTATTGCAACTGCAGGCTGGGTAGCGAAGGCCGCCCCACCCTTACCATCGGTGGGGACACTCGTGAAGACAAGTTTGGCGGCAGGCCCCGCCGTGATCGTCAAGTTCGCGCTTACCGCGTTCTCTAGCGCAGGGGAGGTGGCAGTTATCGTGTAGGTGCCGGGTGTGTTAATGCTGCAACCACTGAAGCTGGCAGTTCCTGCTAAAGCTGCTTTAGGGTTTGCGGTACAGCTCAGTGTTGCACCGGCGGGTGTAGTGAGCGTCAGGGACACTGGAGCGGTGCTGGGGGTGGCATTGCCAGCAGCATCATGAATCGACACTGATGGCTGGGTAGTGAAAACGGTTCCAGCGGTCCCGCTGGTGGGCATAGTGCTGAAGGCGAGTTTCGCGGCAGGTCCCGTCACTGTGATGGTGGCGCTGTTGATAGGAACCATTTTGGCATTACTAGACTTCGCAGTAAGAGTGTAAGTACCGGGTTTATCGATGGAGCAATCGGAGAAAGCGGCAATACCTCCAGTAGCGTTGTGACTATTGGATGTGCAAGTCAAAGTGGCCCCGTTCGGATCATTCAGGCCCAAAGTAATCGTGGGCCTTTGGCCTGTCGCCGTGGCACCGTTCGCATTCAGGATGGTAATGACGGGCTGGATGGGGAAGGCCGTGTCTGCAGATACCGAGGCAGAAGGCTGGGTGCTGAAGATCATTCTTGGCGGTGGGTTGCTCATGACAAAGGTGGAACTGAGGGCTTTGGTAAGACCAGCTGACGTTGCAGTCAGACTGTACGTCCCCGTTTTGTTTACGTTTACTTGGCAGCCAGCGAACGAGGCAACGCCCGATGCGGCTGCTTTGCTGGTGGTTGGACTGCATGCCAGAGTGGCATTGCCCGGTGTTGTGAGCGTTAGCGTGATGGTGGCTGCGCTGGTAGTGACGGTGTTGCCGCCAGCGTCCAGAACGGTGACCACTGGTTGAACCGGGAAGGCGGCATTGCGGGCGCCATTACCCGGGCTCGTGGTGAAGACTAGTTTCGCTCCTGGGCCCACGGTATTGGTCACAACGGTGCTGAAGGCGAAGGCCAGACCGGCTGATGTTGCGGTCAATGTGCTGGTGTTTGGTTTATCGATACTGCAACCTGTGAAGGAAGCGACTCCCGACGAGGCGGCCCGGGTGGTGGCCGCACAGGCCAAAGACGCGCCTTTTGTCTCTGTGAGGAACAAATTTACCACTGCCGTGCTGGTGGTTACTGTATTTCCGCCGGCGTCTTGGATGCTGACCGTCGGCTGGGCAGCGAAGGGTACCCCGCCTGTGGAGGTCGGAGAGGGTTGGGAGGTGAAGCCGAGCTTACTTGCTGGCCCTACCAGGATGGTGAAGCTTGCGCTAGTAGCGCTAGTAAGGCCGGTAGACGCGGCAGTTAATGTGTAGGTGCCGGCCTTATTGACGCTGCACTCGGAGAACTCAGCTCTACCCGCAGAGGGTGTGATGGGGTTATTGTCACAGCTCAGGATCGCACCCAAGGGATTACCGCTGATGCTCAGAGTAACCAAGGCAGTAGCGTCGGTCGCTTTGCGACCTGCACTGTCTTGGACTGTAACAACGGGGTCGGTGTCGAAAGCTATGCCCCCGGTGGAGTTCGACGGCGAGCTCGTAAAAGTTAGTTTCGTGGCCGGACCGGCGACAGTAAACGAAGAAGTGACGGCACTGGTAAGTGAGGACACAGTGGCGGTGAGTGTGTAACTGCCGGGCCCGGTGATCCGGCATCCGGAGAATGTGGCGATTCCATTGACTGTCATCGCCGAATTCGCTGGCGATGATGCTGCGCAACCGCTGAGAGTTCCACCGGAAGCACTTAAAGTAACTAGTCGGGGGGTACCACTGGTGACAATGCTGCCTTGAAAGTCTTGGATGGCCACCTGGGGTTGGATGGCGAACGCTTGAGCCGAGGAAGAGCTGGAGGGTTGAACCAGAAACCCGAGCTTGCTCGGGGAGCCGGCTGGCGTGACGTTGACACTGCCGGAAAGGGTGCTGGCTGCGGTCCAGCTCCGGTAGACGGAAGTAACCGTGTAACGGTATACCCCGACAGACACCAGGATGTCATTGCAGGAAACCCCGACGATTGGTGAGGTCCGGGTGGTCCCGCAGGCAGCGGATGTGGTGCCATCACTGGTTTTTGTTCTTGTGACGTAATACCCGGTGGGGCGCGGAGTGAGGGTTGCGGCTGTCCAGGACACCGGAACTGTTCCGGTACTTGAGGACGGGACGGTAGCGTTGGTGGGCGGCTGGAGTGTTCCTAATGAAACTGGTTCACTTGTCCCGGCACCGGCCGCACTGTAAAAAGACCAGGCAGGGCTACTACCGGACGCCAACATAGCAACAAAGGCAAGGACAAGGACTAGGAAAGCGCTCGTCGCCACTATCCCGGTTCCGCGTTTAAGCGGACGTGGTGATTCCACCTCGGCCCCTATCGGTTGCTTGCGCCCATGTTTCGCCGGGCATTGCGTAGGGGCGGCCCCGTTCCGGGACCGCCCCTACGCGGATCAGTTAGTTAGAAGTGACAGTCAAAGTAATCGTGGCACTCTTACAAGCATCCTGATTGATGGCGGTGTCTTTGAACGTGAGTGTTCCAGTGCCCGTCAAGGGTGCGTCAACAGCACCAGCTGCAACTGTCGTATTGGAAACAACGTCGGGAATGGTGAAGTCAGCTGGAAGGCAACCAATGTCACTGGTGGTGACTACGTTCTTCAGGGTCCCGACGTACAGGCTGGACGTGCCCGGGTTGCTCGCCGTGTAGGTGACAGCCCTTGTCCCAGCGGGGGTAAGCCCGGCGGTAAAGTTGGCAACGAGGGTCACCGTGCCGTTGGAGTCAGCATTGGTCTCGGCTCCGGTTCCAGCACCTGTGGTGGACCAGTAAGCGAATGCGGCGCCACCACCGATTAGAACGAGGCCTGCCGTAGCGGCGACGAGCTTGGTTTTCTTGCTGAACTTTTTCTGAGCCATGATTCCCCCCAGGGATTCTTAGAAGTCCTTCGACCGGATTAGCAGTGAAGCCGCGATTCTGGACCAAACGTGGATAGATTCGGGGCAAATCCCGACCTAGGCTCCACTATGCCACACAAAAATCAGGTTATTCACAGCTTTCACCAAGGGTGCCTCAAGGTTTACTCAGGTTTCACTCAAGGGTGCCTCAAGATGCTCACACCACTCTCAAGAGGACCCATCCCACCTTCAGGACAGCAGCTAGAAGTTGAGAGTTTTCTTGCCATAATTCACGCCTAGCCAGTGACCAGAATTAGTGGCGTAACCATATTTGATGGTGCGGACTTGGCTGTGTAAGTATTCGAATGCTCCAGTGGCATAAACCCTCATCTGATGCTTCTGGGCATGAATTGCCGTCAAACACGGTTAGGAAGGGTCTGCATCCAAGTCCGCACGGGGCCAGCATGGCAATAGGTCCAACCCCAGCAGGCCCCGCCCCACCGCGCTGTAAAAGTCTTCCCTATCCCAAGACCTTCGTTGGCCATTGTTGACAACGGTTCTCCTCGGTGGGTCAGCCACGGCGCGCCCCTTGTCCCGTTGCTGGGCTGGGTTTCGCTGTGGCTGACCCCGCTAACCCCTTTAGATCCCGAGCAAAGAAAATCAGGTCCCGCGCCTATTCACATCTCAAGCAGTGCTCTTGGCAACAAATGCTCGGATGCGCGCGTTGGTGTCGGGATGGGAAATTATCGAGGAAATACTCTCAGCCTCCAACGCCAGGTGCGCAGCGAAACCCGCGTTACTGGCGCGCTTGAGAAGCTGCCGGGTGGTACCCAAAGCCTGTGTTGCACCCGCTGTCAGCTGTGTCCCCAGCGCGCGGGCTCGTTCAACCAATTCTTCAGCAGGCACCAGTTCGCTCACCAGTCCCCAAGCAAGGCCCTCTTGAGCTGTGACAGGGCGTCCCAGCAGGCAGATCTGGGCTGCGCGCTGGTGCCCCACTATCTGAGGAAGCAGATAAGAGACGCCACAATCAGGGCTCAACCCCACGTTGCCATAAGCCGAGACGAAGCCAGCCTTGTCCGATGCGAGCACAAAATCGGCATTGAGCACCAGGCCTAGGCCGGCACCGGCAGCAAACCCATGGACGGCAGCAATGGTGATGAGCCGTGAGTGTGCAAGACTCAGCAACCCTTCATGCATCTTTTCTGCCAGCGCCTTCAGGAACCGAGCCGGGTCCTGCGCCGCTGCCATCATGTGAACATCGCCACCGGCACAAAAATACTTTCCATTGCCCTGCAGGATCACAACGTGGCAGTCAGGATCGTTTTGCGCCAATTCGATGGCGGCGCAAAATTCATCAGCCAAGGTATCACTGAGCGCATTGGCTTCGGCGGGGCGGTTCAGGGTGAGCCACAGCAGTGGCCCCTCCTGCTCCACCACAATATTGTCAAACGTCATAGCGTCCGTCTTGTTCTAGGCCAGGACTCGGGCATCGGCGGCTTCCCAATGCATTTGAATCTGGGCCCCTGCGTGGATGCCATCAGGTGAGCGGGGAACTTCGGTGCGGGCAATCAAGAGGGCACCGGCATCCGTGCGGGCCTGGACTGTCCGGCTGCTGCCAAGGTAGATGCAATCTTCCACGGTAGCTCCGATCTGGTCATGAATGGTGTTGGTTATCTGGCCGGCAGGAGAAACACGCATATGCTCTGGCCGGATCATTAACCCGGTGCCCTCCTTGGCATGCCCCAGGGGCAGTTTGAACTCGCGGGCATGCTGCCCGTCAATAAATGCGGAATTCTTAATGGATCCTTGGAAGATGTTGGATACACCCACAAATTCAGCGGCGTACCGGCAGCTCGGTGCGTTGTACAGCTCTTCTGGCGTGCCTAGCTGAACAATCTGCCCATCCTTGAGCAAGGCAATCCTGTCTGACATGGTCAGTGCCTCGTCTTGGTCATGGGTGACGAAGACAAACGTGATGCCGATGTCCTTGTGCAGCTTGCGGATTTCCAGCTGCAGCTGCTCGCGTAGCATCTTATCCAACGCTCCAAGAGGCTCATCCATGAGCAATACGCGGGGGCGGAACACGATGGCACGCGCCAGCGCCACACGTTGCTGCTGACCACCAGAAATTTCGGTGGGCTTGCGGTTTGCCATGCGGCCAAGGTCAACCATGTCCAAGGCCTCCCCTACCCGGCGGATGATTTCAGCCTTGGGGACGCCCAGCCGCTTCAGTGGGTACGCCACGTTTTCTGCCACGCTCATGTGCGGGAACAAGGCATAGTGCTGAAACACCATACCCAGTCCGCGCTTGTGCGGCGGCAGACGGGACACATCCACGCCGTCGACCTCTATGGTGCCACCCGAGGGCTTGACGAATCCGGCAAGGATGTTCAGAAGCGTTGATTTGCCGGAACCACTGGCCCCAAGCAATGTCAGGAACTCACCTCCGCGAATGTCCAGATCAACTGAATCAAGCACTGTCAGCTCTTTGTAGGTCTTGCTGATTCCGGAGATGCGGATCGGGGCACCAGAGGATTCATACTGGGTTTCTTGAGACTTCGTCATCTCATATTCCTTCGTTCATGGTCAGGGACGCTCGACGGTCAATCATTTTTCGGATCATTTTTACTGCACCCATCAAAAGGAACGTTGAAATGATCACCAGCAGGGAAAGGCTGGAGACTGCGGCTACTGCCGGGTCCACCTGGACACGTATGCCGGACCACATCTTTACCGGCATAGTGGTCATATCGGGGCCCGAGAGGAAAATTGCGGTCACCACTTCATCCCAGCTGGTGATGAAAGCGAACAATGCCCCCGCGAGCACGCTGGGAAGAATGAGCGGCAAGGTAATCCGGAAGAAGGTGGAGACCGGCCCGGCACCGAGGTTCATGGAGGCCATTTCCAGCCGGCGGTCAACAGAGACTAACCCGGTGGAAACGTTGATCATGACGTATGGGACGCCCAAGCAGGTGTGCACCAAGACAAAGCCCAGCGTGGTCTCGGTCAGCCCCAAGTTAAGGAACGCTATGTAAACGGCCAAGCCAACAATCACGTACGGCACAATCAGTGGTGCCAGCAGCACTGCCGTGACGGCGTTGCGGAACGGAAACCTGCCACGCACCAGAGCTAGTGCGGCCAATGTTCCCAAAATTACTGAGACGGTGGCTGACAATAGCGCCACTTTGAGGCTAGCGAAGGCCGACCGTCCCCAGCTGGGGTCATCAAGCAATTGCTGGTACCAGCGCAAGGAGAGTTCCTTGGGCGGGAAGGTAAGGAAGGAGCTGCTGGACAGTGACATGGGGACCACCACCAGTACGGGCAACAGCAGGTACAGTCCTATGATCGCGGCGAGGAGAATCAAGGCCGTTCTTGCAAGGATGCGGTTCATGATTGTCCCATCAAGTGCTTTTGCAGGTCAAAGTACTTACTGGCCAGGCCAATGAGGAGGAATGTGGTGACAAGCAGCATGGTAGCCAGCGCCGCAGCAAACCCGAACCGCAGGACTGTGCTGACCTGCTGGACAATCAATTCACCAATCATGGTGTTCTTTGGCCCACCCAACAATGCCGGGGTGATGTAGTAACCCAAGGCCTGGACGAAGGTCAACAAAATTGCCGCCGCAACACCTGGCAGGCTCAACGGAACAAAAATCCGCAAGAACGCCCCTGAGGGGCGGTCGCCCAACCCTTCGGCAGCCTGCAACAGGCGGCGGTCAATGGTTCGCATGGTGGCATAGATCGGCAAGACGGCAAACGGTAGGGCCACTTGGACCATACCAATCACCACTCCGCTCATGGTGCGGATGATGGTGACGGGTTCAGCGATGAGACCCGCATCCTGTGCCAGCGAGTTCAGGACGCCTGTGTCACGCAAGAGCAGGACCAGGGCGAAGCTGCGGACCAGAATACTTGTCCAGAAAGGCACAAGCACCAAAACCAACATCACTGTGCGCCACTTCGGTGTTGCCAGTGTCATCAGGTATGCGTAGGGGAAAGCCAGGAGCAACGTTACCGCTGTGACAATTGCCGCTGTCAAGAACGTGTTGCCCAAAACTTTCACATAGACGGATTGGGCAAAAATTGCCGTGTAGTTCTGCCACCCAAATGTGGGGTCAGTGAAGCTCTTTTGGAGCATGACAAACAACGGGAGGATAAAGACCAGGATGAGAAACACTAGCAGCGGCAGAACTAGCGCACCCCACCCGTCAATGCGCAAGAAGTTTTTGATCTTGCTGGCAAAGGAGGGGGGCGCCGGCTGCCGCAGGGCTGCCCTGGTCCCTGCGGCTACACTCATTTGGCGATCCAGTTATTGAGCTCTTCGGTGACCGAATCATAGTTCTTGGCCCAGTATGAGTAGTCAATGAGCCCGGCGGAATCCTTGGAGACTTCTTCGCTGCCGGCAAGGTCCTTGCGATCAGCTTCGGGAACCAAGCCAATCGCGTCACTGGAGACAGGACCATAACCGGATGCGACGGCGTCGTCCGCCTGGGCCTGCCCGTTACCCAAGAACCAGACCATCCAGTCCGCGGCCAATTCGGCGTTGGGGTATCCCTTGGGGATGACTACCTGGTCATAGGAGATGAGGTTCTGCCCGTAGTCATTGGCTACGGCCTGGCCCTCTGCTGCAGCCTTGGTGATGCGGCCATTCCAGGCTTGCACCAGAGGCGCTTCCCCGCTGGCCACCAGCTGGGTCTGCTGGTCACCGGTGTCATACCAAACAATGTCTTTCTTGATGGTGTCTAGCTTGGCAAAGGCTCGGGGCAGATCCAGCGGGTAGAGCTTATCTGCCGGGACGCCGTCGGCCAGCAGTGCTGCCTCAAACAGTCCGCCGGTGGCGTACTTCCAGAAGCCGCGCTTCCCCGGGAAAGTCTTCGTATCGAAGAATTCGGCCCAGTTAGTGGGGTGCTTATCGGCAAACACCTCAGTGTTGTACGCAATGCTGAACGTGTACTGCAGATTCGGGATGGCGCATTCGCCCATTTGGGCCTCGGGAACGCCGGCGGCCTTGGCGGCGTCAATGACTCGTTGTGGCAGCTTCTCCAGCAAGCCCTTCTCACAGGCAGTATTGGCAAAGTTGGGTTCAACTTCAACAACTCCCCAGTTGACCTTGCCGGCATTGACCTGGGTCTCGATCTTGGCGTAGTCAGTGGGTGAATCTTCCTTGATGGTCACACCACTCTCCGCAGCCCAGGGGGTGAAGTAGCTAGCCACATGTGCAGACTGGGCTTGCCCGCCCCACATGGTGACAGTGAGCGACTTTTCATCCGAAGCCGTTCCGGCTCCGCCACACGCGGAAAGGGAGAGCGCCAACACTGCCGCTCCTGCCATTACTTTGTACCTTCGTGCCATTTTAAGGTCCAACTTCCATAGTTAACTAATCAGTCAGTTATCAATAGAACTGTGACGCAGTTCACGATGTTTGTCAATGCCAATTTTTCGCCGGGTTCTCTCAGGGCCCCCAGTCTGGGCATCTCCCTGGGCACGGCTTGGGCCGGGCTTGGGCCGGACTTCGGTAGATCCCGGGCACCTTCGTGGCGCTGCAAAGCAACCCGATCCGGCATGCGGATTCAGGCTGGGTTCAGGTTTGGCCAAGTGGGCACGGTAAGGCCCTGCCACCGTGGTTCAGCTAGTGCGGGCTTGCTACTGCGGGAGAAAGCTGTCAATAAACGCCGTGCAGGTGGCTTGCATCCGATCAAGGGTCATGTGCGCGGACCCAATCAGAACCTGGATTGCCAAACCGTCCATCATAGCCACGTAGGCGTCTGAAAATGCCGCCAGATCCGGAATATCCAGAAGGCCCGCGTCGCGGGCCTCCGTGGCAGCCTCAAGGACGGCACGGCGCCAGTCACCGTAATAGACATCATTGATGGCGGCCAGCGGCAGCGAACGCAACGCAGAAACCCACAGCTCAAGCCACACTCGCCATGACTCAATGGTGACATCAGAGCTGGGGAGATAGCCGCTGGCAAGTTTGCGAAGCCGCTGAACCGGGTCGTCGTCCTCCGCAAGGTAATTCTCCCGGCGCTCCACAGATTGCTCATATTGGAAACGGAAGGCTTCAACCAACAGCTCATCCTTGGAGGCAAAATAATAATGCACCGTGCCGGTGCTGTAACCGGCAATCTTGGCCACGTCCGCAATTCTCAGATCACGAAATCCGCGTTCGGAGATCACTAAGCGCGTTGCCTCCAGAATCTGGTGACGCCGCTCTGCAACTGCACTTGGACGAGCCATAGCCTCAATCTTCTCTCTCACAATGTGGATACTGCTTTGACTCTAACCCGCGCCAGAGCAGTAGCTGTTCAGGGTAGATCCAAAATTCTCCGGGGCGTAAGCACAAGGCCGTACCCTCAGCGGACACGGAAGGTGTCAGGAAGCGCCACGCAAGCTGCGCAACAAACAGCTCAAGGTTCACGTCTTCGTGGCCATATTCTTAGTGCCAGCACCCCTCCTCCTGCTTTTTCGAGACTGGATGAGTGCCATCACTGGCAGGCCCAGTACGGCGGCAATAATGGCCACAATACCCACCGTTTGCACCGGCAACAGCCGTTCCCCCAACGCAGCAACTCCAATCAGGGCAGCAAGTGCCGGCTGTGAAGTGTCCACAAGTGAGGTGTATGTAGCCCCCAGCCGTTTCAGCCCAGCATAATAAGCGGCCAACCCGATGGGGACAATCACCACCCCATGCAGGGCAAGGTATCCCATGCCAAGACCAGACGAGGGAAATTCCAGCTGCCCAGTCAACAGCGCGGCAATGACACTAGACACGCCAGCACCTAGCAATACCAGGCTGGCTGCCGTCAACGGCGGAGTGTCCCCCACCGTTGCACCTGCCGCAAAAACGTAGAAGGCATACCCCACCGCGGTCACCACGGCCAACATCATCCCAGCACTAGAACCGATCCCCACGGAATTTGATAAAACAATAATCCCCACACCGCTCAAGCCAAGGGCTAGCAGCAAGATTTCTGCAACCCTGGGAAATCGATGCACGCGCAGAGCCACAAGTATGGCAACAAGAGCCGGATATATGTAGATGATCGCCACCGTGATCGAGGTATCCAGCCGCTCCAGTGCAGCGAAGTACGCCCACATCTGCGGTCCGAACAGCAGCGCACCGAGCAGTATCAGCCGCCAGGCAATACTTCCGGCCACTTTTTTCTCTCGCATGAGCCGTGACACCAGCCACAAGACAATGGCGGCGATCAAACATCTGAACGCCACAAGGGAGAGCCCGTTGAGCTGCGCGGTGTAAGCGAGTCTGACAAACGCTGGAGTGCTCGCGAAGGCAACAGCCGAGAGGAGAACGAATCCCACACCCACTGTGACGGCAACAGGCCCTGTTCGCGGTGTCACGGCTGTGGGTTGCTGATTTATATCAGGCTGCACGGCCTGTCCTTCAACCAGTGTCACTAAGGTCCAATCGCATGCTAGAAGTGAGAAGCATCTTTGCTACTCAGAGGAAGGCGTAGTCAAACCGCCGCTTTTTTACTATCAGACTGGGACGAACGCCGTCTCAATGGCCAGCAATTGATCGGCAGTGAAGGCCAACGCAGCCTCACGCAAAGTAATGCCTTCAGCTGCCGAGCGGTCAAACATGTCCGTGACGATTCTGCGCATCTCGGTGCGAATTTTCCGTTCTGACTGTTCGGCATCGGCGTCTATGTCACCAAAGAGCATCCACCACCACCAGGCGTTAGTTCCGGAGTTGGCAACAAAGTCAGGTACTACGTGGACGCCGCGCGCAATAAGCAGGCTCTCCGCCTCAGGAAGCACAGGCATATTGGCCGCTTCAACTATCAACGAGGCGCTCACCTCTTGCGCATTCTCAGCGGTAATGGCGTAGGAGATGGCAGCCGGCACCAAAACATCCGTGGGAACGGAAAGCCACTGCTCGGGCGGCAACTGCGTGTCCTCAGCGCGCAGGCATGCACGGTCAATCTCGCCGAATGAATTTCGTGAGGCGAGCATTGCTTCCACATCCAGCCCCGCCGGATTCACAATCACGCCGTTGGCATCTGCAATTCCCACAACAATCATTGATGCCCGCGCCAAGTATCTAGCCGTTGCACCGCCCATGGAACCGAACCCCTGAATCACCACCCGTGATCCAGCATGGGGGCGCTGAATTTTATCCAAGGCCGTCAATACGGATTCGGCAACTCCCAACCCACCAACCAGCTCATCCAGACCAATCCCATCCACTGTGATGGTGAATGCCTGGCTGAGCCGTTCTATGGCTTCTTCACAATTCTCTAGCAATGGGTAGATGGCCTGAACGGAGCTTTCAAGGCCGAGCTCGCTCAGCACCTCATCGATGAGCTTCTGCTGCAACCCCAGATCTTCGCCCATGGTCCAGTGGGCTTTGATTAGGGCACTGACACCTTGTAAGTATCGCTTGAGCACGCCACGCATGTGCACGTCATGCGGATCGCAATCAATGCCGCCCTTCGCCCCACCAAGCGGAACGTAAGCGCTGTCCGGACGGTAGTGCAGGCTCTCTTTAAGGGTCATCCCCTGAGCAAGGCCGCGAACTTCCTCCAAGGTGCAGCCTTTGCGCATGCGAAGCCCGCCACTACAGACGCCCCGGACCAATCTGTCAATCACCAGGAAGCCCTTATAGCCGGTTACCGGATCGGTCCATGTCACTTCCATCAGCGGCGGGCGCGGTGTTGGGCGCATTTCATCCTGGACACTGACCGGCATGAGATGGCTCCTCGCTTTTTGAGAACATTCTTACTGAATGATTAGTCAGTATTCACGCAGCAGAGAAGCTTGTCAAGAGCCCTATTTTTCAGGCGCCACAGCACCTAACGCGGACTGGTCCACAGCCAGTTCCCAGGCAACTTGGCGAACCAGCCACGCACGCAAATCTGCGCGACTAATGGGCTCCTTATGGACCACCATCCGCACGGCGAGCCCATCCAGGAAAGAAGTCAAGCGCGTAGCTGCCTCAAGGGAATTACTGGACTGGAAGACCCCGTCCAAAACCCCCGCATCAATGACGCTGGAAATCGCCTTATTCCATTGCCGATGAAGGTCTACCAAAACCTCCGCCAACGCCACGTCCCGCATGGCGGCGGACCATGCATCAACCCAAATCTGCCACCCCCTAGCCTGCCCTGTTGGGGCATACCACTCCAAGGCCGCCATGAGGAGTTCGGCAGGAGAGCCAGAACCTCGCATGATCCGCCCTAGTTTGAGCAGGTCCCTTTCCGCTGCGTAAGTCAGTGCATCAATCAGCAGCCTTTCCTTGGTCTCGAAGTGATAAATGATCAGTGCAGAACTAACGTCCATAGCGTCAGCCACATCAGCAATCCGAACTGCCTGCATTCCCTTTTCTCGAATTTGCTTGACAGTTTCTGCCAGTACCTCAACCCGGCGCGCTTGGGCATTCATCCTCTTCATAACCGAAACCCTATCCCGTACAACGAAAATACTGGTGGCGAACAAAAAGTTACACACAAGCCGTTGACATTGGCTGTGACACACGGCACAGTCTACTTATTAGCTGTATGGCCAGTCAGTAATTATGGTCTTCTTTCAAGAATGAAGGGCGAAGTCTCACATGGCAAAACATCGACTCACAACTCTGGCAGCGGTGGTAGCTGCCGCCAGCTTGGCACTGACGGCTTGTGGCAGTTCAACACCAGCGGCCAACGACGGCGGACCCGCAGCTTTTGGTGAATGCCAGCTCTACGGCGATGCCGGGTCAATATCCCTCACACCGGTCACCCCGGACACGCTCACGGTTCAGACAAATCTGCCCTCACCCGGCTGGTGGAAGGGTATCTCTCCGGAAAAGATCACCGGAGGGTTTGAATATTGCCTGGCCGCTAATATTGCCCACCGTGCGGGCTTGAGCAAACTCAAAGTAGTCAATGCCTCTTTTGATGCCCTGGTTGCCGGACAGACCAAGGATTACGACATCGCCATGGCCCAGATCTCCATCACTCCCGAACGGGAAAAAGTGGTCCAGTTCTCCAAACCGTACTTTGATTCCAATGTTGCAATCTTGGCCAAAAAGGGTGCGGATGTGACAGCCGCGAACATGAAGGACAAGAAACTGGGCGTGGCCTTAGGAACAACAGCCGTGGAGTTTGTCCAGAAGAAGATCAACCCGAGCACACCGGCACGGGTCTTCCAAGAAACCGACGCCATGGTGACAGGTGTTGCTTCCGGCCAAATTGACGCCGCCCTTCAGGACACTGCCATCATGCTTGGTTTTGCCAGCGGTTCCTCCGGCGCCCTCGAGGTTATAGGACAGTACAAAACGGGTGAACAATATGGCGCCATTTATCCCAAAGGTTCAGTGAACGCGGCGGCCATGGATGCCGCCATCGAATCCATGTCTACGGACGGCACGCTTGAGAAGCTCTCAGCGGACTGGCTTGGACCCACGTTGGGTGGAGATCCGGCCAAGATTCCAGTGTTCCCCACCCCATGAGCACCACGAACCCCACCACGGCCGGTGACAGCCTGCAAAAGAGTAGTTTGCACGCACCCCCGCCCACCGTAACGCCCTTTACTATTGCCGCGGTTGCTGTGGTGGCATTGACCGCCGCGGTGTCTTATTACGCCCTGATATGGCTCTTTGCTTACATTTATCCCAACGGTGCGTCCGGGCTGTTCACGGCACTCTTTGTTGCGCTGTGGTTGGCGGCTCTCATTCCGCTGATTCCTGCGGTTCAGGCCATGGGTAGATCCCAAAAGGCCAACGCGCTCTTGCGTTCCCATGATGTAGTGGGCGCACGGCACCATGCCGCCCTCGGCCGGGAAGCAGCCTTGACGAGCATGGGCTATTCGGCAGCCATTTTGGTTCTCGCTACACTCGTTGCCTTTGTCAGCACCAAAGACGGTGCCATCGCCTCAACATTTTTGCGTCCAGCATTCATCGCACAGGCCTTCTCAGATGTTCTCGCTGCATTTTGGGTCAACGTACGTGTTGCCCTCGGAGCCGAGGTACTAGTCCTTGTCCTGGGCTTGGGTATTGCCATCATGCGCATGTTGCCAGGGCGCGCCGGACGGCCCCTGCGGGTGCTGGCAATTTTATATACGGACATCTTCCGCGCTATTCCCGGAATCATTGTCCTCTACCTTGTCGGCTTTGGTTTGTCCTTGGCTGAGGTGCCCTTCTTCAAGGATCTGCCACCGATCTGGTTGGCGATCTTTGCCCTCACCTTGACTTACAGCGCCTATGTAGCCGAGGTGTATAGGGCTGGGCTTGATTCAATTCATCGCAGCCAATGGGCTGCCGCCCGCTCCCTGGGGCTCTCATACCCTCAGGCCCTTCGCACCGTCATCATTCCCCAAGCGGTCCGGCGCGTCATCCCTCCGTTGCTGAACGATTTCATTGGTCTACAAAAGGACACCGCCCTAATTGGTGTCATGGGTGTCATTGATGCCTTCACCCAGTCCCGGCTGATTGGTTCTGCGGTGTTCAACCTGTCCCCCGTGACCGTGGTGGCGATCATCTTCGTTGTGGTAACTATCCCCCAGTCACGCTTTGTTGACCGGATGCTAGAAAAAGACCAGGCCCGCCAGCGCTCAGGATCAAGTTAGGATAACCATGCATTTTCTACAGATTCGCGATCTTCACAAGTCTTATGGTTCCCTGGAAATCCTCAAGGGGGTCACCCTGGACGTGGCACGGCATGAGGTGGTGTGCCTTATTGGCGCCTCCGGCTCCGGAAAGTCCACCTTGTTGCGCTGCATCAACGCCCTGGAACCCATTGATTCGGGCACAATCCTGGTCAACGGCGATCAGGTCACGGGACTGGGCGTGGACTTGAACGCACTGCGACGCAATGTGGGAATCGTCTTCCAGTCCTACAACTTGTTTCCCCACATGTCAGTGCTGAAGAACATCACCTTAGCCCCCACCATGGTGGGGGGCGTATCCAAGGAGGCTGCCGAGCAGCGGGCCTTGGAGCTACTGGAGAAGATAGGTCTGCGGAACAAGGCCGGCTCCTTCCCTGACGCGCTGTCCGGCGGCCAGCAGCAGCGCGTGGCTATTGTTCGTGCCATGGCCATGGACCCCCAGGTCTTGCTGCTCGATGAAATCACCGCTGCCCTGGACCCGGAACTTGTTGGCGATGTTTTAGAGATGATCAGGGAACTTGCCGTGGATGGGCTGACGATGCTCTTGGCCACTCATGAGATGGGTTTCGCCAGGGAAGTTGCCTCGCAGGTGTGCTTCTTGCACCAAGGGAAGATTCTTGAACGTGGAACACCCCAGCAGGTCTTTGAAAACCCGCAGGAGGAACGTACACAGCAATTTCTTAGCCGTGTGATCCAAGCTGGCAGGCTCTAGAGAAACTGGCGACGCCGTTTGGCACCGGCGGCAGCCATACCTTGCCCGATGTAACAGAGGGACACACAAATTTCCAAGTGTTATTGTGTGCCGCATACCGTAGAGAAATGACTTCCACAGCGAGCACCCCACGCGTCTCAAAACTGCCCAAGTGGGCGAGTTCCTTCGGCGTACAAATCATTGCCGGCCTCATTGCCGGCCTCGTATTGGGCTTGATCGCCCGCCAGCTTGGCACTGATCCTGAGACTGAAACTAACGGGCTCATGACCACGTTGGGCCTGATCGGCTCCAGCTACGTCTCCATTTTGAAGGCAGCTGTGGTTCCGCTGATCTTCACCGCCGTTGTCTCCTCGATCGCCAATCTGCGCCAAGTCACCAACGCCGCGCGCTTGGCCTGGAACACGCTGCTGTGGTTCGCCATTACAGCTCTGATCGCAGTCACCATCGGCATTGCGCTGGGCACGCTCATCCAGCCTGGAGCAGGCACCGGAACAGCCACTCCCAAGGATTACACCGGCAAAACCGGTGACTGGTGGGCCTTCCTGATTGGCTTGTTCCCCTCCAATTTCCTGGGTCTGGGTGCTTCAACTAAGGCTTCTGACTCTGGCGACCTCGTTACCAGCGTGAACTTCAACGTCCTGCAGATCCTGGTCATTGCCATTGTCATCGGCATCGCAGCACTGAAGGTTGGCAAGGCAGCTGACCCATTCCTGAAACTCAACGGTTCAGCCCTGGCTGTTATTCAAAAGGTGCTGTGGTGGATCATTCGCTTGGCACCGATTGGCACCGTCGGCTTGATCGGAAACGCTGTAGCCTCTTACGGCTGGACCACCATTGGCTCACTGGGCAAGTTCACAGTAGCTATTTACCTGGGCCTGGCACTGGTGCTTTTTGTGGTCTACCCGATCCTGATCAAGTCACACGGGCTCTCCATCAAGCAGTACTTCTCAGGCGTTTGGCCTGCCGTGCAGCTGGGCTTCGTCTCACGCTCTTCCATTGGCACCTTGCCCCTGACCCAGCGTGTGACCGAGCGTAACTTGGGTGTTCCTCGCGCCTATGCTTCCTTCGCCGTGCCGCTGGGCGCCACCACCAAGATGGACGGTTGCGCCGCCATCTACCCGGCCATTGCAGCCATCTTCGTGGCACAGTTCTTCGGTATCCAGTTGGACCTGGGCCAGTACCTGCTCATCGTGCTGGTTTCCGTCCTCGGATCAGCAGCAACCGCAGGCACCACGGGCGCTGTTGTGATGCTCACCTTGACACTGTCAACGCTGGGACTGCCGCTGGCCGGCGTCGGACTTCTGCTGGCAGTTGACCCCATTTTGGATATGGGCCGTACCGCCGTCAACGTTGCAGGCCAAGCCCTGGTCCCCACCATCGTCTCCAAACGCCAGAACATCCTGGATGAGGCGCTGTACAACGCACCCCGCAATGGCAACCCGTTCGCAGACGACTCCGATGATCTGCTCCAGGATGTGACCGGCGCCACCATCGCGGCTGACACCGGCGTGGATACCGATGAGGTTGATCCGAAGCGCCAGACGGCAAACGTCTAAGCCGCAAGCAAGCTCGCTGTTCGTGTACACATCCCGTTAGGGCCGGTCTGCTGACCTCGCCTTAGCGGGATGTTTGCGTGAGGGCGCTGTCACCTGTGGCAGTTCCCCACAGCACTGGCACGTATGATTCCTAACGCAACGAATTTTCAGCACCGAACATTTAGGGACCAGCAATGATCATCGTCACCACAAACGACCTGCCCGGCTACAAGATTGATGCAGTCTTTGGTGAGGTCATGGGCCTCACCGTGCGCTCCCGCCACGTGGGCGCACAGTTCACCGCCAGCTTCCGCTCCTTGGGCGGGGGAGAACTGCCCGAAATGACCAAGGCCCTCTATGAAAGCCGCCAGGAAGTTGTGGCCCGCATGGTTACCGAAGCCCAGCAGAAGGGTGCCAACGCCATTGTTGCCACCCGCTTTGACACCTCGGAAATGGGCGGCACCTGGACAGAGGTCTGCGTCTACGGCACCGCAGTCTTTGCCATTCCGCTGGGCGCGGGCGAACCCGGCGCAACCGGCCAGTCGGTCTACCTTTCCCAGAACCCCCAGGGCTAAGAGCCGCCGGGCTAAGAGCTGCCGGGCTGAGAGCCGCCGGGCTGAGAGCTGCTGGGTCGGGAGGCTGGGTACCAACCGGGGCCGGCACCCAGCCTCCTCCACAGCGACTAAACCGCATCCTAGATGTCTACTTGCACTTAGTGCATCTTTGCACTTAGTGTAGCAATATGAGTTTTCCTGCATCGCATCCTCTCACGGTGGCGCCCACGTCCCGGCGTGAGCTCAATAAGGCAGCCACCCGTGAAGCAATCGCACTAGCTGCACTAGATTTTCTTCGCAGCGGTGACTTGAACACTTTCACTGTGGATGACGTAGCTGAAGCTGCCGGAGTATCCCGGCGCACCTTCTTTAACTACTTCTCCTCTGTGGAAGCGGCCGTTGCAAGCTTCACCCAGAACTATCTGGATCAAGTCATTGTGGAATTGGAAGCCCGCCCGGCTGGCGAGCCGCTTCTGGAGTCCGCACAAATTGCGCTCTCCGCCCTAGGTAATGCCCACGATCTGGGCATACTGGCAGAAACTTTTGCACTCACCCAGGACCCTCAGCTCAGCCGTTTCCAACTTCAAGCGTGGGATGAATGCAGCACCAAGATCACCCAATTCGCCCGGGACAGGATGCCTGCAGGCACAGATGAGCTGTTCCTCTTCACCTTGGTAGGTGCTGTTATTGGCGGTGGGCGGGCCGCCTTCCTGGTCTGGTTTTTAGAACATGGAACCGATGTCACGCAAGCCTCGCTGAGCGATCTACGCAACAAACTCCAGGCCGCTATTTCCCTTATTCGTCAAGGCTTCCCCAACTAGGTCTACCCGCTGGCGCAGTTTCTGCGCAGGCACTACATGAAAGAACGGATTGATCATGGCCCTTTGGCTTTATCGATTAGGGCGCTTAGCCGCCCGCCGCGCATGGCTGGTTATTGCCGCTTGGGCGGTCATCATGGGTTTGGTGGGTGGCGCTGTTGCACTGTTCATGGGCCCCATGTCCAACAACTTCGAAATTCCTGGCACTGAAACCCAGCAGATGGCGGATAAACTCCAGGCGGAGCTACCGGAAGCCTCCGGGGGTACCGGGGCAGTGGTGTTCACCAGTTCTGACGGATTGCAGTTCACCTCCGCCCAGGAGAAGAACATCACCGCGGCCTTGCAGTCCGTGACCTCCGTTCCTAGCGTCAAGGGTGTCATTGACCCCTTCCTGGTGACGGCACAGAAGGAAGCTGGCACAGCGCAACTAGCCGACGGCGCCAAAAAACTTGCCGCTGGAGAGGCACAAGCTGCCGCCAAAAAGCCTGAACTGGACGCAGGCCTGAAGGACGTTGCCGCAGCTAAGGCCAAACTAGATGCCGGCCAAGCCCAGCTCGATGCCCAAAAGGAGCAAATTGCGGCCCTTCCGGCCGGCTCCCCACAAGCCCAGGGGGCTGCCGCGCAGCTCGCCGCCGGTCAAGCCCAACTTGATGCGCAAAAAGCCCAGTGGCAGGCCGGCAAGGATAAAGTTGACGCCGGGCAAGCAGAGTACGACGCCGGGCAGGCCACCTTGGCTGCCAAGCGGGCCGAACTTTCGATCGGCCAGCGCAAGGCAGATGCGGCCGAGGGTATCCTTTTTGTTTCTGAAAACGGCAAGGCCGCCATTGGCCAGATTCAGTTCTCCGAGTCAATGAACGCTGTGACCCCAGCCAACCGGCAGCTGGTTCAGGACAAGCTCAACGTCCTGGAGACTGACGGCGTAACGGTGAACTACAGCAAGGAGATCGTCGAAGACGTCTCGGAGCTGTTTGGGATCTCCGAGGTGCTAGGTATTGCGGTTGCCGCTGCCGTGCTGTTGATCATGTTGGGTACTTTTGTTGCTGCAGGCCTGCCCCTGCTCATGGCTGTTGTGGGCGTAGGCATTGGTGTTGGCGGCACCATGGCCCTGACCACGGTTATTGAAATGTCCTCCATCTCCCCCATGCTGGCCTTGATGTTGGGGCTTGCGGTAGGCATTGATTACTCCTTGTTCATTGTGAACAGGCACCGCCAGCAGCTGTTGGCGGGCATGGACGTGCGGGAATCCATTGCCAAGGCCACAGGCACCTCAGGTAATGCAGTGACCTTCGCCGGTTTGACCGTGGTTATTGCCTTGGCAGCACTCTCGGTGACGGGATTGCCGTTCTTAGCCATCTTGGGCCTGGCCGCGGCGGCCACCGTGGCAGTTTCCGTGCTGATTGCCCTGACCCTGACACCTGCCCTGCTCTCACTGATTGGCACCCGGATCATTTCCAAAAAGGCGTGGGCTAAAAATACTGTTGCCACTGCCAAGCATGAGGCCACGTTGGTGGGCTTGACTAAGACTGAGCAGGGCGCCGCCGATGAAGCCGCGGACATTGCTCGCAGCGCCCGAGGCTGGGGTGGCCTTGTCACCAGGCATCCCCTGATCTCACTCATCACCGCTGTCTTAGCACTAGTAGTCATCGCGATCCCGGCTACCGGTCTGCGTTTGGCCCTGCCCGACGGCGGCTCCGAGCCTGTCGATTCCAGCGCCTACCAGGCGTACTCCATTACGGGCAAGAACTTTGGTGAGGGCATGAACGGGCCCATCATCGTAGTAGCTTCACTCCCGGCAGGGCTGGATGAAGCACAAGCTACCGTACTGAATTTGGATGTTGCTGATCAGTTGCGTTCTGTTCCCAACGTCATCGCGGCAGTTCCAGTCACGCTCAGCGCGGATAACCGCACTGCTGTGTACCAGGTCATCCCGAAGGAAGGACCAGCCAGTGAAAGCACGGTCCAGGTTGTTCATGATCTGCGCAGCGAAGGCGCCACCATCTTGGCTGATCATGATGTGAGCATTGGATTGACGGGCCAAACAGCTGCCAATGTTGATGTCTCCGAGAAATTGGGTGCGGCGCTTCCGCCCTACCTGGCCATTGTTGTGGGACTGTCCTTGATCCTGTTGATCCTGGTCTTCCGCTCCATCCTGGTGCCGTTGCTGGCAACGGCCGGCTTCTTGCTCTCACTGGTGGCAGCCTTTGGCGGCGTGGTAGCCGTCTACCAGTGGGGCTGGCTCGGTGGGATCTTCGATGTGCCCAACCCAGCTGCGGTTCTGAGCTTTTTGCCCATCATCTTGATAGGTGTGCTGTTTGGACTGGCTATGGACTACCAGGTGTTCATCTCCTCAGGAATGCGGGAAGCGTACGCCCATGGACAGGATGCCAAGCAGGCTGTGCGCACCGGGTTCAAACATGCGGCACCCGTTGTCACCGCCGCAGCGATCATCATGGTCAGCGTGTTCTCCGGCTTCATTTTCAGCCACCTGACCATGGTGCGCCCCCTCGGCTTTGCCTTGGCGTTTGGTGTTCTCATTGACGCGTTCGTGGTCCGTATGACCATTGTTCCTGCGGCCATGCACCTGATGGGCAAGTCGGCATGGTGGATCCCGAAGTGGCTGGATAAAATCCTGCCTGACGTTGACGTTGAGGGTGCCAAACTTGCCAACCTGACCGTTACCTCGGATGCCTCAGAGCTGGAACCGGCGCCAGCCAACGGCTAGGACCGCACGCCGGCGGGCAAAAATTGCCTCCTGAAAATCGAGTACGCAGCTGTTGGCCAGCCAAAGAGGCCCACCAGCTGCGTACTCGATTGCGTTTCTGCACAATGGCCCAGTGCCACCAACCGCAGCCACCAACCGCAGCCGTGCAACCACAGCCCGTGCAACCGCAGTGCGCACTGCACTAGAGTGGTGATCTACGGCACATTCATGCGGGATTAGCGCGGCCGTTACCACCCACACGCAGGCAATGGAGAAGTAAATGTCCCCCCTACGCCACCTTGTTGAGGACCTGCCCGCCATGCGTGCGCTGGTGCGTGAATCCTGGTTACGTTCACTGAAGACCCTGACCACGCCGGCCGGGCTCACCCCGCCGCTGGTGTGGGAAAGCCGTGAACTGCTCGAAATCCGCCAAGATCACCCCTTGGCCTCGATCATGCCCGTCATCACCAAGCTGCTGGTAGAGCCCAGCCGCGACACCGGGCTGCTGGTGGCCGTGGGCGATGAGCATGGCCGGCTCCTCTGGGTGGAAGGTGACTCAAGTGCCCGGCGCAACGGCGAAATCATTAACTTTGCTACGGGGGCCGACTGGTCTGAGACGGTGGTGGGAACCAGCGCTCCTGGCACCGCCCTGGTGCTGGGAAAGAGTGTGCAAATCACCGGCCAAGAGCATTTCAGCTCCGCCGTCCATTCGTGGAGCTGCACAGCGGTTCCCGTGCACGATCCCGATTCCGGCTCCCTGCTGGGAGTTGTGGACATTACGGGCGGCGCCGAGGCCGTAGGCGCCAACACTCTCTCCCTGGTCCAAGCCACCGTGGCTGCCGCAGAATCCCAGCTGCGGATCGAACGGCTGGAACAACGTGCCGCCATCAGGGACACCAGCACCCGCACCACCAACACTCCCAGCACCACCAAGCCTCTGTACCGGGATAGCTTGCAAATTTTAGGGCGCGATCAGGGCCTGTTGCACGTGGCCGGCCAGGCTGTAATTCTCAGCGAGCGGCACACCGAAATCCTGACCATGCTGGCCTTGCACCCCGGCGGGCTCACTGCCGAAGAACTCACCGGCAAGATCTATCCTGCCGGCTCATCCCTGAGTAGTATCCGGGCGGAAATGGTGCGTCTTCGCAAACTCCTGCTGTCCGCCGCACCCAGCCTTGTCCCGGAATCTCGCCCCTACAGGCTGCCGCGCGCGCTCGTGGTGGACGCCGAGCAGGTCCGTCATTATCTTGACCGTGGCGCGCACCGCCTAGCCCTGAAAATATACCCGGGCGAGCTCATGCCCCGCTCCCTGGCGCCCGCCATTGAGGCGCTCCGGAGCAGGTTGGCGATCCACGTGCGTGAGGCCATTCTCACCGATGCCAGCTTGGAAACTCTGCTGGGTTACCTCCAGCTTCGCGAAGCCGCGGACGACGTCGATGCCTGGCGCACAGCACTGCGTCTGCTGCCGCCGCGCTCACCCAAGCGCTCCGCCGTGGTGGCTCATCTTGAGGCGCTGGAGGCACTGGAGGGCTAAGTTGCGAGGACGCCCCGTCTCTCCAACGCCGCCCCAAGGCACAGCCGCCAACTCTTTGCTGTTCACCGCGTCTGCTTCTGTGGGCGAGAGTGAGGCTTTGTTCAGCGTTCCATCCAGCTTTTTTACCAACCCCTCGCGCCCGTGTGATCTAGCTCATGCAACGTGGTTGCAACGTGGCTCCCCGTACGCTTCTGGTCAAGGACGCCGATGTCCCCCACCGCGAAGGAGTTTGCACCATGGCTGTTTATGCACAACCCGGTACCGAGGGTTCAGTAGTAACGTTCAAGGACCGCTATGAAAACTGGATCGGCGGGGAATGGGTTGCCCCCGTCAAGGGCGAATACTTCGAGAACATCACCCCCGTGACCGGCAAGGTCTTTTGTGAAGTGGCCCGCGGCACGGCCGAGGACATTGAGCTGGCTCTGGATGCCGCGCACAAGGTGGCACCGAGCTGGGGCGCCACCTCCGCCACGGAGCGGGCAGCCATCTTGAACAGGGTGGCTGACAGGATTGATGAGAATGTGGAACTGCTCGCTGTTGCAGAATCGTGGGATAACGGCAAGGCAGTGCGTGAAACCCTCAACGCTGACATCCCGCTGGCCGCCGATCACTTCCGCTACTTCGCCTCCGTGGTCCGCGCCCAAGAAGGCCGCCTGACCCAGATCGATGAGAACACCACCGCCTACCACTTCCACGAGCCGCTCGGTGTGGTGGGCCAGATCATCCCCTGGAACTTCCCCATCCTGATGGCCGTCTGGAAGCTGGCCCCAGCACTCGCTGCGGGCAACGCCGTGGTACTGAAACCGGCAGAACAAACTCCCGCCTCCATCCTGGTGTTGATGGAACTGCTCGCAGACATCCTGCCCGCCGGCGTCATCAACGTAGTCAATGGCTTCGGGGTGGAAGCCGGCAAGCCGCTGGCCTCCTCCAAGCGCATCCGTAAGATCGCGTTCACGGGTGAGACCACCACGGGCCGGCTCGTCAGCCAGTACGCCAGCCAGAACCTGATCCCTGTCACGCTGGAGTTGGGCGGCAAGAGCCCCAACATCTTCTTCGATGACGTGATGGAGAAGGATGATGCCTTCTATGACAAGACACTTGAAGGTTTCACCATGTACGCCTTCAACCAGGGCGAGGTCTGCACCTGCCCCTCGCGCGCACTGGTCCAGAGCTCCATGTATGAGGCCTTCATGGCCGACGCCGTAGCCCGCACCGAAGCCATCATCCAGGGCAACCCCTTGGACACGGACACCCAGATCGGCGCGCAGGCTTCCAATGACCAGATGGAAAAGATCCTCTCCTACATGGACATCGGCAAGCAGGAAGGCGCCAAGGTCCTCACCGGCGGCGAGCGCAACATCCTGCCAGGGGACCTTGCCGGCGGCTACTACGTCAAGCCCACCATCTTTGAGGGCACCAATGACATGCGCATCTTCCAGGAGGAGATCTTTGGCCCAGTGCTGGCGGTGACCAGCTTTGATGACTATGCCGACGCCCTGCACATTGCCAACGACACCCTCTATGGTCTGGGCGCTGGCGTCTGGTCCCGCAACGGCAATGTTGCCTACCGTGCCGGCCGGGAGATCCAGGCCGGGCGCGTGTGGGTCAACAACTACCACGCGTACCCTGCCGGTGCCGCGTTTGGCGGGTACAAGTCCTCCGGTATAGGACGTGAGAACCACGCCATGATGCTCGATCACTACCAACAGACCAAGAACCTGCTGGTCAGCTACAGCGAAGACAAGCTCGGCTTCTTCTAACCCTCCCCGCACGCTATCCCAGCAATGGCGTGTTTCCTAGGAACGCTATCGCTGTAATGGTTGGTTTTTTGGGATCCCTATCCCAGCAATGCCAAGCACGACGCCGGGCACCTCCCGCAGGTGCCCGGCGCACCCAGCCACCATGCCCCACCCACAGAAAAGAGATCCTCATGTCTACGATGCAAGCAGCAGTTGTCACCGAATTTGGCGCACCTCTGCGTATTGAGCAGTACCCTCTTCCCACTCCCGGCCCGGGGCAGGCACTGGTCAAGCTGATCGCCACCGGCGTCTGCCACACCGACCTCCACGCGGCTGAGGGAGACTGGCCCGTACAGCCCAGCCCGCCTTTTGTCCCCGGCCACGAGGGTGTGGGCGATGTTGTGGCAATTGGTGAGGGTGTCACCTCCCTCGCGGTGGGTGACCGGGTGGGCAATGCCTGGCTGTGGACGGCATGCGGGGATTGTGAATACTGCCGCACAGGGTGGGAGACCCTGTGCGAATCACAGGAAAACGGCGGCTACAGTGTGGACGGCTCGTTTGGCGAGTACATGCTGGTTGATGCTGACTTTGCGCCCCGCATTCCCGACGGACTTGACCCTGTGGAGATCGCTCCAGTGCTGTGTGCCGGCGTCACCGTGTACAAAGGCCTGAAGATGACCGAGGCCCGTCCTGGCCAGTGGGTTGTCATCTCAGGAATTGGCGGGCTCGGGCACATTGCGGTCCAGTACGCCGTAGCCATGGGGCTGCGCGTGGCCGCCGTGGACATTGCCGAGGACAAGCTCGCCCTGGCCCGCAAACACGGTGCCGAAATCACCGTCAACGCCGCCAACGAGGATCCGGTTGCGGCCATTCAGCGCGAAACCGGAGGCGTTCACGGCGTGCTGGTGACCGCAGTTCACCCGGCGGCATTTGGCCAGGCGATCGGCATGACCCGCCGCGGCGGCACCATCGTCTTCAACGGCCTTCCCCCGGGTGACTTCCCGGCGCCCATCTTCGAGGTGGTACTCAAGGGTCTAACGATTCGCGGTTCCATTGTTGGCACTCGCCAGGACATGGAAGAAGCAATCGACTTCTACGCCCGCGGCCTGATCCACCCCACAGTCGCCACCCGGAGCTTGGGAGAAATCAACGAGGTCCTCGAGGAAATGCGTGCGGGAAAGATTGACGGCCGCGTGGTCATCAAGTACTAAAAAATATCCTGGTTCCGGGCCGCTGCTCCCATTGCGTCCCGGCACCAGGATCCACCCCTCATCCCCTTCAGCGCAGGAGCATTTCCATGGACGCCACACCCGAAACCTTGGCTGCCGCCATCACCATCGACGGCGAGAGAGCCTCACGCGTGGCCATGTCCGGCACCGCCGTGGAACTGCTGCAAAAACTGTGGCTGAAGCACGGCCCCTTGATGTTCCATCAATCCGGTGGCTGCTGCGATGGCTCCTCCCCCATGTGTTACCCGGCAGGTGAGTTCATCACGGCTGAGGCTGACATTTTACTGGGACTCTTTGAGGTGCCCGGCTGTGGGCCACTTGAATTTTGGATGTCCAAGGAACAATTCAACTACTGGTCACACACTCATCTGAGCATTGATGTGGTGGCCGGACGTGGCAGCGGCTTCTCCGTGGAAGCCCCTGAAGGCAAACGATTCTTGATTCGCTCCCGCCTCGTGGACGGTTTCCGTCCCGCCAGCTGAACGGGCGACGGCGGCGGCTACTTCCGCCGGTTCCGGCTTTGCCGGCTCTTTTGCACAATGACTGCTACTACTGCCACCATGATGGCTCCTGCCATGGCGATTTCCATCTACACCCCCTGTTTCCTTGTTGTGAAGCCTCGCGGCACCTGGATCCCTGCGGTGTCCATCCCCCAGCTTAGGTGAGTTGATCCGGCGCTGTGGTTCCCCTCCGTGAACACTTCCATACTCGGGAGCGGGTTGGGCAGGTTTTAGGGCAGGGCGGGATCGTCAATGATGCCCTGGACAAGGGCGCCATATTGCTGGATGAGCACTTCATCGGCCATTTCATCCGGGTGCAGGAGCCCCAAGACCCGGATTCCGGCCCCCAACCCCATGACAATGCAGACCACTAATTGGGACTTATAGCGGGTGGGTGAGGTATCCCCGATCCGCTGCGCAATCCAGCGGACATACCGTTCACGTAAATCGCGCTGACCGGCCTCATGATCCGGGGCGTCCTGGACTAAGAGAGCCACCATGGCCCAAGGCTCGGGCTCTTCAGTCTGGCGCCGCAACAAGATCCGCCGCACCAGGGAAAAACCCAACGGCTCCTCTAGACCCGGTTGTAAATCTGAACTCGGCACCTGGGGGGCGGCCGCCGCATAGAGTTTGGCCTTGCTCCCCATCACTTTCATCACCATGGCAGGGGAATATCCTGCGAGCGCCGCAACATCTTTGACCGTAACGGCGGAGTAGCCCCGTTGGCCGAAGAGCTTTCTGGCAGCTTCGATGATGGCCTCGCGTGTACTGGGACGGCCCATCAGGGACGCACCGAGGCATTTCCTGACAGTACGGCGGGCGGCTTACCGGCGGCCGGCAGGCACAAATCAATAGTTGCTGAGCGTGCTGTGAGCAGCACGGACAGTGACGTGCTGGTCTGCACTTGGGGATCCAGTCCGGTCAGAATATAGCGGCCAACCGGTGGCAGCGGAACCTCGTAGAGGCCTTCATCGTTACTGAACGTGGACATCACAAACTCCCCTGTGGTCTTAGTCAATGTCACCATGGCACCTGCCAGTGGCACAGCACCATCGCTCACCCTACCGGAGAGCATCAGCCGGTGCGCTAAGTGAATGTCATGCCAGCTGGTCGGATCGGCAAACTCCAAAACCTGCGAACTCGGAGTCCAGCCATCGGCGCTGGAAACCAGCAGATAGCGGCCGGAATCGGGCAGGATCAAGGAATAGCGCCCTTCATTGTCCGCACGGCTCCAATCCGCAGGTTCCCCGTTAGTGTGCAGCGCATTGACCACGGCCTGCTTGATCGGCCTCAAATGCGGGCCGGTGACGGTGCCGTTGACAAGAATTTCATTCTCAGTGGCGGGCTTAGCGGCGCGCTCAGTGACGGGTTTACTACTGACGGCTCTGGGATCCGGCGCGTATATCCCGCTCACGGTACCCGGTGTCATTCCCGGGGCGGTCTGGACACGCGGAATGAACACGGCCACGGCAATGGAGAGCAAGGCGGCGATGGCCGCATACCAGAACACTGTCTTGAAGGCGTCCTCGGTGGGCAGCGCCAAGGGGCCCACATGAACCACCGCTGAGGTCAACACAACACCGACGACGGCGGACATGGTGGAAGTACCCACGGCGCGCAGTAGGGAGTTCAAACCGTTGGCGGACGCCGTCTCGGTGATGGGTACCGAGCGCATGATCAAGGTTGGCATCGCGGCGTAGGCAATGGCCGTTCCCATGCTGACGAACGTGGCGCCCAGAACCACCATCCACACTTCCCCTGTGAGGAACACCCGTGCCACATAGGAAACTGCCAGCACCAGGCCACCCACTATGAGGGTGATTTTGGCTCCGTAGCGTTTGGTGATGAGCGCGGAGATGGGTGCCAGGGCCACCATGGCAAGCCCGGAGGGCACCATGCACAGGCCTGCAATAACAATGCTGAGCCCAAAACCATAGCCGCCAACATTGGGCAGTTGGAGTTGCTGGGTAGTGCTGAGCATGTTCGCATACATGGAGAAGCCCACCAGGATGGAGGCGATGTTGGTCAGCAGGACTGGTTTCCGTGCGGAGGTGCGCAAATCCACCATGGGCTGGCCGACCTTGAGCTCATACGGGAACCAGAAGGCGAGGAGGACGGCCGTTCCCAAGAACAGCAGAATCACCGGCTCGCTGCTCCATCCCCAATGCCCACCCTTGGAGATGGCGAGCAGCAATGATGTCAGTGCGGCCGTGAGCAAGAGAGCACCGACGGCGTCGAACTTTCCTTTGGTGCGTAGGGAAGATTCCGGCACCACCATGATGACGGCGATGATCAGCAATACGCCCACCACGGCAGAAACCCAGAAAATTGCCTGCCAGCCAAAGGATTGGTAGATCAGCCCGGCCAGCGGCAGGCCCAACGCACTACCAATACCCAAGGTAGCGCTCATCAACGCCACCGCGGAGGCCACCTTTTCGCGTGGGAGCTCATCACGCATGATGCTGATGCCTACGGGGATCAAGGAAGCGGCGAGCCCTTGGAACGCGCGGCCCACCAACAGTGTGAGCAGGCTACCGCCCGCGGCTGCAATGACGGAGCCAATCACCATGGTGATCATGGCGATCACCATCATGCGGCGCTTGCCGTACATATCCGCCAGACGGGAAATGATGGGCGTGGCAATGGCGCTTGTCAGCAACGTGATGGTGACCAGCCAGGAGGTGTTTTCCGGGGAGGTGTTCAAGATTCCAGGGAAGTCCGGCAGCAGCGGCACCACCATGGTCTGCTGCAGCGCCACCACGGTACCCGCCAGGCACAAGATGGTGATGACAAGGGAGGTGCGCTTTGGCTTGGCGGTTCTCTGGTTCCCTTGAGGGACTCGCAATTGCACTGGCAGGTACTTCCTCTTGCGTTGAAAATGAATATGGTGAACGCTCGTTCACTCCTTTAGTGAATCACCGTTCACCACCTCACGTCAAGATCTTTCTGCCCCAAAAGTTAGCAAAGAGAGGAACCCCACTTAGGCTGGGAGCATGACATTGCAGCTGATCCTCGCCTCCGCTTCTGCCGCCCGCACCAAACTGCTCACCGACGCCGGCATTACCCACACCGTCCAGGTTTCTGACACCGATGAGGATGCGTTGACTGCCGCCGCCGGCCCCATCACCCCCGCGGAGACCGCACTCCTACTGGCCCGGGCCAAGGCCGAATCCGTCGCTGCCACCGCCCCGTCCGGGTCACTGGTGATTGGCTGCGATTCCGTCTTTGAGCTCGACGGCGTCCCGTACGGCAAACCCTGGGAGCCGGCCATTGCCAAGGAGCGCTGGCAGTTGATGCGCGGGCGCTCGGGAGTTCTCCACACCGGGCATTGGCTCATTTCTTTAGGCAATACAGCCACGGACTGCGCCGAAACTCCCGTTGGGTACGGAGAGCTCACCAGCGCTGCGGTCACCTTTGAAGACGTCTCCGATGCTGAAATTGACGCCTATGTAGCCACTGGCGAGCCCTTGCACGTTGCGGGCGCGTTCACCATCGATGGCCTGGCAGGCGCGTTCATCACCAGCGTGGAGGGCGATCCCCACACGGTGGTGGGGCTGTCAATTTCAACGCTGCGCCGCCTGTTGGCCAAACATGGAGTAGCCATTACGGATTTCTGGGGCAGCTAGGTCCGCGCCCGCAGGCCCCATGAGCCTAAGAAACCACTTGACGGGGCGGAAAGTACTTTCGTATAGTTGAGCCAGAAGCAAGGCTCACGTATATGAAAGGGACGGTCATGTCAGCCCAGAACAGCTCCCCCTCCGCCGAGGAAGCCCGCGAACTTCTCGCCCGGGCCGAAGGAATCGGCACCACTGCCACGAACGCTGCAGGGTGGCCCGCCGCCATGGTTTTCAACTCCCTGGCAATTCTTGGCTCCATGCTCATGATTGGCCTGCACATCGTGGCCCACACCGGCTATGGCGCTCCGCTACTTGCTGTGACAGTGGGCATCTGGGCTGCCATCAACGCCACCATCTGGCCACTCATGCAGCACACCACAAAAACAGGCTTTAGCAAACGGTTCCTGACATCCATGTTCGGATACATGGGCCTCTACGTCATCGCACTGCTGGTGGGTGCCTTCGTCTTCCCGCACGGCAGCCTCGCCTACTACATTCCGGCCGCCGCCGCCTTAGCCGTACTTGGCCTGGCCGCCGCATTCAGGGAGCTGCGGGCATGAACGGGTCACCGGCACAAAAGGCAGGTGGCCAGAAGGCAAGTAAGCAGGAAGCGGGAAGCGTGCCAGCACATGAAGAAGCCCCACTTCATCCCCGCCATGAGCTCAGCGAGGTCCTACACCAGCCTGTCAGGTT
The DNA here is from genome assembly GCF_003185915.1 of Arthrobacter psychrochitiniphilus. Lineage (GTDB taxonomy): Bacteria > Actinomycetota > Actinomycetes > Actinomycetales > Micrococcaceae > Specibacter > Specibacter psychrochitiniphilus. The sequence goes on from NZ_QHLZ01000001.1 coordinate 318,373, forward strand.
TTCCATTGCCGCGGCCCTGTCCAGGACAGAGACCATGGACTTCAAGGACCTACGCAACACCATCCAAGTTAGCGATTCGGTCCTGAGCAAGCAGCTCTCCGCATTGGAGAAGGCCGGATTTGTGGAGATCAAGAAGGCGTTCGTGGGCAAGTTTCCACGCACATCAGTGAAACTCACAGCAGCAGGAACGCAGGCGTGGGAACACCACCTGGCTACGCTGCGCCTTATTGCCGGAGAGTAACCAAGGCAATAATTGTAGGAATCCCACAAAAGAAGTCGCGCCCACACGCATAAAGGGCATGATGTGTGAGGAAAATCCACATATGCACGCTAGGCTCTCTTGAGAATAGAAGGAGTCCGTCAGTGAGCATTTCACCATCTGCCCCGGCAAAAAAGCTGAGCAAAGTACTGATCGCCAATCGCGGCGAAATTGCCGTCCGCATCATCCGGGCGGCCCGCGATGAAGGCATCGCTTCCGTTGCCGTCTACGCCGAACCGGACAGGGAAGCACTGCACGTGCGGATGGCTGACGAGGCGTTTGCCCTGGGCGGCACCACCGCAGCGGACTCCTACCTGGTGATGGAGAAGATCATCGACGCCGCACGCCGCTCGGGAGCCGACTCCGTGCACCCCGGTTACGGCTTCCTGGCCGAAAATGCCGAGTTCGCCCAGCTGGTCATTGACGCAGGCATGACTTGGATTGGCCCCTCCCCCGAGGCCATCGCTGCCCTGGGAGATAAGGTCCAGGCCCGCCACATCGCCGAAAAAGTGGGCGCCCCGCTGGTTCCTGGCACCAAGAACCCGGTGCAATCCACCCAGGAAGTTCTGGACTTCGCCGACGAATTTGGCCTTCCCCTGGCCATCAAAGCAGCCTTTGGCGGTGGCGGCCGAGGTATCAAAGTGGTCCGCACCCGTGAGGAAATACCCGAACTGTACGAATCAGCCGTCCGCGAGGCTGTGGCAGCCTTTGGACGTGGCGAGTGCTTTGTAGAACGCTTCATGGACTCCCCGCGCCACGTGGAAACCCAATGTCTGGCAGATGCTGCAGGCAATGTGGTGGTAATTTCAACACGCGATTGCTCACTGCAGCGCCGCAACCAGAAGCTTGTTGAAGAAGCCCCGGCACCGTTCCTCACCGAGGAGCAGAACAAGCGCCTCTACGAATCCTCCAAGGCCATCTTGAAGGAAGCCAAGTACCTAGGCGCCGGCACCTGCGAGTTCCTGGTTGCCACCGACGGCACCATCTCCTTCCTGGAGGTCAACACGCGCCTGCAGGTGGAGCACACTGTCTCCGAAGAGGTCACCGGCATTGACCTGGTCCGTGAACAGTTCCGCCTGGCTTGCGGTGAGCTACTCGGCTACGGGGACCCCGAAATCCGTGGCCACTCCATCGAATTCCGCATCAACGGCGAGGACCCGGGCCGGGGCTTCATGCCCGCACCGGGCACCGTCACCACCATGGAATTGCCTACCGGCCCCGGCGTCCGCGTCGATTCCGGGATCACCGCCGGAGAGGTCATTGGTGGGAACTTCGATTCGATGCTCGCCAAGCTCATCGTCACCGGCGCCACCCGAGAACAAGCCCTGCAACGCTCCAGCCGCGCGCTGGCGGAAATGCAGATCGGCGGCCTGCCCACGGTGCTGCCCTTCCACCGCGCCGTGGTAGTGGACCCGGCGTTCGCCCCCACCGACGGCTCCGCGTTCACCACGCACACCCGTTGGATCGAGACCGAGTTCAACAACACCATCCCGGCCTTTGACTTAGTAGGTGCCGCCGGTTCCGCGGACGGCTCCGGCACGCGCCAAAGCGTCACCGTTGAGGTGGGTGGCAAACGCCTTGAGGTGACGCTGCCTGCCTCGTTCCAGGTGGCCAATGGAACAAGTAACGGCGGGAAGAAGGCAAAGAAGGCCGGACGCAACCGCACCTCCGGCCCGGCGGCTGCCAACGGCAACGCTCTGACCTCCCCCATGCAGGGAACCATTGTGAAGGTGGCCGTGGCCGACGGCGATGTGGTGGCCGAGGGCGATCTGATCGTGGTTCTGGAGGCCATGAAGATGGAGCAGCCCCTCACAGCTCACCGCGCCGGAACCGTCACGGGCCTCAGCGCAGCAGCAGGAGACACAGTCTCGGCCGGTGCCGTGCTGGCCACCATCGAGGACTAGTCCCCACCCACACACAGCCAACAGCTCAAACGCGCAAAAGGCCTCGGCGGGCTTGACCAGCACTGGTCAGCCCCGTCGAGGCCTTTTTGTCTGTGAGCTTGCGCTAGTGAACTAGCCGGTAGCCCACGCCTCGAACCGTCTTGATCCACCGGGGTTCCCTGGGGTTGTCACCTAATTTTCGGCGCAAATTTGCTACATGAACCTCAATGGTGCGCTCGTCAGCATCGCTGATGTAAGTTCCCGCATCGTATTCTTCACCGCGGAGCCAGCGGACCAGATCCGATTTAGTGCGTACCGCCCGCCCACTGTCCACAATGGCGCGGAGCAGATCAAACTCGGTGCGTGTCAGCTCAAGTTCCGTCCCGTCCACTTCCGCCGTACGGTCCCTACTATTGAGCACCAGTCCGTTCACAGAGAGAGCGGCCGTGGATACTGGGGCGGTTTCCATCGCGTTCACCGGTAGCACAGCGCTCACAGGCTGCGCTGCGTTGACAGGTGCAGGCTGTGATTGCGGCATTTTCATTTGAGCCAGCACCGGGACATTCTCTACGGCGGCAGCGGCCACCGGCGCCTCGCCTGCGGAGCGCGGGCGTCGCATCATGGCACTAATTCTGGCCCGTAGTTCACGGGGCCTAAACGGTTTTGTCAGGTAATCATCGGCGCCGGTTTCCAAGCCCATCAACGTGTCCATTTCATCGGCACGCCCCGTGAGCATGATGATGTAAGCATCGCTGAAGAGGCGGATTCGCCGGGCTACTTCAAACCCGTCAATGTCTGGTAAGCCCAGATCCAGCGTCACAATTGCAGGCTTCTTATCCCGAACCAGCCGCACGCCATCAGCTCCGTTGCTGGCTGCATGAACCTCAAAACCTGACTGACCCAGAATGACGCTGATCAGTTCCCGAATGTCCTGGTCATCTTCTACAATTACAGCCACACGTGGACTGTCCATTTTTCCCCTACCACATCACTTTGAGAACTAGAACATGACGCCACAGATGGCGTCCTGCGAGCCCACAGACCCGTTTATACATCAAGTATGACATCATCTTAAGCTGTGACACTTTGGTTCTTCCCGTTCCGGACAGCAATTGCATGAGAGCGCCGCCACATTGGTCCGGAGCAACTCTCACCTCTACACGGGAAGTGATAAAAAAATTTAGCGGAAGTAATTGTGCCTGACACCCACCCGAATCAGCTCCTTGGCAATCTCTTCTACCGGCGAACCCTGCGTGGGCGGGTGATCTTTGCCCAGCTCCCGTTCTTTCTCACGGTAGCCTTGGCCGGCATTTTGATTGCCGCTCTATACCCGGGCCTCTGGGGCAACCCACGTCTGCTGATCGGCTTGACTATCAACGCTCTCCTGGCGGTAGCTTGTTTCGTAGTCCCGTGGGATAAACTGCATCCGTCCTCCATTGTGGTAATTCCCTACCTCGATTTCATCGTGGTGGCATTCTTCCGTGAAGGCAGCCAGACACTGCTTTCGTCGGCCGGTCTACTAGGACTCTTTCCAGTTTTTTGGCTATGCGCTTCTGGAATTGCCCCTAAAACCGCCGTAGTTTCCAGTACTGTAGCAAGCTTGTCAATTGTCTGGGTTTCGGTCTTCATCTCCGGAAATGTCACTGCTGTGGCCTTGGCTAAACCGCTGCTTTTCCCCCTCATAATTTTGCTCTTCGCCATCACTGTGGTTGTCATAACCTCCAACATGGAGCACCAGCGCAACACCCTTCTGATCAGGGACAAGCAACTCCGGGAAGCACTGGCGGAGAGCCAGCACCGCGAGCGTCTTATGGAGACTGTGGTGGACACGGTGGGCGTGGGCGTACTGGTGGTGGATGCTGACGGCAATGATCAGCTGATGAACGCAGCGCAACGGCACATCCACTCCTTGGGCAGCCCTGTGGACAATGCCGATCCTAATGAGAGTGAGCTTCTGCTCTTTAGCCCGGACCGAGAGCCGCTGGCGCCAGAATCACGCCCTGTGCGCCGTGCCATCAATGGAGAAACGTTCACCAACTTCCAGATCTGGATCGGCACTGGTGAAGAGGCCCGGGCATTGTCCACCACGGCGCGCATGATCCGCCACGGCGATGGAGCCAGCGAAGGTTCCGTTATTGCTTTCCACGATGTCACTGACATGGTCAAGGCGATGAACGCCAAGAATGACTTCGTGGCCAATGTTTCCCATGAATTCCGCACTCCGCTGACGGCCATCCAGTCATACATTTCCTTAGTTCTTGAAGAACCGGACATGGACCCACAGGATGTAGCCCGCTTCTTGGGCATTGCCGAAAGAAATGCTGACCGTCTTAGCGGACTGGTGGCAGATTTGCTCACCAACTCAGCGATCACTGTGGAGCGCGCACCGGCCAACGTGGCCCAGCTGCTCTCAGATTGCCTTGCCTCTGCTGCACCATCCGCCGCGGCCAATAATGTGCTCTTGGAGCAGCAATGCCAGGAACCGCTGGTGGCATTTCTCGACGGCGTACGGATCAGTCAGGTGCTAGATAATCTGGTCTCGAACGCCATCAAGTATTCACCCCATGGTGGCACCCTTACGGTGAAGGTGTGGACGTATGGCACTGACTTGCACTGCGAGGTCAGTGATCAGGGCTTGGGTATGAGCGAATCGGAGCAAGCGAGCCTGTTCCAAAAGTTCTACCGCGCAGGCACCGCTGTGGAACGTGGCATCCCCGGGATAGGCCTGGGTTTGACGATCTCTAAGACCATCATTGAAACGCATGGCGGCACCTTGTCCGTTCTGAGTCACCTAGGAAAAGGGACCACCATGAAGATTGTCATCCCTGCGTGCGTGCTGGGCGCACACTTCGTGAGCGTTTAGCACTCACCAAACGCTGAAATTGTATTGCCCGTACTGCACCGTCTTATAGACAGGGTCTCCAGCTTGGCTGCCATTCATGGGCAGGATTCGCAGGGAGTACTGACCAAAGAAGGCGGCGTTGGAGACACTAGTTCCGGCCTGGTTATAGGACCGCGGAGGGAAAATCAGTGTTGCTCCAAGGTTCGAGGTAGTAAATTCCGTACCGTACTTGGGAGTAGAGCCGGAGAGCACAAGAGTCACCACATAGCTGGTAGCTTCACTGGGTGTCCAGCTGAGTTTCAGAACATTGTCATTGGGCCGGGAGGCTGGGGGCTCCGATCTGAGAACCAAAGCGCCCAAAGGCGGCTGAATGTTGGCGGCACCGTAGTCGCAACCAAAATTGTTTTTCCCGAAGTAGCGCATGGTTCTATAGCTCGGATCCCCCACAGCCCCCGTTGCGGTATTGACCGGCTGGATACGCAGCAAGTAGTTGCCGTAGGAGGAGTTGGTGTTTCCCAGTGTAAAAATAGCGTTTTTGGCCGTGACAGTTTGGGTCTGTAGGAAAACTGTCTGAGAAGTCTGGGACTTCAGCGTCACCATATAGCTGATATTGCTGGCTCGTTTCCCTTCCCAGCTAACATCCACACGTCCCGAACTTCCGGAGCTCTCACAACTCATGGTGCCGGCATCAACCATTGCCGGCAATGTCCTGATGGCAGGGTTGACCACAATGGTCCCGGTGCCGGCATCTACCGCTGGCGGCTGGCTGGGTGCGGAGGGCAAAGCCGAGGGCGTGGGAGAGACTGAAGGAACGGCCGACGGCGTGGGAGACGGAGCGGGCGCCGCACCGGCGGTGATGTCAATGGTGGCCGTGGCGCTTTGGTTCCAGTTTGCTACCGCAATGCCGCCCGCTCCCAGACCCAGAGTCAGGACAAAGGCAACGCCGGCAGCCCTCATTCCGGGCAGCTTAGACACGCGCCGGTTCTTCTCATCCGGACCACTGGCTTGGCCAGGAACATCTAGCTGATGGGGGTTCATTGAGTTCTTCTTTTCCTTCTTTGCCTTCTCAGTGAAATCACCACGTACGTACCTGCACTAAGGATTGCCAGCCACGGCCAAGGGCTGCGGCTGGTAGTGACAACATTACTTTGTCCCCATTGCGCTAGCTCCCACAGGGGCCCCAGGTCCGCTTCCTCCTGAATGAAAAGTTGAGTGGTACCCGCGGCTGCGCTAGCGCTGTCCCCGGGGCGTCCGCTGACCGGGACCCTGCCTATGGAAGCCCCGGCGCCGAGGGCTTCCTCTTGCGTTGCGCAGGCAGATACAGCTTGTCCCCCGCCCGGCTCATGCAAAAGGAAAATGGCATCAAGGAGGCTCTCTTGGTGACGGGTGGAATTCGGCGCGTTGATGTTCAACGCCAGGCTGAGCTCAATACGCAGGGATTCACCACTGGCAATTTTCCAGCCTTCAATTATGGTGGTGCAGGCTCCGGATCTGGCCGGAACAGCTGCGCTGGAGATCCAACGGGGCGAACGTGCCTCGAGTTGCAAATAGCTGGCTATGGCAGAATCTTTTCCCGAGCCCGTATTAGCTACCGCGAGAGCAAAATTGTTGGCCTGGCTGCTGGTATTGCGAACCCAAATAACACCGGTTCGTGATTCGCCAGGGACATAGCCTCTGTGCGGTTCAAGCACTGTGAGGGACTTTTCCGTCCTGTAATGGATGCCGTCACCGCTAAGCTCCAGCAGTGGCTCAGGCCTATTAGCAACCTGAGCAGGTGCAGTCAGTGCTGGAGCGGCCTGAGCTGGTGCAGCTACGGACAAGGCAACCATCACCACCACGGCGGCTGTCCGAATCCCGCGCCGCACCAGCAAGCCGGTGAAGACGCGCGTCTTGGCTCCCGTCACTGGCTGTGCCTGGAGTTACGCCCGGACCGCTTCTTTTCGAGAGCCCCGCGAACCATGCTCAGCGCCCCGAAACCAATGAATGCTGCAGCGAGGATGGGGATAATGCTCTCGCGTTCTTGGCCCACACTGTTGGCGATGAAACCCACCACCGGAATGGCGTAGAACAGCTTGCCCTTGACCTGAACTCCCAGGACTGGGTTGGGGTCCGGAAGAGAATTATTATCGCCTTGGGTTCGAACCTCGCGTTCACCGGACTGGCTAGCTCCAATGGAGATGATGCGGTGTGAGATGACCCCAGGCATGCCTGATTCAATCTGGTAGGTGATGACATCACCTACCCGCAACGCCTCAAACGGCGTGGGCTTGACTACCAAAAACGTTCCGGGAGCATATTTAGGTGCCATGGAGCTGGTCAGCACTGAGTAGGTCTGCGATCCAGTGGCCAGGGGAATGACAATCATTGCCAGGGCAGCCATGGCCACGGTCAGCAGCAGCACGTAGCTCAGTGCCTGTCCCACCAGGGGTAGCACGCGGGGACGGCCTTGTTCTGCCGCAGCCGCGTCATTACGGGGCGCAAGATCAATGGCAGAGTGGCTGATGACAGACATGGCGAGTCCCTTTTAGAGTTGGTTAACGAGGATCGGGATAGTGACCTGGGCGCTTTGCCCACTCAGGGAAGCAGGCATGGTGGCGGCAAGGCTCACTTGGAAACAGAACACTCCGGAACCATTTTTGATGATGTCAACTATTGGTGTTTCGGAGTCTTTGACCCCGTCATAAAGTGTTACTTGGCTGCACAGGGACAGTGAACTCGCAGTAGCGGTTTTGACACTCAGATACGGTGCCAGGGATGATCCCGCGGTGTTGCCTATGGTGGGAGTGGCGGTACTGGCACGGACGGTAAAATCTCCGCCGGCGTTAGTAATATTTTTCACTTCTACCCCCGCATAACTACTTTGCCCCGGGATGATGACGCCCATGGCGGTACTGCTCAATGAGAGTGTGGCTGAGGTGCCGTTGGGCAACGTCATGTCCGTGACTTTACTGGTGTTGGTATCAGTCAAGCTGATCCTGAAATCGGCGGCCTGCACTGTACCGGCGTTGGAGCTAACCGCCTTGTTCCACAGCGCATAGCTCCCCTGGACGGTGAACATTGCCAGCATGACTGCAATCAGCACAAGGCCGGTTACTTTCAATGCGTTGATGCTCTTCATGGCTGCTTCCATCGGCAGGGGTTGGTGGTGTGCCGGCTACATGCTGGCACACCACCGGGGTCTGGGAGCTTTGGTTACTTGGCGTTGCTAGCTACGGGGGCTTGCTGGACCAAGGAGTAGCCAATGCCGCTGAGGTCTACTGAGGTTTTAGTGGCCGTGCGTCCGGTGGTGGACTTGTTGAAGGTGAAGGTGGTGGAGGCCGTCACAACTCCGCTATCAGCGGGGACCAAGTCTGTAGTGGCGGAAACTACCGTCTTGTCGGCCTTGGTCAAGGTGGTTGCTGAGACGGTGGCATTAGCACCAAAGCCATCTGCTGCAGAGGCGCCGGTTACTGCCAGCCGGGCAACCATCAGGTCACCATCAAGGCTCACAGTCAGGGGCTGCGTGTAGGTCAGTGTGTCACCGGGGACCACATTGTATTTGACAATGTCAACAACGGTGTTGGAAGCGTTGGTCCACACACCGGCGGTGGCAGGAACCAGGTTCAAATCACCGGAAACTACCTTGCCCATGGAGGCGCTCTGCGCTTGGTTCCAGGTAGCCAACGTGCCGCCGCCGCCTACCATCAGGACAATTCCAACACCGGTTGCGATTACGCCTTTTGTCATCTTGTTCATTGCCAGACCCCTTGTTCGTTTTCTTCTTGGCAAGCGTTCCTGCCGATGAGAACTACTCTGCCGTCTCCAACTTAAGGAAGGGCACTGGAAATCTGGAAGGTTTGAACAAGTTAGTCTCAAGAACCAAAGATCCGCTCAATGCTCAAGAAAAGCTCAAGAAATGTAGCGGGAAGCGCGAACTTCCTATCCGAAAGGTTAGCGTTAAAGTCCTCATTCACGGTGTTTACTTAAGCTTCGCGCAAGTAGTTACTCAGGAGTGAAAAAACGTCAGTTTTCGTCTGTGCCACCGCTATCGTTGTTTCTAAAGCGTTGGCATAAGGCCGCACCATTAATGAGTCTGGAGGCATGGGAAATACATGGTTGTAACCCAGTTGCCGCTAGTATGCGTGGAGACACTGGTGGATTTGCAAGATTCCTTAGGTGGAGAAAGACGTTTGTGCCACGACTTTGTCAGCCGCTATCTGCAAATGTGGCCTGGGCGCTTTGCTCGCATTCATGCCGCTGTGGCAACCGGCAATAACGAGGCCGCCCTTGATGCGGCGTTGAGCCTGAGAAGTTCCTCCGTCATGGTGGGGGCAGCCCGGCTCGGTGAACTCACCACAGACCTCATCCTTCTCTTGGAATCCCACAGCCATGCTTTAGCCATGACAAAACTGGCCACGCTGCAGTCCTGCGGAAATCAAACCGCCGGTCAATTGGCAGACTTCTGCAAGCAGCAACACTAAATCCTCATAAGTAAGGGCCCGCCGGGACCAACCAGAAATGGTCGGTCCCGGCGGGCCCTTACTTATACCCGGCACGCGTACCCGGCACGTATACCCGGCACGCCTCGTTAGAGAAGCGTTCAAGCTAGCCGAGGCTAGCTGACGTTGGAGGTGTACTCCAGATCGCGGGTTTCCTTCATGATAAACAAGGCAATGAGAGTCAGCACCGCCATTGAGGTGAGGTAGATACCCACTAGGACGGGGCTTCCATCGGCAGCCTGCCACAGGGCAACGGCAATGAACGGGGCCACGGCGGCACCGAGGATGCTTGCCATGTTGTAGCTGATGGCGGATCCGGTGTAGCGCACGTTCGTGGGGAAGAGCTCGGGTAGTAGGGCACCCATGGGGCCAAACGTCAGCCCCATCAAGGTGAAGCCCAGAATCAGCAGCGCCATGACCCCGGCGGTGCCGGCACCCAGGAGCGGCACAAAGGTCAGCCCGAACAGGGCAATTGCCGCGGTGACCCACAGCAAGGTCTTGCGGCGGCCGTACTTCTCGGCCAGCGGGCCGGATACCAGCGTGAAGATGCCGAAGAACACCACACCGATGATGAGCATGATCAGGAATTCATTGCGGGTGTAGCCCAGGCCGGGCACCCAGGAGGCAATGGCATCGGCCGTCATGGGCTTGCCAGCAGCTTCCGCCTTGGCCTTGGCAGCTTCAATAGTTGCCGGAGCCGTGCCGTAGGAGAGCGTGAAGGTGGTCATCAAGTAGAACAACACATACGTGGCCAGCATGACAAAGGTACCCAGGATCAGGGGACGCCAGCTGGTTTTGAAGACACGGCCCACGGGCAGCTTGGAGACCTCGCCCTGGTCAATGACCTTCTGGAATGCCGGTGTCTCAACCAGCTTGAGGCGGACGTACAGGCCCACAATCACCATGACGGCACTGAGCAGGAACGGTACGCGCCAGCCCCAGGCCTGGAACTGTTCGGTGCTCAGGCCAAAGCTCAACCACAGGAAGATTCCGTTGGCCAGGATAAAGCCGATGGGTGCGCCCAGCTGCGGGAACGTGCCCCAAATGGCGCGTTTCCCGGGGGGCGCGTTCTCCGTGGCCAGCAGTGCCGCGCCACTCCACTCGCCGCCCAGGGCCAGGCCCTGCAGGAAGCGCATCACCACCAACAGTGCCGGTGCCCAAAAAGTCCATCCGGGTACCAGCGCTGTTGGCAGGCAACCAATCAGGAACGTGGCCACACCCATGGTGAGCAGTGACGCCACCAGGGTTCCCTTGCGGCCTACCTTGTCACCGAAGTGGCCAAAGACAATGGAGCCCAGCGGGCGGGCAACGAACGCCACACCGAAGATGGCGAAGGAGCTCAACAGCGCCGTGGCGGGGTCTGCGGTGGGGAAGAACAAGGCGGGGAAAACCAGTACGGCCGCAGTGGCATAGACATAGAAGTCGTAGAACTCAATGGTGGTACCAATGAGGCTGGCAATAATAACCCGGCCGCGGCTGTTGACAGGAGGTGTCTCCACGGTCTGCGCGTTGTGGGATGGGCTCATGAGGTGCTTTCTTTCCGGACTGTGCCGAGTTTGCATACCCGGCGCGGCGATTTCAATTCTTTCAAGCGCTCAATCCTAATCCTATGTCCAACTGATGGACAACTTCTGCCAGTATGTGGACACTTCTGTCAATTAGCTGCCCGGCTTTGGGCACAAAAAAGTACGACGCCGTAAGGTGCCCTTCCACGCGGAGGGAACCTTACGGCGTCGTACTTCAGGTGCAGCACTTCAGCTGCAGTACTTCAGGGCAGCGCTTCAGCTGCAGGAAGGCTAGAGCTCCTGGGGCAGATCCTCGGGAAGCTGCTCGTCCTCTTCCGGGTGACGGGCAAGGTTCCATAGGGCCAGGCTAAACCCGCCGCCAATGGTCAGCACGGCAATAATCATCATGGTGATGGCTACAGGGGTCATGAATTCACCTCTTTAAGGTTGTTGTCAACATCGCCTTCCGCGTGTGCGGCGGCATTGAATGCTTCGTATTCGGGATCCTTGAGCTTGGACTTCTCGCTCCAGGGAATCAGGGAGAGCAGCAGTGCGCCCACAATCAGGGCACCAGCCATGCCCCAGCCAAAGACTCCGTTGAACCAGGCAGGGTAGTCGGAGTACTGTTCGGAACTCTTGGACTGGAGCTCATTGATGAGCAGGTAGCCCAGGACCACCGGCACCACGCCGCCCACCAGAATGCGCCATACGGTACCTACCTTCAGGGTGGAGGTCACATTGAGGTGTTTTTGCAGGCGTGGGAGGCTGCCCAGCCCGGCGGAGATCACAATGATCGCTACCAAGGCGCATGCAAGAATGCCGAACTGGTTCACAAACGCGTCCGAGGTGTCCAGGAGTTGGATGCCCGTGGTGGTGGGGAACAGGATCAGCGAGATCACGGCAATGGGAATGGTGACTACCAGGGTGGCGCCCTTGCGGCTCCAGCCCAATTTGTCTTGGAACGCCGCCACAATGACTTCAAGGATGGAGACCAGTGAGGTCAATCCGGCAAACACCAGCGAACCAAAGAACAGCACGCCTAGAACTGCGCCGAAGGGAGCTTCGGAAACAATGGTGGGGAATGCTACGAACGCCAGCCCAATACCGCCGGAGGCTACTTCATCCACGGCCACCCCGGAGGCCACGGACATGAATCCAAGGGCCGCAAAGACGCCGATCCCGGCCAGAAGTTCAAAGCCGGAGTTAGCGAAGGCCACTACCAGGCCGGAGCCAGTCAGATCGGTCTTGCGCTTGAGGTAGGAGGAATACGTGACCATGATGCCAAAGGCCACGGAGAGGGAGAAGAAGATGTGGCCGAAGGCCGCTGCCCAGACACTGGGGTTTTGCAGGGCTGTCCAGTCGGGGGTGAAGAAGGCATTCAAGCCCACCATGGCACCGTCCAGGAACAGCGATTGCACCACCAGGACCACAAACATGACCACCAGCAGCGGCAGGAACACTGCGTTGGCCCGTGAAATGCCCTTGTTCACGCCAGCCACCATGATCACAATGACCACAATCCATACTGCGAGCATGGGGAAGAATACCTTGGAGACGAAGTCAAAGGAGACTCCGGCCGTATCCGCCGTCTGCAGGAAATCGCCAAAGAAGAACCCCTCTGCATCATCTCCCCAGGCCTTTGTCACGGAGAACCACGTATACATGGCAGCCCACGCGATGATCGCGGCGTAGTAGATGGCGATGACAAAGCAGATCAGTACCTGCCACCAGCCAATGGGTTCAGCAGCGCGGTGCAGGCGCCGGTAGGACAACGGGGCTGAGCCGCGGAAGCGGTGGCCAATGGAGTAGTCCAAAAAGAGCAGCGGGATGCCCGCACACAACAGCGCCACCAGGTAAGGGATCAAGAAGGCGCCCCCACCGTTTTCGTAAGCGATGTAGGGGAAACGCCAAATATTGCCCAGGCCAACGGCGGAGCCGATCGCTGAGAGGATGAACAGTTTTCGCGAGGAGAAGGTCTCTCGACGGGCCGGAGCAGCCGCTCTACTCCGGCCAGCGGGTGAATTTGTCATGAGGCCACATTAACCCATCCGTGAGCAAGTTTCGTCATTTTGGGAACTACTTGGCGCTCTCAAACGTTCCTGGAGAGCCCAGTGGCACTGCCGCGGCGAGCTCAGCAACCGCAGCTGGAAGCAAGTACTTGCCCGCAAAAATGCAGGTACCACTACTGGTGCCACGGCTTGGGGATTCCCTTACACTCGCTACACAGGGACACCGCTCTGTGCAGGATTGAGGTGGCAGCGATGGCTTCTTGGGGCAGTTTAGAATCCTCGGGCTCTGAGCTTTGTAGCTCGAATAGACGTGTGAGCAAAGCAAGGAGACGGCACCTGCGCAGCGCGGCGGTCACGGTGGCGCTGACGCTGCTTCTGCCACTCGCCGCTTGTTCCTCTAACCAAAGCCCATCACCGACACTGGCACCGCATGATCCGGGATGTACGGTTGACTTCCCGCACCGGGAAACGGTTGAGACCAGCGATCCTGGCGAAGTTAAATACCTGAACTACATAGCGGTGTGCAGTAACGAAACTTCCGGGACAATCTCACTGCAGAATTATAGCGAGATGGTGTGGGCTTTCAGTGACTCTTTTCGTGCGCCCCTGATCACGGCAGATGAACGCAGCCCCGAAGTTGCCCTCTTTCACAGTACTTTTCCATCCTATTACAGCACCACCTACATGGTTCCGGGAGAAATTGTCACCGTCAACGGCGCAGACCAGAGCCTCTCTTGGGCTATTCACCCGGACCTGAGCGTGGCCTGGACGGGAAGCAGTTTTATTCTCAAGACGTTCAATGATTACGGTATGGATGCCTTGGATGAAATCATGGCGGAAGGTTCCCCCACGCACCAAGCCTTCTGGGACTGCACTCATGCGCTCTATGACACTGGCGCTCAAGTACACAAGTCCCTCACAACCGTTGACTACGATCCCCTTGAGCAGCTCAAGGACGGCTGGGATCTGAGCAACAGTGCCGGAACGTGTGCCACCTCATGGAAAAGCGCCGCCCGCGAAAGCCGCCAAGCAAAGATACCCCAATGGTCTGCGTTCACGGACGATGCCTACAGGGCGCTGGAACCCGGAGCAGGACTGGGCACTAAAATGACCGGCCTGAAGGCTGCTGTCCAAGAAATGCTGCCGCGGATTTGCGCCGCACTCCCAAAGGTGTGTTAGCGCGCTGCACAACCAGGCAACATCGTTACATGTGCACGTGCAGGCGGCGGGCGGCCTCGGCAATAGAGCCTGAAAGTGAGGGGTACACGGTAAAGGTGTTGGCCAGATCATCCACGTGGAGCTTCTGCGTCACGGCCAAGGCAATGGGGAAGATCAGTTCACAGGCTCCCGCCCCCACTACTACGCCGCCAATGACGGTTCCGGAGCCCTTGCGAGCAATGATCTTAATGAAGCCCTCGTTGACGTTACGCATCTTGGCCCGCGCGTTGGTCTGCAGGGAGAGCTTGATGACATCACCTTGATATTTACCGGAGGCCAGATCCGCCTCTGAGACACCCACGGAAGCAATTTCCGGGGAGGTGAAAATGTTAGAGGAGACCTGGTTCAGCTTCAAGGGCCGCACACCGTCGCCGCCCAAATGAGCCACCGCAATACGTCCCTGCATGGCGGAGACGGAGGCCAACGCGAATACACCCGTGCAGTCCCCTGCGGCGTAGACGTTGGGGGCGCTGGTGCGGGAGACGCCGTCAACCTTGATGTGGCCAGTGGGGGTGACTTCCACGCCGGCAGCTTCCAAACCAATATCGGTGGTGTTGGGGATGGAGCCTACGCATACCAGGCAGTGCGTGCCGGTGATCTGCGAGCCGTCTCCCAAGGTGACAATGACGCCGTCGGCAGTGCGCTCCACGGCCTCGGCACGTGACTGGGACAGCACGCGCAGCCCGCGGCGGGCAAAGACGTCTTCCAGAACGGCGGCGGCGTCGGAGTCCTCACCGGGGAGGACCTGGTCACGGCTGGAAATCAAGGTGACTTTAGAGCCCAGGCCATTGAAGCCGGAAGCGAATTCGGCTCCGGTCACACCGGAACCCACCACAATGAGCTCTTCGGGGAGTTCCTCAAGGTTATAGATCTGAGTCCAGTTCAAGATCCGTTCCCCGTCAGGCTGCGCCGTGGCCAGCTCGCGGGGGTGGGCGCCAACGGCCACGAGGATGGCGTCCGCTTTGATGATTTCCTTGGTCTCGCCGCGGTCAACTTCAATGGTGCGGTTATCCAGCAACCGGCCGGTGCCAATGATGATTTTGACACCCACTGCTTCGAGTCCGCGGCGAATATCAGTTGACTGCTCACGGGCCAGGCGCATCACGCGCTCATTAATTTGCTTGAGATCGGCCTTCATAGCGGCTTTGGGGTTGCCGTCGGTGGCATTAAAACTGACACCGAGCTCGGTGGAGTCAATGCTGCGGTTCATGGCTTCAGCCGCGGCAATCAGCGTCTTGGAGGGAACCACATCGGTGAGGACCGCGGAGCCTCCCATTCCGGCGCGTTCCACAATGGTCACCTCGGAGCCCATGGACGCTGCCACCATGGCGGCTTCATATCCGCCGGGGCCACCGCCAAGAATAGCGAGGCGGGGAAGGGCAAAGGGCTTGAAGACATCCTGATTGCTGGTCACAGTTCTCAATTCTCGCCTATCGGTGCGTAGGCACCAACTTTGCCCCGATTAAGTGGTGCAACACACAGTGCGGAACGTGTCCCTTCCGCCGCTAGAACTTCTGACAGTGTTATGCGGCTGAGGTGTTGTGCAGGACGTTGGCGCGCCTCTGCGGCTATGTTTGATGCATGAATCCTTCACAGACTTCCGGCTCCCCCGCACTTTTAGCTGCCGAGGCGGCCCACTACATTGCCCGCGCAACGGGTGTCCCCCAGCATGATGTGGCTGTGGTGCTCGGTTCCGGGTGGGGCGGTGCGGCGAATCTCATTGGTGAGGTCACCGCAACCGTTGATGCCGCAGAGGTCCCCGGCTTCCACGCCCCCTCAGTTCCCGGGCATGTGGCCACCCTGAGCTCCATCCGCACCCCTGATGGCAAGAACGTGCTCATCCTGGGCGCCCGCACGCACTTTTATGAGGGCAAGGGTGTGCGTGCCGTGGTGCATGGCATCCGCACGGCGGCTGCCACCGGCGCCAAAACCGTGGTGCTGACCAATGGTTGCGGCGGTCTGAACCCGGACTGGACCCCCGGTACTCCGGTGCTCATCAGCGATCACATCAACTTGACGGCGTCCTCCCCGCTGGAGGGTGCCACGTTCGTTGACCTCACGGACCTGTACTCCGCCCGGCTGCGTGCCCTGGCACGGGAGGTGGACCCGTCCTTGTCCGAAGGCGTCTACGCCCAGTTCACGGGCCCGCACTACGAGACCCCGGCAGAAGTGCAGTACGCCAAGCGGATTGGCGCCGATCTGGTGGGCATGTCCACCGCGTTGGAAGCTATTGCCGCCCGAGCCGCCGGCATGGAGGTGTTTGGCATCTCCTTGGTGACTAATCTTGCCGCTGGCATTAGCTCCCAGCCGCTCTCACATGAGGAAGTTTTGGAAGCCGGGGCCGCTGCCGGGCCGCGTATTTCGGCACTTTTGGCCGCCATCATTGCCAAGCTCTAGGGCAAAAGCTGTGGGTGCGGTTACATTTGGGGTGTGAGACACGCACAGGAAAGCCCCACAGAGTCCTCGGCAGCCAATGAGCTAGCCGCCCTGCAGGCAGCTGCCCAGCAATGGGCAGCGCATGATCCCGACGCCGGAACAGCCGCGCAACTGCAGTCCTTAATCAATGATCCCAACGGGGCGGCCGAGCTGGCGGACAGCTTCGATGGCAACCTCCAGTTCGGCACGGCCGGGCTGCGCGCCACCATGGGTCCGGGCCCCAACCGGATGAACCGGATGGTGGTGCGCCGCGCAGCCGCAGGAGTTGCCGCCCACCTGCTGGCCCTGGCAGAGCAGCCCTTAGAAACCGGGCAGCACACCGAAATGAAGCAGTCCTTAGAGGCTGGGCATCCCACGCAGGAGATGGACAGCGCTGTCGCCTCCCCCGCGACCAATCCCCCCGAAGCCAGCCAAACCGCCGCCGTCACTAGCCCCTACCGGCCGCGGGCGGTGGTGGGCTTTGACGCCCGCTACAACTCGCGTGATTTTGCCCAGGAAACCGCAGCGATCTTTACCGCAGCAGGCATTGAGACCTTTATTCTGCCAACACCCCTGCCAACCCCCGTTCTGGCCTATGCCGTCCGGGCGCTGGAGTGTGATGCCGGGATCATGGTCACGGCCAGCCACAACCCGGCCCAGGACAATGGCTACAAGGTGTATCTGGGTGGGCGTGCGGTGGTTCCAGAGGCCCGCGGCGTCCAAATCGTGGCACCTCATGATGCCTTGATTGCCACGCAGATCAGCCACGTCTCAGACACCGCCTCTTTTGGCGACACCTCCGGGATTGCCATGGCTGAGGGTGGCTGGAACGTGCTTGGTGAGGACTTTGTTGACGGCTACCGAGCGGCTGTTGCTGGGTTGGCTGATCCCGCCACGTTCCCGGCACGTCAATTGCGCATTGTGCACACCTCCATGCACGGTGTGGGTGATGAGATGGCACGCGCTGTCTTCGCCTCGGCAGGGTTCACGGACCTTCACACCGTCCCCGAACAAGCAGCCCCTAATCCGGACTTCCCCACAGTTTCCTTCCCCAACCCAGAGGAGGAAGGGGCCATGGACATGGCCTTCGCCTTGGCGAAGGAAGTGGGCGCAGACCTTGTGATAGCCAATGACCCGGACGCGGACAGGGTGGCCGTGGGCGCCCTTGATCCGGCCACCGGAGAATGGCACCAATTCCATGGCGATCAGGTAGGCGCCTTGCTCGGCAGCCACCTGGTGTCAAGAGGTGGCCGTCTGCAGGCAACTCAGAGCGGTGCGGGGGCTCCCGTCTACGCAAACTCGATAGTTTCTTCGAGGCTGTTGGCCAAGATTGCCGCTACTGCCGGGTATGAGCATGTGCGGACCCTGACGGGCTTCAAGTGGATTTCCCGCGTTCCGGGGCTGGGCTTCGGCTACGAGGAGGCACTGGGGTACTGCGTGGCCCCGGAGCTGGTCAGAGATAAGGACGGCATTTCCGCTGGGCTGCTGATTGCTGAAATGGCAGCCGGGCTCAAGGCTGTTGGACGGACACTTTTTGATGTTCTGGACATTCTTGCGTTAGCTCACGGGCTCCACGCGAGTACCCAGATCAGCATCAGGGTAGAAGATCCCGCCGGCATCAAGAACATGATGGCCACCTTGCGGGAGCAACCGCCAACGGTGCTCGATGGCTCTGCCGTGATAGAGCTTACCGATCTGGCCCAGGGCTCGGCAGATCTTCCCGCCACGGACGGTCTGGCTTATCTGACGGAGAATGACACCCGCGTCATCGTCCGCCCCAGCGGCACCGAGCCCAAGCTCAAATGCTATTTGGAAGTGGTGGTTCCCGTCTCCGGGCACCACAAACTCCAGCCGGCCAGGGAAGAAGCGCAACGTGCACTGGCCACCGTGGTCCAAGAGATCAAAGGTGCGCTGGGACTTGCGGACCTCTAACACCAGCTACCACAGCATCTGCCACAGCGGCGCGCCTGATTACCGCGCGCCGCTGTGGCAGGATAGTCAAACACAATTGCCCATGGGAGGATTGCCAGCATGACATCCAACAGCCCTTTCCCCGCCGAATCCGGCGACGAACTTGCTCGCTACATTGACCACACACTCTTGGCTCCTGACGCCAGCCAGGCAGACGTTCTGCGGCTGTGTAAAGAAGCCGCTGAATACCACTTCAAAGCCGTTTGCATCAACCCCGTGTGGGTAGAAACAGCCAAGAAGGCCTTGCTGGGCACGGGTGTGCTGACGTGCACCGTGGTGGGTTTCCCGCTCGGCACCCACAACACCGATGTGAAGGTTTTTGAGGCCCGCGGCGCCACCATGGACGGTGCAGATGAGGTGGACATGGTGATTAATATCGCCTCCGCCCGCGCACTGGACAAGGCGGCTCTGGTCTCGGATATTTCCGCCGTGGCCGAGGTGGTCCATGAGGGCGATTCACTGCTGAAGGTCATCATCGAGACGGCTATGCTCAGCGATGACGAGAAGGTTCTGGCCTGCCAGGCAGCACTCGAAGCCGGCGCAGATTTTGTGAAGACCTCCACCGGCTTCAATGGCGGCGGCGCAACCACCCAAGATGTTGCCCTGATGCGCAAAACCGTGGGTTCAGAGATGGGCGTGAAGGCCTCAGGTGGCGTTCGAACACGTGAAAAGGCCCTGGAAATGATTGAAGCTGGTGCCACCCGCATTGGTACCAGCTCAGGTATTGCCATCGTCACCGGCGCTGTGGGCACCAGCTCTTACTAATTCGTACTAAGATCGTGGGTAGATCATCAGCGCCGGCACCCCGGTGCACCCACTCAGCTCCCCGGTCTCGGGGTCAGGAGGAACCGTGTCCAACAACGCTTACCGCGGCGAAAATAGCCTGGTGCAGTCCGTCGTTCTGTTCGTCATTTTCTTTGCCTTGTTCCTTGGCGGCATCTTTGCCTTCTCCTACTGGAGCCTTGAGAGCTTTGCGCACGCCTTTGTGCCGGCTGGCGTTGGCATTGGCCTGTGCGCGCTGGCCATCTTTGTCCCCGTGACCATCATGGGCCGCTCGGACTCCGCAGGAGAATAACTAGCTCCGCACCATCGATATTCTAAATAGGGTCATTCGCAGCTGAGATTGTCAGATGCGAATGACCCTATTTGTTTTAAGGCTGGGTCCTTTGCCTGTGCCTTTCCATTCTGTACGTTGACACAGGACGGTCAGCGGGAGAACCTTGTGGACCACCACGGTTTGGCCTTCCTTTGGCGCATACGTGGCACCCAGCAGTCGGGAGTCGATTCGGGCTACCGGGGGCTTCGTGATGTGTCCATGGAGCTGCATGCGCGGCTCACCAACCAAGTACCCAACTTCATGCCTTGATGACAACACTTTTTCATCCACTTAACCGGTAGTCCCTATTGGGCTCGGCATACCTCTCGTCTAACAGTCGGGCATCCCCGGCACTCGCGATCTACCGCGTGTCCCTTCGCTGCAGCTACAGGCTCGCTCAAGGCCAACGCTCTCGTTAACATACGCTGCATTTGACTCAACATCTGTAGCGCTTCCTCCTGCCTAAGACTCATAGCTGCGAGCTAGCGGTCGGGGGCACTTGCTGCCACGATTGGGAAGGGCGTAAAGCCAGTGCAGCGGCTCACCGATACAGGGCGTGGCGCGATTGTCTTGCCCATGGATGACGCCTACGCCGCTATGCGCACAGGCACAAACTGGATGAACGCACGCGGTCAGAACGGCACATTCTACATCACTCCGGGCCTTATGAATGACGTCTCAACGATCAAGATCGTTGACCAGGATCTTATCGACTTCCACAATGCGGGCCATGAAATTGCCGCGCACTCCAAGACGCACGCGAACATGTCACTGATCACTGCCGCCGAGCGCACCGTGGAATACGACTACCCCAAGACATACCTTGAAAACCTGATCGGCGCTGGCACGGTTACGACGTGGGCCTACCCGTTTGGAACTGGCTCCAGCGGCCGCAACCTCGCCTGTGACCAGCAGCTCTATCTCGGGTACGACCGCTGGCTCGACATGGCCATGACAACTAACTCTGTGGTCTACCCGCGCTACAGCGACACGCCGCCTCTGCTTATCAACCGCCTCGCATGGAGCGCGACTAACCAGGCGCAGATTCTTACACTCGTGCGCAAGGCCGCAACGTCCGCCGTAGTTGTCCCAATCCTTTTCCACAACCTGGACACTGCTGTGAATCCAACGCGAGCGAACGTTCTGGAAATGCTGGACCTAGCGGTGGCGCTTGGCGTGCCTTTGATTACGACGCAAGAAGCGTTCCCGGCCTCTCGTTCACTACTCAATCCAGGGTTTGAAAACGGGCTAGACGGTGTCGACCCCACCGGCCGGCATGCCATCACAGCCGCCAACGGGAAATGCAGCGTCGTCACCGACACGCCAGCGCCCGAGTATCAGGGAACCAAAGCATTGGAACTCTCCACGACAGACAACGCCGGCTACGCCTACATTCGCCAGCAGGTGCAATTCTTACCCGGCAGGCAGGACACCTTCAGCGGACAATGCAAGGCGGTGTCCGTCAGCAATGCAGGAAACCTCATTGCCGACAAGGCATTTGTTCGCATCCAGTCACTGGACTACGGGCAAGCTGTCATCGCCGGACTTGACGTGAAGATGACACCCGCACTCGGCAAGGACATTGGCGCGGGGTGGAAGAAGTTCACGCTCGACTTCACAGCAGGACAAAGCACCAAGACAGTCAACGTTGACGTGGGACTGCAAGCCACCGTTGGCGGTGCCGTAATCCGGTTCGACCACCTGTGGTTCGAACCAAAATACCTTGGCGACCTCGGATGATCCTGGTGTGATGGCATAACAGCACAAGGCATGGCCCCTCATCTTGAACAGGATGAGGGGCCAGCGATTAATTCAGACAGTTACTTAAGAATCGAAGTGAGCTCGGCCTGCAGCAATGGCGCGAGTTTGGTTGCGTATTCCTCAGTCAGATGCGTGGCGTCGCGCCGAACGATAGTTCCATCTATGAATAGGGGGCATAACTGATCCACGGAACAGAACCATGACCGATTGTCGATGTAGTGGTCACCGACAATTTTCGACACGCGCTGGTCCGCTTCGGCATAGGATTTCCAGGTTGACGTGATCCGAGAACTGCAATCATTAGGTGTCGAAATACGTGTGAAACACGCGTTAGGGTCCTTGCCAGTGGGTGGTGGCGCAAGTGTCACCACCTTGCCTGCTCCCTCAATCCAGCCCGTCCGCGCCGTCGTAGCGGCCCGATTCCATTCAGAAACAGCGGCATCGCCTGTGGCTCCTGAGGCTAACTTTAGGTTGTATAGATTGCTGACAATGACGAGTGCCGGCTTCGCTTCCTTGATGGCCGAGGAAACGATCGCTTTGTGCCCTGGACATGCACGTGTGATGCTATCGTCCGCAGCAACCGTGGCTGCATCCAAGAACGGACATCCCACGTACGTCATCGACTTAACCGTCCAGCCTTGGGGCTCCAATGCCGCCCTAATTGTTGGCAACCATGCAGCCCCCATGGAATCACCGACAACGACTGCTAGTTTCTCAGGATCAAGCAAAGCAAGGGAGCAGTCCTTTCCTCGCGGTGTTGCCGGGGCGCACCCTTCGGAGTCGTCCTTCTCGAATCCCTCTGAACCAAGATCGTCAACACTGGGCTTGAGGGCTGGCCAAACACTTGCCTGTAAAGCAGCCGAGACCTTGGCCTGAATTGCACCTTCCGGGGTAGCTGGCGCGTCGGGCACCTCAGCCCTTGACGTCACCTGAGCTACACCGGCGCCAAAGTATACGTGGTCAGTGGGGGCTGCCTTAATAAGAGCAACTCCTGACACGCCAATCGCAGCGACGGCAAGCAGGGCCAAGCCAAGAACCTGAGTCTTTACCGTCAACTGGAAGGGCACTTTCGCACGCTGATTGCGACCACGCGGCTCTAGCCACTGGGAATGTCGCAGCGGATCTTCAACAAAGTGGTACGAAGCAACTGAGAGCATCAGGATAACGCCAAGTGCCACGAGATAGCCAAGGGGGCCCATGGAGGGTGCTATGACAGCGCCAAATACGATCACGGGGAAGTGCCAGAGGTACAGAGAGTATGAAATGTCACCAATATATAGCGACACGGGATTAGTTAGTGGCAACATGTAGCGCTGGCTGCCTATACCGCCGGCGATAACCATGGCCGTAGCGACGACGGGCAGTAGCGCTCCAGGGGCGGGGAATGCCGTGGCTGGAGTAATGACAAATAATGAAGCGATAATACCAAGAAGGCCCGCCCACTGTATTGCTGGCCGAATGACAGCCGGGATCCTCGCCAGCTGTGGAGCGAGCACCGCGACGAAGGCGCCGATGCCGAGCTCCCAGGCTCGTGAGAATGTTGAGAAGTAGGCCACCGTGGGCGCGTTGGAGGTTTCTCCAAATGCGAAGGCCAGGGATGCCGCGGCAACTGCAATAAGAACAACACCAAGGACTCGCCGAGCCATGGTCGCGGACCATGAAAAACGGCCGGCCAAGAAGCCTAGAACTGCAACGAGTATCAACGGCCAAATAAGATAGAACTGTTCCTCAACGGACAGCGACCAGTAGTGCTGAAGCGGTGATACTGGGCCGTCAGCTTGCATATAGTCGGTGCCGGTGGCTGCGAATCGCCAGTTGGCCGCGAAAAGCGATGACGCTATCCCATCCCAAAGAATCGATCGTGCCCGCCCTCCCGCGAATAGGTACCACGAGGCGACGGTAGTGACCGTCAGAACGACCAAGGCTACTGGCATGATTCGACGAACACGACGGCGATAGAAATCCGCAAAGGAAATACGGCCACTCTTGTCATGTTCTCGGAGCAAAAGCCCTGTGATAATGAAGCCCGAGATTACAAAGAACACATCTACGCCGACGAAACCGCCTAGTGGGTACCCGAAGAGGTGGTCGGCGATCACAGCTACAACTGCCAGTGCACGAAGGCCTTGAATGTCGGGACGAAACGATGACACCTTTTTTTGACCTGGCTGTTCTGGTTCAGCCCTAATCGAGCGCGTTAAAAGCGCCATTAAATCCCCCCATATTGTGTCAATTATTTGCCAATTCTACGGGATGCATAAATCCGGTTATGTACTCTGCCCGCCTATACCCCTGAAACGTCTGCTGTCTAGCTGAGGCTCCCGAGTCGAGGAAACTGTAATGCGGTCAAATACCGAAAAAATTATCATCACTGAAAAGCCTCCTGCGAGCTCCGCATTACAGATCGTGAGAAAAATCCCAACTACTAAAGAAAGTTGAGGAACAGACACTTTCTCAATAGATTTCAGACTCTTAGGAACCAGGTGCCGCTAGGGTGAGGACAAAGTCTCCGGCGTTACCTCAAAGATCGCCTCAAGGACGCCCTCCGCCCACCTCAACACCTCAGCATCGGCCAGGTCCCGGCCACCGATCCTGGCGGTCTTCGGCTTCGGGATCAGCACCGAGTTCAGCGCTGGCTTCACCATGGCGCCCGGATACATGCGGGTCAGGCGCATCTGCTTTGACTCCGGCAGATCTGCGGGGGCAAACTTAATGAAGTTCCCTTGCAGCGCCACATCTGAGAGGCCGGCGGCACGGGCCAACACCTTAAAGTGTGCCACTGCAATCAAGTTCACGGCAGCCGGTGGTAGTTCACCGTAACGGTCAATGAGCTCTTCTTGAACCTCGTTGATGGCTGCCACCGTGACGGCGGCGGCCAACTTGCGATAGGCCTCCAGGCGGAGCCGCTCCCCCGGGACGTAGTCGTGCGGCAGGTGCGCGTTGACGGGCAACTCAATCTTCATCTCGGCTGCACGCTCTTCACCCTCGCCGCGAAAATCTGCCACAGCCTCGCCCACCAGGCGGATGTACAAGTCGAAGCCAACACCTTGGATGTGCCCCGACTGTTCCCCGCCCAGCAGGTTTCCGGCGCCGCGAATCTCCAGGTCCTTCATGGCCAGGGCCATGCCAGCACCGAGTTCGTTGTGTGCCGCAACCGCCTTCAAACGTTCCAGCGCAACTTCGCCGAGGGGCTTATCGGCCGGGTACAGGAAGTAGGCGTAGGCACGTTCACGGCCGCGGCCCACCCGCCCCCGCAGCTGGTGCAGCTGTGAGAGGCCGTAGTTGTTGGCCTGCTCCACAATCAGCGTGTTGGCGTTGGAGATATCCAAGCCTGTCTCAATGATGGTGGTGCACACCAACACGTCAAAGCGCTTCTCCCAGAAGTCCACAATGATTTGCTCCAGCCGGGACTCGGACATCTGCCCGTGCGCCACAGCCACGCGGGCGTCAGGCACTAGCTGTTGGATGTGCGCAGCGGTGCGCTCAATTGATTTAACCCGGTTGTGCACATAAAAGACCTGGCCCTCGCGCATGAGCTCACGGCGGATCGCGGCACCCACCTGCTTGTCACTGTGCGCACCCACGTAGGTCAGCACGGGGTGACGCTCCTCAGGCGGGGTGGCCAGGGTGGAGGTTTCACGGATCCCTGTCATGGACATTTCCAGTGTGCGTGGGATGGGTGTGGCGCTCATGGCCAGCACGTCCACGTTGGTGCGCATCTTCTTCAACGCTTCCTTGTGCTCCACACCGAAGCGCTGTTCCTCATCAACAATGACTAGGCCCAGGTCCTTGAACGCAAAATCTTTGGAGAGTAGCCGGTGCGTGCCGATGACCACGTCCACGGAACCATTCTTTACACCCTCAACAATCTCCTTGGACTCCTTCGCGCTCTGGAAGCGTGAGAGCGGAGCCACCCTTATAGGGAAGCCGGAAAAACGTTCGTTGAATGTTTCGTAGTGCTGCTGCGCCAACAGCGTTGTGGGCACTAAAATGGCTACCTGTTTGCCGTCCTGCACCGCTTTGAAGGCGGCACGGACCGCGATCTCGGTCTTTCCGTAGCCCACATCTCCGGAGATCAGCCGGTCCATGGGGACTTCCTTTTCCATGTCCGCCTTGACCTCGTTGATGGCCACCAGCTGGTCGGGTGTCTCAACGTAAGGGAAGGCCTCCTCCAGCTCGGCCTGCCACGGGGTGTCTGGGCCGAAGGCGTGCCCGCGGCTGGCCATGCGCGCCGAATACAGCCGGATCAGCTCCCCAGCAATTTCCTTGACGGCTTTGCGTGCCTTGGACTTCGTGGCGGCCCAGTCAGAGCCACCCATCTTCGACAGCGCCGGCCCATCCCCGCCCACATAGGCGGTCACTTGGTCCAGCTGGTCGGTAGGTACAAATAGCCTGTCCCCCGGAGCACCGCGTTTGGAAGGGGCATATTCAAGCACCAGGTACTCGCGCAGCCCGGCCGCACCGCCAACACCTGCCCCGGCAACCTTGCGCTGGATCAGCTCCACGAACTTGCCCACACCGTGCTGCTCGTGAACCACATAGTCCCCGGCCTCCAGCTGGAGCGGGTCAACTGCGTTGCGCCGCTTGGAGGGCATTTTGCGCATGTCCCGGGTAGAGACCGCGGAAGCACGCCCCAACAGGTCTGCCTCGGTTAGCAGGCCCATTTTTAGGGAGTCCAGAACAAATCCGCGCCCTGTGTCCGCGGTGGTCACTTCAATGATTCCCGGCTGCGGTTCGGCGTCTAGGGATTCCACGCGTGAAGCCGGGATGTTGGCTTCGTGGAATAGCTCGGCCAGGCGCTGTGCTGGGCCGGGGCCCTGGGTGGCCACCACAATCCGCCACTGGTTCTTGACCCGGGAGCCAATGAACTCCATCATCTCCGCCACATCCCCCCGGTAACCACGGGGTTCGCGAGCGTGCAGGTTCAGCACATCGGTACTGACCTCTAGCTCCTCATCCTGAGCCAGAGAGCCTAAGGTCCACCAGCTCAGACCGTGCCTGAGGGCTCCTTCGCGGGTTTGCGCCAGCGATTTAAAGCCTGCAGAGGCTAGATCCACACCGCCGGCGCCCCCGCTGGCCTGGCTCAGATCTAGTGGGGCGTTGCCGCCTTCGGAGGCCGTGGACCAGGCTGCTTCCAAGAATTCCTCGTTGGTGGATTCCAGATCATGGGCCCTGGCACTGACTTTTTCAGGATCCAAAACTACTGCGATGGATGCTGGCGGCAACAGTGAGGACAAGGGCACCATTGCATCAACGAGGGCCGGGGCCAGTGATTCCATGCCTTCCACTGCAATGCCGCCGGCAATCTTTTCCAGCATGGCCGCGGCTCCCGGCATGGCGTCCTTGAGCTTGGCCGCACGGCTCATGACAGTGGGGGTGATGAGAATTTCCCGGCAGGGAGGTGCGTAGAGTTCGCCCGGGTGTGTGATCCCGCTGCTGGATGTCAGGGTACGTTGGTCGGCGATGCTGAACCAACGCATGGATTCAACCTCGTCGCCAAAGAACTCCACACGGATCGGGTGGTTGTCAGTGGGTGGGAAAACATCGATGATGCCGCCGCGCACGGCAAATTCTCCACGGCGCGTGACCATGTCAACCCGTGCATAGGCCGCCTCTGACAGAGATTTGATGAGGGTGTTGAAGGGAATTTCGTCCCCCACTTTGACCCGCACCGGAACCAGTTCACCCAGTCCGGCCACCAGCGGCTGGACAACAGCACGGATGGGAGCCACCACCACGCGCAGGTGCTCACCGGAATCGTGCTCGGGATGAGCCAGGCGGCGCAGGACTGAAAGCCGGCGGCCCACAGTGTCCGAACGTGGTGAGAGGCGCTCGTGCGGGAGGGTTTCCCAGCTGGGGAATTCGGCCACAGCCGCATCTGGAAGGTAGGAGCGTAGAGCGGCAACTGTGTCCTCCGCCTCCCGGCCTGTGGCAGTAACGGCAAGGACAATGCCGGGTCGTTCGGCAGAGGAGGAACTGGCGGCCAAACCATCGGCAACCTCAGCCAGGAGCACCGCGCGCATGCCAGCGGGAGCACTGAAGGCCAGGTCACTGCTGCGTGTGGCGGGGTTGGCAGCCGAATAGCTGCGTACCCGGGAGAAGAGTGGATCGGCTAATAGTGCGGTCCGCAACCCTGCAAGGCTCATGCGTGGTGTTCTCCTTGGTGCTTGACCATAAGTGGCCGAAAAAATCGATTATTCACCGTGCCGGGACAGCACGAAGGCCCGAAATCTATGAACGCCTCGGGGACCTTATCCAGCTTACTCGCTAGCGGCCTTGCTATCCTAGGAGCTGCCCCAAACACCCCCTTATCTTGGAGGAACCATGGCGCTTGCCGCCTCAACAACACTTGCTGCCACAGCTCAGAAAGTGACGGAGGTCTTCACCAACGAAGCCTTCATCCAACATGTCAGCGAAACCGTGGGAGGGGAATTGAAGTCCTTCACCATCAGCGGCCCCACCACTGCTGCGTTCACAACGCAAACTGTGCGCACCTTGCCCACCACCCGAATGCCTGACTTGGTTCAGAAGTTTGTCGGTGAATGGCTGACCGTGACGCAGGATGAGTCCTGGAGCGCACCGGCGCCGGATGGTTCACGTACCAACACCATCAAGTTATCCGTGGCCAAGGCGCCGGTGGATGTTTCAGCTGTGCAGAAACTTAGCGTGAACGGCGAATCCACGCTGGTAGAGCTTACTGGTGAGGTGAAGTCGAGCGTCCCGTTCCTTGGCGCGAAAATCGTGTCTGCCGCCGAGCCGGTGATTGGCCGGGCTTTGAACTTGCAGGCCACGCTGGCGCAGGAATGGATTACCACACACAGCTAGCGACGGCTGGTCTAACACAGCGAAAGGGCGTCCCCAAGTATCGGGACGCCCTTTCGCTGTGTTAGACCTTATTTACCATCCGGGGTGGCCAGGATCTGCGCCACCTGAGCGTTGGAGAACAACTTCCACGCTGCCGAGGGCGATCCCTGCAGGGAAGCTAGCGGGCTTTCTTCGCGATTCCACCATTTGGCCTCGAATATACGGCCATCAAACATCACTCGGTCCCCTTGGTCATATACCTTCGCAGCACTCCACAGCGGATAGGTTCCTGCCGGCGCAGTCACTTGCGGGGCCGGCTTGTCCCCGGGAAGTACAGGACCAATAAGCTGCCACGGAGTCAGCCCGTCCGTTGCCACTGGGTTATCAGGCACGTCTCCCTGCGTCCACCATTTAGCCATGTAGACGTTGCCGTTGAGAACAATCCTGTCTCCTTCTACATAGACTGCCAGATCGCTCCAGATCGGATAAGGACTCGTTGCGGGATTATCCGTGGGAAAGGTGGACTGAACGGTGGGTTGTGCCGGTGCACTGGTGGCAGATTGCGTAGGCAGAACGCTTAACCCTTCACCCAGCACAGTTGAGAACAATTTGCCCTTCTGGTCAATGCCGCTGCACCCGTCGGAAACCCGAGTCAGGTCAGGGTAGTTGGGGCCACAGGTGGCATCCCGGTTCAAGGACCACATGGAGACTCGGCCAACGCCTTTCGCCACAGCGAAATCATGGAGACCTACGGCATCCTGCAAAGTGAAAATCTCACCAGCAACATCGTTTTGGCCAATCATTGGGGTGAGCCCAATTTTCCGCCACAACCAATCGGCGCCAAAATCTTGTCCGTCGGCCTTATAAAGTGCCCCGAGCTGCGCATGAGTCGCCGTGGCAGCCGCCGTAGAAGCTTCTAACATAGTGCTTCCTGCCGCCTTGCTTCCACCGTAATCCATAGTCATGATGTTGACGCCCGCAAGGTCAACCTTTGCATCCAGCATGGCAGCAACTGCCGAGGTCCCCTCAGCGGTCAGCCCGGTGGGAGCAACTGGGAGTGTCAGCCACACTGACAGCGGATGCTTTGCAGCAAGTCGTTGCGACTGCAGCGCAGCAATTGCTGTGGCTCGTCGCTTGAGGGCAGCGGTATCGGATAGACCTGGGCCTTCTAAATCAAGGTCAATCGCGGAAAGTTCATAGCGTTCCACCACGGAGGCGTAGGCTGCCTGCAGTTCCGCAACATCCGTACAGCGCACGGCAAGCTCATCATTAGCTTGGCCACCAAACGAGACGGACACGGAACCACCTTGCTGGAGTAGGCGTGCAATACGCCGATCCACGTCCAGTTCTTGCCCGGCGGCATCCATGGAGTAGAAAGTTCCCCAACTTGGCTCGCACGCTTTGTCCTTGGACGAGACAATAAAGGACAAAACAACGGAATCAGCAGACTCGGAGACCGGTTTTTCAAAACTGTATGACGGGGTTGCCGTAACATCCACGTAACCGCTGAACATAGCAGGCTCTGCCGAAGCAGCCCTAGCATCGTTATACCTGCCCAACGCAACGTAGCCCGCCCCCGCGAGCAACGCCACTACGGCAATAAAAGCCGTCAGCCGGAACCAGGAGAGCTTGCGCCCAGGAAAGCGTTGAGACACTAGAACCCCATTCACTGCGTTGCTATCAGAGACCGCTGCCGCTAGAAGCGGCCAGACTGTATTATCCTAAGCATACTGATCAACATCCGTCGTCCGGTCTCACTCGGTCAAAGGGCGGCCGTTTATAATATGCGTGAATCCACGCATATTTTCTTTGCATGAGGGATTTATGACCGAGGCGCTTGTTGTGGCTGAAGAAGCCAGTGCAGTCCCGTCTGAGATGACGGCTTCAGACCGCGCACTTGTGCCAAAGGCTGGCCCACGCCGCCAGCGTGGCTCGGAGAAGCGTTCGGAGCCGCTTTCCATCGTTCACCCAAAACCTTCCGGCCGTAAAATTACGCTGGGAAGGCTGGCCATTGTTGTCACTATTACAGCGTGGCTGCTCTATCTGGTGACCACAGTGGTCCGTCAACTGGCGGACAACCCCAACGCAGGGTTCCGTTTCCAGGTTGAAGCAGTCTCGTACGTTCTGGTAGTTACATTTTTGACGTTCTCCGCCCTAATGTATCTTTTGGCACGCCAAGGAGCCCTCTACCGTTTCAGAGACCATGCTCGCGTTCCACGTGGTGAACTGGACAGGCATTTTGTCGACTACAAAGAAGGCATCACAGTATTGGTGCCCTCCTATGCGGAGGAAGTCCAGGTAGTGAGGGGCACTCTGTGGTCTGCTGCCCTGCAGGAATTTCCTGACCTAAAAGTAGTGCTCTTACTTGATGATCCGCCCCATCCAAAGGATCCTCAGGCAGCGGAGAAATTGGACGCCACTAGAGCGCTAGCAGGTGAAATTTCCCAGGCGCTCTCCATTCCTGCAGCGCGGGTCAATGCCGCTTTGGCAGACTTCCGTTGCCGGGACACCAGCGCGGGCGTAGTCCCTGCAGCAGAGGTGGATGCTGTCATTGCGGAATATGAATATGCTGCTGGCTGGCTCGAGGAAATGGCTGAAGCAGAGGCCGTGGATGACCACGTTGATGAATTCTTTGTTGACCTAGTACTGATGGGCCTGGCCCGGGAATTACGGCTGGTCCTACTCGCGCTTGAAGCCGCTAGGGCTCAGTCCACCGGACCTGAACGCCAACGAGTTGAGGAACTCTATCTCCGCCTGACATGGATTTTTAATGTCAAAACCGAATACTTTGAACGCAAGGCGTACGCAAGCCTGTCTCACGAAGCCAACAAGGCTATGAACCTCAATGCCTACATTTCCTTGATGGGCGGACGTTGGCAGCGCCAAGTCACCGATGGAAACGTGGTGCTGCGCCGCCGCGCAGCAGATGATCCAGGTAGTGCTGACGATCTCGATACGCCGGACACAACTTATTTGTTGACACTTGACGCTGATTCATTGTTGCTACGGGATTACTGCCTGCGGCTGGTCTACTACCTAGAATCAGCTGGCAATGAGCGCGTTGCTGTGGCACAAACACCATACTCTTCCTTCCGCGGCGCACCCACCCGCATCGAGCGGATTGCCGGGGCCAGCACGGATATCCAGCACATCCTCCACCAAGGCATGACCTACTACGGCGCCACATTCTGGGTCGGCGCAAACGCTGTCATCCGCAAAGTCGCGCTAGAGGACATCGTGGAAGTCGAAACGGTGGGCGGTTTTGAAGTCCGCACCTACATTCAAGACCGAACTGTCATCGAGGACACAGAGTCCAGCGTGGATTTGGGTACCCATGGATGGACCCTCTCAAACTACCCGGAGCGGTTGAGCTACAGCGCCACTCCCCCGGACTTTGGTTCCCTCGTGGTCCAGCGTCGCCGTTGGGCCAACGGTGGCCTGCTCATCCTGCCCAAGCTCTGGAACCAAGTACGTAAGCGCCGCCAGCGCCGCGAGACAATTCTTTTCCGGGAACTGCTCTTGCGCGTTAACTACATGTCCTCTATAGCCTGGGCAAGTTTCGGTTTGCTGTTCCTGCTCGCCTACCCCTATGACAGCCGCTTGCTCAGTCCGCTGGTTTTGGTTGCTGCCCTGCCGTACTTCCTGGCAATGGGTAGCGATCTACGCGATTGTGGGCACCGCTTTAGTGACATTTTCCGGATCTACGGATTCAACCTTGTTCTCTTGCCGGTCAACCTGGCCGGCGTGCTCAAGTCCCTTCAGCAGGCGTTCACTGGAGACAAGATTCCTTTTGTTCGAACACCAAAAGTTAAGGACCGTACAGCAGCCCCGGCACTGTACGTGATAGTCCCGTACTTAATTGTGTTCTTCTCGGTCTTCACCTTGTGGCGAGATGCAGTGGTAAGTAACTGGGGCAACGTTGCTTTCGCAGCGCTCAATGCAACCTTGGCGGCATTCGCAATCCAGGCCTATATCGGTGTGAAGAATTCCTTAGTGGATATAAGTCTGGGTGCTATCAACTGGCTGTACATCAAGCCACGGGTACCTCGTGCCGTCGTATCCCCCGTGGTTCCCAAGACTGCTGAGGAAGTCGACTGGCAGGCTCTGCTGTACCACGGAGATAGAAGACTGAACCGAGATTTGCGTGGAGGCTCGGACCGACGCCGTAGGGTGGCGCAAAGGTGATACTGGCAACCACCGGAAGCAGGCCTTCATGATCGTTGATCCAACGGATAAGCGGTTGCCCGCGCTTATGACCGGGATTGAAGGGATCGGCGCAGGTGAACTGAGCACTCGTGTCCCAGCCGGGACGGAGCAGGATTCGCTGTCTGCCATCATCAACAGCTTTAATCAGATGGCTCAGGATCTTCAGAGGTCTCAGGAACAAGTGCAGACTCGGATGAAAACCAGAACCACCATGTTGACGGATGCCTTCCGCAAAATGGAGCTGATGGCTTTGACTGATCCGTTGACCCAATTACGCAACCGTGCGGCTCTCGAAACGGTTTTGGAATCGAGCCTGACCGAGCAGGGCGTCAACGGATCTCCTGCACTGCTTCTGCTGGATCTGGATTCTTTCAAGAGCATTAATGACACTCTGGGGCATCCGGCAGGGGACGCCGTGCTGAAAGTTGTAGCCGAAAGGCTGCGAGATACTGTGCGAAAAATTGATACCGTGGCACGGCTAGGTGGTGACGAGTTCGCCGTGGTCCTCCAGGACACACCTGCAGAGCGCGCCAAGGCAGTATCGAGGCGGATCGTGGCAGTACTGGCCGAGCCAATGAACATTGAAACTACGGAGTTATCTGTGGGCGCAAGTGTCGGGATAGCTGCGGCCATGCCTGGTGATTCCGCCGCGGATCTGATTCTCCATGCGGACACCGCCATGTACACAGCCAAGAATAAAGCTGCCGTCAAAGTTGCCCTGTTTGAGCCCAATCTTCTCAATGCGCGGCGGCTTCACCGGGTACTTGCTGCAGAACTCCAAGATTCCATCGAAAACAATGAAATGGTGTTGCACTATCAGCCCATTGTCGAGCTCGCCACCGGGAAACTGCTTGGCGTTGAGGCTCTGGTTCGCTGGCAACACCCCACCCGTGGGCTTGTTATGCCTGACGAATTCATTGACCTCGCAGAGGAAATAGGCGCTATGCCGAACTTGGCAGCTTGGGTCCTTCAGACAGCGTTGGCACGGTTGCGTCAGTGGCAGCAGACGTTGGAATTAGATCCTCGCTTCACCGTGCGGGTGAATATTTCAGCCACTCAGCTCCAACGCCCTTACCTCTTGGATGACGTTCAGCGCCTATTGCTGGCTGAGGGTATTAATCCCTCGGCTCTAGTCCTAGAACTCACCGAATACTCCATGGTCACCGGCAACGAATGGGATCTGTACTCATTTCAAGGCCTGCGCAAACTAGGCGTTGGCCTAGCCATCGACGATTTCGGCACAGGGTATTCGTCCATCAGTTACTTGCGGACCCTTCCCGTAGACGGGGTGAAACTGGATAGGTCACTGATAGGGGGCCCCACCGATGGTGGAGCCTCGCGTCCTTTCATTGCAGCCATCTTGCAATTGGTGAAGTCCTGTAACCTTGCTGCCACGTGCGAAGGAGTAGAGACTCTGGAGCAGGCCGCCATGCTCACAGAGTTGGGCTGCGAGACCGGGCAGGGCTATTATTTTGGTCGCCCCGTTCCTGCTGCGGACATCACCTCATCTTGGCTTGAGAGTTTCCAAGGTGCACCGTGGCTTGCAGTCACGGCTCAACCCTAGACACAGTCTCTACATGCTCCATAAATTTTCACCGGCTGCATCAACAAAAAGCCACCGTGCACCCGTTGCTCAGAGTATTATGATTAGTGCTGCCTTAGGCAGCGCGTGATGCGCTCAATATCGATTCTTTTGAACTCATTAATCACACTATCGGGAAGAGAAAGCGGATCGTGAATTATTCTTCTTTACC
The DNA here is from genome assembly GCF_003185915.1 of Arthrobacter psychrochitiniphilus. Taxonomy (GTDB): domain Bacteria; phylum Actinomycetota; class Actinomycetes; order Actinomycetales; family Micrococcaceae; genus Specibacter; species Specibacter psychrochitiniphilus. The sequence goes on from NZ_QHLZ01000001.1 coordinate 352,574, forward strand.
CCTGGTGTGTATGGACTCCTTGGCTATGCTGGAGGACTCTCTCGAGGGACAGACCATGCTTTCCCGCGGTTTCGTGGGACGTTACGTGGAAATGTGGCCACAACGCTATGCCCGTCTTCAGACCGCGTTAGGCGCCGGAAATGTAGAAGACGCCGCGGAGGCAGCCTTGAGCATTTTCTCATCCAGCGTGATGGTAGGAGCGGAGCGCTTAGGCCAGATGAGCGGCGACATGGTGGAGTGGATCAAGCAAGGACATCCTGACAAGGCTCAAGAGGCCCTCAACGCAGTGGCCTTGTGCGGCACAGAGACTATGACTGATCTAAAAGATCGGTACGTACAGCCTACTGGCTGAACTTTCCCAGAGGCGTGATCCGCTGGACTTTCTGCCTACTGCCACGAAAGTTATGGAACAGCTTTCTGCTCAGAGCGAGAACTGAATCGTTCGTCTCAAGGCTTCGCTTCCGCCAGCTCTGCAGAGGCAGCTGAACTTGGAAACGCAGTGCTGCTATCTTGGCCATGATGCCCCTGCTCAACTTCATCATCAGTGCGGGGCCGGCGCATCATGGTGCTGATTCTTGCCCTCAGCTCGCGGGGTCGGAACGGTTTGGTCAAATAATCGTCTGCACCTGATTCGAGGCCCAAGAGCGTGTCCATTTCATCGGCACGCCCCGTCAACATAATGATGTATGTGTCAGTGAACGCCCTGATCTGCCGGGCCACTTCAAAACCGTTGATATCAGGAAGGCCCAGATCTAGGGTCACAATGTCGGGGTGGTGAGCTCGGACCGCTTCTACGCCATCTGCACCTGTGGATGCACAATGAACCTCAAAACCGGCTTGGGACAGTATTACGCCAATGAGTTCGCGGATGTCTTGGTCATCTTCAATGACTACCGCTACCTGAGTATTGTCCATTTTTACTCCACTTAACTTGCTAAGACCGTTGGAAATAACTTTCGGATGCGTTTATGGCAGGGCCCCAACCCTTTGCATACATCCAGTATGGCATCATCGTTAGCGGTGACCACGGGTTATCACCATGTCCTTTGATCATTTTTGGGTTGCATCACACTAACCGCCGCGATGGTCAACGCATTGTCTGCTCTATCAGCAGCAATCCTGGAAGTTGTCTTGTCTGTAAACTCTCCCAATCAGTTCATTGGCCGGCATCTTAATCTGCGTTCTATACGAACGCTGGTGATCCTTTCCCAGCTGCCATTCTTTGTCACCATAACCTTGATCAGATTCTTGATCCTGATCGCGGTTCTAGACCTGGCCGTGCTGATGGAGCCATCGCTTCTGATCGGCTGGTCGCGGAGCGCTCTGCTGTTCTTGGCGTGCTTTGTAGTTCCGTGGAAAAATGCACCCGGCATCATTGTTGGTCATCCCCTATCTGAATCTTCTGGCCGCTTCACTGTTTCGTGACGGTGCTCACAGCCCAGGATCTGGTCCGGCCGCTATTTTCCCCCTTCATGATGCTTGTTTTCTCCTTTGCAGTGGTGATAGAGACCTCCGGCACGGAAGGGCAGCGTGCAGCTTTGATCAGCAAGGACAAACTACAGCGAACGTCCTTAGCTGAAAGTCATGCCCGCCAACGTCTCATGGAAACTCTTGTGGATACCGTCAGTGACCAACGTGAGTTTGATGGAGCTGTCATCGCCTTCCACGATGTCACTGACATGGTCAACGCTCTGTCTGCCAAAGATGACTTTGTTGCCAATGTTTCGCATGAGTTTCGCACCCCGCTAACCGCCATCAAGTCGTATTTAGCGCTCGCCATGGAATCGCCCGGATTGCAACCAAAAGAAGTCGAAAACTACCTGACTATTGCCTATAGGAACGCTGAACGCCTCAGTGGCCTAGTATCAGATCTCTTATCCACCAGAACCATGACGGTGGATCGCGCTCCTACTGACATGGTCCAGCTCTGTGCCGAAAGCTTAGCCAGCGCCGATCCCGCATGTAAGAAAAATGATGTCGTTGTGAACTTCGATCCTCAAGAGCCATTGATAGTTGGCGTTGACGCCGTGCGCATCGGCCAAGTGTTGGATAACCTCATTTCGAATGCTGTGAAATATTCGCCCCACGGCGGGGCGCTTTCATTGCGCGTATGGGCGGATGGTTACGCTTTTGCGCCGTGAAGTCAGCGATCAAAGGATCGGCATGAGCGCTTCCGAGCAAGAAAGGGTCTTTGTGAAATTCTTCAGAGCGCGAAGTGCCGTTGACCGCAAAATTCCGGGTATTGGTTTGGGCTTGATGATCTCCAAGACCATCGTTGAAACTCATGGTGGTTCCCTGTCCTTTACCAGCCACCAAGGAGAGGGCACCACCATGAGTTTCCGCATTCCTGCCTGTGTCATAGGTGCAGAGATGTCCAGCACCGTCACCTAGTCCGGCAACACCGGCTAACAAGTGATCTTGTCCTCTGAACTGCGCCACCGCATGTCACCCGGGCTTCATGGAGCTACTTCCCGGGAAATCCTCAGTTAAGATCATGAAATGACACTTTTACCTCGCGTATCCAAAGCCGTTATTCCAGCAGCTGGTTTGGGGACCCGATTCCTGCCCGCGACCAAGGCCATGCCCAAGGAAATGTTGCCTGTTGTTGACAAGCCTGCCATTCAATACGTGGTTCAGGAAGCTGTCAACGCCGGACTGACCGATGTTTTGATGATTACAGGGCGCAACAAGCGCGCCTTGGAAGACCACTTTGACCGGGTTCCGGTCACCGAGCAACTGCTGGAGGAAAAGGGCGATCGCGAACGTCTCGCGGCGGTCCAGCATGCCACCGACCTCGGCGAAATTCACTATGTCCGCCAGGGTGACCCGAAGGGTCTGGGGCACGCAGTGTTGCGCGCCAAGACTCACGTGGGCAACGAGCCGTTTGCGGTTCTACTCGGTGATGACTTGATAGATGAGCGCGATGAACTGCTGACCACCATGATCGAAGTTCAGGAACGTACCGGCGGCTCCGTGGTGGCGTTGATTGAAGTTCCTGCGGACAAGATTTCTTCCTATGGCTGTGCCGATATGACAGTGATCGAGGGGGAGAAGTATGTTCGGGTCAACCATCTGGTGGAGAAGCCCTCTCTAGAGGAAGCCCCGTCCAACCTGGCCGTCATTGGCCGCTATGTGCTGCACCCGGCAGTATTTGAAGTCCTTGAACACACGGCACCCGGACGCGGCAATGAAATTCAGCTGACCGATGCACTCCAAACCCTGGCAACTATGGAGGGCGAAGGCGGCGGGGTCTACGGTGTGGTGTTCCGCGGCCGCCGCTATGACACGGGAGATAAGCTCAGCTACTTGAAAGCTGTTGTGACGCTGGCCTGCGAAAGCGAAGATCTGGGCGAGGATCTACGCGAATGGTTGGGCGAATTCACCGCCGAACTCCCCGCGGAATCGTCCAGAATGGCCTCCACACGCTAAACTGATCCTCAGGTGCGCCGGGAAGTCTGGTCGGCAATGTAATTGTCGAACCCAATTGTTCTTTACAAGATTGCCCCAAGTTAGAAGGCACAGGCCCATGGCCCAAAACTCCGAACGCCGTATTTTCACCCGAGGCACTTATGCCGAATCGCTGCGTGTCAGCGAAATTTTACGCTCCGAAACTGTAGGTGGGGCCCTACTCCTGGCAGCAACAGTTTTGGCCCTGATCTGGGCGAATTCCCCGTGGTCCGAGGGCTATTTCGGTTTGCGCGACTTCCAGATTGGCCCTGAATCCCTTCATCTGAATCTCAGTCTGGGCACTTGGGCCGCAGACGGCCTGCTGGCAATCTTCTTCTTTGTTGCCGGCCTGGAACTCAAGCGGGAGTTCGTGGCCGGGGACCTGCGTAGTCCTGCCAAGGCCGTGGTACCCATTGCCGCTGCTTTTGGTGGCGTCATTGTCCCTGCGCTGATCTTTGTGGCAGTAAACATCTCCGCTGGTCCCGAAATCCTCAAAGGATGGGCCATCCCCACCGCCACGGATATCGCTTTCGCTCTAGCCGTTCTTGCTGTCATCAGTACACACCTTCCCAGTGCACTGCGGACGTTCCTGCTAACACTGGCCGTGGTGGATGATCTCATCGCCATTGCCATCATCGCCGTGTTTTACCCCGGGGAGATGCACTTCCAATACCTCGCCTTGGCCGTCCTGCCTTTGTTGGTCTTCACGTGGCTAGTACAAAAGCGCATCCGCTCCTGGTATTTGCTCATCCCACTCGCTGCCGCAACGTGGGGGTTGGTCCATGCCTCCGGTGTCCACGCCACAGTGGCAGGTGTGCTTCTAGGCTTCGCCGTGCCAGTGATTCGCAGCAAAAAGATGGGTGGACCGGATGCGGGTCCCGGGATGGCCGAACATTTTGAACATGTCATGCGTCCCATTTCATCCGGATTTGCCGTACCACTCTTCGCTTTCTTCTCAGCAGGCGTGGTGGTGGGTGGCTTGAGTGGGCTGAAAAACTCTCTCTCTGACACCGTCGCCATTGGCATCGTATTGGCTCTGGTGGTGGGCAAGTTCATCGGCGTCTTTGGTTCCACGTGGCTGGTCACCAAAACAACTAAGGCAGAACTCGATGACGGACTAGCTTGGGTGGATGTTGCCGGTCTGGCACTTTTGGCAGGGGTAGGATTCACCGTTTCCCTGCTGATTAGCGAGCTTAGCTTCGGTGATGACGCCCCACATTACGATCACGCGAAAGTGGCCATCTTGGCTGGATCTGTGATTGCCGCCCTTCTGGCTTCGGTGGTTCTGCGGTTGAGGAATCGCCATTACCGCACTATTGCCGAATTAGAGAGTCGTGACGACGATGGTGACGGAACACCGGACGTCTATCAGAGGTAAAACGCGTTCGCGTGAGTGGCCCGTGTATATTAACCAAATTGGCGAGATAAATGCTGGCCTGTTGTGCGCCACCATTCAAGGTTGAAAGTAATCATGACCCCGTCTGAGTCGAAAAGCATTACTAGTAGTCACTTCTACCGTCTTCAGGGCTTGCGCAGGCGAGTCTTCCTGACCCAGCTGCCTCTATCCCTCTTGATGGTGGTTTCCGTCATCATTGCACTGGCGTTCTACCCGCAGTCATTTCGTGAGACATTATTTGTAACTTCTTTGGTACTGCACGTCCTTCTTTTGCTCGCGGCCATTCTTGTCCCCTGGGATCGACTCCCCCGTGGCTCATTCCTGATCATCCCGTACCTCGATTTTGTTGCTATAGGACTTTTCCGTGGGGGCAATTATCAGTTCCTCACTGCGGTGGGCCTGATGATCTTTTTCCCTGTCTTTTGGCTGGCGGCGTCGGGAATGGCTAAGCGCACGGCAGTTTCCGTGAGCGTAGTAGGGGCTTTACTCATCGTGTGGGTACCCATTTTTGCCGAATCCGGCACTCCCACCCTGGAACAGCTTGCGAAGCCGCTACTCTTCCCCTTGGTAGTCTTCGCCTTCGCAACTACGGTGGCGGCTGTGACCAACACCATGAACGTGCAAAGGAAAACGTTACAGGCCAAGGACCGCCAGTTACGGGATGCTTTAGCGGCTAGTCAGCAGCGTGAACGTCTTCTGAGCACAATTCTGGATACTGTGGCCGTGGGCGTGGTGGTGGTAGATGCCGGTGGCCATGATGTGCTCATGAACGCTACACAAAACATTCTGCACAGCCACGCCCTCCCGGAAGGAATTGCTGACCCAGCGGAGGGGGATTTACTCGTCTTTAACCAAGATGGCATCACTCCTGTGCCTACCGAGGAACGTCCTGTCCTCCGGGCCATTCATGCAGAAGAATTCACCAACTATCAGTTATGGCTGGGCAGCGGCGAAACAGCACGTGCGGTTTCCACCGCTTCACGCGTCATGGTGAATGAGCAGGGGGAATTCGATGGCGCAGTTGTCGCTTTCCATGACATCACAGACATGATGTCAGCTTTAAGTGCCAAAAATGATTTTGTCTCCAACGTTTCGCACGAATTCCGGACGCCACTGACCTCTATTCAGGGCTATCTGGACATGGCATTGGAAGAGCCTGCCGAGTTACCCCCACATGTTGAAAAGTACTTGACCATTGCCGTACGGAATGTGGACCGCCTGAATTCCTTGGTGGAGGATCTACTCAGCACCGATTCGGTAACTCTGAACGTTGCCCGCGTTGATGTGGCACAGCTGGTGGCGGACAGCTTAGGAACGGCAGCCCCGGTCGCTCACGCCAACAAGGTGGCACTCTCAACCCAAGTTCAAGCTCCTTTGGAAGCGTTCGTCGATGCTCTTCGGGTGGGCCAGGTATTGGATAATCTGGTCTCCAATGCAGTCAAGTACTCTCCCGATGGTGGCACCGTCACCGTCCGCGCGTGGGCGCAGGGCTCGGATCTCTGGTGCGAGGTGAAGGACACGGGAATGGGTATGAATAGTGCTGACCAAGCTGAGGCCTTCACCAAATTCTTCCGCGCAAAATCTGCAATGCAGCGCTCCATCCCTGGAATTGGTTTAGGTCTGATGATCTCTAAGGCCATCATTTCCAAGCACGGCGGGACCATTGAGCTCCGCAGCGAGCGAGGGTTGGGTACGTCCCTAATCTTCGTGCTCCCGGGCTGTGTGGTCACAGGTCCGGCCACCACAGCACTTGATCTCACTGCCGTACTTTCTGACAGTTAAGGCAGCAATTGACCTCTGCTGACATTCCCGAGGCAATGAGATTGCCAGCCAATTGCCGTTGGCGTACCTCAACGTGGCGTACCGTTATGTTGTGAACGCCAAACATCAGACTCTCCACCGCATATCGCTGTGCTTTGTTGGCGGCTACCTTGTAGCACTGGTTCTCATTGTCTTTTGGCCAACACCGGTTGACCGTCCTGCAGCCGGAACCCTACACAGCCTTATTGTGTGGATACACAGCCACGGCGTTCCCACGTTCATTGGCTACAACACTATCGAGTTCACCGCGAATATCGTGATGTTTGTGCCCATGGGGATCATTGCCACGGGTTGGACTAAGAGGGCTTGGCTTGGGGCAGTGCTTGGAGCTGCTATTTCCTGCCTCATAGAGTTGGGGCAGTTGATTTTCCTCGCTGACCGTTTCGCTTCCGTTCTGGATATTGTGGCGAACACAGCGGGTGCTTGCATTGGTGCTATGACCTACCACCTCGCTCATACAAAGCACGTGTCCAGGAAAGAGCAAGTTGAGCTGTACGGTAAGAGTCATGAGCATTGTGCCCCCTTTTAGGATTTTAACTGTTTGTACGGGAAATATTTGCCGCTCCCCCATGGCTGAGAGGCTCCTGCAAAGTGAACTCGACCGGCTATCCCCCGGTGTCTTCGCCGTTGAAAGTGCCGGCACTGCAGCCATGGTTGGCTCCGACATGGAACCACATATCGAGGGTTTTGTCAGGGCCTCCGGAGCGTCCTCAGATGGATTCTCTGCCAGGCAGCTCACCCGCAACATTCTGGATCAACAGGACTTAGTGTTGGCTCTGACTCGTGAGCACCGCAGCCGCATCGTGGAGATGCACCCAGGATTGTTGAAAAGGACTTTTACCTTGCGTGAACTTGCCAGGGTCCTCCCCCACGTTGACGGGGCTCGCGGTGTCCATCCAGCTGAACGCTGGGAGTTGGCAATTCCTTTGGCGATGAGGGCCCGCACCCTCCACAGAGGATCAGCTGCCGATGACGACGTGGTTGACCCCTACCGCCGCGGCGATCACGTCTTTGACCAAATGAAGAAGCAACTCGCACCGGCTATCCAAACCATCATCGCGTGGGAAAAATCTAATCATGCTCCCAGACCGCTTCGTCATGAATAATATGAGAGGAATAACTGAGGCGGCAACTCCGCAACTACAAGGACCCCATGCTATTAGCTCATGGTCAAAGGAACCTAACTTAGTCTCCCTAAGAACCCTACAGAGATGCATTGGAATAAGGTGAGGTCCAGAGACCGTTCGTTGGCCACTGCCAACAACCGAGAGGTTGAGCGGACCGTGAAATGCTTCAGTGTTGATACCGGATTCGAATTCCGCTCCGCGCCACAAGCAGCCCAGACGCCCCTGACTATAAGCCGTTGAATAATAGGAAGCAAGTCACTCAGAGCGTCTTCATCGTCACCATACCGACATCCGCAAAAAGGAAACCTGCCGATATAGAATTCTGGAACTGCGGCCGCAGAGCCATCGAAAACAGTTTCCCTCTCATGCGGCGACGTTACCTTGCCAAAGCCTCCATCGCTGAATGCCACTACTTCAACCGGGCACTTGAACCAAACTCGAGATTTCACGGCGATATGATGGAGACTCCTCATTAGAGCCTAAAAGATGCCTCTAACAAATAATACTGGCCGTCCCACCCAACATTTTCTGCTTAGTTTCGGGAGCAGACTACGGTTTTTCGCCTTTCGTCGTGAATACCAGCCTACTAAGATGAATTTGTGCCACCGTCCGGGCGGCACTTCCTAGCAGGATAAATGATTGATAGATGGTCGGGTTGCGGTACCCGCGGGCGGTCCTTTGGATGTTTTTGATCATCGTGTTGGCTGACTCGACTTTGGCTGCTGTCACGCGGGTTGCCAGTAGTGTTAGGATCTCTGGCCACCACTTGGTCACGGTCTTTTGCAGCCGATCGGTTTCCTTCATGGCAGCAGCCTTGACCTGCCGCTCCAAGAAGGCCTTGCGGTCTTCCACGCTGGCTGGGTTGGTGGTGGAGAGCATCAGCCTCGGGGCTACCTTTACACCCCAAGCGGCCACGATTTCCTGGCTCGGGTCATCCGTGGAAAACATGTCTTCTAGGCCCTTCTTCCCAACCTCGAAGAGTGTGTCGTAACCGCGCAGTAGCAATTGCCGGTGGGCTCAGGCTTTCTCTGATTCTTAGGCCGCGGCGCCCGTTCTGTTCCCGGGAGACCCGTTGTCAGACCTGGGTGAGTATGTCACTGGCAAGTTGGACCATGTGGAAGTGGTTATGCCAATATCGGCATAACCATTTATATGTTGGACTCCGTGTTACGCCGACACCCATGGTATAGGTGCAGGTCAGGGAGGTTCGCGCTCTGTCCCTGTCGGCAAAGTTAGAGGCCGCTGAGGAAGGTGAGGAGTTCGTAGGTGGCGTGGTACCGGCCAGATTCGACTTTCGTTGGCGTGGTCCCGTTGAGGGCGTCTTCTTTCACTTTCATGTTGGCGTGCAGGTACGGCTGGGAGGATTCAATCCCAGCGTGGCCGAGCCAGATCGCGATCATGGCGATGTCAATGCCGGCGTCGAGGAGGCGCATGGCAGCGGTATGCCGCTTACGTGGAATTCCACATAACCGGCACACGTTTGCCATGCGGCTGCTACAGGCCGGGGTTGATATTGCCACCATCGCCTTGCTGCTCGAACACGAAAATATTCGGACTACGCAGATCTACCTCCATGCCGACCTCGCCATGAAGCAGCGAGCACTCGACCGGACAGCCCCGCCGCAGACGCGCCCCGGCCGTTACCGACCATCGGATGACCTGCTCGCCTTCCTGGAAGGGCTGTAATTATGTAGAAAGCTGGCCGTCATTGATTCGCGTGATCGTGGCGGACCAGGGCATGTACCGCAGGTTACTCTACATAATCGCCGATTCTACATAATGGCTATTATGGAGAATTCTCCATAATAGCCAGCCGCCAGACTCGGTGATCCACGGCCGGTGCACTCGCACCCGTCCCAGCTTCCACGCGGCCTTGAACTGGGCCATTGCGCGGCGGGTGGAACGCTCAGAACCCTCAAAGCGCATGCCTATCAGCTTCTGGTGGGTAACATCGGCACGGATCCGGCCTCGTGACTTTTCCACGAGCTCCTCGATTTTGGGCAGGCACTCATCGGTGATCTTGTCTCTGGCCACCGGCTCCGCCAAGGGCCGCCCGGCATCACGAGCGGCGACGTGTTTAGCGACCGTGTGGTGCGGACAGCCCGTCAGCTGGGCTGCGGTGTGATACGAACAGCCCGTCAGCTGGGCTGCGGTGTGATACGAACAGCCCGCGAGCAAGGCCGCGGCGCGAAACGACTTCGTAAGATCGTACGCTTCAAGACTTACCATGATTTTCCGTCAGACTTCATACGGAGCCCGTTCCTGGTTTGGTTTGGTGCGACTAGACACCGACATCAAACCCCAGGAAGGGGCTCCCGCCGTTAACAACACGACGATGCTAGAGAATAAGAGTGGGCAGATCTCATGGCCACCAATGGACATTTCTGCTGGCCAGAGGGCAGTTACGTGGCCGCTAACAGTTTTGACCAGCCACCAGGAGACGCCGAACGCGGCCGCGACTTCAGAGGCGGAGTGCCCAGAATCAATGACTGCGTCATTGAGGGCTTCTTTCAACCATGTGGCGGAACGGGCTAACCGTGGCGACCAAGGAGTTGCCTCGGAAAAGATCTTTCAGGCACAGAGAGCCTCGTCGCAAAAAGAGCCGGCGCTTGGCCGACATGAGTTTGACATTCCCGGCGGCAAGGATGTCCTAACCAGCTGGATCCGACGCGATTGTACCCGAGACACCAGGACGGCTCAGCCAGGGAAAGCTGTCGGGAAGTCCGAAGCAACCACGGCGGCACGGATACCGGTGCCATAATCATTGCTGACGAAGAGGAGCTGATAATTAGACAGATTGAAGAAGGTCGTCTCCGCATCAAGGTATGACTGGGTAGGCTGGATCGAGGCTCGTGGTTCCTGACCTGAGAAGAACGATATACTCATCCATCTCAGCAGGGTGACGAGGTCCTACTTTGCTACGACGTGAACCCCAGATTCACCAAGAACCCTGAAGAGCCCGTGAGTGCGGACTCAGCAGAAGCCCACCTCAGGAGTTTTCGACGCTAAGCACATCAGTTAAAAGACCTAGCAGCCACCCTGGCCAACTTTGACCTACAACCTAGGCCTATAATTAAACTTGTACGCGAAAATTCTGCAGCTAGAGATCTCACAGCACATAACGATTAGGTAACATAAGATTTGAACTGGACTCCACCTAAGCTGCGACGCTTACTGATTGGCCCAGAAAACATTCTGGGGGTCATGACAGGGCAAGTCGCTAGAATTGCAATTCAAGCACTATATTTCATCCTTTTGGCTAGGCTTCTAGGCGTGTCGGGATACGGAACCTTCGCAGCAATCGTAGCCGCAGGGGCAATTGCTGCTCCTTTCAGCTCAATCGGTACCAACATCTTAATGGTTCGCAATATCGCGCAAGGGAAGTCTTCGGCAAAATCAGAATGGCTTAGAGCGCTACTATATTCAACCCTCCTCGGAACTCTATTAGCAGCCGCTACAGCTTATATTGTATCCAATTTTAAAGCTTTTGATACCTCCATAGCTGTGATTTTTGGACTTATAGTCGCTGACTCGGTCGGTCTAAAAATAATTGAAATGTCAGGAAGTTTCTGGCAGGCACTTGGCAAGAGTTCCCAACTCGTGTGGCTTCCCCCAGTGATCAATTTTTTGAGGTTGATTGCTACGGCATTTCTAATGTTCAACCAGATAAACGTAGATATAGCGGTTTGGTCAGTTGTATATTCCCTTGTCACTTTGCCTCTCGCCCTAGTCATTGCACTTATTACAACTCAACTAAGTCCAGGGCCCGCAAACTACAATAAGTTCTGGAAAATCAGTAGAAGTGAAATACGTCAGGGCCTCCAATTTTGCTTTGGCGTTTCCGCAGCGACGGCCTACAATGATATTGATAAAACCCAATTGGCAAGTATGATATCAACTTCATCCGCAGGAATATACGCCTCGGCTTATAAGATCATTGACATGGCCTATGTACCCATACGATCCATAGCTATTGCCTTTTATCCTAAATTTTTCAAAACAGGTAAAGAAGGAATCGCGGCATCGAATCGGCTGGCTCGAAAGATCCTCCTACCATGCTTATGCCTAGGCGCCCTTGGATTCACTATAGTCCAGTTCGCCGCCCCATTGGTGACAATATTGCTAGGAGATGATTTTAAACGTAGCGAATCTATTATGAGAGGACTGGCATTTGTACTATTAATCAGACCCTTGAGTTTTACAGCTGGAGACTCGCTTACGGGATCAGGAAATCAGGGTTTCAGGACGAGTATTCAGATCACGCTTACCCTGGCAAATTTTATGGGTAATCTAATTTTAATTCCGCAACTCGGAATAGAGGGAGCCATAATAACTACTATTGTCTGCGAACTCGTACTAGCAATAACCATGTGGACATATGCACTAAGGCTCGAAAAAAAAGCCAGTAGACGGAAGACTCATGAAGCCATTCACACTCTCCAGTAAACCAATATCTGTTCAGAATCCCTCCAAGTCAGACAAAATCGTTTCGGTTATTATTCCAACAATTGGACGCAATGAACTCAGCAGAGCCATATTAAGCGCTAGGAACCAGAAGACCGTCTATCAGATAGAAATAATCGTAGTCATTGATCTCGCTCAATCGCAGATAACATCCGAGACACTTAACGTCCTCTCGGATGCCGATGTTGTTGTGTGTACTGGAGGAAATAGCCGAGGTGGGGGTGCACGAAACATTGGAATGAGCTATGCCAATGGGGACTGGCTGGCTTATCTTGACGATGATGACTATTGGACTGAAGACAAGATAGAAAAACAAATGGACTTGGCTACAGAAATCCTTAAAAAAGGACTTCTCCCAGTTATTGGTTGTAGAGTCAACTTACATTATCCCAAGTCTAAGACTTTTACGGAACATACTCCCGTTTCCCTTATTCAAGCCGGTCAACCCATCTGGGAATATCTGTTCCATAAACGCAGGCCAGGAGCAGGTCGGTCGTCTTTCGCAACCTCCACGATGCTGCTACCTATGGAATTGGCACGTAGCATTGAGTGGGACACTGAACTTAAACGCCACCAAGACTGGGATTATTTGCTCCGCCTATCGGCATTAGACGGAGTATTTTTTCAACAGATCGAAGACTCAGTTGTAGTTTACGATGTTGGATCTCAGGGGTCAATTTCTTCTTCATCGGACTGGAAATCATCTTTAGACTGGGCACAAGCTGCTCTTGTAGAAACTAGCCCAAAGACTCTGGCCGAATTTTTATCCGCTCAAACACTAAGATATGCCTTTCAAGCTCGAAGCCTAACCGGCTTCATATCGACTTGCCTTGCTCTAATCAGAAATAGACGGCTCCCGAGCTTGCAGTCTTCTCTGATAGGATTTTCTGGGATTATTGGACGTGGAACTCTAGAACGGATAATGAGCGTACTTAAGTGAAAAGAAAGAAGCCCCAGAAGGAAAACGATAGTGCTTGCCCTCAGGACATTGATGCCCGTAGGAGCATACTGATTGTTGTATCACATTTATATCCAACATTTGGATTAGAGAAACTTGCCATAGTTCTAGCTCGTGAACTGGCTCGAGAATTTAATGTTCGCATCATTTCATTGGGAAGCATCGACGGAATTACGATAGCCGATGTTCATATTGAGAGTCTCGGGAACAGTCGCAAGGGTCTCGGTCGGTTACTCAGTCCAATCAGAATATTTGGCTCGGCCAACCGTAAAACAGATGACATTACAATACTCGTTGGCGTCTGGGTAGCTATTCCGTGGTTAATTGCACGATTGAGGAACTGCCGCCGAACCATTATATGGGAGCACTCGCTCTTGTCTGAAAAGTATATGTTCGACAATCGCTTGCAGCTTCTTTCAAAGTTCGCGAAATTTCTATATAGACGTACTCCTGCTCTCGTTGCAGTCAGTGCACCTCTAGCAAACGATTTAGTTTCCGAAGGGCACAGGAATGTCACGCCTATCAACAATCCAGTAGTCGCTTTGAATCGTGGCAACATGGTGAGTCGGATGAGTTTATCTGACACACAATCAATCAAACTGATTTCTATCGGATCATTTAATCCGATTAAAAGGCAAGGGCTAATTATATCAGCTCTCGAACTACTGCCCAGCAGCGTTTCACTCATACTAGTTGGAGATGGTCCTCTTCGCGCGAGCCTGCAAGAGCAAGTTAGGCTCGCCGGACTTCAAGAAAGAGTACAATTCACCGGATTTCTGGACACTCAAGAAATTTCTCTCTTATTAGGCGAATCCCATTTTCTTGTCCACGCAGGTAAATCCGAAACTTTTGGCTTGGTGCTCGTTGAAGCCGCTGAGGCCCGAGTTCCAGTAATCGCGACGCATTGTATTGCCACAAATTACCTTATCAGTGATTTTGTCCCTGGAGTTCTTACCGAAGCATCCCCTAGTGCTATTGCCGATGCTGTTATTGAGATAAATAGACAAGATTACACTCAAGATGTTTTTGCAGCGGCTGATTCATTAAGAGACGAATATTTTTCTTTACAAGATTTTATTATAAAATGGACAGCTCTGGTCAATGAGGTAGTGCGTCAGGATCGAAAAGAGTATTCACTTTATGACAAACGTTGAGTTGTTTGTTCCCTTACTTTCGCTTATATCTGTGATGCTGGTAATTAACCGCTTGTATCACGAAATACGACAGAGCGATGATCGCCTTGTCGCGTCATTTATAAGCTTATTAATTCCTGCAATTCTTCTAATGAACTCGTCGATTGTTCCTGCCAACATTACATATGGCGTTATGTTAATAATTGTGGCATTGTTTGTGCTTATCATAGATTTGAGCGTGAATAAGAAGACGAGTACAAATGTGACTGGTCGGGGTCGGTCTGCAATACTATTGATATCAATCATCCCTCTTTGGATGTGGTTTGTTAACATACTTCAGAACCCCGAACTCCCCTATTTGTTACTTCTGGGTCGTCTTCTCCCCGGTATATTTTTACTGGTATTTACGAATCTAGTAATTAATACGCGTTTAAGCTGGCGATTGCCGGCGCTGTCATTTGTTGTAGGATCTTTATTTGTAAATATAACTGCGTTATTTGCGGCATCCGCATGGCGTCCCTGTGACCAGTTTAAATGCGGTCCTTTTGGTGCTCTTTATATAGGTGGATATAATACGGAAAATTCTCTCGCTATGTTTTCAGGTGCGGCTTTTATCTGCAGCTTGGCTGCTTTGTCTGGATATAGGCGCTTTTTGATTTGCTTAACTTTCTTATTGTGCCTTTTCGCAACCGAATCCAGAACGTCGCAGTTGGCTACACTATTTGGAACTGCCGCCTTTGTCATGTCTACGCTCATCATAAACAAAACGGGATGGCGGAGGAAAAATGTTTGGGCCATTTGCTTTGCTTTATTCAGTACTCTAAGTCTTTCGCTCGTTGGACTTTTTCTAATAATGACTTCGGAACCAACAAGCTTAAGCAATCGAGGCAACACTTGGATAGCGGGCATACGTGCTCTTGGTGATGCTTGGCCTGTCGGATTGGGCATTGATCGGTGGGTGTTTTATCAGTCAATAGGCATTGTGCCACCGTTGTTCCCGCATTCAGAGTATTTGATACTGATTTTCGGTGGCGGCATTTTTGCTTTAGCTTTGTTTGCTTTTATATTATTCAAAACTATTTTGGCTGGGAATATTGGACTTTTGGGTAATGCTTTGATAATTGGTTTCGTTATTTATTCTCTTGTTGCTGGCCTCACCGAAGTTATCTGGAATCCACTGGCTCTGGATGGGGGACTTGTATTTCCTGCTATGTTTTTGCTATTTCTTGCGTCGGGTCCTGGTGGCGCGACGCTCTCAAAACGACGAGAGCGGCGCCATGCCGAATTTTCTCCTGTGACCAAATAGAGGCCCGGCGCAACTGCAAAATCGATTACTGGCTAGGGTTGCAGGCGGCGTCAACCCGTCTTAGCAACAAATGCTTGAAGGGCCCGATCCATGCCAATCAGCTCCACTACTTTGTAAGAATTTACGTGTCCCCATCAACGATCGAAGCGCTCGAGCTGGCACCACATTTTTCCAAGACCCCAAGGTACCGGGCTCTCCGCGGTTCTGGGTGAATCTCAGTGAAATCTGGTTTCGTCTCCTTGAAAGCAGGTGTTGCGTAACCCTTGTGATGGACTGTCGCCGATGAGTGGGTGCTGAAATCTCAACAATGAACTGCTAGATGACACTCACGTATTCGGACTCTAGTCTTCACAAGAATGTTGCGAACTCACTGACCTCGGCCCACACAAGCCCTGTAACCTCATTGACTTGACTCGGACGGCTGCGAATTATTGAGAAGTACTGGATCTCCGCTATGATCGATATGCCGAGGCAAAAGCTCGGCAACAACAGCTGTTAAGCATCTGATACAACCAAATGGGGACACCGAACTTGGAATTACGCGACTACATTCGCATGCTTCGCCGCAACTGGATTAGTGTCATTGCACTAGGACTAGTTGGACTTCTAGCCGGCGGGACTTTTTCCGTATTGAGCAAGCCGGTGTATACAGCTGAGACGCAACTCTTCGTGGCAACTCAAAACTCTGGATCTGTTCAGGATCTGCAGACTGGCAATATGTTCGTTCAGGCGAGAGTTTCGTCCTATGTCGCGACTGCGAAGACTCCCACTGTCCTGCAACCCGTTATCGACTCTCTGGGCCTCGAAATTTCCCCAAAGCAGCTGGCAAAATCCATTAAAACAACGTCAGACGTTAAAACCGTTCTCATAACTATTTCCGTAGATGACAGATCGCCGGTTCAAGCCGCAGCAGTAGCCCATGCCATTGCCAGTAGTTTGATCACGACGGTCGACAACTTGGAAAAGCCAACGGACGGTGGTTCTTCACCTGTGAAGCTTTCAGTGGTAACGCCTGCTACTGCGCCCTCGGCACCTTCATCGCCCAATCTGCCGGTCAACATCGTATTAGGGCTATTTTTGGGATTAGCACTAGGAATAGTAGCAGCGCTACTTCGAACTAGTCTGGACACACGGATTCGAGGGGAAGCGGACCTGATCCGTATTACCGACGTGCCGGTGCTTGGCGGCATAGCCTTCGACCACGACGCCATTCAGAATCCGTTGCTTTCCGAAGAAAATAGCCACAGTCATCGTTCGGAGTCATTCAGGCATCTACGTACGAACCTTCAGTTCGCTCAAGTCAACATCAGCAGCAATACTCTCCTCGTGACGTCCTCACTCCCTGGAGAAGGTAAGAGCACCACAGCAACCAACCTTGCTCTGGCTATGGCCGAGGCTGGAAAGTCCGTTGTACTGGTCGATGCCGACCTGCGCCGACCCATGGTTGCCAAGTATCTGGGACTTGAGGGCGCTGCCGGTCTAACCACTGCATTGGTGGGAGAAGCCCATCTCAACGATCTTCTCCAACCATGGGGTGAACATAAACTTCAGGTACTGACGTCTGGACAAGTCCCTCCAAATCCCAGTGAATTACTAGGGTCGGAAAACATGTCATCATTGATCCAGAGTTTGGAGTCAGATTTTGATGCAGTGGTCATAGATGCTCCTCCCCTGCTACCTGTTACCGATGCAGCCGTGCTGGCACAAAGAGTCGGAGGCGTTATAATGGTTGTAGGTTGCCATACGGTAAAATCTACCGAGGTTGAAAAGGCACTCAACACTCTTAAACTCGTAGATGCTGACGTCTTAGGGATAGTACTTAATCGCGTTCCAATCAAGGGTCCCGACGCATACGCATACAGCTATTATGGATATAGCTCAAGGTCAGAAAGTGAAACAGGGCCTCTAGTTATCTCGGAAAATCGAATCAGGACAGCCGATAGTGTCGAGCTTCACGATGAAGATGAATTCGATAGAATACTGCGTGGTCCTATAAGCAGGGCTTCCAGACGAGGCTGAATTACCTCAGATTAGGTTCACAAGCAGGAGAGTTTTGCTTCTGAATAGTGGTGTATTGTTGTTCGATTTATGAAGTAATCTGTTATATGTACGCGTTTATTTGGGGAAACAATTGAATTCAAAGAACTGGCGAACACGCTACGCTCGTCGCATCAGTATGGTCGATGCTGTGGTTGTAACTTGGTCAATCGTGGGAGCTCATCTTCTCCGTTTTGGCCTTCACCCCGCTACCTCAGATTCAATTGCAGGCGCCCCCGTAGCCACATATACTCTGGTTACAATTTTGCTCCCTCCATTCTGGTGGTTGATGCTTGGAGCATGGGGCAGTAGGGAACCCCGAATGCTCGGTGCTGGTGCTGAGGAATACAAGCGGGTTCTCGCAGCCACTCTGTGGCTATTCGGGACAATCGCGATAGTTGCCTACGCCTTACAAATCGATCTAGCACGAAGCTACGTCGGCTCAGCTTTCCCTTTGGGCGCAGTTGGTCTAATCGCTGGACGGTGGGTACTACGGCAGCATCTACGCCTGGAGCGCAGCCGAGGAGGAAGCGTATCGCGACTACTGCTAGTAGGGGGCCCGTCAGCGATCGGACATCTGGTCAGCGCATTGCAACGAGCTCCAAACGCAGGATATTCGCCAATAGCGGGCTACTTGGCTTCCAATGATACTCATGCAATAGCTGACGCACCTGATCTGCCTCTCTTTCATGGAAACGGCACAGCGGAAGAGATCCGAAATGTAGTCAGCGCAAGCGGTGCGGATGCTGTTGCCATCACCACCGGAGTTCGACTCACGCCCCAAACCATGCGTCAACTCGGATGGGACTTGGCGGCAGCCAATATCGGTTTGATCTTGGCACCGGCTCTCACCGACATAGCTGGCCCACGCATACACACTCAGCCTGTGGCAGGCCTACCCTTGATCCATGTTTCCACTCCAAAACTCACCGGTGGTAAGCGAGTCGCCAAGCGTTCATTTGATGTGCTTGGTTCGGCACTCTTGATTTTGATCCTCTCTCCTGTTTTGGCGGTTATTGCTCTGACAATCAAGCTGTCAAGCCCCGGGCCTGTGTTGTATTTCCAAGAACGTGTGGGATTGCGAGGTTCAACCTTCAAAATGACCAAGTTCAGGTCGATGGTGCCCGGTGCCGACCACCAACTCGATAAACTACTGGTGGCTCAAGGCTCAGCGGGTACGCCACTTTTCAAAGTGGAAAACGACCCTCGCATTACACCCATCGGAGGGATCTTGCGAAAATATTCCCTGGATGAGCTACCACAGCTGTTCAATGTATTTTTTGGCAGCATGAGCTTGGTGGGGCCGCGACCGCAACGGGACGGTGAAGTTGCCCTCTACGACCACGCGGCGCACCGCAGGCTATATGTCCAGCCCGGTATGAGCGGACTTTGGCAGGTAAGCGGTCGTTCTAATCTGACTTGGGACGAAAGCATCAAACTAGACCTTTATTACGTTGAGAATTGGTCAATGGCCGCAGATCTCCTAATTCTTTTCAAGACCTTCAAAGCAGTCTTTTTCAGTACCGGTGCCGTTTGATCTGGCTCCCTACATGCTTCGATTTCCGCACTTAGTAGTAATTATCACAATCAAAACATTTAAGGCTTCCTCAATGAAAATCTCAGTAATTGGGTGCGGGTACCTAGGTGCCGTACATGCAGCATGCATGGCCAAATTGGGCCATGAAGTAGTCGGCATCGACGTAGACCCACACAAGGTTGCCGAGCTTTCCGCAGCCCGAGCTCCATTCTTCGAGCCCGGATTGGAAGAGCTCCTGAGCGAAGTTCAAGCGACTGGCCGCCTGACGTTCACCACAGACATGGCTGCAGCCGCTGGCAGTGAAGTTCATTTCATCTGCGTGGGCACACCACAGAAAAAGGGTGAAAAGGCTGCGGACCTTAGTTACGTAGATGCTGCCACCAACGCTTTGGCTCCGTATGTGGGGGCGGGCGAACTTGTGGTGGGCAAGTCAACAGTGCCCGTTGGAACTGCCGAGCGTTTGGCTGAACTCATCCAGGAACACCAGCCCGAGGCACACTTGGCGTGGAACCCTGAGTTCTTGCGCGAAGGCCACGCGGTCAAAGACACCCTGACGCCTGACAGGTTTGTCTACGGAGTTCCTGGTGCGGCAGAAGACCACCCTGCAGTTGAGCTGTTGGATGAGGTCTACGCCACTCCGTTATCCAGCGGAACACCGCGACTTGTGGCTGATTACGCAACAGCAGAACTGGTTAAATCCGCGGCTAATTCATTCCTGGCCACCAAGATTTCCTTCATCAACGCCATGTCTGAAGTGTGTGACGCTGCTGGTGCAGACGTGACGCTTCTGGCAGATGCCATTGGCATGGATGACCGAATTGGCAGGAAGTTCCTCAACGCAGGCATCGGCTTTGGTGGCGGCTGCCTGCCCAAAGATATCCGCTCCTTTATGGCCCGTGCCGGTGAGCTGGGTGCAGACCAAGCCCTGACTTTCCTGCGCGAAGTGGATGACATCAACATGCGCCGCCGTACACGGATGGTGGAACTGACACGGGAAATCTGTAATGGCACTCTTCTAGGGCAGCGCATCACAGTTCTAGGCGCTGCATTCAAACCCAACAGTGACGATGTCCGGGACTCCCCCGCCCTGAGCATTGCCGCACAGCTACAGCTCCAAGGCGCAGTGGTCACCGTCACCGATCCGCAATCACTCAGCAATGCTGCCCGCCGATTCCCAGAGCTGAACTACGAACCCGATTTAACTGCCGCTCTCCTAAACGCGGACGCCGTTCTCTTGTTGACCGAATGGCAGCAATACCTCGAGTTGGACCCCCATACGGTGATCAGCCAGGTCCGTTCACCCCGCATCCTGGACGGACGTAATGTTCTGGAGCCCAGCAAGTGGCGTGCGGCTGGGTGGACCTACCGCGGAATGGGACGCCCTTAACAATGGCGGATACAACAGGGAACAAAGCACCAATCGAAGAATCCGCTGTGGGCGGCCAGCGTCTGCGCAGAAGCACGCAGCCATCAGCTCTCCGGCGCAAGCGCCGAACAATATTTCTTCGGTGGGGTGTGAGTGCCCTTGCCTTGCTGGTGGTGTTGGGAGGCGCCACAGCATGGTTGGGCTTCCGTGCCATGGAAATCAAGGACAACCTTGAGGCCACAAACCAACTGTTGCCGGTCCTCAAAAAGGACCTGCTGGCCAATGACGTTTCCAGTGCAAGCGCCACCGTAAACTCTCTGGCGGAGCATACAGCAGCTGCAAAGAAGGCTGGCACGGATCCACTCTGGAAGCTGGCCAGCGGGTTGCCTTGGATAGGTCCCAACCTGGCGGCAGCCTCGGAAGTGAGCACCACAGCGAATGATGTGGTGACCCTTGCCGCGAAACCATTGGTGGGCGCGTTTCAGTCCTTGGATTGGAAAGCCCTCACCCCGGTTGACGGAGCTGTGCAGCTTGCCCCCCTTCAAAAAGCAGCCCCCAGCGTAGTTTCTGCCGCCAATTCAGTGGAGCTCTCCTACCACCGGCTTGCCGGTATTGATCAGAAGCCTCTGCTTGCTCAAATCTCAGAACCCTTGAATAGCGCGAAGGACCAGCTGGATGAGTTGCGCGGGCTGCTATCCACTGCTGCTGACGCTGCTGAACTAGTGCCTGCAATGATGGGCGTTGATGGTCCACGAGATTATTTGCTGCTGATTCAAAACAATGCTGAAGTCCGTGCCAGCGGCGGCATCCCCGGCGCACTTGCCGTGCTCCATGCTGAGAATGGGAAAATTACTCTCACTAACCAGGACTCGGCCAGCGCCATGGGAGCAATCAGCCCCGCCATCAAGGTGGATCCGGTGCAGGAAACCATCTTTTCCACCCGCATGGGCAACTACATGCAGGATGTCAACATGACACCTGACTTCCCTACTGCGGCTTCCACGGCCAGATCCATCTGGCTGCAGCGCCACCCGGGGCAAGTCATTGACGGCGTCATCTCCATTGACCCCGTGGCGCTTTCCTTGGTACTGAAGGCGACAGGTCCCATCACGGTGAACCCTGCCCTTCCCGAGGGCGCCAGCATGGGCGAACTGCCTACCAGGTTGACCAGCGCCAATCTTGTTCCGGTGTTGCTTTCTCAGGTGTATGCCGAAATTCAAGAACCAGTACTCCAAGACGCTTACTTTGCAGAAGTTGCGAAGAAAGTCTTTGATACTGTGGCCTCCGGCAGAACTCCCGGGGATAAACTCGTTGATTCCTTAGCTACCGGTGTCAGTGATAACCGGATCCTGTTGTGGTCTTCGCGCGGAAATGAACAAGCCATTCTCAGCGATACAAAAATCAGTGGCTCCATCTCGGGTCCCAGTGTGCCTGCTGCTGGCTTTGGTGTTTATTTCAATGACGGCACCGGCGCCAAGATGGATTATTACGTTAAACGTACGGTGCAGCTCATCCAGCGTTGCCATGCAGGCGGTTATGCCCAGTACACGGCCAAAATCTCCCTGACCAACACGGCGCCAGCCAACGCTGCCGAATCCCTTCCCGCCTACGTGAGCGGAAACGCAGTATTCGGCGTGCCCATAGGCAATGTGGCTACCAACGTTATTGCCTACGGGCCCTCACAAGCACGTGCGGAGAAGGCCAGGATAGATGGCAAGGACGTTGGCATAGCTTCCTACACCCATGCTGAACGTCCAGTGGGTATTGTGCACGTGCAGCTGAAACCTGGCCAAACCCAGACCGTGGAAATTGATTTTTCCAAAGTGGTCCAGAACGGTCAGGCAGAACTTCGCGTGACGCCTACTATTCAGGATACTAAGGACGTCATTTTGCCCGAACAGAAGGCCACTGGATGTACGGGAAACTAATGGCGTATGAACGCGAAAAGCGCATACTAACCTATCGATAAAACCGCACTAGCCAAAGGGTGAGACTTCATCCACTCGGTTGGTAAAGTCACACTCAAACTGATAATCTGACACTAAATCGGGGTCTCACCGGGGGAACCGCCGATACCTAATATGAATCTGGGGAACATACCTTGAAGAAAACTCTCATCAGCCTTGCCCTTGCGGGCGTCCTGACACTTTCCGTAGGAAGCGTTGCCGCTCAGGCCGCACCTTCCGACTCTTACCCGGCTGGCCCTCCGTCATCCAACGTTTCCACCGGAACCGTTGTTCCCGGTGAAGCTGTCATCTTTGCCGGCTCAGGCTTCAAGCCCGGTGAAATCATTGACATCACCGTTGTCCAGAGCAGCCCTGTAGCTGGCGGCGCTCTTGGTTCAATGGGTGGCGGCGTTTCAGCCTCCGTACCCATGATCATCAAGCCTGCTGCTCCGGCACCCACCACCGCAACGGCTGATGCCAACGGCGGCTTCTCCACGGCCATCACCTTGGACCAGACGGGCACCTACACCCTGACCGCCACAGGCCGCGAATCAGGCGTTACTGTAAGCCAGGTTGTTAAGGTAGTTGCTGACAATGGCGCAGGCGCCGGCGGCAATGGCTCAGGAAATGACGCAGCTGGCAACAACGATGGCGGCTTGGCCTCCACGGGTATTGATTCCAGCGTTCTGATCTGGTCACTGGTTGGCGTAGGCGCCTTGGGCGCTGGCGTTGGCACCGTGGTGGTTTCTCGCCGCCGCAACCGCGAATCCGCTAACGCATAAAGAACCACTGAGCTGCCGGGGTAACCCGCTAGCACTAAGGAAGGCCCGGAACCATTGGTTCCGGGCCTTCCTACATTTATGGGTTCGCCTAGACTGATCACGTGAACACCTGGCGCCGTAAAGTGGCTATCATCCTTGTTGTGGGCTACTTTGTGGCATTGGCGGCCATAGTGTTCTGGCCTACGCCCGTTGACCGGCCCGTGGGTGGAGAGCTGCTCAATTTCCTGCGCTGGCTACGGTCCTTGAGTATCCCCCAATGGATTGCCAGCTACACCACCATCGAGTTCACCGCGAACGTCATCATGTTCATCCCGTTCGGGATCATTGTGGCAGTGCGGCTGCGTCCATACCTGTGGTGGCTGGCATTGCCCGCCGGTGCGCTGCTTTCGGCGATCATAGAACTCAGCCAAAACTACTTCTTGCCCGAACGCTTCGGGGACCCTCGCGATGTAGTTGCCAACGCCTCCGGTGCGTTGCTCGGGGCGCTGTGCGTTGCCCTGTTCCGGATATCCAGGCCAGCGCAGCCACTAGTCCCGCCCGCCTCAGAGCTACCCACCTAAGCCCCTGAGCCCGGCAAGACGCCCCGCCGGCGCCTAGGCTATCGGCCTTACAGGGTCTGGCTCAGGGCGTCCTCGGCAGCAACCCAGGCCAGCATGGCGCACTTGACCCGTGCCGGGAATTTTGAGACACCGGAAAGCGCCGCAGCATCACCGAGGATCTCCTCATCAGCCACCAATTTCCCGCGTGAACGCATAACCTCGCGGAAACTCTCAATCAACGCAGCCACTTCCCCGCGGTCAAGCCCCACCACCATGTCACTGAGAATAGAAGCCGACGCCATTGAAATGGAGCAACCGTCCCCCGCCCAATGAATGCCTGAGACCTTTGAATCAGCCGTCTCTATCCGCAAGGTGATCTCATCCCCGCAGACAGGGTTGAGCTGGTGGCACTGACCCACATTGGCGGGCAGGTGCTGCCCATCAAGCTGATCGTTGCGCAGATCCCCGCCCCGCCGGGTCTTGGACTCTTCCAAAATGATCTGCTGGTACAGCGAATCCAACGCGCTCATACTGCTGCTCCTTCCACGCCAAAGTAGCTACGGACCCCAGCCACAGCGGCTAAGAATGCGTCCACTTCGCCGGTGGTGTTATACAAATAAGTGCTCGCCCTGGTGGAGGAGTTCAATCCTAAGCGGCGGTGCAGCGGCTGGGCGCAATGGTGACCCACGCGGACGGCGATGCCGGCAGCGTCAAGGAACTGCCCGACGTCGTGCGCGTGTACCCCTGCCACCTCAAAGGAGGCCAAGCCAGCTCTGGGAACGCCCGAGGGAGGACCTAGTACCCGGATCCCTTCAATACCTTCCAGCCCCTTCACCAGGCGCTGGCCAAGTTCCGCTTCCCAGGCATGGATACGCTCCATCCCGGTCTCGCTCAGGTAGTTGCAGGCGGCAGCAAGCGCGGCAGCCTGGGAAATGGGCTGGGTGCCCGCTTCAAAACGCTGCGGGGCCGGCAGATAAGCGGCCTCCTCCATGGTGACAGTGGTGATCATGGAGCCACCGGTCAAAAACGGCGGCATGGAATCGAGCAGTTCGGCGCGGCCGTACAGACCGCCAATGCCTGTGGGGCCGAGCATCTTGTGACCGGAAAACACGGCAAAATCAACGTTCAGGGCCTTGACGTCAAGGGGCAGGTGAGGTGCCGATTGGCACGCGTCCAAGACCACCAGGGCGCCCACGGCATGTGCCATGGCCGTCAGTTCCGCAACCGGGTTGATGACACCGGTGACGTTGGAGACGTGGGTGAAGGCAAGAACCTTGGTGCGTTCTGTAATGAGTGTTGCGGCGGCGCTCATGTCCAAGGTGCCGTCGTCGTGAATGGGGATGAAACGCAAAGTAGCCCCGGTGCGCCGGCACAGTTCCTGCCAGGGAATGAGGTTGGCGTGGTGCTCCATCTCGGTGACCAGGATTTCATCTCCGGCAGCGAGGGCGAACTTTTTGGCAGCCTCGGAAACGGCGCCAACACTAGCGTTGCCGAAGGAGTAGGCGATGAGGTTCAGGCCCGCCGTAGCGTTCTGTGTCCACACCAGCTCATTGTCTGCGGCGCCAATGAAGGCGGCCACCGTGCTGCGGGCGTCTTCGAAGACGTCAGTGGCCTCCACCGCCAGGGTGTGGGCGCCGCGGTGCACTGCAGAATTGCGCTGCTCGTAGTACTCCTGCTCGGCTTCCATCACGCTGAGCGGGTTCTGCGAGGTGGCCCCGGAGTCCAGGTAGACAAGCGGCTTTCCATTGACTTGTGTCTCAAGGATGGGGAAGTCATTACGGATGCGCAGCACCTCTGTATCGTTGAGCGGGCCGTCGTGAGGATGGCTGGCAGATTTCAAGATCAAGACGGGCTACTCCCTATTGTCTACAACACCGGCCGGTTTGGGCTGGCACGGACATGACGCAAATACGTCACATTCAACATCCCTAATTATCGCATTGATTGCTCTGGGTGGCACCTCAGGGGTGACTTACCTGCTGCGGCTGGTTACGAGCCTTGCAGGATCAGGTGCTTGGAACAGCCACCTCACGGGAATGACTTGACGCCACTTGGACAACAGCGTGCAAATAACCAGCGAGAGGATCAGTCCCGGAATAGCAATCAGCCACACGTTGCCTAGTCCCATGGCCTCCACCAAATAGAGCACGCACAAAATGATGGGGAAGTGGGCAACATAGTAGATCAGGGAGTTCCTGCCTACGAAGGCAACGGGACGCACCCACCACGCCGCGGAGTACTTCTCAGTGAGGGTTATTGCTGCCACAATCCCCATCAGGCTAAAGAGAGCAAACTCCCCGCGATACGCCAGCTCAGTGCCTCTGGCGGCTGAGACAATCCCAAAGAGTGCAGCAACAGCACCGCAATATCCCGCAATAGGCCACTGCGTGAGTTTTGCGAGAATATTCCGGTGTTGCATGGCCAAGTGTCCAGCGAAGAAGAATCCCGCAAAGTAAAGCAGTTTCTTGGCCAGCCCGTCCTCCAACGGGATAGAAGTCACTATCAGCGCAATGGGTGGCAGCCACGCGGGCAGTTTCGTTACTAGGGGCGCCACCATGTAGTAGCAGGTGATGTAAAAAAGGAACCACAAGTATCCTGTGGCAATCCATGCGCGGGGGCTTGATAATTCAAGACCGTGGCCATAGAGCACCATGTGCAGTCCGGCCCAGAGTAGGTACGGCCAGAGGAGCGCTTTGAACTTCCCCACGTAATATATCTTCAGCCCTTTGCCCATGGAGCGGGTCAGCAACAGCCCTGAAAGAAACATGAGCGTTGGCATTCTCAAGGGGAGAAAGAAGTTATTTACGGCTTCGAGCCACAGTGGCATCTCATAGCCAAAGAGTGCCGGAATGGCTGGTGCATGCCAGATAAGTACGAGAAGAATGGCTAAACCCCGCAGAGTATCCATCCATTGGAGCCGTGTACCTGCCTGCGGAACACTCATCAAGTCCCCTCCCCTGGTGTGACCCACCGTGCATATCCGAAGCCTAGTGCAGCACCTCTTCCTTAGCGAGCACTTCCTAGCTCTGCTGCTTGGCTCTGCTGCCGCCCACTTCTTTCCACCACTTAGCCGCGCACCATGGCCTACACTGGCCCTGACATCAGAGGGCAGTATTCCTTTGCAAGGCTAAAGGGGTTTCCATGCAAATTTCAGTCATTGGTTGTGGCTATCTTGGCGCGGTTCATGCAGCCTGCATGGCTGATCTGGGCCACACAGTGGTGGGGGTGGATGTTGACGTTACTAAAGTTGATGCCCTCAATGCCGGAATTGCCCCGTTTTTTGAACCAGGCATGCCGGAAATGCTCGCTGACGCACTGGCCTCAGGCAGGCTGACTTTCACTACGGACATAGCCGCCGTGAAGGATTGCAAGGTTCACTTCCTCACTGTTGGTACTCCCCAGCGCAAAAACGAGAAGGCCGCTGACCTCACATTTGTCAACGGTGCCATCGAAGCTTTGCTCCCTCATCTGCTCCCGGAAGCCATTGTGGTGGGAAAATCCACGGTTCCGGTTGGCACGGCGGCACGCCTAAGTGATCAGATCCAGGAAAGCTGCCCCGACGCTATTCTGATTTGGAACCCAGAGTTCCTCCGGGAGGGCTTTGCCGTCTCAGATACCCTCTCCCCCAACCGCTTGGTGTACGGCATCCGGCCGGGCCACGATGAGGCCACCTTGGTCTTGGATGAAATTTACGCATCAGCGCTGCACGCCGGAGTGCCCCGTATCATCACTGACTTCGCCACAGCGGAACTGGTCAAGGTTGCCGCCAACGCTTTTTTGGCCACAAAAATCTCCTTCATTAACGCTATGGCCGAAGTGTGCGAGGTTTCCGGGGCTGATGTTGTCCAGTTGGCTGATGCTATGGGCCACGATCCCAGAATTGGCAGGAAGTTCCTCAATGCAGGCCTGGGCTTTGGCGGCGGCTGCCTACCCAAGGACATCAGAGCGTTCATGGCCCGGGCCGGTGAGTTGGGCGCTGACCAAGCCTTGACGTTTCTGCGGGAGGTTGACTCCATTAATATGCGCCGCCGCTCCCGCACCGTCGACCTGGCCCGGGAGGTCTGCGGTGGCAGCCTGCTGGGGAAAAAAATTGCCGTCTTGGGGCTCGCCTTCAAACCCAATTCCGACGACGTGCGCGACTCCCCCGCACTGAGCGTGGCTGCCCAATTGCAACTTCAGGGCGCCTCCGTGGTGGCCACCGATCCCAAAGCCGTGACCAACTCCGCCAAACGTTTCCCTGACCTTGTACTCACGGAGTCCCTAGAAGAAGCCGTCCGGGGTGCCGATGCCATCATGGTCCTCACCGAATGGCAAGAGTACGTTTCCATGGATCCTTATGAACTGGCCAGCCTGGTTGCCACGCGGACCATTGTGGATGGACGCAATTGCTTGGATCCGGAAAAGTGGCGCTCGGCAGGCTGGACATACCGCGCCTTGGGACGTCCTCAGCTATAGCGCCGAAAGTCAGTCCTGCAGCGCAGCTACAAGTGCGCGACCCACAGGTCCATAAACCACCTCAGCTGCGCTAGATGTGAGTGTGATGGATAACAAATACGTCTCTGTGTGAACAATCACAAAACCTCGCCTGACATGTGACTTGAACCACTT
This sequence comes from Arthrobacter psychrochitiniphilus, assembly GCF_003185915.1. Classification (GTDB taxonomy): domain Bacteria; phylum Actinomycetota; class Actinomycetes; order Actinomycetales; family Micrococcaceae; genus Specibacter; species Specibacter psychrochitiniphilus. Next base: position 381,041 of record NZ_QHLZ01000001.1, read on the forward strand.
TGATTCGTCACAAAATGACCCAAAGATGCCTGCAACAGGGGGATGCCTCAATACAAACCCCTACTTGGTACAAATGGCACACAATGACGCTTATACCCGAAAGTTACGGCCAACAACACCCATTAACTTGGGTGATTAATAACAATAAGGTTACGATCATTACCGTTGCCTTCCCCCCAGCTAAGGATTTTCATGCACAGCCCTGTTCCAAACCGCCGATTTACCGCGCGCAAATTCACTGCCGCAGCTGCCACAGCAGCTGTTGCAGCCGCCGCGCTACTTGGCGGAAGTGCCACCGCAATGGCGGCCACCTCCACAGTGACCGCCACAGATTCCTTCAACAGGAGCGTATCTAGTGGTTGGGGCGCAGCCGATTCCGGTGGCACCTGGACGGCTACTGCTGGAACCACACTGGTCAACGGCAGCAGCGGAAATCTTGTCATCAAAAACGGTCAGGGATTCTCCAACTCACTCTCCGGCTTCAGCTCCCGCACCAGTGATACGCAAATTGCATTCTCACTGAACAAGCTGCCCGTGGCCGGTGACATGTACATGTACATCACCCCCCGCCAGGCCGGCAAAAACGAATACCGCCTCAAGGTCAAGGTCAGCCCCAACGGCGCCGTGCGTTTTGACGCAGTGCGTATTGTCAACGGCGCTGAAACACTACTGCAGAGCGCAGCAGGCGGCTTCACGGCAAAAGCCAGCGGCACCATCAACGTCAAGGTTTCCCTGAAAGGTCTGGACAAGACCACCCTGAGTGCCGTTGTCTGGCCCTCAGGTTCACCGCTGCCCGCCAACCAGCTCACCGTCACTGACTCCACCGCAGCACTTCAGACCACAGGCACCGTAGCCTTGGGCGGGTACCTCAGCGGCAGCGCCACAAACGCGCCCATCACCGTTCGCTATGACAACCTGAAGGTTTCAGGCAGCACCGAAAACAACACAGCCCTGCCAGGGACTCCCAGCCTCGATCAGGGGCGCGATTCCTTGGTACCGGGTGCGTACAAGCCCAGCGAAAGCACTACCGGAGTGCTCTCCGGTACGGCACTGAAGCCGTACAACACCAGCGGAGCCCCCCTGATCATCACCCAGGACGGAACCGTTCTGGACGGTATGGAGATCTGGGGTGACATCAAGGTCCGCGCCGCAAACGTCACCATCAAGAACAGCCGTCTGCACGGCGGAGTGGAAATCCCCAAGTCCAACACCGGTGTGGTGGATGCCAATGACGCCAAGGTCAAGAACCTTGTGGTGCAGGATTCAACCATCATCCCGCAGAGCCCTTCCTACTACCGTGATGGCATTGTTGGCCACGACTACACGGCGCTCCGCAACCACATCAAGGGCACCAATGACGGTCTCGGCATCTTCAACCGTCCCACCGGCCCGGCGGCAGCCAATGTCACCGCCAAGGGAAACTACATCCATGCCTTGACGTACTGGAGTAAAGACCCCGCCCACAAGGACGGCACCCACAATGACGGTATTCAGCTCCAGGGTGGAGAGAACATTCTAATCTCCGGCAACAACATTGTTGGTGATGTGGTTCCTGGAAAGGGCAGCGCCGCCCCGGTACGAGGCCTCTACACCACCACGGCAATGTTGCTGCAACAGCATGTCACCAAGCTCAAGAATGTTGTTGTTGAACAGAACTACGTTGATGGCGGCTTCACCAGCATCACCATCGATCACAGCGCCAACAAACAAAGCCACATTGACATCACTGTGCGCAACAACTACTTGGGCCACAACCAGTACGCCTGGGACGGTGCTAAGTACCCCATCCGCGTTGTGGACCGCGCTGCCAGCACGGTGACCGGGCTTTCCACCAACAAGTGGGCGGACACCAAAACCCCCTTGACCGAGGGCACCAACAAGGGCATTTACTTCAACAAGTAACGTTGCCTGGGCCAGCAATGGCACCACCTAAACGGTTCCGGACGTGTTTATTTCACGACCGGGGCCGTTTTGGCGTTATGCACCCCGGCCTCTACTGACGCGGGTGGCGGCGGTACTCACTGTAGACGTACCCGAAAGCCCCTGAGAGCATGCCCAACCCTCTGGCGACGGTCCGCATCCCCTTGGCCCGGTGGCTGATGCGCCTCACTGCAACTCCTGCAATGTAGCGCCCGCCTCCGCCTACCAGCCGTACTCCGCCGAGCCCGGCCAGCCGCACCCGGGCGGAGATTCGCTGGAGTGGGCCCGGGGCAAGTTCAAGGCAAACCCGTGCCCAGGAATTACCACTGCGCAACGCCCTTCTGAGCACCCAATCAGTGGTGAGCCGCCCTTCCGGCACCCTGTCAATCACTACTGCTTCATCGCACCACACCATTTTTGCCCCATGCTTCACCAGCTGCCGGGTAAACAAAGTATCTGATCCGCCACTGAGCCCAAACCGCTCATCAAACTCCAGGCCCAATTTGCGGATGGTGGCTAGATCCAACAGCAGATTGTTGGTGGCGGCCACGCTCAGCCTGGTACCGGAGGCCATTCGCCTGCGAGTAAAAAATTCTCCCGCCTTGATCCACTCTGAGGGTTCGTGTGCGTATTCAGATAGCACCGGCCCAGCAACAGCAGTGGCTCCTGTGCTCCGCTGCACCTCCAGCAGCTGGTTGAGCCAGTTCTCCACCGGAACCTCGTCATCATCAATAAAGACCAATAGGTCTGCACCGGAGGATTCCATCAATGCCCGGTTGCGGGCGGCCGAGATTCCTGGCTTGGTTTCATTGACATAACGTAACTTGGCCGTTGCCAGATCTTGGACGCTTTTGCGGGCGCTGCCGTGGGGATCGTTATCAACCACCAGCACGGTGGCTTCCATGGTGGCTGAATCAGCCTGCTGCAACAGCCTAGGCAAGGCAAGTTGCAGATCCTCAGGGCGCTGATACGTCAAGACGGCAATCACCACTGAAGGGTTGGCTGGTGCCTCCACTCGCTTCTCCTCATCTTGCCGGGGCCACTGTAGATCATTCCCTCGGATGGAACGTGCATCACGGTTTGTTACAGCTCTATCATGCAGGGAAGTCTGCGGGCAATGCCCCTTCTCTGGTGATGAAATTGCCACAACAGCACCAACTGCTTCATCTGAGCGTAAACCCCAAAGTGGTGTGCTAGGCTCGCCGTATTCTGGCTCAATCCGGTAAACGCAGCGTATGGAGGGACCGCAATGATCACTGCTCTCAGGGCTTTGTGCGCCAAGCTCCTCCGTGATGAAATGTTGGCATCCAGCGCTGCCCTGTCAGTACCCGCAGCCTTCACGGTAGCTAGGTGATGCCGGTTGCGGCGGTCTACATGCCCGTCATCAAGGTTCACTGAGCCCTTTCCGTCTCTCCAACAACTCACCGGGCAACGTGCGGGGTCAACCCCATGACCGAATCCCTTATTCGCACGCCGCTTCTTCTGGGAACTGCCCTCGCAGCGCTCTTGATCCTCGTGTTCTTTTTCAGGCGGTCTCCAAAATCCATGATGACGGTATGGGCCGCCACACTTTTTTGCGTGCCCATTTGGCTGGGCGCACAGGTGGGTGTTTTCTATTCAGCCATAACCGTTGTCACCCTGTTGGTCATTGCGTCATCGTCAGTGCATGGATTCCGATTTTCCGTAGTCGATTTTCTTGTTGGTTCCTTCGCCACCTTGGTGATTCTGGGGTGGGCTTTGGGTTGGGTTCAGTGGGGCCACCTGGTGATTGTCTGCTGGGGGTGGATGATCCCTTACATGGGAGGGCGGCTCATGCCCTCCCGCGTTAACCCCCAATGGATTTACAGCTGCATTGCAACGGGGGCATTGGCAGCGTCTTGTTTGGCCATTGCCGAGTTCCTGAGCGGGAAGAATCTGTTCGTGTTAATCAAACTGAACAACAATCTCTACCAGGCCTGGCACACCTTGCGCTATCGAGGGGGCGAGCTCAGGGTAGAAGGAGCCTTTGGGCAATCCATTGCCCTTAGCGCCAGCCTGGCGATGTGTTCGGTATTCATACTTGTGGTGTGCTGGCCACAGTGGTTGAAGCTGCTCTCATTGCTTATCCTTGCCACGGCGGTAGGGCTCACCTTTAGCCGAATTGGGATGATAGTTCTGCTCTTGACCCTTGTCATCGGTTTACTCACCTTGCACCGAGAAATGCTGCCGGCGTTTCGCTGGAAAGTGGCCGGCTTTTTGGCTGCTGGTTCCCTTGTTGGCCTTCCGCTGCTGGCTGAAGTATTTTCCGCCGCCGGTAGCGAAGCCACGGGAAGTGCCGCTTACAGGGGGGAAATATTTTCCCTCTTCGATACAGCTTCCTTCCTGGGTTTGGCGAAGAGTTGGACAGCAAGTGCGGATGGAAAGATCTACTACGGTACTTTCCAATCAATTGACAGCGAGTTGGTCCTGACGGCCCTGCGGTTTGGACTCATCCCAGTGTTCTTGCTCATTGGCGCAATAATTTGCTGTGTTCTCACGGTGATGTTTAAGCGGGCCACCCCGGCAGCGGTGGCAGTGACCGGCATGATCCCAGCCTTCGCTACCGTTGCATTGATCACTCAGTACGCAACGCTGGCATGGTTTCTGGCGGGCTTGGCGGTGGCAACATATCCCCGTGCAGTTACAACTCTGGGCGCCGGAGCCCTCGCACTGACCACGCACACCCGCCCAAGCACCGCCACCACCACCGCCCCCCTGAAGGTTTTTGGAGAGGAAGCACTATGGCTTCGATCATGACAGCAGGCACGGCGCGTTCAGCACGCATTATGCCCACCCTAGCCAAACGTTGGTATGTGGTGCTGGTGGCCGTTGCAGTGGCTGCGTTAGCCGCGTTTGCGCTGTCATTTACGGTGACACCTGTCTACACCTCCAGCACAACGCTGTTCTTTTCATTGCGTAGCGCTGGTTCAGCCACTGATATCAATCAAGGCTCCGCGTACACGCAAAACCAGATGCTCTCCTTTGCCCAGCTAGCGTCCTCATCCTTAGTTTTGGATCAGGTCCTGAAGGATCTTGGCCCGGCAGCCACTAAAGAGAACATTCGTCGCAGCATGAGTGTTTCGGCCCCCCAAAACACGGCTATTCTCGATATTTCAGTGGGGACCACTAACCGGGAGCTCTCGGCTAAGACAGCCAACAGCATAGCCAAGTACTTGACGGCTGCGGTGACCAAGGTTTCTCCCGATGAAAGCACCAAGCAGGGCGGAATTGTTGTCAATGTTATTGAACCTGCCGTCCCAGCACAGTTCCAGTCATCGCCCGACAAGCGAAAAAATGCCTTGTTGGGCGGCATGTTTGGTGGAGCTCTTTCTATTCTTGCCATTGCTCTGACGGTGATGCTGGATACCAGAGTCCGTTCCACCGCTGTTCTCAAGAGCATGAGCGACCGCCCACTGCTGGGCACAGTAGAGCAGAACCGGGCCAGTAATGACTCCCGGCCTGTGGCCTTGCGGGCACCAAACGGTTCCGCCACGGAAAGATTCCGCCAGATCAAAGTGGGGTTGAGATTTGCGGCGGCAAGCCATCAGATGAAAGCCATCGCCATCACTTCTGCCATCCCCTCAGAAGGCAAAACGCTCACGGGCCTGAACTTGGCAATCATCATGGCCGAAAACAAGGACCGGGTCCTGCTCATTGACGCGGATCTGCGCCGGCCAAGCGTGGCAGGATCTCTGGGATTTGAAGGCGCCGTGGGGCTGACAACGGTATTGGTTGGAGACGTGAGCTTCGATGACGCGGTCCAGCATTTGGGATCAACGTCTCTTGATGTCCTCGCCGCTGGTGCCATCCCGCCCAACCCAGCCGAACTGTTGGGCTCTGAACCCATGCGCCTCCTGCTCGAAGAAGCCAAAGCGAAGTATGACGTTGTCTTAGTGGACACCGCGCCGGTGCTGGCTGTTGCCGATGTGGCCGTCATTGCACAGTTGGTGGATTCGATTGTCTGGGTGGTGGATTCGCGAAAACTGCATCAGGCCCAACTTGACCAGGCGTCAGAGGCCCTCGACGCCACGGGTGCACACGTGGCGGGAATTATCCTCAACCGTGTCAAACCGCTGCGGCTACACGATGTCTATTACACGGAGGGGAAGGGCGAGCCAGCTCACCTCGAGAAGACCCGTGTCCCGCACAGTGTTGTCTCTGACAGCAGCCGGGCTCACATTTCACAGGGAACAGACTAGCCATGTCTGCACTGGCCAATGATGTGTTGGGTTTGCTGAGCAATCCCGCGCTCATTGCCGTCACTGACAAGCACCATGGCTTGGGAAACCGGATCAGGGCCGTGCTGGGTGCCCGGATCCTTGCCCGTGCTGAAGGGCGTGCTTTTGCTTATACGTGGCCCGTGGGAAAGATGTTTGGTGCCGCGTTCAGCGAGCTCTGGGATTTTCAGGAACCCTTGGTGAGTACGGCAATATCACGCCTAGTTTCCCCGTGCTTTCCCTATAAAGACAACAAGCTGCTCTGGCTCAATGCCGCGGCCAGGGCCCAGCGTGTATGGCAAATACGTACTGCTCACGCACTGCTACTGCCGCCTGACTGCACGCCGTGGGAGCAGGAGCTGCGAGCGCTGAGCCCCGCCGAAGCTGTGCGTTCAAGCATCCAGTCCGCCTTCGCGGATGGCCCCAGCGGTGTTCCGTTCATTGGGGTCATGATCCGCACCAATAGCAACGCTCATCAGGAAACACTCAAGCATTCGCCCTTGGAGTGGTACCTGCACCGCATGCGGGAGATCCGGCAATGGTGGCCGGCAGTTCCTTTCTACGTTTCCGCTGACACTCCCGAGGCCTTCGCCGAGGTACAAAAGCATTTTCCTCACACTCACGGCAATGCCAACAAGGGGCCTTACAACAGTAAGCAGGCGCTTTCCTCCTCCGTTGTTGATGTGTACATGCTGGCAGCGGCCACTCATGTGCTGGGCCCCCACTATTCTTCTTTTCCGGAATTGGCGCAGCGCCTTGCCGGTCCGGAACTGCGGTTGGAAACCTCCCAAACCCCTACAGCCACCAGGCTTACGGACCGTACCGGGCTGTCCTCCCCGGCTGATCCGCTACTGCCGTACGTGCGCAGCCGGTTGGGGTGAGGGCTGTGGAACCACGAGTTGAGGAGAGCGGCTTAGGAGAAGGTCTGGGCCAAGGACTGGGCCGCCGGGCCGTTCACGGTGCAGCCGTCACCGTGGTGGGTCAAGGAGCCAAGGTCCTGCTCCAAACCTTGTCAGTTATCATTTTGGCCCGGTTGCTGAGCCCCAGCGATTACGGCTTGTTCGCCATGGTCATGGCCGTAGCGGGAGTTGCGGAGATCTTCCGGGACTTTGGCCTCTCACAGGCAGCTGTCCAAGCCAAAACGCTGTCCCGGGAACAGCGTGATCAATTGTTCTGGATCAACACAGCAATTGGTGTTGTTCTTGCCCTGAGCGTCTACTTCGGGGCGTGGCTCATAGCCGCCTTCTTCAGACACGATGAACTGGTTCCCTTGATCCAGGCGCTCTCACTGGTGTTCTTGGTCAATGGTGCTGCCACTCAATTCCGGGCAAGCCTGACGCGCTCTCTGCGCTTTACGGCCTTGGCTGTGATTGATTTCCTCTCAACCGTGGTTGGGCTGGCGGCTGCTATTGCCTTTGCTCTTTCCGGGTTCGGTGTTTGGTCTCTTGTCCTTCAAGTGCTGATCTCCTCACTGGTTGTTTTACTAGCCTCAGTGATCTGTTCCCGCTGGCTTCCCGGACGGCCCAGGCGTGGCACCCAGATAGGTGGTTTCCTGCGTTTTGGCTGGCACATGGTGGCAACCCAGGTTGTTACGTATGTGGGAAATAACGCCGACACCGTGACAATTGGGTTGGTGTTTGGTGCTGCCCCGCTAGGTAACTACAACCGGCCCTATCAACTGGTCATGAACATTGCCAACCAGTTGCGCAGTCCTATCTCCAATGTGGCCATTCCTGTCTTGTCCAGGTTGCAGGATGCCGGCGCTAAGTACTGGGAGTTTGCACGGGTGGGCCAACTTGCCCTGGGCTACACACTAGTGGCTGGCCTTGCCGTTGCCACGGGGGCGGCCGTCCCTATCACTGACATCCTTTTGGGGCATGAGTGGGTGGCCTCAGCACCCATTTTGAGCATGCTCTCTGCCGCCGCCATCTTCCAGACGCTGGCCTACTTTGGCTACTGGATCTACGTGTCCAAAGGCATCACTAAAGCCCTGTTCAAGTTCAATTTGGTGGGCGTTGGGGTCAAGGTGGTATTTCTGGTGGTGGGTGCTTTTTGGGGCGTCAACGGTGTTGCGGCCGGCTACCTGATTTCCACGTTCTTGAAGTGGCCGCTCTCGCTGTATTGGATTGCCCGCTCAGTGGAGCAGGTGCCCATCAGAATGTTCGTGACGGGGTTCTTGCGCATGTCAGCCCTGGCCGGGCTAGGGGCCGCAAGCGCCTTCCTGGCAACTGTATTACTGGCCAACCAAGGCAGGTGGGCCCAAGTGCTGGTGGCGATGGCCGCAGCCGTACTTGTTTATGCCCTGGGACTTTTTGTCCCGGCGGTGAGGCGGGACGTGGCGGATCTGCTCTCCGCAGCTAGTAGATTGCGCAAGAAGCAGTTGTAAGCGCGCGCCTAGCGCTACTTTTTCCGGTCCAGACCCCGGCGCCGCCGGAAGGTTCCGCGCGCTGTCCGGAGGGATTCCCTGAGCCGGGGCAGGGCCAGACGCCACAGGGAAAAACCAGAAAATCGTGGCACTGATCCGCCGGCAGCAAGGGTGCCAGCCAGCCTGGCTAAAAGTGTTTCGCGGCGTTTTCGTTGCAGTGGCTGGACGGCCACCAGTTCAGCCACGTCCATTGACTTGAGAGTGAGCACACCGGCAGCGGCTGCGGCCAGCACAAGGCTCCTGCCCCGTTCCGTGCGCGCGATCAGGGCACTAATACCGGCCCGGTCGGTAAACAGGGGGTACCCGGTGGCGTCGGTGCGCCAAAAGTCTGCGGCTGTGATGTCTGCACTCTCCCCCACCCCATCAGGACAAATCTTGCACCGCCATTGCGTGGTTGGCCCGAGGTACTTACCCCACGATTCGTCATAGCTAGCGCTCCGCACTGTGCCATCGGTGCCGGTGATGGAAAAGTCTCCCGGCCACCCCTGCCCGCGGTAACGCAGTTCACTAACCCCGGCTCCTTCTGCCACCCCCAAATCAGCGGCTAGACGGTCCGTGGCATTTTGACTGGGAGTGCCGGCACAGAAGAACGACAATAGGAGAGCGCCCTCGCCAGCAGCCGCCTCTCCCCCATCTTCTGCGCTGGCGCGTTCGCCACGGGGACCCAGGGCACGGATGGCAGAGACCTCACACGGCTTACCCACGAAGGCTGTGCCAGCGTCCCGAGCACCGGGTACCGAGGCATTTGCCACCGGGGCGTAGCGGGAACCGGCAGCTTTGAGGGCTTGCTCCTTACTGATTATTTGTACCGGCACGGTCCTTCGCGCATTGTTCGGATCAGAGGCTGCGCCAATGACCGTTGCGGCCTGCCCGGTCTCCAAAAGCCACGCGGAAAGTGCGCTGAGTGTGCCGCCGCTGCTGCCAGCATGGCGCACTGCTGGATCATTTGCCCACGCTTCCCAAGCCTGGACTACAGGACCGAGCTGGGCATGGCGGAGTGATCCGGGCGGCCGTTGAGCTACAACCCGGACGCCGGGGCACGCCGCAGCGAATTCGCGTTCCACATCCCTCCCCGGTCTCCCGGCAGCACCTATTGGGGTACCTGCGCGAGCCTCTGGTGGGTAAACGTCCGGACTCTTACGGACGGGCCGGAGATAGCCTTCCGCGTTCAATTCCATGGTGAGCCCTGGATCAAGTTGCACGCAGCCCCCACAACCGGAGCAATTATCTGCCTCAACTACACGTTTGATGGCGGCGTCTAGCCGTTCGTGTGGGCTCATGAAAGGGACCGCAGTGCTTGCTCGGCCCGGAGCAGCAGGCGCTGCGCATTTTCGGATAGGGCCGCAAGATCGCCGGCCATGGCGTCTGCGCCAAGTTGGTGGAGGACTGCTGCCACAGGATCCGTGGACGTGTCCCGCAAGTCAACGGTGTGCTGCCAGCCCAGATCCCGCAGCAGCGGTTCAAACTTCCGGGAGTAGGCCAAGGGAATGGCGGGGGTACCAACCGAGAGGGCGTTGAGGCAAGCGTGCATCCGAGATCCAATGACAACGTTGCCTGATGCCACTGCGGCACGGACCTCATCAAGATCCTTAGGGATAAGCACCTCGGCCTGGCTTTGCGCACTGTTCATGAACTCCCTGATGGCCGGAACGTCATTATCTTTACTGGTGGGCTGTTGTGTGCCCACCCCTGGGTAAGGGTCCAGGACGTGGGCCAGAAGTGTCAGCTGCCTCCCTTGTGCGAGCAGCCCATCATGCAGGCGGGTCACAATATCCCGGTAAGAGCGGAAATCAACGTGGGGGTTGGGATTCCATAGCAATCCGGAAATGTTCAGGATCACGTCCCGGCTTTTCTCTACCTGGGGGACTTCCATGGCAAAGACAACGTCCGTGCTTTGCACATCCACGGCCCGGCCCAGCCTGGCGGAGGCGTCAGCGCTTTCGGCGTCCCGGACCATGAGCACTTTGGCACTAGAGAGGGAGCCTCTAGCGAGGAGTCTGCCGCGTTTGGAGTTGAAGGGCCCCACGGTCTGCGGGCCTAGCACCAAGGGAATTCCTGCTCGGCGCACACACGCTGCCACAGCCGTCATGATGGAGTGCCGCTTCAAACCGTAAATATCAGCGAAGCTGTCTCCTGACCGGGTATCAATAACCAGATCAAAGCCAGAGAGCCACTTCTGCATGCCGCGGCGCCCGGTGACCTGCTCACGCACCAGTGAACGTAGCCGGCCCATGGGCAGGTGCGGGGAACCGTGCCCGTAGTTCACGAAGGTGATGGCGGCGTCTGGCCACACGCGCCGCACTAGCGCTGCGGTTCCTCGGCCCAGTGCCCGGACTCCCAGGTTCGGTGAACTATCGTCTGCCCAGAGGACCAGCACCTGCAAGGGCCCTGGAGCTTGAGGTTGCAGCGCGGCTGGCCCCGCCCCGGTGCCGTTCATCATGCCAGGGCCTTCATATCAGCGAACCATTTCGGCAAGGCCAGGATCAGGTAGCCCAAGTTTGCGGCGAAGATCAGGGTGTAGATGACGAAGAAATACTGGGGCCAGCCAAGTAAGAGGAAAATCAGGCATAGGACGCCGTAGTCCGTGGGGAGCCCCACCAGGGAGCGAAGGGGCGTGCTGGCTTTCGGTTCGGTGAGGTTCTCGGGGCCAGGATGCCTGGCTTTGAGCTGATCGTTGAGGATGCTGGCAAAGAAGGAGACAGCTGAAACCATACTGAAACCCAGAGGTACCAGCAGCCAACCTTGCGGGCTCAGATTGAAATGCAAGAATGCGCTCAGCAATACAGCCAAATGCAGGGTTGAGCACTTGATGCAATCAAGAACGTGGTCAAGCCACTCCCCCGCCGGTGAACCGCCGCCGCGGAGCCGGGCCACCTGACCATCGGCAGAATCAAAGGCGTAGCCGATGACCAGCAGGGCTGTGACAAGGACTCCCAGCCACACTGTTGGTGGCAGCACCGCTAACAAGATGATGGCACTGAAGGTAAAGAACGCACTGATCAAGCTGACGGTGTTAGGCGCCAGCCCCAGCAGGAAAGCCGCTGCGGCCACACGCCTGCCAAGAGGCCGGTTGACATAGATGGAATAGGCTGGCGCACCGCGTCCCCGTTTTTTCTGGGCCGTTTCAAGCTGGGCCATGGTGGCACGAAAACGGCCCCGGTGCGACTGTGCATCCTCGGCCACGGATTCACTCATCTCATGCTCGTTTCAGCGATCATTAGCAATGCCCCCAGAATGAATACTGCCCGCCCCTGTAATGGGGATTACGCACCACACTAGCCCTTGGACGCGCCAAAGACACGGACTTCTCTGGGCGAGATGATCTGATCAACAATCTCGGAAAGGTAATCCGTGTAGGCGTCAACACTGTGTCGTTTTTTGGCCGTCTGTAAGTCACGGGTGAGCCGTTCCTGCATGTCAGCCCACGTGGCCATCATGTTTTGTACCGCGTTGGCCAGTGCCACGGGGTCATTTGCCTTGACCGGAGTGCCCGCTTGGTAACCGGCAATGGCTTCAATCAAGCCTGTGGTTTCACTAGCAATGACCGGCCGTCCAGCGAGGATGGCCTCGACGGCCGTATTCCCGAAGGGTTCATCCGCGCGGGAAGGCACCACAACAATGTCACTCTGTGCCACCAAGTCCCAGATCTCCTCCTTGAAGCCCCGGAAGCGTACCTTTGTCTCAAGTTCGTAGTCACGGACCTGTTCGTGGAGCTGGTCCTGGTACCACTCGTAGCCGGAATAGACGGCACCAATCAGATCTAGTTCTGCATCGACACCCCGTTGCTTGAGGATTGACAGCGCGTCGATGGCCACATCCACACCTTTGCGCGGCGAGAGCCGGCCAATGTAGGCCAGCCGCAGAGGACCCGCAAGCTCAGTGCGCACCGGTTCAGGGGTGGCGGGCCCGGGCACGGCGTTGTAGAGAACTTGGATCCGGGCGCCCAGCCGCTTGAAGGAGCTCTTGATGACTCCGGCACTGAAGTTGCTGTTGGCAACAATGGCGTCCGCTGCGAACAACGGCAACGCCAACGCTTTTCTAATCAAGGCCCCGGTTGACGCTTCACCCTCATGGACATGGACCAGCAGTGGTATGCGGTGCATTTTTGCCAGCATGTTCCACAGCGGAATGGTGATGGTATTGACGTAGATGAGCTCGGGCTGCAGCTGCCGGATCAGCCGCGAGCCTTGGGTTATGCCCCGCAGGCTCTCTGTCACGGCATGGACAAAGCCCCGTGGTGTGAAAATGCTCTTGCGCAGGATGGGGCTGGGGCAGACAAGGACCTCCGCGCCCCGGGAGCGGAGCTCCGCTTCCAGCGGGCCTGCTTCCGCCAGTGACACGAACACTGTGTGACCTGCTTGCATCATGGCGGAAACGCTTGCCAGGAAAACTCTGTCGGATCCGTAGAGTTCCGCCGTTGGGTGCACCAAGAGAATCATGGATGCTTATCCTTCCTATTTCTGCCAAATGGAGGTGATGGGAAGTGCGGCCTTGCTGGCGTCATTGGCCGGCAAGGCAAAGGCGTCTTCCAGGGTGCGCACAACGCTGAAGGGTGTGGTTGCTTCCGTGTACGTTCCCGGAAGAACCTGTTGGCCGGTGATGAGAGTGGGGATCTGCTGCCCATCAGCTGCTGCGCCCCACGTCAGGATCAGCAAACTATTGTGTTCTTGTGCCCAGGCAACGTACCCGCCAAAATTCTTCTTCAGCCAAGCATCACTGTCAGCAATGGAGCCTTGGTGCCCGTCATGGTCCAGGTTAGGAACCACGTAGGAGACAGCAGGCAGCTTGGAGAAGTCGGAAGGAAACGCCGTCAGAGGCTGGTTGGCCGAGGCCGGGACAGCGGGCCAATTCACCCACGGATTATTGACACCTGCATAGCGGCCGCTCACGCAGCCGGTGAATCCGGCGCTGGGCAGATCCTCAGCAAAACCCGTGAAAGTCTTGCCGGCGCTTGCAAGCTGGGTGGCAATGTTGTCCGTGGTGAACGCCTGAGGGCAAAGCCCACCGGCGGCGTCCTGGGTCCGCCCCGAGAACAGGCTCAGGTTATCTGGCCCCGCCACCGTCTTGGACATTGTTGCCCCGTCCTTGGCCAGCGAATTGATGAAAGGGGCTTCTTGGTTGCCCATGACATCAGCCGATGACCGCTTGCCCATCATGACCAGAACAACATGCTCAGGCGTGGGGATCCCCGCCGCAGCCGGGGCTGCCGGGGCAGGAGCAGGCGGGGCCGGGACTGCAGGAGGATCAGCGGGCGCCACCGGAGCCGCTGGCACCACCGGAGCGGGCTTAGGTGCCGGAGCAGGAGCCGGAGCCGCCGGTGCGGGCTTAGCCTCCGGAGCAGGTGCAGGTGCAGGTGCCGGTGCGGGAGCTAGTTTAGCGTCGAGCCCGGCAGCAGCCTTGTTCGCGGCCGGGGCTTGGCTGGTGGTGACCACGTAATCATCGAAACTGGTCTGAACAGCAGCAGTAGCTGAACCGGCAAGGTACGCACCCAGCCCAACACTGCCCGCAGTTTGCAAAGCAGCAGTGCTATCAGTAGCCGACGCCAACCACGCCACAGGCTCACCCTGACCCGCCGGCCAGATCTTCCCCTGCACCGTAGTGGGCGAAGTACCCGTCACCTGCAAGCGCAGGTTCAACACCATGTTCGCCGAATACGTCAGAGACGGAACCTGGACCAACTTCAACGTCACCGAATCCCGCAACAACACCAACCACACAGACCCGTCAGCCTTGACCCAGGACTTCATTGAATATGAGGACGCATCCACCCGCCGCCCAGCAACACTGGCATAGTTCCCGCCACCAGTAGGCACACTATTCAACGCCACCGTCACCACAGAATCCGTATCCGTAGAAGAGACCGAACCCAACGTGGCAAACCGTGTTGAACCAGCACCCAACGGCATCTTTCCCACACCACCAGAAACCTGGAACATCGCCGCCGAACCAGTCAAAGACCAGGCCCCACCCGTATCAGCAGAACCCCAACCATTACTGACAGTGCGTCCAAACGCATCCTTGGCCACAACATTCCCCGGCTCCACAGGATCCGCAACCACCGTCACCGACTTCGTCACAGCCGCAGAAGCAAGCCCCTGATTATCAGTAACCACCAAAGACACCGTGTAACTACCAGCAACAGCATAAGTATGGGCCGCCGTCTTCCCACTCCCCGTAGACCCATCACCAAAAGCCCACGCATAGGAGGCAACCGAACCATCAGCATCCGCAGAAGCCGAACCATCCACAGCAACACCCAACCCCGAAACCACCGCAGCAAACCCAGCCACAGGAGCCACATTCGCAGCGGTTACAGTGACGGTGCGGGAGGTGGTGGCCGGAACTCCAGATCCGGTTTTAACTGTGAGCACCACGGTGTACGTTCCGGGGTTGCTGTAGTTGTGGTTAGCCTGGACGCCAGTGCCAGCTGGCGTGCCGTCACCAAAGTCCCATTGGTAAGACGCAATGGTTTGCCCTGACGGTGCTGTGGACGCCGACGCGTTGACGGCGAGCGCCAAGTTGTTCGATGTTGCGGTAAACGATGCTGTTGGCACCCCTTGACCTGTTCCCAGTGCGTAGTGTGAGGCTACTTGCGCCGCAGAGAGCGCACTGTTGTACACGGCGAAATTATCCAGTGTGCCGTTGAAGTAGTTACTGGTGGGCGCGTTGGGCCAATTTCCCAGAGTGTCTCCGCCAACCCGCCAGTAGCCCAGGTAACTTTGGGCCGTGGTTGTTTGGGTATCGCTGCCCACCACCTGCCCATCCACGTAGAGCACCATCCCGGCGCTTCCCTGAGTGGCAACTACGTGGTGCCACGCGCCGTCGTTGTAGGCAGTTGCGCTGGTCACTGTCTTTGTTGCCCCTGTGTAGACACCAAAGGACAGTGCCCCGTTGTTCAGCATGTAAACATGCCGGTCATAGCTGGAAGAAGTTCCTGAATTGCTGGAACCGTACCCCATGAGCTTGCCGCCACTGGTGGTGGTTGTCTTGAACCACAGCTCAGTGGAGAACGCGGGGCTCACTGCCACTGTGGAGGTGGAGCCAATAACACCGTTGGCGGTGCCGTTGAAGGTGGAGGCTGGTGCCGTATCCCCGGCAATGGCTCCTCCCCCGGCGGGCGTTGTTCCAACTCCGGTGCCAACCTTGCCGTCATTGCCACCAACCCAGTCAGCCGCAGCGTTGGCTGCCGGGCCACCCAGAGGCCAGAAGAGGGAAGGGTTGTCATTGAGAACACCGCTCACATAGGGCGATGCCACGGCAGAGCCAATGGTTAGCGAGACTTGTGGACTAGAGACGCTGTTGCCATCAGGATCGGAGGCCACCACATAGTAGCTTTGGGCCGAGCCTGGAGGGAGCCCTGTATCGGTCAGAGTGATGCTTGGCAGGTTCCAATAGGTGGATTGCACGGTGCTTGTAGCCACTGGCTGCGCCTTGCCCACCCGCATCAAGCTGTAGTTCAGGAACAGATCATCCCTGTCCCAGTTGGCAGGGATGCTCACACGTGCCGAACCTGCTGCGACGGACTTGGCCGTGGGGGTCCATGCTGTTCCTGACAGCCGCGGGCCCTGCTTTGGACCGCCCGGCGGGTTTGAGGAGAACCTGACCAATCCTTGTTGTTGCTGGTTGTTGACGCCCACAAATTCACCGCCAACAGAGATGAAACCGCCAGTTCCAACAATGGAGAAGCCCGCCTGTCCCATGCCTGTGGCGGTCCCGGTGAGCCAATCCGGATACCAGTTCACCACAGCGGGGGCAGGGTAACCGCTCCAGTCCTTGTAAATGCTGTTGACCCACGGGCTGCGGCTCAGCGTGCCCTTGGGTGCTGCCGTGGTGGCAGTGGCGTTGCGCATGTTTTGCGGCTGTTTTTGCACCATGCCACCGGCCGATTCGCACGCGTGCTCATGGCTGGTGGTGTAGACAGTTGTGCCGTCCGAATAAACCCCGTAGTGGTCTCCGTGGCAATCGGCAATCCACCGGATGCTACCGTCTCCTGGTGCGGCGGCAAAGGTGCCTTCCAGGTTTCCCACCGTGATATCGGCATATACCCAGCCTGTTCCGTACACGGCGTTTTGATCCGTGGTGAGTCCCCAAATTCCTGCTTTGCCGGCTCCGCTGCCACTTCCCTTACCGTTTTGAATGATGGTGGGTGCCTGCCACGGCAGCAAGGCTCCTGAGGAGAGGTCAAGGGCAGCCAGCCCGCGCTGCGAAACACCGTTGATGGTGCCAAAGCGGCCTGCCGCAATCAACTTATCCTTTTGCGGGGTCAGGACCATGGCGTCCACTTGCAGATCAGAGGTGGGCGCCCAGGCAAGCAGAGCGCCGCTGGTAGTGAAGGCGGCGAAGCTCTTGCGGACAACGCCGTTGCCAGCACCGATGAGCCCGGCAACATAAACCGCAGTATTTGTCACCACAATGGCGTTGACATAGGAGCCACCCACCGCCGCCTTGAAGGTGGATAAAAGCGTGCCGCTAGCTACATCAAAGGCCGCCAGATTAAAACGAGTCTGGCCGTCAACGGATGTGAAGGAACCACCCACGTAGAGCTGTTTTCCATCCGGGGATGCCGCGAGCGATTTCACGGTGCCGTTGATCTTGGGGGCAAAGGATGTAATGATGCCCGTCCTGATGTCATAAGCCAAAAGGTTGCTGCGCGGCATGAGGTTGGTGCCGGGGGCAGCTTCAGCCGGGCGGGCATTGGTGAACGCTCCGCCTGCGTACACAATGTTCCCAATGATTTGTTGAGTCCACACCACCCCGGAATCGATCTGCACGGTTGGCAGCCGGTCACTTGTCACAGTGGTGGCGCTGCGCTGTTCTATGGGGGCCGGGCCAGGCAGCAGATCTGCTGCCTGCGCGGGTACCGTGAAACCCATGACAGTGAGGCTCAATGCGCCCAGCAGCGCAGCCAGGAATATGAAGGACCGTCGCAGTGCTCGGGTAATGGTTTTCATCGCTTGTCCACCTCGGTTGTCATGGCGCATCAGGAAACACTGCCCACAAATTGGGCGCTTGCCTGACCGGCGGCATATTCCACTGACAGGCTCAGCCCGGTTCTGGCATTTGTTGGGATAAGAAATACGTAAACGCCCTGCGTAGAAGCTCCGGGTGCAAGCTCGCCTGAGAAGGGCAGGTATGGGTCTGAGGTTGTTGGCTGCCCCAGAACACCGCTGGCATTGCTCAGTGTCACTATTGCCGAATCGACACTGATGCTCTTGAGCGAACCATTGCGAATGGAAACGAACATGGCCACGGCCGGGCCGGCAATTTCACCCGGTGTGGTTGCTTTTGTCTCCAAGGCTTCTGCCTTGGAGACGGTGATCGAGACCTTATCCGGCAGGGCCGCCGTCTTGTTGAGCTCAACTTTTGTCACCGGCCCGGGGCTGACTGCGGGAACCTTTTGCAAAATGGACCCGCCCGACGGCGCCGGAACAGGCTTGCTTCTCCCTGGCGCCACGCTTGGTGTTGCCACCGGCTGAGCCGGGGACGCCGCTGTGGGAACCGCTGTGGATGCGGCGCTGGCTCCCGCCGTGGAACCAGCCAGCGGTGCGGGATCCGCCGCCGTGGTTGAGGTACATCCGGAGAACAGAACTGCGGAAAAAGCCACCAACACCGTGAGCGCCACGGGTGCCAGTCTGTTTGCGCCAAAGTGACTCATGGTTTCACCTATTCCCTAGTGTTCCGCTGATTGCTGCTCCGGCACCCGATGCCGGCGAGGTCCTGCGCAGCTGTTTGGCCCGTTCACGGCTGCGGATCTCACGCGCCCTTACCAACCCGCTGAGAATTCCGCGGACATAGGCGCGCAGAGGTGCCGGTGAACGCAGCAATTGCCTACGCCCGCCCCGGCACAGAATCTCGTAAGAAACCTTGGGTGTTGCATAAATCCAGCTGCGGAATTGTTTTCCCTGCACATGTTTAGCGCCGTAGAGCAGGCGGTTGCGGATGTTGTAGAAATAGTAGATTTCTGATTTGGTCCCCTCCCCGCTTACCCCGGTTTGTGTTCCGCCAGGGTCATGCACCGCGGAAATTTCGCGAAGGACAGCCAGGCGCCCGCCGTGACTGACAACCCGCCGTGAGAGGTCCACATCTTCCCAATACAGGAAGTAATCTTCATCAAAGCCGCCCACTGTCCGCCACATCTGCCCGGAGATGGCAAAGCAGGCTCCTGACAGCCACGGTTGGTGCGGTCCATCCGGTAGCGGACTGCGGCGGCTCGCCACCCTCCCCGAGGCCGGGTACAAATCCATCCCGTCAAACCACACCTCGCCACTGCTGGTCCTGATCAGGGGTGCGGCCATGAGAGTTGCCTCGGCAGCGACTGCGCAGACCAGCGCCACCAGGTCACCGGTTTCAATCCGGGCATCAGGATTGAGCACTGCCAGCGCCTGGGCCCCCTCGCTCAAGGCCACAGCTGCCCCCGCATTGACAGCGGCGCCAAATCCCCGGTTGCTCTCCAACGCTAGAACGCTCCAGCCGTAACGGGTGGCCAGCACGTTGAGCCGGGCTAGTTCCGTGGCACTGGTGAAATTATCAACAATGACAATGCGGCCCCCAGCTGCTTTCAGCTCAAGTCCTTGGAGGTTTTCCTCCAGAAGGTTCGATGAGCCGTAGTTGACAACTAGCAAGGCGAAAGCTGTGGGAGTTCCCCCTGAAATATGCGCCATGGCCCCTCCTAACCCACATCTGAATTGACGGCAAGCCTGCTGTGTATCCCCGCACCGTGCTTCGCTTGGTGGTCAAGCGCGTTTTCAAAAACCCGCAGGTGTTCAGCACCTGTGGACTGCCATGACCGTGCCGATAAGTCCGGTGCGGTTCTGGGGGAATGCTCGCGCAGACGCATGAGTGTGCCTTCTACAGCGGCTGCCGTGAGCTCATTCCTGAACAGATACACCCATCCGGGCCCTGCCTCTTCTTGTAACAACCGGTTGACGGGCGTATCAGGTAGCAGTACCGGACGGTTTAAGGACAGCGCCGCCATGGCAGCACCTGAATTGTGCATGGCGCAATACGGCAGAACAACCAGTTCTGCTTGGGTGACGGAGGCCACCAACTCGGCATCGGAGAGGTAGCGGAAATCGAACTCCACCCGGTCATCTCCCTGTGCCATCTCCAGAAGGTTGTGGCTGATCTCTTCCGTTGCGGCTTTGCCGGAAATTGATAGGGTCAATCCCGCCAGCTCGGTTTTCAGAAAGGATTCGAGCAGGGTTTCCACTCCCTTATAGCGACGGATCAGACCAAAAAAGGTGATGCGCCCTGGTGTGGGTTCGTTAACAGCTATGCCGGCAAACCAGTCCCGGTAATGGCCATGCAAGATGGTGGAGGCCGGCATGTCCTGGCCATGGCCGGTGCTGCTATTGAGGGTGATGGTTACGCGGGTTAGGCGCTCCAGCCACCCTTCTAACAGCAGTTGGCTGCGGGACAGGGATTCATGCGGCGCTATATTGTGCCGGGTTCGCACCACGGGTTTCCCCGATAGTTGAAGGCGGGCCAGGACCGCGGCAAACAACAGTTCACGGGCAACGCCCTTGAGCCCGCGGTTTCCAGCGTAAATCACCTCGGGCCAGTGAACGTGAAAAACATCGTAAGGCGCAAAGAGCGCACGCTTGAAGGAGAATGTGAGCACTTCGCACCCCGGCTCCTGTTCCAGAGCCCGGGCCAATTGCACAATATAAGGATTGGTTGTGGGCCTCGGTTCAGCAAAAGATTCCAACACACGCACCGTTGTTCTAGATTTCATCGTGATGCACCATGCTCCGGAACCACAGTGTGGCGCCTCAGCGGCGCGTTGAGTTCAATCTCCGGCACCGGAACCACCCGGCCCAGATCCCGCCTGACTAAGCGCAGGCACAGATTCTCATAACTATCAGCAACGTCATCCCAGCAATACGCACCGGCACGTGCCAAGGCCTTTGCTCCACGGAGGGCAACGTTTGATTCGGCACATTCTGCAGCGGTTACCAGTGCGGGAATTTGTTCTTCAGTAGAAAAGTACTGGCCGGCGTCTGCGAGTACTTCCCGGTTGAAATTCACGTCAAAGGCATTGGTGGCTGCACCGGCACCCATGGCTCGCAGCAGAGACGGGTTGGTCCCTCCCACGGAGTGCCCATGCCAGTACACCAAGGCGTGTGAGTAGAGCTCGTTGAGAAGGTCCTGGTCCCATACTCCGCCCAGAAACCGCACCCGTGAATCAGCAGCGTTGTGTATTTGTTGGGTGTACTGCTCCGAATACGGTGCCGAGCCCACCACTACCAGCGGGTACTTTGCATCGCTACGGCTGAAGCCTTCAACAATGGTGTGCACATGATTTTCGGGTTCAAAGCGAGCAACCAGCAAATGGAATTTACCGGGTGTTAAACCGATGCCGCGAAGTTTTTCCGAACCTATGGCCCCCAGAATGGGGGCGCCGTAGGCCATCAAATGAGTTTTTGCGCCATATTTGGTGGCGTAGTATTCTTGGATGCCGGCGGCATCTGCAATGAGGGCATTGGAACAACGCACGGCCATGCGTTCTGCCCACTGGTAGTAGCTTTTGCCGGCACTGCCCCATTTGGCCCGCTGCCATTCCAACCCGTCAACGTGAGTGGCCACAGGAATTTGTGCGGCTCGCAGAACCGGCAACCACGGCGCATTGGCGGCGTTGAAAACCACTGCCGCGTCCACCCGATGGGCCAGAAGATGGCCAGTGGAAAGCCCCGTGTGCACCAAGGTTTCCAAGGAGCGGCGCCGGGGCGCCGGCAGCGTCACCAGGTTCATTCCCAAGTACGTTGTTGGCGGAGGTGAACTTGCGTTAGTTTGCCGGCAGTAGACAGTAACTTCATGCCCGCGTTCAGCAAGCCTTCGGCCCACTTCTTCTACACACGTTTCAAATCCGCCATAACGCGCAGGCACTCCCCGTGTACCGATTAGTGCGATGCGCATTGCTTGCTCCCGATCATCTGACCGAACCATAATTGCCCCCAGACATCTTTTTTTGTAATAATGAGACCTGCAGACCGTCTTCGCGGCTGCGTTGATGAGGTTCACCGCACTAGTCGATGAATCTTTTTTGCCTCCTCGCTCTCTCGCTCCAGAAGCTCAAGCGTTCGCCTCAAGATGGTGCTGGATGTGTGGACGGTATAGGGAAAATAGATAATTTCAACGCCTAACGGCGCAAATTCCTGTTCGAGTTCTAATCCCTTGGCTGTGCCTTTCCAGTCATCGCCTTTGAAGAGAACGTCAAACGTGGTTTGGCGCCACATATCCACCTTGCTCGCCAAGGTTTCTGCTATTGCCTCATCAACGAATCCAACGTTGCGGACTATTTCAAGGCGTTCACACAGGGGGATGACAGGTGTTCGGCCCTTACGGGCAATCAGCAACTGATCGGAGACCACCCCGGCGATGAGAAAGTCGCAGCGCGAGCGGGCTTGGCGCAACAGGTTTAGGTGGCCAACATGAAAGAGGTCAAAGGCCCCGGCTGCGTATCCGATTCTCATTGCCATGTCATTCTCCGCGTAGTGTGCTTTGCACTGGGAGGACTTTCAAAATGGCGCAATGAAGAATTTCGCAGCCACACATGGGGTGTCACTACTGCTCCGGTAATTAACGAAATGCAGCGTACCCCCGGGTACCCCTGGCAAAACATGTGAGACCTTCTTGTAATAGACCTTGCGTCAAGTGGTTAGTCCTTGTTAGTCCCATTAAAGAATCAACTCAGCCCGAAAGCACTACACGCCACTACCCGATTCGGGCAGCACAAAAGGGGCCGTGTACTTGTGTAGTACTTGCATATTTGTGGGGACTACTTGGTTTGCACAGTCGTGTCCCAGCTGTGTCCTAGAAGTTGCTGGCACGTTTTGGGCGCAGCTGATAGGCCCGGGAGTTTCGGGCACATGTCAGCGCAAATCGCGCGGGTCAAGCGGGGTTGGTGTTTGCTACTTTTTAGAGCAGTTCTTGTTGTTGTTAGAGCAGTTCTTGTTCCAGAAGCTGCAGCAGATAGCTTCCGTAGCCGCTCTTGAGCATGGACTCGGCGCTCTGGCGTAGTTCCTGGTCACTGAGGAATCCTTGGCGCCAGGCAACCTCTTCCGGGGCGCCTATTTTTAATCCCTGACGGCTTTCTACAGTGCGCACAAAGGTGGAGGCATCATTGAGATCGGCAAAGGTACCTGTGTCCAGCCAAGCTGTTCCTCTGGGCAGGATTTCCACATGGAGTTCCCCACGCTCTAGATAGGTGCGGTTGATATCCGTAATTTCCAGCTCTCCGCGCGGGGAAGGCTTTAGATCTGCGGCGATTTCGATGACATCATTGTCATAGAAATACAGCCCAGGCACAGCGTAATTGCTGCGCGGCTTCTCCGGCTTTTCTTCCAGTGAGAGAACTCGCCCGTCGGCGTCAAAATCCACGACACCGTAGGCCCGGGGGTCCTTGACCCAGTAACCAAATATGGAGCCCCCGGAAACATATTCATGCTTTTGCAACTGGCCACCCAAGCCGGGACCATAGAAGATATTATCTCCGAGAACCAGTGAAACGGTGTCATTACCTATGTGTTCGCGTCCTAAAATAAACGCTTGCGCCAGGCCCTCAGGTTCCGGCTGGACTTTATAGCTGAGGTTGATACCGAATTGGGAGCCGTCACCTAGAAGCCGCTGAAATTGTTCGGCATCGTGGGGCGTGGTGATAATCAGGATGTCACGGATCCCGGCCAATATCAGGGTAGAGAGCGGATAGTAGATCATGGGCTTGTCATAAACCGGAACAAGTTGCTTACTAATGCCCAGAGTAATTGGGTGAAGCCGCGAGCCGGTTCCACCTGCAAGAATGATGCCACGCATTATTACCGTCCTGTACCTTGTTTGCATGGCACCTACAGCTACGCTGTTGCCATGATGCAAATACTGGTGACCGGCGGTGCCGGTTTTATTGGGTCCAACTTTGTCCACTATGTCATGGCTCACACCAACTTTGAGGTGATGGTGGTGGACAAATTGACGTATGCCGGGAATCTGGCCTCGCTTGCGGGCCTGGACCAGTCCCGCTTCCGCTTCATAGAGGGCGATATTTGCGATGCGGAACTGATGGATGAGCTGGTGTCCGGCGTTGATGCAGTGGTCCATTACGCGGCGGAATCGCACAATGACAACTCCCTTGCAGACCCAGCACCATTTTTGGCCACCAACATCATGGGTACCTACACCCTGTTGGAGGCTGTGCGCAGGCACAGGAAACGCTTCCACCACATTTCAACGGACGAGGTGTACGGCGATCTTGCCCTCGATGACCCGAACCGTTTCACTGAGCACACCCCGTACAACCCATCAAGCCCCTATTCCTCAACAAAAGCAGGATCAGATCTGCTGGTCCGGGCTTGGGTGAGATCGTTCGGGATTGCGGCTACCATCAGCAATTGTTCAAATAATTACGGCCCGTACCAGCATGTAGAAAAATTCATCCCCCGCCAGATCACCAACGTGATTGACGGTGTGCGGCCCAAGCTCTACGGTTCCGGAGAAAACGTCCGCGATTGGATTCACGCGGATGACCATTCCTCTGCTGTTCTGACCATTTTGGAAAAAGGCACTCCGGGAGAAACATACCTGATCGGTGCTGACGGCGAACACAATAACAAGGCCGTGATCGAGGCAATATTGACCGAGATGGGACAGGATTCGCACGCCTACGATCAGGTCAGCGACCGTCCCGGACATGATCTGAGGTACGCCATTGACCCCACACGGTTACGCACAGAACTTGGCTGGCGCCCCGCTCACGCCGATTTTTCCGCCGGGCTGGCAACAACCATCCAATGGTACAAATCCAACGAGTCCTGGTGGCGTCCGCAAAAAGACGCCACGGAAAGTAAATATGCAGCCGCGGGCGAGCGGGTTGTGGAAGCACAAGTAAAGACGGCGGCCAAACGATGAATCCAACAGCGTCACCTCACGGCCCGGTCTTTGGAAAGTCTCTTGGCACGCGGGATACCCCCATTCCGGGTGTTCTCCTTTTTGATCTGCCAGTCCATGGCGATAACCGTGGCTGGTTCAAGGAAAACTGGCAGCGCGAGAAAATGGCGGCAGCGGGGCTGGCTGATTTCACTCCCGTGCAAAACAACATTTCCTTCAATGAAACAGCTGGCACCACCCGTGGCATCCATGCCGAGCCTTGGGACAAATTCATTTCAGTGGCCACGGGCGCAGTGTTCGGTGCCTGGGTTGACCTGCGCGAAGGAGCATCCTTTGGCACCGTTTTCACCACAGTGCTGGACCCCTCCTGCGCTATCTACGTACCTGCCGGGGTGGGTAATGCCTTCCAAACCTTGGTAGATGACACGGCTTATTCCTACCTGGTCAACGATCACTGGTCAGCGGCAGCTCAACACCTGTACACATTCCTCAATCTTGGTGATACTACAGTGAACATCCCCTGGCCTATCCCCCTAGCCCAGGCGGAATTATCGGAGAAGGACAAAAACCATCCGTTCCTCTCCGAGGTGGTACCCATGAAGGGCAAAAAAACGCTGGTACTGGGCTCCAACGGGCAGTTGGGCCGCGCCATCAAGGCATTTCACGGCGCAGACCCCCACGTGGATTACGCAACACGCAGCGACCTTGAGCTGGCCGGCCCGGCACCCTTCTCCGGCTTTGACTTCACTGCCTATGACACCATCATCAACGCAGCCGCCTATACGGCTGTGGATGGGGCGCAGACACAGGCCGGGCGAGCCGCCGCGTGGGCAGTCAACGCCACAGCTGTTGCTGCGCTGGCGAGCGCCTGCACACAACACAACATCACGTTGGTGCACATCTCCAGCGACTACGTCTTTGATGGCAGCCTGGAAGTGCACGGTGAAGAGGAACCCTTGTCCCCCCTGGGTGTCTATGGCCAGTCAAAAGCTGCAGGTGACGTGGCTGCTGCCACCACACCCAAGCACTACATCATCCGCACCAGCTGGGTGATAGGGGACGGCAGCAACTTTGTTGCCACCATGGCCACACTCGCTGCCAAGGGTGTGAAACCAAGTGTGGTCAACGATCAATTTGGGCGCCTCACCTTTACCGAGGATATTGTCCACGCCGTGAAGCATCTTTTAGACACCCGCCCACCGTACGGCGCCTATAACGTCAGCAACACCGGACCCTCTCAAAGCTGGGCTCAGATTGCTGCGGACGTCTATGAACACCTCGGGTACCCCCGTGACTTCGTGACAGGAATTAGTACGGCAGACTACTTTGCAGATAAGGAAAACATTGCTCCCCGCCCTGTCCACTCAACGCTGAACCTCGCCAAGCTCCAAGCAGCAGGGAACTCTCCGCCACCGGCAGCTCAACGGCTTGGCGAGTATCTGCAGTCACGGCGGGAGAGGTGAGCGGGGTGCGGGCCGCAGTGGTTGGTGGGGGCATTATTGGTGTTGCGGTGGCCCGGGAACTGCTGCAGTCAGGATCTGCCACCGAGGTGGTCCTGTACGAGAAGGAAAACGAACTGGCCCAACACCAGACCGGGCACAATAGTGGCGTGGTCCATGCCGGCCTCTATTACGAACCAGGCAGCCTCAAAGCGCGGCTGTGCAGGCGCGGTGTCAGCTTGCTACAGGATTTGGCTCAGCGGCAAAATCTGCCTTTCGATGAATGCGGGAAGGTGGTGGTGGCACGGGACGGCAGTGAGCTTGGACGCCTTGCCACCATTCTGGAACGGGCCCGTGCCAACGGTGTTCCCGGCGTCCGGATGATCGACGGCGGGGAGCTGGCCCGGATTGAACCTCATGCCCGCGGCATTGCGGCACTGTACTCACCCACCACGGCCATCACCGATTACAAGGCAGTAACACTGGGCTTGGCCCGTGAGTTTGAAGAGCTCGGCGGCGAGGTTCGCCTTGGCCTGCCCGTCACGGCGTTGGCGGATAAGGGCTCTGGAGTGGGCGTTGGCACCAGTTCCGGTTCAGAGAATTACGAGCTAGTGGTCAACTGTGCCGGGCTGCAATCCGACAGGGTAGCCAGAACCGCCGGGGATGAGAATTTCCCGCGCGTCGTGCCTTTCTTTGGGTCCTATTTCCTGCTCAAGGACACCAGCCGCCATCTTGTGAACGGACTCATTTACCCCGTCCCGGACCCCCGCTACCCTTTCCTGGGGGTGCATCTGACCAAGCGGATCGACGGCGAAATTATGGTGGGTCCCAATGCTTTCCTCGCAGGTGGCCGGGAAGCCTATGCGCCGTGGCAGCTCTCGCCCAAGGATTTGGCGCAAACTCTCTCGATGCCAGGGTTTTGGCGCTTTGCCGCAGGCAATATCCCGGCAGCAATCCGTGAAGGACGCACTGTTCTTAGTAAACGCTCCTTTATTGGCGCGGCCCGTGATTACGTCCCGGACCTCACCCTTGGCGATGTTCGCCCCGGCAGCCGCGGCATACGCGCGCAGGCCATGAATGGTGATGGCAGCCTTGTGGATGACTTCGTCATTACAGGTTCGGCGAGGATGGTCCACGTACGCAATGCCCCCTCCCCCGGAGCCACATCATCCATGGCAATTGCCGAGCACATAGTCCGCGAGATCACGGGCTAAATCCGCCCTCCAGCGACCCAAAAATTACCTGCCCCCTGCGCCACAAACCAAGTACACGCCAGCATGAGCACTGCTACTTGCAAGTACCAAGCTACTCTGGCGGCCGCTTCTGCGTGCCCATAAAGTCGGCATCGATACGTCTTTTTCTGGCATGCCGAACCTCAGCGTGCGGTGCCATCTAGGACGTGTCCGGCTGTGTTCTCACCCATTGCGAACATAGCGGGTTCACACTCAAACGGCCGGGGGGCAAATGTACATCTGCATGTCTACGTGCGCGGAGATCCGTGGGCAACGTGAGAGTGCTAACCCATGCCCCAACGTCTGCCGAATGTGTTTCCCACAAACATTCCTTGAAGAGGTTGGCCGATCCACCTGCGGAATTTCCCGCACGCTGACCGGCAGTTTGGCCCGCCTCTCACCGCAGAAGGCAGGTCTTCACCGTGGCCATTGATGCTCCCGAATCCATGTACTCAGCAGGCATTCCAGTCCATCTGGTTGATTTTGAACGCACCATGTCAATTATCTCTCATCGGCTGGTTGAAGCCGCCCAGATACCCCTTTGCGTTGTGTCCGTCAATCTCGATCACATTCACCATTTCGGCACCTCAGGCCGCTGGAATGGCGCTTTGGAACATGCGGGCCCTTCGGAGTTCCTGAATTTGATTGACGGCGCACCTATTGCGGCACAGGCCAGGCGTTCAACGGGCCGGGTGTGGCCGAGGCTTGCTGGCAGCGACCTTATTGAACCAATCCTGGAAAAGGCGATCAGGCACGGATCTCGTATTGGGTTTCTAGGCGGCTCGCTCGAGACTCAGCAGGCTCTGCAAACCCGTTTTGCTGCCGAACGCCCTGACATGGCTATTTCCGGGTGGTGGTCACCCGAGCGGAGTCAATTATCCAACCACGGACTGTCCAAAGAATTGGCGGCGGAAATCCGTGCCGCCCAAACCGATGTGCTGGTTGTGGGGCTGGGAAAACCCCGTCAAGAGTTGTGGATGGCAGAATACGCCGCCCACACTGGTGCCAAGGTGCTGCTCGGATTCGGTGCTGCCGTGGATTTCATGGCCGGAAAAGTTGCCCGCGCCCCGCGGTGGGCCTCGGACAACGGTCTTGAATGGGCGTGGCGTCTCTCCCGCGAGCCACGGCGACTGAGCCGGCGCTACCTAGTGGACGGGCCGTCGTCGTACGTGGCACTGCGTGCCAGCACGGGCGTGAAAACTGCGCCGAAGGGCCATACCTCCAGGGAGCCGTACCGGATCAAAAGTGCCCGAGCCGTCCCCGTTGCCGGAAGCTTCGCCGGGCCGGAGGACACGGCGGATGTGGCAGTTCTGGTTGTCACCTACAACAATGCCGACGATATACCCAAGCTACTGAAGTCGTTGCGGGAAGAAACGGCGGATCATTGCCTCCGGGTGATTGTTGCGGATAATTCCTCCTCTGATGCAACACTGGAGACGCTAGCCGCCCATCCTGACGTCATCACCGTCAGCACCGGAGGTAACCTTGGCTATTCCGGTGGCATCAATGTTGCTGCCAAGCTTGCCGGCACAGCCGAGCACCTCTTGGTCCTGAACCCCGATCTATCTGTGAGCCGGGGTGCCATCAAGGCAATGTTGGCCCGTATGCGCCATTCGGGTGCTGGGGCTGTTGTGCCGCGCTTGCTCGATGACGACGGCCAAATTTATCATTCACTGCGCCGGGAACCTTCGCTGTCCAGAAGTATTGGCGATGCGGTGGTTGGTAGCCGTTTCCCGGACCGCCCGGCGTGGCTTTCGGAAATAGAAACAGATGCAGAAAGTTACGTTTATGCCAGGCAGGTCTCATGGGCCACAGGAGCCGCGATCCTTATCCGCAGCGAACTGGCCGCGAAACTAGGCCCGTGGGACGAACGGTTCTTCCTGTATTCCGAGGAAACCGATTACTTCCGCAAGATTCGAAACGCTGGCGGGACCATCTGGTTTGAACCTCTCGCTGTCATGAACCATGAACGCGGCGGTTCCGGTAGCTCAGCCGGCCTCACGGCTCTCATGGCCGTCAATAAGGTCCGCTACGCCCAAGCTCACCATTCCCGGCTCTACTCACTGGCCATGCGCGGCATTGTGGCAGCCGCTTCGGTGGCACGTGCCACCCAGCCCGGGCACCGAATGGCGGCGGGGATGCTGTTGGGCATGCGGTCCTGGGAGAACCTGCCCAAGGCTTCACCTGGTGCACGGGCTCTGCATAGAGCAGAGGGGGCGTTTCCTTCCGGGACCGTGATCATCCCGGCCTATAACGAAGCTGGGGTCTTGGCGAGGACTCTTCGTCCGTTGGCGAATCTGGCCGCGTCCGGGGCCATTGAAGTCATTGTGGCCTGCAATGGTTGTTCAGATGGGAGCGCTGCAGTCGCCTCAACATTCCCGGGAGTAGTGGTTCTTGACCTGCAAGAGCCGGGCAAAACTTCAGCGCTGAATGCCGCTGACGCCATCGCCACACGCTGGCCCCGGATCTACCTTGACGCGGACATCGAGATCACTGCCGGAGCACTTGCCGAGGTCTTCGCCCATCTGGCCCAGCCTGGGGCTTTGGCTGCCCGCCCCACCTTCCGGTATGACACCTCCGGAGCCGATCTGCGGGTGCGCTCCTACTACAGGGCCAGGACTCGGATCCGCGGAATGCAACAGCATCTTTGGGGTGCTGGAGCGTACGCTGTGAGCGCGGCCGGGCACGCCCGTTTTCCCACCTTTCCCGAGGCTACAGCGGATGACGCCTACGTAGATTCGTTGTTTATGCATGGCGAAAAGGTCATTTTAGATACGCCACCGCTTTTGGTGCGGACACCGCGCTCCACCCGCGAACTACACCACACCCTGCGCCGGATTTATCGCGGTAATCACGAACTTGCTCCCGGCACCGCCATGAGCTCCGGATTGGCGAATCTTGCTGCGAGCATTACCGGCCCTCTGGAACTTGTGGATGCTGGGGTTTATGCATCGTTGGCGTTCGCTGGCAAGTTGCGCAGAGGCAATTCACTGACTGTGGGCGGCGGATGGGACCGGGATGAAAGCAGCCGCTTGGCCTAGTTCAGACAGGAGCGGAGCTTGCCAGGCCAGCCGACTCGCCGAGGTAGTATGTTACGATTTCATCTCGGGGGGAGATTGCCTAGGTCTAAACGACAATCCTTCAGGACTATCCCAATCATGCAAAACATCACTGATCGCAATCAGTCTGAGCGGGGTTCAACCCGCTGGGACTTCAAAAGCCGTCGAAAATCAACAATTGCCGGAATGGCGACCCTAGCTCTGCTAGTTCCACTTTTTGTGGCGACAACTTCAGGAAATTCGCCCAGTTACGCATCAGCAGTTTCAGTTCTCGACGCTTCTGCGCCCGGGGTCCTTGTGGACCCGGATACCGTTTCTGTTGAACTGGGAGCCAAATTCACAACGTCGCAAGATGGCTCCGTTTCTGCCATCCGGTTCTACAAGACTGCCGAGAATACAGGGCCTCACGTAGCGAATTTATGGTCTCCGCAGGGACGTATCCTGGCTACCGCTACTTTGCCCTCAACATCTGAAACGGCATCAGGATGGCAGACGGTGACCTTGCCGGAGCCAATCAAGATTGCCGCGGGGCAGAAGTATCTGGCTTCCTACATCGCTCCGAACGGTCGGTACTCAGCTGATGAGCAGGGCTTGAGGGAAGCAAAGAGCAAGGGACCACTGACCATTCTGGCTGGCGGAGGCGTTTACGCCTACGGCAAGGGTGGCACTTACCCGAGCAGTAGCTACAACAACTCCAACTACTACGTTGACGTAGTCTTCAACCCGGCTTCAACCACCGAGCCGACGGCACCACCGACCACCGCACCCCCCACGACAGCTCCGCCGACCACAGCACCGCCCACCACAGCACCACCCACAACGGCACCTCCGACAACGGCACCGCCGACCACGGCACCGCCTACGACAGCACCGCCCGCCAATCCTCCTGTCGCCGGGGACTTGAACCTTCCCCGGATTCCCTGGGAAGGCGGGGCAAGCTATTGGAAGCAGTTCAAGCACGCCAATGATGCCGGGTGGTCAGATCCTTCGTTCTTCCCCATCACGGTCTGGTACAACGGCATCAGCAGCAACGCTGAAGCCCAGTATGACAAGAAGGCGGGTTTCAACACCTACATCGGCATGGACGCCAACACGCCCTACAGCCTCTTCAAGGACAACGATGTTTACTGGATCGGCGGAAAACTCAACAACACCTTCACCGATGACAGCACCAACTGGGTGGGTAACTTCCTTGACGACGAGGTTGACGGCCGTTTCACCCCTGAAGCAGGCCGCAAGTGGATGCAATCGATGAAGGACGAATACGCCGGAAACGGCCGTTTCAATTACTCCAATTTCACCCAGATGGTCATTAGCAATGACATGAAGGCCTCCGATTCTCAGGCCTACGTCAATAACTACACCGACGCGGTTTCCTTGGACATGTACTGGTACACAGTTCCGTTCTGCAGTTGGACCCCCTACCGCCAGAACTACATCACGCCCGTTTACCAGGAAAACTGCCGAACCGCCTCAAGCTACGGCAAGACCATGAAGTCCCTTCGCCAGCAGGATGCCGCTGACGGCAAACTGCAGGCACCGTGGCAGTTCATTGAACTGCTCAATGGCGGCCCGGGCGGCGGACCGTTCACGGACAACATCACCCCGGGACAGTTGCAAGGTGCCGTGATGAGCTCCATCATCAATGAGGCGCGCGGTTTGGTGTACTTCAATCAGAGCTTGTCCGGACCGTGCCAAGGTGGCAGCCTGCTGCGTCAGTCACAGGTGAGCAACAATTTCTGCGGTAAGCCTCAGGTTGATGCAGCTGCCAAGGTCAACAACCAGATTCACAAGCTGGCACCTGTTCTAAATACCCAGTCTTACGAGTACTCCTTTGGCGCGGGACTGGACACCATGTTGAAGACCTCGAACGGCTCTGCCTATATCTTTGCCATGATCGACGGCAGCTCTAAGCCAGGTAGCCGTGTTTTCCAACTCCCTAAGGACATCAAGGCCAGTTCCGTTGAGGTTGTGGATGAAAACCGCACCATCAGCGTCGGCGCTGATGGAAAGTTCACTGACAATTTTGCCAATGAATACAGTTACCACATTTACAAGATCGGCTAGCCTTCACCAGCCTTTTCGACGGGGTGCGGTCCGGACCATTCGTTCGGGCGGCACCCCGTTGGCATTTGCCGCGAGCTAGTTTCTTTTCCTGATCCTTCGAAGCTGGCGGATTCCCCGGTCCACCACAATGGCCGAACTCATAGCGGTGGCAACGCCCAGCGCAGCAATGGCCAGCAGAGCATATTTTGAGCGGACGGGTATGTACTCCACAGTGACTTGTGCCGGTTGCCTCTCGCTGGTGATCCGGGACTTTTCCCAGATGCCCATTTGCGCCTGTGGCAGCACCACAAGTTTCTCAATATCGGCAGTGATTTTCTCGGCTGTCAAGATCACATCTTGCGGGTTGGATTTCACGATCTCCACCGCTATCGCGGGACTGTTGAAGTTGGTCTGCCATTGCCCTCCGGCACTGGGAAGGTAGACAGCCACAGCATTCCTCAGGCCCGAGCCATAGAGCGGGGCCGAGGTTGGCACCACTGGAGCATTTACATGTCCATCCGCATACAGCCTCTGCACCACGGCCGCAAAGTGCACCACCGATGACGCTTCCGTGCGCAAGGCATTACCCTTTGTTGCCCCCGCCGGCGCCTGGAGCTCTATATTGAACTTCGCATAATAGACCCCCGGCGCACTACGCGCCACCATGGCCATGGGGATAAAAATCAGCAGTACTGCCAGACCCACATACCAGCGTCGACGCAAGGATCCACTCAAACGTCTGGCTCCGGTGTTCTCTTGGGGATCACCACCATGCGCGCCGGGCGCGTCCAACTCAGCAGGTACAGTCTGCCTGATGTTCCAATGCCCTCCGCTGAGGCCAATCATGAGAAAGAGCATGCCGACTGCCTGCGGAAAATGGAACGAGTCAAAAAAAGCGCTCAGCAGGGCACCGGCCATTACAGCTGCGCTAAGTGCAGGGCCAAGGGCACCAATGAGCGGATCGGGTGCGCGCCGCCGCAGAAAAGTTGTCACCATGGCGGTCAGCACAAGCAGGGAAAACGCCACCGTACCAATCACACCCGTCTCAATGATGAAGCCAATGTACTGGTTGTCAAAGATGCGGTACTGAGGTCCCATGGTGCCTAATCCACGGCCAAACAAGGGTGAAATACTAAGGTAGTCTCCAACAACCGAGTAGCTCTCGGTACGTGAATCCACGCTGGGGTCATTACCGGAAAACATGCCTAAAATAGTCCCGCTCAGCCCTGGCACCAGAGCGTACATGACCACCGCCCCGCCGCAAGCAGCCCAGATTGCCATCTTCTTCACTGCTGGTTCCCACGTTGGAATGAGCACCAGGAGCACGGCAATAATCCCCAGCAGTGCAGACCGGGTGACTGACAGGAACGCCGCCATCAGGATCGCGGCTGTAGGAAACCAACGAATGAACATTCGCTTCCGGGATTCACCGATGGCCATTGTCAAAGCAATCGGCAGGATCATCGAAAGCACAGCGGCGTATTCCAGGGCATGCCTGGCCGTTGATTCCGGCCTAACGAAGTCACCTCGAGTATCCACGCCTCCGGTCCCGCCCGAGGCCAAGCCCGGGATCTGGAGAGAATCCACAAAGTTCAGTCCCGTAAAGAACTGCATGAGACCCAACGCCGCATAGAGTCCCCCAGCCAGTGCGATGCGCCGCAACAACACCAAGAACCGTTCGCGGCTCTCGATTCCGTCATTAGCAAGCAGGACCACTCCTGCATAGGAGGCCACGTTCACCAAGACCAGGTTGGAGGCGTTCTGGTCAATGAACGGCAACGAGGAAAGCGCCGCTACCGTGTAGCTGGCCAAAACAGCCAGGGCAAAGATCACGAACGCGATTCGCACCGGTTGCACCCGACGAAATTCATCGGGCCGCTGATGACGAACCTGATGCCAAATCCACCAGAGCAGAATGCCAAGTCCAAAAATGGTTGAGAGCGAGCCGGCTCCTCCCAATGGCGCAATACCGCGGTCGGAGGGGACTGCCACCAGAAGAAACAAATAGATAGAGAGCACCGTCACCGCATCTGGTGATTGCAGTTTCCGTGGCGGCGGCAGCTTCCTGCTCTTTGCTTGCCTTGCTGGCAGGGGTTCTGCCGCGCGGGTCTCAGGTGCCAACATCTGCTGATTCGCTGCTCTCAGCGCGGCCCTTCTCTACCCCGTCCCGGTACTTTTGCCGACGAAGGCCGGTATCTGCGCCGGGCATGGCTGGGTCCGCCTGCTTGCCAGTGACAATAGCTCGTGGGCCCATCGGCTGGTCAGGGGCAGTATCCAGGCTTTTCTTTCTCCGTGCCCCCTTTTCCCTGGACATGATCCGATCAATAAATCCGGTGGCTATCAGAGTCACTGCTAGCCCGCCTAGGGCCGCCATGGCAGTCATCTGGATTTGTTTCTTGGCAATCTTGGTTGGTTTTGTGTCCACTGACAACGCCAAGGCCGTAATGACTGACGGTGCTGGCACCAACATGTCCTGCTGTAATGATGCCAAAGTGGCCGGTATGAGATCCAGCGAAGCCCGCAGCAGCTCCATGGTTTCATCCGCGTTCTCCCCTGCAACCGTTACCGCCATGATGGGGCCCGAGGTGGTGCCATCCTTGGACATGGCAATGGAGGAGCCAGGGAACTTCTCTAGCAGCGGTCCGGACACTTCCGGAGATGCCGCTTTGACCTGCAACACGCCAAGTGCCTGGTCCAGACCGCCCAAGTAAAGGTATGGGTTATCCCCAACGGTCACGGCCACAGCTGGGGGAAGGAGAACAATGCTGGCTTTCGCCTCGTAACTGGGCGGGACCATGGTGAACGCGAAATACGTTAAGACACCGGTAATGAGCAAACCAGCCACCACAAAATACCAGCGTCTTAGACAACTAATCAGTATGTCCCTAACCAACAATGAAAGCGCCCCCTAGCTCGATTTGACGTGTGACGCCAACCATATACCTGTTGTCTGTATCAACATTTGTTTCAATTTGCACGTGTAGGCGCACCCCCAGCGAGGAAGGATTTGAAGGCGTTCAACCCTTTTTTTCCAGCGACGCCCAAGATCAGCGCCTTGGCTGTACCGCGCAGCGCGTCTTTTCCCGCCCGCAGCGGTGAAAACACACAACTATCGAGGATCAGTTCAAAAGCGGCAGGATCTCCCGCCTCATCCAGTCCCACCTTAAAAATTTCCCGATACTTGCCCGGAGCCACTCGGGTGCCCCTGACGCGGTTGCTGACATTTCCGGTGTGGATCATTTGCAGCCAGCCCGGATGCCCGAGGATTTCAATGACTGGCATCAACTCCCCCAGCTTGGTGTGCCAATCGGTCCAGCACGTCAGTGGAGCCTCCCAGCTTTCTGAGACTGAACAAAAAGCATTCACGCGGTCCCTACGCAAATAGAGCCTCCCGCTTTGCTGAATCAGCCCATTGACCACATACACCGCCACCCGGCTCTGAGACTTGACCGCTGATTGCAGGCGAGAAACAAAGTCCACCGCCAGGCCGTCGTCGTTGTCCAAGTTGGTAGTCAGGAGGACGTCCCCGCCTGCGCCAGTTACCCCGCGAATGTCTGCAACGAGGACATCGTGGGGCACCTCGTCACGGTAGATGGCTGTGAAGAGGCCGCAGTTGCCGAGCTCGCCTATCCGCTCCCGTAACCACTGCGGACTTTGCGTGTCCAGGTAAATGATCCAATGAAATCCCTGTTCAGATTGCTGCGCGACAGCGGGGAGACAGTAGCGCTCAAAGAGGGCAATACGGTCCACAAGCCACCCTTCCTGGGCCCGGACCAGACTCTCCACACCGACGGATGGGAGGTTGAATCTGGTCAGGAGAACATGGTCAATACGCATCTGGCAGCTCCTCTGTAGTCAAGATTCCGGCGTGCTTGTGACTCGGAACGCCTGTCTGGGCCGTAAGTATCCAAGATCAATCCCCCTTATCAATCATTGCCATCAGCTGCCTGGCCCGCGCGTCCCAGGTATGTTGGCTGGCAAAAGAGCGCCGGGCAGCAACGAACTGATCTGGTTCCTGGGCTGCCAACGCCTGCCGGACCATGTGGACAAAGTTCGTTGCCGAGTCCGCAATGTTCACCCATTCACTGTTGAGCCACCTCGCTGAGGGCAGGTCGGTACTGACCACTTGCATCCCAGCTGCAAGATAATCCAGGGTCTTAATGGGGAAGCTGGCGCGGTTGAAAACAGTATCCGCGTAGGGCGTGATGCCGACGGCCGCGGTTTGCATCCGCGCAAAAGCATCACCTTCATCAATTTCCCCCAGCCACGAGACACCCTCTGAAGCCAGAAAAGTATCAAGACGGCGGCGGACCTGCGGATCCCGTTCCCTCCGCGGGCCAATGACTTCTATTTCCACACCGCTAGCCACCAGCTGATCAAGCAGGTCCAAGTCAAGACGTTCATTGAGCTGGCCCACAAGTGCGGCCACGGCACGGCGTTCAGGCGCGGCGCCGCTGTTGCTGCGTTGGCCACTGCCGCTACTACTGAGGCAGCCGTTAGGGAGGATGACAGGGACACAGCCAGGATTCCGGTCAGTGATCAGCGCACCAAGTGAAGGAGACACAATGCACACAGTGTCCGCCTCATCAATGTTGCTATGCAAAGTGCTGGAGACCGCTTGCTGCGAGAGCCCCATCATGGCCGAACCTGCCACCCAGTCATCCGTGACATGAAGAATCTTCCGCCCGCCAATCCCCACAGGGAACACCTCCCGCGGTGACAGGAGAATAGTTGCACAGTGCTCAAAAGGCAGCTCTCGGAGTGTGGCCCTAATGGCCCGGCCCACAAGAGCCTTGACAACATCACGCAGTACCGGCTTGGTAAACCCGGGCGGAGCCGCAACACGCAGGCGCAGCATGCCTGGCTTGATCCCATCCAGCGCATAGCCGGGCCGTAACGGTGGCCTTCCCGAGGCTGCGGGCCCAAAAATTGGTGTGGGCGGATCCACCCACAATACGGAAGCCCGTTTGGCCAGGGCCTCAGCTAAGCGGTGATCGGTGCCCCTAGTATTTTCCCATCGACTCCCAGCGATCATGACCACCAGCCTGGGGGCGTCTGCGCTCATCGTTTCACCTGCTCAGCCACAGCAACAGGCGTTGCATTGAAATCATCAAGCGAATACCGTCCCACCAGTTTGGCCTTGAATTGGGTGGCCTTGTAGTTAAGGAACCTTCCTGCCGCCAGCGTTGCATGGCGCAGTTCATCAAGTGGCCCAGCCGGGGCGAATTCGAGGGCTTCCTTGTAGAACTCGAGTTGCTTATGCGCAGCAACCTCTAGAGAAAAACGTTCGCACACAAGAGTCCGAGAAAACTGCCCCAACTGGGCGCACAGGCGGGGGGACGTAGCCAACCGTTCAAGAATGATCATGAGCCTGTCCACGGCGCCTTCGCTCCCGGAGCCCACCCCGTACCAGCCCTGCCACAGGAATGTCTGCACCGATGACTTATCCAAAAGCTGCCAGTAGCCACTCTCTCCCTGGACAATGAGTGGAAGTTCAAAAGCCATGGCTCGCAGGGCCGAGCCACCCATGCCAATACTGACATCGGCACAGGCGTAGGCCGGCCGGGGGTCATCCAGCTCGCCCGCAAGAATGATCCGAGTGGTTCCCAACGCGTGGTTGGCGGCACGTGCCGCCTGCTCAACCTCCGCACGGGCTGGCCCATCGCCGGCAATGATGAGCTGAACGGGAAGCGTTGCATTGAGCCTTTCTACAGCCGTGATGGCGCACAGGATGCCTTCCAGCTTCATCTGGTGGGCCAATCTCGAAACTATCGAGACAGTGAAGACGTCCTTGCTGGTACCGAGCCCTGCCAAGAAGGCATCAGGGCGGGAATCATCTGAGACCGCGTTGAGAACTGTGTCCACGGGCGGCTCCAACAGTGCTGCCCGTCCACGGCCCCTGGCCTTTTCTGCGGCAAGAATCTGTTCCGTGCCTACCAGTAAAGGCATATTGTTCGGGATAAAAGGGGCAACCGACATGGACATGACCGTTGCCGTTGCCGCTGCCCCTCCACGTCCAGCACAGGCAAGGGCAGATTCGAGCGCCGGCGGCCATTCATAAGCGTGAACAACGTCAACTCCGCGTTGCTTCACTGTCCGGCGCAAGTGCCTGACAACACCCGGAGTTGGACGCCGATGCACCGCCGGGGACGGGATGAACTCCAACCCCAGTTCATGCACCCGGTCCACCAAGGGGCCCGGTTGCCCGTAAACTGCCACATCATGGCCCAGTGCTTTGACTGCCGAAGCCAGTTCGATGGCATTGAGCTGGCTGCCGCCAATGGCCAGATCATGAGGATAGACAAGTATTTTCATGTCACAAGCTCCTGTTCCCGGCCCCAGCTGCGGATGGCTGCCAGGTCCTTTCTGCGGATGAACAACAATGCGGCCATGGCAGCTGTGCCCAACCCGGTGGCAGCAATAACTGCCAGCCAGTCAGTGGCAATAGTGAGGGAGAGGACGTGGCTACCTACTGCTACGGGGATCGCCACTACAATGGCCGGCCACATCTTGCCAAGAAATTCGACCAGGCGAAATCCTCGCGCCGTTAGCATTCGCAGGTAGATCGGCAGCACCACCAACGCGGCAACGCCAACGGGTGCCGCAGCTAAACCTGCCAGGCCTGCCCAGTGCGCGCCAGCAAACAAGGCGGGTATAAGAACCACCAGCCAAAGGATCTGTACTTTGAATATTGGTCCGGAACTTCCCAAAACAACCAGATAGTCATAGACCAGTTCAAAGAGGATCCGGAAAACAGCAAATGCGGCCAGCCACACCAGCGGCACAGCCGCAGGTGCCCATTGTGTCCCGTAAACAAACGTCACCAGCGGGACGGCCACACCGGCCATGACGGCAACCACAGGAAGGACCGCCGCCGTAACAACCCCGGTGAGGGACAACATTGCCGAGCGCATGGCAGGGGGATCGTGTTGTAACTTTGCAAAAACGGGTGGTGCCACGCCCCGCAATGGCTGGGAAAAGATACTTGTGGGCCAGCTTGAAAGGTTAAAGGCCAGTACATAGAAGCCCAACGCAACAGCACCAAGGACTTTGCCAGCAATGATCTGGTCCGCGTACCCAACAGCAAAAACAACAATGCTGGAACCTGCCAGTGGCAGGCCAAACACAAGCAATGCTCGCAGCTTGAGCTTATTGAAACCGAACCTCACCGGTAACGGCGAATATTTTATGAACATTATTGCTGCCACAAGACTGGCCGCTACCCGCCCAATGGCCAGGGACATTGCGCCCAGCCCCACAACAACCAAAACCACGGAGACAATTGCTCCAAGCCATACATTGACCTGATCAATGATCATGCGCCGGCCCTGCAAGAAGTCCCGCTGCATCAGCGCCGCCGGGGTGGCAACGGCTCCGTTGATAATGACACAGCTGGCAATAACTCGGACAACGGCAGTAGCTTCTGGATCCCCCATGGCAGCAGCAAAATAGGGAGCGCCCAGAAAAGCACCCGCAAAAATGAGGGTACTGCTGATAATAGAAATAGTGGTGACGGTTCCGGCAATTTCCTTTGGATCACCAGGCCACCGCACTATGGCCAGGCTGACGCCCAGTTCATTGAAACTCAAAATGGCAATGAGCGCCACAAAGGCAATGGCGTACGTGCCAAATTGTTCCGGCCCCAACAGGCGTGCCAGAGCTATGCCAATCCCAATGGTGCCGAATCTGGATATAACGGTATTGAGCAGGCTCAGAGCAAAGGCCCGTGCAGCAGTGGGTTTTGCCTGCTCAGATTCCTGAAGTGGAGTGGCCATTAATAATTCACCCTGTCCGCAGCGCCTGGCGAAGAGTGCCAACCACCCGTTCCTGCTGTTCCGCGGAGATGTGTGGGAACAGGGGCAGTGAGAGAATCCGGCCAGCCGCAGCTTCGGTGACAGGGAAGTCGCCTGCGCCCTGCCCCAAATAGGAGAAGGCCTTGGTCATGTGGATCGGGGTTGGATAGTGAATGCCTGCCCCAATACCAGCAGCGTTGAGCTGGGCCAGGATAGCATCGCGATTGTGCACCTGCACCACATACAAGTGCCACGCGTCCTCGTAACCGGGCCGGCCCACAGGAAGGCTGACCCCAGGCACATCATTCAACAGTTCGCTATACAACGCGGCAGCCTTACCCCGCATACCATTCCAACGTGGTAGCCGCTTAAGTTTGGCATCCAATACCACCGCCTGGATGGTGTCCAGCCGGGAGTTCATGCCCACAACCTCGTGCACATACTTACTGGGGCTGCCGTGTGCACCGAGCATTCGAACATACTCGGCAACCTTGGCATCATCAGTGGTGACGGCACCGGCATCTCCGGCGGCCCCCAGGTTTTTCCCGGGATAAAAACTTGTTGCACCAGCGAGGCCGAAGGACCCTGAGAATTTGCCGTTGTAACTGGCACCCTGAGACTGAGCCGCATCCTCAATCACTACGGCACCGCAGGACGCGGCAACATCAAGGATTTCCGCCATGGGCGCCAGCTGTCCAAAGAGATGGACGGGCAGAATTGCCCGTGTCTTGGCCGTGACAGCCTCCGCGGCCAACTGCGGATCAATCAGCAAGTGCACCGGATCCACGTCTACCAACACCGGCGTTGCTCCCATGCCCGCCACAGCCTCCGCCGTTGCAATAAAGGAGTTCGCTGGCAGGATCACCTCGGCACCGGCCATCACCCCGCAGGCTCTCAGCGCCAGCTCCAGGGCATCGGTCCCATTGGCCACGCCAACACAATGCGATGTCCCGGCGAAGTCCGCATAAGCGTTTTCAAATCGGCGCACGGCTGGGCCGCCAATGAACGCTGCCGACCGCAACACGTCCTCTATTTCCTCAGAAATATCGTCATAAATTTCCGCCTGCTGCACCTGCAGGTCAACCAAAGGAATGTGTTTCATCTCAGCCAAGCCTCCCCAATTCAACTCTTCTATCTGCTTCCCTGCCCATAGTTGCCAGCGGCCGGGCAGGTACCCCAACCCAGGTTTCCCCGCTAGGTACGTCATGGACGACGGCGGCCCCCATCCCCACCGTGGCACCGGCACCAATGGTGCGCCGTTCCCGCACGCTGGAATTCATGCCCAGGTAGGCGCCGCGGCCAATCCGCACTCCCCCACCGAGGGACACGCCTGCCGTCAGTGTGGCAAAGTCCTCAA
This sequence comes from Arthrobacter psychrochitiniphilus, assembly GCF_003185915.1. GTDB lineage: Bacteria > Actinomycetota > Actinomycetes > Actinomycetales > Micrococcaceae > Specibacter > Specibacter psychrochitiniphilus. The sequence continues at coordinate 422,426 of NZ_QHLZ01000001.1, forward strand.
GCTCGCAGTCGTGCGTCAAAGTCACTTGCGGCATGATCACAACGTGCCGCCCAACCCGGACATCTGCCGTGAGGACCACGTTGGCCAGCAGGATGCTCCCCTCGCCCACTGCGGTGCCATCGGGAACGGTTGCGGTGGCGGCAATGACGGTGGCAAAGCGACCGGCGCCCACCCCGAGATCCGCCAGTTGGTAGGCAATCCGTTCCCTGATGGCACCCTTCCCGGCACAAATCACAAAGCGCACATCCGGATACTTTCCTGCCTCGGATAGGGGCCCAAGCACGGGCACACCACCTTGCAGGGTGCCTGCGAGCGCAGGATCGTCATCGAGGAAACCAACCACTTGGTCCTTCCCAGCAGCCCGGAGTGAGGCGAGGACTTCGCGTGCCAGGCCACTGGCCGCTACGAGGATCAGTTGCCCCATGTCAGTGCCGCCCCGTGTTTCTCACGGCGTCAATCACGCGGTCCTGCTCGCCGTCTGTGAGCTGGTGGTAGACGGGCAGAATGAGAGTGTTGTCGGTGAGCCTGTTGGTCACTGCCAGCTCGGCGTCGCCTGTATCCCGCCCGGCATAAGCCGGTTGACGGTGGGAGGCCATGATGCCCCGCCGTGCCGAAATACCCTGCACCGCAAGGTGTTCCAGCAACCTTTCGCGGCTTGTCCCGAAGCCCGGCAGTACCTCAATCCAAAAGGATTGAAAGTTGCTGCTCCCATGCTCGGGGTCACCGCAGAGCCGAAGCCCATGTACCCCCGTGAGGGCTTCCGTGTAGCGTGCCACAATCCGGCGGCGCTGCTCTACAGCCTGTGCAAGGCGCCCCAATTGGACAATTCCCACGGCCGCTTGCATGTCAGTCATACGGAAGTTGTAGCCAATTTCCGTATACTCCTCAGGCGGTGCAAGTACGGAGGCGTGCCGGCTCGCGGCAGAGGCACTCATGGCATGTTCGCGTAGTTTGGCGGCTCGCTGCGCCCAATCAGCTCGGGAACTGGTGAGCATGCCGCCCTCCCCCGTGGTCAGGATCTTGCGCGGGTGGAAGGACCACGCCGCCAGCTCGGCCCCGGCCCCAACAGGGCGGCCCTTGTAGGTGGACCCGGCGCCGCAGGCGGCGTCCTCAATCACTGTGATGCCCAGCGGATCGCACAGTTCCCGGATCGCATCCAGGTCTACGGGCATGCCGCCTTGGTCCGCCACAATGACAGCCCGTGTTTTATCTGTCAGGGCCGCGGCGATGGTGGTTGCGCTCACGTTGCCGGTGGCCGGCTCAACATCGCAAAAGACCGGCCGGGCACCCACGTAGGTGGGCGCGTTGGCGGTGGCGATAAAGGAGAAGGAGGGCACAACCACGTCATCCCCAGCTTTGATCCCGGCCACCACCAAAGCCAGGTGCAGTGCCGTGGTGCAATTTGAGGTGGCCACGGCGAATCCGGCCTGTTGCACGGCCGCGAAGGCCGCCTCGAACTCTGCCACTTTGGGACCCTGCGCCACCCAGCCTGAGGCGATGACGCCCGCCAGCGCCTCGGCTTCCTCGGTGCCCAGCCACGGCTTCATGACGTTGATGCGCGGCAGGGCCGTCACATCCGATGACGTTGAGATGGTCATCGGGTACCCGCCCCCACGGTGCGCCCGGCAGCGATTTCCTCACGCAGCGGACGCCACCACTCAACGAGTTCGCGCAGTCCGTCCTCAAGCTGTGTTGAAGCTGCGAATCCCAGATCACGCTGCGCCGCAGAAATATCAGCCAAGCGCCGAACCACACCGTTGACGGCACGCTCGGGACCATGTTCTACGTGCAGGCTGGAACCCATGGCCCGCAGCAGCGCCTGCGCCAGCTCCAGCAGGGAGGTCTCCTGCCCACTGGCAATGTTATAGACGCCTTCGTTGACTTTGCTTTCGGCGGCCAAAATATTGGAGCGGGCAATGTCCACCGTATAGGCAAAATCCATGGTCTGACGTCCGTCACCGAAGATCAGCGGGGGCTGACCGTCAACGATCCGTTCCATCCAACGCACCAGCACTTCCGTGTACAAGCCGTGAACATCCATGCGGGGTCCGTAGACGTTGAAGTAGCGCAGCAGCACATAGTCCAGGCCGGTCATGGCCCTAAAGCTGCGAACCATGCCCTCATTGAAGGACTTGGCCGCCCCGTAGAAGGTGTCATTGTTGTGGTGGTGGTGCCGTTCTGTGGTGGGGAACTCCTCCGCCATGCCATAGACGGAGGCGCTCGAGGCGGCGATCAGCTTACCCACCTTATGTTCGGCAGCAGCTTCTATGACGTTGAAGGTTCCATCAACCAGTACCTCCAAAGCCAGCCGGGGTTCCTCAGCGCATTGGGTGATGCGGATGGCTGCCTGGTGGAAGACGAGGTCTTTGCCCAGGGTCAGATCGTGGACACTGTCTCGGTCCCGCAGATCCGCTTCAATCAGCTCTACTTTTCCGGTGGCAAGCGCGCCGGCCAGATTTGATCTGCGTCCACGCACCAAATTGTCCAACACATCAATGTGGGCAACCCCCGCGTCCAATAGCTGGTCCACAATGGTGGAGCCAATGGTTCCAGCACCGCCGGTTACCAGAACATTTGCACCGTGAAGATTGCTCATCGTGTTCCCTCCAGTTGAACGTCATTGCTTGCCACGAAGCTTCTTTCCCCGCCCAGTTCCAGGCTCCGGCTGGCCGCCTCTAAAACATTGAGTACCCGTATCCCCGCCATGCCACTGGTACGTGAGGGGCGTCCTTGCAAAATGCTGGCCGCGAATTCGGTCACCATGAGTCCCAGGGCTTCCGTCTCGGGCAATGCCGGGGACCAGGTGTCTCCCATGCGGTAGGAAATGGCTTGGGCTTTGCGTTGAGCCGCAGAAGTGGAGGCCTTCTGGAAATTGATGCCCCTGTCATAAACACTGATCCGCTGCTGCGGTACCAGGTCATCCCAGACCAGAGTGCGCTTGGTACCACCAATGATCATCTGGCGGATCTTGGTGGGACTGAGCCAGTTGACGTTAATGTGGGCCATGGCATTGTTGGGCAAGTCAAAGCTCAGGTGACCTACACAGGCTTTGCCGGTCCCCAACGGGTCGGCGCCATGGGCTGCCACAGATTCGGGCCGCAGTCCGCCAGGGAGGATGAAGTCAATGACTGACAGGTCATGAGGTGCCAGGTCCCAAAACACGTCCACGTCCGGCTGGACCAGGCCCAAGTTGATCCGCACCGAATCGATAAACAAGATCTCGCCCAGCTCACCCTCTTGGATGAGTTCGCGAATTTTCAGTGCCGCAGGTGTGTAGCAATAGGTGTGGTCAGCCATCAGGATCAGCCCGCGGCTGGCGGCCGCTTCTACCATTTGCATACCGAGTTCCCGGCTGGCAGCCAGCGGCTTCTCAACCAGGACGTGTTTGCCGGCTTCAAGTGCTTGCAAAGCAAGCAGATGGTGGGTGCGGGCGGGTGTGGCGATGGCGACGGCGTCAACTTCGATCTCTGCGAAGAGACGCTCTAGTGATTCAAAGACCGGCACGTCCCCCAAAGGCCCAGCAACCTTCAGAGCTCTGGCAGTGTCTTGGTCCACTATCGCGGACAGCTCACAATCCGGGCTTGCCTTGAAATTCCGAGCCAGGTTGGGCCCCCAGTAACCCGCACCTATCACTGCAACTCTCAAAGGCGCACCGGCGTCAGCCGGTGTTTCCTGATGGAGAGGACCTGAATTTGAGACCATGATACATTCCATTTCTGTTTGAAGTTGTGGTGTTTTCCGCCAGCGGATGCTCAGGAGGCGCCCGCCGGAGAATAGACAGCTTTAGCTGTTCTCCACAAAATGATGAAGTCCCCTGTTAGTGACCAGTTCTCCACGTAGTAAAGATCCAGCCGCACGGCTTCATCCCACGGCAATTCCGAGCGTCCGCTGACCTGCCACAGACCGGTGATGCCAGGCTTGATCAGCAGCCGGCGTCCTACAGGTGCCTGATACTTGGCTACTTCCGTGGGAAGCGGAGGGCGGGGCCCCACCAAGCTCATGTTCCCTACCAAGACATTCCAGAACTGTGGCAGTTCATCGAGGGAGTACTTGCGCATCCAACGCCCACAACGGGTAATGCGCGGGTCACAGGCCATCTTGAACAGCAGCCCTGCCCCCTCATTTTTGTTGGCAAGATCGGCAAGTAACTTCTCCGCATCCATGACCATGGACCTGAACTTGAGCATTTTGAAAGTGCGCCCATCCCGGCCCACACGTTCTTGGTGGAACAGTGCCGGCCCGGAACTGTCCAACCGGACAATGAGTGCCAAAATCAGCAACAGCGGAGAAAGGACCAGCAGTGCCATGGCTGAGAGTCCAACATCCATAGCTCGCTTGTAAACGTGTTTTCCACCTGAATACTGTGGCAGCTCCACGTGCATCAACGGCAGCCCCTCCACAGGGCGAAAATGCACCCGGGGTCCGGCCACGTTAGTGAGGCTTGAAGCGAGCACCAACTCGGTTTTCAACTCACCCAAGTCCCAGCCCAGCTGCTGGATGGCACCGGGACCGCCAGGCAGATTTCCGGCAACAATTACGGTGTCAGCACCTGTTACCGCAAGAATCTTCTCAATCTTGGCCTCACTGGAAAAAACCGGGACCCGATACCACGGCCGGTTCAGCTCCCTGCCCACGGCCAAAGAGGTCAAGGCCACCCCTGCCACCTTGTACCCCGTGCCGGGGTTGGCACGCAGTTGGGAGATCACATAGCCGGCGTCCTCGGTACCGCCCATGATCACGGCGTTGGAGAAGTAACTCCCTCCGGCCCGCTGCCGAGCCAACCACCGGCGCCACAGCAAGCGGCTCATCAGCAGCAGGAAAATCCCCAACGGCAGCGCAGTGGCGAAGAAGCCGCGGACCACTTCGAGTTTGACAACAACCAAGAGGATGGCCAGAAAACCAAAGGCGCGCAAAGTTGAGTGAATGATGCGTTTGTATTCGGTGGCACCGGAGCCAAAAATTTGCCGCTCACGGGTGCGGAACATTTCAAGGTCCGCATTCCACAACACCAGCAGAAGAAGACTCAACAGAATGTACTGTTTGGGCTCCCCGTGCAACTGGGTGGGCTGGTCCAACGTAAACCGGCCCAGAAATGCCACGGTCACAACCAAGCAGGTGACTAGGAAATCGGTCAGGCGGATATTTCGAGCGTAAGTGGTGGACCAGTTGACGCCCATCACGGGGTTGTCCGTGGCCGCGGGCCGAACCACTGCATCCCAAACGGAATGCCTGCTCCGTGCCGACTTCAACCGCTGACGGCGACCCGGTGCAGGTGCTGTGCCAGCTGATGAGAACAAGGAATGGTTTTTCAAGATGCTCATGACAACCTCTTTCCGAGGGTTGCTGTGAGCGGGGGGAGCCCTGTAAAAGCCCGATCCTGAGGCCAAAAGTAAGGGGGAGCCGACGACGGCTGGGGGAAAGCCTTGGTCTCAGAAGGCTTATCCGCCGTCGACTCCGATCTTGGAGCCCTGTGGCAGGCACAGGGCTGTTTTTTGACGGGTGAGTTCGAAGCAGGGGCAACTGGATAGCGTAGGTGCGCTTCGTGACAGGCTGTAACTCCCCCGGCAAGGTGCACCACCGCGTGCATTGGCTGAGACATTGAGACCTTCCTGCACTAACGTTCGGTGGAATAACTCCAGCTAACGGCTTTTCGGCGCGAGTTACCCGAGTGGGCACTACGTGATTAGTCACAGCTTGCCCAAGTAGCTTCTCTGGAATTACCTAGAGCGGTACTTGCATAGCTGAGTTCACTACTTGGTTTGCCAGGTCTATACATAAAAAACCACCGTCTAATACGCCCTAAAGGACGGTACAAGACAGTGGTTTTTTTGGTTTTTTTCGACGCTAGCGAGTAGCTTTGAATACCGTATTTCTTAGTCTGAAAGGATTAACGCAAGGTCGTTTCGATCGGTTATTTCAAGCTTGGCATACGCCCGGTAGAGGTGACCTTCAACGGTCCGTACTGAGACGTGCAGTTGCGCACCAATGACCTTATCAGTGAGCCCCTGCGCGGCCATGAGCGCAATTTCTAGTTCTCTGGCTGTCAGCCGTTCCCTCATCCGTTGATGGCCACCGGATTTTTTTCCTCCGGGTTCACCCTGCGCCCCCAATGTCTGCTCAATCTGTTCCAGGCCGTGACGGATCCGCCGGTTGATCAGGCTGTCACGTTCTTTAGCCGCTGTTGAATCTGCCAGCCGCAACAACCTGCCAGCATGTTGGTACATCTGTGCTTCTAAGAGTTGTTCGGCAGCATCCACCATGATGGAAGCTTGCCGTTGTTCTAGTGCACTAGCGTACGCGTACAGCCCCGCAGCCCATCTTCCCTCCACCTTGCCGGCGACGGAAAGAATCCGTGCTCTGGCGTTGCCGGGCGCAAAATCCATCAGTAGCGAGAGCGCGTTCAGCTCTGCCGAGAGCAGGCCTCGCTCAGCAGAGTCTTCGATCACACCAAGGAGTTCACCAACGCCTGCTCCGTCGCCGTTCAGGTACTCGCGTGCTGCCGCGATGAAAGCCCTCTCGTGAGCGAGCACAATATACATACTGGTGTCTTCGCCGTACTGTTCAATGAGTTCCCGAGCGGTGTCATGGCGTCCCAGCTTGGCTGCGGCATAGGCGGCCATCGAGATGCAGTAGCCCATGAGCTGCTGCGGATCGCTGTGCCGCAACACGTCCAGTCCCTCCAAGAGCACCTCAAGTGCTGCGGCCGGATGCCCCTGCTGCAGCCTCATCATTCCGCGGGCTACGCCCACACTGCCACCGAATGAAATGGTGCCTTTTCCAACATCGACTGCGAGAACATTTAGACTTTGTTCAGCTTCTTCCCACTGGCCTGCCGTCAGAATTGCTACTTGCGCGCGGCTAATGATCCACTCCGGCACGAAGAATACGTCGTGGTCCTCCGCCTGGACAATGGCAAAGGCTGCCGCTGCTTGTGCCATACCGGCCAGCGGAAAACCTAAGGCACTAAGTTTTTCCGCCTCGAACGCCAACGCAAGGGATCGGTTGCACACGTGATCGGGATCGTTATGCCCGTCACTTCGATTGAGCACTTCCTGGATGTGCCCGCTCATCTGGTTGTAGTTTCCTGCCCTAGAGTGGGCCATCAAGTCAATAATGTGGGCCCGCTCCCCAGATCGCAGCAAAATATCCGCAGCGTTCTCCGGATCCTTGCGGGCCAGCCTCTCACCATGCTGGCGCAACGCGGTGGCCGCATCATGAATGGCCTGCGGTGGCAGGGCCAGTGCGGACTGCAAAGCGGCCCTCAGCAATCCACCAAATAAAAGTTCGCTGATGCTCGCGGCGTTCTCATCGTGATGTTCCAGCAGTGCAGCAGCCTGCGCGTACTCCCCCATGTTGAAGTGTGCACGGGCTTTGACAGCACGCGCCCTGCCTTGGTTGTGGGGGTCTCTAATCTCTTCGGCAAGCCGCAACGCCACACCAGATTCATAGAGTTTGCCGGCAAAAATGGCTGCAGATAACACTTCAGAGTCCGGGACTGGCAGCCCGCTTTCCAAGGTCCAAATAACCATTCTCAACGCCGACTCCGGAGTGCTGGATTCCAATTTGAGCACGTTGATGAGCCGGCTGTGCAGCATCCGGCTCTGGGATCGGGGCACCATCTCCCGAATGACTTCACCATAGATGGGGTTTATCAGCCTTAACAGCCTGATGGAATCAAAACTTTCCTGCACTAAGTCCCGTTCGAACAGTTCTTTCAACGCCTCTGCGCCTAGCTGTTGGCTGACTATTTCGGCAGAAACCGGTTCAGAAAGGGCCACCAAATCCAGGGTTTTACGTGCATCTGAGGACAGACCACGCAATTGTTCCCGAACCACGGACTGCAATTGGTGCCCCACTGAAACGGACTGGACATCCATGATCCACAGATCGCCTCTGAGCCGCAGCCTGCCGCTGGCCAGCGCGTCCTCCATGACCAGCCGCATAAGCAGTGGGTTCCCGCCGGCAGTGTTCCAAAAGTACCAGCTGCTGTTGGCGGTGGTTGGCCCGCCCAGAAGGCCCACACAAAATTCGTGCCCGTCCTCTCGGTTCAGGGGGCGCAGGTGGAATCTTTCAGCAACTCCCGCTTGCCAGAGTTGGGGCAGCGGGCTGACAGGGTCATTAGCTGCGCGGTGCGCAACCACAACCTTGATTTTCTCTGCCTGTGCAAGGCTGACAACCACCGTGGCAGTTGCCGTGTCAATGTAGTCCGCTTCGTCAATGATGATCAGCGGACGCCCAAGATCTAAGCCCTCCCCCAGTGTGGCCCGCAGATGGGCTTCCTTGTCATCCAAGAGTGCCAACGTCTTCCGGATTGCATCCACATGCGATTCAACAAAGGCACAGGAGGTGCGTCGTAAAAAAGGTGCGAGAATTCCAAAGGGTATAGCTGCCAGCGACGGGGTGCCCTGCAGTGATATGACGGCCACGCGCTTGGACGCAATGGTGGCCAGCTCACGCAGCAGAGACGTTGCACCCATTCCCGTTTCACTGCTAAGGAAAATGGCGCTACAGTCCGGACGCTGCAATTGGGCGTAGAGTTCATCGAGTTCCACCTGCCGGCAGAAATACGTGGACAGCGGCACGGTGCCAGCGGTGCGGGCTTGATTTTGAGTCCCCGGCATATCCTAAAATTCCTGCTCTTGTGCAAGTTCATGCCGCGTTGTGATGCCCAGCTTGCTGTACAGCTGGTACAGGTGGCCTTCGACTGTCCGCACCGAAACACCGATGCGATCTGCGATAGCCCGGTTGCCGAGCCCTCGTTTAGCTAATTTGGCCACTTGGATTTCCCGTTGGGTGAGTTTCACTCCGGCCCGCACCGGCATGTGGGGCAATTTGGGCAAGTTCTTGTTGAGCCGCTCCAAACGCTGTGTGGCCAGTTTAACGAGCGTATTTCGTCCTGCATCTCGCGCGAAGTCCAAGGCGATGACAGCGCAGCGGGACTCCACGGCGTCGAGCTTTAAAGACTGGGCAATATGTGCGGCCTCAAGTGCCAGCTCGGCACTCCGGGTCAGGTAGCTGCGGGCCAGCAATACGCTGACAGTTGCCATGGGACCTTGGCGGAGCAGCGAAACTTCCTCCAACAGGGCATGATCCTTCTCGCTCGCTTGGACGCTTGCGGCGAAAAGTGAAATAGACGCAGTAGTAACGCGGCTCTTTTCAATGTCGATCAAGGCAGAGCCCCGCAAGCTATCCGCAGCCCGGGGATCATCGAGCCAGCGCATGGCCAGCAGCCTGAAGAATTCAAACATGGCTTGATTGGTCCACAGTGTGGGTCCTTGAACTGAATCAGCAAGTGCCAGGCATGCCATAGCCTCTTGTTCGTTATTGACCTGGGCATGGCAAAAGGCCAGCGCCGCATAAGCCAAGCTCAAGGCGTTGTCGCTGTTGCGGGCTTCAAGTTGGGCGGCTGCCGACATCAGCACTTGCACCGCCTCGGCACCGCGTCCGGCATAGGCGTGGGCCAGGCCGAGGTTGAGCTCAATCAAGCCGCCGCGGTAAGGAACTGGCCGTTGGCCATCCTCGATTTCCTCACGAAGCAGCTCAACACAGTCCGTCCACTGGCCGCTCCAGATTTGGGCAACCGCCAGGCCGTTGCGGTAGTGGTCGCTGAAAAGGGGTGTCATTCCCAGCGCAGTAGTATCATTTTCAATACTCCGGGCCAAGGTGATGGCCTCAAGCTCGCGGCCAACCACAGCCAGCGCAGTCACCAGCAAGCAGGCACAATTGAGGCTGTATTCCGTGTCCTCACCATGGAGCGCAGCTTCCAACGCCGGAATGACAGCGGCGAATTCACCCAGATGAACTTGGAACTCGAACCTGGCCAGATTGATCAGCGTTCCGGCCGCGCGGCTAGCTTCCATGGTTGCAGGGCCCTCTGCCGAGGCCAGACGCTGCTCTGCCTGTGCCAACAACGCCACGATTCGGCGTTCGCCACCGGGCACCCATAATAGTGCCCCGGCCATGGCCAGGACCCAGGAACCGTACTCTTCAAGAGACAGCCGGGAAATGACCTCTTCTGGCAAGGCATCAAGTTCAGCTACCGCGGTGCCATAATCTGCCAGCAGCCGGAAAGCGGCGCTGCGTGCTTGAACCGCCTTGGCCCGAAGCGGGTTGGCGGAGGGAATTTGGGCAGTGCAGCGCAGCGCCAACTCCGGGTCAAAGTGCCGCAGTGCACTGGACGCGGCAGCCAATGCAAGTGGCGGTTCCAGGACCATGCCGGCGTCCAGGGTCCAGGCCGCCAGGGACATGATCTCCCGCTCGTCAAGCGATTCCAGCTCCTGGTTGAGGCTCAGCGCAATGTCCGCAAAAATTTCAGACATTCTTGTGGAACTGAGGCCGCTACGCACAATGTCACCGATGTAGCGTTCGGCAAGGGATGCGCGGTGCCGTCCTTCCACGGAAATCTCAACAAATCCGCGCTCTTCAAGTTGCCAGAGCACCTCCTGCCCCAAGGCGGACATGGCAAGCTGAAGCGGCGCATTGCCCAGAAGAGCCATTCTCTCCACCCCCAGACGCACGGCTGGATCCTCACGGGAGAGCCTGGCCCGAACAATTTCCGCCAGCGCACTATCGGCGTCAATATTGATGGAATCCTTGACTACCCAGCCGCCCAAGTGTTTCCTGATGCCACCCTTGGCCACTTGCTCGCGAAACAGTGCCTGTAATACCAGTGGGATGCCGTTGCTCGCCTGGTGGAGCGCAGTTACCGCAGTTTCGGAAACGAAGGTTCCAGTGGCCTTCCCAATCAATTCCCCGACCTCGGCCCGGCTGAAGTGCTCCAGCCTGATTTCACCCAGTTGTCCGTCCTTGGCAAGCCATACCAGGTCCTCGGGCATGTCGGTGGAATCGCGCGCCATGACCAGAACTTTCGCAGTTCCACCCATGAGCAGGTGCATCAGCACACCGACGCTCATAAAGTCCAGCCCCGGCAGGTCATCAACTACCAAAAGCACCTTGCGCCCGCCCGCATCGGAGCGAATGAGTTCATCGATCCCACGGATCACCCCGGTAGGTGTTTCCAAGGCGGTGGCAGGCAGCCGGGCCATGAGCATGGACAGAGGGCCGTAGGGGACGAGCGTTTCAGCGGACGAGCCGAAGAGCCGTTCAATGTGTGTAGTGGGGGCCAAAGCTTCTTCGACGGCACGGGCCAAGGTGGTTTTACCAACTCCCCATGGCCCCAAAACAGCGACCCCATAAGTTTTAGGGTCATTTAGTGCAAGGACAGTCCTGTCGATTTCCGTCTGCCTGACGAAAGAAGACCAGAACTTCCTATCAGCCGCCCCCATGGCTTCAAAAGTCCCCGATTTTAAGGGCCTCGACCATTTGGGAGCAGCGACATCATTGAAAATTGCCATGTCGAGACCCCGTTTGTCCAACAGCCAGCGTCCCTCAGAGCCGCCGTGCCGCATATTTGCGATCATAACAGGGTGGTCCGACAAACAGAACAGCATACCGTGACGTGTAGCACAGCGTGCGGGGTGGCTTATTAGTTAAACTTGGCTTGGGCGGCCAGCAATCCCTCTGCAACAAGGAGTTCAACAGCATCGGCACTGTTATCTATCAGAAACGGCAGCGCCTTGTTTTCGGCAGTGGAGAAATCACGCAGCACATGGCTGGCAGCGTCAGCGCGGCCCGGAGGCCGGCCTACACCCGCACGCACACGGTAATAATCCTTGGTGCCAAGGGTTCGGGAAATATCCCGAAGACCGTTGTGCCCGCCTTCGCCACCACCAAGTTTGAGCTTCACGGTGTCAAAGGGGATCTCAATTTCGTCATGCACGGCGATGACATTGGCGGCGGGGAGGTTATAGAACTTGGCCAGTGCCGCCGTGGGGCCTCCATTAAGATTCATGAAGACGGTGGGCTTGGCAAGGATCAACTTGTGCCCGCCCACAGCTAGGCGCCCGGTAGCAACCAGGGCCTTGGCTTTGTGGGTCTTAAAAGTGGCTCCTAGGCGGGAGGCTAGTTCCTCAACCACCATGTAGCCAATGTTGTGTCTGTTACGGCTGTAGCCGGGCCCGGGGTTCCCGAGCCCGACTACAAGCCAAGTATCACTCATAAGTATGAGGTATTACTCTGCTGCTTCTTCAGCTTCAGCGACAACAACCGGCTCAGCGAAGTGAACGATCAGCAGGTCAGGCTCGTTGACCAGCACGACGCCGGCAGGCAGTACCAGATCGCCGGCGAGGACGTGCTGGCCGGCGGCCAAGCCCTCAATGCTGACCTCAATGAAGGCAGGCAGGTCGGTTGCGTCGGCTGACAGGCTGACAACAACTTCTTCCTGGTTAACAACGGTGGCCGGGGCAGGCTCGCCAACGAGGTGGACGGGAACGTCAACAATGACCTTCTCACCCTTCTTAACGGTCAGCAGGTCAATGTGCTCTACGATCTGCAGAACGGGATCGCGCTGGATGTCCTTGACCAAGGCCAGGTGAGCTTCGCCGTCGATGGTGATGGTCAGCAGAGCGTTGGAGGCGCGGATGGCGCGAACCGTCTCGCGCTCCGGCAGGACCAAGTGCAGGGGGGCTGCGCCGTGGCCGTAGATAACAGCAGGGATCTGCTTGGCACGGCGGATGCGGCGTGCCGCGCCCTTGCCGAATTCGTTGCGCAGTTCGCCGTTGAGAGTCAGATCAGACATAAAAAATGCTCCTTCTTGATGGGTGGGCGTGGACTAAACAGGTCAACACAATCCACAACACATTCGTCAGGAGCTGCGAGACCCAGTCGATCACGGACACCCACACTATGGGTGTCCCTCGCCAAGGTTTACTGCACAAGTTTAGCAGAACGCGAGGGTAGCAAACGCCAACGGCCGCTTCCCGGAGAGGGGAAGCGGCCGTCAGTGGTGCTGGGCCCTCAGTGTTCAGACGCGTCAGCGGCTGGACAGTGGGAGGGCGTGGGACTAGGCATCGCCGTCGAACAAGCTGGTGACTGAGCCGTCCTCGAAGACTTCCTTGATGGCCCGTGCCAGCAGGGGTGCGATAGAGAGCACTGTCAGCGTGGGGAAGCGCTTCTCCTCCGGGATGGGCAGCGTGTTGGTAACGACCACTTCACGGGCACCACAGTTGGCCAGGCGTTCGGACGCTGGGTCAGAAAGGATGGCGTGCGTGGCGGCGATGATGACATCCTTTGCGCCAGCATCCTTGAGGACACGTACCGCACCAGCAATGGTTCCACCGGTGTCGATCATGTCATCGATCAGAACGCAGGTGCGTCCTTCAACCTGACCCACCACGGTCTTGGAGACAGCCTGGTTCGGCACTGTCAGATCTCGTGACTTGTGCACGAACGCCAAGGGGGCACCGCCCAAGCGCTCGGCCCACTGCTCAGCCACGCGCACACGGCCGGTGTCCGGGGAAACTACGGTGACGGCGTCGTCCCCGATGACCTTGCGGATGTGGTCCGCCAGCAGCGGGATGCCGAAGAGGTGGTCCACGGGGCCGTCGAAGAAGCCCTGGATCTGTGCGGTGTGCAAATCAACGCTCATGATGCGGTCTGCGCCAGCGGTCTTGTACAGATCTGCCACCAAGCGAGCCGAGATGGGTTCGCGGCCGCGGCCCTTCTTGTCCTGACGTGAATACGGGTAGAACGGGGCCACCACGGTGATGCGGCGGGCAGAAGCGCGCTTCATGGAGTCAACCATGATCAGCTGCTCCATCAGCCAGTTATTCATCGGGGCGGGGTGAGCCTGGATGATGAAGACTTCCTTGCCGCGCACGCTTTCGCCGGAGCGGACGTAAATCTCACCATTGGCGAAGTCGTAGGCAGACATCGGCAGCAGCTCGGTCCCCAGACACTTGGCCACTTCCTCGGCCAGTTCAGGGTGGGCGCGGCCGGAGGCCAGCACCAGCTTTTTGTCGACGTTATGGACTAGTTCGCTCATGATTTTCTTTCTCGCAGTGGTGGGGTCGGTGAGAAGTTTTAGTTGGCTGAATCATCTGAGGCGCGGGCATTTTCGGCAGCCTGGGCAGAGATGCTCCCCGGACGGTTCGCCGCGGTCCAGCCTTCGAGGTTGCGCTGTGGGGCCACGGTCAGAGTCAGTGCACCTGCCGGAACGTCCTTGCGGACAATGGCTCCGGCTCCCGTGAAGGCGCCGTCTCCCACCGTGACAGGAGCTACGAAGACTGTGTTGGATCCGGTTCGCACACCGGAGCCGATGACCGTGCGGTGCTTGTTCACGCCGTCGAAGTTGGCCGTGATGTTGCCGCAGCCAATGTTGGTGTCCTCACCAATTTCGGTGTCTCCGGCGTAGCCTAGGTGGCTGAGCTTGGAGCCGCGGCCAATGGTGACGTTCTTCGTTTCATAGAACGCGCCGATCTTGCCGTCGGCACCCAGAACGGTCCCCGGACGCAGGTAGGTGAACGGACCCACATGGGCGCCCTCGCCAATGATGGCACCGGAGCCGTGGGTGCGCGTGACTTCGGCACCTTCGCCAATCTGGACATCGGTCAGCGTTGAATCTGGACCCACGACGGCGTCCCTCGCCACAGTGGTTTTACCGTGGAGTTGGGTGCCGGGCAAGATGGTGACATCTTCGGCCAGCTGCACAGTGGAATCTATCCAGGTGGTGGCGGGGTCAATGACACTCACACCCGCGCGCATCCAGCTCGCAACAATGCGGTGGTTGTGCTCGGTACCAAGCGCCGCTAGCTGAACGCGGTCATTGGCGCCTTCCACCTGCCAGCGGTCAGTGGTGGAGACTGCGGCCACCCGGCCACCGCTGTTCCTGGCCAGGGACAGCACATCCGTCAGGTACATCTCGCCCTGATTGTTATCTGTGGTGACACTCTTGAGCGCTTCCCGCAGGACGGCAGCGTTGAAGGCGTAGATGCCGGAGTTGATTTCGCGGATTTCACGCTCAGATTCAGTAGCGTCCTTATGCTCACGGATACCCAAGACCGTGCCGTCAGTGCCATCGCGCAGGATGCGTCCGTAGCCGGTGGCGTCATCCAGAACCGCAGTCAGTACGGTGACGGCGTTGGCGTCCTTGTTGTGCGTGTCCACCAACTCGGCCAGCAATGTTGTGGTCAGCAGCGGCACGTCACCGTAAGTGACAACAACGGTGCCCTCCACGGCGGTCTGGGCGCCGGCCTGGGCGTCTAGGGCTTCGAGTGCCTGCTGAACAGCGCGGCCGGTTCCGGGAATCTCATCCTGATCAACAATGCGGGCGCGTTCATCGAGAGCCGCAATGTGCGCTGCAACAAGATCGCGCTCGTGGCGGACAACCACTGCCAGTGTGTCAGGGTTCAAGCCTTGTGCGGCTGCCATGGCGTGGCCCACCATGGAGATCCCGCCAATGGTGTGCAAGATCTTGGGTGTGCGTGACTTCATCCGGGTGCCTGCGCCCGCAGCGAGGACAATGACAGCTGCCGGGTTGTTACTGATGATCTCTTGGCGGCTCACTAAGTGGCGCTCCTGCCCGGACCTCGGTCCGATTTCAAACGTACGCAATGGGAAACAATTCCATGGTACCTGCTTGGCCGAGCGGCCTGATCTCTTCCTAAAAGTGGTTCCGCCCACAGGATTCGAACCTGTACTCCACAGCTCCAAAGGCTGGGGTGCTGCCGTTACACCAGGGCGGACCATGAGCATCTTGCTTCCGCTGGAAGCTCACGAGAATATAGTGTGCCATGACGAGTGGCTGTTGCGCGACTTGAGCCCTCCCGTGGCGGAGCTTTTTTTGCCCCAGGGTGGCGAAGCTCACAAATTCTGCGCACCGTTTGGCGCCAAATGGTGCGCAACTTATGGAGCTGAGCACGGTTCGGGGCTAATGGCGCGTGGCTGCAATGCTCTCCAGTGCCTGGCGCACCCACCGCAGCATCTCTTCCGGGTAGTACATGGCCACGGCTGCCCTAAAGTGCAGAACAGGCACGTCTTCAATCACCAGAACGTTGCCGCGACGAAGATCCTCTTCCCAAGCCTTTTCATTGTTATGGTATTCCCGGCCGTCAATTTCAAGCCCTAGTTGGCCATCCACCAGTGCGTCCAGGTGACCCATACCCCGGATATGCGCCTGGCCCTGGACGTTGTATCCAGCCTTTTTCAAGTGGTACCTGGCACAGGTTTCTGCAATGGACATTGATTGGGGGTCAATGGAATCAATGATTGTGCGAACACGGCCGTCATTGCGGCGATTGAATAACGTTCGAAGCTGCGCCAAGGTCACCTTGTGCTTGACTACGGCCGATTCCAACACACACAGGATCTCCAGCTCAGTGCCGCATTGCGCGCAATGGCGAAGGATGTCCCTAAGCGTTAACGTGCCCTTGAATCTGTGGCTCACACAGCCTGATACGGGCCGCCCGTGGGCTATCCCAACGTGAGGTATGTCCTGATCATGAAGGACCCAGAGGCCCTCCTGCTGTGCGCGGCCAAAACACGTCAGCTGTGCCTGGTTCTTAGCCAGGTGTTCGGCCAAGGGCAGCGAGCCCGAAGTGGCATAAACGCCGCGAGAAATACGCCGGATGGCCCCTGATCCAAGAGCCCGCCTAATATGCCAGTCGGAGAAGCCTTTGTCCAGGAGCGCTACACGGCGAACCGCGCCACCGCTTGCGGCAATGACGCTTTCAATGGGTCTGCGAGTACTGCTGCCTTGTACGTCCATAGCACCCATAGTGAGCCAAGCGCCTCAGCCGGCGACAGCCCCGGCGTCGTGAATGTGAACAAGCCGGCGCCCAGCTAGGGCTGTGGAGGAACGCGGCTGCGTATAGAGCCCTCTGAAGCTGCGCACCGTTGCAGGAACAATGGTGCGCAACTCTTGGGGCTGCACACCATTGCAGGAACAACGGTGCGCAGCCCCAAACGTGTTACTCGAGCACGCCCGAGGCCTCAAGCCATTCAAGCTCCAGGCCCTCGCGCTCGGAGGCGAGCTTGGCCAGCTTCGCTTGCAGATCAGCCAGGGCGTCATAGTCTCCCACACTGGTTGCCATCTGAGCATGGACCTTGGCATCGGCAGCGGAGTTCTTGCCCAGCTGACGCTCCAGCCGGTTCAGCACCTTCCGGGCGTCGCGCTTCTGCCCCTCCGTGGGGCCGGACGGGGCCGCAGTGGCAGCGGCCGGGCTGGACGCTGAGGGCCCCACGCCAGCATTGGCGCGCAGCTCCAAGTACTCGTCCACGCCCCGCACCAACCCTCGCAGCTTTCCGTCGCCCAGCAGCGCCATCTGGTGATCGGTGACGCGCTCCAGCAAGTACCTATCATGCGAGACCACCACGAGCGTGCCGGGCCAGCCATCGAGCACATCTTCCACTGCCGCAAGGGTGTCCGTATCCAAGTCATTCGTAGGCTCATCGAGCATGAGCACGTTCGGCTCCCCCACCAGCAGGCGCAGCAACTGCAAACGCCTGCGCTCACCACCGGAGAGATCCTTGACCATGGTCCACTGCTTGTCCTTGGTGAACCCGAGCTGCTCCACGAGCGTCCCGGCGCTCATTTCCTTGCCGCCCACGTCAAAGGAACGCTTTTCACGCTCAATAACCTCAATGACGCGCATGTTCAGCACGTCATCGAGCTCTTTGACTTCCTGTGTGAGCACGGCGGTCTTGACGGTGCTGCCGCATTTGACCTTGCCGGAGGTCGGTTCAACCTCACCGTTGAGCAACTGCAACAGGGTGGTCTTTCCGGCACCGTTGACACCGACCAGGCCGAGCCGCTCGCCCGGGGCAAGACGCAGCGTGATGTTCTTGAAGATCTCCTTGGCGTTCTCACCCTCCCCATAGCTCAGGGAGATGTTCTCAAGGTCAATGACGTCCTTGCCCAGGCGGGCGGTTGCCATCTTCGACAGCGCCACCGAGTCACGGGGTTCTGGTACGTCCGCGATGAGCTCGTTGGCAGCCTCAATACGGAACTTGGGCTTGGCCGTACGCGCCGGGGCGCCGCGACGCAGCCAGGCAAGTTCCTTCTTGACCAGCTGGACGCGCTTGGACTCAACCACTGAGTTCATCCGGTCCCGCTCGGCCCGGGCCAGCACGTAGGCGGCGTAACCGCCGTCGAACGGGTCAATGATCCCGTCATGGACTTCCCAGGTGCGGGTGCACACTTCATCCAGGAACCAGCGATCGTGGGTGACCACTACAAAGGCGCCCTCGTTGGCCCGCCAGCGCTGGTTCAGGTGCTTGGCCAACCAGGCCACGCCCTCCACATCCAGGTGGTTGGTGGGCTCATCGAGCATGATGACATCGTCATCACCGATCAGCAGTTTGGCCAGGGCAACGCGGCGTTTCTGTCCACCGGAGAGCGAATGGATGTTGGCATGCCAGTCCACCTCTCCCACCAGCGCACCCATGATTTCACGGATCTTGGGGTTGGACGCCCATTCATGGTCCGCCGCCTCCCCCACAATCGCGAAGCCCACCGTATGTTCGCCGTCCAGCACGTCCGTCTGGTCCAGGTAACTGACCTGGACCCCGCCGCGCACGGTGACACGGCCGGAGTCCGCAGTTTGGCGCCCGGCCAGCAGGCGCATCAGCGTGGACTTGCCGTCGCCATTACGTCCCACAATGCCAATGCGGTCCCCTTCTTCAAGCCCGACACTGACGCCGTCGAGCACGGTTCGGGTGGCGAAGGCAATGCTTAGATTTTCTCCGCCCAGCAAATGAGCCACGTGGTACCACTTTCCTTCAGATTTTGGATATAAAAATTTTTCTAGGCGACTATGTGGGCGCCGTGAACAGGTCCCTGCACAGCCCAGGCCTCATGGCCCAGACCGGCCAGAGCCGCCGACAACGACTGCGCATGGTCTGCGTCCTCGGCCAGAAACGCGATGGTGGGCCCAGATCCGGACACCAACGCTGCCAGCGCACCCAGCGACTTCCCCTCGGCCAGGGTCTGGGTCAGCGACGGTGCCAGCGACACTGCCGAGGCCTGCAAATCGTTGTGTAACCAGGGGGCCAGTGCCTGCGCATCCCCGGCCCGCAACGCCGCCAAGACACCAGCCTTGATCTGGCTGGGTTCCGAAGCGGTGATCCCGGCAGCCAGGCGCAGCGCATCAAGCCTGTCATAGACCACCGGGGTGGACAGCCCAAAGTCTGCCGGAACCAGCACCCAATGCAGTGGCGTGGGTGCCAGAGCAGGGCTGAGCTCATCCCCAATGCCCAGCCCGACGGCGGCACCCCCCATGAGTGCGAACGGCACGTCTGAGCCAAGTTCGGACCCCAGTTGGGCCAGCTCTTCACGGGAGAGGCCGGTATGCCAGAGCGCGTCGCAGGCCACGAGGGTCGCTGCGGCGTCCGCCGAGCCGCCGCCCATGCCACCAGCAATGGGCACATGTTTGGTAATTTCAAGATGAACCCCGCTGGGGTCCTCAGCAATCCCAGCTACCAGAAGTGCAGCTCTGACCACCAAGTTGCTGGCATCCAGCGGTATGGTTGCCAGCAGTTCCGGCTCAAGGGAGCTTTCCGGGCTGAGTGAGACTGTGATCTCCGTGGCGGGCGTACCGGGGCGGGATGTGGCAGCCACTTCCTCGTACAGCGAGACCGCAACATAACTGCTGGCAACGGCGTGGTAGCCGTCCGCACGTAGCGGACCCACCTGAAAATAGGCGTTGATTTTCCCCGGGGCACGCACTTTGACCCGGCGGGCGGCGGGGGCCCACGTGGGATCTGTGACGAACTGATCAGCGGAACCTGGGGCTCCACTGCTTGGTGTGGCGGCCCCGCCTGGTGTGGCGGCCCCGCCTCTTCCGCGCTTGTTCATAGGGTCCATGGGCTAGGCCGTTGCCATGAGCTTTGCTTCGGCGATACGGGCGTAAGCGGCCACATCAATAACTTCGCCACGGGCGGTGGGGTCTATTCCAGCTTGACGCAAGAAGACTTCAGCCTCGGCAGCACCGCCGGCCCAGCCTGCCAAGGCTGCCCGGAGGGTCTTGCGGCGTTGAGCAAAAGCAGCGTCGATGACAGCAAACACTTGCTCCCTCGAAGCCTGGGTGACGGGAGGTTCGCGCCGGGTGAAGGCCACCAGCCCGGAATTGATCTTCGGGGCTGGCCAAAAAACATTCGTACCAATGACGCCGGCCTTGCGCATCTGCGAGTACCAGGCGCCCTTGACGGAAGGCACCCCGTACGTCTTGGAACCGGGGCCGGCAACCATCCTGTCTGCCACCTCATCCTGGACCATGACCAGGCCGTGGCGCAGCGAAGGAAAATGCTCCAGTAGATGCAGTACCACGGGGACTGCCACGTTGTAGGGCAGATTAGCCACCAGGGCTGTGGGTTCAGCGGGAAGCTCGGTGATGCGCATGGCGTCCGAGAGCACCACATCAATATTTCCCGTGAGTAACGGACGGAACGCCGCGATGGTATCTGGGAGCTTCGCCGCCAGCACGGGGTCTATTTCCACGGCGACCACGCGGGCGGCGACATCGAGTAGCCCCAGTGTCAAAGAGCCAAGTCCGGGGCCCACTTCGAGCACGGTTTCGCTGGGGTCCACACCGGCTGCGGCCACAATGCGGCGGATGGTGTTGCCGTCAATGACAAAGTTTTGTCCCAGTGTCTTGGTGGGGCGCACACCTATTTCTTCTGCCAAGCGGCGAATTTCGGTGGCGCCCAGCAGTGGCTGGGTGGCTGGGGTGGGATGCGGGGAGGTCACGCAATAATGGTAGCCGCTATTAACGAAGATACTCCCCGCATCGGTGTTGAAACCGCTCCGGGGAGTATCTACTGACTATCACTTGTGCAACGTCACACAGGCTCCGCCGCTCAGTGCGGCCACTCACTCAGGGAGAGAGCTAGATCAGGGTGGCTGCTACTGCACCACATGTCCACAGCCCCACGGCTGCAGGCCGCGCTGGGCGTAAACACGGTTGGCAATGTCAATCTGCTGGGCTTTAGTGGCCAGGCTGGCGTTGGGGGCGTAGGCTCCGCCGCCGTTGCTCAGCCAGGTACCAATGTCAAACTGCAAGCCGCCGTAGTAGCCGTTGCCGGTATTGATGGACCAGTTTCCGGTAGCTTCACACTGCGCAATGGCATCCCACATGGCTTCGTTGGACATGGTCGGCGCCTTGGCCCCGGTGTTAGCTTCGGTGTTGGCTCCAGCTTTGGCTTCGGTGTTGGCAGCCTTACTGCTGGTTTCATCCTTCGGGGCGGGGCGTTCTTTGCCACCGAAGCTGATTTTCGCGGCAACGGGTTCCTTGACAACCGTGGACCCGGTTTCGGTGCGGCTGACAACCACACCGTCAACAGTTACCGTACGGAAGGTCTTTTGCAGCGTGCCGGCGGCACCTTCGCTGATGATCTTCTTCTGATCCTTGAAGAGAGCAGGATCCACGCTTTGTTCGGTCTCAAACGGCACATCTGCTGTTTCTTTGGCTGTTCCAGAGGTGTTGACCCGGGTCACCTTGACCACCATGTTCTCAACAACTGTTGCCACGCCGGGAGTGGAGACGAGATCGCTCTTAGCCAGCGTCACTCCAGTCTCAGCCAGGAAATCGCCAACATTCTGGGCCGTGGTGGTCTTGACCTGCTTCTTGCCGTCAGCCACGAGCGTGATTTGTTTAGGGGTAATGATGCTCAGGTCAGCCGAATTGGCGAGCAGAGTATCTGCCGGCAGTGAGAGCCTGGCGTTGGCGGCGATGCCTAGTTGGCTCATCAATCCGCTGATCTTTGTGGAGGTGGTGGTAACAGTGTGTTCCGCCCCATCCAAGCTCACCTTGATGTCCTTGGCCGTATTGACGGTGATGGTTGAACCACTCTCGACGCTGGTATCCAGAGCCGGTGTGATGTGGTCACCAGAGTTCACACTCACGTCTGCATGCTTGAGCACGTCACTGACGGAGGAACCATAAGCCTGAATTGAGCTGGCTTGGCCATCCACCACGAGAGTGACGGTTTTAGTGGCCGTGATGAATGCCATGAGCGCCGCGACGAGTGCTATGAGCACTGCGCCTTGGCAGGCAAGCTTCAAATAACTCAATTTGCCATTGACGGTAAGGAAAGAAGACACGAGTTCTCGTTACTACTAGAGCACCCGGGCACGGGAAAGTACGGAGCAACACTGGTGGATAGTGGCCGCAAGATACTGCGGACGGTCCTGCCAGAATTGTTCTTGCGAACGGTTGCCACGGATCATTTTTTTACGCTATGTCCTATGGCATTTCATCCGTTGGCCTTCCCCGACCACGGCTAATAGTTCCCCAGCGTAACCCAATCGTGACCAAACGGACAAGGTTTGGTCACGGAAAAGTGATCGAAAGTACAGGATCAATCGGACCAGGAGCCGTAAACAGAGCCAGTATTTGTGCGCAGCAGGTGGCCCATTTCACTCAAGTCCAAGCCCATCAATTGTGCCATGCATTGCACCGTGTAAGGCAGCATATAGCTGGCATTAGGGCGCCCTCTGAATGGATGAGGTGTCAGAAATGGCGCGTCAGTCTCTACCAGAATCAGCGCCGGGTCAGCCACCGCAAGGGCCGCACGCAAATTATGGGCATTTTTAAAAGTCAAGGTCCCAGAAAAGGACATGAACCATCCCTTTTCGTTACAAATTTTTGCCAATTCGGCGTCCCCTGAGAAGCAGTGAAAAACTAACCTTGAGGGTGCCCCCACCTCATCCAGCGTTGCGAGGACATCGGTGTGCGCGTCACGGCAGTGAATTTGCAGCGCGAGCTCACGCTGCTTGGCCATGTCCAGGTGCGCACGGAAAGAATGGTGCTGCGCCGCCAAGCCCGCTTCGCCCGTCCTGAAATAGTCCAGGCCTGTTTCACCGATGGCCCTAATGCGGGGATGGGCGGCCATGGCATCAATTTCAGCCAGAGCATCATCCAGAGTGCCCGCCAGAGCCAGTTCGGGGGCGTCGTTGGGATGGATGGCAACCGCGCCCAGCAGACGTGGGTCCGCATCGACCGCGGCAACTGTAAACCGGGAGGACGCCAGGTCACAGCCAACCTGAACGGCACCGGCAACACCCACAGCCTCTGCCGCATCCAAGGCCGCACGCAGCTCAACTGGAGAGTCACCAAAGTCAAAGTGCGTGTGATTGTCATACACGGGGACGGGGAGCGGTGCGGGGGCACCGGCAAAGGCACCCGGGCGGGCTCCGCCAATGTCCGTCAATTCTTCAGGGCGATAAGGGCGCGGAACGTCATGGGTGCACATGGTTGCCAACTTTACCGTTTGCTTAATTTCTTTGTCCCAATGACCACAAAATCACGCCACACTAGTAGCGTGGATCACACGAGGCAGCTCATGGTGTGTTGTTGGGTTTTTTTCGAAAGGTGAGGCATGCACCTCCAGGAAACTTTACTGGCAGCAGACGTTGCAGGGGCTATGAACCCGCAGGCATCCGAACTGGCCATGGCTCCGGAACATTTTTCTGAGCTAAGCCAAAACATTATGGCCGTCATGAACACTGTTGTGGATGGTAAGGAAGACGCCGTCCGGCTTGCCCTGACAGTGTTACTGGCGGGTGGGCACCTCCTCTTGGAGGATGTACCCGGCGTGGGCAAAACGCTGCTGGCCAAGACGCTGGCCCGCACCCTTGACTGTTCGGTTAACAGGATTCAGTTCACCCCGGATCTGCTCCCTAGCGATATCACCGGGGTGTCGATCTTCAACCAGTCCTCACAGGCCTTTGAATTCCGTCCGGGCCCCATTTTTGCCAACATTGTCATTGGGGATGAAATCAACCGCGCCTCCGCAAAAACACAGTCGGCACTGTTGGAATCCATGGCCGAACGCCAGGTGAGCGTGGATGGAACCACCTACCCTTTGAGCGGCCCATTCATGGTTGTCGCCACACAAAACCCCATTGAAATGGCCGGCACTTATCCGCTGCCAGAAGCCCAGCGTGACCGTTTCATGGCACGCATCTCCTTGGGCTATCCGCATCCCGGCGCAGAAATGGCAATGCTTGAGACCCATCAATCGTTCAACCCGCTTGATGCTGTGCGCCCCGTGGCTACGGCTGCCCAAGTTGGCGCCATGACGGCCACGGTGGCAGCGATTTACGTGTCCCCTGCCGTGCGCGCCTACATTGTTGCTCTGGGACAAGCCACCCGTTCCAGTCCGGAGCTGCGTCTGGGCGCCAGTCCCCGGGCGTTGCTGCAATTGCTGCGGGCGGGAAAGTCTGCAGCTGCCCTTGCCAGCCGCGGCTTTGTTCTGCCCGATGACATCCGTGCCCTGGCCGAACCGGTACTGGCACACCGTTTGCTGGTGGAGCGAAGCGCCGCCAGCCAAGGATCCACGCCTGCTAGCGTCATTACAAAGATCCTGGCGGAGGTTGCTGTTCCTGGCGAGCAGGACGGGCGTGCCGGACAGGACGCTCGCAGCAGGTAGCCGCCCATGTCCCTTTTTCAGCTTCTTCGTCCACGGGGCTGGTTATTGTTTGCCTGCGCGGTTCTTTCCCTCATCTTGGCCTCAATTTTGGGTAGGCGTGATGTTCTGACCCTTGCCGTATTTTGCTTTATGCTGCCAGCCACAGCCTATGCGTCCCTGCATTTCTTCAAATCCGGCTTCAGCCTGCACCGACACATCTCTCCCCTTCTGGGCCGTGTTGGCGAACCCGTTGAAGTGAGCCTTGAGGTCCGTGGGCACAATCCTGGGGGTTCACAAAGCCAGCTGGTGGAGGCTCTCCCCACAACTTTCGCTCAGGTACCCACCTTCAGCCATCCCCAAGCCGGAATACCACGCGCTTCCAGCAGTAACTATCATTACTCCTTACTTCCGCGCCATCGCGGCGTGTTTACCATTGGCCCCTTGCTGTGCACGTTCACCGATCCTTTTGGTGTGGCATCTCTACGGCGCGGAATAGACCACGGCGACCGCCTCACCATTGCCCCTGCAGCTCTCGAACTGCCGGCAATTTCCGTGAGCGAAGGCCACGGCCAAGACGGCTCACAGAGCACCTCGGAGCTGGCCCGTTCACATCAGGATGACCTCATGACTCGTGATTACCGCTACGGGGATCCGCTGCGACGGGTTCATTGGGCGCTCACTGCTCGGCAAGGCCGGCTCATGGTCAGGGGGGAGGAACCCGTAACAACTCCCGAAGCTATCCTTATTCTGGACCGGCGCGCCCTGGCGTTCGGGCCATCTGTACCATCAGCGCCTGCCCCGCCTGCCGCGCCAACAGCGCCTGCCCCGCCTGCCGCGCCAACAGCGCCTGCCCCGCCTGCCGCGCCAACAGCGCCTGCCCCGCCAACCAACAAGTCCTTGCGCACCGCCACACGAGCCGCCCAGGATCTGCCAGAACTGACCACCACGGCGGCCTTTGAAGAGGCCATTGTTGCCACCGCCTCCATTGCCGCGCATCTGCTGGAACGCGCGTTCACGCTGACACTGCTGGACCATCTGGGCGCCCCGGCACTGTTGACATCAGCCTCCGCGGCGGAGCCGTCCCGTGCTGAATACAGCGGCGGCGAAGGAAGCTACGCCGTGGCTGCTGGCCTGGCAGCTGTGGAACTCGCCGGACCTGGTGAAACAACGCTGGCCGCTATCCTGGCCCACCGGCTTCATGACCGCGAGCGCCGCGGCCCGGTGATTGCTGTCATGGGAGCCCTCAGTGAGGCCGAGGCCACCTTGCTGGCCGGTAACGCCGAAGGCACACAAAGCTCCTACGCCCTCCTCGTGTGCGCCACCGCCACTGACGCCGAACCCGCGGCACAAATCCTGCGCCGCGCCGGCTGGCATGCTGCACCGGTAACTCCAGCCACTACCCTGTGGCAGGCCTGGGCTAACCTGGACGCCCACCACGGGGGCGGGAAGGGGCGTTCATGACGAATAATGTTCTGGCGAGCCCGAACCCCTCCCACCAGAAAAACGGCGACGGCGGGAGGCCCGAGTCCCGTTCGTTGCACAGCTATTTGGGTACCCAAGCAACGGGCCCGGCACGCTGGGTGCTGGCTTTGGTCATCTTTTCCGCCGTTATGGGCGCCTCGCTTGGTTTGGCAGGAGTGCTCCAGGACATGGCGTGGCTGCCCCAAGCTGCCGTAGTGGTTGCCGGAACGTTGCTGTTCCCAGCCTTGATGCGCCGCTACTCGGCACTGAGCCCAGCGGCTCCGTTGGGTGCTCTTGTTGGCTGGTTCATGGTTCTGACGCTGATGTTCTTCCCTGGCACCGCTGTGCTAGGGGTGATCCCGACTCCTGGAACTCTGAGCTCCGCCTTGGATCTTGCCTCTGATGCATCAAATCTCATCATGACAAATTTGGCACCCGTCCCTTCAGCCTCCCCCATGCACTTTCTGTTCTGCGCCGGGCTGGGTTTTGCCGCCTTACTGATAGACGCACTCGCCATCACGGTAGCTCTCCCTGCCGCAAGTTTCATGGGTCTCTTACTCATCCTGCTACCAGCTGCGCTGACCACCAGGACAGGGATCAGCACTCCCGGACTGGTGGGGACGGCGTCCGGGTTTCTGCTGATTCTGGCATGTTGCCGGTGGTATGTACCGGATGGAAAATTTCGAACAGACATGCCCAAGGCGCCCAGCGGCACCCTCACGAAGGCACTGGTCATGGGCGCCTCTGTGGTCCTGCTGATGCAGTTTGTCACAGCTGCCCTCCCCGGGTTTACAGAGGGCCGGTATCCGCAAGGTTCTGCTTTGAACGCAACAGGCGAAGGCGGTTCACTGGACGCTATGGTGACCCTCGGTGATGACTTGCGCTCCCAGTCAGAGCGCGTGGTGCTGCGGTACACCACCAGTGCAGAGGAGCCGGAGTATTTGCGGCTGACCACGTTGGAGAACTTCAAGGGCAAGGTCTGGGGTCCCTCGGCACTGCCTTCAAACCTGCAAGCGAAGCTCTCACGTCTTTCTCCCGCTATCGGGCCGTCTTCAGGACTACCCAAGGCAAAAACAGTTACTCGTATTACTGTCCCGGGTGTGGGTGATGAGTGGTTGCCCGCTCCGCTCACGGTCACGGATGTCCAGCAGTTGCCTGGAGTGTGGCTATGGAACCCCTCCACAGCCACCATCGTCTCTCAGACCTCGACCACGGCTGGGCAGTCTTATGTAGTGCGCAGTGAAATGCCGGTCCTGACGCCGGATCTGTTGAATCAGGCAACGGCAGCGCCGAGGAAAGAACTTGACCCGGTCTTTTTGGCGCTACCCTCCGATGTTCCCTCAATTGTGAACAGGACCGTCACGGATCTCACCAGTACGGCAGTCAGCCCCTATGCCAAGGCAATAGCCATACAGAACTATTTCCAGTCGGATGAATTCAGCTACAGCTTGAGCGCACCTGTGGCGGACGGGTATGACGGCTCCGGAATGGGCGTGCTGGCAGATTTTCTGGTGAACAAAAAAGGCTATTGTGTCCACTTCTCCGCGGCTATGGCAGTCATGGCGCGTGAGGTGGGGATCCCCTCCCGCATCGCCGTAGGTTATACGGCTGGAACCCGGACGCCGGGCTTGGACAAGCAAGAAGAGAATCTTCAGATGCGCGGCTTTGAAGTTGCCGGCCGCGATGCTCACGCATGGCCCGAACTTTACTTTGAGGGCCTGGGTTGGGTACCTTTTGAACCCACTCCATCCCGCGGTGACGTGCCGGCGTACGCCCAGGAAGACTCCGTCCCAACGCCAGCGCCCCAAAGCCAAGCTGCTACCACGGAACAGCCTTCAACCGCTGCTTCCACTGCCACTACTAGCGTCAGTGCCACCGCTCTATCCGGTACTGGGACAGCGGTTGATAACAGTGGCCGGTGGCTGGCAGGGATGGGGTGGGTGCTGCTAATTCTGGCTGCTCTGGCGTCTCCGGCTCTGCTACGCAGTGCTATTCGACGCCGGCGCCTGGCTAAGATCCACGATCCTCGCGACACTGTTTCCCCAGAGGTGCGGGCTTGGCGAGAACTTCAGGATTCGGCCACAGATTTTGGTTATCGCCAAGATCCTGCCCACACCCCTGCGTTGGCGGCACAACAGTTCGCGGCAATGCTGGGGCCAACAACACCGTCCGGTTTGACCTTGCTGCTCCATGCCTATGAAGAAGCCATCTACGGTGCGGGACTTTCCAAGACACGCCGGGATGATTTGGCGGATGCTGTACAGAGCGTGACCGCGCGGTTACGGACACAATCCACACTAATGGGACGGATGCGCGCCTTGTTGATGCCGGCCTCGCTCATCCGCCGTACCGACACCAACGCAAGCTAGAGAGCCGGCGACACACATGCCAGGTTCCCGGCAGATCGCGCAGCGATATACCGGGCCGGCAGGTGGGTGGGGCCACACATGCCAGGTTCCCGGCAGATCGCGCAGCGATATACCGGGCCGGCAGGTGGGCGGGCCGGCAGGTGGGTGGGGCCACACATGCCAGGTTCCCGGCAGATCGCGCAGCGATATACCGGGCCGGCAGGTGGGTGGGGCCACACATGCCAGGTTCCCGGCAGATCGCGCAGCGATATACCGGGCCGGCAGGTGGGGACTAGGCGTTGTTCGGGTTGGGGAAGCCGATGTACTGGGTGTACAGGTATTCCTCGATACCTTCGATGCTGCCTTCACGGCCCAAACCGGACTGCTTGACGCCGCCGAAGGGGGCTGCGGCGTTGGAGATGACACCCGCGTTTAGGCCCATCATGCCGGTTTCAATCCGGTTGGCCATACGCAGGCCGCGGTTGTGGTCCTTGGTGAAGACGTAGGCCACCAGGCCGTACTCGGTATTGTTGGCCAGCGCTACGGCCTCGTCCTCATTCTTGAACGTGACAATGGGGGCGACTGGGCCGAAGATCTCTTCCGTGAGGATGCGGGCTCCCGGTTCCACACCCGTGAGTACGGTGGGCTGGTAGAAGTATCCGGCACCCTCCACGGCACTGCCACCTGTGATTGCGGTGGCGCCGCCGGCTACGGCCTCGCTCACGAGTGAGTGCACCTTGTCACGGCTCTTGGCGTCGATCAGCGGCCCCACCTTGGTGGCCGGGTCAGTTCCGCGGCCGGTGGTCATGGCGCTCATGCGGGCAGCAAAGCGGGTGGCAAATTCTTCGGCCACGGATTCGTGCACGAGGAATCGGTTAGCTGCCGTGCAGGCTTCGCCCATGTTCCGCAGCTTCGCGGCCATGGCGCCTTCCACGGCTGCGTCCAGGTCTGCATCGTCAAAGACCAAAAATGGTGCGTTGCCGCCCAGTTCCATGGACGTGCGCAGCACATTCGCGGACGCGTCAGCCAACAGGCGCTTGCCTACGGGGGTGGATCCGGTGAAGGAGAGCTTGCGCAGCCGCGAGTCCTGGATGAGCGGAGCCGTCACTCCGCCGGCATCGCTGGTGGAGACCACGTTCAGGACGCCGGCCGGCAGGCCCGCCTCCATCATGATTTGGGCGAAGAGGTGGCTGGTCAGTGGTGTCAGGTTGGCCGGCTTGAGCACCATGGTGCAACCGGCAGCAATGGCCGGGGCAATCTTGCGGGTTGCCATGGCCAGGGGGAAGTTCCAGGGAGTGATCAGCAGGCAGGGACCAACCGGCTTCTTTTGCACCATGATTTGCTGCGTGCCCTCGGGGTTGGAGGAGTAGCGGCCAAAGGAACGGGTTGCTTCCTCTGAGAACCAGCGCAGGAACTCGGAACCGTAGCTGACTTCGCCGCGGGCTTCAGCAAGCGGCTTACCCATTTCAAGGGTCATCAGCAGAGCCAGGTCATCAGCCCGGGCGGTGACCATATCAAAGGCGCGGCGCAGAATTTCAGCACGGACGCGTGCCGGGGTTGCTGCCCATTCTTCTTGGACAGCCACAGCCGCATCCAAGGCTGCAGCACCATCCTCGGCGCCAGCGTCAGCCACCTCTACCAAGGCCTGACCTGTTGAGGGGTCCTCCACAACAAAGGTTTTCCCGGAAGCCGCAGGCCGCCATTCGCCGTTGATCAACAAGCCGGTGGGAACACTTGCCAGCAAGGCGCGTTCGCGTTCGGTCAGTTTGGCGCCGGAGAGTTCGGCGGTTGGGCTCACTGTCATGGTGACTCCTTTTATCTGGTGCCCGCACCTCAGGCGGGGCCAGGGAGGGCGCCAGAGTTTACCGGGGCAGTGCATGGAAAATAGTGCTGTAGTTCACGGTAGTTCCGGGCGAACAACAGTGTCTACGCATGGACGCACTGCCCATGCAGGAATCGCTGTGCATCTGCACAACAACATCTGCACAACAACATCTGCGGTGGGTACCAGACTGGCAGCTGTGGCTACCCGCGGGCTGCCAGCACGGCGCTGTAGAGTTCACGCTTGCTGACATGCACGTCATGGGCAATCACCGCAACGGCTTCCTTCATGCGCATCCCCTGTGACATGAGCTCGTTGACAGCAGCCACATGGTCTTCAGTGGTACCCAGGTCACCTTCCAAAGCACCGCCAACAACAATGGCGATCTCGCCGCGAATCTGGTTTTCTTCAGCCCATTCCAGCAGTCCCGAGAGGGGTTTGCGTATTACTTCTTCATAGGTCTTGGTCAGTTCCCGGCATACGGCGCCGGGGCGGGAAGGCCCAAAAGCTGTGTGCAGGGCACGCAACATGGCTTCGAGCCTGTGCGGGGCCTCAAAAAACACCATGGTGCGCTTTTCCAGCGCAAGTTCGTGCAGGCGCGCCGCCCGCTCCCCTGACTTACGCGGCAGGAATCCTTCAAAACAGAACCTATCCGTGGGTAGACCTGAGAGGGCCAGTGCCGTCAAAACAGCTGACGGTCCCGGAGCAGCTGTCACCTTTACACCTGCGGCAACTGCCGCGCTCACTAGCCGGAAGCCAGGATCGGACACTGACGGCATCCCTGCATCGGTGACCATGAGAAGTGTCTTGCCGCTTTGTACCTGAGCCAGCAGCTCGGCGGTCTTCACGGCCTCATTGTGTTCGTGGTAACTGATGATCTGCCCGCCCACCTTGACGCCCAGGCTGGTCACCAGCCGGTGCAGCCGGCGGGTGTCCTCGGCGGCAACAATATCTGCAGCACCCAACCAGGCAATCAGCCGAGCTGAGGCGTCACCCATGTTTCCAATGGGTGTTGCGGCCAGAATAATGTACCCCTCCCCGGGGAGCGCAGGAGGCGCAAGGCTTGAATCGAGGGTTTCTTCGGTTGTTTCCGAGTCGTCATGTGCGGGTGCCGGATTTGTGCCAAAGTCATCTTCCATGACACCAGCGTAGTGCGCCCCAGCTTCTGGGCCCACTTGGGTAGCATTGACTCCGTGCAACCCCAAGCTATGGATACCGCCCCGGCGGCCCCGGAGAACCCCACCACCTTTGATCCCCAGGCGGACAGCTCTGCTCTCCCGGTAAGCGCTGACTCGGTCACGGCTGATCCGGCAGTGGAGGCTCCGGTGCCCGCGGCGGGCACGGGAGTTTCTTCGCTGCGGTGGCTGCGAGACCCTGCGCAAGCTTTTACCCGCTCGGCTCTTGGCGCACGGCTGCTTGGTGCACGCTATTCTTTTTCCACTACCCCGGCGAGCCTGCGGCTTTGGTTTTGGCTGGCGCCTGCCTTGACCGCCTTGGTAGGTGGACTGCTGCGCTTCCTACGTCTGGGCCAGCCTCCGTCGTTAGTTTTTGACGAGACCTACTACGTCAAGGACGCCTACAGCTACTTACAAAGCGGCTACGAGCGAAATTGGGCGGAGAAGGCCAACGACCTCTTCAACCAAGGCATTTTTACCAGCCTAGAGACCACCCCCGAATATGTGGTGCACCCTCCCGTGGGCAAGTGGATGATTGCCTTTGGTATGTGGCTCTTCGGCCCGGAAAGCACGTTCGGTTGGCGGTTCTCTGCAGCCTTGGTGGGTACCGTATCCATCTTCCTGCTGGCATTGATTGCTCAGAAGATGTTCCGTTCCACCATTCTGGGCGCCACGGCCGGGCTACTGTTCGCGGTTGACGGGCATGCCATTGTCCAGTCCCGAACATCATTGCTGGACATCTTTGTGATGTTCTTTGCCCTCGCCGCCTTTGGCGCCATCATCATGGACCGTGATGATGGACGACGGCGGCTGGCTGCGAAGCTTTCCATCCTCGCCGGCCCCGGCGGCTTGGTCCCGGCCAAGGAGCTCCTCTATGGGCCGTGGCTGGGCATCCGCTGGTGGCGGCTGGCCGCCGGCGTAGCTCTGGGCCTGTGCATTGGCACCAAATGGTCAGGTTTGTTTTTCCTGGCTGCTTTTGGCTTGATGAGCGTTATTTGGGATATGAATGCCCGCCGCATCGCCGGCATTAAGTATTGGGTGATGGGTGCTATCTGGAAGGACGGCATTGTTGCCTTTGTCAGCATGGTTCCCGTGGCGGCTGCAACGTATTTGGCTAGCTGGACCGGCTGGTTCATGTCCAAGGATGCGTATGACAGGAATTGGGCTGGCGAGAATCCCTCCACGGTGTGGGGTTGGATCCCGGATTCGCTGCGTTCCTTGTGGCACTACCACTCCACCGCCTATAACTTCCACACCGGTTTGGGTTCTGATCACCCCTACAAGGCCAACGCTTGGTCCTGGCTGGTCATGGGCCGCCCCACCTCTTTCTATGTGAAGAACTATGAGAATGGTGACGGCGGCTGCGTAGTGGCAAAATGCACTGCAGCAGTCACCAGCGTGGGCAACCCGCTGATCTGGTGGGGCGGGACCTTAGCCATCCTGTTCCTGGTGGGCGTGTGGGCCATCAAACGCGACTGGCGTGCCGGGGCCATCCTGGCCGGATTCGCTGCCGGCTTCCTGCCGTGGATCTTCTACCCGCTGCGCACCATCTTCTTCTTCTACGCCATTGCCTACGAACCCTTCATGATCTTGGCTCTGGTGCTGGTTTTGGGCATGGTCCTGGGCAAGGTTTCCGACCCTCCCTGGCGTCGTCAACAAGGCGCCATCATCGTAGGGATCTTCCTGGTCCTCGTAGTAGCCCTGAGCGCCTTCTTTTACCCCATTTGGGCGGCGGAGATTATCCCGCAAGAACAATGGCGTCAACACATGTGGCTGCCCAGCTGGATCTAACCACCGCCTTTTTCATGACGTTCACCGGCCGAGCCAGCCGGCGGGTGGACTGGGAAGCAGCGAAGGTTAGCGGGGTGGGGTTGTGGCCTGCTAACGGCTGTCTCCCAAATACCTCCGGATCCGACTATCACACTTCTTCACCAATTGTGAGACCCCTAACCTTTTGGACCACAGAACTACCTCAGAAATAATGTTGGGCCCCATGAAACGCTTTTTGTCACAGCCTGGCTTCTCTGATGCCCTCCCAGGCCTGCCCGCTTTCAAACCCAGTACTGATATATGACTTACTGGCATGAGGCTTACTAGCGCCCGAACCGTGGGTGGCCATGATTACTGAATGACATTGTGCCCGGCACAGCGCCAGAGCCTGGCTAAGGAGGCTGTCAATTGATGGCAAAACGGCCTCGACGGCTTTCCTATGAAAAGAGGTACTATCGCTACCGTTCGCCACGCTGGCAGTATCTACTTTTGGCGCTATTGGCTGCCGTAGCGGGCTTGCTGCACAGCTATGCCGCGCGGCGGCCGGGACGTTGCGCCGCAATGACGGCCACGCGGCGCTCTCTTGTTGGCCAGGTGAAGGCTAACGTCAGCGACGAGACCACTAGGACAAAGGCACCGATGAAGATGCCGGAATCCAACCAAAATTGGCTAGGGAACAACCTGATGAGGGTGTCGTCGGTGTAGAACGTCCACGTTCCTTGGGCGAAGAAAATCTTATGAAAGTCAGTAAAGAACCCTTCCCAGCCGGTTGCGGCAAAAACACCCAAAGCAATGATCAAGACCAAAGTGGCGATCGAGCCTGCGAAAAAAGCCCGGCGATTGCCGCCGAAGCTACGCCGCGAAAGATATATCACGCCAATAGCCATGATGACCGCCAGGAGCAGGGCGCTGAGGAAGGCCATAACAATAACGGTCTTCACATCTGCCATATGCCCCACTTCCCGGGTCAGGAACAAGGGGTTGCCAATGGAGTTGACCAGGTCACCCAAGTACCGGGGCGGGGCAAAGTTGAGCAGGTAGTCCACGGTGTAGGAGCCGTAGGTGAGCCTGTCCTCGGTGCTGAACCCAAAAGAGTCGATCGGGAACCCGGGGCGGTGGTACTCGATCCACAAAAACGTGGAGGTGGTGACCAGCCTGATGGCTAGTACCAGCAGCACGATGGGATAGAAAACTGCGATGATGACCTGAAATACCCGTGTCAGTACTGGCTTTGTATTGACGGCCTTGTCTCTGGCAGCCTTGCGCTTTGCCTGTTCCTCAGCCGAGGGGCGCACAACGGCACTGTCCTCGCCCTGTACATCTGGTGTCCCCGTGCCACCAGCCACGGCTTCGGCCACGGCCGCGCTCTTAGCCAGTGCTGCGGCGATTTCCTCGTCACTGGGCAACTGCGGCATCCGCGATGCCGCCCGCATGGGTTCCTGGTGAGCAACTTGCTCTATTTTGATCCGTGAGACCGAGCTCTCGCCAACAGGTGCCGCCACGCGCCGAGCACGGGCCTTTTCCGCAAGAGCAGCGGCCTCACTGGCAGCAACCTTGGTATCAGCGGCCTTGGTATCAGCGCTGCCGGCGGCGGGACTGCCTTGTTGGGCCTGCGCCCCAACTTCTTGGCGTGCCACAGCATCTTGGCGTGTCACAGCATCTTCGGGTGTCACTGAGTCCTGGGGCTTTGAATTCTCGCTCACAAGTCCAAACGATACCGGCAGGCGGTCCCACCCGGTGACTGCCACCCCGTGACGATGCCAAACTGTCACTCTGGTTCTTTTTCAGGCTTGGGTGCCGCTCCCGCATCTGGTGGACCAGCCTCACCAAAGAGGCGGCCCCGGCTGGAAAGCGGGACACTCTGCAGGGGTGCCGGCACAGGCCGTTTGGCACCGAATCCTCCTGTCGGGGACTCGTGCCGGATTCCTCGGAGTACGTAGGGCATCAAATAGTTCCGGGCCCACGCGATGTCACCGACTCTCGCTTTCCGCCAACTTGTCACAGGAAGCGGTTTGGGCGTCAGTGGCTTCAGGGAGTTCGGCACACCCAGCGTTTCTAGGACCATAGCCGCCACTGCGTGGTGACCCAGGGCTGACGGGTGGAGCCGATCCTGACTCCACATGCGCGGATCATGTAGTTCCTTCATGGCCCACAAATCGGCCACAAGGCACTCGTGGTGTTCGGCGATGCTGCGCATATTTTCATTGAAGATGGCAATCTTCGTACGGAATTGGCCCATGACGGTGGAGCGCCCGGAGTCCGGCCCAACAAAGATCAGGACGCTCACTCCCTGCAGGCGCAGGCGGCTCACGGCTCCCTCTAAAAGAGCGGCCAGCTTGTCAGGGTCCGCACCGGTGTGAAAGAGATCGTTGCCTCCTGCTTGAAATGAGACCAGATCTGGTGTCAGCGCCAGGGCGGGACCCACTTGGGTGTCAATTACCTCGTGCAGTAGTTGCCCCCTGACGGCCAGGTTTGCGTAGGCGAAATCTGGCACTCCCACACTCAACTCCTCCGCTGCACGGTCCGCCCATCCTCGATATCCGCCGGGACTGCCCGGTTCCGGATCATCCAGGCCTTCCGTAAAGGAATCTCCCAATGCCACAAAACGCCGCCACGGGTGCGGTGGAATGAGTTGATCCGCGCTCCCCTGTTGCACCGTGGTCTGGAACAACCCCGTGTTCTGCAACAGTCCGTTGTCCTGGCCTGCAGTGTCATCACCCATATCCCCATCTTGCACCCACGGGGTGATTTTGGGGAGGCCTGCGGCAAGCATCTATTAGCCTGACGCAACTACTAGGACGAGCGGATGGTGGCTCCGGCGTCGTCCGGGTTAAGGTCACCCAACTCCCCTGCAAGGAACGCCTTGCGGCCCAATATCAGGGTGTAGGCCCAGTACGCCCCAAGAACCAGTGCGCCAATGGTGATTTTGGCCCACACAGGAAGCGGGCTTGGTGTGACATAAGCTTCCACGAGGCCGGAGATAAACAAGACGAAGACCAATCCCACGGCCACCGTCATGAGCGAACGTCCTTCACGGGCCAGCGAATCCAGCCGTGTGCGGGGCCCAGGGCTCACCCAAGCCCAAAATATCCGCAGTCCTGCGGCGGAGGCAATGAAGATGGCTGTCAGTTCCATGAGACCGTGCGGAAGAATATAGCTGAAGAAAACATCACCCTTGCCATAGGCGAACATGGCTCCGGCGGTGACACCAACGTTCTGGGCATTCATGAAAATTTGATACGGCACAAAGGCCCCGGTGATCCCGAAGGCCACGCACTGGGCAGCAATCCAGGCGTTATTGGTCCAGACGGCGCCGGCAAAGGAGGCTGCCGGATTTTCCGAGTAATAGTTCACAAAGTCGTGATTGACCAGCTGCTGCAGTTCCGCGTCAGATCCCAGAGCCGCCTGTACGGCCGGATCCCCTGCCACCCACAGCGCAAAGAGGGAGGCGATGAGAATAAAAACGCCGCCAATAATAACCGTCAGCCAGCGCAGCCGGTAGAAGGCTGCCGGCAGGGCTACAACGAAGAACGTTGCAATATCAAGAAAAATATTGCTTCGCGCGCCCGTAAACCGAGTCCGGGCGTTGGCCAACGTTGCTGACAATGAGGCGGAGAGAGCACTTTCAGCCGTGAGGGAGCGGATGAGGGACAAATGTCCTGAAACGCTTTGATACAAATGCAGCAGTTCATCCGCCTCGGCACCGCTCAATCGCCGTTTCCGGGCAAGCGTATTTAGCCGCTCCCATTGCGGGCGGTGTACCGAGGTAAAGGCATCCATGTCCATCCGCACCAGCATATAGGGCCGAGGTCCCAGGGCGTGGATAGACTGTTTTCATGTCCGCAATTATCACCGGTGAAGCCGTTGTCCTGGAACTTCGCCCCGCTTCCTTCGCTGCCCGCTCCGTGGCCACGGCCATTGACCTGACAGTCACGCTGGCTGTGGCGTTTGGCTTGTTCGTTTTACTGGGCCAGGTGGCATTCATGCTGGATCCGGCCGCAGCGCGTGCCATCATTTTGGCTATTGTGGTGGGCTTGCTTGTGGTTGTCCCGATCACGGTGGAGACGCTGAGCCGGGGTAAGTCGCTGGGAAAGCTTGTTATGGGGCTGCGTGTGGTGCGCGACGACGGCGGTTCCATCCGCTTCCGGCACGCCTTGGTTAGGGCACTGCTGGCGGTGCTGGAAATTTACCTCACGCTGGGTTCGGTGGCCTGCCTGGTTTCATTGTTCAATGACAAGTCCAAGCGGCTCGGTGACATGCTTGCCGGCACTTACGCCATCCGAGACCGCGCTCCCAAGAGCGTGCCCCTGCAGGTTTCAGTGGCCCCCGCACTGGCACAATGGGCCGCGTTGGCCGATATTGGCCGGCTTCCCGATCCTCTGGCGCGGCGCATCTCCTTGTTCCTGCGTCAAGGAAGCGCCATGGCCGGGAACTCCCGCTTTGCCCTGGCCATGGAATTGGCCAGTGAAGCCAGTGCCCACGTGGCGCCTCTTCCGGCTCCCGGAACCGATCCCACAGTATTCCTCGCCTCACTCATCGCAGAGCGTCGAGACCGCGAATACCGCCGCATGGATGCGGCAGCAGCGCGGGCAGCGGCTATCAGTAGTGCGCTAGGGCGCCACGGGGTGGGCTAGATCACGGGGTTGGCGGGAAGTAGCCTGCCGCTGCGTTTACGTGAGGGGCTGCCTTAGCGTGAGGCGTAGTCCTTGAACGCGAAGTTCCAATCGCCGTAACCATCCGTGGGATGGATGGTGTCATTGGGTGTGCCCACCGTGTGGACAAGATCGCCTGGGCGCATATTCTCAAAGACCCAGCCAGCGCCTTCATGGGAGAGCCCAATGCAGCCGTGTGAGAGGTTGGTGACGCCCAGGTAGGGAATGGCATAGGGGGTGGCTTGATGGATGAAGATGCCACTGTTGGAAAGCCGTGTGGCGAATTCCACGTCCACGGAGCCGTAGTCGCCCGGATCCCCTGGTTTGAGCCCAATGGTTGATGCCTTGAAGGTGGCGTAGCGCTGCTTATCAGCGGTAATCACCATGAACCCGGAGGCTGAGGGGAACCTTTCATCGCCCATGGATGCCGGGAAGGTTTTGGCTACCTGGTCATTGATGAGAATGCTGACGGACATGTTGGCCGCATCCGCTTCCATGATGACCTTGTTGCCAATGTTGACCTCGTAGCTTTTGTTGGCGTTGTAGATCATGCCGTTGCCAATATCGGTGCCAAACAGTGCCATCTGCACCGTGAGTTTGCTGTTGGCAGGCCAGTAGTCAGCGCCGCGGTAGCGAACCTTGGTATCCGAGTACCAGCGGAACGCGCCCTGTTGGCCCGTGCTGCTGGTGATGGTGATGGCCTTCTCTACGGCTTCCTTATTGATGACTGGTTCGCTGAAGTTGAATTCGAGCGGTTGCCCCACTCCAACAGTGGCACCCTCAGCCGGGTATACCCAGGCATCAGCCTCATGTGAGGCGGCAACGGTGGAGAACGAACTGTACGTGGTGGTCTTGGTGCCTGCGGTGTCCTGGGCCGTAACACTAAAGACGTAATCGGTGCCGAATTTCAGAGGTTCTTTGGAAATCCATTTACGGTTACTCACCACCAGTTCACCAGCAACCGGGGTGCCCGTTGCTTGTTCTTCCAGGACGGCTTTGGCCACCGTGCCATTGGTGACCATGGCGTTTACTTCAGTGGCAGGGTTTACGGAGACGGTTCCTGTTGCGGGGCTGACCAACGTCTGCACCGGAACAGCGGGGGTGGTGGAGGGTGGTGCCGTGGTGGCCGTGCTGGTTTCAGCGGCACCGGGGGCGGGACTTTCGCCCACTGCAGAGCACCCTGTACCGGATAAAGCCAAGCCCAAAGCGAGCAAGGAGATCAAGGCAACTCGCAATCCCTTGCGACGATTCCTGGTCTCATCCAACTCAGCCATGCAAACTCCCATTCGGTGGACTAATTCCAATGTCCGCTATCGTGGCACCACTAGTGCCGGATACAATTTTACGCCACGATTGCGTGCCAGCGAGCCGCGCCAAGCCCAGAGGGCCGCGGTGTTATGGGGTTGTTATGGGAAGTGAAGTCTAGACCCCAGCGGCAGATGTCCGGGGCGGCTAACCGCGCAGGTACAGTAACTGTGCTTCCACGGACAAATACGCCGCACCCTGCAGATGCTCCGGCACATCTTTGTACACAATCGCCGCCACCTGCGCGGCAGTTGGCTCTGCCGTCCCGATGCTGGCGAGAAGTTCCACGGCGTTGCGAACCTCTGCAATGCGCACAGCCCGGTGTTCCTCATAGGCCTGTGCCGCTGCGGCAATGTCTCCTAGCACCGGGCCATGGCCCGGCAGCGCAGCCACGCCAGCTCCTGCAACAGGGCCGGTAACGCCAGCTCCGTTAACTCGCGCGCCGCGCCTGCGCAAGGCCGCAAGGGAGTCCAGGTAATCCCCCAGCTTGCCGTCAGGATGGCAAATCACTGTGCTGCCGCTGCCGAGGATGGTATCTCCGGTGAGAACAACCGTGCCGGCGCCCTGCCCGAAGGAATCCCTCGCTAGTGGATCTGTGACAACAAAACACAGCGAATCGCTGGTGTGTCCTGGTGTGGCGAGGACCTCGAGTGTGAGGCCGCCCGCCTGGATGATCTCGCCGTCGTGCAATGCCTGCGCGCCATGGCAAAAGGCGGGCAAGGCCGCCCGGACAGGGGCACCCGTGAGCTGATGCAGCCGGGCGCTGCCGTCGGTGTGGTCCCCGTGGTGATGGGTGATCAGGATCAGCTCTACTGAACCGGCCGCTGCCAACTCGCCAAGATGCCTCTCCTGGAGCGGGCCGGGATCCACCACAACCACCCCTGATGCCCCGGGAGCGGTCAGAATATAGGAATTGGTGCCGTCAAGGGTCATGGGTCCGGGGTTTTCAGCCCTCCGGCGCCGCACGAAGCTCCCAATGTTCTCCCACGCTGACACCACGGCCCACCCCTTCGTCACTGAACTTCTCGCTTGGTTGATGATAGGAAAGCACAGGCACTGGCTGGCCCGGTGCGCTAAGCAGTGAGCTGCTAAGCAGTGAGCTGCTAGGCGGTGAGCTGTTCGGGGCTGAGCTGTTCGGGGGTGAGCAGCAGCGCAATCCCCTCATCGATCTTGTACCGCACGAGCGTGCCGCCCTCACCGTTGGCTGTGCTCAGTAATTCTTCGCCCACCTGGATCAGTGGTGAGTTGGTGACGGGACAACGCAGCAACGCCAAGAGGCCTTCGTTTATCTTTGCCATGGCCGGTGCCACTCCATTTCACTTTTTTAGGGGAAGTTTTCGGTTACTGCCCTGACGGTGGGCCGTGAGCTGCGGACTCAGCTTCTAGGAGTTTAGTCCTCCAGGATGCGAAGGTGCCCGCGGCGGCTGGGGGGTCCCGAATATGAGGGCAGGTGCGACGGCGGTTCCAGGGCTCCCCGGTAGTCTCTCCGCGTTGCGCTCACGCCAGTGGCCTTTTCCGGGCCTGGATTCGCGGCTTCCCGGACGGCGTCGGCCAGTGCCAGCAGATCATCCGGGCCCGGAGCTGGTGGCTTATCTGAGCGTGCCAGATGGATAACTTCCCACCCTCGCGGGGCCGTGAGGCGTGCGGAATGTTTGGCACACAAATCGTAGCAATGTGGTTCTGCAAATGTGGCCAGAGGACCCAGGACAGCCGTTGAGTCCGCATAAACGTACGTCAAAGTGGCCACGGCCGTTTCCCGGCAGGCTGATCTGGTGCATTGACGAAGGATACCCACGTTTGCCAACACTACCCTTCCCGCGAGGATATTTCCCCTCCGCGAGCCCGCGGCCTAGAGTGAAATGATGGAGTTCAAGGCAATTCATGGCGAGCGTTCGATCCAGATCTCACTTGATCTGCAGGAATCCGATGCTACTGCGGCACCAAACCCGGCGGCCCGTACGTTTCAGCGGCGCCGCCGTGACAGGCATGGCAGGGGGCGCCGTGGCCCGCTCTTAGCTGCCGCCTTGCCCGCCTCGCGGACCCGTGCTGAGAAGTTTGATGACCTGGTGGTGGACTCCGCCGAACGCCTTCGCACCTTGTGGCCCGAGGCACTGGCCACGGTGGAATACCTGGTGGAGGAAGTTCCCGATCAGTTGGAGGCCCTGCTCGCTTCCGGAGCGCAGGCGCCCTTGGGCAAGTATCTCGCCGCCCTCCCCGCAGCTGACGGCCGCCAGGGGGAACCGCCCGCCATCATCATTTACCGCCACCCGGTGGAAGCGCTCTGCGATACTGCCGGACAAGTGCGGGAGCTGGTGCACGAGGTCTTGGTGGAGCAAGTGGCTGGCCTTCTCAATATTGATCCGGACGCAGTTGACCCCTTGTTCCGGCGTTACCGGGGCAACTGACCGGGAGCAACTGACCAGCTCAACTGAACGGGGGCGCTCTAGTACCGGGTGCTGATATTGATTGCTTGGGTTCCGGCGGAGGACTGGGCCAGCGGCAGCACGGCAATACCGGCGCCCCCATCCTTGACGAGTACTTGTGAGCCGAAGGCCGGTGCACCCGAGACGGAAGCTATCACGGCAACGCTTTCACTACCCAGCAGTTTCTTGGCGTTGACGGCTACCGAGGTGCCAGCCCGTACCTCCACGTCCTTGCCCTGACCCAAGACACCGCTTGCTGAAACGGGCACCAAATTGATAGTGGCGCTGCCTTCAAAGGCGGCAAACACCAAGCTGGTATCAACATCATTTTGCAAGGTCATCAGATGGGTCTCGCCCAGCCGGGGCGAGGATGGAGCGTAGGCGAAGTCTACGGCGGCCCCTGGCTTGGTGAAGCTGCTGAGCCGCACAGCGGCCGTAACGGCGGTGTCCGCTGTGATGGCCAGTGAATAGCTGCCCTCGGGCAGCCCTGCCAGAGAGAGCGTACTGACCTTGCCCGCGGCGGCGCTCAAAACGCCTCCGTTGGGCAGGGCCACCTGGCCGTCTTTGCCGAAGGCCTTGACCTCCAGGACCGCGTCCTTTATCCCAGGTACCGTGACCATCAATGCGGTATCGGCATCTGCGTAATCATTCTGCGCCGTGATCTTGGCGGATTCCGCCACGGACCGAACCTGCACGCCCGCAATGGCCAATGAGCTGGCCGGTGCTTGGACCGGCGCCAAATAATCGATCCCGCCCGGGGTCAGACCGCGGAGCACCGACTGCTGAATCACTGCGCTGACGGGGCCTCCCACACTCTTGACATGGACGCTGAGCGCGTCCGAGTCCGGGGCAAGGCCTGACAGTACAACGGAGCGCACAGTTCCCGGCGCAACCACCAATCCCTTACTGCCTGCTGACTGCACGGGTCCATCTGAACCAAAAAGTTCAAGGGAAACAGTAGCGGGACTCAGGGAGGAGTTAGCCAAAGCAAGGATTGCGGTCCGTCCCACCATGGTGCTCGCCCCGGTAAGCCAGACTTCATTGCTTGGCTGTTGGCAGGTGGCAGCCGCTAGCCCGGCAAGATCACCGTCAGTGGCCTCAACGATGACAGATCCGCTCCCCTGTGAACTCTCGGGGCCGAGCGGGTCAAGACGAAGCACCGACGGGCCCGCCACGGTTTTCCCGATCAATACTTCGGCACGGGCTTTTGGTTCACCGCTCAGCACCGGCGCACTCGCCGAAGCCTGAGCTGAAGCAGAGGTTGCTGATGGTTTGGCCAGGACAGCCAGAGGGGAGAACTTGCCGTCCAGCCCCTGAATCTGCGATCCCGGGATGTCTCCCGCAGCGCTGCTGAGCACCACGGCGTTGACGGAGGTCTTGGTGCCTGAAGAACTTGGCGAAAACTCCGGATCGGCCCCTGCTGCGGAACCGGCCAGCAGTTGAGTGGGACCTTGACAGTTCGCCATGGATTCGCCAACAGG
Source organism: Arthrobacter psychrochitiniphilus (assembly GCF_003185915.1). Lineage (GTDB taxonomy): Bacteria > Actinomycetota > Actinomycetes > Actinomycetales > Micrococcaceae > Specibacter > Specibacter psychrochitiniphilus. The sequence continues at coordinate 465,106 of NZ_QHLZ01000001.1, forward strand.
AAGTACATGCGGGCTCGGTGTCGTCACGGCGGTGGCATCCACGCCAGGGAACAAACTGCCGGCACCCACTACGGCAACAGCCACAGCCGCCGTGGCCACGCCGGCCACAATGGCCGGCCAGCGGCGCGCGGCCTTCCGGGTAGCCCTACCTCGCGGGGTAGCAGCTTTCTGCGCCTTCTCAGCCTTGGTGGGCTTCTCGGATTTCTCGACTTTGGCTGCTTTGGCGGCCTTCTCGAATTTCTCGGCTTTGGAGGGCTTGGCGGCTTTCTCAGCCTTGGCGGGCTTGGCTGCTTTCTCAGCCGAAGCGACAGCCTTGGCGTCAACCGTGGCGGCTTTCTCAGCTGAAGCGGCAGCCTTGGGGTCAACGGCTGGTTCACTCAGCGGGGTCTCGATGAGCTTTTCGCCCTGAGTTTCACTATCAGCCGAGTTAGCCTCAACGTTGTTGTCCTTATTTTCAGGCACGTCTACCAACCCTTTGCAACGATGCTTCATCCCGGTATGCACCGGTGCGGCCACGACGGGCCCGGACGGGAACTGCCAACAGGATTGTCAATCCGAAGATCAGCAACATGACAATGGTAAACACTGCATCCAGTGGCTGAATATAGCGAATCTCCAAGGTTCCGGCACTAGCAGGTAGCTCAAAGGCCTGAGCCCAGCCTGCGGTGACGGGCTTGAGCGGCTTGCCGTTAAGCCAGGCCTGCCACTGGGAGTCTGCACGTTCTGCCATCACCACAGTGCGGCCAGGTGCCCCGGCAGCAATGGCACTTTTCACACCGAGGCCGTTCGATGGCACGGGAGAAGTAGCTTTTCCACCCGCAGCGACCAGCCGTACACGATTCACAACGTCAGTGTCACCCGCCGTTGTGTAGCTGGGTGCAACACGCCACAACCACCCTGATTCGGTGGGTCCAACGCTATTGAGCCCGGGAACCCCTTCAAGTTCGCTGGCCAGTAGCTCAGCGGCTGTGTCACCGGGACGCAGCACCACGAATCCTACGCCCAGATCCACCAGTTGGTTACGGGGGTCAATGCCCGACTTGGACACCAGGGCGGCCACCGTTGACTCCAAAATCTGTGTTGGCGCATCGCTGGCAAGAATTGCCTCGTTCCCCGGCGCACCCGTGATGCGTGCTGCTGCGGAAATTCCTGAGAGCGAGTCCAAAGTTGTTCCGGCACCTTGCATGAGTGCCGCGTCAATGCTGCCGTCAGGGCGGACCGTGAGCACAATGGTGCGGCTGGCTTCAGGACCTGTGCCGCGGTCAGCTGCCGTGGCCGGAATGGTCCCGGCTGTGGCACCTTCCAGCAGGAACGGACCACTTAGCGCCGCACCCGAGTGGTCGGAGGAGAATTGCTGCACTGTCCACGCACCGAGGCTCGCCACCGGCGCTGCCACCAGCACCACTGAGAGCACCACGGCGGTAGCCTTCGCAGCCGGGTGCCGCTCCTTAGAGGTACGGGACGGTTCATAGGCCTGACGGTGAATTGCGTCAAAGCCCACCAGAGCAGCCCCGAGCAAGGCGAAGAATGCAAGGGAAACAGCGGGACCGTTGAACACGGTGACGAGGGTACCGCCGTCGAACGCAACAGCCAGGAGCTTACCGCCGTAGGAAACCCCCAGCGCCAACAGGGCAAGGAGACACAGGCTGCGCACCATGGCGGCGCGGCGCAGGGGAAGCAACAGGGCAATCACGGCCGCTGCCACTACCGGCACTCCAATGATTCCCACGAAAACGCCGGTCAGCCAGGGCGCTGCACCCAAACCGAGGACGCCTTCAACAGTGTCCAGCTGAAGCGGGAAACCAAGGATCTGTTGCCAGAGAGGGCCCTGAGTTGCCGCGAGGGGAAGCCCCGGATCGGCCAGAAGCGCACGGGGATTTTCCCAGGCAGACCAAACAAAAGGCAAGAAGAGAGCGGCCGTTGGCAGCAAGGACCACCAAATGGTCCTACCCCGGCGTCCCAGAAGCACGGTTGCGGCCAGTACACCCACCACGGCCACCACAAACAGGCTCGGCGCAGCGGCGCACACAACGGCCAAGGCAAGGCCCGCAGCGGCAGCGGCAGTCCACGAGGGGTTGCCGCCCACGCCCGGCCGGCCAAGCTTGAACACTGCAGACTTAGAGGTTGCGGACTTCGCTGTTGCGGATTTGGTGCTGGGGAGGGCACCCTCCACGGTGCCCGGAACGCTCTCGGGGCTTACCGCGCCACCGACAGCGCGGATCATTCCCAGCATGACGATGGGAATCAGGATGTGGGCCAGGAGGGCACCCACGCGGCCCTGGCCCAGTGCGATCAGCAGTGCCGGGGCACCTGCCCACCCCAGAGCCGCAACCACGCGCGGCCAGCGGCGCAGAGTTAACGCACCGGCTGCCAGCCAAGCTGTGAAGGCTGACAGCGGTAGGGCCAACAGCACGAGCCACAGGACGCTCAGCGAAGCGTTTCCGCCCAGTGCGCCGAGCAAAAACAAAATAAAGTTGAAGGGATTGCCCCGGCCGGGCATGCCCGATCCGAGAGAAATCCACCAATCAGTGGCATGGCTCCAGATGCTGCCAATATCAGCGGAGAGGGGCAGCAGGGCCCCGCCCATCAAAGCCGGAACTCCAAGGAACCGTGAGAGCGCCACAAGCGCGAGCACCCCCAGCACCACTACCAAGGCGAGCCCACTGATGATGGGTGCCGTTCTGGTGGCGGCCAGCGGGGTCACATTTTCCCTGTGACTTTCTCCCGTGGGTTCCAAAAGAGAGGGACCTTCAAGAATGTCCTCGGAGCTGTGCTCTTCCGGGCCAACGGATTCACGGAGCATTTTCAGGTGGTCCCTTGCCGTCCGTTCTGGCACGTGCAGACCCTTGTGGACGGAGCGGCGTTGGGTTCGGGTGGCGGCTAGGGAAGCCCTGCTGCGCCGCAACGCGAGGGGATGCATCAGGCCCGCGCAGGTGGCGATGAACATCCGCACGGCATGACCGGGCGCCTTCAGCACAAATCCTGCCAAGAGCCAATAAATAGCGGAGAAGAACGTGCCAATGCACAGCAAGGGGACACCCCAGGCCGGGGCGTGCTTGAGCCTGAGAAAAATGCCTGCCTTGCGGGCAGCCACGGCTGAACCTACGCCGTTGGGCCTGTGCACCACGTGAAACATATGGGCTGCGGGTACTACGAGAACCCTGTCTCCGGCCATCCGGACGCGGGCGCAGAAGTCCAGGTCATCTCCGGGGCCGGGCAGGGCCGGGTCAAATCCGCCCAGTCTTTCAAAGACATCTCGACGCACCAGCATGCCGGCGGTATTCACGGCAAACATGTCAGTCAAGTGATCGTATTGGCCTTGATCCTGCTCATCGAGTCCCACCAGGGAAAAGCGGTCAAACCACTTGTTGGCGCGCAACCCCACATCGACGAGTCGCCTGTGGTTTTCCCAGTCGAGCTGCTTACAGCCAACAACAGTGGCCGTGGTGGCCCGCTCGGTGGCTTCAATCAACAGCTGAAGGGCATCCGGGGCGGGCGCCGCATCATCTTGCAGGAGCCAAATCCATTCGTTGCAAGTGGGCAGCTCCTCTTCGAGCACACCCACTCCCCCGGAAGGTCCCTGTGATCCGTGGCGCGCTGTGCGGGCAGGCAGAACGGCAGCGCCGTGGAGCCGCTTTTGGTGCTCGAGCACTGCATTGACGGCTGCCCCGTAGCCTTTGCGGGCTTCGAGGGAGATCACATGACGCTCACCGAGTTCCTTGCGCAGCAACTCACCAGAGTCATCTGTGGAGCCAACGTCTGCGGCCAACACCTGATCCGGCTGATGTGTCTGTGCGGCCAAAGCGGCCAGGACTGCGGGTAGATAGGCACCGCCGTTGTGGGCAACCAGAACGGCCGTGACTTTTACTGCTTCAAGAATTAGACCGCTCGCTTCCGCAGCCGCCGGCGCTCACGCTCCGACAGGCCGCCCCAGATTCCAAACCGTTCATCATTGGCCAAAGCATATTCAAGGCACTGAGCTTTGACGTTGCACGCCCCACACACCTTCTTCGCGTCCCGGGTTGAACCGCCCTTTTCAGGGAAGAACGCCTCTGGATCGGTTTGTGCGCACAGGGCGTCAGTCTGCCAGCCTAGTTCACCTTCGTCACTAAAATCATCACGAGGCAGGCCCAAGCCGATCCAGATGGGGTCAGGGTCCGCTCCTTCAACATCCGAAAGTCCCTGATCCAAGGCGGGCTCTGTGGGTGCCTGCAACTCATGTGCGGTCAGGAACGCCGTGGCAGCATCAGCCAAAACCTGACGATTTTCACGCTCATGAAACTCTGCGGCATCCGGATCTGCAGGGTCCACATACCAATCGGTGGGCACACCCCGAGAACGGTATGCGGCTGCAGCTTGCGCCGCTACCGAGTCGTCACGAAAATCCTCCACACTCAGCTGCGCTTGCCCCATAATCGTCCTCCTGAATGTTGCCGCTGACACTGTCAATCAACCATCCGGTTCCCGCAACATGCGGACTGCAGTGCCAAACTCAGCGGTTGGTGCGTCTAATTACATCCATGTAAGTCCGCCACGTCAAGCCGGGAGGAGATGATAACCACTCCCAGTGCGGTTCTACCCGCACGCCACGCCCGGCATTTTCATACCAATACATTCGTGTCTTTTGGTCTCTAACCGCCAAAATCCCGTGTTCTTGGGCAGAATTGGAAGTTTTTTGAGAATTCATGGGGAATACCCAGCTTCATACTTGTAACGCACATCACGTAACAATTGGATTTCCTCCACTCGGTGGAGATCTGCTCCGAGTTGACCTCCGAATTAACCTCCGTGTTGACCTCCGTGTTGACCATGGCAAAATGGGCTCTCATGGACCGCTCTGTGAATACCCCCGAAAAGCTACTGCACGCCTTCCGCACCGATAACCCCACAGCACCCCGTTTGACGTGGTACGGCCCGGACTCCGAAAGGGTGGAATTCTCCGGGCGGGTCTTAGATAACTGGGTGGCCAAAACAGCCAACTATCTGGTGGATGAGCTCGACGCCGAACCCGGTACCGTGGTTGCCCTGCACTTGCCGCTGCACTGGCGTTCCATGGTCTGGTTGCTTGCCACGTGGGCTGTGGGAGCGAAGGCAGTCACGGTTCCCGGCACAACTATCTCCAGCACTACTGATGCCCCCGGAGCGGATGCGGAGACCCACCGGTGGGCCGAGCTGGCCGCAAACGCAGACATTCTCGCCACAGCCTGGCCGGACGTGGCGCACACCCATTTGACCGGGGCTAAGAGTGATCTGCTGGTTGTGGCCGTTGCCCTGCCCGCTCTGCAGATGCGCTGGATGTCAGAGCTGCCCCCACGAACTCTTGATTACTCCGGCGACGTGCGTTCGCACGCCGATGTTTTCTTTGCCGACAGCGCCGCTGACTCACAGGACGTGGCCTGGCAGCACCACAGCACCGGGACCAGCGAGTGCACCACCACTTATGCAGCACTGCTCACCCCAGGTGCCGAATTACTTTCGGTGCCGCACATACCATTGCCACTTGCCCCCCAGCGGGTCCTGCTGCATGTGAGGGACGGATGGGACGCCGTTGTGCGGGACGCCTTGAGTATTTGGGCGGCCGGCGGATCAATAGTTTTGCTCGCTGACGGCGTAGCCGATACTCCCGCCCTGCGTGCCAGCGAACAGATTACGCTGGGCTAATTTACGCTGCGCTAATTTACGCTGGCTAATTTACGCTGGCTAATTTTCGGGGGGCCAGCGCAGAAACTCAGGCCTCGTGTTCAGCCTGAATCAGGCTGTGGTCAGCCTCATATCCGGGCTCCTGATCCAGCTCGTCAGTGAAAACCCAGAACCTGTAGGCGAAGAACCGGAAAATTGTCCCCAGAACCAAGCCGATGATAGAGCCGGAGACAAAGTCAGCGGTGGTGGATTCAAAGCCCAGCACCCAGTGCGAGATGTATACACAGGCTGCCGCAATGCCCATGCCAATACCGTTCATGATGATGAACAGAAATACTTCGCGGAGCACATTGGCTTGGCGGCGGTGGCGGAACGTCCAGTAACGGTTGGCGAGCCAGGAGAAGACGGTAGCCACCGCGGCGGAGATGATCTTTGCCTTGGTGGGGTGCCCGCTCATGCCGCCACTGAGCAGCCACAGATAAATTCCGGTGTCTATAACGAAGGCAAAACCGCCCACAACACCGAACTTTGCCACTTCACGCCAAAAGAGGCCCATCAGGCCTTGGATGCGATCTACAAGCTTTTGAAACATGGTCCTCCGTCAGGCATTTTGGCCAAAAACGGATGATTCTCGCTGCAGCCTCTGGTGAAATTCTAAGCCAAAGATTCCACTACTGACGTGCGTGTGTTGCCTAAAACACCTTATAAAGGCCTAGCAACACTGGCCAAAGCATGCATCTGGCCAGAGGTTCGGTACGCTGGGGACTGTGACTTTTCCTGTAATCGGTGTGGTGGGTGGCGGACAGCTAGCCCGCATGATGGCCCCCGCAGCCGTGGCCCTTGGTTTTGAATTACGCGTCCTTGCTGAATCGCCGGAGGTGTGTGCGGTGCCGGTAGTGGCCCACGCCCCCGTGGGCGATTACAAGGATCTTGATACTTTGCGTGCTTTTGCCCGCGGCGTGGACGTGCTCACTTTTGACCACGAACACGTCCCGAACAGCCATTTGCAGACGCTGATCGCGGAGGGCGTCAACGTCCAGCCCCGGCCCGATGCGCTGGTCAATGCCCAGGACAAGCTGGTCATGCGCGCCGCCATTGAGCGCCTTGGCTTGCCCAACCCGGCTTGGGCCGCTGTGGCCTCACCGGCAGACGTGGCCGCCTTCGGTGAAAGCCACGGCTGGCCCGTTGTCCTAAAGATGCCCCGTGGCGGTTATGACGGCAAGGGTGTGCGGGTGTTGCGCTGCGTTGCCGACGCCGAGGCTGCCGCCGATTGGTTTGCGGCCATGAACCCACTGCTGGTGGAGGAGATGGTTGAGTTCTCCCGCGAGCTTTCCGCTCTGGTGGCCCGCACGCCGTCCGGCCAGGCCAAGGCCTGGCCGGTAGCAGAATCCATCCAGGTTGACGGGGTGTGTGATGAAGTCATTGCCCCCGCCCCGGACATCGCGCCCGAGGTGGCCAGCGCCGCAGCGGCTGCCGCCCTGCGCATTGCCAACGAGCTCGCCGTGACAGGTGTCATGGCCGCCGAACTGTTTGAAACCCCGGGCCGCGCCCCCGGCTTCCTCATCAATGAACTGGCCATGCGTCCGCACAACACCGGGCATTGGACCATGGACGGGGCCGTGACCGGCCAGTTCGAACAGCACCTGCGTGCCGTACTGGACCTCCCCTTGGGTGACACCGACGCGCTCGGGCCGATTGTGGTCATGAAGAACTTTTTGGGCGGCGCCAACCAGGACTTATTCAGCGCCTACCCCGCCGCACTGGCTGCCGAGCCGTCCGTTAAAGTGCACAGCTATGGCAAGTCTGTGCGCCCCGGCCGCAAGATTGGTCACGTGAATGTGATTGGTGCCAAGCACGACGACGTCACTGCAGTACGTGCCCGCGCCACCACCGTGGCAAACATCATTAGAGACGGAGCGTAAAACCATGAGCAGCACACCCACACCCCTTGTTGGCATTGTCATGGGTTCAGATTCTGACTGGCCTGTCATGGAGGCTGCGGCGGCGGCCCTGTCCGAGTTCGGCATCCCCTTTGAAACTGACGTTCTCTCCGCTCACCGGATGCCCCTTGAAATGATTTCCTACGGCCAACAGGCTGCTTCCCGCGGCATCCGCGTCATCATTGCCGGCGCCGGCGGTGCCGCACACCTGCCCGGTATGCTCGCCTCCGTCACAACTTTGCCCGTGGTAGGTGTCCCTGTTCCGCTGAAGACCCTTGATGGCATGGACTCCCTCCTCTCCATTGTGCAAATGCCTGCCGGAGTACCCGTGGCCACCGTGTCCATCGGTGGGGCTCGCAATGCAGGGCTCCTGGCCGTGCGTATGCTGGCGGCCGGAACTGACGAGCTGGCAGCCTCCTTGGCGGCCCAATTGGCAACTTTTGCTCAGGAACTCAACCACCAGGCCACAGCCAAGGGAGCAGCCCTGCGGGAGAAGGCAAGCGCCACGTACCCGCTGGCCATGGCCCGGCCCGTTTCCGCCCTGACCGGGGCGTGATCACAAGAGCATGAGCTTTAGCAGTCCCAAGGTTTCGCGGCCCTCTAATTCTCCGCCCACGTTGACAGACCCTGCCCGTTTCCCGGAACCGGCCTCGGCCCCCGTGCGTTCGAGGCGGGCCTGGATCTTGTTGCTGCTGACACTTATACTTCCTGGCGCCGCCCAGGTAGTGGCAGGCAATAAGCGTCTGGGCCGGTTGGCACTGCGCTGTACCTTCACGGTCTGGGCTTTGGTGATTGCCGCCGTCTTACTGGCTTTGCTCCAGCGCGAGACACTGTTGAATCTTTTTACCAGCCCCGTGCCGTCCTTGCTCATCATTGTGGTTTTGGTGGCTGTGGCGGTGGGCTGGGCCTATATGTTCCTGAACACCCTGAGCATCATCCGGCCCGGCCTGCTGGCACCGGGAATGCGCGGCATGATCAGTATTGCCGTGGTTGTCTTGATGGTGCTGACCAGCGGCTCCTTGGGCTACGGCGCTTTTCTCATTAATTCCGGACGCAATGCCATCACCAGCATTTTCGCGGCCGGCCCCAATATGAAACCAGTTGACGGCCGCTACAATTTTCTCCTCATGGGCGGCGACGCCGGTGAGGACCGCAGTGGCAGGCGCCCGGACTCCATCATGGTGGTCAGTGTTGATGCAAAAACCGGTCAGGCTGCCACCATCAGCATTCCGCGCAACTTCCAAAATGCGCGCTTTGAGCCCGGCTCTCCCCTATGGGATGTCTACCCGGATGGCTACAACTGCGGGGATCAGTGCATCATTAACTTCCTCTACACCGATGTCACTAACAACCACCCCACTCTGTATCCGGGTTCGGCGGATCCCGGCGCCAGCGCCATGATGGATGCCGCCGGCGGCATCCTGGGCCTGAGTATCCAAGGTTATGTTCTGGTGGACATGGCTGGCTTCTCCGATTTGATTGACGCCTTGGGCGGGGTCACAGTCAATGTGGGCGGCTGGGTACCAATCAGCGGCGATGACATCAACGGTACCGGCGATCATCTGCCACCCACCGGCTGGATTGCCCCGGGTGTGCAAAAGCTCGACGGCTACCATGCCCTCTGGTTTGCCCGCTCCCGGCAATGGGTGCTGGAGTACAACCGGAGCCAGCGCCAGCAGTGCATTCAGGCCGCGATGCTGGCCCAGATGGACCCGGCCACCATCTTCACCAAATTCAGTGCACTTGCTGATGCCGGATCAAAGGTTGTTGAATCAGACTTACCTGCCGGACAGTTGGGCAGCTTCGTCTCGCTGGCGCTGAAGTCCAAGGGACACCCGCTGGCCCGCCTGACTATTGGTCCCCCGGATTTCGATAAAAACTTCCCCACATATCCGGACTTTGGGGTGCTGCACCAGCGGGTCAAGCAGCTCCTGAACCCTCCGGCGAGCACTCCCAAGGCGCCTACATCCAAGGCGCCCGCACCGGCAGAGCCGGCAGCACCTGCAGCACCTGCCCCGGAAGTACCCGCCGAACCGGCTCCGGAAGCTCCTGCTGCCCAGGCACCAACTCCGGCGGCGCCCTCTTCGGGGCCGGAGATCACTGCCGAATACCTGCAGCAACTTGCCATCAACGGTGACGATCTCACGCTGGGGTCACTGTTGGCGAACAACGGCACCTGCTCCCCCGGCTAAACACCCCACGCGGGTGCCGGGGCCCGGCCACGGGCCACAACTTTCAATCGATCTACAGCTCGTCTTGGACCAGGAGAAATTTTTATGTTTGCTCTGACGAACGTGACCCGTGACTACGCATGGGGTTCAACCACGGCCATTGCCGCACTTTTGGGCACCACGCCCAGCGGCGGTCCCGAGGCGGAGTTGTGGATGGGCGCCCACTCTGACTCCCCTTCGATCGCTTCCACTCCTGACGGTGGGGTGCCCCTTGATGAGCTGATTGCCCAGCATCCACTTGAGACGCTGGGCCAGCAGGTCCATGCTGACTTTGGTGCGAAGTTGCCTTTTCTGGCGAAGCTTCTCGCAGCCGAATCCGCACTTTCCCTCCAGGTGCACCCCACGCTGGAGCGGGCCGGGGAACGGTTTGCGGCCGAAGAAGCCGCTGGTATTCCGCGCGACGCCGCGCACCGCAACTACAAGGATGCGAACCACAAGCCGGAAATGATTCTGGCTCTGACACCTTTCGAGGCCTTGTGCGGATTTCGGCCATGCGCCGATGCCGCGGCCCTTTTCCGTGCCGTGGCGGCAGCCATCGAGGCTCACGGCGCTCAGGTTCCAGAGCTTCTGCACCAGCTAGAGATGACCTTGAATTCCCGTATGGCTGCCCCCATGGTGGTGCGCCGCGCCTTTGAAACACTCGTGGACGGCGGGGCTGCCACCACAGCCCTTGTGGAACTGGCCGCCGCTGCTCTGGCAGCGGACAGCACAGCTCTGGCAGCGGGTGAGGGCGCCGCCTCCAACACTTGTGCAGGGCTGCCGGATAACGGCGCCGCCTCGCTGCGCACCGTGGTGGAACTGGCGGGGCAATATCCTGGAGATGCCGGGGTGCTGGTCTCGTTGCTGTTGAACAGGGTATCGCTGCGCCCCGGTGAGGCCATCTACATGCCAGCTGGCAACATCCACGCGTACTTGAACGGCCTGGGTCTTGAAGTGATGGCGTCATCGGATAATGTGCTGCGCGGCGGGCTGACGGCCAAGCATATGGACGTCCCGGAGCTGCTTGACACGGTGAACTTTAGCCCCAACACGGTCCCCATGGTCTCCACCCGCACCACGGATCTCGGTCAGCAGGTCTGGGAGCCGCCCTTCGCCGAATTTGCGCTTCAGCGAGTGGAGCTTTCAGCCGGGGCCGCCCCGGTCCCCTTGGTGCAGAACGGCCCGCTACTGGTACTGGCAGTGCAAGGCTCCGTCCTGCTGGACTCGCCGCGCAGCGACATGGCGCTGCACCGGGGTGGCTGCGCCTTCATTCCTGCTGTTGAAAACCCTGTGATGGTTCACCCCGGCGCCCAGGCGGGCAGTGAACCGGCAGTCATTTTCGCGGTCACCGTCGCGGGGTGACCGCCAAGGTTCAGCCTGAGAGTCACCGCGCCCGAACGTCAGCGCTTGAGCAGTCCGCGGACCTTCTTGAGCGAGCGGCGTGCCACGGGAAGGGCCTTGGCGAACACGGGGTACAGCGGAGAAAGCCCCAGATCCCAGGTGCCTGCGAGCATGTTCTCATGGTCGGCGAAGCCAAATTTGAACTTCGAAACACCGTCATTGAGCAGGCCGTTGAAATCGTAACGGCGTATCCCCCGCGCCTTCATCTCCTGGATAGCCAGCCACTTCAGGGAGAAGTTTGCCCGCAGCACACTGCCTTCCTCGCTCATGCCGCCATACAGCTCAAACGCGGTGGACTCGCTTGCCGCGAGCCAGAGGAATGCCACCAGTTTCTCGCCGTCAAACGCGCCATAGATGGGTGATCCCTGCGCCAAATTCGCCAGAATGTCACTGTAATAAGCGTCCTCGTGGATACCGAATTCGGCACGCTGGGCGGTTTCCTTGTACACGGCCATGCACAGGGGAAGCTCGGCGGCTGTAACAGCGCGGTACACCAGCGCCTCCCGGCTGGACTTGCGAATGTACTGGCGCGTCTTCTTGCTCATGGCCGCCAGCAACTGCTCTTCGGTGCGGGTCAGATCCAAAATGAGGGTCCGCGGAATGAGGATGCTGGTGGGGCTGGGACTCCAGCCCGTTGCGGGCAGGGTGGCCACGGCCACGGTATCCGCGTCCCAATCCGGTTCAATGCTCAGCGCCACGGATTTATGGGTGGCCTTCACATACCGGCCCACGGCGTCAAGCACTTCATGCTCCCGGCCCGGCTCCGCCTGTGGTCCCCTCGCGAGGTACGCCAACGAGCGGAAGGGTACGGGCAGTGAGCGCAGCAGGATCTGTGCGGAGCCCACAAGCATCTGGCCGTCCTTGACCAAAACATGATCCACACTCCAGTTGTGGGCAGCTTTGGTCTCACCCCAACCCCACAGTTGCATGGGGTGGCCCTGCTGCGAGTTCACAGCGGCATCCCACTCGTCACGGACAAGGCACGGCACAACACTTAAAGTCATGCTTCAACCCTACCGGCTACTGCTGGTGCCGGGTCCCGCAGGCCGCGTGACCCGGCTCCGTTAGCTGGTGGTTAGCCGCGGCGGGCGTAGGTCTCCCACTTGGCTGCCTGGTGTTCGCCCTCCACGAAGCGGATGGTTCCGGACTTGGAGCGCATCACGATGGACTGGGTCAGGACACGGCCCTTATCGTAACGGACACCCTTGAGCAGGTCTCCGTCAGTGATGCCAGTGGCTGCGAAATAGCAGTTATCGCTGGTGACAAGGTCATTCGTTGACAAAACCCGGTCAAGATCGTGGCCGGCATCAATGGCTTTTTGCTTCTCGTCATCGTCAGTGGGCCAGAGCCGACCCTGAATGACGCCGCCCAGGGTCTTCATGGCACAGGCCGCCACAATCCCTTCAGGGGTTCCACCAATACCCATGAGAGCGTCAACACCGGTACCGGGGCGGACAGCAGCAATGGCCCCGGCAACATCGCCGTCGAGGATAATCTTGGTCCGGGCACCGGCGTCGCGAATTTCTTGGATCAGGCCCTGGTGACGGTCACGGTCAAGGACCATCACCGTGAGCTGGTTAATTTTCACACCCTTGGCCTTGGCAATCAGGTGCAGGTTCTGCTTCACGGGCAAGCGCAGATCAACCATGTCCGCAGCCTCGGGGCCCGTCACCAACTTCTCCATGTAAAACACGGCCGAGGGATCAAACATGGTGCCCCGCTCAGCCACAGCCAAAACGGCGAGAGCATTGTTGATGCCCATGGCGGTCAGCCGGGTGCCGTCAATCGGGTCAACAGCCACATCACACTCTGGTCCGGATCCGTCACCAACAACTTCACCGTTATAGAGCATGGGAGCTTCATCTTTTTCACCCTCCCCAATGACCACAACACCGTTGAAGTGGACAGTTGAAAGGAGCGAGCGCATGGCGTCCACGGCGGCACCATCGGCAAGGTTCTTTTCGCCAAAACCTACCCAGTGGCCACCTGCAATGGCGGCTGCTTCCGTTACACGGACCAGTTCCAGCGCCAGGTTGCGGTCCGGCTCATCGTCACCGACGGCCAATGATCGGGACAATTGCGAATAATCCATCTGTGCTGCTTTTTCAGCCACGTTTAAACCCCATTGTTCAGGTAGGCGCAGTTTTGCTGTGCGCTTTTGCACGCAGTCCTGGCGTTTTATTGCCTACTCAAGCAATCATAGGTGACTGCGTGAAACAAAAAGCCGTGAAGTGCGCCACAGCGCCTCCAGCGGGACGCTTTGGCTCTCCACATCTGGGAAGATGGGGAGGTGAGTGATTCCAGCCCTACCCCGCCCTTCAAGCCCACCATTGCCGCCGGAGCAGCAAAACGCGCCAATGCTTCACTGGTTGGCATGCTCTTGGCCATCTTCTCCACCATCGCCATTGTGCTGACTATTGTGTGGCTTAACCCTCAGCAAAAAGCCGAAAACTACCGCATGGACATTGACGTCTCCGCGGTTGCCAAGCATGCCGCAGATACGGCCGGCTTTGCCCCTGTGGCCCCGCTTCTGCCCGATGGTTGGTACGCCAACTACGCTCGGTGGAACCCTGCCGGTGCAGATGGTGTGGCTTTTTGGGACGTTGGTTACGTCACGGCAAGTAACACTTTCATTGCCTTGCGCCAGTCCATCACGGCCAACCCCACGTGGACAGCAGACCAGTCTTCCAACGCCCCTATTACGGGCACTCGGGCCATCAATGGGCACGAGTGGGAAGTGCGTGATAAACCTAAAGGGGACCGCAGCTTGATCTTGAACTCCGGAGATAACACCGTCATTTTGACTGGTGCTGCGGATTTCGCCGATTTTGACTTCCTGGCCAAGGCCGCGACCGACTCGCTTAGCAACGGCAAGTAACGTCAGCAGCACGGCACCGGTTGGGGCTGGCACCACCAACCCCGCCGCCGGACCGGCACGCTCCAACTCCAGCTCCAGCATTTCAACTACGAAGGGCAACAACTCATGACCGGTGGAGAAGACGGCAACAGCACCGCAATCGCAATCGCAATGCACCCTCAAACTCCGGCGCAAGCCTGGGAGACGTTGATGGATGGCAATGCCCGGTTTGTAAGTGGCACCTCCAACCACCCCAACCAGGACGCTGCCCGGCGCACCTCACTGCTCTCCGATCAGCACCCCTTCGTCATGATCTTTGGCTGCTCAGATTCGCGCCTTGCCGCTGAAATCATCTTTGACCTCGGCTTGGGCGATGCTTTTGTGGTGCGCACGGCCGGTCATGTTGTGGACAACACCGCCCTGGGCTCATTGGAGTACGGCGTGGAATACCTGGATGTGCCGCTCATTGTGGTGCTCGGTCACGACAGCTGCGGTGCTGTCACGGCCACCAAGTCCGCCGTGGACACGGGAAAGATGCCTGCCGGCTTTGTCCGCGACCTCGTGGAGCGCATCACCCCTTCGGTGCTGGCGTCACTGCGCAAGGATCAGGGCAGTTCCGTCAATGACATGGTAGAAGAGCACGTCAAGCAGACGGCAGCCCGCCTGGTGGAAAACTCCCCCATTATCGCCAGTGCCGTTGCCCGCCAGCGCACAGCAGTGGTGGGCCTGACGTACCGCCTCAATGACGGCACGGCCGATCTTGTCTACAGCAACGGCCACATCCACGGCTAATACCCGAGCCTTAGTACCCCAGATTTAGCGCCCCCCACGCTGAGGCGGGGACGAGAGCGGCACGTACGTGACGCTCTTGTCCCCGCCTTTCGTCAATGGCTGGCCTGCGCGAATCCCCGGGTGGACACGGGCAGGGTTTTCGAACCTGGGGGCGGCGGCGATAGGGTGGATGTCATGACTGATACTGCCCCGGCCTCCGCACAAGAATTCCGTATTGAACATGACACCATGGGCGAGGTCCGGGTTCCGGCCAACGCCCTGTACAGTGCCCAGACCCAGCGCGCTGTGGAGAACTTCCCCATTTCCGGCATGACCTTGGAGTCAGCCCACATTGCAGCCTTGGCGCGCATCAAGAAGGCTGCCGCCACCACCAACGCCGAACTGGGTGTTTTGGATGCTGAGCTGGCCCGCGCCATTGAGGGCGCCGCCGATCAGGTAGCTTCCGGCACGTTTGATGGCGACTTCCCGATCGACGTCTTCCAGACCGGCTCCGGAACCTCCTCCAACATGAACATGAATGAGGTCCTGGCAACTCTGGCCAACAAGGCCCTGGCTGCTGCCGGCTCCGAAAAGGTGGTGCACCCGAACGATCACGTCAACGCCTCACAGTCCTCCAATGACGTGTTCCCCACCTCGGTCCACGTTGCGGCCACCTCCGCCCTGATCAATGATCTTGTTCCGGCCCTTGCTTACCTGGCTGAATCACTGGAGCGCAAGGCCGAGGAATTCAAGGACATCGTCAAGTCCGGCCGCACCCACTTGATGGATGCCACCCCCGTCACGCTCGGACAGGAATTCGGTGGCTACGCCGCCCAGATCCGCTACGGCATTGAACGCGTGGAGTCCGCCCTGCCCCGCGTGGCAGAGGTCCCCCTCGGCGGCACCGCAGTTGGCACGGGCATCAACACCCCCGCTGGTTTCCCGCAGCGCGTCATTGCCCTGCTCGCACAGGACACCGGCCTGCCGTTGACCGAGGCACGCAACCACTTCGAGGCACAGGCCAACCGCGACGGCCTCATTGAGGCCTCGGGCCAGCTGCGCAACATTGCGTACTCGATCATGAAGATCAATAACGATCTGCGCTGGATGGGCTCTGGCCCCAACACGGGCCTGGGCGAAATCTCCATCCCCGATCTGCAGCCCGGCTCCTCGATCATGCCCGGCAAGGTCAACCCCGTGATCTGCGAGGCCGCCATCATGGTTGCCGCCCAGGTTATTGGCAACGACACCACCATTGCGCTGTCCTCCACCAACGGCGCCTTCGAGCTGAACGTGGGCATCCCGGTCATGGCCGCGAACCTGCTGCAGTCCATCCGCTTGCTGACCAACACCTCACGTGTCATGGCGGATAAGATGATTGACGGCCTCAGTGCCAACGTTGAGCGCGCCCGCTTCCTGGCGGAGGCTTCACCGTCCATTGTGACGCCGCTGAACAAGTACATCGGCTACGAGAACGCCGCCAAGATCGCCAAGCACGCCATCAAGGAAGGCCTGACCATCCGTGAAGCCGTCCTGGCTCTGGGCTTCGTGGACCGCGGCGAACTGACCATGGACCAGCTGGATCAGGGCCTGGACGTCATGGCCATGACTCGCGCACCCAAGTAATTCCTGCACACCGCGCATTAAGTACTGCGCATTAAGCACCGCACACTCAGCACCGCCACGGAGGGACCCGCTGCACTTTACATGGAGCGGGTCCCTCCGCCGTTTCTAAAGGCCGCGAGCCTATGGCACAGCTCACCACGTATTGATTTTGCACTTTGCGGTTAATAGTGCAAACTTTTACTTTGTGACTGAAAGTGCAAAACTCTGCCAGGCCCCCGGCCTGCGCGCCCGCAAACGCGAGGCAACCCGCTCCGCCATCACCAAGGCGGCGCGGATTTTTACTGCCCAGAGCGGCCTCAACGGCTTCACCATAGAGCAGTTATGTGAAGAAGTTGGGGTGTCCCGCCGGACGTTCTTCAACTATTTTCCGTCCAAGGAAGACGCCATCATCGGCTACTTGCAAGATGAATTTCCTGCAGATGCCATGGCTGTATTTCTGGCATGCGGAAAAGCGGACAAGGACCCCGAAGGCAATCCCGCAGGTGAACCGTGGCCATTGAGCACCACCCTCGTGCAGGATTTATTTACCCTCGCCTGCGCCATGACGGAGCAAATGGACTTCTCCAGGGGACACATTCAGGATCTCCTGGCGGCCATGAAAAAAGAACCCCAGCTCATGATCAAGGTGATAGGAAGTGCCCATGCCCGTGAGCAGGAGTTCGCCGAACTGATAGCCCAACGCGAACAGCTTCCCGTAGACGATCCGATGGCGCGCATGGCAGCAGCCCTCTTCGGTACCTGTTCACAGCGTGCCAGCATGGCGTTCTTTTCCGAGGACAACACCTCCTCCTACGCCTGCCTCCTCGCCGCGAATATCACCACGGCCCAAAAACTTTTCACCTTGTCACACACCACCTTTGAAGGAACTCCATGAGTACTGCACTCAAAGCAGGGGAACCCCTCCTGTTGACCCAAAAGAGGATCTGGATCATCTTCTCCGCGCTGATCGCCGGAATGATGCTCTCGAGTCTGGACCAAACCATTGTTTCCACCGCCATGCCCACCATTGTGGGCAAGCTCGGCGGTGTAGAGCACCAGACGTGGATCACCACCGCGTACCTGCTGGCCACCACCATTGTGATGCCCATCTACGGCAAATTGGGTGACATCCTGGGACGGCGAAACCTGTTCCTGGCCGCCATCGCCATCTTCACCCTCGCCTCCATTGGTTGCGCGTTTGCCACGGATTTCTGGGGCTTTGTGATCTTTCGCGCCATGCAGGGTTTGGGTGGTGGCGGCTTGATGATCCTCTCGCAGGCCATCATTGCAGACATTGTCCCTGCCAATGAGCGCGGCAAGTACATGGGCCCGCTGGGCGCCATCTTCGGCCTCTCCGCCGTTGCCGGTCCCCTGCTGGGCGGCTACTTTGTAGACCACCTGACCTGGGAATGGGCGTTCTACATCAACATCCCGATCGGCATTGCCGCTTTCATCGTGGCATTCTTTGCCCTGACGCTGCCCTCCAAGAAAGCCACACAGAAGATTGACTTCATGGGTGTGGTGTTCTTGTCCATCGCTACCACCTGCCTCATCTTCTTCACCGATTTCGGCGGTAAGGCCGGTGGCTGGACTTCACTAACAACGTGGAGCTGGGGCGCCGGCATGATCGCAGCCGTGGCCCTGTTCATCGCCACCGAGGCCCGGGCAGAAGATCCCATCATCCCGCTGTCCCTGTTCAAGAACCCCATCTTCTTGAACTCCACGGCCATTGGTTTTGTGCTGGGCATGGGCATGTTTGCCGCCATCGCGTTTGTGCCCACATTCTTGCAAATGTCCACGGGCACCTCCGCCGCCGTCTCCGGACTGTTGATGCTGCCCATGATGGTGGGCCTGATAGGCACCTCCATCTGGTCCGGTATCCGCATGACCAAGACCGGCAAGTACAAGGCCTTCCCCATTGCCGGTTCTCTCGTGACCATGATTGCCATGCTGTGGCTGACCACACTGTCCGCCGAGACCCCCATCTGGGTTATTTGTGCCCAGCTGTTCGTGTTCGGTGCCGGCATTGGCTTGATCATGCAGATCGTGGTCATCGTGGTACAGAACTCCGTGCCGCCTGCACAGCTGGGCACCGCAACCAGCACCAACAACTACTTCCGTGAAGTTGGTTCCGCATTGGGTGTGGCCGTTTTTGGTGCCATGTTCACCACCCGCCTGGCCGAGTCGCTCACCCAGGTCTTCACCGAAGCTGGCGCGTCCCCGGAAGACGCTGGCAACTCCATGTCCAGCCTTGACCCGCAGGCGCTGCACCAACTGCCGCAGTCCATCCAGGACGGCATCATCAACGCCTATGCCGATTCCCTGGCCCCCGTGTTCTGGTACCTGGTTCCCTTCATGGCAGTGGCCTTGGTGCTGGCCATCTTCATGAAGGTTATTCCACTCTCAGACACCTCCGGCATGGTGGCCCGCGGCGAGGCCGTAGGCGGTGCCGAAGCCGAGCGTTTGGAGGCAGAGCGCACCGCGAACAAGGCTGCTTCCGGCAATCCGGCATCAGCAACGGACCCCAGCGGCACGGACACTCTCCTACTCGCCAAGGATGAGTCTGCGCAAGGCCCTGACAAACCGTAGTCCGCCCTGGCGAGGCGGGTGCCGCCGTCGTACTTGAAAAAGTACGACGGCGGCACCCGCCTTCCGTGCCTAAGCCTCGCTAACGCTGGAAGTGAGGTTCGCCGTTGAAGGCGAGCGCGCGGTGAATACAGTCCAGATGGCCGGGGCGCAGGGGTGGGAGTGCGTCCAGGGCGAACCAGCCTACGGCGAGGGATTCGTCGTCATTCACGCAGGCCGTGCCGCTTACGTAGCGGGCAATGAACTCGATGTTCAGGAAGTCACAGACATCGCCGTTGGGGAAAGTGACCGGCCCCACGGCCGCCACCCCCAGCAGGTGCTCAATCCGGGCGCTCACACCGGTCTCCTCCAGTATTTCGCGCAGCATGCCGGGGCCCGGCTCCTCCCCCGGCTCCAAGATACCGGTAATGAGCGCCCAGCCACCGGTGTCAGCCCTCTCGCCCAACAGCACCTGGCCGGCGTCGTCAAAAACTACGGCGCGCACCCCCGGGAGCCAGAGCGGATCATGGCCGATCTTTTCGCGGAGCTTGAGAATGAATTCCGGTGATCCCATGCGCCCGGCCTATCCCCAGGGGATGACACCGCTGAGGCAGCGGCACCTTCCATCTGGTGGCGCTGCCTCCGGAGACGGCCGCCCTACTGGCGTGATCACCCCAAATGAGAGGACCGCTAACTGTGGCGGCGTGTGTTCAGGCAGGGAGCAGCAGCATGGTGGCCAGTGTGCCAGCGATCATGGCGGGGGCAAAGGGTATTGCCGTTTTGGCCGTGCCTTTGCGGCTCACAATCAGCAGCATGCCCCAAAGTCCGCCGGCAACAAATCCAGCGGCAATCCCGAAAACAACATGTTGCCAGCTCAGAAATCCCAGAAACAGGCCCAACACTCCTGCCAGTTTCACATCCCCAAAACCCATCCCGGCCGGATAGATCGCCCACAACAACCAATACAGACCAGCCATGGCCAGCGCTCCGCCGGCGGCCCGGAACGCATGCCCTGGTGCCTGAGCAGCTATGGCTGCCGTCAGCAGCAACGCCGCAACAATGGGATAGGCCGGAAGTACATAACGGTTGGGGAGGGTATGGGTGCGGATATCGATAACGCTCAGCACCAGGGCCAGCCACAGCAGATACAGGCTGGCGGCGAGAGCACAGAGCAGCGCCAGGGAGTTTCCTTCCCAGAAATCCAGCAGTCTTGTGACCATAAGCGCGATGCTACGCCATTGCCTCCTGCTGCGGGCCAAAATGGCCAGCCACGGGGCTAAGCTGTGGATATGAGTGCCCCCACCTTCACTGCCGATGCCTTTCGACATCTTGCCCGCTCCTCCCCGTGGCGCTGGCAGAGCGTGCGCTTTGAACTGCATAGGAAGTTTCCCAACTCCGTCTACGGTGGCTCCGGAAACTCGTGGGTGCCGCTAGCTGTGACTGGCGCCGAAGTAAAGACTACTCCCGGCATTGATGAGCGCACGCGCGGGCTGCTCGAAGACAAAGATCCCACGTTGTCCATAAATTGCTGGGTGCGCCGTCCCGGAGCGTTGCGGGTAGAGACGTTGGAGGGGAAGTTGTTGGCCAGCACCACCAAGATCAATGAATCACGGGACTCCCTCTTTATCAGCGGAAACCGCAAACCGTGGCTACTGCAGCCCTCACTGGTCAATCCAGTCAAAGATAGCCAAGGATTCGTGGTGCGCCGCCCCGAGGCTCGCTACGGCGAACCCGCCTATGGCTCCGGCCGGGCCGCTGCAGCCCTCGATCCGGTGGAACTGACAGGGGAACGCCCTGTTCCGTTGGAAGCACCCTTCGCCAATGTGGCTGAAATTGCGGACATCGCCGTGGTAACTCACCACGGCAGGGACGCCGTGGAAGCGGTGCTGACACCCAATTCCAGTTACCGTCCGCTCTTTGCTGACGCGCCGCTGCTGTTTCCGGGCCGCACAGCCGTCCGCATCGATCTGGAGACGGGGATTTGTGTGGCCTCCCAGTCACTCGATGGCGACAGTGCCGGGGCAGGGCACTGGATGGTGCTTCTGGGTATTGATGAGTACATGCTCGATGACCTTTTTGAAGAGGTCAGCATGGGCTTGACCGATGTCCGGGCCCACATCCCGTGGGAACTGGGCCCGGATCAGTAGCCTAGATCTCTGCCCGTTCCAGCAACTCCGTCACGAGCGCCGCAATAGGCGAGCGTTCGCTCCTAGTGAGTGTCACATGGCCAAATAGTGGATGCCCCTTGAGTGTTTCCACTTCCGCCACCACGCCGTCGTGTCTGCCCACCCGCAAGTTATCCCGCTGAGCGACGTCGTGGGTGAGGACAATCTTGGATCGCTGGCCTATCTTGCTCATGACGGTCAGCAGCACATTTTTCTCCAATGACTGAGCCTCATCCACAATGACAAATGAATCGTGGAGGGAGCGGCCTCGGATATGGGTCAATGGCTGCACCTCTGCCACCCCAGTCCATCCCGAATCTGCCACGAGTTCATTGCGGTACTCCAGCCGCAGTGCCCTAGAGCAATGGTTGTGGCGAAGCCGCCATGAGCTGCGCCCAACTCATCCAAGAGCCGCAGTGCTGTGCGGGCAAAGTAGCCCAACTCGGGGTCGTGGCGCTTGCGTTCCAACTCGGTGACCACCACAATCGGCACCACCACCTGGTGCTCGGCGAAACGTGTCACCGCCCGTGGGTCCGAGAGTAAAACGGAGGTGTCAATAACGTACGTACGCAAGGCGGCCGTTGTGTGCCGGCGCTGGGATTGCTGTTCAAGGTTCATGGTTTCAACCACGTCTGCTCCAACCCTCCGGAGGGGCTAAGAACCTCCGGAGACCTCAGGGGCTCCTGGTGAGTGCCAGCTAATCCTGCCGTTGATCAGAACCGCCAGAACCAGGACGGCCACGGCAATCCACAAGGCGTTCAGATTCAGCGTCAGGTAGGCGAAGCCGCCGATGATGGAGCCTGCCGTCAGCGAGAGCCAGAGCAGGCCATAGCGCAGCCACAGCCACCGTTGCCCCCCGGTCAGTGCTGTGGCCAGATGCTGACCCATTTTCACCAACGTGCCTGTCATATAGGTCAGACCGATGCTGACCTCGCCGTCGCGCTCAAAAATGACGTTTTCAGCGCCCATGGCCAGCGCCATGATGGCCGGGGCAAGCCATCCCCCCAGCCCCAGATCAAAAAGTACGACGGCGCAGACCAGTGCCGCACTCACGTACAGCAGCACCGCCATCCGTTTACGGGACGGGACCATCCGGCGCAGGATCGAGGCACTCACCACCCCTATGAGAAACGCGGCCACCAGCCCGAAGGCGAGGGTGAAGCCCAGCCAGTTACCTTGGGCCAGTGCCGTGCCACCCCGTGTGGAGTTTCCGCTCATGAAGGAGACAAAGTAGCCGCCCAAATGAATGAATCCCACGGCATCAACAAATCCTGCGGCGCTGGAAAGGACGGCGGCAAGGAGTATCTCGGAGCGGTGATGGCTCTGCACTGCGCGCTGGCCTAGCTGCCGAAGCGCCGGCTGCGGCCCGCGTAGTCGCGCAGCGCGCGGAGGAAATCGATCTTGCGGAAGGCCGGCCAGAGCGCTTCGCAGAAGTAGAACTCGCTATAGGCGCTCTGCCACATGAGGAACCCGGAGAGGCGCTGCTCCCCCGAGGTACGGATCACCAGATCAGGATCGGGTTGGCCGCGGGTATAGAGAAATTTGGAGATGTCATCAACACTCAGAGAGTTGGCAACCTCCGCCATGGTGCGCCCCGCGGAGTCCGCGTCATGGAGGAGTTCCCGGACGGCGTCAATAATTTCACGCCGGCCACCATAGCCAATAGCCATGTTGACGTGGATGCGTTCCTGCGCCGGGACCCGTTCAGTCAGTGTGGAGAGCCGGGCGGCCAAATATTCGGGCAGTAGTTCCGGGGCGCCCATGGCGTGAACGCTAATGTCAGCGTCGGCGTCGAGTACATCCAGGGTGTTGGCGATGATGGCCATGAGCTCATCCAGCTCTTCGGGCGAGCGGCTCATATTGTCGGTGGAAAGCATATAGAGCGTGACCACCTTGATGCCGAGGTCTTGGCACCAGCCCAAAAATTCCAGAATCTTATCCGCACCGGCCTGGTGACCCTGGCTGGTGGGGGCATTGAACTGTTTGGCCCAGCGGCGGTTGCCATCGACCATGACGCCAATGTGCCCGGGCACGCTGTCCAGATCAAGAGATCTTGCCAAGCGCCGTTCATAGAAGTTGTAGAGAATCTTTGGCATCCGCATGGACGCGGTGGACAACCGCATGAGAATGCACCGGACCTTTGCGAATGATGGCCCTGCGGCCGTACGAATCTTGCTAGATCTAGATTACCCGCACGCACCGGGGAATCCTGCCAAGAAAAAGCAAAATACTTGTTACTCACCGGTAGCCCTATGGGTGCGCGGGATATGATTTTTGCCATGAGCACTCTTTCAAACACGGAACACAAGCCCTCTTGGCGCGGCTGGCTACATGCTGGAACTGCTCCGTTGGTTCTGGTGGCAGGCACCATTTTGGTGGTACTGGCACCGAGTTCCGAGGCAAAAATCACGTGCGCCATTTATGTATTTACTGGCGTACTGCTTTTTGGCACCAGTGCGCTCTATCACCTTGGCAATTGGTCTCCAAAAGCGAAGGCCACGCTTAAACGGCTCGATCACAGCAACATCATGCTGGTCATTGCCGGCTCCTACACGCCGCTGTCCTACTTGATGCTGCCCCGACCCACCGCCACGCTGTTGTTGTGGATGATTTGGATTGGCGCCATCGCCGGAGTCATCTTCCGTGTGGCCTGGGTGCGCGCCCCACGCTGGCTCTACGTCCCGATCTACGTGCTCTTGGGCATCACAGCCCTGTTTTTTCTCCCCGAATTCTGGGCAGCAGGGGTAGTACCCACGCTGCTGATTTGCCTGGGCGGGGCCATGTATATTGCCGGCGCCGTCATTTACGGGATCAAGAAGCCCAATTTCAGCCACCTCCACTTTGGCTTCCACGAGTTGTTCCATGCCCTCACCGTGGCAGCCTTCGCCACCCACTTTGTGGCAGTGGTCCTGGTGGTCTTCTCCTAGGCACCATATTCTGGGCACCGTCTTCTGGGCACCGTTACCTACCGGCCGTCTCCCCACAGCCGTCTCCGCAGTGCGCAGACGGCCGTTATTCTGCCTTGGCGTGGTGCGGGCGGCTTACGCGGTGCGGGCGGCTTACGAGCTGTTGGAGCTCTTCGGGGCTTTCAACGGGGCGCGCACAGACCATATTCCTGCAAACATAGGCCAGCGGGCTGCTAGCCGCTGTGCGCCCGGCCAGCAGTGGCACTGTTTGCGTGTCAACGCCATCCCCCACAGCAAGGGCCATCCCGGGCGATCCAGATAGCCATGCCTGGCGTATCAGTGCTTCCCGTAGCTCCCCAGGGGCTCCCACGATGGCTAGTTCCAACGGCCCGGCAGCTAGTGCTAGCGCAGCACCGAGCATTCCTCCGGCAGATCGAGGCGCCCGGGCGGCCAGTTCCGGAACTGTTGCCAGCATGCTCTCCGCCATGGCCCGATGCCGTGCGGATCCGGTGTATGCCGACCACGTGGTGAACGCCTCCGCCAGCAACGCCACCCCGCCTGTTGTGGCGTTGTCGAAGGGATCGGCACAACGCGATCCCTGCACCGGATGTCCGGCGGACGCAGCGCCCTGGTTGAACACCACGGAATCTACAATGAATTCCTGCTCCGCCGCCGCCACAAGTTCCCCGGAAAACTCAAACCAGCGGGTATCCCCCGTGGCCGCATACAGTGTCAAAAACCCGTTGGCGCAGGCTGCATAATCCTCCAGTAGCCCCTTGATGCCGCGGGCCACCCCGTCATGGGAAACCCGAGATAGTGTCCCATCCCAGTGGACAGAGTGCAGATATTCTCCCAGTTCCACGGCGGCCACCAGCCACGTGGGTTCCTCAAGTACCATGGCGCCTTCAGCCAGGGCACGCATGAGCATGGCATTCCAGGCCGCCACCACTTTATCGTCCCGGGATGGCATGATCCGGGTGGCCCGGCGCCGCAGCAGGGCGGGCTTGAGCTGTTGCCATTGCTGTTGCTGGCGCCCAGTCAACGGCGCTCCAGGATGCAGCGGATGGGAATCACCGGCACCGGCGTCCGCGCTAATCCCCATGGCTTGTCCCACGGCAGCTGCCAGGTCCAGCGCGGCAGCTGAATTCTCTTCAATTTCACGCGCCGCGTCCTGCAATTCCGTCATGTTCCACTGGTAGCTGGCACCCTCGTGGTGAACGCCCGAAACCACGGTGTCTGCATCCAGGGAGGACGCAAATGCGCCACCTTGCAGGCGCAGTTCCGTCAGGAGCCAGTGCACCGTGGCTGTTGCGGCCTCACGGGCTGCAGCGCTTCCCAGCGGCGCAACGGAAGGCGGGCAGGCTGCAACCCAGGAATTTTGATCTTCCAACGGCTCGCTCTCAAGCAGCCTTATCCACCGCACCAACACCTGCAGCAGCCCGGCATTGTCATACAGCATTTTCTCGTAGTGCGGTTCTGACCAGTCAGCTGTGACGCTGTACCTGGCAAAGCCGCCGCCCAACTGGTCAAACAGAGCCGAATGCACCATGGCGCCCAGTGTCCGCCCCGCCAAACCACGCGCCTGCGCGGCCGTTTGGGTTCCGGAGGTGGCCAATAGGAGCAGGAATTCAAGGCCCGGGGTGGGCGGGAACTTCGGGGCCTGACCCAGCCCGCCGTGACGCAAATCTTCGGCCGCAGCCATGGCCGCCAACGCTTTTTCGCCCGGCCCCAGCCAGTCCGGGCCCTGCCCTGTGGGAAGTTCCACGGCGTCCCGCACGTTTGTGTGCACCTGCCACAGCGGCTGGGCGAGGGTTTCGGCCAGGGACTGTGCTGTTTCTTCCACCTGGTCACGGCGCATTCGCCAGGCCTCTTCCACCGCTTCCAAAACCTGGGCAAAAGAGGGCTGACCACTGACGGGTTGGGGCGGGAAGTAGGTGCCGGCGTAGAAGGCTTTGCCCTCCGGGGTGAGGAAAACGCTCATGGGCCAGCCACCTTGGCCACTCAGTGCCTGGGTGGCGGCCATGTAGGTATCATCCACGTCGGGGCGTTCCTCACGGTCCACCTTGATGGAGACAAAATGCTGGTTCAGGTAGACGCCAATGGCGGGGTCTTCAAAGGACTCCCCCGCCATGACATGACACCAATGGCACGCGGCATAGCCCACTGAAAGAAAAATGGGTACATCACGTGCCACTGCTTCGGCAAAGGCAGCCTCGTCAAAAGGCTGCCAGGCCACTGGATTATGAGCATGCTGGCGAAGGTAAGCGCTAGGTTCACCCGCCAGCCTGTTCATAAGATCCGGCTACTTCTCGCCCGGGCCGGGGGTGTGCACGGGTCGCGGTGCGCCGCCGTCGTTCTCCTGCGTGGCATTCTCAGGAACAGAACTCTCGGGTGCACTCGCTTCGGGCACACTGTCCTTGAAGGCGTTCTGGTAGCTGGCCTTTAACATGTCAGACTCGGACATGATGGGGATGCCCAGGTACTCACTGGGGACTCCCGAGCGTTCTTCCTCCACCAGTGCACGGTAACGGACGCGGCGGACGCGTTTGACCATGTCACGGATCAAGAAAAACATGATCACCACAATGCTGAAGGTCATGACAAAGCCCAGCAGTCCCGGCGTGATTTGATCTTCGGTCAGGCCAGGGCGCAGGCCCGGCTGCGTAGGGATGGCAGGGTCAGTGTTGGCGAGCAAAATCAGTGTAAGCACAATCCGTCTTTCGTTTCATCCCCGGTGGCCAAGGTGTCAGCGGGAAACGTCCACTATCTATCGTAAGCCAGCAAAGAGGTCGTTCTCCGGCATAGTGGTTGGAACGCGGGATTCAATGAGTGAATAATCCTCCCACGGCCAGACTTTGCGTTGCATGGCCGGGCTGACGGCGAAGAAAAAGCCTTCGGGGTCCACTTGGGTGGCATGGGCACGCAAGGCGTTGTCACGGCTTTCGAAGTAGTCACCGCAGTCAATCTGTGTGGTGGTGGGGTGTTTACTGGCAGGCGGGGTATGCCCCTCAGTATCCGCTTCTAGCCAGGACGCGATCCGTTCAGCGTAGGGCGAGGCAAGGCCCGCCTCCTCCAGTGCGTAATGCAGTGAACGGAAACGCTGCGGGTTGAATGCCAGATCATAGTACAGCTTTGACGGTTCCCAGGCTGGCCCGGTCCCGGGGTACAGGGCAGGATCACCGGCGGCGTTGAAGGCCTCCACGGTTACCTTGTGCGCCATGATGTGGTCCGGGTGGGGGTAGCCACCGTTTTCATCGTAGGACACAATCACATGCGGCCTAAAGCGACGGACCAGCCGGACCAGCGGGGCGGCGGCAATCTCCAGTGGTTTCAAGGCAAAGCAGTTGGCGGGCAGTTCCGGCAACGGTTCACCTTCGGGCAGCCCGGAATCGGTAAAGCCCAGCCATTGGTGTTTGACGCCAAGAATTTTTGCGGCCCGGGCCATCTCCATCCGGCGTGCCCCTCCCATGTCACGGGCAGAGTGCGGATCATCCTTCAGTGCCGGGTTTTGGATGTCACCACGTTCCCCGCCCGTGCAGGTGGCCACCATGACCTCAACGCCGGAGGCTACGTAGGAGGCCATCATGGCCGCGCCCTTGCTGGCTTCATCATCCGGGTGGGCATGAACGGCCAAAAGTCGTAGTGTCCCCACTTGTTCATTCATCTTGCTACTCACGTAAAAACTTCCTTCGATTCTTCGCTCACACAGGGACAACACGCGGTGGCAGAAAGAACGCTAAACTTGTCTTGGTCCAGCGCTCCATCTCTTGGGGCGGCCGGCCGCGGCAATCGCGGAACAGACACAAGTGGATGCAGTGACAAATTCTGATTCTTCAGCAGCTACCAGCCTAGCCAATCGTTACGGGACACCCAAGCGTAAGGTGTCCAAGAAAACACAAAAAATCATCATTGTTGTTGCGGCCGTGCTCGCCCTGACATGGATTTTGTGGGTCACCATTGGCGGCAACGCCGGGATCAGCAATAAAGATCTCAGCTACCATGTGGTGGATTCAACCTTGACCACTGTGGACTTCGCTGTCTCTAAAGATCGCGACGCTACAGCACAGTGCGCCATCAAGGCCATGGATGACACCTACGCCGTGGTGGGCTGGAAAGTGCTCACCATAGGACCCAACAGTAAGGACACCGGCTCCGAAAACGGCCGCACCACAATTGTCCGTGCGCAGCTACGCACTGACACTTTGGCCGTCACGGGCCTGGTGGAAAATTGCTGGATAGTGAAGTAGAAGTCACATCCCCCGCGTCAATTCTTGGGTTTATCCGCCTTATTGACTAAACTAGCTCTTATTACCATCTGCCCCGCTTGGTTGATCCCAAATTTTTACGGCGTATGGATTGCGCAACAACTGTGTTGCACAGGCATAAACGTTCAAGGGATCGGCACCGGCGGGGCCTTTGCTTTTGTACATTCAAGGAGAACTACGTGCCTACGACCCACAGTGCGCCTTCAGCATGGCTGACGCAGGAAGCCTTCGACCGCCTCCAGGCTGAACTTACCCGGCTATCTGGCCCCGGCCGCGCGGAAATTGTCAGCAAAATTGAGCAGGCCCGCCAAGAAGGGGACCTGAAGGAAAACGGCGGCTACCACGCTGCCAAGGACGAACAAGGCAAGATCGAAGCCCGCATCCGTCAGCTCAGTGAGATGCTGCGCAATGCCCGCGTTGGCGAAGCTCCGGCTGATGATGGAGTTGTGGAGCAGGGCATGGTGGTGGTTGCCACCATCGCAGGGGACAAGACCACGTTCCTGCTCGGCAGCCGCGAAGTTGGCGCTGGCGATCTGGAAGTCTTCAGCGAGCGTTCCGCCCTCGGCGAAGCCATCATGGGTAAGCAGATTGGTGACAAGCTCAGCTACCTGGCCCCCAATGGCCGTGAGATTGCCGTGGAGATCATCTCCGCCAAGCCCTATGTAAGCTAAGGCTTCCCAGCACTAAAAATGACCCGCAGCACACACCGAATCCGGCGTCTGCTGCGGGTCATTTTTCTGGGCTCTTGCTGACAGGGCACTAAAGCTTAAAACACAGGAGCTCAATGCACAGGGTTTGAGTGAACTGGGGTTTAGTGAACCACGATGGGTTGGAAGCCTTCGGCACGCAAAGCGGTCAGGACCAGTTCACAGTGCTCATGGCCCTTGGTTTCTAGGTTGACGGTGATGGAAACATCTCCCATGGAGATGGAACCGCCCACGCGCGTGTGGTCCAAGCCTGTGACATTGGCATCATTTTCGGCAATGATCCGCGAAATGGTGGCGAGTGAACCCGGGCGGTCGTTGAGCATCATGCGTACCGTCATGAACCGCCCTGCCGCGGCGAGACCGCGCTGGATGACCTTGAGCATGAGCATGGGGTCAATGTTGCCCCCTGAAAGGACCACCACCGTGGTGCCCGGGTTTTCGATCTTGCCTTCCATCAGGGCTGCAACACCCACGGCACCCGCGGGCTCCACCACCATTTTGGAGCGTTCCAGCAAGAAGATCAGGGCCCGTGCCAGGGAGTCTTCGCTGACGGTGATGACGTCATCTACTAGTTCGCGGATGATGGAGAACGGCAGCTGACCGGGACGTCCCACGGCAATACCGTCAGCCATGGTGGAAACCTTCTTCAGCGGCACCAGGGCGTCAGCGGCTAGCGAGGGCGGGTAGGCTGCGGCGTTTTCGGCCTGCACACCTATGATCCGGATCTCCCGGCCCAGCTCTTTGGCACGCGCCTTGACGGCCACTGACACACCGGCCAACAACCCGCCGCCACCAACACCCATGATGATGGTGTCCACATTGGGCACCTGATCCAGAATTTCCAGGCCAATGGTGCCTTGTCCGGAGACCACGTCCACATTGTTGAACGGGTGCACAAAGACGGCCCCGGTCTCATTGGCGTAGCGCTCAGCCTCGGCCAGGGATTCATCCACGTTGTAGCCGTGCAGCACCACTTCGGCGCCGTGGCCGCGAGTGGCGGCCAGCTTGGGCAGGGCCACGCCCAGGGGCATGTAAACGCGGGCCTTGATACCCAGCGCCTTGGCCGCCACAGCCACCCCCTGTGCATGGTTACCGGCCGATGCCGCAACCACACCACGGGCACGTTCCTCTGCGGAGAGCTTCGCCATGCGCACATACGCCCCGCGCACCTTGAACGATCCGGCCCGCTGCAAATTCTCACACTTGAAAAACACCTCAGAGCCCGTCATTCGCCCCAGCGCACGCGAGCTCTCGATCGGTGTCAGGGCAATAATCTCCGCCAACAACTCCCGTGCCTCTTCTACATCTGCAAGGGTGACGGGGAGCTTGCTGCTTGCGTTCACGGTAGTTTTCTCTTTCTCTGCGAAATGGTGGTGGAGCAATTTCACTGCCTGTGACGGCGGGGAAATCTTGAAGGGTTCGTGTTGATGTTCCGCTCCGGGCCCCCCGGGTCAGTCTCGTGATTCACCCTCAGGGAGAGCCGGGGAGGTAGCGGTGGCCGGGGTGGGCTCGGGCGGCCCGGCGGTGGGCTCACCGCCGTCGGGCACTAATTGCGGGATCCCATACTTTTGGCCAATCTCTACATCATGCTCCCAGCCTCGGTTGGCAATGTAGCGGATAAAGGAGTTAGCCACGGCCAGTAGGGGAACCGCGAACAAGGCACCCAGGATGCCGGCAACGCCGGAGCCAGCCGCCACGGCCAGGATCACGGCTACGGGGTGCAAGGACACTGCTCGGCCCATGATGAAAGGCTGCAGCAGATGGCTTTCCAGTTGCTGGACGAGCAAGACGATGCCGAGCATGATCAGGGCGTTGACCCAGCCGTTAGCCACCAGCGCCAGCAGCACAGCAACAGCACCTGTGACGAGCGCACCAACTACGGGGATGAAGGAGCCAACAAAGACCAGTACGCCCAACGGCAGTGCCAAGGGGACCTGAATGATCGCAGCACCGGCACCGATGCCTACGGCGTCCACGGCGGCCACCAATATCTGAACGCGGGCATAATTGCCCAGTGACGTCCAGCCGCGACGGGCGGCGCCGTCCACGGCGGGCCGTGCACGGCGCGGGAAGAACTTCACCACAAACGCCCAAATATCCTGCCCTTCAAGGAGGAAGAACAGCAGAATGAACAGGGTCAGCAACAGCCCCACGGAGAAGTGAGTCAGGCTACTGCCCACACCCAAGGCGCCAGAAAGGATCGCGTTGGAGTTATTCTGCAAGCTTGCCAGGGCATCGTTGAGATACTCCGTCATTTGATCGTTGCTAAGGCCCAGCGGACCGGAGTTGAGCCACTCCTGAATCTGGATCAAACCCTTAATGGCTTGCTGGCTCAGGTCACTAAAGCCCACCACCACTTGCCGACCCACCAGGAACAGCGCACCCAAAACCAGAACTACCAGACCCACCTCGGCAATGGCCACGCTGAGTCCTTGGGGGACACCAATTTGCTTGAGTTTTTTCACCAGCGGGCGCAGCAATGATGCCAAGATTGTGGCGATCATAATGGGCACGAGCAAGATCGAAACCTGGCTCAATAGCCAGATCAGCATGGCTGAAACTATGAGGACAACGGCCATCCGCCAGGACCAGGCAGCGGCCACGCGCATGCCCACCGGGACCATAGAGGTTTCATTCTGGAGAGTGCGCTCATCGTGCTGCTTTGGGGGCGTCATAATGTAATACTTCCCTATAGCGCAAAAATTGTTAAAACGGCGTCCATTTTGACCGTTCCACAAAGGCTCAAAGGACGGAGTCAACACCCCAGTTCATGGTGAATCTCTCACCGGGTGCCAGCCAGCGCAGACCTTGACCGGAGTTGAACGCATTGGCCGGACCGGTCATGGGTTCCAGTGCCACGGCAAGGGTCCGTCCCGGAAAAATACTGGTGACGTACACGTGAACATAATCCACGCTGGAATCGTGCCACAGACTTACGCTGCGCCCGTCCGGGGCAGATAGCGTGTGCCGGGCTACGCCGTGGTCCGTCACCAGGTCGGTGAAGGCAGTGTCCATCAGGGAATCCGGGACGGGCCGGCCGGCCCGCAAGTCAAAGCGCCCTGCCACGGCTTGCGTACTCGTGGGGATCATGCGCTCATTCGCTACCAATCGAGTGGCGGCGTGCACCGTCAGGGTCAGCTCCTGCGCCGGGACATCACCCAAAGTGAAGTAAGGGTGGGCGCCCAGGACGAAAGGTGCTTTCCGGGAGGAATCGTTAATGAGGGTCTGGGCCGTCCGCAAGTTGCCATCTGCATCAAGGCAATACCGCACCTGGTGACGCATCAGAAACGGGTAGCCATGCTGTGGATGGATAACCGCTTCCAACAGCACGTGAGTCTCGCTGACATCCAAGGCGTGGTAGCCGGTATTGCGCAACAGGCCATGAATGGCGTTGTTGCGATCAACTTCGGTAATGTCCATCTGCTGCGCGTGGCCCTCCAGCTCCCACCGCCCACCATCAATACGATTGGCGAAGGGGGCCAGTGTGATGCCCGCCGCGCCGGGAGCAATCTCTTCTAGCCGGTAGCTCTCAACGAGCGCCACCCCGGACTTGTCATAGACGCGCAGACCAGCAGCCAAAGAGGTGATAATGGCGGTGGCATCCCCGCGGCGCAACGTAAATTGTGTGCCTGTGGCTGCCCGGGGGGCCGCTGATTGGCCGGTGGTGGCGTCAATAGTACTCATGCTGATTAGGTTACTGCCTTCACTATGTTAAATGTGTTTTGGACCACGAGTCATACTGCGGAAACCACAACAATAATGTAATATTTTGTTTGAAACTGTT
This sequence comes from Arthrobacter psychrochitiniphilus, assembly GCF_003185915.1. Lineage (GTDB taxonomy): Bacteria > Actinomycetota > Actinomycetes > Actinomycetales > Micrococcaceae > Specibacter > Specibacter psychrochitiniphilus. The sequence continues at coordinate 497,922 of NZ_QHLZ01000001.1, forward strand.
ATTTTTGATCGGTGATGGAAGTAGGGCTTTTCAATGCTTGCACCAGAGCGCCAAGCGCGCATCCTCAAAGAACTGCAATTGCACGAAGCCGTTCGCGTGGCTGACATCGCGGTACTTCTAAATGTCAGCGAAATGACCATTCGCCGCGATATTGAAACCTTGGACCAGAACGGGTTGGCCCGCAAGATCCACGGTGGGGCCATGCGCTTGGCCCGGCTCAGCGCGTTAGAGCCCGGCTTTCTGCTCAACGTGGACAAGGCTCTTGATGCCAAAGTTGCCATTGCCAGTGAAGCTCTTGCGTTGGTGCAGCCTGGTATGACGCTTGCCCTGACAGGGGGCACCACCACGTATCAGCTGGCCATGGCCCTGGCAGCGGAATTGGACAGGCTGCGGAATCTGACGGTTGTCACCAACTCCCTCAAGGCCGCTGAGTTGCTGTATAACCACCAGGGCAGCTCGGATCTGAAGGTCATAGTGACAGGTGGAGAACGCACCCCCTCTGAGGCTCTTGTTGGTCCTGTGGCACGGCTTGCACTGCGCAGCATGAACACCGATATTTGCTTCATGGGCGTGCACGGTCTGGATGTGGAGCGCGGCTTGACCAGCCCCAACTGGCTCGAGGCGGAAACCAACGCCGCCTTCATTGAGGCCACCTCACGGCTGGTTCTGCTGGCTGATAGCTCCAAATTCCAGGTACGTTCACTGGCCGCCATTGCCCCCTTGTCCGCTGTTGACACCATCATCACCAACAACGATCTCAGCCCGGCCACCGTAGAACTATTCTCCGCACGGGTCAGCCATTTTTTCGCCGCACCTCAAACGGGCGCATCCTCCCACCTCCCAACCGGAAAGATCTCATGACCATCGCCACCAGTACGCGCCTTGCCGACGGCCGGGAACTCATTTACTTTGACGACGGCACTCAAGCCAAGTCTCATAAGAGCCTTGACACGCGTCCCCTTGATGCACGTTCCCAGGAGAACACGGGAGAACTGCGCTTCGACGCGCTCACAGGAGACTGGGTGGCTGTTGCCGCGCACCGGCAGACCCGCACCTATTTGCCCCCGGCCAACCAGTGCCCACTCTGCCCCACCACGGGCGAGAATCTCTCCGAGATTCCCGATTCCGCTTATGACGTGGCTGTTTTTGAAAACCGTTTCCCGTCACTGGGCCCGGCGGTGGGCAGCATTCCGGAAAGTCCTCAATGGGGCACCATGGGACGGGCCTTTGGCCGCTGCGAAGTGGTGGCCTTCACCCCCGAGCACACAGGTTCCTTTGCCGGGCTCTCCGAAGAGCGCGCCCGCACTGTTATCGATGCCTGGGCGCACCGAACAGAAGCATTGAGCGCACTGCCAGGCGTCAAGCAAGTGTTCCCCTTTGAGAACCGCGGCCAGGATATTGGTGTGACATTGCACCACCCCCATGGCCAGATCTACGCCTACTCCTACGTCCCGCCACGCAGCCAAGTCATGGCCGCTGCTGCCCGGGACTTCTATGACGCCCACAATGGTGGCGCCACGCTGCTGGGGAACATCCTCACCAACGAATCCGAGTCCGGGGAGCGCATGATCGCCCAGGGCCAACACTTCAGCGCCTACGTGCCTTTTGCCGCGCACATGCCGCTGGAAGTCCATCTGACCCCGCACCGCCATGTCCCCGATTTTGCCGCACTCAACGATGCTGAACGCGATGAATTGGCGTCCATGTATTTGGATGTTCTACGCCGTCTGGACAGCCTCTATGACTCCCCCACACCGTATATTGCCGCCTGGCACCAGGCGCCGTTGGACTCTGTGCTGCGTCCAGCCGGACGGTTCCACCTGGAACTTACTTCCCCGCGCCGGGCTGCCGACAAGCTAAAGTTCCTGGCCGGCTCCGAGGCCGCCATGGGCGCCTTCATTAACGACACCACACCCGAACAAGTTGCTGCTCTGTTGCGTAACACCCCCGGGAGTCCCACATCCAGCAGCACATCCGGATCCCTTTCCGGCATGGACTCCCGCACCCAGAAAGCAGGTTTGCTATGAGCCAGTCCATCGATGCCACCGCGGTAGCGGCAGCGTTCACCGAGGCCTTTGGTGGCACCCCCGACGGCGTCTGGGCGGCTCCTGGCCGGGTCAACCTCATCGGCGAGCACACCGACTACAACGAAGGTTTTGTGCTGCCGTTCGCCATTGACCGGGCCGCCGCGGTGGCCATCAAGCTCCGAACCGACAACGTGGCCCGGCTGCGCTCCAGCTATGGCGAGGCGCTCACCGTGAGTGTTAATCTTGACACCCTCTCCCATGAGAGCATGCAGGGCTGGACGGCCTATCCGCTGGGCGTTGTGTGGGTCATGCGCCAGATGGGGATCACCCTTGGCGGATTTGATCTGTTCCTGCATTCCACGGTGCCCTCGGGTGCCGGGCTGTCCTCGTCGGCCGCCATTGAATGCGCCGTGGCCACGGCCTTCAACGAGCTGGAATCTGCCGGGCTGAGCCTGAACGAACTTGTTCTGGTGGGCCAGCGCGCGGAGAACGAGGTAGTGGGAGCCCCCACCGGCATCCTTGACCAGTCCGCTTCCCTGCTGGCCACGGAAGGCCATGGCGTGTTCCTGGACTGCCGCACACAGGAGTCCAAGGCTGTGCCGTTGGATCTGGACGCGGCGAATCTGCTGATTCTGGTGGTTGATACCAAGGTCAGCCACGCACACGCCACGGGCGGATATTCTGCCCGCCGCGCCTCCTGTGAGCTGGGTGCAGAGGTGCTGGGCGTCGCCGCCCTGCGGGACGTTTCTGTCAGCGGACTGCCCGAGGCCGCGGGTCTTCTGGATGAGGAGACGTACCGCCGCGTGCGCCACATTGTCACGGAGAACCAGCGTGTGCTGGACACCATTGCTGTCCTGGGCCACGCCGGACCCGGCGCCATTGGTGACTTGCTCACCGCCAGCCATGCCTCGATGCGGGACGATTTTGAAATTTCCTGCCCTGAGCTAGACCTTGCCGTGGACACGGCACTGGCTCATGGCGCGCTGGGTGCCCGCATGACAGGCGGCGGCTTTGGCGGTTCAGCCATCGCCCTGATTCCGGCGGCCAGCGAGGCCACGGTGCGTGAGGGCGTTCTTCAGGCCTTCGCAGCGGCCGGCTTCACAGCACCTGACATCTTTGCTGTGTCTGCGGCTCCGGGCGCCCGGCGAATCGCCTAAGCGCTCAGCGCATCGTCAGCACAAAGGCCGCGCCCCACAGTATGTGGGGCGCGGCCTTTGTGTTGACGCCGGACTACTTGTTCAGGTGGTCCCGGTGTGTTTGCTGTGCCTGGGCGATTTGCATCAGGATTTCCTCGGAGTCCTTGTGCTTGTCGCGGTACTTAGGCTCCATGGTGCTGATCGTCTTTTCTTCGACCATCAGCATGCTGTACACGCGCTCCCGCTCAGCGGAATCAGCCGTGTAATCCAAGTCCAGGTAGTTATCCGCATGGCGGCGGGCGTTATTGAACACCGTCTGCGCCTTGCCGGACTTGCTCACCAGCGAGGCAATGATGGTCACTGCCAGGACTCCGATGATCACGGTCAGGGACAGCCCCGTGCCGATTTCAAACACCGGGACGGCCTCGCCACCGTTGATGAACGGCAGGTTGTTCTCGTGCAGCGCGTGCAACACGAGCTTCACACCAATGAACGCCAGGATCGTAGCCAGGCCGTAGGAAAGGTAGATCAGGCGGTCCAGTAGGCCATCTAGCAGGAAGTACAGCTGGCGCAGACCCATGAGGGAGAACGCCGTGGCGGTGAAGACGATGTACACGTTCTGGGTCAGCCCGAAGATGGCCGGGATGGAATCCAAAGCGAAGAGCAGATCGGTGCCACCAATGGCCACCATGACCAGCAGCATCGGGGTGAGGACCTTTTTGCCGTCGATCTTCGTGAAGAGCTTGTCGCCGTCGTACTTTTCAGAAGTATTGAAGAGCTTCTTGGCAAGCTTGATGATGAAGTTATCAGCGTCGTCGCCGCCGCTGTCTTCTTCCTTGAGCAGGTTTCCTGCCGTGATGAGCAAGATGATGCCGAAGATGTAGAACATCCAGGACCAGGTGTTGATCAGTGCTGCGCCGGCAAAAATGAAGGCGGTGCGGGCGATCAGTGCAAAGACGATGCCGAAGAGCAGCACTTTTTGCTGGTCTTCGCGGGGAACCTTGAAGCTGGCCATGATGACCAAGAACACGAAGAGGTTATCAACGCTCAGGGCCTTTTCGGTGATGTATCCGGCGAAGTACTCCCCGCCCATGGTGACGCCACCGAAGGCAAGCACCACAACTCCGAAGACTAGGGCCAAGCCTACGTAAATGGAGGACCAGATGGCCGCTTCCTTCAACGTGGGGATGTGCGCCTTTCGGATGTGGAAGAAGTAGTCAAAGGCCAACAAGGCCAAAATGACAACAATGGTAATGCCCCAGATCAGAGGGGATACGTTCATGAGCTGCTCTCGCTAGTTTCGAACAAGGTATGTAAGTGGTTTCAGTATGTAAACAACGCCCGGTCCAAGGGGCCGGGCGTTGTCAAAAGAAGGGGTGGGAGGGGCTAGTTATTGCCTCGCAAGATGGCCAGCAGGCGCAGGATCTCCACATACAGCCACACGAGCGTGACCGTGAGGCCAAAGGCGGCCGTCCAGGAATATTTGGTGGGCACCCCACGCTGCACACCCTGCTCAATGGAGGTGAAGTCCACAATCAGCGAAAATGCTGCCAAGCCGATCGCGAACAGGCCAATGACCACGCCGAACGGGATGTTTGTTCCCGGAATGTTCATGCCATTGATACCCCAAGGGGTGGTGGTGACGTTGAAAACCATGAGGAAGAAGTTAATCATCGAGAAGAGGGCGTAGCCAGAGAGCGCGATGATGAAAAAACGCGTCATCTTCGGTGTGGCACGGACCTTCGCGTTGCGGAACAGCACCAAGGTGACAAGGAAGACGCTCAAGGTACCCAGCACGGCTTGAACAACAATGCCCGGGTAGACGCCCTCTAGCAAGCCCGAGAGGCCACCCAAGAACAAGCCCTCAAAGAGTGCGTAGGCCAAGATCAGCACCGGTGACGGTTCCTTCTTGAAGGAGTTCACCAGCCCCAGCACCAGACCAATGATCATGCCGGGCCACATGAGGGCAGGAACCATCCACCCCAGAGCAGCACCCACCAGCACCAGGGTGAGCGTGAAGACTGTCTTCATGATGACGTCGTCGTACGTCATCCGGCCGGTCTGGGACGCATTGGCTGAGGGCTTGCTGTACATGTCCTGCAACTGCTGCGCGGAGAACTGCGCCTGGGCGGACATGGTGTCAGCTCCACCGTTGACGGAGCCGCGATATCCGGCCGGCGTTTCCTTGAAGTTCTTATTGTTGGCAAATACCGGGTTTCCACCAAGTGCCATCGTGCCTGTGCCTCCAAAATAGGGGGTGAAGTAATCTTCCAACTCTACCAAGCAGGATGCGTAGACGAGACAATTTGTGCCTTCTGGACGCTATTGACAGCTCATTGCCAGTATTCGTTCACCTAACGTTTACCTAACTCACCAAAAAAGCGCTCCGCTGGGCGTTGTGCCCGTCACAGTGGCCTACTTGTCGCAGGCAATGCCATCCTTGTCACGGTCAAGCGGTCCCCGGTACCCCGGTTGACCAACATGCATGGGAGCAGCACCAGCAGCCTTGGCTTCGCTGCAGTTCGCATAATAAACTGCCGCTGGCACCTCAACTAGGGGCTGAATAGGCGGGGCTTGTTGGGCCTCGGCCTCCTCAGCCGCACGCCGGGCAGCCTCATTGGCCGCGGCTGTATCTGCCGCAACCTTTTCCGCAGCGGCCTTTTTCTCAGCAGCTTCGGCAGCTACCCGTGCGGCTTCATCGGCGGCCGCCTTGGCCTGCTCATCTTGCGCAGCCTTTGTGGCTGCGACGGCCGATGCTTCGGCGCTGGCCTTGGCCTCGGCGGCGCCTTCTTTAAATACCTGGAACACCACGGTCTCGCCTTCGGCCACGAGTGCCCCGGATGCCGGGTCATGACTCTCAACGGTCCAGTTCTTTGGTGACAAGATTGTTTTGCCATCAACTGTGTCAACGAATGTGGTCTCGATCCCGTGGGCTTTCATCGCTTCAACAGCTAGCTCCAGAGATTTTCCCGCGTAGTTTGGAAGGGTGAAGCCATTACTGGCAGCGGTGCCGGTTGAAGAGGCCTCATCAATGTCCTCGCCAGTTCCACAAGCACCTAGCAATCCCGTCAGGACAACCAGAATAATACCGCCGCACAGCAACTTGGCTCTCTTCGCCATTTTCTTCTTCACAGTCTGTCCCCATCCAGGCTTGAGCGTTACGAGTAATCGCCGACCAACACCTCATCGCCACGGAATATCAACTTGGGTGGAAAACGCCGGCACACAGCAAGAAGAAACTGAAATACGGCGAGTTGGCCTTCATCACGAGCATAGGACGATGGCTCATGTTTAGTTCAAACGCGGGGTTGCGCAGTGGAATAAAGTTCGCTGAACTCGTAACAATCCACGCACTTACTCGCGGGAGGCCACAGGTGTGCACAAGCGGTGGCGCTGACTGGTGGTACCCCAGGTCGGACTCGAACCGACACTTTACAGATTTTAAGTCTGTTGCCTCTGCCATTGGGCTACTGGGGCTGATTTACAGGAGAATTCCTTTATGCTCTCGTCAACACTACTGGATGCACTGCCCGTCAATGAAACTGCGTGTCAGAGCGAGTTGAAAGGATCGGCGTAGCGGAACACTCCGTGGCTTCCGGGTTCATAGTTGGCTAGGGGTAGCCCCATGAAATGTGAACCCCAGGACTGATCAGGTGAGACGATGCCCAGAGAATCGGCAGGGACAAAACCGAAGCGGGGGAAGTACTCGGCGTGACCTAAAAGGACCATAGTCCGCTCCCCCATGGCATTCGCCGCCTCGATGCTCGCGTTCATCAACGCCGAACCAACACCTTGTTTTTGATATTGCGGCAACACTGCAAGGGGACCCAGACCCAATGATTGCGCTTCACCGATCCAGGCACGCGTGGTGATGACATAGCCCAGAATTTCACCCCGGTCCCCCTCCGCCACCAACGACAACAGTGGCAGGTATTGCCGGGCGGCAAAGAGTTCCCGCACCAGTTTGGCTTCCATGAGAGTGGGGAACACTGCCTCCAGGAGGGCGTGGATCTCAGGCCTATCCCCTGCTTGCTCACGTCGAATGATCATCAGATAAGTCTAGTGCAGTAATTTTTTGAGCCCCTCGGCGCCATGGTGCCTTGGCAGCGTCAGGCCAAGACAGCGTGAGAGTGAAAAACGGCGACCCCCGCCTAGGCCTGTTTCCAGGGTGGGAGGGGTCGCCGTCGTATGTTTCTTAGAAGTGCTGGCTACTTGGCCGTGGCTTCTTCCTTCTTTTCAACCTTGGCTTCAGCGGGCTTGGCAGCCGGAGCTTCAGAGGCCGGAGCGGCCGGAACCTCAGCGGGCTTGGCAGCGGGCTTCGGGGCCGGGGTGGCAGCCGTGACGAAGGCCTTGCGCGGGTTGTCCAGGAATTCCAGCTGAGCCAGGTCGCGGCCAGCAAACATTGCCACGAACCAGTCCATGATGACGCGGAACTTGCGCTCCACAGTGGGCATGGCCAGCCCGTGGTAGCCGCGGTGTGCCACCCAGGCCAGGGGGCCCTTGAGCTGGATGCCCATGATCTTGGCAACACCCTTCCATTCACCGAAGCCGGCAACAGCACCAAGGTTCTTGTGCTTGTAACCCTTCATCGGCTTGTTGAAGCGGCTGGCCCACAGGTTCTTGGCAAGGCGCTTGGCCTGGCGGAGAGCGTGCTGGGCATTCGGAACACAGGTGCCATCAGGCAAGCCGCCGGTGACATCCGGAACAGCCGCCACATCGCCGGCAGCCCAGGCGTTGGGGATAACACCGAATTCACCGGTGATCTGCAGGTTGGCGTTGACGGAGACGCGGCCACGCGGCTCGATCGGGAAGTCAGTGGAGCGGACCATGGGGTTGGCCATGACTCCGGCAGTCCAGATGAGGGTATCGGCGTCAAATTCCTGGGCAACACTCTTGTCCGGCAGGTTGATGAGCTTAATGCCCTTACCTTCGGCGTTGTCCAAGGAGGTGTTCAAGAGTACTTCCATGCCGCGGCTGCGGAGGTGGTCAACAACCCAGAGTGCCTGCTTCTCGGTGACCTCGGGCATGATCCGGCCCATGGCTTCCACGAGTACAAAGCGCAGCTCGGACTGCTCTACACGGTTGTTGAGCTTGACGGCGGCGCGTGCCATGTCCTCAAGCTCGGCGATGGTCTCGATACCGGCGAAGCCGCCGCCAACTACCACGAAGGTCAAGGCGCGTGCGCGCACGGCGGGGTCGGTCGCGGTGGAGGCCTGCTCAATAAGGGACAGAACCTGGTTGCGCAGTGCAACAGCTTCTTCAATGGTCTTCAGGCCGATGCCTGATTCGGCCAGACCCTTGATGGGGAAGGTGCGGGTGACCGCGCCGGCAGCCATGACCACGTCATGGTACGGCAGCTCGAACGGTGCGCCGCCGTCAACCGGGGCAATGACAGCCGTGCGGTTTTCGTGGTCAATGCTGGTCACGGAACCCTGGATGAGTTCGGTTTCCTTCAGGTGCTTGCGGTGTGAGACAACAGCGTGACGTGCCTCGATGTTGCCACCGGCAACTTCGGGCAAGAACGGCTGGTACGTCATGTAGGGCAGGGGATCAACAAGGGTGACGATGCCACCGAACTTTGCGATCTTCTTCTGCAGGTTAAACGCCGTGTAAAGGCCGACGTAACCGCCGCCAACTACGAGGACGCGCGGACGTGCTGAAAAGGTGGGAGTGATTGCCATATCTCTATACTACATTTGTTTGTGAAAATATTCACTAGGGAGTTTTTGTGATTCTCACCGCACCCTTTCCCAAAGGCACGACGGCGGCACTAATGCTTGGGTTTGTTGCCTTGCCGAGGGCGCAAGGAGGGCTCTGGCGGGGCCTCGGATGCCGCCCCGGAGCCAGAATCGCCACCTGACCCGCCAGCTTCTCCCGCAGCTGCCACGTAAGCTGGGCCACCAGCTTCTCCCGCACGCACGCGCCGCCGTGCCAGCAACAGATGCCCGCTGCCAGCAGCCAGGATGAGCACCAAAAGCCCTGCTGATCCCAACACCAATGCCTGAGGCAGGGGGCTGCCCAATAGCTCCGGCGTGATCGCCACAGGGACGTGGGCATCGCTCAGTGTTGGTTTGGGCTGAGGCCTGGAGGTCACGGGTGTGCCGCCCTCATTGGTGGGCGCCACCACGGCGCCGCGACGGTGCACACGGATCCACTCCGAGATGCTGCCCATGGGGTTATCCGTGACCTCGGGAACATCGGCGCTCAGGGCCGCTTCGGCGTCGAGAATTCCGTAGCCATAAATGGCGTTGGGGACACCCGCCCCCTTGGGCTTGGCTGTTGAAATGATCCTGTTGATGACCTGTGCAGCGCTCATGGAAGGGTATTTGGAGCGAATCAGGGCTGCGACTCCGGAGACTATAGGCGCGGCCCCACTGGTTCCATTCCAGCTGGCGTACCCGCCGCTGGGCAGCCCGCCTGCCAGGTCCTCCGCCGGGGCACTGACGCCAATGCTGATCCCCTGCGAGGAGGAATCGATGCTTGCCGTGCCGTCTCGATCGAGACCGCCCACGGCCAGGACACCCGGGATGGTGGCTGGAGCACCCACTTGTTCGCTGCCTGATTTGCGGTTGCCTGCCGCGGCCACAATGAGAACATCGTTGGCTTCTGCGTAGGCAAAGGCGTCATCCCAGCTCTGCGGCCAGGCTGTGGATGAACTGCCCAGGGACATGTTGATAATCTTGGCGCCCTGGTCCACGGCCCAGGTCACGGCTGCCGGAATCTGGTCATCAATGTTTCTTCCGGACGGGTTTTCGCTGCCCAGCCACACCGAAATGCTCAAGAGTTCAGCTTTTGGTGCCACGCCGATGACCCCGTCCGGCCCGGCCCCCACGGTAGCTTTTGCCTTGGCTGTGCTGCTGGCTTTTGGTGCCGCCTTTGATGGACTGGCGGTACTGGCGTTGTGTCCACGGCCTCCCAGCATTGTTGCCACAAGCGTGCCGTGCTCGGGTTCAGCGCCAATGCCCTTGGTGCCTTCTTTGTTACCTTCACCGGACATGTCGATCCCGCCCACCACGGCACCTTTGAGGTCTATATGGTCCGCGTCAATGCCACTATCGATGATGGCAACTTTCACACCCTCCCCCTGCGAGAGTTCCCACGCCTTTGCGATCCCTGACTGTTGGAGCCAGTACTCGCGGTTGCGGATGTCATCGGCGGATGCGGCGGGCGCCCCCACTACGGCCAGTGAGCCGGCCAGGGCAAGCGTTATCAGCGCGGCAGCGACAGCGCGCAACCGTGGGGCTAACTGCATGTGGGCTCGTTTCAGTAAGGAATGGATGTCAGCTTCGGGCTGCACCCAAGGCAATTCCATCCAGAATATCGTGTTCACTGGTGGTTGCCGATTCCACGCGCCCGCCGTTGAGCTCTGACACCCGGCGCAGCACCGTTCGCCAGATCAGGGCTCCGGCGCCAATGACGTCTACACGGCCCGGATGCATGAAGCCAAGCTCGGCGCGCTGGGCCCGTGTCATGGACAGCAGCGAGGTGGCCGCAGCATCCACTGTTTCCAGAGGTACTACGGCGGCATGAATCACCTCGCTTTGGTAGCTCTCCAACCCCAGGGCGTGCGCCGTGATGGTGGTGATGGACCCTGCCACACCCACCACTTGGGTGACGTTGGCAAGCGGCACCGCGGCGAGGACCTCCTGGAGTTTATCTTCGATGGCTGCCTCGGCAGCAGCAATTTCAGCCTCGGTGGGCGGGTCTGATTTCAAGTACCTTTCGGTAAATCGCACGCACCCCATGTTGGTACTCACCCCCGCCACAACACCCTTGCCGTCACCCACAACGAATTCTGTGCTGCCGCCGCCCAGATCAACAACCAGGACGCGGCTCTCCCCCAGTACTGGTAGCACGCTGACAGCGCCGGCGAAGGAGAGAGCCGCCTCTTGGTCACCACTGACAACTTCAGGTTCCAGCCCGAGCCGGGCCTTGATGCCGGCCACAAATTCGTCCCTGTTACCGGCGTCGCGGGTGGCGCTGGTGGCCACAAAACGCACCCGTTCCACGGCGTTGGCGGCGATGATGGCGGCGTAATCGTCCACGGCAGCGAAGGTGCGCACCAGTGCCTCAGGAGCCAGTAATCCGGTGACGTCAACGTCTTGTCCCAGCCGGACCACACGCATTTCACGGTGCACATCACTCAAGGACGCCCCACCCTGTGCTCCTAGGGACACATCAGCAATGAGGAGACGGATCGAATTTGTTCCACAGTCAATAGCTGCAACGCGCATCTTGATGGCCTTTCGGAAAAGCTGCGTGGACGTGCTGATTACGGGTTCTGCTGGTTTAAATGCTTGACGTGGCGGCTCAGGTCCTTGTGCGGGACGGGTGCGGCGTTGTCCCAGGCACCGGCACAGTAGCAGGACTCTGGCGTCCACCACTGGGCTACTGCGGCTAGGGCCTCGTCGCCCAGCGGGTTGACGCCGGGACCTTCGGCTAGTGCATGCCCAATGAGCACGTGAAGGCATTTGACACGGGTAGGCATGCCCCCGGCGGAGATGCCGGCAATTTCCGGCACTGGACCGGTTCCGGCGCGTTCACCAATCGCTTCGCGTGCTGCAATGTAGCTCTCATGCGCCAACTGGTAGGCGGCGGCCAGCTCCGTGTCCGTCTCCAACCGTTGGGTCATCTCGTTCATGAGACCGGCGGCTTCGAGCCGTGATGCCGCAGCCGTCAAGATGGGGTGTGTCAGGTAAAACGTGGTGGGGAACGGGATCCCGTTGCTGAGCCGGGGAGCTGTGGCTGCCACCAGCGGGTTGCCGCAGATGCAGCGGGCCGGTATTTCCACGACATCGCGCACGGGGCGGTTGAGCTGCCGGCTCAGGTTGTCCAGATCATGTGGCGTGGGGACGCGCCCATTCGAGGCGGAGCTGATGGTTTCGGGCACGGGCGGGCCTTTCCTGGAACTGTTCTCAAGCGTTGTCCGGCGACGGCCGGGGTGTTCAACCTATTATTTTAGCGTGCCGGGCGGACACCGGGCATCAGGGTGCCGCTGGCGCAGTGGGCTCAACCGCCGGGGCAGGCTGTTTGGCAGCGGGCTCCTTGGGCGTCACGGGCACCTGTTCCTTGGCGGAATTCTTGACAGCCTCCCACAGGCCAGACACCCACGGTTCCACTGTGACTTCAGTAGCTTTTTTGGCTGTTGTTGCTTCGGCCGCAGCAGACTTGGCTGCACCTACCGAGTCTTTGACTTCCTCGGTGCCGTTGGCCCCGTACACCCAGTACCCGGTTTCACCGGGCATCAGCATACTCACCCGCTCGCGGGCTTGGCGCTTGATATAGGCAGGATCATCCCAGCGTTGAAGTTCTGCAGCATAAGCGTCCTGCTGCGCCTGCCGGGAGGTAATGTCTTCTTTCAGCGTGGCAATTTCGCTGCGTTGAGTCATGAAGGTGTGCACGTTGGGAGCCAATAAGATGGTGAAAACGCCCATGGTGAGCACAAGCACCAGGATTCGCCCGGAAAATGATCTGGCCGGGACAGGGCTGGTGCCTGCCGTGTGAATCACACCGTCCTGGCGGCTGCGCCCGTTGGGCCCACTGGTGAGCTGGCGCTCACGCTTGCCACGGGGCGGGGCCGGGACCGAAGAACCTTCGGCACCAGCGCCGGAGCCGGGCGTGGCACCAGAGTCAGCTGCCGGCGTCGTGCTAGCCGACGTGGCATCAGGTTTTTCCGGGCCGTTATGAAGCCCGGATGTGAACTGTGCTTTGGGCACTGAAGGCCGTCGTGTGGCCATGCTTTCCCTACCTGCCTGCGCCGGAGATTCCCCGGCAGCAATTATTCCAACGCTCTCTCACCTTCGGGCCGTTTTATCCAAACGCTCTCTCACCTTCAGGCCGTTATATCCAAACGCTCTCTCACCTTCGGGCAACGCGCGGGTTAATCGCAGAAGGCCGCGGAAGCTGGCGAGGCGTGAATTCCACCTTAGCCAGCCCCCGCGGCCTTCGTTGCTATTTAGCCCTTGAAACGCGGGAAGGCGCTGCGGCCTGCGTAGCGTGCGGCGTCGTCGAGCTCTTCTTCGATGCGCAGGAGCTGGTTGTACTTGGCAACTCGCTCGGAGCGGGCCGGGGCACCTGTCTTGATCTGACCGGCGTTGGTGGCAACGCAAATGTCAGCAATGGTGGTGTCTTCGGTCTCACCTGAACGGTGCGAGGTGATGGTGGTGTAACCGGCGCGCTGGGCCATGGACACTGCGTCCAGGGTCTCGGTGAGCGAGCCGATCTGGTTGACCTTCACCAGCAGCGAGTTGGCCGAGTTCTCAGCAATGCCGCGGGAAAGGCGCTCGGGGTTGGTGACAAAAATGTCATCGCCCACGATCTGGACCTTCTCGCCAATGGCCTCAGTCAGAGTCTTCCAGCCTTCCCAGTCTTCCTCATCCAGGGGATCCTCGATGGAGACCAGCGGGTAGTCGGCAACAAGCTCAGCGTAATAGGCGCTCATGTCCGCAGCAGTCAGTGCCTTGCCTTCGAACTGGTAAGCACCGTCCTTGAAGAACTCGGACGAGGCAACGTCCAGGGCCAGGGCCACGTCCTTGCCGGGCTCGTAGCCTGCGCGCTTGATGGCTTCCAGGATCAGGTCCAGGGCTGCACGGTTGGAGGGCAGGTTCGGTGCGAAGCCGCCCTCGTCGCCCAGACCGGTGGAGAGACCCTTTTCCTGCAGAACGGCCTTGAGGTTGTGGTAGACCTCAACGCCCCAGCGCAGACCCTCAGAGAACGTTGCTGCACCCAACGGGACAACCATGAATTCCTGGATGTCAACGTCGGAATCTGCATGTGAACCACCGTTGAGGATGTTCATCAGCGGAACCGGCAGTACGTGTGCGTTGGGTCCGCCCAAGTAGCGGTACAGCGGCAAGCCTGCGGACTCTGCAGCAGCGCTGGCCACGGCCAAGGAAACGCCCAAGATGGCGTTGGCGCCGAGCTTGGACTTGTTGGAGGTGCCGTCCAGTTCCAGCATGACGGAGTCAATCAGGCGCTGATCCGTTGCGTCCAGGCCCTCAACTTCGGGGGCAATAACTTCCAAGACAGCCTCGACTGCCTGCAAAACACCCTTGCCCTGGTAACGGTTCTTATCCCCGTCACGGAGTTCCATTGCCTCGAAGGCACCTGTGGATGCACCGGAGGGAACGCCGGCGCGGCCCATGGCGCCATCGCTGAGCAGAACCTCAACCTCTACGGTCGGGTTTCCACGGGAATCCAAGATTTCGCGTGCATGAATGGCTTCAATAAGTGCCACGTATCGCTCCTAATAGTCAGCTTTGTAGAGTAGATGTCGACCACGCTGTCGCCTCAATCCTAGCCGACGGCGTGACGGGGCACTCATTCAATACGCTCAAAGCGGGAATGTTGCTCCCGGGCGGTGCCCCATAACGAAATTTTGCGCAGGAGACTTCCCTCACCTTCGTAGCGATACATCGTTGAGTATCGCTGCCTTGGGACTGGCTACTGCCTGCTGGCGCCCTGGCTGCGCTCCTGGAATTCCTGCACGGCGTGGCGCAGGGCCCTTTCGGGGTCTAGCCCCTGACCTTGCGCCGCCAGCACGACGCCGAAGAGCGCCTTTCCGAGGTCTTCTTCAGTTTCGATGGGGCTGGGTAGGGTCCCTGCGGGGACTGGCAGGGATGCCCGCCGGGCCCGCTCCACTGATTTTTGTGCCATGGCCAGGGCTGGCAAGGAGTGCGGAATTCCGGCAAAGGGGCTCCATTGCTGACTCGGGGCCACCGTATTCTGCCTTGAGGCGGCACGTTCCTGGGCCTTAACCCGCTCCCAGGTCTCCTCGATTTCGGCAATGGTGGCGGGAAAACTCTCCTGCAAGGTGCCGTTGGCGTGGAAGACGTGGGGACTGCGGCGAATCATTTTTTCGCTGAGCCCGTGGGCCACCATAGCCAAGTCAAATTCGCCGCATTCTTCGCCGAGGCGTGCGTGCAGCACCACTTGGAGCAAAATGTCTCCGAGTTCTCCGGAGATTTCACTGGAGTTTCCGTGCTCCAACGCCTCGATGAACTCATGTGTTTCCTCCACCAGATAGCTGGTGAGTGATTCATGAGTCAGTGCGGCCGTCCAGGGGCAGTGTTCGCGAAGTGCCTGGACCACAGCAACAAGGCGGGCCAACTCCACTTCTGTGGAGCGGGCCCGCCCGTTGTGTTCAGGCACGTAACTACTCGTCACGTCCGGCATCGCCTAGATCGGATGCGTCAAACGTTTCAAACTCCTCAGAATCTTCAAAGTCGTCCATCTCCTCCATGGCGTCCTCGAAGTGCTCAATGATGAAGTCCGCTAGCTGTTCGCGTGATTCGATGGGCAAAAACGATGCATGGACTGCGTTCAGGGTCAGTTCCAGCACCGTGTCCAGGCCGTAGCCGAAGGTTTCCACGAGCAGCCCGAACTCACCGGTCAGGCTCACGCCACTCATGAGCCGGTTGTCCGTGTTGACCGTGACGTTGAAACCCAACTGATGCAGCAGGTCAATGGGGTGCTCGGCAATGGTGGTTCCAAAGGCCGCAATGGCGCCCGTCTGCAGGTTAGAGGAGGGGCACAGCTCTAGCGGGATTTGGCGGTCACGCACCCACTGGGCCAAATCACCCAAGGTGAGCGTGCCGACGTCGTTCCCGTCCTCTTCTTGGACATCAAGGTGGATGTCCTCGGCAATGCGCACGCCGTGGCCCAGTCGCAGCGCCCGGCCATGGACCAGTGCGTCCTGGATGCTTTCCAGCCCCGCTCCCTCGCCTGCGTGCACAGTGGCAGGGAAGTTGTTCTCGGCCAAATAGGTGAATGCCTCGGTGAAGCGGGAAGGCAGGAAACCGTTCTCGGCCCCGGCGAGGTCAAAGCCAACCACGCCGTTGTCACGGTGGCGGACAGCCAGTTGGGCAATCTCGGAGCCACGGTCGCCGTGGCGCATGGCGGTGATGATCTGGCCTACCTCAATGTATCCACCAGCCTCATCCACCGCGTCCATGCCTTCTTCAAGGCCTTCCTGGACAGCTTCCACGGCATCGTCGAGGGACAGCCCGGCGGTGAGGTGCTGCTCCGGGGCCCAGCGCACCTCGCCGTAGACCACTCCGTCTTCGGCTAAGTCTTCAACGAATTCCCGAGCGACCCGCACTAGGTCATCATGGCTCTGCATGACGGCAATGGTGTGTTCGAAGGTCTCGAGGTAGCGTTCGAGCGAACCAGAGTCAGCGGACTCGAGGAACCAGCTGCGCAGTTCCTCAGGGTCGGTAGCCGGCAATGTATGCCCGGCTTTGGCAGCCAACTCAATGATAGTTTCGGGGCGTAGACCACCATCAAGGTGGTCATGCAGGGACACTTTGGGCAGCGATTTGAGATCGACACCCGGGAGAGAAATGCCTGTGTGTTCTGAAGTTGAGTTAGTCACAGTCCCACTCTAGGGATGCGGGGGGCCCTGCGCTAGTTTGACGGCGCTCTAGTGCCTGTTAGGCCCAGTTCCTACTTCTTCAATTTTGTTCCCCACGGGACTTAACAGCTCCTGCTGATCGGGCTCATTGATGGCGGGCACCGCAGGCGGGGCGGCCGCCGCGGGCACGGCCGGCACCGCAGGCGGGGCGGCCGCCGCGGGCACGGCCGGCACCGCAGGCAGATCGGACACGGCCGGCACCGCAGGCAGATCGGGCACAGCAGGTACCACGGTTCCGGCGGGATCGGCCGCATCGGGTCCGGCAGATCCGGGATCGGGGACAGCAGGCACAGCGCCGAGATCAGACACGGTTCCACTCACAGCCACATCCCTGTTGAGCCCTCGCTTCTCCAAGATGCGGTGCACAAGCTTCATCGCATGGTCCACGAGGAAGCCGATGCCGATGGCAAAGACCACGGCAATGACTACACCCAGCAGCGGGTTATCGTGCACCCAGCGTCCGGCGAATGTTCCCACGGCCACGGAATAACTGGCCCACGTTAGAACCGCGATGCTGTCCAGAATCACGAATTGTCGCCACCGGAAGCGGGTGGCGCCTGCCGTGAAGTTGACAGCAATCCGCCCCACCGGGATGTAACGTGCCGTGAAGATCAAGATAGCCCCACGTTTTTCCAGTTCCTTGCCGGCCCACGCGAAGGCTTTGGCGCTGCGGGGCCAGCGCATCCACCGGAAGCGTTCCACCCCGAGCCTGCGACCCAGCCAATAGGCAATATTGTCGCCAATGATGGCACCGAAGGAGGCGCCCAGGATCAGCAGCCAAATATTGGGATACCCCTCCCGGGAGGCTATGGACGCCAGAGCTACTATGGCGGTTTCGCTGGGCAGGAACAGGAAAAACCCATCAATGAGGCAAAAGAGTGCCACAACAGGAATCACCCACCATTGAGCAGCGGAATGTTCAATGGTGACGTTGATCTGATCGATGAGGCCCAAAAAATCCACCGGGGACTTGTCCTCTCCTGTGATGGTTGCTTCCTTAAAGTTTCCCACGTTGGCGCAGCCCCTGTATCCACCCATCGGAGGATATTCCCTTGCCCCAGTCCCTCTTGAGAATGAGAGCCCTCCCCCGCGAGCATATGTGCCGGTTCCGGTGAATTTGCCTCGACCGGCATCACCCCACGGCTAACCACCAACCGCCAAACGGAGTAAAACATTCTATAGCGCAACAAAGGTGGCCCGGAAAGATTCCGGGCCACCTGTTTTGCTGGTGCAATCCCATCACCTGAGAGTGGTTGAGAGAGCGTTCCTCAAAACACCCCATTAAGTGAGAGAGCGTTGGTAGTGGGGTTAGGCGATCCGGTCGATGATGAGCCGGTTCGCCGGGCGGGAACTTTCCGGAGCAATCGTGAACGCACCCTCGAGTGCTTCCTTGGCGCCCTGGAACTTCTCCGGAGTGTCTGTCAGCAGCGTCATCAGCGGCTCCCCTGCCCGCACCACAGCACCTGGCTTGGCATGCATACGCACCCCAGCCCCAGCCTGGACAATATCCTCCTTGCGGGCGCGTCCTGCACCCAGCCGCCACGCGGCAACCCCAACGGCCATGGCATCGAGTCCCACGAGCACGCCATCGGCCGGGGCATAAACCGTCTCCGACTCCCGAGCCACTGGCAGTGCTGCCTGCGGATCCCCGCCTTGGGCACGAATCATGCGCCGCCACACGTCCATGGCCCGTCCGTCCTTGAGCGCCGCTGCCGGATCAGCACCGTGAATGCCGGCTGCCTCCAGCATTTCCTCTGCCAGCCTGACGGTAAGTTCGACGACGTCTTCCGGACCACCGCCTGCCAGCACGTCCACGGACTCTTGGACCTCAATGGCGTTACCTGCGGTCAGACCCAAGGGTGTGGACATATCTGTCAACAGCGCCACGGTGTTAACACCTGCGTCTTTGCCCAACGCCACCATGGTCTGCGCCAGCTCACGGGCCCGCGCTTCGGTCTTCATAAACGCCCCGTTGCCCACCTTCACATCCAGCACCAACGCCGCAGTGCCTTCGGCAATCTTCTTGCTCATGATGGATGAGGCAATGAGCGGGATGGATTCAACGGTTCCGGTTACATCGCGCAGCGCATACAGTTTTTTATCCGCCGGCGCCAGGTTTCCACCGGCTGCGCAAATGACTGCGCCCACCTCGGAAAGCTGGCGCATCATGGCCTCGCGGCTCACATCTGCCCGCCAGCCGGGAATGGCTTCCAGCTTATCCAAGGTCCCCCCGGTGTGCCCCAGCCCCCGGCCAGAGAGCTGTGGCACGGCTGCGCCAAATACGGCGACCAGAGGCGCCAGCGGCAAGGTGATCTTGTCCCCCACGCCGCCAGTTGAATGCTTGTCAGTGGTGGGCATCCGGGCCCCGGCCGGGTTGCGCAGAGCGGAGAAGTCCAGCCGCTCACCCGAGGCGATCATGGCCGCAGTCCACTGTGAAATTTCTTCCCTGTCCATGCCGTTCAGGAAAATGGCCATGTTCAGGGCAGCCATTTGTTCCTCAGCAATCTCCCCGCGCGTGTAAGCCACAATGGTCCAGATGATCTGTGCAGGGGTGAGCTTGCCGCCATCACGTTTGGTGGCGATCACGTCAACTGCGGCGAAAGTTTCTTGGGCGTTCATGAGTGTTCCTTCAAGTTGTCGGGGCCGAAAGCGTCGGGCAGAATTTGATCCATGGTCTTGGCTCCTGAAGAAGTCATGATCTGGGTTCCCGCCGTACTGAATTCAAAGAGCAACTGCCGGCAGCGCCCGCACGGCATGAGGATCTCTCCAAATCCGTCAACGCAATAGAACTCGGTGATCAGGCCGCCGCCGCTCATCCGGGCGGCACCCACCATGGTGCATTCTGCGCAAAGAGTCAGCCCGTAGCTGGCATTTTCCACATTGCACCCGGAGACGATCCGCCCGTCCTCAAGCCTGGCCGCAGCCCCTACCGGATAGTTGGAATACGGCACATAGGCGTGGGTGAGTGCCGCGGTGGCGGCTAGGCGCAGTGGCTCCCACACGGAGCCGGCCTTCACAGCCATACCGGCCTTCACAGCCATACCGGATGTCACAGGTACCTCAGACTTCTCAGGCATACCGCGCTACTCCTTAATATAGGGCTCGCCGTCCGCGGCCGGGGCCAGAGAACGGCCCACGAATCCGGACACGGCCAGAATGGTCAAAGCGTAGGGCAGCATCGCCAGGAACTGGCCGTCGATCGGGGTACCGGCCAGGGAGAGGATACTTTGAAGGTTCCCGGCCACACCGAACAACAGGGCTGCCAGTGCAGCACCGATGGGGTTCCAGCGGCCAAAGATCAGCGCCGCAAGGGCAATAAAGCCCAGCCCGCCGGTCATGTCCTTACTGAAACTACTCACCGCAACCAAGGTGAAGTAGGCGCCACCGATTCCTGCCACAGCGCCACCGGCCAGCACGTTGATGACCCGGGTGCGGTTGACGTTGATACCGACGGTGTCCGCCGCCTTGGGGTGCTCGCCTACCGCCCGCACGCGCAATCCCCAGCGGGTGCGGAACAGCCCAAACCACAAAGCCGCGACAAGGATCAGCATGAAGTAGCCAATGATGGACTGGCGGAACAAGGTGGGCCCAATGATGGGAATTTCAGAGAGCAGCGGGATCGGGAGGTTGGGAAGGTGAGCCGGCTGGTTGTAGATGGTGGCGCCGTCGACCTTGGTCTTCATGATTTTTTCGAAGAGGAAGCCAGTCAAACCGGACACCAGAACATTTAGCACCACGCCAACAATGATCTGGTTCACCACATATTTGATGCTGAACAGCGCCAGCAGCACTGACACCAAAACACCGGCCACGGCGGCGGCGATGAGCCCGGCGTAGGCGTTGCCTGTGATTGAGGCAACCAGTGCGGCCGTGAAGGCGCCCGCCAGCAGCTGACCTTCAATGGCAATGTTGACCACTCCGGCACGTTCCGAGAGAACACCTGACATGGCGCCGAACAGGATGGGGGTGGTGATCAGCATGGCACCGGCAAACAGGCCCACCAGCGTGATGTTTTGTGTGCTGGTTCCGCCAATGATCCAAACCATCACTCCGATGACAAAAACCACGGAGAAACTTGTGATGACCCATTTGGCAATCTTGCCGGAGTCCCTGGTTTGGCGCCACGCCAGATACGTCAGGGCCACGGCGATAATGGAAACTAGGGCGCCCACGGCCTTGGCCGGAACTACCAGGTCAGGTACCTGCCACGCATCCGTATCTTGGGAGATACGGAACGTTGCCGTGCCGCTGGGTCCCAGAATAATGAAGACCACCACGGAGAACAAGGACAGTATGCCCAGCAGAATCGGCATCTTCCAGCTGCGGATGGCAACCGCGTCGGCAACCTTAGGCGTCTCACTCTTAGCAGTGATGCTCATATGTTCGCTCCTACACGGCGGGCTACCTTGATCCGGAAAATCGACCGGACCAGAGGAGGCGCGGCGATGAAGAGAACTATCAATGACTGGACCACGGCAACAATGTCAATGGAGACGTCGGCATTGATGGCCATGGAAGTGCCACCTGCCTTAAATGCACCGAAGAGTATTGCAGCGAAGAAAGTCCCCCACGGTTTCGACCTGCCCAACAGGGCCACCGTGATGGCATCAAAGCCAATACTGCCGGCAATGTCTGAATCGAGGATTTTTTCGGTACCGGCCAGCTGGGTGACACCGGCCAAGCCCGCCAGGGCTCCGGAGATCAACATGACGGTGATGTAGCCCCGAGAAACCAGCATGCCGGCCGTGCGTGCTGCCCGCGGATTTGCGCCAATGGCCCGGTACTCAAAACCGAGGGTTGAACGCTCTAACAGCCAGGAAACAACAAACACGGCGATCACGGCCACTATCAGCCCCGCATGGATACGGAAGTTAGGGCCCAGCAACAGCGGGAACATGGCACTTTCATGCATGCGTGGGCTGATCGGATTGGAACTGTTCGGGTCTTTGAGCTGGTTCTTGAGCAGATACAGCACCAAGGACACTGCAATGTAGTTGAGCATGATGGTGACAATGACCTCATGCGCCCCGGTGCGTGCCTTCAAGAATCCTGCGATCCCGCCCCAAACCGCTCCACCAACAGCACCAGCCACAATGACGGCCAGCAAGTGAATACCCGGCGGCAGTTCAATCAAGAACCCTACGGCGCCAGCAAAAGTGGCACCCAAAATAATCTGGCCTTTGGCGCCAATGTTGAACAAGCCCACACGGAACGCCAAGGTCACGGCCAGTCCTGAGAGGATCAGCGGAGTGGCGAAGGTGAGGGTTTCAAAAATACCCAGCCGCCCCTTCCACGTGCGTGAGCCGGGATCATAGGTAGCACCTCGCCACAGCGCGCCATAGGCTTCTGAAACTGATGCCCAAACAGCTTTGAACGTTGCGGTGGGATCACCAAAGAAATAACCCAAAGCGGTGGTAACACGGGCATCAGTGGCAGCGATGAGGATGCCACCAATAACAAGGGCTACCACTACTGCCAGAACAGAAATCATGGCGTTACCGCTCATAATTTCCCGTACAAGCTGGCTGCCACCCCCTTCTCGCTCCGGTTTGACGGGAGAGCCTGGGGCTCCGGGTACACCGGGTGTGCCGGGATTGCCGGGCGCTCCGGGTACTGACGTGCTGGTTGGTGTGCTGGAAGGCTCCGCGGCTTCCTCTGCAGGTTTGTTCACTTCAGGCCCGCTCATAGCTGCACCCCTTCCCCGGTTTCCCCGGTAGTTCCAGATTCTTTTTGCGATTGCATTTGTTCCGAAGCTTCTTCAGCGCTGAGCCCGGCCATCATCAGACCGAGTAGAGCGCGGCTGGATTTTCCAGGCACAATGCCCATGAGCCGGCCTGCAAAGAGCACTGCGATCCGGTCAGCGAGTTCAAGAACTTCATCTAGTTCGGTGGAGACAATGACCACCGGTGTTCCGGCATCGCGTTCTGCCACAATGCGCTTGTGCAAAAATTCGATGGAACCTACGTCAACACCGCGTGTGGGCTGTGAAGCAATGAAGAGTTTCAAAGGCCGGGACAACTCCCGTGCCAATACTACTTTTTGCTGGTTGCCACCGGAAAGCGTGTGAGCGGCATCCCGTGGTGACTGGGCTCGAATATCAAACTCTGAAACCTTCTCTACAGAATTTTGGGCAATGGCGGAGCGGTTCAATGTTCCGCCACGGGAGTACGGAGCCTTTTTATAAAGGTCAAGGATCAGATTTTCCGCGATGGAAAGTTCCCCGACCAGGCCATCATCTTGGCGGTCCTCAGGAACAAAACCGACACCGGACTCCAGCACCTGACTAACGCTTTTGCCTACCAGCTCTTTTCCGTCCAAAGTGATGGACCCCAGGACATGCTTATGTAAGCCCAGCACGGCCTGGGTCAATTCGGTCTGCCCATTGCCCTGCACCCCGGCAA
Source organism: Arthrobacter psychrochitiniphilus (assembly GCF_003185915.1). GTDB lineage: Bacteria > Actinomycetota > Actinomycetes > Actinomycetales > Micrococcaceae > Specibacter > Specibacter psychrochitiniphilus. The sequence goes on from NZ_QHLZ01000001.1 coordinate 520,897, forward strand.
TCGCCAAGATCTCCCCTTGAGAGACGCTCAAGGAGACGTTATCGAGCAGCCGATGACCGGAATCGTTCATGACTGTCAAGTTGGAGACCTTAAAGGTTTCCGCACCGGGAGTAGCATCGGCTTTGTTCAACGTCAGGTTCACAGCGCGTCCCACCATCATGGCCGCCAACTCTGTAGTGGACGTATCGGGGGGCGCAGAACCAACCACCTTGCCCCGTCTAATGACGGTGATGGTGTCAGAGATCGCCTTCACCTCACGCAACTTGTGGGAAATGAAGACGATGGAGGTACCGCTGTCCCTGAGCTGTCCCATGATCTCCATGAGTTCATCAGTCTCTTGAGGGGTGAGAACGGCGGTGGGCTCATCCAGGATCAGTATCTTGGAGTTCCGTACCAGTGCCTTGATGATTTCCACCCGTTGCTGCACCCCTACGGGAAGATCTTCCACCAGCGCATCGGGATCCACATCGAAGCCAAATTGTGCGGAAATCTCACGAATCTTCCTCCGCGTATCGCCAAGATTGAGAACTCCTCCGAAGGAGGTGCTCTCCGCTCCCAATGCCACGTTCTCCGCGACAGTAAAGACCGGGACAAGCATGAAGTGCTGATGGACCATGCCGATTCCTGCCGCCATGGCGTCCGCCGGGCCGGAGAAGGAAACGGGGACATCATCAACTAAGATCTGTCCTGAGCTGGGTGAATACAGCCCGTATAAAACATTCATGAGCGTGGATTTTCCTGCACCGTTTTCACCCAGCAGACTGTGGATCTGTCCTGATTCCACCACTAGGTCGATGTGGTCATTCGCCACGAGGGTACCAAAGCTCTTGGTAATGCCCCGAAGTTCTAGTTTCAACGTTTTAGCCCGTCTGCGAAAAAATGGTCACGGCTGACAAACACGTGTGCTGGGGGCCGCCACCGGCGACCCCCAGCACACGCATCACATTACTACTTCGGGCTGGCCGCAGATTCGACCTTGATGGACCCGTCAATGATCCCCTTCTTGATGTCATCAAGTTGGGTCTTGAGGTCTGCACTGACAGCAGAGTCCAAATCGTGGAACGGCGCAAGTCCTACGCCACCGTTCTCCAGGGTGCCAATGTAGGGCGTGGGGTCAAACTTGCCGTCCATATCTTCCTTGACAACGGTCTCCACTGCTTCTCCCATGGTCTTGATGACTGAGGTCAGCAGGATCTCCTTGTAGGTGGGTGCTGTCAAGAAGCCGTCGGAGTCAACCCATACCAGCTTCACATCCTTGCCGCCCTTATTGGCGGCCAGGATGGCATCTCCTGCACCCTTGCCCAACGGACCGGCAACAGGCATGATCACGTCAGCGCCGTCGGCGATCAGGTTGTTGGTGTTCTTGGTGCCCTCTTGGACAATTTCAAAGGTGTTGGCGAACACGCCCTGCTGGGTTTTGGCGTTCCACCCCAACAGCTTGACATCCTTGCCCTGCTTCTCGTTGTAGTAGTCAACGCCCTGAGCAAAGCCATCCATGAAGATGGTGACGGTGGGGATGTTGATACCACCGAAGGTGCCTACCTTGCCGGTCTTGGAGACGCCGGCTGCAACGTAGCCAGCCATGAACGCGGCTTGGGCTGTGTTGTACACAATTGGTTTGACGTTGGGCAGATCGATGGAACTGTCATCGACGATGGCGTAGTGCAGATCCGTGTTGTCCTTGGCCGCCGTTGCGGTGGCTTCTGCCAGCAAGAATCCGACCGTCACGGTGAGGTTACAGCCAGCGCTGGCCATTGTTGCCAGGTTCGGTGCAAAGTCAGCGGTGGTGGAAGACTGAGCTTCCTTCATCTTAATGCCAAGATCCTTAACGGATTTCTGCATTCCCTCATACGATGACTGGTTGAACGACTGATCGTCGAAACCGCCGGAGTCAGAGACAATGCAACCAAGGAAGTCAGACGCGGCCGGGTTTTGTGAGCTCGACTCGCCCCCACCGGGGGCGGGCGGAGCCTCGCCACAACCTGTCAGAAGCAGTGCCGTGGCACTCAACGCAATGGTGCCCACCAAGGCCCCGCGCTTGACAGTGTTCAAAAGCAAATTTTTCAAAGTTCCTCCATCGGTTGATCGCCGCACTGGAGGGTTGATGGACAACGCAACGCTATCAAGCCCAGCTACTAGATCAACGCTGACCTAGAGGATGAAGCAAAAGCGAATACCCTGACACACCCCAGCATTGCGGCACTACCCCATACCCTAGTGTGATTTCACAGCCAGCGGCCAGTCTCAACCATGTCCAGCCATCCATCGTTGGGTAACTGTTACACAACTCGCAAAATCCCTGCCGAGCTAAGCGGCGGTTGGCTCGCGCAGGGTCCGCAGGGCCGCGGCACACAGTACCCGGATGCCTACTGAGAGCGCCCGTTCATCAACAATGTAATCGCCCCGGTGCAGATCGTATTCCTCTCCGCCCGGAACGTGCGTGCCCAACCGCATGAGTGAGCCTGGAATGCCTTGCAGGAACCAGGCAAAATCCTCGCCGCCCATGGACTGCGGTGCCAGCACCACTGAATCATCCCCCAGTTCAGCGCGGGCAGAAGCTTCAATCAGCGCCGTCTCATGCTCTGAGTTCACCACAGGAGGGACGCCGCGCGTGTGCTCCAGATGAACGTCCACCCCGAAGGGTGCAGCACTCTGCTGGACCACCTCATCGAGTAGCTCACCTGCCGCATGCCACGCCTCACGGTCCAGACAGCGCATGGTGCCGCTCATGACACCGTGCACAGGAATGGCATTCGGAGCCGAACCAGCGTGGATCTGACCCCACACCACCGAGACACCGCTGCGCACATCCACCCGCCGGGACAGCACAGCCGGGACACTGATGGCAATCTGCGCTAGGGCGAACACCAGGTCCTCGGTCAGGTGCGGGCGCGAGGTATGGCCACCGCGGCCAGTGAGCTCAATCTTGATGGTGTCCGAGGCACTGGTGATGGGCCCAATCCGGGTGCCAATCTTACCCACCTCAATACGGGGGTCACAGTGCAACGCCATGATGCGGGGAACGCCGTCCAGGGCACCCTGATCTATGCAGGACAACGCCCCTCCGGGCATGGTTTCCTCGGCAGGCTGGAAAACAATCCTGACCCGGCCACCGAGTGGGCTGTGCTCATGCATCCGTGCCAACACCAAGGCGATGCCGAGCATGGCGGCGGTGTGGAAGTCATGGCCGCAGCCGTGAGTCACCCCGTGGTTGCGGGAGGCGAAGGGCAGACCCGTTTCCTCAACGATGGGCAGTGCGTCAATATCGCCGCGCAACGCCGTGGCAATGGGTCCTTCCCCAATGTCCACAATGACCCCGGTACCGTCGAGGCGGCGGGGCGCCAACCCGGCGGACACAAGGTGTTCGAAAATTTTCTCCGTAGTGCGGAATTCTTGAAAGGATAGCTCCGGGTGGGCGTGGAGGTCCCGGCGAAACTCTAGGACTTCGGCCAGCACAGGTTCCAGCCACGGGCCTACTAATTCAGTTGCATCTGTTTCCAACGAGTAATTGCGCACATATCAAACTCTAACCACGTCAGAGCCGGGGAACCCCATTGACTTCGCCGCATTACTCCGAGCTTGAAGATCGGGAGCTCGTGGATGGGCCCACGCGCCTGAGGGCCCCGTTTTTTGGTCGCCTGCGACCAAAAGATCGGGAGCCCGTGGATGGGCCCACGCGCCCGAGGGCCCCGATTTTTACGCTCGCCTACGAGCAAAAAGTCGAGAGCCCGTGGATGGGCCCACGCGCCCGAGGGCCCCGTTTTTTGGTCGCCCGCGACCAAAAAAACGGGAGGGCGTGGGGACTACAGGACGTCGGTATCTCCGCGGGCCTTGAGCCCGTCAACAGCCTTTTTTACCAGTTGCGAATGCGCCCTGGTAGTGACCAATAGTGCGTCCGGGGTATCCACAACCACCACGTCCTGGATACCGATCAGGGCAATAACACGCTTGGTATCGGTCACCACAATCCCTGTGCTGTCCTCCGTGAAAACTCGTCCGCCTTCGCCAATGACCTTGACGTTTTTATCTTCTTTAGCGCTGCTCAGGCGTGCGATCGCAGCAAAATCTCCTACGTCATCCCAGCTAAAATCACCAGGAATCACGGCCACGTCACCGGCGTCAGCAGCAGGCTCGGCCACCGCATAGTCAATAGCGATCTTGGGCAGCGTGGGCCAAACGCGGTTCTTCACGGCAATCCGGTCCGGGGTGTCCCACGCGGCCGCGATTTCCATCAGGCCTTCATAGAGGCCAGGCTCGTTGGCTTTGAGGTGGCGGAGCATCAGCTCAACCGGCGCCACAAACATGCCTGCGTTCCAGTTGTAGTCACCGCTGGCAAGGTACTCCTCGGCGATTTCCTGGCTCGGCTTTTCCACGAACTTGACCACGGTGTGCGCGCTAGGGGCACCCTCAACAATCAAGGGCTCGCCCGTGCGAATGTACCCGAACCCTGTGGAGGCATGGGTCGGTTTAATGCCGATGGTCACAATCTTGCCCGTAGCTGCGGTGTAGATAGCTTCACGCACGGCAGCCTGGAATTTTTCCACGGGGCTAATGACCTGGTCCGCGGCAAAGGAACCCATGATGGTTGTGGGGTCGCGCATGTACAAGATTGCCGCTGCCAACCCGATGGCAGCTCCTGAATCCTTGGGCTCTGTTTCCAACACCAAATTCTTGTCCAAAATTTCCGGGAGCTGGCGGCAGACCGCTTCACGGTGCGCATCTCCGGTCACCAGCAGCACCCTTTCACCACTCAATGGCTCTAAGCGGTCAAAGGTGGCGCGGATCAAGGTACTGCCACTGCCCGTCAGGTCATGGAGAAATTTCGGTGCTGCCGCCCGGGACAACGGCCAGAGCCTGGTACCAACTCCGCCAGCGGGAATCACGGCGTAAAACCGATCTAAGGGGTCGGTCGAGGCCGGTGTGGGGTCAACCAAATTTTGCGTATTCATCATGACCACCATAATCGATGCGTTTCAAATAGAGCCTTCTGACGCCGTGCAAACACACCGGCGAGGGCGAAAGACCCACCCACGGTAGTAGAAGACGGTAATGCCGGTTGTGCCGGGCAGCAGCACAAGCGGAGAGCGGGCTGCTGTAGCCGGGCACACCGCATCCGTAGCTGACAGTGGTAGCCGGAGGCAAATAAAGGCAATTAAAGTAGGTACGAGGCCTGCCTTCTTCACCCAATTCTCCCAAATTGCAACGCCGTTGTGATTTGATGCATAGAGCAAGGAGTACCTAAGTTGAATATGCTGTTAGCTAAGCCTAAATTTAGGCTCAAGTATGAGTGCTCACGCCGTGTGCGTTTCCCCGCGTGGAACCACGCCAGCGCAACGGTGACGCAGGGAAGGTTTATTCAGTGCCGACAAAACCAGCTGGCACTCTGTACCGCGGCCGAGAAGGCATGTGGTCATGGGTGGGACACCGTATTACCGGTGTAGTGATTTTTATTTTCTTGTTGGTGCACGTTCTCGACACCTCTTTGGTGAGGGTTTCCCCTGAGGCGTACACCGCAGTCATTGGGGCGTATAAAAACCCCATTATGGGTTTGGGTGAAGCGGCTCTTGTCGCAGCAATTGTGTTCCACGCCTTCAACGGCCTGCGCATTATTGCCATCGATTTTTGGAAAAAGGGACCCAAGTACCAGCGTCAGATGCTCTGGGGCGTACTCGCTCTGTGGGCTGTGACGATGATTCCGTTCCTGATCCGTCACCTCACCATTGTCTTCTCCAATTTCTTCGGAGGGAACTAAATTGAGTACAAACTCCATCGCGTCCCCGCGCTCCAACAGCGCGCAGTCGCCCAAGTACAAGCGCAACAAGGCATCGCATTCGAGCTTTGAAATGTTCGCTTGGCTGTTCATGCGCCTCTCCGGTGTGGTCCTGATCGTTCTGATCTTCGGTCATCTCTTCGTCAACCTCATGTTGGGCGAAGGCATTCATGCGATCGACTTCGGGTTTGTTGCCGGCAAGTGGTCCGATCCGTTCTGGCAGATCTGGGACCTGGCCATGCTGTGGCTTGCCATGCTGCACGGCACCAACGGTGTGCGCACCATCATCAACGATTACGCTGAGCGCAATGGCACCCGGATGACTCTCAAGACGATCCTGTATGTGGCTAGCGCCGTCATCATCGTCTTGGGCACCCTGGTCATCTTCACTTTTGATCCCTGCCCTCCCGGCGCGGTCATCGACCTCCCGTCCTTCTGCCCCGTTCCTTAATTTTAGGAACGTCCCCTTCCCGGGGTGGCAAGAAGTGAACACCAGTTTTTAGTGCAGTACAGAGAGAAAGAGCATCCAGTATGCAGGTCCACAAATACGACGTTGTAATCGTCGGGGCCGGTGGCGCAGGAATGCGTGCCGCCATTGAATCCGGACAGCGCGCCCACACCGCCGTCCTGACCAAGCTCTACCCCACTCGCTCCCACACAGGTGCGGCCCAGGGCGGCATGTGTGCAGCACTTGCCAACGTGGAAGAGGACAACTGGGAGTGGCACACCTTTGACACCGTCAAGGGTGGGGACTACCTGGTAGACCAGGACGCTGCGGAGGTCATGGCCAAGGAAGCCATTGACGCCGTGATCGACCTGGAAAAGATGGGTCTGCCGTTCAACCGCACACCCGAAGGCCGCATTGACCAGCGCCGGTTCGGCGGTCACACTCGCGACCACGGCAAGGCTCCTGTCCGCCGTTCCTGCTACGCAGCAGACCGCACCGGTCACATGATCTTGCAGACCCTGTACCAAAACTGTGTCAAGCACAACGTTGAGTTCTACAATGAGTACTACGTTTTGGATCTGTTGACGGTTGATGAGGAAGCCACCCGCGAGGACGGCACCGTCTACCTGCAGAAGAAGATTGCCGGCGTGGTCTCCTATGACCTTGCCACAGGCGAATTGCACATCTTCCAGGCCAAGTCCGTGATTCTGGCCACCGGCGGCGCAGGCAAGGTCTTCAAGACCACCTCCAACGCCCACACCCTGACCGGCGACGGCATGGGCATCGCGTTCCGCAAGGGCATCCCGCTGGAGGACATGGAGTTCTTCCAGTTCCATCCGACAGGCCTTGCCGGTTTGGGCATCCTGCTCTCCGAAGCCGCCCGCGGCGAGGGCGCAATCTTGCGCAACTCCGAGGGTGAGCGCTTCATGGAGCGTTACGCCCCCACCATCAAGGACCTGGCCCCGCGTGACATAGTTGCCCGGTCCATGGCCAACGAAGTTCGTGAAGGCCGCGGTTGTGGCCCGAACAAGGACTACGTTCTCCTTGATTTGACCCACCTGGAACCGGCTCACATCGACGCCAAGCTCCCGGACATCACCGAGTTCGCCCGCACCTACCTGGGTGTGGAACCGTACACGGAGCCTGTTCCCGTGTTCCCCACGGCCCACTACGCCATGGGCGGTGTTCCTACGAACATCACCACCGAGGTTCTGCAGGACAACGACACCATCATCCCCGGCTTGTACGCAGCCGGTGAAGTGGCCTGCGTTTCGGTCCACGGCTCCAACCGTTTGGGCACCAACTCGCTGCTGGACATCAACGTCTTCGGCAAGCGCGCAGGTGTAGCTGCTGCCGAATACGCCAAGGGTGCCGATTGGGTTGAGCTGCCGCAGAACCCGGAAGCTGACACCCGCGCATTGCTGGACCACATACGGACCTCCGACGGCGGCGAAAAGGTAGCTGCGATCCGCAAGGAACTGCAGGACACCATGGACGCCAACATGCAGGTGTTCCGCACCGCCGATTCGCTGAATCAGGTTCTTGGCGATATTGCCGGCTTCGAAGAACGTTATTCCCGCATCACCGTCCAGGACAAGGGCAAGCGCTTCAACCTTGACTTACTTGAGGCTGTTGAGCTGGGCTTCTTGCTGGAACTGGCCAAGGTCATGACGGTTGCTGCCCTGCACCGTCAAGAGTCACGCGGCGGTCACTACCGCGAGGACTTCCCGGACCGTGATGATGAGAATTTCATGAAGCACTCCATGGCTTATCTTGATTCCGGTGTCACGGCAGATAGCTCCAAGGAGCACATTGCTGGTATCCGTTTGGAGACCAAGCCTGTTGTTGTTACCCGTTACCAGCCCATGGTGAGGAAGTACTAATGAGCGCCGTAGAAGCTGAATTGCCGGAGCCGGCATCAAAGATTGAACTGCCTGTCCACCTCGGTGGCGGCGGAGAAATCCCAACTTTTGACGTCACCTTGCGTGTGCGTCGCTACGACCCCGAATTTTCGGAAGAGTCAAAGTGGGAAGACTTCACCATGACCATGTACGGCACCGACCGTGTGTTGGATGCCCTGCACAAGGTCAAGTGGGAGCAGGACGGCTCTCTGTCCTTCCGCCGTTCCTGTGCGCACGGCGTGTGCGGTTCCGATGCCATGCGCATCAACGGCCGTAACCGTCTGGCCTGCAAGACCCTGCTGAAAGACCTGGACACGTCCAAGCCCATCACGGTTGAGCCCATCAAGGGCCTGCCCGTTGAGAAGGACTTGATTGTGGATATGGAACCATTTTTCCAGTCCTTCCGTGAGGTCATGCCCTTCCTGGTCAACCGCGACCACGCCCCCACCAAGGAACGTCTGCAGTCCGCTGAGGAACGCGCGCGTTTTGACGACACCACCAAGTGCATCCTGTGCGCCGCGTGCACGTCTTCTTGCCCCGTCTTCTGGACCGATGGCCAGTACTTCGGCCCGGCAGCCATTGTGAACGCGCACCGCTTCATCTTTGACTCCCGTGACGACGCAGGAGATATGCGTCTGGAGATCCTCAATGACAAGGAAGGTGTGTGGCGTTGCCGCACCACCTTCAACTGCACCGAAGCATGCCCGCGCGGTATCCAGGTCACCCAGGCCATTGCCGAGGTCAAGCAGGCCATCCTGGCCCGCCAGATCTAGTAGTTGCCGAACTACAAAGCGCCGCTCCCCTTGTGGGGGCGGCGCTTTTGTGTTTCCTGTACTTCTTACCCCCATTTCCCACAGTACGACGCCGGGAGGTGGGCTCACGCTGGCAAAGGTGAGCCCGCGCCGTCGTACTTGCGCTGACACTCGCGGGAGGTGGCCTCGAGTTCATCCAGGGCCTCGGCAATGTCATCGCGGGACTTGATGTTCAACTTCTGATAGATCTTCACGGCATGGGTTTCAGCGGTTCGTTTGGAGATAACAAGCTTCTTTGTGATCTGGCTATTGCTGTAGCCCAAGGCCAGGAGAAAGGCGAGCTGCTGTTCACGTGGCGTGAGAATTTGCAGCGGGGTTGCTGGCACAAAAAGTCCGCGGCGCGCCAACAGTCTGGCTGCATCCCCGCGGCTGGGAACACCGCCGGCAACAATGTGCTCACAGCTTGCCAAAAGTGGGGCCGCTAGCGGCGCGTCCATGCCGCGGGCCAGCCCCCGCGCTCTGTCAAGCTGCTCGGGGGTGAGCCCTCCGCCCGCACAGCACGCCAGAAGGTGCAGCGCCCGCAACTCCATGAGCGCAAAGTCGAAGGTCCCAGCCAGCTCAATGAGCGCCAGTGCCTCCGCTTCTTCGCCTCCGTTAGGCGCATACATTGCCGCGAGGAGCAGCGCATAGCGGGAGGGTAGTTCCAGTAGGCGGCTCTCACCCGTGGTGCGGTTGAGTAGTTGCTGACGCACTTGGGCGGAGGCCACGTGGTTGCCGTTGGCGGCATGGGCCAACGCAAGGGTTGCCAGGAGCATGCCCTCAGAGCCGGTACCGGAAAAGTCCTCCAGTTCAGCACAGGCCAAGGTCAGGTTCTGTGCTGCCGCCGGCCATTCACCATTCATGGACGCCAGCAGTCCTTGGCCAAAAGCCACAAGAGTCTTGCGTATCTGCACGTGTCCGGGGTTGCGTGAAATGGCAGTGTTCATCAGCCCGTAAATGAACGAGGCTTCGCGGACGTTACCGGTGAGCATGTCAGAAAGGCACCAGGCGCCAATAATTTCACCGGCCGCAAGGGGGTACTTGCTCATGGATCTCACAGCATGTGTCATTTGTGTTCGGGCGAGGGCGCGTGCCTGTTTTGCCTCCCCGCGCTGACCCAAAGAGATGATGCTGGTAGATGCCAGCGGAAGAAAATGCGGTGTTGAGCGGGTGGCCATGTGGGTTTCGCTTTGCACACGGGCGGATTCCAACATGTTGCCGCCGTAGCTCAGGTGAATTCCCCGGGAGGCGCGGAGGCGAATTTTTGCAGCCTGAACGGGCAATTTGGAGGAACTTAGAAGTTCTTCTGCCCAGTCCAGGACCTTCAACGCATCCTCCCATCGGCCCTGCTGAAGTACATACGCATCAGCTAGCACCGTTGCCAGATCGGCGGCCAAGGCGTTGCGTTGCTCTCCGTCGGGGAGGTACACCACAGTATTTTGGGCACGCTGAGCATCGGCGGAAACGGCCTCCGGATTGTTGCTGAAGCGCTGCGCTTCAATCCGGCTGATGAATGCCTGGGCTCGGAGCGTGGCAGGCGCCCCGGCATGGCGCAGGATCAAGGTGGCCGTGCGGATACGGAAGGCATAGTCGGTGAGCATGCGCCCGTATCCGAAGGCTTCCGCCAACAACCACATAGGTACCTCAGTGCCCGCATCCAGCGCCCACCCCACCACCGTGAGTAACTCGGAAATGTCCCCCGTCCAGACATATTGTGCTGCTTGCGACCCTGATGCTTGTGGCACTGCTGCTTGTGGCCTTGCCGGTGCCACCCCCTGAGGGGCTTGCTGGGCGTAGCGGGCCATGGCGGCCGTGTAGAGGGCGAGGTAATGGCTTCGGCATTGGGCCGGGCTCAGCAGACCTTCCATGGCCTCACCAAAAATGGGGTGCGTGAGTGAAACGATTCGCCCTAGGTTTGCCGAGTTGTTGGAAAGTCTAATGAGTCCGGATTCAGCCAGCGCCTCAAGAGCCTCCAGGCTCACTTGCCGGCCAAGTAAGTCCAGCGGCACAGGAGCACACAGCGCCACTATCTCAAAGGCGGCTCTTTGCTCCGCTGAGAGCTGTTCAATTTCAACGCGGAGAATATCAGCCAGTGAGGTGCCTGCCGGTAATTCTCCTGCCCAAACCCACAGCCCCTGCCGCATTTGCAGCTGCTCAGAGGTTTTGAGCACACGGAGAAGTTCGTGCAGAAACAGAGCATTCCCGCCGGTCATTTGGTGCAACTTCTCAACGGTTTCCACCGCAAAGGCCCGATCAGGGAGAATGTTGGCGGCAAACTCACCCGTCTCGCTCAGTGAGAGCTCAGGGACGTCAATGCGCCGCAGAGTTCCGTCCCGCCACGCCCGGACAAGTGTCCCGGACGGGCCAGGAGTGCTCCGACAGGTGAGGATCACCCGGACATCGGTGCGGGAGAGGAGGTATTCCAGAACCGCTTCACTCATCTGGTCCAGTAGCGGCACATCATCAATGTGGATGATCAGACGCCCGGCTTTTGCGCCGGCCCGGCCTTCAAGCCCTGCGAGGTGGTCCAGGCAGGACTGGATGATATATTCACCCACACGCTCCGGGCGCTGAGTATCAAGGTGGTTCTCTTCTGAGAACACCGAGTCAAATACGGCCAGAGGGGTGCGTCGCGTTGCCTCCGTCGCGGCAAAAGCCATCACCTGCAGCCCTGGAGTCTGGCTGCACAGCTTCTCAAGTGAATGGACAGCCAGCGAGGTCTTACCCACTCCCGCTGCGCCTACCAGAAGCAGGTTTGAGCCGGGCCGTCCAATATCTGAAACCACCTGCTCCACAAGCTGCTTACGGCCCAGAAACTCGCGCCGTCGCAGCGCCGAGTGCCGCAAGCTCATTCTTGACATATGCAATTATTCCATCCGGTGAAATACTGGCCGACTTAGGCAAAACGGATACTCTCGCGTTCATGATGAAGCCCGCTGTATTGCTTGCACATCCCACACTCAGATACGGGGCTTTTGAATGCCTTCGATTACTTCACTTCATACTAGTTCAGAGCTACCAAGCATTGACAAGAGATGACGGCGGACCAGGAACTAACGGGCACCCTTGCGGGGGCGCAGATCTGCCGCCAAAACAGCCGCAATAGCCGCCGAGATTAAGTACACCTGGCTGAGAAGGAAGAACCAGACAAACAAACCCAGGATCACGGCAAAGGGTGCCAAAAGTCTGTTATTGGTGATTCCGTTCAGGAGCAGGGCGCTGAAAAACCGCAGGACGGTGGCGCCTGCACCGGAAAACAGGGCCGCCAGTATCAGGACCCGACCCCGCATGCGCACCCTGGAGGCGATGCTGAACATGACCATGGCTACGGCCACATCCAAGATGAGCATCAAGGCGATCGAGCTAAATCGTGCCACCGCACCGGTCAAGAACGAGCCTATTCCCAGTAATTCGCTCACGCTGCCCATAGCTGCCGTGCTCAGCAAACCAAGGATGCTGGTCAGCACCAGTGCCACGGCCAGCACGAGGAGGGTCCCGCCGTCGCGCATTTTGGAAAGGACCGGGTTGGTCCGGTCCCTGGCCAAGCCCAGAATGGACCGGATGCCTTCACGCAGGCCGTTGATCCAGCCCATGGCGGTAACTAACAAGGCGGCCAAAGACACCAGCAGTGTCGCTCCGAAGCCGCCAGTGCCCAGGAGCTGATCGGGCGTGGCCAGCCCTCCAGCACCGGTGTCGATGAGCCCGGGCGTGCTCTCGGCAACCAGCTCGATCACGGCGTCGCGCAAAACATCATTGCCGGCCGCGAATATGCCAAAGATGGCGAACCCGGCAACCAGCATGGCACCGACGGAGAAGAACATCAGGTAGGCGTTGCCTGCGGCGAGGAGGGGGCCGCGGCGGCGCGTGTACAAGTTCCATACCCGGACCACAAAGCTCTGCCCCACCCAAGCGTTGAGCCACTGAAACAGTGCGCTCAGCTGTGCAAACGGGTTCCCGCTGGCACGCGCCTTCCGAAAGGATTCGCGTTTCTCCACGGTCCACGCTGCGAGGCCAACGCGGTCCAAGGGGCTGGGCGGGGGCTTCTCCGGGGCGGCCATGGGGCGTTTGGCAGCTATACCCGGTGCCACAAATCCCGGAAAATGTCCTGAAAGCTGGGCACGGCTAGGTTCTGGAAGTTCCTCCAAGAATCAGCTCCTCGCGCAGCGCCCAGCTACCTTCAATGAAGTTGTAGAGCCCAATACTGACCACCTCAAAGTCCGCTTCAAAACCTGCCAGCTCAGCCTTGGCCTTGGCCATGGTGGCCTCGGGCAGATCGTGGGCAATGGTCAGATGCGGGTGAAATTCAAATTCAAGCAAATGCTCCAGAGGACCCTGTAGCAGCTTGGTGTGCAACTCGGCACAATCTTCAGCGCCCATCTCAACGTTGAGGAACACCACGGCAGAGAGGGGTTCAAAGGTCCCGGTACCCCGTAAAGAAAGATGGAACGGAGCAAAGTCTGCGGCAATACGGCGCACATGCTCTGCCGCCGCAGCCCACGATTCCTTAGTCCGCCCTGACACCAAGGTGACATGGGCAGGTACAACAGGCATTTCCGGACCAGCATACTCGGCACGCTTGTGTGCTAAGTCCGCGGTCAGGGACGCGGGCAAGGAAATGATCACACCTAAACTATCGGCGTGCGGTACCAGTGAACCACCACTCTGCCCAATGCCCGGCACTATTATCCAACCGCCCCGAGCGGAGGCAGGAAACCTACCTTGGCGTAGACGTCAGCGAGGGTTACCGAGGCAATTTCACGTGCCTTGGCCGCACCCTTTGCCAGTAACGCATCCAGCTCCGCAGGATCGTCAAGCAACTCCAGCGTGCGTGCACGGATGGGCTCCAGCCGTGCCACAACTGCCTCGGCAACATCAACCTTCAAATGACCGTACATCTTGCCATCGTACTCAGTCACCAGCGTCTCCACTGATTTGCCTGTCAACGTGGAGAGGATTTCCAGCAGGTTGGTGACTCCGGGCTTGGATTCGCGGTCGTGGGCAATCACCGTGTCCGCGTCGGTGACAGCGGACTTGATGCGCTTGGCAGTGACCTTGGGATCATCGAGTAAATTGATCAGACCGTTGGGGCCAGAGGAGGATTTGGACATTTTGGCACTCGGATTTTGCAGGTCATAAATCCGTGCACCCTCCCTCTGAATGAAAGCCTCGGGAACCACGAATGTCTCACCAAAACGGTAATTGAATCGCTTGGCCAAGTCCCGTGCCAGCTCAACATGCTGACGCTGATCATCACCCACCGGCACCCCCTCGGGACGGTACAGCAGAATATCTGCAGCCATCAACACGGGGTAGGTGAAGAGGCCCACGCTGGCAACATCGGCCCCACCCTTGGCGGACTTGTCCTTGAACTGGGTCATGCGCGACGCCTCACCGAAGCCGGTGATGCAGTTCAAAACCCACGCCAGTTGGGCATGTTCGGGAACATGTGACTGGACAAACAGGGTCGATTTTTCAACGTCGATCCCGCCGGCAATGTACTGTGCCGCCGTCTTACGGGTGCGGGCCCGCAGTTCTGCCGGGTCCTGCTCCACAGTGATGGCATGCATGTCAGGGATGAAGAACAGGGTCTGGTATTCGTCCTGGGTTTTTACCCAGTTGACGAGTGCTCCGAGGTAATTGCCAAGGTGCAGACTGTCGCCTGAGGGCTGCATGCCGGACAAGACGCGCGGGCGTTGGGTACTCTCACTCATGATGATTGATTCGTCCTTTAGAACTTGTAATCGACAACAAGCGGGGCATGGTCAGAGAAGCGCTCCTCGTAAGAGGCTGCCCGGTCCACCACACAGCTCTGAGCCTTCGCCGCTAAGCCTGGCGTGGCGGCATGGTAATCGATGCGCCATCCGGTGTCATTGGTGAAGGCCTGCCCTCGGTTGGACCACCAGGTGTAGGGTCCGTCTACTTCGCCAGCCAGCTCGCGTGCAACGTCCTTCCAACCAATTTCCTCGCCAAAGAACCTGTCAAAGTAAGCGCGTTCCTCGGGCAGGAACCCGGAGCGCTTGACATTGCCCTTCCAGTTCTTGATGTCTAGGGTTTTGTGACCAACGTTGAGATCGCCCACCACCAGGGCATGATCGCTCGCAGCAGCAAGTTGCGGCAGGCGCCCGATCATGGTGTCCAGGAAACGGAATTTGTCTTCTTGCTTAATGGTGCCAACCTCGCCGGAGTGGACGTAGGCGCTCACCACGGTCAGGGTCTGCGGCGTGCCATCGGATCCGTTGATCACATAGTCGGCCTCGACCCAGCGACCGGTGGTGGCAAAGTATTCCTCGCCAATACCAATGCGCGTGGCAACGGGTTCCAGAACATCCTTGCGGGTGGCGATCAAGACCCCGGCACGGCCCTTCGCCTCAGCCTCAGCATGGAGTACGTGCCATTCCTCGCCCAGGAAACCCTCAACGATGGCATCTGGTGCGCGGACCTCTTGCAGGCACAGAATATGCACATCTCGCTCGGCAAGCCAGGGGCCCATGCCGTTCTTGTAGGCGGCCCTGATGCCGTTGACGTTGACGCTTGCGATCCTCAATTGACCGTTTTCGATACCGTTGCTCACTTGTTCCACCTTACCTGCAGCTACCCGCAGATCCTTGTTGTGCCACCCCGGCGCTATTAGTCGATGATGACGCCGCTGACGGGCTCCTCACCGTCTCCGCTCTGAGCCGGACGGGTGGCGTTCCGGGGGTTTTCGCCTTGGCGTTCCGCGTTCTTCTTGAGCATGGCCGCATCCATTTTGGCTTCCTGCTCTTCCCAATTCGGGTTGATCATGCCCCGGCCGTTGGTGGCGGTGATGTCAATGGTGTCCAGCGCACGGGCCACCATTTCAGGGTCCTTGCCCAAGTATTCGTTGACGACGCCAATCTGGACGCTGATGATTTTGAAGGAATGATCCAGCTTCATTTCACGCGCCTTCTGCGCCGAGCGTGAGCCGGAGTCCTGCGAGACCAGGTGAGTGCCGCCGTCGGACGGGGCATTGGCGCTGTTTTGCTGCGCCATCTGAGCCTGTGCCAGTGCTACCTGCCGGGCGCCAAACGCTGCAGCTTTGTGTACCCCGATGTAGACGGCGGTGGAGAGCACCAGCCAGCCCAAGGCAATCGCGGCGATGACCCAACCGAGCACGGTGAAGTTGTTAGCTGCCATCACCACGGCAACGAGGAACACGATCGCCAGCACAATGGTGCCGAGGCCTGTGAATTTGCTGGGTTTCGACATTTTGCCAGATACAGGAGAAGTCATGGTTCCATTCTCTCAAATCCCGCGGACACTCCAGACCGCCTTCCACCAGCGGCGAACGCGGGTGCGGCCACCAGGGCGTTCACCGCTCCCAGCCCCGCTAACCTTCCGCGCCCGTCCCCCACATCCGCGCCCGTAAGACCGGTAGCGGATGTGGGGGACGGTAGCGGATGTGGGTGCTCCTCTTGCCTGGAGTTAACTTGTGCGCCACCACGGCAGTCTGACGTTGGGCAACTTGTTCACTGGCGCCGCCCCAGCACTCCCGCCGTGCGCTGAGCAACCGGATCCTGGACCTACTTAAACGGGTTCCAGGGCGCATCAGGGGCCAACACTGACAATCCGCCCCGCAACAGCAGGAAGCCCACAATACCCACCACCCATAGCAGCGTCTCCCCCGCAATTTTTCCCAACGTGGCGCGGACCCGCTGCAACAACGGATCCAGCCGGCGTCCTAAGAGCACACGCAGCAGCACAAGAACCAGTGCCGGGATCAGCATGAGCAAACAATAGATGGCAAGCACCGCAATTTCTCCAGGCAGCGCCAGCGTTGAGTTGGATAGGAACCTAATGGCCACCAAGTACGGAAGCATGGTGGGTAGTTCCAACAATCCTGCCAATAGCGCCAAGCCGACAATGCCGCCCGGGCTAAGCAGGGCCTTGGACAACCTCTTGTGCCATTTGATTTCGGCGCCTGCAACAGCGGCGCCGGTGCCCGTCCCGGCGGTGCCAGTCCCGGCAACGCCAGCAGACGAGTCCGCTGAGACGATGGCCCGCTGCTTCTCCCTCTTCGCCGGGTTCGGCGCCAACGCATACGCCAGCATGCCTGCCCCACCCAACAGCATGACCCACTGGATCACTGGGAGCTGTTCCAATGATCCACCGTTCAAACCGTTGAGCGCCCACTCAAGACCGCTGAGCATGGCGATTCCAATCAACAAATAAAAGAACGCCAACACACCAAGGTACAGCAGGATCCGTGGAAGAATCCGGCGGGCATCGGGGCGTAAGAGCAGCCAGAGCGGGATCAGCAATGTTCCTATGCTGGTGCTGTCAATAAGGGCCAATACGGCAAGTTGGGCATAGATGGCAATAGTCATGCTTCCAGCGTGCCCACGCCCTTCCCGCACCGCGTCGGCCAGGGGAACCACAACCTGTCATACCTTCGTCGCATGAATGCCGTGTTTGGCTTGCTGCGCCCGCTGTGGCACGGAACACTGGTGGCATGGTCCAATCCCCCGCAGCCACCCGTCCACTGCCGCTGTTGCGGCGCTTGGGTGGCAGATTCATGAGTCTTGACGTGCGCAATATTGGCAACATCAAGATCGAGGATATGGCCCTGTCCGGTGGCTACTTTGCTATTTTTTGGCTCCTGGAGGCGGTCAACCTCACCGCTTTCGGCAGCCTCAAGGTCGAAGCTTTCGCGTCCGCTTGGCCAGCCATTGCCGTGCTGGGCTGCGCGGGTGTATTGTTCCGCAGGACCTCCCCCACTGCCATGGCATGGATGTGTGGCACCGCAGCCGTGGGCTTGCTCCTGGCTGGTCAGGCCGGGGCGTTTTTGCTGATGTTCGAGCTCTTCTTCTCCTTGGTCCTCTTTGGGACTGCACGGGCCTCAGCGCTTGCATCACACGCCGCATGGGTTCTCTCCGCGCTATCTGTGGCGGGCGCCTTCGCTCTCTTCCGGGATGCCGGAATTGCCGTTGCCGCCGGCTTCATCGCCGTCCTCACTCTCCTGACCCCAGCGGAGTGGGCCGGGAACTTGCGCAAAGCCAATCAGCTTGCGGACAGTGAATCCGCCCGCGCCGATGCCGTCCAGGAGGCGTCCCGGCAACGCCTGCTGGCCGAACGCAACGCCCATGATTTAGCCCTGGAGCATGAAAGAGCGCATCTGGCGCGGGAGCTCCACGACGTCATCTCCGCCCGGCTCTGCGCCATTGCACTGCAGTCCGGGGCTGCGCTCCATGGCGCCCCAGAGGGATCGGGCCGCGTTCTCCTGCACCAAATCCGCGGTGAAAGTGTTGCCGGCCTGGAAGAACTGAACACCATGATCCGGCTCCTGCATACCAGAGAGGTTTCCGAGTCCCCGGGCAGGCTTGCTGATCTCGAATCTCTCACCGAGTCCCGCCGGGCTGCCGGGCTTGAGGTACATCTGGACAATGCCATGGACGACGGCGGACATCACCTACCGCTGTCCGTGCAGACCGCGGTGTACCGCATAGTGTCCGAGTCCCTAATCAACGCTGCCAAACATGCCCCGGGTCAGCCGGTGGATATTTCCCTTGCCGCCAGTGGTCCGGGGGAAGAGCTTGTGGTGAGCGTGCGGAACCTGCTTCCGAGTGATCCCAGCGGTGCCCCCACAGGAACAGGAACCGGCATCCCAAGCATGCATTTCCGTGCCACGCATGCCGGCGGAATGCTGAGAACCGGCCCCGAGGAGGAACACTGGGTGGTCCGTCTGCGGCTTCCGCACCAGCCCCAGGACAGCACCGATCCCAACGAAGGAGCGCGTGCATGAGCCTGCCCCGCTCCCCCGCCCCCATCACAGTGCTGATAGTTGATGACCACGCAGCCATCAGGCTCGGCATGCGCATGGTGGTAAACACTTCCCCGGACATGGAGGTAGTGGGCGAGGCCGGTGACGGTGCAACGGCACTTAGCATGGCACGGGCCCTGCGTCCGGACGTGGTGCTCATGGATTTGCGCATGCCCGGCATGGACGGCATCGAGGCCACCAAAACCATCACCGAGGAAAGGCTCGCCAGCGTCCTGGTGCTGACCACCTTTGACCACGACGCGCAACTATTTGGCGCGCTCCGGGCCGGTGCCTGCGGGTTCCTGCTCAAAACAGCCGAACCGGAAGCGATCACGGCAGCCATACGCCGGGTGCATGGTGGAGATCAGGTCATTGCCCCAGAGGTAACGGCCCGGATTGTGGCCGCAGCGTTGTCGGGCAAGCAGGCGCCGGTGCCGGATCCTGCCCCTGTTCCGGGCCTGGCGGAGCTGACGGAGCGCGAACGGGAGGTGTTTGCCGCCCTCGGCGAGGGCCTGAGCAACCACGTGATCGGGCGCCGTCTGGGAATCTCCGAGGCCACCGTAAAAACCCACGTCTCGCGGGTGCTCTCCAAGCTGGGCCTGGCCTCGCGGGTGCAGGCGGCGCTGCTGCACAAGTAGCAGCCCATCGCGCTCCCTTGCCGCCGGCCAACTTCGGGTCCATCATGGGGGAACGGAGCATAGAGGGCTCGCGCCTGGGTCAACAGGCACTGCGCCGCTCTCATGGGGCGGTTGCTGGGGAAAAGGAGAACGTCATGGGAGCAACAAGGAAACCCACCCGGTGCAGCATTGCGCCACCGGATTTGTTGGGCAGGTTAGCTGTGGAGGGAACACCTGAGCAGCGTGAAGCGGCCACCTGTGCACTGGCCACCTCCGCGGCCATGCGGTCCCAGCGGGCCGTGATGGGCCAGCTGGGCCGGCGGTTGAACATCCGCACCGGGTCCCTGGCAGGCGCCACCTTGGAGACGGGCGAACGGCTGAGCGTCTACGACAACCAGACACAAGGCCGGCAGTTCCTGCCCGGCGTTTTGGTGCGCGGCTGGGAGGCGCCTGCCGTGGTGGACACGTCAGTCAACCAGGCCTATGACGGCAGCAACGCCACCTATGAGTTCTACCGCGACCAGTTTGGCCGCAGCTCACTGGACGGGGTTGGCATGGAACTCGTCTCCACGGTCCACTACGGTGTCGGATTCGACAATGCTTTCTGGGACGGTTCGCAAATGGTGTATGGCGACGGCAGCGGGCGGATCTTCAAGATCGGCGCCCTGACCAGTGCCATCGACGTGATCGCCCACGAGCTCACGCATGGCGTCACCGAGTTCACTGCCGGGCTCGTCTACAGCAAACAGTCAGGCGCACTGAATGAATCCTTCTCCGACGTTTTTGGTTCCCTGGTCAAGCAGCATAGCCTCAACCAGACGGCGGCAGAGGCCAGCTGGCTGATTGGCGAAGGAATCTTGGTCCCCGAACTGGGGGCGGCACTGCGTTCCATGATTCACCCCGGCACCGCCTACTCCGGGGACCGGCAGCCCGGGAACATGGCAGAGTACGTGAACCTGCCGGACAACAACGATCCACGCAACGACAACGGCGGGGTGCACATCAACTCCGGCATTCCCAACCGTGCCTTCGCGCTGGCAGCAATTGCCTTGGGCGGCCACGCCTGGGAAAAAGCCGGCCGGATCTGGTACGAGGTCCTGACTACCAGGCTGCGCCCCACTACACAATTTGATGCAGCCGCCCACGCCACCATTGATGTAGCGGGGATGATCTTCGGAGAGGCTGAGCAAGTTGCCGTCCACAACGCGTGGAAAGAAGTTGGAGTACTCTCATGAAATTGACCATCATCCGGGCCGGCGGCATTGCCGGAATCGTGGCCCGGACAGAGCTGGACCAGCAGGCCCTGCCGAAATCGGCGGCGAAGGACTTTGCCGGGGAAGTCAGTAGAGCTAGGCTCTCCGACCAGCCGCCACCTCCTCCCGATGTGCCAAGGCCCGACACCCAGTTATACGAACTCAATCTGGAATGGACTGGGCGCGAGGTCACGGCGCGCTATACGGATGACAGCCTCCCTGAGGACGTCCGGCTGCTCGTGGCCTGGGTGGACAGCCGTCCGGAGAGGGTGGAATCGATCGAGTTGTAATCCCGCGCCTAGTGCGCCACCCAGCCCTCCAACGCAGAAGGGAAGCTCCACGCCGGAACGTGCGTTCCGTCGTCGAGCTTCCCTTGGCAGCAACTACTCCTAGGCGCGCTCTGCGGCCTCCACTACGTTGGCCAGCAGCATGGCGCGGGTCATGGGACCCACACCACCCGGGTTCGGGGAGATCCAGCTGGCTACCGAAGCAGCGCCGGGCTCCACGTCCCCGGTGACAACTGCCTTGCCGTTACCGTCATCCACGCGGGACACGCCAACGTCCAGGACAATGGCTCCAGGCTTCAAATCAGCGGCCTTGATCATGTGCGGGACACCGGCGGCGGCAACCACCACGTCAGCCTCGCGCAGCTCGGCAGCAAGGTCCTTGGTTCCCGTGTGTGCCAGAACCACTGTGGCATTGATGTCGCGGCGGGTCAGCAGCAAGCCCATGGGCCGGCCAATGGTCACGCCGCGGCCAACAACCAGAACACGTTTGCCGTTCAGTGAAATGCCGTGGCGTTCCAGCAACACAATGCAGCCCTTGGGCGTGCATGGCAGCGGGGAGACCATGGGCCGGTTCACGTTCGCAACTAGGCGCCCCAAGTTCATGGGGTGCAGGCCGTCGGCGTCTTTGGCCGGGTCGATGGCTTCCAGCACCACGTCCTGATCAATATGGCCAGGCAGTGGCAACTGCACAATGTAACCGGTGCAGGAGGGGTCCTCGTTGAGCTGGCGGACCGCTGCCAGAACCTCGTCTTGGGTGGCTGTCTCGGGCAGGTCAATACGAATGGACTTGATGCCCACTTGCGCACAATCCTTGTGCTTTCCGCCCACGTACCACTGCGAGCCCGGATCCGAGCCAACAAGGATGGTACCCAGGCCCGGGGTGACCCCGCGTGCGGCGAGGGCCGCTACGCGTTCGGTCAGCTCGGCTTTGATGGCAGCGGCTGTGGCCTTGCCATCAAGAATCTGAGCAGTGGCCATTTTTACCATTCTTCCTGACCGGGGTACAGCGGGAAGTTCGCGGTGAGGGCCTTGACACGGGCGCTCAGTGCCTGAACATCGGCACCACCCTTGAGTGCTGAGGCAATGATCTCGCCAACTTCGGTGAACTCCGGTGCGCCAAAGCCACGGGTGGCCAGCGCCGGGGTGCCAATGCGCAGACCGGAGGTGACCATCGGCGGGCGCGGGTCAAACGGAACAGCATTGCGGTTCACGGTGATGCCAACGCTGTGCAGGAGGTCCTCAGCCTGCTGGCCGTCCAGGACGGAGTTGCGCAGGTCAACCAGCACCAGGTGCACATCGGTGCCGCCAGTCAAAACGGAAACTCCTGCCTCGGCAACGTCAGGAGCGTTCAGGCGCTCAGCAATGATCTTTGCACCCTCCAAAACGCGGGCCTGGCGTTCGGCGAATTCTTCGCCTGCGGCAACCTTGAAAGCCACAGCCTTGGCGGCGATGACGTGCATGAGCGGGCCGCCCTGCTGTCCCGGGAAGACGGCGGAGTTGAGCTTCTTGGCCCATTCCTTCTTTGCAAGGATCACACCGGAGCGCGGACCGGAAAGGGTCTTGTGCACAGTGGAGGTGACCACGTCGGAGTACGGCACCGGGCTCGGGTGCAGGCCAGCGGCAACGAGTCCGGCGAAGTGAGCCATATCGGTCCACAGCAGGGCCCCCACTTCATCAGCGATGGAGCGGAAGGCTGCGAAGTCCAGCTGGCGCGGGTAAGCGGACCAGCCGGCGATGATGACCTGCGGCTTCTCGGCGATGGCCTGGGCGCGCAGCTTATCCATGTCAATGCGGAAGGTATCGGGCTCAACTTCGTACGCGGCAACTTCGTAGAGCTTACCGGAGAAGTTCAGCTTCATGCCGTGTGTCAGGTGCCCGCCGTGAGCCAGGGACAGGCCCATGATCTTATCGCCGGGCTTGATCATGGCAGCTAGCGCAGCGGCGTTCGCCTGGGCACCGGAGTGCGGCTGAACGTTGGCGTACTCGGCACCGAACAGGGCCTTCACACGCTCAATAGCCAGGTTCTCTGCCACGTCAACAGCTTCACAGCCGCCGTAGTAGCGCCGGCCCGGGTAACCCTCGGCGTACTTGTTGGTCAACACGGAACCCTGGGCTTCAAGAACGGCGCGGGGTGCGAAGTTTTCGCTGGCGATCATTTCCAGCGTGTCACGCTGGCGGGCGAGCTCGTCCTTCAGAACGGCGGCAATCTCCGGGTCAAGCTCGGAGAGCGGGGCGTTGGTAACGGACTGGGTGGGTGAAAAAGACACTACAGACTCCTGAATTCTCAGCACGAAAAACTCTTCTTGAAAAGGTTATCGCCAAACACCGCGGTATTAGGCTTTTCGTGACCTTGCGTCCCAGGCGTACGATCGCATTGGTCTTGATTCGTGCTGCTCCCCGGTGGTGTCCCACCTCATCGCCAGTCGCAACTCCTCAATAGTAATACAGAGCCCCCATGGGACGGTAACGTTGGTAGGGTGACTGATTTAATTGCGCCCTCTTCGACTCCTGCCTCCACGCATGGCTACGTGCTGACCCTTTCTTGCGCTGACCAGCCCGGCATTGTCCATGCCGTTTCTGGTTCCCTCTTGGATGCTGGTTGTAATATCACCGACTCTCAGCAATACGGAAACCCGGATACTGGCACCTTTTTCATGCGTGTTGCGGTGGAAACTACGACGTCGTTTTCCAAGCTCCGCGAGCACCTCCAGATGGTGGCGGATCGCTTTGAGCTCAAGTGGACCCTGCACCGTGCCGGTGCCCCCATCCGCACCCTGATCATGGCATCCAAGGCAGCGCACTGCCTCAATGACCTGTTGTTCCTGCAGCGCTCAGGCACCCTTCCGGTTGAAATTCCGGCCATTGTCTCCAACCACAAGGACCTGGAACCGCTCGCCGAGTTCTACGGCATCCCCTTCTATTACATTCCCGTCACCCCCGAGACCAAGGCCAGCGCCGAGGAGGCTCTCCTCGAGCTGGTGGCCGAACTCGGTGTTGAACTTGTTGTTCTGGCCCGCTACATGCAGGTCCTTTCAGATGATCTCTGCCAGCGCCTGGCCGGCAAGGCCATCAACATCCACCACTCCTTCCTCCCCTCCTTCAAGGGCGCCAAGCCGTACCACCAGGCTCACGCGCGGGGGGTCAAGATCATTGGCGCCACGGCTCACTACGTCACGGCCGTGTTGGATGAGGGTCCCATCATTGAGCAGGAAGTTATCCGTGTAGACCACGGCCACTCGGTAGAGAAGTTCGTCTCCATGGGCCGCGCGGTGGAGGCTCGCACCTTGGCGCAGGCCGTCCAGTGGCACGCCGAACACCGGGTCCTGCTGGATGGTCACCGCACAGTGGTCTTCGACTGAGCCTTTGATCTGTCGCTCCCCGCAGCCCTCACTGCTGGCTGCGCGCTGTTCCAGAGGCCGGGATCAGGGGTGAACCAGCTCAATTCCCACCCAGGAGATACCGGTGACCAGCACGGTTGAGGCCGCGGCCAAGATGAACGGACGCGCGCCAACCTTGATCAGGCTGCGGATTTTAACCCCGCAGCCTAGGGCGAACATCGCTGCGGAGAGCAGGCTTGTTTGTAACAACGAGCCGGCATGTAGAACGTCCGCTGGTATTACCAGTGTGGAACGCAACAGGACCATGGCCAGGAATCCGAGAATAAACATCGGAACTATGGGGGGACGTTTTTCACCGGGTTTGCCACAACCGGCACGCCGTTGACGCACGCTGAGCACGGCCATAACCGGCGCCAGCATCAGTACCCGCGCCAATTTGACGATCACAGCAGCCCCCAGCGCCCCTCCCCCAATAATGCCTCCGGCAGCAACCACCTGGGCAATCTCATGGATTGAAGCGCCGGCCCACATGCCGTTGAGTTCCGCACTCATACCCAGCGCCTGCCCTAGCAGTGGGATGAAGGGAATCATGAGCGAGCCGAAGATGACCACCAGTGCCACCGCGGTGACAACATCCTCCTCCTCGGAGTCAACCACCCCTTCAGCCCCGGCCACGGCGGCTGCTCCACAGATGGAGAAGCCGCAGGCAATGAGCAGCACCTGGGCCCGGCGCATCTTCAGCGCCGTGCCCAGCAACACCGTACCCAGAATGCCTCCAGCAACAATGGCAACAATGACAAGGAGCATCGGAGCGCCTAGCGCGAAGATGTCTGCGAGCGCCAACGCCAAGCCCAGGAACACGATGCCCCACCGGAGTAATTTCTTAGCTGAGAAGTCCAGCCCGGGCGCCAATACAGCCGGCAACCGGAGAGCGTTTGTCATGAGAATGCCCAGCACAATGGCGATGAGGAGCGGACTGGCGGCGGAGAAGAGAGAATTTATGGCCATGGACACGGCTGCGGCCCCGGCACAAAGCGCTAATCCTGGCCCGTAGGACCTCACTAACGGCACACGGGGCAGGAGCTTTCTTGTTTCACCAGTTGTTTGTGGGGCCCCAAGGTGGGCTTTAGTACGTGGAGTGGAGAACATATCTTCATGCTTTCAAGGACGGGGCAACCCCGGTAGACGGCACTTTCACATCACGCTATATGCTTTTGATATGAGCGATGACTGGCCGAATCTGCAAGTATTGGAACTCTTTGTTGCCGTGGTTGATACGGGCAGTGTGGGTGCAGGGGCGCGGAAGTCGGGTATGGCTCAGCCCAACGCCAGCCGTGCCGTGGCCGAGCTGGAAACCAGGCTCAAAACTTCCCTTCTAGAACGCAGCCCTCGGGGATCGGTTCCCACCGAGGCCGGCCTGGCTCTGGCTGATCATGCAAGGGAACTGCTGGATGCTGCCCAGAGTTTCACGGGCTGGCTGCGCTCCAGCCCCACTGGCGGGCGCGAAGACATCCGCGTGGGTGCCAGCATGACCATCGCCGAAACTCTCCTGCCGGCCTGGTTGGCGGAAGTCCGACGGCGCCGGCCAACCTTACGCGTTGACGTGCACGTGCTGAACTCTTCACAAGTACTCCATGAAGTCCAGCAAGGGGCCCTCCACGTGGGCTTCGTGGAGACTCCCAACGTCCCGGTGCGGGTCAATGCCATGGTGGTCCAAGAAGATCAGTTGCTGGTAGTGGTCCCGCCCAATCACCGCTGGGCCCACCACACCGGCAAAATCTCCTTGGCGGAATTAGCTCGCACACCCTTGGTGGTCAGGGAGCCCGGCTCGGGAACCTGCGAAGCGTTACAGGAGCTTTTTGCTGGCCTGCCCATGGCCGAGCCTGCGCAAGTGTTGGGCAGCAACGCAGCCGTCCGGGTGGCTGTCCTCTCCGGCGCCGGCCCCGCCGCCCTGAGCGCACTTGCCCTGCACGAGCAGTTGGAGAGCGGGGCCCTACTGCGGGTCCCCTTTGAAGGCCAGGGCATCAGCCGCCCGCTGACAGCGGTGTGGTCCGGGGCGCAACGGCTTTTCGGAGCCGCAGCGGATCTTGTTGCCGTCGCCGCCGCCCAAGAAGGCCCGCACTGAATCCACTACTGAGGAATCCTATGGCTAGGCTGGTGGCATGCAAACACGTATTTTGGGAAGAACAAACCGCACCGTATCCGCCGTCGGGCTTGGGACATGGCAGCTGGGGGCAGATTGGGGAAATGTCAGCGAGGCCGACGCCTTGGAGGTGCTTGGCGCTGGTGCCGATGCTGGCGTGAGCTTCTTTGACACCGCAGATGTCTACGGCGACGGCCGCAGCGAACAAGTGATTGGTAAATTTCTGCGCTCACGCGGACCGCAGCACGGCATCACTGTTGCCACCAAAATGGGCCGGCGTATGGACCAGATTCCAGAAAACTATGTTTTGGCGAACTTCCGTGCATGGACGGACCGGTCCCGCAAAAATCTTGGCACGGACACCCTGGATCTGGTGCAGCTACATTGCCCTCCCACCGCGGTGGTGAGTTCGGATGAGGTTTATGACGCGCTAGATACCCTCGTTGCCGAGGGCGCCATAGCCAGTTATGGGCTGAGCGTGGAAACCTGCCAGCAGGCTCTGGAGGCGATTGCCCGCCCCCACGTGGCCACCGTCCAAATCATCCTGAACGCGTTCCGGCTCAAGCCCCTCGAAGCAGTGCTGCCCGCCGCCCAGAAGGCTGGCGTGGGCATTATTGCGCGCGTGCCACTGGCCAGCGGGCTACTGTCCGGAAAGTACACCGCCACCACCACATTCGCCGCCGACGACCACCGCAACTACAACCGCGACGGCAGTCATTTTGATGTGGGCGAAACCTTCTCCGGCGTTGACTATGCACGGGGGCTTGAAGCAGCCACACGTTTTGCAGAACTCGCAGCCACGGCAGGGACCACCCCAGCACAGGCCGCGCTTGCCTGGGTGGCCCAGCTCGAGGGCGTATCTACGGTAATCCCTGGCGCCCGCTCCACGGACCAAGCCCAGGCCAATGCTGCTGCCGGATCCTTGCCACAGCTAGGCGCGGCCTTCAATACTGAGGTAGCCGCCATCTACAATTCATTACTACGAGCCGACATCCACCCACGCTGGTAACCCCCCGGCCACTGAGTAGTCACCACAACCCCCGAAGATTGGACAAATCATGAACCAACTCATTGCCCTTGACGGCAACACGCCCGACGTCCACGAAAGTGCCTTCGTGGCCCACACCGCCGTCGTCATCGGGGCCGCATCGCTGGGCGCGGATTCCAGTGCGTTCTACGGTGTTGTGATGCGCGGGGATACCAACTCAATCACTGTGGGTGAGGGAACAAATCTGCAGGACAACGTGGTGTTGCACGCTGATCCTGGCTTTCCTACCAGTGTGGGCAATGGTGTCAGTGTGGGCCACAGCGCAGTGATCCACGGCTGCACGGTTGAGGACGACTGCCTCATCGGTATGAGCGCCACCATCATGAACGGTGCCATCATTGGTGCCGGATCACTGGTGGCGGGTGGAGCTGTGGTGCTTGAAGGCGCCATTATTCCGCCCGGCTCACTCGTAGCGGGGGTTCCTGCCAAGGTACGCCGGGAGTTGAGCGCTGAAGAGCTCGAACATGTCCGTGAGAACGCACGTAACTATGCGGTATTGGCCCGCAAGCACAAGGCCCTCCAGAGCGAATAAGCGCACGCATGGCATCAGCACGTCTTGCACAAAACCAAACAAATTCCTGCACGTCGGGAACAAGAACGTGCCTAAATTCCCTGAATTGCAGACAGTGTGCGCCAGGAAAGCTGGCGCTAAATTACCCACTTATTCGCCCAAAAGCTCACGCTACACATTTGGGCTTAACGGTGAATCCTCAATCTCTGTGAATTGCGTTAATAAGTTGACCTCAAGAGCTTATGTGATGCACGCTACTATGTATGACTGACCATCTCCCCCTCACATCACCACAGGATCCCAAACCCGGCTCCCAGTCCGCGCTGCGGCATCGCAATGAACAGCTCATTGTCGCAACTCTGCGTGAGCTCGGTCCCCTCCCCCAGGCTGAGCTTGCTCGGACCACGGGTCTGTCCACAGCAACGGTCTCCAACATCGTTAAGTCCATGTGCGCAGAAGGGCTCGCCCACACCAGCCCTACCACCAGCTCGGGGCGACGCGCCCTGGCGGTTTCGCTGCTGGAGTCCCCCCACGTTGTTGTGGGCATTGATTTTGGCCGCAGCCACGTTCGGATCGTTCTAGCCAGTGCGGACCACCAGGTAAGAGCGGAAAAATCAGCACCCCTGCCAGTGGGGCATCTGGCCACCGAAAGCATCGCCACGGCCGCTACCATGCTGGCGGATGCCCTGGCGGAATCCGGAATCTCCCGCAGTGATGTCATGGGCGCTGGGATCGGGGTTCCGGGCCCCATTGACCACCGCACTGGAACCGTCATCCGTGGCGCCATCTTGCCCGAGTGGGTGGGCGTGAATATTGTGGCCCGTCTCGAAGAAGCCCTCGGCATGCCAGTATTTGCCGATAATGACGCAAACTTGGGCGCCCTGGCCCAAGTGACATGGGGTGAGCACAGCGCCGTCCGAGACCTAGTGTTCTTGAAGATCGGCAGCGGCATAGGTGCAGGCCTGATCCTCAACGGCGCCCCCTACTACGGACACACCGGCATCACCGGTGAAATTGGGCACGCCACCATCTTTGACCAAGGCCTGGTGTGCCGCTGCGGCAACCGCGGCTGCCTGGAAACCGTTGCCTCTACAGCGCTCATGATTGAACTCCTCAGCCGTGGGGAACCCCGCCCCCTCACCGTGCAGGACATCATTGCCCGCGCTACATCCGGGGATGCTGCGGCGCTTCGAGTCATTGACGACGCCGGCATGGCCGTGGGCCGGGCTGTGGCCAACGTGGCCAACATGATCAACCCGGAGATCATTGTGGTGGGCGGCCCACTCGCAGCCTTGGGCCACATCCTGCTCGATCCCATCCGGCGCGGACTGACAAGGCACGCCGTTCCCGCAATTGGCGAGGCAACCACCGTCGTCATGTCTTCCCTCGGCGATCGGGCCGAGGTGCTGGGTGCCGTTTCGCTGGCCCTAAACCACACCCGCAAGCACTAATACGCCCAAATAAGCACCAGCCAGCGCAGCATTCATGGTGGGAGGAGACAAAAAGGGCTACTGTTACCAATCCGTTGCGTTAAATAATTGACTACAACAAGTGATGCAGGTAACTTTTGGGGAGCGGGTATTTAACCACCCACAAGATCATCATTTTCGAACAATTATTCACGGAGGAAAATATGCGACGTCGTCTATCGTTGCTTGCCGGAGTTGCAGCGCTGGGTCTGACCCTTGCAGGCTGCGGCGGAGGCGGCGACACACCCAGTGACAACGGCAACGCCAAGGATGCAACCGGCAAGGTTGGCGTCTTCACTTGGTGGGCTGATGGTTCTGAAAAGGCTGGCCTGGATGCCCTCGTTGGCGTGTTCAACAAGGACTTCCCGAACGTCACCTTTGACAACCTGGCTGTTGCTGGCGGCGCCGGTTCACAGGCTAAGAGCGTTCTGGCTGCCCAGTTGAAGGCTGGCAACCCGCCGGATTCCTTCCAGGCCCACGCAGGTGCCGAACTGCAGGACTACATCGATGCTGACCAGCTCGAAGACCTCAGCAGCTTCTACAAGGACAACGACCTTTCGTCGCAGTTCCCCAAGGACCTGGTTGACCGCCTGACAGTTGACGGCAAGATCTACTCCGTGCCCTCCAACATCCACCGCGCCAACGTGGTGTGGGCCAATGTTGAGGTCCTGAAGAAGGCCGGCATTGATCCGGAAAAGCCGGCTGAGAACCTTGACGGCTGGTTCGCAGACATGGACAAGATCAAAGCCACCGGGGTCATCCCGCTGGCAGTGGCTGGTTCCTGGACCCAGGTCCAGCTGTTTGAGAACGTCCTGCTCTCCAGCTTGGGTGTTGACGGCTACAACGGCCTCTGGGACGGTAAGACCGATTGGAAGAGCGCCGAAGTAACCACGGCCATCAAGGCCTACGAGAAGGCACTTTCCTACACCAACACAGACCGTGACTCACTTAGCGACTGGGCTCCGGCAACGCAGCTGGTCCAGGACGGCGCAGCAGCGTACAACGTCATGGGTGACTGGGCCGAAGCCAAGTTCGCTCAGGACGGCGATAAGTCCGGCGTCGATTACACCTACTTCCCTACCCCGGGAACCGCAGGCGTTTTTGACTTCCTGGCTGACTCCTTCACCCTCCCCAAGGGCGCCCCGAACCCGGCCGGCGCCAAGGCGTGGCTGACCACCATCGGCTCGGCTGAAGGCCAGACCGCGTTCAACAAGGTCAAGGGATCCATCCCGGCCAACACCACGGCAAAGACCGATGACTTCTCTGAGTACCAGAAGAGCGCCATCAAGGACTTCAGCCAGGACAAGATCGTTTCCTCCTTGGCTCACGGTGCAGCAGTGCCGGTTGCCTGGTTGAACGATCTGAGCACAGCTGTGAGCAAGTTTGGCGGCGACAAGAATGTTGATGGATTGCAGAGCTCCGCTGCAGCCATTGCGGCGAAGTTCGCCAAGTAATAACCACAGTGAGGTTGGGGGCGGCCGTGACTACCAAGTTGCGCCGCCCCCAAACCATGTGGTCCCGAATTTCTTCGGAAGGAGGCAAACTATGTTAAAGCGCGCAAAAACATGGGGCCCCAGCGTATTGCTGCTGGCCCCCACCATCATCCTCGTTGGCGTATTCGTCTACTGGCTCATCATTGAAAACTTCCGAGTCAGCCTGACCAACCAACACACCGCCAAACCGAGCAATAAGTATGTTGGTTTTGAGAACTACACCAACCTCTTGGCGGACCCCAACTTCCAGCACTCCCTATGGAACCTGCTGATCCTGACAGTTGTCTTCCTCGGCGGCACCCTCATTTTCGGCTTTTTGTGGGCCTGGATCCTGGAACAGCCGGCCAAGGGCGAAGGCTTCTTCCGCTCTGTCTACCTGTTCCCCATGTCAGTTTCCTTCATCGCCTCCGGCGTTGTGTGGCGCTGGCTGCTTTCCAGCCTGCAAACGTCCCAGCCTGGTGGTGAACGCACCACCGGCCTGAACCGCCTCTTGGACAGCGTGGGCCTGGGCGCCCTGCAAAACGACTGGTGGTCCAACCCCACCTGGGGTATCGCCGCTATTGCCGTCCCCGCCATCTGGCAGCTCTCCGGCTACGTCATGGCCCTTTTCTTGGCCGGTTTCCGCGGCATCCCGGACGAGCTGCGAGAAGCGGCCCGGATTGATGGCTGCACCGAATGGAAGCTGTACCGCCACGTGATCTTCCCGCAGTTGAGCCCCGTGATGCTCTCCGCCGTGATCATCATCGGCCACATGTCACTGAAGCTCTTTGACCTGATTCGCGCCATTGTTCCGGACGCCAACACCTACGACGTCCAGGTGCCCGCCACCATGATGTGGGTCAAATACATTGGCAGCGACTACGCCGATGCAGCAGCGATCGGAACCATCCTGTTGGTTCTGGTGGCCCTGGTTGTCATCCCCTACCTCTGGTACACCTCACGGATGGAGAAGCGCTAATGGCCACCGCCACAGTGAATAATAAAAACCGCGCGCGTTCCGCCCAGGACATGGCCTCCGACGCAAAACGCACCACCAAGCGCCGCATCAACCGGACCTTGAAGTACGCACTGCTGATCTTCTTCGTCATCATGGTCCTGCTGCCCGCCTATGTTTTGTTCATCACCAGTTTCAAGGGCACCGCCGACGCCGATCCCTCGCGCGCCTGGTACCTCCCCCAGGTGTGGGAAACAGGAGGCTGGGTCAAGGCCTGGACCACCCTGGCACCGTCACTGGGCCGCACCGTCATGCTGGTGGTCCCCTCCGCCATCATCTCCTCCTTCTTGGGCTCCATTAACGGCTATGTACTCTCCAAGTGGAAGTTCCCCGGGGCCAACATCATCTTCACGTTGATCTTGTTCGGCATGTTCATTCCGTACCAGGCCGTGATGATCCCGTTGACGCAGTTGGTCAGCGATCTCGGCGTTCCTCAGGGCATCCCGTCCCTGATGCTTTTGCACATTGTGTATGGCATCCCGATCTGTACGCTGATCTTCCGCAACTACTACGCCTCCGTGCCCGATGAACTGATCGAGGCCGCCCGCATGGATGGGGCCGGAATTCTACGCACTTACGGCTCGGTCATCCTCCCGGTGTCAGCGCCTGGCTTTGTGGTAGTGCTGATCTGGCAGTTCACGTCCGCCTGGAACGATTACCTCTTTGCCGCGTTCTTCTCCTCCGGCCGCAACGGCCCGGTCACGATCGCACTGTCCTTCCTGGCCGGCGGTCAGCTCACCGACTACGCCGCCTCCATGGCCGGGGCACTCATCGCCTCCGTCCCCACGCTCATTGTCTACATCCTGTTGGGCAAGTACTTTGTGGGCGGCCTGATGAGCGGTTCCGTCAAGGGCTAAACCAGCGTCCTGAGGCTGGCCAACAGCGAAAGGCCCCTCCCGCCGTCGTATATTTCCAAAAGGAAGTACGACGCCGGGAGGGGCCTTTTGCATGTCATCCCACCTGCCTATGAGGTTGCTCAGTTGCGTTTCTTGGGACGGCTGGCGATGGCCAGCAACGCTATCAAGGCGATACCTGCACCGAGCTGCGCCAACAGCCTCCCCCACGTCATGCCAGCGTTGAAGGCGTCAGAGCCGTGTGGGGCGGTGAGCCAGCTGATGGCTGTGATGCCGAGGCTGGTAATGATCAGCGTAGCGACGACCAGCACTATCACCCTGCGACCAACGCTCATGCGGTACCAAATCATCCTCATGGAGTAACTGTTTCTTTTCGGGCCGCTTCTTGGCGGGCAACTATTTCGGTAATCCAGATCGGCGCATAGGGTGAGGTGCAGTTGGGCGGTGTGGGATAGTCTTTGAGCACTTCGAGGCGTTCGCCGATAGCTAGTGCACGCTCGCGCAGCTCTGGGTTTTCAATGCCAATCTGGGCCAGCGCCGTGTTCATGGCCCATTGCAGGCGCGACGGGGCCGTTTTCATCTGCGCCTCAATGATCTCCAGCAGTTCCGGCAGGTTCAGCCCGTCCGGCTTTTTCACGATCAGTTCACTCGTCAGTGCCCAACCGGAGGCGGCCACAATAGGGTCGGGATCGGCAAACCAGGCCTGCCGCAACTCTTCCGTGTGGACGCTTTTCTTCACCACGTAGTTAATGAACCAGTCGTTGACCTTGGGTACGGATGCTTCCCGAACCATGGTTTCCAGCTCCTTGACGGTGAACGCCTTGGGCCGGCAGATCAGCAGGGCCAGCAGACGGGCTGCCGTGTTGCCCGTCTGCCACAATTCGCGGGACAGCTCGGGCTGGGTTTTCAGCGCTTTCGCGATGGTGCGCAAGGTGCCAAGGTTCACGCCGTGATCGTCCCCGCGGGATTCATTGATGGCCCGTGCTTTAGGATTCTCCAGCGCAGCGAGCTCCTGCAGCAACTGCTCAGCGGTAAGCTGTTCCACGGTATTGCCTTTCTTTGATCTATAGTCTCAAGCGTAATAGCAGAGGCCCACACCGTGGCCCGTCATGTTCCCCGCCCTACACCTGGCAACTGGCAGAATTGGCGCATGAGCATCCAACGATTCGTCGGCCGTCCCGACTGGTACACAACGTTCAATCCCGAGACCCTCACCGCAACCGGTGATGCCCTGCGCTGGGGAGTTGTCGCCACCGGAAACATTGCCCGCACCGTGACTGCCGATTTGGCACTTCTGGAGGACGCCGTCCTGCACGCCGTCAGTTCCCGCGGAGTAGGCAGCGCGGCCGGTTTTGCCACCGACTTCGGCTTCGCTACGTACTATTATGACGGCGGAGAGCACGGCACCGCCGCGGCTGGATACCTACAACTGGTGCAGGACCCGGACGTGGATGTTGTCTACATCGCCACCCCGCACGCCCAGCACTATGACATCGCCAAGGCTGCTTTGGAGCACGGCAAGCATGTTCTGTGTGAGAAGGCGTTGACCATCACCGCAGCTGAAGCACGGGCACTCATTGAGTTGGCCAGGGAACGGCAGCTGTTCCTCATGGAGGCTGTGTGGGCACGGTTTGTTCCCGGCTTCCAGCGGGCGTTGGAGATCCTGGAATCCGGAGAGATCGGCCAAGTGAAGTGGGTGCGGGCCGATCTTGGTTTCCCTGCCCCGATGGATGACAGCGCCCGCATCTGGGCGCCAGCTGACGGTGGCGGGGCGCTCTTGGACATCAGCGTCTACCCCCTGTTGTGGGCGTGGGGCACGCTGGGCGCCCCGGAGGCCGTGCATGCCACGGCGGAGTTGACTGCCTTGGGTGTGGATGCGCAAAACTCTCTGGCCCTGAGCTACGCCAACGGCGCCCAAGCCCAGCTGATGAGCTACCTTGGCTCGCATGGTCCCCGGGCCGCAGCAATTTCCGGGACCTTGGGGTTCATCGAAACCATTGGTTCGGTCAATAACCCCAAGGGATTGCGGATCGGTGTGGGCTGGGAAGAGGAGCGCGAAGAGTATTTTGAGCACCCCGGCAGCGGATACACGTACCAGCTGCGCGAGGTAACCCGCTGCATCCAGGCCGGGCTAACTGAAAGTCCCACCATGCCTTTGGCTGACTCCTTGGCCATCATGGCACTCTTCGATAACGCTCGGGAACAAATTGGTGTCAGCTACCCCAACGATTCCCGCACGGACCTCTAGCCCCACCCCACCGGCGCCTCCCCCACCCACGCCTCACCCACAAACGCTCTCCCATCAATGGTTGAAAAATCAGGAACGCTATCTCACAAAGTGGGATAACGTTGCTGAAAAACTCGCCATTGCTGAGAGAGCGTTTGTAACAAGCGGCTCGAAGGGAGGCAACCCATCCTTGGAAGTGGGGGTGGGAGTGGGGTGGGAGTTGGTCAGCCTACTCCTAGGTAGGCTTCCTTGATCGCCGGGTTGGCCAGCAGTTCCTTTCCGGTGCCACTGTGCGTGATCTCCCCTGTCTCCAGGACAAAGCCTCGGTGGGCGCGCGCAAGCGCCTGATTGGCGTTCTGCTCCACCAGTAGCACTGTGGTCCCCTGGGAGTTAATCTCCGTGATGATCTTGAAGATCTGCCGGATGAACTGCGGTGCCAACCCCATGGACGGCTCGTCAAGGAGCAGCAATTTGGGGTGGGACATCAAGGCCCGGCCAATGGCAAGCATCTGCTGCTCGCCACCACTCATGGTGCCGCCAAACTGCTTTTCACGCTCCTTCAACCGGGGAAACAAGGTGAAAACCCGTTCCAGATCCTCCCCGACCTTGCTTCGATCCTTCCGGCCAAAGGTTCCCATATCCAAGTTCTCCAGGACAGTCATGGCAGGGAAGATGCCCCGCCCTTCCGGAGCCTGGGAGATACCCTGGACAACCCTGATATGGGCTTTCATTTTGGTGATGTCCTCACCCATGAACTTAATGGTTCCGTGCGTGGGGTTCAACAATCCGGAAATGGTCTTCATAGTGGTGGTCTTGCCAGCACCGTTGGCACCAATCAGGGAAACAATCTCCCCCTCATCCACGGTGAAGGACATGTCATGGATGGCCTGAATGCGCCCGTAATGGACGGAGACGTTCTCGAGCTCAAGCAAAGTCATCTTCGGGCTCCCCTAGATAGGCGGAAATAACGCGTGGGTCTTCACGGATGTCATGCGGTTTGCCATCGGCGATCTTCTTCCCGAACTCCAGCACCACAATCCTGTCCGTGACCCCCATGACCAATTTCATATCATGCTCAATCAGCAACACCGTATAGCCATCGTCGCGGATGGTACGGATCAGCGCCATGAGTTCTTCTTTTTCTGCAGGGTTAAATCCTGCGGCTGGCTCATCCAGGCACAGCACTTTGGGATCCGTGGCCAGCGCCCGGGCAATTTCTAGGCGCCGCTGGCTGCCGTAGGGCAAATGCCGCGACAACGTGGCTGCCTGATGGCCAATGCCCACAAAGTCAAGCAGTGCCATTCCCCGTTCAATGGCGTTGTGCTCCTCACGGACGTGCCGTGGCAGGCGCAGCAAGGCACCCACCACACTGGTCTTGTGCCGGGCATCCAAGCCCACCACCACATTTTCCAGAGCCGTCATCTCACCAAAGAGGCGGATGTTCTGGAACGTTCGGGCCAGCCCTGCGCGGGTGATCTTGTGCTGTTTCATCCCATTGAGCAGGCGTCCTTCCAGAAGGACCTCCCCACTGGTGGGCTTGTAAACACCCGTCATAGCGTTGAAACAGGTAGTTTTCCCGGCACCGTTGGGCCCAATCAGCCCCAGAATTTCGCCACGTTTGATGGTGAAGCTGACATCATCCATGGCCACAAGGCCACCGAATTTCATGGTCAGGTTTTTGACCTCCACCAGATCCTCGCCGATCCCAACGGCGAAGTCCCTTTCCGGCGCCACCATCTCGGCAGTTTCAAGAACTACCCCGCCTGCCGCCAGCGCAGCCGCGTCAACGGAGCCTGTGGGCTCTGGTGTTGCACTCATGCTTGCTCCCCTTCTGCTCTGTGTGCTGGCGTGGACGACGACGTATGCGCCCCTCCCCCTGTACCGGAACCTCCGGCGGCGCTGGGATTAGCGGACCCTCGGCGGCGCACAGCAGCATAGGCCGCGGTCCCGTAAGCCAGCAGCCGCTGCCTGGCTGGCAGCAAGCCTTGGGAGCGGTAAATCATGATGACCACCAGAGCCAGGCCAAAGATCAGGAACTTGTACTCAGCGATAGCAGTGAACCTCAAAGGAATGTAAGCCACCAGCGCGCCACCCAGGATTGCGCCAACCTTGTTGCCCGAGCCGCCCAAAACCACAGCGGCAACGAACAGGATGGAGGTGACGACGTCGAACTTTTGGTTGTTCACGAAGCCCACCTGGCCACCCATGAGCGAACCGGCCAAACCACCCACACCGGCACCGAGCGCAAACGCCCACACCTTGTACTTGAAGGTGGGAACGCCCATGGTTTCTGCTGCGTCCTCATCTTCGCGGATGGCAATCCAAGCACGGCCCACACGGCTGCGTTCAAGGTTGCCCACCAAGAACAACACGATGATCAAGATGACAAGTGTGAGCCAGTACCACGGGGTGCCATTGGAGTTTGCAAAGATGGGGATGCCATCAGCGCCAATGCCCGGGGGATGGCCCACATTCTGGAAACCTGGCTGACCCTTCATGGCCGGAATGAGAGTGGCCAGGATGCGGACAATCTCACCAAAACCTAGGGTCACAATGGCCAGGTAGTCCCCTCGCAGGCGCAGCGTGGGTAGACCCAGCAGCACGCCCACAAACATGGAGACGGCAATAGCCACCGGGATGGTCCAGAGGTACGGGATCTTGATGAACGCCGAATCCGGGCTGGTCAGCATGGCCGCCGTGTAGGAGCCCACGGCGAAGAA
This sequence comes from Arthrobacter psychrochitiniphilus, assembly GCF_003185915.1. Taxonomy (GTDB): domain Bacteria; phylum Actinomycetota; class Actinomycetes; order Actinomycetales; family Micrococcaceae; genus Specibacter; species Specibacter psychrochitiniphilus. The sequence continues at coordinate 558,539 of NZ_QHLZ01000001.1, forward strand.
GGCAATGTAGCCCAGATCCAGCAAACCGGCGTAGCCGATCACAATGTTCAGACCCACTGCCACGAGGGCGAAGATGGCCATGGCCTGGCAGGCCAAGGGCCAGTCGTTGCCGGGCTCGGTGGAGATCAGTGGCGGGTTGATCACGGGGAGCAGGAATGCCAGAATCACCACCGGGATCAGGATCAGCCACTGCTTTTGTCGGGGCATTTCACGCCAACGGTCACTCCAGCTACCAAACTTGCGGTTGGGCCGGGGAACGGCACCGCTGGAACCCGGGGGAACCCCCGCAGATTCCATGTTGGCAGTTTTTTGCTCGGATTTGGCTGTTGAGAACGGCTTGGGTCCGTCAACCATGCTCATGCCTTGCTCCTTCCCAATGAGGTGCCCAGAATTCCTTCGGGTCGGAACAACAGCACCAGGACGAGCACCATGAATGCCACCACGTCAGTCCATTGCGAGTTACCCAACAGGATTTGCCCGTAGTTACCAATCAAGCCCAGCAGCAGACCACCAAGCAGTGCACCACGGACGTTGCCAATGCCGCCCAGAACAGCAGCCGCGAAGGCTTTGATGCCGAGAATGAACCCACCGTTGTAAACTACGCCGGAGGGAATTTTCATGACATAGAACAGTGCAGCGGCACCAGCTAGAATCCCGCCAATAACAAAGGTGGTGATAATGATCTTTTCCTTGTTGACGCCCATCAGCGTAGCCGTGTCAGGATCCTGTGCCACCGCACGGATACCGCGGCCGGTTCTGGATTTACTGATGAAACGCTCTGTCACAACCATCATGATCACGGCTGCTGTGACGATCAAGATCTGGTCCGAGTAGATGATGGTGCCGAAGACCTGAAAAACTGGTTTTGTTTGGAACATGGTCAGTGCCTGCTCTGGAACGGGACCACGCCACAGGAAAATCAAGTACTGGATGGTGAAGGAAGCACCAATGGCTGTGATCAGGAAGACCAAGCGGGGCGCGTTGCGTTTGCGCAGCGGTCTATAGGCCAGCCGCTCCAAGAGAAATGCTGTCAGGGCGGAGGCCACAATGGCCGCTATCAGCGCCAAGAGTAGATTCAAGATGATGGCTCCAACGCCCAAATTGGGGGCAGAGGGGCCAAAACCCAGGAAACTCAGGGTGAAGAAAACCGCGTAGCAACCCATGATGAATACTTCGGAGTGGGCGAAGTTAATGAGGTTCAGAACACCGTAAACCAAGGTGTAGCCGAGGGCCACGAGGGCGTAAATGGAGCCGAATGTCAGCCCATCAAAGGTGGCTGACCAGAAGTTCTGCCCCAGCGAAACAAAATCAAGAGTAATCCAGTCGTTGGACACAGGCGCGGCCATGAGGATAGTTGGAATCATAGGATTGTCCGTTTCTTGCGGGGTGCCGTGATCGGTTGCCTCCACGGTCCCTGGAAACCGCGGAGGTGGGCTGATGAGAAAATTGCATGAACAATGCTGTGGGCCGGTTTTACCCAACCCACAGCATCCTCACTTTGCAGAATTACTCCCCGATGGGACCAATGGGAACGATCTTGCCGTTCTCCACCTTGTAACCGTAAACAGTCGGAGCCTGCAGCTCGCCCTTGTCATTCCACTTGTAGTGCTTGCTCAAACCATCAGCATCGTAGTTCTTCACCCAGTCCAGCAGACTTGCCCGGTCTTGGTTGCCTGCATCAATGCCAGCTAACAGAACTGTGGTGGCGTCGTAGCCCTCAATGGAATACGTGCCCGGATCCATGTTTGTCAATGACTTGTACGCCTTGGCGAACGAAGGGATCAACTCACCCGGAATGCAAGGGCAGGTGAAGAAGGCGTTCTTCGAAGCATCACCTGCCTGCTTGATGAACTGGTCATCCTTCAAACCGTCCGGACCAACAAATGTCCCCGTGTAGCCCTTGGCCACCAACTGCTGATCAAATGGCGCACCCTCAGCGTAGTAACCGGAATAGAAGACTGCGTCTGCGTTGGAGTTCATGATCTTGGAGATCGTGGCCGAGAAGTCTTTCTGACCCTGGGTGACCTTGTCGGTGCCAATCAGGGCATCCCCCAAAGCATCCGAGGTGGTCTTGCCCAAACCAATTCCGTATTCGGAGTCATCTTGGACCAGATAAACCTTTTTAGCTCCAAGCTTGCCCGTCATGAACTTCGCTGCTGCCGGTCCCTGGACTGCGTCATTGCCTAGGCCGCGGAAGAACGTTGTCCAGCCGTTCTCGGTCAGACCAGGGTTGGTAGCTGCCGGGGTGATGTGGACCATCTTGACTTGTTCGAAGATATTACCTGTTGCTTTGGACTCACCGGAGAACGGCAACCCAACAACACCAATAATGCTCTCTTCCTTGGTGGCCTGCGTGACGGGGCCGGTGGCCTTATTCGGGTCCCCTTCAGTATCAAACTTCTTGAACGCTACCTGGCAGTCCGGGTTGGCCGCATTGTGCTCATTGATGGCGAGCTGAATACCTTGGAAAATGTTGATGCCAAGTTGTGCGTTGGCGCCCGTCTGTGCGCCAATATAGGCCAAGGTGGTGGTGGCTGGGCATTTGGCCTTGCCATCCCCTGCCGGCAGAACGGCATTCTTGGGTGTTTCAATGGAGGTCAGCGCGGGAATATCAACGGCCGAGCTACTGCCTGCAGCCGAGGAACTTCCGCCCTCCGGTGCAGCCTGATTGGCGCAACCGCTAAGCAGCAGCCCCATGGTGGCCACCGTCGCCAACGTTGTCATAACTTTCTTGCGATTCATGTATTCGCCTTCCGGATGCGCATCATCAGCCGTGCAACGCCGTCGTTACACGTAGCCAATGGCTCAGTGACTCGACCCTACTCCGCAGTACGTGATCTACGACACATTACTGCGTAAAGATCTGATAACGGATCTTTTATTGCGCCATAAAGGCACGACGGCGCGTCCCCGGCAAGAATCTCACACTGCCCAAAAACAAAAAACCCGCCTCCAAAAGAGGCGGGTTGATTGCTGCGACAGCGGTTCTCGAGCCAATCGAGCCACGGTGGCCTAGCCAGCCAGTGGTTTAGCCAGCCAGTGTTGAGATGGCGGCATTCAGAAGGGCCGAGGGGCGCATGATAGCGGCAACCTTGGCTGAATCGGGGCGGTAGTAGCCACCCAGATCAACGGCGGTTCCCTGCACGGCGGCGAGTTCGGCGATGATGGCGTCCTCGTTGGCGCTTAGCTCAGTTGCCACTGCGGCGAAAGCTGCAGCCAGCTCGGCGTCCACGCTCTGGCTCGCCAGTTCCTGCGCCCAGAACTTGGCCAGGTAGAAGTGGCTGCCACGGTTGTCGAGTTGGCCAACCTTGCGCTTTGGGGACTTGTCCTGAAGCAGGAACGTGCCGGTGGCGCGGTCCAAGGTGTCGGCCAGGATCTGTGCGCGGGCGTTGCCTTCGGTCACCGCGAGGTGCTCGAAGCTGACGGCCAGAGCCAAGAATTCTCCGAGTGAATCCCAGCGCAGGTGGTTTTCCTTTACGAGCTGCGAGACGTGCTTGGGAGCAGAGCCACCGGCACCGGTCTCGAACAGGCCACCGCCAGCGATCAGCGGAACAACGGAGAGCATCTTGGCGCTGGTGCCCAATTCCAGGATCGGGAACAGGTCTGTCAGGTAATCGCGGAGAACGTTACCGGTGACGGAGATGGTGTCTTCGCCGCGTCGGATGCGCTCCAGGGTGAAGGTGGTTGCCTTCTCGGGTGACATGATCTGGATGTCCAGGCCATCGGTGTCGTGGTCCTTCAAGTACTCGTTGACCTTCACGATCAGGTTGGAATCATGGGCGCGGGTCTCATCCAGCCAGAACACGGCGGGAGTTGCGGAGGCTCGGGCGCGGGTGACGGCCAGCTTGACCCAGTCACGGACAGGGATGTCCTTGACCTGGCAGGCACGCCAAATATCACCGGCGTCAACGCTGTGCGCGATCAGCACGTCGCCGGCTGCGTTGACGATCTGCACGGTGCCGGCTTCGCTGAGCTCAAAGGTCTTGTCATGGCTGCCGTATTCCTCGGCCGCCTGAGCCATGAGGCCCACGTTGGGAACCGTGCCCATGGTGGTGGGATCGAAGGCGCCGTGTGCGCGGCAATCCTCGATCGTGGCCTGGTATACCCCGGCGTAGCTGCTGTCAGGCAGAACAGCCAAGGTGTCATGCTCGGCGCCGTCGGCACCCCACATGTGGCCGGAGGTACGGATCATGGCGGGCATGGAGGCGTCAACAATCACGTCCGAGGGCACGTGCAGGTTAGTGATGCCCTTGTCGGAATCGACCATGGCCAGGGCCGGGCCGTTCTCGTAGCCGCTCTTGATGGCAGCCTCAACACCGGCGCGAACGTCCTGCGGCAGATCAGCTAGGCCGTTCAGGATGGATGCCAAGCCGTTGTTCGGGCTCAGGCCGGCAGCAGCAAGCGCTGCACCGTAGTTGGCGAACAGTTCCGGGAAGTAAGCCTTCACAACATGACCGAAGATGATCGGGTCGGAGACCTTCATCATGGTGGCCTTGAGGTGAGCCGAGAGCAGGATGCCCTCTTCCTTGGCGCGCGCTACCTGTGCTGCCAAGAACTCATCCAGTGCTGCGGCGCTCATGAGAGTACCGTCAACAATTTCGTTGGCGAGGACCGGGAAGGAGTTCTTCAGCACGGTGGTGGTGCCGTCGGCTGCCACGAACTGAATCTTGATCGAGTCATCAGCTTCGATCACAACGGACTTCTCGTTGTGGCGGAAATCGCCCGCATCCATGGTGGCAACGTTGGTCTTGGAGTCTGCGCTCCAGGCACCCATGCTGTGCGGGTTGGCCTTGGCGTAGTTCTTGACCGAGAGGGGCGCACGGCGGTCGGAGTTACCTTCGCGCAACACCGGGTTAACGGCGCTGCCCTTGATCTTGTCGTAACGGGCGCGAATGTCTTTTTCTTCATCCGTGGAGGGGTCATCCGGGTAGCTGGGGAGGGCGAAGCCCTGGCCCTGCAGCTCGGCAATGGCGGCTTTTAGCTGCGGGATGGAGGCGCTGATGTTGGGCAGCTTGATAATGTTGGCGTCCGGGCTCTTAGCCAATGCGCCCAGTTCTGCTAGAGCGTCTTCGATGCGCTGGTCTTCGGCGAGGTAGTCGCCGAAGACAGAGATGATGCGACCGGACAAGGAGATGTCGCGAGTCTCCACATCAACACCTGCCGTGGAGGCGAACGCCTCAACGATCGGCAGGAGTGAGTACGTGGCCAACATGGGCGCTTCGTCTGTCAGGGTGTAGATGATTTTGGCCATGGGTGAGCGCTCTCCTACGAAAATTCAGTGGATTACTTAAGAATCTAGTGTGATTTCTTTCCGTATCTAACTTACCCGAGACAGTGCGTTTGCCCGCTATCGGCGCCTTTTGGTGACTGCACACGGATAATTCACCCCGCCCCTAAAGACCGTAGTCACCGCGTGAGGTGAGGCTCATCTACTGTGCGCAGCGGCTCACTTGAGGCTACTTTGGGAACATGGAACTTATAGGGAAGCTCGCAACCGCCATCAACGCTCAAATTACGCTGGAAATCCAGGCCTCGGTGGTTTACCGCCAACTCGCCATTGAAATGGATGTGCTTGATTTGCCCGGCATCTCCGGCTGGTTCTTGGCTCAGTCAGCCGAGGAATTAGTGCATGCACAAAAGTTCACCAACCATATGACAGACCGTAACGCCTCCCCCAAGATTGGTGATATTACGGCCCCCAACGTCACCACCACCACGGTACTGGAGGCTTTCGAAGCGTCCCTGGCGCACGAGCAGAAGGTCTCCGAATCCATCCGCAACCTTTACCGCCTGGCCATGGCTGAAGGTGATATTGATTCAATCCCGCTGCTGAACTGGTTCGTTGAGGAGCAGTTGGAAGAGGAAGCCAGCGTCGGTGAGATCATTGGCCGCGTCAAGTTGATCGGCACAGATGGCAACGGTCTGCTGCGGCTAGATGCAGAGCTGGGCTCTCGCAAAGAGGCCAGCGAATAGCCCTCCCCCTGAACCAGCCGTGAGCTTTGGCGGCTTAGAAGTACTCAAAGCAGCTCAAAGCAGCCAAAGCTCACGGATCGAATTACGCACGGATCAAATAGCAGCGTTTTAAGGTTCTAGCGCTGCCACATCTTAATCACAATTCCCACCAGCAAGGCCAGGAACACCAGCGAGCCAGCGCCAATGATCAGCGTGGCTAAAACGCCCGGCTCCCACAGCCATGCAAGGCCCATGGGTTAGTGGAAGAAGTGCCGGGCACCGGTGAAGTACATGGTGATCCCGGCAGCGTTAGCCGCTTCAATCACTTCTCCGTCGCGCACTGACCCGCCGGGCTGGACTACGGCGCGGACACCGGCGTCGAGCAGGATTTGCAAACCGTCGGCGAACGGGAAGAACGCGTCGGAGGAGGCTACCGCGCCGATGGAGCGCTGGGCCGAAGCACCCTCGCCACCTGAGGCACCGCCGGCGCCGTCAACATCGGATTCCACCGTTACGCCCAGTGTGTTGGCACGCTCAACGGCCAGTTTGCAGGAGTCCACGCGGTTGACCTGGCCCATGCCAATGCCCACTGCGGCTCCGTTGTTGGCGAGCAGAATGGCGTTGGACTTGGCTGCACGCACTGCGGTCCAGGCGAACTTCAAATCAGCCAGGGTCCCGGCATCGGCCGGGGCGCCTGCGGCGAGTGTCCAGTTGGCGGTGTCATCGCCCTCGGCGTCAACCCTGTCGCTCATCTGCACCAGCATGCCGCCGGAAACCTGGCGAACCTCTGCCGGGTAGCGGCCGTACCCTTCGGGCAGGGCCAGCAGGCGGATGTTCTTCTTGGCCGAAAGGATCTCCACTGCTTCGGGCTCGAAGTCCGGGGCAATAACAACCTCGGTGAAAATACCGGCCACGGTGCGGGCCATGGCCGCGGTGACGGTGCGGTTGGCCGCAATCACACCACCGAATGCTGAGAGCGGATCGCAGGCGTGAGCCTTGGCGTGGGCATCGGCAATGGGATCCACGGCGTCCGGGGAGGCAACGGCCACACCGCACGGGTTGGCGTGCTTGATAACGGCCACAGCCGGTACGTCAAAATCAAACGCGGCACGCAGGGCGGCGTCAGCGTCAACAAAGTTGTTGTAGCTCATGGCCTTGCCGTGCAGCTGGTCCGCCTGGGCAATGCCGGCAGGTGCAGCCTTGTCCACATACAGCGCGGCCTGCTGGTGCGGGTTTTCACCGTAGCGCAGCACCTCTGAACGCTCCAGGGAGTAGCCGGCGTAGGCGGGCCAATCGATGACGCCGTCCCCGTCCGCATCCAGGAACTGGGCCGAGGTCCAGGCAGCAACAGCGTTGTCATAAGCGGCGGTGTGGGAAAAGGCTGCGGCGGCCAGGCGCTGGCGTGCGGCGAGCGTGAAGCCACCTTCCTGCGCTGCGGCAATGACGGCGCCGTAGCGGGCGGGGTCAACCACAACAGCAACAGACGGGTGGTTCTTCGCGGCGGCGCGGACCATGGAGGGCCCGCCAATATCAATCTGCTCAACAACGGCGTCCTGTCCGGCACCAGAATTGACGGTGTCCACGAACGGGTACAGGTTCACTACCACCAGATCGAAGGGCTCAATGTTCATCTCTTCGAGCTGGTGCACGTGGTCCGGCAAGCGGCGGTCAGCCAGGATGCCTGCGTGGATCAGCGGGTGCAGGGTCTTCACACGGCCGTCCAAGCATTCTTGGAAGCCTGTCACCTCTGAAACTTCAGTCACGGGCACACCGGCTGCGGCGATTCTTGAGGCAGTAGACCCGGTGGAAACAATGGCTACACCGGCGGCGTGCAGGCCCTGGGCCAACTCCTCCAGACCGGTCTTGTCGTAGACCGAGATCAATGCCCGGCGGATGGGAACACGGTTAAGGGGAACGCTGGTCACGTTGAAATCTCCGTAGGTGGCTCGATGATGGCGACACATAAAGTTTAGGCCACGTAAGCGCCGGTAGGATCTCAATCATGACTTCCAGTGATCTGCTCACCGCACCGGCCCCCGCTCAAACCTCCCCCGCAGGACTCACCCCTGCTGTAGAAGGGCAGTTGCCCGAGGACCTTAACCGCCTGATCAACTCGGTTATCCTCCCCGGTTTTGTTGGCACAACCGTGCCACAGTGGCTGGAACGGGCGCTCGAGAACGGTTTGGCCGGCGTGGTCTATTTTGGCCACAACATTGATCCGGACTCCCCGGAGCAGGTCTCTGCGCTCTCTGCCGCCATCCGCGCAGCCAACCCGAACGCTGTGATCGGTGTGGATGAAGAAGGCGGCAATGTCACCCGCCTGCAGTCCCGTGACGGCTCCACCATCCCCGGGGCGGCGGCGTTGGGAGCACTCAACGAACTCAGTACAACGGAGGCGGCGGGCCGCGCCATTGGCCAGCTCTGCCGCGACGCAGGCATCAACTTGACCATTGCACCGGTGGCTGATGTGAACACTAACCCGCTCAACCCTGTCATCGGCGTGCGCGCGTTTGGCGCCGATACCGCCTTGGTCAGCGCGCATACTGCCGCTGCCGTCCGCGGTATCCAGGAACTGCGTGTGGCTGCCTGCGCCAAGCACTTCCCCGGTCACGGGGACACTGTTGCAGATTCCCACATGGACGCCGCCCGTGTGGATTTGACCATGGCGGAAATGGCCCAGTTCCACCTGCCGCCATTCCGTGCCGCCGTGGAGGCCGGTGTGGCGTCCATGATGAGCGCACACATCATCATCCCTGAGTTGGGCGAGGCCCCGGCAACTCTGACTCCGGCGGCGAGCGCTCTGCTGCGTGGGATGGGGTTCGACGGCGTGTTGATCACCGACGCGCTGGACATGGCTGCCGTGCGTGTAACGGTGGGCCCGGGCGAGGGCGGCGTGCTGGCGCTCCTGGCCGGCAACGATCTGCTCTGCGTGGGCAACCCGCTCAACGCCTACACCACGGGACGCGATGATGAGTCCTGCTATACCGAGGTCTTTGACGCCCTGCACGCCGCAGCGGTCTCAGGACGGCTGCCTGTGGACATCCTGCGCCGTGCGGCCGGACGCGTTCAGGCCCTGGCGCAGTGGTCTGCCGGGGAGGTTGCCGCGGACAAGCACGACGCCGTTGACTGGGTTTCCGTCGCTGCCCGCGCCACCCGCACGGACTCGCTAGGCTCCGGCTCGCTGGGCAAGACACCGGTGCTCGCCGGCTCCGGTGTGCTCACCTTGGTGGATGCGCGCACGGGTCACAACATGGCGGCCGGTCCCACCGAGAACTTCCTGGCCACGGCGCTGCACCACTACGCCGTGACCGCAGTGAACGCCACCGAGCTCTCCAGCGCTGAACTGGAAGTGGCGCTGATGCAGGCCCGGGGAGCTGTGCTGGTTCTTGTTGATTCACTTGAATCTGCGGAGCAGGCACAAACTCTGGAACTGGTCTTCGCCACGGCTCCGCAGGCGGTGTGCGTCAACGCCGGGTTGGCACCGGCTGAGCCCACCCTGTTCCCCGCCCTCCATGCCCACGGTTTTAGCCGCGTCACTGCCGAAGCCGTGGTCCGCGTTCTGGAAACCGTTTAACCCCGCGGCTGCCCTAGGCCCTCTGCACTAACCGCCCTCCCGCAAGGAAGAACACCGTGAGCACCCCTGAGAACACCTTCGACGCCGTCCGCGCTGAGATTGGCCAGCTCGTCACCGAAGCCAGCAACCCGAAGTACCCGGATCTGGCCGCTCTCTCCACCCAGGAGCTTGTAGCGGCCATGAATAGTGAAGACGCGATGGTTCCGGCCGCGATAGAAAAGGCCCACCACGTCATCTCCTCCATCATTGATGAGGTTGCTGCGCGCATGGCCCGCGGCGGGCGTCTGATCTACGTTGGCGCTGGCACGCCCGGACGCATGGGTATTCTGGATGCCAGCGAATGCCCGCCCACCTTCGGCACCGACCCCTCCCTGGTGGTAGGTGTCATTGCTGGCGGTAGTGCAGCCGTAAACCAGGCCGTTGAAAATGCCGAGGACAGTGAAGAGGGCGGAGCCGCGGACATGGCAGCCCTGAAACTGACCGCCAACGATTCCGTTGTGGGTATGGCCGCCTCCGGCCGCACCCCCTACGTCATCGCCGCCATCCGAGCCGCACGTGCAGAGGGCGCATACACCGTGGGATTCGCCTGCAACAATGGCTCCCCCCTCGGTGCCGCGGCCCACACCGCCTTGGAGATCGAGGTGGGTCCGGAATTCTTGGCTGGTTCCACCCGGCTGAAGTCCGGAACCTGCCAAAAGCTGGTGTTGAACATGATCAGCACCATCACCATGGTCCGTCTCGGCAAGACCTATAAAAACGTCATGGTGGACTTGCGCGCCACCAATGCCAAGCTCCATGCACGCAGCGAGCGGACCCTGATGCACGTCACCGGCGCCGATGCTGCCACAGCCTCAGCTGCCCTCACCGCGGCCCATGGTCATGTGAAGGCTGCGATCCTCTCGATCATGACGGGCCTGCCCGCAGATCAGGCCCTCTCCCTGCTGGCAAAGAATGCCGGTTTCTTACCAGCCGCCATCGAGGCCGGCAACCAGTAAGCACTTCTTCTCTCAGCATCCCTTTCACCACCCGAGTCCGATTGGAGGCACCCACCATGAGCCCCTCTCACCCGCACTTCGCAACGGAGCTGCGCAGCCGGCTCCAACGCCTGCTCGAGGCAAGCGTCAGGGACGGGGTGGCACCCGCAGTGGCCTGCGCCGTCGTACTCCATCAAGGCAGCGGAAATGACAGCGGCGGAGCGGGCGGGATTGAACTGCCCGTCCTGACAGCGGGCCAAGCCACCCGCGGCACCTTCTTTGATCTGGCCTCGGTCACGAAACTGTTCACCACGGCCACGGTGCTAGCCCTTGTCAATGATGGGCGGCTGGCTCTGGATGCGCCCATTGGCCGGCATCTTCGCGCTTATGCGGCCGGGGAAAAGTCCACGGTGACGCTGCGGCATCTGCTCACCCACACCTCGGGCCTGCCGGCGCAGTGGCGGGGCTGGCACACAGCGATATCAGACGGGAACGGATTTCAGCGCAAGGAACTCATTGCGGATCTGCTGACCACGCCGCTCACCGCCCCGCCGGGGACCCGGTACGAGTATTCCTGCGCCGGATTCAACACGATCATGGTACTGGCCGAGCGGGTGACAAAAACCCCGTGGGCACAGTTGGTGAAAGAGCGGGTCCTGTACCAGCTGCCCACCCACGGCATCACCGGAAGTCCGCGCATTGAGCAATGCGCCCCCACCGAGTATCAACCGGAGCTGGGACGCGGGCTGGTGCGCGGGATTGTGCATGACGAGGCGGCGTGGTCTTTGGCCGGGCTCAGCGGAAACGCCGGCATGTTTGCCACGGCGGATGGGCTGCGTGTTTTCGGCACGGCGTTGCTGAACGGCCTGCCGGGCATCCTCTCCCCCGGATTGGCCGCCGAAATGTGGCGGGATCAGCTGCCCGGAATACTCGCAGAGCACTTCAAGGTAGCCGGTCCCGGTTTCGGCCAGGGTCTGGGCCTGCGCATCAACGAGCAGCCGTGGATGGGGGCTGCGGGTACGCAGGCTCGCGGGCATACTGGATTCACCGGCACCTCCCTCCTGGTGGATCAGGAGGCGGGGTTGGTGATCTCCCTGCTCAGCAACCGGGTCAACCCCAGCCGGGACGGCTCAGATGCAACGGAGCTGCGCCAGGCTGTGTCCGAGCTCGTCTACTCTTTTGCCCAGTGATTCGAAAGGCACCATGAATTCCACCACCGAGCTCTTAACCGGCGATCGTGTTGTGCAGGAACTGCCGTGGCGCTGGCGAGTGCAGGGCAGTATTTTTCTCATTGGCGGGCTCGGCTTCATGTTCGATGCCTGGGATGTCACACTCAATGGCTTCTTAATTCCGCTCTTGTCTAAGGAATGGGGACTCAGCACCGGACAGGCGGCGTGGATTGGCACAGCCAACTTGATCGGCATGGCCGTGGGTGCCTTCGCCTGGGGATCCATTGCGGACATCATTGGGCGCAAGAAGGCGTTCACCCTGACTCTGCTGATTTTCTCGGTGTTCACGGTACTGGGCGCGTTCTCGAATGAGATTGTGCTGTTTTGCGTGTTCCGTTTCATGGCCGGCTTTGGATTGGGCGGCTGCATCCCCGTGGACTATGCACTGGTAGGTGAGTTCACCCCGCGCAAGCACCGGGGACGGGTACTGACGGCCATGGACGCCTGGTGGCCCATCGGCGCTTCCCTGTGCGGCGTGGTTTCTGCTCTGTTGATGGCATGGTTTGGCGACTGGCGCTTCCTGATGCTGATCATGGTGTTGCCGGCACTACTGGTGTTCTGGGTACGTACGGGCATCCCGGAATCACCGCTGTTTCTGGTGCGCGCCGGACGTCCGGCGGAGGCGAAGGCCGTCATTGATTCCTTGATCAAGCGGACCGGGGCCACAGTGGGCCCGTGGGTTTTGCCTGACCCGGCCGCTGCTCCAAAGCTTTCCTTGGGCAAGGTCACGGATCAGCTGGCCGGGCTGTGGCGCTTCAACTGGCGCATCACCGGCGTTGCGTGGTCACTATTCCTGACAATTTTGCTGGTGTACTACGGCGCGCTGACATGGATGCCCTCAATTTTGGTGTCCACAGGATACGCGGAAAACAAGGCGTTCATGGCCACAGCTTCCATGACGGGCATTGGCCTGCTCGGTGTGGTGGCGGCCGCCCTGCTCGTGGAGCGGCTGGGGCGCAAGTGGATCCTTGCCATTACGGGACCGCTGGCCGCACTCTCGCTGGTAATTTTTGCGCTGGTACTGGATGCGCCCGTGGCCTCTGCGATCTGGCTGTTGGTGTTTGGTTTTGTCATCCAGGTGGCCATACCCGTTCTCTACACCTACGTTTCGGAACTGTACCCAACCCATCTTCGCGCAACCGGTTTTGGCTGGGCCTCCACCATTTCACGAGTGGGCGCCGGGCTGGTGCCGTTGATCTTCGGGTCTATTCTGTGGCCAGTGCTGGGCCTGCCGCTGACGTTCGCCCTGACCGGTGGGCTGGTGTTGCTAGCAGTCATCTGGATGGCCTTCTCAGCTCCGGAGACCAGGGGCGCAGCACTGGACTAAGCCGTGCAGCGGCGAAAGCCTCCCCCTGCGGCGAACTCCCCTCCCTGAGTTCATTCCCTCCCTCGGTTCAAGGGTCTTCAGCGTTCCCTCACTTTCACCCGGTATTCTAGTGCCAACCGTGCATTCCCACTGAGTAAGGATCACCATGAGCGCGTTGCTTCCCACTGTTTTCTCCACTGCCGGACTGCTTGGCGGTTACCAGATAGCTAGGGCCACGAAGAACCGGCAGCTGGGCGGCGCCGTTCTGGCGGTGGCAGGTGCCGCGGCCTTCCTGGGCTGGAAGAAAAACGCTGGGACGGGAACCGCCACGGCCTTGACCGCCACTTACGTGCTGGCTTTTGGCGCCTCCCACCCTCTGGCCAAGAAGATGGGTTCCTGGCCTGCCGTGTACACGGTTACAGCTGCAACGGCTGTTGCCTCACTGGTCTTTGGCCGCAGCAAGAAATAACGCCCCCTGTCCAGGGCATAGCAGCCGCGAGCAGTAAACCTTAGATTCCACAAAGGCCGTACACTTTTTAGGTACAACCGCCTCTAAGCGGTGATCTTCAAACGAAAAGGATCCCATGGATCTCGCAGCCGATACCACCGGCTTCCTCTCGAGCATCTGGGTCTACCTGCTGGGCGGCGGATTCGTCATGGTCTCAGCCCTCATCCCGCCGGTCCCCAGTACCACTGTGTTCGTTGCCTTGGGCGCCGTGGCGGAGCTCGACGGCGGACCCCGAGCACTTCCGCTGGTGCTGGCCATGCTGACCGGGGCAGTTGCCGGAGACTTGCTGACCTATTGGCTCACCAAATTGATGGGCGCCACACGGTGGGGTAGCGCTAGCGGGCCGCGGCGTGACCGGGCCGTGGAGGCAGCTACGCGCAGGCTCCGGAGCCGCCCGTACATGTTCATGCTGACCTCACGCTTCATTCCACTGGGCAGGCTCTCCTCCAATATTGCCGCGATAGCGGCCAAGTACCCGTTGCGTTCTTTCACGGCTTTTTCGGCGGTCTCTGGCATCATCTGGTCACTGTACTCGGTGGGGATCGGCATGCTCACCCAGCAGTGGCCCGAGATCTCAACCCAACTTGCCGTGGTCTTGGCGATCGTCTTTTCCTTGATCCTTGGCTGGTTGATTGGCAAAGTCTCCAGCTGGTTACTGGACCGTAAGAACGCCAAGGATGCTCCCAGCTTGGCTCCCTAAGAACCTCTTACAGGCAATGGCTACTTCATCAACCCGGGCCGGAGGCGCGGGCCAGCTTGCGTGGACGCAGATCTAGGCACGGGCCAGGTCTGCGAGCACCTGGATGAGCAGCTCGCGCTCGGCCACTTTGATGCGCTCGTGCAGTGAATCTTCGGTATCTTCGGGCAGGATTGCCACGGGGGTTTGGGCAATGATGGGGCCGGTATCCACACCCGCGTCCGCGAAGTGCACGGTACAGCCCGTCACTTTAACGCCGTAGGCCATGGCATCGCGGACCCCATGGGCACCTGGGAATGACGGCAGTAGGGCAGGGTGGGTGTTGACGTAGCGGCCCTCAAAGGCGTTGATGAACCCGGGTGCCACAATGCGCATGAAGCCGCTGGAAATCACGTAATCGGGCGCATAAGAAGCCACCTTCTCCAAAAGCGCGGCGTCCCATTCGGTGCGGGCAGAGTAGTCCTTGAAGTTGACCACAAAAGTTTCCAGTCCGGCGGACGCGGAACGTTCCACGCCGAGGGTGCCGGGCCTGTCCGCGCCCACTGCCGCAATATCTAAGGGCAGGCTGCCATTGGCGACGGCGTCAATGACAGATTGCAGATTTGAACCGGTTCCGGATACTAAGACAACTATGCGCATGCCCTCAATTTTAGGGGCACGGCGCGGGCTAGCCCTATTCGGTGCCAGCGTGGCGGCGCTGGGGCAGACCCATGGACGGGTGGTCCCCTTCCAGCCAGGGTCCTGCCAGGGAACCGATGATGACACCAGCTGCTATTTCAGCCCCTACCCACAGGGCGGCAGTTAGCGGATCCGGACCCAGCTGGGAGAACCGCCCGATCCCGGCGGAGCCTTGTGAGATCCAGAAAAGGATGCCGCAAACAATCGCGGAAACGGTACCTATCACTGCACCGAGAAAGATGGTGGAGGCGGGCAGTGAGAGCCAGCGCTGGCGTACCTTCAAGGAGAGCCACTCATCAAAATGGTTTTCACCGGCCCGGACAAACCACCAACCACCCAAGAGGCCGGCCAGGACGGGGATGATGAGGGCGGCAAAGCCCCATCCCAGCTCACCGGTAGGCAAGGCCGCCAGCAAGGGAATGGGCGGCACCGGGGCCACGCTGGTGCCCAGGGGTGAAACTGTGGAACCAACACCCAAGGAGAAGCCGTCGCCCCCGGCCCATGCCAACGTCCAGATCGCCAGGTTGGGCATGAATCCTAATTGGGCCAGCGTCAAGGCAGCGCCTCCCACAGCACCGGGCCGCAACGCCTGATAGACGGAAACAATGTCACTCCACCTCGCCACGAGGTTGATGGTCAGTAATAAGGCTGAGAGTGAGAGGGCGGCCATGGACGCCACAAAACCGGCTCGGATTACCGAGGCCACATACGATCCCGCCCAGCGCTGATCTTGGCTAGTCTTGGAAATCCAGTGCGCAGCATTGACACCAATGAGCCTGCCCCATGATCCGGCCTCAAGCCTGGATCCGATGATGAGCCCGGCTCCTGCAGGAATGAGTGGCACCAACATGCTGGGAATGAGGCCTACGCTGATTTCCAGCGAGCTGCAAACAAATCCGGTGGCCAGGCCAGCCGCAGCGTAGACAGCGAGGGCACTGAATACCGGCTGCCAGAGTTGGTCGGTGTAGGAGGCGCGAGCCAAACGCCCGCCTGCACGCCAGGAAAGCAGGAAAGGAATCAGGGCCAAACCGAGTGGCAGCAGAGTAAAGGTCCCAGTCTCTACTGAGGCCGAGCTGGGGCCATTGGTCATGGTCAGGTGCAAAGGCACACCGTGGCCCAGTAACCAGATCTGGCCCGCCAACTGGGCTACCGCTGAGGCGTCCCGTTGCGCAAAGCCGCCCGCCCACCAGGTGGCCGCCACCGGAACGGCCACGATCAGCGCCGAGATGACGAACATTTGTGCAGCTTCAAAGGCCCCCTGCAGCCAGAGCGGCATGGGTATTCCGTGGCGTTTTCGCTTGTCCGCTGTGCTGTTCATCGTCTTCAATGGTGCCACATGGCGGGCAGATACCTAGTTAGCGGCACTGGGTTGGCTGGCAAAAAGTGTTCAGTGCATCCTCACTTTGTCTGGGGAACTCGGCCCTACACTCTGGGACCCTACGCCCTGGGACCCCGGCGCTGGGGGCCGGTTCACGTTCCGCTCCTTAAACACAAATAAGGCCCGGGATAATCCGGACCTTATTTGTTCAAGCCCTAAAGGCTAAAGAAAAATGCGGTTACCCGCAAATGTTCTTTAGAATTAGATAGCCTGGATGTTGACTGCCTGAGGACCCTTGGGACCCTGCTCAACATCGAAGGAAACCTTCTGGTTCTCTTCGAGGGAGCGGTAGCCTGAGGAGTTGATCGCGGAGTAGTGCGCGAAAACGTCCTGGGACTGGTCATCGGGAGAGATGAAGCCGAAGCCTTTTTCAGCGTTGAACCACTTGACGGTACCTGTTGCCATTATTTCTATTTCCTTCTGAAGTTGGAGATTCCGCCCGACCTTCGGGCCTCCGTGTACGGTGTAAGTCCGCTTCTCCAGAAAAGCGACGTCTTCCCCTAAAGGATGGCGTCGCTTCAACTACAAAAAACGCAACACTACAACTACGTCCAAGTATACATACCTATTACCCAAAAGCCACTAAGAGCTGAGAGGTGTGTCACTTAGCGCCTTGGGGCGGGCCGCAAATATTCGCAAATCGTTGATTTTCCGGGAAGAAATAGGCCTTCTTCCGTGACGCGGCACTCATTGTTCACTTCGTCTTCACTTGTCATATTCGTGAAATATTGATCTGGCTGCCAATCTTTGTGGCCAAACAGAGCACCTTGGCCACACACTGCGCCGGCACCCGGCTACTAGTGCCGGCACCCGTATAGTGGGCCCGAGGATAGTGAAGCCATCACTTGGCTGATGTTGAGAACAGTGAGGGGGATCAGATGCGCAGTTTCAGCTCGCGAGTCCCCGGAACATTCCCGGCACTCTTGATGGCTCTCCTCCTGGCACTGGGCTCCATGACACTGGTGGTCATAGGCTGCACCGGTGCCCAAGCATCGCCTGGCATGCAAACAATTGCAGTGAGCCCCGCGGCAGAGCAACAGATCACAGCAGCCACCACTGCTGCCCTTAACACCCGCGGGATCCTCAATACCCTTAATCAGCTCTCCCCAGAATGTAAACCCGGGCACAAGAAGGTTCGCCTGGAAAGCCATGCGGTCTCCCCCAACCTGGTTCAGTTGCAATCACCTCGCGGATCTTTTGGCTCCCCCCTCCCCCACCGCCTCCTCGTGGACGGTGCTGCCCAGCAGTTCCTCGGACGGATACCAGCGGCTTTGAGCCATCTGGATCTCGGGATCGTAAGGACGTAGACAAGGGTGCGCCAACTCCTACGCCAGCATTAATGCCAGCGGCGGGTGTCCGGCGTTGAGCCTGTCCTGATGTTTTCCCGTGGCGCACTGCCACCGGGCACACTTTCCAGTGCCTGCGAATGTGCGCTGCTGATACGATCCTGAAAGTTTTTTAGATGAATACCCAAAAGACGAGTACCAAAAAGACCCGGAATGTTGTTTTAGCGCTGGTGTTGGGCGCCGTTGTTATCTTGGCAATAGTTTTTGCCGGCGCTGCGGCCAATGAGAACCGCCTAAAACCGGCAGGTACTGGCTCCAACGCGCTTGGCGAATCAAACCTGCCAGCCGCCGAGCAGGCCCCTGACGTCAAGCTTGAGCGGCGCATTTCCGGCGATCCGATGGCGCTGGGCGCCGTGGATGCCCCGGTAGTCATGATCGAATATTCGGATTACCGCTGCCCATTCTGTGGTGTCTACGCGCGCAAGACCCAGCCGGAAATCATCCAGAAGTATGTTGATTCGGGGCAATTGCGTATTGAATGGCGTGATTTGCCGGTGCTGGGTGAGGCATCGGTGAATGCGGCCGTTGCTGCCCGCGCCGCAGGTGAGCAGGGCTTGTTCTGGGAGTTCAACCAGGCCGTTTACGCCGGCGCCCCGGAAAAAGGCAAGGCCGAACTCAGCGAAGCAGAGCTACTGAAGTTCGCGCAGAAGGCAGGGGTGCCTGATCTGGCAAAGTTCTCCGCGGATAGCAAAAGCCCCGAGTTGTTGGCCCTGGTCAAGGCCGATCTATCCGAAGGAACGGCGCTGGGCCTGAACAGCACCCCTACCTTTGTCATCAATAATGAGGCGATCCCCGGCGCCCAACCCATGGAGGTCTTCTCCGAAGTGATTGATGCCGCCCTAGCCAAGGCCAAGTAGCCGTGGATATTGGCTATACGGGAGCGTTTCTGGGCGGGATACTGACCCTGCTGAGCCCTTGTTCTGTCATGCTCCTACCGGCGTTCTTCGCTTACGCCTTCGCCAGCCCTACAAAGCTGCTGGGGCGCACAGCACTGTTTTATGCCGGTTTGCTAACAACACTGGTCCCGCTGGGGCTATTGGCAGGACTGCTCGGTTCACTCGTTCTTCAGAACCGGACGGCGCTGATCAGCGTTGCCGCTGGGGTAGTCATTGTGATCGGCATCCTCCAACTCGTGGGGGTGGAATTTCCCGGGCTAAGCCGGCGCGCTGGTACTGACGGGACCTCAGCGGTATCCGTTTTTGTGCTGGGCTCGGTCTACGGCGTGGCCGGGGTCTGTGCCGGTCCCATCCTTGGCTCGGTGCTGGCGGTGGCCGCGACGGGCGGAAATCCACTCTATGGCGGGATTATGCTGGCAATTTTTGCCCTCGGCATGGCCTTGCCGCTGCTGCTACTGTCACTGCTGTGGACGCGCCTGGGGCTCGGCACACGGGGCTGGCTGAAACCGCGCCGCTTCAGGATTGGCCCGTGGGAAAACTCCATCTGGATGGCAATCTCGGGCCTGTTGTCAATAGGAATCGGTGTGCTGCTTCTAGCTACGCAGGGCACCTCCTCACTAGGTGGTGCGCTGACCATTGACGCCCAGTTCGAGGCTGAGTCCGCGGTGGTGAGCTTTGCCGCGGGTATCTCCAATATGTGGTTTGCAGGGGCGGCATTAGTACTCTTGTTGCTCGCAGGCGGACTCTATTGGTGGCGGTCTCGGCGGGCGGAAAGTGCCGCGAGCCCGGCTCCGGCACAGGAGCGCCCATGATGATCACCGTTGCGGGGAACCTGCGCACGTGGCCGCTGCGGCGCTGGCTCACCGGGGCGGCAGTGGCGGCGCTGGTTTACGTTCTTGTTGCCATCCCCACGGTGTTGATCCCCAATACCTTCTTTAGCCGCGAGATCCCGCCAACCTGGTGGTCTTACACGGCCCTGGGCATCAGCTCTCTACTGACAGGGCTGCTGGTGGCCACCTATGTTGCCTCCCCCATACCCCGTACGGGCGCCACCAATAAGTCCGGCGTCTTCGCATCGTTGCTGACGTTCTTCGCCGTGGGCTGCCCTGTGTGCAACAAGATGGTGCTGCTGGCTCTGGGCTCTTCTGGTGCTATAACGTTCTTTGAACCCGTCCAGCCGGTCCTGGCCCTGCTCTCTCTTGGGCTGCTCCTCTGGGCCTTATTGCGCCGGATCTCGCAGGAGAATGCGTGCACGGTGCCGGTCCCAGCGTAAACCGGGGTTCCCGGCGTCGTGCTTGGTAGTGAAGTACGACGCCGGGAATCTCCTTGCGCTGGGTGAGCCAGGGGTAGGTACGTAGGCAACAGCGTCAGCGTGGCCTGACATCACCATTCCCTGAGCTCTCAAACGGATCAGGGTCCAGGGGCTGTGATGCACACCTCTGAAGTGGCTTGACAGTTCGCCGTCAGTGCGGTGCAATATATTGCATGCTGCACATTGATCTTGCAGAACCTTCAAGCCGTACTTTTCCTCATAGAAAGTTCATCCACCATGGCAATCACAGACTTTGAGCGCTACCCCTTGACCTTCGGCCCCAGCCCCATCCATGAGCTGCCACGCTTGAGTGAGCACTTGGGTGGCGCGAAGATCTGGGCCAAGCGAGAGGATGTGAACAGTGGCCTGGCCTTCGGAGGCAACAAGACCCGCAAGCTGGAGTACATTGTCCCGGACGCCATTGCCCAGGGAGCGGACACGCTTGTCTCCATTGGCGGGTACCAATCCAACCACACCCGCCAAGTTGCAGCCGTCGCTGCAAAGCTAGGCATGAAAGCCCGCCTCGTTCAGGAGAATTGGGTTGACTGGGCCGATCCCCTCAGCGACCGGGTCGGTAACATCCTGCTCTCCCGCATCATGGGTGCCGAGGTTACTTTGGACAATGCCGGCTTCGACATCGGCATCCGTTCCAGTTGGGAACAAGCCATTGCTGAGGTTGAAGAAGCAGGCGGTAAGCCGTACGCCATCCCGGCAGGTGCCTCCGAGCACCACTTAGGCGGGCTGGGCTTCGCCAACTGGGCCTATGAAGTGGAGCAGCAGGAAAAGGACCTTGGCGTCTTCTTCGACACCATTATTGTCTGCACCGTCACCGGTTCCACCCATGCCGGGATGATCGCCGGGTTCGCCGGCCAGGACAAGCCCCGCCGGGTCATCGGCATCGACGCCTCTGCCACGATCGAAAAGACCCGTGCACAGGTGGCCCGGATCGCCCGGCATACGGCAGAGTTGATCGGTTTGGGCCGGGAACTGCGCGATGACGAAATCACAGTCCTTGAGGGCTGGGCTGGGGATTATTACGGCATCCCGGTTGAATCAACCATGGAAGCCATCCGCCTCTCCGGCTCTCTCGAGGCCATGATTATTGACCTCGTGTATGAGGGCAAGTCCATGGCCGGGCTCATTGATCTGGTCAAGAGCAAGGACATTCCCGAGACCAGCAATGTTCTCTACGCCCACCTCGGTGGCCAGCTCGCACTGAACGCTTACAGCGGACTCTTTCGCTAAGTCAATCCAGCAGGTGGAACTCCGGGCGCGCAAGGGTCCGGAGTTCGGCTAGGCCCGCTCCAGAATTCCGGCTAGATTAGCCGACGCCGGGAGGTTGCCGTAGTTGAAGGAGCGCTCAAGCCCCAGCCGGGAGAACACAAACGCCTCAGATACGCTGGCCGGGGCGAAACGGATAAGCAAGGACGCCTGGAGCGCGAGCGCCATCTTCTCAACGATGTTGCGGGCTTGCCCGGCGAAGTTCAAGGGGGCCAGGCGGAGAGGCGCAAGTTCTTCCTTGAGCCGGGCCATAAAATCATCGAACACCGGGTGCGCCCCCGATGCCAGCCATAACTCGGCCAAGAACGCATCAACGGAATCCGGCTCCGTCCCCATGGCCCGCAAAACATCAAGGGCAATGACGTTGCCGGTGCCCTCCCAAATGGCCATGACCGGCTGCTCCCGGTAGCGCATGGCGAGGGGGAAGTCCTCAATGTATCCGTTGCCGCCCAAACATTCCATGGCTTCATAGGCGTGATTGGGTCCGCGCTTGCACACCCAATATTTGGTGACCGCAGTAGCAAGGCGGCGGAAGGCTCTCTCGGTTGGTCCGGCGTCGTAATCATAGGCGCGGGCCAAACGCATGCTGACAACGGTGGCAGCCTCGGACTCCAGCGCTAGGTCCGCTAGAACATTACTCATGGCGGGCTGGTCGATGAGCTTGGCTCCAAAGGCCTGCCGGTGCCGTCCATGCCAGAGAGCCTCGGCCACGGATTGGCGCATCCCGGCGGCGGTGCCCAGAATGCAGTCAAGCCGGGTGCGTCCCACCATGCCCATGATGGCGCGTACGCCGCGGCCGGGCTCACTGATCCGCCAGCCGTGGGTGTTTGAAAACTCCACCTCGCTGGAGGCATTGGATCGGTTTCCCAGCTTGTCCTTGAGCCTCTGCATCATGAAGGTGTTGCGTTCACCATCCGGGAGCACGCGCGCAACAAGGAAGCAGCCTAGGCCGGCATCCTCCTGTGCAAGAACCAAGAAGGCGTCAGACATGGGGGCGGAGCAGAACCATTTGTGGCCGGTGAGCAGATGGTGTTCGCCCTCCTGCACGGCGCGGGTGGTGTTAGCGCGAACGTCCGAGCCGCCTTGCTTCTCCGTCATGGCCATGCCGAAGAGCGCACCTGGCTTACCGTGCTGCAGCGCCGGTGAATAGTTGCGCGAGTAGAGCCGGGGCAACCATTCTTGCGCCAGTTCGGGTGCCAGCTGGAGGGTATCGACGGCGGCATGACTCATGGAAATGGGGCAGGCGTGGCCCGGTTCCACCTGCGCGAACAGCATGAACTGCGCAGCTCTGTGAGCATTGGCGCCCACCCCGGGCTTTTGCCATGCGGAGGTGTGGGCGCCGGCAGCCACCGCGGCACAGATGATCCGGTGGTAGGAGGGGTGGTACTCCACCTCGTCGATCCGCTGCCCATACTTACTGTGGGTGTGCAGGATGGGCGGGTTTTTGTGGGCCAGCCGGGCGTCGTCCTGGAACTGCGCTGAACCTACGACGGCGCCACTAGCTTCCAGCGTTGCCTCGCCTTCCGCTTCGCCGACCGTGCGAAGATACTCCCGGAGCGGAATGTTCGCGGTGTACTCGTTGAGGTCCACACGCGGCGGCGGCTGGTTGGTAACACGGTGAGTTATATAAGGTCCGGACGTGATGCCGGCGTCATTGGCGGTCATGGCTTCAGGCTACGCCCTCCCGTCAAGGTCCACCGTGGCGTGGTTCCGGGCTCAGGGGTTGGCCTCAGTGACTGACCGATGCACAGGCCGCGTCCAAAAACTCCGCCACTTCACGCGGCCGCGAGAGCAGTGGGGCATGGCTGGAGGCAACCTCGGTGATGGCGGCCCCCATACGTTCCGCCATTTCTCGTTGCAGCACCGGCGGAACACAAAGATCCTCTGCGGACACCCAGTAGTGCGACAGCAGATCCAACCACGCAGGCGAGCCAACTTTTACCCGGTCCAGCCCAATCCTCACCATCCGCTGGGTGGCCGCGGCGACGGCTACGTCTTCCGGCGGGGCATCGGCGGCAAGCACTTCGCCGAAGTGCTCCCTGTCGATATACGTGTAGTCCCCCGTCACCACCACGTGGGCCGGGATCAAGCTGCCGGGATGCTTGCGCGAAAGCCCACTCACGGATTCCCCCTCCGCCGGGGCAAAAGCCGCCACATAGGCCAGTGCCGTGACGGCATCAACCCCGCGAGCGGCTTCCCCAATGACTGCCCCACCGTAGGACCAGCCCACCAGCAGTACCGGCCCCTCTACAGTGGCAAGGGTCCGGCGGACGGAGGCAACGTCGTCGTCGAAGGTCTCAAGGGAAAGCTGGGCGGCGACAGGGGTGTGGCCCATGGCGCGCAACTCCGTAATGACCTTTGCCCAGCTGGATCCGTCCGACCACAACCCATGCACCAAAACTATGTTCGCCATCACACACCTCTTCCTTGAGTTGCCCCCAAGATATCAAAGGGTATCCCCCGCCTGCACAAGGTGAGCTAGCGTTCGTCGAAAAGCCCCCAAAGGTGAGATAGCGTCGCTAGGAGGGCGGGTCAGGTGCAGAGGAACACGCCGGCACGGTAACCGTAGTCGGCTTCCAAGGTGTCCACCCCGTTCGGGTTGTGGCCCGTCAGAGCTTCCTGGATGACCTCAGGCGGTGCCGGGAACTCCGCATTGAGATGACGCAGCGCCCACGCGTTGGACGTGAAGGCCCATTCGAACACCAGCAACGCCCCAATCACGGCAGCCCACGTCAGCACATGAGCCGCCGTCCACGGGATCTCCCGGTTCAGCGGCGCCATCACCATGGAGTGAGTGCTGAGCATGGCAAATCCAGCCGCGAAGAAGCCGGCAAAAACGGCGGCTTCAGTGGCTCCGAAGGAGACACCCGACCGGATGAACCAACGGCTGCGCAGCATGAACTGCCAGTAGATAGCCGCATTAATTATGGTCAGTACCGTATAAAGCCACAGTGCAGCCAGCGTCCACCACGGCACATCCTGAACCATAGGCGGGACCAACAGCGTCCCTATCAGTGCCAACACTGCGATCAAATTCGGTGGGATGCCAATAAGTATGCGGGTCCGGCGGGCGGCCCTCGGCGTGGCTGCGCCGCTGGCCGCCGTCTCATCAACCATCCACTGCGGCAGCCTCTTCAAAGCCGGGGCCGAACTCCCAGACTCAGCTACCCCACTCACAGTGGCAAGGTTCACGGCTGCGCCCGCCTGCGCAATGCCGGCGCGCGCTCCGGCAACTGTACCGTCCGGCTCCGTGCCGGGCCGGGCCACCAAATCCTCTTCGGAGGCGTGCACACCCGGCACCGGAAGATCGGTGAAGTGTGCAAATTTCTGCCCCACATAGCGGCGTTCAAGCAGGATCCGTTCCTGAACAAAGGGACGTTCGGGGTCAACCCACACGTCAAACTCATTGCCTATGGCCGGCGCCCACACCGTGTAGTCAAAGAAACGAATCCTTGAAGTCTCCATCCTGCCTTGAATCAGGTATTCCACATCCACGTGGAACATGGCTCGGTTGTCCAGAAGAAATTTCTCGTTCGTCACAGCCACTACCGTGCCTACGGTGTGTTGGCCGCTGGCAATGATATCCCAATGAATTCGGTGTTCTTCTCTGGCCTTGAGCCACATAATCCGCGCCAGCCGTAGGACCTTGACACTCCAAACCAGCAAGGGCAGAGACAGCCCAATCAGCAGCAACATCTCCAACCAATCACCCGAGACTGCACGAATGATCGCCGCCGCCACGGTCCCCAGAAACAGTCCTACCAGCACCGATGCTTGGGCGATTCGCCGGCCCCGCTCCGGGACCACGGCGCGCCCAGCGTGCGCTGAAACTACTTTGATGTCCCCATAGCCCAGCACGTGCATGACGTCCTTGCCGATCTCATGCCCGATCCGGACAGCTCCCACCACACCAATGACAAAGAGGAGGGCCGGCAGGAAGTGACTAACGTCTTCAAAGACGCGGCTCATCTTGACAGGCGAGAAGAAGCCCAACATGGACACTGCCAGCGCCCACAGGAACACCACCAGGGCGCAGGCGCGCCACGTCTTCACCACGTAGCCAGCCCACACCACGGGGGACGTGGGCACGGGAACGGTTTTTGCCCCTAGCACGGCTCGGGACATGGGATACGCCACGGCTCCCCCCTCCAGTTGGCTGAACTTTCATTGTGCCCATGGGCGCCGGTGATGTCGAGTTCGGTCAGAGCTCGGCGAGTCGCCAGGTCCTGTCCTCGCCCGCGCCCCAGACGCCGTTGCGGCGGCCGCGATGGCGTCCTGCAAATGTGACAGCTGACCTGCCGGATCCCGGTACCAGCTCAACCACCACACACGGAACATGCTCCAGCCCAGTCCGGCGAGCACCGATTTGCGCAGCCGGTCCCGATTTCCTCAAGACCATCCGCCCATCCCTATATCTCGCCACCCGAATATCATCCTTCACCCATCGGAATCAATAGGATTCCGGACCAAACCCCGTTTATACCCCCACAGGACTCAAAATAAGCGCGAACTTGGGTCTAGTAGGAGGCCGCGACCTTGCAACTATCCGCGAGTCAAGGTTTGGCTCTTCCTACTCACTTCTACGCAAGTCTTCTGCGCAAGTTCAGGCTCTATCTGGCTTCATTTTCACCACAGCGGGTCGGGGAAGTTGGTCACGCGGCTTAGCGGCCAAAAACCACGGCCATTGACCTTAAGGCTAGTTGCAGCTCCCCTGAAGCGAGTCAGCTTGTTCAGACTGCTAGCCTACTACCAGCGCGTCACAGATGACGCTTCAAATGGAAGGCTTCAATGGTGCAAATTCTCCCTTTGGCCCACACTGCCGTGGGCGAAGTTCCGGAATTGCTGGAGTTTCTCTCACAAGCAGGAATCTCCTTGGCACCACATGTGGCTGCAGCTTTGGTCACAGACCTAGCCTCAGACATTGAAGCTGTACTTGAGGTGGCTAGAGCCCTCACCCCCTCCCAGCTTTCCGGCCACTCTGCACTCCCAGACCCGCTGCCTTTGATGCCAGGGCTAAGGGCGCGGATAGGTGCCGCCGGTGACGAGCTCGACGCCGAAGACCGAGCAGGCCTGCTGGCTGCGGCAATCTGTGTCGAGGACCGCACCGACGTGCTTCTGGAACAGCAGCAAGTCACCATGAGCGAACTCATAGCCAGCCGGGGGGGCACCCATCTGCTCTTCGTGGCAGGACATTTTTCCTTTGTTGACCCCCGCATGCGTATATGGGTCCATGGTTCGGCAACCCTAGCCGAACGGACAAACGCCCACATCGAGATGCAGCGCGCTTACACCGCCATGGGGGATATGGACAAAGCGATCTGGCACGAGTCACTGGCGACCCTTGAGGGTGATAACCTGCTTGTCCCATCGCTGCTACGCCTCTCTCGCAAAGCGAACGCGGCTAACAATGCAGTCTGGGCGCATGCCATTGCCCGCGAAGCTGCCAGTCATGCCGTGGGTGCTGAATTATTTCAAGCACAGCTATGCGCTGGTGAGGCCGCGCTCAACCTTGGGCAAGTGGGCGACGCCGCCACTTGGCTTGGTGGAGCCTTGTCATCTCCGGATGTGTTGGTGGCTGCCCGGGCACTGCCGGCATTCATTCACGCCGAGTCGCTCTTGGCAGGGGAGGCGCCCACCGTGGCCCTAGCTCGCTACAGTGAAGCCTTCCTCAGCCGAGCCCAGGCCCTGGATGCGGCGGGGTTCGCTACCGTTGCCCGCCAGGTTGCCAAGGCCACTGGGTTGGCAGCCGGGCTGTGCGCGGCACGGGGCATGCTCGAGGAGGCCGAGGGGCTATTAACCATGGCTGAGCGGCTTGTGGAAGTTCACAAGATTGACGGGCTACCACTCTGCGCAGCACGGCTCTGGTGCGCGAACTTTGGCGGACCCACCATTGAGCCGGAATACGCCTGCAGGTGCCGCGGGTGCCTTGACGGCCTGCCTGATAATTCCGGTGCGCGCGTGGTTATGGAGGCGTTGACGCTAGGACTTGATGACGATCCCTACGCGGGTCTGCGCTTACTAAAAGAGGGTCCAGAAGCCGGTCGGTCTATGACGGTAAGGAACCGAGGCGGTGGGCTGCAATGGGCACCAACACCGCTGGGACTTGCTTACGGGGCAGTCGTGGCAGCGTTACTTCAGCTATGGCTCGGAGATGTCTCACGAGCAGCAGCCGAACTAGGGCGAGCGGCCGCGTCCGTGCCCGTGGGCCTGCCATTTTTCGGCCTCGGTGTTATCGTAGCGCGGCGACTTGACGTGCTCACCACCGGGCAAGTGGGCACCGTGGCCCATGCCATGGAAGCTAGCTATCCGGCCGGTAGCTCTGCCTTCATTCGCACCGGTGATCTCATGGACCGGACGTTGAGTGCATATCTGGATGGCCGGATCGAAGAAGCCTCCACTTTGGGCAGACTGGCTGCTGAACGCTCGTTGCGTGGTGCCGCGTCGCCACTGCATGTCCCTGGCTTTGATGAGATGACACCGCACCAGAGTGAAGCGGGTAGTGCTGGGGCCAGGGTGCACGATGATGGCATCAACGGACCACTGATGCCATCTGGCCACCGCCGGGCCAGCTCCGCCCGCATGGCTCTTTGCGCCACCAGCGCCTCCCGTTTTGCCAAGGACTATGAATACGCAGAGAGAGTCAGCGTGACGCTGCGGTCCCAATATGAACGGGCCCGCACGGAATTCGTCATTGGCCGGACATGTCTAGAACACGGTACGCCCGGCGTTGCCCGGGAACACCTCGTGGTGGCTGCCGATCTCTTCCGGGAAATCGGTGCCCTGGCGTGGCTGCGCTGCGTAGAAAACACTCTCAGCAATATGCCGGAGCCGCCAAGCCACCTCGATGCCCCTACGTTGGAACCGGATATACCCACGGAGACGGTGACCATCAGCGCCGCAGCTGCACCGCGGGTAGCCGCGGGCTCGAAGGAAGCTTTGGCACACTCCAGCGGCCCTCAAGGAGGATCTTTGGCATCAGCTAAGTCCGTGAACGTGCGCGGGGACGGACCTCTGCAACGCTTCCGCCAAGCGTGGGGTGAACAGCTGACCGAGAGGGAAATGGAAGTAGCCATGTTGGTTGTTGATGGTGCGTCAAACAGGCAAGTAGCGGCACAGTTGCATGTTTCTGTACGCACGGTGGAAGTTCACGTGGGCCGCATCTTTGCCAAGCTCAGTGTCCGTTCCCGTGTGGAGCTAAGCGTGTTGGCGCACCGTATGGGCAGCGAATGGATACCTGCTTGTACGTAGTGACACCTATGCGTGTTTGTGCTGATGTGCGGTGGCCATGGCCATGGATAGCCTTGGGCCAGCAAGCGTAGGAGCCTACTTCCTGCGCTGCAGCGGTCTCATTCGCACAGCAGAACAGGAAATTCATGCAGACACCAACATTGCCAAGATGGCGGCATCGCAGTGCCGCCATCGTGACGGGGTTCGCCCTCGTTGCCTCAATAGGCATAACGACTCAGGTGGCTTATGCCTCCCCCTCTGGGACCACCACAACCAAGGCGTGCGCCACTCCGTGGGCCCCGGCCAGCTCGTACAGTTCAAACGCAGTGGTCTCCCACCAGAGCGTGAACTATTCTGCCAAGTGGTGGACCCAGAACAACGTCCCGGGCTCTGATCCTTGGGGCCCGTGGACTAGTCAGGGCACATGCGGCACCGTAACCGATCCGACGCCTACGCCGACGCCAACGCCGACGCCAACTGCGGTTCCGACCACAACTCCCACTGCTGTTCCGACAGCAACCCCAACCACGCCGCCACCCACAACCCCTGCGGCCGGAACCCCTTGGACATCAAACCCGGATGAGAAGTGCCGGCCCGACGGCCTGTACCAAACCCCCGGCGTCAATGTGCCGTATTGCTCCGTCTATGACGAAGCCGGCAGGGAACTCCTTCCCAATGGACTAGAACAACGCGTGATCGGCTATTTCACCAGCTGGCGCACCGGTGAGAACGGCGCCCCACGCTACCTCGCCAGTGACATCCCGTGGAAGAAACTCAGCCACATCAACTACGCCTTTGCCCACATTGACAAGAACAACAAAGTCTCCGTGGGTGCAGAGACACCCGGTAATGCGGCCACTGACCTGACGTGGCCCGGTGTTGCTGGCGCAGAGATGGACCCAACGTTGCCTTACAAGGGGCACTTGAACCAGCTGAAGAAGTTCAAGAAGGAAAACCCTGGAGTGAAAACTCTGGTTTCAGTTGGTGGTTGGGCCGAGACCGGTGGTTACTTCGCTGCTGATGGCACTCGTGTTGGGGATGGCGGCTTCTATACGTTGACCGAATCCCAAGCAAAGATCGATACCTTCTCCGATTCAGCCGTGGAATTCATCCGCAAGTATGGCTTTAGTGGTGTGGATATCGATTACGAATACGCCACTAGCAACTCCAAAGCGGGTAACCCGGATGACTTTGCTATCTCGGAGCCTCGCCGAGCCGTGCTCTTTGAGAACTACATGAAGCTAATGAAGACTCTGCGCGAAAAACTGGACAAAGCCAGCGTTGCTGATGGCACTTACTACCAGCTCACAGTTGCCGCTCCGGCCTCGGGCTGGCTGTTGCGTGGCATGGAAGCGCATCAAGTTGTTAAATACTTGGACTTCGTTAACATGATGAGCTATGACTTGCACGGTGCATGGAATAACTTCGTGGGCGGCAACGCGGCGCTCTTCGACGATGGCAAAGATCCAGAGCTCGCCGCTGGTGGCGTGTACAACGCCTATAAGGGCATCGGCTACTTGAACTCTGACTGGGCATACCACTACTTCCGCGGCGCAATGCCAGCTGGTCGCATCAACCTAGGAGTGCCTTTCTACACTCGCGGCTGGACTAACGTACAGGGCGGAACCAATGGCCTCTACGGTAGCTCCGTGTTGGCCGACCAGAACAAGTGCGCTCCCGGAACCGGGCCTAAAGCCGGCGGAAACTCCAAGTGTGGTGACGGTGCCGGGGGCATCGACAACCTGTGGCATGACAGCGATCCGATGGGTGGCGAATTGGCCGCCGGGGCTAACCCAATATGGCATGTGCTGAACCTGCAAAAGGGTGTTGTGGGCGATTACGCGGCTTCCTATGGTTCACCGACGGGTGCTCTCAAGGGCACTTACACACGCCATTTTGATAACGTCACCAAAAATGAGTGGTGGTGGAATGACACCACAAAGACATTCCTTAGCGGCGACGCCGATCAGGCGATCCAAGCCAAGGCAGACTACGTGGCAGATAAGGGCCTGGGCGGGGTCATGATTTGGGAGCTCGCCGGTGACTACGAGTACAACGCCAGCAAGGGCCAGTACGAGATGGGCTCCACACTGGTAAATAGAATCCATTCAACCCTGTCCGCGTCCAAACCCTATGGGGCCACCAAGGCCAACGTGAAGATGCCCACCAAGGCCATTGACCTTGGTGTTGAACTGAAAAACTTCGCCTTGGGTGACAACAACTACCCCATCAACCCAGAAGCGCACTTCACGAATAACTCCAAAACCACCATCCCGGCCGGTGCAACTATCACCTTTGACAGTGCAACAAGCGATACGGGTGAGATGAAGGAACAGAGCGGCTGGTCTATCACAAAGGATTCCAGCGATCACACCGGCAGTAACGTCGGCGGGCTCAAGGGTGACTTCCATACCTACACCATCAAGGTACCCGCCGGGGGCATTGCGCCCGGCGCTACCGTCAGTACCAAGCTGGCATGGACGCTACCTACCTCGATGATTTCCAACTTCCGGGTCAGTATTGGTTCAGAACAGTATGCTCTCCTGACCGATTACCCTCGTGGCGTGAGCGTGGTGGAGCCCTCCGCGGGCACTGGCG
Source organism: Arthrobacter psychrochitiniphilus (assembly GCF_003185915.1). Taxonomy (GTDB): domain Bacteria; phylum Actinomycetota; class Actinomycetes; order Actinomycetales; family Micrococcaceae; genus Specibacter; species Specibacter psychrochitiniphilus. The sequence goes on from NZ_QHLZ01000001.1 coordinate 589,495, forward strand.
GCGGCAACGGCGCGGGCCCGGTTGAGAGCTGTAATGGTGCTGTTACATGGTCCGCTGCAGCGGTCTACACCGGCGGGGCTGTTGTAGCTCACGCAGGTTCCAGTTATAAGGCCAAGTGGTGGACCCAGGGTGAAGTCCCCGGTTCCGGCGCTGCCAACGCTTGGGGTTCTCCCATCCTGTGCGGCAAGTGAGGCCTTTCCTGCTGACACGGGAAACGTAACACCACAGATCGTGAGCATCTAACACAAAGACGGCGGGGTTCTTCGGAATCTCGCCGTCTTTATGTCCATGAGTGGGGGGAAAAGTAGAGGAAACGAAAAAATTCCTGCCATCACGGCAATCTAAGTATTACTACTTAGGTCAATGTCAGCGGGAAAAGTATGTGGATCATGCTGATGTGACATGCGCCACCGACGAATAGCGTTGTTCCTGGACGACGGTGCGATACGCGCACCTCACTGTTCAAAGGACTGCTCATGTCAGAAAAAATCAAACGGCCCAGACGCCTTACTAAGCTGTGGGCTGCTGTAGCGGCGGGCACCATGGTTGCCGGATTGGCAGGGGGTGTGGGTGCCCTCGGTGCCAATGCTGCACCGCCCAACACCGCGGCCGATGCCCCCCTCACTTCAACGGTCAACGGCTACCGCAACGTTGGCTACTTTGCACAATGGGGAGTGTATGGACGCGCATTCCAGGCAAAGCAGCTAGACGTCTCCGGTACAGCCAAAAACCTCACTCACATCAACTACTCTTTCGGTAACATCAACAACCAGACATTGACCTGTTTTATGGCCAATAAGGCGCAGGGAACCGGTCCCAACGGCTCCGATGGCGCCGGCGATGCTTGGGCAGACTTCGGCATGGGTTATGCGGCCGACAAGTCCGTCTCAGGCAAGGCTGATACTTGGGATCAGCCTTTGGCTGGTTCATTCAACCAGCTCAAGCAGTTGAAGGCTAAAAACCCCAAACTCAAAGTCATGATCTCTTTGGGCGGCTGGACCTGGTCCAAGAACTTCTCCAAGGCCGCAGCCACTGAGCAGTCCCGCCAGAAGCTGGTTTCCAGCTGCATTGACCTATACATCAAGGGCAACCTGCCAAACTTCGAAGGTCGCGGCGGCGCTGGTGCGGCGGCCGGGATTTTTGACGGCATTGACATTGACTGGGAATGGCCGGGCACAAACTCCGGTCTAGAAGGCAACGGTGTAGACACCGTCAATGATCGTGCAAATTTCAAGGCTCTACTGGCGGAGTTCCGTAAGCAGCTTGACGCTTACGGCTCAACGAATAATAAGAAGTACGTCCTGAGCGCCTTCCTGCCTGCTAATCCTGCGGACATCGATGCAGGTGGCTGGGATGACCCTGCCAACTTCAAGTCCTTGGACTTTGGCAGTATCCAGGGCTATGACTTGCACGGTGCGTGGAACCCCACGCTCACCGGTCACCAGGCCAATCTGTATGACGACCCCGCGGATCCTCGCGAGCCGAGCAAGAAATTCAGTGCCGATAAGGCCGTGAAAAAGTACCTTGCAGCTGGCATTGACCCGAAGCAGCTGGGACTAGGGCTAGCAGCCTACGGCCGCGGCTGGACAGGTGCAAAGAACGTTTCCCCTTGGGGCCCTGCCACTGATGGCGCTCCCGGCACTTACGAAAAGGCCAATGAGGACTACGACAAGCTAAAGACGCTTGGCACGGACCACTACGACGCCGCAACCGGATCTGCGTGGCGCTATGACGGCACCCAGTGGTGGAGTTATGACAACATGGCCACCACTAAGCAAAAAACTGACTACATTGTCAGCAAGGGACTTGGCGGCGGCATGTGGTGGGAGCTCTCTGGCGACCGCAACGGTGAGCTGGTAGGCGCAATGTCTGATAAGTTCCGCGCTGCAGCGCCGGGTCCTGTCACTGAAGCAGCACCCCCGTCCACGACGAACCCCACTCCTACTCCTACACCTACACCGACCACTGCTCCGACAGTCACTCCCACTCCTACCCCGACCACCACTCCGACAGTCACTCCCACAACACCGCCCACAACTCCGCCCGCCGGGTCAGGCTGTGCCGCTCCTTGGAGCGCAACGGCAACCTATCTCGGCGGTTCCAAGGTGTCCCATGGCGGCATCAGTTACAAGGCCAAATGGTGGACCCTGAATGAGAAGCCCGGCGCTTCACAGTGGGGACCTTGGGAAGCCACAGGAGCCTGCAACTAGGGCATATCTCCTCATGCGGCACAACAGTTGATTACGGTCGAAAGTACGGCTGCTAAGCCTTAGCGTGTGGAAAGTTTTGAAAGAAGTACGTTTATCCCTCATGCCCGGTTCCGGGTAGGTCTTAGACCTCCCGGAACCGGGCTGATCGATGTTAAAGGCCTCCTTGGGGAGTGGTTGCCCTCCGCATCCTCAAACGTGAGCCTATCTAGGGCAAAGTCCCAAGACATCTTCAACGCTGGTGCAGGCGTTTACACACGCTCAGGATCTGAGTTTCATTCGTATCAGCTACCGTGGCCACATGCATTTACTGGCTGACGGGCACGCCCAACGCCGCGGCACTGGATCAGTGATCTCGGGGTGCTGGAAATTCAGTAGCTTGTGGCGACGCTCCAGGGCCAGCAGGCCCTCACGCCAGGCCTTCATTTGGCTTTTCCGCTTATTCAGCTGCATCCCTGCCGGCATCGTGTCCACCGCCGTCGGCTCACCGTCCACCCGCTGCCCACGCACTAATCACTCGCCGGGGCGCAGAAAGCCCCGTCCTTGCAACCAAAGGGAGAAAGAACGGGGCTTTGCGGTGTGGCGAGCTAAGCTACTCGGGCCACAGGCACCGCAAAAAATCAGACAACGTTGGCTTAACTACAGGCGCATATCACCGGTTTCAATGTAGCGCTGGTGCCAGGACAGGGCCTCGCCCATCAGGTGCGGGGTGTGCTTGCCGTACGAATCCCGTGAGGCGCGGGCAAAGTAGTCCTCGAGCATGGGCTTGTAGTCCGGGTGCGCACACTTTTCGGTGATGACGCGGGCGCGCTGCTTCGGCGCCAAACCACGCAGGTCAGCCAGGCCCTGTTCGGTGATGATAAGCATGGTGTCATGCTCAGTGTGGTCCACGTGGCTGGCCATGGGAACAATGCCGGAGATCTTTCCGCCCTTGGCAGTGGAAGGGGACATGAACGCACCCAAGTAGCCGTTGCGGGCGAAGTCGCCGGAGCCGCCAATGCCGTTCATGACGTGTGAGCCAACAACGTGGGTGGAGTTTACGTTGCCGTAAATGTCCGCTTCGATCATGCCGTTCAGGGCAATGCAGCCCAGGCGGCGGATCAGTTCGGGGTGGTTGGAAATCTCCTGGGTGCGGAAAACAATGCGCTCACGGTAGAAGTCGACGTTTCGGTTGAACTCCTCAATGCCGGCCTCGGAGAGGGAGAAGGAGGTGGCCGAGGCGAACGCCAGGGTGCCGTCCTTGATCAGCTCAAGCATTCCGTCCTGGATCACTTCGGTGTACGCCTTCAAACCGCGGTATCCACCACGGGACAGTCCTGCCAGCACAGCGTTGGCAATGTTGCCCACGCCAGACTGGAGCGGCAGCAGCTTATCCGTCAGGCGGCCGGTCTTGATCTCCCCGTCCAGGAAGTCCAGCAGGTGTGAGGCAATCTGGGTGGAGGCCTCATCCGGGGCGGCGAAGGCAGAGAGCCGGTCCGGCGCGTCGGTCTCAACCACGGCAATGACTTTGTTCATGTCAACGTCCAGGTAGGCCTGGCCAATACGGTCTTCCGGTGCCACGAGCGCGATGGGCTTGCGGTGCGGCGGCAGTGCAGTGCCGTAGTAGATGTCGTGCATGCCTTCCAGCTGTGCGGATTGCTGCGCGTTGACCTCGAGAATCACGGCGTCGGCCATGTCCAGCCAGGTCTTGTTGTTGCCCACCGAGGTGGAGGGAATCAGCGATCCGTCCTCGCGAATGCCCACCACTTCAACGATCGCAATGTTAATGCCGCCGTAGAAGCCGAACCAGGTGTGCTGGGCAACGTGGCTGAGGTGAATGTCCATGTAGTCGAGGTCGCCGTCGTTGATCCGCTTGCGCAACGCAGGATCGGACATGTACGGCAGGCGCAGTTCCATGCCGCCCACTTTGGCCAAGACACCGTCCAGCTCAGGTGCGGTGGAGGCGCCAGTGAGGACCTTGATCTTGAAATCAGTTCCGGCGGCGTGCGCGGTTTCCATCTGTGCAGCGAGCGCCTGCGGCACGGCTTTCGGGTAGCCTGCACCGGTAAAGCCACTCATGGCGACGGTCATTCCGGGCTTGATTAGCGCAGCGGCTGCCTCGGCCGACATACGCTTTTCCAACAATCCGGCATGGCGAATACGATCGTGCACAGTGGCCCTCTTTCAAGATTTTTGCGGGACATCCGTCCAATGTCACCCAGACCACTATAGACGGTGATGCAGGATACACCCAGCCGGGCGGTGCGTCCACAGATTTCGTAGAATTGATGTACCACGGCGCTCGTTGGGCGCAGGCTGCGGGTAGCACTTAACGCTGGCCTGTCAATTGTGAACGGGGAGTCTCAGCACAGTCTCAGCTTCACGGAGAGGAAAGCCTTGTTGGTACCTCGCGGACAAGAAGCGAACGCAAGTTCCGTCACCAATGCTGGTAGAACTAGAACATGACTGAGAACTCCCGCCTTGAACCCACGCCAAACGAACGCGTAAAACAGGAACGCTCCCAGCTCACCGGCACCCTCGTGGCGCTCATCGGCTGGGCTGTGGTGGTGGTGCCGATCATTTTGATGGCGGTCTTCATCCTTGCCGCCGTCTTGGAGCCTTCGCAGAGTATGGCATCGCCAGCCCGCTTAGCCCTGATTTTTGGCGGCGCAGTCCTACTGTTCTGTATGATTGCCGCTCCGCACCTGCTGGGCCAGGCGGTGCGGTTTAAGGAGCGGGCCATGTGGCGGGCCGCTTTGCTTACGGGCATTCCCACCGTGTGCGTCATTTTGTACTTCGTGTTCCGCTGGCTGAGCAATCTGGGCTGATGGCCTACCTCAGCAACTCCAACCACGCCCCTGAGCCAACCTCTGCTAAGGAGATCCCGGCGCTCAAAGCGAGGGGTAACGTGGGTGGGGCCGTCGCCATCACGGTCATCGGGTGGCTAGTATTTTCTCCGGCTTTCCTGGTCTTTGCTGGTTTTTCCCTCATGGCTGCATTGATGAGTTCCGGCAACGGGGATTCTAATAATTCCAATTTCTATGGGCAGTCTTTTTTCGTCGGCGCTTCTGCAGTAGCTTCCCCTTTACTACTCGGGATGGCACTTTACCGGCGCAGCACGGGCTTGTTGATTTTTGGCGCCTTAGCCACCATCCCTGCCATTCTGGGCCTCATTCACGTAGCTACTGGATGACTCCAAGTGAATACAGTCCGCACTCAGCACGGCATGCCAAAATAAGCCCATGCCCCGTCCTCACCGCGAGATCCCGTCCCAGCGCCTAGCCACATCACGCGCTGAGCCAGCTACTGCAGCTAGGCCCCAGCGCGGACTCTGGCTGGCCATTGTCATCACCGTTGCCGGCTGGGCGTTGCTGGGTTACCCCGCGTTGTTGCTGGCACTGCTCTCTATCATAGTCATGACGGGAACTCTGGACACAGCGGTCACGGGCCCCGGTATTGCCTTGGGCGTTTTGGGATTTCTGGCCACCTTGGCCATGCTGGCTTTTCCGCTGCTGCTGGGCCTTGCGGTGAAAGCACCACGCCGCTCACTCTGGATTGCGGCGTGCTTCACCGGAGTGATCACCATTGCCGCCTGCATTTACGTTGCGGTGGAGTGGCTGGTCCCCTTCGGCTGAGGGTTACTTGGCGCTCTTGTGCTTAATGAAGGTGACCTGCTCCGGGTCCAGGCGTGAGCGCATAACTTCAATGGCTTCGGGGTTCTGATCCACCATGACAAAGCGGCGGCCCAGCTCCAAGGCGGCGGCCCCGGTGGTGCCACTGCCACCAAAGAAATCCAGTACCCAGTCCCCCGGCTCGGTGCTGGCTTGGATAATGCGGCGAAGGATCCCGAGGGGCTTCTGGGTGGGGTACCCAGTTTTTTCGCGGCCCATCGGGGAAACAATGGTGTGCCACCAAGTATCGGTGGGCAGCTTGCCCAGTTCCCGCTTTTCGGGCGTGACCAGCCCGGGCGCCATGTAGGGCTCGCGGTCTACTTCGGTGCTGTTGAAGTAGTAGGTTTTAGGGTTTTTGACGTAGACAAGGATGTTGTCGTGCTTGGCGGGCCAACGCTTTTTGGAGCGCGCCCCGTAGTCATAGGCCCAGATAATTTCATTGAGGAAGCACTCGCGGCCAAAGAGGGCGTCCAGCAGCACCTTGGCATAGTGGACCTCGCGGTAGTCCAGGTGCAAGTAGAGAGTGCCATCGTCCTTCAAGAGACGCCATGCTTCTTCTAGCCGGGGCTCCAAAAATTCCCAGTAGTCGCCGAAGGAATCGTTGTAGCTCAGCGTCAAGCCCTTGATGGTTTCATAGCTGCGGCCTTGAAAACCTACGCGGGAGCCTGTTTCGCTGCGGACGTTGGTCATGTTTTGGCGCGCTTGAACCTTGCCGGTGTTAAAGGGCGGGTCAATGTAGATCAGGCGGAAACTTTCATCCGGCAGTGTGCCTAAAAAGCTGAGGTTGTCCCCTTCTGCAACGAGGTTCCCACTCTCCGAATGCCACGCAGCTGCCGGCTTTTTAGCCGGGGTAGCACTCAGGGTGGAATCACTCGCGTCGATTGTCATGCTTCAAGGCTAGCCGGGCGGTGGTAGGCCGCGAAATGCAGGGAGTAGGTACAGGCATTGGGCACTAGGACAGCGCCCAAGCAAAATTCACGTTAGGGTCGATAAATGGGATCGTCTCTAAGTACAGCTCTGACCACCACCAGCCCTGAGCACTCAGGATTTGTCCAAGTCCGCGGTGCCCGCGAGAACAACCTGAAAAACGTGGACGTGGATGTCCCCCGCGACTCCATTGTCGCCTTCACCGGCATCTCAGGGAGCGGTAAGTCCTCGCTGGCCTTTGGCACTATTTTCGCTGAAGCCCAACGCCGCTATTTTGAATCCGTGGCTCCCTACGCGCGCCGTCTCATTCAACAGGGAAATACACCCCGGGTGGAGTCCATTTCGGGACTTCCACCGGCAGTGGCCATGCAACAGCGCCGCGGAACCCCCAGCACCCGCTCTTCAGTGGGGACAGTAACAACTCTTTCAAACTCAGTACGGATGTTGTTTTCTCGGGCAGGTGATTACCCTAAGGGCGCTGAGATTTTGTACTCAGATTCCTTCTCGCCCAACACGGTGGCTGGCGCTTGCCCGGTGTGCCACGGCTTGGGAACAGCCCACACTGTTACCGAAGAATTGCTGGTGCCGGACCCACACCTCAGCATTCGCGAAGGTGCGGTTGCGGCGTGGCCCAGCGCTTGGCAAGGTAAAAACCTCCGCGACATTCTCAGCCATCTGGGCTACAACGTTGACGTTCCGTGGAAGAAGCTGCCTAAAAAAGAACGTGATTGGATCCTCTTTACCGAAGAGCAACCTGTTGTTGAGGTAACGCCGCAAAGGGACCGGGTGGCCAAACCCTATAAGGGAAAATTCTGGAGCGCCCGCAGCCATGTTTTACACACTCTAGCCAACACCAAGAGTGCACCTATGCGTGAGAACGCCCTGAGATTCATGCATTCAGGACCCTGCCCCGAATGTGGTGGGAGCGGGTTGAAAGTGGCGGCCATGGCGGTGACGGTGGAGGGCAAAGACATTTCCGCCATGAATGCCCTGCCGCTGACGCAACTTGCTGAGGTACTGCAGAGGATCATGACCGGCCCTACTGGCGATGATGGGAGCCGTGAGGCCGTTGCAAGCGCCATTGCCCATGATTTGCACCAGCGCATAACAGTGCTGCTGGATCTGGGACTAGGGTATCTGAGCCTGGGCCGCAGCACGCCCACCCTCTCCCCCGGAGAGATGCAGCGCTTACGCATTGCCACCCAGCTCCGTTCTGGACTTTTCGGTGTCATCTACGTTTTGGACGAACCGTCAGCGGGGCTGCATCCGGCCGACGCCGAGCCTCTGCTGGAGGTATTACAACAGCTCAAACGTTCCGGAAATAGCGTCTTCATTGTTGAACACAACATGGACATGGTCCGGCGGGCCGACTGGCTGGTTGATGTAGGCCCCCAGGCAGGTGAAGCCGGCGGCCGGATTGTTTACAGCGGCCCAGTTCCGGGGATTGCCCATGTTCAAGAGTCAGTCACGCGGCCCTTCCTATTGGAAGGGGCTTCCCCTTCTGCGCCCATAGCGCAGGATGCTGAAAGGGCTACCGGCACCTCCGCAGTGCGCAGAGATCCCCAAGGCTGGTTGGAATTGGTAGGTATCAGCTCCCACAATCTTGAGAACGTTGATGCGCAGATCCCTAGGAACGTTCTGACAGCCATTACTGGGGTATCCGGTTCTGGGAAGTCCACGTTATTGCAGGTGCTGAACAGTACTGCTGGCGGCCAGCGCGAAGGCGATGACTCCGCCCCGGAGGACATTGCGGGAACAAGCGGGTTCGGCGGCGTAGACCGTGTGGTTCCCGTGGACCAGCGCCCCATTGGCCGGACACCGCGCTCCAACCTGGCTACGTACACAGGAATGTTCGACGCCGTCCGGCGTGAGTTCGCTGCCACACCCGAGGCCCGGGCGAAGGGATTTACCGCGGCCAGGTTTTCTTTCAACGTTGCGGGTGGGCGCTGTGAAACATGCTTGGGTGAAGGCGCCGTGGCGGTGGAACTACTGTTCCTTCCTGGTAGTTACGGCCCCTGCCCCGTCTGCCACGGTTCCCGCTTCAATGATGAGACCTTGGCAGTGTTGTACAAGGGAAAGTCCATTGCCGATGTTCTGGCGCTGACGGTGGATGCGGCAGCGCTGGTGCTCGCGGACATTCCCGCTGCGGCAAGAAGCTTGGCAACCCTACGTGAAGTGGGGCTAGGCTACCTCCGGCTGGGGCAGCCGGCCACGGAACTCTCGGGTGGTGAAGCACAGCGGATCAAACTCGCCACCGAATTGCAGCGCCCGCGGCGGGGTCACACGCTGTACCTCTTGGATGAGCCCACCACGGGTCTGCACCCTGCCGATGTTCAGTTGTTGATGCATCAGCTCAACCGGCTGGTGGACGCCAACAACACTGTGGTGGTTGTGGAGCACGAGATGGACGTGGTGGCAGCCGCCGATTGGGTCATTGACTTAGGACCCTCGGGAGGGTCCGCCGGCGGCCGCATCATGGCCACCGGGTTACCCGAGGACGTAGCCACTGCTGAGGAAAGCCGCACCGCACCTTATTTGGCGGCCGCGTTGGCGCGGCGTTAACTGGGGCGGCTTGCCCGGGCTGGCGTTTTAGCCGCGCAGCACGTCTTTGGTGGCGTGGTTGTAGTGGAAAGTGACGGGTCCACCGGCGTGGGAGAACTCGTGGTTGGCGCCATCTAGCAGACCGAATGCGCCGTAGTTTTCATCCCAGCTTCCGTTGACCACAGCCTTGTAGTTGTACTGTCCGGCGGGGAGGTCGGCTGTCAACTGCCAGAGCCCACCAATGCTATCTAGCGTCATCTGCACGGCGGCATGGCTGGGATCCCAGTTCTTCTCCGCACCCAAGGTGGTGCCGAAATCTCCCACCAAAGCCACTGAAGCTGGCTGCTCCCCAAGTACGACGCCGGAGTCCCCCGCCTGCTCTTTGGCGGCCGCTGGGGCTGTGGCTGCCTTGACGGACGGCTGCTTGGCTGGTGCGGTCTTTGCTGCTGGCGTGCCGGCAGGTTTTTCTGGCAGTTCAGTACCGGCAGGAATGAGTGTGCCGTTGCTGAGTGCATCGCTGAGCTTCTCAACAGTGCTGAAGGCCACCGTGGCGCGTAGGCCGTTGTCCGTGATGGCCCAGCCACCACGGCCCTTGGTCATCCATCCGGCCTTGACCAGATCTGCCGTGGCCTTGGTGAGGTTCTTGTGACCGCGCGGGATGCCGCCGCTGAGGAGTTCGGACTCTTCCTTGGTGAAGGGAATCCGTGCCACCGCTTCGGCCAGGACTTCACCGCCGTTGGGCTTGTCATCCTGCCACGATCCGGCGGCCATGATGTCAAGGACTTCTTTGAGCCTGCGGTTGGTGTTGTCTCGAACGCTCATGGTGGTCCTCCTATAGCAATGGGTATCGTTCCACTGTTGCACGTGCCAGAGTTACGCGACAGTACATGACGCTATGGACGTAGGGATCAACCACGCCGGCCACACTTCCGAGCGATGGCGCTTACCCGCACCACAAGTGCAGCCCACAGAAGCCAATATTCACTTGGTCGGGTGCGCGTGCACCCGACATGGATCACCGAGCCTGGCAGATGGAAGTTAGAAAGATATCATCAAGGCAACCAGTACCTAACAGCTACGGAAGGCGGATACGTAGGACCTGTAGCCTCCAATATCGCTTACATTGCGAGAGCCCAGCTTCAATTGTTATGCAGATGGAACTGTTGAAGCCTCACTCAAACCTTCAACAGCCCCACCTGGCCTTCATGATCGAATTTCTACGGACGCTGAGGGGCAAAATTACCGATTCGATGCCCTTGCCCCTAGGAGCGTTCACAGAACCTGAAACGTATGTTTAGTCCCCGATCCTCAGGCTCCGAACTAGATTGACAGCATGGCTCGGGTCGCGGTCAAGCATGAACGCGTCGACATAAACCACTCCATCGAGACCCGGGTTCTCTGCATGAATTTGTGCCGTAGCCTCCTTTAATCTCTCCGGCATCAAGCCAGGTTCCCCGGATTCGAGGGGATGCCGCAGAATCACCGCAATGCGTCCCTCAGCAGGTTTATCCCACAGGGCGCAGGCTGCGAAGCTATTCGAGAGCGTCGATACGTTGTAGACCGCCGCCCAGTTTTGGATTGCTTTACGTTGCTTGTCCAACTCGATAGTCAGGACTTGACCATCAAGTACTGATTTCAAGTCTTTGGCTAGACGCCAGTCGAGGAGTGCGTGGTAGGCCATATTCGAGTAGTCACGCAAGCATCGGTAGCAAGAAGACGAACATTCAATGGAGTGCTCACCGGCCAGTTCTCCGAGATAGGCGTCGACGTCATTGAGGAATTCCGGCAGAATGTCAGGTCTTCCCAAATGACTACTAAAACCCGCGCCGTTTTCCAATGTGTCGGCAAGAAAAGCGAACGTGGTTGGGCGCCCGTCTTGCAGTCCCGTATAGATTCCGGCGTTAAACTCCTGGGACTGAATGTCTAGTTTGTTGGCGGCTACAGTTCTCATCAGAAAGCTCAGCGAGTACCAAGCGGCCCGACGGCCTTGGATGGAATCATAGGCGCCGTATTGTTGGGGCATTCCCGCGCTCAGATCCAACCGCAGCCCCTGACCCTCAACTACTGCTGACTGGGGCCCATAGAAGAGGAAATCCGTGGGCTGAATCGTTCCGAGTGCCACTGAGATGACTGCCGCTGACTGGTCAGTGTGAACTGGTGTCGTCCCATCAGACGCTACCGCTACGTAACCGCCCCAGTAATCGTTTGAGAGAGCCTGCTGAAACTCGAAGGATTTTCCGGAGTTGTCATTGATGACATACCGCTTCCCAGGGCCCGAGTATGCGACTGAGTTGGAAAGAGAAACGGACTCCAGTGTTTTGAGATCAGCCACGGCCCGGGTCGATGTCGACTTGGGTGACCAAGAGAAGTTGCCGTCAAAGTCACGAGGTTTACCTGCCCGGTATCCTTTGGGCTCCCGCAGGTCGATGGTGCTGAAGATTCCGGGGTCGGCATCACATCGTGGGCAGGCACCTTCCGAGTAGTCCGAACCTGTCGGTTTTTCCTCCACATACGCGCATTGTCGGCAAATATCGATCAGTCGTTGGTCACCCAAAGCATTGTCTTCTTTGCTGACGTTGCGCCCAGCCGGGTAGAACGCGGCCGCGCCAATGACTGGATAGATCTGCCCGTCGCGAACCAGTTCGCTCCCAGGCGCGAACTGGTTTACTGCCATTGCGGCATCTCGATCTATGACATTGTCGGGCGGCCAGGGGAATGCGATGTTTGGTCTCTTGAGGTAGAGATCTCGAACTTTTGAAGGGAACCCGAACATCGGCAGGAGACCATTTTCGGCCAGTCGCTGGCTCAGGTCGGAATGGCCCGGGCTGTCAAGAGCTACGACCGTTGAAATGTCGTCTACCAGATTGGCTATGTCGGCGCGTGCGCCGTTCAAGTCGTCGTGGCTTAAGTTTGTGTAAGTCGCGAAGGCGGTCACAGCTTGCTCGACGATGGCCTGATTGTCATCGAGCCATCGGCTTAGGTGCGGCTTCACCTTGTACCAGTCTGATGCGAGCCCGAATTGGCCGTGGGTGTTCCGGCCAAGTCCGGAAAATTCTTCGTCAAGTGCGAGGACATCGGCAAGAGAGATAAAGGCACGCCGAAGTGTCTCACTCCTTAGGGCCCGTAGGTATATTTCTGGACGATTAAGAGCAAGATATGGCTTAGGCGTTGGTTCATTGGTAATGAGTTCTGGACGTCCAAAATAGTACTCGTCGTGGCTGCGTCCCCGGCACACTGTAAGCGATATTGCCATGGGCGTCATACGACGGCCAGCACGCCCAACTCGCTGTTGGTAGTTGAAACGGGTAGGTGGCATATTCGCCAAGATGACGGAGTCGAGGGCCCCGATATCTACGCCCGCTTCCATTGTTGTGGTCACTGACAACAGCTCAATACCATCGGATTTCTTGTTCTCCTTCTGGTCAAGGAAAACATTCTGGAACCGAGCTTGCCTCGATTGGGCGGCAAGTCTATCGGTTTGGCCGGTCAGCTCAGCCGCTGTCAGTCTGAACTGTCCGGCTCCTTGGATGGCCTTGTGTCCGTAATAATCAAGGTCCGTCTTGTGAGCAGTCGCCTCTGGAAGTTGTTTACCGCAATACGTGCAAAGTCCGCATCCCTGCACTAGGTGTCGTCGTCGGCAATTCTCACATGTCCAGTCGCTACCGGAGGGCTGATAGATGGTGGCCTTGTCTGGATGGATGAGGAATTGAGATACCGAATCTCCCCATTCCTTCCTGACTGAGGTCTGAATGTCATCGAAATCCATGTCAAACGTCTTCGCCACTGACTGCCAAAAAGTTTTGAGTTTCCTGGGCGGCGTCTCGGATGCATTCCTCATACCAGCGAATCGACGCATTCCAGCCAAAATCCGCAGGCTGGATTGCGCGATAGCCGCCGAAGAGCGGGAATCTTGAGCACTACTGAGTGCACCAACAAGTCCTACCCACCCTAGTCCCAAGGATTCATAGTCTCGGCCTACTCCTGAAAACAACCCGTCAATGACCTCCTTCTGTAGATTCTTGTCTATGGCAGCCTCTAGTCGGTTCTGAGGTGTCGAAAGATCAATTTTTCGTGAAGGTACAGGATCCCAACGGTAAATATGCGACCAAGACAGGGCATCTTTCTCGTCAGTCTGCTGAAGAGAAGCCGATGGTCCGCCAGGATTCATGCCCATTTCAACTAGTCGCTGACTAATCCGTGCAGTTAGTACGGGAATCGATGGGGATTGATTCAGATCACGTATGGCATCAGTTTCCGGCACATTACTCTCGAGATCCCACACGTCTTGAAGAGTGGTAAAAGCTTTCAGATCCTTGGCTCGTAATCGCTTGATCGCGTCTCGAGATTCTGGAGTCCGGTTGCCGTTCAAGTAGTGTTCTTTGGCCAATGAAATATCAGCTGCAACCTGATCTGATCCTGCAAGTTCACTATGGAGAAGCAGCCGCAACAAATCCTGGTAGTGCCTGAGGCTTATTCCAGACGATAGCTTTGCAGCATCCTGACGGCTGTCGGCGAAAACGATAGTCTTCCGGTTTGCAGGTTCGAGGTCTTGGAACAATTCAGTAATCAATACCTGATTTATTTTCTCGAACCCTGTGCGCATGGCGCGGATGGGTGATCGTTGACGTTTTTTGTCATCTGATCGAACAGGCCCTTCCGCAGTGTGCCTGATCTCCCAGTCATCGGAGCAATTAGGGCATCTAGTGGGGAACGCCGACAGCTGTTCTACGTTCCGCTTGCCTGCCGGAGATGTAACTTGGAAGGTCCAGCCGGTATAACCATCTCCGTTCGTTGGTCGGAGCTCCCCTGTTTCGGGCCTTAGGATGGAGCGACGAAAAGCATACTTCACTTTATTCTTGTCTGCATTCCATTCAAGCGCTTCTAGATCTGGGCTTCGTTTTTGAGGCCAGTACAGCAGATAGTTGTTCGCTGTTCGCTCAAGTCCGACGTGATCAGGCAAATGTTGTATGTCGGACAGGTCAGCCAACAAGGTTACGGCTTTCCCGGGCTGCTGGGTCGAACCGGAAGGAACATAACCACCAAGAAAGACATCTCCGCAGTTCTGGCAATACAGGAGTTCCAATACTCTGGATCCGCATAAACAGCGGCCTACTGGCTCGGAATACAGCCGTCCTACGCGTCTAGTTTCGCTCTTCTCTTCCTGAATTTCGGGGCAGGAAGGATCGGTGCAGGCCCACATTCCCGGTACATTTCGGAAAAATAGATGGCTTCTCAATAACGGCCACTTGATTACCTCAGTCTTTTCAACCGTTGACGCGGCAGACTTCAGCAGCTTTTGCACGGCCGGGCCGCGCAAATTTTCAGTCAATACGGGAAACAGTTGCTCGCCAATCTGTCGCAGAGACTTGGCGTTGGGGTGAGACAGCGGTTCACCGTTTTCACTCCGAAAGAAGACGTTGCTCAGTGCGCTTGCCCCGATAATTTCGTCCGCATGGCTGGGAGTGCCCTCTTGGCTTGCGAACCCGGTTTCGGAGAGGTCAAGAGCTTGATGCTGTGCTCGGATGAGCTCTCCGGGAAGAAAATCAAATGAATCGCGAGGCACTCCAAAAAATTCCTCAACATACGCTTCGTCCCGGTTGGCTTCCAACGAAGCCGAGGCGGCGATGACCTGGAATTGTTTGGAGTCTTCACCGAGGCCGAGCCGCAGCTTCAAGTTCCGGATCAGCAGCGCGACTTCCGTACCGGCGGTACCCCTGTAGGAATGCAGCTCATCGACAACGAAGGTGAACCGATGGTCAGGGCTGGCGGTAAGCCACGCGCGAGTTGAGTCGAAGTATCGGCTATCCCGATCACGAAGGAGCAGGACATTGAGCATCGAATAGTTGGTGATGAGAATATCAGGCGCAGCGTCGGCCATATCCCATCTCGAGACCATTTCAGCTCCGCCCAGGTGGGGCATGAAGTACTTGGATTCATCATCGAGCTGCCGCATTTGGGCACTGCGCTCATCGACGTCTTGCAGATAGGATCGTAAATTCCCTAATGGAACAGTGTCGCCCACTGAACCCGTGACAGGGGTCGCTCCTGTGTACCGACCGAAGTAGAAGCGATGACCGCGCCTGTGCTTGTCCAACCAGGCTCGGGCCTCATCATTGTCGAGAGCCTTACGGAGCCTGATGAGTTGGTCATCAACGAGCGCGTTCATCGGATACAAGATGATGGCGCGAACAGCTTTGGTGCGTCCCGACTCTGTCCCTCGCTGCGGAGCGAACGGCCGATTGTCCCGTTTCCACCACGGAGCAAAATTGGCTCCCTGCCCTGTCCACGATGTTGATTCTGTCAAAAGGTTGGACAGTAGAGGTAGAAGGAACGCCTCAGTTTTGCCGGCGCCGGTTCCAGCGGTCACGACAACATTGCGCTTATCCCTCACGACGGACGTCAGCGCGGACTCTTGGTGTGTGTATAGGTCTCGACCGACAGGAATGAGCCCGGTCCGGGCAAACTCAACGAGGTCTTTCGAAGCCCGGGCTTGTTCTACTGACTGCTCGAACGTCTGTGTGGAGACCTTGTATTCGGGTCGCAGTTCTATAAATGGCTCTCTGTAGACACCGTTGTCCTTGTCAAGGATTCGACGGCGCTCTGCCATGAGTTTCTCATCAGCAAGTCCAAACGGTGTGTCGTAATAGCGGAAATATGACTCCCGCAAGTGATCGAATGTCTCAACTATGTCGATGGGCATGGCGGCGTCTTTCTGTTGAACGAGCGGGAACCTGGAATTTTCGCTAGACAATTTGCAATTGTTGATGAACAGATTGTGCGACAGCGTTGGCAACGGAGCTCGGAATGTTTTCGAACGTCCAGCTCCCATCCGAGGTCTTGTCGGGGTGGAACCCGCTACAAAGCGTCAGTGCTTGGAAGTGCGGCATGGGTAGTGGCAAGCCTTTGTCAACGCGGAGCATACCGATGGGATCGTCAGCATCTTCGGTAATTTGCAGTTCAAAGCACTCTTTGTCAATATCTACTCGGGTTAAGCAGACCCCTTCGGCGTAGGTCGTTGAGTACCAAATACCCGATCTCAGCAGCCAGTAAACAGACCGTCCGTTCACTTTCTGTTTGAACAATCCATCCCGATGAAAAGTTTCAACGTGCATGAATTTTCCCATGCGTACATTGAACATCTGGACAGGGGAACCTTGTGTGTTTGGTCCCCCTGCTAGAGGCCCGAGACCAAGCGAAGGGAGATCTTCGGCTATGGACAGCGCGGCACACGATATGAAATCTGCGCCTGAACTGGAAGCAACCTGACGGAGTTCTGCTTCATTGTCGTACTCAACGATCAAAGTTCGCGGGTCGCTAAGTGACCCGATTCCAGATCGTGACTGTTCCAGTTTGTGCAAGACCGTATCGGCTTCAAGCCGTTCTTCCAGTTCAGGCGACCGTTTTCCAACGACAAGTGCAAACGCTGAGGACCCTGGAAGCTGCGTCACCATTGTTGGTCGAATACGCCATTTACCCTCTGACCATGATTGGTCCAAGTGCCCGAGTACCTCCAAACGCCAAAGGTAGGATCGAGCAGCTTGGACGTTTTCAGGAGGCACGCCGTCCATCACGGCACCAACTGACGCGACCACGTCAGTCATACTTCCGTAGCCTCTTGAGCTCAACCACTGTAGAACTAGATCACCGTCCATGGATGCTCTCCTGCATTGATTGTGACAAAAATGCTCGCCATAAAGGGTTCGTGTAGTCGATTGTTTCGCTGGCGGCCCTTCTCCAGAAAAACTGTGCGGGAATATCTAGTGGTTCGAAATTCGGCGGATCTGTAGTGATCTGTTGCAAGTGTGAAATCTTGCCTGCTCGTTCTGCAAGCACCCACGCTGTGTCGGTGGGAACCTGTACTTTCCACTGGTACGACTCAGGGAAGCCGAGCCTCGTACTAAGGCTCGAAATTGGCGGCTCACCTTGCATGCGCACTTTTCCTGAAGGGCTGACAAACCAAACAGCAGCGTCCTTTCCTCGTCTGGACAGCACGAACTCTGCACGTCTGATTCCGTACGCGGAGTCTGAAGGCAAACGATCGACAACGCTTTCAGTTTGCTCCGCCTCCCACTGTGCAGCAGAGCCCCTTGAGTGAACGAAAAATTCCAATGTGACATCGTCAACAGATACGGCGTGATTACCTTCCGTAAACGGCCCGGCCAGCCGCAAAGGAAACAGTGAGCCGTTGGCCATTGCTCGTGTCCCGGGAAGCCGACCATCAAGAAGAATCTGAATGAATTCTCTCGAAGGATCGTCTGGGAGCTGCAAATCCGGCTCACCACCTGAGAGGAAGTGTCGACCGCCAACTACAGTCCGAAGTTCGAGTCCGTTCATGAGCTTGGGCCGCAGATTGGAAGCCGGCTTGAGGAGTTCTTCTATGCTGATGAACGTTCCCGTCGGGGACAACCCAATAGGTCCGGTGAAGGACACATCAACATAGACACTCCACCCAGGGAAGAGAACTCCGCGAAATTTCCAGTATCCAGACACGGCACTTTTGGAGAGAAGATCGTCCATCTCGGCATTATCAGATTGCTGGACAACCAACAGATGCTGCTCACTTGGAATTACATCACTCACAGACAGCCAGCGGCCCGACGAGGGATCCATACGTAAGATCCATAACTGACGTAACTTCTTGGTGACGACTGCTTTGTCACCGACCGCTTGAAAGCTGCGATTCATGAGAGGGACAGATTCGGGGAGAGCACCCTCAACTATGTCGTAGACAGTGCCATATTCTGGTTCCTTGATCGTTATGAATGACCCGTTGCCCGTCGTGAGCCTCTGAGTTGTCAGCCGCGGATGAACAGGGATAACCCAGCTGACTGACCAGTCCTCCGGATCGATACAGAGGCCCAGGTCCAATCTCACCCTGCCCTCAACTACAGGAAAGTCCGAGGGTTGTTCTTCCGCTAATTTTACAATGACCGCTAACAGTAACGGATTTCCTGAACCTTTTTGAACCAGGTCCAAGAATGCCTTCGAGAACCCTCGCGGCTTATGGAGCCATAGACGCAGAAGGGCAAGCAAATGCTGAGGTGACGACTTTGACGCTTGATCAACTCGTCGCCTTTGAAGAAAAATTGATAACCGCTCTCGATCTGATGCTTTCATCAATGTTTGCGAGAGAGGATATCCAATTCTGCTATAATTTCCTGGGTAGATGGTGCTGGAACCCAAGAAATCTTGATTACTTTCTATCCACTTGTCGAGTACTTGCCACATCTCAGCTACTAAATCGAAATGTTTTTGAATCCCCCGAGCCGTGATGTTGTTTGATCCGGACGTCATCAGACTAAGCAACCGCGGATAATAGGCCGCCTGCGAGAATTCCCCGTCATTTCTCATTCTGGATCCGGCAAGTACCGTGACTGCCAAGAGCGGTAAACACGGCGGTGCAAGATCCCGCGGGCCCCGCCTCCAAATGGCAAGCCGTCTGTCAATAGCATCGAATATCGTGGATTTGTCCGTTTGTCGAAGCTCAGCCAGCACGGCAGAACGTAGAGAGCCCACAGGGTCTGTTAAATGAGGAAAGAACCTTGACATTTCCTCATCATCAATGAAGACGATCACAGGTTCATCAGGTTGATTCATCGAGAAAAACGCTTGAGACAGCTTCGACTGCCACATGTCGTAGTCCACGTATGTCTCTAGTGCTTCAAGATCCCCCATGGTGATGATTGTAATGGGGACCTCCGACATTCCTGAATCGCGTCGCATACAACCCGAAACACGAAAATTTTTCCCGTCATAAGCAAAGAATGGCATGGGTAATTTGCAAGTACTCAGTATCGTGCTAGGGCATCAATTTATTGCCCGCCGTCGGTCCCCGAGACACCGCAATTGTCGTTAATCGGGGTCAACGATCTTTCTAGACTGCTTTGATACTGCCGCCCGACTATTCGCACGTCAGATTCCATAGGCCAAACGTTCGACGTTGCTGCAGTCCACACTCGTACGAATCAATGGAACCCGTCCCTGCAGCAATCACAACTACAGAAATCCTGGTATCGGCTCTCATTCTATTGATTTAGCGGGCTACGAAGGTTCTCCCCGGTCCGTGGTGAAAGCCAAGATTGCAATGGAGGGTCGACGGTGTCAAGCCGTCTGACCAACGCTGAATTACTTGCAACACGTCGACATTAAATTGGTCATCGTTCGTGACCGCCATAGAGTTGGGCCATGTTGCCTTTTTCCTTGGAGCCAAATGCCGAACTCGTCGATCCAGGCCTCACTGCAGTTCTCGACTGGTTCCGGCAAGCGGATCCGGACGGATCCCGCATGGCCCGGGTGTATCGGGAAACATTTGATCAGCTTTATGACGGCCAGAGGACTGGGCGATATCGCTGGGATCAGCTCTACAAAACAGAGAAGACTCACTACGGCACCCTGATCGAGATCAACCTCCAGCGTGAGTTCAAGTTCGACGACGGACTCGTCATGGACTACCAAATTGCTGGCCATGAAATCGACTGCAAATATTCTGCCTCAGCGCAATGGATGTTGCCACCGGAGAGCATTGACCACCTCATCCTTGGCTCCGTTGCCAGCGACGTGAAATCTACCTGGAGCATTGGACTTGTCCGGGCGACACCAGAGAACCGCAACGTCGGTACAAACCGAGACAGGAAAGGCAGCCTGAGCGCCCTCGGCAAGTCTCGCATTCAGTGGCTGTTTAAGGATGCCCTTATGCAGCCAAACATCCTCTTGCAGCTCCCAGAGGATCAGGTCGCTCGGATTTTTGCACCCAAAAGTGGCCAAGCGAGAGTCAATGAACTGTTCCGTGTTGCCACCAACATGCGTATCTCCCGGAACATCATCGCCACCGTCGCACAACAAAACGACTTCATGAAACGAGTCAGGGAAAACGGTGGAGCCCGAAGCACCCTTCGGGCCGAAGGCTACCTCATACTCGGGGGCGACTACTCATCACAAACGGCCGTTGCCAGGGCTCTCGGATGCATTGTTCCCGAACCTGGTGAGCTAGTAAGTGTTCGAGTCAGTCCGGTGGACTACCTTGTTGATAATTCTGTAGAGCTCGACGGCCAGCTCTGGCGCAGGATTGAACATGGCCATGACTCCAGGGCAGTTGCACCGAAAGTGGTCAGCCAGTGACTACGGACTTCAGTGAGCTACCTTTGCCCGGCACGTGGGCCCAAATCGATTTGATCCCCTCCACTCAACATCGAGCAATATACGAGTACCTGCACCAAAGGCACGATGACCCGCCTACCATGGTCGAAATCAGGGCGCACGCCACCACCATTGCCTGTGAAGGCCATTCCCAGACCGATCGACGAGTCCGCGATCTGCGTGATGTCTATGGAATTTGCGCCCCCCTGCCGATGGATCAACAAGAAGCCCAGGTACGTCCTTGAAGGAATGCCAGATGCAACCTATTCCAGCCGGAAATCAATTTCAGGCAAGCTGAGGGCTCGGGTGCTCCATGGCCAAATATGCGCCCAATGTGGAAAGACACCGCTACGAGACAACGTGAAGCTTGAGGTTGACCACAAACTGCCCCCTGGCCTGGGGTGGTACGGATGACATCGAAAACCTCCAGCCACTCTGCGAAGAGTGCAATCATGACAAGCAAGACTACTACGCAACATTCAATGCGTATGCCGATAAGATCCGCGTCGCAGCCTCTCTCCTTGAGCCACACAAGCGCATTGGCGAAACGCTCAGGGTATTCAAAGAGGCCGGAGAGCCAACTCCATCGGAAGTGGTGGGACTCGTGGCCTGCCTAATCCAATACCAAGAGAACTGGCAGAAGCGCATGCGCGAATTACGACAGCTTGGTTGGGACTATAGGACCCATAAAAAGAAAAAACACGGGCGCATGCGCAGTTCCTACGAACTGACCAAATGGATGCCTTGGCCGTCAGAGCCTATTGCTCCCCTTATAAGGCAAATCGAAAATGACAAGAAGCTCACCAACCGGCAAGTCTCGAGCTAGCTCGCGGCGCGAAGATGGCGCTCCAAATCCTCAGATTCGGGTTTCTTCGCCGCAGCCTTCACGCCAAGCGAAGCTGCGATTGACGTCCCGATGGCGCTAGCCACGGGAGGAGGGAAAGCATTGCCAATCTGCCGGTAAACGGAAGTCTTGAGTCCGGAGAATTGCCACTCCGCAGGGAAGCCCTGAATGCGGGCAACCATCTGATTGGTCAAGCGAGGAATGTGGTTGATTGGTGTTTCCGGCCCCGGTACTTCGTTGGCGATGCCCTTGCCGTCGACGCCCAGCATCAGCCAGCCAGCCTTAGCGCGCGTGGGGCCGAGATCAGCTCCACCATGCTTCTTGGAGCCGCCGACAACCGTGGGGGCGACATTGTTGGCCTTGGCGGCCCAGGCTTCGGCACCAGCCCATCCCCCACTCGCCATCATCGGCAGCAGCACCTCGCCAACCGTCGGAGGAGTACCTTTCGGCGTCGGCCAAGCGAACTTCTTAGCGTATCTCGTCTTAACGGCGACAAGAATGAAGCGCGGTCGCAGCTGCGGAACACCGTACTCACTCGCGTAGAAAAGCTGCCATTGGGGTTCGTAGCCAAGTTCTCGGAGCTCCTCGAGAATCAGCTCACGGTAGCTAGTAAATCTGGCCGATGCCAACCCCTTCACGTTTTCGAGCATGACAGCCTTTGGGTTAGCTTCTCGGACGAGTCTCAATGCTTCCGGGAACAGATCGCGCTCATCGTCTGCACCCAGCTGCTTGCCAGCCACGCTAAATGGGGGGCATGGCACACCCCCAGCGAGCAAATCGATCCCTTTGTAATTCCGACCGTTGATCTCACGAACATCACCATGGTGGACGTTCCATGACGGTCGATTGAGTTTCAGCGTTGCCGCCGCGTCCTTGTCGATTTCAACGGCCAGCGAGTGTGCAAAGCCAGCATCTTCCAAGCCATATGACTGACCACCTGCGCCAGCGCAGATCTCAAGGGCGTAAAGGGGGGTGGTGGTGTTCATGTCGTCCATCTTCTCATTGCAAAGTATTTACTTCGACCTTCTGTGGCGTGTCTCCCACGTTGCCACGAGGCACTGACATCATAGTGAAGAGCCCGCCATATCAAGTAACGCTTCAGTCCACCGAATACTCAAGTCGACGGTAATTCATCGTCTCAGCGTGCATCACCATCGCCCAGCCAGGAGTCCACATTTCTGTTGCTTCGCATCACCACTGGAGTGGCCTAGAAACGCCTGTAAGGCTTGCAGCAGCGTCTCGCTATAGAGAAGCTCAGGCTCCTCCCAGACATTTGCCGAGCTCCAGCCGACCGTCAACTATTCACGGTTCAAATCAGACTACATTTGATGTGAGCTGTGTCCCAACGAGAGGTCGTCCGCCGTGCATTGCATCCCACCCGAGCCTGACTTCGGTGCAGGCCAATTGGCCGAGCAGGCTGTTTGGAACCAGTTGAAAGCGGGCTTGCCAGACGACGTCGTACTTGCGCATTCGGTGCAGGTGCGGAACGGCAGTGCTGAGCACGAGATCGACATCCTTGTGCTGTGGCCCGGCGTGGGAATGGCCGCCATTGAAGTCAAGGGTGGGCTTGTCACTCTTGAACAGGGCCAGTGGTACCAATCTGGGGGTAAAGAAAACAAGCACAGGCTCTTAGATCCCATCGCACAGTCCCAAGGATCTCTGCACGGCTTCAGGAAGTGGATCGAGGGGCAGCTGGGATCGAAGCTCAGCAACCGGTTCGCTTACATGGCTGCCTTTCCTTATTCCAGAGTCCCGCAGGAATGGGTAAAGTCGGGCAGCCCACGCGCGCTGATCCTCGATGAGCATGACTGCAAGTCACCGACGGAGAAAATCCGCCACGCCATTGAGACAGAGGGCGGTGCCACATCTCCCCTAGCAGCAAAGTTCATGGTGCGAATCATCCCGCACTTGGAAGGGAATCTGGAACAGGCCGACACGAGCTCTGCGGGCCAGACCGAGATTGAGGACGAACAGAACCACCTGACGATACGCCAAAAAGTATTGCTATCTGCCACACGTTCACTCCCCCGCATCAAGTTCACGGGCGGCGCCGGCAGTGGCAAGACATGGCTTGCGGTGGAGAAGGCGCGCCTGTTGAGCAAACAGGGCAAGCGGGTTGGCCTGTTTTGCTACAACAAGGGCCTAGGAATGTATCTGCAACGGCAAGTCGCACCGTGGAAATCAGCGAAGCCGACGTTCACAGGAGAGTTCCACGAATATGTACGCTCGCTCGGCGTTCCCGACGGCATTGGGCAGGCTTACTTCGATGTTGACATGCCGACCAAGCTAAAAGAACTCGCACTGACCATGCCCGGTGCAGAAAAGTTCGACGCCGTGATTGTGGACGAGGCCCAGGACTTTGCCCCGCTCTGGTGGGAGGCCCTGCGTGGCTGCCTGAAGAATCCCGACACTGCTGAGATCTACGCCTTCATGGACGACGGGCAGGATGTCTACAACAGGTGGGCCAATGAGGACTCCATCCGGGATCTGCTGCCCATCCACATCGACGAGAACCTCCGCAACACCAAGAGAATCGCAGCAACTTTCAAGTCCTTTGCCGAGGACGGTTTCACGCCGCGGGGTAGTACTGGGCTGCCGGTTCGCCGGGTTCAATGCTCCAGCGAAGACGCTCTGGACGTTGCCGACAGCTGTGTTGATGCGCTTATTGACGAAGGCTGGACCAATAACCAGATCGCACTGCTGACCACCAACTCTCGGCATCCCATTCACCGCGAGTACTTCGATGAGGACACCATCGTTGAATATTGGCAGGAATTCCACGCCGACGAAGCCGAATTCTATGGCCACGTGTTGGGATTCAAAGGCCTTGAGCGTTCCGCAGTTATTCTGTGCGTCAACGGTTTTAAGGATATGACCCGAGCTGCGGAGCTCCTTTATGTGGGGTTGTCTCGAGCACGTTGCCTGTTGGTGATAGTTGGCGATGGTGAGCTGCTAAGGGAAGTCGGCGGGAATCAGCTGGACGGTGTCCTGTCGCGGTCGCAGCAATGGGTCCCGCCCACCGAATGACTTCTAATAGCCGCCTATGCCGGAGACGATACTCATTGCTTAGGCATAGGTCGCAACCATTGCGGCCAGTCCCGTATATCCAAGGATCAAACCAGCTTTTGCCATACCGAAACCGCCCTCACCCTTCTGCCTGATTTGTTTTACAGCTATCTAGCCAGCGATTACTGCTAAGAGCGAACCGCCAACTATCCCAAGGATCAGCGAAACGATCACTCACGGATTTGTCCTACCCTGCACTGCCATTGGCCGGGCCCCGTGGCCAGGTGTTGGGAATACCGACGCGGACGAAGGCGTGAAACTTTGGCCTGGGCCCTCCACCTCCCCAACTCCGGAAATCCGGGCTGCTGCCTTGCGCTCTGCTCTGGTCGTTGGTGCGGCAGCTTGCCGAAGGCTGGGCCCACTAGCAGCTGTAGCCATGACGGGGCTTTCTTTCAACTCGACACCGCAGGTCCCGCAGCTCGATTCGTCGGGCGAAGCTGGCATATAGCAGTTGAGACACTCCGTAGTGGAACCCCTCAAATTCTTTAGAGATGAGTCAGGACTGTCCCGGCGATAATCTCCGGGTTTGCAAAGCCACTCGAGCTTTTCGGCTCGTTGAACTCGATTTGTCCTACAACTAGGTGACAAACAGTGGGGCAAGTTGCTCCGGTCCCGCTATTACCCCGAACAGTATGGCGCTGGAGCCGCTCCCCCATGACGACCTCGTGCAGTTCACGCAGTTCCTTCAACGTAAACGGCTACTCCAGTACCCGCCAGGGATAGGGCAACTTCGCATAGTCGACACGGACACGCGTCACGGCATGGCCAATAATTTCGGCGAGGTCGTATGACAGGGTCGGCACCTGGGTGACGTTGACCAGCGCACCCCGAGGGCCGACGTCGAACGTTTCTTGTAGGGCAAGTGCACCGGTGGGCTCACTGGCAGCCTTAGCTCAGCTTGCCGCCCAGGCGTTGGCGCATCTTGGCACTGGCCTCATTCAGACCGACAATTTCCACGTCTTTACCCAGCCGCTGGTACTTATCCGTAATAGCGTCCAACGCCGCAATGGTGGAGGCATCCCACAGATGGGATGCGTGCATATCAATAACCACATGAGCTGGATCCAGTACGTAGCTGAACTGGGTGTACAGGTCATTGGAGGAGGCAAAGAACAGTTCCCCATTGACTACATACGTGACGCTTTCCTCCCCTGTGGCCATGATCCGTTGCACGGTGACAAAGTGGGCCACGCGCCGGGCGAACATCACCATGGCCGTGACAGTGCCTACACCCACCCCAATGGCCAGGTTTTCCGTGGCGACAGTGGCCACCACGGTCACCACCATGACGAACGTTTCGCTCTTGGGCATGGTCCGCAAGGTACTCAGCCGGATGCTGTGCCAATCAAAGGTGGCCCAACAAACAAAAATCATGACAGCCACCAGTGCTGCCATGGGAATGATCGAAACAATGTCTCCAAGCACCACCACCAGCAATAGCAAGAACACTCCTGCGAAGAAGGTGGAGATGCGGGTGCGGGCGCCGGACGCTTTGACGTTGATCATGGTCTGGCCGATCATCGCGCAACCACCCATCCCACCAAAACATCCGGTAACAATGTTGGCCACGCCCTGCCCCCACGCCTCACGGGTCTTACTGGAACGAGTATCTGTGATGTCATCCACCAGCTTTGCGGTCAGTAAGGATTCCAACAGACCCACAAAGGCCATGGCCAGTGCGAACGGGAAAATAACCTGCAAGGTCTCCCACGTGAAAGGCACCTGCGGCAGGTGCAAGAACGGTACGGAATCAGGCAGCTCGCCCTTATCCCCCACTGTAGGAACCACAAGGGTGGCAACCACCGCGATCACCGTCACCACCACAATGGCCACCAACGGGGCAGGCACGGCCTGCGTGAATCGCGGCAACACAAACATGATGATCAGCGCCAGCGCCACCAGCGGGTACACCAGCCACGGGACACCAAGGAGTTCCGGCAGCTGGGCCATGAACACCAAAATGGCCAAGGAGTTCACGAACCCCACCATGACAGAGCGCGGAATGAACCGCATCAACTTCGCCACCCCGGAGATACCCAATAGGACTTGGATGACGCCGGCCAAAATCACTGCGGCAATCAAATAATCAACTCCGTGTGACTTCACCAACGGGGCAATCACCAGTGCAACGGCGCCCGTGGCCGCAGAAATCATGGCAGGACGCCCGCCCACAAACGCAATGGTGACAGCCATGGTGAAGGCCGCAAAAAGCCCCACTCGAGGATCAACCCCGGCAATGACTGAGAAGGCAATGGCTTCCGGGATCAACGCCAAACCCACCACCAGCCCGGCCAGCACTTCAGTCTTCAGCCGGCGGGGTGAGCGCAAGGTTCCCCACACGGACTGACGTTGCTCCGGAGTGAGGGTTGAGGCGGGCTCTACTTTTACGGTTGCCACTACTGGTTCCATTCATGATGAGAAAAAGCCCAGTCAGCGCTGCGCCCGTTAAACCCTACCTTAACGTAATGGTAGGGTTTGTCGCAGAATGAGGAGTGACCCACCCATGACTGAACGTGAGGCCATCACCATGCACATCGGAGAACTGGCGGAGCGCACCGGCTTGTCCCTGCGAACCATAAGGCACTACGACGACGTAGGCCTCCTCCCAGCGACCGCGCGGACCGAGGGCGGCTTCCGCCTGTATACCGAGGCCGACCACGAACGGCTCTTAACGATTATGGCTATGAAACCCCTGGGGTTCTCTTTGGAGGAAATGGCGGAGATGCTCTCTCTTCTTCCCGCCCTCACCGACAACCTAGGCAATGACTGTGCCGCAACAACAGAACGCTTGGAATTCTTTCGCAACCGAGCCACCCACCAGCGCGAAAAGATGATTCGTAACCTGGCCGCTGCCGATCAATTCATTGCATCATTCGGCGGCTGATCTCCGCCCACAACCCAGGCACCAGCTTCAAGGCTCCCGAATTTTCTGGGTTGGCGCGTAACTGTAGGATCAACGCCATAGCTAAAGGCATATGCACAGCAAAAATCTGAAGGGGATGGCACCATGAGCGCACCAACAATCCGAAGATCAAGTGATCTAACGCGGCAACTTGTGGTGGCCACCAGCGCCGTCATTGCTGTTGTAGGTTCCTTCATTGGATCCGGCGCAGCAGGTGGCACCCCCATTCAGAATGCCTCCAACGGGGCCTTGGCTGCCGATGCCACACTCATCGCCCCAGGCGGCTCCGCCTTCTCCATCTGGAGCGTGATCTACCTTGGATTAATGGCCTACGCGGTGTGGCAGTTCCTGCCCGCCCAAAAAACCTCAGAACGCCACCGCCTTCTGGGCTACTGGGCCGCGGCCTCCCTCATCCTGAACGCGGCTTGGATCCTCAGTATCCAATTTGATCAGCTCTGGCTCAGTGTCCCCATCATCATCTTTTTGCTTGCCGTGCTCTCACGAATTTTTGTCCTCCTGTTACACAACAAACCACGCAACACCCTCGATGCAGTGCTCACTGACGGCACCATGGGCTTGTACTTGGGTTGGGTGTGCGTGGCCACAGCCGCCAATATTTCCGCCGTCCTAGTAGCAGCCGGATTTGCTGGCTGGGGGCTAGCGGCCAACGCCTGGGCCGTTCTGGTCCTTGCCGTTGCTGCAGCAGTCGGTATTGCCCTGGCCCTGTACGGCCGCGGCCGGCTCTCCCCCTCCGTTTCTCTATGCTGGGGCTTGGCCTGGGTAGCCATAGCACGGACCAACGGGGACCTCGTGTCCACGCCAGCTGCGGTGACAGCCGCCGTCGGGGTGGTAGCGGTACTAGCCGTCACTATTATTACGCGCATCAAGGCCATCCGGGGCTAGCATAGGGGGCATGTGCGCAGCCTGTGATTTAACGCCGAAACCCCCTCAGCTCAAGTCCACGGCCCCGCCGGCACTATCTTCAGCGCCAAGCGGTGAAGTACCTGGCGCTGCAAGGCCAACCACAGCTGCGTTGAACCCCGCCTACTGGCAGGATGAACACGGCGATGCCGAGATGCTCATCAGCGGTGGTCCCATCATTACCATGGACCCGAACCGTCCCGACGCCGAGGCCGTTGCCATCCGTGAAGGCCGGATACTTGCGGTGGGCACTATGGAAGAGCTGCGTGGGCTCGCCGGCCCCGGGACAGAACGGGTGAACCTTGATGGGCGCACGCTGCTGCCCGGGCTCATCGATCCGCACATGCATTCCTCCATGGTCCAGCTCAATGACTGGGTCAATATCAGTCCCATGAACACGCCCACAGTTGATGAGGTCTTTACCGCGCTTCGCAACGCCCCTGCTACATCAACAGGGTGGGTTTTGGCTCAACAGTTTGATCCGAGCATCACCGAAGGCCACCCCGTCTTGACCTTGGAGGTCCTTGACAGGCTGGTTCCAGACCGGCCGCTTTTGGTGTTGGAAAGCAATGGACACATTGCCTATGTGAACTCGGCAGCTTTGGCCCGGGCAGGGGTGGATAAGAATTCTGTTGACCCGCCGGCTGGCCGCTACACCCGTGATGACCGCGGCGAGCTCACAGGCCGCCTCGAAGAGTCTTCAGCCTTGGCTGCCTTTTCCCAAGGCCTGCCGTTTGTCACGGGGGATGCTGCCACAGCACGCATCCGTGACCTGCTGTGGCATGCCGCTAGCAAAGGTGTCACGCTCCTGCACGATTGTGGGATCGGATCCATTGACGGCACCGCGGATCTGGCTGGGCTTGAGCAGGTGCTCGACGCCGATTCGCCCGTACGTTACCGGGGCATGCTCGTCTCTACGGCCTACGATGCGTGGATGGGAATGGGGCTGCGGCCAGGATTCGGCACTGACCTGTTCAGGGTGGATGGCATCAAGGCGTGGTCCGACGGCTCAAATCAAGCAGGCACCGGATTCCAACGCGAACCCTACCTGGGCCAAAAAAGCCGCGGTTCCTTGAACTATTCACCGGAGGAACTGGCAGGGGTGGTTCTGCGCGCCCACACCGATGGGTGGCAGCTTGGGGTACACGCCAACGGCGACGCCGCTATTGACGTCACCATCGATGCTTTTGAACAAGCCTTGAAAGCCCATCCCCGTGCCAATCACCGCCACCGGATTGAACACTGCAGCGTGATGCGTCCGGAACACATTCAAAGGATGGTTGAGCTGGGGCTCTCGCCATCGTTTCTGATTGGCCATGTCCGTTGGTGGGGCAAAGCCTTCCAGGACCGGCTTCTTGGCCCGGAAAGGACTGCCTTCTACGATCCGTGTGCCTCGGCGCTCAGCGCTGGGCTGCGGATTTCCTTGCACAGTGATTGGAATGTGACCCCGCTGGAACCCTTGCGCTATGTCCAGGACGCTGCCACCAGAATCATGGCTGAGGGTGGGGAGGTGCTGAACGCCAGTGAACGCATTAGTGTGGAGGCCGCGCTGCGGGCTGTCACCCTTGACGCCGCCTGGCAGTGCGGCGCTGACACCATCACCGGTTCCTTGGAGCGAGGCAAGTACGCCGATCTGCTGATGCTGGAGGAGAACCCGTTGGAAGTAGCTCCCACCTCCATTGAGAGCATTGCCATCTCCCAAACGTTCC
This sequence comes from Arthrobacter psychrochitiniphilus, assembly GCF_003185915.1. Classification (GTDB taxonomy): domain Bacteria; phylum Actinomycetota; class Actinomycetes; order Actinomycetales; family Micrococcaceae; genus Specibacter; species Specibacter psychrochitiniphilus. Next base: position 619,398 of record NZ_QHLZ01000001.1, read on the forward strand.
TGGCCGGCAAGGCCTGTATCCGCTAGCGGTTTCCCTCACCATGAGGAAATTGGGATGCAGGCACCCTTGGCAAGTACCCTCTTTTCATGACTGCTGACAAAGCCCCGGACACTAACCCAACGTCCGCCCCCACACCCCTGGCTCCTGGTGAGGGGAAACGCACGTCAACTGGAGAATTCGCGCCGGTGGCAGCCGTGGGGTTCGTATTCTTGATTCTGCGGATTTTTGCCGTCTCCGGGTATGACTGGGAAACGGCGTTCGCCGTCAGCACCACCTTGAGCTTGAGCGATGGGCTGGCCCTTGTCTTTGGCTCACTCATGGCAGGGCATGTCCTGGTGCAAATCCTGCTGATCATTGTTCTGCCGTTGCTTATTGCCACATTTTTATGGTCCTCGAGCGGACACCGGGCCACAGTCTTATTAGCCACCACACTGGGCAGTGTCACTCTGATCGCCTTGACAGTCAGCTTCAAAATTTGGTGGTTGCCGCTGGCAACCGCAGCTGTTTTTGGAGTCTTTGCGCTCACCCGCGCCCTCCCGGTCAAGCACTGGCTACGGCGCGGGTTTGGGGTGGCCATGGCTGGCGTTGGTGGGGTCACCGCAGTTGCAGTGCTGATAGTTGCCGCTTTCATCCAGACCCCGTGGGTCCCGCATGAAGCCATCATGACAACCCACGGCCCCGTCAGTGGCTATGTCCTCAGCGTGGATTCGGGATATCTCAACGTTTTGACTGATGAACACGAGTTTGTCATTTTGAATAGCTCAGATGTGATTTCACGCAAATAGCGCAGCACACTCAGGACGGACCAAGGTAGCCAGGGTCAACTGTAGGTAATCCCAAGTGGTGCGCCTATCCTAGGCAAACAGGCAACGCCTGTATCCCTTGCACCCAGGACCGCCACCGAAGGAGCACCCGTGACCACCACCCTCACTTACCGCCACCTCTTTGGCCCTGGCCCCAGCAATTGTTATCCGGAGGCGATCTCCGCTCTGGGTAATCCGGTGCTGGGGCACCTTGATCCGCTCTTCCTGGAAATCATGGACAGCGCCTGCCAAGGCCTGCGTCAGGTCTGGGGAACCACCAACAGCCGCACCCTACCTCTCAGTGGTACCGGTTCTGCCGGCATGGAAGCGGCGTTCGTGAACGCGGTAGGTCCGGGGGACGTTGCGGTGGTTGCCGTCAACGGCATGTTCGGTGCCCGCATGTGCGAGGTTGCCCGGCGCACTGGTGCACAAGTGGTGCGTGTGGAACATCCTTGGGGCACGCCCATTGACCCGGAACGCGTGGCCGCAGCCCATCCGAGTCCCAAGGTCATTGCTGCGGTCCACGCAGAAACCTCCACCGGGGTGCTCTCTGACATTGCCGCTCTGGGTCAGCTCAAGGGCGATGCCCTCCTGATCGCCGACGCCGTCACCTCCATCGGAGGCCTGGAACTGTACGCCGATAAGTGGGGCATTGACGTTGGCTATGCTGGCACACAAAAGTGCCTTGGCGTGCCGCCGGGCTTGTCACCCTTCACCATTTCCGATGCCGCCTTTGAACTGCGCATCAAGGACCCGCAATCCTGGTATTTGGACCTGGGCCTGCTAGGTGGCTATGTGGGCAGTGCCAGCGGTAGCCGCCGCACCTATCATCACACCGCGCCGGTCACCATGATTGCCAGCCTTGAGGCTGGCGTAAACCGAGTCCTTCAAGAGGGGCTCGGCACAGTTCAGGCCCGTCATGTGGCCGCCGGCCTGGCACTTCAGGACGGTTTGGAAGAGATGGGCTTGGATCTGTTTGCCGCAGCAGGGAGCAGGCTCCCGAGCCTGACCACGGTCAAGGTGCCCGACGGCGTGGACTCGGCTGCCGTACGCGCCTACCTGCTGGAGCGATTCAACATTGAGATTGGTGCGGGGGTGGGTGAGTTCGCCTCCTCCGTGTGGCGAATTGGCATGATGGGGCCCAACGCCAACCCCGCATCCGTGACGCTGGTTCTTGGTGCTCTGAAGGAAGCCCTCGCCAAAGCAGGGCGCTGAGAAGGAAAATGGCTGTGGCCCCCACCATTTTGTGGGTGCCACAGCCATTTTTAGTACCTATTTCTTGTTCTAGTGACTACGTCGCTGCCTGCTGCGGTTCCGTGTAACCACCACCCCCAGTCCGGCTAGCAGCATCAGGCCTGCGAAGGCTGCCAAGACTTGCAGCCTTGAATCGAGCCCCGCGCTGGCCAAATCATCCACGCCGGCACCTGACGGGGTACTCGAAGCTGGAGCACTCGAGGCCTGCGATCCGCCGGCGGCGGGCGTTGCGGCACCAGTGGTTGGACTACCGCCCGGAGTGGTGGCAGGAGACCGGTGACCATGCCATTGGCGTCTACGGAGGCAACAGGCTCTTCACCGGCCACGGCTTGAACCTCCCATGTGGCTTCCACAGCAGCAAACGCGGCCGGGCTACCTGTAGCAGCCAGCTGAACCGTATCTCCCGGATGAGCAATATTGTTCGCTGACCGCTGCAGCATTCCGGTCTCTTGAGTCACGTCCACAGCCGCTAGCCGCTGCGGCAATGGCGCATTCGCACCCAGGACACGCAGCTCAGAGATGGCATGGCAACCCAGAGTGTCGTTCGCCAGCCTGCCAGCGCTCATTACGAACCTGACCTTTTTGGTAGTCACTGCACCGAATTGCACCACATTCTTTCCTTGTGCCGGCTGGGCCGGTGTTGCTGTTGCAGCAGGAACGTCCTTCCAAGTGGCACCATCCAAGTACTGAACCTTCACCGCCGCAGGTGCTGCAGCCCCGGAATCAACGAACGCGTAAAACTCTGCGGCAGAGACTCTCCTTGCTGCGCCAAAGTCAACCGTGATGGTGTCCTCGGCACGTGGGGCTGCAATCCAGTTGGTCCAGAGGTTCTTTGTCTCTCCGCTGCTGGCGTTGGCAATGATGCCGTCATTGACCTTGCTGAGCGAGTCTCCGCCGCCTGCGTTGGAATACGTTGCCGTAACAATGGTCTTCGGGTTCGCCGAGGCCAAGGCTAAGTTGCGGTTTAGTTCGCCGGCGTAGCCGGCCACGTTTTCCAGCCCGGCAAACTCTTCAGTACCCACACCGGTGAACTTCACCCGGATGTGACGTGCGGACACGGTGGAGCTGAACGTCAACGAACCGGTGGAGCTGGCAGTCGCAGGAACAGCATTCCAAGCAGTTCCATCCAAGGAGGTTTCAACCTGGAAATTCGGGGCTGAATCCTTCGCCAACGTCACGTCAATGCCGTTGAGGTCAAACACGGCACCAAGATCTGCACTCCACATGGGTGCGCTCTCCCCCTTAGCCGAATGCCAGGCAGTAGCTTCTGCGGTGTCATTGCCCAAGGCTGCAGCGGCCCCGTCTGCTGATGAGGTTGCTGTGCTGGACTTGCGTGCCACCACGTCAGCCACGGGGAAGCCAAGTGTCTCGAAGTTGTACATGCCCACGGGTGATTCATCGGTTGAACCGCCCACAATGGAAATGCGCACATACCGGGCCACTGCACTGAATGCGTCCTGGCTCTCATTCCCCGCCACAGTATTGGAGCTCTTGTCCGCGACCGTGTAGTAATTTTCCCCGTCATTGGAAACTTCAATGGTGTATTGGTAAGCCTTGCTGCCATCGAGCCATGTCACCAAGGTAGAAGTGAGCTGGTGGCGGGCACCCAAGTCCACTGACCACCAGGTGTTCCCTCCACGGCCGCCTTGCCAGTATTGCGCCGGGTTGCCATTACTAGCCACGGCCGGCTCATGTCCTGGTGCAAAGTTGGAGGCCATCACACCGAGCTTTTCCTGGACAATGTCCAAGGACGCAGGGGCAGAACTTTCCGATCCCAACAGTTTGAACTCGGCCACCCCGGCCACACCGCTGGCAGCATTTTCCGGGAACACCACACGTACGTAGCATCCGGACCGCAGCCAGTTATCAATCACCTTCTCGGCAGCGTCATGGTTCCCGGATTTATCCAGTGCCGTGTCCCAGACAATGCCGTCTTCGGAATACTGGATCAGGTATGGGTAGGCTCCCGTTTAGTCCCAGACCAGCGTGGAGCCGGTCAGATCATGGCGCTTCTTCAAATCAAGTATCAGCCAGGAGGTTCCTTCCGCCGGACCGGACTTCCAAGAGGTGCCAAGGTTCTGATCCACGGCAGCCCCAGCGGTGGTTCCTGCTGCGGAGCTCGAAGCGGTTGCGGTTGAGCCGATGGCCACGTTGGTTCCGGAGGCCCGCCTCCGATATTTACACCTCCTGGCGTCCAGGGGTCTTCCCCAACAAGGATTGGACCGTACCGGCAGCCCAGAAGGCCCAGACGTACCCCGAACCCAGCCCGGACTGGATCACGGGATCCTCCTTTGCTATTTGGAGCGATGCACCGGCACGGCAAACTGAAGAACAAGTCACTGCTGGTATTCGGCTTCCCCTGCGTGCCATGGCTGAGCGTGTCTGGAACCCGAGCGGCTCCACCGCCAGCTACGCGGATTGGTTGGCACGGGTTGAAGCCATAGGCACCCAGCCTGCTGCTGCCGACTTGTCCACAGCACCGGCTCTGGAATTGACCAAGACAGCAACCGCCACCCGCGCAGGATCTTCCGTTACTGGCGACCTTGAGGAAGGAGATGAGATTTCTTGGCAGGTACTGGCCACTAATACCGGTTCCACCGCCGTAAAGGCCACAGTCAGCGATGACCTTAGCGATGTCCTGGATGAAGTGAGCCTGACAGTGGCACCCACCGTGGCGATCACTGATGCGGACGGCACCGTGGTGCGTGAGCCCGGTATCAACGCGGCGTTCAAAAGGTCCGTGACCGCTTCCGGGCAAGAGGTAGCCAATCAGTGGGGGCCTGCTCTCGCTGTGGATGGCATCACGAGCGGACCATCCGGCGCCCAAGGTTCGCGTTGGTCTTCCAACGGAGCGGATGATGCGTGGCTCGCCGTGGAATTGGCTGAGCCCACCATGGTTGATCACGTGAGTATTTATTGGGAAGAGGCTTGTGCAGCCAAGTACCGCATCGATGTCTCAACGGACGGCGTCGTGTGGGTCCCGGCCACGGCAGAGATCACACCGGTCTGCGGCAGCGTGGACCGGCAATCCCTGACAGTGACCGAGCGGGTCTCCTTTGTCCGCATGCAGGGCCTGGACCGTACTCCTATTGGCGGCAAGAAATACGGGATGTCCCTGTGGGAAATGCAGGTCTGGACCGGTCCTGAGCGCGGCGCCATCACCAACCCGGCACTCCTCGATGAGGCTCTGTTGACCTGGGCGGGTCTGTTGGAGCCCGGACACACAGCAACCTTGGAATACCGTGGCGTGGTCACTGACGCGGGCAATGGCAGCATCCTCAAATAGGGCAACTCTGAGCTCTCCGTACTACCCCGGTTTCAGTGTCAAAGCCAGCACAGAGAATGTTTTGGCAGTTGATGAGCCCACAGTCGAGCCAACAGTGGAGTCCTCCAATAAGCCGACAGTGGAGCCGACTATGCTCCCCAGTGACGAGTCCACCGATAAGCCCACGGTGGAGCCCAGCGATAAGCCGAGCGAAACAGCGGTAGCCAGCGCCACGCCGTCGTCCTCGGTGACCACAGGCACGTCCCCGGCACCTGAGACGAGCCAGGCGGCCTCGGAAGGCGATGGCCTCGCCAGCACGGGCGCCAACGCGGGCACATTGTTCGGCGCAGCCCTATTCCTGATGGGTGTTGGAGTACTCTTCATCCTCCGGCGCAGGAAAGCCAGCCATAACTAGCAGGCAGGCGCAGAACTAGACGCTATTGGCGGCTGTCCCATCCGGGACGGCCGCCAACAGTGTCTAAGCGTCAATATTGTTTACGGACGGGATTCGAGCATCGTCTGGACGGTTTCCTTGGCAGCGCATTCCATGGACCGCTTGCCAGTGTGGCCGGCAATAATGTTGAACTCTTCCGGCAGCGTCCCTGATTCATTGCATAGAGTCACTCGGATCACAGTTCGGAGAGGTTTGCGGTAACTGCCCCGGAGCGGAATCCGGCGGCGCACCACGGACAACTGCTCAATGTTCTTCCAAGGCAATTGCCACACAGACGTAATGCCCGGAACACGGCACCAAAAGCTCATTCCGGAGCTGTCAGTGGAAATGGCCACGCCGGGGCGGGCCTGCGTGTCATCAGGGACCAGAGAAACGCCTAGTGCCGGGATTGGTGTGTGGGGAGAAAAGAAGGTGCCCGCAGAGCCGTAGACGCAAGTATTTGGAGCCAGCGCTTGAACGTCGCTGCAGAGCCGGGAAAGATCCTTCTTCGCACGGGCGTTGATGGCCATCCAAGAAGCACCGCCAGCAACAATGATCGTTACGGCCAGCAGAATCAACGCCTTAGCCGCAAGATGTTCGCGCTGGCCGGACCCCACAAGTATCACGAGAATGGCAGCACCCACGGCTACAGTGACGGCAGCGCTCACTACCGCTCTCAAAATGGTGCGTAGCCAATCAGCCCGCCTCGCCTTGCCAATACTGCGTTGTTGCTCAACCATTCCCAGCCTACCGTCAAACATTGCTCTCATCTTCGCCACGTCACCGCGTGGCGAGTGCCGCTCCAGTGTAACGGGAACCAACAGCGCTCACCGGACGTGGTTGGATGGGCTTTATGGAGATTTCCACATGAGCGATCATTCAAGCGCCGGCGCCAGCATCATCATTGCCGACTTCGTCAACATCGACGCGGCCGGAAAGGTCAATATCATTGGTGGCGGGATCCAATTCCTAGGCTTTGACCCCGACACCGGAATGAGCGCACCGTTCTCACTCTTTGTGAGCGTCACCGTCAGTATTCCCGCCTTCGATTCAACCCAAGCCGTGGTGGAGGTGGCACTTGTGGACACTGACGGCCGTCCCGTCTCAGTACCGGCAAGCGAGGGCCCCAACGTGTTGCACTTCAAACAGCAAGTGGACTTCCGGCACACCATGGCTCCTAACATGCAGCCGCCACCCATGGGCTTCCCGGGCTGCTCCAACGTGGTGCTGAACTTCCCGGGCGGGTTGCCGTTGCCCACGGGCTCCACCTATGAATGGGTTGTGATGCTCGACGGCGCACGGCTCTCCTCCAGCACCTTCTTCGTGCCGGGGATTGCTGACGGCCAATAGCGCCTCAGTGCTATTGGGCGCGGACGGGCCCGGCATTGCTTGCCGTAACCTGCGGATCCGCTGGCGGTGTCCAGTCCCCGGCAGGCCTAGCCCTGGCCGCGCGGCAGGCGTTAGTGTGAAGCATGAGCAAGCATCCAGATTTTGATGACAGCGAACTAATTCACGAGCCTACAACGCCGGACCGGCTGGCTGAGGTTTATTCCGAGATGGTGACCCCGGACATCGCAGAGATGAACGATCACGCAGCCACCCTGGAGGAAGAAGCCAAGAGAGAGCCGGATCGGCTCTAGCAAGATCCTGACCCGGCTGGCATTCTTCTTCTGAGCCTCTGAGCACTGAGCCTCTGAGCACTGGCTCGGGTGGCAGCAGCATGAGTGAACCTTTCACGGCTTGCAGTGTTACGGCCCAGCTAGTAAGGACTCGATGGGGGGACTGCTTTGATGGGTCTGCTCGCGTAGTGTTATTGGATGCGACCCAACCATGGAATGTTCAGCTGGAAAACGACGCGCTTGCTCTTCTCCATTGGGAGTTTCGTTGCCATGGCTGGAATTCTCCGACTCGTGACTGCGGGCTCGTGGGTGTACATCTTGTTCGTCCTGCTCGGGCTTGCTCTCGTGGCCCTGTCCACCCGCGGTCCATGGGATAGCGAAGCCAGCGGGCGCAATCGTTCCGTTGTGGGATTTCGGGTCCGTCAGTAGCAAGGCAGCATCAACGGACGCACGTCATTGCGCCAAGAGAAAAGAACTCTAGGGTTTTATTCGCCTTCTGGGAACGAGGGCGAACGGTCATGGCAGCGGAGGTGTCAGTGGCCCCCTTGAGGTGCACTCCCGCAGTTTAGACGGACCACCGGAAAATCCTGCGACATTGACTGGCTCATGGAACACGACTGGCTGGGGCGTGGGGATGCCATGGCCTTGGTGCAGGTGATCAAGAACGGTCCCTCGATCAGTGAGAAGCACGTTGGCACGGGCGGAGTTCGCCCAGACCAGATGAGCGAACTCTAGCTGGATGGGAAAAATAGCCGGGCGCTCTCACCGGCTCCTATCCTTCCCCTGTGCCGGGGTCAGCGATGTGAGTACGCAAACGGCCCCGGCCCACCGTTGACGGGTCCACCGCAGAACATCTGGCCGTATTGCGCCTTTGAGTACTTGCTTCCCACACCTTGCCCACCACCTCTGGCATTCTTGAAGTACCATGGCAGCTACTCCGCGCACCCCACAAACACTCATCTACTCCACACCAACTCGGGTTCTAGGTGCGGTGACGTGGACATTGTGCATCTTTTTGTCAGTGAATCTGATCCTGACCGGAACGGTGCAAGCCATTTGGGGATTTTTGCCATGGCTGCTGCTGGTTGGCTGGACCATCTACATTCTGTTGTGGCGCCCCTGCCTACAAATCACCTCCGACAGCATTCTGGTCCGCAATATTCTGCGCGAGCACACCATCCCCTTCAGCGAGCTCACCGCCGTCCGCGTCCTGCAAACCACCAGCTTTGACACCACCGCGGGAAGGATTCCCAGTTGGGGAGCCCCCAGCACCGGAAAACTGGGCCCCCGCGCCCTCACCATCCCGCACACCAAGGTTGTCATTCAGGCGGCGTGGGACGCCTGGGAACTGCGGCAACCAGAGATGGACGACGGCGCGGCCGCCTCCGCGCCCCACCGCCCAACCGCTCAGCCCCACCCACCAACAGCGGTGACCCGGCGCTGGAACGTGGTCCCCGTCGTCGTAGGTGTCTTGAGCGTAGGGCTGGTTCTTGCCAGCGTGCTGAGCTAAGCCAAAAGCCCGGCCCACCCATGAAGGGTGAGGCCGGGCCTTTGTTGAGCTTGAAGCGGGTTGGGTTAGCTCTTGAATCCGATGCTGGTCCAATCCATGGATTCGAACTGGGCGGCACCGTAGTTGACCAGTCCTGTCTTGACGCCCAAGGTGTTCGGAGTGGGTGTCAGCGGGATGACAGGGGTGTAGGCGAAGATTGTCTTGTCAATCTCGTTGGCCAGTTCAATGCGCTTGGCGGGATCCAGTTCCGCATTGGCAGCGGCCCACATCTCACCGAGCTTGACATCAGTAATTCCGGTGAAGTTCTGCCCAGCATCGGCAGGGTAGAAGATCGATTCGGCGGCGGCAACCGGGAAGGCGGTCCCGGACCAGGCGAAGCCGGTCAGCTGGAAGTTGGACTTGAGCACGTAGTCAGAGAAGAACTTATCCGCTGGGACCGTGTCATTTTTGAGCGAAATACCCACAACTTTCAGGTTTGCCTGAATCTGCTTGAAAATTTGTTCAGAAACAGGGTTGTTGGCGTCCAAGGTGTAAATAAGTTCCAGCTTGGCACCATCTTTTTCCATCACCCCGTCGGAGCCCTTGGTGTACCCGGCTTCCTTGAGCAGTGCCTCCGATTTGGCGGTGTCATAGCCAATGACGGCCGTTGCATCGTCCTCGTAGCCCTTCTGACCAGGCATGAAGATGTAGCTGTTTTGATTGGCCACGGGGGCGCCGATAGGAGCTAGGCGGCTGGCGGAAATAGTGTCCCTGTCAATGGCGCGTGCCACGGCCTGGCGGACCTTCACATCTGCCAGCGGACCCTTGGAACCGTTCATTGTCACATGGTTCCAGGTCAAACCACCGGACTGCTGAATGGCGCCGTCTGCGCGCTTCTTGGCGGTGTCATAGTTGTCCTTGTTGGTGCCAATGATGACAGCATCAAGTTCCTTGTTGGCGTAAGCCTGGGCGAGGGCATCGCGGGAGATGACCTTCATGATGATCTTCTCCAACTTGGGCTTTTGCCCCCACCACTTGTCATTGGGGACCAGGGTGACCACTTGTCCGGTGGTGTCCACCGTACCCACCTTGAACGGGCCCGTGGAAGGCAGCGGCTTGGACTTGTAGCCCTCGTTGAAAGCCTTCACATCGGAGGCAACGGCTGCGGGCAGCACTGCTGCGGTGGCGGTCCCTGCCGTGCTGCTGCCCAGAATTGAGGCCCAGTCAGCATTCTTGTTCTTGAAGGTGATCTTAAAGTTGAAGTCGGTGTCCTCCTTGGTGACAGTATCAATGTCTTTGAAGACGTTGTCTCCCACAATTTGGTAGTCCTTGTTGGTGCCATTATTGGCCTTGATGGTAGCCGCGTAGTCCTTGTACGTGATGGGTGTGCCGTCTTCCCACACTGCTTTGGGGTTCAGTTTCACTTCCACAACCTGCGGGTCCTCGCTGAGCAGCTTCACCTCGGTGGCATAGTTGGGGTCCACTGCCCAACCGCCGTCCACCGTGGTACGGACCGGGGCGCCCATAGTGGGATCCAGAATCTCGCCTCCGGCCTTGACGTTGCCATCAATCTGGAGTGTGTTCCAGTTATCCGGCAACTGGTCAACAGCCAGAGTCAAGGTGCCACCGTCCTTAACGGAAGCATAATCAGCGCTTACCCATGCGGTGGTGGGCAGGGTGGCGGTCTCAGCAGCGCCCTTGCTGCTGTCCACGGTGGGCTTGTTATCGCCTCCGCCGCCAGCGCTACAACCTGTCATGGCCAGGGCAACCGCCAAAACGCCGGCTCCCACCATCTTGTTAATATTTTTCATTTCTTCCTCCCATTGAATGGTCCCCGGCGGGTCATTGTTCTTCTCCCGCGGGGTTCGGTGGCTACGGTAAGTTCTGTGGGGGTGTTCACGAAGGCGCTCAGGGATCATGGCATCCCGGCCGCCAGCAAGCCGATTCGCTCAGCGTGGTGGCAGGCCACCACACTGTTTTGCACGGCTCGGGGTTGTGGATCCTGGGTCCGGCACTGTTCCTTTCCTGGAGCGTCCATGAGTTTGTACAGAGGGCAGCGGGTGCGGAAGTTACAGCCCGTGATGTCCTCGGTGGGGCTCGGTAGGTCCCCCTCGAGGAGGATCCGGGTGCGGCTGCGCTCCACGGTAGGGTCTGGGACGGGCACGGCCGAGAGCAGAGCCTTGGTATAGGGGTGTTGCGGGTTCTCGAAGATCGCTTCCGCTGGCCCGCTTTCCACGATCCTGCCCAGATACATGACGGCAACGTTGTCAGAAATTTGCCGCACTACCGCCAAGTCATGGGCCACGAACAAGTAGGAGAGCCCCAATTTCTCCTGCAGGTCCTGCAACAGATTGATCACCCCGGCCTGGATGGAGACATCTAGGGCGGAAACAGGCTCATCCAACACCACAATCTTCGGGTCAGTCACCAAGGCCCGGGCAATGCCGATGCGTTGGCGCTGCCCTCCAGAGAACTCGTGCGGATACCGTGAGGCCATTGACGGGTCCAGCCCCACCAGATCCAGAACGGCCCGGACCTTTTCCAGCCGGTCCTTGGCAGGGACACCGTGAACGGTGAGTGGTTCCGCCACGAGATCCTGCACGGGTAGCCGCGGGTCAAGGGAGGCCATGGGGTCTTGGAAAACCACCTGTATTTCCTTGCGCAGAGCCTTCCGTTCCCTGGCAGTGAGCGTGGCCACATCCCGCCCGTTGATACTGACCTGCCCGGCTTGAGGCTTGGTGAGTTCCAAGATCTCCATGACAGTGGTGGACTTCCCACAGCCGGATTCACCCACCAGTCCCAAAGTTTGCCCTGTCCGCAGGTCAAAGCTGACACCGTCCACGGCCCGCACGGTACCTATAGTGCGTTTGAACACCGAACCCTTGGATAAGGGGAAATGGCGTTCCAACCCCGCCACATCCAGCACTGTTTCAGGGGCCACTAAGGCCCGTTCCGCAGTGGCGACAGGTTCAGGCACAGGGTACAGCTTGGTACGGTCCAGCTGGCCTGAGGCTATTTCGGCTACACGCAGGCAGGCGGCAGAGTTCAGCGGGTCCTCCCCGATGACTGTCAAGGGCGGCTCGGTGGAACGGCAGGCCTCAATGACTACCGGGCACCGGGGCGCAAAGGGGCACCCTGGCGCCAGGTTGCTCAATTGGGGCGGACGGCCCTCCAGCGGCACCAGCCGGGTATGCCCGGCCGTGGCCAGGTTCGGCATGGAACGCAACAACCCCACGGTGTACGGCATGGACGGTGCGTGGAACACTTGATCCACGGTCCCGGTCTCCACAATCCGCCCCGCGTACATGACGGCGAGCCTGTCCGCATTCCCTGCCACCACACCCAGATCATGGGTGATCAGCACCACGGCTGCACCTGTCATGTCCTTCGCCTTCTGCAGCACTTCCAGGATCTGCGCCTGGATGGTCACATCAAGGGCAGTGGTTGGTTCATCGGCGATGATGAGCCGCGGATTGTTTGCAATGGCAATGGCAATCATGGCGCGTTGGCGCATACCGCCGGAAAATTCGTGCGGGAAAGCTTGGGCGCGGCGCTCCGGATTGGGGATGCCCACCACCTTGAGCAGTTCCACGGCGCGTGCGTTGGCGGCAGCTTTGGAGAGCTTGCGGTCATGCAATCGCAGAGCCTCAGAAATTTGCGCCCCAATGGTGTAAACGGGGGTCAGCGCCGAAAGCGGGTCCTGGAAAATGATGGAGATGCCCTCGCCGCGCAGCTTGGACATTTCCTTATCGCTGCGACCCAGCAGTGATTTGCCTTCAAAGAGGATATCTCCACTGATTTTTGCGTTCGAGGGCAGCAGGCCCATGACGGCCAGCGAGGAGACAGACTTTCCGGATCCGGATTCACCCACAATCCCCAGAAACTCACCCTGGTCCACATGGTAGCTAACTCCCCGCACGGCTGTGACTGCCCCGCCCGGCTGAGGGAAGGTGACATGGAGGTCGCGGACTTCCAGCAGGTGATTTGACGGATTCGGCTGTGTGGGGCCGGGGCGTACTGACGGGCTGGTTTCATTGCTTGCTGCGGGGTCGATCAGGTTTTCAGTCACGGTTGACTCCCGAGGTCGGGTCTACGGCATCTCGGAGCGCATCGCCAACAAGGCTGGCTGAGAGGACTGTGAAGACAAGGATGGCTGCGGGGAAAATGAACAGCCAAGGGCGGGTGGCGGCTGCACTCTGGCCTGCCGCCAAGAGGGTGCCCAAGGAAACGTCAGGGGCTTGGATGCCGAAGCCGAAGAAGCTCAGGGTGGTCTCACTGAGGATTGCAGCACCTACGCCAAGCGTCGCGTCGATGATCAGCAGCGAAGAGACGTTGGGCAGCACATGCCTACGGATGATGGTCCAGGTATCCACACCCATGAAGCGGGCGGCCTTGATGAAGTCGCGTTCGCGCAGCGAGCGGGTTTGGGCCCGGATGACCCTGGCCATGATCATCCAGCCAAAGCCTGCCAGGAGGAAGATCAGCGCCACCCAGGACAGTTGCTTGAAAATTGGGCTAAGCAAGATGAACAGGAACAAGCTCGGCAGCACCAATAGTAGATCGATGACCCAGACAATAACCCTGTCCCACCAACCGCCAAGGTAGCCTGCCACGGCACCCACCACACCGGCCACAATGGCGGCCAAGGGGCCCACCAAGAGGCCAATGATCAGTGACTTGCGCAGGCCCACAATAGTTTGGGCGTAAATGTCTTCGCCAATGTCACTGGTGCCAAACCAATGGAGCCGGCTGGGGCTTGATCCCATGTTGTAAATATCCAGATCCGTGTAGTTCCAGGCGTTGGGAACAAGGCCAAAGATGGCCCACAGGATGATGGCGCCCAGGCCAATGATGCCCACCCAGAACCGCGGTGTGCTGCGCAGCCGGGCCATGACCAGACGCAGACGGGAGACAGGCTTTGCCGAATGCACCACGTCTGTAATGACCGCAGTAGCATCGGGTGCCGGCATTTCATCAAGCATGGACATGGCTACACCCGCACTCTCGGGTCAAGGGCCGCATACACAACATCGGCCAATGTTCCGGCGATCAGGATCAGGATGGCGTTGAACAAGATGGCTCCCGTAAAGGCATTAATATCGCTTTGGGAAATCGATTGGACCAGCAATTCGCCCATACCGTGCCAGCTGAACACAAGTTCGGTGACGGCGGCACCGGCCAAGACCGTGGCGAAGGAGTAGGCAAAGTAGGTGGACATGGGGATCAGGGCTACCCGGACGCCGTGACGGACAAGCGCCGAACCGCGGGTTCGCCCCTTGGAACGTGCGGTCCGGATGTAGTCCGCAGCCAGTACATCCAGCATGGCGCTGCGCTGGTATCTGGAATATCCGGCAGCCCCCATGAGGGCCAGCGAGATGGTTGGCAGCAACAGGTGCCCGGCTCGATCCCCGAATTGGACCCACCAGCCGCCATCGAGCCCTGGGGTGTATTCGCCCGTGAAGCTGATCAGCTGAACACCCAGGAAGTTATTGAGCAACGTGGCAACAATCATCAACAAGATGCCTAGGACAAATGCTGGTGTGGCAAGAATGGTGAAGGAGGCTACGGAAATGGCTTGATCACTGAATCTATACTGACGCACCGCACCCCACACGCCCAGTGTCACACCTACAATCGCAGCAATGACGGTACCTAAAATCAACAGCCGCAGACTGGTTCCGGCGCGGGCCGCGATCTCACTGATCACTGAAGTGTTATGAATGGTGTCGCCCAAGGACCCTTCGGTCACGAGCCGCACAATCCAGGCCCACAGCCGCTCCACCCAGGGGGTGTTCGGGTTGACGCCCAAGCCATCCAGGATGGAGTTGATGGTGGCATCACTGGGGCGCGGATTACGGCCTAGGTAGCGCGCAGCCGGGTTCAAGATGATGCTGGCCAAGACATAGGCGCTGAGCGTGGCGATGGCTGAAAGGATCGCGTAATTAATGAAGCGCTTGGCAATGAACCCGATCATTGCGCGGGCCTTACTTCAGCCTTGAGGAGGATTGCACCGGGGCTGACCGGGGCCCGCCATGATGCCAAAAGTAAGAGCATGTAACCGTCCTTGACCTGATCCGCCGGCCCCGCCATGGATGGTGGCAGAGGCTTGCGTGAGCCTATATTTCCTTGGGCGAAAGACGGGAATGTAACCCGGCTCACACTCATTGATGCAAACCTACCCCAGTGAACTTTCACTACGGCCAAGCAAATTGCCCAGCCCCGGCAGGACTGTCCGATCGGATCAATTCGATCCGATGGCACCCCTAAGCCATCAGCTTTCAGCAAAACCCTTTTAGCGCCATTCATCCAAACGAATAGGAATAATGTGGCTCAAACGTTACTCGCAGACTCAAATGAGATGATCCAAAAGGGCGTAACCTGCCACCCCTGAGCCATTGGCAGCATGGGCGCGCTGTAAGGTATGTCACTACGACGATCCGGCGCAAACGATGGAAGGAGCCCCATGCCTGCACAGAAAAACAGGAAGAGGCTCCCGGCACCAGAGTCCCTCAGCCACCCCGCCCCAGCACAGCCCGCGGCGGAACACCCTGCCGTGGAACAACTGAGTGGCAAAGCGCTGGCTGCGCTCCTGATGGATCCACAGCGCAACGTCACGGTGCTAGTCATCTCCCACATCCCGGAACAACAATTTCGTATTGATCCGCATGTGCTGGCCGCCCGGCTGGGTCAAGAAGCCCGGACCTTCATGGTGGTCAATGGGGATGAAACCCACCAGCTGGAAAAGGGTCTGCCCTCGCGCCTCCACATTTACGGCACAGGAGCCCGGGTCTATCCGCACGGCGAGCGATGGCTGGAGAGAGTTTCCCGTCCTCATCTTTTGCACCGGAGCACCGCATTGCCACAGCTGTACGACACCCTTGAGCATGAGGTTCTAGCGGCCCAACGCTTCAACCCATCACGGCCCCACACGGCGTCCCTGCCCGTGATTTCGCCAGCGGTGGTCAAGGGCTTCCCGGGCGAGGACAGGGCCCTGGTGGAGCTACTTCCTGGCGGCGAAACGGCCCTCATCCGTAGCGAGGATCTACTACCCGGCATTCCGCTGGATTGGCTGGTGGCAAAGGGCCAAGAGCTCACGGGAGTACTCAACCCGGCCACCCACGTCCTGGACATCAAGGCGCTCCTGCTGCCCCACCCCTCCCCCGTCACCGTCTATCAACAAGGCGATGTGGCACTGGGCCGTGTCAAGTCCGTCAGTCCCCGCCACGCCTGGGTGCAACTTTGGCCTGGCAGTGATTTCCGCATCGGTGTGGAGCGGATCTCCTCCAATGACCTGGATTCCGCCGAAGATCTACTGACCGAGGGCGAGGTGGTCCGAGTCCGTGTTTTGTATGAGAACGGTGCGGTCCGGCTCTCCATGCTGGACGTGGACGACGACGAACCAGCCGTCCGCGCCCCTGCTCTCCTGCGCGGGGGCCCGCCCTGGCTGGAGGCGAACCGGCCCTACGCTTCCATCTTCACCACCGGCACGGCCGTTGCCTCCCCTTCCCCCCAGGTCCCCCTCGATAACGGCGCGGCGGGTCTGTCCGGCGTCGACCTTTCCCAACAGGAATCCCTACTCAGCCCAGCCCAACGACGCTCCGCTTTGCAAAGCACACAAATGCAGCTGGAGGCCGCCCGGCACACCATTGCCGAGTTGCTGGCAGCGGCGAAGCGGCAGGGCGCTACGGATCAGGTGGCCCGGGCGCTGCAGGATCAGCTCAAGGAGGAGCGCCGCGGCTCCGGTGAGCTTGCCCGAGAACTGCATTTGGCCGAGCATCAAGTGGAGGTCCTCAAAACGGATCTGGCCAAAACGCGCGAGGCACTGGTGCAGGTCCGCAGACAGCGCCGTTCCGCCACGTCCAGGACTGAAAGTACGCCTGAAAAACTGTTTCTGGATCCGGAGGAGCAGTTCAATTTTGATCTGCTTGCGCTCTGGGCTCGGATGGTTCCTGCGGCCGAAAAGCGTCTCCATCCGCTGGGAAATTTCAGCAGCAGCCCACAGTTCCTGGAGTCGTGGGCGGCGCTGACGGAGCAACAACGCAACAAGACTTTGCGTGCCGTGGTGGATCTGGTGGCAGACCGGCAGGGTCCGCTGCGTAAACGCGAACCTCATGTTCTGCGGCTCAATGACGGTGCCCATGCCGCCCCCACTCTTCGAGGCGAGGACGTGTGTTGGCGCCTCTATGTGGAGCAGGGAACGGCGGGGGCGCTGCGGCTGCACTACTGGAAGCTGCAGACGGGGGGCTATGAACTCCATGCCGTAGTACCGCATGACGTGGTGAAACCGTAGCCGGTGACGCCCGTAAACTGGACAGTCATCGAGTCCTCAATGACTCCTGGCATTCTTTAGGTACAAATATTTCCATGACGCGCAGCATGAGATTTTCCAGCAGTCGTTTTCTGGCCGCAATGGGGCTCACCGCCGCGATGGTTTTCGGCACCACCGCCTGCAGCGGGGACACCACAGACTTCCTGCGCGAGTTGCTTCCCGTGGATGCCAAGATCAAGTTGATGTATGACGTTGAACGGACGGACAAGGACGCCCGCATACTGGCTGCCGTTTTCACCTCAAGTGACGCATTTGTCAGCGCTGAGATCGCCAGGGTGGGACTTGGCTCAGCCGTAACCGTGGGCAAGAACTCAACATTCCTCCCACCTGTCCACGATGCGCAAATTTCTGCAGCCACACAATCCTTGGATACTGCAGCCCGGCCACAGCGGGCTCCACAACAGCAGCAACGGCCGCTGTGATCACAGTGGCCGCCCAGGCTGCCGACGCTGAACGGATCCGCAACCTTCCACCCGTCTACGTTCCGCCAGCTCCGGCACCTTACGTTCCGCCTGCCTACCAGCCCACGGCGCAAGACTCCGGCGGCGGTTACCCCGGATACACTGGACCCCGGTGCTATGCGCCCGGAGGAAAGACGTACAGGCCGTGCTAGAACTGCTGCGAACGGAAGGAACTGGTCCCATCATGGGTCAAAAAATTGAGCTGGTCAGGTTATTAGATGACAACGGCGCTGAGATGGGCAGCGCGGACAAGTCGCTGGTCCACACGGCACAAACGCCCCTGCATCTGGCCTTCTCCTGCCACCTTTTCGATTCCCAGGGCCGCACTTTGCTGACCCGCCGCGCGCTCACGAAGCTGACGTGGCCGGGCGTATGGACAAATTCCTTCTGCGGCCACCCAGCCCCGGGCGAATCTTTCGAAGAAGCGATCATTCGCCGCGCCGCCGTGGAATTGAACATCACCGTGACCAACATTCAGCCGGCACTTCCGGACTTCAGGTACCAGGCTACGGACGCGTCAGGGATTGTGGAGAATGAAATCTGTCCCGTTTTTACCGCTGTTTATGACAGCGATGCCCCCCTCACACCCAACACCGAGGAAGTGTGTGACTGGGCCTGGAGCGACGTGGTGGACGTTGAGGAAGCAGTCACGGCCACGCCGTTCGCCTTCAGCCCTTGGCTGGTGGAGCAACTAGCCGAAGGTGTCTACACAGGCGGGCGCCTGCTCTCCTAAGCACTGCTTTGTGGATTCTGCTCTTCCGGTCACTGTTTCTTGCTCACTGTTGCTTCGTCACTGGACCATGGCTGCGCTGTGTTCCCAGAGCTGGAGCGCTAGTGCGGGATCTTGTGCTTGGCGGCTGGTCTTGGTCAGTTTCCGGCGCACGTAGTACTCCCCCGGAGTCCAATCAGTACCCGGTTGCGTGGTGGCAAGCCACACGAGAGTATCCGCGCCCTCAGCTGAGGTAAGGAGGAACTTCTTGGCCACCGAACTGTACATAAGTTTGATGGGGCCCGCCGAATCCGCTGAAAAGTTGCTTCCCACTATGCCCGGGTGAAAGGCAACAGCATTAACTCCGTGGTCGCCGTAGCGGCGCTGCAGTTCCTTGGTAAAGAAGATGTTCGCCAGCTTCGCGTTTCCGTAGGCGGCGTTGGTGCTGTAGTGCTTCACGGCGTCGAGGTCATCAATGTCGAACTTAGCCATCACCTTGTGCGCGGCGCTGGAGGTGTTGATGACAGTTGCCCGGTCAGCTACGAGCTTCTCAATCAGCAAGGTGGTCAGCAGGAACGGTGCCAGGTGGTTGACCTGAAAAGTTTTCTCATGCCCGTCAACTGTGACTTCGCGATGCCCCATGACGCCGCCGGCGTTGTTGGCCAGCACATCGATGCGCGGATACTTCGTGGACAATTCAGCGGCCAGCGTCCGCACCTGGTCTAGTTCCGTGAAGTCGGCAACGAAATAATCGCATTCCAGCTCGTGGGCAATAGCCTTGGTTTTCTCTGGTGAGCGGCCCACCAGCACCAGAGTGTCCCCCGGGTTGGCCAACATTTTTGCGGCGGCGGCGCCAATACCGTCACTGGCACCTGTAATAACTGTTGTACGTTGCATTGCGCATCCTTAGAACGGATTTCAGCATACATCCCCTAAATTGGGACCAGCTGACAACGTTCTGAAGGCAAATTCCGGCGCTGCTCACCTTGGACTTTCTCTATGCGCCTTGCTGGACGCTAGAGCTGGTGCTTATCCTCTCAAGTCCCTGGCTAACCCAGCTGAGCATGAGTTCAGGGCGCTGAAAAAGCATTGCGAAGGAAATACGCAGACACGGCAAGCCCTCAATCATCATCAGGTTGTTCCGGACCAAATCATCAGCTTACCCCGTGGGGGTTGTCATGATGGGCGGCGCCGTTGGCCGCTGACTCTATGAACCACTCACCCTGGAAGGGGACGCCCATGAGCTGATGCCACAGGGGGGCGGATCGGCTTTTCCAGAACCCACAACCTCGATTGCGCGGCTTGGCTGAAACACGTCCGCTTCGCCTGATATTGAGCAAGCCGGACATCCAATGGGTCTGCTCCAGGCAGTCCAAAGTAACCCCGCGCCAGCTTCGGACCAGGCCATGCGCATACCGAACGTGGCATCCAGGCTCGTGGCATTCTAGGCGGAACCAGCAGAAGGCCGGCTCAGGGGTGCGTGTCCGTACCACTTTCCGGGCCCTCGATCATCCGTGCCACCTGCTGCTCGAGGGAAGCTAAGGTGACGTCGGGAAGCACAATCACGCCATCGAGCTCACGCCGGACCCGTTTGATGGCCGTTTGGCGTTCTGCCGCAGTGGCAGCATCGTTTTCAGCGATGTTGATGAGTTTGCGGGCCGTCCCCAGCCGTTGGCGTTCGTCAGTGCTGAAGCCCGAGTCCTTGATGCGGCGGGCTTCCATTTCAGCCACGTCAAACGCCACAGCGAAGGCGTTGACGGCGTTGCGGTAATCGTCCCACCTGCTCTTGGACGGAATCTCAGCGACATTGAGCGGACGCAAGCCATCGGCGTCGCGCTTGGCCCGAAGAAAGGCAACGGTCAGGGGTTCGCGGACGTCACTCATCATGGGAAAGTCAATAAGTTTGGCAATATCAAGCTCGTAGCGCAGCCAGCGCCGGTTGACTTCATCGTGATCAGCCATGACCTTCTCCACGTCCGCGGTGGTGACATCCGGATGAGCAGGCGGGACCTTTTCCTCCGTGTTGTGATGGATGGAAACGTCAAGCCCGGCAACTTCGGGATGTTTAAGCTTGTACATTTCGATCTTGCGCTCATGGGCACGATCGCGGGAGGAAAGTAGCGCTTTGAAGGCACCTACCCCCATGCCCCCGAGAGGGAAAAGTAACCACCAGTACGCGGCAAATAGTTGTGGAAATGACATAGCACCATCCTGTCACCTTGATCACAAGCTACCTAAGGTTATGTGTGGCAACATGTGCTCACAGGCCTGACAAACGCTAAAACGGCGCGGCGGCCAGCTTGCGAATACCGGCCGAGGCATTGAAGACCAGTTGGTAGGAGACCTCAACGATCCGTTCCACGTTAACAGCAGCGCCCTCGAGCACCGCGTCAAGGAGCATGTTGTTAACTCCGCCCACCATGGAGACGGCAGTGAGCCTGGCAAAGTCCAGCACAGTGGCCGGCGCGGCTTTTTCACTGCGACGTTCTAGGGCGGTTCCAGCGCCCGCGTCAGCGCCCGGCGGCACGCCCGCAACAGCGCCCGCAACAGCGCCCGCCGGCCGTTCTACAGTCCCTTCCGGGGAAACCCCAGCCAACAGCAAGAGCATGGCCATCGATTGGCCAGCAAATTCTTTCAAAATCTCGTGACGCTTCACTTCAAGCTCAGCAGAAACGCCAACCACTTCCACCAACATGATCCGGGCATGGCGAGGATCCGCCAACATAAATCTAACAACTGCGCCCAGACTGGCTCGGATGGCTTCGTGCAGCGTCGCCTCAGGATCCTGCAGAGCGGACTTTACGTGTTTCATCAACTTAATCGACAACTGGGCGTAAACAACAGTGAGTAGATGCTCACGAGATTCAAAGGACTCATAAAAATAGCGTTCACTCAGACCCGCGCCCTGGCACAACGTCTTAACCTTGGCAGCGGAGTAGCCCACAGTGCCAAAGACTCCCGTCCCCGATTCAATGAACTTCTGGTACCGCTCTTGAGTCCGCTCGGATGGCTCCAAACCCGAATACCGGCGCCCACTTGCGCCCCCGGCACAGGGTGTCTGCGGGAGGTCAGCGCTGGGAACAGATGAGTGCTCATTCACGAGGCTGATTCTACCGGGCGTGGTCAACGAGCCCGCAGACAGGCCGTGATCTGTGACCGGCGAAGCGTGACACAATGGCTGTGACTTAATATGACAGCAAGCACAGCCCCTAACAGCGAACAGCACCGGGACCACGAGCCGGAACGGCCCGAGCGTCCTGCTAAGCCTGCGCACCAGATACCCGATGTACCGCGCCGGCTGTTCTTTCTCACCATGGGCGCAGGCGCCCTCACCACGGCTTTTCAAGCCAACATTGCCTTGGATGCCCGGTTCACTGAGCGCAGCCAGTACCGCATCACCACCCCGGACAATGACGAGAACAAGGTAGCAGCCGCCCGTTTCCCAGGTAAGACCTGGTACTTGCTCGGTGGATTCCGGGTCAGCTACCGCGATGCCGGGCGCAAACTTCAAGCACTGCAACCGGCCATGAACCAGCGAGCCTCAGCATCCTTTATTGGCTATTCCAACGAGGGCATTGACATAGCCTCGCTCTTCATCGCCATCCAGCGCGATGTTTTTGCACGCAAAATAGACACCGTGTATTTCTACGGAGACAGCTTTGGCGGGATGGCCGCCGTGGTGCTGGCCTCTTTGTTGACCCAGATTGGGGTCAAGGTGCGGGTTATTGTGATGGGCTCCAGCCCCAGTGATGTGGCCGATACCTTGGATCCCGGCAAGGAATACATCTCGATTGCCGGCAAAGTGGTGCCGTATCTGGGCCTGGTAGGGCGCTTGGCCGCGGGGCTTTGGGGCGGGCTCGCTAATCCCAACGGTCAGGGCATGTATGAAGCAGCACGCAGCGGTGTGGCCCGATCCTTTGACCCAAACAACAATTCGCTCATTCTCAGCACCACCCAGGCCACGTTTCTGCAGGCCTTTCCCCGCCAGTACGACGGCGATGTACCCACCAGTACGGGGATCGGGCTGATTTACGATCCTGAGGATTTCATTGTCAACGCCGCCCAAGCAATCCGCGGCTGGGAATCACTGCTGCCGAGCAACCCGCACTTTGTCTATAACGTCCCACACACGGGCCACGCCAGCCCTGAAATCCATCCCGAGATTTACCGCACTGCACTCATGGTGGTCCTTGACACTCTGGATCCGCCGCCACTGACGGTAAAACCCGAGCAACCCATCTTCTAGCTGTGAGCGGGCCCGCAAGTTAGCACTTAGCTGCCTTGCACATCAGCACTTAGCGGCGTTGTGTCTGGGCAAGCAGTTCCTCAAACGGCAGGGATGAAGCCTCGCTCATCTGCCGCTGCGCCCTTTTGGCCTTGTGATCGGGATTCCCGGCACGGTGCTCCTCACCGAGCAGGACGGCAACCAGCTCGGCAGCCCCCCGCCCGATTCGCTGCTCGAGTGGGTCAGTGCCGGATCCGCCCCAGTCCTCTGGGGAGGCATAAATGGCGGTGGGCATGGTGTTGGCACGCAAGTAACTAAACAGCGGACGAATAGCCATGTCAAGAACCAGGGAGTGGCGGGAGGATCCACCAGTTGCACCGAAGAGAACAGGCATGCCGTCAAGAAGTTTCGGATCCAGAATGTCAAAAAAGGACTTGAACAGCCCCGAGTATGAGGCACTGAACGTGGGCGTTACAGCGATCATGGCATCGGCCGCTTCCACACGCGCAATGACCTCTGCCAAAGTAGGCCCGGCGTAACCGGTGACCATGTTGTTGGCAATGTCAGTGGCGTAGTCGCGAAGGTCAATAACATCAATGACCGGCTCGGCTCCTGCAGCAGAAACGCGCGAACGCACCTCGGCAGCTAGTTGATCTGCAAGCATCCGTGTACTTGACGGAACGCCCAGACCGGCTGAAATAACAACTACGGTACGCTGCACATCTACTCCTTGTTTCATGCGTTTGCATCTACCGGAGTCAACGGCTGTGCTGCCCGGGTTATTCCCGTCCAGCACAGCCAGATTCGACGGCGCACGGCGCTACGCCAGCGCTACTCTCCGCAACAACTCAGGAGCTACTTACTTCAGGAATTCGCGCCCGGGCCAGCGGGACACCGCAGAAGAGCGCGTCATGAACGTGTCATAGTCCATTCCGGGCACCACACCGCGCCACATCTTCTGGGCCAGCAACCCGAAGGCAGGCTCCATCATGGCGTGCATGACGTGCTCGTCATAGTCCTTGAGAACAAGATCATTCCACAGTGCGCTGGCTGCCCCGAGCAACTGGGGGTGCTGCGGGTAGAGGTTCTTGCCTTCACCAAAAACGTGCGGCTCCCACGTATCGAAGAGCAGCTGCCCGTCCAGCGCACCACCGTGGTAGTAATCGGCAAACGGAACAATGTACAACAGATCATCATTGGTGTTGATGATGTTGTAGCCGTCAGCCACGGCGGCTTGGCCGCTGTACCAGTCATTGTTCCAGGAACAGATTGTCACTTCGCGGCTATACCCGCTCTCGGGGTGGCCGGCGCCGTTGGCCATGGTGCTCAGGCTCCCCCAGGCCATGGGTGCCTTGCCCAAGGACCGGAGGTGGGCGCTGATGCCATTGAAGAACTGGCGGTACTCGGGTTCGTGGTCCTTGGCGTATTCATCGGCGCCAAAGTGCACCACGGGGCTTCTAAACCACGGCACAAATTCACTGAACAATTCCTTGACCAGCTCTGTGGCTTCCGGGCGGGACAAATCCAGCATGTCCGAATCCCCACCGTTGAGCCCCAACTCCGGCTTCCACTTGATGAGCGAGCGGGCGTGGGCGGGGACATCGATCTCGGGGATCAGGTTCACGTGGTGAGCTGCCGCAAGGTCCTCCAGTGCATCCCACTGCGCCCGGGTGTAGCTGCCATCCGTGGCCGCCAGCCCGGCAAACTGCGGGTTCTCGGACTCGAGCCGGAACGCCGCCTGGGCCACATCCCAGCTGCGCTTGGTGTCCTTGGCAATCTCATTATCGTTGAGGTGCACCATGAACGTGTTGAGCTTGAACCAGCCCATGTACCGCACCATGTCCGAAAGGAACGCTGTCTGCGAGAACCGCCGCCCAACATCCAGCATGAATCCACGTACCGGGTAGTTGGGCCAGTCCACGGCCGTGCCGCACGGCAGTTCGCGGGAGGCAAGCAGCATCTGCAGCAGTGAGCGGGTGCCCCAAAAGATACCTGTCAGCGTCCGTGCTTCAAGCACGACGCCGTTGCCCACCCTGAGCACATAACCTTCCTGATCCGCTGTGGCGTGGTCTGTGCCAAAGTCAACCGCCGGATTCAAGGACAGCACAATGTTCACCCCGGCGCCCAGTTCACCGAGCGCCCCAGGCCCGGCCTGCCCGGCAGTGTTCTGCCCTGAAACTGTGGCGCTAATGCCAGCCACTTCAGCAACCTCCTCCACCAGCTGATGTGCCAGCTCGGCCAGGGAATCATGGTTCCAGTGCACCTGGCAGCCATCGGCCACAGTCACGGTGCCATCACCGGCGCTCCAGCGCTGAAGGGCGGGGACCACCACGGGCCCGTGTGTGCTCGGGGCTGCTGTCTCATTCATGGGTGCATCCGTTTCCGTCTGGGGGTTAAAAACTGTGGATTAGACTCTGTGGGCTAAATTCCGTGGCTTAAATAAGGTGCGCCGGCCCCAGTTTAAGGGACCGGCGGTGGCAGAAGGAGTTCCTCTGCCGGCAGTGCTTAGGCGGTGCTGGCCGTTGCCGCCATTGCCAGCCGCTCCTGCCGGCGCTGGCGCTGGCGGACGGGATCGGCAATGGGAGATGCCATCAGCAGGCGCCGGGTGTAATCGTTCTTCGGGTTTTCCGTCACCTCGGCGGCGTCCCCCATTTCCATGACTTCTCCACGGTAGAGCACACAAACCCTGTGACTCAAGTGCCGAACCACGGCCAGATCATGCGAGATGAACAGGTAGGCCACGCCGGTCTGTTCCTGGATTTCCAAAAACAAGTCAAGGACCCGTGCCTGGGTGCTCAGATCCAACGCAGAGACAGGTTCGTCGCAGACAATCAGCTTAGGTTCCATGGCCAGGGCCCGGGCAATGGCCACGCGTTGGCGCTGGCCGCCGGAAAATTCCCGTGGCAGGCGCGTCCCTGCATCTGCGGGCAGATGCACCCGTTCCAGCAGTCCGGCAACTTTGGCCCGGGCTTCTGCTTTTCCTTTGCCCTGGACAATGAGCGGCTCGGAGAGGATGTCCGCAATGGTCATGGCCGGGTTAAGAGAGGTGTATGGATCCTGAAAAACCACCTGAATATCGCGGCTGACCTGACGGCGTGCCGCCCCACTGAGGTGAGAGATGTCCTGCCCGTTGAAGGTGATACTGCCTTCGCTCACAGGCGCCAAGCCCAGGACAGCACGGCCAATGGTGGTTTTACCGGAACCCGACTCCCCCACCAGGCCCACGGTCTCGCCGGCTTTGACGTCCAGGTTGATGCCCTTCAGGACACGCACGGGGGGCTTGCGCCAACCTTTGACGGGGTATTCGGTGACCAGGTTACTTACCTGGAGCAATGGAGCACTCACAGTGCAGCCTCCTGAAGTGGTTCATCTACGGGCCGCAGCAGCCGGGTGCGGGGCGTCTTGTCTTCCAGCCCGGCCTCAAGGAGCATGCGCGTATACGGGTGTTGCGGGTTGGCAAAGAGCACCTCAACGGTGTTCTGTTCCACGATCTGGCCCAGTTTCATGACGGCAACGCGGTCACAAAGATCGGCCACCACACCAAAGTTGTGAGTCACCATGACCACTGCCATGTCTTTTTCCTTCTGCAGTTCGCGCAGCAGATCAAGAACTTCGGCTTGAACAGTCACATCCAGCGCAGTAGTGGGCTCATCGGCGATCAGAACATCCGGATCACACGCCACAGCGCCGGCAATGAGCACACGTTGTGCCATGCCGCCGGAGATCTGGTGCGGGTAGGAGTCAAAAGTACGCTGCGGATCGGCAATGCCCACCCGATCCAACATGGCCAGCGCCTTGGCCTTGGCGTCCTTGGCGGACAGGCCCAACTGCTTGCGCAATGGCTCCACCAGCTGGAAGCCAATCTTGAACGAAGGGTCCAGATTGGACATGGGCTCCTGCGGAATATAGGCCACTTTTTTGCCCAACATGGAGCGCATGGCGCCCTTGGACAATCCGGGCAGCGATTGACCGGCGATCTCAATTGTGCCGCCGGTGACCCGTCCCCCGGAAGGAAGCAGGCCCAAAATTGCCCACGCGGTCTGAGTTTTTCCGGAGCCGGATTCACCCACTAGACCAAGGATTTCACCCCGCCGCACACCCAGGGATACGCCGTTGACAACGTCCTTGATCCCATCCGCGCTAGGGTATCCAACCCGGAGCCCACGCACAGCCAGAACGCTGCCGTCCGGGACCTCATCAAAGCCGGGAACAGGGCTCTGCCCCCCAGCGAAAGCCGCGGGTTCCGGCGCTGCGGGCGTGACGGCGTCGTTCTTCTTGGCGGACTGCTTGGCTGAAGAGGTACTGCGACGGCGTACCCGCGGCCGGTCTTCCAAGGCGTCCCGAAGGCTGTTGCCGAAGATGATCAGTGCGGCGTTGACAACGCCCAAGGCGATGCCGGGCCACAGCATCAGGCCGGGGGCAATGTAAAGGTTGACGAGGGCTTCGTTGAGCATGGTTCCCCAACTGGGAACAGTGACGTCTCCCAAGCCCAGGAAGTCCAGACCGGATTGCACGCCAATGACTACCACGCCGGCCAGGGCCGCGTAAATGATGATGGGTGCTCGGATAGCCACCAGAACGTGACGGCCCAGGATGCGGGTCAGCGACAGCCCGGATACCCGGGCAGCATCAACATAAAGTTCGTTGCGCACGCCGCTGACAATGGCGCGGACCAGCCGGTGGAAGCCGGGGGCCATCAGTACGCCAAACACGGTCATGCTCAGCCACACGTTGGAGCCCCAGGCGGCACGGACGGCCAGCAGGATCATGATGTTGGGAAGGGCAATGAGCAAGTTGGAGACCCAGTCAACGCTGGAATCCAGTGCGCCGCCAAAGTAGCCGGCAAACAAGCCCGTGGTCACGCCAATGGCCATGGCCACAATCAGAGCCAAGGCGGCGCCGCCTAAGGTAATACGGCCGCCGTAAACAATGCGGGAAAAGACGTCACGGCCGGCACTATCCGTGCCAAGCCAATGCTCGGGGCTGGGGCCCAGCAGGGCCTGGCCAATATCCGAGACGGAGGGGTCAAAACGTGTCAGCAGCGGTGCCAGGATGACGGCCAGGACTATGAAGGCCAGCACGCCCAGGGAAATTGCCGCCATGGGAGAGGAGGCAATGCGGGAGCCAAGGCCCTGCCGCTGAGCGGATGCGCTCTTGGGTGCCGCGGTTGCGGGTTCTAGGGCTTGGGTCATGACAACCGCACTTTCGGATTCAGCCACCCATTGATCAGGTCAATGAGCAGGTTGACAATGACAACAATGACAACGGAGATCACCACGGCGCCTACAACGATCGGAATGTCTCCAACACCCGTGGCGTCCACGGCGATGCTACCGAGTCCGGGAAGGGCAAAGACGCGCTCAATCATGACAGCCCCTGACATCAGGGCAATGAAGTTCAAGGACATGACCGTCAGTGTGGGGGGTGCGGCATTGCGCAGGACGTGACGGAACAGCACGCTTGCCTCGGACAGGCCACGGCTACGCAAAGTGCGCACGTAGTCCATCTCCAGTACCGCGATGGTGGCACTGCGCACTTGTTGGGACAGGCCCGCAACAGCGCCGATGGCCAGTGAGAAGACAGGAAGCGTCAGGCTTAGTAGCCAGCCACTGAGCGATTCGCCGAAGGGTGTGTACCCGGTGGCGGGTACCAGGCCCCAGTCAATGGACACCTTGACCACCAGAACAAGCGCCAGCCAGAAGCCTGGAAAGACCAGGCCCGCCACTGAAACCACTTGCAGCAGTTTGTCCAGCCAGCCCCTGTACAGTGCCGCAACTATGCCCACCACAACGGAGATGACGGTGGAGATGATGACAGTGCCCACGGCAATGGAAAGTGTCACAGGGACGCGGGTTGCCAGCAGGTAGCTGACCGATTCGGCATTGAACCAGGACTGACCCAGATCGCCTTGAACCGCACCAAGGAGCCAGTGCAGATATTGGAGAATCATGGGATCATTCAGGCCCAGTTCAGCCTGCTTGGCTGCCAGCTGTTCTACTGAGGCCTGGTCACCGAGAATATTGCGCGCCACGTGCTCGCTGTTGGCAAGCATCAAGGCAAACACAATGAAGGAGGCAGCTGCCACCAATGCAATGCCCGACCCGATGCGCCGGAAGATGTAGGAAATCAAGGGCCAATCCTTGGAAGGTTAGGGTGGCGGCGGCCGGGTATCCGGCCGCCGCCGTCTGTGGTGCGGGTTTTTACTTCGCCGGGGCGAAGTTGTAGATCGACGGAACCGGCTGGCCGTTCTGGACAGTCACGGTGACGTTCTTGGAGATGAAGTACGGCTGATCAATGCGGTACCAGGGTGCAAACCAGGCATTGTCCACCAAGTACTTGTTCAGTTCCGCCAACTTGGCGCCGGCAGCATCCTCATCACTGGCGAGAACATCCGCAATCAGCGTCTTGGTCTCCGGAGTGCTGGAGTGGAAAACGTTCCACGGCGCATTTTCAGTCACCATGGAGTTCACTGCAGACCAAGCAACTACCGGCTGGCCGAACGCTGTGAAGGCGGCAGCGTACGTGCCTGACTGCTGCTCCGGCTGGTACTGGGCCGAGGGGATGTCCACCCAGTCAACAGTGATGCCCACCTTGGCGAGCTGATCCTTGATGGCCGGTGCCAGTGCGGGGTCCATGTCAGAGGACGTGGGCATCTTCAGGGTGAACCCGTTGGCGAGGCCAGCTTCCTTGAGCAGGGCTTTGGCCTTGTCAACGTCGTAGCTGTAGGCGCCGTCCAGAGATTCAACAAACGCTGATGAGGACGGTCCGAACACCTGGCTGGTGGTTTTGCCAAAGCCTTGGGCAACATTTTTCAATATTGCGTCCTTGTCAATGGCGTAGTTGATGGCCTGGCGGACTTCAACCTTGCCGAGCTCAGGGGACAGCTTTCCGGCGCGGTCCAGCAGCGTCAAGCCCTGCCAGTCACCCGGAACCATCTTGACCGTGACGCCAGCGGACTCGGCGGCCTTAACCGTCTTGGCTGTGGCGATCATGCCGTCAGCCTGGCCGGAACGGACAGCGTTGAAGCGTGCGTTTTCATCCTTGATCGGCTTGATGACGATCTTGGCAAACTTCACCAGGTCCTTGTCCCAGTAATCCTCGTTCTTCACGAACGTGTACTGCGAACCGGGGGTGGTTGCGGAGCGATCCAGCTCATAGGGGCCCGAGCCAACCGGCTGGGTGTCCACTGTGGCGGCATCGAAGTTGGCCGGTGACTGGATGTAGCCGCTGGGCCCGCCCAGCGCGTACGGCAGTGCCGGGTCAGGGGTGGAGAGGTTCAGCTTCACTGTCGCAGGATCCAGGACATCAACGCTCTCCACGGCACCCAGGGCGCCAGCCAACGGTCCGCCAGCTGCCTTAAACCGGTCAAGGTTACCCTTGACGGCCTCTGCGGTGACGTCACCGCCATCGGTGAACTTCACTCCTTCGCGCAGAGTCAACGTGAGAGCCTTGCCGTCTTTGGCAATGTCCCACTTGGTGGCCAGCATGGGCTGGAGGTCACCGTTGGAATCGCGGCGAATGAGCGTGTCAAAAACCGGCTGAAAGTACTGTACAAACTGGGCTTCACGCGACATTGCGGGATCCAGTGACTGCGGCTCCACACCGGAGGCCAGGGTCAGAACGGCATCTTCTGACGGGTTTGCCGCCGGTTTATCATTGGCGCCGCCGCAACCGGATAGAAAAATTGCGGCCGTAGCTGCCAGGGCTAAGACCCGGTAGGCCCGCTTAGGTGCCTTCATGGAAACTCCTTTGTTTTACATCTGCATGGGTGACGCTGGACGCACTAACATCCGAACTAGGTACATTTTCATGTACAAAGTTGAACATATTGCCTGACTCTTTGCGAGCCGTTCATTAGACAGCTATGATTCTAAGCACATAGTAGGAGGAGAGGCAACACGGTGCTTAACAAGCTTGAGTGCATTATTTTGGGTCATTTGGTGCGAACGCCCATGGCAGGCTACGACCTGCACAAGTGGCTCAATCAAGAAGGTCCCTTCTTCGGCTACACCCCCCAGCCGTCCCAGATCTACCGGCAACTGACTAAATGCCTTGACAAGGGCTGGGTGAATCTGGTGATCGATCACCGCAACACGGGGCCCGACGCGAAGGTTTACCGGCTGACCGATGCCGGTGTTGCAACGTTTAAAGAGTGGGCTTTGTCCCCCCATGTGCCCACGGTGCGTCCGCTCGACTCCGATTTCCAGATGCGGTTTTTACTCACCGGCATTTTGGGCCCGGAAGTAGCGCTGAAGATCTTGAGCACTGAGCTGGACTACCGCCGCGATCAACAGCGGGTGAAGGCCTATAGCGATGATTTAGACCCTGAGGATGCCGCCATTGAGGTAGACGCCACCTGGCACAAGGAACTGGTACGGCTGGGCCGCGAACGCTCCTACCTATTGGGCACCACCTACCTGACCTGGCTGGAGCTGACCCACGCCCGGCTGACTGAACAAATTGCTGACTACGCTGCCACTGGCGGCGGCCCCGTCACGGGCCACGTCTAAAGAGGAACCCATGAAGATTATCTATGTCGACGTCGACACTCTCCGACCCGACCACACCGGGCCCTACGGCTACCAGCGTCCCATCACCCCGAATTTGGATGTCTTTGCCAAGGACGCGGCCCGTTTTGACCGCTACTATGCCTCAGACTCCCCCTGCATGCCGTCACGGACGGCCCTGACAAGCGGCCAGTTCGGCATCACCAACGGCGTGATCGGCCACCACGGTGAGGCGGCACGTTTCCGGGCAGACTCCGGACACGGCCTGGTTGAAGGGCGCCCGCTCCTGGGCCAGCACCTGGGCGCACACGGCTACCTGACGGCAGCAGTCTCCTCCTTCGCCGAACGGCACCGGGCCTGGTACTTTTTGGGCAACTTCCGGGAAAGCATCCGCGCCACCCCGGATGTTGGCGACGAGCCGGCGGACATTGTCACGGACACTGCCCTGGAATGGATTGCACGGAACAAGGACACCGATGACTGGTACCTGCACCTGACGTATTGGGATCCGCACATGGATTACCTCCAAGAGCAGGAATGGACGGACAAAGCAGCCGCTTCCGGCCCTGCTCCGGCGTGGCCAGATCAAGAAGCCATTGACGGGCATGGCGAAATTTACGGCCCGCGCTCTGCCCTTGATTTCATGTACTCAGACGGTTTATTTGAACGGCGAGTGCCCTATAACTTCCCCCAAGAAATCCGCACCCGTGCGGACTACGAAAAACTCATCAACGGCTACGACGGCGCCATTCACTTCTGGGACAGCCAGTTCGGCCGCCTATTGGAGGGCCTGGTGGCTCTAGGTCTGGATGAAGAAGTAGCAATAGTAGTCAGCGCCGATCATGGCGAGGCCTTCGGGGAACAAGGCTCCTATGCGGAGCACGGCCTAGCCAGCGAACCCACCCACCACCTCCCCATGCTGGTGAAATGGCCCGGATTGACCGAAGAAGCTGGTAGCCGAGCCGGCTGCGATGCCTTGCTCTACAACATTGATTACGCTCCCACCATCTGCGATCTGCTGGGCCTGCCCATCCCGGAAAAGTGGCAGGGCGAGTCCTTCGCTGACGCTGTGCGCGGAGAGTCCATTGATTCACGCGACTACCTGGTGCTGGGGCACGGCGCCCATACCTACCAACGCGCCGTACGCACCCGGGATCACCTGTACATCCGCACCTACCATCCTGGGGCTTTCCGCGCCGAATGGGAATCACTGTTCAACGTCACGGAAGATCCCTACCTGGTCAAAAACCTGCTCACGGAGGAGCCGGATCTAGTAGATCAGATGCGTTCCAAACTGGCCGTCTGGTGGAACACTTATGCTGGCATGCCCGGATCCCTGCCGGACCCCATGCAGACCACCTTGCAAAATGGTCCCGCACTTTACAATGACCCGGTGTTGTACATGGAGCATCTGCGCCGCACCGGACGGGAGCACTTGGCTGATGACCTGTACGCCCGGCTCAATCCGGGCACGGGTGCCGTCAACGTTTCCTGGCAGGCCCCCGTGGACCCGGACAACTCTGGGCGCATCAACGGCCCCGTTGTGAAGAAGATCCTGCCGGACACCGGCGCGCACTTGTTCGGGGCAAGTCTGGAACCGGCCGTGTCCCACTAGAACTCACGGTCCTCTCAAGAAAAGCAGATGTAAAGAGGGCGGCAACCACTGTTCCGTGGTTGCCGCCCTCTTTGTGCCTGCTAGGAGGCTGCGCTGATTCTGCGCTGCAATTCGCTGCCGAAGCGCTGGTCTGCCAGCTGACTAGCCGCGGCCTGGACCACGGCATCTAATGGTTGTACCCCGTTGTCCTTCCGCGAGAGACATTCAAGCTGGGCAAAACTGCCATCAGGGCGTTGAACCGTTGCAAGTTCACCTTGCCCCAGATCAAGCGCGGCGGAGATCAGAGCGTCGTCCCCTTCTTGGAGCATGCGCACGTTCGTCTCATCAATCACCACCTCACGGGTTGACAGCGCCCGGCCGCCCTGCCAATCAGTGACTTTGAGCGTGATGAGCTCTTGCCGCTTGAACGCCTCCGGGTGCTGTTCGTAGTATTCACGCACCTCATCCATGCTCAAGGCCTCGCGAATCTCAGGCTTGAGCAATTGCACACGCCGCTCCACTTGTTCCAGATAGAAGTCCCACAGCGTCATGGTCCGGGCACCGTAGACACCGGTTCCCGTCGCCTTGCCGGCAACTTGAGAGGACACCGCATCCGTATAGTCCTGCTCCAGCTCGCTGTAGGAGGGCACGCCAGCAAGACCACTCTCAGCAGCCCATTCAAAGACCGCAAGATCGTAGGCCTTCCGTTGCGCAAGCTCGCCGTCGTGAATTCCCTCAGCGTGCACATAGACCGCATCGATGACCGCACCACCCCCTGGGGGCGGGGCGGTGCACCCGGTCAGCCAAGCCATCAAGATAATTCCGATGACAACACTGACCGAGCGCACCTCCCACCCCAAAGTAGTTGTTTTGCGGCTGCGCACTAGGCCCGTGTCCGGATCCGGCGCAGTGCAACACCTAGAACGAGCATCATGAGTGCTACCGCTATGGCGGCGCCCCCAAAGAAGCCGCTCACACCGGTGGAGGCCAACGGCCCGCTAGCGGAAGAACCAGCGGGTGCCTGCTGCGTAGCCGTTGCCGACTCCTCAGGAGTGGGGGTCTCCCCAGGAGCGGGCGCCTCTCCCGGTGCGGGCGTTACATCCGGTGCGGGCGTCTCTTCCGGCTCCGGTTCAACGGCGGGCTCATCAACCACGAATTGGATGGCACCAACGGTGATTCCCTCGGTGTTCTGTGCATCCCGCGCTGGCAGCGTGCCTGGCAGCGTGGTGCCGAGGAAGTCGGTACCGTAGCGGACTCCGTCAATAGCAGGCATGTTGGGGCCTGCCACGAAATCGATGCTCTTACCCTGCAGTGCCAAGGCGTGGATTTGGGTGGGGCTCATGGCCCTGCGGTCAGTCACCGTTCCGCCATAATGCGCCACCACCTCGTCGATGCTCAGCCCTGAATTTCTTAGTGCCGAAGATTCCTGGGGCATGTAGCCGGCAAAGTGCCCGCCCACGTTGGTGCCCGTCAGCGGCAGGCTAGCCCCGTCTTCAGGTGCGGTGCCAACGCCAGGCAGGCCGAGCTCGCCGGTGATGGCGTGCTCTTCCGCAGCGGGAGGTGTAATTCCGCCGGCGTAGGCGTTGTTGAGCAGCATCGCCTTCGTCTTCATGGTTTCGGCTTCCCCCACGTAGAAGGTTTGCCCCTCCGGGTAGTGGAAAACATTGTTGAAGATGAACACCTCGCGGTTGCCCGTTCCTGCACCTGAGTTGGCAAGGTCGAGCACGCCGCCACGCGGCCCCCGAAGGGTGGAATCGGAGTAGATGGTGTTGTTGTAGATCATGGTTCCGGCGGCGGTCCCTCGGGCGAACTCGAAGGTTTTATCGGCGTCGTTCTGGCTGATGTTGTAGCGGATGGTGGGAGCCGTGTGCGGGAAGCCGTTCATGATGAGCATGAAGCCTCCCTCGTTGTTGTGCGAGTAGTTGTATTGCATGACCGAGTACGAGGACACGTGGTCGGTGTCCAGGCCTTGACCATCCTGTACGCCGTGGGTGTTGGAGACCTCGTTGTACTGGATCACAGTGTTGGTGGCCTGGAAGGGCCAGATCCCGGCGTTGTATCCGGTGTTTTGGTAGCGGGAGTGCCGCACCAGGTTGTGTTCTATCAGTGCCCCGTCGGTGTCGCGGACGGTGATGGCGTCACCGCCCATGTAGCGGAACTGGTTGTCACGGACCACAACATTCGTTGACGGGTACCAGTTCAGCGGTGTCCCGGGCGAGTTCGCCAGCGACTGGTTGGACCAGGCGGAGCTCACGAGCTTGATGCCCGAACGGTCCACCCTTTCGAGTTTGTTGCCGGCGATCAGCACGTCATCAAACTTTGTTGGCACACCGAGCAGTTCGCCGTTGTCCACCGTGGCGCCGACGTCGAAGAAGATGCCACCGTTCCACTTGGCGTTGAGGTTGCCGTTAATGTCGTGGATGTACAGGTCGGTGAGGGAAATGCCGTTCACAATGCCGAAGTCGCGGGCGGAGATGTTGACCGCACGCAGGTTCTTCACTGTGTTGGTGCTCGTGTTCAGGCCGAAACTGGTGTTGTAGCGTGCATCCAGGTTGGTGATTTCCAGGCCGGAAATCTCCACGTATTCCTGGTTGTGCAGCGTCACCACATTCTCAACCGCTCCGGCACCGTTGAGAACGGGCCGTTCGCCGTCGCCGTAAGCCCCAACACGGATGGGCTGTGCTGCCGTTCCCGAGCCGGTGAAGGACAGAGCCGCACCGGCGCTCTCGAAGCTGCTGCCGCGCTTGAGCAGGATCGCATCGCCCGGGTTCAGTGCTCGGTTGGCCTTGGCCAGGGTGCGCCAGGACTGTGCGGGCGAGCTGCCCGTGCGGGCGTCGTCGCCAGCCACGGAATCAATGTAGTACGTGGTGGCTGAGGCGGTCTGCGCCTCGAACAGGGCCACGAGCGTGATGTCGTTTGTGGTGCCGGCGGGAACGGTGAACGCCTCCCCCGTCACCGGCACACCGTTGTAGGAAAGCCCGGCGAACGTGTAACCGCCCTTGGGGTAGCTCTGCCACGTGATGGTGTCCCCGGCGGATGTCGAATACTTGGAAAGCACGACGGCGCCACTTGCCTGATCGAGGTCCGGCACCCCTGCGTTACTCACCTCAACTGAGGCCTTGACGTAGACCGGGGTCGCCGCCACTTTGACGTTATCGAACGCCACAGGGGCTCCAGGGGTCATGTTGATCAGCGCGAACCCGGGGGTAACACCTGACCAGTCCGCGCTGTCCTTCGCGCCGTCGTCCTTGTTCATGTAGGACAGCAGCGGGGCGCCGCCGGCTGAGACGGAGACGGTGTCGCCGGAGACGTCGATCAGGACCGAACTGCGGGCCTGGTTGAAGTCGTACATGGTGCTGGCCAGTTCAACATTCCCACCTGCTGCGTCAAAGCGGCGCAGCATGGCCTTGGAACCGTTCAGGACCAGGGCGTAGCGGTCGGTGAAGCCGGCCATGCGGAAGGCCACCTGCATGGTGCCGGGGGTGCCGTTGGCCTTGTGCGCATCAAATTCAATACGGTAGTTGACCAGTTCGGCCAACACTGCACTGCTGAGCTGCACTGATGCCGGGCCTTTGGCAGGTGAGAGGACCAATTCGCCGTCGACAATGGCCGCATCCTCCGGCGTGGGGATCGTGTACTGCCCATGGGCGTTCAGTGCCGTGTCGAAGTAGTCCTTGAACAACACATTCGGGTCGTGGGGTTCGTCGGTAAACTTTGCAATGACCAGCACGCTGCCGGTCTTGTCATTGAAAGCAAAACGGTTGTCGGTGATGGTTAGCAAACCGTCAGTGCTGGTGTTGGTGTCCAGACGCCTGGATTCCCAGCCGTTGAACACGTAGCCGGGCTTGAGCGTGTAGGAGAGTGTCACAACGTCGCCGGGGTCTCCAGAGCTGCGGTTGGCCGAGACCGTGCCACCAGCCGTTGCCGGGTCCGTGTCCAGGACCTTGTTGGTCTCGGTGGCTAGTTCCACCGTGTATTCACCGGCCTTCTCGGCCTCTGTGGTGCTTACCTGGACGTTGTCCACACTGAAGTCTTGGTTCGGGAACTGGCTGGCGAACATGATCCGGCCCTGCACGGCGGAGGCCGTACCGGCGTCGGGAACGTCCAGCATGGCCGTGCCACCCACGAGGGCGCGCACCTGGTCACCTGCCACCTCGATGCTGATGTGGTGTGGCTCGCCGTCGGTGTTCACGGGCAGGTCAATGTTGGCCGGGGCGCCAAGGACCGTCACGGTGGGTCCCTCGGCTTTTTCGAGCCGCAGGGCCTTCCTCGGCCCGTCGTAGGTGAGCTGGTAGCGCGAGGCTGCGCCTTCTGATGCGAAGAAGCCCATCTTCACGGCACTGTTGGTGTTGCCAGCGTTGATGAACAAGTCCAGATCAAGGGTGAAGTTGTTGGACAGGATTTCGGCCTTGGACAGGATCCGGTTTTCCGGGCCGCCGCCCTTGATGCTCGCCATGCCGCCGGTGAACAAGATCTCCGTAGCTGCATTGGCCTTGGCTTCGAGCCACTTCGCGCCGTCGTTGGTCTGGAAATCATCGCTAAAAAGAACGCGCGGTTCGGCCAGCAGGGTGGCCTCGGTGCCCAGCGTTGTAGCCGCTCCGGTTCCGGTCTGGGCTGTTGCTGAGACGCTGCTGAGCGGGAGGGCACTAAGACACATTGTCACTAGGGCCGATAATGCAATTGACGTGATAATTCTTGGCTTCATTCGCCATCACCACCATTGTTGAAGGGAAAAGGATTGCCCAAACCCCGCAGTGGGGCCTGAAATTTGCGCCCAATACTCAACTTTTTGTGACCATTTCACTGCAGGAGACAGAAATGGGGACAGAGTTGAGCTGGGTATCTTAGATCACATTGCCCTCTTAGCTGCCGCAGTGTCAAACCAAGGCAGACTATGACACTTTGCATATACTAGGTGCGTGCTCTTCACCCTTCTCTGACCTGCAAAGGAACCACTGCTGTGAACCCGCTACCTTCGCTCGCCAACCTTGCCGCCAGCCCGTACGAAGCGATCATGGACCTGACTAATCCTGGGCCCGGCACGGGCAGCCTTCCACCCCGGGCTCATGTAGAGGATGGGCTGCCCACGCTTTCACTCAATGGGGACTGGCGTTTCCATTACTCGGATTCGCTGGCGCAGGCACCTGAGGGCATCGAGAGCGAGGGGTTCAATGATGTCGTATGGGATTGTTTGCCTGTCCCGTCGAACTGGAATTTCCATGGTCACGGTGCTCCTGTGTACACCAACGTGCAGTTTCCGTTCCCGCTGGATCCTCCCTTTGTTCCGGATGCAAATCCAGTGGGTGACTACAGGCTTGCTTTTGAGGTGGGTGCAGAGTTCCTTGCCGGTGCCCTCCTGCGTTTTGATGGGATTGATAATGCCGGAACCGTGTGGCTTAACGGGGCATTGCTGGGAACCACACGAGGGTCAAAGCTGCCTGCGGAATTTGATGTTTCCGGGCTTCTGCGCCTCGGCACCAATGTGTTGGTGGTCCGGGTGGCCCAATTCAGTGCGGCAAGCTATTTAGAGGATCAGGATGCTTGGTGGCTCCCGGGAATTTTCCGTGATGTGACCTTGCTGGCGCACCCGGCGGGCGCCGTCAGAGACGTTTTTGTGCACGCCGGTTATACCGCTGCAGGGACCGGGACGCTGCGGGTGGAGCTCGACCCACCCATGCCCGGGGCCAAGGTGGAGATTCCTGCATTGGGATTCAAAGCACCCTTGAATGGCGCAGCTCTTCAAGGCACAGCCTTGGATGTGGGGGTAGTGAAGCCGTGGAGTGCCGAGTCCCCATCCCTGTACGAACTGCGCATCAGCACACCGGCACAAACGTTGCGTTTGAACGTGGGGTTCCGCACCATCACGGTTCAGGATGCCCAAATTAAGCTCAATGGAGTCCCGCTGCTGTTCCGCGGGGTGAACAGGCATGAGCACAATCCCGATTTGGGCCGCACCGTCCCGGCGGAGCAAGTGCTTCGCGAACTGAAGTTGATGAAGCAACACAATATCAATGCCATCCGCACCGCGCATTACGCCCCGCACCCGTTCCTGCTCCAGGCTGCGGATGAGCTGGGCTTTTACATTATCGATGAGTGTGACTATGAAACCCACGGTTTCGAAGATGGACAGTGGGCTGGCAATCCCAGCGCTGAACCGCAGTACCGTGCGGCGCTGCTGGACCGTATGCAACGGCTCGTGGAGCGGGATAAGAACCACCCCTGCGTCATCATGTGGTCCTTGGGCAATGAGTCTGGCAAGGGTGAAAACTTGGCGGCAATGGCAGAGTGGACAAAAGCCCGCGATCCCGAGCGGCTGGTCCATTACGAAGGAGACTGGGCCTGCCCGTACGTGGACGTGTATTCACGCATGTACCTCAAACCCGCAGACGTTGAGCTGATTGGGCGCCAGGAAGAAAGTCCGTTGCCGGATGCAATCCAGGATACGCATCGGCGCAATTTGCCCTTCATCCTGTGCGAATACGTTCATTCCATGGGAAACGGCCCGGGTGGTTTACAGGAATACCAGGATCTGTTCGATAAATACCCGCGTCTGCAGGGCGGATTTGTCTGGGAGTGGATTGAACACGGTATCCGCCAACACACCCCTGACGGTGAAGCGTACTTTGCCTACGGCGGGGACTTTGGCGAAAAGGTCCATGACGGCAACTTCGTCATTGACGGAATGATCTCGGCAGATCTGGACCCCCGGCCGGGACTGCTCGATTACAAGAAGGTTGTGGAGCCTCTCGCCCTGAGCGTTTCCCACGACTGGCGCACCCTCACCGTGCGCAATAAGTACGACTTCCTCGACACCTCCCATCTAGCTTTCATCTGGCGGGTGGAGAGTGCCAGCGGCCGCATCACTCACGGGACGCTTCTGGTGCCGGTGACAGCGGCAGGCGAGCAGACCGGCGTCGTGCTTCCCCTGGAAGTTCACGCGGAACTGGCCGCTCAGCGCGTTCTGACCATCAGTGCCGTGCTCGCAACGGATCAGCCGTGGGCGCCGGCTGGCCACGAGATCGCTTGGACGCAACAGGGGAGCCCGCAGGCACCCCGGCCCGCGCTGCTCGCACACGGCGCCCCGGATATTGCGCGGCAGGGCCACGTGCTAAGTTTCGGACCCGCCACTTTCAGCCTCATGACAGGTGAGCTGAGCAGTTTCAAGGGCATCGCGCTCAATGGTCCGCGCCTGACGCTCTGGCGTTCCCCCACGGACAATGACAACGGCAAGGACCATGCCCAGCCGGGTTCACCCCGTCCCGCCACCACATGGGAAGACGCCGGTTTACCCCTGCTAGAAGGGCGGTTGCAGTCAATGGCCCACGACGCCGGGGAATTGCATGTGCGGGTGCGCTACGGTGTGCCCGTGGCCCGCCACCATGTGGATGTTGACTACCTCTGGCGCACCGACGGCACGGCGATGGAGCTGAGCGCGAACCTTACTCCCAGCACGGGATGGGGCCGGACCTGGCCGCGGGTGGGCTTCGATTTCCAGCTTCCCGGTGAATTTTCGCAGGCCTCGTGGACAGGGTTTGGGCCAGGCCAAAAGTATCCGGACACGGGCATGGCCGCGCAGCTTGGCTGGTTCAGCGCCTCACTCGAGGAACTGGAGGTGCCCTACGTCCGGCCGCAGGAAAATGGTGCACGGGCAGGGGTCTCGCAATTGCAGCTCGCCACGGAGCGAGGCGGCGGCCAGAGCCTGACCTTCCAGGGCACGGACTTCTCCTTCACCCTGCGCCCGTGGTCCCAGGAAGTGCTCAGCGCAGCACGGCACACCCCTGACTTGGTGGCGGACGGCATCAGCTACCTCACTCTTGATGCTGCTGTGCACGGGATCGGCACCGCATCCTGCGGGCCCGGGGTACTCCCGCCCTACCAACTGGCACCGGCCCCGCTGAGCTTTAAGGTCCTGCTGTCCTAGCGGATCACTTCTTGCTCTTTGATCGCTGGTGCCCCGCCTCTTGAAATCCAAACAGCAGCTGATGCAGTATTTTTGCCAAAATACCGCATCAGCTGCTGTTTCACACCGAGGTGAGCTTCCCCCACCGGCAGCCCCTAGATTGAAGAGTCCGGGTGGGTATCGCGGCGGTGCACACTGACCTGGTGCGCACTGACGGGGTGAGCCCCGGTGGATCCGTCCCGGCTGGCCGCAATCTCATTGATCCGTCCCCGGCTCAGGTACCAACCAACCATGAGCGCCGGCACAATGAGAACAATGGAGGCGATGGTCCAGGTGCCCACTGGTGAATCGAACGCCATCAAAACCAGCACGGCAAACAGGAATGCCAAGGTCAGGTAGCCGGTGTACGGCGCACCAAACATGCGGAACGAGGGACGGATCGCCTGCCCCTTTTTCGCTAATCGGTACAGCGCCAGCTGGCATAGTACGATCATGGCCCAGGAGGCAATAATGCCCAGCGCCGCCATATTCAGCACAATCTCAAACGCTTGGGCGGGTACCACCGCGTTAAGGATCACGCCTAGGAACGCCACGGCCGCCGTCAGCAAAATGCCGCCGTAGGGAACACCGCCCTTGTTCAACTTCGCTGCGAACCTGGGCGCCGAACCCGCCAGGGACATGGAGCGTAGGATCCGCCCCGTGGAGTACAGCCCAGCATTCAGCGAGGACAGCGCCGCAGTCAGCACCACCAAGTTCATGATGGAGTCCACACCCTCAACGCCGATGGAGCCAAAGAAGGTAACAAAGGGGCTCTCCCCCGCCTTGTACGCCGTGTACGGAAGCAGTAGTGAGAGCAGCACCAGGGAGCCAACATAGAACACAGCAATGCGGATAATGACGGTATTGATGGCCTTGGGCATGATCTTTTCCGGGTTTTTGGTTTCCCCGGCAGCCGTGCCAATCAGCTCAATCGAAGCGTACGCAAAGACCACACCCTGCATGACAACCACCACCGGCAGCAGCCCGTTGGGGAAGAATCCGCCGTTGTCTGCAATCAGGCTAAAGCCCACCTCCTGGCCGGCCACGGGGGTGCCGAAAATGACAAAGTACGTGCCAATGAGCAAGAAGCTCACCAGCGCCACCACCTTGATCAGCGCAAACCAGAATTCCAACTCACCAAAGACTTTCACGGACACCAGGTTTAGACCCAGCACCAGCATCAGGGCACCCAGCGCCCACACCCACTGGGGAACGGCACCAATCCAGGGCACGTATTTAGCAAAGAAATGCATATAGAGTGCGACGGCGGTGATGTCCACAATTGCTGTCATCGCCCAGTTCAGCCAGTACAGCCAGCCGGAGACGAAGGCTGCCTTCTCTCCAAAGAATTCGCGGGCGTAAGAGACAAAGGAGCCTGAGGAGGGGCGGTGAATAACCAGCTCACCCAAGGCCCGCAGGATCAAGAAGGCGAAGAATCCACAAATCGCGTAGCTGAACATCAGTGCCGGGCCAGCCCCGGCCAGGCGCCCTCCAGCCCCCATGAACAATCCGGTGCCAATGGCCCCACCAATGGCGATCATTTGTATTTGCCGGGCTTTGAGTCCCTTATGAAGCCCGGCGTCCTCCGCTGTTAATGCGGCGTTGGGCTGATCTTGTACTAGTTCAACGCTCTCAATGATGTCCTGATGGGCCATTCTGGTGATCCTTTAGTCTTTGGGTACCGCCCTGCGCCATTGCAGGGCGGCGAAGCGCACAGTGCGGGCGTCTCAGTCGCCCAGATTAGCGAGGTGTTCCGGGCGTAGAAGTTCATTGAGCTGCTCCACGCTCAGCAGTTTGTGTTCCAGGACAAGTTCGGCCACGCCGCGCCCCGTGGCCAGCGCTTCGAGCGCAATCTTGGTTGAAGTGGCATATCCCAACACCGGATTCAGTGCAGTGACCAGACCGATCGAGTGTTCCACCTGGGCGCGCAACTTGTCCTCGTGGGCGGTGATGCCGTCAATGCACTTATCGGCCAAGGTGATGCAGGCGGCTTCCAGGTGGCGCATGCTCTTGGTCAGGCTGTGCACAATGACGGGTTCAAAGGCGTTCAACTGCAACTGCCCACCCTCGGCCGCCATTGTGATGGTGACATCATTGCCAATTACCTCATACGCCACCTGGTTCACCACTTCGGGGATTACAGGGTTGACCTTGCCCGGCATGATCGAGGACCCGGCCTGCACGGCCGGCAAGGTGATCTCGCCGAAACCCGCGCGGGGGCCGGAGGAGAGCAGGCGAAGATCGTTGCAGATCTTGGATAGTTTCACGGCCACGCGCTTGAGCACACCAGAGAGGTGCACAAAGGCGCCCACATCCTGGGTAGCCTCAATCAAGTCAATGGAGGTTGTCAGCGGCAACCCTGAAATTTCCGCCAAGTGGGTGCAGGCAAGCGCGGAGTATCCCAGAGGCGCGTTGAGCCCGGTACCAATGGCCGTGGCACCCAGATTAATCTCGTGGACCAGTAAGGTGGATTCAGCCAGGCGGGCCCGGTCCTCCCCCATGGTCACAGCATAAGTATTGAACTCCTGCCCCAACGTCATGGGCACAGCATCCTGGAGCTGGGTGCGCCCCATTTTCACCACTGTCCGGAATTCCACGGCCTTGGCGGCAAAGGAAACACACAGGTGTTCCATGGCGCTCACCAGCGATTTCGCGGCAAAGATAGTGGCAACATTGACCGCCGTCGGATAAACATCATTAGTGGACTGGCTCAGGTTCACGTGATCATTCGGGTGCAGGAACTGATAATCCCCCTTGGCGTGTCCCAGGATTTCCAGTGCCCGGTTGGCAATGACCTCATTTGCATTCATGTTTGAAGACGTCCCGGCACCTCCCTGAATGACGTCCACCACGAACTGATCGTGAAGTTCCCCGGCGATGATCTCCTGACACGCTTGAATGATTGCTCCGGCGCGTGTCTCATCAAGCAGACCCAGTTCATGGTTGGCCTGGGCAGCCGCCTGTTTGACCATGGCCAGGCCGTTGACCAGATGCGTGTTGTTGCTCAGGGGAATGCCGGTGATGGGGAAATTTTCCACGGCACGCAGGGTGTG
This sequence comes from Arthrobacter psychrochitiniphilus, assembly GCF_003185915.1. Classification (GTDB taxonomy): domain Bacteria; phylum Actinomycetota; class Actinomycetes; order Actinomycetales; family Micrococcaceae; genus Specibacter; species Specibacter psychrochitiniphilus. The sequence goes on from NZ_QHLZ01000001.1 coordinate 663,078, forward strand.
CACGCCCCAGTAGACATCAGCAGGGATGTCTCTGTCACCAATCAAATCGTGTTCACGCCGGACGGTGGCGGCAGAAAGTAGCTCGGTGATGCTCATGATGCTCCTTGGGCGCTTCGTGGCGCCGTAGTTGAAAAGGTAGTTGACTGTTGCTTTTACGGGCAGGGCTGCTTTTACTAGCAGGGCCGGCTAAGCGGGCAGGGTTTGCTAAGCGGGCAGGGTTGGGAGTCCGAAGAGTTGCCCCACGGGCCGGCCGCCACCGTAAACGGGCAGGTGGTTGAAGGGTTTTAGCAGGGCCGGATCTACACCCAAGGCCAGGAGCGCGGGAACGGCGGCCGGCATGCGGGCGCGGTCGCCGCCGTCGGAAATTTTCAATGCCACGGCGCTGCCGTCAGCCAGGGCAATGAGCTGAATGCCTTCAAAACCGTCCTTGGCCAGCAGCCCGGGAACGGCTTGCATCAAGGTAGTGACATCCCGGCCCAGCCCGGCAACCACCATGGGATGCGCGCGCATGGCGGCGCCGACGCAGTACTCCGCAGTGCCCTCCGGCGCCGTGGTGAGCTTGCTGAAGGCGCGGGCCATGCCGGTCAGTGAGAGGCCGAACACCTCGGTGCCGCAACCGTCGGTGCTGATGGCGGTAATGGGATCGCCGGTCAGCTCGGCCACGGTGGCGCGGATCAATGCGGTGAGGGGGTGGCCGGCGTCGAGGTAGCTCGCCAGCGGCCAGCCGTTGCGAACACAGGTGGCCAGCAGCGCGGCGTGCTTGCCGGAACAATTTTGTGCCAACTGGGTGGGGCGGTGACCGGCACTCAGCCACGCCTCGCGCTCGCTGACGCCGAAGGGCAGGTCGGTGGAATTGCCCAGCGCGTCCTCGCTCAAACCGGCTGAAGCGAGGATGTCCCGTGCTATTTGCTGGTGGCCCGCTGAGCCGGAGTGGCTGGCTGCGGCCAAGGCCAGCTGCTCTTGCGTTAAACGCAGGCCCGCCCGGTGAAGTGCCACTGCGATCAGTGGTTTCAGCGCCGACCGCGGGTACATGCGATCCTCGGGATCGCCGCGTTCCAGAACGGTTTTGCCTGCGGGATCCAGTGCGATGAGCGAGCCGTAGTGGACACTCTCAACAAGTTCTCCTCGAGTCTGCACGGCAAGCGGGGTGTGGCGGGGAAATTCGGTGGTGCTCATGATTACTTCTCTCCCATGATGAGGCTAAGGGCGGTGTCGACGGCAGAGAGGTGAATCGCCATGGCGTGGCCGGCGTCTGCGCTGCTACCGCGGGTGATGGCCGCCAGAATTTCTTGGTGTTCGTGGTCTGATTGGCGTGCCCGCCCCGTGATCAAGTTAATGGTTTCGGACTGGTTGACCATGGCGTCGCGGATGTCATTGACCACCCGTTCGAACACGCCGTTTCCGCTGGCACGGGCAATGGCGCCGTGGAAGGCGGCGTCAAGGTTGACCCAAATTTGGGGGTCGTCCTCTTCGGCCATGAGCTCGAGGATGCCGCGCATTTCCTCAAGTTGTTCGGGTCTGCGGCGGGTCGCGGCAAACTCCGCGGCCGGGACTTCAATGTGGGGGCGGGCTTCCATGAGGCTGCGCGCCGAATAGTGCCCCAGGACCAGATCGCTGGAGACACGGGCGGATATGACGAAGGTGCCTTTGCCCGTGAGAGTTTCAGTCAGGCCCAGCGCCGTGCAGGAGCGCAGTGCCTCGCGGATCACGGACCTGCTGACCCCGTATTGGGTGGCGAGCGCGGTTTCGCTGCTCAGCTTGGTGCCTACGCGCAATTCACCGTCTTCAATAGCGGTGCGGATGGCTTGGAAGACGGCTTCGGCGGCGCTGACACGAACTATTTGAGGCTGTCCGGCTGTCCAGCTGTCTGACAGGTTCATGCTAAAGACTATGGCACGCCTCACCCGAGCTGTCAATCCGCCCTCCCCCACACCCGCTCACTTACTTTAGGCGCGGTTTTCCCCAACGCTCCCTCACTGAAAGCTTTCACGGATGGCCCCGCAGGCGTAGCATCGAGCGCATCGGGGTCCCGGGAATCGGGGCCTTCAGAAAGGTGCATCGTGGTTGGAAATCAGCGGAAAACAACGTGCTGCATAGCGGGCGGCGGCCCCGCTGGCATAATGCTGGGCCTTCTGCTGGCGCGTTCCGGAGTGGACGTCACGGTACTGGAAAAGCACACAGATTTTTTCCGTGACTTCCGCGGCGACACCATCCACCCCTCCACCCTGGACCTAATAGACCAGTTGGGCTTACGGGAAAAGTTTTTGCAGATCCCACAGCACAGCATCACCACCCTGGATGTGGTGTTAGGCAACACCCGCCTGACGCCCGTCAATTTTGGCTTGTTGCGCGGAACTAACAAGCGGATAGCGCTCATGCCGCAATGGGATTTTTTGACCTTGCTAGCGGAGGAGGCCAAGTTACTGCCAAACTTTCATCTGCTCATGGGCACCACGGCAGAAGCCGTGACTCGTTCCGGAACCACGGTGACCGGTGTTCAGGCCACAGGACCAGAGGGCCCACTCCACATCACAGCCGCCTTGAGCGTGGCCGCCGATGGGCGCGATTCAACACTTCGAAAATCCGCAGGTCTGCACCCCATTGCCCGCGGTGTGCCAATAGATGTGCTCTGGTTCCGGCTTCCCACTCCCCCGTCCGCACCACCTGACACTCTCGGCTACCTGCGCAACAGCACCATGATCATCACCATCCCGCGCACCGGCTACTACCAAATGGGCATGCTGATTCCCAAAGATGGTTTCGCCGCCATCAAGGCAGAGGGACTTGCCGCTTTCCGGGCACGGATTGGCACCAATGCCCCCTTCTTACAACCGGTAGTGGAGTCTGTCCAGAGCTGGGAGCAGGTGAAGCTGCTCTCCATCCAGCTCGATCGGCTCCCCCAATGGTCCCAGACTGGCCTGCTCTGCATTGGCGATGCCGCCCATGCCATGAGCCCAGTGTTCGGGGTTGGCGTGAACTATGCGGTTCAGGATGCCGTAGCCGCGGCCCGCCTCCTGGCTCCACCTTTGCTGGCAGGCCAAAGTACGACGCCGGCCTGCCGCCTTCTCCAGCGCCGTCGCCAATGGCCGGTGCGCCTCATGCAACCACTCCAGCAGAGCGTCCACACTTTCTTATCCTCAGGTAACTTGGCAGCGCTGGACACCATGGAGCCTTGGCGGGCGCGAGCGATAACGCTGGGCTCAAAACTCATCCGCCCGGTGGCCGCCCGCGTGGTGGGCAGAGGGTTCCTGCCCGAGTCCCTGAATAAATAGACTCCCACCGAGCGTTGCGCAAAACCCACCCGAATCCAAGCGAGCGTCCAGGCCGGTGGGTTAGTGCATGTTGAACTGGTATGCCTCCGGCACGTCCTGGCCGGGGCAGACTTGGCGCCACAGATCGGTGAGCGAGTTGACCCCTTCACGCAGGTCCACCACCTCGACCCCTGCCACAAGAATCGCAGCAGCTGGCTCAATTTCGCCAAGGTCCGCATGCGCTTTGGCTTGCAGGAACTTGATCCTGCCAACCTCGGCCAACTGCGCTGGCGCTTTGCCCAGTAGCTCCAGAGACAGTGCCGGCTGCCCATTATTTTGGGCGAGGGTCATGGCCTCGATCAGCAGTTCCCGGCCCTCCGGTGCCAGAGCACAGGCTGTAGCAAGTTCGGCTAACCCGCCGGCAACATCCCCAGCCACCAACAGGGCCAGGCCCAGTCCACGATGTGCCAAGGCCCGGCTCGAATCGCTCAAGGCGGCACCTGCCACAAACGTTGCCTCTAACGCCTGCCGGTACAAGGACGCCACAACCGCCAAGTCCCCGGCCGAGTCTGATGCCCGCGCGTGCACCATCACTGCACGGTGGAACGCGCCCTCGGCGCTCGTGTTCCGCCCTGCGCTCAGCAAGTCTTCCCAGTCCAGGCCGCGCACAAAGGAATGCGCGCCGCCGAACGGCTGGCTCGGAACCTGCCCTGCGGTGGCCTCGAAGGGCTTTTCAACAATGCCCTCGTTCGCATGCAGCAACTCAAGCCACGGCGCTTGCTCGTTGGTCAGGGTCTCAACCCCAAACGGGGTGCCAGTCTCATCAAGCCAGTCAGTCTGTGAATGTTCGCGGCGCACTCGCTCCAATGCACCCCAGCCATTGCCAGCCACCAGCATTTCGGTAGGTGGCAGATCAGCCCAGCGTCCGGCGTGGGACAGGGCAGTGGCAATGGTCTCTTCAGAAGCCAGGGCCTCCACGCGCTCTGCACCATGAGCCACGGCACCATCCCACTCCCCGGCTGCCAGCGCCGGGTCAAGGGAGGCGTTGCCATACGCCTCAACCCATTGCCAGCTGGCGCCGCCAGGCATCGGCACGTGCTCAAACTGTGTCTGGGCCAGGCCGGCCTGCATCTCGGCATAGTGCCGCGGCGTGCCGGAGTCGGTGGGCGTGAGCCACTCCTGCCAGCGGTGCCCGCCCACGCTTTCACCCCAAACAAAAAGTTTGCGCCCTCGCAGCTGCGCCGAGGACACCAGCGCTAGCCCGTCGCCGTCGGCATCCGTGGCAACCTCCCAGCGCCGTTCCTGCGGGGCAATATCGAAGAAGAAGTCCACAGCCTGAGGATTCCGCACGGGCCAGGTGGCATCGGCGCCGCGGAAGTTGGTGGTGTCCACGCGCATCATGGAACCGTCATAATCTGTGGCGTACGATTCCCGCGCCGGGGCAATCACGCGTGTGTCCGGCGTCTGTGGAATAGCGGCGTTGGTCCACCAATACATGGGCACGGTGCGCTCGCTGGGATTGCGGATGCGCACGGCCACCAGCACCACGCGGGAGTCCTCCGGCAGCCACGCATCGATCTGGAAAACCACCTCGCGCAGGCGGTCAAACTCCCACATACGCAGAATTTCCTGCCCCTCCGGCGTGCGCACCATGGCAGTATGCAGGGGCACGCTGGAAGTGGGCGAGTGCCCGCGCGTGCCAATGTTGTACTCAATCCCGCCGGCGAACCAGGCATTGCGCAGCGCCAGGTTCGCGAACTGGATCTTCTCATTCGTGTGCAGCAATTCCTTGCCTGTGGCCTTGTCTTCCAGCGACCACAGCCGCCCGCCCAGCTGCGGCAGGAACGTCGCCTTCACGTGCGCATTTTCAAGTACGACGGCGGTCAGGGCCGTTGCGCTTGTCTCTCGCGTGTAGCTCTCCTGCATGGAGTAGGGGAAAATGTTTGCAACTTTGCCCCAGCGCACACCGGCTGAAATTTCTTCCGGGATACCCTCCCCCACCGTGTAGGGAGGTTCCAGCAAAGACTGCACCGAGGGAAGGGGCGAATCCTTACCCAGTTCTGCCAGTTCAATGGTCCGGGTGGTGATTCTCAGGGTGGAGGCAGACACGTCGCGGTCATCCATTCTCGGCAAGTAGCGGGGGCAGGCAGTGTTATGGCGAGCCTACCGGATCGGTGCGGCTCAGCCCGTCTTCAAGGCCTCCAGGAACAAGCGGGTTACGGCGCGTCACAAGCTTGATGACGGACGCCCGGCCTATAGCACCGCACGCTGCGGTCCATAGGATCAAAGCGACCATGAGCCCACCCATTTCCGCAGAGTCCGGTGCATAGAAAAACAGAACAGCACCTGTTGCAACCACCCCCATAGCTAGGGCGAAGGCCACAACATGAAGGCGCTGGTCCCGGACCCTCCGCAATGGCCAGGCGAGCAGAACAGCCAGTGGCAGGCCAGCCAAGAGGGCAACTGGAAAACCAAACATCACCGCTAGGAAGAAGAAGCCCGCTCCCAACCCGTGTGGGCCCTCGGCGATCAAATTTGCAACAGTCAGCCCTAGGCAAAAGAGGAGGAAAGTGCCCAACCAACCGATGATCAGGGCGCTTGCACCGTAGCGCATCCTGAAACGATCCTTCTTGGCCCACTGGGCGCTCTGCGCCTGTCTGGGCGGGTACTGCCCTTCCTCAGCCACGGGAGCCGCCTGCGATGTCGGCAAGTGCACCAGCCAGTTCCGGGTGTTTCCACTCGAACCCGGCGTCCTGCAGTTTGCTCGCCGAGACCCAGCGGCTCTTGAGCACGAGCTCGGTTTCCGTGCAAATCAGCACGGCTCCTATCCGCAGCAGCCAGGCAGGGGCAGGCAGTCCGAAAGGCACATGGTTAGCCCGGCGCACGGCTGCCATGAGGGTGGCATTTTTCACGACCCCGGGCGCGGCAATGTTGACCGGTCCGGTAATCTCCGGGTGGGAATGCAGGAAGATCACGGCACGGAACAGATCCTCGATGTGGACCCAACTGTATTTCTGTTCGCCGCCGCCCATGCGCCCGCCAAGCCCCAGCCGGACCAGGGTGTTGAAGGGGCGCATGGCACCGCCGCCGGGCCCCATCGCGATCGTGATGCGCAGCGGGATCCGCCGCGTGCCAGGGGTATTTGCGGCAGCCAGCGTTTCTTCCCAGCCCCGCGCCACCTCGACGGAGAAGCCGGAGCCAAGTTCGCCGTCGCACTCGTCTTGCGGCCGGTCCCGCGCGTCACGGTAGATGGTCCCGGTGCTGGCATTGAACCAGTCCCCGGGTGGGCGGGTGCAGCCGGCAACGGCGCGGCCCAGCTCGGCGGTGGTCTCGCGGCGGGAGCGGATGATCTCGGCCTTGTTCGCTGGCGTGTAACGGCAGGAGACAGACTTCCCGGCCAGGTTCACCAGCAAGTCCGCACCCTCGAGGAGTTCTGTGATGGCCGCGGTATCGCCCCACACGGCGTCGCCCGTTCGCCCCACGGTGCGTACCTGCCACCCACCGGCGGCAAACTCACGGCGGAAATACGTTCCGATGAAACCGGAGGCACCCGCAATCACCACACTTTTCATCCTTGCACCCGGGCCTTCAGCGCGAGCGCTTCCTCAATGAGCGGCTTCACCACGGGCAGCCTCGAAAGTCCCACCAGTTTGGCAATCAGAGGGGCGGCGCCGTCGATCAGGGCGCGGGTGCGGCGTTGGTCTTCGGAATGGTCGTACACCCAGAACAGGACTACACCCATGTAGCCGAGCCACAGCAGTTCCGGCAGCTGGGCACGCAGGAACGCTGGCACCTTGGTTCCCTCAACAACGTTGCGAAAAATTCCAATAGCGTCTTCGCGGACCCCAGCGGAAGCCGGACCAAAGGGGTTGACCGCAGATTGCGGGGGCAGTGCGCTACCAACGAAGGCACCGCCAAACGCGTGATAGGGGGTCATTGCATCAACACCGGCATGAAGTGCCGCCTTCAGCCGCTCACCCAGGCCTGACTTGTCCTGCAAGGCTGCGCTGGCAGCAGCCCGCTGCTCCGTCACGGACTCGCGGTACAGCTCCAGGACCAGTTCATCCTTGGATGCAAAGTAGTAATAGGTGCTCCCCAGTGAAACACCCGCCTCCTCCGCGATAGCGCGCATGGTGGTTTTGGCATAGCCCTGGCTCCGAAACAAGCCAAGGGCACTCTGGCGCACCAGAGCCTTCGTTTGATCGCTCTTGCGCTCCAACCGGTTGTCATTCATGCCGAGTCCCATCTTTTGAACGTGTTCAGTTCAAAGTAAAGCACTCTTTTTGAACACGTTCAAATATTACTAGTGAGCCTATGTATGTCGTTTCCAGTACTCGTCTGCACAAATTTCAAGACTCGCCTGCACGGCCGTTCATCGGGGAGAAACGTACAGCGCGGCTGTCGGAGGAAGTCGGAGACCTGACCCGCGAGATGGTTCGGCAAGCAGTTCTTGACTCGGCAGGAACACTCGCTGAAGGCGGTTAAACGTGATATCACTGCTTCATGACGGGCTCACCAACTGCCTGTCCCCGCTCGGAACACAGTAGAGCAGCTGACCCGCGCATTGAGCCCGGTGGAGGTGTGCTGGCGCAGGAGAGGTCCTGCTCCGGTGAGGCCATTACAGTCTGCAGGAGACGAGGTTCTGGTGATCGATCTGATCGTCGTCGAGGCACATCGACAGCTAGCCTTCCGGATCCTCGTTCGGCACCAGCTGTACCCGCCCAAGCAACACTCACCAGACACGTCCACGACCATTGGCCAGTAGGCTCAAAGTGCATCCGATCACTTTAGGGAGTCCTCATGTCAGCCTTGCCGCAGTTTGTCTCGCCCACAGCAGTCGCCGATCAGGTTAACCGGTCGCAAATCCTTAGTTCTGAAATTCGGCCGTTGTGGGACGGTGCGCAACTAAACGGACCTGCCTATACAGTGCGCTGCGCCCCTGGAGATAATTTGATGCTCCACGCAGCGATTCACCGTGCCCCCGTTGGGTCTGTACTGGTAGTTGACGGCGGTGATGCTTCCCATGCAATCGCAGGCGGAAACGTTTGTGCTGTCGCACTCCGGCGCGGGATTGCCGGTTTGATAGTCGACGGCGCGATCCGTGATGTCAAAGAAATCCGTGAACTCGGGTTTCCCGTATTTGCGCGTGCCGTAGTGCCTAAGCCAGGGCTGAAAGCTGTGGTACTTCCGCTGCAACAACCCGTGAACTGCGGTGGCGTACTCATTCACCCAGGTGATTTCATCGTTGCGGATGAGGAAGGGATCGTCGCTGTGCCAGCTGACCGCCTGGAAACGGTATTGAAAGCGGTCTCGGCGAAAGCCCAGCAAGAGGATGCCCAGACACTTGATGCTTGGAACACCGAACATGATGAAAAGATCAACTCGATTTTGCGCGCAGCAGGCGTCGATTGGTAAAAGGTGCGCCAAGATACAGGGCCCGCAGCACCTAACAGTCAGAGACTGTAATCTGGTGGCTCCCGCAAGAGCTTGCCGTTATGGAATTCTGATGCTCTAAAAGGAAGCTCAGTTTTGATTCTGTGCAGTGCCAGCTTTCTCGCTCAGACGCTCCGGCTTTGACGTGGTGACGGCGACGATTGCAGCCACGATGCCTACTACAAGCAGGGCCCACCCTAATATGCCCAGAGCCGTGAAGGTGACGACGAGCGCCCCGCCAACGAGCAACCCAATGGACAGAATCAAGGTCAACAGTGCGGTTCGGCTTAGTAACATGCCTCCCACTGTACAAATCATTCGGATTTATGCCGAAGTATGTGCCCCCGCATCCCACTGCATGAACGTGAAGCGGGTTTTTGCCAACCCCTGCCCAGTGGTTCTCTCTCAGTAGTCCTCTCATCGGGCGGCAGGGTTCGTTTCGTTGCTCTGAAACGAGCCATGCAGTCGAGTACTGACAACGGCGCTGCTGCATCCGCCGGCGAAAAAATACTACGCCGCAGTGATGAGACGATTACTCGGCTACGGACATAGACAGGTGTAAGCGTCAACAAATCCAATGAAAGCGAGTGTGCAGCAATGAAGCCCGAAGCTGTCCAAGCTGCCCGCCAGGTCTCGGAACATGAGCTACTCAGACGCCTCCAAACAGTGGACCACGAAGCTTTTCGGGAGATCTACGAACGTCATTTCAAGGCGACCGCCACCGTTGCCCATCGCTTTCTCGGGTCTAGGAACTCTGCTGAGGACGCAGCCCAAGCCACGTTCATAGTGCTGTGGGAAAAATCCAACGACATTGACTTGCCCGGCGGCTCGCTGATGCCTTGGCTGGCGACGGTGTGCCGCCTGCAGTGCCGGAACATCCGCAAGAAGGAATGGTGAAGCGACCACGCGGATCTGGCAGATCACCCCCCCACCTCCACCAGCCGGGGCACAACATCGAAAGCCACGCCATGGATGCCGCGCTGCTGCGAAGCGTGCAACCCGAGCTCGCGGCACTCTCGGCCACGGACCGAGAGATTTTTCGGCTCTGCCTTGTCAACGCTTTTCAGCTACGAAGCCGCTGCACAGTCATTGGGAATCACCCATTCAGCAGTCCGCAACCGGCTCTCCCGCCAGCGAATAAAGGATGCATCATGAACAATGAACAACACGATCACTGGCCCACTGACGCTGACATGGACCGGGTTTGGTCTAGCACCCAAAATGAAATCGCACGGAAACAGCACACGGCCAAGATGCGTAAGGTGACTCTCCTGGCCGGCACGGGAACACTGGTGCTCGGTATTAGCGCAGCAGCAATTGTTATTCCCGCAACCCAGTTCCAGATCGACAACACGACCCGTTGTTACAGCGCGCAATCCACCACTTCTGAATATACGGATGCCGCACAGGCTGATGGCATGGACCCCCTTGGAGTTGCCGGTGCCATCAGTTCCTGCGAAGCCACCTGGGCCTACGGATTCATGGTTCCCGGAAAATTCGTTGGCCCCGAGAACACGAATCATGGCCCCGTCACCACATCCCCCGCTTTGGGTGCCTGCCTGAATCCCAACAACACCGTGGTTGTGTTCCCGCTTAAGGACGAGCGTGGGACCGTTCTGACTGAGGAACAGCTCTGCCAGAAGGTCAATCTACGCCTGGCAGCCAGATAGCCTGGCCCGCGCTCCCAGTCCCTGGCCTTTTAGTCAGGGGCCCCTTCGGTCCGGTGAATGGATGCCGGATGACACCGGGGCAGAGCTAAAAGGGGATAAGTTTGTCTGTGAATTCCAAGCAGCCGAGTACACCAAGAACGACGACGAAAGCCTTGCCTTTGCTGGTTGTCATACCGGCTTGCGCCCTGATCGCGGGTATTGTGCTGTGGCTAATTCTCAACCCACTGCTGCCCAGGCACCTTGCCAGACATGTGGGCCCGACGGCGTTGGGTACAGCCCCACAATCCTTGTGCTGGCCGTCCTGGTCGCCGTGGCAACCATGCTGAGCCTGATTCGGCGTCGCCCAAGAGCAGGCCTCCAGCAACTCGGTAGCCATGGGTCTACTGGGCTTTCTGCTCCTGTTCATTGCGGCAGCAATTGCTTACGCCGCGCTGCTCCCACGGGCAGAACCGGAACCTGTGCCTTACTAGAAACCGGGAATCAGCCACACGGCAAATCCCATGACCACGGCGCCGCTTGCAATGGCAACGCTCCGCCACGGACGCATGCCGAAACGCCGGGCCAGCGGCCACGCTCCGAGCCCTGCTCCGGTGAGCACTACTGCGAAGGCAACAAGGCCGGCAATGGTCGCCCAGGACTCTTCGCCGTCGTTGGTAGTGGGCTCCCCCGCCCAGAGACCCATGGTGCTGCCGAGCGCTTGCAGGCCAATGAACAAGAAGACGGCAGGGATGATCAATAGGATAAACGCCGCGGCGTAAATCAGCACCAGAAAGCAGATTCCCAGGGCTTTCTTCCGGGGCTTGGGCACGGTCAAGCCACTCTCGGCTATCGTTTCCCCGCTCTGAGCTCAGGCAGCGATAGCAGCGGCAAGCAAAACCGGTACTTCCTGCCCGTCCCAGCGCGCGCTCAATGAGTGCTCATGCTGCACCGTCCCGGTGGTGTCCAATTCTCGCAAAATGGCAAAGTTCACTGCTCCGCAGGGAACGTTCGTGATTACCCCGGTGGTCGCCGGGAACCCGCAGCGCAAGTCCGGCAGCCCGGCGTCGGACGTGGCGGGTGTTCCCGTACTGGCCAGCTGGACCGTGGCCGGAAGGACTCCCCCACCAGCGGCGGCAAGGGTTTCCACGGCCTGCGGTTTGCCAGTCAGGATCGCAGCAGCGAGTTCGCCGAGGTAGACGGGATCGGCTGTAGCATCGTAGACCCAGCGCCGGCCCAGGACTGAATGCTCCATGGTGGCGATGAGGAAATCCTGCGCCCCAGCCAGCGGCGCGCCCCGGTACGTCAGCGGCACCTGATAGGTGCGGCCGTCTACCGCCACCAGGTGGGTTTCAATCCCCACTTCACCCGCAGGGTCATCGAAACGGTAGGCACCAACCCTTACGAGAGTGGCGGCGGCGCCCTGAAACCACGGCTGCGATGGCAACCACTCAATGAGGAGCTCGGACTTGGACGGGTGCAGCTGCGCGTCATGAATAATAGCCATGCGGCCCAGTCTAGGTGGCACAGTACTAAGTGGCACCCTATTAAGTTACCCAGCGCGCAGAGGTAGCTAGCCGCGCTGCTGGCCTTCTTCCGCCTCTGCGCGCACAGCTGCGGCTTCAGCATTTCGGCCACCGGCTTCAAGACAGTCGGCCAATTGGTGGCGGACAATTTCCTGCCCCTGAGGATCCCCCTGCAGCTCTTCCAATACGCTGTGGTAAATAGCCACGGCGTCGTCATGGCGTTTGGCATTGTCCAGCATGTGCGCAGCCTGCAAAAGCGCCAAGACGGACTGCTGTTGCCCATCATCAAGAGTTTCCAAGGCACTGGCGGCTTGCAGTGCCTGCGCCACCGCCGCATCCACCTCTTCTGCCCGGAACAGGTGGCGGGCACGGATCAGCTGGATCTGCGCCGCCTGCACGCCCGAATCGGCCTGTACGGCAAGCGTGCTGGCGGTCTCAATCGTGGCGGCGGCGGTATCGTCGTCGTCCAGGCTGAGCACTTCCGCTAGCTGCATGTGGGCGGCGATCAGGGCCTGCGGCTCTATCCCAACAGCCCCTGATTCAAGAGCACTCGCCAACGTGTCAACGGCTTGCCGCGCGCTTTGGGCAGCCAGCTCAAGATAGCCCGCTTCCTGATAAGTGGAACTGAGCGCCAGGTGCAGCTGTGCCACCCGGTCAGCTTCCCCGTTGGCCGCAAAAGCCGTAATTCCCACAGCCCAGGCGTTCACCGCACCGCCGAGTTCACCGGCGCCGCGCAGGGCCATACCCAGAAGTTCGTACAGTTCCCCGCGGTCATGGTCCCCTATGTCCAGCCCGGAATTATTCAGGGTCTCATCTATGATCTCAATGGCTTCCTCGTTGGAGCCGTGTTCCACCAGATCCCTGGACAGTGTGTAGGCCAGGCCCAGAACTTGCGGGGACTCGGCCAACCGGGCCTGCGCGATGCCAAAGCGCAGGCGCGAACGGAATTCCTCGGTACGGCCCATATCGGCCAAAATGGCCGCCGTCAGGGCACTGGACTGCGCCGCAGTCTCACGCGCTCCCACACTCAACAGCAAATCCGTGGACTCTTCGGCATCGGCCAAGGCGCTGACGAGCTCACCTCGCTGTGCCGCCAGCCGCGCCCGCATCCCCAAGCTGGTGGCCCTGCGGACCACGTACGTCTCCAGCTCCAGATTCCGTTGCACCCAACGGCTCATTTCCTCGAGGTCATCAGATTCAACGGCAAGGCGCAGCATGAGCGAGGAGTGATAAGCCCTGGCCCGGCGCAGCACTTGCTCCGATGGTGCCAGGAAAGAAACGGCCCATTCGTTGATAGCCGCCTCCGTCTCCGTCAGGGCTACCCGGGCTTGTTCTAGGTGACCGCCGGCGATCAAGAGATAGGCACGGTCGGCATAAAGGTCATAGCAAGCTTCGGGGTGGTCTGTGAGGGACGCCAGTTCCTTGGTGATGAGGGCCAGTTTCGCCTCAGTACCTTCCGCATTGTCCGCATTGCCTGGCCCGTCCAGCAGCTCGGTGGTCCGCTCCGCCAAAGCCGCCATGGTCTCATCCCCGGCAGCACGCAGCGCAATAGCACGCAACGAAACGGATTCCCGCAGCAACTCCGTATTCTTCTCCCCCGGTAAGCTGGCGTAAATTCCGCCAGCAACCCGGTGCAGGGAGGCCAGCTCCCGGGGGTCTTCGGTGCCGCGCACACCGCTGGCATAGGCCGCCAGCGCTGCGTCATACTGGCCGGTAGCTGCTAAATCTATAGCCCGAATACGCCACTCTTCAGTGCCCTGAGGTTCGACGGCGGCCGGCTGGGCCAAGGTAGTGAGCGCCTCGTCCCCGAGCGGCAACGGGTGAGTTTCGGCCACCAGCTCCCGGCGTGCTCGCACCTGCTGGGCGTGCCAGCTGTTGCCATTGCGATCATCGAAATCTGCAGCCAGGGCCTCCGCCGCAGCCCAGCACAAGGGCGCCAGTTCCTGGGCGGAAAGAACACCCTGACGCTCCCCCAAGAAGGGATTCAGAAGTGCGCTGTCCGAGCCCCGGATAGGGATCTCGCCGTTGCCGCCTGCAACCACTTTCTCCATCAGCAAGCCCAGCGCGGTGAGGAAGTTCAGGTGTTTCCGGTGGGACAAGGGATCGTGGGCCAGCCAGGCCAAATGCCGTTCGGCCAGTGCCACGCCACGGGCCTCATTGCCTGTTACGGCACAGAACACCACATGGTTGGCGATGATCCCCAAGTTATCGGCGTTGTTCCGGGCTGCGCGCAGACTGCGCCGGTGCAAGGAATCCAGGCCATCTACGTCACCGGCGCGCAGTAAGGGAAGTAGCACCATGGAAATTGCGTTCTCCGGCTCTTCACCGCAACTGAAGCCGCCGTCCATGATTTCCGCAAAGGCGCCAATACCCTGTTCCACATCCCCAATGCTCAGGTAGTAGTCCATGGCAACCGAGCGGACACAAGCCTCGCAGTGGGAGTAGTCATCACGCTCCGTGGCATTCAGGGTGGCGAACGCTTCCCGGGCGTCCTCGAGATGGCCATCATAGAAGGCCAATTCGAAGCGTGCCATGGCCACCCCGGACATCCCCAGGTTGGCCCTGCGGTAATGCTGGTCCATGTCCTCCATGACGGCCGCTATTTGTTCTCTGGAAAATCGGGGGTCGGCGCCCAGCACGCCCGCCATCCATTTGAACTGCCACATGAGGTCGCTGCCCTCATCAGGCTCTGCCGGGAACCGCAGCGGGTCTTGGTCATGCTTAGCCAGGCACCAGGCAAAATTGGTCAGGAGCATGTCCGTGTCTCCTGACATTTGGGCATTGTTGCCCATGATCAAGCGCACCCGGTATTCACCGGACTCATCGCCTTGCTCCACGGCGAGCGCCAACGCCTTTTCCACAATGGCAGCAAGTTCGGGCCCCCAAGAGGAGGTTGCCGCCTCGTGGATGAGGCCTTCAAGTCCTTCGCTCGTGTTCATTTCAAGTTCCCTCACGGTGGCAGGTTGTTGGCGCCCGGGCTAGGGGCGGTGCCGGCAATGGATCAACCAGCGATTAAAATTCGGGCGGCGCTAATGTTCCAGGCTCAACTGCACCAGGTCACTGAGCGATTCGGTGAGCAGGCTGCGCTGGGCGGCTCCCAACGGCAGATGAGCTGCGAGCATGGCCTGCACATACAGCAGCTTCATGGTCCGGTTAAACACTGCCTCGTCGCTGCTGCGGGCCAATGTGCGGATCAGTGGGTTCTCCCAGTTGGCGCACAGTGTGGCTTGTGGCAGCCGGCGGTTGAGCTCCGTTGCAGCGTCTAGCGACTTTCCTGCCTGGTCCAGCACACCGTTCCATAACGAGTTGGACACCCTGCGGGCGGCGCTGCGCTGGAGTCCTCGCAGCACCGCATCATCTGCCAGATACAGTGCCGAAACGTTGGCCGGTGAAAAACTGCGCACACTGACTTGTACGTCAAAGGAGGCCAGTACGGCACTGGCGCGCTGTTCGAAGACCAGCACCGTGGCACGCTCGGCCAGGGCCGGGACGGCGAGAGTATCCAGCAGCGAGGCCAGGGCAACCTTCTCCACGGTGGCCCCGTCAAAGAGGAATGGCAGGCGGCGGATAATCTCCGCGTCATACACGTAGCCCCCATTGACCACGGGGTCCTCGGCAGGGACAATCGCGGCAATTTGGCGGAATTCTTCCAGCGACTCTGTGTAGCGGATGAGCTGCTTGCGGGACACCAGCTCCTCGATGCTCATCCGTCCGGCAGTGGTCTCCAGGCTCAGCCAACGCGTCAGGAATGAGGCAAGTTCGTCGTCGTAGGCCACCAGCGATTTCAAGCCCAAGTGGTGGATGGAGACAAACTCTGCCAGCTTGTTCGGGTTCCCGGTACCCATGCGGATGATCCAGGCGCGCAGGGCCGCACCCAGCTCAGCCCGGGTGATCTCCAGCGATTCATCGGCCACCAGCGATTCCCGGGACGCCGTGGGTTTCAGACCGGTGGAATCCACCACGGCGCGTGCAAAGAACGCCCACTCAGGCAGCAGGTCCTGACTGCGCTCCTCCACCAGCATGCCGCCGAGGTACACCGAATGCGCGGCACGGGCTGCCGGTGGCGGCGTGAACGGCAGGATGTAGGCGGTGCCGCGCGTGCCGGTGGCGGGGCTACTCAGCTCAATGGCGTCCAGCGGGCGGGTGCCCAGAAGTTCGGTGCCCAGTTCCATGATCTCGCCGCGCCGATCAAGACGCTCCTGACCGCCCAGCGCAAACACGGGTGACTGGTTGATGGTGTCGAATCCGCCGGTGCCGTCGGCAATCAAGATGGGCACGGGCAGGTAGCGCCCGTAGCGGCTGGCCAACTCGGTGACCTGTGCGCGGTGGCACAGTTCAGCATCGTCAGCGCGCGGGCGCAGCTTCACACTGGTCCCCACGGGAAGCTCGGCACCGCGCAGAACACTGACGCTGAAAGTCCCGGCCGCGGACCCTACCCAGCGCACGGCGCTCTCGCCGGCTTTGCGGGAGACAACCACAATTTCATCAGCCACCATGAAGCAGGAGAGCAGGCCGATCCCGAACTGCCCCAATAGATCCTGGCGGGGCATGTCAAAGAAGTCTCGTTTGGAGCTGCGGCCCACCGTGGCTAACAGTTGCGCCACTTCCTCCGCGTTCAAGCCGATCCCGTCATCATCAATGCGAAATTCGGGGTTGTCCGGGCTCGAGGGGAATATGCGGATCTCCCCGCGCCCTTCGCCGTCCCCGTAGCCGGATTCCGCACGCCTAGCGGAAATGGCGTCGCACCCATTTTGAATCAGCTCACGCAGATAGACCTGCGGGCCCGAATAAATGTGCCGACTTAGCAAATCAACAACGCCGTGCAGGTCAACTTGGAACGGACGGGCCTGGGACCCAACAGCAGAACTCATGCCCTCAATCCTATCGGCCACCACGCCCGGCGGGTGCCGGGCCCGGCGTTCAGACCGGTGTTCAGCCGCGGCGCTGCGGAACGATGGCGGTGTTCAGATCAGTTGCGGCAGTCCCGAGTGCAATGCGGCCCAGCCGATGGGGTCACTAAAGAGGATTTCCGCACCAAGCAACCCAACCCCCACGGTGGAGGCCTCATCACCGAGCGGGGACTTCACCATCAGCTGGGCAGCCTGAGGATGCAATTGCTCCAGTGCTGCCACAAAGGGCTGCCAGAACGCGTCACCCAAGGCCAGAGGGTAGCCGCCAACTGTCATGGCCTGCGCTGGACGGATGGTGATGACGGCCGCAACAACCCGGGCCAGCCACTGTGCCACCGATTCGATGAGCGTGCAGACCTGCTGATTTCCCTGGCCGGCCTCCTCCGACAACCTCCGGCTGAGATCGTTCATGCCGCCGGGGCCGGTGGTATGGGCTAGGCCGAGCCTGGCGGCACCGTCCACGAGGATTTGGAACCCCGCCACCGCATCAAGACAGCCAAAGCGTCCGCACAAGCACTGCGGCCCGCCGGCCAGCATGGGCATATGTCCGAATTCGCCCACCAGCCCCAGACTGCCCAACGAGCCGTCCCGGATATAGGACAGGCCGGCTCCATAACCAATTTGTAGGTGGGCCAGGTTAGGCAGGCCCATCCTGCTGTTCGCCAGGGCTGCTGCGCCGGAGACATCGGCCAGACGCACCTGGTACCTGTTCTCAATCAGGGATTCCAACTCATCACAAAATGGCACCTTTCCCCACCCCAGTGGCAGGGAAAACTTGACGGTGCGCAGCGAATCATCGAGCTCGGCGGGCAGGGCAACGCCTATGCCAATGATGGTGTATCTGGGCAGGAGGGCTGCGGCCAGAATCCGTTGCGCCAAAATAGCGAGCAGCGCGGGGGCCGTCACACCGGGTGGCAGATCAATGACCTGCTGAGAAACCACTGTTCCGTCCACATCCCTGACCACCTCGATGGCCCGGTCCACGCGAATGTCGAACCCGATGGAAGCAAACTTACCCAGGGCCAGCTGCAGGCCGATGGGCCGGCGCCCCGGACCGGATTGCGGGGCCTGCCCTTCCACAAGGAGACCTGCAGCCACCAGTTCAGCCACGGGTCGTGACACGCCAACCTTGGTCAGGTTCAGGACCTCGGCAAGTTGGGCGCGGGAAATGCCGCTGGCGTCCCTGACGGCGCGCAGCACCCGGACCTGGTTGTGACGTTTAACGCCGCCCTGAGTCATGGAAATCATGTTCGCCCACCGTTCAACAGCTATCTGAGACCGCGTTCAAATTTTGAAAGTTACTCGGCCACCTTGACAGAGTGATACATAACACAGCACCCTTAGTAACATCATGTTACCAACATAGCGCGGAACATGGTGCATCCGCTCCAGGCACACCCAACCGTCATGAAAGTGAAGAGACATGCCCAACGCAGCGCACACTACCTCCCATCTTCCCTCCCGCCGCACCATTCTCCGGGCAGGCACGCTCGCCGCCGGGCTTGGGGCACTATCTGCCCTCTCGGCCTGCGGCACGGGCACAGGATCGGCCACTGGCGGAGGCGGCAAGACACTCTCCTTGCAGTTGCTGGGGGCAGATGAGAAGACCATCGACTTTTTGAAAACAACTGTGGCAGAACAATTCAAGACCAAAACGGGCTTTGAGCTGGAATTGCGCACCTCAGACTGGGCCTCCGGCTTTCAGAAGATGGTCACAGCCGCAGCCAGCAGCTCCCTGGCCGATGTGGTGACACTGGGTGGCATTTGGACCGCACCGCTGGCGTCCAAGAATGCCCTGCTACCGCTGGATGAGAAATTTGCTGCCTGGGATGAAAGCGCACAGTTCAACAAGAACATGCTCACGGACGCCCGCTACGAGGACAAGCTCTACGCGCTACCCTTCGCCGCCGATACCCGCACGGCCTGCTACCGCATGGACCATCTGGAAAGTGTCGGCTACACAGAGGACACGCTGCCCACCACCTGGGATGAATACAAGGCCATGGCCGAGAAGCTCTCCACCAAGAACGGCGGGCCCGCCAAGAGCCCCATCTCCTGGTTCAATGACAAATCCATTGGCATCCAACAGTCCTTTGCACAGCTGATGTTCCAGGCTGGCGGCAGCTACTGGGACTCCTCCGGAAAGGCCACGTTCTCCAGCGACGCGGGCAAGAACGCTCTTGACTACCTTGTTTCCTTCTACAAGGACGGCCTCTCCGACTTCAATGATGTGTTCACCGGCACCGGGGCGGGAGCCGTGGCTGCCGGACGCTCCAGTGCCGAATATTCGGGCTTGCTGGTATACCGCAACACCCAGGACTTTGCGGACAAGCCCACACCGAAGATCGTTGCCGGCCCGCCGTTGAAGGCCACCTCTAGCAGCGCGCCCGTCTCCTCGGCCTGGGTCAACAAGTTCGGCGTTGCCGCTGGCACCAAGCACCAAGACGAAGCCTGGGAACTGGTTAAGCTGCTCACCAGCGTCAGCACCATGGAAACCCTCAATGAGCGGGTCGGCGCCCTTCCCACCCGTACCGACGCCGTCAATTCAGACTTCTTCAAGGGCCTGCCCGAGGGATTCAGCAAGGCCAGCGAATTCGTGGTGACCCAACCCTCAAGTCCCAACATGCTCGCCATCGGCCCGGCCATCAAGATTGTGCTCCAGAAGGCCATCTTGGGCCAGGCCACCACCGAGGAAGCCCTGACTGAAATTGATAAGAAGGTGAATGAAATCAATGGCGTCGCCTAGTTCACTAGCCGAACGGAAAATGCGCCGTGCCGGCGTAGCTCTTGTCACGCCGGCAGTGGCAGTCATTCTGCTTATCAGCATCATCCCCTTGATCGTGGCCGGCTACTTCAGCTTGACCAAGTTCGACATGATCAACAAGCCACAGTGGGTGGGCCTGGAAAACTACCGCAGGCTCTTTGGCGACGAGGCTTTTTGGGAAGCGGCCACAAACACGTTCTATTTTGCGTTCGGGCAGGTGGTTGTCGGCGTTGTTGTGGCCCTCATGGTGGCCATGCTGTTCAGTCAGGCCCTCAAGGGCGGCGCCGCCATGCGCACCGTAGTCTATATTCCGCAGGCCGCCTCTTACGTAGTGATCTCACTGATCTGGACGTTCCTTTTTGATCCGGCTATCGGGCCGATCAACGCAGCACTCAACGGACTGGGCATTGACACCATTTACTTCCTGACCGACCAAAATTGGGCCATGCCCTCCATCATGGTCATGAGCCTGTGGCGCAATCTGGGATATTTCATGGTGATCCTGCTAGCCGGCATCCAAGCCATCCCCACCTCCATCAATGAGGCAGCTCACGTGGATGGCGCTAATGCATTCCAGCGCTTTTTCCTCGTCACCATTCCACAATTGAAGTCAACCCTGCTGTTCGTCTTCGTCACCTGGTTCCTGGGCGCCATGCAAATGTTCACCCAGTCCTACGTCATGACCCAGGGCGGGCCCATCAACGCAACCCGCACCCTCGTCTACCGCATGTATGACTCGGCTTTCACGGAACTGAACATTGGTGCCGCCAGCAGCATCGCCGTCCTGTTGTTCCTGGCCGTTGTGTTGGCCTCGCTGCTGCTGAAGCTTGGCCAGAAGCTGTTTTCCCGACAGGAGCTGTCCACACCATGAGCACCGTCCTTGATCGAATCGACGAAAAGTCGCAGGCCCGTCCACCCCGCATGCAGAAGGCCCGACGGCGGAAACCCGGCCGCGCACGGCTGTACGTGATCGCACTGGTGGTCTGTGCCATGTATTTGGTCCCCATGCTCTATGTGGTGGGGGTTTCACTAGGCGGGCCCACTGCCTCCGGCGGGGCGCTATTCTCCGACGGCGTGCACCCCGAGAACTTCCTCAACGCCTTCCAAAGCGCCGACTTCGCCCTATATTTTGCCAACTCCACCATTGTCACCGTGGTCTCCTCGGCCTGCCAAGTCGCCCTGTCGTGCATGGCAGGTTATGCGCTGGCCCGGATCAATTTCCGCGGCCGGGGCCTGGTCATGGGCGGGCTCATCGCCCTTCTGGTAGTACCTCCAGAAGTCATCATGGTGCCACTGTTCATCATCTTGACGAAGTTCCCGCTACTCGGCGGAAACGACATCCTGGGCGCCGGTGGCGGCGGACTCCTGAACACCTACTTCGGTCTCATGGTCCCCCATCTGGCCAGCGCCCTGGGCGTGTTCCTCATGCGTCAGTTCTACATTGACCTACCCGATGAACTGGGCCAGGCCGCCAGACTGGACGGCGCAGGGGAGTTCCGCATCTTCTGGCAGGTCTACACGCCGCTGGCGTTCCCAGCTGTCGCCGTCGTTGCCGTACTGGCATTCCAGGGCGCCTGGAACGATTTCCTGTGGCCCTTGATCATGACACGTTCCAATGACATGCAAACACTCCAGCTTGGCCTGACGGTTTTCTTCCAACAGGACTCCACTCAGTGGAACTTGCTCATGGCAGCCGTTTTAATCATTAGTATTCCCGTAGTGGTGCTGTTCCTCTTCGGCCAGCGCTACTTCCAAAGCGGCATCGTGGCAGGATCGGATAAATGAGTAAGCAAACAGCAGCCAAAGCGCCAAACTTCATTGTTGTCATGACTGACGACCAAGGCGCCTGGGCCCGCGGGCGCACCATGCCCGAATTGATCACCCCTGTTCTGGATGAACTGGGCGAGACCGGATTGGAACTGACCCGGTTCTTCTGCACCTCCCCGGTGTGTTCACCGGCACGCGCGTCGTTGGTGACAGGGAGGATGCCCTCGGCCCACGGTGTGCATGACTGGTTGCGCAGTGAAAACAGCGGTGTCAGCACACGAGGCGTGCATTACTTGCAGGATTTTGCCACCACCCCGGAACTACTCCATGAGGCCGGGTACACGTGCGCCCACTCGGGCAAGTGGCATCTGGGCGACGCCCGCACGCCCGCCCCCGGATTCAGTCATTGGTATAGCCACCGGGATGGCGGCGGATCCTACTTTGGTGCACCTGTCATTGCTGACGGCAAGGAGCAATCCGAGGATGGCTACATCACGCACGCGATCACCAAAAATGCCGCCGCCATGCTGACTGAGCTGGCCCAGGCGGAAGAACCGTTCTATCTGCAGGTGCACTACACAGCACCACATTCCCCTTGGACGGACGGCAACCACCCGCAGGAATATGTGGACCTGTACAAAGACAGCGAGTTCCCCAGCATTCCCCGGCCTCCCGCCCATGACTGGTTCAACTGGGACCACGGCGATCTGGCTGCAGCAATGCGGAACCCGCAGGAAAACTTGGCCGGTTTCTGTGCCGCACTCACGGCGGTGGACCGGGGCGTGGGGAGTCTGCTGAACATTTTGGACGACGCCGGAATCCGCGATGATACCTATGTCATTTTCACCTCCGACAATGGGTTCAGCTGCGGCCACCACGGCATTTGGGGCAAGGGCAACGGCACCACGCCCCTCAACGTGTGGGATAACTCCATCCTGGTCCCGTTCATCATCAACCGGCCCGGGACCATTGTGCCGCGGCTCGATGACACCATGACCTCCGCGGCGTCCCTGCACGCCACACTGCTTGAGTTGGCTGGAGCCCCGGCCCCGCTGGATCCCTTGATTGCCGGCGAGTCCATGGCTCCCCGGTTCCTGAATGACGTCGCAGATGCGGATGCCAGCGCGAAGGATGCCAGCAGGAAGGATGCCATTGTGATCTTCGACGAGTACGGCGGCACCCGGATGATCCGTACCAAGTCCCACAAGCTAGTGGTGCGCTATGGCGGGGCCGTCTGTGAGCTCTACGATCTTCTGGCCGACCCGCAGGAAAGCCGAAACGAGATTGACAATCCCGCCTTCGCGACTCGCCGGCAAGAGTTGCAGGAGCAGCTGACGGACTGGTTTGCCGCGCATTCCGAGCCCCGTTTTGATGCCTTCGACCGTCCCGTCACCGGTCTTGGCCAGACCTCCCCCGTCTGGGTTCCCATGGCCGACTCGCAGCGCTATGTGGAGCCTGGCATTCCTGCCACCCCGGGCGCCTGAGCCGTTTCCGCAGCGAGCTGCACAAAGTGCGGGGCCAGCTTTCCCAGAAGGGAAAGCTGGCCCCGCACTTTTTTGTCTTCTCCAACCGGATCAGTGCCGGCAGGCTCAGCGACTACTGGCCTGCCGGCATCCGGCTACTGATCAGGCCTTGCGACGGCCCTTACCTCCCAGCACCAAGGCCCCTCCTGCGAGCAGCAGGACCAGGATGCCCAGTGCGAGCGCAGGCGAGCTGGCACCCGTACTGGCCAGCCCATCCTCGGCCGCAGTGGTTGTTGTGGCACTGGGCGCAGGGCTCGGGGTTCCACTCGGGCTCTGGCTCGGGCTCGGCAGCGCCGACTCAGTGGGCTCCACCGTCGGCTCGACCGTCGGGTCCACAGTCGGGTCCACAGTCGGCTCAACCGTCGGGTCCACAGTCGGCTCAACCGTGGGCTCCTCAGTCGGCTCAACCGTGGGCTCCTCAGTAGGAACTACCTCGGCAGCGTAGCTCCACGAGGTTTCAGCACCATCTGCAATGGCGTAACCGCTCACGCTTCGCGCAGTGACCGTCACCAGCTTGGGCAACGGGTGGCTGCCCGCCGGAACTACGGCACCATCCACCACGTACTCGATTCCTGTGGTGCCGGGAACCGTGTAGGTGCCTGCGGCTGCATCGAAGGTTACTGCTTCCGGAACGACGGTGATGTCGGCAACGACGGCGTCACCGCTGTTCAGCACGGCTACGGAGTCAACGGACACGGGAAGTGCCGTGGCCCGCGCAACTCCCACCACCGTGGCCGTCAGAACGTGCTTACCCCGCTTGATCGTGGGGCTGGTCCACACCGTGGAGATGGCATCAGCGGCCGCCGCATGATCGACGATGACGGGATCCCCGCCGTCAATGGCATAGGCCACCTGGCCCTGGCCGGGACCAACCGGTACGGTGACAGCCACGCCGTCGCCGTCAAAGCGCATGCTCCAGGATGAGCCTGCGGTGCTTGAGGTGCGCACCGTACCGCCCAGGGCTCCTGTTGCCGGCTTCGCGGTCCACTCTGCGGGGAAGACGAAAGAGGACTGATAGTTCCCCTCCACCGCACTGTCAATGGTCATGGACTGCTTCTTCCATACACGCACGTAATCGAACTTGGACGGCTCAGCGTTGTCGTAAGCGTTGGGGTAAGCGCCGGGGTTATTGACGTAAGGAGCTCGTAAACCGACCGAGAGGATCATGATCTGCTCGGCGGGGTCGTAGACAGGGTCCTTGCTTTCCCGGCGCAACACACCATCCACATACCAGCGCTGAACGCCCGGTCCCCATTCGAAACCGTAGTTATGCATGCTCTCTGACGGGTTCCAGGGCGCCTGGAAGGTGGAGCCGCCGTCGGATTGATGGTTGGGTCCAAGCGCCTTGGACGGCCAGCGGTGCTTGGCGAAGTCGACGGATCCGGGCCGACTCGGGTTCTGCCCCATCTCCACCATGTCCAGCTCGGTGGCGTAGTCGCCCTCGCGCCCGTCCAGCCAGAAGGCTAGGCAGGTCCCCGGGAACGGGGTGCCGGACTGTGCACGGACTTCAAAGTAGCCGAACTTGATGGCTTCCTTGTGCTGGACGCCGCCTGACTTGTTGTACGTTGTGGCGACTTCCTCAAAACCGGGGTTGGCCAGCTTGTTGATTACAGGGGCAGAGTCTGCGCTGAAGGAGGCATCGTCAAACATGGCGACGTCTGCAAAGTCAGCGCCATTCGATTGCAGCCCCACCTGGCAGTTGCTTCCCGCAGTGACGGATACCGCCAGCGAATACTGGGTCCAGGCACCATTGCTGCGCGGAATGCTGGCACTGTTCACCTCCGAGCTTCCATCACAGCCTTGGGTTGCCAGAGCCACGGAGCCTTGGGTTCCCGTGGTCTTTGCCCAGGCAGATAGTGTGTAGCTTCCAGCAGCCAGCCCAGAGAAGCTCTGCTGGGTGCGCGTGCCGTACTGGTTGTAATACGTGTGACGTAGCCCGGTCTTGCCTGTGTGTGCCGCATAGGAGGTGACGGTGTCCGCATTGTTGTTCTGCAGGTTCACATCGATGAGGTTGGTCTGCCACTTGCTCGGGGTGATGTTGAATTCCGAGGTGGGATCGTAGGACTGGGTCAGTTCCAGATTCCCATCCTTGACCACGGCAGCATCATCTTCCCACCGCCATTCGGCACGCCACCCCCATTGATCGGTGAAGCGGGTGAAGCCCTCATCCAGATCAACACCATTAAATTCGGAGGAGTAATCCTCAATCTTGGTCCATTTTCCAGCATTGTCCTGATCTGCCATAGGCATAGCCGCCGCGGGGTTGTCCGCATACGGATCAGGAGTCTCACCCCCGGTTCCGTCGGTAGGTACGTTCGTGGGCGTGCCGCCGTCGGATCCGTCCGTCTTCAAGATGATGGCGTCAATGTCAGGGGCCGGGCCGTTGGCGTTCCACACGGTGATGGTGTTGATGCCCACGTGCAGGTAGCAGGAGAAGGCTTTGCGCAGGGGCGTGCTGGTATTAGGTGCCACGGCCAGATCCAGCAACACCTTCTCGCTGCCTTCGCACTGGACGTTGACATTGCGTTTGCCTGAATCGGGTGAGAGGTATTGGAGTTCAAACTCCTTGTCCCCTGCGGTTTCCATGCTGACCTTGATCCCGATTTGGCCGTTGTTGCCGCCCACATAGCCCACGGTTTTGCCACCGGAGGCCGCTGTGTTGTTCTGAATGACGGCCTTGCCAACAAAATCATTTCCGGCGGCTTCGGCCTCAAAAAGTGTTTGCGCAGCCGTCTCAACAATCACGGCATCAATGTCAGGGGCCGGGCCTGTGGCATTAAAGAACGTGATGATATTTTCTCCTGCCACCAGGTTGGCGCAACTGAGCTGATGCCGTTTGGACTGTTCCCAACTGGGACTCGGTGACAGATCAATCAAAGTAGCTACGCC
Organism: Arthrobacter psychrochitiniphilus; assembly: GCF_003185915.1. Lineage (GTDB taxonomy): Bacteria > Actinomycetota > Actinomycetes > Actinomycetales > Micrococcaceae > Specibacter > Specibacter psychrochitiniphilus. The sequence goes on from NZ_QHLZ01000001.1 coordinate 688,787, forward strand.
GTCATTGCATTGGACGGAGACATCCCGGTCCTCACCGGAGACGTACTGCAGGTGCAATTTGGTCCGGGCAGGGTCAATGACGTTGATCTTGACACCAATTTTGCCGTTCCCGCCGCCCACGTATCCCACTGTTTTATTTCCGGAGGCGCCGGGGCGGTCCTGCACCACAGCCTTTCCGGTGAACACGTTCGTGGCAGCCTCGGCTTCGAAGAGTGTCTCGGTGGCAGCCTGTGCTGGCGTCCCGGCCAGCGGAATGACAAAAGCTGCCAGCAGCACCGCTCCCACAGCAGAACCGATGGCGGCGCGGCGCTTGCGCTGGCGCCGCCGCTGCGGAGGTGGTGGTGGATTGATCCCTGCAGCGCTGACGCGCGCCACGAGTTCGGAGTTCAGCATGCTTCCCCTTATAGATACGATCGGATGATTCCGACACCACGCACCCATTGGTAACATGATGTTACCTAAAGTAGATGTGATCCATCACACCTTGTCAACGGATACTCCCTATATGACAGCTGGCCATCCCTCCCAGTGCCTCACACAGGCCTCCTGCACTGGCACAACGACGGCGGGCGGCCACCTTCGCGCTGAAAGGTGACCGCCCGCCGTCGAACGTCAGGTTCATAGCCTGCTAGGAGGTAGTAGTTATGTTTGGAGGCCGGTGGACCGGCCTCCAAACATAACTACTACCTCCCGGCGCTGTAGGTGGAGAAGCGGGTTAGAGATTCAGGTGCGTGGGGCCGAACATCTTCAGCAGCACATCAACCACCACAACATTGGGTCCGTCAGCGGCGAACCCTTCCCGCAGCGCGTCCCCCACGTCCTCGGGGGCAACCCGGCGGGCGGGCACACCGAAGGCTTCCGCCAGTTTCACAAAGTCCGGGCGGGCCAGCTCCGTGTGCGTGGCTTTGCCGAAGGTATCGATCATGTATTCGCGCAGGATGCCGTAGCCGCCGTCATCCACAATGAGCCAGGTGACGGGGGCGTTGTGCTGCTTGGCCGTGGCCAGTTCCGAGATGGAGTACATCGAGGAGCCGTCCCCGGCCACTGCCAAGACGCGGGCGGGTTTACCGTGGCTTTGCAGCCCGAGCGCCCCGCCAATTGCTGCCGGGAAACCGTAGCCGAGGCCTCCGGCGCCTTGGGCCGAGTGGAACTCCCCGTCCTTGGAATCCCAACAGCTCCAGCCCCAGTATGCGGAAATGGTCATGTCCCAGAAGGTCTGCATATCGGCCGGGACGGCGTCGCGGATATCAGCCATGAATTTGCGTTCCAGGGCCAGATCCTGACCGTCCAGGCGGGCCTGGACCTTGGCGAGTGTGTCAGCCACGACGGCCTGCGGGGTTGCTCCGTGCCAGTTCGCATCGGCACTGAGGAAAGCATCAAGGGCCTCATCCAACGCGCTCAAGGCCTGGCCGGCGTCGGCACGGATGCCCAGCGCAGGCCGGTTGGATTCTAGAACCCGGGGTTCTGCGTCAATCTGGATGATGCGCCCACGCGGTTCCATGGTGAAGTAGTTACTGGAGACCTCACCCAAGGAGGATCCGATCACCACCAACACATCAGCATCTTCAAGGACCTCGGTGACATGGCGGTCCTCAACCCATGATTGCAGCGAGAGTTCATGGTTCCACGGGAAAGCACCATTGCCGCCCGGTGTGCAAACCACAGGGGCGTTGAGTTTTTGCGCCACGGAGAGCAGCTGCTCTTTGGCATGACCGCGGCGTACGCCACCGCCAGCCACAATGGCCGGACGCTGGGCGGCGCTCAGCCACTTCACGGCTTCCCGAATTAACTCCACCCGCGGCGGGTTATCAAACGGCTCGGCGAGCGCGTCCTCTACGGCCGGCACAAAGATGGGGTCCAGCAGCACGTTCTGCGGCACCTCCACCCAAACAGGGCCCTGCGGTGAGGACACGGCCTCAGTCCAGGCATCCTGGATCGCCGAAGGAATCCCGGAGGCATGCTGGATGAGCCGCTGGCTCTTGGTCACGTTTGCGGCGGATGCCTTCTGATCATCGAGCTGGTGCAACATCCCCTTACGGCGGGCGCCCAAACCCTCCAGGGGGATCTGGCTGGCCACCACGATCATGGGCACACCGGTGGCATAGGCTTCCTGCAGGCCGGCCAGGGCGGTCAGTGCGCCGGGACCGGTGGACAAGAACAATACGCCCACTTCACCCGTGGCGCGGGAGTAACCGTCGGCGGCAAAGGCTGAGTTATTCTCCACGCGGGAGGAAACAAAGTGCAGGGGCGAGCGGCTCAGGGCGTCAAAGAGGCCCAGTGCGTGCTGGCCGGGAATGCCGAAAACAGTTTTGGCACCCAGGGCTGTCAGAGTCTCGACAACGAGATCGCCACCGTTGCGCTGGGGAGTCACTTGGAACCGCCTTCGGTGGTGAGGTTAGGGGCAAAGCCGGCAGGCCGGCGTCGTTCTTCGGCATCAAGGGCTTGGGCTGCGTAACCGTTGGGGGCGCCGAAGCGGTCCCCCGCAACGTGGTTATCCGCCATAAGGGTGACCAGTTCAAAGCCCACATGGCTTGCGGCGATGCCGGTAATTTCGGCGTGATCATAGGCGGGGGCCACCTCCACGATGTCAGCGCCTACGAGGTTCATGCCGCGGAAGCCGCGAATGATCTCGATGAGTTCTCGGCTGCTGATGCCACCGGCCTCAGGGGTGCCGGTGCCGGGGGCGTGGGCCGGGTCCAGCACGTCAATGTCCACGGAGATGTACAGGGGGCGCTTGCCAATACGGTCACGGATTTTCGCCACGGTTTCCAGCACGCCCTGGTAGTAGACATCGGCCGCGGTGACAATCCCGAAGCCAAAGCGGTGATCGTCATCGAGGTCCTTTTTGCCGTAAAGCGGTCCGCGGGTTCCCACGTGGGAGATGGCCTCGGTATCAAGGATGCCTTCCTCGACGGCACGGCGGAACGGGGTACCGTGCGTGTATTCGGCACCGAAGTACGTATCCCAGGTGTCCAGGTGCGCGTCAAAGTGGAGCATGGCCACTGGCTCGCCGGCACGCTCGGCGGCAGCACGCAGCAGCGGCAAGGAGATGGTGTGGTCGCCACCGATGGTCAGCAGTTTCGAGCCGCCCGCCGTCAAATCCAGCGCATTTTGCTGGATGGTTTCAATGGCTTCGTTGATGTTGAACGGGTTCACGGCCATATCGCCGGCATCGGCCACCTGGCAGTTTTCAAAGGGGGAAACGTCCCAGGCCGGGTTGTACGGGCGCAGCAGACGTGAGGCCTCGCGGACGTGGTTGGCGCCAAACCGCGCGCCGGGCCGGTAGGAGACGCCGCTATCAAAGGGAACGCCCACCACGGACACGTCGGCTTGTGCCACCTGGTCCAGGCGCGGCAGGCGGGCGTACGTTGCGGCGCCGGCATAGCGCGGGATCTGGGAGGAATCAATGGGCCCCAGGTTGCCATTGGCTTCGATGCGGATCTCTTTCATGGACGTCCTCATTTTCTTGCGAGAATTTTTCTATATAGCCTCAGTGACAGTAGACCTGCGTCACATCTGGCAACTCTTCACCATCGTACAACCGATGTTCACTAATGGGAACCAAAAGTTTCATAGAAGATACTTTCTTCACGCCTTGAAGCGCTTTTGTGTGGCGTATACAACATCTCCGGTTCAATGCCGCGAGAATACCGTATAGATTTCGTCAAGAGAGGGCTTTTTACCGCTACGCCGGTGTTAGTCTCCATGAGCCGCCATTCGGTGGCCATTGGTAAGAAAGGCCTCCCGTGACATCCCTCTCCAAAGCTCCTGCAGACCCCTGCGGACCTGAGAAACTTCGGGGCAAGGCCGCGCTGCGCCAGTGGCTACTAGAGGGGCTACCGGAAGCATCAGGCACCCAGCAGGGACCGCACGGCCGTCCAGATGAGAGCCACAAGCGGCACGCGTGGTGGCGGGTCATGTGCCTGACGGGCTTGGACTACTTTTCCACCTTGGGTTATCAGCCCGCCATTGCTGCCCTAGCTGCCGGGGTACTGGCACCGTTGGCCACCATTGTGCTGGTGCTGGTCACCCTCTTTGGCGCCCTGCCCGTGTATAAGCGGGTGGCACGGGAAAGTCCGTACGGTGCGGGCTCCATTGCCATGCTGGCAAATTTGTTGCCACGGTGGTGGGGCAAGCTCTTTGTCCTGGCCTTGCTCGGGTTCGCCGCTACCGATTTCATGATCACCATTACCTTGTCCGCCGCGGACGCCACAGCTCACGTGATTCAAAATCCCTTCGCTCCGAGTTTCCTGCACGGACAAAACGTCATCATCACGTTGGTGTTGATCGCGGCCCTGGCGGCCGTCTTCCTGCGTGGCTTCAAGGAGGCCATCAGCATAGCGGTGGTGCTGGTTGCGGTATTTCTGGCACTGAACCTGGTGGTCATCGCAGTCTCCCTTGTCCACGTGGTGGGAAGCCCACTGCTGACCACCGATTGGTGGAGCGCCCTGACAACTCAGCACGGCAACCCCGTCATGGTGGTGGCCGTGGCCCTGCTGGTGTTCCCACGCCTGGCTCTGGGGCTCTCCGGCTTTGAAACCGGTGTGGCCGTCATGCCACAGATCAAGGGCCACCCCACCGACACGGACGAGAACCCCGAGGGCCGCATCAAGGGCGCCCAACGGCTGCTGACAACAGCCGCCGTCATCATGAGCACCTTCTTGATCACCTCCTCGCTGGCCACAACCATTCTCATCCCGGCCGCCGAATTCCAGCCTGGCGGCGCCGCAAATGGCCGCGCACTGGCCTTTCTTGCCCACGATCTCCTCGGCGAGGGCTTCGGCACCGCATATGACATCAGCACAATCGCCATCCTCTGGTTCGCCGGCGCCAGCGCCATGGCAGGCCTGCTCAACCTCGTCCCGCGCTACCTCCCCCGCTTTGGCATGGCCCCACAATGGGCCGCAGCGGTCCGGCCCCTGGTGCTGGTGTTTGCCGCCATCGCTGTCCTGATCACCCTCATTTTCAAGGCCGACGTCGATGCCCAGGGCGGTGCCTACGCAACCGGTGTGCTGGTGCTCATCACCTCTGCGGCCATTGCCGTGACGCTCTCCGCCAAGCGCAAACGCGAACGCAAGAAGGCGATTGGTTTCGGCGCCGTGGCACTGGTCTTCATGTACACCACCGTGGCCAACTCAATAGAACGCCCCGACGGGCTCAAGATTGCCCTGCTGTTCATTTTGGGCATTGTGGTTGTCAGCTTCATCTCCAGGCTGCGCCGCTCGTTCGAATTGCGGGCAAGCTATATCCGCATGGATGAGGCGGCCATGGGCTTCGTTGCCGCCGTGGATGAGGGCACCATCCGCATTATTTCCCACGATCCAAAGACCCGCAGTGCCGCAGCGTACCGGCGCAAGCTAAGCCACGCAGCAACTGTGAACGGGATCGGCAATCCGCGCGACGCCTTGTTCATGGAGGTGATTGTGGATGATTCCTCAGACTTTGAAACCGCGTTGGAGGTCAGAGGCATCACCCGGCACGGCTACAAGATCCTGCAGGTGCACGCCTCCAACGTGCCCAACACCATTGCCGCCGTACTGCTCCATATTCGCGACGCCACAGGGCTGATCCCGCACATTTATTTCCGCTGGAACGAGGGCAACCCCATCACCAACATGATTAAGTTCGTCTTCATCGGCGAGGGTGAAATTGCCCCGGTCACTCGCGAGGTACTGCGCGAGGCCGAGCCCGATCTCACCCGCCGCCCCTGGGTCCACGTAGGCTAATCCAACGCTCGGTTAGCGTCAGGAGCCGCCAGAGCCCGAGGCTGCTGGCACCAAGATCCACAGGGCTTCGACGGGGTGGGCGGTCCGGTTTTCCCAGCTGTGCGGTTCCCGTCCCGGGAATGAGAGCGTGTCTCCTGCCTTCAGATCAAAGGACTCATGCGTCATCCGCAGGGTCAATTCCCCGCTGATAATGTGCAAGACGTCAAGGTCACAGTCCACTGCATACAGCTCGGATTCACCTCGACCAAAAGGTTCAATGGTGGCCCCGAGGATCTGCAAGCGCCGTTCGGCGCGGGACGTCAGTAGCCGTTCCACAATGCCTTCGCCGCCCAAAGAGATCCGCGGACCTTCACCTTTCCGGCTGACATGAATCTCTGGGGCAGCGAAGAGATCACCGATCGAGATGGAGAGAACTTGGCATAACGTCACTAAAGAAGTCACACTAGGTGAGGTTAAATCGCGTTCAACCCTGCTGAGGAACCCCTTCGTCAGACCTGTTGCATCGGCCACTTGCTCAATGGTCAGCCGCTGATCTTGCCGGGCCGCGCGGAGGCGCGAACCAATGGCTACCGGGTCGGCACTGGGTTCTAGGGGCAAAGCTTTCATGGCGGCTCCTCATAACTCGACAGCCCATTTTTAAACGGCACATTGACTGTAACTACCATCACAGTTTAGCCTAATAGACAACAAACGTTGCTTTATAGGCAATATTTCTTGGGGATCCTACTACTTCGCACACTGGAGCATCGCGTGGACTTAAACATAGCCATCGTCGTCTTATATTTAGTGGCCATGCTGGCCTTTGGTTGGTGGGGTAAATCCCGCACCAAAAATAACAGCGACTTCTTGGTGGCAGGACGCCGGCTAGGCCCCTTCCTCTATACCGGAACCATGGCCGCCGTGGTCCTTGGCGGCGCCTCCACAGTGGGTGGTGTGGGACTTGGCTACAAGTTCGGCATCTCCGGCATGTGGCTCGTGGTTGCCATTGGCGTGGGAGTGCTGCTGCTAAGCCTGCTCTTTGCCCCCACCTTGCAAAAACTCAAGATCTACACGGTCTCGCAGATGCTCAGCCTGCGCTACGGCCAGGAGACCACCAAGGTTTCCGGCATTGTCATGTTGGCGTACACCATCATGATCTCGGCAACGTCAACAGGCGCCTACGCCACCATCTTCGTGGTGCTGTTCGGCTGGGAGCATTGGCTGGCCATCGCGGTGGGCGGTGTCATTGTGCTGGTGTACTCAACCATTGGCGGCATGTGGTCCATCACCCTGGCCGATCAGGTGCAGTTCATCATCAAGACCGTGGGCGTCTTTTTGCTCATGCTCCCCTTCGCCTGGAATGCCGCCGGCGGCATTGACGGCATCAAGGAACGCGTTGATGCAAGCTTCTTCCAGTGGGACGGCATTGGCATCCAGACCATCATCACCTACTTTGTGGTTTACACACTGGGTCTGCTCATTGGCCAGGACATCTGGCAGCGCGTCTTCACCGCGCGCACCCCGCAGGTGGCTCGCTGGGGCGGCGCGACGGCTGGAATCTACTGCATCCTCTATGGTGTGGCCGGCGCCCTCATCGGTTTGGCCGCCCGCGTGGCACTACCCTCCATTGATGTCGCAGCCTTGGGCAAGGACGTTGTGTACGCCGAGGTAGCTACCAACCTGCTGCCCATCGGCATTGGCGGCATTGTTCTCGCCGCCGCTGTGGCAGCCATGATGTCCACCGCTTCCGGCTCGTTGATCGCGGCCGCCACCGTGGCCCGCAAGGACGTTGTCCCCTTCGTTGCCAGCTGGTTCGGCAAAGAAATTGACACCTCAGACACCTCCAACCCCGAGCACGATCTCAAATCCAACCGTTGGTACATGCTGGTTCTGGGCATCTTGGTTGTGCTGATCTCCATCGTGGTCAACGATGTGGTATTTGCACTGACCATCGCCTACGACATCCTTGTTGGCGGCCTGCTCGTGGCCATCATTGGCGGCCTGGTCTGGAAGCGCGGAACCGGTTTGGGCGCTGCCTGGTCCATCGCCGTCGGCTGCCTGCTCACCATCGTCCTGCTAGTCCTGTACGCCACGGCCGTCATCCCCAGCGCCGACGGCATCTACGCGAACGAGCCCATCTACTTCGGCCTCGCCGCATCTCTTGTGGTCTACGTGGTGGTCTCGCTGCTCACCCCGGCTACCCCGGCGCACATCCGCAAGATTTGGGATGACCGCCTAGCTGCGGCAGTCACCGATTCCAACCCGGATGACGTCCCCGCCGGACTGCAGAAGTAAGCCCATCCGTTAGAGAAGTACGACGGCGGGAGGTGAGCTTGGGCAACCAAGCTCACCTCCCGCCGTCGAGCTTTAAGGTTTGGCTACTCAATCAACGGTGGCAATGGGATCGCCTTGGCGTACTTCCTCGCCTGCGGCCACGAGCCAGCTCAAGGTGCCAGCGGCCGGGGAGTTGATTTCGGCGTCGAACTTATTCACCGTCACCTCAGCAACAACCTGGTAGGGAGCAACTTTCTGCCCGTTCGGTACGCGCCATTCAACGAGGACGCCCAGCTCATTGGCGTCTCCGGACATCTGGGGAAAGAATATTTCACTCAAGGCAGGCACCGCTTCCTCGTTGGGATTCCCAGCCTAGCCTTGCGTCGGCATTTTAGCGCCCGTCATTGAGGACCCGCAGCATGATGTCCTCTGCCCGCTCGTATCTCATGGTTGCAACCCACAACCGGTAGGGAGCTTCACCAGGTTCCGGCTCATGATGGTGGGACGCCCCATAGTGGCCGCACCTGTGATGGCGTGGCTCGGGATGGCTGGGTTCGGGATGGCTGGGTTCGGGATGGCTTGGCCCTGAATTTGCTGGCACCGAATGGATGGGTCCGGAATGGACGGGAGATGCCCATGCAGGGATGTCTTCAGCACCCAGTGCGGCAAGGGCCGGGTCGACCATGCGTTCGGGCAGATCGGCCAGGGCGGCCCAGTACAGTGCCTGGCGTCCATTGCCCCGGCCGAAGGGCGGCAGCCAGAACGGAAGCCCAAGGTTCATCGAATCCACGGCTGAGATGGGTGATTCATTGCCCGCTGTCATGATCAGCTTCTTTCATCAGTACCGAACCAGAATCCATGAACACTTTGGCGTAGAGGTCCTTCCCATAGCTGGTGCGTTCTGGTGCACCCTCCACCACCGTGAAGGTACGGCCCCCGGAATCGGTGCGTCCCGCTTTTAGCAGCAGTGACCCTGCCGCATGCAAGGCATGGACGCTTTCGGCAAGCTCATAGAAGTGGGTAACAAACACCACGCGCATGCCGCTGTCTATCAGGCCCTGAATAATGTCACGGGCAATAACTGTGCCTTCTCGCTCATTCGTGGAAGAGAACGACTCATTGAAGAGCACCATGGCATGGGGCTTCACAACATCTGCGATGCCGCTCATGCGTTCCAATTCCTCATCCAGCTTTCCGCTCTTGAGACCGAGAACTTCTTCTCGCTTGTAGTGCGAGTAGAGGCCAGCGGCAATGCCTGCGCTAAAGTACCGGGCACAGACAAACATGCCGCACTGCATCATTAGTTGCGCCGTTCCCATGCTGCGCAAGAACGTTGATTTTCCGCCCTCGTTGGCTCCGGTGATCATGATCAGGGACTTGCCGTCAGCATTGATGTTGTTCCCAACCGCTGGCCCCTTACGCGCCACTGTCAAGGACACATCCCGCAAGTCCATCGCAGAGAGTGCCATCTCGGGGGATGTCTCCGCTTTGGGGAAACAAAGCGGGGCATCTGCATCTAAAAACGCTGCTTCGAGATTGATGCACCCCACAAAGAAGGCCAGTTCCTGGCGCATCATTTTGATGAAATTCATGATGTGATCATCCGATTGTGCCAAGACATCAGCTGCCAAACCGATTCCCTGATCTGCCAGCTCGCCCAATGCCCGAAACCCCTCTTCATCACGATCGTTGATGTGAAAAGAAAAACTCTGCGGCCTCTTGCCGGACATTCGCGCCAACCAATTCCGGGTGTCCGGGCCCGGATTTGAGAGTGTGTAGTCGTGGCCCTTGTTTGCCCGTCCCAAGCCAGCTGCCAGCAACGTCCCATTTTTGAACCGCAAATGCCGTAAATGTTCGTTGATCTCTGCAAGGTAGTTTTCATCAAGTTCCGCCAGCACCATCCCCACGAATCGGGTAAAACCTTGCGAGAGGAACCCGTCCTGGGTTTCACTGCACATGATTTTGAGCCGTCCAAGGACGCCGACCAACATTTCCAGGGACTGTATTGACTGGTTCAGAAGTGCTGACGGAGAACGACTGAAGATACTGCGGTATATCTTTTGTTCCCCCTCAATGGTTTCTCTCGCCATCACGTACAGTTCGCGAACAAACTCCGAATTTTCCATCGCGTCGATGAGCACGTGCTGGCGATAGTCAATGTCCTCAAGGCTCATCATTGGCGCACGCAGCACTGACCATGCAACGTCGGCAATGTAGTCATCCCCTGCCGCCATGGCCGCAATGAGCCGGCCCAGATCCAAATCTTTGTGCAGTGCCGAATCGTTGGCGCTCCACCGCGCATCCGGATGAAAGTCCCGATCCTTGAACAGCAGAAAAGTTTTCATGAGTTGATCCGCCCTTTCAGGGATCCGTAGTCCAGGCCGTACTTCTGTGCCAACACCATGGCATAGGCCGAACCGTCAGCTCGTTGACGGACGACCTTGAAGGTGCGCTGAGCGGGATTTTCGGCTTCAGCGGTGCTGACCATGCTGACCACTGTTGGGCCCAAGCGCGAAAGTTCCTCCACGAAGGTGACGCATACGCAGACAAGGTCGGTACTTTGTATCTGCGCAAATATTCTGGTGCCTAAGTCGATGGCATCACCCAAGGTGGTGGAGGTGAATATCTCGTTGAGAATTAGAAGGCTTCGCGGAGTTGCCGCATCCAAGATGTCATGGATCCGGACCAGATCATCCATCAATTTCCCCTGCAGGTCCTTAGTGTTCTCACCCAATTCAAAGTGCGTGAAGATCGCATCGGGAAGGGTCAGCCGCGCCTGTTTTCCTGGCACTGGCAGGCCAAGGGCTGCCAGATAATGCAGTTGGCCGAAGGTTCGTGCAAACGTTGTTTTGCCTCCTTGGTTTGGTCCGGAGACAACAAGAATGCGTTCAATTCCGCCCAGATCTATGTCATTGGTGACCACCGACCGTGCCCGGGCAACGATTTGTATTGCCAGTGCTAGATCGAATGTTTCCTTTGCGTGGACTTCCTTGTTATGGCTCACCGCCGGCATACAAAAGGAAAGCCCCTTCGCAGTAGGCTTGGCCACCAAATCAAGATAGGCAAGATAAAACTGGATTTCTCTGTCAAAGGCCGCCACCAGTTCATTTCCAAACTCGGTATGGGTTAATTCAAAGCACTGAAGGGCCAAGAATTCACCAGGGAAAAGCTGCACCACCCCGTCCAGAATCCACCTCTCAACGTGGTTCATGTCCACGATGGTCTTACCGTTTTGCCTGCGGTAATCTTTGACCTGTCCTTGGCTGAATCTCTCAAACGTCTGGCGCACCTCGGCAGTGTAATCGGCGCTATCTTCTTCGCGTGTGACGGTGACACGGTTTCCTTTGATGCCTACGCAGTAGCGGACTTTAGCCAAGGCTTCCTGTACCTGCGCGGCATCGCTGACTACTGCTAGGAAACCGGAAGACTTCACATATCCGGCAAGATAGATCCCGAACGCCCGCAGACCCCGGGAAGCCGGGGCTGCATCAGCCAAGGTCTCATTCAGCTCCGTCACGGCTGCACAATAAATACTGGCGGCGTCAACCAGCATGGCCTGACGTTGGCGCTCGTCCCGAAATCCGTCTGCCAATGCGCGGTCCCGGCGCATCTCGAGCATTGCCCGGGCAAAGCCATCCACAACCCTGCGCAGTTTTGCCTGGGCGAGGTCATTGAAGACTTCGTGTCTGTAGCTGATCACATCCAGGTCCTGCAGCGGCAGGTAGAAATACGGCTTGAGCTGGTATTGCTCCCGTCCTGCCACAGTCGCCGCGATGATCTGGTTGATTTGTAGGTCAACCAGAAATCTCGTTGCCTCTCCTTCTACGAGCTCCCTTGGGCTGCCTGTGGGGAAAAGAATGCTGACAAAACCTTCAGGTTTCGGCTCTCTTCCCACGAGTGTTGCTAAGTTCTCTGGGGCTGGTTTCCTCGTCCCCAAGATTCCTTCATCCGTGAACATGACCGTGCCTCTATCCTGCAGTTGAGACAGGAACCATGAGCCAAGAGGCGGTTCGAACCGAGTTGTGGTTCGGGCGGGGTCCATCGCCGGTAATTGCTATTTTATCGCAGCAGGCGTCTGCACGTGAGAAAAAGTTTTCCTTAGTCGGCATCTTGTCTACTGCTCCGGGGGCGCGGATCATGACAAGTAGTTGTTCACACCACTGCCGTCAGAGGAAAAGAAATCATGGAATGTGGCACTAACAAATCCGGCACTGGCGGTGGATGAGAACAAGGGTGGGGATGCTGCCATGAATGGGGATGCTTCAATCGATGGGCGAGGTGATGATCACCCATCTCCCAGCATGGAACCCAGCCTGTCATCCCCCACAGCCCCGAAAAAGTGGCTCAGCAGGGGCATTCTTGCCATTGGTGGCACATCATTTCTCAGTGATTCCGGGCATGAACTCGTCACCTCGTTACTCCCATCTTTTTTGACCTCCACGCTGCATGCCGGACCGGCTGCCTTGGGCGCCATTGAAGGAGCATCCGATGCATTGCTTGGACTGAGTAAATTGGCTGGTGGCCCATTGGCCAATGAACCCTCGCGCCGGTCCAAAGTGGCCTCAGCCGGGTACTTGCTGACAGCCGTGGCCACGGCGGCGATCGGCCTCTGCACCATGGTGTGGCAGGTGGCTGCATTGCGTGCCCTTGCCTGGTCCGCGCGTGGCGTTCGGTCCCCCGCCAGAGACACTATGTTGGTTTCCTTGGCGCCGCGCGCCGCCTATGGGCGGGCAGCTGGCATTGAACGGGCTGGGGACAATGCCGGCGCCATTGCCGGTCCGCTCGTGGCGGGGCTCCTCGTGGGTGTGATCGGCATCCGCCAAGCAATTTTTTTCTCTATCATCCCTGGCGTGTTAGCTGCCGTTGCCATATCCATCGCCGCACGCCAGGCCCGGACCATGCTGTCGGCACCAGCCAACAGGACCCGGCTAAGCTTCAACCTTGGAGAACTTCGCCGCAGTGGTGCGGCCCGTGCACTAGTGCCGGTTGCTTTTTTCGAGCTTGGGAACCTGGCCACAACGCTTCTGATTCTGCGTGCCACGGAAGTGCTCAGCAGCGGCGGACGAACTGCGACTGCGGCCGCAGCACTGGCCATTTTCTTTTACGCCGCCCATAATGCGGCAGCCACTGCTGCTTCACTCGTAGCTGGTCCGCTAGTGGACAAGATCGGTGCGGGTCCCGTGTTCGCTGCTGGCAGTGCAGTGTATGTGGGCGCCTACCTACTGTTCGCTTTCAGCACCTCGTCATCGGCACTGATTCTGACCGGGTTCCTGCTGGCCGGGGTGGGCATCGGCTTTGCCGAAACAGCGGAGTCCACTGCTGTTGCACTAGCGCTACCAGAGAGGCTCCGCGGCAATGGTTACGGCCTGTTGGGCCTGGTGCAATCATTTGGCGATCTGGGCGCAACAATGACTGCCGGCATTCTGTGGGCCCTTTTTTCCCCGGCTGTAGCCTTCACTTATGCGGCTGCTTGGATGGCCGCCTCGATCGCCGCTTCCGGTCTGCTGCGCCCCTCACGGGAGCAGCAGGCCGAAAGCCAGATCTCGTGACGGCGGGCGGCTACTACGACACGCACGCTGGCGCTGTCTGAGCCACTCAGCTACGGCTTGGCACGGGCGCCAGGCCAAAAGCCAACGACGGGTTGGCTTCTGCAATTTCCAACAATCTATTGTATTTGGCGAGTCTTTCACCTCGAGCTGGGGCCCTGACTTGAGCTGGCCGCAGCCGGAACCCACGGTAAGGTCGGCGACGAAGCTGTCGAGGGTTTCCCCAGAGCGGTGGGAGACCATTGCGGTGAATCCACCGGCTTTTGCAACCGTCATTGTTTCGAGGGTTTCGGTGACTGTGCCCACCTGGTTGGGCTTGATCAGTACCGCCGTGGCGGACCCTACCGCAATGCCGTCGCGGACACGGGCTGCTTGGGTGACGAAGAGATCATCACCCACAATCGGCACGCGGGCCCCAAGGCTCTGGACCAACGCGGGCCATGATTGGCGATCGTCCTCTGACAGGGGGTCTTCCAGTCTGCGGATCGGGTAATTATCCAGGAGCTTTCCGTAATAGTCGGTCATCTGTTCAGGTGTAAGTACCTGGTCGTTGACACGGTAGGCCCCGTCAGCGAAGAAAGAATTAGCTGCTGGGTCCAGAGCGATCATGATGCCGGTTTCCCCGGCAGTACGTCCCGAGGCCTCGATAGCTGCCAGAATCAGGTCCAGCGCCTCCTCCAGGCGTGCAATCTCCGGCGCATAACCGCCCTCATCGCCGAGGCCCGTGGCCAAACCCCTGCCACGGAACACTCGCGCTAATGCGTGGTAGACATCGGAGCCCCATTCCAACGCTTCCGGAAAGCTGCTTGCACCAACGGGGCGATCATGAATTCTTGGAATGCCAGTTCGTTTGCCGCGTGCTCGCCGCCGTTGATCACGTTGAAGTGGGGAATGGGCAGCCGCTGCTCGCTCCCAGTCTGCCCCTGTTTGCCGTTCCGTCCAGCTCGCACAAAGCGGCATACAGCTGTGCCAGCGAGCCCCACGCCTGGGAGCCAAGCAACCCGGCCATTTCACCCGTGACAGCAGCAACGGCTTGGCTCACTCCGCGCCCGGACCAGCGCACACCGCCGTCACGCAGTTGGACCTGCACCGTTGGGAAAACCTCTGGAATCAAGAATTTGCATGGCCTTCACGGCTGTTATCCGCAGGTCACCCATCATCGGCTCCTTTTCGAGAATATTTCGCTTGCACGGTCCTCATGCCTTCGCTTTTGAGGCTACTCCCCCCATCCCCTCGCCTTTCCAGTGTCAGTTGAGATGGTGCAAACGATCCAGATAATTGGATGTGGTCATTGGCTGCCATTGAGTCGCTTACGATGCTTCATTCGCTTTCCGGTGGGGAGCGGCATTTCTCAGCTTTGCGCATCTTGTCAGAAACGTGGTGGTTGTGATTGATTGAAGTTCTACGCCACAGGGTTGCGCAGAAGCGGCTACCAGCAACGGTCAACAAGTAGCGGGCAGCCTCCATCACCAGGACGGCAGGCCCTGCGGCAAGGACAAGCTCCGGGCCATCCGGGTGAGAGGAACTTTCCATGCCTGACTACAACAAGCTTCTAAGCTGCGGCGACTATCAGCAAGGACTTCTCACCGGCGTCATCGACATCCCGCATGGTTCCAGCCACAAGATCGAATGGGACCGCACCACTGGCCTGTTCCATCTTGACCGGGTAGATCCGGGCATCTTCGCCAAGCCTGTCAACTATGGTTTCATTCCACAGACCTTGGATGAGGACGGCGATGAACTCGATATTCTGTGCATCACCCGTGAGCCGCTGGTGACGGGGCTAGTTGTCCATGCAAGGATCTTGGGCCTGCTGAACTTCCGCGACGGGGAGGACATGGACTACAAAATTCTCACCGTCCCGGTGGACGACCGTGACTCCGGCGGCGCCATTCGTTCCATCGATGATGTTCCTTCGCGTCTGAAGCAGCAAATCGAACACCATTTCAACCATTACAAGGACTTTCAGACGGACACACAGACACAGGTTTTGGGGTGGGGCGGACTCGAGGACGCCATTGCCATTGTGGCTGCCTGCAGCGATCGCTGGGCAGCAAGCCAGGCCGTTTAGGCCTGCAGCGGCAGGTGGTTGCGTAACATTACGCAACCACCCGCCGCAGTTCTGCTTAAGCAGTAGTCTTGAGCCAGCTTCAAGAGATGCGACGCCAAGCTCCGACTGGTCGCACGCCAACCCCATGCTTCACGGGTGGTTCGGATGAGGAAGCGGCCAGTGGAAAAGCTCCGTTGGCAAGAGCATTCGAGGAGTCCACTCATGACTTTTTCAACCATAACGCGCACCAAAAATGCCTCGGCAGTCACCCGCCCACAGGGAATCTCAGTGCTTCCTGCAGTTGATGTGAACCTGGGGGCCGTCACGTTCCTGACCCCGTCAGGCCACCGCGCCTACTACTCGGCGGAGCCCTCCCAGCTGGTTTCGGCGCTGACGCAGGCTGTTCGGCCTGCACGCTGGATCCCGGAGATCGGCACCCTAGTTATCACGGTTGCCCAGACGGGCGCGCGTGCCGGGCGTCATGTGGGTTTCCGACTTTCCGCCTACTGATCCAGTTCGGGAGCATGGCTTTTTCTCAGAAGCATGGCCGGATGAATAGTCCCCTCGGCCGGGGGCTGGTTCCACCGCTTGCCCATTCTTCGTTGGTTCTGCTCCCGGTTGGCGTCCCACGTTGCCCATAGCGAACATCCACTTTCACCATGCGTCGAGTTCGCAGTAGAAGTTGCCTCGGGTAGCAATCGGCGCCAAGGTGGGCTCCCACCTGGACGCCGAATATCAAGCAGATTCCACCAAGCAGATTTTACCGAGCAGCTGAATTAGGCTGCCGCATTCTCCTTGGCAGCCTTCTTCTTCATTGCCACCACGGTGGAACCCCATGTTGCCCCGAGCACGGCAGCCATGCTTGCCGCCATGACCACCATTCCGGCATTGGCCTTGATGAGTCCGGCAACGAACAACGCAATCATGCACAGCATGCCCATCGCGAAGCCTAACCCCATGTAGCGGGTGCTATTAAAGGTGGACTTGGCCTGCGAGCCGTTATTCGTCATGGTCTCTCCCGAGGTTTTCCTGGTGCTGTTGGCTTGAAGCGTTGACTCAACCATACGCAAGTACTTTCCGTTACGTCAAGTACTTTCTAGGCACTGTTATTTGTCATTTTTATGCGCTAATTCCGGTGCCCCGAAACCTTCTTGCTAGGGATACCGGCCGGAATTTCGCGGGAATACAGGCTACAGTGTTGGCTGACCTAGAGGAGCTTCACCATGCCCGCACGGATTCCCACCCCAGCGCAGATTAAGCGCTGGCGGCAATATTTGGCTGATGAACGTGCCGAAGCTGCTGTCTACCGGGACCTTGCCAAACGCCGAGAGGGCGACGAATACGCCATTCTCATGGCCTTGGCTGAAGCGGAGCGTCGCCATGAACAGCACTGGCTGGATTTACTGGGCGAGCACGCCGAGCCAGCTATCCGTCCCTCGCTGCGCAACCAGCTTTTAGGCTTGCTGGCGCGCCGGTTTGGTTCGGTGTTTGTGCTCGCCTTGGCACAGCGCTCGGAGTCCAGGTCCCCTTACGCCACTGACGCCGACGCCACGGAGGCCATGGCGGCCGACGAATCAATTCACGAAGAAGTCATTCGCGGCCTATCTGCAAGTGGGCGCAACAGTCTCGCCGGCTCCTTCAGAGCGGCCGTCTTCGGCGCTAATGACGGGCTGGTCAGCAACCTTTCCCTCGTTATGGGCATGGCGGCGACGGGGGTTGGCAGTCAGGTGGTGCTGTTTAGCGGCATTGCCGGACTTCTCGCCGGAGCTTTGTCGATGGGCGCGGGGGAATATGTTTCCGTACGGTCGCAGCGGGAACTGTTGGACGCTTCGCAGCCCACCCAGGTCACCCTGTTGGCGGCGCCGTCTTTGGATCTTGAAAACAATGAACTAGTACTGGTCTATCTGGCACGGGGAATGTCCCGCGAGGCCGCCGAACATCGTGCTGCCGAACGCATGGGACACTTCAGCTGCGACTGCGATCCGAGCCTGTCACTGAGACCAGAGAACTTTGAGACCACCGATGACCACGAAACTCTAGGCACAGCCTGGGGCGCCGCATCCTCGAGCTTCTGTTTCTTCGCCTCGGGTGCCATCATTCCGATCCTGCCGTTCGTCTTTGGCATGACTGGTGTAGGCGCGCTCGTGTTGGCGTGTGTTCTGGTTGGTGTGGCTTTGCTGGGCACCGGCGGCGTTGTTGGACTGCTTTCGGGAGCTTCACCGCTGTGGCGCGGATTACGACAGCTGGGCATCGGCATGGGCGCTGCCGCCGCCACCTACCTGCTCGGTCTGTTGTTCGGCGCGGTCGTCGGCTAGCTAACCCGCCAGCACTGCACAGGCTTCCTCCACCGAATCCACCAGGAACAGGAAGTCTTCCATGGGCCGCCCTTGTGCCAGCGTCGTCAGCAACGGCATAACAGGAACCTCAACTTCCCAGTATTTTCGGCCTACCAGAACCATCGGAGCCACCGCCCCCTCAGCCGCATAATAGTTCTCGCAGGCATCTTGGAAAACTTCCTGGACGGTTCCTGCCGCGCCCGGCAGGAACACAGTGCCGCCACGGGAACGCTCTAGCAGGATGGCTTCGCGCAGGGCGTTCGTGAAGTACTTGGCAATTTTGCTGGCAAAGATGTTGGGCGGTTCATGCCCGTAGAACCAGGTGGGGATGCCCAGACTTGGCGCCCCCTCCGGATACGCCTCCACCACTTTGAACGCAGCCCTCGCCCACTTTGTGACCGAGGGACGGAAGCCGGGGACCTCACCCAGAGTGAGCAGGGCACGCTCTAGGGTCTCGGCGTCGTACGTGGAGAGGTAGGCCCCCAAATTGGCGCCTTCCATGGCCCCGGGACCACCACCGGTCGCAACCAGGAACCCGGACTGGGTCAAGGCCCACCCCAACTTGGCCGCCTGGGCGTACTGTTCACTCCCCCGCGCCGCCGCGTGCCCACCCATGACACCCACTACTGGATGTGGAAGCTGGTCCAGAAAATCATCCAGCGCGTCGGTGATGGCGTGGTCGTGCATGGCCGTGGCAAGCGTTGAGTTCAGGGCCGGCCGCGTTTGCAGGCTCCAATGGTAAATAGCGGCGTCAGGAACGCTCTCATATTCGCCGGTAGCAATGCCCTCGAAAAGTTCAACGCCCGAATACAGATGTCCGCGATAGGGGTTGAAGGGCAGATGCGGCAAGGCGGGAAAGATCAGGGCACCACGCCCCCGCAGCAAGTCCTCAACACCGTTTTTGAAAGTGCAGCCCATGAAAATGGCGCCTGATGCGTGCAGCTCCACCAGCACGCCCGAGCGCTGGCGCAGGTCCACGGACTGAAAATGCCAGCCGTGCATGTTCTTGGCGCCGCCGGCAACGAGCGCGTCAAACCGCTCTAGGTCTTCGATTTCAACAGTCCGGGCCTGAGGTGCAAGAGGTGCGTTCACATCTCTCAGCGTAACGGGAGGCGGACCCGGCACCAGAAACGGGCTGGGATGCAGTAGTTAACAATGGAGCTAGGTGCACAGGCAGCCGAACTTAACAGCTGCCTCCGCGCCTCCCTGTTCCCAGGAGCTGGCCCGACTTCGCCTCTAGTATGGAGGTGCAAGTCCCATGCACGACGCCGGAACTTGGCGCCGCGCCCGCCTCACCTTTAGGAGCACCCATGCAGGAAGTCACTACCGCGGATATTCTGACCGCCGATCCCGACGTGCAGATCATCGACGTCCGCGAAGTTGCCGAACTCTCCACGGGCATGATCGAGGACGCCGTGCACATTCCCTCCGGTGAGATCGTGGCACGCGCCGCAGAGCTGGACAAGTCCCGCCGCATCATTGCCGTTTGTCACGGTGGCGGACGCAGCGGCCGCGTCGCCGAAGCACTGACCGCGCTTGGATTCAACGCCGACACCCTGGTGGGCGGCATGAGCGGCTGGGAGGCCGAAGGTCTGCCCATGGTCCCGCCGGAAGCATAGCCGCCCACACTCGGCACAGTCGGCACACGGATCAGTCGGCACACCGGAAGCGCCCGGAGGCCGTAGTTAAGATTGGAGGCCGGTGCACCGGCCTCCAATCTTAACTACGACCTCCGCTGCGTCATCCCGCCCGTCCGGTCTACAACGAAGCACTCGAGTGCGCTCTGGATGAGGGCCCCCAGTTGCCCGAGCTGGCACTCCTAGTGCAGGAACCACCCCCAACTCCACGCTGTGGCGCCGGCCAACGCCGCAGCGACGACCGAATAGCCCAAACACGGCAACACGCTTGCCAGCTTCCGGCTTCCCGCTTCCTATCACCCGGCCGTCAGTCCCACCAGAAATCCCATACGGGGGCGTTGATCAGTCTCTTTGCGTAGTCGTCGCGGCTGGTGGGTGGCTCCCAACTTTGGGAGCCAAAGTTGTCTACACACAGAAGGTAGTGCTCCTCCATCAGCACCGTCGCGTCAGCAAGAGTGGTTGGCGGCCGAGCAACCCGCAACGCCAGGGTGGTTGGCCCCAGTTGATACAGCACTGCCCCAAACCGTTCCTCCCACGACCGGAGCACGGCGGAGATCTCGTGTCCCCCGAGTGAGTAGTTGCCCGGCCCTGCCCATCCCACCAATTGCGGCACGTCCGCAGGCCGCATCGCAGGAACCAGCAACAGCCCCGCCTGCGGGCTGGCACAGCCGGGGTTCCAATTGCTCCACCCCGCAAGCGGGACCTTTTCCACATTGTTCGTCAGTATTTTTCCCACCGGCACCCCGGGGAAAGGCGGACGGTTCTCGGGCAGCGGTTCGCCAGTTTCCCGGGCAACCACGGCCCTCCCATCCCAGCAATCCTGCAGCACGTTGGCTGCTTCGTCCTTGTGGGTGCGGCTCCGGGGCCAGCTCCTTTTGATGATCCGCGGCTCGGCACAGCGGTTGCCGGGACCTCCCACCACCGGCCACAGCCCGGTCTGTGAAAACGCACGTGCAAGGCCCACCCACGAAACCAACGTGCTGTCCCAATCCGTGTCGCTGTACCAGCCAATGTGCGGCAGCAGGGCGCTCACGCCCTTACTGCCATCACAGCGGGTGTACTCATATTGCTCGGGCCGAATGCTGGACCCGGCCGGCAGATGCACCCCACCGACTTGCGTCTCGCCATCAGGGGGAACACGGCCCGGGCGTTTGGCCCGGACCGCGATATCAACGGTTTCCCACCAGGGCGAAGCACTGGAAGGGAAACCCCACAGATCATCGGCGAAATTATTCATGGCTCAATCGTTGCGAAACCGGCAGCCGCGAGCCACCCCCAAGCCTCAAAGTGTGCAGAACCTGTCCCCATGGCCCCCTGTGGAGGAACCCCTGTGCAGGAACCTCTGCAGGAGTAACCCTTGCACAAGGAACTCCAGCGCAGCGGCACGGGGAACAGCGCAACCTGGCGTCCGCCGTCGTTCATCCGATCAGGAAAACAAAAAAGCGCGGCCACACCACCGAATCGGTGGAAATGGCCGCGCCTCTGAGCACAGAAGAACTGTCAGCGCCGAAGCGCCCAGAAGAATTACAGAGCTGCGTAAACTTCGCGCAGCAGGGTTGCGGTTTCGGAAGGAGTCTTGCCGACCTTCACGCCGGCAGCCTCGAGGGCTTCCTTCTTGGCCTGAGCCGTGCCCGCGGAGCCGGAGACAATGGCGCCAGCGTGGCCCATGGTCTTGCCCTCGGGTGCGGTGAAGCCAGCCACGTAGCCAACAACGGGCTTGGTGACATGAGCCTTGATGTATTCGGCTGCGCGCTCTTCAGCGTCGCCACCAATTTCACCGATCATCACAATAGCGAGAGTCTCGGGGTCGGCCTCGAACGCGGCAAGAGCGTCAATGTGCGTGGTGCCGATGACGGGGTCGCCACCAATGCCGATCGCGGTGGAGAAGCCCAGATCGCGCAGTTCGAACATCATCTGGTAGGTCAGGGTACCGGACTTGGAGACCAAGCCGATGGGGCCCTTCTGGGTGATGTTGTTCGGGGTGATGCCAACCAGTGCTTCACCGGGGGTGATGATGCCGGGGCAGTTCGGCCCGATGATGCGGGTGACCTGGTTGCCGTCAGCGTCAACCTTGGACTGAGCCAGTGCCCAGAACTCGGCGGAGTCCTGAACCGGCACGCCTTCGGTGATGACAACTACCAGCGGCACGCCGGCTTCAATAGCTTCAACAACGGCATCCTTGGTGAATGCCGGGGGGACGAACACGATGGAGACGTCTGCGCCGGTTTCGGCAACAGCTTCTGCAACGGTGCCGAACACGGGGAGTTCAACCTCGCCGTGAACAACCTTGGTGCCAGCCTTGCGTGCGTTGACGCCGCCAACAATCTGGGTGCCAGCCTTGAGCATCAGGGCGGTGTGCTTGGTGCCTTCGCCGCCGGTGATGCCCTGGACGATGACCTTGGAATCTTTATTCAAGAAGATAGACATAAGTTTTCTAAACCTCTACTTTGCAGCGTTGGCGAGCTCGGCAGCCTTGTCGGCGCCCTCGTCCATCGTGGCGGCCAGTGTGACCAACGGGTGGTTGGCTTCGTTGAGGATGCGGCGGCCTTCTTCAACATTGTTGCCGTCGAGACGGACAACGAGAGGCTTGTTCGCAGCCGAGCCGAGCTCGGCGAGTGCGCCAACAATGCCCTTGGCAACAGCGTCACACGCGGTGATGCCACCGAAGACGTTCACAAACACGCTCTTGACCTGGGGGTCATTGAGGATGACGTCCAAACCAGCGGCCATGACCTCTGCGGATGCTCCACCGCCAATGTCCAGGAAGTTGGCGGGCTTGACGTTGCCGTGGTTTTCACCAGCGTAAGCAACAACATCCAGCGTGGACATGACCAAGCCGGCACCGTTTCCGATGACACCCACTTCGCCGTCGAGCTTGACGTAGTTCAGGTTCGCAGCCTTGGCCTTGGCTTCCAGCGGGTCAGCAGCAGCTGCGTCCTCGAGGGCGGCGTGGTGCGGGTTGCGGAATTCGGCGTTTTCATCGATGGAGACCTTGCCATCCAGCGCAACAATGTCACCAGCGCCGGTGCGAACCAGCGGGTTGACCTCAACCAAGGTGGCGTCTTCGTTCTTGAAAACGTCCCACAGCTTGATGATGACGGCGGCAACCTTCGGGGCCAGCTCGGCGTTGAAGCCTGCTGCGGCGACGATCTCGTCAGCTTTCGCGGCGTCGATGCCCACGGCGGGGTCCACCGCAACGCGTGCCAGAGCCTCGGGGCGTTCAACGGCTAGGACTTCGATCTCCACGCCGCCTTCCACCGAGCACATGGCCAAGTAGTTGCGGTTGGCGCGGTCCAGCAGCACTGAGAAGTAGAACTCCTCGGCGATGTCTGCACCCTGGGCGATCATGACCGTGTTAACGGTGTGGCCCTTGATGTCCATGCCGAGAATGTCAGTGGCGTACGCGAATGCTTCGTCAGCATTCTTGGCAACCTTGACGCCGCCAGCCTTACCGCGGCCACCAACCTTTACCTGTGCCTTGACGACGGTGACGCCGCCAATCTTCTCGGCTGCTGCCCTTGCTTCTTCAGGGGTGTGCGCCACGATGCCGGCCAACACGGGAACGCCGTGAGCCTCAAACATGTCGCGCGCCTGGTATTCAAACAGGTCCACGGGTTTGTGTCCTTCTACGTCGAAGTAGTGATTTTGTGGGGGCGTTGACCCCTTCCACACATTACAGTCTCACAGGGAAAGCACATATTTTGCGTCGTGACCACCGTTGCGAGCCGTTATTCGCCTCACAATCAGGGCCTTTGGACGCACGACGACGGCATGTTCGGTAAGTTCTTCCGCTCACCCAGGGCGCACCTCGAGAATGTGCGGGTGAAACGGTAGGTGCTAGGAGGCAGTGGGGGTGGAGCTTGCCTGGGTGTCAGGCCCAAAGATTTCATATTTGCCGGAAGCTATGAAGAATCCAATCCCGTCTGCCAAGTTGGCGCAAGCCACGCCGTTATCCAAAGGAGCACAGCGGTATCCCTGCGATTCCATGGCCATGCCGGAGGCCAGAACAGGAATTGCGTCCATATCCGGGTTCGGTGTCCCGTCCACCCCGAAGGCGGCTTCCATGGCCGTGACCCCTGCCCGGCAGCCCCCATAGAGAGCCCGGTCCGGGAATAACAACGCGGTGCCACCTAGATAGCCGAGGTTGGTCCCGGCGCAGTTATCTGCAATATCCGCGGGGGCAGGCTGCGGGTAGCTGACCATGAGGCAGTTGGTCACAGGAATGATGGGGGCCGCCCCATTGGCCCTGTCACCATAGTTGTTGGGCTCCCACGGCTGGTTCAGATTCCCACCTTGAGAGGTGGTAAAGACGCAGGCTATGTTACGTGAATCGCTAATAAACTGTGGCAGTGCAGTACTTGTCACCCCGTCAGTGGGCTGCACAACGGGGGCAGCCTTGAGCCGTTCCAAGTAACTGGGCGGATCAGTGGGACCTGCATTCAAGGTGGGGACAGGGGGCGGATCCGGCACAGTGATGCTGCAGCCGGCGAGCACAGCTCCGGCAGCTGCTGCCAGTAAGAGGGCCGCAACGCGTGAAGCACGATGGAGGGATAAGACCATGGGATAAGTTTGCCGTATCCGGCACCGGCAGCCCAACCGGGTACCGGTTTCGCTTAGGCCCCCCGCGCAGACGCTGGCTATTTCTCCAACACTAAGACGTGCAATGAAAATAAGAAGCTGCTAGTTTGCAGTGCCGAGAGCTCCTGCATAATCTTTCAACATGTCTCAACTCATGAAATTCTCTGGCCTTACCCTTGCTCTTTCCCTTGCCTTGGTGGGGTGTTCAGCATCCTCGACAACTAAATCGTCGCAGCCCACACCAATCTCCGCGCAGACGCTGGAACGCTCAACGGCACCGGCAACTCCTGCAGCGGTTAAACCGGCGGCAGGCATCACGATCGAAGGAAAAGGCTACAGCTACGTTATTCCGCAAGGGTGGGCTGTTCCAGAAGACACGCCCGCTCCAGCGGGCATCGACACGTTTGCCGCAAATATGCGTGACACGGATGGTTTCGCCGACAACGTCAACGTGGTTCTTTCACCCGCTGGGGAAGTCCCTGCCGCAATAGTCGAGTCTCAAGGAGCCAAGGAACTCGAAAACGTCGGAGCCAAGGACGTGAAGGTGCGTAATCGGACCACCATCGCAGGATCGGAGTCGGTCCATTTGTCGTCAGTGTTCCCCAATGACCAAGGTGACTACCAGACCGAGCAGTTCTATTTCAACTACAAGAAACAGACGTACATCCTCACGTTCTCCTTCAGCCCCACCGTTTCGGAAGCAGACCGTTTGGACGTGTACTCCTCGGTGCAGGCAACCTGGTCCTGGACCTGAGCAACTCGCGCACCGGCAGTCTAGCCGCATCGCAGTGGCGAGTCTGCCGGGGCTAGTCCTCTTTGACTTCTAATCCTCTTTGACAAGAGGGGCATATCTGAGCAGTAGCCGCTTCTCCCCTATCTCAAAGCGCACTTTGGCCACCATCTTGTCACCGGCACCACTGATTTCCAGCACCACGCCATTGCCAAATGCGGTGTGGTTGACTTTGTCTCCCACACTGACCGAGACGACTTCCTTTTGTGGCTGCACACGCCCTGCCGCCGTGCGGGCAGAAATGCTCGGTGGCAGAACCCCTGAATCGCGGCCACCCACGGAGGTTCCTGCCCCCCAGGAGGACCCTGAATAGCGGCTGGTGCCAAAGTTTCCGGCCACCGGTGCCATGCGCGCAGTACCTTCACGCTTCCATTGGATAAGGTCCTCCGGGATTTCCTCAATGAACTGGCTGGCGGGGTTGTATTGGCTTTGACCCCACATGCTGCGCACTTCAGAGCGGGTGATGTACAGCCGTTTCCGGGCACGAGTCAGGCCCACATAGGCCAGCCGGCGTTCTTCGGCAAGTTCCTTGGGGTCCGTGGCAGAGCGTGAATGCGGGAACAACCCATGTTCTAGGCCCGTCAGGAACACCACCGGGAATTCCAGTCCCTTGGCGGTGTGCAACGTCATCAAGGTCACTACCCCCAACCGCTTGGCCTCGGCCACAGCCGCTGCCGCCTCCGCCTCGGAACCACCGGGCGCATCAGGAATTTGATCGGCGTCCGCCACCAGAGAGACCTGCTCAAGAAATTCTCCGAGGGTACCTTCTGGGTTGTCAGTGCTAAATTCCCGCACGACGGCGACCAGCTCGGCCAGGTTTTCCACCCGCGACTCGTCCTGCGGATCAGTTGAGGTGCGCAGCGCTTCGAGGTAGCCGGTCTGTTCCAGTACCGCCTCTAGTGCAGTGGCAGGGGTGGAGGTTGAAGCGACTTCGCTCAAATCCCCCATCATCTTCGCAAAGGCGTTAACAGCGTTCAGCGACCGTGAGGCAATTCCGGGCGCCTCCTCGGCACGCGCCATGGCAACGGAGAAGGAGACTCTTTCCCTTTCGGCCAGGGCCGCTACGGCTCCTTCGGCCCGGTCCCCGATCCCGCGCTTGGGTTCGTTGAGAATCCTGCGCAAGTTAACGTCGTCGTCCGGGTTGACCAGGGCCCGCAGATAGGCGAGGGCGTCCTTGATCTCCTTGCGCTCATAAAAGCGCGTGCCGCCCACCACTCGGTAGGGCAGCCCCACCCGAACCAGGATGTCCTCAATGGCACGGGATTGGGCGTTGGTACGGTAGAAAATTGCCACATCGCCGGGACGCAGATCCGTCTCATCCTGGAGCCTGTCAATTTCCTTGGCGATGAAGCGGGCTTCTTCGTGTTCGGACTCGGCCACGTAGCCAATGATCTTTTCACCGTCTCCCTCAGCCGTCCACAGGCGCTTTTCGCGCCGGTTGGGGTTGCGGGAAATCACGGCGTTGGCGGCGCTGAGAATATTTTGGGTGGAGCGGTAGTTCTGCTCCAACTTGATGGTGTCCGCGTTGGGATAGTCCTGTTCAAACTCCACAATATTGCGGATGTCAGCACCACGGAAGGCATAAATGGACTGGTCAGAATCACCCACAACCGTCAGTTGGGCTGGGGCAATGCCAGCGGGACCGCCGTCGTCAGGGCCAACAATTTCACGGACCAACGCATATTGGGCGTGGTTGGTGTCCTGGTACTCGTCCACCAAAACGTGGCGGAAACGCCGCCGGTAATATTCGGCAACGCCGGGGAAGGCACGGAACATGTACACGGTCTGAGCAATCAGATCGTCAAAGTCCATGGCGTTGGCCTGGCGCAGGCGTGAGGCATAGCCCTTGTAGACCTCGGCAACGGCGGCGGCGAAAGGCTCGTTGAAGTTGGTGCTGAGCGCGTTCTCTTCTTCATCGATGAGATCGTTTTTCAGAGCCGAAATCTTATGCATGATGGCTTTGGGTGCGAACTTCTTGGGATCCAGATCCAGCCCCTTGGTCACCAAGGTGATCAAGCGCAGTGAATCGGCGGAGTCATAGATGGAGAAATTCGAGTTCAGCCCAATGACCTTGGCCTCGCGCCGCAAAATCCGCACGCACGAGGAGTGGAACGTGGAAATCCACATGCTCTTCGCGGCATCACCGATCAGCGCCTCAATGCGTTCACGCATTTCCGCTGCAGCCTTGTTCGTGAACGTGATGGCCAGGATCTGACCCGGATGCGCCTGGCCCGTGGCCAGCAAGTAAGCAATGCGGTGGCTGAGCACACGCGTTTTTCCCGAGCCCGCCCCGGCAACTATGAGCAGCGGACCGCCGGTGTGGATCACGGCGGCTTCCTGCTGCGGGTTCATACCTTGCAGCAGTTCATCTGGATCAGGCCACTGCCGTGGCGCGACGGCTTCCTGATGTTCCCAGGCCGGGCCGGTGCCTGCTCCCGCGAACTCCGGCATGTCAGCGCCGGGGTCTTCCTGCTCAAAGGGCGCCCACGCAGGGAGGCCAGCGCCTGGGCTACGCGTCGGCTTGGGCTTTTGGGGGTAAGGGTCAAACAACATATCCATGGTGCCATCTAGTCTAGTTGGCCCCACTGACAATCCCCTGCACACCCGAAAAAAGCAGTGGGTGCTGGGGTGCGCGGTGGGGCTCATGTGCGCTTAGACGGGTAGCGGGGCGTTTCGGCCTCAGGCGGGGCGGGGCTCAAGTGCGCCTAACCGGACTCAGTGCGCGATGGCTCCGCCTTGCAGCGCCTGGGAAAGTTCGGCCACCGGCCCCGGCGGACCTGCAACGAACCAGTCCAGCCCATTGACCCGCACCACGGCTGTGGCCCCACCGGCGGCTTCAACGATGCCTTTGCCGGGGAGCCAGTCCCAGGGCGGGACGCTGTGCTGGAACCACACACCCAACTCTCCCTGGGCCACCCGGGCCAGATCGCAGGAGCCAGCACCCAACATGCGCAATGTTGCGGGCAGTTCTGCGGCGCGCTGCCACGGCACGGCTGCCCGGGGCTGCGCCAACCAACTGGGGTGGATGTAGGTTGCGGCGGACAACTCTGCCAGGCTCGCCTGCGGATCCAGGACTATTCTCTCCCCATTCAACGACGTCTCTACAGTGGTCCCGCCCAGCCACAACTTGTTTTCCTCGTGCTGGAACACACCCCCCAGCAGCACCTCCGCAGTGGTGAGCGGGTCCGGCGTCGAACTTTCAGGGTGGCAATCAGCAGGGGAACCAGCGGGCGAGATGAGGTCCGGGAGCACCAAGGCCAGCGCCGTGCACCAATAGGAGGAGCCGCTGGCGAAGTTATACGTGCCATCCACGGGGTCAATAACCCAGCAGCGTCCGGAACTGCCAACATGTCCGGCGCCTTCCTCGCCCACAATCGAATCGTCGGCTCGGGCGGCGCGCAGGGCGTTGAAGATGTGATTCTCGGCAGCGAGATCCGCGGCCGTGGCAAAGTTGGAAATCTCGCCCTTGCACAGCATCCCGGCCCGCAGCTCGGTGCGTCCTTGCGCGCGGATGGAGAAAGCCAAGGACGCGGCCTCACGGAGGATTTTCGCCGCCAATTCGCTGTCGCTGAGCGCGGAGCTCTCAAGAAGTGCCATGGGGCAAGCCTAATCTAGGCGATAATGACATCATGGCTAAAACTCCCGCCCAGCGTGCTGCCAAGCATGGCACGGCTGCTACCCCTTCCACCGTACCGGTCATCAACAACAGCACCAGACGGACTCCGCAAAAAGCGCAGGGAAACGTCAATCTGTTCCTGATTGCCAGTTCCGTGGCCAGCTTGTTCCTGTTTGCCTACTTCCATCTGTTGACGCTGAACCAGATGAAGGACCTCTCCGGTGGACTGGCCATGCCGCAGTCCTTTGTGTTCGGTTTTGACATGGCCCATGTTGAGGCGTTGCGCCTTGCCATGGACGCCGATGCCCTGGGACAACTGAACTATGTTGGCAAAACTGCCGGAACCTTGTTCCCGCTGCTGTTCGCCATCACAGCGCTGACCATGATCGCCTCGAATGTGGCCAAGCGCCCGCTGCGGTGGGCACTCTGGGTGCTGCCGTTGGCTTTTGCCGCGATTTCCTTGTGGGCCAATGCCGCTGTGGATTCAATGATGGCCGCCCAGAAACTCGATCCAGGAGCCGTCACGCTGGCTTCGGGACTGGTCACGGCGTCATGGATGCTGCTCATTGCAACGCTTCTCGCCATTGGCCTGGCATTGTTCCTGGGACGCAAGAAAAAAGTCACTCCGGCCGCCAGCTGAACACCGCCGTTTTTTGCTTGACTACCTGTTCCGCTAGGCTTGGGGACGCGCCTCTGTAGTCCAATGGATAAGACAGCCCTCTCCTAAAGGGCAGATCCGGGTTCGATCCCCGGCGGGGGCACTTTTCATGCCCGCACGCAGCGCGGCGGTGCCGGTCATTTTGCGGTGGAGTTCCAGAAAGTGAGAGGGGAAATGGTGCCGACTCACGCTGCATCCCATTCTGGCCGCGGCGTGGCCGTTTCTCTCATTGCTTCGGTTCTTTTTGCCGTCATCTTTTTGATGGCTGGTCTCCTGCCGGGGTGGGGTGCGCAGGAGATCTTTGGCTGGCGAGTGGTTCTGACCTTGGCCACCTTGGCAGTGATCCTGCCGTTTCTGCCGTGGGCTCGCACCGAATCCATAACCCTTTTTTCCCGCGTTCGACGCCGGCCAACCCTCCTTCTGCCCGGGGTGCTTGCCGCTGGGATTGTGGGAGTGCAATTGTGGCTGTTCATGTGGGCGCCACTGAACAATATGGCGCTTTCAGTGTCCTTCGGATATTTTTTGCTGCCTTTGACCATGGTGTTGGCAGGGCGGGTCTTCTTCGCTGACAAGCTCAACCCGCTGCGTAAGCTTGCTGTTGCTGCTGCTGTAGTGGGCGTTGCTCACGAGGCCTTTTCAGCTAACGGCCTGGCCTGGCCAACCCTAGTGGTGTGCCTGGGCTACCCCGTCTATTTTGTACTGCGGCGCAAGATTGGCTTCGATAATCTTCCTGCTTTTGCTGCCGAGCTGCTGATGATGCTACCTCTGGGCGTGTATTTCATTCTGGCCGGACCCCACGGCATTGGATCCGGTGCCGTGGAAGGTGCCGGTTCCGGCGGACTCTGGGTAGCAATCTCCATTGGTGTTCTGGGTGGCCTGGCCATGGCCTTTTACCTGCTCGCTAGCAAGTGGCTGCCCTTGTCATTGTTTGGGCTGCTGAGTTATGTGGAGCCGGTGCTGCTGGTGGGCGTCTCGATCCTCCTGGGCGAAACCCTTGGCTGGTCTTCACTACTGACGTACGGGCCCATTATGTTGGCGCTAGTGTTGTTGGGAGTAGATGGGCGGCGCAGCGCGCTGCCCGGAACGCCCGGAACGCCCGGCACGCCCGGAAGGCCCTTGAGTCCCTGAGTCCCGGCAGTCCCTTGAGTCCCAGAAGCCGCCGAATAGAAGCCCCCTAACAGGCGTCAGTCTTGGCCTGTTAGTGCCGCGGGACGCATCAGGGGCGGGTTGAGCACGGCGTGGGCGCAGGCTGCTCTAGTGGTGTGAGCCTGCGGAGCAAGCCGAAACAGGGCTGCCGGGCGCCCGGCCTCCCCCGTACTCATCTTTCCCGTATCCTCCAGAAATCCCGGCGTTCCGGTGGCC
Source organism: Arthrobacter psychrochitiniphilus (assembly GCF_003185915.1). Classification (GTDB taxonomy): domain Bacteria; phylum Actinomycetota; class Actinomycetes; order Actinomycetales; family Micrococcaceae; genus Specibacter; species Specibacter psychrochitiniphilus. Next base: position 719,339 of record NZ_QHLZ01000001.1, read on the forward strand.
TTTCGGTGGAAGTTGCGCGGGTCCAGCTTTGTGTCCCATACGGCGTCATAGACCGCGCGCAGCTGGGCAATGGTGAATTCCGGCGTGCAAAAAGCGGCGCCCAGCGGTGAGTATTCCAGCTTGGACCTAGCCCGCTCCACGGCATCGCTGAGGATTTCTGCGTGATCGAAGGCCAGGGAATACTCACCGGCCAACACGTCCTTGACCGGGTACCAGCCGGCGCTGGCAGCGTCACTGCCGGCGGCAATAACGGGGAAGTTGGGAGCCAACAGCAGGTGCGCCACCGTCAGCACATCGCCGCGCGGGTCCCGTCCCTTCGGCCCATAGCTCTGCAATTGCTCCAAATATCCGGGCTGTTCCGCCACACCGGCTTCCTCTGCCAGCTCCCGGGTTGCTGCTTCAATCAGACCCTCCCCCGGCAGCACAAACCCTCCGGGCAGGGCCATGCTCCCCTTAAAGGGCTCTATGAGACGGGTGATCAACAGAACCTGTAACGCGCCGGCACTCACGGTGAGGGCAACAACGTCCACTGTCACAGGGAAGCGGGCCGGCTCCGGATATGAAGTGTTCATGCCACCACATTAGATAATTATCGTCATATTGACAATAAATGGCGCAGGGGCTTAGAGTTTAGTTATCGTCAAGTTGACGAGAACTACGAATACTTGGAGAACCTCATGGCCACCATCAAGCGCTACCCCTGGCTCAGCCACTTCCTCGGCAGCCCCACCGGCTACGTCATTCACTTACAGAAGGGCACCGTCCGGCATGAGGGTGTGGGCCAGGCGTTCTGGTTCCGGCCAGCCTCCTCCGTCCTGAGCGAGGTGCCTGTGGACGATCAGGAACTGCCTACGCTTTTCCACGCCATCACCCGGGACCACCAGGACGTCAGCGTCCAGGCGAATGTCACCTACCGCTTCAGTGATCCGGTCTCGGTTGCCAGCCGCCTGGACTTCGCACTGCAACCTGGCGGCGCCTCAACCGCTGCCGGACGTGAGCAGGTGGCAACCATCATTGGCCAGCTGTGCCAGAGCCATGCGATCGATCAGATTGCTGCCACAACTTTGGCCCAATCCTTGGAGCGCGGCGTCAGCGAGCTGCGCACCTTGTTGACAGGAGCACTCCAGGCCAATGCCCGGCTGCAGTCAACCGGCATTGAAATCCTGGGCGTGCAAGTCCTGGCAGTCCGTCCGGAGTCCGATGTTGAGCGGGCCCTGCAAACACCTGTCCGCGAACAGTTGCAGGCGGAGGCGGACCGGGCAGTGTATGAACGCCGGGCGGTAGCAGTGGAACGCGAACGGACCATTTCTGAAAATGAGATGGCGAGCAAGATTGAACTGGCCGCGCGCCGTGAAAACCTGGTTGCCCAGGAAGGCGCCAATGCCCGGCGTGAGGCGCAGGAACAGGCCGCCGCCAACCTCATCAAGGCCCACGCCGAAGCCGAACGCCAAGGCATCGGCGCCACGTCCGAGGCCAGCTCGCTCCAGCTCATCGGCGAGGCAACGGCAGCGCGCGAGGCCGCCACCATGGAGGTCTACAAGAATATGGACCAGGCCACCTTGCTGGCCCTAGCCTTCCGCGAAGCCGCCGCGTCACTGCCAAACATCAATAACTTGACCATCACTCCAGATATCCTGAGCGGGGTTCTGGCAGGATTGTTCCAACCCGCCAGCAGCACTGCGGAGCAGCCCGGTTTGCCCAGCGGCTTGCCCAGCACAGGAAGGTAACACCATGGGATCTCCCCGCCTTGTCATCGTCCACCGGCGCACCGAATTTGCGGAGCTGCTCGATCGGCACGCCACCGTGGGCCAGGCTGAATTCTTCCTCCGCACCCGGGGGCGGCGTCTGCAAGATGTGCAGGAACGGCACACTTTCATCATGGCAGCACTGGATCAGGTACGTGCGGCAGTGCCTGCCGATTGGCGCCGCGCGGAGGTGGAGCGCACTGATCTGAGCCGCTTCATGTTTACCGAGGATGATGTGATCGCCGTGGTGGGCCAGGACGGGCTCGTGGCCAACACGGCAAAATATCTCAGCGGTCAGCCAGTTCTGGGCATCGACCCCGAACCGGGTGTGAACGCCGGCATCCTGGTCAGGCATTCCCCCGCATCAACCGCCGCACTGTTGGCCCGGATTGCAGCCGCTGACCCCTCCGCCGTGTCCTGCCAAGATCTGGCTATGGTGACGGCGCGGCTGGATGACGGGCAGGAACTCTCCGCCCTAAATGAGATCTTCATTGGGCACTCCTCCCACCAATCTGCCCGCTACCAAATTACGACGCCGGATGGCCGGCTGGAGAGCCAATCGTCCTCCGGGTTGATAGTTTCCACCGGAACGGGCGCCACCGGATGGTGCGCCTCAATATCGCTGGAACGCGGCGGGCGCACACTTCCCAAACCCACAGACCCATTGTTGGCGTGGTTTGTCCGCGAGGCCTGGCCGTCCCCTGCCACGGGCGCCTCACTGACCGAGGGCGTGCTGGCTGCAGGCGAGTCCCTGCGCATCTGCGCCGCATCGGACCAACTCGTCATCTTTGGCGACGGCATGGAAAGTGACAGGCTAACAGCATCCTGGGGACAGGAAATCACGCTCCAACTAGGTACCCGGGCGCTGCGCCTGCTGTAGTGTACCCGGCACAATTTCAGCAAGTGCCCGGCAAGGGATGATAGAGCCATGAGCATTGCGAAAACCATCATCTTGTTCGCCCTGGCTGCGGTTGCCGAAATTGGCGGAGCCTGGCTCATTTGGCAGGCCGTGCGCGAGGACAAGTCATGGTGGTGGGCTGCCTTAGGCGTCATGGCGCTCGGTGCGTACGGTTTCATTGCCGCCCAGCAGGCCGACGCCAACTTTGGCAGGGTCTTGGCCGCGTACGGCGGCGTGTTCATTGCCGGCTCGCTCATCTGGGGCATGGTGTTCGACAAGTTTTCGCCCGACCGCTGGGACGTGATCGGCGCCCTCATTGCGCTGCTCGGTGTCAGCGTCATCATGTTTGCCCCGAGAGCCGCCTAGCCATGCCCCGCCAACTCACTCCGCCATCCCGCCACCCCGCCGCCCTCTTTAGCGCTTTCTTGCCTGCCGTTCCCGGCGGCGCCGAACACGCACGTGCTTCAGAGGTTGCCGCGGCCAGCGTCGGCAGGGTACGCGTCGTGGAGTTCCACGGTTAGGATCAACAGGTGAAAAATGTTCTCAAAGTTTCTGCCGTGTGTGTCTACGATCTCTCCGGGCGGCTCCTGACCGTCCGGAAACAGGGCACCACCAAGTTCATGCATCCCGGCGGCAAGCCGGAGCGCGGCGAAACTGCCGCTGAGGCTGGTGTCCGAGAACTGTCCGAGGAAGTCGGACTCCACCTTGCCGCCGTGGACCTTGAACTCATCGGTGTATGGACCGGCACGGCCGCCAATGAGGCCAATACCGACATTGAGGCAACAGTGTTCACCGCACCAGGTCGCTGGGACGCAGATGCAGTGATTCCGGCAGCCGAAATCGCGGAGCTGCGCTGGATGCACCTGGAAGCGGCTGCGGACTTCGATGACCTTGCCCCGCTCCTTACCGAGTACGTGCTCCCCCGCCTCCACAAGGCCTAAGGCACCTGGTGCATATCCGGTTACCCACCTTTTCTCACGGATCTATTCGGGCTGGATCTATTCGGGCTGGATCGATTCACGCTGGATCGGGTGAGGCAGACTGCGGTGAGCTGGCGTCGGCCACAGCCTCAACGGCTTGGGCAAACTGAGTGTCATGGAGCTCGGCGTAGCGCCCGCCCCTACCAATGAGCTCCTCATGCGTGCCGCGTTCTACTATGTTCCCGCCTTCAAGGACCAGAATCATGTCTGCGGCACGGATGGTGGAGAGCCGGTGCGCAATGACCAACGCTGTTCGACCCTCAAGCGCCTCACCCAAGGCAATCTGGACGGCGGCCTCATTCGTGGAGTCAAGGGCGGCGGTTGCCTCATCCAAAATCACCACGGCGGGCTGCACCAGCAGCAGCCTGGCAATGGTCAGACGCTGGCGCTCACCGCCGGAAAGCCGGTAACCGCGCTCCCCCACCACGGTGTCCAAACCATCAGGCAGGGCCTGGGCAAACGCCGAAAGCCGGGCCCGGTGCAGCACATCCCAAATCTCCGCATCCGTGGCCGAAGGCTTGGCCAGGCGCAGGTTGGAGCGGATACTTTCGTGGAACAAGTGCCCGTCCTGGGTGACCATGCCAACTCCGGCGCGCAGTCCGTCAAAGGACAGTTCCCGCACGTCAACGCCGCCCAAGCGCACGGTGCCGGAATCGACGTCGTACAGCCTGGAAAGCAGTTGCGCAATGGTGGACTTGCCGGCGCCGGAAGAGCCCACCAGCGCGATAGTTTGGCCTGGCTCGGCACGGAAGGAAATGCCATGCAAAACCTCCTCGCCCCCGCGGGTATCAAGCACGGCAACATCCTCCAGCGAGGCCAGCGAGACCTTGTCTGCGGAGGGATACCCGAAGCGAACATTGCTAAATTCCACGCCCAGCGGACCGGCGGGCAGAGGAACGGTGGAGGGCTTTTCGGCGATCAGCGGCTTCAAATCGAGGATCTCAAACACGCGGTCAAAGCTGACCAGCGCGCTCATGATGTCCACGCGGGCGTTGGCCAGCGCGGTGAGCGGGGCATAGAGGCGGGTCAACAGCAGGGCCAGCACCACGACGTCGCCCGCGTTAAGCGCGCCACCGATGGCCAAGGAGCCACCCAGGCCATACACGAGCGCAAGGGCAAGGGAGGAAACAAGCATCAGCGCCGTGAAGAACACAAACTGCATGACAGCTGTGCGCACCCCAATCTCGCGGACCCGGTTGGCCCGGGAAGCGAACTCTCGGGATTCCTCGGCCGGGCGGCCAAACAGCTTGACCAAGGTGGCCCCGGGTGCGGAGAAACGCTCGGTCATCTGCGTGCTCATGTCCGCGTTCAGGTCAGCAGCCTCGCGCCGCAACCCGGCCAGTGTGGCACCAAAACGGCGGGCCGGAATGAGGAAGATTGGCAACAGGACCAGCGCCAGCAACGTCACCAGCCACGAGGTGTTCAGCATGACAATCAGCGTCAAAATCAGCTGCACAGAGTTGGACACAATCCCGGACAGGGTCCCGGAGAAGGCCTGCTGGGCGCCAATGACGTCATTGTTGAGCCGGCTGACCAGCGCGCCCGTGCGGGTCCGGGTGAAGAACGCAATGGGCATGCGCTGGACATGGTCAAAAACGGCGGTGCGCAGGTCCAAAATGACGCCTTCGCCCAGATTCGCTGAAATCCAACGGATAATCAGCGACAACCCGGCGTCCAGCACCGCCACAATCGCAATGAGCACGGCCAGGCGCACCACCACATCCACGGCGGTTTTGGCCACAATGGCATCGATGACCTGACCGGCCAACACCGGGGTGGCCACGGCCAGCGCTGCGGAGATCACCGACAGCACCACAAATATCAGCAGTTTCCGGCTGTAGGGCTTAGCAAAGAGGACTGTCCGGCGAAGCGTGTCCTTCGCAATTCCGCCGTTGGACTTGTCCGAACGCATGGTGCTCCAAAGTGAGCTCCAAGCCGCGCCTTCCATACTCATGCGTGTGTTCCTAATCATTAAGAGGTCAAGCTACAAGTTTAACCTCCGGGGCCGTCACAGAAATTCCCGGCACCGTATTTTGCGCCTAACCCGCACATTTCTCTCGCTCCTGCAGGGCTTCTACGCACGGCTGCGCCCTGTAGCGACCGTCACTTACTTCACATACGGAGCGTGAGTCAAATCACGCGCTTCACAATTACGTAATATAGGGAAATATTCTCTCTCCATTTATCGCTTCCCGGTGGTAGCGTCCCCTTATAGGCAGTCCGTGACCCACCCTTCACGGCTCATTTTTCATTCTTTAGACAAAGGAAACCCGCACCATGAATCGTCGCAGCCTTGGACTCGTTGGCATACTCGCAGCAGCTTCATTGGCCCTTGCAGCCTGCGGCGGCGGAACCGGAGGCGGTAGCCCGGCTCCGGGAACGGACACCTCGTTGAGTAGCATCAAGGACGCTGGCACCATCACCTTCGCCACCGAGGGAACGTATAAGCCCTTCAGTTTCCATGAGGGTGGCTCCGGCCCGTTGACAGGGTACGACGTCGATGTTGCCACGGCTGTGGCGGGCAAGCTCGGCGTTAAGGCCAAGTTTGAGGAGACCCAGTTCGATTCCATCTTTGCCGGCCTTGAAGCCAACCGCTTCGACGCCGTAGCCAATCAGGTGACCATCAGCCCCGTCCGTCAGGAAAAGTATGATCTTTCCATCCCTTACACGGTCTCCCAAGGTGTCATTGTTGTCCAGGACAGCACCACGGACATCACCTCTTTTGCCGATCTCAAAGGCAAGACCACCGCACAGTCCCTGAACAGCAACTGGTACGCATTGGCCAAGGAGTCCGGCGCCACCATGGAAAACGTTGAGGGTTGGGCCCAGTCAGTGTCCCTTCTCAAGGATGGCCGGGTAAATGCCATTGTCAATGACAAGCTCACGTTCCTTGACTACCAGCACAGCAACCCGGATTCAGGCTTGAAGATTGCCGCAACCACCAAGGAATCCTCAGACTCTGCCTTCGCCTTCCGCAAAGGTTCCACGGCCCTGACTAACGCCGTCAACACCGCCTTGAAGGATCTCTCCGCTGACGGCACCTTGGCTAAGTTGAGCGAGAAGTACTTCGGTGCGGATGTCAGCAAGTAATCGGGTGGCAGAGCGGAGGTTAGAGTTCAGCCATGGACTTTAGTTTATTTTGGAGTTCCCTGGGTCCGCTGCTCCTGGGCGCTATTAAGGGCACCATCCCGCTTACTCTGGCTTCCTTCGCCCTGGGGCTGATGATCGCCCTGGTGATCGCCGTGATGCGCATCAGCCCTAACAAGCTGGCCAGCGCAGTGGCTCGGGTCTACATCTCAGTTATTCGCGGGACCCCCCTGCTGGTGCAGTTGTTTGTGATTTTCTATGGTCTGCCTGCGGTGGGCGTGAAGATTGATCCGTGGCCCAGCGCCATCATCGCCTTCTCGCTGAACGTGGGAGGCTACGCGGCGGAGATCATTCGGGCCGCCATCCTCTCCGTCCCGCGCGGCCAATGGGAGGCCGGGCATATGATTGGCATGTCCCGGAACCAGGCCCTGGTGCGGATCATTCTGCCGCAGGCTGCGCGCGTATCCGTGCCGCCGCTGTCCAACACGTTCATCTCGCTCGTGAAGGACACGTCCCTGGCCTCGTTGATCCTTGTTACGGAGATGTTCCGGGTGGCGCAGCAGGTGGCCGCGTTCAGTCAGGAATTTATGTTGCTCTACCTCGAGGCCGCCCTGATTTACTGGGTCATCTGCCTCATCTTGTCAACGGCCCAAACCAGCCTGGAAAAGAGATTGGACCGCTATGTTGCCCACTGATTTTGCCCTTCAGGTCCGCGGCGTGACCAAGTCCTTCGGCGCCAATACAGTGCTGCGTGGCATCGATCTGGATGTGCCTCGGGGCAAGGTGGTGGCGCTGATTGGGCCTTCGGGGTCCGGCAAGACCACCATGCTGCGTTCCCTCAACGGCCTTGAAATTCCCGACGCCGGATCCGTCACCGTGGGTGCTGGGGCCACTTCGGGGCTTCCTGCACTGAGTGTTGATTTCAGTACCCCCGTGTCTAAGAAGGCTCGAGCCGAGCAGATTTCACTGTTGCGTGACCGAAGTGCAATGGTCTTCCAGCAATACAATCTGTTTCCGCATATGACTGTCCTGCAAAATGTCATTGAGGGCCCCGTTCAGGTGCAGAAACGTCCCCGGGAGGAGGTCATTGCGGAAGCGGAGGCGCTGTTGGCCCGTGTGGGGCTTGCCGATAAACGTGACTCCTACCCTTTTGAGCTCTCCGGCGGACAGCAGCAACGGGTGGGGATTGTTCGTGCCCTTGCTTTGAAACCGCAGCTGCTGCTCTTCGACGAGCCCACCTCCTCTCTGGACCCCGAGCTGGTGGATGACGTCTTGGCCGTAATCAAGGAATTGGCAGAGGAAGGCTGGACCATGGTCATCGTCACCCATGAGCTGGCTTTTGCCCGGCAGATGGCCGACGAGGTGGTTTTCATGGACGGTGGTGTGGTGGTGGAACGCGGGCCCGCCAGCCAAGTGCTGCGCAAGCCGCAGGAGGAACGCACCCAGGCGTTTGTCCGCCGGCTGTTGCACGAGCTCTAAGCCGTTGGGTCCACAGTCGGACCCGTCGTTTTGTGCCGATTGCAGAGGCATCCGCTACCAAGAAATCCATCACGGACGAGCCGCCTAAGGTCTCGTCCAGAGACGCCAATTTCAGCCACTAACTGTAAGGGTGATGAATAGTATGTTGCGCAAGTTTGTCAGTCTCGTGCTTGTGGGACTTCTAACGTGGACCTTGGGCTCATGCGGTGCTGGCAACCCCCAGAAAGCCGGGGAATCCTTTGGCGTTGCGGCCACTGCTGCTCTCGACGCTGTTTCAGGTGTTGAGAAAAACAGCATCAGGTACACAGAGCCCGGCGGCTTGGGCGCCACCGTCACGGCCAGAGTCACTGCTTCCCCGTCTGCTGATCTGGAAACAGTCATGGGCGATTCGCTCCGGGCATTCGCGGAATCGGCGGGTTCAATCAAACCGCTGGTCCCCGTGTATTTCTATGTTTTCCCGAAAGGCGCAGAAGAGAACGGCATCCGCCCTGATGCACTCGGTCTGGCTCAATCCCCCACCATGGATGAGATCCGCGAGTTCACGAACAGGTAGGGCTTAGCCCACGCGCCCTGGATGCGTGTAGATGTTCATGGTGGCGCCGCGGCTGAACCCCACCAAGGTCACACCACTGTTGTGGGCCAGTTCTACGGCCAAGGATGAGGGTGCACTCACGGCAGCGAGCACCGGCACCCCCGCCATCGCGGCCTTCTGGACGAGCTCAAACGAGGCCCTTCCCGAAACCTGCAAGATGGTATTGCTCAGGGGCAGCTGCCTATCCCGGAATGCGGCACCCACTACCTTGTCCACGGCGTTGTGCCGTCCCACGTCCTCCCGGAGGGAAAGCAGTTCCCCGTCCGGGGCAAACAACCCTGCCGCATGGACACCGCCGGTCTTCTCAAAGAGCTTCTGCTCCCTGCGCAGAAGCTCTGGCAGACTGGCCAGCACCGAGGCTGAGATCAGTACCTCATCCACGTCTGAGGTGAGCTTGAAGTGTGTTGACTTGTGCACGGCCTCAATGGAGGCTGTGCCGCAAATTCCGCAGGCACTGGAGGTGGTGATATGGCGCTGGGCCGAAGGTAGCGGCATGGCCACATCGGGGCGCAACTGGGCCTCTACAACATTGAAGGTCTGCTGCCCATTCTCATCCTCGCCAGCACAAAAACGCAAGGAAATCAGCTGTTCCGGCTCATAAATGAGACCCTCGGAGACAAGGAATCCTGCCACGAGGTCAAAGTCGTCGCCGGGGGTTCGCATGGTGACAGAAAATGATTCGTGGCCCAGCCGAATTTCCAGAGGTTCCTCCACAGCCAGCGATTCCTCACGCACAATACGGCGATTATCGGCCACACTGACCTTGGTGGCCTTGACTCTGCGGATGAGCCGTCCCATAAAAATCCTCCAAAAAAACTAAAGCGTAAGATCTACACTAGATGCTCCACGATGAAGGGATCCATCATGGCTGGCAAAGCGCCCCAGGAAAACATTGACGAACAAAAGCTCTCCGTTGGCAAAGTGCAAAAGAAGGCCGTGGGCATTCCCGGCATTTTGCACTCCATGGAGGTCTCACTGAACCAAATGGGTGCACTCCGCACGGCTCAAACCCTGTTGAAACTCAATCAGAAGGACGGCTTCGACTGTCCAGGTTGTGCTTGGCCGGATCCGGACAAGCGGCACACGGCAGAGTTCTGCGAAAACGGTGCCAAGGCGGTAGCCGAGGAAGCCACGAAGAGGCGCGTGCCGCCGTCGTTCTTTGCAGAGCACAGTGTGAGCGAGCTGCGGGAATGGGATGACTTCCGGCTGGGCCAGCAAGGCCGACTCACTGACCCCATGTACCTGGCCGAGGGCAGCGATCACTACGTCCCCGTCACCTGGGAGAGGGCGCTGGGGATCCTTGCGGATGAACTCAAGGCGCTGGCGGACCCCAATGAGGCCATCTTTTACACCTCGGGACGCACCTCCAATGAGGCGGCGTTCCTGTACCAGCTCATGGTGCGCGGGCTGGGTACCAACAACCTGCCGGATTGCTCCAACATGTGTCACGAATCCAGCGGATCTGCCCTGACGGAGACCATTGGCATTGGCAAGGGTTCGGTGTCACTGGAGGATATGTACAAGGCCGAGCTGATCATCATCGCTGGTCAAAACCCGGGCACAAACCACCCCCGCATGCTCTCTGCGCTGGAAAAGGCCAAGAAAAACGGGGCTGTCATTGTGGCCGTGAACCCGCTCCCCGAGGCGGGGCTCATGCGCTTTGAGAACCCGCAAACTATTCGTGGACTCGTGGGCGGCGGCACCGCCTTGGCGGACGATTTTCTGCAGATCAAGCTTGGTGGAGATCAGGCGTTGTTCCAAGGTCTGGGCAAGTTTCTGCTCGAGGAACAGCGCCGTCCGGGCTCACCCAATACCGGCCGCGTCTTTGACACCGCGTTCATCGAGAGCCACACCACAGGCCTGGAAGACTATATAGCACAGCTGGATAAAGTGAGCTGGGAGGAGATCGTCACAGCAACAGGCCTCACCGAAGCGCAGATCCGCACCACCGGCGAACGTCTCATTGCGTCCAAGGCAACCGTGGTCTGCTGGGCCATGGGGCTGACCCAACACAAGCACTCGGTGGCCATGCTCCGTGACGTTGTCAACGTGCTGCTGCTGCAGGGCAACATTGGTAAGCCCGGCGCCGGTGTCTGCCCCGTCCGCGGTCACTCCAACGTCCAGGGCGATAGGACCATGGGCATTTTTGAGCGCATGCCAGCCTCCTTCCTGGATGCGCTCGACGCAGAATTCTCCTTCGCCTCTCCGCGCCCAGACGGCTTTGATACCGTGGCCGCCATCGAGGCGATGCGTGATGGCAAGGCTGGAGTCTTCGTAGGCATGGGTGGTAACTTTGTCCGTGCCACACCGGATTCTTCAGTCACCGAGGCCGCCCTGAACAAGCTCTCCCTGACGGCGCAAATCTCTACCAAACTCAATAAGTCCCACCTGATCACGGGCCGCTCGGCGCTTATTCTGCCCACCCTGGGCCGCACCGAGCGCGATACCCAGGCCAGTGGCGATCAGCGCGTCACAGTGGAGGACTCCATGAGCGCCGTACACGCCTCACGCGGGCGTCTCACACCGGCGTCGGGCATGCTGCTCTCCGAGGTGGCCATTGTCTGCCAGCTTGCCAAGCTGCTGTTTTCCACAGACGACGGCGGCACCCGTCCCAATGCGCCCGTGGCCGACTGGGAAGCGCTAGCAGGGAACTACAGCCTGATCCGCTCCCACATTGCTGCAGTAGTGCCCGGATTCGAGGACTTCGAGGCGAAGATCGACGTGCCCGGCGGCTTTGTGTTGCCGCACGGCCCGCGTGATTCCCGCACCTTCACCACAGATTCCGGCCTGGCACATTTCACGGGCAATGAGATGGAGTACCCGCGGGTTCCGGAAGGGCGGCTGCTGCTGCAGACCCTGCGCTCCCACGACCAGTACAACACCACCATTTACGGCAAGGATGACCGCTACCGCGGCATCAAGAACGGACGCCGCGTGGTGTTCGTGAACCAGAAGGATCTGGACACCTTCGGCCTTGCCGACGGCGCCATGGTTGATCTGGTCTCCGAGTGGAAGGACGGGGTGGATCGCCGCGCCCCGGGCTTTCGTGTGGTGGCGTATTCCACGCCCGTGGGCTGCGCCGCAGCGTACTATCCCGAGACGAATGTGCTGGTTCCACTGGATTCAAAGGCCGATGTCAGCGGAACTCCCACGTCAAAGTCAGTGGTGATCCGGCTGGAGCCAGTCGCCACCGATTGAGCCCGTCACCGCTGATTCAGCCCGCCGGAATCAGCGCCCAGCGCTGTTTGTTCCCGCCGGAATCAGGGCCCAGCGCTGATTGAACCCACTGGAATCAGGCCAGTGGATCGTGGGCAGCACTGTCCTAGTGCTCACACTCGCCATTTCTTCCCGTTCCGCCCCACTCCGCCAGCATTCCTCCCTTGATCCGTGAGAAAAGGTCGCTTTCACGGGTGAGAGCGACCTTTTCTCACGGATCAATTTCGGATAACGGCGACTCGGGCTTCGGGAATCTCTCCCTTCTTTCCTCCACAGCAGCAGCGCTTTGCCAAGTGATGCACAAAAGCCACGAGCTAGCTGGGATGCGCCGCCTAAATGGTCCTCAATAAGGACATGAGAAATCCACAGCAGCTCCCCTGGAACCTAGCCGGGAAGCCATTCACACTGACTCAAGCCCGCCAAGCCGGTATAAGCCGAGGTAGAACCCGGGCCTCAGACCTGTGGACACCATGCCGGGAAGTACGTATGCCTCAAGGCATGAACGTTAGCCTCCTTGATAGCTGCCGGGCCATCACGTCCGTGACTAACTCAAGTCTCATCAGCCACATCACAGCAGCAAAGCTTCATCAATTCCGGCTCCCCCTCCGGTATCTCACTAATGAAGAGATCCACTTGTCCAAGAATCTTGGACAAGGCAGACCACAGCGCAGCCGAGTTCACGGTCATGAGCTGTCCCTGACCGCCCGTGATTACGCCATGGTTGAAGGTATTCCCGTCACATCCGTTCAAAGAACGCTGGTGGACATTGCAGCAATTCTCACGGTCAATGAACTGGTTGCTGTTGCCGACCAGATCGTTTGTGCCCATAACCTGCATTTTGGTCCCAGAAAGCTCCCGCTAGTGGAAATCAGTGAACTGAATGCGTACATTGCCCAGCACCCACACCAGCGCGGCATACGCACGCTCACGGCAGCCATGAAGCTGGTGCGGGTGGGCGCAGATTCAGCACCGGAGACCCAGCTCAGGCTGTCCATCCAACGTTCAGGGCTCCCAGAATTCATCTGTAACTTTGAAATTAGGGATAATGCCGGGAACCCTAAAATTGCTCCAGATTTGTCATGCCCTCGGTACCGTACGTGCGCAGAATATGATGGCGCACATCATCTAAGTGCCGAACAACAATCAAAGGACCATGACCGCAACTTTCTCACCAGTACGCTGGGGTGGCACCAGGCCGTGATCAACAAGAACGATATGGGAAATGGCGCCCGAGTCGCAATTATCAAAATAGCGCGGATGCTAGTTCTCGGCGGGTGGAATGATCCGGAAAATTTGGCCAAAGGCTCACTGCTTGGCCAGCTGCATGTCCGCAAGGACGTCTTCTGAGAATTCACCCGTGAGAAAAGGCTGCTCTAGCCCCACAGAGCAACCTTTTCTCACGGGTCAATGCAGCGCTGGGCGCTCATCCAGCCGGGCAAGCGAATTCGACTTCCGTGACGGTGTTTACTTCCACGGCAGGTGCATGGCAGGCAAACTCTCACCCATCTTGGCTCCGTGCGGCAACACCGCCATGAGGCCATCGGCCGCTGCGAGTCCGCGCATCATGGCGGAGTCCGTATGGGCACAAGGTGAGGCCAGGCCGTACACCAGCCGGTAGGGCATGAGCCGGGTGGGCCCGTGGAATTCTTTGATGGGCGCTCCACACCGCACCTCTGTCAACGCAGGCTTCGCCATACTACCGAGCCGCGCCAGCAGCGGCGCTCCCAAGGTCATGAGCCCCACCATGGCCGCCAACGGGTTCCCCGGCAAGCCTACAATGAAGCGCCCATCCGGCAGTTCCGCCAGCAGGGTGGGGTGTCCGGGACGCATGGCGATCTGCGGGACGTGAAAAATTCCGCCCATGGCCGTGATGGCTGCACGCAGGAAATCGGCGCTGGAATGTCCTGTTGCGCCCGTGGTAATTACGACGTCGGCCGGGTCCTCTTCGTCGTCGGCCAGCGCATCCAGCATGGAGACAAGGTTATCTGCGGCCCGTTGCAGGCCCACTACGGTACCGCCCAGTAGGCTGAGAACGGCGCCCAGCTGAGGCGAGAAGGCATCCCGTACAAAACCAGGTTCAGGCACTCCTGCGGACACCACCTCATCTCCCGTCAGGACAATCTTGACGGCGGGCCGCCCCATCACGGGAAGTTCGTCGAGTCCGCCCAGGGCGGCCAGTGATACGTGTGCCGGGTTCAGCATGACTCCTGCCTTGATCAGCAATTCCGCTTCAGCAGCCTCCTGACCAGCAGGGCGGATGTGCTGGCCGTTTTTTGGCTCTCCCGGACGGGCACCAGCCCCACGCACCAAAATCGGCAGGCTATCCTCGTCGGTGGAGATCTCGCCCGATTCGCTGCGCAGCACAGCCTTGGCGCCGGGAGGAATCAGCCCACCGGTGACTATAGGTGCGGCCTGCCCCGGGGTGATCCGACTGCCCTTCTCGGCCAGAATCCATGGCGGACTCCCCGCAACCGCCCACCCATCCATGGCTGAGGATGCATAGTGTGGCATGGCGTGGCAGGAGACTACATCTGCCGCGAGAATTCGCCCCACAGCCAGTGCGAGTGGAACAGTGTGGGCAGCCAAAGGACGGGCCACACTCCACGCGTGATCGCGGGCTTCGATCCACGTAAGGGGCAGCGCCCGCGACTTCGCAGCCTGCGCGGCAACCCCCTCAGCGGCTGTTGCCTGGGCAACCCCCTCAGGGGCATCTCTGGCAACCTCCCCGGCTGCCATACTGGCACGATTCATCTTGGTCGCCCTATTGTCCTGCGGAGTCAGTGGAGTCAGTAGCGCCTGCGGAGTCAGTGGCGCCAGTGGCGTCTTCAGCCGCGGGCGCCTGTGCTGCCGCCAACTGCTTCGCCATCCGAAGAGTTACCTTCATGGCTGCCTCCTCGGTGGCCTGGCCCGAACCTGCTGCCAAACCGGCAGCCAACCCGGCAATGAAGGTGGTCAGCGGTGCTGCCGGACGCACGATTGAATGCGCCGCAACCCCTGCCACGTTTAAGACAGCGTGCACGTCGACCTCAAGGTCACCAATTTCAAAGGCATCCAGCAATGTATGCGTCCACTTTTGCAATAATTCGTCGTGATCTTCCAACGCTCATCCTTCCGCAGCGGGCGGCCCGGCCGCGATCCCCTGCGAACGGGCGTCCGCCCAAGTATCAATGTCTGCCGTCAGCTGCGCTGGTACAGCAACCTCCAACATGTTCAGCCTAGCAATCAGGGAGAAAACCGAAGCATTCTCCAGTCTGTGTGATGCCCGCGCCGCATCAGCCGCCGCACGTAGTTCCGCCAGCGGGTAGATGGCCGCCAACGGCTGCTGCTTGCCCGCAGCCACAGCCATGACCCCCTCACCGGGCGAACAATCAGCAAGTTTTGCCACCAAAAAACGTGCCACCTCGCCAGCATGGGGCATGTCGCAGGCAAGGACTAAAACATGCCCGGACTCTCCTGCCAAAGCTCCTGTACCCGCAGCAATGCCGGCCGCCGGACCGCAATAGGGCGGGTTCTCCTGCACCGCCACCGCCTGCCCGCGGTGTTTGGCAGTTGCCAGCCAGCCAGCAATCTTCTCCACTGGACCCACGACGGCGATGCCACCGTCGCCTTTTCCTGCCCCGGACGCCGTGGTCCGGTGGGCTGCGATGACGCACGCGGCAGCGTCCACCGTGCGTGCCAGTAGCGTTTGTTCCTCGAGCATGAGCCCCGCTTTGGCCACCCCGCCCAGTCTTCGCGAGAGTCCGCCGGCCAGGATCAGGGCGTGCAAATCTCCTCCGTCAATGTCAGTCATGGGGCCATAGTATCGGCACTGAGCAGCTGAGAATTCTCCACACCCTCAAGAGCTCAGCGAAAAATGAAAAAGTATTTGTGCACTCATTGCAAATTTGCAGGAACTGCAATTATTCTGACTTTGTGCCCAACGGAACAGCGTGGCACAGACTGCGCACCTTATTTTGGAGCCGTCATGAAAATTGATCTGCCGAACCACACAGCATCTCAACTCTGCTCCGATGATGATTCCGATCAGCATTCTTTGCGGAGTAGAAAACGTGCCGCGACCCGCCTCACCATTCGCCGCGAAGCCATTGCACTGGGACTAGCCCACGGCTATGAAAACGTCACAGTGGAGATGATCTGTGCCGCAAGTACCGTCTCCCCGCGCACCTTCTTCAACTACTTTGGCAGCAAGGAAGGCGCCTACATTAGTGCCCATAAGCCACTGCCCACGGCGCAACAACACAGGGACTTCGTGGAAGGCGCCGGGCCCAGTGTGTTCCGTGAACTCTTTGAACTCATCTGCGGCACCTTCCTCGCAGCGGAAACGGATCTGGAACTGTTCCAGGGCAGGCACCGCCTCATCTACCAAACACCCGAGCTGCTAAATAGGGAAAAGTCCCGCATCAGTGAAATGGAAGAAATCTTTGCGGGGTACGTTCTGGAGCGTTTCCAGCACGAGGGGCGCAGCACCACGGACACCCCGGATCTCGAGGACGAGGCGCATATGGTGGTTGCCCTGGCCTCAGGGGCTCTGCGGTTTGCCTTGCAAAAATGGGTTGCTGGCAATTTCACCTCGACTAGGGAAACACTCATGCGCACCACCTCCGCACTGATCCAGCGGGTCACCACCAACGAACACTGGCCCTGAGCACTCAGGCGCCCGCCGCCTGGCCCGCCCCCCAACGCAAAGCCGGCGTGACCGGCCAAGGCGACGGCACGGCGTCGTACTACTTTTGACAATAGATACCCAAAAACTCCTGCACATCATCCGGCCGCTAGGAATCAGCCATGACTTTAACTACCAAAATTGTGAATCCACCCGCAGCATCGGATCGCCGCAGCATTCTCCTGGTTTTCGCAGGACTGATGTTGACCATGCTGTTGGCCTCCCTTGACCAAACCATTTTCAGCACGGCGCTTCCCACCATTGTTGGCGAGCTCAATGGCGTCAACGAGATGCTGTGGGTCATCACGATCTACATTTTGGCCTCCACCATCATGCTTCCCATTTACGGCAAACTGGGCGATCTCATGGGCCGTAAAGGCCTCTTCATTGGGGCCATCTCAGTGTTCATTCTCGGTTCGATCGTGGGCGGCCTGGCACCTGACATGACGTGGCTGATCATAGGCCGCGGTGTTCAGGGCCTCGGTGGCGGCGGTTTGATGCTGCTCTCTCAAGCCATCATTGCCGATGTTGTTCCCGCCCGTGAACGTGGCCGGTACATGGGTATCCTAGGTGGCGTGTTTGCCCTATCCTCGGTGGCCGGGCCGCTGCTGGGCGGCTGGTTCACCGACGGGATCGGCTGGCGGTGGGGCCTGTGGATGAACATCCCGCTGGGCTTGCTCGCCATTGTCTGCGCCATCTTCTTCCTGCGACTGCCGGCCCATCCAAAGGTTAAGGTCCGTGTGGATGTGGCTGGCATGGCACTTCTTGGCATCACCTCCACGCTTCTGGTACTGGTCAGTACGTGGGGCGGCACCAAGTACAGCTGGGGTTCCCCGCAGATCATTGGTATGAGTGCAGGCACGGTACTTGCCGCCTGCCTGTTCGTCTGGGTGGAGAGTAGGGCTGAGCATCCCATCATGTCACTGCACCTCTTCAAGGACCGCAACTTTAACCTAACGACGGCGGCCGGGCTCATCACCGGAATTGCCATGTTCGGCACACTGGCCTACATGCCCACGTTCTTGCAGATGGTCACGGGAGCCAATGCCACCCAGGCAGGCTTCCTCATGATCCCCATGATGGCTGGCTTGCTGGTCACCTCGATCCTGTCGGGGCAGATCGTCAGCCGCACCGGGCGGTACAAGTGGCTCCCTGTTGCGGGCATGTTCATTGTGGCTATTGCCTTGGTACTGCTCTCCACCATGTCCGCCACCATGCAGGTCTGGTTGATCTGCTGCTACCTGGCCCTTATGGGAATTGGACTGGGCACCTCAATGCAGATTCTGGTGTTGATTGTGCAAAACCAGTTCCCCAACTCGCAGGTTGGCATGGCCACCGCATCCAACAACTACTTCCGCCAGATCGGCGCTTCGCTGGGTTCTGCCGTGGTGGGGAGCCTCTTTGCTCACAGGCTGGCAACACTGCTGACAGAGCGTATCCCGGCTGGCGCGTCCGGCGGCAGCGGTAGCACCGGCATCAACTCTCTGACACCGGCTAAAGTACGGGCGCTGCCTGAGCAATTGCGCACCGTGGTGATCGGCTCCTACAGTGACGCGCTGACACCCATCTTTGTTTACATGGTGCCGCTACTTGTGCTGGCCGGAATCCTGTTAATGTTCGTCAAGGAAATTCCGCTGGCCACCTCCATCCACCATGGCGGACCCGCCGAGGATGCCCAAGGCAGGGATGGGGTGGGTGCACACGGCGCCGACGCTGAAGGTGCCGACGCGGAAGGTGCCGGTCCGGACGCTCTAGACATGCCGGATCAGGAGCTCACTGTTCATCGCATACTCCCGGCATAGACGCGCGGAATACTTCCCAGGTAGCCGAATGCTCACAGCGCTCGAATATTCGGGGACCGCGGGTACTCCCCGGATAGACGAGGGATTAAATGCCAAAGCCCCGTCGAATGACGGGGCTTTGAGCACGAAAGCTGGTACTACTTAGTGACCCACTGCAATGAAGACCGGTGCCGAGGCTCCCGGTATGCTGGCTCCGGCGATCTGGGTGTTTCCCATGTAACCGCCGTGAACTGCCTGGCCGTTGCCAATGTAAACAGCAATGTGGGCCAGGCCCACGCCACCATCTGCATAGTAAATCAAGTCGCCGGGCTGGGCTTCGCCCTGGGATACTAGACGGCCCTTGTTCAGGTAGTCACCAGGCCAGCCTACCCAGGAAATCCCTGCAGCAGACAGAGCGTTGCGGACCAGCGCGGTGCAGTCCTGAACCACACCAAGCTGAGCCAAGGCAGCGCTGGCAATGATTGAGCCGACTCCGCTATTGGCTACTACCTTGGGAGCTTCCGGCTCAGGGCTAGCAACGGTAAGCGTCGGAGCTGTTGCTGCTGTTGCTGCTTCTGCTACTGCAGGCGCTGCTACCGCTTCAACTTCGCTGGACTGGGCCTCTACAACTGCCGGCTCTTCAACTACTACAGGAGCCGGGGTGGAGGTGATGGCGGGGGTGGCGAAGGAAATCTTCACCGTGGATGCTGCCGTGATCGCGGAAGCAAGTTCCGTGTTCAGGTTCAGCGTGGTAGCACCGTCGGAAGCGCGCTCCACGGTGGGAGTTGCAGCGTTTGCGGCGATACCTGAAGTCAGTACCAATCCTGACGCTGCTGCGATTACAGCGGCCTGACGACCAACCCCACCGACATTGAAACTGACGGCTTTCGTGAGGGTGGAGATCGGACTGGTCTTAACAACCTCGGCGCGGTGGCGCCCGAGGGCAGTGTTTGAAGCCAAGAAGGATTCCTCTCCCAAAGCCTGCGAGGTAAGCTGTCGGATTCGGATGGGAGTCACCCGGCCGCTCCACGTTGGCGCACCTAAGGAATTTCTTCCTATTCAGTGTTTGAACGCTTCGCGGCTTCACCCCTAGGGTTTCGCAAAAATAACGCGAATCCCGATTATTGGTTCCCCCGCCCCTGCCAGACGATTGATACGAACGGACCATGAGTAGTGGCAGAGCTAGGCAATCAACTCATGGACGCCGACTTGATTCAAAGTTGGCGCGATTACGACGGTACAACAGATTTTTCCCAATGTCACGTTCAGGTCACGGTCCTGTGACTAAGTCGTAACTAAAAGGGCCTGTGGAGGAGTTAGAGCCAACCCATGGGATCGACAACTTCATCGTCAATAATGACTTCAAAGTGGAGGTGGCAACCTGTGGAGGCGCCCGTTGTTCCGCTGAGGCCTACCTGGTCTCCGCGCTCAAGCTTCTGCCCCACCTTGACGCCGAGGCTGCTCATGTGGTTGTAGGAAGTGGACAGACCGTTACCGTGGTTCACAACCACCCTGTTGCCGCCGCCGTAATTGTGCCAGCCAGCGAACGTCACTACGCCGCCTGCGGCAACGAAAACGTCGGAGGAGCACGGGGCGGCAAAGTCCTGACCAGTGTGCTGTTCACCGATTTGGCCGGTGATGGGGCTGATGCGGTTTCCGAAGGGTGAGGTGGTCTCAATGTGCTTCAGGGGCGCTGAAAGGGTTCCCTTGGCCGCCTGAGGGGCCACGTTGGAGGCGTTGACCTTCAGCGTTTCCTTCAGTTGACCATCGGGATTCAGGGCGCTGGCAATGTCCGGAGTAGCAAAAGTAATGGGGATCTGAGCGCCGGCTGTGACTGGACTCTCCAGTGAAACCGCGGCTGCAGCATCCATGGGGAATTCATCCGCACCTTGGGCTGAGGGAAGCGTGACAGCCAGGACCAGGCCTGTGGCTGCCATGGCAACACCCATTTTCTGGCCGGCGCCGCTGGAGGCTCCGGCACGCAGCAGCTGGGCTACTGAAATTCCTGAAGGGGCAGCTGCCCGCTCTGCGGCAATCAGTTCACGTCGGCTCCCGGGCACTGACATGAGCTCATGAGTTGCCTGCGATGACGCGCGACGGCGTCCCCGCTGTTTAACCTCTGACACTAAAAACCTCTCTACATAAAGCACCTGCGAAGTTAGCTGTCGGATTCGGATCAGAGAGTGTAACTTTCGATCCGGCCTACGCCCTTAGGCACACGCATAGCCATGGCGCAGTCCAACAGGATGCTGCGTCAGGGTTGTTGCGGGTATTGCATTCGAGTGTGGACTTCACCCCAAGACGGCCTATTGGGCCGTCAA
This sequence comes from Arthrobacter psychrochitiniphilus, assembly GCF_003185915.1. GTDB lineage: Bacteria > Actinomycetota > Actinomycetes > Actinomycetales > Micrococcaceae > Specibacter > Specibacter psychrochitiniphilus. Next base: position 740,101 of record NZ_QHLZ01000001.1, read on the forward strand.
AAGTGGTTCCCCCGCCCTTGCCTAAATGATTACTGGCCGGGCTGCGAAGGCAAGGTTCGGTGTCGCAGAACGGTAACGCTTTGATTACGGCGTCAGATAAATACTATACGGCACAAGCGGTAAACGTAACAATTCCGTTACCTGTTCTATTGAAAATGCCGTGTCAAAAATCTCTTAACCCATGGAGACGAACACGTGGGATGCCACTTCTGGCGGCAATTCCAAGGCGCCTTCAATGCCGGGAACCCGTACGGAGATGTACTCGCCCACCTGGGCTAGGGAGATACGGGCCCCTGGGCGCAGCCCACCCTCATCCAATTGGAGCAGGAGCTCGGGCTCCACCTGTATCCTTTCGGACAGCCGGTGGATGATCACTTCCTGTTCGGGAGCATAGGCGGCCATGGCAGCAACGAGTGTGACCAATCCGGCAGCAAATAAGGGCGCCACTTCGCCACCTAGCTCTTCCAACCCCGGAATGGGGTTTCCGTACGGCGATTCCTTGGGGTGGCCTAGCAAGTCGAACAAGCGCTGCTCAACTCTTTCGCTCATGACGTGTTCCCAACGGCAGGCTTCTTCGTGCACATAAGCCCAGTCCAGACCAATAACATCCGCGAGAAGCCGCTCCGCCAGACGGTGTTTGCGCATGACACGGGTTGCCTTCTCACGGCCGGCTGTGGTCAGTTCCAGATGCCTGTCACCGGAGACGATCACTAAGCCATCGCGTTCCATCCGCCCAATGGTCTGGGAGACTGTGGGCCCAGAATGGTGAAGGCGTTCGGCGATGCGGGCCCGTAGAGCCACAATGCTCTCTTCTTCCAATTCCAGGATGGTCCGCAAATACATTTCAGTCGTGTCAATCAGATCGGCCACGGCAGCATCCTCCTGTTTTGGGCAAGAATATTGAGCAAAGTCTTTTCATCTCTACGTTAGCCTGAATACCATACCTGTTGGTAACCAGTCCATCCCTGGCAGCCGTTCTCCGTTGAACAATATTTTTCGTTTCCCACTCATTTTTCCGCTCAGCGAACTTCTACGGCAGAATTGGCAAGAGTCCTTGATCAACCAAGGAAACTTCCATCGCTTAAATTTTGGAGCCAGCTGTGAGCGAATCCACGCCCCTCACCATTCCCGCCAACCTGCACCCGGCCGACGGCCGCTTCGGCGCCGGCCCCTCCAAGGTCCGTCCCGAGCAGGTCGCGGCACTCTCCGAAGCCGGCACATCACTGCTTGGCACCTCCCACCGCCAGGCGCCCGTGAAGAACCTTGTGGGCGATGTCCGCAGCGGCCTGAAGCAGTTCTTCAATGCACCCGACGATTACGAGGTGATTCTCGGCGTGGGTGGATCCACCGCGTTCTGGGATGTTGCGGCGTTTGGTCTGGTGGAAAACAAGGCACAGCACCTCTCCTTCGGTGAGTTTGGTTCCAAGTTTGCCTCCGCCACCAACAACGCCCCGTTCTTGGCCGCCTCCTCCATCATCAAGGCCGAGCCCGGCACGCGTCCGGTGTCTGTTGCCGAGGCCGGCGTGGACGCTTACGCCTGGCCGCAGAACGAAACCTCCACCGGTGTTGCCGCGCCCGTAAAGCGCGTGGCCGGTGCCGATGACGGTGCGCTGATCCTTATCGATGCGACCTCCGCAGCCGGTGGCCTAGCCGTGGACGTGCGTGAGAGCGATGTTTACTACTTCGCCCCGCAGAAGAACTTCGCCTCCGACGGCGGGCTGTGGCTTGGCCTGTTCTCTCCCGCCGCGCTGGAGCGTGCCGCCCGCATCGCGGCCTCCGACCGCTGGGTGCCGGACTTCCTGAACCTCAAGACCGCCATTGATAACTCGCTGTTGAACCAGACGTACAACACGCCTGCGCTTTCCACACTTGTCACCTTGAACAACCAGGTGCAGTGGCTCAACTCCAACGGTGGCCTCGATTTTGCCTCGGCTCGCACCGCGGATTCCGCCGGACGCCTGTACACCTGGGCCGAGGAATCCGCCGTGGCCAGCCCGTACGTGGTGAACCCCGAGGACCGCTCCAACGTCATTGTGACCATCGACTTCGATGAATCCGTCGATGCCGCTGCCGTGGCCAAGGTGCTGCGCGCCAACGGCATTGTGGACACCGAGCCCTACCGCAAGCTGGGCCGCAACCAGCTGCGCATCGCCACGTTCGTAGCCATCGATCCCGAGGACATCACAGCATTGATCAAGTGCATCGAGTTCGTCATCGAAAATATCTAATAGCAATTAGCCAGCAGCCCACGAAGGCACAGCAGGCAAAGTAAACACAGTAAAGGCCCCCTCCGGAGAACGGTGGGGGCCTTTACTGTGCCTACTGTGTACTAACTGCTTTTGCTAGGCGGTAGGGAATTAGTCTTCTGTGTCTTCTGAGGCGCCGTCTTCTGAGCCGCCGTGCTCCGAGTGAGTATCGCTACCGTGCTCAGCGTGCCCGTGCCCCGCCGGCCCATGGGCAGCAGCCAGAGCGGCAGCCGCTTCTTCTTCCTCTTGCCGATCCTCCGGGCGAACCCGATCAGACCAAGGCACCCACGGCGGTGCCAATACAGAGCTCTCTGTAGGCAACATGCCCACTTCATTGACAGTGGAGTACTTGCCACGCGCAATCCGGCTCAAGGAAGCGAACCACACCCACCCGGCATAGCCCGGCTGAAGAGATTCGAACAAGTGGCTCACGCAGCGAACACCTTCACTGCGGGCACCCAGATGCTTGCCAATGAACGCACCATCGGCAATGGTCAACACCGCGTCGCGCGCAGTATCGACGTCGGCCGCAAGGAAAGCGTCCGGCTTTCCCACCCGCCACGCCGGAACACCGGGCAGCGGTGCAGGAATGGCGGTTGTAGTGCTGGGAATTTCGGTCATGGTGGGCACCGTTACGCGTCGAAGTTGTCGGCAACCTTGCGCAGCGCAGCAGCAATCTTGCTTGCGTCGCCGTCAGGATATTTGCCGTTGGTCAGTGAACCAACCGAGTGTTCAAGCAGGGAAAGCAGGTCCTGGACAATGGGTGCAAGATCCCGGGCGGGCATCCGCTTGGCCTTCGCCACGGAGGCGCTGCGGTCTAGAACCTTCGCGGCCATGGCCTGAGCGCCCTTGCGCCCATCCGCCACACCAAATTCCAGCCGCATGCCGGGCTTGATGTCACCGGCATCGGCGGGCAGGGCGTTCGCGCGCAAAAACACCTCGCGGCCGTCGTCGGCGGCAATGATGCCAAAGCCTTTTTCGTTGTCGTACCACTTCACTTTGCCGATAGGCACTTGCTTTACCCCTTAAAAGTTGAAATTCGTGAAACGCATTCCGCGCCTGCGCGGTTGCTCTACGCCGTTCCCGGTCCCGGGAATCTGGCGGGCGGTGCCTGCAATGGCGGGTTGTGCAGCTCTACTGAGTACTAGGTTACCGCCTTGATGAAACCCGTGTGGCTTTGTGCCACACCTGTCCGCTGTTAGCGTTATGACTATGAGCCCCCATTTTTCTGCCCCGCAACGGTTGAACCGCGGCTGGGCGATCTTCAATTACACGGCCATGGCGCTGGCTGTCATCGCCCTGATCGCCCTCATTGTGGTTCTTATCAGCAAGTGGGCCGGCGGCCTCCCCTGGCCCGGATTCAACTGGATTGCCATGCTCGCCCTTCCCGCAGCCTTCCTGATGATGGGCACCAGCGTCCTGTACGCAGTGGCCGCCCGCCGCCGCTCCTAACCCGCCTGACTCGCTGCTCTATGGGCACCTTGGCGGCGTTTGCGGCGGATCTTGCCAACCGCCCGGAGCCGGCCCTGCGCAAACTTCTGCTGCTGCGCCCCGATGCCTTGAACCCGCCGGTGCCCACATTCGTGGCCTTGGCTGCCCGGCTTTCCACCGCCTCCTGCATTTCCCGCGCCCTGGATGCACTCAACGCCCCGGCCCTGCAACACCTTGGAACCGGCCCGTGGAATGCTCAGACTTCCCCCAACTCTTCCCTTATGCCGGAGCTCTATGCCCGCGGCCTACTGCTCCTTCAAACGGATAACCAGACGGACGACGCCGGGACCGGGCACTACATGCATGCCCCCTATGTGCTTCCCCTGGCCCTTGTTCCCAACCCGCAGATGCCCTCCTCAACTCTTCCGCCCGAACCTGTGGTGCGTGCGGTCACCGAGGCTGTGTGCAAGAACGCGGCGGGAAGTGCCGCAGATGCCTTGTTACGATCCGTCGATACGCTCGCGGACCTCGCTGCGCACACACCATTGCAGGCGCTTCGCAGTGGCCAGTTCGCGGCACGTACAGTGCGCCTCGTGGCCCAAAACTTGGAAACGGATGAACTACACACCCATTTTCTTCTGGACCTGTGCGCCACGGCAGGGCTGTTGACGTTCCAGACTTCCACCCGGGACTGGCGGTGGGCAGCCCCTTGGTGGAGCGAGCTGGAACGGCAGGAGCAATGGGTGGGCTTGATCCGCTCCTGGCTTAGCTCCCCCGCAACAGCTGGCGAGCCAGCACTAACTAGCAGGGCGAGGCTGCTGTCAGTGGTGGCTGGCAGACCGGCTTGGGCCCCGGTCGCCGTCACCAGCTCTGCCACCACCTCTGTCTCGCCCTCCGGGATCACCTCAGCCGGGGCCCTGAGCCTGAATTCAGTCGTGGAATCTTATTTGTGGAATCACCCGCGTACAGCAACGGCGGAGGTGGCAGCACTTCCGGAATTACTCACCCACTTGGAATGGCTGGGTCTGACGGGCGCCGGGGCCTGCAGTTGCGCCGGGGACGCCGCCGCCCGGAACGATTGGTTACAGGCTGCGAGCGCTGTGGCGCAGCTCTTGCCTGCGGCGATTGATCGCTTTGTCATTCAAGGCGATCTCACGGCCATCGCCCCGGGCCCCCTCCTTCCCCACATCGCGGCACAACTGAGGTGCGTGAGCGTTGTGGAGGGGCGGGGTCCGGCCGGAATCTTCCGTTTCAGCGAATTGTCCCTGACCGCTGCCATGGGAGCTGGCATGTCCGCCGAAACCATCCTAAATTTTCTCAAACGGTATTCAAGCACAACTGTGCCACCATCATTGGAATTTCTTATTGCGGAAGCGGCCCGGGCGCAAAGAACGCTGGCGCCAACTCCCACACAATGCCTTTTTGCACCCCAGCAACCGGCACCCCCGCACTGGGTGGGGGACGCGCCATGGCCAGGCTCCGGCGTCGTACTTCTCGAAGAAGTGGAAGCACAGCTGGCACTCTTACGGGCGGCAGGGAAAAATACGGCCGGGAAAAATGAGGCAGGGCAGGGTGAGGTAGGGCCCGCCCTGGTGCTGGAGGGGGTGCGCCGAGCTGTTGCCTGCGGATTGAAGATACGGGTTCATGCGGTCAATAATGTAGGCGTAACTGAACACGTGACGGCGGTGCCAGTCTCATTTTCGGGTGGGCTGCTGCTCACCCGCCTGGCTGACACCGGCGCGCCCCGGCGTTTTAGTATTCACCGAATTCAGAGTGTGGACGTGCTGGAAGGAGAGGAGCTCCGTGGCTGATGGCCCGCTGATTGTTCAAGGGGATAAGACGATTCTGCTGGAGGTGGCGCACCCGGATGCGCACGAGGCTCGCCACGCCATTGCCAGCTTCGCCGAGCTGGAGCGCGCGCCGGAACACATGCACAGTTACCGGATCACCCCGCTGGGGTTGTGGAATGCGCGTGCCGCCGGTCACGACGCCGAGCATGTAGTGGACGCCCTCCTGCGCTTCTCCCGTTATCCAGTGCCTCACCCGCTGCTGCTGGATATTGCCGAGACTATGGCCCGGTATGGCCGGCTGCGGCTTGAGAAGGACCCCGTGCACGGGCTGGTTCTACGCAGTGACGATGAGATGATCCTGGCCGAGGTCAGCCACACCAAAAAGGTTGCCGCGCTGCTTGGTAGCCGCATTGATCCGCTGACGGCGGTGGTGCATGGTTCGGCCCGCGGCGAGCTCAAGGCCCTGCTACTCAAGGCCGGGTGGCCCGCCGAAGACCTAGCCGGCTATGTTGACGGGACGGCGCACCTGATAGCGCTGACGGACGGCACGGCGCCGGGACAGTGGACGTTACGCCCCTACCAACGCCGGGCCGTGGAGAATTTTTGGGCCGGAGGATCAGGCGTTGTAGTGCTCCCCTGCGGTGCCGGCAAAACCATTGTGGGCGCGGCGGCCATGGCGGCATCGGGAACCACCGTCCTGATCCTTGTCACCAACACCGTCTCAGCCCGGCAATGGAAAGCGGAACTGCTCAAACGCACCTCACTGACGGAGTCGGAGATTGGCGAATACTCAGGTGCCGTGAAGGAGGTCCGTCCCGTCACCATCGCCACCTACCAGGTCCTGACCACGCGCCGCAATGGCATCTACCCGCATCTGGAACTGCTCAATGACCATGACTGGGGACTGTTGGTGTACGACGAAGTTCACCTTCTACCTGCCCCCATTTTCCGCATGAGCGCGGATCTGCAGGCCCGCCGTCGTCTGGGGTTGACCGCCACCTTGGTGCGGGAGGATGGCCGCGAGGGCGAGGTGTTCGCCCTGATCGGCCCCAAGCGCTTCGACGCCCCCTGGAAGGAAATTGAGGCCCAGGGTTACATTGCCCCAGCAGATTGTGTTGAGGTTCGTGTTGATCTCTCCCGGCCCGAGCACCTTGCCTATGCCACAGCGGACGACGGCGAGAGGTACCGTTTGGCGGCTACCTCACCAGCGAAGACGGTTGTTGCCCAGGCTCTTGTGGCCGCGCATCCCGGGGAACAAATCCTGGTGATGGGCACGTATCTGGACCAGCTCGACGAGTTGGCGGAACGGCTGGATGCACCCCTCATCAAGGGCAACACGAAGGTGGCAGAACGCGAACGGCTCTTCGAGGACTTCCGGCAGGGCCTTATTTCGGTGCTGGTGGTCTCCAAGGTGGCCAATTTTTCCCTCGATCTGCCGGAAGCCTCAGTGGCTATTCAAGTCTCCGGATCCTTTGGTTCCAGGCAGGAAGAGGCGCAACGCTTAGGCCGGCTCATGCGGCCCAAGAAGGATGGCCGGACCGCACGCTTTTACACACTCGTGGCCCGCAATACCGTGGATGCCGAGTTCGCCGCCAAACGCCAACGCTTCCTGGCCGAACAAGGCTACGCCTATCGGATCATTGACGCCGCGGACATTCGCTAAAGACTACAGTTTTTGAAGGCGCATTAACTTGGCCGCCGAACTTGCCACGTGTCGGTTGGCACTCGGCGGAGTAGGATCAAAAAATGCGGGGCCCTCCGCACTTTGCTCGCGCCAAGGGAGACGCCATGAACACCGAGGAGTCTGTTGCCGCCCACTACGGACGCGGCAAGGTAGAGGAACAGTTACTGGGGATCATTAAGGCCGGCGGCGGGAACCCCGAGCACTTTGCCCCAGCCGATCTGCACGGCGCAGACCAGCTCCACATTGGTGGGGCAGCCGCAACCACGCGCATAGCCCAGCAGTCGGGCATCAATGCCAGCACCCGGGTCCTTGATTTGGGGTCAGGTACCGGCGGGGTATCCCGCCATATAGCCCACAGCTTCGGTGCCACCGTTCACGGCGTGGACCTCACCCCGGAATTCGTGGAGCTGGCCCGCTCACTCACGGCCCGCACTGGACTCACTGACCAGGTGGCGTTCAGTCAGGGGAGCATCCTCTCACTGCCCTTCGACGATGATTGCTTTGACGTGGCTCTCCTGATCCATGTGGGGATGAACATCCAGGACAAGGACACCGTCTTTGCCGAGGCGGCCAGGGTACTGCGTCCCGGCGGTGTCTTCGCCATTTACGATGTCATGCTCATGGGCGGGGACGTTGAAGGGTATCCGCTGCCGTGGGCACTCACGGCGGACACTTCCTTTATGCAGCCTCCGCTCGCCTATAGCGACGCCCTGTCCCAGACCGGATTCATTGTGGACAGGGAGGCCAAACCGTTGGCTCCGGGAATTGCGTTTCTGGAAAGAGCCACCAGCTCAGGAGGACCTGCCGGGGTGGATTTGCCCGCCATGGTGAACTTGCTGGCGGCCTTCCGGTCAGGGGTTTTGGCACCCGTGGAAATATACGCCCACCTGGGCTGAACCCTGCACTCCAGCACTAGATTCGCCCGTCCTAGACGCAGGCCCCGTCCACGTGTCTCCCCCAAGCCTGATGTAAGGCGAGGAGTTCAGCGGCGAGGGCTGGTTCGGCGTCGTACAGGTTGGTGGTTTCGGCAGGGTCCGTAGCCAGGTTGGTCAGGAAGAAGCCGCTGCCGGGCTCGGCGTGCTCCACCTCCCTGATGGCCGCCGCGACGGGCGAACCGGGCTCAACCCACACCAATTTCCAGTCCCCACGCCGCACAGACCACTGCCAGCCGCAGTCCCAATGCAGGGCGTCGTGACTGGATGTGGCCAGCAGATCGCGGCCGTCGCTGTGCGCATAGCGGGACGGGTCCGCGCCGGCTGCAGCCATTGCCGTGGGCAGGATGTCCATGGAACTCGTGAGCCCGGCCAGCGTGGTGCCGGCCTCCACGTGCCCGGGCCAGCGCAGGAGGAACGGCACGCGCACGCCGCCTTCCCACAGGGTGTACTTTGTCCCACGTAGCGGCAGGTTCACACCGTAGTTGCAGGTGGATCCGCCATTGTCAGTGAGGTAGATGACGATGGTGTCCTCGGTGAGGCCCAGCTCATCGAGTTGGTCCAGGATGAGCCCAATTTGGGCATCCATGAGCTCCAGCTGGGCCAAATAGTAGGCGCGGCCGTTTTCCAGGTGCGGGCTGATGGCGCCGTCATACCAGTCAATGTACTCACCGGCGCCGGGGTTCCAGTCCTCGTAGGCGGGCAGCCCGCGCTTCTCCAGCTCCTCGGCGGGTAGCTGCCAGCAGAAGTTGTGGACGGCGTTGAACGCGACGGTGGCCAGGAACGGCGTCTGCGCGTGCTCGGCCACGAACTGGCGGGTCCGCTCACCAATGGCGTCGGTCAGGAAGCCCTCGAGCTCCTGGGGCTCCTCACCGTTCCACAGCGGCTGGACAGCCATGGGGAATGCGGCCTCGCCGTACTCTGCCACCGACTCCTCCGAGTGGTGCAGGTAGTTGAGCCGGCCCATGGATTCCCCGGCCAGGCCGTAAAACGATTCGTCGTAGCCGTGTTGCGGAGGGGTGCCGCGGTGGCCGTGGTGTTCGCTGCCGTAATGCACTTTGCCGAAGTAGCCGGTGGTGTACCCCTCCGCGCGCAGCAGCTCGGCGATGGTGGGCACGCTCTCCGGGCCAATTTCTGAGTCCGTGAACCAGCGCGCACCCCATCGCTGCTGGTAGCTGCCGGCGGCAAGTCCCGCCCTGGACGGCGAGCAGATAGGCGCCGTGACGTACGCGTTGGAGTACGAGGCGCCTTCCCGTGCCAGCCGGTCCATGTGCGGGGTAGCAACATCGTTCTGCACGCCGAGGATGGAGCGGTCGGCGTAGCCGTGATCATCGGAAATGATGACCATGATGTTGGGCTGGCTGGATGTGCGCGGCTGGTTGGGCTGGCGCTTACTGACGGGCTTGCTTACAGACGAGGGCATGGCTGCTCCTGTAGGTGTTGAATGAGGGGGCAAGTTCAGGGTTACGGAGCCAGTACGGCCTTGAGCGATTCCAATGCCTGTGCCACGGGCGGCAGCGTTGGATGCCAGGCACGTTCCCATTCAAGGGAAATCCATGGCTCGGTAGTACCGCGGGTGGCCAAAATTCCTGCCACCAGATCCCGCATCTGCGCCAGCGGCAGCTCTCCGGCGCCGGGCAGGGTGAGGCTCACCGCATTGGTGCCCTGCTGACGAACGCCGTCCTTGTATTGGGCGTAGGCCAGCGAGTCCGCGAGCAACTCGGCAGTGCGCGCGGGCGCCTCGTCGTAGCGCCACGGGTGCATCAGGTCCCAAATCACCTGGACAGGCGCGTCCGCGTCAACATGAGCCAGAATCCGCACTATATCCTGCGCCCGCGGGTGCGAATCGTGAGTTTCCAACAGCATGCTCACGCCACGGGCCCGGGCATGGGCGGCTGCAGCGTTGAGCCGGGCGGCACCGTGCTGATCCGCCGCCAGCAGTTCCGCGGACGGCTCCTCCCCCGGCCCACACGGCTCAACGCCGGCCCCCGGGAAAACCCTGACCTGTGCGGCGGACAGATCTGCGGCAAGGTCCACGGCGGCCAACAGTTCCGCGAGCACCGGATCGTTTACGCCCACCCCCTCGTGGGGGACGGCACAGACCCGGACGTAGCTGGCCAGGGCCAGGACAGTGATCCCGGCAGCGGCGAGGGTGCCCGCCACGTGGGCGCGCCCGGCCGCATCCATGGAAGGGAAGACGAACTCGCCGTCGGCGGCACGGAGCTCCACACCAGTTGCCCCCGATGCGTGGGCGGTGGCAATCACCTGTTCCAGAGAATCCCCGGGACACCCCAGGGTGGAAAACGCCAACGGCATGGCAATCCTTTCATCGGCAAACAACGGCAGTCCCATTAACTCTAGTGCGGAAAACGCTTTCCATCAATGTTTGCGGTCTATTGAGTCCTCCTTTATTCCTCTGCCGGAACACTGGTATTGATAAGGGTTAAACACCTTTGAAGGAGCACTCGTGACCGGCCAGCCTGCCAGCAAGCCCAACATCATTTTCATCCTCAGCGATGATCAAGGCCCGTGGGCGCTGGGCTGCGCCGGAAATGATGACATCCACACTCCCGTGCTGGATTCCCTGGCCGCCAACGGCACCAGATTGGAGAATTTCTTCGCCGTCTCCCCCGTCTGCTCCCCCGCCCGTGCCAGCCTCATGACGGGGCAGATCCCGTCCCGACACGGCGTCCACGACTACCTCACCGGAGTGGAGGTCGGAGCCGGGGCCCCGGATTATCTGGCCGGGCAGGAAATCTTCACCGACGTGTTGGCCGATCACGGCTACCGGATGGGACTGTCCGGAAAGTGGCATCTGGGCGCCAATGACGCCCCGCGCAAGGGATTTGTGCACTGGTACGGACTAGAAGGCGGCGGCAGCCCGTATACCGGCGCCACCATGTACCGCAACGGCGAGCGCGAGGAAACCACCACCTACCTGACCGACGCCATCACCGAGGACGCCCTCGCCTTCCTGGCACGGGAAGGTGCCCGGCGGCAGGAATCAGCTGCAGCCCGACCTGGAGAAGTGGAGCCGTTCTTCCTGGCTGTGAACTACACGGCACCGCACAAACCGTGGAAGGGCCAGCACCCCAAAGAGTTCGAGGACCTGTACGCGGACTGCGCCTTCGAGAGCTGCCCGCAGGAGGAGCCGCACCCGTGGCAGCCTACCGTGAACGGGGTGGCGATTGGCGGGGAACCGGACGTCCGGGGCGCCCTAGTGGGCTACTTTGCCGCCGTTAGCGCCATGGATGCGGCTATTGGGCGGCTCATGGCGCACCTTCAGGAGCTGGGCCTGCGTGAGGACACCCTTGTCATTTTCAGCAGCGACAACGGCTTCAATTGCGGCCACCACGGCGTGTGGGGCAAGGGCAACGGCACGTTCCCGCAGAACATGTACGACTCCTCTGTCAAGGTTCCTGCCATCTTCAACTGGCCCGGACGCATTGCCCCCGACCTTATCCGTCACGAGCTGCTCTCCGCGTACGACATCGCAGCCACCATCCTGGACCTGGTCGGCGTGGACCCGGCACCGTTTGAAACGGGGCCCGGCTCATCCTTTGCCCCGCTGCTGCGTTCCGGTGGGGTGGCGTCCGGGAGGGCGGGAGACGCCGTCGTGGTTTATGACGAATACGGCCCGGTCCGGATGATCCGCACCCACGAATTCAAGTACGTGCACCGCCACCCGCACGGCCCGCACGAGCTCTATGACCTGGTGGCCGACCCTGGTGAGCGCAGGAATTTAATGAACGACGCCGCCCCGCACCTTGCGCTGGTGGGTTTGCGTTCGCAGCTGGCTGGCTGGTTTGCCAAGCATGGGGTACCGGAGTTTGATGGCGCAGCGCTCCCGGTTGCCGGTGCGGGCCAGCACAGTCCGTTGCGGGCCGTGACCCTGGGGTCTGTGACAGGAGCCGCGGATCCGCTCGGCGCCTTCACGGGCCCCAATTGGGATGGTGTGTAAGAAAAGAAAATCCCGTCGCGCTACGGGGAACGGCAGCGAGAAAAGCACTATCCGAAAGGTTGGTCCCTACCAGTTGTCCTTTATTCCTCTCTTGCGCTGCTTCTGTACTGCTAGGTATCAAAGGGCCCTGCATCCAGTGCGGCGCCCGTGGAGTAAAGGAAACTTGCCATGACGCATGGACTGACCAGACGGCACATTCTACAAGGCGCTGGAGCCTTGACCTTCGCCGGACTTCTTACGGGCGGTTTTGCTCCGCTGGCTCAGGCCGCGGAGACCGCCACGGCTCCGGAGCTTGATGCCTTGCGGGAACGCTGGGTTAATCAGATCACGGGCCGCAAGCTCATCACGGCCGGCGATCCCGAATTTGAAACAGCGCTAGTCCGACTAGACACCGAGGTGACCTCCTCAATTTCCAAGCTACTACCCGTCGGTAACCGTGTGCAGATTTTTTCGGACGCCGCGTTCAGTGCTGATACCCACATGGTCACCACGTACAAGCGGCTGGCTCAAATGGCTACGGCGTGGGCCACCCCGGGGTCAGCGCATGAGGGCAATGCCGAACTTCTCCATCATCTGCTGGCCGCTTTGGAAGATGGCAACAAATTGATTTACAACACCTCACAACCGGAATTCGGCAACTGGTGGAACTGGGAAATCGGTGTTCCCCGTCCCTTGGGTGATGCTCTGGCAATCTTGGGATCGCACGTCCCGGTGGAACTACTGGGACGGTATATGGCCGCCGTGGATCATTTCATTCCGGATCCAACCAAGCAGTTCTCGGCAGAGCGCGGGCCTATCCTCTCCGAAGGAGCCAACCGTGTGGACATCTGCCAGGGCAGCATCATCCGCGCCATTGTTGGCCATGACCCGGCCCGGTTGGCACAGGCCATCAATGCACTGAGTCCGGTATGGCAGTACGTTACCAGCGGCAACGGATTCTTTGACGACGGCTCGTTTGTGCAGCACTCAACCATCGCGTACACGGGAACGTATGGGCTGGTACTGCTCAGTGGGCTTTCTAAATTGTTCTCGTTGCTCAGCGAATCCGAGCACGCCGTCTCCGATCCCAGCCGGGACATCCTGTTCAAGACCGTCGAGGATTCCTTCGCGCCGTTCATACACAATGGCCAGATGATGGATTCTGTGCGCGGCCGCGCCATCTCACGCACGCAGGAACGCAGCTACGACAATGGTGACATGGCCATTGAAGCGATCCTGTGGCTGGCCCGCGCTGTGGACCCTGCCACTGCCAAGCGCTGGCGCAGGCTCTGCCAGGGCTGGATCTCACGCAACACCTTTGAACACCCCATGACGGGGGCGTCGATCCCCCGCACAGCACTGCTGAAGGACTTGGCAGCTGCACACGTAAGTCCACTCGCTGAGAATTCCGGGCACAGCTTCTTTGCAGGCATGGACCGCTCCGTTTACCGTGGAAGCGGCTGGGCGCTCAGCCTAGGCCTGTGCAGCAACCGCATCGCCTGGTATGAGTGTGGCAACGGCGAGAATGATTTAGGAGCCCAGACCGGTTCCGGCATGACCTACCTGTACACGGGTAAAGCGGACCACTTTGACGACAATTTCTGGCCCACCGCAAATCTGGCCAAGCTACCAGGGACCACGGTGGACACCACCCCCCTGCCCCCACGAGTTGAGGGGCAGTGGGGAGAGCGTACGCCTGGGAACGACTGGACCGGAGGAGTCAGCCTGGGCACCAGTGGCGCTGTGGGCATGCACCTCCTCGCCCCGGGTGGCACCGGCATGCAGGCACGCAAGGCCTGGTTTTACGCCCCGGACATGGTAGTGGCGCTCGGGGCCGGCATCCACTCGCCATCAGAGGCTAGGGTGGAGACCGTTGTGGAGCACCGCAATCTGGGCCCTGCGGGAGGCCAGAAGATCACCCTCGACGGCCGCAGAGTGGCTTCCGCAGCCGGCTCACCGAGCATCCACAAAAACCCGAAATGGGCCCACGTGGAAGGGACCGGCGGCTACCTGCTGTTGGGTAGCACCGCACTGACAGTGTTGCGCGAACAGCGCACGGGGGCGTGGAAAAATATCAATAGCGGCGGCCCCGCAGATATCATCCAGCGTGAATACGCCACGCTGCTCATAGACCACGGAAAACAACCGAAAAAGGCCAGCTACGCCTACGCACTGCTACCGGGAGCCACTGCCAAGACTACCGAAAAGGCAGCTCGCAAGGCACCGCGCATCCTGCGCAATGACACTGTAGGACAAGGCGTTGCGTTAGGACACAAGGAATCCGCAGCAGTGTTCTGGCAGGCAGGTTGGGTAGGTAACATTTTTGCCAATGGACCCGCGTGTGTACTTTATTCGGGTAATCCAGGTCACGGCCGTCTCGCGGTAGCTGACCCCACCCATGCTGCCGAGTACTTGGCGATCACGCTCAAGGGCACAAAATACCGCCGCGTCACGGGTGGAACAGGCGCCACTCTCTCACGCGATGCAGCTGGCAACACGGTGGTCACAGTACGGGTGGCAACACTGCTGGGCCGGACAGTGGAGCTGAGCCTGCAGCGCTAACCACCCGGACATAACACGCTCCACTGAAGACGGGGCCAACCCGCGAAACGGCTGCATAAATACACCCTTCTCGCGGGGTGGCCCCGTCTTCACTCCACCCCGTATTTGCGAAAGCTCAGCGTACTTGAAAAGCTCAGCGCACCAACGCCGGTGTCAACTCAACGGACTCACCGCTCTGAGCAGATTCGTAGGCGGCCAGCACCAGCTCGACCACGTGCTTGGCGTGCGTGCCACTGACGGCTGGCGCAGCCCCGCGCACGGCAGCGTGAAAGTCAGCGAGCTGGGCCGTGAAGGCATTCTGAATATCATCTGCCGAGCTTGTGTGCAGGACTGTGCGGACGCCGTCGATCTTCATGAAAGTACCTCTGCGTGGATCAGCAGTGATGGTGCCCCGCTCGCCCACCACGAGTACTTCATCGATGTTTTCCGGAGTGTCGGAGACAATAGTGATGCGTAGCTGCACATCATTGGCGAGGCGCAATTCCATGGTCCCGTCAGTTTCAACGGGTGCGCCGAATCGGTTCAACGTGCTCGAGGTGATCCGCACGGCGGGCGCACCGCCAATCCACAAACTCCGGTCCAGGCAGTGTGCACCGATGTTGATAAAGGCGCCGCCGCCGGAAACAGCTTTATCAAAGAACCAGTCTGGGCGGGACCCTGGACGGTAGTCGGTGCTTCGGTAATCGTGGATCATCAGCACCCGGCCCAGGACACCGCTCTGAAGCGCCGCCATGAGGGCCAGCTTTTCAGCCATGAAGTGCTGGATCATCCCCACCACCATGACTACCCCGGCTGCCTCGCAGGCCGCCTCCATAATCTTGGCGTCCTCAAGCGTGGTGGCCATAGGCTTTTCCACCAGCACGTGCACGCCATGGGATGCGGCAGCCACCACCATGTCCTTGTGCAGGCTGTGCGGGGTGTTAATAACAACCGCGTCCACCACCCCCCCAGTCAACATTTCCTGATAGTCGGTGTAGACGCTCGCCCCCCAGGGTTGGGCAACGTTGCCGGCAGTTTCCGCGTTCAGGTCACAGACCGCGGTGAGGGTTAGCCCCGCAATGTCCGCAATTCCTTGTGCATGAAATCCGGCCACCGCACCTGCCCCAATAATTCCCAAGCGCATGATTGACTCTCTTTCATTAGCGTTGTTGTAGTTTGTGGGCGCGTGTGTCAGCGCCGTGTTTAGCTCCACAGGAGTCCCTGATAACCAGCCTGGGCCGCAGCCGTACCTGATGGACGGGGCAGTCGTCACCTTCTACCAGTCGGCGCAGCAAGATTTCAGCCGCCATCTTTCCCATCCGATGCTTGGCCGGTGCAACCGCTGTCAGGGGAACTTCAGCCAAATCAGCGAGCTCATCATCATAAGAAACCAAAGCCAAGTCATGCGGGATTGCCACCCCTGCCCGCCTAGCCGCCGCCTCAAGCAAGGCCGCCTCCCTATCACCAAAGACCAAGGCCGCTGCTGAACCGCTGGAGAGTACTTCTTGGAGGAGTTGCTCCGCCGCCCCTGATTCCCACTCCGACTTCAACGCCCGGCGCACCAGAGGAGTGAAGCCCAGATCTGCCGCCGCACGCTTATAACCTTCCACAATGGCTGCCTCGGTTGGCGTGTTGGATCTGGTCAGGAGGGAAACCGTTGGGTGCCCCAACTCCAAAAGGTGGGTGACGGCGTCGTATGCACCACCTTGATGGTCCGAGCAAACATGCTCAGTCCTATCCCCTGGGCCCAAATCCATCAGACTACGCTCGAGCAAAACCACCGGGACATTGAGCGAACTCAATTCACGCACCCGCTGTTTCGGATCCGCAATCCCTGCCAGTGTGGGCACCAGGATCAGCCCGTCAACCCCAGAGTCGATCAGGAATTGGATACTTGAATCTTCCCGCGCAGGATCATAGTTGTAGGTAGCCAAGCGCAAGCTGACATCGTGGCTTGAGAGCGTTTCCTCAATGCCTTGCAGCACCCGTGGGTAATAGAGCTGAGTGTCTGGCAGGAGAACACCCACCGTAAAGCGAGAACGTCGCCGGGCAGGCTGGCGCTCAGCTACAAAGCTACCTGCGCCTTGGCGCCGTACTACGAACCGTTCCGTTTCCAGTTCCTCATAGGCCCGGCGCACAGTGGTCAGAGACATGCCGGTCTCGGCCGCCAGCTGAGCCTCGGTGGGCAACTTGGCACCCACGGCCCAGGTCCCAGCCAGTATGCCGCGGCGCAGATCGCCCGCCAGAGCTTGAAATTTCAGCTCTCTGGTGTCCGCGTCCCGAATCCTTTTACCCTGTGATGTGTTCTTCAATGTTCCCTCTCCAGCTACTGCTGCGCTTGAGTCTGCCAAAGGTATAAGAGAGGAATATATGAGTACTTTGCATATTCCTCTTGTAGCCTGCACCGCACCTTTGCGTCACTACCCATTAAATGCGCGAGTTATGGGTCAACGCCTTGAGGGTAGCGGTAAAACTAAGATAAAGATAACTCTAAGTACTCATTGAATCCTATCTTTATTCACTGTTTGAGTATTCTCACTGGCCCGTGACGCAGAGCACAACTCCACGCAGGGCACAATTACTTCTAGCAAGGGTGTACGCAATGACAACCAAATTCCGTTTTGCACGGACACTGGCCGTGATGGCCGGCGCAGCCTTGGCACTCTCCGCCTGTGGTGGCGGCACCAACGGTTCAGCAGGAGATGGCGGCACAGAGGGCGGTACATTGTCGTACTGGTCCATGTGGAAAGAGGGCGAGCAGCAGCAACTGATTATTGCCCGCGCCATTAAGGATTTTGAAGCTGAAACAGGCGCAACTGTCAACGTCCAGTGGCAGGGACGTTCCAACGTCCAAAAGCTCGTCCCCGCTCTGAATACCAACAATGTCCCTGACATTGTTGATGGCTCCTACGCCAAGCTGGCCCCTATTCTGGGCGACACCGGACAGGCTCTTCCCTTGGGCGATGCTTATGCCGCTGAGGTTGAGGGCACCAAAGTTTCCGATCTGATTCCGAAAAAGTACCTTACTGCGAACAACATTCTCGATGCTGACGGGACGCCCTGGATGCTGCCCTACAGCCTCACATCGGATGGTTTCTGGTTTGACGCAGCGCAGCACCCCGAGCTGGAGACCGCTCCGCCGGCATCATGGGATGACTTCATTGCACTATTAGATAAGTACAAGGCAGAGGGCAAGGTTCCGCTGGCAGCCGACGGCGACATTGGCGGCTACAACTCCATGTGGTTCACCACCGCACTGGTGCGCACCGACGGAGCAGGCTCCTTCGCGAAGGTGGTCCAGGATAAGACAGGCGCCGCTTGGGATGCTCCGAATGTCTTGGCCGCAGCCAAGAGGGTTGAACAAGTTGTCAAGGGCGATTATCTGATCAAGGGCTATAACGCCAGCAAGTGGCCTGCCCAGCAGCAGGTTTGGGCCACGGGTGGAGCCGAGCTCATGCTCAACGGTTCCTGGATCCCGACGGAAACAGGTACTTACGCTTCCGAAGGTTTCAAATTCTCATCCTTTCCATTCCCTGCCGAAGCCGGACAACCAGCATCGGTACGCGCAGACTTTGGCGGTTGGGCCATTCCCAAAAAAGCCAAGAACCCGGAACTGGCTCAGAAACTGGCCACCTTCTTGCTGAAGAAGGACTACCAGGACGCCTACGGCACCGAAGCTAAAGTCCTGCCTATCCGCACCGATGCAGCCACCTCTCCGGAAATGGCATCTGTGAAGAAGTCCATTGACGGGGCCAAAGAAATCTACCTACAGAACGACGGCGTCACGGCCCCCGGCTACGTTGAGAAAGTCTTCTGGCCCATCAACGATGAGCTGTTCCTTGGCAAGATCAACGCTGGAGAATTCGTCCAAAAGATGAAAACCGCAACGGTTCAGTACTGGAAGGACAACAGCTAATGTCACGCACCACAACCCGCCGCTCCCTTTCCGCGGCAGCAGCCGCGGAGAGGGGGCAGGGTGGCAGCAGCATTGACCGTCAGCGGCGCAAGCTTCTTGTACCGTTTGTTGGCCCCGCCTTCATTGTCTACACGCTTCTGTTCATTATTCCCGCCATCGGCGCGGCCTGGATCAGCTTGCATGAATGGGCCGGCTCCGGCCCCATGAAGTTTGTAGGTGTGAAGAACTACATCAGGGTATTCCAAGACGATCTGTTTATGAAGTCCTTTGGCAACACACTCCTGCTGTTGTTCGTGGTTGGTGCTGCCATCTTCATCCTTGCCTTCGCCATGACGTTGGTGCTGCGGGATATGGCCGGGAAAAAGATTGTCCGCAACGTCATCTTCTTCCCGCACCTGATCAATGCCCTCGTTTTCGGCGTACTGGCCGGCTTCATCTTCAACCCGGGCGGCATGGTCAACACTCTACTGAAGCCTTTTGGTGTCACTGAACCACCCGCTTGGCTGGCCCAAGACAACATCTTCCCGCTCATCATGGCCACACTGGTGGCCACCACCACCGGTTATTTCACCACCATCTTGATGGCTGGTGTAGATCGCATTCCTCCTTACTACTACGAGGATTGCGCCCTGGCCGGCGCCAATGCATGGCAGCGTCTGAGGTATGTGATTCTGCCCCTAACCTGGGACGTGTTTGGCACCTGCGCTGTGCTGTGGACCATCTCCTCCGTGAAGATCTTTGAGATCATCTGGGTATTCGGCGGCAGCAGCGGTGCCGGTATTCCACCCACACAGAGCTGGACCACCGCCGTGTACACGTACGTCACGGCCTTTTCCGGCCAGTCCACACCTGCCTATGGGGCGGCCACCGCCTCGGCCATCATCTCTTTGGCCTTGGTATCCGTCCTCGTGGTGTTCCTGCGCCGCGCTATGCGCCGTGACGCCGTTGAATTCTAAGGATCAGCCCATGTCTACTCTCACCGCACCCGACCAGGTACCGAATCAGGCACCGGATTCACGCACCGATACGCCCGGGAAGAAGCGCAGCAAGAACTACCGCGGCGTCAGCCCGGCCCTGCGCGCTGAAAGCAACATCATCCGCAGCATCGGCGTGTTCTTGTTGTGGGCTGTGGTTGCCGTCAGCATCGCCATGCTGCTGTGGATGGTCCTGCAGGCATTCCGCGACACCCGTTCTATCCTTTCCAGCCCTTGGGGAATGCCGGAAAGCCTAGACTTCTCCAACTTCGTGCGGGCCTGGACTGTTGGTGACTTTGCCACAGCAACGTTCAATTCTGTCATCACCACTGCTGTGTCCTCGTTTATAACGGTGGCTCTTGCAGCACCCGCGGCGTACTACCTCAGCCGTGTTGAAAGCCGCCTGACCAACGGGCTGAGCCTGTACTTCATCCTTGGCTTGGGTATCCCGGCGCAGGTCATCTTGATCCCGCTGTTCGTGATGCTGAACAAGGTTTACCTGACGGACAGCCTGATTGGGCTGAACTTGGTCTACATTGCCGGTTCCATGCCGTTCACCGTATTCCTGCTGACGGCGTTCTTCCGCAGCCTGCCCATGGAGATGGAGGAGGCCGCCGCTCTCGACGGCGCCACTGCCCTGCGCACCTTCGTCCAGATCACCCTCCCACTGGCCAAGGGAGGCATCCTGACCGCATTTGTTCTGCAGGTGGTAGCGCACTGGAATGAAACGCTACTGGCGCTGACACTGATCCAGTCCACCGAAAAGTACACCCTGCCCGTTGCGTTGATTTCCTTTGTGCAGCAGCAAACCTATTCAGGTGCTGATTGGGGCGGACTCTTCGCCGGCCTCTGCATCGTAGTCCTGCCCATGCTGGCCATCTACATCTGGCTGGGACGCCGGCTCACGGAGGGCCTGACCTTGGGAATGGGCAAGTAGTGCCCACTCCCAACCTGCTGTTCATTGTCGCCGACCAGTTCCGGGCCATGTGCTTGGAGCCGGGCGGCGACCCTGTTTCCACCCCTAATCTGGATGCCATGGCCTCCGACGGCGTATCCCTGGCCCACGCTGTCAGCAGCTACCCGGTGTGTAGTCCGCACCGGGCCATGATGATCAGTGGGCAATATCCGGACGCGAACGGGGTCACCCACAATGTGAACTCGCAGACCGCCACTTGGGGCGTTGGCTTACGCCCGGATGCCCCCTCGTGGGCTTCGGCACTCAGGGATGCCGGATACAACACCGGCTACATTGGCAAGTGGCATTTGGAGGCCCCAGTGCCCGAGGATGCCATCCACGGCACCGGTCCGCTGGAAGATGGGCGGTACTGGGATGCTTGGTCGCCGCCGGATCGCCGCCACGGCTTTGATTTTTGGTATTCCTACGGCTGTTGCGATGAGCACCTCACCCCTCACTATTGGACCTCCGACGCCGGACGGCACCAGCGCACTAACGTCGCCGGGTGGTCAGCCGCCCATGAAACGGACGTGGCCATTGGCTTTCTAGAACGCGCCGCATCCATGGCCTCCGGGGATGCGGACCGGACGCCCTTTGCCTTGGCTGTTTCCTGGAACCCACCGCACCAGCCCTACGATCAGCTGCCGCTGGTGCACAACACCAGCTACGGCGCCCTTCCCCCCGCAGAGCTATTGAACCGTCCCAACGTGGACCTCGACTCCCCCGCCGGGCGCGAGGCCGCCACTATTGCACCCCTCTATTACGCAGCCGTTTCTGCCATCGATGCGCAGGTGGGACGGTTGCTGGCAACCCTGGACGCTCTGCATCTGGCGCAGGACACACTCGTCATTTTTACCTCGGACCACGGCCAGCAAATGGGGAGCCAGGGCCTTATCTACAAGAATGTGCCGTACGAAGAGTCCATGCGGATACCGTGGGTCATGCGCTGGCCCGGGCGCCTGACCTCCTCTGCCGCGGACAGTGTGGGGATATCCAGTGTGGACATAGCACCTACTCTGTTGGGACTGCTCGGACTGGGCGAGCAAGTCCCCGCAGCAATGCACGGCACCGATGTCTCGCCTGCGTTACTCGCCCACGGTGGCGAGGCCCAAGGGGGTGGCGCTCAGGGGGGTGAAGCTGGGAATCTGGGTACGCCGTCGTCCTTGTATTTCTACTACCCGCGCAACAGTTCCGATGTAGATATCCGGGGGTTGCGCACAGCCTCCACCAAGTTCATTGCCCGTTTCCAGCCAGCCTCCGGGCTGTCCACAGAGCTGTTTGATCTGGCCGGAGATCCATTCGAATTAGAGAACATCACCGATCCCTCCGCAATCCGGCACTGGGCGGGGAGCCTTTCAAACGCCTTGGCAGCGGCGGGCCATTCATGGAACGGCGACCAAGCACTGAAAGTATTGGCAAACACTAAGTTGGGAGTGCAACTATGAACATCCTTCTCATCATGGCCGACCAGTTTGCTGCCCACGCACTGGCACGCAGCCGTTCCACCGACGCGCATTTCAAAACGCCCAACCTTGACCGGTTAGCGTCTGTCTCCACGGTTTTTACCCAGGCCTACACGCCGTTTCCGCTGTGCGTGCCGGCCCGCAGCTCCATGATTACCGGAAAATATCCGCACCAGCTGGGCATCATGAACAATAAGTCTGCAGATGCTGCTCCGCGCTCCGAGCCTGGCCACGGTTCACAGTCACTTGGCCATTGGTTCACCGCGGCGGGCTATGACTGTGCCTACGCAGGCAAATGGCATGCCCTCCAGGCCAGCGCTTCCGTGAATGACGGCTTTGCCCCCATCCACCCCTTCGGCGACGAGGGTCTGGTGGAGGCGTGCCATGACTGGCTGGGGCAGCGTAGTGGCGAACGCCCGTTCCTACTGGTGGCATCCTTTGACGATCCTCACACCATTTGCGAATACGCCCGTTCTCAGCCCATGCCTTACGGGGATGTGCCAGCCGCCGCCGTTGCTGAGGCTCCCCCGCTGCCGGCTAACTTCTATAAGGCGCCCTACGCCTCTGAGGCACCAGCCATGGAACAGGTTGCAGCGGCACGTCTCTACGGCACGGCTGGATTCAGTCCCGATGACTGGCGCAGCTACCGCGCCACCTATGCCGCACTGGTTCAGCGCGTTGACCAACGCATTGGGCAGCTGCTGGACGGGATTGATGTGGCGAGTACCTCCGTCATATTTGTCAGTGACCACGGTGACGGCGACGCGTCGCACGGCTGGAACCAAAAGACTGCCCTGTACCAGGAATGCATTAAGGTGCCATTTCTGGTGCAGGTGCCAGGGCGGCCCGCAGCGGTTGTCACTGAGCCTGTGGCAGCCGTGCTGGGGCTGCTACCTACGCTGTGCGAAATCGCGGGAATACAGGTGCCGGAGGGCCTCGCCGCACCATCAGCACTGCAGCGGGACGGGAATCCGGTGGTGGTGGAAACAGCGTTCGCGGACGCAGCAGCATTGCCCGGTGCACGAACATCGGGCCGGGCGCTCATCCTGGGGCACTGGAAATACACGGTATACGGGTGGGGACAATACCGAGAGCAGCTCCATGATCTGGCCGCCGATCCGCAAGAGCAGCGCAACCTGGCCGTGGAAAATGCTTTCGCGCCGGAGCTCGAACGCATGCGGACGGAGCTATTGCGCTGGTGTGAGGAGACTGGGGATACGGCATTCCGCAAGCGTCTGGTGCTGCCGAAAACGGCGCCGGCTGGAAAACATCAAGAGATCTTTCGGGTTCCCTACTAGCAGCTGGGAACTAACTGGGCGTAAGCTGACAGTACATACCCACGGAATATCCAGCGTATTCCCAGCTAATGGTCGGAGACTGAAATGGTGAAAAAGACTGGACCTGAAGCCAAGCTGCTCGTTGTTGACGACGAGCCCAATATTCGTGAGCTCCTATCCACTTCCCTGCGTTTCGCCGGGTTTGAGGTTATCGCCGCCGCCAATGGCCGCGATGCCTTGGCTGCTGCTGAGGAGCACAATCCTGACCTGGCCGTTCTGGATGTCATGCTCCCGGACATGGACGGATTCACCGTGACCCGCCGGTTGCGTGCAGCCGGGCGGCACTTCCCTGTGCTGTTTTTGACGGCCCGCGATGACACCGAAGATAAGGTCACAGGCCTGACAGTTGGCGGCGATGATTACGTCACCAAGCCCTTCAGTTTGGATGAGGTGGTGGCCCGCATCCGTGCGGTTCTGCGCCGCACCCAGCCCACGGAGGACGATGACGCGGTACTGCGCGTTGCCGATCTGGAGCTCGACGACGATGCCCACGAGGTGCGCCGCGCCGGCAAGACCGTGGAACTGTCCCCCACCGAGTTCAAGCTGCTGCGTTATTTGATGCTGAACCCCAACCGTGTGCTGTCCAAGGCCCAGATCCTCGACCACGTATGGGAGTACGATTTCAACGGCGACGCCTCCATTGTGGAATCCTACATTTCCTATCTTCGCCGCAAGGTGGATATTGATGCCTCCCTCCCCGCCCTGATTCAGACCAAGCGCGGCGTGGGGTACGTGCTGCGAACGGCTGACAAGCGCTAACGCACACCCAGTCCATTGATTACGTTGTGGAAAAACGCCTCCCTGCGCTCACAGCTGGTGGCCATCATCAGCGCCCTGTTGAGTGTGTCTTTGTTGGCGCTGGGAGCCACAACGTTTCTTTTGCTGCATTCCTTTCTGGAAGACCAGATGGACACGCAGCTGACCACTTTCCAGCGCTCCATTGTGGGCTACGGAACCGTGGATTCGCAGAACACCGGACAGACCCCGTTTGCCTTTGACTACTATGTGGGTTTCCACTTTTCCAATGGTTCGCTGGCTGATCAAAACCGTTCAGGGCAGGACAAGCCGGTCTACCCGGGCCTATCCATGGCCGAGGCACAGGCCCTCAATGGTAAGAAGTTTTCGGTCCCGAGCAGCGATGGTGGAGCTCCGTGGCGGGTGACTGTTATTGCCCCTCAGAAGTTCAGCTTTGGCACGGTGGAAATGAATCAGGGAGGCACTCCCTATGTGGGTTATGTGGTGGTGGGGCTTCCCTACGAAAACCTCAACATCACCATGGAGCGCTTGGCTGTGGTCATTGCCGGGGTTGCCATCCTAGCCGTCACCTTGGGCACCATGATCGCCTATTGGACGGTCACCCGCTCCTTCAGACCGCTGGGCCGCGTGGAAAAGACGGCCGCGGCCATTGCTGCTGGCGATCTGTCCCGGCGCGTGGATATTGAGAATCCCGCCACGGAAGTGGGCCGGCTATCCGGCTCCCTGAACGCCATGCTGGCCCATATTGAACATGCTTTTGCTGCACAGACAGCGTCAGAAAAGAAGATGCGCCGCTTTGTGGCTGATGCTTCCCATGAACTGCGCACCCCCTTGGTCACTATTCGCGGCTTCTCCGAGCTGTACCGGCACGGCGCCCTTCAGACCCCGGACGATGTCGGCACAGCCATGGGCCGCATTGAAAGCGAGGCCAAGCGCATGGGCGAGCTGGTCGAGGACCTGCTGATGCTGGCCCGCATTGACGAGCAGCGTCCGCTGCAGCTCAAGCCCGTGGACCTGCTCATCATTGGCCACGACGCCGTCCTGGACGCCAAGGCCACAGCCACGGACCGTACCTTTAGAGTCACCGGGCTCGACGGCGGCCCCGGAACCCCTGCCACTGCGGTGGGAGACGAGGCGAAATTGCGTCAGGTGGTGACGAACCTGATGGGCAATGCGCTGCGCTACACCCCCGATGGCTCCCCCATCGAGATCATGGTCGGGACCCGCCACGATGGTGAGGCCCAGTATTCTGTGATCAAGATTCGCGATCATGGCCCCGGCATCTCAGCCGAAGAAGCTCCTCGGGTGTTTGAACGGTTCTACCGCGCGGATTCCTCACGCGATCGGAACACCGGCGGCAGCGGACTCGGCTTGGCCATTGTTTCAGCCATCGTGGCGTCCCATGAGGGAACTGTCAGGTTGGAAAACACCCCCGGCGGAGGGGCCACCATGGCGATTGAGCTGCCCTTTAGGGAAGACAGCACTGACGCTGATTCCTCCACAGACTAGAGCAGGGGCGAGCCTGTCCACGGGCCGGGCATCAAGTGTTCCGCTGCCCCAGTGCGCCTCTTAGGCTGAGCTTACCCAGTGACATTCGCTGGACATAGGCACAAGCCCTAGGTTTGAAGGCAAGGTAACCCCCATGGCACAGTTCAACGTCAACAGTGACGATCTCGCCCTGAAAAGCACCGCAGTCAAAGGCTCAGTGGAACGAATCCGGACCGAGGTAGACGCCATGAAGCGCAACCTCCTGGATCTGCAGTCATCATGGACAGGGACAGCGGCCACCAACTTTCAGTCGCTCATGACGGAATGGCACGCCACCGAGCTAAAGGTGGAAGCATCTTTGGAAAGCATCAACTCCGCACTGTCCATGGCTGCAACTCAGTACGCTCAAGCTGAGGCGGCCAACACCCGCATGTTCACCATTCGCTGAGCTGTCAGGGCTAGTTGGGTTGGGACGGGTTGGGTTGGCCCAACCAGCTTCAAATATAGAAACTATATATTAGAAAATTCTATCCATATGGTAAAGATTCATATATAATTATGGTATGGGCACGGCCAATTGGCCCGGATCTTCAGAGGAATCCAACCTTTCCGGACCGTCAGTTTCAGGAGTCAATCTCGAGAAGGCTCTCGAGAATTACTTCTCCACGGCCTTCCACTTCCCCGTAGAACCCTCCTCCGGGAACCAACACCAGGATCTTTTTTTCTCCGATCTTCCAGATCTTCCAGAAGGTGCTGACGATGGTCTGATCGATGAAGAAATGTTCTTCGACGCGGTGGCAGAACAAGCCCGGCGAGAATCTGCAGCCAGCTTCGGAGGCGCTGAAAGCTGCGGTGAAGGATTTGGTGAAGGATTTGAAGGATACGACCCCGCGCTCCAAGACAATCGGCTGCCGTACAATCCACTGGCTTGCGATCCACTGGCTGGCGAACCACTGGCAGACAATCCGCTGGCAGCCAATCCACTGCCAGCAGGCATGGCGCGGAAGTACCTCGATGTCCTGCGCTTCGCCGAGCCACTGATTATGCCACCCCCACTGAGGGTGGCTGTTTATGGTGGGAGCAAACGTGTTCAGCGGCTGCTCCCCACCCTAACGGCTGAAGAGCAAGCTCACTACATTCAGTGGACACCCGAGCTGGGTGCGGCAGCATTGGCTGGCTTGGATCCCGCGAACCTCTCGGACGAAGAACTCCTCACCTACATTCAGGCCACGGAGCGTCAGGCCTCCTGGTCCATGGCCCGGCAGGCAGCGGCCATCAATGAGTTTTCCACGCGTCGACCGCCTGTGTGCGGCGAAGAACCACCCGAGAAGCACCCGGACCGCTCCCGTTATGCGGCGGCAGAGCTCATGGCCATGTTTGCTATCAGCACCGGCGCCGCTGAACGGCTCATTACCGACGCTGAGCTTCTGACCCGGCACCTGCCTGATACCTTCGCAGAATTTGATCAAGGCTCGCTGGACATCCGCAGGGTCCGCTCAGTGATCAGGGGATGCCAGAACACTCCCCCGGAAATTCTCCACGAACTGGAACCCAAATTTCTCAACCAAGCCATGAACAGCAATCCCAACTCGCTGACGCGAAAAGTTCGCGGGCTCGCCGAACGTCACAATCCAGAGCCCATTTCAGAACGTCATCGCAGGGCACGCACTGGCAGGGATGTTTGGCTCACGCCGTTGCCAGATGGCATGGCCCTCCTGGGAGCACGCTTGCCAGCCACTGATGCCACCCTACTTTTTAACTCGCTCGATGAGTGGGCACGGTCAGCCAAGCTGAACGGTGAGGATAGCCATGGAATCACTCCCACAGGGCGTCCATCTCGTTCGCTCAGCGAATACCGGGCGGATGTGCTGATCGATCTGCTGCACCAAGTCCTGCTGCACTCATCCACCCCGCCGCCGAACACTTCTGGAGTGAACAGTTCCGGAGCAAACAGTTCTGGCGAAGAGGCGAACGGCGCAGGCTGGAGCGGTGCAGGGCCGTACTTCAGGAATCGAATTCCGGCCATTCTAAATATCACGGTTTCGGCGGACAGGCTCCTGGGGAAGTCGGCAGATCCTGTGATACTTGATGGATTCGGCCCCATCCCGGTAGACGATGTCAACCACCTAGCCGCCACTGCAAAGTTTTGGCGAAGATTCCTCACCGACCCGGATACTGGGAGAATGGTGAGCATTGGCCGGAAATCACGAAAACCGCCAAAAGCCATGGCTCGTGAAGTTCGGTTTAGGGACCCCGTCTGTACCGGTATTGGGTGTGACCGTCCCGCCCGCTCCTGCGAATTGGACCACACGAACCCCTTCAACAGAATCACGTACTCCTCAGATGGCAGCGAACTGCCGCCCGGAGAAACCAGCATCGAGAACCTGCGCCCACGCTGCCCTTACTGCCACCACCTCAAGGACGATCCTCATACAGGGTGGACTGTGGAGCATGTCAGCCCGGGCGTCACCAAGACAACAACACCAACTGGGCGCGTGTACATACAGACCCAAGCTGGCGTCGAGGCCCCCGTCTAGGGCAACTGCTGAAAACTGCCCCGGCTATCCGCACTACCGTTCTGTGGTCCCTTGATGAAAGCGCAGACGCCATTGTTGGCCATCCAGCTGCCACAGAGAACTTCGCAGGGTGTTTCCATTCGTTGAAAGAGTGCGGTAGCTCAGCAGGGCAGTGGCAGCGTCCACCTTGTTCAGGTTGAGAACTTCCATTTCAACGTCTGCGGCCACCTCATCAGCTAGTAGTTCCAGCGTTTCCGCACGCGAACGCAGGCTTCCGGAGGCACCAATCTCTTCAAAGTCGGGGTGCAACAGCTCCGCTAAACGGAGCGGATTGGAGCGGACACTCGGGTCAAGTAGTTCCTGCTCGAGCTCGCGCACAACATCCAGGCTGCTCTCAACTGGGAGCGCGAACGAGGGATCAGGCTCATCGTCCAGCATGGAGAACAGCTCCGGTTGTGCTTGCCCTGCAGGCTGCCCCGACCCTGAGGAAGCAGAGTTGGCGGCAGGAATAGCGGCAGGGTTAGCACCAAGGTTCGCGCCGGGGAATCCGGGCCCGGCGTTGGGGGAACGTTTGGCCTGGTGTGCGGTGGCTGCGTCCCGTGCGCGGTCATCAGCGGCCTCGTTCAGCTCATGCCCGGCATGGCCTTTGACCCACTCAAAGGTGAATTTGCGGCCCACAAGCGCGGCATCAATCTCCTTGAGAAGGTCCAGGTTCAGAACGGGCTTGCCGTCCGATTTTCGCCAGCCTTTGCGCTTCCAACCTGGCATCCACTTAGTGACGCTGTTGATCACGTACTGACTGTCGCACAGGATGTGCAGTGGTTCCTCCGGCATGTGTGCCGTGGATTTGAAGAGGTCAAGGACTGCCATGAGCTCACCCATGTTGTTGGTGCCGTGGTCCCAACCACCAGCACGCCAGCAGTTGTCATTCACATACCATGCCCAGCCAGCCGGACCGGGGTTTCCTAGAGCCGAACCATCGGCGGCAGCAACAATTGTCATGTGTTACATACTTTCAGACTCCACCGACACTCAGGCACCAAAGGGGCGCCAACACCCCGCCGTCAGGGAAAGAAAAAACACCCCTGCCTGTAGCGGGGATAGATTTCGCATGCTTTTTGCGAAATCTTACTGCCCGCGGGGCAGGGGTGTTTTTACTTGAGCGATAAGACGGTGGGTTAGAAGCCGCCCATTCCGCCCATGTCGTCGCCGCCGCCAGCCGGGGCAGCCTTCTCAGGCTTGTCGGCAATGACTGCTTCAGTGGTGAGGAACAGTGCAGCAATGGAAGCCGCGTTCTGTAGGGCAGAGCGGGTTACCTTTACCGGGTCGCTAACGCCAGCAGCCAGCAGGTCCTCGTACACGCCGGTTGCAGCGTTCAAGCCGTGGCCGTTGGGCAGTGAGCGGACCTTGTCCACCACTACGCCAGGCTCCATGCCTGCGTTGAGGGCAATCTGCTTCAAGGGAGCGTCAATGGCAACACGCACAATGTTGGCGCCTGTTGCTTCATCGCCGGTCAGTTCGAGAGAGTCAAACGCGGTAACGCCGGCCTGGATGAGAGCAACACCACCGCCGGGGACGATGCCTTCTTCCACAGCAGCCTTGGCGTTGCGCACTGCGTCTTCGATGCGGTGCTTGCGTTCCTTGAGCTCAACTTCAGTTGCGGCACCGGCCTTGATGACTGCAACGCCGCCGGCCAGCTTGGCCAGACGTTCCTGCAGCTTCTCGCGGTCGTAGTCGGAATCGGAGTTTTCGATCTCGGCACGGATCTGTGCAACGCGACCTGCGATGGCTTCGGCGTCGCCGGCGCCTTCAACAATGGTGGTCTCGTCCTTGGTGACAACAACCTTGCGGGCCTTGCCCAACAGGTCAAGCGTGGTGTTTTCCAGCTTGAGGCCAATTTCTTCAGCGATGACCTGGCCACCGGTGAGGATGGCAATGTCGGAGAGCTGAGCCTTGCGGCGATCGCCGAAGCCCGGAGCCTTGACGGCAACGGACTTGAACAGGCCACGGATCTTGTTCACGATCAGTGTGGCCAGGGCTTCGCCTTCAATGTCTTCGGCGATGATCAGCAGCGGCTTGTTCGAAGCCATAACCTTTTCCAGAACTGCAACAAGGTCCTTGACGCTGGAGATCTTGGAGTTCACGATCAGGATGTACGGATCTTCAAGAACCGTTTCCTGGCGCTCGGTGTCGGTTACAAAGTAAGCGGAAATGTAACCCTTATCGAAGCGCATGCCTTCGGTGAGCTGGAGCTCCAGGCCGAAGGTGTTTGACTCCTCGACAGTGATGACGCCTTCCTTGCCCACCTTGTCCAAGGCAGTAGCAATGAGGGCACCAATCTCGGGATCACCGGCGGAGATGGACGCTGTTGCAGCGATCTCTTCCTTGGTCTCGATTTCCTTGGCGGAAGCCAGCAGTTCCTTGATGACGGCTGCAACAGCCTTCTCGATGCCGCGTTTGAGGGACAGCGGATCGGCGCCGGCAGCTACGTTGCGCAGGCCTTCCTTGACCAGGGCCTGGGCCAGCACGGTGGCCGTGGTGGTGCCGTCGCCTGCAATGTCGTCAGTCTTCTTGGCGACTTCCTTGACCAGCTCGGCGCCGATCTTTTCATAAGGATCGTCAAGTTCAATTTCCTTGGCGATGGAGACACCGTCGTTGGTGATTGTGGGTGCGCCCCACTTCTTTTCCAGCACTACGTTGCGCCCGCGCGGGCCCAAGGTTACCTTTACGGCGTCGGCGAGGATGTTCAACCCACGCTCAAGGCCGCGGCGTGCCTCTTCATCAAATGCAATGAGCTTGGCCATGGAGGCTTCAGTCCTTTCGGGACAGTCATTAGACAATTTCAAGATTCCTCGCACGGCGCCCGCGACGGACGGATGCGCCTTCTGCTGATATAGATACAACAGCGGCAAACCCTCGCCATGTGAGGAAATGTTATTACCCTGACGAAAGCGAAACTGCTAGAAATTAGCAGTCACCACCTCAGAGTGCTAACTCAATAATTAGCACTCGGTACCTCAGAGTGCAAGCGGGAGCGGCACTATGTGCTTGCGGCGAACGGCCGGGCAGGGGCTGGGCCGGGCATTCCCGAAGCTGGCGCAGGGCTTCACTGCAGTTGGCGCCGGGCCTGCAGAGGGGTAAAAAAACTTACGCCCCCGGGCCCAACACAACCGCTAGGGGAAGCCCGAGTTCTGCAGTATCCACCAACTCAGTGATATTCAGCAGCCCTCCGAGGGCTACAGCATTGGCCTTCTGCTCGAGGCCGCTGTAGAAAATAACCGATGTATTTTGCGGCTGCCCGCCCCAGTTGGAGGACTGTGACACAACCCATCCATCGCCCTGGACTGTACCGGCGTAGCGTGCGGCAAGTCCCGGTACTCCGGTGGCGTTGAAGATGGCCACGGTAACGCTCTTATCAACCACTGATTCGGGAGTTGCTTCAGCTGTGGGTGTTGACGTCGGCGTTTCCGTAGGCTTCGTGGTGGCAGAATCGGTCGCGGCGGGTGCCGTGGTGGCAGGCGCCGTCGGCGCAAGTGTCGGTGCCGCGGTGGTTTGGTTGGCCACAAGGGGCGGCGGCGTGGTGTTACCGAGAATTTTCGGCATGATGAAAAAGGCCAGAAGACCAACACACAAGGCGGCGACGCCAACAATCATCAAAGGCATTAAGGAGCGCCCCTGGGCTTCCATCGAAGACCGGTGGACGCCGTGGCGTGCCGAGTTCTCCTCGACGGCGTCGAATTCATCCCGCGGGTAATTACTCATTGTGCAGTGTGGTCCTTGTGGGTACGGTGGCGAAGGCGTGCGTTAGTTCCCGAGCCGCCGTGCGGAACGGGCCTGTTGCCGTGACAAACGTAGTCTACGCAACCGTTTGACCAGCATGGGGTCATAGGCCAGCGCGGCTTCCGTGTCGATCAACGCATTCAGAACTTGATAATAGTGGGTAGCTGAGAGCTCAAACTTCTCTCTGATGGCCTGCTCCTTCGCGCCGGCATACTTCCACCATTGGCGTTCCAGATCCAGCATCTGTTGCTCGCGCGCACTGAGCCCCACAGGAGTCCCCAGCGTTGCGGTAGTTTCTGCGGAGGGCTCTGCGGAAGCAGTCTCGTGATGGAGCGCTTCAGTCACAACAGTCCCTTTTCCGCTTGTCTCTCCCGTTCGGGCAGCAATCATGAGCCCGCTCTGTCAATGATAGGGGTGAATTACCGCCCTGTCATTTGGGATTGCGTGGATGGGCCGGGCACTAGTGGGCGCTGTGGAGGAAGTCTCCTTCCCCCCACCATGGCCCACAATGGCCCACAATGGAGAGCATGGACAGCGCACCCAGCCTTTTTGACCTGCCGGCCCCGGAACCCTGGGATGGAACACAATTGCAGGCCCTTGCCGCCTTGAAATCCGCTCCCCTGACACAAATGGCCCCTGATTGGGCCACAGCATTGGCCCCCTCGGAGGCCACCTTGGCGAGCTTGGGCGCCATGCTTGAACATGAGTACGATTCCGGAACTCGCTTCCTGCCTCTACCCACCCAGGTGCTGCGCGCCCTGGGTACCCCCTTGGCCGAAGTGAAGGTGTTGATTGTGGGCCAAGATCCCTACCCCACACCGGGACATTCAGTAGGTCTGGCGTTTTCCGTGGACCGCTCAACGCATCCGCTGCCTCGGAGCCTGAACAATATTTTCAAGGAATTGAACAGTGACTTGGGCATCCCACCTGCCACCCATGGAGATCTGGGTGCCTGGTCCCGTCAAGGCGTCCTGCTCCTGAACAGAGTACTCACGGTGGCGCCAGGAGCGGCAGGTTCACACCGCCGTCGTGGGTGGGAAGAGGTCACCGAGGCTGTTATTAGAATCCTCGCAGCACGGAAACAGCCGCTAGTGAGCGTGCTGTGGGGCAAGGACGCCCAACGGCTGGCGCCGCTTCTCACCGGAACCCCCGTGATTGAATCGGCACACCCAAGCCCACTGTCCGCGTCCCGCGGCTTCTTCGGATCCAAGCCCTTTAGCCGCATCAACAATCAGCTATTAGCGCAAGGTGCCACCCCCGTGGACTGGCAATTACCACAATGAACTAGACTGGTTAGGACAACCTAACTTGGCGCTGTTTCCGCGCCCACCAGGCCGGCCTGCTTACCCGGCACCAGGAGCTCACCATGACCTCACCACAGCCCGCCGCCACCCGCACCATGGCACCTGCCGTGAAACCGCGCACCCAATACACCCTCAATGTGCTGCGCAAGGAACAACTCAGTCCACACATGGTGCGCATCATTGCCGGCGGGCCCGGGCTGGCAAAATTTGAGCCCAAGGACGCCACAGACATGTACGTGAAGATCCACTTCCTGCACCCGGGCGTGGAATACACGGAGCCGGTGGATGTGTTTGCACTGCGCGAAAGCATGCCCCGTGAGCTGTGGCCCGTGACCCGCACTTACACGGTCCGCTGGATCGATCTGGCCGCGCAGGAGATTGCGATCGATTTTGTGCTGCACGGCAGTTCCGGGCTGGCCGGTCCCTGGGCGGCTGCGGCCATCCCCGGCGACAGGATTATTTTCTCCGGTCCCGGTGGCGGCTATCAGCCCAACCCCGACGCCGACTGGCATCTGCTCGCCGGCGACGAAGCCGCACTGCCTGCCATTGCTGCAGCCTTGGAAGCTCTGCCCGCAGAAGCCGCCGGCCACGCCTACCTAGAGGTTGATTCGGCCGCTGACATCCAGCCCCTGGACAAGCCCCACGGCGTAGGCCTTACCTGGGTGTTCCGCAACGGGACCACCCCCGCCGAGTCCACGGCCCTCTTGGATGCCGTGCGCAACGGACCCTGGCCAGAAGGCACGGTTCATGCCTTTGTGCATGGCGAGCGTGAATACATGAAGGCGCTGCGGGACCTCCTTTTCAAACAGCGCGGCCTGGAACGAGCACAAGTTTCACTCTCGGGATACTGGGCCTACGGACGCACAGAAGACTATTTCCAGGCCGAAAAGCGCGAACCCATCGGCAAGATCCTCTAACCCGTACGATCCTTGCGCCGGCGAGGAACTACCAGGTCAACGGCGGCGGTTCCTGCGCCGGTCCTTCGTGCCCTTGATATGCGTGAACGGACGGGCGGCGTTGTCTCCTAGCACCACGCCCGCGGCAACAGCCAGGATGACAATCAGGGCGTTGAAGAGGCCCACGAACCCGGTGATTGACTCTTCGGGTGTGAGGGTCATGACAAACATGGCGCGGAAGATGGACAGTCCCACCAGCAAGAAGATGATGGACGGGACGGCCACCACCAGTTGCGGGGCACCAAGCCTAAGAGCAATGATGCGGGCCAACATTCCTATCACCACGGCTGCAACAGCTGGTGCGAAGCGACCGCCCAAACCCCAATACATGCCCAAGTAGTAAACCAGATAGCCGATCAACGCCACGGCAACCGTTGGCAACAGCAACCGGACGGCAGTTTGTTCTGCAATGCAGATAGCCACTGTGGCCACGGCCACAAGGCCCAGCACAGAATACAAAGGAAGCAAGCTGTTGATGGTCTCGGCCACGTTGAGGCGCTCGGCCCCAAACAAGGCCCCGGTAACTAGTGCCACCGCAATACCTGCCACGATGGCACCAAAGCTCAGGAAGGCGGAGAGAAAACGTCCAGCGGCGGTGACAGGGAAGCCGTTGATAGCATCCTGAACAGCTGAGACCAGCCGCCCTGAAGGCAGCATCAGCAAGATTCCACCGGCCACCACCACCGATGGGCTCAAAGGCACGCGAGCCATAAAGCACAGCACCGCCACAATGGTGACAATGAAGGAACTGATGGCCGTGACAAAGAAGTCAGGGACCCGCCATTTACCCAGGACACGAGCAGTTTGCCCGGCCAGGAGGATGGTGATCAGGGCAACGATCATGCCAAAGGGTGTGCCACCAATGACGCCCACCACGGCGGCAGCAAAAACAGCTTCAGCAACAGCAACCATCCACCGAGGGAACGGTTTGGGCTTCTTGACAATGACATCCAGGCGCCGGTAGGCCTCATCCCGGCTGACACCACCGGCGGTGATATCGGTGACCAGCTCATGCACTGCCACCAAACCGGCATAGTTGTTGGTCCAGGAACGAACCACCCGCAAAAGTGTGATGGGGACGGCGTCCCGCGGCGCATAGTTGATGATGACCGACTGGTTGGTGATGTCGACTTCAATGTGGCGCAACCCCAACGCCGCAGTGACGGCAATAATACTTGTTTCAACTTCCAGGGCACCGGCTCCGTACCGGAACATGGTTTCGGCAAGGTGCAGGGCAAAGTCAATGGTTTTGCGCGCCGATTCCTCTGCCTTGCCCACCTGAATAGTGAAGTTGGCATACGGGCTGCCTGCCAGCCGGTCAACAATCTTCATGGGCGCTGTAGGTGGCGACTCTCCCTGAACCAGCTTGCGCAGGATGTTCTTGGCAACGGCATTAGCGTGAGCTGGCTGCAGCATATCTTTTTTCGGCACATCCTTCGAGGCCTGAATCCGGCGGTCAGATCCCACAAGTCACCTTTCCAGTGTTTCCTTTTCTCTCACACGGCTGCTGCAAGACAGCAGCCGCGGGCAATGCCCTAGTAAAATTTTTGTCCCGTGCGCCGCACATAAATCTGGCGCGCAACCCGTTCCCCAACTGCCGTCCACACCTTGTATCTCCAGGGTGAGAGCGGCAGATCCCAGCAACCTATGAAGTCAGTGACGGTCTTTGTAAAACTGGTCTTGAACAGGCCCAGCCCGTGGTGCGGGTGGGTGGGGTCCTTGAGCCGGTCCGAAGGCGGCGTGCCGCAAAAATCGTATTCCACCGCCCCCAACTCCTGCATAGCCAAAATGGCTTCCCACTGAATCAAGTGGGAGTCCCCGTACTGGGAGCGCTTCTGCAACGAGCCCCCATCTTTGTAGGTGGCTTTGGAACCGTAATTGATGACAAAGGCACCAACGGAGGGAACACCGTTTTCATGGACAAAGAAGAACTGGCCCTGACCGCGGGCGCAGAACTCGCCCCAGAACTGCTGGAAGTAGGCAAACTCACGGGCCTTGCCCGCATTCTTCGCCTCAAACGTCCCTTCCATGAGCCCGTACAGGGTCCGCATGGTTTCTTCCGTGGGCTCCGCCCGCTGGACCTCCACACCTTCACGGATGGCCCGGCGAATCGCGTTGCGGCCGCGGGAGTGGAGCTTGCGCAGCAGTTCTTGGGGTTCGGGGGTGATGTCCAAAATTGCTGTGTGATCGTTGGGCTGCAAGTCATCAACCTTGATTAAACCTGCACCGGCGAAGATGGAGCGTACCTCATCTGAGGCCACAAGGTCAGGCTCAATTTTCGCGGCGAACACGTTGAGGCGGGCCCGCTTCACGAATGCCTGCAGCGCCTCCAACATGGCAGGAACGTGGGCCGCCTCAGCTGTGTCAGGGCCTTTCATGAGGTACCAAAGCTTGCCTAGCACCGGGAAGGATTTCTCCAGAATGAGATTGTAGCTGGTGTAGCCAGCCCCCTCGAATGCGATGAATTGGGTGCCCCAGCCGTAGTTTTTCTTCACGGTCGCAAAGGCTAGGGACTGCAGCAAGTTCCCGCCGTTGGGGTTGGCGGTGACATGCCCATCCCAGTGGGCAATCTCGGCGGCTGTGGCAAATCGGGCGGTAAATTCTGGCAAGTGAGACCTCAATTACGTTGGCGTGTATTCACTGCGTCCAGTCTACCGGGCCGGGTTCTCACAGCTCACACACAGCGGCTCCATGATCAAAGCCAAAGTCCCCGCCAGAACATTGCTACGTACGGCTGCCAGAAGGGTGCCCACCCTGGCAGGGAGCATGAGATGGGTGTGGTTTCTCGAGGTGCGGGTAACGCGTTTCGCAACAAGGTGCGTAGCGGCGCCGTCGTGGTGACTTTGGCGCCGTCGTGGTGACTTTGGCGGTGGTCAGTGGTTTGGCGCTGGCCATGCTGGTCGCCAACCAGGCGGTTGGCGCCAAAGTAGACTCGCTCAAAGCCTCGGTGGGCGCCAGCACCGCCGTGAATCCAGCAGAATCCCGTGGCGGGCGAGGTGGTGGAACCCAGAACGCAGTACCCGGGCCGCCGAACTGCTCAACCAGGTAGGGCTGACCGATCAAATGCGCGGACGCAAGGCCAACAAGCTCTCCGGTGGCATGCAACAGCGTGTAGCCATTGCCCGAGCGCTCGCCTGGCGCACGAGGAACAGTGCACTATTTTGGCACTCACCCATGATCATGCCTTGGTAGCCCAGACGGACCGCCGGTTCCGGCTTGCCCGTGGCAACCTCACCGAGGATGCCACACCAGAGCCGGCACCTCCAGTATCCGCAACACCAGAGTCAGCCCCGCCAGCGCCCACAACACCAGATTCACTTTAAACAGCTGCGGCGCAGCAACTCCAGGAAAAGTTCTCCTGTAGTTGCCGCGCCGTTAATTGCGCCGCAGCAGGGGCTGCGTCACTTACTGGCGCGAGTGGGAAGCCGCCGTCTCCAGCTCGTCCTGCGTTCCGGCGTCGTGCAAGGACTTTGAATCCTGTAAATCGTTTTCAATGACGTCCGCTTCAAACTCAGCCATTTCCGGGGCAAGAGCCACAGGGGCTTCGCGGTTGATCTTGGTGGCCAACGGCACTTCCTTCACGAAGCACAGAACAATGGCGGCAAGAACAGCCAGCGGAACCATCCACATAAACATGGGGATCAAAGCCTCGTTGTAGGACTCGATGATCAGGGACTTGAACGGCTCAGGCAAGCTGTTGACGATATGGGGGGTGAACGAGTTGCCATCCCCTGCGCCACCGCCTGTTGGCAGCTTGTCTGCAATGAGGGACTTCAAACGGCTGGCGAACATGGCACCAACAACAGCTGAACCCAAGGTGGCACCCACCTGGCGGAAGTAGTTCTGCCCGGCAGTGGCCGTCCCCACGAACTTCAGCGGGAAGGAGTTCTGAGCCACTAGTGTCAGAATCTGCATGCTGGCACCGAGCCCAATACCCATGATGCCCAAGTAAACGCAGATCAAGTAGATGGGGCTATCAGCGTGAATGGTAGCCAGCAATGCCAGCGCTACACCCAAGATGGCCGAACCAACAATGGGGGCAACCTTGTAGCGGCCAGTGTTGGAGACCCGGCGGCCAATGATGACCGAGGTGACCAGCATGCAGGCCATCATGGGGATCATGAGCAAGCCAGCCTGGGTAGCGGAGTAGCCTGTGGCCATCTGCATGTAGGTCGGCATGTAGCCAATGGCACCGAACATGGCAATACCGGTCAGCAAACCAGCCAACGTGGTCAGGTTGAAGTTACGGTTCTTGAAGAGCATCAGCGGCATGACAGGCTCCGTGGCGCGGCTTTCTACAAAGACGAACAAGACACCGGTAACTACTGCAATGATGGCTAGGCCAATGATCTCCGGGGAGTTCCAGCTGTACTGGGAACCGCCCCAGGTGCCTACCAGAACAAGTGCCGTGGTGGCTACGGCAATGAGCATCATGCCCAAGTAGTCAATCTTGGGACGGGTTGCGTGCACTACTTTGGGGATGTGCAGCAAGAAGACCGTGGCAACAATGGCCAGCAATGCCAGCGGCACGTTCATCCAGAAGGTCCAGCGCCAGCCGGGTCCTTCCGTCAAGCCGCCACCAATCAGTGGTCCGGCAACGGAGGAGAAGGCGAAGACGCCGCCCATGATTCCCATGTACTTTCCGCGTTCACGGGCAGGGACCACATCAGCAATAGTTGCCTGAGAAAGGATCATCAAACCGCCGCCACCGAGGCCCTGAATGACGCGTGCCACAATGAGTGTGCCCATATCCGGCGCTAACGCACCGATCACCGAGCCCACCAAGAAAATGGAGATCGCGAACAACAGCATGGGCTTGCGGCCCAAGAGGTCACCGAGTTTGCCGTAAACCGGCATCATGATGGTGGAAGCCAGGATGAAGGCCGTAATGGCCCACGCCATATGCTCGACGCCGTTGAGCTCGCCCACCATGGTGGGCAGGGCGCTCGAAAGTACTGTCTGGTTCAGCGATGCCAGCAGCATGGTGACCATCAAGCCGGAGAACAAGAGGATTATTTTGCGCTTTTCGCCGGCGTCCACCGACGTTTCAACTATTTTTTGCTTACTCATAGGGTTGCTTTAATTGCCTCTCGGAAAATTTCAATGGCCTCATCAATGGCCGTGCTTTGTTCGTTGGTGGCGGCGCTTGAATCCTTGGAGAAGGCAAACCGAATAACGGTTCCCGCCATCATCAACAAGGCCAGCGCCGAGTCTTTGCCGGGGAGATCCCCGGGTTCGGATAGTTCTTCTGACGGATCCGGGTAGCGCTCCATGAGGACGGCTTCAACCAGTTCCTCAGAGTCCCTCAAATGGTCAAAAATCCTTTTCCCCAGTTCCGGGTACTTCTGCTTTAGAAGCTTCCGGCGCTCCGCCTTGGATTCTTCGGGGAACATGGAGCGGATCACCGTCACCATCAGGCGCACTGTCCGGCCAAAAAGGTCCCCGGAGCTTTCGGCCCGGAAAGCCGCCAGGGTTTCCTCTGACAAGGTGGGCTGTTGCAGGCCCAGAATGGCGTCTTCCTTGGTGGGGAAATAGTTGAAGAAGGTGCGCTTGGAGATTCCAGCCGCATCAGCAATGGCTTCGACCGTGGTCTTAGACATCCCCTGCTGGCACGCCATCGCTGAGGCCGCGTCATGAATCAAGGCCCACGTGTCCAAACGGTTACGTTCACGAAGCGGCACAGTTGCGGTTTTTTGCATATCCCCAGTATATGCACTCACGCACAAGTTGCACAAGTGCAAAGTTTGCAGGAGCGCATGGTTTTACTCACATCCTATGCAGGCTCCCCTACCCTTCGCGGGGACGCAACCAGGTGAATACCGGCGTTTCCTTGGCAAGGAATGCCTTAACACCAATGGCAGCATCCTCACTGATGGCCATCTGCCCCTGCCAGTACGCGCTGAGCTTTGCCACAGCAGCATCTCCGTCCCCAGCACTGATCGCATTGATCAAGGACTTGTGACCTTGAGCCGAGAACTGCGAGCGCTCTGCCAGGTGCAGGGCGAAGGTGTGGACTTCCTCCCAGAAATCGTCGAAACCAAGGACCTTGGTGGCCAAGCCCAGGCGAAGCGCCTGGTTGGCGTCGACCAAGTCGCCACTGAACAACAAATATTTGGCCGCGGCTGGCCCCGTCAACTCCACGAGACGTTTAATGCCTGAGAGTGGGTAGACAATGCCGATCTTGGCCGGGGTGATGCCATATATGGCGCGGCTGGAGGCCAGACGAATGTCGCAGGCACCGGCAATCTGCCAGCCGCCACCCACACAGTAACCGTCTATCGCCGCAATCGTGGGTTTGCGGAAGTGCGCTAGGGCATTCTCCGCGACGGTGATGTCCCCGCCACTACTCTGCCCCGTGGCGGGGTCATGCAGGATCTGTTGAACGGAGGCGATGTCTGCTCCTGCCGAGAAGTGTGCGCCCTCCCCGCGCACTACCACCACCTTGACGGAGTCATCGGCGTCCAACTGTGCCAGCAAATCCTGGAATTGCTGCCACATGCCCTGGGTGATGGCGTTGCGCATTCGAGGGTTGTCCATGACGAGCATGGCCACGGGACCCACCGTCTCAATGCGTAACCTGCCCACTTGCTCTTTCACCGTGACCCCTTTCTCCCCTGCCTTCGTTGCGATGTTCATGTGGATGGCGCGGAATCAGATGGCTGAGAGCTAAGGCGCGGCGTAGCCACTTGCACAATGCCGGTCGCCACCAGAGCCGTAATTTTCTCCTGCGTCAGTTCCAACCCTGCCAGCACCTCTAGGGTGTCCTCCCCTAACGACGGCGGGGCCTTGCGGATGCGCGGGGCCCGCCGGTTCACAGAAATGGGCCCTCGGACCAGCGGCAGTTCACTGCCATCGGCACGTTGCACGGTTTGCACCACACCCAGGGACTGCACCTGTTCATCGGCAAAGGCTTGTTCATAGTTGTAGATGGGCCCGGCCGGGATGGACGCAGCCCGCAGCAAGGGTAACCATTCGGCGGCGGGACGGTGCGCCAGCAATGCCTCCAACTCTTCCTTGAGTGCGGCCTGGTTGCTATGACGCAGCGAACCTGTGGCGTATGTGGACCGCTGCGCCATATCCGGCTCCCCCAAAAGGGTGCACAGTTGGTGCCACTGCTTTTCACTGCCCACGGCGATAATGAGGGGTATATCCCGTGTGGCAAACACGCCGTAGGGGGTCAGTGCGGGGTGGGTGTTTCCCTGCGGCACAGGCAGCTTACCTGTGCTGAGGTACTGCTGGCCCTGGAACGCGCTCAGTGCCAGCCCGGTTTCCAGCAATGAGGTGGAGACCTCCATGCCCTCCCCCGTCCGCGCCCTACCCAGCAGTGCGGCTGCAATGGCCAGTGCCGTATTGATCCCGGACACCAGGTCCACGATCGGAACGCCAACACGGTAGGTGTGATCGGTATCCGGACCGGTCACCGACATCAGTCCGCTCATGCCCTGCGCCACCTGGTCCAGTCCAGGTGCCTGCGACAACGGCCCCGTGGCTCCGAATCCGCTCACCGTGGCCACCACCAGCTCCGGCTTGGCGGTGCGAAGCTTTTCCGGGGCAAGCCCCATGGCTGCCAAAACTCCGGGGCGGAAATTCTCCACGACCACGTCAGAGCTCAGCGCCAGATCCCACAACAACTCCTTGCCTGCGTCCGTGTAGTAATCAACGGCAATGGAGTGCTTGCCCCTGTTGACGGAGTCAAAGTACAGGCTGTGCTCATTCTCAAAAGGTGGCCAGGCACGGCTGGAATCACCACCCTTGATGCTTTCAACCTTAATGATCTGGGCGCCGAGATCG
This sequence comes from Arthrobacter psychrochitiniphilus, assembly GCF_003185915.1. Lineage (GTDB taxonomy): Bacteria > Actinomycetota > Actinomycetes > Actinomycetales > Micrococcaceae > Specibacter > Specibacter psychrochitiniphilus. The sequence continues at coordinate 781,901 of NZ_QHLZ01000001.1, forward strand.
GACAACAGCGCCGTGGCGTATGGCCCGGCGAGGGCCCGGCTGAGGTCAAGAATGCGGATACCCGCCAGCGGCAGCTGCGGCACGTCACCCAAGAGGCCCGGGTCCCCCATCGGCATCTGCATCGGCTTATCCACCGGGCCCGGCTTATCCACGGGGCACCGCACGTAAACGCACATTGATCTGTTTGGTCTGGGTGAATCCGGCCAGCATGCCTTCTAGAGATACTTCTCGGCCCATGCCGCTTTGCTTGTATCCTCCATAGGATTGGCCTGCCACTTGCCCACCACCTTGGTTAACTTGCACCCAGCCGGCCTCGATCCGGTTGGCCGTATTCAACGCATTGTCCAGGTTGTGGCTCCATACATAGGCGGCGAGACCGTAGCTGGTGTCATTGGCCATCCTGATGACCTCCTCGGTATCCCTCCACGGGATGGCGACCAGCACGGGGCCAAAGATCTCTTCCTGTGCCAGCCGGAACCCGTTCCGTGCTCCGCTAAAGACTGTGGGCAGGTGGTAGTAGCCCTCCACCAGTGGCCCCTCGGTGGGGGCGCTGCCTCCCAGGACGGCTTTCATGCCGGGCGTGGCGCGGCCTTCATCCAGATAGGCGGAGATGGAGGCATGTTGTTTGGCATTGATGATGGCGCCCATATCGCTCTCCTCGTCAAGTGGGTCACCCACCTTGAGCGCACCGAGCTTGTCACTGAGACGGGCCAGGACTTCCTCGTAAATGTCCTCATGGAGGAATAGACGGGAGCCGGCGGTACAGCTTTGGCCCTGCCTAGTAAACCGAGAGGCGGTCAGTAATCCATCGATGAGTTCCTCGTCCACAGCGTCAGGGAACACGATGGAGGGGCTTTTACCGCCGAGTTCCAAGGACATGTGGGCCAGACGTGCTGCTGCCGTGGAGGCCACCCCGCGCCCTACTTCGGTGGAGCCGGTGAAGGAGACCTTGTCCACGCCCGGGTGCTTGGCCAGTGCCTCGCCGATGACCGCACCACGGCCCGTCATGGCATTGACGACGCCGGGCGGCAGGTGTTTGTTGCACACCTCGGCCAGCAGCAAAATGGTGAGCGGAGCGTCATCGGCGGCCTTCATGATGACGGTGTTGCCTGCTGCGAGTGCGGCGGGGATCTTGAAGGCGGCGATCATGAGCGGCGAGTTCCACGGCAGGATGGCCGCGACCACGCCAAGAGGTTCAAGACGGGTGTACTGGAGCTGATCCTCACCTGCGGGCAAAGTGGTTCCCTTAACCTCCCCGGCAATGCCGGCAAAATAGCGGAACAGCGTGATCAGGCCAGTGACCTCGGGGCGGGCCTGTGTGCGCAAAGCGTTGCCGGTATCCAGCGCCGTGAGTCTGGCAAATTCCTCGGAACGGACTTCGAGCTCGTCCGCAATGTCCAGCAGGGCCTTGGCTCGAGCGGTGAAATGCTGGGCGCGCCAGGCCGGGAAGGCTGCGCGGGCGGCGGCCACAGCCCGGTCCACATCTGCCTCATTACCGGCCGGAACCCGCGCAATGGCAGCTTCTCGGCGGGCAGGGTTCATCACTGTGCGCCACGCCGAACTGGAGGAGGCCACTTCTTCTCCCCCAATCCACATGGGCCAATCACGGACAGCTGCTTGAATTTCAGTCATGGCATTTTCCTTATCTATTCACGGAAGGCAAGCTCCGGCAGGGAGCCATCCACCAAGAAGACGATCTGAGTGCAATCCTTGGTTCCCTGGCCTTGGCGGGTGAGGCGTTGGCGGGTGAGGCGTTGGCGGGTGAGGCGTTGGCGGGTGAGGCGTTGGCGGGTGAGGCGTTGGAGCATCGCTTGGACGGGCTCACCTCTTCCCAAGGGAGTGTTGGCGCTTGGGCCGGCTGCAAGGGCCAACCCCCCGTCCTTGTTGGCCAACTCTGCGGTCAAGCTCGGTGCGAAGTTGCTGTTGGCCGCGGAAGTGGGGACAACTCCGGAGATGGGATACCAGGTGCGCAGAGCCCAGCTGTCGCCGGCGGATACCGAGCCAATATCCCAGAACACTTGTTTGCCCAGGCCAAGGCTTTCTGAAGGGAAGGGTTCTGCGAGTACGCGGTCTATAGGGAGGCGCTCTCCAGGAACGGCTCCTGGCCTGTGGCGGCCCCTCCCCTGGAGATAATATTTCCGGCCAGGGGCTTTGCCCGCGCGGAAGCTGCGGATGGTGTGCCCGACGCGCCCGGCCTTGACCGTGGTGGCAGCATTGGTGGCAGCCATGGGCCCGCCCATGTTGCCCAAACCAATCCAAGCCACAACTGCCATTTGAATGCTCCCTTGCGCCCAATTCCCATTATGTCCCAAGGCCCCGACATTGACCGGCTATGACCATCATCACACCCTGATAGGGTGCAAACAAGGCTGAAATCAGCAGAGTGCATGTGCATTTTTGCACAATGAAGCCTTGGTTGACTTGGCGGCACCTCCGCGGGGCACTCTGCACGCCTCACTATGAGCTCTCTCTATGAGGGCCTCTGCGGGTCTCTGGAAGGAAGTGGTGGCATGGCGGATTTCCCACGGTTTCCCAGCCCGGATGATCTGCTGATTCTGCTCACAGTGGCTCGGCTGGGGCGGTTTACCGCAGTAGCCGACGCTCTCAAGACCACCCACACCACTGTCTCGCGCCGCATTCTGGCCTTGGAGCAACAATTGGGTGGGCGCACTTTGGAGCGGACCCCGCACGGGTGGGAACTGACAGAGCTGGGCCGGGCAGCAGTGACCGCCGCCGAAGGGATAGAGAAGAGCCTGGGCCAGTTGACCTCCGGCCTTGGCAACGGGGTGGATGCTGTGTCCGGGGTTGTGCGGATCAGCACCTCCGACGGCTTTGGCGCACTCATTGCAACGCCCGCCCTTGCAAGGCTGCAACTGAAGCATCCATCGCTGCGGGTGGAACTACTCAGCGCAACCCGCAGGCTGAGCAAAAACCGGTCAGGGATGGATCTGGAAGTGGTGGCCGGAAGTGTGGAGGCGGGCCGGGCCGAAACCCTCCACCTGAGCGACTATTCACTGCGGCTCTATGCTGGAACAGGCTACGCCCAGACACACGGATTGCCGGCCTCCGTGGCCGAGCTGGGCAACCACCGCTCTATTTCCTACGTGGAAACAACGTTGCAGGTCTCAGAGCTGGCCCTGCAGCGCCCTGCCCGCCCTCTGGATACGGCTCACTCTGCGCTCACAGCAAGCTCCGTGAACACGGCCCAGTTTCAAGCCACGAGCGTCTTCGCGCAGATTGAGGCAGTACGGGCCAACGCCGGCATTGGGATGTTGCCGGCGTTTATGGCAGAAGGGCAGGACGGATTGGTCCGGGTCCTGCCCAAGGAGGTTGAGCAGAGAGTGCAGTTCTGGGTTGCGGCCCGGGCAGAATCGCTCCGGTCACCAGCGGTGCAAGCCGTGCTGGGCGCGTTCCGTGACCAAATCCAGCGCATGGCGAACCGCCTCCTACCCGACTGACCCCTGAGCCGCAGAACCGGCAAGCGTCAGCCGCCCAACCCCGCATCACTGGCCCGCACCATGGCCTGGCCGCGGCCATCCACCCGCAGTTTCGCCAACAGGGATGAGACCACGTTGCGCACTGTTTTGGGGCGCAATCCCAACGCTGCCGCAATCTGCGCATTGGTTTGACCGCGCGCCACATGTTCTAGCACTTCCCGCTACCGGGGCGTCAACCCGGGACACGGTTGGGCGGCAAGGGCCTGGGCGTGCCCACCGCCGGAGGAAGCGGCAAAGAATGCCTGCATGCGCCGGGCAGTCGCAGCCGAATACAGGGCCTCTCCCGCAGCCACAGCCCGCACCGCGCGTTCAATCCCGTCAATGTCGGCGCCTTTGAGCAGGTACCCCAGCGCCCCGGCGAGCTTGGAGGCGAACACGGAATCGTCGTCGTCGAACATGGTCAGGATGCAGATCCGCACCCCCGTCACATCCCGGGCCAGGCGGCGATCCTGCTCACAACGGGTGCCCGAGCGCTGGCACGCTGGAGCAGTCCCAGCAGGCCAGCCAGCATAAGTGTGATGCCCACGATGTTCATGGCGAGGCCTGCCATGCCCTGCGGCACCCTTCCGGCGCGCCCACGTCCCGGGCTCCTGCGTAGCCGGTGGCGGTGGCTCGGCGGCCGAAGAAGCGGTACATGGCGTCCTGCGTGCGCAGGCCAATGAGGTTCGGATCCTGGTAGTCGGCCATAGCGTCCGATGCGGCGGCCACCATCGCAGAGATCTGGCTCACCCAATGGTTTTGAAGTGATCCCAGCCGTTGTGGGTAGCAAAGCCAGCAGATCCAGCAGACATCGGCGGCTCGGATAGGATGAAAAAGCATCCTTGTCTCGAAGATGCCACGACCTATCGCGTTCTCTGGGGATTCACCATGCGAAAAATTGCTTCTCTGCTGTGCGCCGTTGCGGCGTCGGCTGTCCTTGCGACCTCGGGGTTCTCACCTGCTCTGGCGCAATCCCCGGCACCCCCTTCCACCCCATCACCAACCTCTTCCGCCGCACCCTTTTCAACCCCACGTACGACGGCGGATCCCTCACCGACCGCGTCACCCGCCGCCACCACGAGCACGGGTGCTGAGCCGGCTCCTGCTGAGGAAACCGGGGCGGCTGTTGCGTCCTCGTCTCCCATCATGACGGCAGACATCGCCGCAACTACACCGGCCAAGAGTCCTGTAGCTCGAGCACTATCCGGCATCTACGTCCCCGATACCAAAGACGTTTTTGCCTCGAAGGTGTTGGCCAGGGCCAACAGTTACCGAGCCCAAAACGGAGCGGCCCCGCTGGTCCTAAACACGGCCATTAGCGCCGGCTCACAAGAGTGGGTCCTGAAGTTAAACGGACAAATCAACGCTGACACGCTGGACATGGCCAAACTGCATCGCCCGGATTACGGTGCTTCTATTCTCCCTGCCGGTTTTGACACTTACTCGGAAATTATCGGCATCAACAACACGGCCGAACAGATTGTTGACTGGTGGATGAACTCCCCCGGCCACCGCGCAGCGCTGATGGATAAACGATTCACTGACTTTGGGCTGGGCTACGTCAAGACCAGCAAGGCTGGCTGGAGCGGCATGAGCGTGGTTGCGGGCAATTTGGCCCGGTACCCGGCAACATTGCCAACCCCTGCTCCGAGTACCCCGGCGCCAAGCACCCCTACACCAAGCACCCCTGCACCAAATTCGGGCCCTGTCTTTGCAGCAGGCGACATCGCCGCCGTAAACTCCGCCGGCAGCCTGTACGTCTACCCTTCCGCCAAAGGAGGCGACTTGTGGCAGAGCAAGTTCATCTCACCGGGTTGGGCCGGAGTTCAGCAGTTGACAGTGGTGGACTACAACAACGACGGCATCCAAGACCTGGTCGCGGTATGGTCCGATGGCCGGCTCACAGTTAGCTTCGGCCAGACCAACGGCACTTTGAAGGCTGCGCAAAAGATCGGTACAGGATGGGGACCGCTTGACGTAGTCATTACGAAGTGGAAGTCCGGCTCGGTATACCCGTCTATCGTCGCGAAAAACCGTACCACCGGACAGCTATTTCTCTACCCAAACCTTGACGGCGTCCGGTTCGGTGCGCGCCAGCAGATTGGCCAAGGTTGGGGATCGCTGACCATCATGGCCGCCGACTTTGACGGTGATAAGAGGCAAGACCTGCTGGCTCGCAGCACGGCTGGAAAGTTGCTGCTCTACCGCGGCAATGGCGCCGGTGGATTCATCAGTGAAACCCGCCGCCAGGTGGGGACCGGGTGGGGCTCCATGACTCATCTATCTGGCATCGCCAATCACGTAGGCGCGGGCAGTTACGGCGTTCTTGCCCGCTCCTCGAGCGGCAATCTCTTGTATTACCCGATCCTGCGCAACTCTTGGGGTTCTAAGGAGCAGATCGGCACGGGTGGCTGGTCGGCGCTGAAGCTGGGTAGCTAGAGCTTTCCTGAGCCACCGAAAGTGAATCCCGAGGGCAAGTAGGAACGAGACGGGAATCGGCAGGGGCCAGCTACCCGATGCCAGCTTCCCTCTGGCCTGCCTCGCGGGCTCGCACGATCGTTTGACTGTGGCTTGCCACCCGTAATTTCGCCACCACCACCACGAGCTCAAAAGCTTGGTGTTCCCGCGGCGTCAGGTCCGCAGAAAGGGCTCACTTTACTGCCGGAAACGCCAGATCCTGCGGCGGCAAAGAATCCCTGCATCCGCCGGAGGATCGCCGCGTCAAAGACCTGCACCGGGATACCCTCGATCTCGGATTCGTGCACAATCTGCAATTTCTAGGTCATCATGACCCCTTGATGCGGCCGGGCGTTCGGGCACTTTCGTTAATTTCCTGTGGGGTTGCTTTCACGCTGCGCTACTTTCCACCAAGTGCGCCGTGTCGGCTGCAAGCTTAGCCACAAAGACCGCCCCTGCGAAAAAAGGCACCGTAGTTCGGCCAGCAGCCGGGCCCGGATCGGATCCAGCCAGGACCGGAGCTACTGCGGGACAGTGGCCGGCACTCGGACGTAAAGTGAGGAGGTTTTATCGGCGAACGGTTGCGCAACTGGCGCGCAAACACACTCCAACGAGTTAAATCTCGGAGGATGTAAGCTCAAACGCTCCAGCACCTGGGGTGCTGGAGCGTTTGAGTGCGGTGCGTTGGGAGTGCGGGAGACCCGTCTTATGACCCTAGAAGTTCTTCGCGCAGGCGTGCCACGTGGCCATCAGCGTTGACGTTGTACTCGGCGCTCTTGACGGTGCCATCGGCATTGACCACCACGGTTGAACGCAAGGTCCCCACCATGGCGTTACCGTTGACAACCTTGTCGCCCCAGGCGCCCCAAGCCTCGGCAACCTCGTGTGCTTCGTCGGAGAGCAGCGGGAAATTCAGGTTAAATTCTTCCGTGAATGCGACAAGAGCTTCCTGCGGATCGGTGGAGATGCCGACAACTTCCACACCTGCGCTATGCAATGCCGCGAGGCTGTCACGGAAATCGCAGGCCTCAGTGGTGCACCCGGGGGTGGCAGCCTTGGGGTAGAAGTACACGATGACTTGGCGGCCTGCGTAATCCGAGAGGCTGACAGCGTTGCCCTGTGCATCGGGCAGGGTGAAGGCCGGTGCGATCGTTCCGGGCGTAAGGGGGGTAGTCATGTCGCTCCTAAGTTTTCATAAAGTGAAATTCAAATCTTGCTCTATGAAATAACTTAGTGGAGGCCCCGCGGCCCGTCAATGCCATGCCGGTCATTGTGCCAGCACAAGCGCGTAAATCCGCAAGAGTGCCCCCCAGTGCAACCCAAGATGAACAAGAGGCACCCTAAGGGTTGAAATTTGTGTTTGACATCTCACCTGTGATGCGGTTCACTATTCATATGCTGAAATAACAGTTCCACGATACGAAAATAACTTGGTTGTTCTCGTATAGCCGACACCGTGGATGCCAGCACTGACTCGCGAGGAATGCAAGCGATGATGCTTGAAGACTTTAACAGCGCAGAACCTGCAGAACTGATCTCAGTTTTGAAGCCCTGCATTGATATTGAACGCTGGGTAAACGAGATCATCGATGCCCGCCCGTTCTCTAGCAATGCCGAACTACTCTACTGTGCCCGGACTGCTGCAGAGCCATTCACCGATGAGGAAGTGGCCTCTGCTATGGCCCACCACCCCAGAATCGGCGAACGGGCAACCGGAGCTGGCGCAGAAGCCACATTGTCGCGTCAAGAGCAGTCCGGCGTAGATCCCGCCGATCAAGAGATCGCTACGGCACTCGCCGAAGGCAACCGAGCCTACGAAGCCAAATTTGACCAAGTCTTCCTGATCCGGGCTGCAGGACGCAGCCCACAGGAAATCATAAAAACCCTTCACCAGCGGATGGAAAACACCGCAGCTGAAGAAGCCCTCATAGTTGCCCAACAGCTGCGAGAAATCGCTGTGCTGCGGCTCGAAGGAGTGATGAGCGCGTGAGCGTCTCCCATATAACCACCCACATTCTGGATACCGCACTGGGGAAACCTGCTGCAGGTGTCGCCGTCGAGCTTTATGCCCGCGACGGCGAGGCATGGTTCCAGATTGCGTCGGGCACCACTGATGCTGACGGGCGGGTGAAAGATCTTGGCCCTGAGAAACTGCAAAGCGGAACGTACCAGTTGCGTTTTGACACTCAGGCCTACTTCGCCGGCATCAAGACGGACACCTTCTTCCCGGAGGTATCGCTGACCTTTGCGGTTCAGGCTAGCCAGGAGCACTATCACGTGCCCCTGCTCCTGAGTCCATTCGCCTATTCAACATATCGAGGAAGTTAATACCATGAGCGATAACAACATAATCCTGGGCGCCAACCAGTACGGCAAGGCCGAAGTTCGCCTCGTCAAGATCACTCGCGACACTGACCGCCACGAGATTGAAGACCTCAATGTCACCTCGCAGCTGCGCGGCGACTTCCAGGCCGCCCACCTCGATGGCGACAACGGCCACGTGGTTCCCACTGACACTCAGAAGAACACCGTTTACGGCTTTGCCCGCGACGGAGTGGGCTCCCCCGAAGCATTCCTGCTTCGCCTCGGCGCACACTTCACCAGCGAGTTCGATTGGGTAACTGGCGGCCGCTGGGCAGCCGAGCAGTACGCATGGAACCGTATCCAGGCCAACGGCAAGGAACACGATCACTCCTTCGTCAAGAGCAACCAGGAAGTCCGCACCGCTGTTGTGGTCAAGGATGGCGAGAGCACCCACGTTCTCGCCGGCCTGAAGGACCTCACCGTCCTGAAGTCCACCCAGTCAGGTTTCTCCGGTTTCCCGGTTGACAAGTTCACCACCTTGGCCGAGACCAGCGATCGCATCCTCGCCACCGACGTGGCAGCACGCTGGCGCTTCAATGCCGATGCGATCTCTGCAGAGTTCGATTTCAACGCTTCTTACGAAAGCGTCAAGTCTCTCCTGCTAGAAGGCTTCACCGAAGGTTTCTCCCACGCACTCCAGACCACGCTGTTCGAAATGGGCACCAAGGTTCTACAAGCGCACCCCGAGATCGACGAAATGAAGTTCTCCATGCCGAACAAGCACCACTTCTTGGTGGATCTGTCTCCGTTCGGCCAGGACAACCCCAACGAAGTGTTCTTCGCAGCAGATCGTCCGTACGGTCTGATCGAAGCCACCGTCACCCGCGACAACGCCAGCGATGCAGGCAACGTCTGGGAAGGCGTAGCAGGTTTCTGCTAGAAATTAGCGGCTGAACGTCAGCCCACGGCCATAATGGCCAGGGGTGGGCGGGGCTCCAATCCCCCGCCCACCCCGCACGTCATCTCCAAAAGTGGGCTGACGTTTGATGAAGGTAAGCAGACAAGGAGGTCCGCTATGACCAAGAATTCACGATCCACCGCCGTAGCCCCCACCCGGCCAGAGGACGAGAAACTAGGAATCGGGGCAAGTTTTGCCTACGGATTCCAGCACGTACTGACCATGTACGGTGGCATCATTGCCGTACCACTGATTGTTGGACAGGCCGCTGGTCTGGACCCGGCAGACATTGGCTTGCTCATTGCAGCCTGCTTGTTCATGGGTGGACTTGCCACTCTCTTACAGACCTTGGGTCTGCCGTTCTTCGGCTCCCAGCTCCCCTTGGTGCAGGGTGTTTCGTTTGCCGGGGTGGCCACCATGGTGGCTATTGTCAACGGTGGTGGAGGCATCCAGAGTGTTTTTGGTGCCGTCATAGTCTCCTCGGCACTTGGTCTGCTGATCTCTCCGATTTTCTCCAAGATCATCAAGTTCTTCCCTCCGGTGGTGACCGGTACCGTCATCACGGTGATCGGATTGTCGCTCATGCCGGTGGCAGCTAACTGGGCCATGGGCGGAAACAGGAAGGCGGAAGATTACGGCAGTGTCGCCAATATTGGTCTCGCCGCCCTGACTCTGGTCATTGTGCTGCTGTTGAGCAAGGTAGGCAATAGCACCATCTCCCGTCTTTCCATCCTGTTGGCCATCGTCATCGGCACCCTGATCGCCGTCGCTGTGGGAATGGCTAACTTCTCCAAGGTAAGCACCGGCCCCATCGTTGCCTTCCCAACACCGTTCCACCTGGGCATGCCCACCTTCCATATCGCCGCCATTGTCTCCATGTTCATTGTGGTTCTGGTCATCATGGTGGAAACCTCTGCTGACATCCTGGCTGTTGCCGACATCGTGGACACCAAGGTTGACTCACGCCGCCTCGGCGACGGCCTGCGCGCCGACATGGCTGCCAGCGTCATTGCACCGGTCTTCGGTTCGTTCACACAGAGCGCCTTCGCTCAGAACGTGGGCCTGGTTGCCGTTACCGGCATCAAGAGCCGCTTTGTAGTGGCAGCCGGTGGCGTCATCCTGGTGATCTTGGGTGTTCTGCCCGTCATGGGCCGCGTTGTGGCCGCAGTGCCGCTGCCCGTCCTGGGCGGTGCCGGTATTGTTCTGTTCGGTACGGTTGCAGCCAGCGGTATCCGCACGTTGTCCACTGTGAGCTACAAAAACAACATGAACATGATCATCGTTGCCACAGCTATCGGTGCTGGCATCATCCCGATCGCCGCACCCACGTTCTACGACAAGTTCCCGGAATGGTTCGCCACGATCTTCCACTCAGGCATCAGCTCCGCCGCTGTAGTAGCCATCTTGCTGAACCTGTTGTTCAACCACTTGAAGTTCGGCAACTCCGAGAACGCCTCCGTATTCGTAGCCGGCACGGACCGCTTGGTCGCTTCCGAAGTTATGGCATCACTGCAAGACGGTGACCGCTACGAGAACGGCAAATTGATCGATGCCGATGGCAACGAGATAACCATCACGGGAGAAGTACCTCTCACTCCCAAAGCAAACGAACACTAGTAGCGCCGTAATCCCACGGTGACTGAGCACGGCGGTGGCCTCCTTCGCCAGGAGGCCACCGACGTAGTTGTCTATCTAGATAGCTGATCATCTAAGAGTTCGGCAGGAGCGCTAGCCGCGTCCCACAAACGGCATTCCTGCCGCCGTAATCACCAACTGGCCAATGGTGGCGCTGGCTGGCAACCCGGCCATGAACAGCACCGTCCTGGCCGCTTCCTCCACGGGGAACATAGGCTCCACCAGCAGGGATCCATTAGCTTGCAGGGCACCCGTGGCAACATCTAATTCGTTCATGATGTCCGTGGCGGTGTTGCCAATATCGATCTGCCCGCAGCTGATTCCATAGGCCCGTCCGTCAAGCTCAATCGATTTGGTGAGTCCACTGATGGCATGCTTGCTCACCGTGTAAGCCACCGATTTGGGGCGAGGCGAGTGAGCGGAAATGGACCCATTGTTGATGATCCGCCCACCGTGAGGAGTCTGAGATTTCATGGTGCGGACGGCCTGCGCCGCACACAACATGGATCCCGTAAGGTTCACAGCCAGGGTGTCATTCCAGCCGGTCAGGGAGATTTCATCCACTGCCCCGGAGGGGCCAAACATGCCTGCATTGTTGAATAGAACATCCACCCGGCCAAAGTGTTCCACTGCGCGCTCAAATAATGTCCTAACAGCATCCACGTCGGTGACGTCTGTGGGTACCAGCAGTGCGTTTGGGGCGCTGGGTACACTTTCTGCCAGTTCCGCTGATCGCCGGCCAGCCAGCACTACTTTGTAGCCTTCAGCGATGGCACGGCGAGCCACTGCCCGCCCAATCCCGGATCCGGCTCCCGTAATGACCATGACCTTAGCGGCCGGTTTTTGCGTGTTCATCTGTGCTCCTTGCATGTGGGGATGTTGTGGCTGACTGTAGCCCGGGCGGTGGTGCTTGTGAAGTGACACATCCACTGTTTTTCGGCGAAAACACTCTCGAGGCCCCTGTCACATCACCACGCGTCTTGCGTCACACAATCAGGCGCAGTATTCTCAAGATACAATATTTTGTTTTCACATAATGATAATAATCATCTGGGTGCTCAACCAAGCCCAACCCAGCCAACCCCGTTCGATGACGAACGGGTGGCGGGTAAAACTACACACGCCTCACCAAAGTTAAGTTGTGTGAAGGCCCCGCGGAAAGAGATACCAATGCTTCAGCGTGACGAGAACTCCCATATCCTTAGCGGGTTGACTAACCAGCTACCTGATCGTGATCCGGAGGAGACTGCCGAGTGGCTTGAGT
>NZ_QHLZ01000020.1 GCF_003185915.1 Arthrobacter psychrochitiniphilus
TCACCAACTACGTCGCCAGGTCACTGCTCGAATCAGGCGGATTCAGACCGAAACTACACTCTTAATTCTGAAGAGCCCTATTATCTCGTTTGACAGGACGGACAACGCAACATCTACCTGGTCAATAATGACAACCATTCCCCGTTTAGCGGAAAGGTGCTCGACTAATCTGACCCGTTCTTCACCATCGGGCCAGATTCCCCGCAAATACCACTCCCCAGCCGCCCCTCTTTCCCATCGTGCTCGATGTAGATCGTCTTTTACAATTAGATGTCCGTGTGGAGTCAGGAGAACATTAGACATGATCATCACTGAAACCAGATAGCTTTTTGAGTTCTTTGCGGACTTTCGCAATGCGTCCCGATGTCCGGGGGTCTTCGGGGGCAGATTCACTCAGTACGCGGCGGTAAGTGGATTTGGCCGCCGAGACACGCCCTGCAGCCAGCTGGGCCTCGGCAAGACCTGCCAAAGCCCTTGTGTCACCTGCGGGTGAGCTATTGGCGGAGACAAGAAAGTGATGCTGCGAGGCGGCTTTATTGCCTCCAAGTAATTGAGGAGTGCCCAGATACCAGCGACCAAGCAAGTAGTTCGCATCCTTATGCTCCGGTATCTGCCTCAACACTTTGGTCGCCTGGTGACGCATCTGATTGGCATGAAGAATTTTTCGCAAAAATCTGGAGCTTGTAGCTTCTAATCCACGCAGTCTTGCCTGCTGTGTCTGGAGGTCCGGATCCACTGGATTTGTGCGGAGGTAGAGCTCCAGCAGGAATTCGATTTGTCGCCTAGTGCGCTGGGGAAGATTGGCGTTCTCATCGAGGCTCGCCGTAATTAGCTCATCAACAAGTGCTGCTCCCTTGTTGGACAACGCATCTTTGTGTGTCATGCTGGCATTTTTTTCAGCTTGATTCATCAGTTTTTTGATTGCGTCATGGGCTTGATCGGCCAATGCTTGGGCTTGTTCGTTTTTGCTGCCCATTGAGGAGGGCATGATGGGCGTCCCAAAAGCGATATGCACGGATCCCTGGCGGAATAGAACCTGTCCTTTTGCCAGCACTGAACTGGAACCAACGATCCCCATGGGAATTACAGGCACCCCTGCCCTCATAGCGAACCTGAAAGCTCCCGCCTTGAACGGCAGGAGTTCAGAAGAGCCGTTACGGGTTCCCTCTGGATAAACGCAGAGCACGTCGCCTGCAGCAAAGACCCTTTGTATCGCGCGGATGGTTTCCGGTGATGGGCTATCCCGGTCTACCGGAATGCCGTACCACGCTTCGCTCCAAATACGGGGAAGGGTACGTTCAAAGCTTTCCTTTTTGGTAAGGAACCAAGTAGGAACCCCCCTTACCGCATTGACGACAAATTCAACGACGAAATGGTCAAAATAACTTGAATGGTTTGGAACAAGGACGAATGATCCCGTTCGCGGGATGTTTTCAAGCCCTTCCATCGTTCCGATGTGCTTTAAGACAGTACGTTGGGAAAAGGGGAAGGTCAGCGACCGCACCAGGTCACCTGTGGTTTTCACAGGGAGGCACCTGCAGAAGCCAAATGCGCATGCAAGGTTTCGATGGTTGTGATCAACAAGCCCGCTTCAGCTGCAAATTTGATCAACTCGTTCAGCCGGAGCATCTCACCGTCCGCACCTATTATTTCAACAATCACGCCTGCAGGTGTAAGTCCTGCTAACCTCGCCAAATCAACAGCTGCCTCTGTATGCCCAGGCCGTTCCAAGAGTCCCCCATCTTTGGCAACGAGCGGGAACATGTGCCCAGGCCGCTGTAAGTCATTTGCGGTTCCAGTCAATGCCAACTCGATTGTCTTAGCCCTCTCGAAAGCGGAAATTCCCGTTTTCACTCCATGGGCTAAGGTGCCATCAATGCTTACTGTGAAAGCGGTACCCATATGATCCTCGTTGCGCTGGACCATGGGATCCAAGAGAAGCTCTGTTGCCCTTTCCTGTGTTAAAGCCAGGCACACCAGTCCACGCGCATTGGTGATCATAAAATTGATGGCCTCCGGTGTGGCGAAATCAGCGGCAATGATCAAATCACCTTCGTTCTCCCGATTCTCATCATCCACCACTACGATCATCTCGCCCCGCGCGATCGCAGCAATTGCTTCGGCTGCGCCGGCTAGTCCGGGAATGCTGCTTACTAATTCGGTTCCGATGTACGTGCTCATTTTGTATTCCTGCACTTTTGTATAGGGAAGTACATCAAACCCCGATGTCCCCTTGGTTTTTTGGATGATGGGTCAATCAATGTTTCAACATTAATTGTCACATGATGTATGCTGCAGCATGTTTATTGACCTGTCAACAATAAGAAGCGGATGTTACCTTCCAGTGATCACAGACATTCCTCCCAGCCTGGACATCGATGGCCAGAGCCCTGCTGGCAAGCAACTGCAATTGACACTCCTTGCTGTGCAAAAACATGGGAACCGGCGCCTTTCGGATTCACTAAGAAAGTTCAACCTGACCCTCCTTCAATCGGATATCTTGGAGATTCTGTTCTCAAGAGAGGAGCTGAACCTGAAGGAGATTGGGGCCCTCACCCTTTGTGACAGCGGAAGCCCGAGTCGCTCCATGGACCAATTGGTCCAACGTGGATATGTCGACCGCCGCAGGGATGCCCATGATCGGAGGATCGTTCATTTCAGCATTACGAGTTCCGGGCAGTCCCTTGGTCTGAAAATTGCACGCGCCATGACATGGATCGATGACGAACTGCACGACAGCCTGTCAGATGAAGGCATTGAAAATATGACGAATGCTTTGCGTCTGCTTCTAGGAAACAGTTCAGAGTCGGTGCGGCTGAACAATAGGCTGCCCACTGTCTGATCGACATGAGGTCAAATGAGTGATACAACATACATGTTACATCACTCACTTTACCCAACCGAAAGCTCATTCCATGAACCGTTTACCGCAGTTCTCCATTGCACACCCACGAATCATCTTGGGGCTCTGGCTGATCATTATGATGATTTCCGGATTCTTTGCACTCAAACTCGATGGGGCATTGACTGCAGGTGGATTCACCAATCCCCGCGCTGAGGCCATTACAACCCAACAAGTAGTTGAACAGGCCTTTGGAGATGCTCCAAACCAAGTTCTAATCGCGGTTGAAGCCGAAAAATCGATTACAGCTACCGAGATCGAAGGACTGGGTGCGGAACTTACGGCCCTAGGTGCCGAATCAATCCAAACGCCACTGACAAATCCTGCCTGGCAATCAAATGACGGCAAAACCGCAGTACTTGCAGCAGGCTTCCTCGGCGACAATACGGAAATCCAAAATTTGACTCCCGACCTTCAGCAATCGCTGTCCGAATCCACGGAAGCCCGCATCTATGTCACCGGCCAGCCAGCCCTGGACTACAACCTCAACGTCCATTCAAAGGAAGACGCCGTTCGTGCGGAACTGATTGTCTTTCCCCTGCTGATCATAATTCTCTTGATTATTTTCCGGTCTGTTGCAGCCACTGCAGTACCACTCGTCTTGGCGGGCAGTGCGCTGGCTGTAAGTTACGCCCTCGGCTACCTTGTAACCCGGCTTACCGACATCTCTTTGTTGTACACAAACATTGTTTCCATGATTGGCTTGGCAGTCGCCGTGGACTACTCATTGTTTATTATCAAAAGATATCGTGAAGAGCTCTCCCACGGCCACGACATTTCCAGCGCGCTGTCCACGGCATTCAATACAGCGGGCCGTTCGGTGGTCTTCAGCGGCATCGCGGTAGTAGTTGCACTGTCAGCGCTATTTATCCCAAATCTTATGGCCTTCACCAGCATTGCTCTCGGAGGAATCGTCGTCACCCTCTCCGCGCTACTGCTTACGATGACAGTTCTGCCGGCAGGGCTGAAGCTCTTGGACCGCCGCATTGAATGGGGCACATTGAAATTCCTGCCTGCTCCTCGCATCCCATTAAAGACCCGCGGCAAGAAAAACCCCGGAGTAGTCGCTTCAGCGGGTGCTCTCATGATGTTGTTGATGGCCATGCCGATGCTGGGAATATCCCTTCAATCCCCAGTGGCCAGCGCCAGCGTTCTCCCCGCTGATGATTCTGCCCGCATCGGCCTTGAACGTATTGAGCAAAATATTGGTCATGAAGGGCTCTTTCCCATTCAAGTTGTCCTCACAGCATCAAATGATGTTTCACGTATGCAAACACTTCAATCAATTCAACAAGTTACAGATGAGGTGGAGCGCCTTGACCCCTCAGCGATAGTACGCTCGGTGCTGACAAGTGGAATTTCCCAAGCAGAACTGGCGAAGGCACTTGAATCATCAGTGCCCGAACCTTTGGCTTCCCTCTGGTCCAATGCCGACAACTCAAGCGTGACGCGGATTGTGATCGACCCCTCGGCAGGACCAGACACCGTATTCACTCACGAACTCATCAAGGAACTAAGGGCAAGCCTCGCAGGCATCGCTCCCTCAGCAGACATAATTGGCGTAACAGGAGCAACAGCGCAGGGAATCGACTTCGACAACACGCTTGTTAGTTCAATCCCTTGGATCCTGGCGCTGGTTTTCCTGCTTACGTACGCCATGCTGCTGATCGCTTTCAAATCAGCCCTTCTTCCCCTCATAGCATTGGCGTTCAATACGCTCGTCGTTCTGGCCAGCGTAGGCCTACTAACTGCATTCGTTGATATTTCGGGTCAGGCGCCCATGAACTCAGTGACACCGATCTTGCTTTTCGCAGTCATGTTTGGGCTGAGCATGGACTATATGGTCATAATAATTTCCCGCATCATTGAGGCATACAAAAACGGGCTCGCGTACAATGATGCCATCGAAGCTGGCACCACCCAGACACGTAGCATGATCAACAGCGCAGCACTCATCATGGTTGCCGTTTTTGTGGCGTTCACATCAGCCCAGATCAGCATCGTTAGGGAGATCGGCATTGGGCTGGCAATTGCAGTGATCCTTGATGCCGTCGTCATCCGGAGCATCATAATGCCGGCAGTTCTTCGACTCATGGGGCCCCGGGCACTTGGCCGGAGGATACAGCGTGAAGGTGAACCTGTTAAAAATTCTGACTCTGATGAAGCTATTGAAATGAATTTAGAGTACGGGAACCTAGTCAAGCAGTGATCACCCCTCACCAAGGAAAATACGTGACATGTTATTATTTTCATTGGATACTAGCCTCAATAGGCTTACATGCCTAATCGTAGAGGAGAGTTGGAATGCGACACGGAAGAGCGAAAATTGACGCACCCGAAACTCTGCTGGCCCCATCTGAACTCAGGTATTTGGTCCTTGCTGCCCAAAGAGAGGGAAGCCGGGCACTTTCGCGTAAACTTAGTGAGTTCAAACTCACTGTCTCTCAATCGGAGATCCTCCTTGTTTTGGATGAATTCGGCCCATTGACTCTGAAAGGTCTTGGTGAACTGATCGTTTGTGAGGCGGGCAGTCCAAGTCGTATCGTCGAGGCCTTGGTGAACCAAGATCTAATTTTACGAACGCCAAATCCAAAGGATCGTCGAGCAGTGCTTTTGGAACTGTCCTCAAAAGGCACATCCCTGCTGCCTCAACTTCGCAAAGTCGAGGAAGAGATTGACACTGAGACAGCTTCATTGTTCTCCCTTGAGGAAACGCAGGCCCTTACGGCCTCACTTCGACGCTTCCTCGGATTCACCGCGAGTGGCCCTGTTTTAGATCGACGGTTTGAGCAAAAAAGGATTCCTATCCAAGCGCCAAACCGCGTGGCATAGGTTCCGCTCAGCGGAGCTCACGCCCACGCGGGTAAAATCTTCGATCCGAGATGATGCGTATCAAAAATCGTAGACAACGAGACTATGTATGAAAGTGAAATATCCGGCGCTAGGTACTTGCGTCGGATATCTCACTTTAAACAAGACACCGCTATATCGGCCACGCAGGAGCCCGTTGATGCTCCACTGTTTCCTCAGCCGACCCGTTCGAACGTTCCAAGGCGCGCACGCCCCAGCTCAACGGTTCCCGGCCCAGGACCTTGACGACCATAGCGGGTGATTTGAACCTGAAGATCTCCAAGCTGCGGAACGTGTCGTTCTTCCCTGCGTTGCTTGAACGGCTCCGCCGCGTTAATCAGGCCCTCTACATGGTTGTGATGGAGGCCTATCTGCACGGAATTTCCACCGCAAGGTCGACAATTTGGTCTGGGCGCTCGGGGCCGATACGGGATTCCCAAGTCCGAGGTCTCCCGGATCTGTCAGGACCTGGACCAGAAGGTCGGTGCTTTCCGTGTCTCTGACCTCGTGGCCATGGACTACCCGTACGTGTTCCTCGATGCGACTCGCTGCAAGGCCAGAGTCGCGCACCGTGTGGTGTCTCAAGCGTTCGTGGTCACTTTTGGTGTGGCTGAGGACGGGCGCCATGAGGTGTTGGGTTTCGATGTTGGCGACAGCGAGAACGAGGAGTTCTAGACCGCGTTCCTGCGTTCCATGAAAACCCGTGGACTGGACGGGGTGAAGCGAGCGATCTCCGATGCCCACATCGGCTTGAAGAAGACTATCGCCACGGTCTTCCAGAGCGTTGAACCGTCCCGGAAATTATGCCGCCAGTTTACTGGCGACTTCATCGGGTAACGAGCCGCTTTTTTCATCATAGTAGAGTTCTTCGAATTCCACTGGAGCACGGTACCCCAGGGTCGAATGTAGCCTTTCGTTGTACCAATGAACCCAGTCCACCACGATTTCCACCACATCAGATTCAGCCATCAAAGGCCCGGTTCTGAACGGTGATTCCTTGGCCACGGCCTCGTTCTTGAACAAGCCCATCACCGTTTCGGCAGCGGCATTATCGTACGCATCCCCGATCGTGCCGATCGAGGGCACCAGACCCTCCATGGCCAGTGTTTGGGTATACCTCGCAGAGGTGTATTCCGAGCCGGCATCGCTGTGGTGGACAGTTCCCATCACCGGCCTCACATGCGGGTGTCGTTCAGTGCGGCGCCGCCAGAGAGCCAGCTGGAGAGCCTCCTCCACGAACGCGGTGTCATGCGAGGTCGACGACGCCCACGACAAGATCCTGCGGGAGAACAAATCGATCACGAAGGACACGTAAGCGAACCCGCCACGAACGGGAACATAGGTAAAGTCCGTGACCCAAACCTTGTTCGGGGCATCGGTGAAGAAGTTCCTGTTCAACAGGTCCTTGGCCCGAATTTTGTCCTTGGAACGGATCGTCGTAGTCGTCCTGCGCCCCCGCACCAGACCCTTCATCCCAGCTACACGCATCAGCCGGTCAACGGTGTGCTTGGAGATATCGGGCGAACCCGTTACGCCGCAACCAGACCCGCATTTTCCGTCGACCATAAAGCACTTCAGGCTTCAGCTTGAGCGTCTTCGGATCAGGCTTCTGCAGGTCATAGAGCTTGTTGAGAATTAACGCGTCGGTAACGACGCGCGGTGCCGGCTCATCCGCTTTCCAGCTGCGATACGTGCGGGCAGAGACCTTCACGCCCTGAATAGTCAGGGCCTGGCAGATCTGCTGGACTGCGTAGCCACGTTCGCGTTGCTGATCGATGAACTCAGTAATTAGTGACGGCGAGGGTCCAGCTCCCTCGCGAAGAAAATCGCTGACGCTTTCAGGATTTCATTCGCTTCTTCAAGGTCCTTGACCTTGGATTTGAGTGCTTTGATCTCGGCAAGTTCTTCACTGCTTGGCCCGGTCCTCTCACCGGCATCAACTTGTGCCTGGAGAACCCAGCGTCGCAGCGATTCTTTACCAACATTGAGCTTCGGCGCCATCTCGGCACACGCAGCATAGACAGACTTATAACGATCCATCCGGTCCATCACGTAAGACACGGCACGGCTCTTCACTTCAGGGGTGTACTGCTTAGGCATGCTATCCATTCTCTCAATAGAAAACGGCACAAAACCCGGGACGATTCACACCAGCAATTCCCGCATGCTGAAGAGTCGTAGTGAGCCAGCAATATCTGATGCGTTTGCTGCTTGTTCTTTTACTCGGGCCAGTCACTTCCAAGAATTTTCTCGACGAAATCTTCGCGGACGAAGGATGGATCGTAGTGGGAAAGAACGTCCGCGTTGACGTTTCCAAACGTCGTGCTCGGACGATGAACGTTTCCATGGGTGAAAGCCTCGAGGATGCGCCGTTTGAAGTCGGGTCGGGGGTGGGCGTCAGTGACGCTTGAGATGAGCGACGGGTCCAAATGCTGGTAGCCGATCCCGAGAACATCTGTTTCAACACCTGCAGTTACCAGAGCCACCTCCGGTGCGAGGAATTCAGGGATCGAGGGGGTTGTGTGCAGTGCAATGGCCAGCCAGACCTTGTCAACGAGGCTAGTATCTATCCCACGCTGGAGGAGGAAGTCGCGAGCAGCGTTGGCGCTATCTACCTCAAATCGATGGGTTTCGCTGCCATATTCAGTGGTAAGGCCGAGGTCATGGAACATCGCACCGACATAGAGTAACTCCAGATCAGGGGTCAGTCCCCGCAGCTGTCCTTGGAGAGCACCGAAGAGGAACACACGTCGGGAGTGATGGTAGATCAGATCGGTTGTGGCCTCGCGGACGAGTTCAGTCGCATCGCGGACTAGCGCGGTGTCCGGGATCGTGATTCCAGCAATTGTCTCAGTCATGGTTTGCCTTTCAAGAGTATAGAGATTTAGTGCTTCTATCTCCCATCTTCGTCTTCCTCGACTCCACAGCGCTATGTCCGATCGGACTAAGATAGCGTAATAACGGACATAGAGGTAGATAACACTGAGATTACTCATAAAGGAGACTGACCATGGTGCGTGGGCGAGCTATTAGTGTGGGTATGGTTGCCTTCGACGGCGCGCAGCTCCTAGACCTCACCGGGCCCTTAGAGGTCTTCAATCAGGCCAATCGTTTGGGGGCAGCGAACTATCACCTCCAGATCATCGGGTGGAGAGACCTTAAAGTAATCACCTCATCCGGTGTTCAACTTGTGGCTGACATCTTGGCAACAGACTGTGCCCCGGTTGACCTGTTGATGGTCAGCGGAGCGGACGATCTTTCGCAGCTGCCAACCGATCCAAGTTTGCGGGAGCAACTAGAGCGATTGATGCGCCACTCATCGCGAGTGGCGTCGATCTGCACAGGTGCTTTTATCCTTGCCTCGGCCGGACTTCTTGATGGGCGTCAGGCAACAACTCATTGGAAGCACGCTGATGCACTTGCGGTCAGGTTTCCCCGTGTTCAGGTCGACCCAGATGCCATCTTTGTTCGAAGTGGACGTTTTATCACCAGCGCCGGTGTGACCTCCGGTATCGATCTAGCACTCGCGCTTGTCGAAGAGGACCATGGGCCAGATCTCGCACGCGACATCGCTCGCGAACTTGTCGTATTCCTGAGACGGCCCGGTGGGCAATCACAATTCTCCATACGTCAACGCACACCCGTTACCACGGATATGCGACTCCACAAACTAATGGACGTTATTACAAATGACCCTGCGGAAACTCACACAGTTGAATCTATGGCAAGCACCGTTGCCATGAGCTCACGGCACCTGCGACGTCTTTTCCACCGAGAAATTGGTACAACACCGGGAGGGTTCATCAGCAAAACTCGCCTCGAGGCTGCGCGCATGCTTTTAGAACAAGGGCTCAACGTCACCCAGGCGGCCACCCGAGCCGGATTCGCCAATGATGAAGCCCTTCGCCGCGCCTTCAAAGGAACCTACGACACGCTGCCGACCACTTATCAGGACCGCTTCCGAACGACTCAAGCTGAACCCGTGGACTAAATAAAGTACCTGTTTATTGAATACCTCTGCCACTCGATTAAATATTGGGAGGGACTCCTGCCCGCTTGACCACGCCCCCTCTTGGGTTGGCCGGCGAATAGTTAGCTCAGATTCAAGGAAAAATTCACCAAGATCCATCATTGTCATTGAAGGCCATGCTCGGCAGAGACACCTAGTACCAGTATCAACGTCCCCAAAACTTTGATGCCTCGGTAGCTTCGAAGACTTCCCGTGGAGGAGAATTTAATGTCAGAGGAGTGAGGTGCACTCGGTGCATGCCCGTACAAGGGCTGATCCACCACATGTGTATCCATGCTGGGGAGGCACATATCGGTGGTGATCATACGGGCGACCAATGAGTTGTTTTGAGTAACTAAAAACAACTGGTACTGTTGTTTCATGAGCAAAGATGAGCGGCACGTAGTCTTCCAGGACCGGCTTCGATCGGCTGGCTTGAAGGTTACGGCCCCACGCGTCGCTGTTTTAGGCATTTTGTCAGACCGTGAGCATCTTGATGCCGAAACGATTTTTTCTGCGGTTTTTGTGCTGTTGCCAAGGATCTCCCTGCAGACCGTTTACGGTGTGTTGGCGGCACTTGTTTCTGCGGGTCTGGTTCGAAAGATCGAACCTGCAGGGTCGGCAGCACTCTACGAATGTCGCGTCGGTGATAATCACCACCATATGGTATGTCTCACTTGCAAACGAGTTGAGAACGTCGATTGCGTTATCGGCGCGAGTCCATGCCTTACACCCTCGAACTTCAACGGTTTCATCATCAGCGCAGCTGAAGTAAATTTCTGGGGCTTGTGCTCCGAGTGCCAATTAGTCGCCGCGCTTTAGGGCCCCGACGCAGCTAAATAATTCATAGCTGGCAGCGAATTTTTAGCACACTACTAAGACCTTCTACACGGCCACTTTTGTGATGCCTAAATCTAGCTAATATCAAAGGATCCAACATGAATACGTCACTTCTTTTCCCACTACGCCCTGTCCCATACGTCCTT
This sequence comes from Arthrobacter psychrochitiniphilus, assembly GCF_003185915.1. Taxonomy (GTDB): domain Bacteria; phylum Actinomycetota; class Actinomycetes; order Actinomycetales; family Micrococcaceae; genus Specibacter; species Specibacter psychrochitiniphilus. The sequence goes on from NZ_QHLZ01000020.1 coordinate 10,748, forward strand.
GGAGAGAATCAATCAGATACCACTACATCAGCAGCGGGGCCACAAAAGGCTAGAGGCATTGCGCGTGCTCTACGGGGCTCATACGTGAGCGCCATGGCCCCGAATTCAGTTCCTGGCTCCTATGTGAGCACCACTAAGCCCCAGCCCGATTTTGAGGGAAGCTACGTTTCCTCGGCGGCACTCAGAGATCAGGGAGTCGGTTCGTACGTGAGCTGCGCTCCACGCTCAACAAAATAGCACAAAAACATCTAATACAGACCCAAAATCTGAGCAAAGTGGTGTGCGAGACCAATCTTTCAGTGTTCTAAATCCACCCGTCAAGGCTCCTGTGAGTTGACTGCCTATTGTGCAACCAAGACAGATTTTGGGTGGGATCGTAAAGCACCGCTACTGAGGCTAAGAGAGAAATGGAGATTACTCATCGTGAAGCGTGGGGATTGGGCCATTCCTTATCGATGTACGAGATTCTCAGCTGGTACATTGTCTGATCCCCGTACAACTTCAACGTTGTGAGTAGTTTTCCTACCGCGCCAATATGTCCACCTTCAATAAGGCGAATGATTCCAGTCGTCAGGTCACCTAGACGGCAAGCACCCACCATGACGCTCGCACTGCGCAGGCTCAGGACAGCATCCATAGCCTCGTCATTGTGATCCTCGATGATGGCATCACGGATCCGCTTAAAACGACCGGGCCACATACTGACGTACCGTTTCACAAAACTACAACAGAGTGATCTTTCACCGTCAAGGGATTCCTCCAACGATTCTAGGGTTTCCTTGCAGACTAGCTCTAAGGGGCTATCTTCCATATTCCCGTGTCGGGCTCCCGACTGCTTGGATGTTGCTTGGGTGAGTCATGGTCCTCTGGTATTACGAGGGATCCCAACGTATACCCATAATGGACCAAACTATGAATCTCCATTGAGGTGGATCCCTCGGAATCCTCGTCCGTATCAGTGTGAACGGTGTACCCAAAAGACAGTCTGGTTGACACCGCCCGCGGCTTCTTGACCGGCATATTGACATGGATAGATGATTTTTTGTCTGGGTATATTTGGTGTCGCAGGTGCGGTCATCGGGTAAGGGTTCGGGGTGTTGTTGTTTTTGAGGTGGGCCTGGTTCTGATTTTGATAGAAACGCCACCTGGAGATGCCACAAGCTGGCAAATAACTCTAGGCCAAGATCAAGATCCTGCGTCAGCCCGTGTTGATGCTTGTCTAGGACTCCGGCACCTGCCGAGCAGTTGCTGCAGCGAGGCATCGCCAGATCGTTGACTCGGCTGTCCCAAGCATCCTGCCACTGGTGGCAGGATACTTGGGACTTGCTGACCGCAGGATGCCTAATTTTTTCCTCTCTAGCGCTCGCTGTGACCTGGACCGTTTAGTTACACGCGGGAGATCTACCAGAATTTTTTTAGTTGCTGCGTGGAAGCATTCGGTTTCGTCCGTGAGGAGCGGAGCCTCGCAGAGTAGCACACGAAAAAAACTTGAAATTGATGGATATTGATCACAAACGATCAGAAAAAGTCATTAGTGATAGTTTTAAAGCAGGACGTGAGGCGCCGTTAAACCTTTCGACCGCTGACCGTCCGGATGTCATTACATCCAACCTAATAAAGGTCTCTCTCATGCGAAAATTCGCGCGCACATCCATGATCATGCTTTCCGCAGCTGCACTACTTGGCACCATGGCCCTTCCCGCTTCCGCCGCTGATACCAAGTCGGCCACGAACGATGCAACTGTAACGATCGAGGCAGGTTTCCTCGTTTTGGACACCACGGCTGCGACATTGACTCTGGCCCACACTGGCGCTTCCGCGAAAGTATCGACGGCAACGGGGACCCTCACAGGGGTAAATGTTTCCGATCTTAACGGTGACGGGCTCGGCTGGGCGAGCTCGGTTTCCCTTAATGAGCTCAAGTTTGGCGACGAGATCATAACCCTTGCTGACGCTACATATGTCAATGCTATGACAGCCCAAACAGGAACCGTGACGACCGGTGGAGCAGCCGGGACCATTACCGCCCCGGCAGGCGGAAACAGTGACGTTACGTTCGACACCACTGTGACCGTGCAGGTTCCCAATACCGTCAAAACTGGTACATACACGGGCACACTCACCCACTCGTTGCTCTAACAGCTAACTAGAGGGGGCGGCGGACTTTCGTCGCTCCCTTTTTCTGCTTTTAAGAACTACGCCCAGTAGCAGTTATCGTCTGAGAGGCCTTCTTGCGCTCCCGAATCACCTTCTTTGCTATCCTGCTTTTTACGCTACTACCGGTAGCCCCGGCGATCGCCACAACACCCCCCCTAGTGGGTGATGATGCCCAAACCGAGAAGGTACCGGAATCCGGGATAGGTCTGCGGCTCTTAGACGTCCCGGCAGCTACACAAAAGGATCCTCGCGCGCGCTCTTACATAGTGGACCATCTGACCCCCGGCGCCACCATTAAACGGCGCCTACAGATCGCCAATGGCACCGATGAGGCGCATAACATCCAGTTATATCCCTCGGCTGCTTCTATTGAGGACAATGCCTTCAGCGCAGCGGCCGGCAATACGCCCAACGTGCTCACCGAGTGGACTTCTGTCAGCCAACCAGCTCTTGAGCTCCAACCTGGAGCCAGCGTAGAAGTCCTAGTGACGGTTAATGTTCCAGCCGACGCTCCTGAAGGTGAGAACTACGCCGTTGTCTGGGCAGAGGCACACCCTTCAAGTCAGACCGGTCAAGGCATTGTCAATGCCAGCAGGGTCGGGATACGGATGTATCTGTCCGTGGGACCTGGCAATGGTCCACCGGCGGATTTCAGTGTCAATTCAATGACACCTAGCCGCGATCTTGACGGGATACCTAACCTAACCGCACTGGTCACGAACACAGGCGGTCGAGCCTTGGACATCAGCGGCTCTCTTATGTTGGAAAAAGGCCCGGCCGGTCTCTCTGCAGGCCCATTTCCTCTGGATAAAGGCGTCACCATTGCACCCGGGGAAAGTGCGCCCGTACGCACAAGCCTGTCTCTGGAAATCCCTAGTGGACCCTGGCAAGCAACTTTTACAGTCAAAAGCGGCCTCATAACGCACGAGTCCACGGCCACCATTGTCTTCCCAGATGCTGGCCAAGGCCCGGCAGTCAAAGCGGATAACAGCGGGGACACCGTGATACTTATCGCCGCTTTTTCAATAGGAGCCGTGCTGGTCCTCCTCATAGCATTTTTGTGGTGGCGCCACCGCCGAAAAGCCCGCTTAATGCAGCTGAGTTAAGAGTTGCGATTCGTTAGACGGGCCAGCCCCAAGGGTGGCACCCGTCTTGGCCTTCTTAGGATCCGAAGGAGTAGTGATGCGTTTCAAGTCGAGCGTGTCTTTGGCCGCCCGTCCATTCGTTGCGATGATCGTGGCCATTGTTCCCCCAGATAACTCAACATCGGCTGTGCTGAGTTTCGTGTGAACGATAGGTTGGCTAAAGATCACATCGGAAGAATCAAAGAGGTCCTGATCTATTAGTCAACTCAAAGTGGCGGATAGATATTGATTATGGGAAAAATCCTTTCCATTCTTTCCCAGACTGGTAATACACCCCAGTTCAGGAGGGTTATTTTGTCATCCAGGATCCATGGCCAAGTAGCGGTAGACGGTGGCCCGGCTTGTGCCGACGTTGGTTGGTTTCAGGCCGTGAGTTTTGAGTAAGTGGGCTTGTTTGACATAGGTATGGGTTGCGGTGACTTCCGGTCCTCCTGCCTTGCACCCATGGGAGGCGGCGATCGCCATGCAGGCTTTGGTGCGTTAGGAGAGCTGGTCGCGCCCGAGCGGAGCAGAAGCGGAGATGATAGTCACCATGTGTCGTGCCATGGCGCCACCAAGATCGCTGCCAGGATCTGTGGCCATACCATCACGGAGGGACCGGAACTTTATATGGTGCTCCTTGACGGCGTCAAGGAGGTGTCGAGTATTGCCCCCGAGTCGGTTTTGTTGCCAGAACACGACTTCGTCCCCTTGGCTGAAGTGCTCCAGCATTTTGTCCAGCTCGGGGCGGCTGGTCTTGTTTCCACTGATTCCGTGGTCACTGTATATCCGTTAACACCCGGCAGCTTCCAGTTCCCGGATTTGCAGCTCGGTGTCCTGATCCGCGGTGCCGATCTTCCTTGACATGGGCGTCGGCGATATCGATGGGTTTTGGACGCAGTCTCTGACGGTTCTTTTCTGCACGTAAAGTTTGTGGCAGCGGTGGCTGTGTCCTCATTTCGAGAACACAGCCATGGCCGGGATCAGAAGGGCTTGGTGGGGAGGTATTTTCCGTCGAGGGTGATCACGGCGCGTGATCCGCCGTCGGGGTCTTCAACTTTCTTGATGTCCAGCTTGAAGTTGATGGCACTGATGATGCCGTCTCCGAATTGTTCGTGTACTAGGGCCTTCAGGGTTGAGCCGTAGACCTGAAGCATTTCGTAGAAGCGGTAGATGGTGGGGTCGGTGGGGATTCCGCCGGGGATGCTGCCGCGCAGTGGAATGGTCTGCAGCAACATGCTGGCGTCCTCACCCAGACCCAACCGCTCAGAGACGGTGTCCGCCGCGTTTTCAGGCAGTGGGTGCTGGCCAAGCAGGGCGGCGGTGACGAAGGCAAGGCTCAGGCCGGTCCCATCGGTCAGTTCCTGCCAGGAGAGGTTCTTGCGCATCTTGGCGTCGATGATGGCGGCTGTCAGTTCCTCGCGAGGAGCCTGGGCGTTTTGGGAGTGGATCATGGTTTTTCCTTTGTTTGTGGTGGTATCGGGTGGTCAAGCGACCAATCCGGATGTGGCCGGCGTGGCTCTGGTCTGGGGGTTGTTTGCAAGTGGGACAAAGTGGCCCGTGGCGCCGTCGAGGGTGTCGATGGAGCCGGTTTCGATGTCATAGACCCAGCCATGGAGGTTCAGTCGGTTCTGGTCCAAGGCTAGGGAGACGCAGGGATGTGTCTTGATGTTGGTCAGCTGGGCGTTAGCGTTCGCGCGGACCATGTCCGCGAGCCGTTCCTTGGCCGATACGTGGGTGCGGGCGGCGTTGACGACCTTCGCCGCATCAGCATGGGCAAGCCAGCTGGCCACCGCTGGCAGGTGATCCAGGTCAGTGCCTGAGGAGATGGCGGTCATTGCTCCGCAGTCGGAATGGCCACAGATGATGATGTCCGTAACTCCCAGGACGGAGACCGCGTACTCTACTGTCGCAGAGACACCGCCGGGCTGTGGGCCGTAGGCCGGCACGATGTTGCCGGCGTTGCGGATCACGAACAAGTCACCGGGTTCTTGCTGGGTGAGCAATTCAGGCACGACACGGCTGTCCGAGCAGGCAATGAACAGAGCCTTCGGGCTTTGTGCGGTGGATAGCTCCTTGAAGAGCCCCAAACGCTTCGGGAAAGCTTCCCGTTGGAACTTCAGCACGCCTTTGATGATGTCTTGCATGGGCCCTCTCCTTGTTAGGGTTGTTGAACACTTCAAGGATGACGGAAATTTTCTATAGTGTCCAAGACTTGATTACAATGATGTCAATAGTCATTACCTATAGTTAGAGGTTCGTGATGCTACAGCAGATTCGTTATCTGAATGCGGTTGTGGAGTACCAGAACTTCACCCGTGCGGCCGAGGCACTGCATGTCTCCCAACCAACCCTGTCGCAACAGATCAAGCAACTGGAGAAATCGCTGCATGTCCAGCTCTTGGACAGGTCCGGGCGAACCGTGCGGCTGACGGATGCTGGCGAGAACTACCTCCGCTATGCCCGCCGTGCCCTGCGGGAGCTCGACGCCGGAACCCGGGCTGTCCATGACGTTCAGGATCTGAGCCGTGGATCACTCCGGCTGGCGATGACGCCCACGTTCACCTCCTACCTGATCGGTCCGCTAATCGAACGCTTCAGCACCCTCTATCCCGGCATAAACTTGAGGATGCAGGAGGCGACCCAGGACAGTATCGAGGCGGCGCTGGCCGCGGACAGCCTCGACCTAGGTATCGCCTTCACCCCTGTTCGTTCAGCCGAGATCGAGCCACAGGCACTCTTCGTCGAAACCCTTGGACTCGTCGTCGGCAACCACCACCCCCACGCCGGCGCCCATGCGCCCCTGACCCTGCGAGAGTTGGAACAAGAGAACCTTGCACTGCTCAGTGGCGACTTTGCCACCCGGCGCCACATCGACCTGCACTTCCGGGACCACGGAATTGCCCCCCGCATAGCGATTGAGGCCGACTCCATCAGCGCGATCGTGGAAATCATCCGACGAGGCCAACTCGCCACTGTCCTGCCCGAAGCCATTGCCCGCGAACAGCCCGGGCTAGACCGCGTGGACCTCTCGCCGCCCATTCCGCCCCGCACAGCCGCCCTGCTCAGAAGGAAAGGCGCCTATCAGAGCGCAGCCAGCCACGCGTTCACAGAGCTGTTATCGACGTGGAGCTAGCCGCCTGATGCGCCCGCAACCAACACATCCACCCGTAAAAACCTAACTTGACCAATGGCGCCATAACGGAAAGCAACGAGAACGTCGGATGGCGCCAAGCATAGTCTCCAGACCCTGACCGCATCCGACGACTCGATACTGGGCCTTCAAACCAAGGGCGCGGCACCATACCAGGGAAGAAAACCAACCCGTGGATCTGCCACCCCTCCCGATATACACCATTGAGATCTCCCATACGGACACGGAATGGATGTGCAGACGACCAGAGACAATGACAATTTAAGGCGCGAGAGGACAGCTGCGTTTCGTCCTATCAAAGGAACCATTGACCGGAAACCCGCCAACCACTTCCCCACATCGACAGCCCGCGGTGCAGATCGCCGGATATCCGCGGGTTGCGCCAACTCCGGAAATTCCCAGCAATGTGTCTCACTCGGATGTTCTCGAAATTCTTAAGTACTGAGCTTTGTTGGGATCCCAAAAATGGGGTATATAAGACGCATCTGGGAGCCCAGTCTCCTCTGACCGACTGATACCCCGCAGCTCACGTGGGGCAAGGCGATGTAGCGGATGAACAGTAGTGGCAGACTGCTCGCTAGCTTGGAACCTGACCGTTTTCCACAAACCGGACGTGGGAACTGGCCAGCGAAGTCCGTGGCAGGGAAGATAGTTAGCACACGGGAACTAACCCCACGGGTACCGCCAGTTCACGGTTCGAGCAACATCACCAGCATCAGGCCGCAGCTATTGGCGGGGATGGAGAGGCTATGTCGGTACAAATACGACAGCGATGGGCACTTCTGCTGTTTCCTGCTGCGATCTTCCTAACCCAGTGTTCTTGGGTGGCACCGGACGGGTCACCGGGCGATATTAAATCAACTACTGCTGCCTCAGCGACTGAAGGGTCGTCCTCCGTGACCGGTATTTCAGCAGATGCTGCCAAAAGTGCCGGGGCCTTTGCTGCCCCCGGCGACGCAACGCTGTCGATCGATTCATCAAGATACAGCGTCTCAGGCAGTACGGTCACCGTCACGGTGCACAATATCAGTGACGTTGACGAGAACTACGTGCTGGTTTTTCTATACGGGCGGCGGGAAATCAGTACGGTCCCTATCGCCGTTTCTGCCGGCCAGACCCTGTCCTGCAAGGTCACGTTGGAGGGGGAACAAGTAAGCGGCGTCCGACTCGACGGAGAGCTATTAGGGGAGGGCGTTGCTGATCTACCGGTGAAATAATGCTGGGAGGTCCAACCCGGGCATAAGTCATCTGCGTAGTGAATTGTCGTCAATAATGATTGCCTTCCGGTTCTTTGCTAGGCTACACCCCATGTGCGCTATGTCACTTTGAAGGCATGGCCCAATTACTTTGGGGGAAAGAACTATGGCTAAACCATATGCACTAACGATGAAAGGGGCGGCAGCGTTGTGTGCTGCCGGGTTGATTGCGGCATACGCGGGCCTGGCAATGGCACCGGCAGCCAGCGCGGCCGATGCCCCGTCGCTGGCATCGGCATTGGGAGTGTCTTCCCCTGAGCTGGTCTCAGCCAGTAGCACCGGTGATACCGGTGCTAGCTCCATAGTGACTGACAAATTCGGTATCTTCCCCACAGCCGGGAATTCTTACGCCATCCTGTCCACAGGAAAAGCAGACGAAGTCCTTGGTGGGGCACCAAGTGATTTCATTTCAACCAATCTTGGCAACGGTGGCGGTGTGGACGGGAATGATCTCACCTCACTGACCTTAGATTTGTTGCCGCCCACCGATGCGAAGTGCATGGCCTTTGATTTCCAGTTCCTCTCGGAGGAATACCCGGAATTTGTCGGCTCCAGCTTCAATGACATCTTCACAGCAGAACAAAATGAGTCGAAGTTCTTCATGGAGAACGACCAAGTCGTCGCCCCCAATAACTTTGCCTATGACAGCAAAGGCAACTTCGTTTCCGTCAACACCGTCTTCGGCTTTACCGACGCCACCGGCACGCGCATGGATGGCACCACACCGCCTCTGGTCGCCGTCACCCCACTGGAACGCGATGTCGAAACCGGAAAAGTTAAGTTGATCCTCACCATCCAGGACATTGGCGATTCTATCTATGACTCCGCGGTGCTGGTCGATAATTTGCGTTGGCTCTACGGGTCCAACTGCGACCGCTCCGTGTCGTCCCTTGTCGACAGCGATGGGGACGGTCTGCCCGACGTGTGGGAGACAGAGGGGATTGATTACGACGGTGATGGTATCGCCGAAGTGAACCTGTCCGCCATGGGTGCAGACCCCCAGCGCGCAGACATCTTCATCCAGGTTGACTGGATGGAAAAGAAGCCCAGCTGCGTCTGGTTCATTTGCTGGGGTGGGAAGTCTTTCGAACCCCAACAGGCGGCACTGAATGACGTGGTCAAGGCCTTTGCAGCGGCCCCCTTCACCAACCCTAACGGCAGCACAGGGATCACCGCGCACATCAGCTCCGGAAGCGCAGTGCCTTGGACCGAACACATACTGACAGCTTCCAACGCTGGCTACGACTGGACAGGTTTCGAGGGCATCAAAAACTCAAGCTTCGACAACCTCAAACGCGATGTCTTCCACTACGCCCTCTATGCAGACACCCTTTTGAAAGACAACGGATCGTCCGGCATATCGCGTGGCCTCCCGGGAGCCGACTTCATCCTCACCGACGGTCACAAGAGCTGGGAAGGGGGTTTCAGCCGGATCCAGGAACGCGGGACTTTCATGCACGAGCTCGGGCATAACCTAAGTCTCATGCATGGCGGACCAGACCACACCACATACGCTGAAAACCCAAGCTTTCTCAGCGTCATGAACTACAGCTACCAGCTCACTGGTATTGGCGGGGCTGCCACGCTGGACTACTCACGCGGGGAACCCTATGCAGACTGGGCGCACCTGGTATTCAATGGCGGATCGATCGGTGACTTGGGTGACAGCGCACCCGTTTTGATCACCGAGCCCATGGAGGAAATGACCGCCGAAGACTATGTACCCCTACAGGGTGATGGTGCTTTCATCTTTGATGGACCCAGCGTTTTAGCCACCTCAACCAAAGGACAATTTCTTTTCGCCACCATCAACAACCCTGCACCTGCTGCCACGGAGTACCTCCTGTCAGCATCCACTACCGAGGGCACCCTCATCGGAAAGACCACCGTCGTCGTCCCCGGCGGAGGGCAATTCCAAGTAAAAGTGCCCGTGGATAGCGCTGCGCTGACCGCCACAGGAACACTGAAGATAAATATCGAACTAACGTCCAACACGTTGAAAGACTTGGTGGCCCAGCAGGGAACGACCGTGGAGGTTGTTGATTTGACCGATCCCAAGGTACTAGCAGACGGCAAAGCAGCCCTAGCCGAACTATCCTCTAGCCAGCATGACATCAATGGCGCAGTGCTGACATCAATAAAAACCCTATTTGATGGCCCGCAGGATCAAATTCCCTCCCCAACCCCTAGCCCGACACCTACAGACTCACCGAGCCCTAGCCCGACACATACAGACTCACCGAGCCCAACAACGTCACAAGCATCCGGCGAGGCAACTCCTTCAACAGTTTCGTCTGTCGTTGCACAAGGTAACCACCAAAAGAATGAACTCTCCTCCACCGGGGCCAGCTCCATCCCGATCATGATCGGTGGGACTCTACTTCTCGTTATAGGTGCTGGGACCGTCATCTTGGTCCGACGGAAGCATGGTTACCACTAACCCTGCGGTATAAGGGTCAGCAAGCTGGCCCTTCATGCACTCAATGGGCTGTGACGGCAGGATAATACCTGCCATCACAGCCCATTTCCTTGCCTACCAGAGTATGGAGGGGCCGGTCACATCGAGGCACTTAAAGCCTTGAACCGGCGCTACTGCGTCAACTCCCTAGCCCATCTGACCCGAAGAAGGCATCCTCAGGGATCTCCGCTATAAAGGTAAAAGATTAGAAACCGAGTCCTGAGTTCTCGTCAGCCGGATAGGGCGCACCGCCACTAGCTTCATCCATCAGCTCACCTCGGCGTACTTACCGCTGCCGTTCAGTGCCGCGTATAGTGTCTGCCGCGAGACGTCCAGATCCCTTGCCACTTTAGCTTTGGGCACGCCCTCGGCAATCCGCTCCCGCGCCAGCTCAACCTGCTCTGCCGAAAGTTTTGGGACCCGGTCGTAAACGCCTTTCCGCTTGGCAATGACAATGCCCTCGGCTTGGCGTTCTCGGATGGTCTTGCGCTCCAACTGCGCGATGGCAGCCAAGACCGTGAGCATGAACTCCCCCTGAGGCGTGTCAGTGTTCAGGGCCGGGTTGTCAATGAACTCCAAGGCAACGCCCTTGGTCTTGAGTTCCTCAACGAGAGCGAGAAGGTCCGTCGTGGACCGCGCCAGCCGGTCTGGCGACTTCACCCGGACTGTATCCCCGTCACGGACGTAAATGAGCATCTGCTGGAGCTGGACCCGATCGTCCCTGTTCTTGCCGCTGACCTTCTCGGAAAACAGCCTGTCCACAGCACCTAGTGCTTCGAGCTGTCGCGCCTCGTTCTGATCGGCAGCACTCACCCGCACGTAGCCCACGACCTGCCCCTTATGTCCAGCCACTATTAAGACCCTCCATCATTTATGTCTAACCATAGTCGAACCAGACCCTGATGGACGTCACTTTATCGCGGTTCTTAACTGTTCGCTCGGGTACACCCTGATGAACGCAACTCAGCCCCTGCCAGGCTCTCGGAGATTGGTGAACAAGCGAAAAACTCTATGGCAGCAACCAATCCAACCGCTGAACAGCTATGGAATTCGAACCGAAACTGCTTGACGAGACGGCTGGCCAGAAAAGTCTCGCAGAATTAGCAGTGAAATCTATTGCTGCAGGTCAGAGCATGGTAAGAGCTCAAAACCCTTGGTCAGTTATCAACGCTTATGATCCCCGCTGTCATCGCTATCCACAGTTTTGAGATATCAAAAGCCATTCTTGGCCCTCGTTGCCGCTGCAGGAGCAGGACAATGCGGGGTACTGAAGAGGTGGCAGTTGTCGCCCAATTTAATGAGTTTCTAATGAGTCGGTTACATCCAATTTCCGTTTTAGAAGGATGAGTTATCCTCCCAAATTATTCAACGACGCATCGGAGACTTCTGAGCCTTCATTAGAATCAAAAGGGTGCTAACCCGCTATCCCGGAACGAGAAAATAATGGCCTAGACACCTCAATTTTCCTACTACGGAGCACCTTTAACCGCTTTAAAGCTCAGCACACACCACCCTCATGAAACCTCTGGGCTAAAGACCTGTCTGACTTACACCGTACTCTGCTTGCTCTGAGGTGAAGCCCTCATAAGCTAACTGGTCAATCAGCCCGGCGCGTGAGAAGGAAGAATATTCGAGGTAGCTTTTGGCCGCTTTGGCAGCCTGCTTATTCCAGTCGACCGTCACGCGGTCTACAGCCCAAGTAGCGTCCTCGGCCGAGTATTTCTCGTACTCCAATTGCGATATCAGACTGGTGCGCGAAAAGGCAGAGTAATCGAGGTAGCTATGGGCGGCTCGCAGTGCGTTCTGCTGGCTCAACGTCCCGGCCTCAGCTTCGGCTTTTGCACTGGCTTCTACTTCGGCTTTGCCGCTAGCCTCAGCGTCAGCTTTGGCGCTAGCCTCAGCGTCAGCGTCGGCTTTGGCGCTGGCTTCAGCGTCGGCCGTGGCCTTAGCTTCGGCAGCGGCGGACTCCTTTATTAAAGGTCCGCAAATGGCTATAATCTGGCTACCCGCAGCCTTGAATGGTTCCGCCACGAGGTTGAACGACTCGTCTGCCTCGTATGCGTCTTCAAGATCGTTGAACGGTTCCTGCATAACGGTCAGAGGGGCGCGAAGCTGCTCCGATGCCGTATCAGCCACCCTCTTAAGCGCAGCGGCCTGGGTCGCCGCCTGAGCGACTGTCTCGTCGCTTAGTTCGGAGAGATCAGTGAGAAACTGAGCGGATTCCGATATTAGCTCACGGCCAGTGCCGAGAAGGGATTGACAGGATACAGCGTCAGACACTTCAACGGCAGGTCGAGACGTTTGGGACGCCGAAGTGGGCGATATTGGTTGATGGCCGCTTTTGTTCGCACTGTCGAGCGAAGGTGCCGAGCAGCCGACAAGCAGCAGTGCACAGGTAAAAAGGGCAATCTTCTTCATCAACAGTCCCCGCATGGTTAGAATTAAGTCACTCAACACCGTTCGGTGATGCCGTGATCATATGGTAGTTCAGTTAGCACGAAAGTATGATTACTTCCGCGGGTATCCTGTTTCAGGACTTTCATGGCTCTTCCAACTTGGGAGTGTAGTGTCGGTCTAAATCCGCCGGATTCCAGGAGCGATCTGACAACGTAGTTTGTGAGATTCCGGAAGCCGAGGGCTGAGCCACGGAGGTGTTCCAGGCATCCGCTGATCGCTTATGCCGATGTTTGGGTTATACCAACCACGCGGAGGAGTGGCTTATTCGAGGCCTATTGGGCCGGGCTCCAGAGAAACTTGAGGTGTATTACTGATGTGAGACGTTACTGAAAGGATTGCTCCTATGTCTTCTCATCCAACATATTCCGATGAATACGGGACCAAGAACGCATGAACATACTGACTTCGGCTCATACACACGTTTTCGTAGACTGCAATAGCTCAGTCACACTTAGGAAATGACAGACATTCCCGCCGACGAACCCATGTACATTCGGCTGCTCGAACAGGAGTTGGCGGCGCTCCATGAGCTCACCGGCAAGGCTGAATCGCTTGAGGAAACTCAAAAGATCACCACTCACCACCGTGACATGGCGGTCCAAAAAGTTCGAGGCATCATTGCAGGACTTGATGCTTTTGATGCTGTGGGGAACTTGCTCTTGGCGTCGTTGCCTGTAGACAACGACGCGTACGTGGAGAGCCAGCATGAATCGTTGTCGAGCGTCCCTGAACTTGCCGCGTTGCTATTTGCCGAGCAACAGCCCCGAGAAGTGGGCCAAGCAACGCAGACGTCAGGCCACCATCTCGCCGAATTACACGACAATTTGCAAGCTCTGCTGCGCCTTGAGTCAAGACGGCTTCACATCGAACTGAGAATCGATGACGACAAATTTGCTGCTGAACACTACGTCTCGGGTGGCAACGTCCCTTCGCGGATCGAATCACGAATGCGCCTTTCAACAGTGGCGACCGAGCTCTACGTCCGTAACCGCCAGTACCCGGATAAGGAACGAGCACTAATCTCCGATCTATTCTCACCACCTGGCATCGATTCGGCGCTCCGAGAAATAGTCGGGTACGGCGTGGACGATGCCCTCCAGCTTTTCGACTCAACCGCGAGCCGACTTCATCATAGGCTCCGCGGTTCGTATTCAGCAGCAAGCTCCTTCCTCGAAGAACAGCTACAGGTGAACGATGACGTCCGATCTGTCATAGAAAAGAGTGGCAAAGAGGAGGCGGAAGCCATGAACCAACTCATCCACGTAGCGGCGTTTCAGGACCTCGCAAATTTTGGGTCATTCTCAGCTCAGGAGTTGGCCAACGAGAGCATCATGGACCTTGCCCTCGTGGAAAAGATCCTGACTGATTTTTCTTTTGACATAGATGCTCAGTCCGAAAACGTCGTTTCAGCGTTTCTTGCCGGAGATAACCTTGTGAAAAGAAAACCTTTCGCGAGCCGAAGAGTTGACGGAGAAAGGCGCTGGCTTCTCATCCAACCGACGTCATTTCTATACGGGATCAGACCTGCACTCGAGGACGCGCTCAACCGCAGCGCGTCAGCAAACCGCTACACCGATCACCGTGGAAGCCTTCTCGAATCAAAGGGGCTTGCCGAATTGGTCAAGCTACTTAATCCTGATGTCGCTTACCAGTCTGTCTACTATCAAGGTCGCGAAGGCAACCAACAGTTCGAGGGAGACGGCCTTCTGCTCATTGACCGCTTCGCGCTCATCGTTGAGATGAAGAGCAAGCCACGTTCCCCTGCGTTCCTCACCGGGAACCCGGGCAGGATGTTCCTCGACCTCAAGCAGATCGTCTTGGCGGCCAATAGGCAGGCAAACCGATTGGGTTCACTGCTCGATGATGGGCAGCCATTCAGCCTGCAGAAGGCGACTCCCCTCGATGGCAAGGGGCTGCCGCTCCCCCGGCAGCAGAACGTCGAGATCCCCGTCGTCGCTGGGCGAGAAATTCTGACGATCGTCCTTTCTCTCGACGATCTGAACGCAGTGTCGACTGTGGTCGAGGAACTGAACCGCAGCGGACTGCTGGAGAACCCCGGCAACCCACCCTGGATCACCAACCAGCATGACCTGGAAATAATTGGCGAAGTGATCGATCGCCCGTCCGAATTCATCCATTACCTTCTGCGACGCCGCGAGGCGAATATCGCCGGTTCATTTCGCGCTACGGAAGAACTTGACTACTTCATGATGTATCTCACCCGGGGACTTTATTCAGATTCCAACGAGACCGGCATAACCGTACTTCCAAGCCTGACGGATGAATTGAATGCCTGGTATGAATTCACCCGAGGAGATCGAACGAACGAATCAGCCAAGCCGCGACAGCCCATCCCAATGCGGCTAGCCAGTCTCCTCAACTCCCTGAACGACCACCGCCCATACGGCTGGCTATCGGTCAGCGTCGATTTACTCGATCTGGACGGGGAACTTCGAAACGAGATTGCGGACATTCCGATGAGTCTTCGCAACGCGACTCGAGCTGACGGGCAAGAACATGCCAAGTTCGTCGGGTTTGGAGTCAATAGCCCAGGTAAGCGGCGGGGAATTCTGTTCCTCAGCTTTCCTCCTAGAATATCTCGGGACTCCGCCATCCGGGATATCAACCGTCGCTTGAGGCTACGCAAACACGCCCACCGCCTCGACTATTTAGCCGTAGTCAGCTTTGGGCAACGAACTGCGCCGTTCGACATTTTCGCCTTCAATGACTCCGTGTGGGAGCCCAACGCCGAACTAGATGAACTCTGCAGAAAGGCCGGCTACAAACTTATCGATCCAACACCATGACCACCGAACCCCACTGTCTCAGACCCATAGCAGGATGTGAATGTCGCCTTCGCTTTCGCGGTGTTTCACCCGCATGGGGATCCACTAGCTTCGCGAGACCGGGAGCTAGTGGATCCGACGCAGAGCAGGCACCGGATGTTCTTCGTTGACCTGTGCCTTGGTTTGCTGAAGTCTTACTAGCGCCTTCCGGGTAAGGGCCTCGGCAACGGACGCGGTCGAAACCAGCCACTCTATATTCGCAGAGACTTCACCCCGAGATTTGTCTCCTCCCGGTTCCGTCTGCACGAACGTGTGAGCGACTCTCCCTCGGATGAACGACGGATGGGTGAGGCCGCTCGTAAATCGCCAAGCTGCTACTAAAAGGGACGCTCTTGCAGCGGGTAATGCGGGAGCAGCGGCTTCCACGACCACTTGCCATCCAGGCATCTTCTGGACGTATTCCATATCTTCGATGTCGTTCGCGCGCGCTATCTCTTTCATCCAGATCCAGAGACGCCTGGAATCCTTCGCGTGCGCACGTTGCATCTCTTGCTGCTGGCTTGGCGATTGCCCTGACGCGACGGCATGAATGAATGCTTTCTCGAACACTAGCTCGGCGTGCGCAGCCTGCAGCCTGTGTACCACCCGCTCTCGCCTTGTTGTCGGCGATGTCATCCAAATGGCCATACTCGCGGACTCAATCGCTGCGCGTGCCAGAGGGTGTGTCGCCGCGATAGGGATCTGCAGGCCAGTCTCCATCGTCACGAGGTCCGCGATGCCTTGGCACATATCTATCGCCTGAACGAGGCAGTATTGAGCGTGCTGGCCGATTGTTAGCGGCCACGTTGCCGCGTCGTCGGCAGCCCGGATCGATGCCGGGAGCGCGACCGATTCGTACACCCGGTCGTACGCCGCCTGAAGACTATTTATACGCCCCACTAGGTACCCCAGTTCAGCTTCCCACTCAATGTCGTCCATGATCACGAACAACATCCTCGCACCTCATACCTTCATTCATAGAAAATCGTTTCCGGCAGTGAGTCTGTCTACTGCACAGCGTGGCGTTGCGGACGTCAACCCCCACTTCAATGACAGTGGTTGCCACGGGGACGTTGATCTCCCCGGCGGCGAAGGACACCATGTTGGATTGCTTGTCTGCCGAGTCCAGCCGGCCATGCTGCACGGCAATGTGCAGCGCGCCCAACACGGGCAAGGTTTGCAGGCAGGCCAGCACGGCAAGCACCCGTTACCTTTTTAGTAGCCCCTAATTGAGTAAAAATTGGGGTTAATTGGCCTGTCGGTCCGGTATGGTTCTTGCCCCCAGCCATTGATAATCGTCGTTCAGGGCCTCGAGATTCTACTTCTGACGACGCTATCGATAGAGTCACCACCATGAGTCTCACTTCCCTATTAAACGACCCACAGTCCCCCGTGCGCGTGTATCTGGATGGCATCTCTCCGCTCCTTGAAGCCTCTAGTGGACAGGGCCAGGGTTCTCGTGCCGCAGCTGGTGCATTGGGGCTGTTGAAGTTGTCACGAAGCGAAATGTTGTCCCCACCTTTCCCCGATGTGAACGCCTCTCTAGTCGGTACAGCTTTTGATTTTCGTGCACGGATTGAGCTTGGTGGTTTTGACCCCCGCAGTTCTGTGGCGGCGGCTGGCGTCGCTCACCTTCCAGACGTTATCCCCTTAATTCGGAATGGTGAGCATCGGGCAAAAATTCTGACGGAAGCCTTCGGTATCGCCACCGCGCTCTTAGAAGAACCATCCAGCGAATCGGACTTGGACCGAGCCTCCGTTCTCCTGGCATTCTGCGAACACGTCGCACGAGTGGGCGCAACAGCATTCGAGGGCGCTCTAGGAGTCTCGTGCGACGCAGCTCCCGCCGGGGATGTATTCGCCGCTCAGATCGATCCGCTCGTGCTGGCAGATATCAAATCATTGCTGTTCCACAATGAAGATCAGCTCGAGGCATGGAAAAACCAATTCGCCAACGGCGAGAACTACGAACCAAACCCCAAATTCGCTGGCTCAGCACTCGTGGGCGGCGCCGACGCAGACTGGATCATCGGCAATTCCTTGATCGATTGCAAAGTCACGCAGCACCCGACGATACCCAGACTGCGCGAGTTCATCCGTCAGCTCCTCGGCTACGTGATGCTGGATTCTGATGACAGCCTGAGTCTTCGTCATGTAGGTATCTGGCTCCCACGTCAGAGAAAGACCTATATGTGGAGCCTCACACAGCTTCTTGGCGGCAATCCTGATGAGTTGTTACCTTCGCTCAGACAGGGGTTCGTCAAAGCGGCCGGCGGGAATCAACTCGCACGCCACGAATCCGTGTCGACGGCTCGCAAGCAACAGCTAATCGCAGACAACCCATACACCCCTTACGAGATGCTGGAAGAACTCGCACGCAGTGAAGATATCGGCCTCAGGTGGCGCGTGGCCCGTAACCCAATAGCTCCTGAGCCGACCGTTCGCACGCTCGCGCGAGACAAGCAGGTGCGGGTGCGTGAATCAGTCGCCAAGAATCCGGCAGTGCCGCTAGACGTACTTGAGACCCTAGCGAAAGACCGCAGCGTAGTTGTTCGCAGAGCCATAGCAGAGCACCCTCGAGCCCCGCTGCCAGTGCGGAAAGCTCTATCGAAAGACCCAAATGATGAGGTGAAGTGGTCAGCCCGAGCCAACAAAGGTGTGGCTGACGCAAAAGAGGAAAGAGGCCAAAATGAGCTCGAGTCTCAACAAACCGCACCACAGTATGGTGTCCAGATCCGCCAAGACCGCGACGAATCAGCACTTGATTCTCGCTGGTTTCAAGATTTCCTCAATCACATAGCTGGCATGCCCAGCCTTCCAATCCCCAGCGCAAGCCAGGAATGGGCTTGGATGCTAAAGCGGCCTGTTGGGAATGCAGACTGGATCCAGGCAGGCCTCTCTGACGAAGTTCTAGCCGACCTTTTCAAGGAAGACCGCCCCTCGTGGGTCCGCCAGAGCATATCCAGGTCACTGCCCGTCACGGACACGGATACGCGTGCAGCGCTTCTGGACGATCCCGATCCCGAGGTGCGATGGCAAACGCTGAAGCGCACCACAGATATCCTCGACAAGTCTCTGAGCGCATTGCTCTCCGACCTCGCAGCTGACCCGAAAGCCCTGTTGAAGTTCCGTACCCAAGGGATGAGTCCTAGGGATCCGTGGAGACGTACTCCCACTGAATACAAAAATGAGACGCTATCCTTCATAGCTGGTCATCCCGCGACACCACAGTCCGCACTACTGCCACTGATTTCAAGCACCTCAACAGCGATGCTCGAACAATTGATCGAGAATCCCGCTCTTGGGGATGATGGCCGCACGGCTCTCATCCAGAAGTTACAGACCCATAAATCGGCCGAAAAGCGCCTTCTACTTACTTCTGCATCGTCCATACCAGAAACAGTTTTGACCGATCTCGCCTCAGACGCCCAAGTCAAAGTGCGAATTGCTGTTGCTGACCACCCAGCAGTGCCACGTACTGCGCTTACTCAACTAGCAACTGATTCAAAGCGCCCAGTTCGTATTGCAGTCTTGGAGAACACGTCCGTCCCCAGTGACATCGCGACCTCTCTAGCCGAAGCAATGCTTCTCGACGAAGTGGACGTGAACGTGCTTGAGGTTCTCAACGTCATTAACTTCCGGGAGGACCTTGACGTGCCTGAACGGCTGGTCGAAAAGGCGCTGGATCGCCTTTCGAAGAGCTCCGTGCGGGAACCAAACATTCGGCTACTCGTAGCAAACGACACTAGGAACAGCGAGCAAACGCTAGCGAACTTGGCTGAGAATGAGGAGCTTAGTATCCGTCACTCGGTCGCCAGAAATCCTCGAACCCCCGCCAGAGTTCTGGAGAAGCTCGCGAAAGATCTCGAACCGAACGTACGGGCGATGGTAGCCCTTAACCCACATTCTCCGGTTCCTGTCCTTATGGACCTTTCTCTGGATGAGGCGGACCAAGTTCGAGATCGCGTAGCTGAGAACTCCCGTCTTCCTCCCAGCACCCTCCACTGCCTGCCCCCTGAAACACCGTCAAGCGCGCCACTGAATTTCGCAAAGACCGCGGATGCTCAGGTAGACCTCGTCCGTGAGTCGGAGTCGGAACTGGAGCGCCGCTCCCACCAGAAGCGCCCGGATCGCGCTGCCCTGCTAGAGATGATCGCAAGCACGTCTGCCGATACCCGGAAGCGAGTGGCCTTCTACCCCGAAGCCGACGCAGACATGCTTGTGATGCTTGGAGGAGACCGGCGCAGCTCAAAAGTTCGCTGCGCTGTGGCCGCGAACCCGGACGCGCCAGCCGCGCTGCTACGCTCATTGGCCGACGATAAGATCGAGGAAGTTCAGCACGCCGTGGCATTCAATGGCGGAGCACCCGCAGATCTACTTATCGATCTGGCCGGTCGAAGTATCGATTTGGCAATCCTCGTGGCGATGAACCCTGACACCCCGGAGGATATTCTTGTCGCACTTACACAGGACGGCAGCCCGCTCGTTCGATTTGTCGCCGAAGGCACTCTGGATGCCCGTGCTGATCGAGTAAATCAAGAATCCTAACCACTGATTCTTGACGCACTCTGTCTGACTTGTAACTTCTCTTGGCGCGGCCCAACCGCACGAAAGATACTTTTCACGCAGAGGCTCAAGGGGAGGGCCATACGAGCAGTGCAATCAACCCCTAAATCGCCCATCCACCAGGCGTCGCCGTCACGGTATGAAACTTGGAGTATCCGGCGTCTCAGCAGAGTCCTAACCATTCGTGGCATTCGTCAAGTTGCCGTGTAACAATATCCTGAGGTGTGTCAAGGATCTGGGACGTTGATACTGGTATTAGGTGTTCTGCCGGGCATGACCCTATGTGAGACTGACGGCTCCAGGCGGGGTTTGTCTT
>NZ_QHLZ01000021.1 GCF_003185915.1 Arthrobacter psychrochitiniphilus
AACAGGCTTTTATCAAGAAAAACCCCGAAAAATCGACGAACCCCGAACCCGTCACCAGAGCGTGTCCAGAGTCCTGATCACACAGGCAATGTATTGGTACTTCGATTTCCTGTCAACGGATCGAACTACGACTGAGTAGGTGCGGACTGCCTAGTGGCAACTCCACAAGGTCCAGTGCGCAAGTCAGTTCTATTGTTCGAATAGGTCAGTCAGGCTGGACTTGGCTGTCTCCAGTAGTAGGTCACGTAGAGTTCGTCATAGGGTCGCTATACGGTTGACTGACGCCATATTCAGGACGAATGAAAAGTGATAAGTGGCTCGACAACGAATACTCATCGTTCATCTGTGTAGCAAGCCCTCACAAGTCAACAGCCAGCCTAGGAGATGCCTTGAATCCCTTGAAAAATACCGGCAAGAATGATCCCTGCTGGTGCGGATCAAGTCGGATATACCGATATTGCCACAAGGTGTGGACGGTTCCGCCCTCGTCACCGGGGGCGTCACTTCCCGAAGATTCGGGTGACAGTCTCTACCTAAGCCCAGGTTTGAGACTAGCAAAATCAGCAATACCAGGACTGGCTCCAAGAGGCATACCTATAATCATGCCGACCGATGAGCCCGCACCAAAGCCGATAATTTTAAGCGAACTGGAGCGGCGACTTGCCGCATTTCCAGCTATGGATGATCCGATGAAGCCGAGGCGATTGGCTCGTCTTCGCATAAGCATGCTGGAGGAGCTGGCACGCCTCCCTATGACAGATAATCCGTTGGCCGACGCCAAAATTGAGGCCATAGTTCAATGCGCGCTTCTGGCTTATCAGTCGGTAGGTTCGATAGCGCGGCAGGACCCCAAACCGATCCTGCTGTGGAATGAAGAACTTGAGCCAGCACAGTTCCTTACCAGAACTTTGTTTTTAGCTGACCATGTTCTTATACGTGACCAACTGTTCGAAGAAATCTCCCGAGCCCCTACGAATCGATCAGTCGGAGAATTAGCTAGAAGAGAATTGGAGGACAAGGATCTACTGGGATCCGGACGAGTGATAGCCGTACCTCAAGGTGTTGCGATGGCGTTGGGGCAAAATATAGCCAGCGTGTTGGCTGGCAAAGATTTGAAGAACTCACGGCTTATGAAATTCGCTCACAGTCAACTTGTAGTGGAGGGGCCGACGGCTCGCTCAGTGCTAATCGTAAACGCGAAAGACGACTTTGAACATTCTCAGAAACTCTGGCTCTATGGCCGGATTGACGCTGAGAACTTGGACGAAAGTGGCACCTTCAAAACGAAAATGCTCCAACCGTACGATTCGAATCATGATTACCAGCCTTGGGTTCAACAAGTGATGAGAGATGCCGCCACATTCTATGTCCAACGCAGCGCTGAACGGCTTACAGTTGCGGACATAATGGGTGCTGAGTACGTCGCTGCGTCGCCATTTGAAGCGAGATTGCTTCAAATGCGAAGCTCAAAGGTCGGTACTGGGACAGCCGCGGCTTCCTTGTGGGCCGACGTACCGTCATTGGCCAATCTCCAATCGCGTGATCTGGCTCGTATTCTAAATAACGACGGAGCCGTCGAGGACTTGAGGGGAAAAGTGCGAGCTGCCGTTGCAACGGCACCGCTGCTTGGAGATCAAACGCTTGCAATTACCCAGCTTGTTGCTGACATTGAACACGCCTCGAGTGTCCTTGAAAGTAACATTCGAACTAGCCGAGCGTATTCGGCGATTCTACCTGCCCTAGCCGGCGGAGCCGGGTTGGTAGTCGGTGCCACCGGGGGAGTTCTGGGGCTAACTGGTGCAGCTTTGGCAACCGCAGGTGGCCTCTTGCCCTATATAGACGCTGAGCGAAGTGCACGACGCGATGCATCGTATCTTTTCATCACCGCTAGGCGCCAACGGTCGAACAAGGCAGTTCGAGGTCGGCGAGTGTGAGGTGGTTTGAGATCAATGAGTAGCTCCAGAGCTTTTAGCGAATGCGGTATTGCTTGGACAATGTTGCCGGGCAGGAATCCAAGAACGACGTCTAGCCAAGGACGGAAGTATTGATGCAAAAGAGAGCGAAAACATGGTGAACGGAGATTGGCAGGTCGTGAGTTCAGTTAAGAACCCATGGGGCCGGATTCCTCTGACAGGCGGAGGGCGCACGCTGAGCCCGGCCATGGAGGAATACAAACTCAAGCTTTCGACGAAACTGGCTTTGCCCGATACTGAAGCTAGACGACACCACTACGTACCGCAGACTTATCTTCGAAAATGGTCAGACGATGGCAAGCGTGTATGGACACTTGACACGCAGACTGGCCTGGCCCGTCGCCTCGGAGTGAGGGACATCTGTGTGAGCGAGAACTTCTATCGGGTCGTTGGATCAGACGGACTAGAACACAATAGAGTTGAGCTCCTATTCGGCGTTGTCGATGAGGAAATCGCGAGAATTCAAAATCTGTTATTAAACTTGAGCGACCCGGATGTATTGACATTTGACGACTTCATGGCTGTGGGCGTTGTTGTTGCAATGCAACGAATGCGAACCCTCCAGACCCGACGGCTCCTAATGCAGTATGACAGTTGGTATTTGGCTCAGACAACTGACGCCCAGAGCCAAACCCCTGGTTCGGCTATTCGGCTCGCAGGTATACATACCCAGACGGCATTCTCGGCTGTTTGGGCGGCCGCTGACATATTCACGACGCGGCAGCTTGAGCTTTGGGATGACCCTCAAGGCCGATTTGTAACGTCAGATTGTCCAGTGCAAATTCCTTTCGAATCGGGTGTGCGGCCTGATACGGTCCAAGCGAGTCGCATTTGGTGGCCAATCAGTCCAAGTCGGGCTGTTTCCTTGAGTAATGATCATCGCGGGGAAAAGGTAGTTCATAGACGGGTGAATAGAGCAATGGTTGCAGTTGCCCGCCAAGCAGTTATTCAAGGACGCGAGCGATTTATCATTGCTCCTCAATCGCAACTTGGATTTCTGCCAGTTGGAAGTCCACTGAAAAAAAGGGCGCAAATCGAATTGACGTGTTCTCAATTCCACCGGGGCAAGTACTATCCTCCACCAAGTTGCGTTGTAGCGCGCTTAGAGACGTACGCGGAATATCCTAGAGTTGCTCTTTGCAGCAACGGATTACACAGTCACGATCCGAAACTTCACGAGATGGGGTAGGGGTCGAATGAGCAAACCAGGTTGGTGCTTACGCCATCCCCAAGCCACCGATTTCAGGTCCGCGGGTGTGTGGTGGCTGGTAGGCGGTTTGTTTGTCCGTGGCCCAGTCGGAGAGTATGCCTTCGCGGACGAGGTGGTCCGTGAGTTGGGCCAGCCGGTACTCGGGATCTGATTCGAGAGCACGCTGAAAGCACTCGTGGGCTTTGCTGCCGTGGCCTTCCCACCATTGGATGACACCCAGGCCGGTGAGCACGGGTGCAGCATCGGTACCGTCTGTGCGCATGTAGAGCTGGAATAGCACTTCGGAGGCGCGCTCGACGCGCTTCCAGTGGGGGCTTTGTTTGGTTTGTCCCAGGAGCAGGTCGCGCATGCTGTCGTCGATGCCGGGGATGTCTGCAAGGAGCCGGTCCCGGACACTGATGAACTTGAGGTTGGCGATGAGCTCGGCGGCCTCGTCGTCGGTAGGTTCGCGACCGCCGTCGAGCATCTTGTTCCACAGGGTTCTGGCGCGGGTGATTGCAGCCTGCGGGTTCATGGCTTCGATCCTGAAACAGTGCCGCAGGATCTCGGTGTTGAGGGCGGGGCGAGCAAGCACTGGAATGCGGAATCCGGGGGATGCTTCGATGCTGGACCCGCGAAAGACCAATTCTGCGTTGAGCTCGCTGGACAGCACCCCGTCAAGGGGGTAGCTGACGCTGGTGTCGGCGCCCATGAGCAGGTAGTTCGTGAAGGTGGATTCGCCGATCAGCCAGCCATCTCGAACACTCACGCCTTGCTGACTGAGCCGACCCGTCAGTTCCTCCATCACACCCTCGTGGGGGCGCAATTCACCTGGGGTCCAGGGCTCGTGGGTGAAGATGCCGAAGACGACGCCGGTGGCCTGGCGGTCTGTGCCGACATGATGCACGACCTGCTCGATGAAGTGTTTGGTGTCCGAGCCCGGAACCGGAAGATTCACCCTGAGTGTGGCGCCGATGCGCTTGTCGTCCAGAATGACGCAGACCAGGCTTTCATCGGGCCAGAAACCTAGGCTGTGGCCCATGAGGGCGATGAAGTCGTCAGGGGTCTTGATACTGAGCTTTTCCATGATGCCTCCACATGGCGGTGCGGCTGGCTGATGCCGGCAACACTTGTTCATGGTTTGGAAGCGCGATAACTACATGACCGTCGCCGCAGTGGGCTAACTCAATGCCCTTGGAGTAGTCGTTCTGCTTGGTTGACGAGGATTCTGTCGCGGGGCTGGAGTGCCAGTCCACGTAGCTGGCAGTCGCGGATCTCGATCACGCGGCGGTGCAGATGATCGACCGGATGCCCTGTGACCGGATCCAGCAGAGGAGTCCATCGATTGCGGAGTAAGTACTTCCGCTCCGTGCTGCTCCGGCGCCATGCCGGAGTCAGCAAAAGCATGAGCCAGCGTGACCGGATGCTGCGGCGTAGAAGTTTTGCGGATACACCGTACCGGGGAATCATAAGGCCGAAACTGACCAGGATGACCGCGAGGGTTTCAAAGATGGGAAAGGACCAGTTGAGTCCAACGACAAGGGGGTTGTCGGACGACGATGCTTCGATGAGTCCAAGCGCGAGGCGGTTGCCTAAGGCCATGGCCATCAGGAGGCAGCCGGCGGCGAAACAGCTAACCCCTGATCTAAACGACCTGCCGCGCAATTCCGGTAGGAATCGAAAACAGTTCAACGCGACGTCGGAACAGACCCAAATGATGAATGCTGATCCTGTCCATAGGAACAATTGCATGCCTGGCTGGTTGCCGTAGACCAGAGGAAGATTTTGGTTAGTTACTTCGACATGGCTCACGGAGAATCCGTAGACGACGCATGTGCCGGCCACAATGACAGCCAGACGTCCGCGCTTGAGATGGTGGCGTCGTCGTACGTCATCAACGAAGGTGGCCAGAACTGTGGCCGTGTGGAATTGCCAGAACCCGGCCATGATCGCAATGATCAATACCAAGCCCACATGGTTGCGGCCTCCGAGGAGGGGATCTGTGTTCACGTAGACCTCAGGAATGAACAGCGTGCAGGCGATGGCGGCGAAGAAGGTGGCGCGCAGAACTGAGGCACGTTCCTTGTGCAGGATGGTGGGGATCCTGATGATTGTGAGCAGCCATAGCATTGCGGCTGGCACGTAGTCCATTACCCAAAGACCTTGTTGAAGCCTGGCTGGTCATCCGTTGGGCCCTCGAGATCGGGACGGATGCGGGCCATCAGGAGGTCGGCCAAGAACTCCGCGGCGGCTTCATCGTCGTCATCGAAGCTGGTGCGGCCGAGTACCTGCAGGGGAGTCTCATTGAATCCCGGTAGTTGCACGAGGTGCAGGGAAGTGGCGGTGATTTGGTGGTTGAGGATCATGTGGGCAAATTCGTGAACGATGATCTGCTGCTGGTGCAGGCGTGAACGCGGTGGAGCATGAACGACGACGTCATGGCTGGAGTAGGCGACGCACAACCCACAGAGGTCATCGCCGCGAAGGGTGGGCAATTCCATGATGGTGATGGGCCTGCCCCGGGCGGCCTCCAGCGATGACTTGATGCTATTCAAGCTGGGGTGGGCGCCAAGGTCGAGCTGGCGATTGGCATCGCGGGCTGTGCGGCGGATCTTCCAGTCACTCATGGCAGAACCTTTGGGGCGCCACTGTGTTGACTACCTGCGGCCAGGTCACCGTATTGCTCCGCGCGAGCGCACGCTTGCTGGTGTACATGTGCTGGACCCATCGAATTCCTACAGCGGTTGAGACTTTTCGCCCTGTAATTCATGCTAGGTCTGATGGCGGTGGCTGAACAGGCACGGGGCACATTTTTTGCTGGCTATTTATTGCCGTTCTGCCGTGCCAAGTAGTCTCTGAGCCCTTCCTCGCCACGTCGCATCAGGGCAGCGTGGGCGTAGGTGAACGCTGGTGCTGCAGCGGGACTGAGGAATGACATCCACCGGCTGGTGGGGCGGACGCGCCATTCGATGTCCATCTGGGTGGCGTCGTTGGCCTTGGTTGACAGGATAACGCGGCCGTCGCCTTCTAGGTCTCCGCCGGCGTCGAAGAGGATCTCATTCGGCTCGTCAACCATGGTCGGGTGGTAGGACACTGACAGCGTGTAACCGAGGGAAGCTTTGAAGTTCAAGGTCGCGGTGGTGGCTAGGAGCAACTCTTTGGATGATGCGCCTGTCTGGACAGTCCGGTCCAACGGTTTTGCCAGAGTGCAGCCCGGCCACCAGTCTGGCCACGCCATATTGGGATCGGCAATGACATCCCAAACTTCCTGCTTAGAGTTCGGAAACGTCCACGAGGATGAGAGGTCATACAGTCGGGTGGCCATGGGGACATTGTCGCACGATGAACCTCCGCAAAACGGATGGTTGTGCGACCCGATGGGCGCTATGAATGCTCTTGGTTCGGCTGGCTTGCTGGAGACATGATGTTTTCCGGTCCGATGTCATCGAGGCGGTAGCCGTTGGGATAAAGGCGCGATCCTGCTTCGCCCGGTTTGAATAGGGGTTGTGCGCTGAGTCGACGGCGACGGGCAACGGTGTTGCGTGTCTTCAGCGCCATGGTCAGGGCAGTTTTGGTGATCGTGTTGGCACGTCGGAGACCGAGGGCATCGGTGAGGTGGTGGTCGTCGAACATGGCCGAGAGTATTGGCTTGGCCAATGGCCTAGCAGGAGCTGGCAATCTGGATTTCAGGACTTGGACGGTGCTGGCCATTAGCTGGGCGCCGGCGGGGGAGTACGCGATGTTGTCATGTTCGTAGCCGTCGAAGAACTTTTCTGCCTCTTGGAACGATGTGGGGAAGCTGGTGATGTTCATACGTGCACCGAGTTCCCGGTAGAAGCGTGTCGCTGCGGTTTCTTCCGCCGTCGTTGGCGCACGCCAGGCCTGTGTGCGGGACCAGCGGATGGGGACGACGAGGAGGGTGAGCAGGACGTAGAGGAAGTCGTCTTGGCTACCGGGGACATGGCGGTGGGCGTGGTTGAGGAGGCGGATCATGTGGCGGCCACGGTCGCTTTCTAGTCCGCTGGTGATGAGTTCGTAGGTGACGATGGCGGTGTCGTAGGAGCGTTTCATGGGGCGCTCTATGATTTCGCCGTTTAGCTGCAGGGTTGCGGCGATGCTCGGGACGGCGAAGTTGCGGTAGTAGGCAAGGAAGAAGCCGAGTTCGATGTCAGCGGCGAGATCGAGGAGGACCATCTGGCGGTAGGTGGATTCCCAAGCTTCGGGATCTGCATCTGCTTGGCGGTGGGCGGACTCGGCAAGGCTGGCGTTGATGCGCATTGGAGACCTCAATCTAAGTGTCCGACATTCTCGTACTATTCAGGGGTTCTAAAAAGCCACCCATTTCATCGTAGGACCGTTCAGGGTCAGCGACTAGGCTGCGCGTTGACTCGGCGGGGAATGCTTGTACGCAGGCATACCGTCCCGTTGAATCCGGTTGTGGACCTCAACGTGCAAGCATTGTCCACCATGTTTCAATTCCTATTCATTCCATGCAGCCTGCTGTCGAGAGCAAGCTTCCAGAACGACTCCCTCTGCAAGATCATTGAGGCATTGGTCTTCGGATCGAAGATTTCCAAGATCGAATATTGGAAGTTGCCAATGATGTGCTCGTCACCGAGCTGGCTTTGAAGCTGTACAAGCTCTTTGTTGCCACCGGTTAGATTCTGAAGATGTGCGTAGCTCGCCCATCGCTGCCAGAGCCCGTTTGCTTCGCCCGAGGCGGAGCCAACGTAGAGGCGGCCGTTGCTTAAATCTGTGATTACGTAAACGCCCTTGACGCTCGAAAGTGCGTCCTTCCAGCTAGGCTCATCGTTAGCTATGATGCGTTGAAGCTCGGCGTGCCTGAGCCTGACATTCTGGTAACCAGGAAAGGTACCGAGCTTGGTATCGGGGGCAAGCTCGTAGATTGTGGGATTAAGTTTGCTGTGCTGCAGATTTTCGTACCAGCGAAGGTAGAGGTCACGGCCGACCGGCCGTTCTAGCTTGATGATCAGCCGCTTGATGTACTCCGAGTGTTGAGGCATTGGGGTCAGAGCGTATCCTGGCCCACCGACAATCTCTGGTACCACGCGGGTCACCTTGAAGAAACCGCCGAAGATGAAGTACTGGGGCCCGTAGGGGTAGTACTGGGCGAAACTCAGGAGGTACTCGGCACGATCCAGATTGTTGTTCTGGTGCTGCTCTCGGTGGCGGTTCATATCCAGCCACGGTTCAGGATCATCAGCAAGCAGGAGGTCCCATGCCCCGGCGCCACCCACGCCCGCGCGGATATTGAACTTTACCTTCGTCAGGTCGGGTGTGGGCACTGGCATGAAGCCCCTGAACTCGATCATTTCTTCCCCAATGGTCGTTGGCTAGTGCACCCACAGTACCCACAGTTGCCGGCCAGTCGTTGGGCTCTCGGCTGAATTGCGAGCACAAATCGGTAAGAGTTTATGCTGACAACCTCATGAGACCGTAACGGTCGTCGGTTGAAATGGCTCGGTAGGGTGGGGTAGGGCCCACTGACCTGCGGCTTTTCTTTGAGGTAATGGCCACGAACTCCGTCATTCCAACTCAACTCATTAGAAACACATTAAATTGATCCCCGGCCGAAGTGCGTCCTGTGGATTCTTCTCGCATTTTAAGACGCGGAATTCTGACAATCGACTTCGCAGAAGCCCTGCCAATCAGACCACGCCGGATACGGATCAACAATTGCTTCCCAGACTTCTTGCTGGTTGTTTGGGAACGTCCACGGTGAAGTGAGGTCGCATAGGCGAGCAGTCACGGGGGATGAGGTGTATTACTGATGTGAGACGTTGATACTGGTATTAGGTGTTCTGCCGGGCATGACCCTATGTGAGACTGACGGCTCCAGGCGGGGTTTGTCTT
>NZ_QHLZ01000022.1:0-1313 GCF_003185915.1 Arthrobacter psychrochitiniphilus
GGTTGTTGTTTGAGAACTCAATAGTGTGCCAAGTTTTATTGATACCAATTTATTGTAATTGAATTGGTTATTTGGTTGTGTGTTGCCGCCCCTGTGGTGATGCATGATCGTTTAGCTGGTTTCGAATTTAGTGCATGCTTTCCTTTACCTTTTTCCGGTGGGATTGTGTGTGTCTGTTTGTTTTATTAACGGAGAGTTTGATCCTGGCTCAGGATGAACGCTGGCGGCGTGCTTAACACATGCAAGTCGAACGATGAACCTCGCTTGCGGGGGGATTAGTGGCGAACGGGTGAGTAACACGTGAGTAACCTGCCCTTAACTCTGGGATAAGCCTTGGAAACGGGGTCTAATACTGGATATTGACTTTACCTCGCATGGGGTTTGGTTGAAAGATTTATTGGTTTTGGATGGACTCGCGGCCTATCAGCTTGTTGGTGAGGTAATGGCTCACCAAGGCGACGACGGGTAGCCGGCCTGAGAGGGTGACCGGCCACACTGGGACTGAGACACGGCCCAGACTCCTACGGGAGGCAGCAGTGGGGAATATTGCACAATGGGCGAAAGCCTGATGCAGCGACGCCGCGTGAGGGATGACGGCCTTCGGGTTGTAAACCTCTTTCAGTAGGGAACAAGGCCAGCATTTTTGTTGGTTGAGGGTACTTGCAGAAGAAGCGCCGGCTAACTACGTGCCAGCAGCCGCGGTAATACGTAGGGCGCAAGCGTTATCCGGAATTATTGGGCGTAAAGAGCTCGTAGGCGGTTTGTCGCGTCTGCCGTGAAAGTCCGGGGCTCAACTCCGGATCTGCGGTGGGTACGGGCAGACTAGAGTGATGTAGGGGAGACTGGAATTCCTGGTGTAGCGGTGAAATGCGCAGATATCAGGAGGAACACCGATGGCGAAGGCAGGTCTCTGGGCATTAACTGACGCTGAGGAGCGAAAGCATGGGGAGCGAACAGGATTAGATACCCTGGTAGTCCATGCCGTAAACGTTGGGCACTAGGTGTGGGGGACATTCCACGTTTTCCGCGCCGTAGCTAACGCATTAAGTGCCCCGCCTGGGGAGTACGGCCGCAAGGCTAAAACTCAAAGGAATTGACGGGGGCCCGCACAAGCGGCGGAGCATGCGGATTAATTCGATGCAACGCGAAGAACCTTACCAAGGCTTGACATGAACTGGAAATACCTGGAAACAGGTGCCCCGCTTGCGGTCGGTTTACAGGTGGTGCATGGTTGTCGTCAGCTCGTGTCGTGAGATGTTGGGTTAAGTCCCGCAACGAGCGCAACCCTCGTTCTATGTTGCCAGCACGTTATG
>NZ_QHLZ01000022.1:1408-3709 GCF_003185915.1 Arthrobacter psychrochitiniphilus
TATGGTGGGGACTCATAGGAGACTGCCGGGGTCAACTCGGAGGAAGGTGAGGACGACGTCAAATCATCATGCCCCTTATGTCTTGGGCTTCACGCATGCTACAATGGCCGGTACAATGGGTTGCGATACTGTGAGGTGGAGCTAATCCCAAAAAGCCGGTCTCAGTTCGGATTGGGGTCTGCAACTCGACCCCATGAAGTCGGAGTCGCTAGTAATCGCAGATCAGCAACGCTGCGGTGAATACGTTCCCGGGCCTTGTACACACCGCCCGTCAAGTCACGAAAGTTGGTAACACCCGAAGCCGGTGGCCTAACCCCCTTGTGGGGAGGGAGCTGTCGAAGGTGGGACTGGCGATTGGGACTAAGTCGTAACAAGGTAGCCGTACCGGAAGGTGCGGCTGGATCACCTCCTTTCTAAGGAGCACCAAACACCTAGGCGTTTTCCGCATGGAGAATTGTTGTGGGTGTGAGGAGAATAGTGCATTGCGAGAACGAAAGTTTCTCGGTGTGCTGCTCAAGGGTGGAATATCAATGAAATAGGTGCCTGTTGGCACGGGGCGATCTGAAATAAGTACAGCAACCCTTTAGGGGATGCGGGGAACGTTTCATCAAGGGTTGTTTCGTGGTGGTGGGTGGTGTTTGGCACACTGTTGGGTCCTGAGGCAACAACACTTTTTTGTGTTGGTTTGTTTCTGGTTTCCTGCACATAACTGAACCGTGAGGCGGTGCTGGTGTGCGTGATCTGGTCTTCGGGCTGGTGTTGCGTGGATGGGTACTCTCTGGTGGTGGGGTGTGTGGTGGGGTTGTTGTTTGAGAACTACATAGTGAACGCGAGCATCTTTTATAAGAAAGCAATTTCTTTGAGAATATGATATAAAACCTGGATCTGTTGCTGACCCTTTGGGGTTGGTGGCTAGTTTTCATGGTTTTCTCGATAATCAAGAAGTATAAATCATGGTGCATCCTTGTGAGGGTGTGTTGTGTTTGACCCGCATGTGTGTGGTCAAGTTTTTAAGGGCACACGGTGGATGCCTTGGCATTAGGAGCCGAAGAAGGACGTAGGAATCTGCGATAAGCCTCGGGGAGTTGATAACCAAACTTTGATCCGAGGGTGTCCGAATGGGGGAACCCCGCTACCCGGTGTAAGCCGAGGTGGTGACCTGCACCTGAATATATAGGGTGTGTGGAGGGAACGTGGGGAAGTGAAACATCTCAGTACCCACAGGAAGAGAAAACAATAGTGATTCCGTTAGTAGTGGCGAGCGAACGCGGATCAGGCTAAACCGTGTCATGTGTGATAGCCGGCGGGCGTTGCATGGTGCGGGGTTGTGGGACTTACCGATCTAGTTCTGCCGGACTAGGAAGGGGAATGGTGCATGTATAGGTGAACGGTTTTGAATGGCCGACCGTAGAGGGTGAGAGTCCCGTAACTGAAATGCAGTGCACTCCCTGGTGAGTATCCCAAGTAGCACGGGGCCCGAGAAATCCCGTGTGAATCTGTCAGGACCACCTGATAAGCCTAAATACTACCTAATGACCGATAGCGGACAAGTACCGTGAGGGAAAGGTGAAAAGTACCCCGGGAGGGGAGTGAAATAGTACCTGAAACCGTGTGCTTACAATCCGTCAGAGCAAGCGTGCCCCTTTGGGGGTAGTTGTTCTTGTGATGGCGTGCCTTTTGAAGAATGAGCCTGCGAGTTAGTGTTACGTCGCGAGGTTAACCCGTGTGGGGAAGCCGTAGCGAAAGCGAGTCTGAATAGGGCGAGTTTAGTGGCGTGATCTAGACCCGAAGCGAAGTGATCTACCCATGGCCAGGTTGAAGCGCGTGTAAGAGCGCGTGGAGGACCGAACCCACTTCAGTTGAAAATGGAGGGGATGAGCTGTGGGTAGGGGTGAAAGGCCAATCAAACTTCGTGATAGCTGGTTCTCCCCGAAATGCATTTAGGTGCAGCGTTGCGTGTTTCTTACTGGAGGTAGAGCTACTGGATGGCTAATGGGCCCTACAAGGTTACTGACGTCAGCCAAACTCCGAATGCCGGTAAGTCAGAGCGTAGCAGTGAGACTGTGGGGGATAAGCTTCATAGTCGAGAGGGAAACAGCCCAGACCACCAACTAAGGCCCCTAAGCGTGTGCTAAGTGGGAAAGGATGTGGGATTGCTTAGACAACCAGGAGGTTGGCTTAGAAGCAGCCATCCTTAAAAGAGTGCGTAATAGCTCACTGGTCAAGTGATTCCGCGCCGACAATGTAGCGGGGCTCAAGTACACCGCCGAAGTTGTGGATTTCAAACATTACCCTAACAAG
>NZ_QHLZ01000022.1:3805-6068 GCF_003185915.1 Arthrobacter psychrochitiniphilus
CTTGTTCTTGTTCAGGGGTTTGGAGTGGTAGGGGAGCGTCGTGTAGGCATTGAAGCCGCAGTGTGAACTAGCGGTGGAGCCTACACGAGTGAGAATGCAGGCATGAGTAGCGAAAGACGGGTGAGAAACCCGTCCGCCGAATGATCAAGGGTTCCAGGGTCAAGCTAATCTGCCCTGGGTAAGTCGGGACCTAAGGCGAGGCCGACAGGCGTAGTCGATGGACAACGGGTTGATATTCCCGTACCGGTGAAGAACCGCCAATATTGAACCAGTGATACTAACCACCCAAAACACCACTGCGTGTCCTTCGGGACCAGGGTGTGTGTGGAGCGTGGGATCTGAACTGGGGAGGTAAACGTATTAACAGGTGTGACGCAGGAAGGTAGCCGAGCCGGGCGATGGTAGTCCCGGTCTAAGGACGTAGGAAACACGATAGGCAAATCCGTTGTGTTGTCTTCAATGACGATTCTGAGATCTGATGGGACCCCCTTACGGGGGAATTCGGTGATCCTATGCTGCCTAGAAAAGCATCGACGTGAGGTTCTAACTGCCCGTACCCCAAACCGACACAGGTGATCAGGTAGAGAATACTAAGGCGATCGAGAGAATTATGGTTAAGGAACTCGGCAAAATGCCCCCGTAACTTCGGGAGAAGGGGGGCCTGCCTCGTGAAGGACACTAGCTGTCCGTGAGCGAGTGTGGGCCGCAGAGACCAGGGGGAAGCGACTGTTTACTAAAAACACAGGTCCGTGCGAAGTCGCAAGACGATGTATACGGACTGACTCCTGCCCGGTGCTGGAAGGTTAAGAGGACCGGTTAGCACACTTGTGTGCGAAGCTGAGAATTTAAGCCCCAGTAAACGGCGGTGGTAACTATAACCATCCTAAGGTAGCGAAATTCCTTGTCGGGTAAGTTCCGACCTGCACGAATGGAGTAACGACTTCCCCGCTGTCTCAACCATAAACTCGGCGAAATTGCAGTACGAGTAAAGATGCTCGTTACGCGCAGCAGGACGGAAAGACCCCGAGACCTTTACTATAGTTTGGTATTGGTGTTCGGAGTGGCTTGTGTAGGATAGGTGGGAGACTGTGAAACCGCAACGCTAGTTGTGGTGGAGTCATCGTTGAAATACCACTCTGGTCACTTTGGACATCTAACTTCGGCCCGTAATCCGGGTCAGGGACAGTGCCTGATGGGTAGTTTAACTGGGGCGGTTGCCTCCTAAAAAGTAACGGAGGCGCCCAAAGGTTCCCTCAGCCTGGTTGGCAATCAGGTTTCGAGTGTAAGTGCACAAGGGAGCTTGACTGTGAGAGGGACACCTCGAGCAGGGACGAAAGTCGGGACTAGTGATCCGGCGGCACATTGTGGAATGGCCGTCGCTCAACGGATAAAAGGTACCTCGGGGATAACAGGCTGATCTTGCCCAAGAGTCCATATCGACGGCATGGTTTGGCACCTCGATGTCGGCTCGTCGCATCCTGGGGCTGGAGTAGGTCCCAAGGGTTGGGCTGTTCGCCCATTAAAGCGGTACGCGAGCTGGGTTTAGAACGTCGTGAGACAGTTCGGTCCCTATCCGCTGCGCGCGCAGGAAATTTGAGAAGAGCTGTCCTTAGTACGAGAGGACCGGGACGGACGAACCTCTGGTGTGTCAGTTGTACTGCCAAGTGCATCGCTGATTAGCTACGTTCGGAAGGGATAACCGCTGAAAGCATCTAAGCGGGAAGCCCACTTCAAGATGAGATTTCCATACACAGTTATGTGTGAGAGGCCCCCAGCTAGACCACTGGGTTGATAGGCCGGACGTGGAAGCGAGGACTAAAGACTCGTGAAGCTGACCGGTACTAATAGGCCGATAACTTACACCACACACACTCTTATAAACATAAGATCTGCTCGCGTTCACTATGTGGTTCCCAACCAACAAACCCACCCGGTTTACTGGTATGGAAACCAACCATGATTTTACTAACAATCACGGACCCCGGTCCGTGACCACCAGTAAAAACATGTACAATAAAATACTGTTGTTCATCACAAGAACACCCAACAAGCCACCCACCCATCACAGGGTTGGGGAACGAGTTACGGTGGTCATAGCGTGGGGGAAACGCCCGGTCCCATTCCGAACCCGGAAGCTAAGACCCACAGCGCCGATGGTACTGCATTCGTGAGGATGTGGGAGAGTAGGACACCGCCGGACAACACCAAAAAGGGTAGAGGCCCCACACCACCAGGTGCGGGGCCTCCCCACCTTTAACACCAC
>NZ_QHLZ01000023.1 GCF_003185915.1 Arthrobacter psychrochitiniphilus
ACCTCTTCGGGGATGGATTCCCAGTGGCAGACACCGGCGAAGTCTGGATTGTGCTTGGCGAGCTTATTAGCCAGCTTTGCCAGGCCTTTCGTTGTAGCGATGCCAACACATACCGGGACGCCGACGTGCCGGCGAACAGCGTCCTTCATGGTGCGTCCTAGCTGGCGTAACTGAACAGGGGTGCCGTTGACGCCCAAGAATGCCTCGTCAATGGAATACACCTCAACCCACGCACTGTACCGGCCCAGTAGCTCCATCACGCGGGAACTCAGATCACCGTACAACTCATAGTTACTCGAAAGCGCCACTAAGCGTTTTCTGCGCGGTATTGCATCAGAGGCGAGATGTTTGAGTTTGAACCATGGCTCCCCCATCGGGATGCCCAGCGCTTTTGCCTCGGCACTGCGAGTGACCACGCAACCATCATTGTTCGACAAAACGACCACGGGCACCCCCTCCAAAGAGGGATTGAAAGCGCGTTCAGCGCTGGCATAAAACGAGTTCACATCAACAAGAGCAATATAGTCACTGCCAGGCATCAACGCCGGACCTGCGGGGTCAGCGGTTCGGATACGCATCAAAGCACCGCCCTAGTTCCGCAAGTCGTGCAGGCAGGTTTCGGCGACGCCCCACACCGTCAGAGAATTAGCGTCCGGAACTTCAATATCCGGGTAGTTGGGGTTCTCCGCATGCAAGACCACTCCCCCAGCCTTCAGGAGAAGACGCTTAACGGTCAGCTCGCCGTCCAAGATCGCAATCACGATAGACCCATCCCGAGGCGTGAGCGCCCGATTGACGATCAACTCATCGCCATCACTGATGCCAGCGCCCTCCATGGAATCCCCCGACACCCTCACCACGAAAGTGCTCGTGACATCCCTAATCAGATGAGTATTGAGATTCAGCGTCCCATCGAAGTAGTCCTGAGCCGGGGACGGATAACCCGCCGCAACCAACACTGGGGCCAGCAAAGGGTGTGCCACAGGGGGCGCAAAGTCTACTAAACAAATATTCGATACATGAGCCATGACACACCAACTACTAGAAATAAAGTTCTACTAATTCAGTGTAGGCCCACCCACCGACAACGACCATGAAAATCAGCATCCAACTCCAGAAGGTAAGCCCGATCCTCGTACTCACCTCCCCAGAGGGCTTGGAGCGACTTTTGTGCCAAGACTTGTACCGTGGTTTATCGGGCAAGAACTCCGTCTGGGCTGCACGACACCAAACACTCCCCAAAGAATCCTGATGACAAGCCTGCCGATCGTGCTGACCTCAGAAGCAACATGCGGGCCCTTGGATTGCCACGGATTACGACAAGGCCTTCAAGGTGAGGTGTGGCATCTAATGTTCTGGGTATCCACAGTTCCACGGGAGCTCTGGTCTCTGGCGCGGTCAGTGGGTTAGTGTTGCCGGCATGGCGGGCTGGGAAATATCACGACACCCCGAATGGGAGATGATGTACGAGGCAGGACTGACCGTGCGCGAAATCGCTGATCGGTGTCACCAAAACCGCAACACCGTCGATCGGCACCTCAAGATCCGCGAGTACTACCTCCCCGGACTGCGTGCCAGACACAAAACAGCCTTCGCAGCTAGAGATCCAGACAGTCCAAGCACAACCTGGCGCCGACGTCTGAAGGAAGCCCAAGACTTCCTAGACGCACATGGCCGACTCCCCCACCACGACGGCGACGCGACCGAAGAATCCCTCCATGCCTGGATCAGCTTCCAACGACGAGCTCACCACCATGGAGCACTATCAACACCCAAACTCGTTCTCCTACGCAGCTTGCCCGGCTGGGAGGCATCTAGCCGGGAACAGAGACTCGATGAACGCTGGCTGTCACGGCTCACCCAGTTCAAGGACTACCTCACAGCCACCGACCAGCTACCCAGATACAAAAACTACGAAACTGAACACGAACACACCCTCGGTGTCTGGCTCCACACCCAGCACCAAAAAAGAGCAGAGAAAACACTCCAACCATGGCGGTACGAAGCACTGAAAGCCACGCACCCTGACTGGCGTAGCCGCACCTAAAAAGTCAATCCGCGTGGTAATAAATGAATTCTTTAAGGGCCGATGTCACCTGAATCCAAGACATCCACCCCATCACCCAAACAAGCGGTATGATTCCCGGCACAGTTCACTTTCGTTGGGCAATGCATTTGTGACACGCCGGAATCCGAGACACGCCGCACGTTTAGTGTGCACCCAGGCTGTCCACAGCCTGTGGACAGCTCGGTTTAAACGTTGAGTTCACGGGCTTTTAATTCTCCTAGGCTGTGGACGAGCGGTGCATAAGAATGACATACTTGTAATACATCATGTAGGGGTCGGTGCTGGAGACTCACACTACATGTAGTATCTGAGGAGTCGGATTCGAAATGCTTTTCGACAAAGAAAAACCCCAGTTGAACCATCTTCGGGGGAAGTAGGAGTCAACCGGGGCCTAGTAATCCTTTGCGGGGATAACAAAAGCTTACATCTTGTATGTCGAACTGGCTTAAGCCGGAGGCGTGTTGGCCCCACACGAGTGGCAGGAGCCATAGCATGACCAAGAAACTCACTCCGGGCACAAAAGCTCCGGCATCAGGCCTCTACGACATCAAGGGTCCGCGTGGTCGCGATACCGGAGTTCAACGGACAGTTGTCAAAGGAGAACCCTTCCCGCCAACACCGGGGCGGGGATTGGCGTATCAGTTGAACACTCCCGCCAATAACGGCGCAGGCCGTGGCGGTAAAAAGTGAGTCGGGAACGCAGCATTGCAGACGGTCCCGAGCACGGAGACCGCGCCTTCTTCGAGGGAT
This sequence comes from Arthrobacter psychrochitiniphilus, assembly GCF_003185915.1. Lineage (GTDB taxonomy): Bacteria > Actinomycetota > Actinomycetes > Actinomycetales > Micrococcaceae > Specibacter > Specibacter psychrochitiniphilus. The sequence continues at coordinate 2,819 of NZ_QHLZ01000023.1, forward strand.
CGATTGCAGATCCCAAGGGACATTGGGCAAGGTATGACGAGAACCTGAAAGAGTGGGTTCCCGTCAGGTAGCTACAAAAAGGACCCGCTCATCTTCTGATGGGCGGGCATTTTTGAGACCATCGATAGCTCCACCTGCACGCATCGCAGATGGCCAGCAGTGAGGTAAGGGTGGCTTGTGAATTCGTGGAATATTTCACTTCTTCACAAGCCCTCAGGCTGTCTCACTTCCAGGGCGGCTGCAAAGTCGTTTAGCTGATAGTGATGCCGGCTAGTTTAAGGGCGCGGTCCGGGTAGTTGCGGGCACCTCGAGTGGCTTTGGCGAGGTTAGTTTCTCCTTGTAGCCGGAGAATTGTGATGGCGATGTTTCTTAGAGATGCCATCACGCGTGGTGCTTCACCGTTGCGTACTTGGCTATGGTCTTCCCGAAAAAGAACGTCCCGGCGGTAGTGGAGCCCGTTTTCGATAGCCCAATGACCACGGATCCACGCCCCTATCTCGGCAGGTTTTCCCTGTGACGGTGTCAGCGACGTGACGATGTACACCGTCTCTGTGTGCCACTTCCGTGTTCCCACTGGCCGTGACTTTCGGGTGATCTGAGCGGCTTGGGCTGCGCGGGGAAAGTTGATGCCCTCAGCAATACTCACGCACTTCACGGTCCGCTCAATGTCCCGGCCGTTGGCGGTCTCCACGGTCTTGTTCCCTGCCCTGACTCGTTTCCACGGCAGGTCCGCGCATTGCTTGTGCAGACCAGGCTGGTTTCCCTTCACCGTGAGCACATAGAAGGCTGCCCCGGCCATGAAGATACTCGGCATGCTTACGCTGGGTATGGAGTGCATCCGCCGATACGACCACACCGGTAAGGTCCGTGATTCCGTCCAATAGTGTTGAAAAATAGGGGATCTCGTTCGATTTCTCGGCCACCGATACCTGCCCCAACACGGCACCGGTTCCATGATCAATAGCCGCCATCAGATGTACCCGCGTACCGCCGCCATTCTTGGCACCACGTACTTCCTTGCCATCGATAGCGACCGCGACCAGGGGCGTTGCCCCCTGCGCCCATGCCCCGGCCAAGCGGTCCAGCATGTCAGCATCAAGTCGTTCGAATACCCTCCCCAAAGTGGTGGCGTGTGGGGAGCCGATACCCAAGATAGCCAGCTGGTCCCGCGCCGTGTCAGCGGCCCATTCAGCCATCTCCACTAGCGTCGTTGCCCCCGCCAATATTGAACAGACCATGATCACCAGCAAGTGCGGGAAACGGTGCCTGACCCCGCGTTTCTTCCGAGGATCCGGCAATTCACACAGAGCCGCAAGGACCTTGCCCGGATCAACCTGAACCGCGCCCAGCGGAGCGAATTCGTCAATGAACAAAGCAAAGTGAGAAGATGACATACGAGAACTCCTGGCAATCCAGCGGCTTAGACACCATCTGGCTTAACAGGAGTTCTCATCTTTAAACAGCCACGGCCCCGTTCGTCTCACATGTTAAGACGCCATCCCCTCATAAAAGACTTTGCAGCCACCCTGCGTCCACTGTTTCGATGCGCTCCCTAGCTGCTCCTGCGGCATGGCAGAAGTGGATGTTCGCCGGAGTATGCAAACCGATCCCAGAATGCTGGTGATTATGGACTCTTCTATGACTGTCAAGGGGGCTGACCAGGGTTTGATTGAGAGTCAACAAACCCCGAGGCAGTCCCACCAGACCGCACTCACAGCGGCCTAAAACCCCGAGTCAACTAAATCTTGGGCAGACCCCTTGTGTAACATTCTTCGCCAAGACGCTTTAGTCTCCATTCAGGCACCTGGGAAAAAGCGTGTCTAAGCAACCAAAGCAGCGCCCCCCTGTGGGTGAATGTATGGGTAACTTCTGTATGTGATTTTGAAACTTTCCTTAATATCCAAGCACCTGATTCTTGTGCTGCAAGTCCACTGATTGTGAAACGGACACTGCTGAGTGATGTGTCTTGATACACGAGGGTAACGGGAAATTTTGATCGAACGTACGCTCGGTATTGTTTTCCGGCTATGGCGGCGCTGTCATAATTTTCAATAGAGGTAACGGCCGGATTCCATTCATTTATCCGTGAAACATCACATACTACTGCATGGACCCGATTGATGGGTGCAGCAATCAATTTAGTGTGCTGGTAAAGCATGTTGCTCCCCTGGGATTGGTCGCCCTCCGTGGAACTTGGCAAGTAGGCCTTTCCATAGTCCAGATGAATTTTGTGTTTTTTTCTGGAGCAATAGGTGGTCGGCAAGCTCAATTATTGCTGTATCAGCGAGTGAAATTGGTGATAAACGTACCGCTACATAAAAGTTTTCCATCCCTGGCATCAGGTCGCTGACGGCCACCGGAGGTCGAAGCGCAATTGGAACATGTGACATGCGCGAAACCAAGTCATGCCTGAATCGCTTGGCAAAATCACAGTAGTCGGTCGGCAACCAATCGAGCGCTGGAACCGGAACATCAATGATTGGGGATTTGTTGGCACCCTCTTCTAATGGAGCTGCGCCTATTATCGGCTCTTCAGAATTGAGAGTGTAGAGGGCGCCGTGGTGTGGTGAGTCGAAGTTCGTTGAGTTGCTCCAGAATAAGG
>NZ_QHLZ01000024.1 GCF_003185915.1 Arthrobacter psychrochitiniphilus
TATGTCCTATGCCGACCTTTGGATTATGCCGATCTATCCCTTGATGTGCTGGGATGGGGCGGTACTGAAGTCTAGAAGGTCGGCATAGTTGGGACCATGCTTCAAACACTAGATGTTTGGAGGTGAGGTTCGTGACGAAGAGATCGTTGACGGCCCGACCGCATGCGGAACGGATTCCTCGGGTGCCGGTAGGCCCATTGGCACCAGTAGTACTGGATGAGTGTAGGAAATCGTTGTCTGAGCGAGGGTATTCGCGACAGTCAGCGGCCGGGATAGTGAATCTGGCAGCACGTCTGAGCCTCTGGATGCAGGGGGCAGGTGTCGGGGTGGGCGCTATTGACGAGGACTTGCTGGCTCGGTTCGTTGCTGCGGAAAACTCACGCGAGTTCGTGTGTGTCACGGTGAAGAGCTCGATGGGCGCATTGCGTAGATTCTTGATTGATGCCGGCTACCTGACCGTGGCTGGGGCCGATAGCGGTCCGGCCACGCCAACACAGGTTGAGGTCGCGCAGTGGTGTTTATGGATGCGTGACCAGCGTGGTTTGACTGAGAAATCTATTGCTGCGTGTTGCTATTACGCTGCCGAGGTCTTAGATCTGGTGGTGGCAAACGGGAGCGTGCAATGGCCTCGGCTGGATGCGCAAGTGCTCAACGGATACATCGCTGAGCGTGGTCACCGGTATGGCGTGGTGACGCGCGCTCACATCGTTGATGCGGTCCGTTGCCTGCTGCGGTGGGCATTGAGTACCGGACGTCTCGAACGTGATCTGAGCGCGGGGATCCTCAAACCGAAAGGGACCTCGCGCGGGCTGCCGCGTGGGGTGAATTCCGAGCAAGTTGCGGCTTTGCTCGCCGCGTGCGATCCAGGCACGGCAATCGGGGCCAGGGACCTTGCGGTAATCATGCTCTTGGTACGGCTGGGGTTACGTGCCGGTGAAGCTGCCCGTTTGAGTCTTGACGATATCGACTGGGCGAACGGACAACTCAAAGTCACCGGGAAGGGCCGGGAACTCATACTGCCGATACCCGTGGACGTGGGTCAGGCGTTGACAAGTTGGTTGAAGTTACGACCGGTCGCCTTGGACCGGGCAGTGTTCGTACGGACGAGGGCGCCACGCCATATGATGACGCCCTCAGCGATCTCTGGAATCGTTGCCCGAATCTCTGGTCTGGCGGGGCTGCGACAGATTTACGCTCACCGGCTCCGGCATACTGCCGCGATGGACGTTCTGGCTGCAGGAGGTTCCTTGGCCGAAGCGAAAGAACTCCTCGGTCACCGCTACACGCTCACCACGATGGCGTATGCGAAGGTCGACCTGACTTCACTGCGTGAGCTGGTTGTCCCGTTTGGGCAGGTACCGCGATGATCACGCTGCGGGACCGCTTGGAGGAATATTTGAGGATGCGTAGATTGCTCGGGTTCCAGCTCAATGACATCGAACGGCAGGTGGGACTGTTCTGTACCTGGTTAGAAGGACAAGGACAGGCTCAAACCTTCACCATCGACGACGCGGTAACGTGGGCTCGACTCAATCCCGATGCGCACCCTTCGTGGTGGGCAACGCGATTATCCCTGGTTCGCCGTTTCGCCGCCTATCTAAACGCCACCGGTATTGATGTCCCGATCATCCCCAAGGGGCTGTTGGCAGCCAAGAAACCACGAGCAGTGCCGTTCATCTACAGCCAAGACGATATCGACGCGTTGCTCACCGCCTGCGATTCCACATTCGCGAACCCGCGTGTCACTGCGACCGTGCGCACTGTCATTGGGCTTCTCATCTGTACTGGCCTGCGGATCAGTGAAGCACTCAACTTGAGAGTGGATGACATTGATTTTGACAACGAGGTGCTGGTGATCAAGCCCGCGAAGTCTCAGGAACGACTCGTGCCCATTCATGCCTCGACTATCGCAGCGCTTGCTGGCTACCTCACCTTGCCTGCGAGGATGGCCACACATCCGGACCCACACGGCCCGATCTTCGTCACCTCCAAAGGAACCGGATATGCATACATCTCCTTCTTTGCCTTGTTCAAACGAGCACGGGAAGCTGCCGGACTCACCCCGCGAGGCCGGGCGCGCCCGCGACTGCACGATCTGAGGCACACCTTCACGACCGCGCACATGACCGTCGCTTACGCCCATCATAAGGACCCCGACCGGGTTCTGTCTCTGCTGGCAACCTGGCTGGGACACACCGATGCCGCCCACACCTATTGGTACCTGACAGCGACCGGGGAACTGATGTCCTTGGCCGCAGGCATGCTCGAACCTGACACCGAAAGAGAAACATCATGAATGCCCTGGCCACCAGCCTGCAAATCTACTTCACAACCTTCGCCCACACCCAGCGCGATCTTTCCGCGAACACCATCACTTCTTACCGTGATACGTGGCGGATGCTGCTGAAATACCTGAGCATGACACTCAGAATTCGCGCCGACGCACTCGATTTCGATGTCGTGACTGCACCCAACGTCACCGGCTTTCTCGATCACCTCGAGCAAGACCGGGGCAACAGCGCCAAGACTCGCAATACTCGTTTGACAGCGATCCGCGCCGTGCTCGGCCGGGCACTTCCAGACCACCCAGAACACGCCGGAACCATCGTTCAAGTCCTCGCGATCCCACCCCGCCGCACGACTAGACCCCTCGTCGAGTTCCTCACCCCCGTTGAAACCGATGCACTGCTGGCAGCGCCCGATCAGCAGACATGGACCGGCCGCCGCGACCACGCGCTCCTGGCCCTCACGATCCAAACAGGACTTCGTATCAGTGAGATCTGCTCGCTGACGTTTGATGACATCAACCTCGGTACTGGAGCACACATCGCCTGCACCGGCAAAGGACGGCGCCAACGCATCACCCCTCTGACCAAGAGCACCGTGACCACGATGAACAGCTACCTCACCGAACGCGGTAACCACCCTGGAACCGCATTGTTCTGCGGACCGCACGGGCTCCCAATCTCACGTGACGCGCTCGAGCATCGCCTGGCAAAACACCTCATTGCCGCGAAAACCACCTGTCCCAGCCTTGCCGCCAAACACGTCACCATGCACACCCTGCGGCACACAACGGCGATGAATTTACTCATCGCCGGTGTTGACGTCGCTGTCATAGCGCTCTGGCTCGGACACTCCGACACCCACAGCACAGACGCCTACCTCCACGCTGACATGGCCATGAAACAAGCCGCAATAGACCGAACCCGCCCACCAGGAGTTACCGCCGGCACCTACCAGCCCGAACCCGACATCCTGGCGTGGCTCACATCCCTCTAACTATGCCGACCTTCTAGGCCTCAATACCACTCGACCCGTGCGCACCACGGGCCAGATCGGCATAATCCAAAGGTCGGCATAGGACATC
>NZ_QHLZ01000025.1 GCF_003185915.1 Arthrobacter psychrochitiniphilus
GACACCGCCGGACAACACCAAAAAGGGTAGAGGCCCCACACCACCAGGTGCGGGGCCTCCCCACCTTTAACACCACCTTTTTCAGAACCACCAGGCTATCAACACCAACAACAATAACCACCACCACTCGAGCCGCCCCACACCAGGGCGGCTCCCCGCATTTAACGGGCTTCCCTTGGTTCCCACCACCATGCACCTTGTCCACCGCCGACTTTTGATGTTTGCTCGATGGCAGCACCACAGATGCGATGGTTGGAATGTCAATCCGATGTGAACCTGGGTCGCCTTGAGGTGGCAGTCGCATCGGAGACCACCTGCTCGTAGCCGTGGGGAGGAGATGTCTCGGGCTACTGTCTTCAACGTTGGCGGTACCGGACGGGTCGCCTTCCAATTCCTCTGCTTCAGGGTCTTCACTAATTAGTTGTGTTGCCCCTAGGCTCGCCTTTACCGGCGCACCGCCGGGGTCCCAAATGGGAAATTTGACAGCGATTTTGTCTGTCTTGTCACGTTCAATTACGCCCCCAAAATGTGTCCCCTCACAGTTTAGAAACGGAACATGGCGCGGCGGGTTAGTCCGGTGGAAAAAAGGAACATACCAAGTTTGGAATCGAAGGCAGCCCTCGTGATTGGTGTGGTTTCTACGGCGGCGCTGTCAACTAGGGCTGGGGTTGGATAGAACATGGATCAAGCACAACATCTGGAGTGTGGAAGCGATGAGCCCGGTGATGCTTTTGCCCAACATAACGCCTCAGGGACTGCAGTACTTACTCAAGGCCTACGGGGGTGAATGCCAGTGCAGTGCGTCTACCTGCGCGCCCACTGACCAGCGAGAGGTGCTTGGTGTGTAAGGACACGCAGTCGCACACCAATTGCTACAGGTGACCGGTCGGTGGCAAGATGGGCCAGCTCACCATGTACTGCTATCAAAGCGGCGAGTCCCTCAGCCCCAACTGGGTGAAATATTCAATCACCAGCCCCGGTGTAAACAACCCGTATCTGCCATCTTCGCCATACATCATTGATGCAGTCGACCGCTACTGGGCTGAAGACGTGCAGATCCTTGGCGCATGGCAGGACTGGTCGGATGCAGTTTGCGTGGTGTACCGCCGAACCGTCGACCCCATGATGACTCTTGGGTGCAGGCTCGAGTTTCATACAAACTCAGCAGACGGCACCATTGAGGGCTTCGCCCGTGACGTGGCGGTCAACCTCGCCGAGCCTATCGGTACCCAGATAGCAAGGAGTCGTCGAGACCAGCACGGCATCGTTTGGGTGGCCGTCCCAGAGGGCCGCCACACGTCCGAGCCGCCCATCAAGGTCCTACAAAAGATTGCTGACAGGTAGCGCCTTCCTTCGCTTTCAACTAGCTATCTATTAGCTCCGGACAGGGCCACGCCGACGGTGGGTTGTTGGTTTTTCGTGTTGGCGAGGCGGTAGGAGTCTGTCCCTGTTTCAATGATGGTGCCTTTGAACGTGAGCCGGTCCACGATGGCGGCGCAGAGACTCGGGTCGGTGAACGTTTTCGTCCATCCTGAGAGCGATTCGTTGGTGGCGATCGCAACCGATGCTTCTACTTCCCGTTCAGTGAGGCCCGGAAAGAGGAGTTAGGATACTCGTTTATCTAGTTCCATGAGCCCAGCTCATCGATGCAGAGCAAATCCGCCTTTCCGTATCTGGCGATGGTCTTCGCTAGGACCTTCGCGTCTTGGCCTCTACGAGCTCGTTCACGAGCCGGGTGGCGAGGGATTTGATCGCGGTGTTTTGATGTTTGGATTCGCCACGTAATCGAAGCCGATCAACCATTTAGTGCCAGGAAAGTTCGCTGTTCTGACTCGGCGGACGGATGCGCGCCGGTCACGGCGTTGCCGAAGCGTTTTAGAAGCAGCAACTGGGGCCGTGGGACTCATGAAATCTAGTCCTTAGGTGATGGGGGCGGTTGGGGACGGAGCCATCAGTAGTTCGTCATAGCCGGCTACTAATGGCAACGGGCGCCTATCTGGTGGCAAGCCAGCGATGACTACTGCCGGATCTGCCAGCCGGCGTTGGGAGAGACTGAGAACCCGGTGCTCAAGGGCTGCAACTTTTACACCGGGGCTGATCCGTAGAATCTGACGGTAAACAACGAGTTGCACTCACTGGCCACCCCTTGCCACGGTCAGTGGGTGGGCGGCGAGGGTTGGTGGCCCCACCAACACGCCCTAGTTATCCGTGGGGGAATCCGCAGCTGGTCATTGGCCAGATCGTATAGACGAGGCTTTCGATAGCAGGCTTGGGACGATCCGGTTGCAGGTGTGCGGGGATCAGGTAGTGCCTTTGGTTTCGCCTACTGAGAATGGCATTCACGTGTGGCTGTCCATGGATACTTGTGACCCAGGACAGCTTTCCTACTGGAACTCATCGGTATCTTGCCCGTGAGAATCTACGCCTCCGGAGGGCGGCGCCAAGATGCTTGCCACGGCAACCAGGGACAGGACACACCACCGTGGCTGTGCCTGCCAAACCAGTAGGGACAAACGTCAGGCTGGCTAAGACGTTTGCAGAGAAGAAATGAAGCAACTCAGCTAAAGCACTGGGACCGTATGACCACAAGTCCCTTCACGAGGATCCCGCTCCAGAAATGATCCCTAACACCTGAAGCAGAAGCAACTGCATGGCTGATTGGGGCGCTGATCCCTGGGCTGGTACCACGCCGGCAACTAATCACAGCGGTACCGCATTGTGGTTGAACTGCGGCTCCCGCGAGTCTTCTTGGCCCTGGCATCCTTGGCATTGCTTGTGGCAGTGCGGCGGGACGGCACCGTGGGTAGGCTTTGCCGATTTTGGGGTACTGATTGCCGATTTGCGTGTTGGTTGTTTGGTGTGTATTGTTTATCGAGTTGTCCTGATGAAGGGCGGCGTGACTAGCGGGAAAAT
>NZ_QHLZ01000026.1 GCF_003185915.1 Arthrobacter psychrochitiniphilus
ATCCATCACAACAGGGCTACGGGCCACCTTCGTTCAAGGACACGAAACCAGATTTCACCACGAACCACGGAGAGCCGTCAAAACAGCCTATCGGCAGACCAAAATGGCCCTTGGGCAGGACAGCGGGGTTCATAAACGTTGATAAGTAACGATGGGTTTTGAGTACTCAACCTGCTTTGACCTGCGGCGATAGTTTTCAGTGTTGGTTCGGGCCGCTTGTAATTCCGAGCGGTCTGCATTGGCTGTTTCGGTTCGAAGGTCACAGAGTTCCCGGCCCACTGAATGCCGCTTTGTCATGGGATCGTGTTGCTCTGCTGGCGTCGAACGGAGACAGATCGTCATAGATCAGGGGCTAGCCCCGGTGGGTCCCGTGCATCCAAATGACTATGTCCAATGTTCGCAGGAGGCTGAGCTTCCCCGCTTCGGGGACGCGTTCTCGTAACTCATGGGCAAAGTCTGTAACGACTGATTTGCAGTTTTCCCGTAGGTGCATGGCTTTCCACCACATGTCCCAGTAGCCCGCATCTGTGGCATCCAGTTCAGCCACGACTACACGGTCCTGGATGGGAACCAGATGCGGTCGTTTGCGCGCCATCACCTTGCTGACCTTGGTTGCACCCATATCCCACAGTTTTCCGTTCTCATCTCGTCGCAGAAGATCCCATAAATCTTGTAGCGGAGAATCAGTTTCAAACATGGCTAGGGTGCAATTGGGATGCTCAATGGACACGTCTTCGGGGATTTGTTCCAACGTCGCAGTGATCGCAGCACTTCGGGTAGTGAGAATCGCCCAGGCTGCTCGGGGAGGGACGCTCACAGACAGGAATGAAACTGATAGCAGATCCTCGGCGGAGATGACGTGGAGATCGGTGCCAGGCGTTACCAGATGCTCGAATCGCCTTCCGATGGCGGGCCAGTCCCCACCCACTACGGGTTCCACACCGGTGAGATAAGTCCACAGGTACCCAACTGCGAGGTCGGACGGTGTTGCGGAGCTTGTGCCCAATTCGGACTGGAGGTAGCTCCAGACTTTGCTGCCGGGATCTTGCTGGGATTGATGGGGCATGGAATTCTCCAGAGGGTTCGAAGGCCGGGTCACACAACCGTACCGGGCGAGACTGACAGCATCCGGGAATGAACTCGGACGGAAAACCTTGGCGTAATCAATATCCTTGCTGCAAGGAACCGATCCTCAATAGTCAAGCAATGCCGGGGCAGTCCCCGATTCATGGTTGCTTCCTATCGATCTGACGGTCGATCAAGATTGAGGATGCCACCAGCACGGCAGGAGCAAGCCATGACCATGGTTGCGGCAGCCCGAAGAGTGCAAGTGGAGAGGCTAGGAGGATTGTCGACAAGAGATTCAGGCGTACGTTTTTTCCATCACTCAGGATACGTGTCCACAGTTTGACCGACAGGGTTATTAACACTGCTGTCGCAATTGATGTAAAGGAAATCAACTGAAGTTGCATTTCGGCCGATTGGATGTGATAGATATTGAGTGCACCCCAGGAGGTTAGAGAATCCCGGTATGACGTCCAATCTGCCATAGATCTAATTGTCACCAAAGCGCTAAATAGTGCTAAAAGGATATATAAGCCCAGAACCGAGTAGGACAGTGCTTTAGGAGATTTTAGTCCGCGTAGCTTTTCGATCACTCTTTTGATGGAGGTCTTAGTTCGCTGAATCATTTACTATTTTCCTTTTTTGATTTGAGAGGGCATTTTTGCCCTCCTGAAATAAGGTTACATCATGGCTTGGTGTCAAAGTCACCGAAGTCTCCCATTTCTTGCTCTCGTTTCATTATCGTTTATTTTGTCCTTGTTTAGGATTGCCTAAAGTGAGTTCCGTGAGTTCCGTGAGTTCATTATATTGCCATTGTTTGAGGCAAAAACATGCTCCTAACCTCAGGCCTCTGGATCGTAATGATTGCAAAAGTGGTGACAGCGAACAGTCAAGAGTAAAATGAGAAGTCCAGCATGGGCGCTTGATTGGCTGGGCTCGAGTTCATGACACAGTCGGGCGGGAGTTCCTACTACGTCATACGAAACTCATCCCAATCAGTGCAAAGTGCAGAGTATTTAGTATCACTCGTTGTTGCAACCAGTCCATGCGAAAACTGGTCAAAAGAGCATATTGGAAGCCCAAAATAATCGCTTGTTGGTGAAGCGGGGCTAAGTGCTATTGATAACTAACGAGGGTTTTTGGCTACTCAACATGCTCTGACCTGCGGCGTTAGTTTTCGTTGGTATTTACATGAGGTTGTAATTCTGAGCGTTCTGCACAAGCTGTTTCGGTTCGAATGTCGCGGGTTCCTGGCCCGCTCACTATTTCGGTTCGAATTCGAGAGCTCGCTGGTGACTGGACTGGTCTAGAGAATCAAGCAAAGCGGCTCTTCGCGGTTCGTGGTGAATACCAGCCCGCTGAGATGAATTCATGCCACCGTCCGGGCGGCACTTCTTAGCAGGATACGTGATTGATAGTTGATTGGGTTACGGAACCCGCGGGCAATCCTTTTGATGTTTTTGATCATCGTGTTGGCGGCCTCGACTTTCGCGGTGGTGACGCGGGTGGCGAGCAGTGTTTGGATCTCTGGCCACCACTTGGTCACGGTCTTTTGCAGCCGGTCGGTTTCCTTCATGGCTGCGGCCTTGACCTCAGGGCTCCTGATATCACGATTTAATTGATGAGAGCCGGCGGCTTGGTTTTGATTGCGTATTTGAGGATCAGGCTGGTGCCGGGGTAGCGGGTTTTGGTGCTGGTGAGGTGGGCGCAGA
>NZ_QHLZ01000027.1 GCF_003185915.1 Arthrobacter psychrochitiniphilus
TGTTAGCGGCCATGAAAAACTGCCCATAGGCGGCCACGTAACTGCCCACTGATGGCCAGCAGAAATGCCCATTGGTGGCCATGAGATCTGCCCACTCTTATTTTCTAGCATCGCCGTGTTGTTAACGGCGGGAGCCCCTTCCTGGGGTTTGATGTCGGTGTCTAGTCGCACCAAACCAAACCAGGAAGAGGCTCTGTATGAAGTCTGACGGAGAAATCATGGAAATTCTTGAAGCGTACGATCTTACGAAGTCGTTTCGCGCCGCGGCCGTGCTCGCGGGCTGTTCGCACCACACGGTCGCCAAACACGTCGCCGCCCGGGAGGTCGGCCGACCCCTGGCTGAACCAGTGGCCAGAGACAAGATCACCGATGAGTACCTGCCCAAGATTGAGGAGCTCGTGGAAAAGTCACGAGGCCGGATCCGGGCCGATATCACCCACCAGAAGCTGGTAGGCATGGGCTTTGAGGGTTCTGAGCGTTCCACCCGCCGAGCGATGGCCCAGGTCAAGGCCGAGTGGAAGCTCGGACGGGTGCGCGTGCACCGGCCCTGGATCACCGAGCCTGGCGGCTGGCTGCAATATGATTTCGGCGACGGCCCCTATATTGACGGGGTGAAGACCGTGTTGTTCGTGGCGTGGCTGGCCTGGTCGCGGTTCCGGATTGTCATCGCGTTGCGTGATAGGACGGCGCCGTCCGTGTTCGCGGCCCTGGATCGCTGTTTCCGCATCGCTGGCGGGGCACCCACTTACGTCCTGACGGATAACGAAAAGACGGTGACGGTCTCCCATGTGGCCGGGGTGCCGGTGAGGAACCTGCAGACCGTTGAATTCGCCCGCTACTACGGGGTGACTGTGTTGACGTGCCAGCCGGCAGATCCAGCTTCCAAGGGCGGAGTGGAGAACGCGGTGAGAGTGGCCAAAGCTGACATCGTGCCCAAAGACACGAACCTGCGCGAGGCGTACGGCTCCTTCGCCGAAGTGGAGGCCGCGTGTGAGGAGTTCATGGCCCACATCAACGCCCGGGAACACCGGGTGACCAAGCGTAAACCGGCGGCGATGCTCGCCGAGGAGGTCCTGCGCCTGCACCGTGTCCCGGATGAAGCCCACACGGTCTCCTTCGGTCTGGCCCGGATCGTGCCGCCGAACACGCCCATGGTCACGTTCAACAACGCCATGTACTCCGTCCCGTCCCACCTGTTGGGGCAGAGGGTGTTTGTCCGTTCCCACGGTGCCGGCCCGGATGAAAAGGTCGTCATCGTTCACCACGGCCCCGCAGGACCAGTGGAAGTCGCCCGCCACGGCAAAGCCCGCCCGGGGAGCCCTGCAATCAACGATGAGCACTTTCCCGGCTATGTTCAGAAGATCCCCGGTGACTACACGCCCCGGGCCCGTACCGGTGCCGAGGCGGAATTCCTGGCCATCGGCGCCGGCGCGATCGCCTGGCTGAAGGAAGCCGCCGCGGTTGGGACCTCACGGATGAACCAGAAAATGGCTGAGGCAGTCTCGCTGGCGAAGATCGCCGGCGTCATTGAGGTTGACCGGGCCCTGGGAACCGCAGCAATCCACGGCCGCTTCGCCCACGGAGACCTCTCCTCGATCCTGCAGGCAGGACGGGCCAGCACCACCACCCACGCCGCCAGCGAAGACACGTCCCTGACCCAGGGCACCAGTGCCTGGGCCGCGATCACCACCACAACCGCCACCGTGAGCGAGGGCAAGCCGTGAACCCGTTGAACACCACCGCTGCGGCACTGCCGGCGGATCTTGAAGCGATGATGCGGTCCTTGAAAATGCCCCACGCCCGCGCCCTGGCACCGGAACTCGTCGCTACCGCCCGCGCCCAGCGCTGGGAACCAGTCGAGGTCATCAAAGCCCTCTGTGCGGAGGAAATCCGTGGCCGGGCAGCCTCGATGCTCGCCACCAGGCGCAAGGCTGCCGGATTCCCGACCGGGAAAACCTTCGATGCCTGGGACCCGGATGCTTCCTCGATCCCGGCCCCTACCCAGCAGGCGCTGCGGACCCTGGAATGGATCCGGCGCGGGGAAAACCTCGTCGTCTGCGGACCCTCCGGCACCGGGAAAACCTTCTTCCTTGAAGCCCTGGGCCAGCAAGCCGTGGAGGAAGGCCTGCGCGTGGCCTGGTTCCGCCTCGAGGACCTCGGCCAGCTCATCCGCGCCCACCGCACCGATGACACCGTCACCCGCGCCGTCACCCGGGTGCTGCGCGCCGACTTGGTAGTGGTTGATGACATCGGCCTTTTGCCCGTGGGAACCGACGCCGCCGAGGGGCTATACCGGGTCGTAGATGCCGCCTATGAGAAACGCTCCATCGCGATCTCCTCGAACCTGCACCCGGCCGGCTTCGACGAACTCATGCCCAAAACACTGGCGACAGCGACGGTGGACCGGCTGCTGCATCATGCCCATGTCTGCCAGACCAGCGGCGACTCCGTCAGGCTGACCCAAGCCCTGGCCGGGAAGGGAGTGACACAACTGCGCTAAAACACCGGACCAGTATGGCCAACCACAAATCTATATTAGTGGGCAGATCTCATGGCCATATCCGGGCAGTTTTGCTGGCCACCAGTGGGCAGATAACCTGGCCGCTGGTGGGCAGAAACTCATGGCCCTTGACAC
>NZ_QHLZ01000028.1 GCF_003185915.1 Arthrobacter psychrochitiniphilus
TTGCTACGGGCGGGACGGTCGCCGTAGGGGCGGTCTCCACCAGTGCGGGCCGGACGGTCGTCGCGGTTGCCGTATGAAGGACGTGAATCGCGGTCACCGGTAGGGCGGCCACCTTGGCCACCACGGTTATCGCGGTCACCGTATGAGGGGCGGTCGTTGCTACGGGCGGGACGGTCACCGTAGGGGCGGTCTCCACCAGTGCGGGCCGGACGGTCATCGCGGTTGCCGTATGAAGGGCGTGAATCGCGGTCACCAGCGGGGCGGCCACCCTGGCCACCACGGTTGTCACGCTCACCATAAGGCTTACGGTCTTCTCGACGTCCATTAACCATGGGGCGGTCAGCGCTGCGGTTATCACGGTCACCGTATGAAGGGCGTGAGTCGCGGTCACCGGCAGGGCGTCCATCTTGGCCACCACGGTTATCGCGGTCACCGTATGAGGGGCGATCGTTGCTACGGGCAGGACGATCACCATAGCTACGGCTGCTGTTGTTGCCGCGCTCGTTGTAAGGTCGCGCTGGCTGACGATCATTCGTCGCCGGGCGGTCACCATAAGGCCGACCGCTGTTCCCCTTGTTGTCTTGTCCGCGTGAGTTGTCTTCGCGTTTTCCCTCGTAATGCTCAGCCATGCCGACTCCTAAACCTTCGAGCGCACTAACTGGCACAGTAACAGCCGCTCTTCACTTTTGATGTTCTTCGAAAAAATCCTTGGACGCTTTGGTCCAGCTACCAGTCTAGTCGAGCTGAACGGCTCCACCCATGAATCTGGCGTATCTGGACAAGATGAGTGACCAATCACAGAAAAACTCCCCCTCACCTAGGCTGTCCAAGCCCTGCAGCGTGTGAAAAGTAGCTTTGACGCGAGTCATCCCCCCTTCGACAAGATCGAAGCTAATATCAACCTCACGTTCTTCAACAGATTCATTGCCGAAAGCCCACACCAGACTCAAATGGGTTGGCGACTCCCAGGACTCTATGTCTGCCAAGATGATCTCCTCACCCTCGAGGGATTCCTCCACCAAGTGATCACGGAGCATCGCGACATGGCTACTTTCACCGAACACACTCTGTTCAGCTACCGGCCACCAAAGATGGATGCCGTCGGTGAAGCCATCGAAGGCCTCATCAGATGGGACGCCAATCACCACTTCAAGTGCAGCCTCTTCAGTTGGCTGTAGAGACACATAGTCGGGTTCGTGCACGTGAGAAAAAAGATTCTGCATCAAGCCACCATACTCTCTTTGGCCACGGGCTGGATGCCGCTCAATGTGCTCGGCACGGGTGGTCGCGGCAGGGCTTGCAGGGCGAGGTGGTCGCGTCAAAATTATGGCTCGCCGGCGCCTTCGGGTGGTGGCTTGTTAAACAAGTGGAGCCGCCCTGGTGTGGGGCGGCTCGAGTGGTGGTGGTTATTGTTGCTGGTGTTGATAGCCCGGTGGTTCTGAAAAAGGTGGTGTTAAAGGTGGGGAGGCCCCGCACCTGGTGGTGTGGGGCCTCTACCCTTTTTGGTG
>NZ_QHLZ01000029.1 GCF_003185915.1 Arthrobacter psychrochitiniphilus
TGTATGGATTTACTTTAGAGGATGGCGCATCATCGGCCGAATCATTAGTATTGTAATTTCGCTGATCATTTTACGTGGTGGTTATAAAGTTACTCGTAATGCGTGGTTAATTTTAATGGAAAGTGTGCCTCAACATTTGGATACTGATCAAATTATGGCAGATATAAAAAACATAGATGGCATATTAGATGTACATGAATTTCATTTGTGGAGTATTACAACAGAGCATTATTCATTAAGTGCCCATGTTGTGTTAGATAAAAAATATGAGGGTGATGATTATCAAGCGATTGATCAAGTATCATCATTGTTGAAAGAAAAATATGGCATTGCACATTCAACGTTGCAAATTGAAAACTTGCAATTGAATCCATTAGATGAGCCATACTTCGACAAATTAACATAAATAAAACATTGTACAGGCTGGGACATAAATCAATGTTCTATGCTCTACGAAGTTATATTGGCAGTAGTTGACTGAACGAAAATGCGCTTGTAACAAGCTTTTTTCAATTCTAGTCAGGGGCCCCAACACAGAGAATTTCGAAAAGAAATTCTACAGACAATGCAAGTTGGGGTGTGGGCCCCAACAAAGAGAAATTGGATTCCCAATTTCTACAGACAATGTAAGTTGGGGTGGGACGACGATAAAGAAATACTTTTTCTATAGAAATTAGTATTTCTTATACATGAGTTTTACTCATGTATTCCTATTTTTAAGTACACATTAGCTGTGGCTAATGTATAAGAACCACTACATAATAAATCATTAGTGGCTCTTTATCATTTCTGCCCCATAACATTGTGAATTTTTAAAAGAAATGTGTCACAAATCCACGCGACATTGATAATCGTTATCAACTAATATATGACGTACTTGTAATAAGTATTAATTTTTAACAAATAACAAATTTATATTATGTATATCATCCAGTGAAATAAATAATATAAGCGGCTTAATTTAGATTATTAATTGAAAGGAGTTACATATACGATGAACAATCAGACAAATTGGATAAAGATACTCAGCGGATTTGCTTCTGATAGTAAATGGAAAATTATGTTATCAATTTTGTTGTCTATCATCAGTGTCTTTTCTGGATTAGTTCCATATTGGGCAGTCTTTAAAATTATTTTAATGATGATTAACAATGCATATACGATTAATTCGATTATGGTTTATATCTTTATTGCTTTAATCGCTTATATTTCACAAGTGTGTTGTTTTGGAGCGTCAACGATGCTATCACATATTACGGCATATGAAATTTTATCTGAAATTCGTAAAAAATTAGCTCAAAAATTAATGCGTCTCCCTTTAGGCGTAGTGGAATCTAAGAAAATAGGTGAATTAAAAAATATATTTGTCGATAAGGTTGAAACAATAGAATTACCTTTAGCACATATGATTCCTGAAGTTATAGGAAACTTACTTTTGTCAGCTGCTATCTTTTT
>NZ_QHLZ01000002.1 GCF_003185915.1 Arthrobacter psychrochitiniphilus
AACCAAATAACCAATTCAATTACAATAAATTGGTATCAATAAAACTTGGCACACTATTGAGTTCTCAAACAACAACCACACCCAACCAACACATCCGAACCATCAAAAAATCCGTAACGATCAGCGCCGGGGCAACTTTCCAACCTTACCCGCACGAATTTATGTATGTCAAATCCTTGATTTCGACTGAATTCAAACTTTCATTTGAACACGCACCATTAGGCCTATTTTCGAGGCCACGTGGTTTGGTCTAGTCCGGATCTGAACCATTCGTTCAGCGGAGTACTAACTTTAGCACCTGCCCGCCGTGAACACAAAACGACGGGCAGGTGAACTTCGAGAGCCAAGTTCCTAGAGGCCAGAGGGCTCTGCCGGAAGTAGATACACGGCACTTAGCGGTGGAACTCGTAAACGAAGAGAGGCATCCCTTCCATCCCAGGGCAGTTCCTCTGCCTGCAAATCCCCAACATTGCGGACATCGGAGCCACCATAGATGGAAAGATCCGTGTTAAGGGATTCTCTCCACACCCCGGCTGAGGGTAGGCCCACGCGGTAGCCTTCATACGCAACGCCAGCGAAGTTGATGATGCACACCAGCGGATTACCTGCTTTGTCCCATCGGATAAAGGAAAGAACGTTATTTTCCGTATCTCCACCGTTGAGCCAGCTGAAGCCATCAGCAACGTTGTCCAGCTCATACAGTGCCGGGGTGTTCACATAACTGGCGTTTAGATCCTTGACCAACTCTTGGATCCCACTGTGGGCAGGGTTCTCTGCCAGCCACCAGTCAAGACCGTGCTGTTCACTCCACTCTGCTTCCTGGCCGAACTCCGTTCCCATAAAGATCAGCTGCTTACCCGGATGAGCCCATTGGAATGCCAAGTAGGCCCGAAGGTTTGCCAATTGCTGCCATCGATCTCCTGGCATCTTACGCAGCAGGGATCCCTTGCCATGGACCACCTCGTCATGGCTGATGGGCAGCAGGAAGCTTTCCGTAAACGCGTACGCCAGCGAAAAAGTGATCTGGTTGTGATGCCAGCCGCGGTTGATGGGGTCTTCCGCCATATAGGTCAGCGAATCATGCATCCAACCCATGTTCCACTTGATGCCAAATCCCAGTCCGCCTCCGCTAGTGGGTGCCGTAACTCCTGGGAACGCCGTGGACTCCTCAGCAATAGTGACAATACCGGGATTGCGGCGGTAGGCAGTTGCATTCATTTCCTGCAAGAAACTGATGGCTTCCAGATTTTCCCGGCCACCAAAGCGGTTGGGGCTCCATGCCCCGTCGTCGCGGGAATAATCCAAATACAACATGGAGGCAACGGCGTCCACACGCAGTCCGTCAATGTGGAATTCTTCAAACCAGTAGAGTGCGTTGGCTACGAGGAAGTTGCGAACCTCGTTGCGGCCAAAGTCAAAAATCAGCGTACCCCAGTCAGGATGCTCACCTAGGCGAGGATCCGCGTGCTCGTACTGCGGGCCACCGTTGAATTTGGCCAGCGCCCATTCATCCTTGGGGAAGTGAGCCGGCACCCAGTCCATGATGACGCCGATCCCGGCCTGGTGCAGGGCATCCACAAGATGCCGGAACTGGTCCGGGTGGCCAAACCGCGAGGTTGGAGCGAAGTAGGAGGTGACCTGGTATCCCCAGGAACCGCCAAAGGGGTGCTCGGCTACGGGCATGAGCTCAACATGGGTGAAGCCTAGCCACTGCACATACTCAACGAGTTCCTTAGCCAGTTCCACATAGCTCAGCCCTGGCCGCCATGATCCAAGATGAACCTCATAGACGCTCATGGGGGCGTTGTGCGGATCGGTTTTAGCCCGCTGCGCCATCCAATCGCCGTCTTGGAATGCGTACCTGGACTCCACCACGCACGACGCCGTCAGCGGTGGCACTTCGGTGCCATAGGCCATGGGGTCAGCTTTTTGCAGCCACGCTCCGGCCTCGGTGAGGATCTCAAACTTGTAGCACTCCCCCGCCGCAACATCGGGGATGAACAGCTCCCAAATACCGCTGCTGCCCAGGCTCCGCATGGCATGGGCACGGCCATCCCAGCTATTGAACTCACCAATGACGCGCACAGCCTGCACACCGGGAACCCAGACGGCGAAGCTGACGCCGGAAACCTCACCTAGTTCCGAGTGGTAACGCTTCACGTGTGCGCCGAGGACTGTCCACAGCGTCTCGTGCCGGCCCTCCCCAATCAGGTGCATATCCAGCTCGCCCACTGTTGGCATGTAGCGGTAGGGGTCATCGCAACGGTGCACGCCGTCCGCGTACTGTACATCCAGGCGATAATCAGGGACCCTACCTGAATCATCCACGGGAACCACCGCCACCCAGATGCCTCCTTGTTCGTGGCTCATGGGGTAGCTCTCGGTACTTGTGACCACGTGGGCTGACTGTGCCAAGTGGCGCAAGGTGCGGATGGTTGCAAAACCCTCGCTGCCCAGATGGCCACCTAGCACTGAGTGTGGCGCGTAGTACGTGCCTTCAGAAATTCTGGCCAAAACATCTGCATCTACTGCCATCGGGGCGAGTTCATTAAGTCCCACGTCCACACCACTTTCCCTTGATTCAAACAGTTCCCGCACGGCATTTACCGGCACCCAAACCCAAGTGGGCCGGTTTTGTAATTCATACACAACCTCATAAAGAGCTTTGTCTAGCCACAATGCCGTGAAAAGCGCAGAATTCTGGCCAGTTGTTGTGCCAGATCTACTCTCGTAGCCCGCAATGAACGCGGCGGAGGCACTCTTGGCCCATGCTGCTGCTGCAAGCTGGGAGGTCTCTGCGGTACTCGCGGCTTGCGCACCGGCGTATTCGAAGGACCGCAACATGCCCACCACATCCCGCAACACCACATCCGCTTGGCCGCGATCAGCAAGCGGACGCAACGGCTCCCCCTCGAAGTCCAAAACATGCCATTGCCCCGCACCGAGTACTTCCTGGTGAAGCAGTTGACCTAAGTGCAAGTCGCCGTGGATGCGCTGTAGTGGCGGAAGCTGGTTTATTTGATCCAGATGTGCCAAAACATCCTGGAACTGGCCAGAGTAAGCTCCCACGGCGGAGCCAGCAAGCCCCCAGCCAGCACGCAACCGCGCCGAAAGCCCGCCGATAAACTCAGTGACGCCCGCCGAATCCTGGCTGTGCGCACCCATACTTTCCGCCAGTCCGCGGTGAACTTCGGCCAAGGCCTCACCCATGGCCTGGGCTTGCTCGGAAAAATCCGCACCCTCGGCGGCAGCGGCCAAAGCGAAGGTCCATCCATCCACGGCGCCTGGCACAAAGTCATGCACCACAAACAACGTAGTGTCATTGCGCACGTTCTCCACCGAAAGCCTCAGCGCAGGAACCTGCGGGACAGCACTGCGTCCAGTCAGACCGGCAAGGGCCCTGCCGATTTCCTGTTCAGGGTGCACGCCCTGTTGCAGAACCCTGAAGAACTTGGCAATGAGAGGCTCTCCCGCCAGCTCAAAGATGACGGACGTGTTTGACTGCTCGGTCCCCACCACCCTGACGTGAGATACGCCGCTACGGGAGACGGAGTTGGCGCCCAGAAGATGGGCGAGCCGGTCATCACTCCAGCCGCGCACTCCCATCCCGGAAGTTCCTGCCCCCAACGTGCCAGACTTAGCCGATCCGCCCAGCAGTTCCAGCCACGCTCGCAGAAAGGCCGGATCAGCTAGTGCGTCGTACACGCGCGCACCTGCCACGTGGCCAATCTCAACACCAGGCACCTCAGCGTCACAGAGCTGTTCCGACACAGCTGAGCTAAAACCGGATGTGTGGTGAAAAGTCAAGGGCACTTGCAGTAGGAAGCCACTGCTGGCGTGGTGCTGGGCTGGGGAAAGGTGCTCGCTTGGCGCCACCTCGGAGTCCGCTGGCCCAACCCGCACAAATACCACCCTAAAGGAGATGCCACGGGTCAAAGAGGGTAGTTCCAGCTCTGACTCAATGACCATCTGTTCCCCGTCTACATCCTTACGGGGGTACCAACGTTGGTGGGGCAACCATGTTCCCAGTAGGTCAAGCAGTGACGCGGCCATCAGTAGCCTAGATCCGTGCCGTCAATGACCGGCATTGATTGGGTATGCATGGACGAGGCGTTGGACGCTTGTGAGCGCACCCTGAGCCAAAAGAAGTCGTACGAGCCCAGCGTCACGGTGAGTTGGCCGCCGTCGTCAATTCCGGGGAAAATATCGCCGCCAAACACGTCACGCAATCCGCGGTTGGCCAGCTTGGGTGCGCTCACCGTGGCGCAGGCGGGGTGCTGAGACAGGTTGTAAATGCACAAGATAGTTTCAGGCTGCTCCCCCTCCTCGTTGCCCACTGGCAGCACTCGCAGGAAGGCTAGCACCGACTCGTTGGACGTGGTGAGGGATTCGTAACGGCCCAGGCCAAAGGCTGGGTGGACCTTACGGACGCCAAGAATTTGTTTGTTCCAATGCAGGAAGGAACTAAAGTGCGCCACCTGCGCCTCCACGTTCACGTGGTTGTAGTGGTACACGAGCGACTGCACAACTGGCAGGAACAGCTTGCCCGGATCCGCGCTGGAAAAGCCCGCATTCCGGTCAGGGTTCCACTGCATCGGCGTGCGGGAGGCGTCCCTGTCATCGAGCCAGATGTTATCCCCCATGCCGATCTCGTCCCCGTAGTACAGAAACGGACTTCCGGGAAGGGCCAGCAGCAGGGCGTTGATCAGTTCCATCTCTGCCCTGGAGTTGTCCAGCAGGGGCGCCAGCCGCCGCCTGATGCCGACGTTGGCCTGCATGCGCGAGTCAGGTGCGTACCAGCCGAGCATGGCTTCACGCTCGCTAGGTGTCACCATCTCCAGGGTGAGCTCGTCATGGTTGCGCAGGAACGTCCCCCACTGGGCACCAAACGGGATGTCAGGAGTGTTGGCCATGGTTTCAATGATCGGTGCGGCCTTCTGATCCCGCAGCGCATAGTACAGCCGCGGCATGATGGGGAAGTGGAAGGCCATATGGCATTCGGGTTCCTCGGGCGTGCCGAAGTAGTCCACCACCTCATGGGGCATCTGGTTTGCCTCGGCGATGATGATCCGGCCGGGAAACTCCCTGTCCACCATGGCCCGCAGGTCCACCAGGAACTGGTGCGTTGCCGGCAGGTTCTCGCAGTTGGTGCCATCTTCGGCAAACAGGTAGGGAATGGCATCCGCCCGGAAACCATCGATTCCCTGAGCCAGCCAAAACCGCACCACGTCAAAAATGGCCTCGCACACGGCAGGGTTCTTGAAATTCAGATCCGGCTGGTGACTGAAAAACCGGTGCCAAAAATACTGGCGGCGGATGGGGTCAAAGCCCCAGTTGGACTCTTCCGTATCTACGAAGATGATACGTGCGTCTTTGTAGAGATCGGTGGTGTCACTCCACATGTAAAAATCACCGTAGGGCCCCTCCGGATCCTCTCTGGACGCCTTGAACCAGGGGTGCTGGTCAGAGGTGTGATTCAGGGGCAGGTCAATGATGATCCGCATGCCGCGTTCGTGCACTTGGGTCACCAGCGACTTGAAGTTGGACATGGTGCCGTACGTCTCCATGACAGCCGTGAAATCACGGACGTCATAACCACCGTCCAACAGGGGCGAATCAAAGAACGGCGGTAGCCAGAGGCAGTCGATACCCAGCCACTGTAGATAGTCCAGCCGTGAAATCAGACCGTCAAAATCTCCCGTCCCGTCACCGTTGGAATCGGCAAAGCTCTGCACAAGTACTTCGTAGAAAACAGCCTTTCGGTACCAGTGCGGATCGTGTGAGACACCGGGGGCGTTCAGGTTGAAGTGTGGTGCGCTGTTGTTGAAGCCAAAAGCCATAGCGTTATCTCCTAACGTGCAGAATATGTGCCGGTTCCATGTGCGCGTCGAGGCGGAAGTAGTTCTTTTTGCCCCAATTCCAGGTGGCCCCGGTGAGCAGATCGTTCACCAAGAACGTGCCGTCCGGGGACAGTCCATCCAATTCCAGCGCATCAAGATCGAGGGTCACTTGGCCCTCACGCATGCTGTGCGGGTCCACGTTGATGACCACAATGATGGTGTCCTTCCGTGCCGGCTCGGTGGCCGTGGCGGCAATGTTTTTGTGCTTGCTAAACACCAAGGTGGCGTCATCCGAGCTCTCGTGCAGGCTCAGATTCTGCAAATCCAGCAAAGCCGGGTGTGCACGCCGAATCTCATTTAGGCGGCTCACAAACGGTGCCAGTGACTTACCATTCGCCTGCGCAGCGGCAAAGTCCCGGTCCTTGTACTCATATTTCTCGTTATCAATGTTTTCTTCGGAGCCGGGGCGTGCCACATGCTCATACAGCTCATAGCCGGCATACATGCCCCACAAGGGGCTGGACATGGCGGCGAGGATTGCACGGATCTTGAACGCTGCGGGCCCACCGTACTGCAGGTACTCAGTGAGAATGTCCGGGGTGTTCACAAAGAAGTTGGGGCGGAAGTAGCCTGCCGATTCGTGGCTCACATGGACTAAGTATTCCTCCAGCTCCTCCTTGGTGTTGCGCCAGGTGAAGTAGCTGTACGACTGCTGGAAACCAGCCCGGCCCAATGCTGCCATCATGGCCGGGCGGGTGAAGGCCTCGGCGAGGAAAACGACGTCGGGCCTCTCTGCATTGATGGTGCCAATGAGCCATTCCCAGAACCAGACGGGCTTGGTGTGCGGGTTATCAACCCGGAAAATCCGTACACCCCGCTCAATCCACAGCCGCACAATCCGCAAAATCTCTGCGCTGAGCCCTGCCGGATCATTATCAAAGTTCAGGGGGTAAATATCCTGGTACTTCTTGGGCGGATTCTCCGCGTAGGCAATGGTCCCGTCCACCCGCGTGGTGAACCATTGCGGATGCTCGGTGGCCCAAGGATGATCAGGGGCGCATTGCAAGGCAAGATCGAGCGCAACTTCCAGCTCCAGCTCTTCCGCGGCTGCAACAAAGGCAGCAAAATCTGCTTCCGTGCCCAAGTCCGGGTGGATGGCGTCATGCCCGCCGGCTGCCGAGCCAATGGCCCACGGAGAACCCGGATCCGCCGGTGCCGCCACGAGCGAGTTGTTGGGTCCCTTGCGGTTGATGGTGCCGATGGGGTGGATGGGCGGCAGGTACACAACGTCGAATCCCATGGCTGCCACCGCTGGCAAGCGATGCGCGGCAGTGCGGAAATTCCCACTGGTCCACTCCCCCGTGTCAGGATTGCGGCGGGCACCCTCTGAACGCGGGAAAAATTCGTACCACGCGCCACGCCCGGCGGCATCTCTCTCAACCATCAGCGGATATTCAGCGCTGCGCGTCACGTGATCCCGCAGCGGGAAATGTGCCACGGCGGCACGGACCTCCTTGCCCGTTCCGCCAGCCAGACGGTCATTGGTGTTGAGGGAAGAATCTGCCAATGTCCGCGCCGCCGCCTTGAAAACTTTGGCGGCCTCGGGAGCAGTGGCCTTAGCGTCTTTGGCAGCGGTACTTAGTAGCAGCGCCCCTTCTGCCAGCATGACCTCGACATCAACCTCGGCATTGATCTTGACCTGCGCGTTGTGCGCCCACGTGGCGTAGTTATCGGTCCAGCCTTCGATGGCAAAGCTCCACGCACCTTCGAAGGCGGGCGTCAGTACCCCATGCCAGCTATCCGAGCCCTTAGCCCCGGGTTTCATGGCGGTGCGCTGTGCCTCGCTTTTATCCGGCGCCAAGAGAATTGCGGTGGCACCCAAGGCGTCATGCCCTTCACGGAAAATCACTGCGCTGACCTGCACATCAGCACCGCGAATGGCCTTGGCGCTGAAGCTGCCAGCTTCTAAGACGGGCTGGACATTCGTGATGGGAATTCGGCCAAAGCGCAAGCCCTGCCGTGGATCAGCGGGCGCGCTGGAAGGCGCAGCAGCAGGCACCCCTTTGCCTGATTTTGAGAGGGCGGGGCCCGAGGAGGCGACGGGCACATTACGCGAAGGCTTGGAAATACTCACAAAATGAACGTTAGCGACTCGCGGCCCGGATTGCTAAGGTCCCCCGCCATTTTGGCCAGATGGCCGTCACACGAGCACTGATTCGGCAGAACACTTGACGGCGAGGGTGCTGGCGGACGTAACACGGCGCCAATTTCTCACATTTACTCTTCGGCCCCGGCAGGGTTGGGCTAGTGTGACCGGCATGAAGGCAATCCGCAGATTTACTGTCCGCACACTCGTTCCCGCACAAATTTCTGCCTTAACCCGGCTGGCCACCAACCTCCGCTGGTCCTGGCATGTGCCCACGCGTGCCCTGTTCGAATCGTTTAACCCGGAACTTTGGGAAAAATCCCGTCACAATCCGTTGGCCATGCTCGCTTCACTCTCCCGTGAGCAGTTGGCGGATTTGGCAGCTAACCCTGACGTGGTGGCGCGTGTGGCACAGGCGCAGGAAAGTCTTGAAAGCTACCTGACAGAGCCCCGCTGGTACCAGGAACTCGGCGCTGGAACACCTGAATGCATTGCTTACTTCTCCCCCGAATTTGGTATCACCGAGGTCTTGCCACAGTATTCCGGCGGACTGGGTATCTTAGCTGGTGACCATCTAAAATCCGCATCGGACCTAGGGGTGCCGCTGATCGGCGTCGGACTTCTCTACCAGGCCGGTTACTTCAAGCAGTCCCTGTCACGGGACGCCTGGCAGCAGGAAAGCTACCCTCTGCTGGACCCCGATGCCCTTCCGCTGACACTGATGCGCGAGGAGGACGGCACCCCTGTCCAAATTCAGCTTCCCCTGCCGGAGAACCGGGTATTGCGGGCTCACGTGTGGCGTGCAGACGTTGGCCGGGTGCCCCTGCTAATGCTCGATTCCAACGTGGCCGAGAACGACGACGCCGCCCGCGGTGTCACCGACCGGCTGTACGGTGGCGGCGGGGAACACCGGCTCACACAAGAACTTCTGCTGGGCATGGGCGGGGTGAAGGCGTTGCGTGTGCACGCCCGGCTGAGCGGCACCGCGGCACCTGAGGTGTTCCATACGAATGAGGGACATGCAGGATTCTTGGGGATCGAGCGCATCCGCGAGCTCATGGACCCAGCCCTCACACCCGAGCCGCTCACGTGGGGCGAGGCCTTGGCTGCCGGCCGTGCCTCGACCGTTTTCACCACCCACACCCCCGTTCCCGCCGGCATTGACCGCTTCCCCCGCAGCATGATCGAAGACTTCTTCGCCGGGCCCTTGGCTCCCGGCGTTCCCGTTGCGGATATTTTGGCCCTGGGCGCGGAAAATTACGACGGCGGCGATGGTGAAATGTTCAACATGGCCGTCATGGGTCTGCGCCTAGCTCAACGCGCGAATGGTGTGGCGAAGCTGCACGGTGTGGTCTCGCGCGGCATGTTTTCCGGTATGTGGCCGGGTTTTGATACGGCCGATGTGCCCATCACCTCCGTCACGAACGGTGTGCACGTGCCCACGTGGGTTGACCCGGCGCTGGCCGAGCTGGCACGGGAACGTTTTGGCGCCGAGGTCCTTGACGGCCCTGACTGGTCCAAGGTGTACGAGGTGAGCGACGAGGAAGTGTGGGCCATGCGCCGCCGCCTGCGGTTGGCTTTGGTGAAGGACGCCCGACGCCGGCTGCGCTCCTCGTGGAAGAAGCGCGGCGCAGCCGATGCGCAGCTGGCTTGGACGGATGCCGCCCTGGACCCGGACGTGCTGACGATCGGTTTCGCCCGGCGCGTGCCCACCTATAAGCGACTGACGCTGATGTTGCGGGACCCCGCCCGGCTGAAGGCGCTCTTGTTGCATCCGGTGCATCCGATCCAGATCATCATTGCCGGAAAGTCGCACCCAGCGGACGACGCCGGCAAGAAAATGATCCAGGATCTGGTCCAATTCACCGACGACCCCGAGGTGCGGCACCGGATTGTGTTCCTGCCCAACTACGACATCGCCATGGCACGCACGCTCTTCCCCGGCTGCGACGTCTGGCTGAACAACCCGCTGCGCCCCCTCGAGGCGTGCGGCACCTCCGGCATGAAGGCCGCCATCAACGGTTCCTTGAACCTCTCCGTCATGGATGGCTGGTGGGATGAGATGTACGACGGCGAAAACGGCTGGGCGATCCCGACAGCAAATACCGGGGCCGGGGATTCCGAACGGGACGACATTGAGGCGTCAGCGCTGTACGAATTGTTGGAAACCCAGGTTGCGCCGCGCTTTTACGGTGAAGTGGTGGCTGCCGCAGCAGGAGCTGCCGGAGCGTCACAACCGCACCAGAGCGCACTTCCCGCACATTGGATCTCCATGATCAAGCACACCCTGGCTCATCTGGGACCCGCCGTCTCAGCGAACCGCATGGTGGCCGAATACGTTCAGCGTTTGTACCAACCGGCAGCTGAGGCCGGGCGGGCAGCCCGGGCAGAGAACTATGCTTCCGTGCGGGAGCTGGCGGCCTGGATTGAGCGGGTTAGGCCAGCATGGCAGGAGATTCATATTGACCATGTGGAATCCCACGGGCTCACTGACGAACCACAAATTGGTGAAACCTTGCAAGTCCGCGCCCACATCACGTTGGGTTCACTGAGCCCGGCCGATGTTCGGGTCAACGTTGTGTATGGCACAGCAGGAGATTCAGATGAGCTGAACAACACTGCGGATCTGGCCCTTGAATCCGTCCAGGACAACGGGGGCGGCAAGTACCAGTTCTCCGCTGATTTGCTGATAGACCGTTCCGGTGACTTCGGTTACGGCGTCCAAGTCCTGCCCCACCATCCGGCACTGGCTAACCCCGCCGAGCTGGGGCTCATCACTACGGCGTAGGGGCGGGTCTCTAGCAGCGCGGCGGGCTTGGTGTTTCTGCCAGCCCGCCGGGCGTGGTCTCAGCCAGCCCGCCAAGCGGGCTGCTACTGGACGATGAGGTCGTTGCGGAAGAGCAGAACCGTGTTGGCGTTGGCTCGTACGGCGTCTCCTGCCTGAACCTGCGGTACCGAACGGGACTGGCGGAAGGTGGGTCCGCCGTCGCGCGAGACAGTTGGTGACTCCGTACTCATGATCAGCCTATAGGGCAGCGATACGACGGTGCCCACGTCAGGGTTGGTACCGTCCGGATTGGCGGTGCCAAGATTAGCACTGTCGAGATGAGCGCTATCCGGGTTGGTGCTGTCCGAATTGGCACTGTCCTGATTGGGACTGTCCCGATTGGCACTGTCCTGATTGGCACTGTCCTGATTGGTGAAACGCGGGTTTGCAGGTAGCACCACGTCCTCATCGGTGATGCCGGTATTAAAGACAACCAGTCCGTCAACCGCACCATCGGGGGACCCCATCAACATGGTGAGGACCCTTTCGTGCGGATTGCCCCAACGCTCGGCGCTCATGGGCTGGCCGTCAGCACCAAACCAGTGGATGAACGACTGCCCGCCACGAGTAGGGTAGCTGCTGGGCTGGGCGGCCAGAAATTCCTTGCGGATCTGCAATAGATACCGGGTGGCGGCGAGCATGGTCTTGGCATCTTCATCCATGGTCCAGTCAACCCAGGAAATTTCATTGTCCTGACAGTAGACGTTGTTGTTTCCGCCTTGGCTGCGGCCAAGCTCGTCGCCCGCAGTGATCATGGGAACACCCAACGCCAACAGCATGGTGGCCATCAAGTTCCGGCTGCTCCGGGCGCGCTGGGCCTGGGTGTGCGGATTGTTCGTGATGCCTTCAACACCGTGGTTCCAGCTGCGATTATTATTGGTGCCGTCGCGGCTATCTTCCTGGTTGTCCTCGTTGTGCTTGTGGTTATAAGCCGTCAGATCGGCCAGGGTGAAGCCGTCGTGGGCCGTGATCAAGTTGACCGAGGCCAAGCGGCTGCGGCCCGACGGCGCAAAAAGTTCCGCCGATCCACCCAGGGCATCACCAAATTTTGCCAGCCCATTGTGATGGTATCCAGCCAGCATTGCAGCGCGGTCAGTCAGCCACACTTCCCGGACGCTGTCACGGAAAGAGTCATTCCAGTCAGCCCAGCCTGTGGGGAACTGTCCCGTCTGCCAGCCTCCGTAACCAACATCCCATGGCTCCGAGATCAGTTTCGTGGAGGACAGCACCCCGTCTGTGGCTGCTGCCAGCAGGAACGGATGTTGGTTGTTGAATTCGTGCTCGCCGTTGCGTGCCAATGAAACTGCCAGATCAAAACGGAATCCGTCAATATGGAACTCCTCAACCCAGAAACGCAGAGAATCCATCGCCATCTTAATAACGTGCGGATTGCTGAAGTTCAAGGTGTTGCCACACCCGGTGGTGTCGAAGTAGTGTCCGTCGCGCATACGGTAGTACTGCTCTTCCGCCAAGCCCCGCCAGCTGTAGCTTGGCCCGCCCGGGCCACCCTCGGCCGTGTGGTTGTAGACCACGTCAAGGATCACTTCAATGCCTGCCATGTGCAGAAGTTTGATCATGCCCTTCAGCTCGGCCTGCACGGCCTGCGGTCCACCCGCCTGCGCCCCCGCACTGGCATATCCAACATGTGGGGCAAAAAACCCCAAGGTGTTGTAACCCCAGTAGTTACTCATCCCAGTGCCGTGAAGATGCGGCTCATCAATGTGAAAATGGACCGGCAAAAGCTCCACGGCCGTCACACCGAGACCCACCAGGTGCTCAATCATGGCTGGGTGGGCCATGCCAGCGTAGCTGCCGCGGATTTCTTCGGGAATATCCGGATGCAACATGGTCTGACCGCGCACATGCGCCTCATAAAACACTGTTTCCCGCCACGGCGTGTTAGGCCGCTTGACAGTGCCCCAGTCAAACTCCTGGTCCATGCGCACTGATAAGTAACGAGTGACGCCATCCACGCCAACATGCTCATCAATGTACTGCCCATAAGGATCCAGCAAGAGCTGAACAGCTTCCGGATCAATGAGGAGCATTTCCTCCTGCGTGGCACCCAAATCGGCGTAAAAACCGTAGCGGGTGCCGGCAGGCATGTTCTCCACTAAGCCGTGGTGGACGCCGTCGGTCTTATCAGGGAGCAGCACAGCCTTCCAGTGACCACCGGGAGGCTGTAAGCACAACACCACATCGCGGTAAGCCGGGGAATACACCGCCACATTGGCCGCAGCCTGCCCATGCTCCCGGGGAATGTGGCTGACGCCCAAGGGGAAATGGCGTGACAAGGCCGCGCCCAGGGTACTGATGGCTTCAATGACGGTGATGGCCATAATTAGCTTTTAGCCGAGCGCAGCTTCGAGATCTCGTACAAGGTGATTCCCACCGCCATGGAGGCGTTGAGGGATTCCATGGCCGAGTCAATCGGGATGGAGACAATCTGATCGCAATTTTCCCGAACCAGGCGAGACAAACCCTTACCTTCGGAGCCCACCACAATGCACACAGGCTCCTGCGCCAAACCGAGTGCCGGCAGCGAAACGTCGCCGTCGCCGTCAAGCCCCAGAACAAAGAAGCCCATCTTCTGGAACGCACCAATGGCACGGTTCAAGTTGGGTGCCTTGGCAACCGGCACGCGCACGGCGGCACCGGCGCTGGTCTTCCATGCAGCGGCGGTCACACCGGCGCTGCGACGTTCCGGAATGATGACGGCGTGGCCTGAGAAGGCTGAGACGCTGCGGATGATGGCACCGAGGTTGCGGGTATCAGTGATGCCGTCAAGGGCCACGATGAGCGGGGCGTTGGCAATGTGCCCCTTCTTCCACTTGGCAAGAATTTCACTAGCCTTGTCCACGGCATCTTCATACTCGTAGGGCGGGATCTGCAAAACCAGGCCTTGGTGGATGGCATCTTCGGTGAGGCGGTCCAGCTCAGGCTTGTGCGCTTCCAGCAGCGGGATACCGCGCTCGGTGGCCAGCTTGATGGATTCGCGCACACGCTCGTCCATGTCAACGCGGACGGCGACATAGAGCGCC
This sequence comes from Arthrobacter psychrochitiniphilus, assembly GCF_003185915.1. GTDB lineage: Bacteria > Actinomycetota > Actinomycetes > Actinomycetales > Micrococcaceae > Specibacter > Specibacter psychrochitiniphilus. Next base: position 13,855 of record NZ_QHLZ01000002.1, read on the forward strand.
TTCGCCGGGATTTCCGCACGCAGCGCCTCAAGCACCGAGTTACGGCCCGTCACGAGCTCTTCGGTAGCCTTACCCTTGGGGCCGCTGTTGCGGCGCGGGGAGTTACTGGTGCCGGCGCGCTTGGCAGCGGAGCGGTCGGCCAGCTCCGCGTTCTTGTAGGCCTTGTGATAGGTGCGCTCTGCAGCCTTAGGGGTCGGGCCCTTGCCCTCGAGTGCCTTGCGACCGAGCCCACCCGTGCCCTTGATGGGGCCCTTCTTGAGCTTGCGGACGGCGCCGGAACGGGGATTGTTGGCCATGGTAAAACCCTTACGATTGGTGCGGCGCCCTGTGCTGGCCCCGAAGTTCGTCAAACAAATCTCTCAGCGGGCACATTTTTGGCACGCCTCGTAACGGGAAACAACAGACCCGTAGCTAATAGCTTACGGCCTCAACGCAAATCGACAGCGCGACAGACAGGAAAAAGTGCGCAGTCTCACCCACCCCAACCCGACGCTCGGTTACATTCGGGCCGTTTTTACCCGACGGTTCTGCAAGTGCCGAACGGTAAACCGGCCGCCATGCACCCAAGGTGAGGGAGCGCCTGGGCAAAACCCACCGAAGGTGAGGGAGCCTCTACTTTTGCAGGGACCAGGTGGCTCCGGCCGCTGTGTCTGCCACGACGACGCCCGCTGCTGCCAGCAAATCCCGGATCTTATCCGACTCGGCCCAGTTCTTCTCCGCCCGGGCCAGTGCCCGCGCCTCGAGCTGGGCCTTGACGAGCACGTCCAAGGCACCTAGCGCTGCGGGTGATCCCGCTGCAGTGGCCCATTTTTCATCCAGGGGGTTCATGCCCAAGGCGTCGGCCATGCCCAAGACGGCCAGGAACGCTTCCTGCACGCGGTCTGCATCGCCAGCAGCCAGTGCCGTGTTGCCTGCCCTTACTGTTTCGTGCAGTACTGCCAGCGCCGCAGGAACGTTCAAGTCGTCGTCCATGGCGGCAGCGAACGCCTCCGGGCGGGTGCCAATATAGCCGAAGCCATTGCCGGGAAACAGCTGTTTGCGTGCTGCCTCGATGAACGTCTCAATGCGTTCGACGGCGGCGCCGGCCTCGGCGAGCGATGTGGGCCGGTAGTCCAACACGGAGCGGTAGTGTGCCTGGCCCAAGTAGTAGCGCACCACTAGCGGCCGGGCGAGTTCCAGCATTTCACGAGGGTTAATGGTGTTGCCGATGGACTTGGACATTTTTTCACCCTGATAGGTGACCATGCCGTTGTGCATCCAGAAGTTGGCGAAGCCGTGGCCGGCAGCTTGTGACTGGGCCATCTCGTTTTCGTGGTGCGGGAAGCGCAGATCCAAGCCGCCGCCATGAATATCAAACTCGGTGCCGAGGTATTTGGTGACCATGGCCGAGCATTCCAGGTGCCAGCCGGGCCGGCCGGCGCCCCACGGTGACTCCCACTTGGCAGTCTCCGGATCGCCGTCTTTATGACCCTTCCACAGCGCAAAGTCGCGAGGATCGCGCTTGCCCCGGGGATCGGCGTCAGGCGCGGCCTGCATGTCATCAATGTTCTGGTGCGTCAAGGATCCGTACGCCTTCCAGGAGCGCACGTCGAAGTACACATCGCCGGAATCATCCAGGGCGGGGTAGGCGTGGCCACGCTCGATCAGGGTCTGGATGAGCGCGTGCATCTCCGGGATGTGGCCGGTGGCGCGGGGCTCGTAGGTGGGCTTGAGGATGCCCAGTGAGTCATAAGCGTTCTCGAAGGCCTGCTCAAAACGGTAGGCGAGGGCCCACCACGGCTCGTTATTTTCGGCAGCCTTGACCAGGATCTTGTCATCAATATCCGTCACATTGCGCACCACGGTGACCTCGTAGCCGCTGGTCTGCAGCCACCGGGTCAGCTGGTCAAAGGCCAGTGCGGAGCGGACGTGGCCAATGTGCGGCTCGCCCTGAACGGTGGCACCGCAGTAGTACAGCGACGCCTTGCCCTTCTGGAGCGGGACGAAGTCGCGGACGGTGGCAGTGGCGGAGTCATGGAATCTCAGGGTCACGGCTCTAGGCTACCGCGTCCATCGAGGCCCTGGTGCTCGCGTTCCATAACCAAGGCGGTGGCAATTGCGGTGATGCCTTCGTTGCGACCCGGGAAACCCAAGCCGTCCGACGTGGTTGCGCTCACCGACACTGGTGCTCCGGCAGCGGCGCTGAGCACTTCTTGTGCCTGCGCACGGCGCGGGCTGAACTTAGGCCTGTTGCCAATGAACTGCACGGCGATATTGCCAATCTCAAAACCCGCTTCCCGTACAATCCGGGCGGCTTCACCGAGCAATTTCACCCCAGATGCTCCCGCATATTCGGGGCGGTCGGTACCAAAATGGGCGCCGAGATCGCCAACTCCGGCCGCTGAAAACAGGGCGTCGGCTGCTGCGTGAGCAACGGCGTCGCCGTCGGAATGGCCGCTAAGTCCGCGTTCTCCCTCCCAGAGCAGTCCCGCCAGCCACAGGGGTGCGGGCGCATCATCGGGGGCAAACGCGTGCGTATCAACGCCAATACCAGTACGGGGTAGCTTCATGGGTTCAGCCTTCAATCCAGCGCGGGCGCAGCGGCCCTTCCAAGAGCGCTTCGGCCAACAACAGGTCCGTGGGGGAGGTGATCTTGAGGCTGTGCGTTGAACCTTGCACAACAAACACCTCCTCGCCAAGGGCTTCCACCATCATGGCGTCGTCCGTGATGGCCGCCAGCTCAGACGGGGTGAGCGTCAGCGCGTGGGCATGGGCTTGGCGCAGAGTGGCCAATTTGAATCCTTGGGGTGTTTGAACTGCCCGCAATACCTGCCGTGCTGGCGTGCCAACAACTTTTTCAACCCCGGCCCCCGTGGCTGGCAGCTGTGCCGGCTCCACAGTTTTGATGGTGTCAACCACGGCCAAGGCCGGGATGACTGCCTTCGCTCCGTCACGCAGTGCCCCTGCCACCCGATGAAAAACGCCAGACGGCGTCAGAGGCCGGGCAGCATCATGGATCATGACGGTTTCAACGCCCTGGGCAACAACTGCCAGGGCGGCTGCGACCGAGTCAGAACGTTCGGCCCCGCCGTCAACTACGCTGAAAAGAATTCCGGCGGCCAGAGCCTCGTGTGCACCGCTTGCGCAAATGACTGCCAGCTCCGGGTCATCAGCGGTAATGGCAACACAGATCTGGGCTGCAACACCGGTCTTGATCACGCCACGGATGGCAAGGAGCAGCATGGGTTGCCCGGCCAATGGCACCCGGGCCTTGGGAACGCCGAAGCCCAGGCGCTGCCCGGATCCGGCGGCAACAATCACTACGGCGCAAGAACCTTCTTCGACCTCATTCATATCCCTAGAATAGTCCGGGCGGCCTCTACTTGGGCTTTGTGCCACGATTTGCCCCACATCGCAAAAAACCCCCACACCGAAGGGTGCGGGGGTTTTCTTGTGTTTTGCTGTGCAGGCAACTGCTACGAGGCCAAGACCTCGTCCAGAACTTCAGCAGCCTTGTCTTCGTCAGTTTTTTCGGCCAAAGCAAGCTCCGAAATCAGGATCTGGCGTGCCTTCGCAAGCATGCGCTTCTCCCCAGCTGACAAGCCGCGGTCATGGTCCCGGCGCCAGAGATCACGCACGACCTCGGCAACCTTGATGACATCACCGGAGGCAAGCTTCTCCAAGTTGGCCTTGTAACGGCGGGACCAGTTAGTGGGCTCCTCCGTAAACTCCGCACGAAGTACTTCAAAAACGTGCGCAAGGCCTTCCTTGCCGACAACATCACGAACACCAACAAGGTCAACGTTTTCCGCAGGGACCTCAATGGTCAGATCCCCCTGCGCAACCTTGAGCTTGAGATACATTTTCTCTTCACCCCGGATGGTGCGCATCTTGATCTCTTCGATCTTTGCCGCACCATGGTGTGGGTAAACTACTGTCTCGCCGACCTCAAAAAGCATGTGGATTCTCCCTTTCCAATGCTTCTAGTTTACCACGGTTAACTTCCCGCTCCCTTGAGTTTCCGCAGGTCAGGGGCAATCGGAGCTACGCCAGCGGCGCAATTGTTCCAACAATTGGAGAATTCTCCAGCCCTTGACTCCTGATCCTCAAAGTGCAGGCAGGAATCTACCTCCTGTTCCGGCTTCTCCGGCACTCATTGCCGGAAGCGTGCATTTGGCCTGTTTGCGGATAAGCTGAACAAAGATATTTTGTCTTTTCCATGAGGAGTTACTGACGTGAGAATCGCTGCCGGCATTCGCAGTACCAAACGAGCGCAACGCTTTAGCCTGATTGCCGCCATCGGCATTGGCGCCATGGCCTTCACCGGTTGCAGTGCCATCAACCAGCAAAGCACCGCCATGGAGGTCACCGTCACTGATGGTGTGCAATTGGATATGGGCCAGCTGGAACTGCGCAACGTCCTGATCGTCTCTGAAGCAGCAGGGGATCCAGGCCGCGTTATAGGCACTTTCTACAACCACGCTGATTCGCAGATGGTCCTGACCATCAGTGGCGCTCAGGGCTCCCAGACAGAAATCACTGTCCAGCCCGGCGTTCCCCTGGTGCTCAACAGCAAGTCCGATCAGGCAATCCTGAGCACTATGGCCCAGCCGCCGGGCAGCATTGAGTCCATTGAACTGCGCCAGTCAGGTGCCGGCTCTGAAACGGCTACTTTGAACGTGCCTGTTCTGGACGGCTCCTTAGCTGAGTACAAGAAACTTGTTCCCACACCGGCCGCCAGTGTTCCGGCCACCATGGAAGCCACACCAGAAGCCACGGCAACAGCTACGGCAACCCCGTAACAGCACCGCTCGTCTGCGGCTGTCTACAAGCGGTACAAGTGGGGCCAGTTGTCCAAGACAACTGGCCCCACTTTTTTGTGCTCACCTGGCAGTAAACACTCTAGGCTTTGGACATCCCCGAGGCCTCAAACATTGAGAATTAAACACTGAGGGCGGGTGCCAGAAAATATTCTGGCACCCGCCCTCAGTTTCTACAGCTTAGTGTGTTGCGCTCCTGCGGCGGTTGAGCAGGAACACCGTTGCACCGGCAGCCAGCAGCAATGCTGCCAAGCCTCCGATCCAGACGTTGCTGGCACCCGTGCTGGCTAGGTCATCCCCACCAGTGACGGCCGCCGTGGTGGCATCCGATGCATCCGTTGAAGCATCCGTTGCAGGGGTGCTGTCAGTGGAGGCTGTGATGATCAACGGTGCACTGACCTGCTGCGGCTCACCATCAAGACCAATACCGTCAATGATGATCCGGTGCGTACCCGCCGGAACATTCGCAGGCAGCGTTACGCTCAGGCGCACGGTACCGTTTTTATCGGCTTTGGCTGTCCCCAACACCAACGGCTCGGAACGCAGCGTGAACGTTGCGCTGCTACCGGGCAAGAAGCTCTCACCGGTAATGACGAGCGCACCACCGGCGGCAACAGTGCCCGCACTGAGTTCAATCCCCGGAGTTGCCGGTTCCTGCGACGGGCCCTGGCTAGCCGTGGGGCTGACAGAGGCTGTTGCACTCTCACTCGGCGTAGCCGAAGCACTCGGTGTAGCTGAGGCGCTGGGCGTAGCCGAAGCACTCGGCGTAGCCGAAGCACTCGGCGTAGCCGAAGCACTCGGCGTAGCCGAAGCACTCGGCGTAGCCGAAGCACTCGGGCTTGCCGATACCGTGGGTTCCACGGTGCCCTCAACCTTGATCGCCACTGTTTTGCTGCCCAAAACGGAGCCGGAGATGGCGTCCTTGATGGTCACCTTCGCCGTATAGTCGCCTGCCTGCGTAAAGGTGTGCGCCGCAGTGTACTGACCGCCAACAACGGGGACGCTCACGTCTGCACTGCCATCACCAAAGCCGACAACAGCGTTAGTCAAAGCTCCGTCACCGATGGCCGCCAATGCGGAGGTGCCACTGATGAGCGCCGATGCTCCGACGTCGAGCGTTGACTTGGCTGCGGCAGCGGTGACCGCCGGAAGGGTGTAGTCCGGTGCCGTGTTCAGCTTGGTCGTGACCCCGCCGAGGCTGGTGCCACGGTCTACCAAGGTGAAGGAGTCCGGGCCTTGGGCATCGCGCTCGGTACTGAGCACAATGGCCAGGGTGTTGTCCCCGTTCTTGTTCAAGAACCCACTGGGGATGGTGAAGATGCTCTGCGGGCCCACATTGCCAACCCAGGTTCCCGTGTTCCAACCGTTGACGTAGATGACGGCGCGAGCGAAGGACTGGCGTCCATTCTCGAATTTGGCATCGTTGATCTTCAAGCCAAGGGCTGTATCAGTTCCTGCCGGCACAGCCAGCTTAAAGTTGGTGCGGTACCAGGTCACGCCGGCCTTAGCTGGCTTGAACGAGGTGGCATCAGCCCATTCGCTGTCCGGGTATCCGGGCAGGTACCAGCCAGCACGCTCACCGTAAAGACCACCGGTGTTGTACATGGTCCTGTCGGTATCGACCGGGGCGGCTTTGTCCTTGGCGCCTTGCAGCTTCCACGTCACAGCACCGGTGTTGGGCAAAATGGCATCAAAGAGGCCACGGTTCTGACGGGACAGTCCGTCATCAGACCAGTCAAGGTTCTGGCCGTGGTTACGGACCACTGCCGAAACCACAGTCTTTTCACCATTTTTGATGACCCCGGCCGGAACCGTGATTGCCTTCATGCTGCCATCTGCTGCTGCGGATCCGGCGAAGGTGCCATTGACCCAGACCAGCATGTTAGCCGCAGATCCGCCCTGACCGCGCAGCTGGATGCTGGTGGACGCCGAGGATGCGGTGAAGTGTGCCCGGTACCAGGTGTCACCTTCGTAGAAGCCATAGAATGCCGTATCCAGGACCTTGCCCTGGTTGGTGCCGGGGCCCTGGCGGTTGTTTGGTGAGGACGTGGCGTTGGCTACCTGCCATGCGCCATCATCGAAATCCTTGGCGGACTCCGGGTTCTCCCCGGAAACCTTCCAATTGCTCAGTGCTGGCAGGACAGCGGCACCCGGACCGGCAAGGTTTGTAACAAGCTGACCATTAGCACCCACCGTGGCGGTCAGTGCAACACCGTTCCAGGTGGCCTTGGTGATTCCTGCCGGAACGTAAATGTTGATGGCGCGTGCAGCCTTGGTATCGCCGACCAGGTGCACTGTGTCGCCGTCGAACTCTGCTGAACGGAGCAGGTCAACACCCGTGACCATGACGGTCTTGTTCGAGGTGCCACCCTTGACGATTCCCTCAATGCTCCACTGCTGGGCCGTGGCCGAGCGGTCCGTGGTGACAACAGTCAAGGTCGGGGCGCCGCCACCTGTGATCTTGAACGAGGTGTTGGTGCCATGAATGTAGTTCAAGCGCAACTGCTTTGTGGCGCCATTCCATACGGATTCGACGGCGGTGCCAGCCAGCGTGGTCACAGTGGGTTCTGAGACGTACTGCAGGACAGTTTCGCCGTCGTCGCCCTTGGCTCCGTTGAGCGCCAGCAGGGTACCGTTGGCCACGGGCATCTTCGTGAACAACTCGGAGGTGCTGTAAAGCATTTTCTGGCCGTCGAAGGCGTAATCGGCGATGACCATGTTCGCATCACGGCCGTGGAGCTTCAAGAAAGTGCCGGCCTTCTGCGGGACGCGGGCAAAGGTGATGGAATCCGCCGGCGTCTCCGGGGTGGTTGCGGCCGGGGTGGAGGTTTCAATGGCGTCGATGGAGATGAACGTCCCCACCGCGGCGGGCGCGCCCTTCACACCCGTGTTGACCACCTTGATGGTGTGCTCAACCGTGGGATCCAGACCCTTTTTCTCAAACGCAGTCTGGCCGGGGGTGCTGGCAACGGCGACTTGGTACGTGTTGGTCTGGCCCACCTTGACACCGTCGATGAAGACGTCACCAATGGCGTGGTTGTAGGCTGTGGCGGAAATCAGCTTCACCTCGGCGGCCGTGAACTTGTACTCATAGTACGCGCCGGTCTTGGCACTGTTGCTTTCGGTGCCCATATAGTCATTAGCGGTCCAATTTTTGCCGGTGTCATGGCTCCAGTCGGAAACGGTTCCAGTCTTGGAGTAGACGATGGCGGGATCGACGTCGTCGACCTTCTTGGTGATCGGGGCGGCGGGAGCTTCCGGTGCTGTTGCTGCCGGAATGACATCAAAGGCGTCGATGGTGACGTTGGCACCTTGGCTTGCAGCGTCCTTCTGCCCGGTGACCACAATCTTGATGGTGTGTGGAACGTTCGGGTCCAGCCCGTCCTTCTGGAAAGCTACGTACTGGAAGTTGGCATTCTGGCCGCGGTAGGTGTTTGTCTGACCCACCTCGACACCGTCAATGTAAACATCGCCGTAACCGTGGTTGATGGACTGCGCGGAAATGACGCGGATACCTGCCCCAGTGAACGTGTAGGAGACGGAATCACCCGTCTTGTCGCTGAAGGTTTCGGTGCCCTTGTAGTTCCCTGCGGCCCAGCCTTCACCGTTGGACTTGCCCCACGTGCCTGCATAGGTGATGGAGGGGTCCCTGTCATCAACGGTGTAGCTGGCGGCCACAACCTCTTCACGCGGGGAAAGAGTCAAGGGGATGGAGTAGTTCAGTTCCGTTGTGCTGTTGCTATCACCCTGACGGAAGCCCAGGTAGCGGGCTCCGTTGCCGGAGACGGAATCACTCTCCAGGCTCTCGGTGGCAATGCGCTGGTACGACTTGATGTTTCCGGTACCGCCATCGATTGTGACGGGGGCGCCGGGCTGCGGAACCATATTCGAGATCGGGGTGAAGTCCTTCTGGAAGTATCCCAGTTCCTTCTGCACGGATGCCTTGGGGGTGAGCTGGCGATCCTCATTGATGGCAGCACCGTAGTCATAGGATGTGAATCCAGAAGACGGGGATCCAGTCCAGCCCCAGTTGGTGCCACCGTACTGCATGTAGTAATTGAACATGTTGATACCGTTGTTCAGGTTGTTAACCCCGTACTGGCGGGTGAACGCTGAATCAACAAAATCGGCGCATTTGTCAGTGTTGAAGTTGGCGCCCCACGGAGTGAAGGCTCCGCCCTGACCCTCCGCAATGAACATGGGGCTCGTTTCGGTGCGAGCACGGAAACGGTCTTCCATGTCGGGGATCTGACCCCGGGCGTTGGAACAAGTGAAGCCCAGTGGGTACTGGTCGAAGGCGTAATAGTCTAGGCCCACGTTGCCACCGGCACTCGTACTGCCCGGGACGTAGGCCCCGTTGAAGCCCCAGTCGTTGTGGAACACCGGGACGGTGATGCCGTCTGCCTTGATGCCCTTGACAAGTTCTTTCATGAAGGCGGGACGGTCGCCACCTTCATTCAGGAGCTCATTCTCGGCCTGGTAGGTGACGATCGAACCGCCACCGTCGGTTACCTGGTGTTTAACGGCGATCTGATTAAAAGCGTGAATCCAGCTCAGGGACTCGCGCAGCGCTTCCGGATCGGTGCTGCGTAAGGATCCCGCACCACTTTTGGTCAGGTAGGCTGGCAATCCGCCCATGGAGATTTCGGCGTTGACGTAGGGGCCGGGGCGGGCAATGACATAGAGGCCCTCTTCCTCCGCCATGGTCAGCAAGAGGTCAATGTCTTTGATGCCGGTGAAGTCAAACTTGCCGGATTCAGTGGAGTGCAGTCCCCAGAAAAAGTAGAGGGAGACGGCGTTGAAGCCGCTGGCGCGCATCTTCTGGAACATGTCGCGCCAGTCGTCCGTACCGGGCAGACGCCAGTGGTGGAACTCCCCGCTCCAGACGTTGAGGCGTTCCCCGTCAACCATGAAGGACTTGGAATCAAAGGTGACGGTGTGTGATTTGCCGTCATTGCCCGGGAAGATGACCTTCTCGCCACTCATAGCTGAGGTTGCAACACTCTCCACTGTGACGTTGGAGCCCTCGGCCAGCGCTGGAGAGGAAATGCTCATGAGGCCCAGCGCCGCCGTAGCCATAATGGCAGCCGCCTTGAGCCTTCGGGAGCGCCCAGGCGCTCTAGAGGAGTACGCAGTCATAGTTTGATTCCCTTGAACCTAGAGGCAACCGTCAGGGCCGCCCGGATTGTTATCCATCACAGCATATGACGCACACCACACCGAGGCAATCAAAATTCAACTTATACGCACATATGACACAGTTTTCCCCACACTTTTTGACGAATTGGCCAGGATCAGGCGTGCTTTAGGGTTCGAATTTGTAACCCAGCCCACGCACCGTCACTAGGTGCAGGGGCACGGCTGGATCCGTTTCAATTTTGCTGCGCAGCCTCTTCACATGCACGTCAAGAGTCTTGGTGTCACCAACATAGTCCGATCCCCACACGCGATCGATCAGCTGGCCTCGGGTAAGCACCTTCCCTGCGTTGCGCAGGAGCATTTCCAACAGTTCAAATTCTTTCAACGGAAAACTCACCGATTCCCCACGCACACTCACAACATGCCGGTCCACATCCATGCGTACCGGACCTGCCTGGACCGCGGAGTCCATGAGCTCCTCCGGCTCGGCCTGACGGCGCAGAACCGCCCGAATCCGGGCAATCAGTTCACGGGAGGAGTAGGGCTTGGTGACATAGTCATCGGCCCCCAACTCCAGGCCAACCACCTTGTCAATCTCTGAATCCTTAGCCGTCAGCATGATAATGGGGACGCTTGAACGCTGGTGCAAATGCTTGCAAACCTCGGTTCCACTCATGCCCGGTAATTGCAGATCCAACAGAACCAAATCGGCGCCGCTGCGTTCAAACTCCACCAAGGCGTCCAGCCCGTTATCCGCTACCGAAACTTCATAGCCTTCCTTGGACAACAAGAATGACAACGGGTCGCTAATGGAATCTTCGTCTTCAACGATCAATATTCTGCTCACGCTCGGTGCGCTCCTTTAGGTCAAGCCTGGGTGCCGCTCGGCGCGGTGGTGCGTTCCGCCGTCGGACGTTTGGTTGGAAAGTTGGGGCAGGCGCACGGTGAACGTGGAGCCCAGCTTCGGGGCCGACCACACTGTCACCTCGCCACCATGGTTGCTGATGATGTGTTTGACTATGCTCAGGCCCAGCCCAGTACCGCCAGTATGGCGCGAACGCGCAGTGTCAACCCGGTAAAACCGCTCAAAAATGCGGTCCTGCTCGGTGGGGCTGAGTCCGTCACCTTGATCGGAAATGCTGACGGAGACCACCTCATCCGTCACCGAAAGCCCGATCCCGACCTGCGTATTTTCCGGGGAATACCGCACAGCATTATCAATCAGATTGCGCAGAGCGGTCACGAGCTGGGAGCGGTCGCCATAGACCTGCGCCGGCTGGCCGGGCCCCACGGCGATGGTGATGTTCCGGCTCTGCGCTGGGAGCCTTGTCCTGTCCACGGCCTCGGCAATAACCCCGTTGATATCCACCTCGGTGCCCACCCGCACCACATCTTTGCCCTGCACGCGCGAGAGTTCGATGATGTCCTGGACCAGGGCGGCCAGCCGCGCAGATTCTGTCATCATGCGTGAGGCGAAGCGGCGGACAGTTGCTTGATCTTCCGGCGCCGATTCAAGCGCCTCAGCCAGAAGCGAGATGGCCCCCACGGGTGTTTTCAGCTCGTGTGAAACGTTGGCCACGAAATCGTTGCGCACGGCTTCCGTTCGGGCAATCTCGGTGCGGTCATCCGCCAACAGCAAGATGTACTCCTCACCCAGAGGGGCAACGCGCACCTGGATCACCAAGGTGCCCTGACCCGAAGTCGCCGGGAACAGGTCAGCGGGTGGCGCTGTGGCGTGGGTTGCTGTGGTCGGTGGGACTTCGGTGGGCGGCGTTGGCGCAGCCGCTCCGCCAGGCAGGACGACGCGTGGCAAAATAAGGTCACGTTCTTCAATAACACCATCGCGACGTACCCGGTGGGCAAGTTCAATGAGTTCGTGATGGACCACCGTATGGCCGCGGACCAGGCCGAAGGCGTACGCACCCGGGCTGGCGCGGACAACGCCGTCGACCGTGTCAATGACAATGTAGGCCTTCCCCACCACGGAAAGAACCTCGGCGGAACCGTCTGGCAACAGGGGTTCACCAATGTCTACAGTGCGTTGGCGTGAACGTTCGCTCAGACTAAATGCGAGCATGCCAAACACACCCAGGGCCAAGCCAATAAGCCCGGCCACCACTCCTACCAGCAAGGGATCCACAGCTCAAGCCTATGTGCTGATGACACGGATTTTCACCAACCGGCTCCCCTAAACCGTGCGTTCAGCTAACGTTCACCTTCAGGTGCCCAGCCGTTCATATGCAGGTGACATATTGGAGGGCAGGACAGGCCCGTTGTGGGCTACCCGTGAAAGGAAGCATCTGTGCGCAAAGTATTCCAGGCCGAGCTCCACCAAATAGGTGAGGGCCTGATTGAGATCTCTGATCTAGTTCTCGAAGCTATCGCGAAGGCAACGGCCTCTTTCGCTGCGGCCGATCTTCCCAGCGCGCAAGAAGTCATTGCCGCCGATGCCCGGATCGATTTTCTGCAAAACGATCTCGACGAACGAGCCATTGACGTTCTTGCTTTGCAGGGCCCCGTGGCCAGTGACCTCCGTATGATTGTGGGCTCCCTGCGTATGAGCGCATCTTTGGAACGCATGGGCGATCTGGCCCGGCACATTGCCCAATTGACGCGGCTACGCTTCCCTAACCCAGTGATCCCGGCATCTCTAACGGAAACTTTTGCCGAGTTGGCCCGTCTGGACATCTTCATTGCGGGGAAGGTCACGGAGCTCTTGGAGAGCCGGGATCTTGAACTGGTGGCCGAGATCTCTGCGGCTAAGTCCCAGATCAACAAGCTGCATAAAACCGTATTCGCCACCATGGCCGCTCCTGAATGGCAGGAAACCGCCGCCACCACTGTCGATGTCACGCTGGCCAGCAGGTATTTTGAACGTTTTGGCGATCACGGAGTGTCAGTGGCCCGCAAAGTCTCCTACCTGGTGACGGGCGAATGGCAGCCCGAGGAGTTCTTGGCCCTCTAAATTCCGGCCGCGCTGCAACTTACGCGCCCGCCTCCCACTAATGCGCCCGGTCTACAGGTCGCATTAGTGGGAGGCGGGCGCATTTTTTATGGGGGCACGCGCCCTAGGGCCGGGCGTGGAGAGTGTGTAGGGAACGGCTGCGGGGCGGCACCTTTCGTGTGAAAGGTACCGCCCCGCCCTGGTGCATTAAAGTCGCGTGCGTTTAAGAGGTGTTACTTCTTGCCCTGGTTCGCTACAGCCTGGATAGCAGCAGCTGCGGCTTCGGGGTCCAGGTACGTGCCGCCGGGGGTGATGGGGGCGAAGTTCTCATCCAGTTCGTAGACGAGCGGGATTCCCGTGGGGATGTTCAGCGAGGCGATGGCGTCATCTGAGATGCCGTCCAGGTGCTTGACCAAGGCGCGCAGCGAGTTGCCGTGGGCCGTAACCAGAACAGTCTTGCCGGCCTTGAGATCTTCCTTGATATCCGATTCCCAGTAGGGCAGCAGACGGATCAGGACGTCCTTGAGGCACTCGGTGCGCGGCAGGGCCTCACCCAAATCCGCGTATCGGGGATCGTGAGCCTGGGAGAATTCACTGTCATCGGACAAGGCAGGCGGCGCGGTGTCGTAGCTGCGGCGCCATTCCATAAACTGCTCTTCGCCAAACTCGGCCAATGTCTGGGCCTTATCCTTACCCTGGAGCGCACCGTAGTGACGTTCGTTCAGACGCCAGTCACGCTTGACGTCAATCCAGCCGCGATCGGCCGCTTCCAGGGCCAGATTCGTGGTGTTGATGGCACGCTTGAGTCGCGAGGTGTAGACAATATCCGGCAGAAGGTTCTTCTCCACCAGCATCTCACCACCGCGTACGGCCTCGGTGCGGCCCTGATCATTCAAATCAACATCCACCCAGCCGGTGAACAGGTTCTTGGCGTTCCACTCACTGTGGCCATGGCGAAGCAAAATCAACGTATAAGTCATACTTTCATCTTACCGGGCGTATTCGTTGGGCCAGAATTACTACGCAGATTTGCACTTTGGGCTGTTGCTCGCCATCTCTGCTCTATCCGCCAGCACCCCTTTGAAGCACTGGTTGAACCCACCCAAAAACTGGGGTATCGAAGAGAGCGCCGGCAACAGGCACGTGATTGTGACTGGCAACACAGGGCGAAAAGGTCAAAAACGGCGGTTCCACCGCTGTGCACAAAATAAAATTCTTAAGTGGTTCAACGTGCGCAGCGAGTGGGAAACTCTTCAGCCGACCCCTCAAACCGTGTAGTTCGCCAACGCAACAAGCCCTTTGGCAATGCGACCCGTGGCACCACAAATCCGAACCGGCTGCGCCGTGTTGACCGCTGGCTGGCAGGTCCCCAAGCCTGGCGGCTGAAATGCGAAAGCAACCCTCTTGTGGTTGATCTGGGATATGGCGGCTCCCCTGCAACGGCTGTTGAACTGTATTCGCGCATTCATGCCGTGTGCCCAGCGGCCCATGTGACGGGGATCGAAATTGAGCCAGAACGCGTTCGCATCGCGAAGAAACTCGAGCACGATGGCCTGGATTTCCGGGTAGGCGGCTTTGAAATCCCGGTCTCCGGCAAGGCCACCATGGTGCGGGCGTTCAATGTCCTGCGTCAATATGATGAGGCGGATGTCCGGCTGATCTGGGACACCGTCTGCTCACGCTTGGCCCCACAGGGAATCTTTGTGGATGGCACCTGCGATGAGATTGGCAGGCGCAGTACCTGGGTGGCACTCGATAGCACGGGCCCACTCTCGCTCACCATTTCGCTGCGTTTTGGTGGTTTTGAACTGCCGTCCGACGTTGCCGAACGCCTGCCCAAGGCCCTCATCCACCACAACATGCCCGGCGAGCGGATCCACACATTCCTTCAGGCTCTGGACAAGCATTGGCTGGCCGGCTCAGCGCTGGCGCCCTTTGGCAACCGGCAGCGTTGGCTGGCTATGTGCCAAAAAATGTACGACGACGGCTGGCCAGTGGTGCGTTCACCCTCACGGTGGCGCTTGGGTGAACTGACCGTGGCCTGGTCCGCAGTGGATCCCAACTAAGTTCAGTGGAGCATAGCCAAGGGTTGAGCCCAGCTAAGGGTTACGCAGGCACCTGCCAAAGCGGGCAGGTGCCTAGGGCAGCGGTTAGCTAAAGGGCACGTACCTGAGGGCAACGGTTAACAGGGACAACAATTACCAGGAAGAGCCGCGGTTTTGGCCGCCGCGCTTGCGTGCGCGAACCTCAACGAGGGCCGGGCGCACGTCTGCCAAGTAGACCCCTGCAGCGGTAGCGCCGCCCAAGGTCAGCAGCAACATCATGCCAAGCGGCGGCACCGTCAAGGTCATGATGGGGCCAATGATGTACAGGAACCCAAAGAAACTAGCGCCGCCTGTCAGGGCAGCCCAAAACGTCTTAGTCCGCTTGTACACGCGTTCGAAGTCACTGGGCGGGGTGCGCAAGCAATCGGCAAGTGCCCACACTTGAACGCCGAAGGCCAGCAGTCCCAGTGCCACCAGGATGAGGAACTCTAGAAAGTGCATAATGTTTACCACAGACTCAGCTTACAGTCCCGCACCGGATATTGGCTGTGAGAGCTGGTCCAGCGCCTGATCTAGATCGGCCCAGAGGTCTTCCACATTCTCAATACCAACGCTTAAGCGCAAGAGATTCTGGGGAACAGTATCCGGCTCATTGGCGTGGCGCCGGCGCCTTTCAATGAGCGATTCAACTCCGCCCAGCGAGGTGGCGGGAGTCCACAAGTCCAGCGCCTCCACAACGGCGGTTGCGGCCTCTGCTCCCCCAGCCACTTGAATGCACAAAACAGAACCAAAACCACTCATTTGTGCTTTGGCCCTGACATGACCCGGGTCCGACTCCAGGCCTGGGAACAAAACCTTCTCAACGCCGCTATGCGTGTCCAGACGGCGGGCCAGCTCAAGGGCGCTGGCCTGGGAACGTTCCACCCGCAGCGCCAGAGTCCGCAGGCCCCGCAGCGCCAACCACGCCTCAAAAGGTCCGGCGATGGCTCCATGGATGGAACGGTGATGCAGCAGAGCCTCGCGCAGATCCGGGCGGGAGGTGGCAAGGGCGCCGAGGATGACATCAGAATGGCCGGCCAAGTACTTCGTCACTGAATGCAGAACAATGTCAGAGCCCAGCTCGAGAGGCTTTTGCACCAGCGGAGTGGAGAAGGTGTTATCGGTGACAATGATGGCCCCCACCGCCTGGGCCGAACGGCATAGCAACTCCATATCAGCCACCTCCAGCATGGGGTTGGTGGGGCTCTCCAGCCACAGCATGTCAGCTGCCTTCTCCCCCGCCCCCGTCAACGCCGCGATGACCTCATCATTGTTGGCGATGTCCACGGTACGCAACGTAAACAAGCCCTTCGCAGCCTGTTCCTGCGCCATGACCAGCGCACCCTGGTAGGAGTGGATGGGCATAACGAGAGTGCCGCCTGTGGGGATCAGCGAAAGCGCGGCAGAAGCCGCAGCCAGACCGGAACCGAAAATGAGGGCCGGCAGCGTGGCACCTTCTAGCTGGGACAGTGCCTCCTCCAACGGATCCCAGGTGGGGTTGGAATAGCGTCCGTACGCCCGATCGCCATCGACAACGGTCCCGGTTCCCACATAGGTAGAGGAGAGCATGATCGGCGGATTGACGGGGGCGTCGTGAACGCGTGGGGGGCGCCCTGCCGCCACAACAAGGGTGTCGGGGCGTAGGTGTTCGGGATGGCTGGCAGGCTGGTGCGTCATACTTTCCACACTAGACCGCCTGCGTCACGCTCGCGCACATTGTGACATTAGCCGGGCGGGCCACCTGGCGTGGTGGGCGTGGCGGCTGGCACCGAGCAGGCGGGTGGCGGGCCACCGCCCTGGCGTGGCGGCTGGAGCCGCTGTCCTTGTGGATAAGCTTCCGGTGCCGCAAGGAATCATTCAGCTTGGGCCGGTAGGCTGGTGGGGTGACTGATTCTGCTGCCCCGATGCCGGGCTTATTCATTGCTTTTGAGGGCGGCGACGGTGCTGGAAAATCCACTCAGGCTGCATTGTTAGCCAAGACCCTCTCCCACGCCGGACACACAGTTTTGCGCACCCGTGAGCCAGGCGGCACCCCGGTGGGCGAAAAGCTGCGTTCCCTAGTCCTGGATCACGGCCAAGGTGAAATCGATGCCCGGACCGAGGCATTGATCTTCGCAGCAGCCCGGGCAGCGCACGCGGCTCAAGTCATCATTCCAGCTGTGGCCCGTGGAGAGATAGTACTTAGCGACAGGTATGCGGATTCCTCGATCGCTTACCAAGGTTCCGGGCGCGGACTCGGCACGGCAGCCATCAAGGATCTCAACGATTGGGCTACCGGTGGTCTGTGGCCGGATCTGACCGTCCTGCTGGATGTCTCCCCGACTGCCGGGCGGGAACGGCGCACGGCCGGTGACGCTACTGAAGACCGGATGGAATCAGAACCGGATCATTTCCACGCCGCCATCCGTACCGCCTTTCTTGACTTAGCCGCGGCCAGCCCCGAGCGTTATGTGGTGCTTCCCGCCGGTGGCAGCGTGGATGAGCTTGCCGCATCTGTGGCCCGGCATGTACAAGATCTGTTGCACAAACGGTCCCGGGCATGAGCGTCTGGGTTGATCTGCAGGGCCAGGACAGTGTGGTCTCGCAGCTGCGCCGTGCCGCCCAGTCTGGCAGCCCCACGCACGCGTGGCTTTTGACGGGCCCGCCGGGCTCAGGGCGCTCAAATGCGGCGCTGGCCTTTGCCGCCGCCTTGGTCTGTGAGCAGTCCGAACTCAACGCCCGCGGCTGCGGTGTGTGCAAGGCCTGCCACACCACCATGGCCGGAACCAACGCGGACGTCACCTTCATCGCCACCGAGAAAACCACGATCACCATTGAGGAAGCCCGCTCGCTGGTCCGCAAGGCCTATGACAGCCCCTCCTCCGCACGGTGGCGGGTCATGATTGTTGGTGACGCCGACCGCATGGCCGAACGCACCACGAACGTCTTGCTGAAGGCCATCGAGGAACCGCCTCCGCGGACCATCTGGATCCTGTGCGCTCCGAGCCCGGCCGATGTCCTTGTGACGATCCGGTCCCGCTGCCGCACCCTGACCTTGCGCCTGCCCCCCGTTGAGGATGTGGCCGCGCTGCTGGTGCGCCGCGACGGTATTGATCCTGCGCTTGCGTTGATCTCCGCCCGCGCCGCGCAAAGCCACATTGGGATTGCTCGGCGCCTCGCCAGAGATCCCGGTGCCCGTGAACGTCGCGATGCCACGGTCCGGCTGCCGCTGAATCTGCGTGACGTCACCACGGCTGTCATGGCGGCCGCTTCTCTGCTGGCGCTGGCCCAGGAAGAAGCCTCTTCCTCCAATGAAGAGCGCGACGCCGGCGAAAAAGCCACGCTGTTGCGCAACCTCGGCGCCCCCGAGACTGGGACGCTGCCACCTCCTTTGCGCGCCCAGGTGCGTGCCTTGGAAGAGGACCAGAAGCGGCGCGCCAAGCGCTCGGTGACGGATCATTTGGACCGGGCGCTGACAGATCTGCTCTCTTTCTACCGGGATGTGCTGGTTCTGCAGCTAGCCGCCCGCGGCGGGAACGGCGCGCTGGCCCAAGGCGTTGAACTCGTCAATGAAGGTCTCAGGGGAGACCTGTTCGCCTTTGCCCAAAACTCCCGTGCGGAAGCCACCCTTGCCCGTATGGATGCCATCAATGCCGTGCGCCACCGGCTCACCACCACCAATGTTGCCCCGCTGCTGGCTCTTGAAGCCATGGCAGTAAGCCTGCTCTAAAACGTGAAGGACTCCCATATGCCTGCCGGAAACCAACGACGGCGACCCCGCCTCCGCCTGTCCCTCACCGCCGCTGCGGCTCTTCTTGGGCTGCTCTTGAGCTCGTGCTCCGTACTGGCGCCAGAACAACCCTCGGTCAGCTCCGCGGATCCGTCAACAGTGGGCGAGGTGCCTGCGGACCTGTTGACCTTTTACGGCCAAACGGTGACCTGGACCTCGTGCAGCGGGGGGTTCCAGTGTGCCGAGGTGAGCGTTCCGATGAATTATGCGGCCCCGAAGAAGGAGGCCATCAACTTATCGGTGATTCGCCTTCCCGCCTCCGGGAAGCGCCAAGGCGCCATGCTGATCAACCCTGGCGGGCCGGGGGGATCCGGTGTGGACATGGTCAAGAACGGCGCCAGTTCCTATTTTTCCGCCAAACTGCGCGGCGCCTATGACGTGGTGGGTTTTGACCCGCGCGGGGTACAACGTTCGGCTCCGGTCAAGTGCCTAAACGATGCTCAGATGGACTCGGCGCGGCAGGAGGAGTTCAACACCAACTCCCCGGCCGGAATCGCCGCGGTGGAGGCGGAGGCGAAACGGCAGAGCAAGCTGTGCCAGCAAAACTCCGGGCCGAGCCTGCCCTACCTGGACACCGTCAGCTCCGCCCGTGACATGGATATCCTCCGTGCCGTGGTGGGAGATACAAAGCTGAACTACATGGGTTTCTCCTACGGCACCAAATTGGGCGCCACCTACGCCGGGTTGTTTCCTTCTCGAGTAGGGCGGCTCTCACTAGACGGCGCCATGGACCCCTCACTAAACATTGATCAGGTCTCGATGGGCCAGGCTGTTGGCTTTGAAAACGCCCTGCGGGCCTGGGCCGCGGAATGCCTGAGCAGCAACGAGTGCCCCGTATCCGGGACTGTGGATGAGGCAATGGCCCAAATTCGGGAGCTCAACGACGTCTACACCGCCACACCCCAACAAACCCCGGAGGGCCGCGTTGTGACCGGAACCGAATTCACCGGGGCCATCGCCTTCGGCATGTACTCAACCGATTTGTGGGCACCTTTGACGGGCGCCTTGAAACAAGCCTTTGCCGGGGACGCCTCGGGCATGCTCATGCTGGCGGACTTCTCTGCGGATAGAGACTCCGATGGCAAGTACAATTCCAACACCGCCGCCGCCTTCACCGCGATCAACTGCCTTGACTACCCCATGAACTCGGATCTGACACACATGCGTGAACAGGCAGAGCTTTTGAAGAAGGCCGCCCCCACCTTTGGGGACTTGCTGAGCTATTCGGGAATGAGTTGCAAATACTGGCCCTTCCCGGCCACGGGTGCGCCCGCGCCGATCACCGCCGCAGGGGCCGGACCCATCTTGGTGGTCGGCACAACGGGCGATCCTGCTACTCCCTATACCTGGGCAGAAGCGTTGGCCAAGCAGCTGGATTCCGGGGTCTTGGTGACGTGGAAAGGCCAAGGCCACACCGCCTACGGCCGTGCCAACGCCTGCCTGACGTCCGTAGTAGATGACTACTTTGTGGACGGCAAGGTACCGAACGCGGGAACGCGCTGCTAACTTTTGCCGCCCGGCACCGGCGCGGGCTGAAGAGCGGGCGGCGGGGCGGGCGGCGGGACGGGCGGCAGCGCCGATTTTGTACATCCGGCCCGCACCGATTAGAGTAGTTTCTTGTGTTCGGTACTTGATCCCGCAAGGGCCCAAACCAGCACAGGCCTCCATAGCTCAGTTGGTAGAGCGTTTCACTCGTAATGAAAAGGTCAACAGTTCGATTCTGTTTGGAGGCTCCACTAAAACCCCCGGATTCTAAGGAATCCGGGGGTTTTCTGGTTGTGTCCCCACAAATCCCGGGTTTGGACTGTAAACCATGGCTTGAGCCAACCGCTATTCCTTCGCTCCGAGTCCGAGTGCCTGCCGGTAAGAATCGATCCGTGAGAAATGGTCGCTAAGGACATACCTAAACCACCATTTCTCCCGGATGGATGAGGATACGCCCGGGAAAAGTCCCGTACCCAGCAGGCCGGAACCCCGGGCATAAAATGTGCCCATGAGCAGAAAACCTCAACCTCACCCAACCGCACCCCGGCAGCCGGCGCGTGAACCCGGGCGGGTTCACTGGATGGAATTGTTCTTCGATTTAGTGTTCGTGGCCTTCGTGGGACAGCTGGCCCACGGCATCCACGGCGATCCCGGCTGGGCGGAATTTGGCACCTACGTGCTGCTGTTCTTCCCCGCCTGGTGGGCGTGGGCCAACATTGTCTCGGTAGTGAATCTGCTCCCCGGCCTGACAGCCCGGGTGCTTGGGGTGGCCATGCTGGCTGCCATGGCCGCAGCAGCACTTATGGCGGCAGCCGCCCCGGAAGCCTTTGGCGAGCGGGCATGGGCCTTCTCGCTGGCAAACGCCGCCATGCGCATAGTCCTACTCATTCTGTGGCTGTACCAGCACCGCACATTCTCCACCGATTCGCCGTGGCGGATCTGGGTCTATAACGGCGGAACCGCGGCCCTGTGGCTCATTGCAGCGTTCTTGCCACTGGCCGCCACCGTGAGCCTCTGGGCGGTTTCGATAGCCCTTGAAATTCTCATGGTGGCCAACAGCAACCGAATCGGGGCCAACCGGAGCATGGCCGCCATCAACATTGAGCACGCAGGGGAACGGTTGGGCCTGTTTGTGATCATAGTTCTGGGGGAATCGGTGTTTAGCATTGTCAACGAGGCAGCCACCGATTGGAGCCCCAGTACCGGCCTCGTGGCATCCTTGGGGTTCATCATCGTGGCCTTGCTTGGCTGGGCTTTCTTCCAATACGGCATGGGCACGCTGTCCAGCGGCTTGGAACACCTGCGCGAACGGGGCGATCTCACCGGGATCCTGCAAACCACACTGTTCATGCCGTTCGTGCTGGTTCTGGGGGTGACCTCACTCGCCGCAGGCATTGCCACCGCCATCCCGGAACCGTTCAAGCCGCTGCCGCTAGGCGCAACCATCGCCTTGGGCGGCGGGATCGCTCTCTTTTACGCCACTAACGCGGCCGCCTCGCTGCGCTACGGACAACCTCCGCGCACGGTCCTGATCTGGAGCATCCCCACCGTGGTGATTGCGCTTTGCCTAATTCCGGCTAGCGCAACCCAGCCAGCCGCCGTGGTGCTTGCTCTGGTGGCGGGCCTTCTGGTGGCGCTCACCGGCTATGTTGAAATCACCGCACGGCTGCGGCACACCTGACGTTAGTCCCAGGGAAAGACCACGCCCTCACCCACCACTTTCAGTGATAGTTCGGTACCAGGACGGGCCAGCATGGCGTTCCAGTGCCTGATGTTGATAATCTCCCCACCAACAGGCTGGTGGGGGTCCGCAGGGTGTTCGGCGTCCACCAAAATAGGTTCCAGCTGTATTCGGACAGTGGTTTCGGGGCCAAAGTAATCGGTGTCCACCACGCGTCCACGGATGGGCCCATTGCTGGAAATGCGGATTTGTTCGGGCCGCAACATCAAATAAACCTTGCCCTGTACCGGTGGGCGGCGCACTGGGATTCCTCCCAGCGAGCACAAGGCCAAGGAACCTTCCATCCATGCCTCAATGATGACGGCGTCGCCAAGAAACTCTGCGGTGGCCCTGTCCGAGGGGCGGGTGTACACCACAAAAGGGCTCCCAATTTGAGCCAACTTGCCATCACGCATCACGGCCACCTGATCGGCGAAACTGAGGGCCTCTGATTGGTCATGGGTGACGAGGATGGTGGTCACCCCGGCCTGTTTGAGTGTTTGTGAGACAGCGCGCCTGGTAGCAACGCGCAATCCCGCGTCGAGTGCACTAAATGGCTCATCCAAGAGCATCAGCTGGGGCTGCCGGGCCAGTGCACGCGCCAAGGCGACACGCTGTTGCTGCCCACCGGAAAGCTGGTGGGGCCGGCGTTTTGCATAGGAGGTGTCCATGGAAACCATCTCCAGCAACTCCCCCACCCGAAGCGCCGCCGCTTTGCCGCGCAAAGGCAGGCCGAAGGCTATATTTGCCCCCACGCTCAAGTGCGGGAACAACGCGCCATCCTGAGCCACATAGCCAACACTGCGCTTATGGGCCGGAAGCCAGGTGGATGGCCCGGCTACTTCTTCCCCGCCCAAGGCTATCCGGCCCGCACTGGGAGAGGCAAAGCCGGCAATGAGCCGAAGAAGTGTGGTTTTGCCAGAGCCCGAAGGTCCCACAATGGCTGTGCTGCGCCCCTGGGCAACATCCAGATTGACCCCCTTGAGGACTTCCGCACCGCCAAAGTTCTTGCGCAGATTAGTGATCTGCAAGTGGTCTGGAGCGTCACTGGCAGCATCAACAAAAGTCAAGCTTTCAGGTGTCCCCGGGGGAGGACCGCCGCGCACATGACGGGCACCGGAGGATTCATTGGGACGCGGAGTGTTGAAACCGTGGGGGTGGGTGGTCATTGACCGGCCGCCTTCTTGGATTGCACGAACAGTAAATACGTCATGGGTGCTGAAAGCAAGATCATTAATAAGGCATAAGGGGCAGCACCCACGTAATCGATCTCGCTACTCAATGACCAGAATTGGGTGGCCAAAGTGCGGGTACCGTTGGGCGCCAACAGCAGCGTTGCTGTCAGCTCATTGACGATTCCAAGAAATACCAGGGCGGCCCCGCCGGCGGCAGCCGGGGCTGCCAGGCGTAGCGTCACCCGCAAGAAGGCGATCAGCGGCGGTTTACCCAACGCTTGCGCGGCTTCATCGAGTTCATACGGCGCTTGGGCCAGCCCCGCCCGCAGGTTCACCAAGGCCCGCGGCATGAACAGCAGCGCGTACGCCCCCACAAGCACCAGAGAACTTTGGTAAATGGCAGGCACGTTGTGGACGGTAATGGTCACCAGCGCCAGCGCCACCACAATCCCTGGCATGGAACTGGAAATGTAGTTTGCACCCTCCAAAATCTTACTCATTGGTCCGGGATGACGGACCACCAAATATGCCAGCGGAAAGGCCAACACAATGGTTACCAAGGCGCCCACCGCACCGTACCCCAGGGTGTGCAGCAATGTTGGTAGGAGATCGGGGCGCTGCCAAATAACGGCTCCGCCAGCCACCAGCCACCGTCCCACATGCCACAAGGGGACGCCCAGAGCCAACGCTGTCACACCGGCCAGCAGCAATTGCCCCAGCCCTTGGTAACGCCCTAGTGGCACACGGTGCGGAGTGGATTGCGCGCCTGCGCCCACCCGCGCGTAGCGGGCACGGCCGCGCGTCTTAGATTCTCCTAGTAGCAGCAGGAGGCAAAATATGACCAGTACGCTGGCAAGCATGTTTGCAGCTGCACCGTTGAAGGTTGATTGGAACTGGTCATAGATGGCGGTGGTGAAGGTATCAAAGGCGATCATCGCGAAAGCGCCGTACTCGGCCAGCAAGTGCAGGGACACCAACAATGCCCCACCCGCCCCGGCTAACCGAAGCTGTGGGAGGATCACACGGAAAAATACTTTCCAGGGGCTAAGTCCCAGAGACGCTGCGGACTGTTCCAACGCTGGATCAAGCCGGCTCAGCACTGCTGCCACAGGAATATAAACCAACGGGAAATAGGACAGTACTGAGATCAGCACACCCCCAAAGATCCCACCCAGCGAGGGAATGGCACTGACCCAGGCATAACTATTGACGAATGCGGGGATGGCCAAAGGCGCTGCCAGAAGCACCGCCCACGCCTTATGTCCGGCCAGGCTGGTACGTTCCACCAACCAGGCCCCGCCCACACCAATGACAACGCACAGCGGCACAGTGATGAGCACCAACAACAGGGTGTTTATTACCAATTCGCCCACCCGTGGGCGGAACACTAGGGCAACAATGGAATCCCACCCAGTGTTGGCGGTGGCAACCACAACAAAGCCCAGCGGTAGTAACGAAAATGCTGCGATCACAAAACAAAGTACAACAACGGGCCAGGGACCCAGGTGTGAACCCCGGCCCCTGGCCATCTTCGGTGAGATCGTGGCACCCAAGGTGGGTGACGGCGTCGTACTTTGCGCAGAATCCATTGAAACTACAGTAGACCCGCCTGGGTCATCAGATCGCTAACCTTCGCAGAATTCAGTTTCGCCGGGTCGATCTTGGGTGCCTGCAGATCTGCTAGCGGGATCAGCTTGGGGTTGGCCGGGACATCGCTGCCAACCGGGTACTCGAAGCTGGTGCCAGTCTGTAATACCGTTTGGCCGGCCTTGCCCGTGACGAACTCCAAGAATTTCTGAGCACTGTCCTGGTGCTTGCTGGACGCGAGGACGCCACCACCGGAGATGGAGACAAACGCGCCCGGATCTTCGTTCTTGAAGTAGTGCAGAGCCACGTTCTTGGAGTTCTCGCCGGTCTTGGCCTGATCGCCAAACCAGTAGTAGTGGTAGATGACGGCGCCTTCAACCTCTCCTGCATTGACGGCCTTCATGGCGGTGCTATTGCCCTTGTAAGCCTTGAAGTTTTCCTTCATGGACTTCAACCAGGACAGTGTTGCGTCCTCACCCTTGAGCTCCAGCATGGCGGAGACAATGGCCTGGAAGTCAGCGCCAGACGGCGATGCCGCCCACCGGCCCTTCCACGCAGGATCGGCTAAGTCCATGATGGATTTGGGCAGCTGCGCCTCGCTGAGCTTTGTTTTATCGTACGCAAAGACGGTGCTGCGGGCAGCAATTCCTGTCCACTTGTTAGTGGAGGGACGGAACTGCTCCGGAACCTGACCCTGTACGGTCTTGCTGATGTCAGTGAACAACCCTGCGTTTTCCACCTGCGTCATGGCGGGCGAGTTCTCCGTCAGGAAAACATCAGCCGGGGACTTGGCCCCCTCGGCGATGATCTGGTTGCTGAGCTCAAGATCGCTGCCCTGACGCAACGTGACCTTGATGCCGGTTTCCTGGGTGAACTGATCAACCCAAGCCTGCGTCAATGATTCGTGCTGGGCGTTGTACACGGTGATGGCATCATCCGTGCCACCGGCTGCTCCGCTGCTTTGCGCCGGCGACGTGGTGCCGCCGCAGGCGGCAAGGGCGAGGATGGATGCTCCCGCAACAGCCGTGAGGGCGGATTTGCGCAGCATGGTCAGGGTGGGCCAAGTCTTCATAGGGCAGCCTTTCGGCGGTTGAAATAAATAGCTTAGATAACTCGATCGTAATCCACCAGAGGGCAGGCTATCCTCACTTCACCCCAATTATGACGCAGCTCATACATTTTTTATAACTTCTTCAGGGACAGCGCGTAGGATTCCCGAAGCTATGGCTAGGACGTTGCCTGCTTGTGCAACAGCTCCCCGGCCCGCTCCACGTGACGGGCCACAATTGCCGCCTTAAGTTCCACGCCGGACGCCTCCCCCACACCCAGCCGCACCAGAGCAAGAGCCTCGGCAGCGGCCGCTAGGGCATTTCCGGAGCGGGAGAGCTCGCGGTGCACATCATTGAGGTAGCCGCCAGTGCCGAGCGGGACTTCCATGCCATCACTGGGAGCCGTGCGCTGGGCTTCCATGACGATCCCATGGACTATGGGCAGCAAATCCGCAAGATTGTTGGCCACCATAACCATGGCCTGATACGTGCCCTCGGAGCACACCGGGGATGGCGCAGGGCCGCTGGCCGGACCACTGGCTTTGGCAGCTCCTTCAGCACCAGCGGCACCGGCAGCACCAGCGGCTTCTAAGCCTTCAAGCATTTGGTGAAAACGGTCCAGCCCGCGCCGGAAGCGGTCGTGGTCGCGGCGCCAGACGCCTTTGCCGAGCTCGGCGTCGTCGCGCTTGGCCTGGCGGGAGGCACCAAAGAGTCCTTTGAGCATGCTAGAGGTACTGCCCCGGCCCGCCTGCGTCGGGGCCTCCCAAAGCGGCGCCTTCCGGCCGGGCACTGGCCGGCATGCCACGGCCCGCTGGTGCACGCTGGGGCTCACCGTTCTCGCCCACAATGACACCGGGGGCGATCATGGTACCCGGCGGCAGCTGGTGCATGGCAAGGCGGGCAGCCGTTTGCTGGTTCGCCATGGCTTGGGCTGCCAGCGCGGTCTGAATGCCGTGGAACACCCCTTCCAGCCAGCCAACCAGCTGTGCTTGGGCAATGCGCAGCTCAGCGTCAGATGGCGTGACGTTGTCCGTAAAAGGCAGGCTCAGCCGGTGCAGTTCCGCGATGAGTTCCGGGGCCATGCCATCTTCCAGCTCGGCTATGGACGCTTGGTGAATTTCTGCCAGACGGACCCGCGCGGCGTCATCAAGCGGGGCACTCTTGACTTCATCTAGGAGCTGTTTGACCATGGTGCCAATACGCATGACCTTGGCTGGCTGGTCCACCAGCTCCGCTATATTGCTCTGATTCTTGGCTGCCTTGGATTCCTGCTCCGCAGGGCTGTCTACTCCAGGGCCATTTGCTCCCTGGCTGCCACCGGCATCCGCGGTGTTCACCAAAACTGTGCCTTCGGCCGCGTCGTCAGGGGCCGGGATCTGCGCCTTTTCACTCATAGTGCCAGTCTCTCACGGCCGCACAAGGGCCTCACCCGTGGAGGGCGTGCCAAAGTGCCGAGGGCGGGTGAAATTTCACCCGCCCTCGGCACGTTGGCACACTCTCACAGAGCGCTTAGCAGCAGCGGCCCTCCGGGTTGGTGTCCTGGCGCTGGTTCTTATCTCGCCAGAATTCCTTCACGCTCAGGGCAGGGGCCTCGCAGCGGGTGGCGCTGTGGTGCTCAAGGTAGCGCTCGTAGGCGTCCGCCCCGAGAACTCCCATGAAGTACTTGTTCACGGCTGCCAACATTTCCGCCGCCCGGCGCAGGGTTTCCATGCCTAGTGTCCCTGCCGTGCCGGCTGCTTACCGGACTCAGACCACTCCTTGAGCAGTGCCTTCTCTGCCGCGGTGGGCACCATGCCCGCCGGTGCGAAGATCTTTGAAGCAATGGCTGGGTCCTCCATGCTGGGACCGCCACCGGCACGGACGGAACGGACGGTGATCAGGACGGCTGTGGTGATCACGATGATGGAAAGCAACACAAAAATGATGGACAGCGTGCCCTGGACCGCGGTGTTGCGGACCACGGCTTCCATGGCTTCCACAGTTTTCGCATTTCCTAGGCTCGTCTTGCCAGCTGCCAGTGCTTCCTTGTACGCCTGGTGCTGAGCCCAGTAGCCTACGCCCGGAACAGTGGAGAAGATCTTTTGGTAAGACGCCACAACTGTCACAACGGTCACAAATGCCAAGGGGGCGATGATAATCCACAGGTACTTCATGCGGGTGTTCTTGGCGACAATGGTCAAACAGACGGCCAGGGCTATGGCTGCCAGCAACTGGTTGGCGATGCCGAATAGCGGGAACAAGGTGTTGATGCCGCCGAGTGGGTCGGAGACGCCCATGATCAAGATGGCTCCCCAGCCTGCCACCATGATGGCGGTGGTGATCCAGATACCCGGACGCCACGAGTTGTCCTTGAACTTCGGGGCAAAGTTGCCAATGGAGTCCTGCAGCATGAAGCGGGCCACGCGGGTTCCGGCGTCCACTGCGGTAAGGATGAACAAAGCCTCAAACATGATGGCGAAGTGGTACCAGAAGCTCATCATGGCCTGCCCGCCGGCCACCTGCTGCATGATGTGCGCCAAGCCCACAGCCAAGGTGGGTGCACCGCCGGTGCGCGAAACGATCGACTCTTCACCGACGTCGGCCGCGGTTTGTGCAAGCAGGGCCGGGTCAAGGCTCACACCGGTCAGGCCCAGCGAGTTCACAAAAGCTGCCGCGCCCTCAATGGTGCCACCGGTGGCACCTGCGGAGGCGTTCATGGCGAAGTAAATACCGCGGTCAATGGACAGTGCGGCCACAAGTGCCATGATGGCCACGAAGGATTCCATGAGCATGCCGCCGTAACCGATGAAGCGGGCCTGGCGTTCCTTCTCGATCAGCTTCGGGGTGGTGCCGGAGGCGATCAGTGCATGGAAACCGGAGAGCGCACCACAGGCGATGGTGACAAAGAGGAACGGGAACAGCGAGCCGGAGAACACCGGGCCGTCGGAGCGGGAAGCAAATTCGCTAAAGGCAGGGACGTTGATGGTGGGACGGACCAGCACAATGGAGCCGGCCAGCATCACAATGGTGCCGATCTTCATGAACGTGGAGAGGTAGTCGCGAGGAGCCAGCAACAGCCAGACCGGCAGGATGGCAGCGATGAAACCGTAAATGATGATTGCCCAGGCCAAGGTGGTGCGGTCCAGGCTGAAGGTCTCGGCACCCCATTCAGTGGCTGCCACCATGCCGCCGCCAATAATGGCGGCCATCAACAAAACGAAGCCGATGAGGGAAACTTCCATGATTTTCCCCGGGCGCAGGTAGCGCAGGTAAACACCCATGAACAGGGCGATCGGGATGGTCATGGAGACTGAGAACACGCCCCACGGGGATTCGCCTAGGGCGTTGACAACCACCAATGCCAGAATCGCGACAATGATGATCATGATCAACAAGGTGGCGATCAGTGCGGCCGTGCCGCCAATGAGGCCCAGCTCTTCCCGAGCCATCTGGCCCAAGGAGCGTCCGCCACGGCGCATGGAGAAGAACAAGACAACATAATCCTGGACGGCGCCGGCAAAAACCACGCCGAGGATGATCCAGATGGTGCCCGGCAGGTAGCCCATTTGGGCGGCCAGAATGGGTCCCACCAGAGGCCCTGCTCCGGCGATCGCGGCAAAGTGGTGGCCGAACAGAACGTTACGGTCGGTAGCAACGTAGTCCTTGCCATCGGCCTTGTATTCGGCCGGGGTTGCCCGCTTGTCATTGGGCCGCAGCAGATACTTCTCAATGACCTTGGAGTAGAAGCGGTACGCAATCAGGTAGGTGGACACTGCGGCGAACACGAACCAGATGGCGTTGACAGTTTCCCCGCGCACCACGGCCAGAACCACCCAAGCCACACCACCCAGCAGCGCAATCGCGGACCAGATGGCGATCTTCAGCGGTGTCCACTTGTGGGCTTGCGCATCCTTGACCAAATCCACCGCCACGGGTGGAAGCTGTGGATCTTGGACTAAAAGATCCCCTGGATCGGCTGGTGCGTTTGGCGATACTGGCATGCTGCTCTCCTTTGAGTCTGTCTAAAACCTTCAATAAGTTACCAATAGCTTGCGGCCCTTACCCTCCTGTGAGGGAAAACACCACCTTTTATCGACGAACGGTGGCTCTGCTGCGGTGAACGGACGCCACAGCGCGTTTCTGCGTGATCCAATAGTTCGTCCCGCAGGCATTGAAGTACAGGAATTAAAGTACGACGCCGGGAGGCCCCTACCAGCGTTGGGCGGCTCCCGGCCTGGTGCTTTCAAGGTATTTAGGCCAGGGTCTGCCGCCGTGTCAGGGGCAGTTTCCCCTTGGTCAGCACCCAGGCAGCACCCGCACCGAAGAGCGGAACCAACACAGCCAGCGCGCCAAGCTGCAGCCACGGCACCACAATCGCTGCGCCGCGCTGTTGCGAGAGCACCACCACGGTGGGAATGGCCCCGGCAATCACGCCCAACACGGTGCCTAGCAGCGCCGTCATGAGCATCTGCGAGCCGGAGATGGCCTTGCGCAGCTTGGTGTCCGCACCAACACTGGCCAAGGTGGCGTGGTCGTTGCGGCCGTCGGCGAGCGCCAAGCCTGCCGTGATGCCAGCGGCACTGAGTGTGATGAGCGCCCCGCCAATGACGATGACCCACAAAATGATGGCCATGTTGGTGGCCGGTCCCGTCTCAAAGTTCATGTAGCCGTTCTGATCAAGCACGGGTGTCATGGCCGATTGCACTTGGTCCCGTTCAGCTGGCGCCAGCGGCTCCGGGATGGTGGCCAGCAGAGCCTGATCGCTCACGGGCATCCCTGCGGCGGCTGCAGCGTCCGGGGACATGATGCCGAAGTAGGGTAACGGCTTCTCCGGTGCATCCACTACGGCCGGGATGCTGTGTGAGGTGAGCGCCTTCCACTGGTGGCGCATGTAGTTCGTGTCCGGGCTGGTTGGATCGTAGCCCTGGAAGTTCTCCTCGTCGGAGGGGTCGTAGCTGATGACCGTGGCCGTGTCATCGGGTTGCAAGTACACCTTGTTGGCGAGGACCATGCCACCGGTGGCGAGGGTTTTCCTCGCCTCCGCACTGGGCGCACGGCCCAGCAGCGCAGCCAGTTCAGCTTCCCCACCCACCACGAAGGTGGGCAGGTTCCTGATATTTCCACTATCAGCCAAGGCTCCGGTGCAGCGCCAGTGGTCCAGGTTCACTGGTTTCCAGTCCTTGCCTAGCTCGCAACTATTCCCCACTGGTTCTGCCAACAACCAGCGCGGACACGCCACGGTAGGTTTCAGTTCCTGACCCGGACTTTTCATTTGTTCGTTTTGCTGGTCGATCTCACACTTGCTGGTGTCCGGCACTCCGCGCAACAGCTGGGTTCTGACACCGGCGCCCAGCGCTTCCTTGAGCAGTGTGTTGGCATCCTCGGCGTCCACCGTGACCATCGTGGCCGCATTGCTGCTCATGGCACCGCCACCAACGTCCACATAGTTGTAGTCAACGTAATTGAGCAACAGCACGCTCTGATTCAGGTTGGCCTGCCAGGTGTACTTGTCGCTGGCGTCAGCCATGGTGCTAGCTGTGCCTACCATCAGCGCGCCCGAGAGCGTTGCTGCGGCCAGGACTGCCGCCACGGCCGGCACTGTCCGCCCCCTGTTGCGGGCAGCATCGCGGGCCGCCAACCGCAACGGCAACGGCAGCCAGGAAGTCCTGGTGGTCAACAGTTCAATGAGCCGCCCCGTCATGAAAATGAGTGCGAATACGAGCAGTACAGCACCCACCACCACGGCGCCTGCCAGCCATGGCGCCCATAGGTATTGGGTATCATTGCCGCCCAGGAAAATCGTGGCAATGCTAGAGGCGGCCATAAGAGTTGCTGAAAGCAGCAGCAACCCTCCCCCGATGCGCGTACCCCATTTAGACGGGGCGTCGGCAGTGCGGCCGGACTTCAGCGCGGACAACGTGGCTTGTTTGGCCACCGCCCGGGCCGGCACCATGGCAGCCACAAGCCCTGCCACCACGCCCACCAGGATCAGCCCCAGGGCGGGAAGCCACATCAGGTGCAGCCCCGTGAAGATGGTCAACCCTTGGTTCCGGACCACCAGCACGGTGATGACGGCGGCAATGGTGCCGAGCACGGCACCAATGACGCCGCCGGCCAGACCGAGCCACAACCCGCTGGCCGTGACGGTGGTGCGCACCATGGAACTTTCAGCTCCGGATGCTGCCAGCAGGGCGAGATCGCGTTGCTGCTTGCGTGCGCCTACGGCAAAGGCGGCTCCTGCCAGCAGCCCCACTTCCAGCAGGGCCAGCACACCGATGAGCCCGCCCATGAGGAACATTTGGACCATGGCAGAACTGCGCCAGCCGTTCTGCAGGATCTCTGCATCCGCCCCGAGTTCGGCCTTGCTGGGCGGGTCCAAGATCAAGCTGCGGGAGGACAGCACCACACCTTGGGCGTTGAGTTCCTTCGCATCATCCCAGCGCAGGGCCCGCTCCCCCACCAAATACGCGGTGGCCGGGCCAAGGTTCTGCGTCAGCGCGGCTGACAGCTGTTCCGGAGTGAGGAACAGGTACGACTCGCCGTCCCCCTGGCCCTCCGGACGGATGGTGCCGACAATGGCGAAGGTGCCGGCCGACGTCGTCAATTCATCGCCGAGGGCCAGATCAAAACGTTCCAGCAAGCCTCGGGTGGCAAGAGCCTGGGAGGCAGTGGCCGGGGCGGCGCCGTCCAGCAGTGTGTACTTGCCCTTGAACGCCGGGTTCAGCACGTCCGTCACGGTGGTGTTCACTTCCACCTGCGCCTTACCCACCGCGGTGTGGACCGTGGTGGAATGCCAGGGGAGCACGGTGAAACCGGCCGGGACAGCGTCCATGGGTGCGGTGGGCACAAAGTTAGGGTCGGGTTCCCCGCCGCCATGCCAACCCCCGTAGCCAGTGTCGCCGCCGATGGACTGGATGGCCTTCGCATTCTGCGCGCCCAGGGTGCCAAGTCGGCCCTGGGTTTGGCCCAGTTGCGTGGTAACAGTCTCAGCATTCGTGGGCATGGTGCTCATGCCCGCCGTTGCGGCGAAGGACATGGCGAAGATGGGCAGCGCAATCAGCGCAACGATCAGTGCGGAACGCCCCCTGTGGCGGCGGATGTCCCGCCACGCCATTTTCAGGGCAACTTTGAGCCGGTGCTGGCCGCCGCCCTTGACAGGTTTCAGGTCAAGCGCCACCTCAGTGTGCTAAACCGGAGAGCAGTACGGAAGGATCGTGCTGCGAGGCTGCCTCATCCACAATGCGCCCGTCCTTCAGGAACACCACACGGTCTGCCCAGCCTGCGTGGCGGGCCTCGTGCGTGACCATGACGACGGCGGCCCCGGCTTCTGCGCGGTTGCGCAACACTTCCAGGATGCCGTCGCCGGTGGCGGAGTCGAGGGCGCCGGTGGGCTCATCAGCCAGGATCAAACGGCGCTGGCCCACAATGGCACGGGCAATGGCCACGCGCTGCTGCTGGCCGCCGGACATCTGGTCCATGAACCTGTCTGCGAGATCTTCAATGCCCACCAGGCGCAGGGCGTCCTTGGCTTGACGGCGGGCCTTGCGTGCGGGGGTGCCGTCAAGCTCACGCGGCAGGGCCACGTTTTCGGACGCCGTCAGGGTAGGCACCAGGTTGAAGTCCTGGAAAACGTAGCCCACGGCGCGGCGGCGCAGCCGGGCGAGCTCGTTGATGCTCAGCCCACCCAGCGGCGTGCCTTCAACGTAAACCTCACCGCTGGTGGCCTTGTCCAGTCCCCCAGCGAGGGTCAGCAGGGACGATTTGCCCGAGCCCGAGGGGCCCATAACAGCCACAAATTCGCCAGCATGAATGGTCAGATTCACGTTGCGCAACGCGGCAACAGAGGTGGCGCCTTCGCCATACGTCCGGCTGACGGACTCAAGCTGCAGAATTTCATTGCTCATTTGCTGGCCGCCTTCGTGGTGGATGTGAGTGTTGGGGTGCTGACGTCCGCCGGTATTGCACGCTCGGCCCGCCTGGTGGCTGCAGATTTGCCGGCTGAGGCTGCGCGTTTGGCCATCCAACCTTCACAGTGATCCAGCCAGCGCACTTCGGCCTCTGTACTGAAGATCAGGGAGTCAAGGACCAGCAGCCACGCGGCGTCGTTGGGATCACCGGCTTCTTCGCTGGACAGCTGAACGCCGGCAGTCGTAGCGGCGGTGCGGCGCTGCCGCGTGTAGTCCTGCAGCAACCTCATCGAGGCCGTGCGTTGGGCCTGAACCACGGCGGAAACGTCAACGTCCTCCAGGGTCAGGGCCAACGCCAGCTTGATGGCCAGCTCATTGCGCGGCGGGTTGGCCTGAGCCACGGGTTGGGCGAACCAATCCATCACCTCGGTGCGTCCGGCGGCAGTGATGCTGTAGATGACGTGACCTTCGCCGTCGTCCCCATCTTTCGCCACCAGCTCATCCCGTTCCAGCCGGTCAAGGGTGGTGTAGACCTGACCAATATTCAGTGGCCAGGTGGAGCCGGTGCGCTCCTCGAACTCGCCGCGCAGCTGGTAGCCGTAGCGCGGGCTTTCCTGTAACAAGGCCAATAAAGAATGCTTGATGGACACTGGTGCTCCCTGAGTTGGCGCGAAAGCCCCCAATGAACCCTCGCCGCAACGGTATGCATACCGCGTATAGCAAACATAGCTACTGAGTATGGTGGGTGCAACTGTGACGTTCTGCTTTTGCTACGGTTAAGCCCTTGGAAAGGACAGTTCTGCACGTGATTCCCGATTTTTCTGCCATGAGCAATTGGCCACTGCGGTCCGCCGCGGGAGGTCTTTTTACTCTGATCCTGGGGGCCGAAACCACCTTCAAGTACACGGACCATCCTGGCCCCCGGACCCAAAAGCAGCGTCACATGGCGGACATCGACAAATCCCAGCACGCCCTCTGGGCATTTAAGCAGGCTGATTCAGCTCGGATAAAAGACGTCTAAATACGTAGCAATTTACTGGTAAGGCCCTTCTGCCACGATCAAGAGGTTCTTCTACCTCGAGCCGGGCATGCAACTTTGCATCATCGTGCTTGCGCTGGCCGCTCTCTGCCTGGTCTACATCGCGTGGCGTGGTCTGCGCGGTGACCGGCGCGCGTGGAGAGTCACGTACTACTTCAGTGGGAGCACGAACACATTAGGCCCCCAGCTCAACCTTCCCTTGCGGGCAACAGCGTCCGCCATTTTTTCCTCGTTGTTGCGGTGAAAGTGACGCAGGCCCAGGGAATCTCAGCGAGCCAAGCCAGAGAAAGCGCGTCCACTTACGCACTTTTAGGGTCCATTCTGGATGGCTGTATTTTGGTGGACATCATTTCTAGGACCGCGCTCGTCCCGGCACTGGCGGGCCCGCGGTCGCCGCGGCCTTGCCCTGCCCTACTTAGATACTGAGATCCGTGCGGCAGAGGCATTGCCAGCCGGGCCGGAGCAGGACCTCCTGCTGCAAGACATCCAAGAGAATAGAGACGCACTGGCCATCCTGAAGAGAAAATACCGGCTCAAGGACTAGCTGCCAGCCCGATATTATGAGCCAGCCTGCGCCGGCCGACCAGGCTAAAGCGTCAACAGCACCTTGCCCACATGCGTACCCGAATCGAAGTACTCGTGCGCAGCACCAACTTGTTCTAACGGGAAGGTCTTATCCACCATGGGCTTGACGGCACCACTGGCCACCAGCGGCCAAACATGCTCGCGCACTCCGTCCATGATGGTGGTCTTTTCCTCGATTGGCCGGCCGCGCAGTGTGGTGCCAATAATGGCCGCACGCTTGGTGAGCAGGGCACCCAAGTTCAGTTCCGCACTCGCACCTCCTTGCAAGCCAATGACCACCAGCCGGCCGTAGGTGGCCAGTGCGGCGACGTTGCGGGCCAGGTATTTGGCCCCCACGACGTCGAGAATCACGTTCGCTCCCTGCCCGCTGGTGAACTCATTGAGCCGCTCCACGAAGTCCTCGCTGCGGTAATTGACGGCCAGGTCCGCGCCGAGATAACTGGTGAGCATGGCAACTTTTTCATCGCTTCCAGCCGTGGCAACCACGTGAGCGCCAGCCGCCTTGGCGAGCTGGATGGCCATGGCACCAATTCCGCCGGCACCGCCGTGGATGAGGACGGTCTCGCCCGCCTGCAATTGTGCCGTCATGAACAGATTTGAATAAACAGTGGCGGCAACCTCTGGCAATCCCGCAGCAGAGATCACATCAATACCATCCGGCAAAGGCAGCACCTGACCCGCTGGAACCGCCACTTGCGCGGCATATCCACCACCTGTGAGCAATGCCACAACTTTCTGGCCCAGGCTAAACGGCTTCGTCACATTTGCGCCAAAACCGGCAATTCGACCCGAGACCTCAAGGCCTAAAATCTCTGACGCTCCGGCTGGCGGCGGGTAGAAACCACGGCGCTGCTGCACGTCCGCCCGGTTGATTCCGGCGGCAACAACGTCAATAAGGACCTCTCCGGGGCCCGTTACCGGGGCGCAGGCCTCACTTACTGCCAAAACCTCTGGGCCACCCGCACCTGTTGCTATAACTGCCTTCATGACGTTCTCCATTGCCGTTTCATTCCTTTAAACCTTCACAGGCCCCGTACTCATTTTGGTGGCACGGCCCTGCTTATGAAACACTACTAGGGTAAGGAAGGTTGTCCGAGCGGCCGATGGAGCTGGTCTTGAAAACCAGTGTGCGGTAACCCCGTACCAAGAGTTCGAATCTCTTACCTTCCGCGCATAAACAAAAGAAGCGGCCCCGTCACTGGGGCCGCTTTTTTGTGGTTATGGACTTCCAGGCCTTGCTACTTGGAAATCTTGCCCATCACGCCTGCAATGGGCCGCAGGAAGAGGGGCCGGGCCAGGAACACCGCCCCGACCATGAGCACCAGTGAGGCTGCGAAGATGCCAAAGCCGAGCCACCCGGCGTCCTGGCGCGCGGCGAACATGTGGTTCAGGTTCCCCAGCGCTCCCGTGCACAGCACCAGCGCCACGTGCATGATGACGAAGCCGGTGAAGAACAACATGACGGGGAAGTGGATTTTGCGGGCCGCTTCAATGGGGAAGGCCTTCGAGAGCGCCGCCTTGTCCTTGGGCCAGGCCGGGCTCATGCGGACGCCCGTGATGGCGGCCAACGGGGCAGCAATGAAGACGACGGCAAAGTAGGCCAGGACCTGCAGGGCGTTGTAGTTGACCCAGCCATTTTCTACTGGCCAGCTCAGCGACGCATATTGCAGCCCGGCGCTGAGCGCGTTGGGAAAAATGTCCCAGCTTGTGGGCACAATGCGCATCCAGGCGCCGGTGACAAACAGCAGCACCACAAACACGGCGCCGTTGAGCAGCCACAGCACGTCCACGCTCAGGTGGAACCACAGTTCCAGGCTGATCTTGGCCGGCTTGCCTTTTGTTTTCAGCAGCCCCGTGTTCTTGCGTGTCCAATACGCCTTGGGCCTGGCGGTGGTGCGCACCTGCCAGCCGGAACGGATGATCAGCACCAGGAAAAAGGCGTTGAGGAAGTGCTGCCAGCCAAGCCACGCGGGAATCCCGACGGGCGCATTGTCCGGCAGTTCGCTGTGGCCGGGGAACTGGAGCAGGAAGTCCTGGACCGGAGCCAGCTCGCGGGCCCAACGGGCCAAAATTACGACGGCCGCCAGGGCCACCACGGCGGCGGCAGCCCACACGGCCGGACGGACCCAACGGCTGCCCCCGTCCGAGGCTTGTTGTTTCGATTTAGTTTGCAGCGACATCCGGCAACCTCTCTAGACGCCCGCGGGAACGCCGCTGCGTGCTGCAATGGCCTCCCGCAACTGGGGCAGGACGGTAAAGAGGTCCCCGACAATGCCAAAGTCGGCAACATCGAAGATGGGGGCGTCGGCGTCCTCATTGATGGCCACAATACGCTTGGCCGTCTGCATACCGGCCCGGTGCTGGATGGCACCGGAAATGCCCACGGCCAGGTACAGTTCGGGGGAAACGCTGACACCAGTCTGGCCCACCTGGCAGCTCTGCGGAACATACCCGGCGTCGACTGCTGCCCGGGACGCCCCCAACCCCGCCCCGAGCATGTCGGCCAGTTCCTCAACCAGCACAAAGTTCTCCTTCGAGCCCAGTCCGCGGCCGCCCGAGACGACGATGCGGGCCGAGCGGAGCTCGGGCCGGCCAAAGCCTGCCGAAGCCGTCTCGGCGGCCTTGATGGTGGCGGCCTGCGTGGAAACATCCAGTTGGCGCACCTCCACCACGGGTGAAGCAACGGCCGGGGCTGGTTCGGAACTGCTAGAGGAGACGGTGACCAGCGCAACACCCGCGCCAACTCCGGATTCATTCGTGTAGCTTCCGCCGAAGATCGAATGGCTTGCCACGATCCGGCCGCCGTCATTGGTAACGTCCACGGCGTCGACCATGACGGCGTTGCCGGTGCGGGCAGCCAGACGGCCAATGACCTCGCGTGCCGTAGGGCTTGTAGAGGCCAGCACCGCAGCCGGTTTGTGGCGGGTGATGGCATCGGCCAGCGCAGCCACGGCTCCGGCGGCAACCAGGCCACTCGACGCCGGGCACTGACCGTCAACGACCACCGCCGCACCCAGTCCGCCCAGTTCCTTAGCGAGTTCCTCCGAAGCACCCGAAGGGGTGGCTACGACGGCGACCGGCGTGCCCAGGCGTGCGGCCAGACCCAGTAGGTGGGCCGTGCAAGAACGCAGTGTTCCGTTAGCTGCAAGTTCAATGTTGACGAGAATGTTGCTCATGATGGGCAGCCCTTTCAGATCAGGTTTTCGGCGCTGAGGAAGTCAGCGAGCTGTGTGGCGGCGGTTCCGTCGTCCACGAGCTTCAGACCCGCCGTCCGGGCCGGGCGCAGGGTCGTGGACAGGACCACGTTGCCGTTGGCGTGGGTGACGGCAGTGCCAAACCCAGCAGCGCCAGCCACGGCAGTGCCAAACCCAGCAGCGCCAACCACGGCAGCGCCAACCACAGCCACGGGCTTGCGCTTGGCTGTCATGATGCCCTTGAACTTGGGGAAACGCGCCTCGGCGGAACTTTCCGTGATCGAGATGACGGCAGGGAGTGCGCCGGTCAGTTGCTGGACGCTTTCGGCGTCCTGCCGCTGCCCGGACACAGTACCTAACTTGATCACCACGGTGTCCAACGAGCCAAGGAAGGGCCGTCCCAAAAGTTCGGCCACCATGGCCGGCACAACGCCGCCGCGGCCGTCGGTGGATTCGTTGCCGGCCACGATCAGATCAAAGCCTGCGCCCTGCATGGCACCGGCCAATTCCCTGGCCGTGGTGAGTGCGTCTGCGCCTGCCAGCGCGTCGTCAACCACGTGGATGGCCGAGTCCGCACCCATTG
This sequence comes from Arthrobacter psychrochitiniphilus, assembly GCF_003185915.1. Taxonomy (GTDB): domain Bacteria; phylum Actinomycetota; class Actinomycetes; order Actinomycetales; family Micrococcaceae; genus Specibacter; species Specibacter psychrochitiniphilus. The sequence goes on from NZ_QHLZ01000002.1 coordinate 52,893, forward strand.
AGAGTGCCTTGCGCAGCGCTTCCAGAGCCGTGCCAGGGCCCATCGTGACGGCCACAATCTCCACTGATTTGTCAGCGTCCTTTTCCCGCAGCGCGATTTCCAGGGCGCGTTCGGTGATTTCGTCGGCAACCCGGTCACTGGCGGACCTGTCGACGGCGCCGGAGGAAGTGAGCTTCCTGTCGTCGGCGGTGTCGGGGACCTGCTTGATGAGAACTGCAATTTTCATGATTTTTTCTTCCCGTCCGGACGGCATTAGGCCGTGGCCGCTGCTAGGTGGTCAGTGCTTTCTCCCGCGACCGCGCGGCGGTGTGCGTAGCTTCCGCGGTCCAGCACTACGGTCTCCCCTACCCGGACCTGGAACACAGCACCGGTCTCGGTCTTCCAGATGCTGGTAGCTAGTTCGTCGCCGGGAACCACGGGTGCGGCGAAGCGGACACTGAGGGTGCCGAAGGTCTCCACGTCGGAACCGCAGACCTGCTCCAGGACCGCCCGTCCGGCGAAGCCCATGGTGCACAGGCCGTGGAGGATCGGCTGGTCGAAGCCGACCATCTTTGCCAGTTGCGGGTCCGAGTGCAGCGGGTTCCTGTCGCCATTGAGCCGGTAGATAAGGGCCTGGTCAAGGGAGGTCTTCTCCACAACGATCACGTCGGCCGGACGGTCCGGAACTTTCCACTGCTCGGAGGGTCCCGCGGGCCCGCCAAAGCCACCCTCGCCGCGGATGATCATAGTGGTCACGCTCGTCGCTACGAGTTCGCGGGTCGCCGCGTCCAGCAGTTCCGTGCTCAGCTCGATGACCGCATTTTTGCCCTTGTCATAGGCGGCGCTCATGCCGCTGACGGGTATCACGGTGCCGCTGGTAGCCAGCTCCCGGTGCAGAGTGATCTGCTGGCCGCCGTGCAGGATCTGCGATAGTTTGAAGTCGCCCAGCCCGTCCATGGATCCGGACGTTGAGCCAAGCACAACCGCGAATGTGGGCAGGACCTTTTGGTCCACGCCGCGTGAATTTTCGGTGGTGAAGGCCAGATTCTTCGCCGGACCCCCGGCCCCGGCCCCCACGCTGAGCGCATACAGCAGCGCATCCTTCGACGTCCAGGAGAAGGGTTCGCCCTCACTCATCTTCCCAATGTTGTGCATGTGGATCGCCACAGTCCTGCTCCTTTCATGGGGATTCTCCCCAACGATTCAGACGGCCACCCAAAGGTGGCGTGGATCACTCTATACGAAATACTATAACGAGATTCTAGTTCTTGTCTATGGTTGTGCCGGTATCATTTGTCCACCCCGCTCCCCGGGCTGGGCCCCGGCACATACAACAAGGGGCCCTGCCGCTTCCCAGATAGGGATGCGCAGGGCGCCCGATTGTGTGCAGTGGTTGTTAATGGTGCGGCGTTTAGGGCACCTTCTAGGCTGCGCGGCCCAACTCAGTTGGCAGCCGGCACGGGATCCTTGGCCAGAGTTCCGCGCCGCGTGGAACGTTCTTGGGTGGTTTCCGGGACCCACTGCACCGGACGGCGTTTCAGGAACAGGGCAACGAGCACGGCCAGGATGGCGAACACCAGCACAAAGACAAAGCTTGCGCTGATGCCGCCCTGGGCCACGATGGTGGTTTCCGGGTTCTGGTAGCTGGCAAGGATCATGGCCCCGATGGCAGTGGCGGCGGACTGGCCAATGTTGCGGACCATCGTGTTGGTGCCGGCAGTTTCCGAGGTGTGGGTTTCTGGGATCGCCTCAATGAGAACGTTCGGCAGGGCGCCGAAGGTCAGGGAGACGCCAATGCCGTTCAATGCCATGGCCAGGCAGAATGCCACCACGTTGCCATAGGTGAGCAGGATGATGGGAATGGCCGCCGCCATGAGGCACAGTCCACCAATGAAAACGGAGCGTGCACCGAAGCGGAAGGCCAGCTTGCCACCCAGCGGAGAGAACAGGTAGCCGACAACGGCCGTCAGCGCACTGAAAATGCCGGCGATTGCAGGGGCGAAACCGAGGCCAAAGCCCAAGGTCGTCGGGTATTGGAGGACCATTTGGGTGGGGACGGACATGCCGCCGATGGGTCCGAGGGCAGCGAGCATGGTGGCCGTCATGACGAGCGCGACCTGGCGGTTCTTGAACATCCTCAAATTCACAATGGGAGACTCAACGCGCAGCTCCCACCACACCCAGATGGCCGTAACGACGATGCCTGCGGTGATCAGGCCTAGGAACTGCACTGAACCAAACCCCGTCTTCGAGGCCCCGGAAAGTGCTAGCAGGATGGCGCTGACTGCGATCGGCAGCAGCACGGCGCCTAGGTAGTCGGGCTTTTCCTTGCTGGGAATCAGGGTGTCGCGGGGAATGACGGCCAGGATGGCGACGGCGGCAACCACGGCAAGTATCGCGGAGAAGATGAAGATCAGGTGCCAGGAGAAGACCTGGATCATGATGCCGGCAATGAGCGCACCTCCTGCACCTGCAATCAAGGCCGAGGCTCCGATCATGGAGACACCCACGGGGATCCGTTCTTTGGCCATGTGTTCACGTGCCAGGCCAAAGGCGAGCCCCATCAAGGCACCGGCCGTGCCCTGAATGGCACGGCCCAGGATGATCATGCCCAGGCTGCCTCCAATCAGGGAGATCAGCGAGCCGGCAAAGGCGATCATCAACACGATGATCATGACCTTACGCCGGCCGTACATGTCACCGAAGCGTCCGCCCATGACACCGGCTGAGGCGGAGACCAGCAGGTAGGCCGTGACAACCCAGGCAACCGTGCTGGCATCCACATTGAATTCTTTGATCAGCGTGGGCAGTGTTACGTACATCATGGATAATTCAAAGGCCGAGACAACTTCGGCCAGGATGAGAACTGTCACGACGGCGGCGAATCCGGGCCGTTTGAGGGTGTTCAGGGTTCCGGGTTTCCGGAGATTAGCGAAGGACATCTTCGTCCAGCCTTTCGTGGGTGTGCTGAAAAGAAAGTGGTTGTGCCCTGAAGGAATTGGTGGGCAATGTAACGAACATTCCTTGGAACGGCGGACGAACACGAAGATGACGTGCCGGCCATTCCCGGCCCACACCACCTCATGCGGCGGTGACGACGGTTTTTGACACGCTTGCCTGCGGCACACCGTCAGGGGTGCGCCGCAGGGCAAAGGGGACATGCAGAAAGGGCACATGCAGGGTGGAACAGGAGCGCCAGGCAGGGCGCCTAGTTGGTGCCGTAGGCGACGGACTTCGTCCAGAAGAACTCCTCTAGCCCCTCCAACCCGCCTTCGTTGCCGGTGCCCGAGTGGCCAATACCGCCGAAGGGGCGCTCAGCCACCGCGTTGGGTGCGCCATTGACCACCACTTCGCCAGTTTCCAGCTGCTCCACGACCCTCATGGCGCACTTGGCATCCGAGGTCCATACATAGCCTGAGAGTCCGTAGTCGGTGCTGTTGGCCAGGGCCACGGCGTCGGCTTCGTCGCTAAAGCGCATGACGGCCAGGACGGGGCCAAAGACTTCCTGCCGGGCCAGCTCACTGTCCCGGTCCACGTCCGCCACCACCGTTGGCGGATAGTAGTAGCCATCTGCCAGCTCACCGCCTAGGCGGGTGCCGCCGGTGAGGATGCGGGCGCCGTCGTTCCGGGCCTGGGCCACCATGGCCTCAATGCGATCGATGGCACCCTGGTTGATGACAGGTCCGCAGATGGTGTCCAGTTCCAGTGGGCTGCCCACCTTGAAGGATCCGGCGATGGCCGCCACCTTGGCCACGAACTCATCGTGGATGGAATCCTGCACCAGCAGCCGCGTGGGCAGGGCACAGGCCTGGCCGGTCATGATGCCAAACGCCATGAAGGCCGCATGCAGGGCCGCTGCGTCCAGGTCGGCGTCGGCAAACACCAGGTTCGCCGACTTGCCGCCCAGTTCCAACACGACGGGCTTGAACGTCTGGGCGCAGGCCGCGGTGATCTTCCGTGCAGTGTCAGGGCCGCCCGTGAACGTCACCTTCTTGACCAGGGGGTGCGAGACAAGCGCAGCACCGGCCTCGGCGCCGCCGGTGAGTACGTTGAACACGCCGTCGGGAATGCCGGCCTCGCGGACCAGATCGGCAAAGAGCATGGCGCTGAACGGCGTCAATTCACTCGGCTTGACCACCACGGTATTCCCTGCCGCCAACGCGGCCGGGACCTTCATGGCCAAGGACATCAGTGGTGCGTTCCAGGTAATGACCACCCCAATCACGCCGTAGGGCTGGCGCAGGGTGTGCCCGAAGGAACCGCCGGCACCGGCCACGGAGGTGACGCGGCCCAGGGGCAGCTTGTCCGCCCAGCCGCCGTAGTAGCGGATCCATTCTGCCGCGGCACCCACCATCGCCGCCGCGGTGGCCTGTGGTGTGCCGTTATCGGCGGTGGCGAGTGCGGCAAATTCCGCGGTGTGCTCCTCTACCAGCCGGGCGAGTGTAAGCAGTGCGCGGGCACGTGTCCCGGCTGGTGTTGCCTTCCACACCGCAAATGCCTCGTGTGCGCTTTGAACGGCTTCGTCAACATCGGCGGCGCCGGCCAGCGGCACAACAGCGTCGGGAACTCCCGTGGCAGGGTTGATGTGGTGGTAGGTGCCGGCACCTGTGCTGCGCGTGGTGGAGCCAATACGTAGCGTCACCTCCGGCAGTGTCACCTCCGGCAGCACAATTGCGGGGCGCTGCTCTTCCGTTGCGATACCCATCTCAGGCCTCCGGCTCGTAGCGGAGCATGGTGACGTCCGCTTCGGGGTAGTCGCAGAACACGGGCTTAACCCGCATGCCGATCTGGATGTCCTCGTGGGCCACGTTGACCAACTCTGTGGAGAATTTGGGGCCTTCATCCCACTGCACCACGGCCAGGACCATGGGCCCCGATGCCGCGAAGTGCGGCGCCACCGGACGAGTAGTGATCGTGTACGTGTAGAGGGTTCCGGCCCCGGAGATCTCACGCCATTGCAGATCGTCAGCCAAGGTGCGCGGCGCAAGCGGGCGGGGGTAGAAGATGTACTCGCCCAGGGACGGGGAGTACTGGATGCGCACCTTGTGCTCGGCCAGGGCATCCCAGAAAGGCTTGGTGATCGGGGTGGGGACCGGAAGCGGCGGTGTCAAGACGGGCTGTGTGTAGGTGGTGCTCATGGTGTGTTCCTATTCCCCTTCAAAAATCAGTGCTGTTTGCTCGCTCATGATGCCGCCGTTGCCGGTGACAAAGGCGCGGTTGCAGTCCGCGACCTGTGCTTCTCCGGCGCGTCCCATGATCTGGCGGGCGCCGTCGATCACGTGGTGCATGCCGCCGGCAATGCCCGCCTGGCCGAACGACAACTGGCCACCGGCCGTGTTAACCGGGAAGTCGCCCCGGAACGTGAGGTCGTGCTCGTTGACGAACTGCATGCCCTTGCCCTTTTCAGCAAAACCGGCGTCTTCCAGGCTCATGAGCACGGTGATGGAGTAGCAGTCGTAAATGGAGACCATGTCCACCTCATCCCGGCCAATCCCGGCCATGGTGAACGCCTGATCCGCGGCATGGACCATGGGCGAATACATGAGGTCCCGCGCATAGGTAGGTGTCTTGTAGGGCACCCGTTCACCGAATCCCTTGATCCAGACGGGACGGTTTTTGGACTTGGCCGCCATGTTCTTGTTACCAATGACGACGGCGGCGCCTCCCTGACAGGGCATCACAATTTCGAGCATGTGCAGCGGGTCCGCGACCATGGGCGAGTCCAGGACGTCCTGGGCCGTGATGGGTTTCCCATGGAAGACGGCGCCGGGGGTGGCGCAGGCGTTGGTGCGCTGGTCCACGGCAATCTTCGCCATGGCCAGCTCGTCGTAACCGAACTCGTGCCCGTAGCGTTTGGCGATCTGGGCGTAGGGGCCGTTCTGACCAAGGTTGGCGTAGGGGATCTCAAATTCGGCCTGCGGGGAACCGTACTTGTTGGAGGAGGCGCCAAAGTACATGGAATCCTCCATGACAAAGGGGTGACGTTCGTGGGTGGGTACCTCGTGCGTCCCCGGGAAGGTGACCAGGACGGCGTCGCACAAACCGAGTTCGACGGCGGCCGCGGCCCGCCAGACGGCGGCGGCAGAGCCGGCCCCGCCCAGGTCCACGATCTCGGCAAAGTTGGCGTCGATGCCCAGGTATTCGGTGATGGTGGAGGGCACAAACATGCTCGCTTCACCAATCAACGGTGTGACAATACCGTTCACGTCCGTGGCGTCCAACCCGGCATCGTCCAGCGCGGCCTTGGACAATCTGGCCCACTGTTCCAGGTTGAAGGTTTTTTCGCGGGCCAGCTTGCGCTGCGGCGGCAATTCGTAAAAACCAAGGATTGCGGCTTCTCCTCGAAGTCCCATGGTGATCTCCTCAAATAATTGTTCGTTTTCATCCTCTGCCCCTGTTTTTGGGTGCACTCGATGATGGTGTGGTGGTTTGTTGGGTGTAGTTGGCTGGCGTACTGCCGGGAAATGGCACCTGGCGGTGCTGCTGGAATTAGGTCCCTGTTCCGGCCGGGCGGCCCTGCAGGATGGCGCCCTGCAGGATGGAGATTTTCAGGCCGATGCCCGGGTGAACCGTACCGCTGGCCAGCAGTGCATCCAGCTGTTCCGGGACATCCCTGCGGGACCAGTCCGCTGCCGCGTCCAAGGCCAGCAGGCCGGCAATGCCGAAGCTTTCACCGTCTGCTCCGGTTTCCGTCAGCAACAGGTCCGCGCCAGCGTCCCACTGGAAGCCGGCGGTTGCAGTGCCGGCGCCGTACTGCTTGGCGCCGAGCACCCCGCACAGGACCGTCCGTGCCCGGGACAAGTCCGCGACGTATCCGTAAATGAGTGGAATGCGCAGGGCCGCCGTGTCCGTCTGTTCCCACGGGCAGGCGAGGGTTCCGCCGTCGGAGGTGGCGGTGAGCTCCTCCACACTCAGCGGCGCCTGGACCATTTGGACCAGGAACCCGAGGCCAGTATCCCGGGGATGCAGAAATGCTTCCTGCCATTGCGGATGTGCCAGGTTCACCAGGATCGGCTCGATCCCGGCCTCCTGTGCTCCCGCAATGGCGGCCCGGATGTCATGGACCTTGAAGGTGATGTGGTGGGGGCCGCCCTGACCGTCAATCTCGGTCAGGAAACGCTGAATGAACGAGTGTTCCCCGCTGCCAGGTTCTAGAAGTTCCAAGCGCATGTCATCGGCAACGGCCAGCTGGCAGGGGCTGAACGCTTCCATCTTGAAACCGCTGGCCCAGCGCGCACCCAGCTGGCGGTTCAGCAGCGTGCCCGCCGGTTCCCAGGCAGGCACCGCAATGGCCAGGTGGTCCAGTTCGTGGGCGCTCATAGGAGCCCCCCGGTCTGACCGGCTAGTGCGCCCCGGCCTCGAACTGTGCCAGCCGCAGGCCGATCATCTGGACAAACCTGTCCAAGATCCGGTGCGCCTCGGTGAGCGTCTTGTCCCCCGACAGCAGCCTGGCCACCAGATCCATCAACACGCACCAGACCATGGCGGTGATGTCCGCCGCCTCGTCGTCCAAGAACATGGAGAGGTCCGAGTGGATCGGTTGCTCGAGCACTGTTCCAAGCCGGTGCATGAGCTCGGAAACCTCCGGATCGTTCGTGGCGCGCAGCATCAGGATCGCCTTGTAGAAGTTCGGCTGCTTCTCGAACGCGGCCAAGGCCATGCGAAGCCGCTGACTGATCCGCTCCGTGGTGCCTTGGTGCTCCGCCCATGACTGGTCCATCGAGTTGAACGGCACGCTCCAGTCGTACACAACATTCGCGTACAGGTGTTCCTTCGAGGTGAAGTACCGGTACAGCGTGCCCAGGGCCACGTTGGCCTCTGCGGCCACATCGCGGATCTGGATCGATTCGTAGTCGTGGTCGCGCAGCAGCGATTTGGCGGCGTCCAGGATCCGTTGCCGCCGCAGCTTTTGATAAGCGGGAAGCTCGGTCCTTTCCCCAGATAGCACTCCGGTCATGACTCGCCTCCTGCGTGAATATCCGGTTGACCATCAACGGTACCACCGGGCCTTAGTGCGGCCGTGTTCGGGGCCTTTCATGACTGCTGCTTCCAGCGGATCAGGGCGTCGAGGGCTTCAATCTCGTCGCCGGCAACGCGCAGCGGGTTGATTTCCAGCTCTTCAAGCTCGTCGCCGAGGCCCACTGCCACCTGGGAAATCCGGAAGATGGTCTCGGCCAGCTTGTCCAGGTCTGTGGCTGCGCCGCCACGAAAACCGGTCAGCAATTCGATGCCCTTGAGGGATTCGAGCATGCGGCGGATCTCGGCCGGCCCCACGGGCAACAGGCGCAGTGCGGAGTCCTTGAGAATCTCCACCATGACCCCGCCAAATCCGACGGCGAGCACCAGTCCCCATTGCGGGTCCCGGACAACGCCTACGAGTAGCTCATTGCCGGCGGGCCGCATGGGAGAGACGGCAACACCTTGGATGTGTGCACCCGGGGCCAGGTCTGCCACGGATGTCATGATGAAGTTGTACGCCTCGGCGACGGCCGCTGCGTCACGGAGCATGAGCCGGACTCCGCCCACTTCGGTCTTGTGCGCAATATCTTCGGAGGCGATCTTCAGGACCACGGGGTAGCCCATGTCTCCGGCTGCGGCCACGGCCTCCTCTTCGGAGGTTGCGATCGCGGCCGGGATGTAGGGCACCCCGTGTTTGCGCAGGAACGCGCCGGCCTCAATTTCGGTCCATGTCTGAGCCCCTGCGGGCTTCTCAATCAGTTCTGCCGGCGCCACGGCCGGGTCTGTGGTGAGTTCATCCGAGCGCTTGCTCCACCAGGCGCTGCGGGCCACGGCCGGGATGCCGCGGTCAAAGGAGTCCGAGGAGTGCGGCAGGCCATGCTCGTTGGCGAAAGCGCGCCCGAATTCTGTGACGGTGGTGGGCAAAAAGCTCATGCTGATGACCGGCTTTGTCGATGACGTGAGCTGGCGGTGCAACTCGTCTTGGTTCAACCGGCCCATGTCTGCCATCAGCTGGTTCTCCGGCCAGGAGCTGTTGACCACGATGAAGTCGAAGTTCTCGTCGTCGATGAAACACTGGTTGGCCTTGGTGATGATAGTCGGATCCACCGAAATATAGCCGGTGGTGTCCATCGGGTTGTTGATCGTGGAGAAAGAGGGGAGCCCGGCGTCGTACAGGGCACGGACGGTGGCGTCTGCGGGTGTCGGCAGTTCCAGGCCCGCCAGTTCGGCTTTCTCCGCGATCAAGGCACACATGGCACCGGATCCGGTGACCACGCCCACCCTGTTTCCGGACAGGGCGCCATAGGATTCCATGATGCCGGCGGTGGCCACCAGGTCTTCAATGTTGTCCACCCGCACAACACCGAACTGCTTGCAGGCTGCGTCAATAACCTTGTCATCGCCCACCAGCGAACCGGTGTGGGCGGCGGCCACGCGGGCTGAGGCTTCGCCCCGGCCGGCCTTGAATACTACGATCGGTTTGCCGGCCAGGCGGGCCCTTTCGGCCACGGCGAGGAACCGTTCCGGGTTGGAAATTTGTTCCAGGTAAGCGGCGATGACCCGTGTGTTTTCGTCCTCCACCAGCATGTCCATGACGTCGATGGCCGAGACCATGGCCTCGTTGCCTACCGTGACCGCCGTCGAGCATCCCACCCCGCGTGAGGCCATGTACGGCAACAGGTAGATGGCCAGGGCACCGGACTGACTGGCGACACCGACCCCTCCGGCGATCATGGGCATCTGCGTCATGTGGCTGAACGCGGCGACCTTCGCGTGGGAGTTGATGAAACCAAGGTTATTGGGGCCCAGGATCAGCTGTCCGGCATTGCGGGCGCGCTCCACCAGCCGCTCCTGCAGCGCCGCACCCTCCGGCCCCGCCTCGCCGAGGCCCGAGGCCAGCAGGATAAGGTTCCGGATGCCCTTGACCCGGGCCTCTTCCAGCACGGTCTCCAACGAGTTGGTACCCGTGAGCACAATGGCCAGATCGGGAACCGCAGGCAGCTCCGCAATGGAAGTGTAGGAGCGCTGCCCGTGGCACTCCTCACCGCGGCGGTTGACCATGAACAGTTCCCCGGCAAAGCCGCCTTCCATCAGGTTGCTGTGCGTGAAGTGGGACCAGCTGGACTTCGTGTTGGCGCCAATGATCACAATGCTCCGAGGCTCAACGAGCTCGCGCAGCCGGGCCGTGTCAAGGTTCTGCACGGCCGTATTCTGCACGGCCGCGCCCTGCACTGCTTTGCCCTGCGCTGTGGAGTCCGCAGCGCCTGCGGCGCCTGCTGTGTGAATGTTCTGCAAGGGAGTGGCCTCGCCTGTCATCGTTGTCATGCGAAAAGGTTTCCTTTCGGTGAAGCATGGAGTGTTGACGTTCTATTCCCACAGCCGGCCTGGCTGTGTTTGGCGCTGGCCGCGTTTCCGGCCTAGCCGCGCGGCAGGCCTAGAATGCGTTCGGCAATGACGTTGAGCTGGATTTCAACGGTTCCCCCGCCAATGAGGACCTGCGGGACACCCAGCATCCCGGTGACCGCGTCGCCCGGGGCCTGGGCAAACAGGGCGCCCTGACCGGCCAACTGCAACACACGGGTGGCTGCTTCGCGGGACAGCCTGGCGTGGGCAACCTTGGCCAGGGACGAGCCGACCCCGGGCTGGAGGCCGTTGACCTGGCGGAGGGTTTCACGCAGGTTCAGAGCACCGATGGCGCTGCTGAGAGCCACGATGCGGGCCAGCTCGGTGAAGGCCTCCTCCTCCGTTGCGCAGTACCCCTGCTCCCGGATGAGCTCACGCAGGGATTCCTCGGCGCCGGCGGATACTCCGGAGGAGATTTGGGTGCGCTCGTTTTGCAAGGTGGTGGCCGTGATGCGCCAGCCCTGGCCAGGTTCGCCGAGCAGGTAGGCGTCGGGCACGAACACGGAGTCCAGGAAGACTTCGTTGAATTCCGCATCGCCCGTGGACTGCTTCAGAGGCCGGATGTCCACGCCGGTGCTGCGCATGTCCATCAGGAAGTAGCTGAGCCCCTTGTGCTTGGGCACGTCGGCGTCGGTGCGGGCCAGGCAAATGCCCCAATCGGCTTCGTGCGCCCCGGAGGTCCACACCTTTTGTCCCTTGAGCTCCCAGCCGCCCTCCACCTTATTGGCACGTGTGGACAGCCCGGCCAGGTCTGAACCGGCGCCAGGCTCCGAGAAGAGCTGGCACCAGATGAGCTCGCCCCGCAGTGTGGGGAGTGCGAACTTTTCCTTGATCTCCTCGCTGCCGAAGGCCAGGACGGTGGGCATGGCCCATTCGCCAATGACCGACGACGGCTGGATGAGATTCCGCCGGGCGTATTCCTGGGAGATGATCACCTGCTCCCCTGGGGAGGCTGCCAAGCCATAGGGGGCGGGCCAGTGCGGGGCCGCGAGGCCGTTCTCAGCCAGGAATGTCCGCTGCGTACCGCGCGAGTTCCAGCGTCCGCCGTCGTGCTCATTCTTCATGGCGGCGGCTTGGTCCAGGAGCCCGGCGATGCGCTGGCGGAAGGCGGGATCCTCATCGGGGAGTTCAATATCGATGCGGCGGTCCAGCTCCAGCGCAACACGGCCAACGGAGGCTATGCCGGCCCTGGCCGGTGCCACCTGTGCGGCCAGGGTCATGGCGCGGCGCAGGTACAGGTGGGCGTCGTGCTCCCAGGTGTAGCCGATCCCGCCCAAGATGGTGACAGCCTCGGTGACTGCGTCCACGGCCTGGGCAATGGCGGCCTCCCGTGCGGACCCGGCGGCCAACGCTTGCTGGTCCGCGTCCTGGTCCAGGGCCACCAGAGCCGACCACGCTGCGGCGGTTGCCAGTTCGGCGGCGATGAGCAGGTTGGCGCACTTGTGCTTGACGGCTTGGAAGGAGCCGATGGGCTTGCCGAACTGTTCGCGGATCTTGGCGTAGTCCGTGGAAACCTCCACGGCCCACCGCATGATTCCCGAAGCCTCTGCGGCGAGCAGGCCCGCCTGCAGGGTTTCAACGTGGCCCAGGCCCAGCCCGGCCAGGATGTCGTCGGCGCCGATGACCACGCTCTCCATCACCAGAGTGCCGGCGTCGCGAGTCAGGTCGGTGCAGCTTGCGGACACCTTGGCCACCCCGGCCCGCTCGGCCTCAATAAGGGCGAAGCGGGTGTGTGTGCCGTCGGTGAATCCAACCACTAGCTGTTCTGCCGAGAGCAGTGACGCCACAGCCGTGCGCCCGTTCATGATCCACCCTGTACTTGTGGCAAGGGCTGTGAGCGTGGCGGCGGGCATGGCCAAGGCACCTGTGGCACCCTCCGCGAACACGTCCAGGCCGTGTGTGGAGGCCTTGCATTCGGCGGCGGCCGCGACAGCAGCACTTGCCAGGACGGTGGAAACGTAGGGGCCGGGCACCAGTCGGCGGCCGAACTCCTCGACCACGATTGCGGTGTCGGCGACAGTTCCGCCTTGTCCCCCGCGCTCTTCGCTGATGTGCAGGGCGTGGAGTCCGTTGTCCACCAGTTCGCCCCAGTGCGCCGGGCGGCCGCCGGCGCCGTAGGCCTCGAACAGTTCACGGGTCTGCAGGACGTCGGCGAACCGGTCCGCGAAGTCTGAAACTGCGGCAGCCAGATCGGCGTGCTCTTCTGTGAGGGACAAAGGCATTGAATCACTCCAAAATCACGGCCGAACCGTTCCTGAAGGGAAGCGGTCCGACGAGCGGGACATTTGTTAACTGAAACTAGACTCTAGTTTAAGTTTGTGACTTGGGCAACACTTTTCTGGAATCAAGTTTCAAAATATTTTTTTCTTCGGATTCCAGCTCCCCAATGCGGGCATACCCCGACCGATGTTACTTTTACTCCCACATGTGCCCACTTCCGCACAAAACCCTTGTATTTGCTTGACCGAAGCCACTAGTTCATGAATGATTCACATCTATGTGCTTGGCTCATTAACGCTTCCGCAGTTCGCTCTCTGGGATTGCTCTTTGCCGTTCACTGAGCCAAAGCTGCGGTTCATCATCACTCACGGCACAACGGTGTGCCACCCTTTCGAGAGTTGGAGACATGACGAGCAGTAACTTCTACAAGGCAGGATTGGGGGCCGCCTTGGCCTTCGGTCTGGCCGTGGCGCCGTTGGCGATCTCGCCAGCCCTTGCCAACGTTGCCCCCGAACCAACCGAATCCGCGGCGGAACTGGGAACGGAAGGAAATCGCGCCCCTGCCGCTCCACTCGCGGCTCTACCAGCGGTACCCAACGTCATCATCAACGAGGCGTACCTCAACGGTGGCAGCGCGAACGCCAGCTTCAAAAATAAATTCGTGGAGTTGTACAACCCCACAAATGCAGACATCAACCTGAGCGGCTGGTCACTGCAGTACCGCTCAGCCACAGGCTCAGTGGCACCATCCGGGCTGACCGGGCTTGCGGGCACCATCAAAGCCAATGACTACTACCTGATCAAGGGCAACTCCAACGGGGATAAGGGCCTTGACCTGCCGCCCGCCGATGCCGATACCGGCAGTCTCGCGTTCTCCGGAAGCGCCGGGACCCTGTTCCTCTCCAACAAGGCCGAGCGGCTTCCTGCAGACCTGGCAACCGGCTCACTGGTGGGCACTGCCGACATTGTCGACCTGCTCGGGTACGGCACATCCAATACTTTTGAAGCCGTACCTGCTGGCGGCCAAACTGTGGCGCTCTCACTGAACCGAAGCGACGCAGTGGACACGGATAACAATTCCACCGACTTCACCACCGCAGCTCCTACGCCCACCGGCACGGCTGGCGGGGTAGAACCGCCAAAGCCGCCGGAGGATGCCGGCAACAAGACCATCGCCGAGATCCAGGGTGAAGGCGCCAAGAGCGCCTTTGAAGGCTCCACTGTCACCACCAAGGGCAAGGTCACGGCGGCCTACCCCACCGGAGGTTTCGACGGCTACTTCATCCAGACTCCCGGCACCGGTGGCGATCTGGACATGGCCACCCACAAAGCCTCCAACGGCGTGTTCGTCTACTCACCCGGCACCGTAGCCAAGGTCAAGATTGGTGATTATGTTCAGGTGAGCGGACTCGTGAAGGAATTTGGTGGTGCCACTGACACCACCACCACCACCGAAATTGACGTCCCGGCCGATGGTATGACGGTACTGGACGAGGCAGCGACAGAGGTCAAGGCCGCCGTCGTCAGTGTCCCGGAAACCACAGAAGGACGCGAAGCCCTTGAGGGTATGCTCGTGGCACCCCAGGGCGAATTCACCATCACCGACAACTACACGCTGAATAACTACGGCGAAGTTGGCCTGGCAGTAGGCACCAAAGTGCTGCTCCAGCCCACCGCCGTGGGTCCGGTTGGCTCCGCTGCACACACCGCCACGATTGCCACCAACGCCACCAAGGCCATCAGGCTCGATGACGGCGCCAGCACCAACTTCCTCAACGCCGCCGGCCAGTCGGTTCCGCTGCCGTGGCTCAGCGCAGCAACACCGATGCGGGTGGGCTCCACCGCCGAGTTCGCAACGAACGTGATCTTTGACAACCGTAATAACGCCTACAAGTTCCAGCCGTTGGAGGCACTGACACCTGCCAACGCAGAAGCCGTTCAGCCCATCGCCTTCGGTAACAACCGGGTTGATGCACCAAGTGCCGTCGGCGGGGACCTCAAGGTTGCCACGTTCAACGTCCAGAACTACTTCACGCAGACCGGCGATAAAAACGCCTCCTGCCAGTTCTACAATGACCGCGCAGGCAACCCCATTACAGTGCGGACAGGCTGCCTCCAACGTGGTGCTGCCAATGCCGCAAACCTCACACGCCAGCAGGCGAAAATTGTTGCCGGCATCCACCAGTCAGGGGCCGATGTGCTCTCACTGGAGGAAATTGAGAACTCCGTCAAGTTCGGCGAGGACCGCGATTTCGCCCTGGCCACCCTGGTGGCGGCACTGAACGTTCAGAGCCCCGGAGTGTGGGACTACGTCCGCTCACCCGGCATGGACCAGCGCCCCTCGGTGGCGATCGAGGACGTGATCCGCACTGCCTTCATCTACAAGGTGGCAGTTGCTAAACCGGTAGGTACCTCCGCCATCCTGGATGACCCTGCCTTCACCGGCATTGCCCGCCAGCCGTTGGCTCAGGCCTTCACCCTTGCAGGGAACGGCGAGGGCGCGAAGGTCATTCTGATTGCCAACCACTTCAAGTCCAAGGGTTCCCCCGCAACACCGGATGACATTGACAAGGGCCAGGGCAACTCCAACCTTGCCCGCACGGCACAAGCTACAGCCCTAGTGAAGTTCTCCAATGCCCAGCAGAGCGCTCAAGGCACCGACAAGGTCCTGCTCATGGGTGACTTCAACTCATACACCTTTGAAGATCCCATGCTGCTCATGGCTGCGGCAGGATACGTGGACCAGGGCGCCAAGACGGGCAAGCACTCCTACGCCTTCGGCGGACTGGTGGGCTCACTGGATCACATTGTGGCTACCCCGGCACTGGACGCATTCGTCACGGGTGCGGACATTTGGAACATCAACTCCACCGAGTCCATCGCCATGGGATACAGCCGCTACAACTCCAACGTCACGGACTTCTATGACACCTCGGCTTTTGCCGCCTCCGACCACGACCCCGTTGTGGTTGGCTTGAACCTTGCTGCTGCGGCGAGCGCACCCAAGGAAATCAACCTCCTGAACATCAATGATTTCCACGGCCGCATCGACTCCAACACGGTCAAGTTCGCTGGCACAGTGGAACAGCTCCGGGCCGCCTCGGGCGACGCCAACACGGCGTTCCTCTCGGCGGGAGATAACATCGGTGCCAGCTTGTTCGCTTCTGCCTCGCAGGACGATAAGCCCACCATCGATGTCCTGAACGCCCTGGACCTGAGTGCTTCCGCTGTTGGAAACCATGAGTTTGACAAGGGCTGGGCTGATTTGGAAGGGCGCGTCCAAGACGCAGCCAACTGGAGCTACCTAGGCGCCAACGTTTACGCCAAGGGAACCACCACCCCGGTGCTTGATGAATACAAGATCATCACCGTCAACGGTGTGAAGGTTGCCATCATTGGTGCCATCACCGAGGAAACCCCCACACTGGTGACCCCGTCCGGCATCTCTATGCTGGAATTCGGTGACCCTGTTGAAGCTGTCAACCGGGTTGCCAAAAAGATCACCGACGGAAAACTCGCGGACGTCATCGTGGCTGAATACCACGAAGGTGCCGGTGCAGGGACCCCGGACGGGGCAACCTTTGAGCAGGAACTGGCCGCAGGAGGCGCGTTCGCTGAAATTGTGACGAAGACCAGCGCCTCGGTCAACGCCATCTTCACGGGCCACACTCACAAGCAGTACGCCTGGGATGCCCCCATCCCCGGCGTTGCCAGCGATGCCGTATTGAAGACCCGCCCCATACTCCAGACCGGAAGCTACGGCGAGTTCATTGGTCAGGTCAAGCTGCAAGTTGATGCCAACAACAAGGTTCTCTCCTACACGCAGTCCAATGTGGCACGCAGCAAGGTTGATGACTCACTCTTGGTGGCCGCTTTCCCGCGTGTTGCCGAGGTCAAGGCCATCACGGATGCGGCTTTGGAGGCCGCAAAGATTGCCGGCAGTGTTCCAGTAGGCAAGATCTCTGCCGACATCACCACGGCGCAGACCTTCGATGCGGCAAGCGGCAAGTACAGCCGTGACGACCGTTCCAGCGAGTCCACCCTGGGCAACCTGGTGGGCAACTCCCTCTTGGATGCGCTCAAGGGTGAGCAGACCGGTGGAGCCGAGATTGGCGTGGTCAATCCCGGCGGACTCCGTGCGGACCTGCTGTACAAGAACGCAGGCCTCGAGGACGGGGTGGTCACCTACGCCAACGCCAACGCGGTGCTGCCGTTTGTGAATAACCTGTGGACCACCTCCCTCACGGGAGCGCAGGTGAAAACCATGCTGGAGCAGCAGTGGCAGACCAACGCGGATGGCCCCATCCCCAGCCGCCCGTTCCTGAATCTGGGACTGTCCTCCAACGTGGACTACACCTACGATTCCTCCCGTGCGCTGGGCGATCACATCACCTCTGTGGTCATCAATGGCGCGCCGCTGGATACGGAACGCTCCTACCGTGTGGGTACGTTCAGCTTCCTGGCAACGGGCGGGGATAACTTCCGCGTCTTCACCGAAGGCACCAACACCAAGGATTCCGGCCTCATTGACCGCGACGCCTGGATTGCGTACCTCGGGGCGAAGTCTGCCGAAGCTCCGATAGCACCTGACTTTGCCCGCCGCGGCGTGGACGTTGTGGGCGCACCGTCCACGGTCAAGGAAGGCCAGGTGGTTACGCTCACGCTGAAAAAGCTGGATCTGACCTCACTCGGAACCCCTGTCTCCACGAAGGTCACTGTTCGGTACGAAAACTCGGGCGGCGGAGCGGCGGTTCAGCAACCCATAGAGAATATCTTTATCGTCAATAACGGCTCTGCGGACTTGAAGTTCAAAATGCCGAAAACGCTCAACGGCGGCCGTCTCACCATCACCACCGACGGCGGAACGTCCGCCGGGCTCCCCATCATCTCGGTGACGGCAGATGCGGGAACACCCACGGATACGGAGTCACCGAGCCCCACCGGCTCCAGCACGGCTCCGGGCACCTCCGCTCCGGGCACCTCGCCTTCTGCGACGAGTACAGCAGGCGGTGGCGCAGGCAGCGGCACCGGCAACGGCTCGGGCAACCTGGCTAACACGGGAGCCACCGCGCTGCCGCTGGGACTGGGTGCCCTGGTCCTGGTGGGGGCCGGAGTTGCCGTGGCCATGGCAAGCCGACGCAAGGAGGCACGCCACTAACCGTCGCTGAACCAAGCCACCGCGCCCGTTCCCTCGTCTCGAGGGGACGGGCGCGGCACTTTAACCGGAGCATTCCCTTGCTGCGAGAGCGTCCGCCAAAAACACGCCAAAGGAGAGATAACGTTCGCGAAAATCGCGCCAATGGTGGGATAGCGTTCAGGCGAGGATGTCCACGGCGATAGCATCCGCATCCAGCAGCGTGCTATAGCCGCTGCGGTACTGCGCCGACGCCTCCGCCGCGATGGCGGTACCCCATTGCGTGGAGGAAAGCTGCAGGCCCAGCACATACATGCCCTGGACAGGCGCACCTGTCCCATCCAACGGGCGGTACGGCGGGGCGCTTACGTCCAGCCCGCTGGTGACCACGGGCCCGCCGTCGGAGGCCATCATCATGCGGGGACGGACGGCGCCCTCGGCCAGCAGGTTCGCCAACAGGATGGACGCACTGCCTTGTACGTTGTTGGCCGGGGCAAGCGCCTCTACCAAATGCTTGGCTTCCCACGGCGCATCAGCCACCCACGGAGAAACGGCTGTGAACACCCCGTGCTGGACGCGAAATACTGGGTCAGGGCCAACAAAATGGACCACCCCGGCACGCACCAGCGCAGCCAGTTGCTCAACACGGATCGCGGGCGGACCGCTGGCCAGACCCTCCACGAAGCCTTCAAACCAGCCGCGCAACTCCCCCAGCCAAGAACTTTGAGTGATGCCGCGATCGGCCACGAGCGATTTAATCACAGCCCGCCCGGCATTTAACGCCCCGATAGCCATTTTGGTAGGATCATCCTCCCCCAGTGCCGACCCGGCCGCATCGGCGCAAAGGTACTCCAGAACGGCCGTATCCATGTCCGCATGCGTGGCGAAGCGATGCCCAGCCCCGGCCCGCAGCCGGTGCGCAGCTAACGGCCTGGCCAACCCTTCCAGATCGAGCACCAGCCCGTCTTGCACACCCTTGCCCAGCAACTCCGTGAGTCGGCTCTGCCACCCCGGGTCCCCGCCGTCGAGCCCAACATGCAGCAGCGCATCCAATGCCGGCAGCAAAGGGGCGCTCACCGTGTCCGGGCGGGTCCTGGCCAAGGTGGTGTAGTACGCCCAGAGCGTGTCCCGGTACAGCAACGGCCAAATATCGTGGTCGAACCCGGCGGTGGCTCCCATGGCCCGGATCGAAGCCACGGCATCCTCGCACAAGAAACGCAGGCTCACACTTGCAGGGTAGTAGCTGGCCAGCTCCGCCTTCGCACGGTAAGGAGTCCCCCGCCGCGACGCCCCCACAATGACCGGTTCACGGCCCGACGCCACATACCGCAACGCCTCCCCCGCCGGCTTCCCGGTATCCTCAAACGTGCCGCCGCGCCCCTGTGTCAGCTGGCCCAGAACGTCAAAAAAGTTCAATCCCATGCCGCGCACCAGAACGGTTTCACGGGCCGGCAACTGGTCCCAGTCAACGTCATTGGGCACCGCCGGGGGCAGGTATGTCAGGCCATGCTCGCGCGCCTCGGCCCGTAGCTGTTGCTGCGCCAGGCTCAACTTTGATTCCACATGGCCCAGCGCCAGGACCGCTTGGTCCACGGCCAGACTTTCCCCGCTCACCAGGACTACGGTGAATCCGCCACTGCTGTGATCGCGCACCACGCGCTTGGCTTCAGCAGGATGGACGGTGAGGCTCACGCCGTCGGGCAGGGTGGCTGTGAGCTGTTCAAAGCACCAGCTCAGGTACCTGCCGTAGAGAGCGCGGCTGGGAAAATTTGCGGCACCGAGGACGGCCAGTTCAGCCTTGTCCCCGCCGCTGAGGCGTTCCCACGGTGTGTGCTGTTGAATTTCACGCCATTGGTTGAAGCTGCAAGCTGCCAGCGCAGGCGCACTGACCCCTTGGTCCGGGATCAGTGTGGGGAAAAAACTTTGCGTATTCATCAAGTACAGGCGTGACTGCTCCGTGCGCCAGACGTGGCCCGCACCGGGCGGGAAGGGATCGATCAGGTGGATGTGCAGTGCCCGTGTGCGGTGCCCTGCGGCGTGGTGGGCCAGCAGCCGCTCCATGACGGAAGTCCCGCGGGGCCCCGCACCCACAATTGCCACCGTCTGCACACTTGTTAATTCCACCCTCTGAGCTTAACGGATGGGGCACCCCAAAGTTGCGTGGGATGCTGCGGTGAGGTCCCGGTACCGTGCGGCTGCTGTTGGCGTTGCCTAGGATGGTGCCATGACTGAAGCCGTGACTGCCACCCCCCAACAGATAGCCAACCAGCCCGCCGACGAGTTCTTGTGGCTCGAGGACATCCACGGCGAGGCGCCCATGGAGTGGGTACGCAAGCACAACGCCCGCACCGACGCCACCCTCGTGAACCCCGCGTACACCGCCATGGAAGCCCGGGTCCTGGAGGTGCTGGACTCCAAAGACAGGATCCCCATGGTGTCCAAGCGCGGCGCCTGGTACTACAACTTCTGGCGGGATGAGGTGAACCCGCGCGGGCTCTGGCGCCGTACCTCATGGGAGAGCTACCTCAGTGCCGCACCGGAGTGGGATGTGCTGCTGGATGTAGACGCGCTGTGCGCTGCGGAGGATGCACAGTGGCTGTGGGCGGGGGCCTCATTCCTGCGTCCAGCCCCCGGAGCGGACTACCGCTTGGCCATGCTGGCGCTCTCCCCCGACGGCGGCGATGCGGTCTCCTACCGGGAGTTTGATCTGACAACGCGCAGTTTTGTGCCGGGCGGCTTTGACCTTCCGGCAGCGAAGACCCGGCTTTCGTGGTTGGATGCGGACACGCTGTACGTGGGCACCGACACTGGGGAAGGTTCCATGACGGCTTCCTCCTACCCTGCCGCCGCCCGGGTGCTGCGCCGCGGGGAATCCCTGGCGGAGATGGGCGCAAAGGAGCCGCTGTTCTCGGTTCCGCTGGATCATTTGAGCGGCGGCGTCTCCCACAGCAGCACTCCCGGTTTTGAACGCGATGTGGCTTATGACGTGCTGGATTTCTACAACAGCCGCAGTTACTTGCGCGTAGGCGATGACTGGGTCCATATCGAGGTCCCTGACGATGTGAATGTTTCCCTCCACCACCAATGGCTGCTGCTGCGCCCACGTACGGACTGGGACGTTGCCGGGACCGTGTACGCCGCCGGGACCTTGCTGGCCATTGAGCTATCCGCGTTCCTGGCCGGGAGCCGTGACCTGGCAACCATTTTTGCCCCGACCGCCGCGGAATCCCTGCAGTCCTGGAGCTGGACCCGGGACTACCTGCTGCTGAACTTGTTATCTGATGTTTCCTCCAAAATCCTGATCCTGGATCCCGCCGCGGACTGGGCCGCCACGGAATTAGATGCCTGCCCGCCGCTGCACTCCGTGGACGCGTACGCCGTGGACAACGAGGGTCCAGAGGCCGGCAACGACTACTGGCTCATTGCCACTGGTTTCCTCACCCCGTCCACCGTGTACCGCGGCACCCTTGAGTCCCGCGAGAGTGCACCGGCAGCGCTGGTGCGGGAAGCTCCGGCGTTCTTCACCGCGGAAAAGTACAGCGTGGAGCAGCACTTTGCCACCTCCGCTGACGGCACTCGTCTGCCTTATTTCCAGGTGGGACCCAAGGATTTAACGCTCGACGGCGCCAACCCCACCTTGCTCAGTGGCTACGGCGGGTTCGAGGTGTCGCGGACGCCGTCGTACAGCGGTGCGGTGGGGCGTACCTGGCTAGAGCGCGGGGGCGTGTACGTGGTGGCGAATATTCGCGGCGGCGGCGAGTATGGGCCCAGCTGGCACACGGCCGCGCTGGGCGAAAACCGGCACCGGGCGTATGAGGACTTTGCTGCGGTGGCCCTGGATCTGGCAGCGCGCGGGGTGGCTACAGCAGCCAAGTTGGGATGTGCTGGCGGGAGCAATGGGGGGCTGCTGGTGGGAAACATGCTCACGCAGTATCCGTCCTTGTTCGGTGCCATCTCCTGCGGCGTGCCGTTGCTGGATATGCGCAGGTACACGAAACTCTCCGCCGGAGCATCCTGGATTGCCGAGTATGGCGACCCGGATGTGCCGGAGCAGTGGGAATACATCAAAACGTTCTCGCCCTACCATTTGCTACTCGCCGAGGTGAAGTACCCGGCGGCATTCTTTTGGACGGCCACCTCGGATGATCGGGTGGGACCGGTGCAGGCGCGGAAGATGGCGGCACGGATGGAAGCCATGGGCATTCCGGCGCTCTTTCACGAGGCGCTGGAGGGTGGACATGCCGGTGCTGGCAACAATGAACAGGCCGCCCGGCTGCACAGCGCATCGCACGAGTTCCTGTGGCGGGCACTCACCGGAAGCCTGTAATTTTGGCGCACCCGGCCCTCGTTTTGCTTTGCAGGCCTGTTTCTGGGTAAAGTTTGGGATGCTGGTTAGGGGCTTCTACCTTAGCCAGTGCTGGAGACGTGCCAGAGCGGCCGAATGGGCTTCACTGCTAATGAAGTGTGGGGGTTAAACTCCACCGGGAGTTCAAATCTCCCCGTCTCCGCCAAAAAATGCGCTCCTCGATTCGTCGAGGAGCGCATTTTTGTTTTATCGATAAAATCCCGTGACTAACGTGTACCTTCTGTTCTCAAGACAGCGATCCTGGTCACTAAACAAACATCAGACCATTACACTGGCAGCATGGCTGTGACAGATGAAGCAATTACCAAGATCAAGGACATGATCATCTCCGGGGAACTTTGTGCCGGGGACAGGCTGCCTCCGGAAAAGGAACTCAGCGAAAAACTGGGCCTGTCCCGCAGCTCCTTGCGCGAAGCGGTCAAAGCCCTGGAGATTATCCGCGTCCTGGATGTACGCCGCGGCGACGGCACCTATGTGACAAGCCTGGAACCCAAGCTACTGACGGAGGCCATGACGTTCATTGTGGACCTTCACCAGGATGAGTCCATTTTGGACATCTTCGAAGTGCGTCGAATCCTGGAACCGGCCGCAGCAGCCATTGCCGCCACGCGCATCACACCCGAACAAATTGCCTCACTGCGCGCCACCATGGAGACCATTGACGATGCGACCAGTGTGGAAGCACTCGTGGAACACGATCTCATCTTCCACCAGCTCATCACCTCTGCGGCAGATAACAGCTATCTGGCCAGTGTCCTGGATGCCCTCTCCAGTAGCACCGTGCGCGCCCGCATCTGGCGGGGCCTGACCCAGGAAAAGGCAGTGGACCGCACGTTGGCAGAACATACCGCCATCATTGAAGCCCTGGAACGCGGTGACGCGGACCTGGCAAAGTCACTCCTAACTGTTCACATTAGCGCAGTGGAGTACTGGCTCCGTCAGGCACTCTAGGGGCGCCCGCACTCCGCAGGCAGCCTTGCCTCTGCCATGGCTCTCCCGGGGGCGACTAGCGACGATAGGTACGCAGCGCCGTCCCGGACCAGATGGCCTGGGATTCCGCGGGGCTCAACGTTTCAATAAGGTCACCCGCCACCGCTATGGTCTGCGCATAACTGGCACCAAGCAAACTCACCGGCCAGTCACCACCAAATATCAGCCGATGGGGACCGAAAGCTTCCAGAGCAACGCCCCACACCTGCTGCAACGCTGCTGCGGAAAATTGTGCACCGTCCATATGCAGCCCCGAAACTTTAGCCACCGTGTTGGGAAACGCCGCCACGGCGCGCAACTGCGCCTCCCATACGGCCATGGCTTCTACGCCTCCGCGCGGCGGCTTACCCAGATGGTCAACCACCACCCGCAGCTGCGGAAAATCCCGTGCCAGCTGAGCCACTTGCCCCAGATGGCGCGGGAAGGCGTCCGGAACATCAAAGGCAATCCCTGCCCGCTCCAGCAACGCCAGGGTTTCGCGGACTGCCGGAAGCTCCAGCACCTTGGGGCGGGGGTCGTCGTGGATCAGTGTCCGGACACCGCAGAATTTGGGGTTGGCGCTCCATTGTTCCAGGAGTGCGGCAGCGCCAGACGGATCTTCCAACGGCAACCACCCCACGACGCCGATGATCCAGTCGTTGGCATCTGCCGCGGCAAGCATGGCTTCAGTGTCACTGGCGGCATCGTCAGCCTGGACCAGGATGGCCTGCTGAACGCCAGCCCCGGACAGTGCTTCCCACGCCTGCTCCGCGGTGAAGGAGTTGTACAGTACGCCGTGGCCAGGTTGCAGCCAGGAATACCGCCCCTCCCCCAGTTCCCACAGGTGCAGGTGAGAATCAACCCGAGCCACCGCGTCCGCGCTAGGCAAAGACGAGATCTTCCGTTAGGAGACCGCGGGACACCAGTGCGGTCCAAAGCTCGGGCGGAATCTGGGCCGCCATCCGTGCCGCTGTTTGAGTGATTTGATCCGGGTTGGACGCACCAACCACTACGGTGCTCACAGCCGGGTGGGCGGCAGCAAATTGCAGCGCAGCGGCTGGCAACTCAACACCGAATTCGTCGCAGCAGGCCGCGAGGGCCTTGGCGCGGGCCAAGATGTCCGCCGGGGCCGGTTCATAGTTGTAAAACGCGCCCTCAGCAACCACGGGGCGGGCCAGCAGACCGGAGTTGTACACGCCAACGTTGGCAATACCCACACCGCGCGCCAGGCACAGGGGCATGAGGTCTGCGGCGCCCGGCTGTTCCAGCAGTGAGTAGCGCCCGGCGAGCATGATGATGTCCAGGTCCGCGGCGAGCACGCAGTCCCTCAAAGCGTCGGCGGAGTTGGCGCCGACGCCAATGGCAGACACCAGGCCCTCCTCGCGCAGCTTTACCAAGGCGGGAAGGGCCTCCCTAATTCCGGCCTCGAGGTCGTACACGTCCGGGTCGTGGAGGTAGGCGATGTCGATCCGGTTCAGCCCAGTGCGGGTCAGGGAGTCCTCAATACTGCGGCGGATCCCCGCCTCTGACGGGTCCCAGCGGCGAACGGTGTCTGCAGGAACGTCAAAGCCCTGCTCATCGCGAGCATCCGAGGGGTTCTCCACCGATTCCAGAACGCGGCCTACCTTAGTGGAAATGACAAAGTCCTCTCGCGGTTTGCCGGCCAGGAAAGCGCCCACACGTCGTTCGGATAGGCCCAGT
Organism: Arthrobacter psychrochitiniphilus; assembly: GCF_003185915.1. Lineage (GTDB taxonomy): Bacteria > Actinomycetota > Actinomycetes > Actinomycetales > Micrococcaceae > Specibacter > Specibacter psychrochitiniphilus. The sequence continues at coordinate 77,624 of NZ_QHLZ01000002.1, forward strand.
CCGTAATGGGGTGCTGTGTCAAAGTATCTGATGCCCGCGTCCCACCCGGCGGCGAGGGTGGCGGCGGCAACGTCGCTGTCCATGGCACGGTAGAGATTGCCGATTCCTGCGGCACCAAATCCCAAACGGCCCAGTTCTGGCACGCTCATGGCAGTTCCCACACTTGTGCCAGGCCCATGTCATCGCCCGAGTAGTCGTCCTCAACTTCCAGCAGTTCACTCATGACGGCCTGCCATTCAATGTTGACAGGATCCGTGGCCAATTCCTTGCGCATGGCTTGGTAATCGGCCACTTCCACCACATGAAAAAGCTCCCGGCCACTGCGCCAAATGTTCCATGCTGTGACCCCGGCGGTGCGAAGTGCAGCGTCAAGCTCGTCACTGATGTGGGCATGGACGGCGTCATATTCAGCCTCTTTGCCGGGCTTTAGCCGGGTGTGTAGGGCGATCTTCTGGCTCATGCGCGGGGCTCCTTCGGTGCTCATTCGGGTCAGGATTCAGGGTTCTGGATTCAGGAACAGTTCAATGACAGGCACGCTCACGCCGGGGCGTTTGACGGGTAATTTCAAGGTCAAGGTACCGGGTGCTTGGCCGGCAGGGGTCATGTGGCCAGCGGACTGCCCCGGATCAAGGACTTGCATGGCAACTTCTGAGGCATCGTTAAGCAACTGCGCGTACCGCACCTTTCCGGCCAGGCCGGGCAGATGGATGAACTGGAACGGCCAGGCAAAAAGATGCAAGTACAGCCTGTTGCCACGCAGGGTGTAGCGGGCATCCGCTGGCGCTTGCAGGCCCGAGGCCCCGGCACCGTAAATGGAGCGCCCGTGCAGATGCATCCATTCGCCCATGGCAGCCAGTAGCTCGTGTGCGCGGGGATCAATTTCGCCACGAGCCGTGGGACCCACATTCAGCAGCAAGTTCCCTCCCTTGGACACACCGTCAATGAGCATGCGGATAAGTTGTTCGGCAGATTTGTAATCCAGATTGTCCCTGTCATAGCCCCAGCTTCCGTTCAGTGTTTGGCACGCTTCCCAAGGCACTTGCTTGTTCCCGCTGATCATGGGCCCTGCCGGCTGATATTGCTCCGGCGTGAGAAAGTCCCCGGGCACATTGAGCCGGTCATTGACCACAATGCCCGGCTGCAGTTCCCGGATCATCTTCATCAGCTCGGCTGAGCCCCAGTCAGCGGCTCCCTTACCGGGGAACCTCCCACCGCCGTCGGGGTTGGCAGTTGCAACATCCGGATAGGAGAAATCAAAGAACAAGTAGTCAATCTGCCCATAATTGCTGAGTAGTTCACGGACCTGGCCGTGCAAATATTTACGGTACCGGTCCCCATCGCGCCCCTTGTTCAACTCCTGCCAATCCGGGTTTTTCCGGTCAGCGTGGTTGCCGTCAATGGTGAAATCCCCGTGATGCCAGTCGATGACCGAATGGTAGAAGCCAACTTTGAGCCCCACCTCCCGCAGTGCCGCCACATAAGGTGTCAGCAGATCCTTTCCGCAGGGGGTGTTGGTGGATTTGTACTCCGTGAGGGCAGAATCCCACAACGCGAAACCGTCGTGGTGTTTGGTGGTCAGGACCACGTACTTCATCCCCGCATTTTTGGCCGCGGCGGCCCATTCACGGGGGTCATAGAGGTCCGGCTCAAAGTGATCAAAGTACTTGCGGTACTCCCCAACACTCATGTTCTCCCGGTACATGACCCACTCATGGCGTGCAGCGAGGGAGTACAAACCCCAGTGCACAAACATGCCGAGCCTGTCCTCGGTGAACCAGGGAGCATGGGGGATGGTGGCTTGGGCTGAATCGGCTCGGGCTGAAACAGCTTGCGCCGAGGTGGACTGGGGGATGGTTTTGTTGGGGGCAGGCTGATTGGGGATGGCTAGCTCTGACATGACTAAACCATGTCCTTTTCCACGGCACTCGCCGCGTCCGCAGCCCAGAAGGCCCCGTCCGGGAAGCTGTACTCCGCTACGGATGCAGCATGCATTTCGCTGCCGCCACCGGGAGCAACGGGCGGCCAGTAGCGGCCGTCATGAACATCAATCGGGGTGAGGAAGTGCTCGTGGAGGTGGTCCACGAACTCGATCATGCGGTCATCTTTTTTGCCGGAGACGGCGAGAAAGTCAAACATGGACAAGTGCTGCACGGCCTCGCATAGGCCTACACCGCCAGCATGCGGGCAGACCCGGACACCGAACTTGGCGGCCAGCAACAAGATGGCCACGTTTTCGTTGACTCCAGCCACACGGGCTGCATCAATCTGCAAAACCTGCAGCGCGCCCGCCTGTAGCATCTGCTTGAACACAATACGGTTCTGCACATGCTCGCCGGTGGCCACCGGGATCGGTGCCACGCCGCGGGCAATGGCTGCGTGCCCCAAAATGTCGTCAGGGCTGGTGGGTTCCTCGATCCAGGCAATATCAAACTCGGCCAGATGGGACATCCATTCGATGGCCTGATCCACATCCCAACGCTGGTTGGCATCCACGGCAATCTTGATGTCTGGTCCCACGGCGGCACGTGCGGTACGCAGACGGCTCACGTCATCCGCGAGGTCGGCACCTACCTTGAGCTTGATCTGCAAGAAACCTTCGGCAACGGCCTCGTGCGCCAGCCGTGTCAGCTTCTCATCCGAATACCCCAACCAGCCTGGTGTGGTGGTGTAGCCCGGGTAGCCCTCCGCCAGCAAGGTAGCCATGCGCTCATCACGGCCAGGCTCTGCGGCACGCAGAATCTCCAAGGCGTCCTCGGGGGTGAGGGCATCGCTGAGGTAGCGGAAGTCAACCAGGTTCACGAGCTCCTCGGGACTCATGGTCCCCAGTAACTGCCACAACGGCAGGCCTGCACGTTTGGCTTTCAAATCCCACAGCGCATTGACCACAGCACCAATTGCCATGTGCATGACACCTTTTTCAGGACCGAGCCATCGCAACTGGGAATCGTTGATGAACTCCTTGTAGGTGGCACCCATATCCGCAAGCAAATTCTCCACATTCCGGCCCATGAGATATGGCGTCAGCGCCTTGATAGCGGCCGTTTCCACGTCATTTCCCCGCCCAATAGTGAACACGAAACCGTGACCTTCATGACCGTCGCCGTGGTCCGTAACAACACGCAAGTACGCTGCCGAATAGTCCGGATCCGGGTTCATGGCATCGGAGCCATCCAGATCACGTGAGGTAGGGAAACGGACGTCGCTGGTCTCAACGGCAATGATGGTACTCACAGGTGCTCCCTAGGAGAGAATTAGAGATAATAGAAGTTGCCTCAAGCTAAACATCCGATGTTTCGCATGTCAATATGTCTCAAAATGCTGAAATAATTGCAATGAGTGGGTAAAGTTACCTTAAAGCTCAGACGTTACTGACCTCTGTTACGGAGGTTTCTGAGCCACAAGGGCCGCAACGGTGCGGCCGCAGTAAGGATAGGAAATCAATGAAGATTGCACGTCTTGGTGATCAAGGACAAGAAATTCCCGTTGTCATCGCGCTCGATTCTGCTGGTGTTGAACGCGTCTATGACGCTCGCCCCGTAACCTCCGCCATCGATGGGGCCTTCCTGTCCAATGACGGCATCGCCGCCCTGCGAACCGCGTTGGCCAATGAATCCTTGCCGGTCTTGGACAACGCTGATGGGCTGCGCATCGGTTCCCCCATCTCACGACCCAACAATGTGGTCTGCGTCGGCATGAACTACGCAGCTCACGCGGCAGAGTCAGGTGCCGAGCCGCCCACCAGTCCGGTGGTCTTCCTCAAGCCGAACAACACGGTGTCCGGCCCGTTCGATGCCGCCCCCATCCCGCCGAACTCGGCCAAGTATGACTGGGAGGTGGAACTAGGAATCGTTGTGGGCCGTGAGGTCAGCTACCTGTCCGATGTCTCCGAGGCCGCATCCGCCGTCGCCGGTTATCTCATTGCCAACGACCTCTCGGAGCGCGAATACCAGCTCCCGGGTGCCGCCGGGCAGTGGACCAAGGGTAAGTCGCTTCCCAAGTCCACGCCGCTGGGGCCGTGGTTTGTTCCTGCTGATGCAATAGACGCCAGCAACCTTCAGCTCCAGACCTGGGTCAATGGCGAGCCACGCCAGAACTCCAACACCGCGGATTTGATCTTCGATGTTCCCACCATCATTCACCATCTGAGCCAGTACATGGTGCTGGAAGCCGGCGATGTCATTCTGACCGGGACCCCGGAAGGCGTTGCCCTGTCCGGCCGTTTCCCCTACATCCAGGACGGCGACGTCGTGGAAGTGGAGATCGCCGGTTTGGGGCGCCAGCGCCAGGAATTCTTCCGGGCCGCACCCGCTGCACAGGAAGCCTAGATGAGCCCCGAGCTTTCAGCCCTGACAGCCGTTGTTACCGGCGGTGCCTCCGGAATTGGCGCAGCCATCGCGGCCAAGCTGCAGTCCATGGGCGCGAACATCTCAGTCCTTGACCTGAATCCTGCGGATCTGCCCGAGGGCCAGCTTGGGTTTGTCTGCAACGTAGCTGACGACGCATCCGTCAAGGCCGCGATCGAGGGCACCGTGGCAGCCTTTGGCGGAGTTGACATTCTCATCAATAACGCCGGCATTGGCGCCCAAGGAACCGTGGAGGACAATGACGACGCCGAATGGACTCGCGTCTGGGACATCAACGTTGTCGGCATGGTCCGCGTTTCCCGCGCTGCCCTGCCGCATCTGCGCAAGTCATCTGCCGCGGCTATTGTGAACACTTGCTCCATTGCGGCCACCGCAGGATTACCGCAACGCGCACTGTACTCGGCCACCAAGGGCGCGGTTTTGTCCTTGACGCAGGCCATGGCGGCAGATCACCTGCGTGAAGGGGTACGCGTCAACGCCGTGAACCCCGGCACGGCTGACACACCGTGGATCAGCCGGCTCATGGATTCGGCACCGGATCCGGTAGCGGAGCGTGCTGCTTTGAACGCCCGTCAACCGCATGGCCGTCTGGTTGCCGCCGATGAGGTTGCGGGCGCCGTGGCGTACTTGGCGAGCCCGCTTTCCGGCTCCACCACAGGTATTTCCATTGCCGTGGATGGTGGCATGCAGGCCCTGCGTCTGCGCCCCGCCGGTCAGTAACCACCACCTCGCGGACGCTCGGTTACCTTCGGGCCCCGTTTCCCAGACGCTATCGCAGCAATGGCGCGATTTTTGGGAACGCTATACCACTGTGTGCACTAGCGTTCCCGAGTCTCCAACCATTGCTGCGGTAGCGTTTTGGGTTAATGCCGAAAGATGACCCAGCGTGTTGGGCGGGACGGGGAAGCTTTAGCCGGCTTGGGCCAGCACCAGTGGCAGGACCTGTTCCGCCCCTGCGGCACGCAGGGCACGTCCGGCAACAGTGAGGGACCAGCGGCTATCCACCAGATCATCGAGCAGCAAAACCGGGCCATCCGGGCCATCCGCGAGCGCGGATGCCAGCTCTGGCCCCACCTCAAAGCGATCCCAGACACCGGCCAGGCGGTAGGCGCTATTGCCTCCGCGCTCCCCCGTGGGTCCACCGAATTGCAGCGATAATTCACCCAGGTACGGCAGCTGGCCAATCTCACAGATGGCTTGGGCGAAGGACTGCAACAACAATGGTTTCTTCCGGGACGGCATCGAGACCACTGCCACGGGGCGTCCGGCACCTTCCCAACCGTGCTGACCCCATTCGCGCAGCACCGCTACTACGGCTTGGGCCATGGCCGGGTCCATAGGAGCATCCGGGGCACCGGATGCAAACATGGCCCGTAGGGCATTGCCCCATCCCAGATCGCTGAGTCTGGCCAGAACTCGTCCGGTTGAGAGCAGCTCGTTGGCTTTCAGTTTGCCCTTGACCGGAACCCCCAGCTTGTCCATGCCGGTAGGCCACATGGCGCGTGGATCAAGCGGCAGTCCGGCATGACGCAGCGATTCCCCGGCACGTTCGGCAGCTCCTTGGCCAACGTCTGCGGCAAACCAGCGGCCCGTACAGTTATCGCACCGCCCGCACGGAGACGCCGTTTCATCGTCCAGCGCGGCGGCCAGGTATTCCATCCGGCACCCTGACATGCGCTCGTATTCCACCATGGATTGCTGTTCATCCACACGGGCTGCGGCAATCCGGCGGTAGCGTTGTTCGTCATAGACCCAGGGCTGGCCCGTGGATTCCCAGCCTCCCGTGACCCTCCGGACGGCCCCGTCAACAGCCAGCACCTTCAACAGCAGCTCCAGCGGGGTCCGCCGCAGGTCAACTCTGGCTTCCAGTGCCGGGGTGGACATGGCCTTGGGTGATTCGCCCAGCGTTTCCAAAACTGCCATGGCCTTGTCCTGGGCCGGCATGGAGGCCGTGGCAAAGTAGCGCCAAATTTCGGCGTCCTCACTGCCGGGCAAGAGGAGCACGTCCGCGTTGGCGCTGCCACGGCCGGCACGCCCTACTTGCTGGTAGTAGGCCACAGGGGATGAGGGCGCCCCCAAGTGCACCACGAAGCCCAGGTCCGGCTTGTCGAACCCCATACCCAAGGCACTGGTGGCCACGAGCGCCTTGACCTGGTTGTTCTTGAGCGCCTCTTCCAGGTTCTCGCGTTCCATGGTGTCGGTACGTCCCGTATAGGCCTTGACCACATGTCCTGCTCCGGAGAGCAGCCGCGCGGTGTCCTCGGCCGCGGAAACCGTGAGGGTGTAGATGATGCCGCTGCCCGGCAGTTCTGCCAAATGCGTCAGCAACCAGCCGAGCCGGTCACGAGAATCGGGCAGCCGCAGCACCCCCAGCCGCAAGGATTTTCGCGCCAGCGGGCCCCGGATGGTGAATACCCCGGCCCCGAGCTGTTCCTCAATATCAGCCACTACCCGTGAGTTGGCGGTGGCGGTGGTGGCCAGGACGGGTACGGATGCCGGAAGCTGAGCAATCAGATCCGCAATGCGGCGGTAATCGGGGCGGAAATCGTGGCCCCAGTCGGAGATGCAATGGGCCTCGTCAACAACCAACAGGCCGGTACGCGCAATGAGCATGGGCAGCTGATTTTCCCGGAAGGACGGGTTCGTCAGCCGTTCAGGGGACACCAACAGCACGTCCACCTGATCGGCGGCCAGGGCGGCCGAGATTTCACCCCATTCCGTGGCATTGGCGGAATTGATGGCCATGGCCCGCACTCCCGCCCGCTCCGCTGCGGCAACTTGATCACGCATGAGTGCCAGCAGGGGCGAGACAATCAGGGTTGGGCCGGCGCCCCGGGCCCGCAGTAGCAGCGAGGCAACAAAGTACACGGCCGATTTTCCCCAGCCGGTGCGCTGGACCACCAAGGCCCGGCGTCCGGCGTCCACCAGGGCTTCAATGGCTTCATACTGGCCATCATGAAAGTCTGCATCCTCCCGGCCCACCAAGGCCCGTAGCACTTCCAGCGCCTGAGCCCTGGTAGCGGAGGCGCTGTGGGATGTTGTGGAAGTACCGGGGGTTGGTTGCGTCGTCATATCCCCCAGTATTCCAGCGGCCACCGACAATGGGCGCCCACCCCGGGGAAACTGTGGATAACTTCACGGTTTGCTCCTCAACGCTAAGATGATGGGGTGACTACTGAAGATAATTTCCCTGTTGACCTCTCCACTTCCTTCAAAGCGTATGACGTCCGTGGCATTGTGGGGCAGTCCATTACTGCCTCCTCCGTCAAGGCCGTGGGTGCTGCTTTTGTCGATGTGCTGGGCCTTGAGGGCCAAAACGTCTTGGTTGGTGGCGATATGCGCCCCTCCTCCCCCGAGTTCTCGGCAGCCTTTGCCGAGGGCGCATCCGGCAGGGGTGCCAATGTTCAGCTGCTGGGGCTGATCTCCACCGATGAGCTGTACTTCGCTTCGGGTGCGCTTAAGGCTGCCGGCGTGGTTTTCACTGCCAGTCATAACCCGGCTGAATATAACGGCATGAAGATGACCAAGCCCGGCGCCGTGCCGCTTTCCTCGGAAACTGGTTTGACCGAGATCCGGGACCTCGCCCAGTCTTATCTGGCCAATGGAATTCCGGCCGATAAAACCGTAGGCAGCATTGGCACCGCGGATGTCCTGAAGGACTACTCACAGTACCTGCGTTCTCTGGTGGATCTCTCTGCCTCACGCCCGCTAAAGATAGTGGTTGACGCCGGTAACGGCATGGCTGGTATGACCACTCCGGCCGTGCTGGGCAGTGCACTGTTGCCCGGCCTGCCCTTTGAGATTGTGCCGCTGTACTTTGAGCTCGATGGCACCTTCCCCAATCACCCGGCCAACCCCTTGGAGCCGGCCAACCTGGTGGATCTGCAGGCGGCCGTAGTCAAGCATGGTGCGGACATTGGTTTGGCGTTCGACGGCGACGCCGACCGTTGCTTTGTAATTGACGAGCTGGGGGCGCCCGTTTCGCCGTCGGCCGTGACGGCTTTGGTGGCCCGCCGCGAGATTGCGCGAGCCAAGAAGGGCGGAGAGGAACACCCCACAGTCATCCACAACCTCATCACCTCCCGTGCGGTACCGGAACTGATCGAGCACGACGGCGGCCGAGCCGTCCGCACGCGCGTGGGCCATTCCTTCATCAAGGCAACCATGGCCGCAGAAGGCGCAGTGTTTGGTGGGGAGCACTCCGCTCACTACTACTTCCGCGATTTCTTCAATGCAGACACCGGCATGCTCGCAGCCATGCACGTCCTGGCTGCCTTAGGCGAGCAGGATGGTCCGCTATCGGATCTGGGCCGCGAATACGAACCTTACGCATCCAGCGGTGAAATCAACTCCCAGCTGGCCGATGTCCCCGCCGCAGTAGCCCGGGTACGTGAGGCCTACACCCGCGAAGACGTAGTGGTTGATGAACTGGACGGCGTCACCTTTACCGCCAAGGACGGTTCCTGGTGGTTTAACCTGCGCGCCTCCAACACCGAGCCTTTCCTGCGCCTGAATGCCGAAGCTGTTGATGCCGTGACCATGGCTGATCTGCGCGACGCCGTTCTTGAGCTGGTCCGCCGCTAGCCCGCCAGCGGCAAGTACCACAGCCACCACGGCACAGCCCCAACCACCCAACACTTTTTACAGGAGCCCTGATGGAGCCGAACAGCAACCCGCAATCTGAAACCGACCTCTTGGTCCAAGATGACCTCAACAAGCTCATTGGCACCGCCTTGGGTGTGGCGGGCGACCAGCTCGAAGAGCATGGCGCCTTCCTGCCGGTGGGCCTTGTTCTCACGCACGAGGGCGATCTGAGTCTGGTGGCCGTCTCACCGATAACCACCGAAGGTGGGGAAGAGGAAGAGCTGGACGCCGATCAAATGGTGGCGGATCTTTTCGAAGCGCTATCTCAGCAGAAGGAAGCGAACCGAGCTGCCGCCGTGGTCTGCGATATTCACTTGCCCGATGATGCCACCGACGCCATCCACGTCATGGCCGAGCACAGCACCGGTGTGAGCGTTTCCGCAGTCCGGCCCTACCGTCAAGCCCCCACCGGGTGGGAGTTCGGCAATCCCTTCTTAGAAGCTGGTGAAGTCACCATATGGGCATAATCCATGCGTATTAATAGCTTTTCTGACGTGAGCCTGCGCCTGTTGATGGTGCTGTGCTCTCTGCCAGAGGATGAGCTTCCCACCACGCGTGAACTCGCTGAGTCCGTGGGCACGCCCTACAACCATGTCAGCAAGGCTGTCCTGAAATTGCGCCAAATGGGCTTGGTGGAAGCCCTTCGTGGGCGCAGCGGCGGCGTACGCATTTCATCTGAAGGCAAACAAGCCACGGTAGGTAAGGTGCTGCGCATCCTTGACGATCATGGCGACGTTGCACAATGCCAAACGGACATGGGCGATTGCCCCATGGCGCATAGTTGCGGCCTGCGCGGCGTGCTCAATCACGCACGCGAAGCATTTTACGTGTCACTAGACGAGGTGACCATCTACAGTCTCGCCAGGACCACCACCACCGGCCCGGTGCCCGTGACGTTAAGCACATCACGTCCGGATTAACCCCCGCCAAATCAGGCTTTTTCTACAGCGCGTAGAAAAGTGGAATTTAAACTCGCATTTAAAATGCTACTTTGGATCTGTCACAAAGACACAACCCAAGGAGTAAAGATGCTTTCGGAAAAATCGCGCCCCCTCATCGAAGCCACGCTGCCGCTTGTTGGCTCGCGTCTGGGCGCCATCACCCCGAACTTTTACAGCCGCATGTTCGCTGCCCGACCCGAACTCCTTGACGGACTTTTCAGCCGCGCCAACCAGAACAATGGTGAGCAGCAAAAGGCCCTGGCCGGTTCCATCGCAGGCTTCGCCTCAGCACTCGTGGCTAACCCTGACATAATTCCCGAGACCATGCTGAGCCGCATTGCCCACAAGCACACCACGCTTGGCATCACCGAGGACCAGTACGAAATTGTGTACAAGTACCTATTCGAAGCCATCGCCGAAGAGCTCTCCGATGTCATCACCGCCGAGATCGCCGAAGCCTGGACCGAGGTCTACTGGCTCATGGCCAACGCCCTCATCAAGATCGAGAAGGGCCTCTACTCCCAGCAGGCCAATGACAAGATGTGGATGCCTTGGCGCGTCATCGAGAAGAACGCCGCCGGCACCGATTCCATGACTTTCGTCCTTGAGCCAGCTGATGACACCCCCGTCACGGTGGCCCGCCCCGGACAGTTCGTTTCCGTGAAACTGGCCCTCCCGGATGGCCTGCTCCAGTGCCGCCAGTACTCGCTCTCCGCCGATGTGGATTCCACCAGCCGCCGCGTGTTCACCACCAAGCGCGACGACGGCGGCGAGGTCTCCCCCGTACTGCACAACAACGTCCAGGTCGGTGACATCGTGGAACTGTCCAACCCCGCCGGTGACCTGACCCTGGACGGCGAAGGTCCCATCATCATGGCCACGGCCGGAATCGGTTGCACCCCCTCCGCCTCGGCACTGCGCGCCCTTGCCGCGAACGGCGCAGACCGCGAAATCATGGTGCTCCATGCAGAGAAGAACCTGGCAGCCTGGGCCCTGCGTGATCAGATGACCAACGATGTTGACGCCATTGACAGCGCCAACCTGCAGTTGTGGCTTGAAGAGCCCACGGAGGGCTTCAACAAGGGTTTCATGTCCCTGGAGGGCCTGGACATTCCGGAGAACGCCTCCATGTATGTGTGCGGTCCACTGCCGTTCATGAAGGCCATCCGCAACCAGGCAATTGACGCTGGCATCCCGTCCACAAAGATTCACTACGAAGTGTTCGGCCCGGACTTGTGGCTAGCCGGGACCGCCGCATAACCGCAAAAATCAAAGCAGGAGCCGAGGTTCCCGGAGCGGGGATGGATTTTCAAGGTCGCCCAGCGACCGAAAAAAATCTTACTGCCCGCGAGGGAGCCTCGGCTCCTGCGTTTAATGCTGGGGCGTCAGGCGGCGAAGCGCTGCTTGAGGCCTTCGAGTTCGGCAGCCATTTCCGCCGGGAGGGAATCGCCGAAGCGGGCGTACCATTCATCGATGCCGGCAAGCTCCTCTTTCCATTCAGCCGCATCCACCTTGAGCGCATCTGCTATGTCCGCATCCGAGACCTCCAAACCTGCCAGGTCCAGTGCCCCTTCGGCCGGGACAAAGCCGATAGGGGTCTCCACGGCTGCAGCCTTGCCTTCGATCCGTTCGATGATCCACTTGAGCACGCGGCTGTTTTCACTGAAGCCGGGCCAAGCGAAGCCACCCTCTGCGTTGCGGCGGAACCAGTTCACCAAGAAGATCTTGGGTAGGCGCTCTTGGTTACCACCGGCGGAGAGATCGATCCAGTGCTTGAGGTAGTCACCGGCGTCGTATCCGATAAAGGGGAGCATGGCCATGGGGTCGCGGCGCACCACACCTACGGCTCCGGTGGCAGCAGCCGTTGTCTCGGATGAGAGGGTGGAGCCCATGAAGATCCCGTGGGTCCAATCGCGGGCCTGGGTCACCAAAGGAATGGTGGTTTTGCGCCTGCCACCGAACAGAATCGCGTCAATTTCAACGCCTTCCGGGCTGTAGTAGTCCGGCGAGAGCATGTCCACCTGATCGATGGGTGTGCAGAAACGGGAGTTCGGGTGAGCTGCGGGCCGCCCGGTCTCGGGGGTCCAGTCCTGGCCGCGCCAATCCGTGAGGTGAGCGGGCACCTCGTTGGTCATACCCTCCCACCAGACACCGCCATCGTCCGTCAAAGCAACATTGGTGAAGATGGAATTTCCCTTGACAATGGCGGCCATGGCATTCGGGTTGGTGGACCAGCCAGTGCCGGGGGCCACTCCGAATAAGCCGGCTTCCGGGTTAACAGCACGCAGCTCACCTTCCTTACCGAAGCGCATCCAGTTGATGTCATCGCCTAGCGTCTCGGCCTTCCAGCCGGGGATGGTGGGTTGGAGCAGCGCCAGGTTGGTTTTCCCGCAGGCAGACGGGAACGCTGCAGCAACGTGGTACGCCTTGTTTTCGGGGCTAATGAGTTTCAGGATCAGCATGTGTTCGGCCAGCCAGCCCTCATCACGGGCCATGACGGAGGCTATCCGCAGGGCAAAGCACTTCTTGCCGAGCAGCGCATTTCCGCCGTAGCCGGAACCGTAGGAGAAGATGGCTCGTTCTTCGGGGAAGTGCACAATCCACTTCTCCTCGTTGCACGGCCAGGGAACATCTTTTTCACCTGGGGCAAGCGGGGCACCCACCGAGTGCAGTGCTGGGACGAAGAAGGCGTTGGTTTCCTCGATCTTGCGCAGGACCTCGGAACCGATCTGGGCCATGATGCGCATGGAGGCAACTACGTAGGCGGAATCGGTGATCTCCACGCCGAACTTGGGATCCTGCGCGTCAAGGGGGCCCATGACGAACGGGATGACGAACATGGTGCGCCCGCGCATACTGCCGGCAAACTTCTCGTCCAGGATTTCCTTCATGGCCGCCGGGTCCATCCAGTTGTTGGTGAATCCGGCGTCGCGCTCCTTTTCGGAGCAAATGAAGGTGCGTCCTTCTACTCGGGCCACGTCCTTGGGGTCCGAGAAGGCAGCGAAGGAATTCGGGAACAGTTCCGGGTTCAGACGGGTCAGTGTGCCTTCATTCACCAGGTGATCCGTCAACAGGGCATATTCCTGCACAGACCCGTCTACCCAACGGATACTCTCCGGCAAGGTTAGCGCAGCAACTTCAGCCACCCAGGCGGCGAGGCCCTCATGGGTAGTGGTAGCCTGCTCAACGGATTCCTGCACTGGCGCGTTGCCCATTGTGTGTCCCTTCATTGGGTCGGTAGGTGGTGTCTAAATGCTATGGCGCGTTTTTTGGAGCCTCTGGGGGTTGGATATGGGATGAGTAGCTGGATACCGTAGCAACTTCCGCGTCTTTCCGGGGTTCTCAATTTTTGTTATCCGTATCATTTGTGACTCACGTCACCTAGACCGGTCTAGTGTTGGGGAACACCGCGATTTTGCGACTATCCGATTTGTACTCTCCGCCCAAGGTGGGTTAGAGTTATTCACGGCCCGAGGGTCAACAAAGAAACAAAGAAACAAAATATGCGTGCGTAGCTCAACGGATAGAGCATCTGACTACGGATCAGAAGGTTGGGGGTTCGAATCCCTTCGCGCGCACTTTCAAGAAAGAGTCCCAAGCTTGTGCTTGGGACTCTTTCGTTTAACCAATGCGCCGGCCCGTTCAAGCAGTGCTTCGCGGCGTAGTGATTCTTCGCGGCTTGCGGTTTAGCCGGATTCAAATAATGCCGCCGCCACCGCACTGCGGTGGCGGCGGCAAAAGACACCCGCCTCCGCTACCAGCGTCCGGACTCAGGGAGATGCGGCAGAGCACTTTCCGTTACGAATTACTCAGCTTCTACAAACTTGCGGATTTTGGCCCGGATTCCATCGAAGTGGCAGCTGAGCAGCTGTGCAGCGCCACGCCCATCCTTGGCAGCCACGGCACGGTAAATGGCCCGGTGCTCTGCGGCTGTGCTGAGAAGATCCTGCCCGCCAGTACCAATTTCCACGTGGATCTTGTGGTAGACCTTCCAGAAGACACTCATCAGGTTCATCAGCAGCTCGTTGCCGAGGGGCTCGAACAGCAGCCGGTGAAACTCAGCGTCAGTTTCGGTGAAAGGTTCCTTGCGTTCTGCAAGCTCTTCCATCTTCACCACTGTGGCTTCAATGCGCAGCAAGTGCTCCGGGCTGACCAAGGAGATTGATTCGCTAATTAGCCCCGCCTCCAACGCTTGGCGGATATCCACCAGCTGCAAGGCCTCCAAACCTTCGTGGCGCAGTGACAAGCGGCCACGGAAGGTCATCCCGTCAGCCAAGGCATCAAAATTGCTGGGAGCCACAAACATGCCAAATCCGTGCCTAATCTCGATGACACCCAACGCCTGGAGCACCTTCAGGGATTCCCGCAAGGTATTGCGCCCCACGCCGAGGACTTCACACAGCTCATTCTCCGTGGGCATGGGATCACCGGAATCTAGGTCCCGGTCCAGGATAAGTTCCATGATGTCCGCCTGTAAGGCACGCAGACGCGCCTGTGCACTGAACCTGGCCTTGGGCACAATCATCGAAATGGACAACAAAAACTCCTCAGAAACTAACGCTGCACTAACTGCAATTATCACTTCGCTGGCGAAACTTACGGGAAAAAGACTTTCCCCTGCCTCCTGCCCCCTGCCACGAGCCTTGCAATCCTGCCGCTCGGGGCCAACACGCCTGCTGCATGACCACGTGATCCAGACCATAGAATATCGGATGTCCGACCATGCTCCTATAAATCCCACCCGCACAGCCGTGCAAGTGGATTTTTGGGCCGAAACAAGCTCAACGCCGTGGCGGACAAATCTGAGGCCAAAATGGAACCTCAAAGCATTTGACCAACCGTGTGATGGCTATTACAGTTTCATTATAAGCATCGGACGTCCTACATCCGATAACTCTTACATGAAATGGTGAGTCACCAGTATGAGCAATACTCTTCAGAACCTGCCTGCGACCCCGGCGTCGCGGCGCACGTTCCTCAAGGCCGCTGGCGTCCTTGGTGCAGCTACCGCCTTCACAGCAACACTGGCAGCTTGCGGCTCCTCCACTGACACCAGCAAAGACAATGCCAACACCGGAACGGTTAACAAGGACCTCAGCATTGAAGCTGGCATCTCCTACTCGTTGTCCACCGGCTTTGACCCCATGAGTTCCTCGGGCGCAACCCCGCTGGCCGCCAACCTGCACATCTTTGAAGGCCTTGTAGAGCTCCACCCGGCCACCCGCGAGCCCTACAACGCTCTCGCCAAGGAAGATCCCAAGAAGGTGGATGAGACCACCTACCAGGTCACCATTCGCGACGGTGCCATGTTCCATGACGGCACCCCGGTCACCACCGAAGATGTTGCCTACTCCTTCGAGCGCGTACTGGACCCGGCCAACAAGGCCCTGTTCGCGCAGTTCATCTTCTTCATTGACTCCGTCAAGGCCATTGATGAGAAGACCGTTGAGTTCAAGCTGAACACCGCATTCGCCGGCTTCGGCCCGCGAATTTCCGTGGTCAAGGTTGTTCCCAAGGCCCTCGCCTCCGCCGATCAGGTGGCTTTCGACGCCAAGCCCGTCGGCACCGGCCCGTACAAGTTCGTTTCCGCAGCCAAGGATGACAAGATCGTCTTCGCTCGCAACGATGCCTACAACGGCCCGAAGCCGGCACTGGCCAAGGACATGACCTGGTTCCTGCTCTCGGATGCCTCGGCTCGCGTCACCGCCATGCAGTCCGGCCGCGTCCAGGCCATCGAGGACGTCCCCTACCTGGACGTTGATGCGCTCAAGAACAAGGTTGACGTAGAGTCCGTACAGTCCTTCGGCCTGATGTTCTTGATGTTCAACCTCTCCCGCGCACCCTTTGATAAGAAGGAAGTACGCCAGGCACTGCACTACGCCTTGGACAAGGAAGCAATCATCAAGACCGCCCTCCTGGGCAACGGAACCGCTGCCACCTCCTTCTTCCAGGAAGGCAGCCCCAACTACCAGTTGGCTTCCACCGTTTACGGTTACGACGCCGAGAAGGCCAAGTCACTGCTGGCTGGTGCAGGCGTCAAGGACTTGAAGCTGACCCTGACCAGCACCGACACCGCCTGGGTCAAGGACGTTATCCCGCTCATCAAGAAAAACTGGGATGCCATTGGCGTTGCAACCACACTTGAGCCCCTGGCTTCCGCCGCCGTCTACGCACCGGAGAAGGTGGGCGGCTTGAAGTACGACGTTGTCGCAGCCCCCGGCGATCCGTCCGTGTTCGGCAACGACGCAGACATCCTGCTGAGCTGGTGGTTCCGTGGCGATACCTGGGCCAAGAACCGCTTCGCCTGGAACGAATCCGCAGAGTACAAGGAAGTCCAGACCAAGCTCGATGCAGCGTTGGCCGCTCCCGAAGCCGATGCCAAGGCTCTCTACAAGGAAATTGTAGACATCATCGCTGAAGAAGTTCCTCTGTACCCGATCTTCCACCGCAAGCTGCCCACAGCGTGGGACGCTAAGAAGCTCGACGGCTTCGCACCGCTGCCCACCACGGGCATCTCCTTCATTGGAGTTGGCCGCACGGCATAGCATTACCGTTTCACCCAGACCGGAGGGGCTGTGGCCTACCACAGGCCACGGCCCCTCCGGCCTGAAATAATCTTTCCTATGATGCAGCACACAGTCCTCCCTTCTGCGCTGTTGCAAATAGAACCGGAGTAAGTACATTGGCAAACTTTTTGCGCCTGCTGGGACGCCGGCTCGCAGCCCTACCGTTGATGATCCTGGGCGTAACCCTGCTCGTCTTCGTAGTACTGCAGTTCACTCCCGGTGACCGCGCCGTTGCCGCGCTGGGTGAAGGAGCCTCTCTTGAGGCCCTGGAGCAATACCGCGAAGTCAACGGATTCAACGATCCCCTTTTCATCCAATACTTTAATTACCTAGGCAAGCTCCTCACGGGCAACTTCGGTAACACCCTGCCGCCGGCAAAGCCGATCACTGAGGTCATTGCCAGCGCCTTCCCCGTGACCTTGCAGTTGACGTTCCTTGGCGTCCTGATCGCCATCGTCATCTCCCTTATCTTCGGTGTTCTCGCAGCCCTGTACCGCGACAAGTGGGTTGACCAAGTTATCCGCATCTTCTCCGTCGCAGCCATCGCCACCCCGTCTTTCTGGCTGGGCATCTTGCTTATCCAGTGGTTTGCCCTTGGCGATAACTCCTGGTTCCCCTCCGGCGGGCTCGCAGATCCGAGCGAAGGCTTCATGGGCTGGCTCAGCTCCATGACCCTTCCTGCACTTGCCCTGGCAATCCCCGTTTCGGCATCGTTGATCCGTGTTGTCCGCACCTCCATGGTTGAGGAGCTGGACCGTGACTACGTCCGGACGGCTATTGGCAACGGCGTCCCGTACACCACGGTCGTTTCCAAGAACGTCCTGCGCAACGCCCTTGTCACCCCGGTGACCGTGTTGGGCCTGCGCATTGGCTACCTTCTCGGCGGCGCCGTCGTGATTGAAATGATCTTCTCCCTGCCGGGTATGGGTCAGCAGATCCTCAACGGCATCACCAACTCCGACACGAACCTGGTCCAGGGCGTGGTCCTGGTCATTGCGGTGACCTTCGTGATTGTGAACATCCTGGTGGATCTCCTTTACCTGCTCATCAACCCCCGAATCAGGACGGTCTAAGCCATGCGTAGCAAACTTGCCGAACGGTTAAGCGCGCCAGGTCTGCGCTTCAAGGCCCTGACACTGGGCTCCAAATTGGCCTTGCTGTTCCTGATTTTTATTGCCCTTGTGGCCATCTTCGCGCCGTGGATCGTCCCGCATGATCCGCTCGAGACCGGAGATCCGGCCCAGGCACCCAACGCCATCCACTGGTTTGGTACCGACCGTATTGGCCGCGACGTCCTGTCCCGCCTGATGTACGGCGCCCAGGCATCCTTGATGATTGGCCTTGGCTCCGTGGCGTTGGCTGTCATTGTTGGCGCAACGCTTGGTTCCTTGGCAGCAACGTCCTCCAAGGCTGTCAATGAGGTCATCATGCGCGTCATGGACATCCTCATGGCATTCCCCGGCATTGCCCTGGCCGCCGTTTTGCTGACCGCGTTCGGTAACTCCGTGCCCACCATCATCATTGCCATCGCCATCATCTACACACCGCAGATTGCCCGTGTGGTGCGTGCCAACGTCTTGTCCCAATACGGTGAGGACTACGTCCGTGCCGAGCGCGTCATTGGCGCAGGCCGTGCATATATTCTGCTCAAGCACATTGTTCGTAACACTGCCGCCCCGGTGCTGGTGTTCGCAACAATCATGGTTGCCGACGCCATCATCTTGGAAGCCTCCTTGTCCTTCCTGGGTGCTGGTATCCAAGATCCCGATCCCAGCTGGGGCAACGTGATCTCCTACGGCCGCAACTTGGTGCTCTCGGGTGGCTGGTGGGCAACCACCTTCGCCGGTCTTGTCATCTTGTTGACTGTGCTTTCCTTGAACATCTTGGCCGAAGGCCTCACCGACGCCATGGTCAACCCGCGCTTCAAGAAGGCCGCCCCGGTCAAGGACGACGACGGTTCCGGTGCTGCCGCTCTTGAGCTAGCCAAGGCTGATGCTGCTGCACGCGCAGCCATCGAAGACCCCTTCGCCGCCCTGGATGTAGAGCTCCTGCGGCTCCAAGCCGTGGAATTGACCCGTGGGGATCGCCTTCCCCAGGTTGCCCCGGACGCCCGGGTGATCCTTGAAGTCACCAACCTTTCCATCCGCTTCCCCGGCCGCTTCGATAGAACAGCCATTGTGGATAATGTTTCCTTCACTGTCCGTGAAGGCGAAACCATGGGCCTGGTGGGCGAATCAGGTTGTGGCAAGTCCATCACCTCACTGGCCATCATGGGATTGCTTCCCAAGACTGCCGAAGTCACCGGCTCCATCAAATTTGATGGGAAGGAAATGCTGGATCCCGTCACCAAGCACAGCTCAGCCAAGGCCTATGACGGCCTGCGCGGCGAGCAGATCGCCATGGTCTACCAGGACGCGTTGAGCTCCTTGAACCCGTCCATGCTGATCAAGGACCAGATGCTGCAGCTGACCCGCCGCAACGGTCGCAAAACCCCGGCGGAACTGCTGGAACTGGTCAAGCTGGATCCCGTACGTACTCTCAAGAGCTACCCGCACGAGCTTTCCGGCGGCCAGCGCCAGCGCGTACTGATCGCCATGGCCTTGTCCCGCTCGCCCAAGATTGTGGTGGCAGATGAGCCCACCACCGCCTTGGACGTCACGGTTCAGAAGCAGGTTGTTGACCTGTTGAACGAACTGCGTGAGCAGCTTGGTTTCGCCATGGTGTTCGTCAGCCATGACCTTGCCCTGGTGGCCTCACTGGCTCACAAGATCACCGTCATGTACGCCGGCCAGGTAGTGGAATCCGCGCAGGCTTCCGAGCTGCTGGCACATCCCACCCACGAATACACCCGTGGCCTGCTGGGTGCAGTTCTCTCCATTGAGTCCGACGCCGTCCGGCTGCACCAGATCCCCGGTACGGTTCCCTCGCCCCGCGAGTTTGCCAACGGTGACCGGTTTGCCAGCCGTTCCCAGCGTCCCGACGCTGATCCGGCACAGAAGCTCTCCTTTGTCTCCCTCACCCGTGCCGGTGAGAGAAGCGATCACTTCTGGGCCAGCCACAAGCTCGAAGATGCCCAGAGCGTTTCCGCTGGGGCAGATACGGAAGGTGCCTCATGAGCAAGCAAGCAGCAGGAAAGCCCGTCAGCGGCGCTACCCCTGTCATTGAACTGAAGGACTTGCACGTCCACCACCGGACGCGTTCCGGTGGCCTGTTCAAGCCGAGCTACGTCAAGGCTGTCAATGGTGTGAACTTCTCCATCAGCCGTGGTGAAACCGTGGGCATTGTGGGTGAGTCCGGTTGTGGCAAGTCCACTCTGGCCTCGGTTCTTGTTGGGCTACAGACCCCCACCTCCGGTGAGGTGCTGTTCCACGGAAAGCCCGCCATCAAGCGCAACGCCGCCATGCGCAAGGAGTTTGGCCGTTCTGTTTCCGTGGTCTTCCAGGACCCGTCAACAGCGTTGAACCCCCGCATGACCATCCAGGACATCCTGCTCGATCCCTTGGTGATTCACGGGATCGGTAATGGCGCTTCCCGTTTGGCCAAGGTCCACGAGCTGCTGGCCCTGGTTGGCTTGCCGCAATCGGCAGCCGAGGTCACGCCGTCGCAGGTTTCCGGTGGACAACGCCAGCGTGTGGCCATTGCCCGCGCACTGGCGCTTGGCCCGGACATCATGGTGGCGGACGAGCCCACCTCCGCACTGGATGTTTCCGTCCGTGCACAGGTACTGAACTTGCTCTCTGACCTGAAGAAGGAACTGAACCTGGGCATGGTCTTTATCAGCCATGACATCCAGACAGTGCGCTACGTTTCAGACCGCATTGCCGTCATGTACTACGGCCAGATTGTTGAAGAGGGCTCCGCGGAGCAAATCTTTGACAACCCGAGCAACGACTACACGAAGAAGCTCCTCGGCGCCGCGCCGTCGCTGCTGCACCTCTAACCCCACCCACGCCCGATTGGGCGCGGTCCCCCCCAAATTTTCCACTCAATCAATACAATTTTGGAGCAATTCACGTGACTACCGTCGCATCCCGTTTCCAGGGCGTCATCCCGCCCGTCTGCACCCCCCGCACAGCTGAAGGCGCCATTGACGTCCCCTCGCTGGAAAACCTGACCCGCCACCTGCTGGACGGCGGCGTGAGCGGCCTATTTGTCAACGGCTCCTCAGGCGAGGTCACCCACCTGACCAACGCTGAGCGCGACACCGTGCTGACCACCATTGCCGGCGTCAACGCCGGACAGGTCCCGCTGCTGGTGGGCGCCGTTGAGCAGACCACCAACCGCGTGATCGAAGAAGCCGCTCGCATGGTGTCCCTCGGCGCCAACGCAATCGTCGCCACCAGCCAGTACTACGCCATCAGCAACGCCGAGGAAAACGGCCGCCACTTCCGTGCCATCGCCGCGTCCGTGGACGTCCCCGTCTTCGCCTATGACGTTCCCGTGCGCACCCACTTCAAGATGCCCACAGACCTGCTCGTGGAGCTGGGTCGCGAAGGCATCATTGCCGGGGTCAAGGACTCCTCAGGCGATGACGTCTCCTTCCGCCAGCTGCTGATCGCCGCACGCGACATCCCCAACTTTGACATCTTCACCGGCCACGAAGTAGTTGTTGACGGCGCCATGCTGGGCGGTGCCCAGGGCATAGTTCCCGGCCTGGGTAACGTTGACCCGGCCGCCTACCGCCGCCTGTACGACCTCACTGTCGCAGGCGACTGGGCCGGTGCTGCTGCAGAGCAGGACCGCATTGCCGACGTCTTCAACATCGTCTACACCCCGAAGGCTGGCCGCGTATCCGGCAACGCCGCCGGCTTGGGCGCGTTCAAGACCGCACTGATGCTCATGGGCGTCATTAAGACCAACGTCATGTCCGCTCCCATGCTGCCCTTGGATGCGGATGAAACCGCAGCGATCAAGGTCATCCTGGAGCGCACGGGCCTGATCTAGTCCCCACCCGCTCCCCCGCTGAATCCGCTGGCGCGTATTCGGCGGGGGCCCTCGGGCGCGTGGGCCCACCCACGCCCTCCCCCAAGCTCTCCCCAGCCGCGTTCCTGGGCCCTAGCCCCTCGCGGGCATGGGCCCAGAAACGCGGCTGGGGAGCACTTGTTTTTGCTTGATTTGAACTTGAAGGAATTTACATGCGGTACGTAGTTGGCGTTGACCTAGGCGGAACCAAAACAGCTGCCGGCGTTGTGGCAAGTGACGGCTCGGTCCTGCTCACGGAGCAAATTCCCACCCTGAACCGCGATGGTGGCGAGGCCATCTTGGATGCCACCGCCGCGCTGGTCCGTTCCCTCGTGACCAGCGCAGCCGCCAAAGGCGCTGTTGTCGAGGCCGTGGGTGTGGGTTCTGCCGGTGTCATCAACGCCGCCGAAGGCACCGTCATCTCGGCCACCGACGCCATTCTGGGGTGGAGTGGAACCGCTATCGCGGCGGGGCTGACGCAGCGGCTGGGACTGCCCTGCGCCGTGGTCAATGATGTGCATGCCCACGCACTGGGCGAGGCCGGCCACGGGGCCGGCGCAGGCGCGGCCACCGCACTCATGGTCGCTTTTGGAACGGGCGTAGGCGGCAGCTTTGTCATTAACGGCCAGCCCGTTCTTGGCGAACACTTTGTGGGTGGCCACATGGGGCACTTCGCCTCACCATTGGCGGTCCACCGCGGCACCCCGTTACCGTGTTCCTGCGGCCACGTGGGCCACGTGGAAGCCATTGCTTCAGGCCCGGCCATCCACGCCGCCTACCGCCGCGATGGCGGAAGTGCCACACTGGCGGACACCCGGGCCGTATTTGAGTCAGCCCGAGCAGGGGACCATCTGGCATTGAGTGTCATCGCCAAAGCTGCCACGGCAGCAGGGCAAGCAGTGGGTGGATTGATCAACATTTTGGACCCAGCAGTGGTTGTTGTCTCCGGAGGACTGGCGGACGCCGGCGAGCTGTGGTGGGCTGGTATGGAAACGGCTTTACGTGCTGAACTTCTGGCGCCGCTGTCCCAAGTGCCCGTGGTGCGTGCGAGCCTTGGAAACACGGCCGCCATTGTGGGCGCAGCATCCCTGGTCCTTGACCACTAAATTACTTTTTTCAGCTTTTCTAGGAGTCACGATGACACTGAAATTGACCAACTTTGATGCCCTTGCCGGGCAGCTTGTAGTGTCCGCCCAGGCGTACCCGGGCGAACCCATGCGCGATCCTCGCACCATGGCCCAGGTGGCGGCGTCAGCCGTGACCGGAGGCGCTGCGGCCATCCGGGTCCAGGGCATTGCGGACATCCAGTTCACCCGGGCCGCCGTGGAAGTTCCCGTGATTGGGCTCTGGAAAGACGGGCACGACGGCGTCTTCATCACCCCCACGCTGCGCCATGCTCTCGCCTGTGCCAGCGCCGGTGCGCACATTGTGGCCATTGACGGAACCCGCCGGCCCCGTCCTGACGGCCTGAGCCTTGAAGAGACCATTGCGGGCGTGCACTCGAACTCGAACTCCCTGGTCATGGCAGATTGTGGTTCCTTCGAAGATGCCGTTGCCGCGGCCGAGGCTGGGGCGGATTTGATCGGCACCACTTTGGCCGGATACACCGATGATCGGCCCAAAACTGACGGCCCGGACCTGGAGCTGATCGCCCAGATTGCCGCCGCCAACTTGGGGGCCCCGCTCATCGCTGAAGGCCGCATCCACTCCCCCGCCCAGGCCCGCGCAGCCATGGATGCCGGCGCCTTTGCCGTAGTGGTGGGCACGGCCATTACGCACCCATCCTCCATCACCGGATGGTTCAAGGCAGCACTGGACGCCTAGGGTTTCCCGCCGCAGGCCCCTTCTGCCCGTCATTTACGACGGCGGAGGGGGCCTTTTGCGTGGTGTGCCGGAGCGCATCGGCGCCTGCCATCTTGACCCGTCAGAGGGAACCTGAGAAGCGCTTCATATGGAACAGTGACATGTGAGCATCCCACAAAATTTTGCACTGACTAGTCGGTTCTGATATTTTTATCCAGCTCACCCCCCCTGTCAAAGGAGCGCCCCACATGCTCACCACCCACCAGCTGCATATTGACGGCCGGCATCACACTCTGCTGCCAGCCACCACCTTGGAAGCACTTCGGGGCGATTTGCTCCTGGTTCAGGCAGGCGGCCAATCACGCCGCACAGCCCTTGCCCTGGCTCTGACAGGGCGGATGAAACCCTCCACCGGCACCGTCGCCATGGGACATGAGGGCTCCATGGCCACGCTGCGGCGCCGCAGCGCCATCATCGATGCCCCCGAGGTCAACGCGCCAGAACACCACCTCACGGTCCGCTCCCTCGCCTCGGAAGATCTGGCCCTAGTCCCGCTTAAATTCCGTGACCGAACCCGCCCCACCGAGTGGCTGGTTAGACACGGTTTCCGGGACATCCTGGATAAATGGGTGGAAGAAGTTGACTCCGGACGGCTCCTGCACCTCCAACTCGAGCTCGCCCTCGCGGACAGCTGCGTGGATCTGGTGGTCATCGACTCCCCCGACCGCCACACAGCCAACACCGACGCCTGGCTCCCCCTCCTCACCCGTCTCGCCACCGGCGAACTGGGACGCGGCGCTGACGCCAGCTCCGAGACCCCGCTGCGGCCACTCATCGTGGTAGCCGTGGTGGGCAGCATCCCCTCGGACTGGAACGGGCCCACGGCTGTTGCCGGTGAGGATATTGCCGGCGGTGTCGCTGACGGGGAAGCCGATGGGGATGGTAGCGAGGACGCCGACGATCAGGCCGGGCAGGATACAGGCGGGGTTGGGCTGGAATCGTCTTCGCGGCCTTCCGATCCTGGCCCGCAAGCGGCCTCCGGCCTCCCTGACACCGTTTCGGAAGAGACCGTTTCACTCCCCACCACCGGCATGGGTGACGATGTTGAGCCCACGGCAGGGTCTGGCGTCGTGCTTGAGCGTACTAGCGATCCAGAGGAAAGCTAATGACCATCCTGCGATTGGCCTTATCCGAACTCAAGCGCATGACGGGCGGGATCCTGCCCAAGCTGACAATTGTGGCCATGGTGATGGTCCCGCTGCTCTATGGGGCCGTGTATTTGTACGCCAATTGGGATCCGTACGGCAACCTTGACCAGCTCCAGGCCGCGGTAGTGGTCCAGGACGAAGTCGCCGTGACTAAGGACGGCAAGGAACTGCGGGTAGGCGAAGAAGTTGCCCAAACCCTCATCAAAGACCACAAGTTCGATTGGCAACTCGTGGCCACCCCCGAGGAGGCAAACAATGGGGTCAAAGACGGTGAATTCGCTTTTGCCCTGATCATCCCCAAGGACTTCTCAACGAATCTGGCGTCTCCAGAGAACTTCGATTCTGCCACGCAGGCCATGATGAGCGTGACCACTAATGACGCCAACAACTATTTGCTGACCTCCATTGTGGATAAAGTAGCCACCCAGGTTCATGCCTCCGTTGCCCAGCAGGTAGGCGAACAGACCGCTAACTCCCTTCTCACCGGCTATGGCACCATCCATGCGCAGCTTGTGAAGGCTGCTGACGGGGCGCAACAGTTGGCGGACGGAGCCGCCACATTGGACACCGGGGTGGGCACGCTCAAGGGAGGTACCTCGGATCTCCTCACGGGAGCCGAGCAGCTGGCAGCTGGACAAAAGGACCTGGTGGCCGGGACCAAGCAGCTGCAGGCCGGGGCCTCTGCACTGAACACCGGGCTGGGCCAGTTGGAGACGAAAACGTCCGCCCTACCCGAGGATACGCAGAAACTTTCTGATGGTGCGGCAGCAGTTTCAGGAGGCAACGCCGCCTTGAACTCTAAGGTTCAGGGCGCCATTGGATCGGCCGAGAAGCTTGACGACGCCGTCAACACCGCCATCAACAACAAGCTCGATTCGCTGGTCACGGACGGCACTCTGACTCAGGAACAAGCAAGCACGATCCGTACCCGGCTGGAGACAGCCGCCACAAGCCCCGCCATTGTCGATGTGAAAAACCAGCTCTCCGCCAGCGCTGAAGATGTGCAAAAGCTCGCTACCGGGGCCGCTGCGGTTGCCGACGGGGCCAAAAAATTGGCAGGCGCTACGCCGGCGCTCACCACGGCTATTGAGCAAGCCCACGCAGGGGCCGGGGAACTCTCAACAGGCGCCGGCACCCTTGCTGACGGTCAGCTCACGGCCCTAGATGGCGCAGAAGCGCTGGCAGCGGGCGCCAAGAAGCTGGATACCGGCGCGGGTGATCTGAAGTCAGGATCCAGCAAAATCTCCTCAGGGGCCAACGAACTGGCCAAGCAATTGCGCAGTGGCTCAGGCTCGGTTCCTAACCCCAATGACAAGGACAAGGAGAACGCGGCGGGTGTCATTGCCGATCCCATCCGCATTGACTCCGTATCCCAGGCCCAGGCGGCCAACTACGGCTCAGGTCTGGCACCGTTCTTCCTGGTGCTTGCCTTGTGGATTGGCGCCTTCATGCTGGTGCAGGTGATGCGTCCGCTGACGGTGCGGGCCTTGGCCTCCAACGCCCCGTCCTGGAAGATTGCCATTGGCGGCTGGCTGCCCTTTGCCGCGGTGGCCACCGCACAGGCGCTGCTGCTCTACGCCGTGGTGCACTTTGGGCTGGGGCTGGAACCAAGCCACCCGTGGCTCACCCTGGGCCTGCTCATGCTGGCCTCGCTGGCCTTCACGGCGCTGATCCAGGGGATTGTGGCCCTGTTGGGGACACCTGGGAAGTTCGTGGTGCTGATCCTGCTGGTGCTCCAGCTGGTCTCCTCTGGCGGCACCTTCCCCTGGCAGACAACCCCAGAACCCCTGCACATCATGCACCAAGTACTGCCCATGGGCCATGTTGTGGAGGGCATGCGCCACTTGATTTACGGCTCTGACATTGCAGCGCTGGTGCCAATAGTCCTGGGTCTACTGGGCTACATGGTCCTCGGTTTTGTGATGGCCTGGGCAGCCGTCCACCAGAAGAAGACCTGGACACTGAAAACCCTCATGCCCGAGATGGAGGCCTGAGCCACCCGGCAGCGGCCCAAGCGCACCAGAGGCGCACCAGAGACCACCCGGCAGAGTGGCTAACGCGGCACCACAAAGTTCACCAGCGTGGCGTCCTGACCGTCAAGGGTGGCCCAGTCGCCACTGTGCTCAAACACGGCAAACGCACTCGTGGGAAACCCTGAGGCCAGATCCATGTAGGCGTCCTGGTCTGATTCCCGCGACGCCAGCCGCAGCGCCAGCGACTGGATACCTGGCATGTGGCTGATCACCATCAGGGTACCCACGGTTTCTGGCACGTGATTGATGACCGAAAGCATCGAGGTGGCTCCGGCCGCATAGAGGCCCGATTCCAGCTTGGGGGTGGGTGCTTTCTCGCCGAGCTTCTGGCACACCCAGGTACACGTCTGACGGGTGCGCAGCGCTGATGAGCACAGGATAAAGTCCGGGACCACCGAGTTTTCCATCAGCCATTTGCCAGCCAGGGGCGCCTCAGTGTGGCCACGTTGGGCCAGTGGCCTGTCATGGTCTTCTACGCCCAGCGGAAATGCCGCCTTGGCGTGGCGCATTAGGATCAGCCGCTTAATGTGGTGTTCGCTCATTCTTCTAGTTTAGTGAGTGTTAGAAGTGCACAACGGCGGATTCCCCGCCCAGGTGGGGAATCCGCCGTCGTGCATGTTCAGGAGCGCTACTAGAGCCTTCAGTTATGGGCGTTAGATGGAGTATTCCGGCGCAGCCCAAACAACCACTTCGGGGTGCTCGTAGAAGCGGTAGCCTTCGCCGCGGACGGTGCGCACGGTGTTGGCCAGGCGGCCCAGTTTGGAGCGCAGGCGGCGGATGTGCACGTCGATGGTGCGCTCGTTGGGGACCTCATCGGCGTTGGACCAGAGCCCGCTCAAGAGTTCGTCGCGGCCTACGGTACGCGTGCCGTTTTCCACAAGGTAGTTCAGCAGCTCGAACTCCTTGAAGGTGAGGTTCAGGGTATCGCCGTCCAGGTGCACTTCCCGGCGGGCCAGATCAATCAACACGCCAGTGGGGCGCTGTTCCGCGGCGGGGGTGCGCACGGGTTCCTGACGCTGGCGGCTGGCCACTGTGGGATCGCCGAAGGTGGAACGGACCACGTCCAGCGGGGTTCCCACCGCGTCCGACGGCGCAATCGCCACCGCTGCATAGCTTTGGGCCTGCGGGACAAGGGTCTGGGCGTAAGCACGAATGTCCTGTGCAAGCTTGGCCAAGGACGTTCCCGCAGCGGCGGCCGTGTCCTCATCCACGCCCACGTACAGCACAAAGCCGCGGGCAACGTTATCGGGGCTGACGCCGCGGAGCACATCTGCCTCGCCGCCGGCAATAACGGGCGTGGGCGCCGTCATGGGGTTGCTGTCAGCGGCCGGGACGGCGCGCAAGCGGGCAGCGGCGCTGGGAGTATCGGCGCGGTAGCCGGCGTGCTCTTGGTGTGAGCTGCGGTATCCAGCACCTTGGCTGGTGTTGCGGGCAACGGCCTTGGCGGCGTTGCGGACAGAGATGTGGACGTATCCGGATGCTACTGACATTGAACTACCTAGGTGTATGGCCGTGTGAGGACGGCGCGAATGCTTCCTGTGGTTCTGCCCCTACAGAACCGAAAAGCCCTGTCTCCAGAGCCGACCCAAGGGCAAAGACTAGCTGCACGTACCCAACGCGTGGTGCGCTGGGATGGCTGCCAGGATTGTGAGCTAGGACTGCATTCGACAACCACGCGTAAACCGTCCGGTCGATCCGAGGCGGGCAGTTGCTGCGGCTGCAGAATTTACTGAGTGGGTGTTCACACTTGCCAGTGTCCTACGTAACAAAGGGAACTTGCAAGTAACATAGCCCCAAAGTGTCCACGATGTGAGATTGTGCTCTAATTTGTGATCAAGCCGATACTGTTGCTTTGCTCTCACTTTGTGACCATATGACGCTTTGGGTCAAAGAAAATAACATTATTGAGTGCTTTGAGATCAATAAGTTCGATCAATATGCTAATTCGTACAAATTTATTCAGCGCGTTCAAAAGCATGGCTAAGATGCCCTCGGCAAGTTGGCCGGTCCGCCCAGCTTTCTCCCAGATTTTCACGCTAGGTAAACAGATGTTTACTTAGAGGACCCCGGGCGCTCACTGTTTACTTTTGCTGATTGCTGATTGCTGATTGCCGATTGCCGATTGCTCTGGCTATCCCGCCGTGTGGCGCAGTCCCCGCACCATCCACGCAGGCCGCAAACTCTTGAATTGATCCCGCAGCCGCACACTATTGCGCCTGTTCATCAAGAACAGTGCGGCCAGGCCCGCCACGAACGCCACAACGGCCCCCATCCCCAGTGACCACCGGGCCCCAAACTCGGTGGCAATCCAACCAACAAGTGGTGCCCCAATGGGTGTCCCACCTTGAAGGACCACCATGTACACGGCAAGCACCCGGCCCCGCATGGCAGAATCGGTGGTCAATTGCACGGTGGTGTTGCAAGCGTTCATGAATGTTAATGAGGCCAGCCCCACGAGGATTAGAGCCAGCGCGTACAGGACGTAGCTCGGCATCAGGGCAGCTATGCCCACTGTGACACCGAAGGCCAAAGCACCGCCAACTATGTACATCATGCGCATGTTCTTTCGCCGGGCCGCCAGTAAGGCCGCACCCAGCGTGCCAATCGCCATGACGGAGCCGAGCAACCCGTACTCCCCTGGTCCCAAGTGGAACACGCTGGTGGCCATGAGTGCGTTGGTGATCTGGAAATTCATGCCAAAGGTGCCCACCAAAAATACTAGGACCATGATCATCAGAAGATCTGGCCGCTGCCGAATATAGACCAGTCCTTCGCGGATCTGCCCCTTGGCTCGGGGCACATGTACCGCGGGGACAAGTTCTGCGGTACGCATCCGCCACAAGGAAAAGATGACGGCGGCAAAGCTGGCGGCATTGATAAGAAAGGCGGGGCCCGTGCCCACCAGGGCAATGACCAGACCGGCAACGCCGGGGCCTGCCAGCCGAGCTAAGTTGAAGGAGGCACTGTTCAGCGCAACTGCGTTGGGTATGTCGTCCTTTCCAACTACCTCAGAGACGAAGGCCTGACGTGACGGTGCGTCAAAGGCACTGGCCACACCCAGAAGAAGTGCCAGTACATATACATGCCACAGTTGTACAGCCCCCGTAACAACCAACATTCCCAACAAAAACGCACAAAGTCCCATGGCTGTCTGTGTGATGAGCAGCAACTTGCGCTTGTTCACCCGGTCACCGAGCAGCCCGGCGTAGGGACCAAGGAAGACAATGGGCAGGAACTGTAGGCCCGTAGTGATGCCGGCAGCCGTTCCGGAATTGTGGGTCAAAACGGTCAGAACCAACCAGTCTTGGGCAACACGCTGCATCCACGTACCAATATTGGACACCAAAGCCCCTGTTACCCAGAGCCTATAGTTATGCACTTTCAGGGCGCGGAACATGGAGTTCATCTAGGCTTTCACCTCTTGCATGCCCATCTCTGGTGCGCTCATCGCTTGCAGGATCATTGAGGCCTCATGGAGCGTGGCCTGCTGTGCGGGAGTAAGCGCCGCTAGCCGCTGCGCCAGCCACGCAGTCCGCATGGACCGTGCCTGCAGCAGGGCCGCACTTCCAAGGCTGGTGATACTAATACGTACCTGACGTTTGTCCAGCGGGTTTTCCCCACGGCTCACAAAACCGGCCACCACCAGATCGTTGACGATCCTTGTCATGGACGGGGCCGCAATCTGTTCCCGGGCGGCCAGTTCTCCCACAGTGCGGGGCGCACCCATGAGTCCGGCAAGTACCGAATAGCGCCCGGGGCTAAGTTCCCCGGTGGCTGCCTCAGCCCGGATCCGCCTCGAAGTACGCATTACTGCCACGCGCAGTTCCGCGGCTAAGGGGCCAGTATCAGGGGTGTGGTCCAAAATGGTGCCGTCAGGGGCGGTATTGTGCTGGGAAGTCTTAGCCATCAGTGCTCATCTACCTCATTGCAAATCTGCCTAGTTAGAAACTAGTTTCATATATCCTCCTTGCAACTCTAGATCCTTAGCATTGCTAAGTAAATATTACGTGGCTCACCCGCTACAAAGGTCGTTACCATAATGTGACATAGGGTTCCGGTTCGGTTACGCTGGCAGAAGTGCCCGCTGAGCCACCATCGGCTCTTGGCATCAATGGACGGATCGCCGAGCTCTGCCCCCGCCCATTTCCCAACTTCTCCATGGCAGAGACGGGGGACCCATTATTTGCGGGCCTTCCTCACTTGGAAGCCCTTGGGGTTAAGCCAGTGCAATAACAGCCGATTGTGAGCAGTGAAAGCTGCCACGGACCATTGCACGGCCGGATTCTCTAGTCCGTTCCCGACAGCTCACCTCGCAGGCGTAGAGAGGCTCCTCCATGTCTTCAACCCCCCAGCGCGGCCGTCGCCGCGCCGAGCCTGCCAGCCGCCGCCCCTCTGTCCTGCGCACCTCGGCCTTCGCCACTGCCACCAAGTGCGTGGCAGCCGCATCGCTCGTAGGTGTTCTTGTTGCGGCAGGCTCGGTGGCCTCGCATTCATCTAGTGATGATGCCGCGGCGAGCTCCATTGGCAGCTTGGCGTCAACCGTAGATCAGGGCGCCCCTGCCATCTCCGCTCCTACCGACGCAGCTATCAGCTTCTCCGGAATCACTGTCAGCTCAAAGCCCTCCCCCACGTCCGGCCCTACCGCCGCCGCTGTCAAAGCCGAAGCGGAAGCGGTCAAGCCGGTGGCGAAAGAGACACCCGCCCCGCCAGCTCGTGCCGGCGCCGTGGATGACCCCGCTGCAGCTCGGGCCTTCGCCTCATCCCAGCTGGCATCCTTCGGCTGGGGAGCAGATCAGATGAGCTGCCTGAGCCAGTTGTGGCAGCGCGAGTCCGAATGGCTCACCTCCGCCGAAAACGCCTCCAGCGGTGCCTTTGGGATCGCGCAGTCGCTGCCTGCCAACAAGATGGACAGCGCAGGAAGTGATTGGGCCACAAATTATGAAACTCAGATTCGCTGGGGAATGGGCTACATCCAGGGCCGGTACGGTTCACCCTGCGGCGCTTGGGGCCACTCCGAATCCGTGGGCTGGTACTAATCCTGCACACGCTGGAGATTCCTGGCGGCACCATCACCTTACGTAATGCCCGCTCCGGGACACGCCGCGAGGTGGCCCTGGCGCCCTTCACTCTGGGCCGCACGCAGATCACCCAAGCCCAGTGGCACAAGGTGATGGAGCATAGCGGGACCCCGCCAACCGCCGTCGGGCTTCCACAGCATGGGCTCACCTGGTTTCAGGCCGTGGACTTTTGCAATGCAGCCTCGGTGCAAGACGGCTTCACCCCGGCCTATGAAATCTGCGGGCGCAGCGTCGAGTGGGACGTGGCAGCACAAGGATACCGCCTG
Source organism: Arthrobacter psychrochitiniphilus (assembly GCF_003185915.1). Taxonomy (GTDB): domain Bacteria; phylum Actinomycetota; class Actinomycetes; order Actinomycetales; family Micrococcaceae; genus Specibacter; species Specibacter psychrochitiniphilus. Next base: position 109,489 of record NZ_QHLZ01000002.1, read on the forward strand.
CCCACCGAGGCCGAATGGGAGTGGGCCGCGCGTGGCGGGACGCTCTCCGCGGTGTACGGCGAGTTGGCCCAGATTGCGTGGACTGCCCTGGACGCGGTTGACGGGCCGCAACCAGTCGCCGGCAAAAAACCCAATAACTACGGCCTGTTTGACATGATCGGCAACGCTTGGGAGTGGTGCTGGGACTACGCGGACACGGCCCGCTACGGCGAGTACAGGAGCCTGCGCGGCGCCGGTTGGGATGATCCGCCGTGGAGTCCCCGGGCCTCGGTCCGCCGGGGCAGCGCCCCGGATGCGGTCCTTGAGGATGTGGGATTCCGGGTAGCGCGCGGGCCCGTGGGCGCACTGGGCTCATGTCTAGCGCAGGGCTGGTCCGCAGCCGCAGACAAAGAACGTGCGGCCATCACTGGCCCGCGCCCTGTGGGCTGGACACCGCTAAAATCCCTCTAGTGTCCCTCCAGCCCGTCCTCTCACACAGCCGTGAGCCGCATGCTAACGGTGAGAGTTAGTCCACCACGCCGTAGAGGCGGTCGCCGGCGTCGCCCAAGCCCGGCACAATGTAGGAGTTCTCATCGAGACCCTCATCAATGGATGCAAGCACAACGTGGACGTTGTCACGCCCGCCATGAGCGGCTTCCAGCTTCGCCAGACCTTCCGGCGCTGCGAGCAGGCAGATGCAGGTGATGTCCGCGGCGCCGCGGTCAAAGAGGAACTTGAACGCCTCAATCAAGGTGCCGCCGGTGGCCAGCATGGGATCCAGCACGTACACCTGACGGCCGGTCAGGTCCTCGGGCAGGCGTTCTGCGTAGGTAATGGCCTCGAGGGTTTCCTCATTGCGTGCCATGCCCAGGAAGCCTACTTCGGCGGTGGGCAGCAGGCGGGTCATGCCTTCGAGCATCCCCAGCCCGGCGCGCAAAATCGGGACAACCAGTGGTGTGGGCTTGACCAGTCCAGTGCCCACGGCGGAGGTCACCGGTGTCTCAATATTGACCGGCTCCACCCGCACTCCGCGGGTCGCCTCGTAAGCCAACAAAGTCACCAATTCCTCGGTGAGCTGGCGGAAAACAGGTGACGGTGTGGTCTTGTCCCGCAGGACCGTCAACTTGTGGGCAATAAGCGGATGGTCCGCAACGAATACGCGCATGAATAAAAGCTACCATTGAGCCGTGCCCAACACCTCTGATTTCTACCCAATAGAGACAACCACCACGGCTTTGCACGATGGTTGGATGAGTCTTGCCCTTGACCAGGCACAGTTGGCTCTCACCACGGCGGATGTGCCCATTGGCGCCGTAGTGCTTGGACCGGACGGGGAAATCCTTGGGGTGGGCCGCAATGAGCGTGAAGCCCATGGCGATCCCACGGCGCATGCGGAGGTAGTGGCGATCCGGGCGGCCGCCGCAAAGTTGGGTGAGTGGCGCCTGTCCGGCTGCACCCTGGTAGTCACATTGGAGCCCTGCACCATGTGCGCCGGCGCCATAGTTCTGGCCCGGATTCCACGCGTGGTTTTTGGCGCCTGGGATGAAAAGGCGGGTGCTGCTGGGTCGGTCTTTGATGTGCTGCGTGAGCGCCGGCTCAACCACTGGGTGGAGGTGTTCCCCGGTGTGCGCGAGGACGAATGCGCGGCACTGTTAAGGGATTTCTTTAGTATCCACCGCTAGTAGCCTGCGGCCTCAGTAGCAACCCCCAGAAAATGGTTCAGTGGCTGCTCTTAGGGCTCGATGGTAAGCGTCTGCGAGGGTAGCACACAGGAAGCCCTGTGGATTTCTGCTGCGCCATGGCCCACCCTATTGTTCCGCCCCGTGTCATCGCACCAGTCCAGGTTATAAGGGAAGGCAGCCACAGATCCTGTGCCGGGGACGGCAGATTCGGGGAGGGTCACGGCGGTACTGAACCCGCCGGCGTCGTTCATGGGAGCCAGGGTGTCCACAATCTTTACACCGGAGCCATCCATGACTTCGAGCTGGATTTGCGCGGTGTCACCATAGCGAGGGTTGCATGTGGCATCATCGGCACTGATGGTGAAAGACTCTCCGGGGCGGGCAGCATCGGCGCTGAGCGAGAACGAGGGCGGCATGCAGCCGTCGCCCCCAAAGGTTCCGACCGGCTGGCCGCAGCCCGTTCCTGACAGGAGCAGCACTGCCGCCACAATTCCTGCTGCTTTTCGCATCACGGCCGCCTTACCGTTGCCCGGCCGCCGCGTTGAGTGCGTCGATGCGTTTTTGCCGGCTCGCGGGCGAGTCCAGGCTGAAGGAGCGGAAATCTCCCAGGTCTTCGCGGATGAATTCCTCCACCTCGGCTATGCGTTGGCTCACGGGGGCGCTCGGTGGTTCGAAGAGCCAGTGGGCAATTCTCTGCCCGCCTGGATCGTACTGCCACAGCCCTATGATCCGCCCGCGGTCCACGATGGGGTGATCCGGCAGATCGGCCTGCAGGGCAACTTTTGTGTTCAGGAGCGCACGGTCCCCGTCATCACCGGCAAAGTGCTCCACTGCGTTCCGGCGCAGCAGGAAGAGGGAATCAGAGCCAGCCAGCAACTGGATTTGCTCCTCTGGCGGGAGGGTGAAATCTTCGGCTGCCTGAACATCCCGTGGCAGCATCCACAGCCCTTCAGGTTCTACTGCGTCCACAGCTTCCAGCGCCGCCTTTGTTTGCGCCACGGTGAAGGCTGTGAACCACTGGGTTTGCTTCAGCGTTGCCCCGCCGGTCCACCCCAAGTACTTCTCCATGAGCATGGCGCGCGCATCCTCTCCCGATTCATGGACAGGGCTCAGATCCCATGCAGTGTAGGCGTAGCGCTGCTGATCGAGCCTGCCGTTGACGGGTACGCGGCGAATGCGGCCATCAGCTTGCAGCAGCCCGAGCACTGTGGGCAGCGTGGTCGCTACACCCTTCTTCTTACCGGCATCGCCGAGGCTGCGCACCGCCTCACCCAACTGTTCCTTGAGCTGTTTCGGATCAAGCGGGCCGTTGGCGTCTCTGAGTATTTCCAGGGTCTGCGCCTCCAGCGCGGCCACTTCTCCACGTTCGACGCCGAGCTTGTCCAACACTTTCACCGTTGCCTCAGCGGCGCCCCGGCCAAGCGACAACGCCCACGGAAAATCGTCCTCGCCCAGCACATAGGTGCAGCCGCGCGCCGTCGGAAGTTCATGGATGCGCAGGGCCGCAACGTCGGCATCAGCTTGTTCCCGGCGAATGCCAGCACGGGCGTACAAGGTCAGGTAAGGGTTGGCGCCGCCCACGGAGCGGGCCCAGCCCGCCAGGCTCAACACCGTGGCGGCGTCGCTGCCGGCCAGTGACCCGTCAAGGCCTTGTTTGTGCCAGCTCCAAGCACGTCGCGTTGCGCTGTCCATGGCACCATTGTGCACCCTGGGCCCATGATTTTTGTTGTAGCGCTTTGACCCGGTAAGGTTGAGCCGTTGGTGACGTGTCCGAGCGGCCGAAGGTGCAACACTCGAAATGTTGTTTAGGTGAGAGCCTAACGTGGGTTCAAATCCCACCGTCACCGCCAATGAAAACCCCCGGGAAACCGGGGGTTTTCGTCATTTTTAGGGATTATCAGGTGCGTTTTCGGTGCAGATTGCGCTTGCCTGCCATCGAATCTCACGCAAGGTCCCCGCAAGCTGTGACTGCGCTCCTCTTCTCGCCAGGTTCGACGCTGAAGCCGGAATGATTACCGCCCCGTTCGCGCCTATCTTGCTGCGCAGGGAGTCTGTCTCCAGTGCGGAGGCGGAGAGCCTCACCCCCAGCGCCAGCAAAGTGGCTCTCGCGGAGATAAGCCGGTCAAAGTCCGACAACGCACGGCTCGTGGTCGCAAACGTTCGTGTCATAACCGCGACCATCTCGCGCTCAGACCAGTTGGATTAGGACTCGATCATCGCGATGTACGATGCACGATGCACTGCTGCGGGACACTACTCCTGAATGCACAGGCCATTGGCGCAATGAACAGGTTGGGGTTGGCGGCGGCAGCATCTCCCGCCACGCTGCGACATTTGTGCCGCATCACCACACTCGGATCCCCAGCCTTATGGCGGACGTTCTCGCCTTCGCCCAGCGTGCTGACGCCTATTTCCGCGCGCTGACCGAGTACCGGGCTGGGAACACAAATGCCATCATCACAGCCGTGGCTGAGACGTTCTTTGCTGCAGCACAGAACGGCCGCCAGCTGGTCGATGACATCCAGGCGGCAGTTGCCCGTTGGGACCATCAGGTCATCGCCCTAAGCGACTCCTCGGTGCACCGGATCAAGCAGTACCTGCTCCGCCAACCGCATCTAGCAGGCGCCGGAGATCCTCGGCGCACTCGATGCTGTCGGCGCACTGGCTAGGCGCCGCACAGGGAACTGGGCGGCGTTTGGGCCTTTCAGGCGGCCGTTGGTAGATTGGAAGGGTCACCGCTATTGCCGGTGGAATATTTTTAGTTGCCTGCAAAGCACCTGCGGCAACACAGCCGCCGATCCCGGTCTACGCCCCTTGGGCCTTCAAACAAAGGAATGTCATTGAGCACCCAAACGCAAAACAAGTCCTCAGCAAGCGCGCAGGAACAGGACAACGGCAGCCGGTCCGGAGCTGTGATCGGAGCCGTCACCGTCTTCATCGGCATCGCCGGCTTCTTCGGGCTGATCTGGTTCGGTCTCTAACCCTAAAAGATTTCCACAAGAGCCCCCGGCACCGGCTGGGGGCTCTTGTGCGTTCTGTGTGCAACTAACGTTCCACTAAAAGCCCCGGATAGACCGGAAGTTCCCGCCACCACGAATAAATGCCACCCCGCTGACACATAGAACTCCCAGTAAACATCCAGCTACTGTCTGGTTCGATGCCCGAGAATGAAGGCATGGCCAACCCTTCATCAGAGACGCCCACACCACCGGCCGCCCTGCCCACGCTCACCCGCGCCGACGGCGAACCCATCCGCGCACTCGTGGTGGATGACGAACCAGAATTAGCGGATCTGATGCGCCGTGGCCTGGAAATCTCTGGCTGGGACGTGGCCACGGCCAATGACGGCTTTGCGGCGCTGAAGATCGCCCGCGACTTTGCCCCGGACGTGCTGGTTTTGGACATCATGATGCCGGGCATGGATGGGGTGGAATTATTGCAGCGAATGCGCACCATCTACCCCGAGGTCCCCGCCTTGTTTTTGACCGCCAAAGATGCCGTGGCAGATAAAGTGGCCGGTTTGCAGTCCGGCGGTGATGACTATGTCAGCAAACCTTTCAGCATGAAGGAAGTACTGCTGCGGCTGCACCGAATTGTTGCCCGTTCTGGCATCACGGCTGCGAACTTTGGGGTCCTAACCGTGGGAGATCTTTCCTTGAATAAGGACACTAAGGCAGTCCGCCGCGCAGGGAGCGAGATCAACCTGACCGCAACGGAGTTCGAGCTACTGAAAATTCTGATGGAAACCCCCCGCCATGTGGTGAGCAAGGCCCGTATTTTAGACCGCGTCTGGAACTACGATTTCGGCGGCCAAAGCAACATTGTGGAGCTCTACATCTCCTACCTGCGCAAAAAGATTGACGCCCAGAACCCGCCCATGATTCACACAGTCAGGGGCTCAGGCTACGTGATCAAGCCATGTTGATCACCGGCACCAAGCCGTGGCAGGCCTTGCGCCCCTCCACCTGGCATCTAAGCACCCGGCTCGTTGCCGTCATGCTGGCTCTCCTGACGGTCATTTGTGCGCTGGTGGGCATGGTGAGCTATTCAACCCTGAGCATGACGGTGCGGAACCAGCTCGATTCTTCCCTGCAACAAGCGTCAGTGCGCACAGTTGCCTTTTATACAAGCCAAAACGGCGCCAACCCTCCCGATCCCCTCAACGCACGGGCAACCAGCGCTGGCCAGTTGAGCGCGGTCCTGAGCAGCGGCGTAGTGCATTATGCGGGTATCCTCTCCGGCACGGGCAGCCGACAACAATTAACCACCGCAGATGCTGACATTTTGGCCCAGCTCTCCCCCAACGGCGAGCAGCGCACCAAGAAGCTCTCCATCGGCGGATACCTTTTGCAAGCTGAAGCTGTTCCCAATGGCGACGTCCTCATTACCGGGTTGCCACTCGCCGCCACCGAACAAACCCTCTCCGCCCTGGTGCTCTCCATTGTGCTGGTCTCTTTGGCAGGGCTGCTGGCGCTGGGGTGGGCCGGGACAACCATCATCCGGCGCAACATGCGCCCCCTGGCGCAGCTTTCGGACACCGCAACCCAAGTCTCTACGCTCAGGCTCGACGCCGGAGAGGTCGCCCTAAGTGCCCGGGTCCCGGCCGCGGCGGCTAGTCCTGGGACAGAAGTAGGCAATGTGGGGTACGCCTTCAATGCCATGTTGGACAACGTGTCCCACGCCTTACAGGCACGTCAACACAGTGAGACTAAGTTGCGCCGTTTTGTGGCCGACGCCAGCCATGAATTACGCACGCCCCTGACAGCGATCCGCGGCTACGCCGAATTGCTGTCCATGACCGAGCAACTGAGCCCCGACGGGCAAATCTCCTTGGACCGCGTGCAGGTTCAGTCAGTGCGAATGAGCCGGCTTGTGGAAGATTTACTGACACTTGCCCGGCTGGACGAGGCCCGCTCAGCGGGCGGGCCAAGGAACCCCGGACAACAAATACCTGCAGTGTCCGTAGATTTAGGGCCATTGACTCTGGAGACCGTACGCGATATTCAGGTGGCCACTCCTGGGCACCACTGGAGCTTTTCTGTTCCGGACCAACCTGTGAACGTGGCCTGCGAGGCCACCACGATGCGCCAGATACTTCTGAACCTTCTCTCCAATGCTGCCAAGCACACACCCGCAGGAACAGAGGTGCATATCGCCTTGTCCCAAGCTACCGACGGCTCAGCCCTTTTGGAAGTTTCTGACAATGGTCCCGGTATTGACCCCGAGTTCCAAAAAATCATTTTTGACAGGTTTTCCCGCGCCGATCAGGCCCGCACCGCAACATCTGGCAGTACCGGTTTGGGGCTGAGTATTGTGAGGGCAATGGCGCTCGCCCATGACGGCACCGTATCCATGGCCAGCACCCCTGGGCGCACCACGTTCACCGTCCGCCTGCCCGGCTCCTCCCCTATTCTTCCAGTACCCACTGTTCCCCCTGTTCCGCCCTTTCCGCCGGTTCCCCCTTCCACGCCCCCCGAAGCAACAGCCTCGCGGGCGGAAAATTCCCGCCCTGAACTGTCCCGCCCCGGCGTGGCAACGTCAGATGGCGTACACGTTTGCGGCCCGACTTTACCCTGATCACTTCCCCTCGCTAAACTTCAGTGGTCAACCGATGGAAAGGAGCAAGGTGCCTCACGCTCCCTTCAGACTGCTCCGTACCACGGCGGTAGCTACCACCATCCTCGGTTTGGCAGCAGGGGCGCACCTTTTGGGCGGCGGCACACTCCCCGCTCCAGCGATCATGGTCGCCATCATGGCACTACATATTTTGTGCTCCACGATCGCCACCAGATTCCAAATCTCGCCCGCCACCATGGTGGCCTTGCTGGCGAGCAGCCAACTGGTCCTGCATCAGAGCTTTGAAATGCTCTCCCATGGCGTCCGTGCAGGTGTTGCCCCCGGAGCGCCGGCCATGAGCCACCACGGCATGTCCGCTGAGGAACACGCCTCCGCCATGATGGCCTCCTCCGTCCCGCTGGCAAGCTCTGGGATTGAGAACCTTAGCCACACAGTGCAAATGTCACCGTGGATGTGGGCGGCCCACATCGCTGCCACGCTCGCCGCGGCCGTCCTGCTCGCCTATGGTGAGGACGCTCTCTGGGCACTCGCGGGCTGGCTGCGCCCACTGTACCGCAGCGCCGCTGTTGTGCTTGAAATTCCGGCAAAATCAAGCCGGCCAGCCATCATGCCACGCCCGTTGCCCCGCCTGCCGTGGCGCAATCTGCGTGCCAACACCCGCCGTGGTCCACCTGCCGGAGTAGCAATTTTCGCCTAGCACCCTTCGAACTCGTCGCGGGGTGCCATTACCCCGTAATTTTTTGCGCACCCGCCCATTCGAAAGGCTTTCATCATGCGTTTTTCACGCACTCTCAAAACCACCCTCGCCGTTGGCGCCACCAGCACCTTGATGCTGTTGGGCCTGGGCAGCGCGTCTGCCCACGTGAGCGCCACTCCCACAGAAACCGCGGCCGGATCCTATTCACTGGTCACTTTTTCGGTGGGCCATGGCTGCGATGGCTCGCCAACCACCGCGCTGACCATCACCTTGCCCGATGAGTTGAACTCCGCCACCCCCACTGTCAACCCGAACTGGACCATCAGCACCACCAGCGAGAAGTTGGACACTCCGCGCACCTTGGCCAATGGCAGCAAGATCAGTGAACGCATGGCTTCCATCACCTACACAGCTAAAACCCCGCTGGTTGACCATGAGCGGGACACCTTCACCTTGTCCGTGCAGTTGCCTGATGCGGTGGGAACCACCCTGCACTTCCCCACACTGCAAAAGTGCGAGGTGGGACAAACCGATTGGAAGGAAATTCCGGCCGCCGGTGCGGACCATGACTCCGTGGACGCCCCTGCCCCCGAGCTGACCGTCACCGCGGCTGTGGCGGAGGGCGACGGGCACGGCGCCCCTGCCGCTGACGCCGCCCCCGGGGCTGCCGCGTCCGTTCAGAAGAGCGACGCCGGTACCGCCTGGCCCGCTTGGCTCGGCTTGGGTGCGGGGCTGGCCGGACTTGTTCTGGGCGGCTTGGCATTTTTGCGCACCAGCAAAAAGGCGTAACGAAATAACTCCGCCTGGCACCCCGCTGGCCACCCCACCCAGATGACTGGCGGGCTGCAGCAAACTATCACCATCTGCCAAGGTAAGTGGGCGCAGCCGTGAGAAGCATTTTTTGCTTTGTCACGGCTGCGCTGACACTCCGGATGGAGAAAGTGTGCCAGCCCCGATCAAACCGCACACGGCGGGGCCAGTTGACTCATTAACCTTCGCGCGGAAAAGTAGGGGCATGACTTCCCCACAACGCACCCCCGTCCAGCAGTACTCGTGGGGAAAGCTGCTCACGGCAGCTTCCATGATCCTTCTAGGCAGTTCACTGGCTGCGTGTGGAGCGCAGAGTTCCGGGGACTCCACAGCCTCACCGCGCCCCAGCAGCGCTGCCACCACAGCCACCACGGCCAGCCCCAGCGCAGGTACACCATCCCCCTCAGCTGGGCAGGCGCCGTCGTCCGCGGTATCGCCTACAAGCGCTGCCCCCATCACGCCCACAGACCAAGGTGTACCGCTGTGTCCCGCGTCCTCTTTGAGTGGCGCCCTGGATGACAGCGGCGGAGGCGCAGCTGGGCACATTTACATGACCCTGGTCCTCACAAACTCGTCAGCGGCACCATGTATTTTGGACGGTTACCCGGGAGTTTCCATGGTGGCAGCTGGCAGTACCACCCCGATCGGGGCACCAGCAGAACGTGACCCGCAGGCGCCATCGAAGGGGCCCATCACACTGGCTCCGGGAGACAGCGCCGGCGCCACCCTGCGCTACACCCAGGCTGGCAATTATCAGAACTGCCAGCGAGTGCAGGCAGAGTCAATTCTGGTGTATCCGCCCAGCGCCACGGACAGCCTTGCCATCTCCCGCACTTTGACGGCGTGCAGCAATGAAGACATCAAATTGCTGAGCATCGGCGCGTTCACGCAATAGCACGCAGCTACGGACGCAGGGCCTCGTTGGGGTCGAATTCTTCGAAGGACCCGATGAAGTCGGGCTCGCTGTCGGCCGATTCCCGGCGTCTTCCATGGCGCAAGATGTGCAGCCTGTTGGCCCCGACTGCCAAAATGGCGGTGCTCACCAGGTGCAGCGCGCCACCGATAATCTCTGCATGGATCACCGCTGTCAGCAAGCCCGCCAAAGCCACCCCTGCGCCCACTGTCATGAGCAGCCTGAACCGTTCAAAGTAGCCGTACACGGCAAGTGCGGCACCTAGCACCAGCCAGGGACCTGTGCCATTCAAAAATGGCAGCAACATACTTACGGCAACGGCTAGTGCAGTGCCACCTGCCAAGTACAAATAGTGGTTGCGCGGAGCAATCCACCAGGACGGGTGCTTCCACAGCCACAGAGCGCTCACTGCGCCAACAACGAGCATTCCCACGGCGAAGAATCCGGCGTCGGCCCCGTTGCCTTTATCGGTGACCATGCTGATGGCTCCGGAGAGCAAAAAAAGCAGTGCCATACCCAGCAAGGGGAACCAATTGTTGCCAATATGGCGTACCTTCATTGTCCCTGACCTCCTAGGTTCTCTCAAGTGGAGCATCAGCTGGCACGTTTGTAATGACGGACCGGCATCGGCACCCATTGCCGCTCCTACCGATAGATTACCGCGCGGCACCGACACTGCCGCACCACAATTGCGCTCCCCGCCAAAATTTTGCCTAGGAATATCCTTTCCCTCATCCTTTGGCGCAATATGTCGGTGCCATGCGGCATGATGGAGCCGTGGATGTTAGAAGCCAAAAGCCGGTCATGAATCAATTCGCAGAACCAACCCGCGAATGGTTTTTGGGCGCGTTCAGCTCACCCACTCCGGCACAGGCCGGGGCCTGGGATGCGATATCCGGAGGAGCGCACACTCTCGTGGTGGCGCCCACTGGTTCCGGAAAGACGCTGGCCGCCTTTTTGTGGGCCCTGGACTCTCTGAGCACTGGCAAGCTGGGTGCGGTCACCGGTGCTGCAGGTGGCCGGGACGCGGACAATACACAGGGCCCCCGCGCCACCAGCGTCCTGTATATTTCACCCCTGAAGGCCTTGGGCGTGGACGTGGAAAGAAACTTGCGCGCACCGCTAATCGGCATTACGCAAACTGCCGCGCGGCTGGGTCTGGAAGCGCCCCACATCAGCGTTGGCGTGCGCTCCGGCGACACTCCCACCAGCGAGCGCCGCCGCCTGCTCAGCCATCCGCCGGACATCCTGATCACCACCCCGGAATCGCTCTATCTCATGCTGACCTCGAAGGCGCGAGAAACTCTCCGTGATGTCCACACCGTCATCATCGATGAGGTCCATGCCGTGGCTGGCAGCAAGCGCGGAGCCCACTTGGCAGTGTCCATGGAGCGCCTGGATGCTCTGTTGCAAAAACCCGCCCAGCGCATTGGTCTCTCCGCCACTGTGGAGCCGCATTCCACTGTGGCCCGCTTCTTGGGAGGTCAGGCCCCCGTGACCATCGTTGCCCCGGCCAGCACCAAGACCTGGAACTTGGCCGTCACGGTCCCGGTTGCCGATATGACCGAGTTGCCGGCGCTTGCCGCGGGCCACGATCTCGGGCCCGCCTCCGGTCTGGCACCCAACGCCTCCATTTGGCCGCATGTGGAAGAGAAAATTGTGGACGCCGTCCTGGCAAAGAAATCCACCATCGTCTTTGCCAATTCCCGCCGCCTGGCCGAGCGCCTGACGGGCCGGCTCAATGAGATTTATGTGGAGCGCTGCGAGCTTGCCGCGCTGGGTGGCGCCGCGCCCGGTGGTGACGCGCCGGGTGGCGCCGCGTCGGCCGCGGACCCCTCCCCCGCGGACCCTTGGCGGACTGCGGAGTCCCCGGCCAGGCTGCCCGCCGAGATGATGGCACAGGCCGGGTCCGTGGCAGGGGCACCGAATGTGCTCGCCAAAGCCCACCACGGTTCGGTCTCCAAAGAGCAACGAGCTCTGATCGAGGACGATCTGAAATCGGGACGGCTGCGGGCAGTGGTGGCCACCTCCAGCCTGGAGTTGGGGATTGATATGGGGGCCGTGGATTTGGTCATCCAGGTTGAATCCCCGCCGTCGGTAGCCAGCGGGCTGCAGCGGGTAGGACGCGCCGGGCATCAGGTGGGCGAGATTTCGCAGGGACTGCTGTTCCCCAAGCACCGAGCGGACTTGCTGCATTCGGCCGTCACCGTAGAGCGGATGCTTGCGGGGGAAATTGAACCGTTGTCCATCCCCGCCAACCCTCTGGATATCCTGGCGCAGCAAACGGTCGCGGCCACGGCGTTGGAGTCCGTGGATGTTGAGATCTGGTTTGAGACGGTGCGGCGCAGCGCGCCCTTTGCCGCCTTGCCCCGTTCAGCCTTCGACGCCACACTTGACCTGCTGGCCGGGCGGTACCCCTCCGATGAATTTGCAGAGCTGCGCCCGCGCATCATTTGGGACAGAACCGCCGGCACCATCACTGGCCGCCCCGGCGCCCAGCGGCTGGCCGTCACTTCCGGCGGCACCATCCCGGACAGGGGCCTGTTCGGCGTGTTCATTATCGGTTCGGAGGAGCCGGGGGCCGCTGGCTCCGCCAACAAGGGTGGGCGGAGAGTGGGCGAGCTCGACGAAGAGATGGTTTACGAATCCCGGGTGGGTGATGTGTTCGCGCTCGGTGCCACGAGCTGGAAGATCGAAGACATCACCTTTGACCGGGTACTGGTCACCCCCGCCTTTGGCCAGCCCGGCAAGCTGCCCTTCTGGAAGGGCGATTCGCTGGGCCGGCCTGTGGAACTGGGCCGGGCACTAGGCGCCTTCATCCGCGAGGTCAGTGCCGCCCCACGCAAAAAGGCGCTGGCACGTTGCGAAGCGACGGGCCTGGATGAGTGGGCGGCCAACAACCTGCTCAGCTATCTGGAGGAACAAAAGGCGGCAACCTCCGCGGTGCCCGATGACAAAACGCTCATGGTGGAGCGCTTCCATGATGAGCTGGGCGATTGGCGCGTGGTCCTGCACAGCCCCTTCGGCATGCCCGTCCATGCCCCCTGGGCTCTGGCAGTGGCGGCCCGGCTGCACGAACGCTACGGCTTGGACGGCTCGGCCATGGCCTCCGATGACGGCATTGTGCTGCGCGTTCCCCTTATGGATGATGAGCCGCCCGGTGCGGAGCTGTTCCTTTTTGACCCCGAGGAATTAGACGCCATTGTGACGGCCGAGGTGGGTGGTTCCGCCCTTTTTGCCAGCCGTTTCCGTGAATGTGCGGCCCGCGCACTGCTGTTGCCCCGGCAGAATCCCGGTAAGCGTTCGCCCCTGTGGCAGCAGCGGCAGCGTTCAGCCCAGCTGCTGGATGTGGCCCGGAAGTACCCGCAGTTCCCGATCGTGCTGGAGACAGTGCGCGAATGCCTGCAGGACGTTTATGACCTGCCCGCGCTGAAGGGCATTGCCGCGGCCATTGAACGGCGTGAACTGCGGATCGTGGAAACCACCACAAGCCAGCCCTCGCCCTTTGCCCGGTCCCTACTGTTCGGCTATGTGGCCAGTTTCCTGTACGAGGGCGATTCCCCGCTGGCCGAACGCCGCGCCGCCGCCCTCTCCCTGGACCCTGCCCTGCTCGATGAATTGCTGGGCCGAGCCGAACTGCGTGAGCTCCTGGACCCCACCGTCATTACCCGCACTGAATCCGCCTTGCAGCGGCTCGCGGGCGCCGGCCCCGATCAAGACCGCCGCGTCCGTGGCCTTGAGGGGGTTGCGGATTTGTTGCGTCTGCTGGGCCCGCTCACTGTGGCCGAGATTGCTGCCCGGCTTCTTCCGGAAACGCCAGCTGTGTTGGAGCCCAGCCAGGACCTGCACGACGCCGGGAACCCACCCTCCGCCGCCGCCCCACCCAGTGCGCCTGCCCCGGCCGGTACTTCTGAGCTGGCAACCGCTGCGGCCCATGCCGCCATGGCGAGCAGTTACGCGGAGGCGCTTGTCGTAGCAACCCGGGCGCTGCGCATCAACATGGCTGGGCAGGAGCGCTTCGCTGCCGTTGAAGATGCTGCGCGGCTCCGTGATGCCCTCGGCATCCCGCTGCCCATGGGCGTTCCGCTGGCGTTCATTGAACCTGTGGCGGATCCTCTGGGGGATCTGCTGGGCCGTTATGCCCGCACCCACGGCCCGTTCACCACGGCGGAAGCTGCAACGAGGCTGGGATTAGGTGTTGCGATCGTCCGTTCCGGGCTGGCCCGGCTGGCAGCGGATAGGAGGGTTACGGAAGGTGAGTTCCGCCCTGCCGAACTGACCCGTCCAGAGTCCAGCACTGCGTATCCGGAGGGTGGCACTGAGTGGTGCGACGTTGCTGTATTGCGGCAGTTGCGCAGCCGCTCGCTCGCCGCATTGCGGGCCGAGGTGGAGCCGGTCAATGCTGCAGCATTTGCTCGATTCCTGCCTACATGGCAGCATGTCACAGCAGCTTCCGGCACCCCCGCCCTGCGTGGTTTAGACGGGGTTCTGACGGTAGTGGACCAGTTGGCGGGGGTACCGATTCCGGCGTCGGCATGGGAACCCCTTGTGCTGGCCGCCCGGGTAGCCGACTACTCCCCCGCGATGCTCGATCAGCTCAGCGCAACCGGGGAAGTTCTGGTCTCCGGCGCCGGTTCCATCGGTTCCAATGACGGCTGGCTGAGCCTTCACGTGGCCGAGTCCGCTGAACTGACGCTGGCCCCACCTGCCGATTTGGAGCCCACGGACTTCCAGTCTGCGCTCTTGACGGCGTTGTCCAACGGTGGCGCCTACTTCTTCCACCAGCTGCGGGAAATGAGCGCCAACGGGCCGGATCTGGTGGCCTCCGATTCCGAGCTGACCGCCGCACTGTGGGACTTGTTCTGGTCCGGACGCATCAGCAATGACACCTTCGCCCCGGTCCGTGCCCTGCTCGCGGGCGGGCACACAGCGCATAAGCAGAAGCCACCGCCATCCCGGCTAAGACCAGGCCGGGCCGGACGGTATGCTCGGCCCGGCCTGGCCGGGGGCACCCCGCGCGGGGCGCCGCCCTTATCTGCAGGGCGTTGGAGCCTTTTACCCGGCGTTGGCACTGGCACTGAAGTGGGGGCGAGTGTCCAGATGGACAGTGCCCAGACCACCTTGCGCAGCCACGCACTCGCCGAGCTGTTCCTGGACAGGTACGGCGTGGTGACGCGCGGCTCCGTCATGAACCAGGGAATCCCGGGCGGATTCGGGCTCATGTACAAGGTGTTGGCACGGCTGGAGGAAGGCGGCAAGTGCCGGCGCGGCTACTTCATCGAGCACTTGGGCGCAGCACAATTCGCCGTCTCTGCCACGGTGGATAGGCTGCGCAGCTTCAGCGAGGACGCAACCACAAATCCGCGTCCACCGCAGGCTCTTGCCCTGGCAGCCACCGATCCGGCAAACCCCTATGGTGCCGCACTTCCGTGGCCGCCGCTGGATTCCGGGCACCGGCCGGGGCGCAAGGCTGGCGCTCTGGTGGTCATGGTCGACGGCGTTTTGGTTCTGTATGTGGAGCGCGGCGGGCGGACGCTGTTGTGCTTTAGTGACAGGGAGCCAGGCCTTGCCCTCGCCGCGGCCGCACTGGTTCAGGTGGTCAGGCGAGGAGCCATCGACAAAATGGCCATTGAAAAGGTCAACGGGCTCGATGTTCTGGGCACCCCCCTGGCCGCGGCACTATTGGCCTCCGGCGCGTACGGCTCGCCCAAGGGGGTACGGATCCGTGCCTGAGGGAGATACCGTCTGGCGGCAGGCGCGGGACCTACGGAAAGTACTGGAGGGACAAGTACTTACGTCAAGTGACTTCAGGGTGCCCGCGTACGCAACCTTGGACCTCGCAGGATCAACGCTCACCTCTGTGCAATCGCGTGGCAAACACCTGCTCATGTATGTGGCCGGACTAGTGATCCATTCCCATCTATCCATGGAAGGTCACTGGGATATTTACCCTGTTAGCGCCACTGGCCGGGCTGCGCGGTGGCGGCGGCCAGCCTTCACGGCCCGGGCTGTCCTCACCACGGGCCAGGCCACGGCGGTGGGGTTCTCGTTGGGCACGTTGGAAGTGCTGCCGGAAGCATTGGTCAGCGAGGCTGTTGGACACCTCGGTCCAGACCTTCTAGGAGCTGACTGGGATGCCGGATTGGCCTTGCACAACCTGTTGGACCGGCCGGAGAGGGCCGTGGGGCTGGCGTTGCTGGATCAGCGAAATCTTGCGGGGATTGGCAATGTCTACCGCAATGATCTATGTTTTCTAGGTGGCGTTCATCCGGCGCGGCCTGTGAGCGAAGTGCCGAATTTGCCGCGCATGGTGGACCTTGCCAAGCGGCTGCTTGAAGCTAATAAGGACCGCTCGGGCCGTTCCACCACGGGCGGGCCGGCACACGGTGAGGCAGCGGCGTGGGTCTACGGTTTGGCGGGAAAGCCGTGCAAAAGGTGCGGCGCCACCATCCGGTACGCCACCTTGGCAGATCCGGACTTCCCGGTGCGTGCTGCCCGGGACAT
Organism: Arthrobacter psychrochitiniphilus; assembly: GCF_003185915.1. Classification (GTDB taxonomy): domain Bacteria; phylum Actinomycetota; class Actinomycetes; order Actinomycetales; family Micrococcaceae; genus Specibacter; species Specibacter psychrochitiniphilus. The sequence goes on from NZ_QHLZ01000002.1 coordinate 125,651, forward strand.
TTACTGGTGCCCGCGCTGCCAGCCAGATTGAAAATGAATTGACGTCCGTTTGGGCTTTTCAAGCCTGCCAGGGCGCTGAGCTGATTCTTAGCTGCGTTTTTGTTCCAGGCGTTCGCGAAGAACGCCCACGCCCGGGCCGTTCAGCTCGCTCAGGTACGCGGTGCGCCCGGCCATGACCATCACCAGAGCCAGTGTGGGGCCTGTGACAAGAGCTCCTGCCCCTGCAGTGAAGGGCCCATCCTCCGCCCGCAGTTGCAGCCCGGCGGCGTTACTGCGGCTAGGCACGGCGAAATTGCGGCTCGCGTAAAATTCCGCAACCGGGGTCAACGCTGCTAATGACGGAGTCCGCGCCAGTCCCAGCGGACGGCGAATATCCTGGGCATGCACCACAACCTCACCGAGGTAGGCGGCCGTGTCCGAGCTCGGCGCAACGGTGCTGTTGATAACGGCCCGAAAGTTCTCCAGGGTTTCCGACGGAGTGACACCTAGGTGCTTCGCCAACCGCCGCTGATTGTGCACAGCGGGCCGAAACCGGGCGCCAAGCATGCTGGAAATCCACGCCCACTGGCCAGTGCTGGCCGCAGCGCTCAGATGCGCCAGCACATGCTGAACATCCCACGTTTCACACAGGCTTGGCTGGTGCCATTGCTCCGGCGAGAGGAGCGCTAAATCCTCTGCCAGCGCTGCCCTCTCTGCGTGCACCAAAGCCCACAAAGTGGTGTCCTGCGATTTCGCCATGTCACGCCCATTTCCTTGGTGATGCAGTGCGGCTACTTAGCTGGTTAGCTGGCGGACACCGAGACAATAATGACCTGTGTCGCTTTGCTGCCGTCATAGCGAAGATCATAGGTGACACCGAACCCCGGAGAGAACCCAGGCGTGAGCACATACTCGTGCTTTTCATCGGGGCGGGCCTTGACACTGTCAATCCAGTTCTCGGCATCTGCCCGGTCAATCCCATATTTCTCCACGCCCTCACGCACCAGCGCGAAGTACTCTTCGCCCGTGTCAGCGGTCAAAAAGTAGTAAATGATGTCCAAGGTGGGCATGGTGTCGGTGGTGGTGAAGCGGACGTGGTCCGTCTCCGCTGTCACCGTACCCTCACTGCCTACAATGCTCAGAAGAAATTTCTGTCCCCGCGGGGCAACCAACTCGGGCCCATACGCCGAGTCCGGCAGGCCGACCTCGTGCTTGATCAAGGCGCCCGTGCGGAAGTCGAGGCGGATTGACTTGCTTTCTTTGATCTGGGCAACGCCCTGCTCATTCAGCAAAGAAAATTCGGTGGTCGGCATGGGAGCCTCCTTTGTGTTGGTGGACGGGCCGCCCAGAGTAAATCCGCATCCGGTCAAGGCGAAGCATGCGAGCGCCGCCATGAGGAGCCAGAGGGTGGAGCGGGGCGCGCTACGGGTGGTGTTGGAACGGTTGGGCACACCTTGTTGGGTCATCGCTTGTTGGGTCATCGCTGGTTGAGTCATCGTTGGTGGACCTCCACCTGAAATCCGTCCAAAATTCTTTTGACGATCGGTGCAATGTTGTGGCTCGGCCGGGATTGTTCCACCCTTTGGTTAAAGTCTGAGCTGATGATCTCGCGTGCTCTCGCAGGATCGTTGGCCAACAACTCCTGATACTGAGGCAGCGTGTCCTTGGTGATCAAGGCCCAGCGTTGTTCTTGATTGGCAATGTTACCGTCCGGCAGGCCCGTGGTTACTTCAGTGCGGAATTGAAGCGGGTTATCCCAGTGGGTGCCAGGGACGTCCTTGGGGCCGGGCGATTCAACGTTGAAAATATAGGGGAAAACCTCCGGAAAGCTCTTGGCTCCAGGGATGGAAGGCTCGCCCACGAGCGTGACCAGATAGGTCACGGCCTCCCCGGTTCCTGGCCGTTGACCCATGAAGTCGTAGTCGTCCTTGATGATTTGGTTCTGTTCCCGATCCAACAGCACAGTATTGCCGTGCTTGATGCGTTCCGGATCCCCGGAGTCGATGTCATGCCAGGCCTGGGCTGTTTCCCTGCTGATGGCACCGGAGGCGTTGAGCCGATCAATTTCTGTGAGCCCGCCATGCTCATAAGCCATGTGCTGGCGGGCCTGATCGAGGAAGATTTCCTTGTTCATATCCAGCATGGCAACTTCATAGAACTTAACTTCGTCATCCGGCATGGCCGCGACGTCTCGCAGCCACTGCAACTGGTCAAGGGGAATCTTATCGATGGGGCCTTTGAGAACCTCTTGGGCGATGGTGCGCACCATGTCCATGTCCTTGAAACCTCCTGCGAAGGAGGGGCCAATCATGTTCGCCATGCCTGCCCACTGCAGATCTGGGTTGGCCAGAAATTGTTGACCGTAGAAGTCGTAGACCTTCTTGATGGTCTCCCAGTTGTGTGCCGTTCCCTTGGACGTGTCCCACTGCGATGGGTCTATGCCCATCCTTTCCATCGCCAGATTGTTCCAATAGTCATTCAGGAAACTCTTGTACTCCGGTGACTTTTCCAGAATCAGGCCCTGAGCAACGGCGTCATCCATGGCCTGTTTGGCTGCCGCCGAGTTTTCCGCGGCCCACCGTTTGAAATCATCGCCTTGGAGGTAGCTGATCCGTTCCTGCGCCGTCATGGCGTTGAGCTTGTCAGTGAGCTCCTGAGCTGCAGCGCTCACCTCCGCCGCGGTGGGACCGGCATTGGGCGGGCCGGTATTGGGAAGGCCGCCCGAACCGTGGGTGCCCAAGGAATTGGCAGAACTGGCGTTTTCCTGCTCTTGTGCATTGCGCAGCAAGCTGGCTGAAGCATCATTCATGCCGTTGACTATCTGGGCTATGGATCTTTTGTGCCCTGACCAAGTCCTGCGAAAATTATCCGCATCCGGTCCATACCATTGGGCCGCAGAAATAACGTGCGTCAAGGTCATCGCGGTATGCCGCAGATTGTTTCCGGCAGCCGTCATGTCCTTGGCGAACAGCCGCAACTGTTCGGGGTCCGCTCCCAGCATCTTCCCCGACATAGGGCTCCTCCCACCGTGCTCTGAGGTGCTCACGCTACCAATAAAGCAGCCTATTCGGGATGGTGAGAACTATCCATCCACGGGCATGGTCGGGTCAGTGCGTAACCCTCGGTACCCTTGAAAGGTGATGAAATCTCCCCTTCCCGTGCGCAATGGCGTCAATGCCACCCGCATGCGCATCCCCGTTGAAGGCCCCTGGGCAACGGCCATGGAGTATGTGCTGGATAGGTTTAGTCATGTGGACCCGGCGGGAATTGTGGAGCGTTTTGAACGTGGCGAGGTGAAGGCCCTCGACGGGGAGATCGTCACACCCACCACGGCGCTGAACGAGCACATGTTCATTTGGTACTACCGCGAGCTGCCCGTGGAGAAGCGGCTGCCCGTGGAACTATCCATACTCCACCAGGACGAGCATCTGGTGGTTGTGGACAAGCCGCACTTCCTACCCACTACGCCTGGCGGCATGTACGTGCAGGAATCAGCCCTGGTACGGCTGCGCGTGCTGCTGGACCTACCGGAGCTGGTGCCTATTCACCGTTTGGACCGCATGACAGCCGGGGTGTTGCTGTTCTCAGCGAACCCGGAAACTCGCGGCAAATATCAGACACTCTTTGAAAAACGGCGCATCGAAAAGACCTATAGGGCCGTGGCACCGGTCCGTGATGACCTGAAGTTTCCTCTGGTAGTACGCAGCCGCATGATCAAATCGCGCACGTATTTGCTGGCCCAGGAGGTCGAAGGCGAGCCGAATGCGGAGACCCGGATTGAGCTCATGGACACCCGGGTCGATGCGTCCGGGCAGACCCTAGGACTCTACGATCTGGCGCCACACACGGGTAAAACCCACCAATTGCGGGTGCATCTTGCCTCGCAGGGCCTGGGAATTCTCAATGATCCGTTTTATCCGGTCCTTCACGAACAAGCCCCCGATGACTACAGCAAGCCGTTGCAATTGCTGGCCCACAGCATTTCATTCCAGGACCCGCTGACCCGTGAAGCGGTGAAGTACTTCTCGAAGCTGGAACTGGCACAGTTCCCAGACCACAACTAGACGCAGCTGTCACTGTGGCGCCTAGTTGGCAGCCACCGCTGCGCATACGGAGAGCACGCTGGCAGGTCCGGACGCCCGCGCCCAATGAAACTGCTCAAACGCCGATCGTGGAAACTTCTACGATCGCCTTGACGCTCAGGAACGGATAATTTTCCGTGGCAAAGACACGAATCGCATCCGCCACCGCACGCGCCGTGGCAGGTGCTGGCAGCGAACCGTCGGTACCAATCCGTGTTCTGATGGTCAGGGCGCCAGTTCCGTCCCCGGTGGCAGTTGTGTCAACCAGGGGGAATTCTTCAATACCGCCCGAGCACACCACAAAGTGAGCCAGCTCCTCAGTGCCTTGCTCCAACAGTAAGCCCAGGCGTTTCACGGTTGTCAGCCACAGCGGATCGGCCGCATAGACGGTGGCAACCCCGTCCATGGACAGCACCAACTGGCGAATTTCCTCTTCCATGCTCATTCCGAATCCTCCCCCAAGCCGGCCGGGCCTCCGGAGCGTCCGCTCTCTCCGAAGTCTTCGCTCTCCTGGGCAAAAGCCTCATCCAACGGCGGGCGCAAATCTGTAAATGCCACGTGCACAGCCATCACGTTCAGCTCCGTGTGCACCAACAATTGCGCCCACACTGCTTCCCGCAATTGTTGTGCCAGTGTTGGCAGCGGGTAGCCATAGCGGGCGGAAACATGGATCCGCACCTCCACGGGCGCCCCGGGGACACTGACCTCCCCCTCCAAACGGCAGCGGCCTATGAGTACTCCTCCCAAAGAATCCCCCACTGAACGGACCAGCGCAATGACAGCACCTTCCGTTTCCGTGAGTTCATCATCGGGACCACCTTGTAACGGGATGGGGCGTCCGGCCCTGGTTTCCAAGCGCAGACTGGCCAGGATGCCGTCCAGCCAGCCGGCATCGGATGTGGCGGAAGCAACGTCGTCGTCCATGAGTTCATGAGCTGCGGCGCTGAGGCTGCGCAGCCCGGCAAGACGCGCGTGGCACTGCGGACAGTTCTCTATGTGAGCCGCGTCAGGTGAGGTGCCAGTGTCTAGGTAGTCGCTGAGGTCCGCGATGTGCAGGCTGCAACCGTTCGTGGGGTTCATCGCCATTCCTCCATTTCCTGAACTAGCGTTATCCGGGACCTAGCTAGCCGGCCCCGCACACTGGTAATGCTGATGCCCAGCTCCTCGGCGATCTCCGTGTAGGAAAGCCCTCCGTATTCCTTCAGTACCCAGCATCTTCGTTGCTCTTCAGGCAGCCGCGTCAGTGCTTTTTCCAATGCCCGCCGCGCGGACCCGGCCACAGCTAGTTGCTCCGGCGTTGGCTCCCGGTCAGCGGTTTCAGACTGGTCCTCTAAGTTGCTGTGCGTCTTACGACGGCGGCCGGTGTCCACTGCGCGGCGGGAGACTATGCGCATGAGCCAGGACTTCACAGCGCTTCCGTCCTGCAAGGCGGCAATGTCCCTCCAGGCCGTGAACAGCGCATCCTGCACAACGTCGTCGGCCTCGTCATAAGAGCGCACCAAGCGCCGGGCATAGGCGCGCATGAGCGGACCGTACCGGCGTGCGAGCATATCAAACGAGGCAACATCACCGTCGCCGGCCCGCTCCGCCAAGAGGGCATCGGAGGCATCCGCGAGCTTGTGCGGGAGATCCTGCTGTTGTTCCACCTGCTAGGGCCTTTCGAGGTTCGCGGCTGGATCAGGGATATTTGGTGTGGTGGCGGCACCCATAAGGAGCAGCCACGTCTTGATGGTAGGCGATACCCATCCTGCCACCTCACAGCACCCTTCCGGCACGTCCAAACTTTGTGCGTGTACCAGCGCGGATATGCACCAGCACAGGGATTTGTGAGCCAAGAAGCGCATCTAGACCACGGACCAGGTGTTCAACTTCGGCCGTTAAGTCAGCGGGTGAGGCACCTCTTCGCGCCTGGACACTAATCTTGAGCGCCACCCCGCCAACCACACCCCGTGCCCGCCACGATGTCACGGAACAGGAGAGCGCCGCAGTGTTATTCGCTAAAGCATCCTTGATGAGCTGCCCGGCAACCGCCGTGTCCACAGTGGTGTCTCCGGCGCCGCTGGCTTGGCGGGCCACGTAAGAGCTACGGCCCCTCCCTTGGGCAATAATCCACCACACGAGTAACACTGCCAGCAGCACGAGCAGAGCCAGCACCGCCACGCTCCACCAGCTGGTGTTGGTCCCGGGGATCGGGGCGGCCGCCAGGTTTTCTTGAATGCGAGCCCAGAGCTGGGTGGCGCTGACTTGGGCGGTGCCGGTTTGGGCAGTACCGGCCAGCGCCGCTGTGACAGCTAGCCCGAGGACTACCACGGCGAGCAGCGCCAGCACTGTGCGGTTCAGCCTGCGCTGGGCGCTATTCATGACGCCACCGTTTGCGTTCCCGTGGTGACATGCAAGGCCAGGGTCTTACGCAGACTGTAACTGGCCACTTCACCTTCCACGGCTTCGCGAACAAGTGCTAAGTCCACAGCTTTGCCTGAGCCGGGGTGAAGGACTACCAGAACGCGCTTTTTTCCAATGCGGCTGGTGACTTGTTCAGGAGCCAGGCGCGCAGCTGTCCGTGCGGCTCTGGAGACCGCGGCCGCCAGCACTTCACTGTCAACCACCACGGCGGAACGCTGATTCTGCACAATATGCCGCAACTTGTTCCCTGGAAGGATCGCCGCGAGCAACAGTGTTAACCCTAGAAGAGCCAGGAGTGCCGCTGCTCCGATCAACGCCCCAGGGGCAGCATCGGCTGTCAGTGAAAGTGATCCCTGGGCCAGTTTCGCTGGGGCTATCAGCAAGGGTGGCTGGCCAGTTGCCGCAAGCACCAGTTCCACGCCCAGCCACAGGGTTACCACGAGCAGCACGGCAGCCACTGTGACGGATAGAGTAGCCCTGCCCGAGCGGGTTTCACGGGCATTCATGCGATTGATGGCCCGGTTGTGCTGCTGGTTGTTGGGCAAGTTGCTCTGCTGGGGGCCCTTTGCTGTTGTGGCTCTCATTGAACCCTCCCCGCGGTCCTGCTCGTGGCCTCATGAATTCCCGTGAAGCGAACATCTACGCGCGCAACTGTTGATCCAGCTAACAGCGCAAAACGCGCAGCAACCACCTTCCTTGCCGCGGCCGCCCACTCAAAGACGGTGCCGCCGTCGAGCGTGGAAAAAACAGCAGTAGAGTTTTCCTTAGCCGCCCGGACCATGAGGGGCACAACCAGGCGAACTCCTACTTGTCCTTGCTCATCATGGAGCGAGGCCCGTACCTCTTGCAAGGGCACCTTGAAAGCATCGGCGGCAATGGCTGCTATCAGCTGCTCCAAGGTGCCGGACGAAATGTTGGTGTACCCGGCGCACATCGGTGGCCGGCTTCGAAAACTTGGCTGCTGTTCAATCCCCAGCGGGCCGGTATCCATGAGGCCGGTATTCATGAGGAAGTGCGCTTGCCTCTGAGGGCGTCAATGACTCCCCTGAAATCCAGCCGGCCCTCCATGCTTCGCCCGATGACCGCTCCAACCGCCATGCACAGGGCTACCAGAAGCATGGCCCAGAATCCGAAGGCCACGGCGGTAAGTGCCAGCACAGCCCCGACTACTGCCCCGATAGCGGTGGCACTCATGAGACGCGGGCTTCGCGCTGGCCGCTCTGCTCGGTACGAACGCGCTGCTCGTCATTGTCAGCCCGCCTGCTGGGCCGCTCATCGTCATCCTCGGTGGCAATGTGGATATCGGTGATGGAGACATTGACCTCCGTTACCTCCATGCCAACAACATCTTCAACAGCCGCATAGATGGCGTTGCGGACATCGTCGGCCACTTGCTGGAGAGGGTGCGGGTACTCCACCACCAACGTGACGTCAACTGCCACCTGGGTCTGACCCACTTCAACGCTGACACCCTGAGTGAGGTCCTTCTGACCGACGGCTTCGCGAATACTACCCAAAGCGCGGGCCGCACCGCCGCCGAGTGCGTACACACCGGGGATATCCTGGGCTGCAATGCCTGCCACCTTGGCCACCACACCGTCCGCCACTGTAGTGGTTCCGCGGCTTGTTGCTGTCTGCCGTGCCGCATCAAAAGTACTTGACGCTACGGGCTTTGCAGCGGCGTTGGCTGCAGGCTGGTTCTTGCTTTGAGGCGCAGTAGTCAAAATAATCACTCCCGAAATTCATCGTGTCGATATTTTTCAAGCATATTTTTCAAGCTCGGTGCCATCGTGGCGCCTACAAGTAAGGCGTAGCGAACGCTTACATCCTCACGGTGAATTTTATGTGATCTTAATCACAAGTATGGGGCGGCTCCAATGACCGGTCAAATGGGGCTGCTCAGATTGCGAGCCACTTCCCGGTTTGGCGGCGGTAGGTGCGCAGCGCACCCGAGCTGGCCACGGTATTCACACCGTGCGCCATGGATACCGCAGCGTTGCGCGCAAACTGGTTCTCGGCGTCGTGCTCGCTGGCCTCCACCATGAAACGCACGGTGATGCGCGGGGTTCCGGCCACAATATCTAGCTGATTTGCCTCCACTACATGAGCGGCACCGACAGCGGCAACGGCCATGTCCATAACTTCCTCGGGGGCGTGGCCAGGACGCAGCCCGGTGATCTGAAGGGTGGCGCGGAAGGAAGGCATTACTCCAGCCTATCGGCGGTGGGCCACACACAAAATTGCGCCCGCCTCCCAAATATGCGCCAGGTAAAGCGGGCGCATATTTGGGAGGTGGGCGCAATTTTCAGCACGGGAAGCCGAAGCCGGTGCTTATCCGGTGTTGCGCAAGCCGGCGGCAACACCATTGATGGTGATCAGCATGGCTCGTTGCAGGCGCTCATCCACCTCGCTCGCGGTGATGTCCGCTTCCCGGACGCGGCGCAGCAACTCCACCTGGAGGTAGGAGATCGGGTCCAGATACTGATCCCGGACTTCCAGGGAACGCTTGAGCAGCGGCTGGTTACCCAACAGCTCGCTTTCTCCTGTCAGCAGCTGAATTTCGGCAACAGTCAGGTCAAACTCGGCGCGAATTGTGGCGAACAGGTGCTGCAACTCGGCAGGGACCAGGGTGCGAACATAGTGCGCGGCAATATCCATATCCGTCTTGGCCAACGTCATCTCCACGTTGGAAATGGTGGAGGAGAAGAAGTGCCAGTGATCCAGCATTTCCTTGAGCTCTGCTCCGCGGCCGGCCTCACGTGCCGCGCGAAGGCCGGAGCCCACACCGAACCAGCCGGGCACGATCTGGCGTGACTGGGTCCAGCCGAACACCCACGGGATGGCGCGCAGCCCACCCAGGCCAGACCCCGAGTCCGGGCGCTTGGACGGGCGTGAACCAATGTTCAACGAGCCCAGCTGTTCCACGGGGGTGGAGGCCAGGAAGTAGGCCGGCAGATCCTGGTGCTCGATCAGTGTCCGGTAGCTGCCAAAGGCCGCATCAGAGATGACTTCCATGATCGCCCCAAAGCGGCCCAGATCGTCCTCGGAGTGGCGCGGAGCCTGATGCAGAGCAGATCCCTGCATGACAGCAGCGAGCGAGAGCTCCAAGTTTTCACGGGCCAGTTCCGGCAGGGAGTACTTATCCGAGATGACCTCGCCCTGTTCGGTGAACTTGATGGCGCCTTCCAAGACGCCGTTGGGCTGGGCCATGATGGCATCATACGTGGGGCCACCGCCACGGCCCACTGAGCCGCCACGGCCGTGGAACATGCGCACGTTGACACCATGCTTGAGTGCAACATCGCGGAGCTTGCGCTGGGTCTTGTGGATTTCCCACTGCGAGGTGAGCACGCCGGATTCCTTGTTGGAGTCCGAATAGCCGAGCATGATTTCCTGCACGTCTCCGCGCAGCCGCACCAATTCACGGTAGGCAGGATCCGAGAGCAACTGGTCCACAATCTCCGCCGAGGCGCGCAGCTCGTCCACGGTTTCCAGCAGCGGGGCAAAGCCGATCTTCGCGTAGCGGTTCTCACCCGTGAGCTGGACCAGACCGGCCTCGCGGGCCAGCACGGCAGCTGCCAAAACGTCATCGGCGCCGCGAGTCATGGAGATGATGTACGTTTCCACAACATCCGGGCCGTAGGTGCGCAAGGCACGGCGCACCACACGGAAAACGTCGTACGTGCCGTTCGCTGCGCCGTCGAGCTTAATGGGGTGACCGGACAGCGGGCGGTGGCTGGCCAATTCTGCGCTCAGTACGGACATCCGCTCGGCACGCTCGAGTTCTGCGTAGGGTTTGCCCAGCTCGCTAACCCGGTCAATGAGCTGGCCGACGGCGTCATGGTGGTAATCCGCGTGCTCGCGGATGTCCAAGGTGGCCAGGTGGAGGCCGAAAGAGGAGATGGCCCGGCGCACCGAGGCGAGGGCGCCGTCGGCAACCAGCGCTGCCGAATTGTTGCGCAGTGAGGTCTCCAGCAGTTCAAGATCGGCGATGAGCTCGGAGGTGGCGCTGTAGTCCCGGCCGGGCTCGTGATACGCGTCCGCTGCCACGCGCTTTTGGGTGTTGAACAGCTTGGCCTTGATGCACGTCAGCTTCAGACGGTACGGCTCATCCGCGTTCAATTCCAGCACGCGGGCATCGAACCCGGGCAGGTTCGCCAGATCGGCTGCGATGGAATCCGTCAACGCCTTATCCGCACCGCACAGGGCACTGGAGTTGGAGAGGACGCTGAGCAGTTCATCAATGAGCGCCGTGGCAATCTTCACGGCGTTCTGGTTCTGCAGGATCAGCACTTCACGGGTGACCTCCGAGGTGACGTTGGGGTTGCCATCGCGGTCCCCACCAATCCAGGAGCCAAAGCGCAGCGGAGCCGCATCGGCAGGTAAAGAAACACCGTGCTCGCCGAGGAGGTCGCTGAGCTCGGTCAGCACCTCCGGCATGGCGTCGGTGAGGATGTTGCGCAGGTAGTAAATAGCGTTGCGTGCCTCATCCATGGGGGTGGGGCGAACCTTGCGCAGCTCATCGGTCTGCCACATCTGATCAATGATTTCGGCAAGTTTGCGGTCCTGGCGGGTACGCGCGGACGTGCCTTCCTCGGAGGGAGTGGCCAGGATATCGGAGAGTTTGCGGATCTTATCCAGCACCGAACGCCGTGACGCCTCAGTGGGGTGGGCGGTGAAGATTGGCCTCACATCGAGTTCATTGACCACCTTCTGCAAAGCATCCGTACCGGCTTGTTCAGCGATCTCGGTGACAGCCTTGGCCAGCCAGCCATCCTTTTCAGCACGTGTTCGCAGGCTGCGCACGCGGTGTACTTGCTCGGCGGCATTGGCCAGGTGAAAATAGAACGCAAAGGCGCGAACCAAATCGGTTGCCTGCCCCAGTGGCAGGGAGGCGAGGACCTCGCGGACCTGCTCTGCGACGTCATTCGCGCTCCAAGGCCCTGTGCCGGAATCGCCGCGGGCGGCTTCCTTGGACTCCTTGGTGAGCAGACGGACTTGCTCCACCATGGCGAGCAGCTCGGGCCCGTGCTGACGGACCAGGGATTCACCCAGGAGCGTGCTGACACGGCGTACATCTCGGCGCAGATCAGTGTCCTGCTCCGGGTTCTGGGAGGTGCCCTGAGGGCTAGCGTGCATGTCTGAGCTCATGAGTCAGCGTCCTTACGGTCTATGAATCTGGGGTGCTCGTATGCGGCGCTGAATACGGTGGCGGCCCAAGGCAGGGCCTTTTGGATCCTACTGGGCCTTGTGTGACGGGTGCCAATCAGTCTCAAATTGTGGCTGAATTTTTACGGCTGGCCACCGGCTAGCCGGCGTGGCTGGCTACCGTTCGGCTACCGTGCGGCGTAGCTGGCGTGGGCGCTTTCCCAGCAAGGGTAAAAGTCGTCCCACCAGTGCTGCCAGTCAATGCTTTTGCCCTCAAGGGCCTCATTGAGGTGGTCCAGATGCACGTGCCAACCGGCCATCGACATCAACACAACCTCTTCCGGCAGCGCAACAACATTACGGAACGTCAACACCGTACCGCCGGGCACGGGGACCAGTTCAATACGAATCCGGCCGTGCATCGAGTTGGAGATTTCAAGGAGCGCTGGCGCCTCGGCTTCCACCACGCGCCCGTTCCACCAGTCAGTTTCAATGCCTTGTCCAACATCTTTGACGTTGAGCCATTTCAGGTCAAAGGAGGATCCCGTCTTAGCGTGACCACGCACTTTGGCCCACCACATTTGGGTTTTTTCGGGATCAGTCAACATGGCCCACACCGCGTCCGGGGATGCTGCATAATGCCGGGTGAAGACAAGTTCCGTGCGCTCGGAATCCACTACGGCCCAGGTGCCGAGCGGAAACCGTGCCATGTCCTTGTTGAATTCTGCGTTTGAAGCCATGAACCTATTCTTCCACTACCGCCGGGCACCCGGATCGTTAGGTGCCCGGATCGCCGGGCACCCACGGCGTTAGGTGCCCGGACCACTGGGTGCCCGCCGCGCCCGGAATACGCGCATGCACCCCGCCGTTGCAACGGGTAGAGGTTTTTAGCGCATTCAAAGGAGCATCATGAGTACCCCCACCGCCGAGCTCAGCCGTCTCACCCAGCGTTGGGAGCGCTTCCGTTCCGGGCGGGACACCTCGTTGGCCGACGCCCACGGCTGGCTGACCCTGACCTCCTTCCACTGGCTCCCCACCACCGCGTCCGTTTTGCCCGGCATACCCGGACTGTGGAGTTCTGACGGCACTGCGGCGTCACTGACCGCCGCTGCAGAGGATCACCTGACGCTGGTGAAAAGCGGCGAACCGGTGAATGGCACCGTCACCGCTTTGCTCGTGGATGAAGAGTCACTGCTCTGGGTTTCCTATGGTTCGGTGGTGGTTGAGCTGGGCATGCGGGCCAACCGCTACATGATCCGTACCCGTGACGCGCTCTCACCCACCTTCACCCATTTTGCTGGGGTGCCCGTTTTTGACTACAACCCGAATCTCGTGGTGACGGGGGCGTTTACCCGCTTTGCTGCACCGCGCGCGGAGGCCATCGCCACGGCAAACCCGGAGGTGCCCGGCTCCGCCGAATTTGTTGGTGAAGTGTCCTTTGAACTGGCGGGCACGCAGTACCAGTTGGACGCTGAAGCAGGCGCCTTGGGTTCTCTTGTGATCACATTCCATGACGCCAGCAACAACGTCTCCACCGCGCCGTGGCGCAAGGTTGAACTGTCCAGGCCGCGCCCGGACGGCTCCGTTGTGCTGGATTTCAACCGCGCCATCAACTACCCCAGCGCCTTCAGTGACTTCGGTACCTGCCCGCAACCCGTTGCAAACAACACGCTGGCCGTGGCCATAGAAGCCGGCGAGCGCGACCCGAGGAAATAAATCCTGCGCTAAACGAGGGCACCGCCCTAAACGATCGCCGAAATCCCCGTAATGGCCCGCCCGGCAATGAGTGTGTTGATTTCGTGGGATCCCTCATAGGTATAAATGGCTTCGGCATCGGCAAAGACCTTCGCCATGGAATAGTCACTGACAATTCCGTTGCCGCCCAGAATAGACCGCCCCAGCGATACGGTTTCGCGCATCGCAGACGTGGTGTGAGCCTTGGCCAGGGCCACCTGGGCCATGGTTGGACCCCCGGAGTCACCAGAGCCGGCGCTCTCTGACGCGTCTTGCAACCCCGCAATGCGTACCATCATGGCCAACGAAGAGGTGGCATTGCCCAGCATGGTCACCAACTGCGATTGAATCAGCTGGAACGCGGCAAGGGGACGGCCAAATTGCTGGCGCTCAAGAGCATAGGCCCGGGCAATATCAAAGGCCGCGAGCTGTTGCCCCACTGCCTGCCATGCCACGGAGATCCGCGAGCTGAGCAGCAACTTGTTGATGTCCGCGAAGGAATTGACCTGGGCAATCCGGTCCCGCTCCGGGACTTGCACGTCTATGAGTGTGATGTGCGCGTTTTGGACTGTCCGCAGCGCAATTTTGTTTTCAATCTTGCTCCGCTGCACCCCGGAAAGAGTGGCATCCAGGAAGAAACCCCGTACCTCCCCTGTCTCGGCATCCCGCGCCCACAGCAACATCCGCTCGCAAAACGTCCCGTTGCCAATCCAGCGTTTGGCACCGTTGATCACCCAGTGGGTTCCGCCGTCGTCGCCCATCACACGCCGGGCCGTGGTGACCATCCCGCCGGCAACATCGCTGCCGTGATCAGGTTCGGTCAGGGCAAAGGCGCCCGTGGTGCGCAGCGCCACGGCATCGGCGAGCATCCGCTCCTGCTGCTCCTGCGAGCCAAAGTCAATGAGAGCCTGCACAAAAAGGTCGTGGTGGACCAGAAAAAACGTGGCTAGGGACGTATCTACCCGCGTCATTTCAGCCACTACCAGCCCCGTGAACAAGTGGCTATACCGGCGGCGGTCCGGGGCAGCCAGATCCAGGGCAGCAATCTTGGGCAGGATGTGGGCCGGGAACTGCGCATCATTCCACCAGCCGACGGCGTGCGGGGCCACCTCCTGCGCCAGAAAGGCCCGCAACTGTGCCAGCTTGGCCTGTTCCTGTGCACTGAGCAGCGCCTCGAAGTCGTAGAAGTCCGCGGACGGCAACTCCCTCTCAGGCAAACTCATTTGGGTGCCATCCGGATGGCGCCGTCGAGTCTGATGGTTTCGCCGTTCATCATGGCATTCGCGAGAATGTGTTCCACAAGCGCCGCATATTCAGCGGGCTTGCCCAGCCGTGAGGGGTGCGGAACCTGCGCCCCCAGGGAATCTTGCGCCGCTTGCGGCAAACCTGCCAGCATGGGCGTTTCAAAGATGCCCGGCGCAATGGTGACTACCCGGATCAGCGAACGCGCCAGTTCACGGGCTAGTGGCAAGGTCATGGCCGCCACGGCACCCTTCGAGGCCGCATAAGCGGGCTGGCCGATCTGCCCGTCAAAGGCAGCCACGGAGGCTGTGTTCACAATAACCCCGCGCTCGGGACCGAATTCCCCCGCGAGCGGCTCGGCAGCGGCCATGGCCTCGGCACACAGCCGGACCACATTGAAAGTACCCACCAAATTGATCTGGACCACGCGGCTGAATGCCTCCAACGGCAGCACACCCTCACGCCCCAGCACCTTCCCGGGAGTGGCAACGCCTGCACAATTGACAGCGATTCGCAGCGTCCCCAGCTCGGCGGCAGCCTGGACCGCGGCACGCACCTGGGCCTCATCGCACACATCAGCTGGGGCAAAGACAGCCCGCTCCCCGAGTTCCGCGGCAAGCTCGGCACCGTGCGAACCTGGCAAATCAACCAGTACGACGGCGGCACCGGCCGCGTGCAGCCGCCTCGCCGTTGCTGCACCCAGCCCGGAGGCACCACCGGTGATGAGCGCAACCGTGCCATTGTCAGAGATTTCCATAATTCCTCCTCATTGAGGTGCTGCCACCCGTCACCAGGCCACAACGACTTTGCGTTAATGCATACTAACCAAAATTTCTGGATGCTGGGGCGTGCCTTTAACACCACGGCTAGGACAGTACGCTTGGGTCCATGACAGGCCCTTTCCCGAACACGGCGAAGTCACCACACCCCTCCCGGGATTGGGCTGCGCTGGCCGCCACTGCCGCACAAAACGTCAACGCCCGTTTTGGCCATCCGCTGATGCGCCTGCCGGGGACCTGGATCGGTTCCCTTGCAGCAGGGCCCAACGCCCGCCCACCATCGACAGTGCCGTGGTCCGAATGGCATTACTGGTGGCAGGCCCACTACCTTGACGCCATCCTGGACGCCGGGTTCCTGGCCCTGTCCGACGGCGCACGCCCAGCAGCCCGGCGCTGGCTGCGGCAAGGTCAGGCCCTCTTGCGCGGCATCCTCATCCGAAACTTCGGCCGCTTCCCCAACCATTTCTATGACGACATGGCGTGGCTGGCCTTGGCAGCCTCCCGGCTCAACGAATTATCCCTGCGGCTGAACGCTAAACCCGTGGCGCTGGCTCGGTTTGCCACGCGGGTGCTGACCCGGCAGTTGCATGCGGCCCATGATCAGGTGCTGGGCGGAGGCTTGTACTGGTCCCGGAAACGCGACTACAAAAACACTCCCGTCAACGGCCCGGCCGCTCTACACTTTGCCCGGATTGGCGAGCTCCGCACTGCCGCAGCGGTGACCGCTTGGCTGCGCACCGAACTCTTTGACCTGGACTCGGGACTGTACATGGACGGCGTCCACCCCACCGCTACCGGGCGCAGCGTGGAAAGAAACATCTACACGTACAACCAGGGCCCTATCCTTGCCGCCCTACTGACGCTCGGAGGGCCGGGCCAGCTCGAGCAGGCAGCCGGCCTCGTCACCGCCATCAAAGCCCAGCTCAGCACCCCCGGGCACGGGCTGCGCCTCGAACCAGGCGGCGATGGAAGCCTGTTCACCGGCATCCTGTGCCGTTATCTGGCCGTGGCCGCGCGGGACGGAAGGCTTTGTGCCCAAACCCGGGAAACGGCGTCGAACCTCATTGTTCAGACCGCGGAACAACTCCTGAATCACGAGCCGGATCAACTCTCAGCCGCCATCCAGCGCTGGAGTATCTTTTCAGCCGCAGCCGCACTCTAATCGTCGGGGCGCCACTGACCTTTCACGTACGCCTAGAGCGGCCGGCGCTTTTGCGGGTACGGCGTCTGCCCCGCTGCCAGCATCCCCACAAAACGAAGCATGTTTGCCTCTCGGGCGGCTTGCGTTTTCACATTGGCCAGCCGGTAGAGAAAGGCATAGCGGTTGGTAGCGCTCAGGACCTCGAACATGGCCTGGGCCGCCGGGTTGGCTGCGATCGCGGCGGCAAAATCGTGCGGAACCTCGGCACTGGCCTGCCCGGAGTATGCAGCCTCCCAGCGGCCGTCCGCCTTGGCAGCATTGGCGGCGGCAACTCCTGCAGAGCACATACGCCCCTGCTCACAGAGCCGTTCAAAGTGGCCCACGTTGATCTTGGACCATTTACTGGCCTTGGTGCGCGGGGTAAAACGGCGAACAAAGGAGTGCTCGTCACGTTTGCCCACCACCCCGTCAATCCAGCCAAAACACAGCGCCTCATCAAGGGCACCCGCATAATCGAGCTCAGTGACGGCGCCGCCCTTCTTATGCAGCACCAGCCGAACCCCGGGAGAGTTGGTGTGGTTCTCGCTCAACCAGGCCCGCCATGAGATGGCGTCGGGGAGCAGCAATTCAGGAAGTTCGGCCATGACTCAACACTATTATTGGAACCATCCACCCGCCACCAGGAGAAACCATGCTGCGCGTGCGCCCCCTTATTTTGACCCCCCACTTCGATGCCACCGTCACACAACTGCGTGAGCTGGGCCTGGACACTCTGGAGATCGGCAGGGACAGCGCCGACTTTGATTCCGGCAACGGCAAGATCCGGGTGATTCGCGAGTCTCCGCAGGCCAGCCGCACGGAGCTTGCCTTTGAGCTGCGCGACGCCACTATTTTTGTTCGGCGCACTCTGGCCGATGGCTCGCACGCGGAGCTTGCTGACACAGACAACGGCCCCGGGGCTAAGGTCACCGCGCCCGACGGTTTCAGTTTTTCACTGGCCGAATCCGAAGACCTCCGCCTGCCCCACCCGGACACGGCCCTGGCTGTCACCGCCATCTGGCGCACCCCGGACACTGCTGCCGCCAACAAGGTTCTGGCCAACATTGGCGCCAAGTTTGTCCGGGATCTCCCGGATGGCGGTGCCCTGTACCGGGCCAAAAACGGCGGTTTTGTGGCCACGGCGCAGGGTGAGGTGTCCGGCGTCGAGCTTGAGCTAAAGCACGGCTCCGGGATACTCACTTTTGGTGCCGGCAGCGAACTCTTCCTAGATTTCAGTGCGGAAAAGAAGCGCGCAGGACGTGGATAAGGTAGAACTTAGATATGAGCGTGCGTACCCCTGATCCTTATCCCGGCTGGTTATCCAACGAGGACCTCTATGAGGCTCGCAACCGGCTTCCCATGGTCTATGTCGAAGCGGTTCCAGTGAGGCTGGACCCGCTGGGATACGTCAACGAGGTGGGGCTGCTGCTGCAAGCTGATGAGCAAGGTTCCATGGTGCGAACCCTGGTCTCGGGAAGGGTGCTGTACCGCGAAACCATCCGGGCCGCCCTCATCCGCCATATTGAGAAGGATCTGGGCCCACTCGCAATGCCACAGCTACCTGTCAGTCCCGTCCCGTTCACGGTGGCCGAGTACCTGCCCTCTCCCTCCCAAACGGGATTCACGGACGAGCGCCAGCACGCGGTTGCCATGGTTTATGTCATCCCGGTGACGGGCGACTGTGAGCCGCGCCAGGACGCCCTCGAGCTGACGTGGATGACACCGGAGGAGGTTCTCAGCCCCGGTGTCCAGGCTGAATTCGTGGGCGGCCGCGGGGCGTTGGTGCGCCAAGCAATCTCCTACGCCGGCTTGGGCCGCTAAGCCGAGGCTCGGCAACCCGCCGCCGGCAGCTCTGGCCCGTTTGAACTATCGAGCGTAGATTACCTTCCATGGTGACCACTCAGCTTTCCGTCCTGATCAACGCCGATGCCGAGCAGGTTTGGCTCATGCTCCGTGAACCAGCCAAACTTGCCCAATGGCACGGTTGGGACATGGACGGCCTGGATGCGGAAATCCAACAGGTCTATCACGCCAATGTGAGCGAAAGCGCTGACCATCTGCGCTTGAACTTGGAAATGGGCGATTTTTTCACCTTGCAGCCGCGGCCAGACGGCACCTTATTGACGCTGACTCGTGGTGTGGCCACAGGTGAATGGGCCAAGTACAACGAGGATATTACTTCTGGTTGGACCATGTTTATCCAGCAATTGAAGTTTGCTCTTGAACGTCACCCAAAAACTGCAAGGCGCACCATCTATGTTGATGGGACCAGTTCGGCGCACACCAACTTGTGGGACGCCCTGGGCATCGATACCGGGTGGCTACCCGATCCGGGGGAACCCTACGAGTTGACGTTGAACACGGGGGCTTCACTATCCGGCAAAGTTTGGTATCGCAGTGAATCCCAAGTGGGGTTGACGGTGGCCAATTATGCGCAGCATGGAGACGGGCTGCTTATTCTTGCCCAGCAGAAACCCTTGGAAGGTCTGCGCGAACACCCCGGCGCCCAGATCATCGCCTCCACCTATGGCCTCGGCGCCGCAGCTTTCGACGCTATCGGCACCCAGTGGGACGCCTTCATGGAAACCCACTTCCCTGACGAATAACACCCGTCACCTCCTCGACTCTTTGCAGTAACTGCGTGAGCGTTCAAAGGGGTGGGGCGGTTGCGTTGGACACCTTCGTGACCGCTGGCCGGCAAAGACTGGCAAAATGGAGAAATGCCTTCCCCTGAAACACTCACTGACCTGCTTGCGCCCGCACACGCACCCTCCGAAGCGCCCTGTGAACCACCGGCGCCCGGCGCACCTGCCTCGCAAAGCGAATTCGGTTTTACCGTCACCACCCGGCTGAACGAGACGTGCGCACCCAACGCAGCGGCGATTGAGAAAAACGGCGGGGCGTTCCAGGGCCGTACCGGCGTCATCACCACCCCGCACGGCGCCATCAAGACCCCGGCGTTCATCGCTGTGGGCACCAAGGCCACCGTGAAGGCGGTACTGCCGGAAACCATGGCGGAATTGGGTGCGCAGGCGTTGCTCTCCAACGCCTACCACCTGTACCTGCAGCCCGGCGCGGACATCCTAGATGCCGCCGGCGGCCTCGGTAAATTCATGAACTGGTCTGGGCCCACGTTCACCGACAGCGGCGGATTCCAGGTCATGTCCCTAGGCTCAGGCTTCAAAAAAGTCATCAACATGGATGCCGTGGCGGCCTCCCCGCACGCCGGCGCCGACGACTCCGTGGCCGTGGGCAAGGAACGTCTGGCGCACATTGACGATGACGGTGTCTGGTTCAAGTCCCACCTCAACGGGGACATGCACCGTTTCACCCCGGAGGTCTCGATGCAGGTCCAGCACCAGATCGGGGCGGATATCATGTTTGCCTTCGATGAGCTGACCACCTTACTGAACTCCCGCGGCTACCAGGAAATGTCCCTTGAACGCACCCGGTTGTGGGCGCTGCGCTGCATCGAGGAGCACTTCCGCCTCACGGAGGAGCGCACGGGCAAGCCGTACCAGGCCCTGTTTGGCGTAATCCAGGGCGCCCAGTATGAGGACCTGCGCCGCAAGGCCTCCCACGATCTGGGAGAAATGAACTTTGACGGTTTCGGAATTGGCGGTGCGTTGGAGAAGGAAAATCTGGGCACCATTGTGCGCTGGTGCTCCGAGGAGCTGCCGGAGGACAAGCCGCGCCACCTGCTGGGGATCTCGGAACCCGATGACATTTTCACCGCCATCGAGAACGGGGCTGACACCTTTGACTGCGTCTCGCCCACCCGTGTGGCCCGCACCTCCGCGTTCTACACCCCGGACGGGCGCTTCAACCTCTCCGGAGCCAAGTACAAACGCGATTTCACGCCTCTCTCCGATGAGTGCGATTGCTACACCTGCGAAAACTACACGCGCGCCTACATCCACCACCTGTTCAAGGCCAAGGAAATGGTCTCCTCCACGCTCGTCTCCATCCACAACGAGCGCTTCGTGGTGAAAATGGTGGACGATGCCCGCCTCGCCATCGAGGATGGCACCTTCTTCGCGTTCAAGGCCGAAACCCTGCGCCGCTATTACCCCAAACGGCAGGCATAGCGGCGCAAAAAAGTACGACGGCGGCACCCGGGAGAGTCAAAAAACTCACCCAGGCGCCGCCGTCGTATGTTCAAAACGGGTTCGGCTGGTGTTCGCGGAAAAAGACAGTGGTAGACGGCCGTCTTTTTCCGCAAACGCCATCCGAATCCACACTGGGCTCCAGCCGAAGCTGCGGGCAGCAACTATGTTGCCGGCGCGGCCTCCACATAGGAGGGCTCGTTGCGTTTGAACCAGCGGATCACCACCGCGGTGACGGGGATGAGCGCGTACTGCACACCCACTTTGTACACAAAGCCCACCAGCACGTAGTTGACGAACATGCCAGAACCCACAATGCCAATCACAGGGGCGGCAATGGCACAGAAAATCAGGGTGTCCAGGAATTCCCCGGCACCGCTGGAGCCCATGAGCCGCACCCACAGCTTGCGTTCACCGTGGTGGGCCTTGAGCCGGACCATGATCGCGGAATTGACACTCTGCCCGGCCAAAAATGCGAGCAGGCTGGCCAGCACAATTTGCGGCACCGGTCCCAGCGCGTCCTGCAGGGCCTGCTGTTTAGCCAGCCCAAAGTCGTCAGTGAACCCGGGCAGCGCAATCATGACCCAGTAGGAAAGGGACGCGAAAATGGAGAGTGCAAACGTGGTCAGGATGGCCTTGCGGTTGACCTTGAAACCGTAAATTTCACTGATCACATCACCCAAAATGTAGGCGAAGGGGAACAGGAAGAAGCCGCCGTCGGTGATGATGGGGCCAAATTGCACGCCCTTGGAGGCGCCAATATTGGAAAGGATCACAATGACGGCCATGCACGCCAGGAGAATCCCAAAATAGGGGCTTCCGATGGCGGCGAACGTAGGCGTGGTTTTGGGGAAGTTTTTGGTCGGGGTTGCCGAATCAGGGGTTGCCGAAGCTTTGCTTTGCAGCGGGGACATGTTGAGTCTCAAATTTCTTTTGTTTAAGTGGTTCGCTCATGCCACACCCGTCAGGGGCGGCCGGCTGTATTATCACTGGGCCCGTCTGCACCCGGGCCACCCCCTATTCTGCCACGGCAGCAATCCCCTGCCCACCCGGGCTGCCGTTACTTCCTGAAGCTCAGGATCTGCGCCACACGGCTCCAACCGTCGACGGCGGCAAATCGTTGCGCTTGTTCCTCACCTGCCACCAGATACAGAGTGTCTGCCCCATGGGCGAAGGCTTCATCGCCCAGCCCCGCAACAATGGCGTTCTCAAACACGGGAAGCTGATCCTCATAGCCCTCATCAACACTGAGCTCAGCCACCACGGCAAGTTCATCTGCCGTGCTCAACCGGCCACGGCCCACAGGGTGGTCAAAGACCGCTAGCTCAACAAGGTCGTAGTTCTCCATGGGCGCCTCCGCAAGATTGGCTTCGGCAGGCAAGTGCGGCGCCAAGTCAAGGTTGTCCGTCTGCGCCTGCAGCAGCACCGCCCGCGAGGTGGCCACAAGTCCTTTGGACAGGGCATAGGTAGTGGTTTCGGCGGCATCCTCGGTGATCAAGACAAGCTCCGAGCCCTGCGCCAGCACCGTGATTTGAGCTTCAATATCCTGCCCGGGCCACACCATGACGTGCTGGTTGCCGAAAAGTACTGTGGAACCCTCAACTGTGGCGGCCAGGTCCTGGCTCGCAGCCCACGCCTGTGCCCAGTCCGCAAAAGTGTCCTGCCAAGATCCCATGTCTTCACCCTTTCCAACCACAATATTTCAGGTGCTGGCGGCTCCATCCGGGCCGCCCGCGTGCACCTCCAGCATAGGCACACTCACCGCGGGAAAACATCGCAATAAACATCACGCACCCGTCCCCTCTTCACGGCTGCTACGGCTAGCATCAAGCTATGAGCACATGGCAGCAGGACGTCCTTGGCCCCACCTTTGAACAGCTCACCCTGGACCTTCCCGCAGGTTCCCCCGCCACACTGGTTCGCTACGTTGGCCCCGCACCACTGTGGGAGCCGTCCGCGCTGACCGGTGCCGATGTCCTGTACGTCCACGGCTGGTCGGACTACTTTTTTCAGCACGAGCTGGCCGAGTTCTGGCACCGCGCCGGGGCCAATTTTTATGCCCTTGACTTACATCATTACGGCCGCAGCCTGCGCCCGGGCCTGGCGCCGGGGCAGGTCTCTTCCCTCACCGAGTACGACGCCGACATTGCGGCCGCGCTGTTGGCCATGGGACGCAGCGTGGTCCCCGAAGCGGCGGTTCCTTTCCCCTCCCCTGAGCCTGCCCCGGATGAGAAGTCCTTTGAGCTGGACTTCCTAGAGGAAACCCGGCACCGTCTCAGCGCGGCCTTCGACGCGCTTGCAGGGCGCGAACGCGTCGAAAAAGCCCCCGAATTCACGGGCCAACGCCCCCTGGTTTTGCTGGGCCATTCAACAGGCGGGCTCACACTGAGCTTGTGGGCCGCGCGGCACCCGGGTGCGGCATCCGCCCTCGTGCTTAACAGTCCTTGGCTGGAATTCCAGGCCAGTGAGGTGGGGCGCGCCATGGTGGCACCGCTCATCCAGGCGCGCACCAGGTTCCGGCCCATGGTTCCGCTGCCGCCTATTGACCCCGGTTTCTATACGCGGGCCGTGTCAAAGAAGTACGACGGTGAGTGGGAGTACGAGTCCGCCTGGCGCCCGGATCGTGGCTTCCCTGTGACGGCATCGTTCTTAAATGCTGTCTTTCAAGGGCAGGCGCAGGTAGCTCGTGGGCTGGGCCTGACGGTCCCGGTGCTGGTCATGCTCTCAGACAAGAGCTATTTGCAACCCAAATGGTCGTCCAGCGCGTTGTCCTCAGATGTTGTCTTGAATGTGGATGTGGTGGCCAAACGCGCCCTGGATTTGGGATCCAGCGTCACATTGCACAGGATCCAAGGCGCCTTTCATGACGTTTTCTTATCCCCCACCGAGATCCGGGATCAGGCGTACTCAGGCATGGGCCGCTGGGTAGAAGCCGCCCTGAATGCAGCCACATCGCAGCGCTGGGAGCGGCGAAGTGTGAGCTCCTTTCTCGGCATTTCCTAGTGCGCATGTGTTTGAATAATGCGCAGGAATAAAACCACGAGTCGCTTTGGGTCTCAAGGAGAGGAACACGCTTCCATGAATTCATCGATGAAGGCCATGACTTACCAGCAATACGGCGGCCCGGAGGTTTTGCAACAGGCGCCGTTGCCCATTCCTAAAGTGTCCCCCGGGGCTGTGCTGATCCGTGTCAAAGCGGCAGGGGTGAATCCGGTGGACTGGAAAATTATGGGCGGCCACCTCGATTCCCTGATGGATGTGAATTTTCCCGTGGTTCCAGGCTGGGACGTTGCCGGAATTGTGGAGGCAGTGGGCTTCGATACGCCGGAGTTCTCAGTGGGAGATGAGGTATTTTCCTATGGCCGCCGGGATACCATTCAGGGCGGGACCTTCGCCGAACTTGTGGCACTTCCAGCCGCGATCGTGGCACACAAGCCTGCAAACCTTTCTTGGGAACAGGCCGCAGCCCTCCCCTTGACCGGCCTGACAGCTCAGCGGAGTCTAGATACGCTAGGCGTGACTGCGGGCCAGACGCTGTTGATCCACAACGGTTCCGGCAGTGTTGGGCGCACCGCCATCCAGCTAGCAGCCCAGGAGGGCGTGCGCGTCATCGCCACGGGCTCCGTAAAAAACCATGCCCGCCTCCGTGAACTTGGCGCCATCGCGGTGGAATACGGTTCCGGGCTAGTGGGGCGCGTGCGCGCCGAAGCGCCGGAGGGTGTAGACGCCGTGGCTGACTTTATTGGCGGCGTCCTCGAGGATACTTTGGCGTTATTGAAGGAGAACGGCCGGCACGCCTCAATTGCAGATGCGAGCGTGAGCTCCCACGGCGGGCACTACGTCTGGGTCCGCCCCGGCACGGAGGAACTAGTGCGCCTGAGCCTGCTGGTTGAGGACGGATCGCTGAGCGTAGATGTGGCGCAAACTTTTCCCATGCAGGAAGCTGCCCGCGCCTTTGAAGCCAGTATGTCCGGGCACGGCAGCGGCAAGGTGGTCCTGACCGAGTTCAGTAACTAGCCCCCGCGCCCTCCACGGCTCGTCCCGCGTTTCGGGGCACTCTGACCTCTTCCGCGCACGGGGGTGGGGCGCGGGGGCGTGGGTGTGCGCCGGGGCGGAGTGGGCTTGCGCGGCTGCACGGGTGCGGCAGCCAGGCCAAGGCGACTACGGTTAAGGAACCTCATCCCGCTGTCTGCAAGGAACCCTGTGGCCAATAAGTCCAAGAACGCCAAGAAGTCCCGTTTCGGCAATCCGGCCAAGGCCTCGGCCGACTCCGCTGCCCGGTCAACGCAACGGCCCTCGGCCGAGGCCCGGCTGGATCGGGCCATGGTGGCACTGTCGTCGGGCTATGTTGCCTGGTTGGAAGCCGAGAGCCGTCCCAATAAGTCAATCGATCTCAGCCTTGCCATCCTGGATGATTTCTTTGACATGTACCGCATCCTTGAACCGCATCCGGATCCCACCAATCTGGTGCCCGCAGCGCTGCGGGAAGTTCTGGAAGTCACCGGCCACGCGAACCCGCTGGGTGTGATGACCCTGCGCAACGGCGTCCATGATTACATCGCCTACTTGGCCGAGGCCGAGCTTTGGACGGGAACGCATGAGGATCTGATGACCATTTTTGAAGAGCTGGCGCAGACGGCAGTTCCCGGGGCTGACCCCGATGACGCGTTGGATGATGATAGCCTGTCCGTTGAGGACTACGAGTTCGCCGAAATCTACCTCCCCACGGTCAGTGAAGAGGCGGCTGCAACAACAGCTGCCAATTCCCCACTCTGGAAGAATGTTCTGGCCCTGCTTGAGTGGATTGGCGAGGGCAAGGACCTCACGGAACACGGCACCGTGCTGGATCAGGAAGGCGCCGCTGCCACCTTGATCCATACAGGCGTAGGCGCCCTCGCCGCGGCCGCCGCGTTCACCACCCCGGCCGATCACGGCGCCGCACGGCTGGCACTTTATTGGCAATTGCTGGATGTGGCGGGGCTGGTGAGCGTGCGTGAGAGCCGTATCTCCCCCACCTCCACGCAGCTGTTGCAGAGCAATGATCCCGAGATGGTGTTGCATATGCGGGATTTGATGGGCCATCTGATTTATACGGCCACCCTGGAAGGTTCAGAGGAGGGCATTTATGAGGATTGGCATCTGGAAATGGCGGATTGGCTGACCCAAGCCGCATCCGGCGCCCCTCCCGAAGCGGCCCTGCTCATCCAAGCCTTGGAGGAGCCGGATTCTGTTCATCCGGACTTGTTGGCCATTGCCCAAAACATCGCCCACTGGGCTGAGGAGGGCCTTGTCACCGTTGGCGAGTTCATTGAGGTGCCACCGGTCTGGCGTCCCGACGTTTTTGACATGCTCAAGGACGATTTCCCCATCCAGGCAGTAGGTCCGGGAGCAGAGGATCTCTGACCCAGAGTACGACGGCGGCCGGCACCTCGCCCGGACGGGGCACCGGCCGGGCGAGGTGCTTTAGCTGCGGCTGGCCTCGTTGACGCGCAACTGCAGGAGCGCCAGATCGATCAGCGGCACTGGCACACCCAACCCGGCGGCCCGGCGAGCGAAGTCGCCCACTATCTGCTCGCCCTCATGCGCCAGCCCGGCCGTCACATCCCGGTACAGCGACGAGGTGAACGTTGAGCCAGGCTCGGTAAGGAACGTGAGGTTACCCGCCTGCTGCGCTTGTGGCACCGGGTAGCCTGCTGCGGCAGAGACCGCAGCGGTCTGCGCCAGTACCGCCGCCACAAACTCCGGCCCTCCCGGCACCGCGGCAATGGACCCCACCGGTCCGCGCATGAGGCAAGTGGTGACCCCGGCAGCCACAATAAAAACCCATTTGTGCCACATGATGGCCAGCCCATTCGGCACAGCCACGGCTTCGAAGCCAGGCACGGAAATCTCGGCCAGCAGCGCCTGCACCCGTGCTGACACGGCGCCTTCCAGGGGACCGTCTTGGTCACCAATGCTCCAGCGCGCTAGCGGGTTGAGGATCGCAATGTCGCCGTCGGCGTTAATGGTGGAGACCAAATGCACCACGGAACCGATCACGGCGTCGGCACCAAACGCGGTGGCCAGCACCTCCATGTGCCCCATACCGTTTAGGAACGGCACAATGAGAGTGTCCGGCCCCACGGCCGGGGTCATGTCCACCATGGCTTGTTCCAGGCCGGGACCTTTAACGGTGACCAGGACCACGTCGAATATCTCATCAAGCGTCCCTGCCGTGAGGATACGGGGCGCACTACGGGTTTCACCTTCCGCGTCCACAATGCGCAAGCCGCGTTCCTGCAGGAATTGTGCACGTTTTTCGCGGACTAAAAAGCTCACATCCCGGCCGGCACGGGCCAACGCAGCGCCGAAGTATCCCCCAGTTGCACCGGCCCCTACTACGAGTATTTTCATGTGCCTATTTCCTTGCTGACACGTCGTCGGTGCCTTCGGTATTCATGCCAGGTGAGCAGCACAATGAGTGCGTCAAACACTGTCAAGATGATGAGCCCGGCCGAGGGCTGCACGCTCAGCTGATAGAGCTGGTAAAGGATGAACAGGCCAAGGACGGCGATCATCCAGGGGTACGCCCACAACTTATCCACGAGTAATGCGGCCACAAGGACCACTTTTACTATGCCATGAGCCAGCAGGTAGAAAGCGGCAAAGAGGACCACATGGTCGCTGAGCCCGGAGGCGCCCCGAAGGATGCGGTTGGCAATAAAATTATCCGGATCTTCGGTCAGTTCCGGCTGGGTGACCAGGACGGCAATCTCCTGGATTTTGGCCGGGGCTATGAAGAGCAGGAGCACGCCACCGAGCAGTTCCAGGACACCGTCCAAGCCTTTGATGATGATGCCGGCGACGAAGAGCCTGTCCCACCAATCGGTCATTTTGAGTATGCGCATCATTCCTCCAGCCGCATTCCTGCTTGGAGCCTAACACTGGAGCCTTGGCACTTGCCTAGCGGTTGATCAGCGATCTCACTTGGTCAAGCGTGTCTTCATACCGTTCCTGAACAATCCGCGTGTGCAGCCAAGTTTCGATGCTCCTGACCCCTGCCAAAGATCTGATCCGGGAAACTATTTCGTTGTATTGTTGCTGCGAGTCGGCTGCAATGGTGGCCACTAGGGAGAACCGGCCAATAGTCCGGGCAACGAATTCAACGCCATCCACGTCAGCCAGTAAGTTCACTACGTCTGCTGACGCATCACCAATGAGCGACAATCCACAGCCAAAGACGATGGACCCATTTATTCCGGCGCGGCGAGTAATGGCCCCAATCTGCATCACATTGGCATCAATAAGTCGCAACGCACGGGACCTGCACGTACTCATGGACACACCAATGGCTTCTCCAATTTCAGCAAACCCCCGACGCCCGTCCTGCTGGAGTATGCGCATAATATCAATGTCAATCTGGTCCAAGGACAACCGCTCTAGCACCGGCTCTTCACCTAAAAAGAGGCTGCGAATGACCTTCTCGTACAGGAGAACATTGACGGAAGAGACATCTGGTAGCCCACTGACAAAGGCCACAGTCTCATACAGTTCATTCATGGTGCTTACCCGCACCTCGGCCACCACTTGATGCGCACCCGTGGTTTCTGAGATGTAGACAGCAGAGTCAAGGGCCTCCACCCGGCGCAGGACGTCGTGACTGGGGCCTGAAATTTTCAAGGCCAAGTGAGCGAGCACTTCCAGCCCCAGCACTCGTGGGTGCACAGCGGCAATGACTTTCACCTTGCCCGAACCCAACAACTCGTTCACGTGAGAGGCCACGAGAGTGCGGTTGATTCCCACTGACTTAGCCAAGTCACTATATGATGCGCGCCCATCGGCTTGCAGCTGCTGCACAAGCATTCTGTCCATCTGATCCATTCACTCTTTATACCAGCTGCAGCAAGGTAACAGTCAAATAATTAACAAGAAACCTCAATAACGGAAGACTTGTCGAACAATTACTGAAAATCTCACACAGATTTAAGGCAAAGAGTCTCACATTCTAATAATTTGTTGACAACGAGTGTTTCGTGTCACACAATCGTTTAGACACCCTGCTAGCACAACCACCTGTGCTGCTCCCCCCTTTCCCAGGAGAACTACAATGGCGAAATTCTTCAAACTTGCGGCTGCTGCCTCCATCAGCCTGCTAGCACTTTCGGGCTGCTCAACCTCTACCGGGGGGGACGCCGCAACAGGAAACAGCAACACCCCTGCAGACCTCGTCAAGGCCGGCCAAGTCACGCTGTGTATCGATCCGGAGTACCCTCCCCTTGAGTACTACGCGGATGGTTCCGGCGGAGACATTGTTGGCTTCGATGCCGACGCTGGCCGAGCGCTTGCCGACCACTGGGGCGTGAAGGTCAAATTTGAGGTGACCTCCTTTGACGGCCTGATGCCCGGACTGCAGACAGGACGCTGTGACATCATCCTCGGCGGGCTATACACCAGCCCGGCACGTTTGGAAGTAGCAGACGCCGCTCCCATCATGAACGCTGGCCCTGCAGCCCTTGCTGCACCAGCTTTGGCCAGTAAGCTCACCAGCAAACTCGATCTGTGTGGACGTAAGGTAGCTGCGCAGGCCGCGTCCAGTAACGCAGCAACGGTTCAGGCGATGGGCGAAGAGTGCAAGGCCGCTGGCAAGGGGGCCCCTATCGTCTCCGAGTATCCCAAGACCTCGGACACCGTCTTGGCTGTTCTCAATGGCAAGGCTGATGTGCTCGTTGAAACTAATGTGGCCGCCGCCTACATGGTCACGCAGAACAAGGGCAAACTCGAAATGGCCAGCCAAGTTTTTGACCCCGACACCACCTTCGGCGTCTTCACCAAGAAGGACAGCTCCATGACACCGGCCATTGCTGCCGCGTTCAAAGCCCTCAAAGAGGATGGCTCCTTGGCAGAAATCGCCAAAAAATACGATCTTGACCCAACCATTGTTGACGTCAAATAGGCGGATCTCCGCCTTTTCCTACCCTGCTTTCACGCACCAAACCATGGTGTTTGCCGGTCCTCACCTGGAAGTGGGCCTAGCCCACGATTCTCACGAGAGTGCATAGACAATGCTTTTTGATTCCAATATCTTCTTCGCGCAACTTGTCAGCGTTGACTACATGAGGGGCGCCGCCCTATCGGTGGCGGTGGCCATCGTTTCGCTGATTCTTGCCACAGTTATCGGCTTCTTCATGGCCGTCGGGCGTACGGCAAAACAGCCGTACCTGCGAGCCCCAGCCCACTTTTATGTGTGGTTCTTCCGTGCAATCCCCGCCTTGCTGGTACTGCTCATCATGTGGAACGCCCTGCCTCAAATCATTCCAGCCCTGCGTGCCGACTGGTTCTCACCGTTCATCGCCGCATCCGTGGGTCTGGGTTTGGTAGAGGCAGCATTCATGTCTGAAATCATCCGTTCAGCCCTGCTCAGTGTTGATGATGGCCAAGGACTCGCAGGACGCGCTTTGGGAATGTCCCCAGCCAAGGTCATGGTCAAGGTGGTGCTGCCACAGGCCATTCGGATTGCACTGCCGCCTACCGGAAATGAGTTCATCGGCCTGGTCAAATACTCCTCACTGGCCTCCGTGATCTCCTTGCGGGAGTTGCTCACCACCGCGCAGGTGGGAGTGAACATCACCTTCCGTTACGCCGAATACTATGCCGCCGCGATCGTCTACTACCTGGTGATCGTCTCGATCCTGTCCATTCTTCAGGGTCTCTTGGAAAAGAAGTTCGCTTGGACCTCAAAGTCCGCGAAGTCCAAGAAGTCCACTGAAGCCACTGTCCCCGCCCCCATGGGGATCTCATGATGCCGGCACCCCAACTTTCCCAGGAGCCCCTAATGACCCAGCAGCCCATCCTTCAAGTCCGGGACCTGCACAAGACTTATAACGGTAACCAGGTCCTCAAAGGCGTGGAGTTCGACATTGAGAAGGGCCAAGTCAAGGCCGTGCTGGGGCCTTCCGGCTCGGGTAAGTCCACCATGCTACGCCTGATGGCCCTGTTGGAGCCGGCCGATTCTGGTCAGATTTTACTCAAGGGAAGCAGAATTGGCAGCCGGGAGCACAAAGGCAAATCAGTGCACCTATCCGAGCGGACCCTGGCAATCCAGCGCCAAGAAGTGGGTATGGTATTCCAACGATTCAACCTCTTCCCTCACCTGTCAGCAGTTCGCAACGTCATGTTGGGGCTGACCAGTGTCAAGGGAATCTCGCACCACGAGGCACGCATTCAGGCACGGGATATGCTCCAAAAAGTTGGTTTGGACAACCGCGCTGACCACTACCCTTCCGAACTTTCCGGTGGACAGCAACAACGGGTGGCCATCGCCCGCGCTTTGGTCATGAATCCTTCAGTCATGCTCTTTGACGAGCCCACCTCGGCCCTGGATCCCGAGCTGGTCGGCGAGGTTCTTGAAGTCATGGAAAATCTCGCAGAATCTGGGATGACAATGATCGTGGTTACCCACGAGGTTCGTTTCGCCCGGCGTGTAGCCAACGAGGTCACCCTCTTTGATGGTGGCGTCATTGTGGAACAGGCCGAGCCTGAGGAATTTTTCACCAATCCGCAGCACGAGCGCACGAGGAAGTTCCTCAGCCATGTCCACTAGAACCGCCACAACCATCGCTGCAGAATCTGACAGCGCTGTTGAGTCAGTGAACAAGACCCTGCGTGCTGTCTACACGGACATGGACGACGTCGACTTCCGCGCCGGTGTAGACCGGCTCCGTGAAGGAGGATTCGAGGTTGACTACCTCAACACCTCAGATTCTGCACAAATCATGGCCCAAGCCCCTGACGCTACGGCTCTGTTGGTGGGTTACGCGGAAGTAACCGCCGTCATGATGGATGCCATGCCTTCGCTGCGGATTATTGCGCTGCTGTCCATGGGCTTTAACAATGTTGATATTGAGGCGGCACGTGAGCGTGGAATTTGGGTCACCAATATTCCCGGCGCGGCCACGGAGGAAGTAGCAACGCACGCGTTGGCACTCACCCTCTCCCTGACTCGCGGCCTTACTTTTTACAGTTCCGCAGTGCAATCCGGGCAATGGAATGCCCGTGATTCCACCGTCCCACCACGGCTGAGTCAAACCCGTTTAGGAATTCTGGGGTTGGGCCGTATTGGCACTCGACTCGCCGAACTCGGAGGCGCCCTTTTTGGCGAAGTGGTGGGCTACGATCCCGTCCTTCCGGACACTCCGGTGATCCGACAGCAGCTGGCTGCAGCCGGCATTCGGCGCACTTCTTTAGAAGAAGTGCGTTCCACCTCAACGGTGCTGTCCTTGCACATGCCGCTGACCCCAGAAACTGAAGGCATGGTCGACGCCGCGTTCTTGGCCCAGATGCCACAGGGCTCCTACCTGATCAACGTCAGCCGGGGCGCATTGATAGATTCACAGGCCTTGCGTGAGAGCGTCAACGCCAAGCATTTGGCCGGTGCAGGCCTGGATGTGCTGGACGAAGAACCACCCACCGTCAGCGGCCATCCACTGCTAGGTAACCCGCGCATTCTCATCACACCCCATGTGGCTTACCTTTCCGATTTCACGGACGCTGAGTATGTTCGCCAACAGGCCCAGAACGTACTCTCTTGGGCGGCTCAAGGGCGCCCAGACTCCCCCGTTCTTGAATTGCTTTAGCTCATCCTCAACCGCCCCCGATTCTTGGGAGAGAAGATTTTGCGTAAACTCAACGCCTTCGAGCACCGCCCGTACGGCCACCGCCCTGTCATTGTTACAGCCGAGCACATCCACACCATGGATTCCTCCTACCCCAGCGCGGAAGCCTTCCTGCTGATCGGTTCGGAAATTGCTGCCGTCGGTAGCATCCAGGAATGCCGTGAAACAGCGGCACTGCACGGCAGCCAGGAACCTGAAATCCGGGACTTCGGCGCAGCCACTGTGGTCCCCGGATTCATTGACGCTCATGCGCACCCTTTGATGTATGGACAAATGATGAGCTGGGTGGATTGTGGCCCGGCCCAAGCCACAACCATTCCCGAGATTGTGGCCTTGCTTGTGCAGGCTGCTGAAAAAACCCCCAACGGACTGCCCGTACGCGGTTTTGGTTATGAACACCGCAACCTTCTCGAGGGTCGTCACCCCACACGCCACGAACTTGATGCCGTGGCCACGGACCGGGAGGTGTATTTGATGAACGCTTCTGGTCACGGCGGCGTTGTCAACTCCTACACTCTGACCCTCAACGGTGTCACTGCTGAGACCCCCAACCCTCAAGGTGGGGAATTCTTCCGCGACGCTAACGGCGAACTGACCGGCGAACTTTCCGACGCAGCGTGCAACATCCTCACCGGTGTCTCCGGCGTCAAAATTGGTCACCACGGACCCAACTTCCACCTTGCTGACGAACCGGGCGAACATTTACGCCAGCTGGGTCTCGCCCAGGAAAGTTTCCTTTCCGGCGGTGTCACCAGCATCGGTGACGCTCAAGTTTCACGCCGCGAATTCGACATGTACCTTCGCTTGGCCGCAGAGAACCAGCTCAAGGTTCGGGTCAGTATGTACTTGCTCTCTCACCTACTAGAGGACGCTCTTGAGATGGGTTTGCACGGACAGTTTGGCAATGCCCGGTTAAGCTTTGCTGGCATCAAGCTCTACGCTGACGGGACGCTCGGTGGGTGGACCGCCTACTTCCCTGACGGGTATGTTGGCGATCCCTGCCGCACTGGCCAGCTCTACCATGAGCCTGCTGCGTACAAGGCTTTGATCGCGAAAGCACACGCGGCTGGTCTGCAAACAGCAACCCATGCACAGTCTCCCACCGCCATTGAAATGGTCATCGACGCCATAGAATCGGCGCTGGTTCAGCGCCCCGACGCAGACGCCCGGCACCGGATTGAACACTGTGGTTTACCCACAGGCGAACAAATTAGCCGTATGGCCCACTCCGGGATCCGCCCCGTCAACCAACCCCAGCACTACTACAACTGGGGTGAAGGCGTTCAGCAAGCTATTGGCACCCCCGGGGAACGTTTCAACCCACTCGGGGAGTTCATTGAAGCGGGAGTACCCGTCACTATCAGCTCCGATGCCCCGGTGGCAGAGCCGCGCCCCCTCGAGGCCATTCAGGCCGCCGTCACCCGTGTCACCCGCAACGGTCACAAACTAGGCCCGGATAACTTGTGCATCACAGTTGCACAAGCCTTGGCCGGGCATACCATCAACGCCGCCACAGCTTTGGGCCGCGAAGATGATCTGGGCTCACTGACCGTGGGTAAGAAAGCCGATTTTGCTGTCCTCACAGGTGATCCTTTGAGTACTGCCGCCCATGAAATTTCAGCCATCACCGTGCTCCAAACCTGGATCGATGGGACGTGCCAGTTTACGGCTGAGCCAGACTCGGCAAGCCACGAGTCCACAGGTACCCCCACACTTCACACCGTGAATTCGTAAGAAGGAACACCATGCAAACCCAATCCACGGCAACTACCCCTCTAGAGGACAACGTGCAGGTCACCAACAATGCTGGCTATGCAGTGCTCAAGACGCTACGCAACTACGGCATTGACACGATCTTTGGAATTCCCGGCACTCACAACCTTGAGTTCTACCGCCATTTGGCCCCTTTGGGCATCCACCCCGTCACAACCCGCCACGAGCAAGGCGCAGGATATGGCGCCGACGGGTGGGCCCAGCAAAAGGGACTGCCAGGCGTGGTGATCACCACCTCTGGACCTGGACTTCTCAATGCCCTCTCCGCCGCCGGGACTGCCTACTGCGAATCCCGTCCACTGATCATCCTCTCCCCCGGCGTACCAGAGGGTGAGGAATTTGCCGATATCGGTTCTTTACATGAGACAAAGGATTCCACGGCAGCCGCAGGTGCCATTGTTCAATGGAGCCGCCGAGTTCACTCCGCCACAGAAGCTGTGGCCGCCGTCCATGACGCGTTCGAGATATTCCGCTACGGCCGCCCACGCCCGGTCCATATAGAGGTGCCGCTGAACATCCTCGAGTCTCTCTCCGATTGCCCCGAAGATTTGCTTCAGGCACGGCCACGCCGGCAAGGCGCCCAGGCGGATGCCACATCCCTTGCAACGGCTGTGCAACTATTGAAGGCTGCGCAGAACCCCGTCATCCTAGCCGGTGGCGGTTCCATCCCCGCCGGAGCAGCACTGGCGGCTCTGGCGGAAGCGTTGCAGGCACCCGTGGTGACCACTCTCAACGGCAAAGGCGCAGTTCCCGAATCCCATCCTCTGGCGCTGGGCTCTGATATCCGCCTCCCCGCCGCCCAGCAATTGTGCAACCGTGCCGATGTGTTGCTGGTGATCGGTTCTAAAGTGGGTGAGTCTGAACTGTGGGGTGGGAATATCACCCCTAGTGGCCCCGTCATCCGGGTAGATATTCTTGCCTCCCAAGCCAACAAAAACCTCGCCTCTGACCTCGCACTCATTGGCGACTCGGCCGCCATCGTGACTCAATTACTCCATGAGATCGGTTCCCCTGAGCGCCCCGTTGTCAACCTTGCACCGGTCCGGGAAGAACTGCGCAACCAAGCCAGGGCGTTGTCTCCGGAGTTGAGCCGTATTGCTGAGGAAGCCGCCGCGGTTTTGCCGTCCAACACCATTGTTGGCGGCGACTCTTCGCAAATCACCTACCTGGGCACGGCGTCGTTCATTCCCCAAGAATTCCCGCACTCCTTCCTCTACACACCGGCCTACGCCACGCTGGGATACGGGCTCCCAGCCTCCATCGGAGCCAAGATCGCAGCTCCAGAACGTCCCGTTGTGTGCATCGTGGGCGACGGCGCTCTCATGTTTGCTGTGCAAGAACTCATCACGGCCGTGGAGCAGCGGCTAGATCTTGTAGTGGTGTGTGTGGATAACGGCGGTTATGCCGAAATTCGTTCCAATGAAGCAGACCGCGGCATCCCCGCTGTGGGTGTGGATCTAGTTCAACCGAACTGGGCAGCCCTTGCCACCGCGTTTGGCGGCACCGGTCACGCCATCACCCGCGCCGCTGATTTCGCACCGACCCTGCACGCCGCACTGCAGGGGCGTGGATTGCACGTTCTGCACGTGCCTGTGAGTTTATTCAACGCCGCATCCTAAATACCCCGGAACTTCTCCCTTCAACGCCTGAATCAGGAAAAACCATGACACTTGCATCTCCACATTTGACTGCAGCGCCCGAACTGACAGCGGTGGCCAAGACAACCGCCCAACAATGGATTACCGAGAATATGCCCCGGCTCTCCACCTGGCACAAGCACATTTGGGATCTGGCAGAACCTGCCTGGCGCGAATACAAGTCAGCCAGCTGGTACGTGGAGCTGCTACGCGCCGAAGGCTTCACCGTTGAAGCTGGCAGCGCAGACATGCCCACTGCCTTCAGCGCCCAGTGGTCTTGCGGCGATGGCGGTCCGGTCCTTTTGACTTATGCCGAGTACGACGCCGTGCCAGGGAATTGTCAGTCAGCCTCCACCGAGCAGTCCCCGCGCGAGGATCTGAGCCCGCACGCACCCGGTCACACCGACCCTCACTCAGCACTGGGTATCTCCACTTTGGCCGGCCTCCTCGGCACCAAGCACGCCATGGAAGTACACGGAATCGCCGGAACCTTGAAGTACACGGGCGAACCTGCCGAGAAAGTGCAGGGATCCAAGGTGGTTCATGGCCTGAGAGGCTACTACGACGGCGTGGACGCCATTGTCAGTTTCCACCCGTTTTACATGCTGCCGCTGTGCAACACTGCCCGCTGGGATACCCAGTGTGGTAGCTACTACAGCAAGGTGTACACCTTTATCTGTGATGAGCCGGAGACGTGGCAGCTCAATGCGAATCCCAACTCGCCCATCCCGGCGTCACACTCGGCAGCCCGTGCACCCGGCGCTAACGTCGCCTTGATGAGCATGTACACCTCCTCCCGCGTCATGCAGGACGCCATGCTGCCCAGCTTTGGTGGGTGGAGCCTGTCCGACGCCATTTTCACTCAGGGCCAGGCCACTGCCGATAACCTGCCGGCCCGGATTGCACAGATCCAGTACTCTTGGCGCTGCCCCACCTTGGAAATGGCCGACCACGTCTTGGCAGTACTTGACCGCAACGCAGAACATGCCGCCGCCATGGCCCACTGCAAGCTGAGCACCACGTGGGTGGCACGCAACCGCCCTGGCCGCACCAACCATGTCCTGGCGCAAGCGCTGTACAACAACTTAGAAGGTGTTGGAGCTCCCTCTTACGGTGAAGAAGCCATTGCTGCAGCCCAGCAGATCCAGCGCACCTTGGGACTCGAGCCCATGGACAGGCCGTTCCTTGACGAGTGCGAGGCTCTGATCAGCCCGCAGGACGCTGAAGCGGCTTTGCGTGAGCATCTTGCTCCATGGCAAAAGAACTGGACCAGCGACGACTATGTAGAGATGACCCACTATGCCCCCACGGTGCGCTTCTATGTTTCGCGTCCAGCGTTGAAACCAGCACCAGGTCAGGGCGCATATCCCGGCTGGGTGATGAACGCTCTGGGCGGCATCCCCGCAACCATTGATCCCACGATCGACGTTGCTGGTAAAACCATTGCCGGAACATTCGTAGATTTGCTCACTCGCCCGGAAATTGTGCAGCAGGCCAAGAGTGAGTTTGACACGCGTGTGGCGCAGGATCCCATGCCCGTGCTCTTGCCAGCAGATTTCATGCCGCCCACTGAGTTCGCGTGGCCTGACTACTCTGCAGCACCCGACGGCGAACGAGTCTGGTACCCCAAAACCTCAAGATAGCAGCGTTTCCAGCCACCACCGATGAACAGGATCACCCGTGTCTCACACTTCAGCACCCAGTACCCAGACTCTGCGCTACAGGGTAACCAATCCCAGCAGCGGCGCCGTGATCCAAGAGTTTCTCACGGCCACGGACACTGAGGTGCAGGAAGCCCTGGCTTCATCGGAGCAGGCTTTCACAACATGGCGGCACGTACCGATAACCGAACGTGCCGCCGTGATTGCCCGCATTGGCGCACTCTTCTTAGAACGTAAGGATGAGTTGTCAGCGATAGTCACCGAGGAAATGGGAAAACGTCTTTCTGAAGCCGTGGGTGAGGCGGAATATTCTGCTGAAATCTTTAATTATTACGCCAAGGAGGGGCCTGGCTTAGCCGCGGACCAACCTATTAAAGCGATCAACGGTGACCGCGCCGTCATTCAAAAGCGGCCGGTTGGTCCATTGCTGGGGATTATGCCGTGGAACTACCCGTATTATCAGGTAGCCCGGTTTGCCGCCCCCAACCTCATGCTCGGTAACACCATCATTCTCAAGCATGCAGAGAACTGCCCGCGCTCTGCTCTAGCTATTGAGCAGCTCATGCGCGACGCCGGCCTCCCGGCTGGCGCCTACATCAACTTGTTCGCCACACATGGACAAATCGAAAGTATCATCGCGGACTCCCGCATCCAGGGCGTGTCCCTGACAGGTTCCGAACGGGCCGGGGCTGCCGTGGCCCAAACCGCCGGGCGCCATCTGAAAAAGGTGGTACTGGAATTGGGTGGCTCGGACCCGTACCTTGTCCTTTCCAGCGCTGATGTGGCGGCCTCCGCCCGGGCAGCATTCAGTACCCGGATGGAAAATGCTGGTCAGGCATGTAATTCCAACAAGCGGATCATCGTTATGGATGAGCTCTACGATGAGTTTGTCCAGGAATTAGCCGACCAAGCCAAAGCATTACAGCCTGGTTCACCCGAACTAGAAGAGGACGGAACGTATGTTCCGCTGTCTTCAGCTGCCGCTGTTACTGGACTGCTGAACCAAATTAATGACGCCACGGAAAAAGGCGCGGTTCTTCATGCAGGTGGTTTTCAGGCGGACCGACCCGGGCACTACTTGGCACCGACGGTTTTGACCGGCGTCACAGCAGATATGAGGGCATTCGGGGAAGAGCTTTTTGGCCCTGTTTTAATCGTCTACAAGGTCTCAAATGAAGCCGAGGCTGTGGCACTCGCCAACAATTCTGAGTTCGGTTTAGGCGGGGCTGTCTTTAGCACTGACACAGAGCAGGCATTGGCCGTAGCCCAGCAAATCCATTCCGGAATGGTGGCCATCAATACCGCTGGAGGGGAAGGGGCAGGCATGCCGTTTGGCGGGGTGAAGCGATCCGGGTTCGGGCGGGAACTGGGTCCTCTGGGGATGGAAGAATTTGTGAATAAACAATTGCTCTACGTGGCTGCGACCAGCTGAACTGCTGCGCTGGAAAGCATTCTCCCCCGCTCAATGGTTGACGAAAGCCCTGTTGCGGCGGAAGCTAGGGAGTGGATGGCACCTGCTGCGCCTCAGTGGACAGACACCGCCCAAGTTACACAGTCGCGGCCCGTACGGGGCGCACAAATCCTGCACCAGTCAACGGCTTTTTTGTAATTGGGGTGTTTCGTGGAACAGGTCTCGGCAGAGCTGCTCAGCACGGTCCGCAAGGTTATCGCCGTCCACCTTGCCTACAAGTCCCGGGCAGAACAGCGCGGGCGGATCCCCTCACATCCGTCATATTTCCTCAAGGCCCCTTCCTCACTGAGCCTCAGCGGTTCGGTGGTGGAGCGGCCGGTGGGCTGTGAATTACTGGCCTACGAAGGCGAAATCGCGCTCGTCATCGCCAAGGCAGCACGGCGGGTCAGCCCCGCAGAAGCCTGGTCCCACATTGGGCACGTCACCGCCGCGAACGATCTTGGCGTGTATGACCTCAAATATGCGGACAAGGGTTCCAACGTCCGGTCCAAGTCCGGCGATGGTTTCACACCGCTGGGTCCGGGCCTCATTCCCGCCGCCGGGCTCGATCCCCATGCCCTGCGGCTGCGCACGTGGCTTAATGGGGAACTGGTCCAGGATGACACCACCGCTGGCCTGCTCTTCTCTTTCAGCCAGATCGTGGCCGATTTATCCCAGCTCATGACCCTGGAACCCGGGGATGTCATCCTCACAGGAACCCCTGCCGGATCCTCTGTGGCCGTACCCGGAGATGTCCTTGAGGTTCAGCTCGACTCCCCCGGAACGGGTCCATCTACCGGCTTATCTACCGGCCGGCTGCGCACGTCAGTGGTGCAGGGCTCCGGGGAGTGGACCGGCTATGACGCTGTACCCCGCATCAGCGATGCTGACAGGGTGGACGCGTGGGGTTCTGCTGAAGCCGCCGGGCTGGCTTCCACTTCCCCTTCCACAGCTCTCAGTGCTGAACTTCAGCAGAAACTGATAAGTGTTGGCACGGCCACCCTCAGCTCCCAACTGCGCAAACGCGGCTTTAACAACATCCATATTGAGGGCTTGTCCTGCACCAAAGCCGGGCTGAGGATCGCCGGAACGGCCCGAACCTTACGCTTTGTGCCCTTTCGCGAGGACTTATTCGCAGCTCACGGCGGCGGCTTCAACGCCCAAAAACGCGCCATTGACTCGCTCAATGACGGGGAGATCCTGGTCATGGAGGCCCGCGGGGACCCCACCGCGGGGACACTGGGGGATCTTCTGGCCCTGCGCGCCCAGGTCAGGGGCGCGGCGGCCATAGTGACCGATGGCGGAGTCCGGGACCTCACCGAGATCGCCGCCCTGGACATTCCCGTCTTTCATCACGGCACCCACCCGGCCGTCCTGGGCCGCCGCCACGTCCCGTGGGACACGGACCTGACCATCTCCTGCGGCGGGGCCACCGTCCAGCCGGGGGACATCATTGTAGGCGATGACACCGGCGTGCTGGTCATCCCGGCGTCGTTGGCGCAAGAAGTAGCGGACGCTGCCATCGCCCAGGAACATGAAGAGAAGTTCATTGCCGAAATGGTGGCTCAGGGCCACGGCATTCAAGGCCTGTTCCCCATGAACGCCACGTGGCGGGCCACGTTCACGGAGTGGGAGTCCAGCCACAGCGAGCAGAAAGGCGGCCTAGGATGAGCGGCCATTTCATCCCGGACGGCCTGCCCGCCCACATCCGGCACTACATTGACGGCCAATCCGTGGACTCGGTGGGCGGGGAGAGATTCCCTGTGCTGGATCCGGTGACCAACGCAAACTACGCCACCGCCGCCGCCGGACAGAAAGCTGATATTGCGCTGGCCGTGACAGCCGCAACGCGTGCCTTCCGTGAGGGACCGTGGCCGCATATGAAGGCCCGGGAGCGGGCCCGGATCCTGAACAAGGTGGCAGACGCCATCGAGGACAGCGAAACAAGGCTGGCCGAGCTGGAAACCTTCGACACCGGCCTGCCCATCACCCAGGCTCGCGGCCAGGCCCGGCGCGCGGCGGAAAACTTCCGTTTCTTCGCGGATCTGGTGGTGGCCCAGTTGGACGATGCCATGAAGGTCCCCGGTGCGCAACTCAACTACGTCAACCGTAAACCGGTCGGGGTTGCCGGGCTCATCACGCCCTGGAATACGCCGTTCATGCTGGAATCCTGGAAGCTGGCGCCCGCGCTTGCCGCTGGCTGCACGGTGGTGCTCAAACCCGCCGAATTCACGCCTCTGTCAGCGTCGTTGTGGGCCGGTATCTTCGAGGAAGCGGGCCTGCCTCAGGGCGTGTTCAACCTGGTCAACGGTCTGGGCGAGGAGGCTGGGGACGCGCTGGTGAAACACCCTGGCGTGCCACTGATCTCCTTCACCGGCGAGACCACCACGGGTCAGACCATCTTCCGCAACGCAGCCACAAATCTGAAGGGGCTCTCCATGGAATTGGGCGGCAAAAGCCCGTGCGTGGTCTTTGCCGATGCAGACCTGGACGCCGCGATCGATTCCGCCCTTTTCGGTGTGTTCTCCCTCAACGGCGAGCGCTGCACGGCAGGTTCGCGGATCTTGGTGGAGCGGCCCATTTATGACGAGTTCTGTGAGAAGTTTGCTGCCCGCGCCCGGAACATTGTGGTGGGCGATCCTCACAACCCTGCCACCGAGGTGGGGGCGCTGGTGCACCCGGAGCACTACGCCAAGGTCATGAACTATGTGGAAATTGGCAAGTCCGAGGGCCGGCTGCTGGCCGGTGGTGGGCGCCCCGCGGGCCTGGACACCGGAAACTATGTGGCACCCACCGTGTTTGCCGATGTTGGCCCCGAATCGCGGATTTTCCAGGAGGAGATCTTCGGCCCCGTGGTTGCCATCACCCCCTTCGAGGACGACGCCGGGGCGCTGGCTTTGGCCAATGGCGTCAAGTATGGTTTGGCCGCCTATGTGTGGACGAACAATCTTAGGCGCGCCCACACCTTCGCCCAAGCCCTGGAAGCGGGGATGGTGTGGCTGAACAGCCACAATGTGCGGGATCTACGCACCCCTTTCGGCGGTGTGA
Organism: Arthrobacter psychrochitiniphilus; assembly: GCF_003185915.1. Lineage (GTDB taxonomy): Bacteria > Actinomycetota > Actinomycetes > Actinomycetales > Micrococcaceae > Specibacter > Specibacter psychrochitiniphilus. The sequence goes on from NZ_QHLZ01000002.1 coordinate 167,524, forward strand.
AAGCCTCCGGGCTAGGGCACGAGGGCGGCTTCCGCTCCCTTGACTTCTATACGGACCAGCAAGCTGTGCACATCACCTTGGGCAGCGTGGACACCCCGAAGTTCGGAGCCTTGCCATGAGCGCTGCCGACCCGCAAACCCCTGCCCCGGATATTGTCCGCTGCGCCTATGTGGAACTTGTTGTCACCGATCTTGGCGCCTCCCGAGCCTTCTATGTTGACCTCCTGGGCCTGCATATCACCCGTGAGGAGCCGGGCGCCCTGTACCTGCGCACTCTGGAGGAGTTCATCCACCACAACCTGGTGCTGCGTCTTGGCCCCGTGCCCGCCCTGGCTGTTGCAGCGTTCAGGGTCAGGACGCCGGCGGACGTCGATGCTGCTCAGGCGTATTACACGGCGCTGGGCTGCCGCACCGAGCGGCGGCGGGAGGGCTTCGTTGCCGGGATTGGTGACTCCGTCCGGGTGGAGGACCCTTTGGGGTTCCCCTACGAGTTCTTCTACGAGGCCGCACACGTGCAGCGGCTGACCCGGCGCTATGACCTTGCCTCGGCCGGGGAACTGGTTCGCCTGGACCACGTCAACCTTGTCACGGCCGAGGTTGCCCGCGGCCGGGATTACTTAGAAGGGCTGGGTTTTCGGGTCTCCGAAGACATCCGGGACTCGGCCGGCACCACCTATGCGGTCTGGATGCACCGGACCCAGACCGTGCATGATATCGCTCTGACAGGCGGTGCCGGGCCACGCCTGCACCACATCGCCTTCGCAACGCATGAGAAGCACAACATCTTGCACATCTGCGACAAAATGGGCGCCCTGCGCATCTCCGCGCGGATTGAGCGCGGACCCGGCCGGCACGGGGTCTCCAACGCTTTTTACCTGTACATCCTTGACCCTGACGGACACCGCGTGGAGATTTACACGCAGGACTACTACACGGGAGATCCGGACAATCCGGTGGTTAGCTGGGATGTCCATGACAACCAGCGCCGCGATTGGTGGGGCAACCCGGTAGTCCCGTCCTGGTATACAGAGGCCTCCCCGGTTCTGGATTTGGCAGGCCAACCCCGGCCGCTGCACATACTGGCCGGAGCATCCGAACAAAGCATCGCGGTTGGTGCCGACGGTTTTTCCTACACCCGCGACGACAGCGGCCGGGGCTTCAAGCTGGGAGAGCAGCTGTGAACCGTACTCACCGGCATCCTCTTGGCCCGGCAGGGGCAAGTTCTTGCCGCCCGCTTCGCGGGTGCCCGAAGCCACTCCGGCGCGGAACATGCCCCTGCCGGGACTGCGCCGCGAGCGAGAAGGAGACAGCTCATGCTTGACGACGCAACGCTTACCGAGATTGCCGACGAACTCGCGGAGGCGGCACGGACTCGGGTGCCGGTCCCCCTGCTGAGCGTTCGCTATCCCGGCATGAGCGTGGAGGACGCCTACCGGGTGCAAAAGCTGTGGCGTCAGCGCGGTGAGGCTGCCGGAAGGGTTGTGGCCGGGCACAAAATTGGGTTGACTTCCCGCGCCATGCAGCAGGCCACCGGTATTAGTGAACCCGATTACGGCATCATCTTTGAAGACGCCATCCTAGAAACGGGGCGTACGCTTCCCTGGCAGCAGTTCACCCACCCCAGGGTGGAAGTGGAACTCGCCTTCTTACTCAAGGAAGATCTTGTTGGCCCTGGCATCACCCTGATCGATGTTCTGCGTGCCACCGACTACGTCACCCCAGCCCTGGAAATTCTCGATTCCCGGGTAGAGATGGAGTGGCGCACCATAGTTGACACCATCAGTGACAACGCCGCCCTCGGTGCCGTAGTGGTGGGCGGCAACCCGGTGAAACCGGACGCCATTGATCTGCCGTGGGTATCCGCCATCCTGCTCCGCAACGAGGTGGTGGAGGAGACGGGTGTTGCCGCCGGCGTGCTGGGCCACCCTGGGCGGGGCGTGGCCTGGCTGGCCAACAAGCTGGCCGTCCACGGCGAGTCACTCAGGGCCGGGGAACTGATCCTGGCAGGCTCCTTCACCCGCCCACTCTGGGTTGCCGCCGGCGATACCATCCATGCCGATTTCGGAATGCTAGGGAGAGTCACATGCCGCTTCGAATCAGCCCCGATCCTTCACTAAAGGACGCGCTCGCCGCCACCAGCAGGCCGCTGGTGGGCATGTGGGTGTGTTCCGGCAGCGCCCTAGTGGCGGAGATTTGTGCCGGGGCCGGGCTAGACGCCGTAGTGATCGACGGCGAGCACAGCCCCAACGGGCTCGAGGGAATCCTGGCCCAGTTGCAGGCGGTGCACGGCTACCCGGTCACGGCCGTGGTGCGCCCGCCGGTCAACGACACCGTAATCATTAAGCAGTATTTGGACTTGGGTGCGCAGTCGCTGCTGATCCCGATGGTCCACACCGTGGCCGATGCCGAGGCCGCCGTGGCTGCGGTCCACTATCCTCCGCGCGGGGTACGCGGGGTGGGCTCGGCCTTGGCCCGGTCCTCGCGCTGGAACCGCATCCCTGACTATGTTCAACGCGCCGGGGATACCGTGAGCCTCATGGTACAAATTGAATCGGCCCAGGCCGTGGAGAACGTGGCTGGGATCCTGGCTGTGGACGGGGTGGACGCCATCTTCGTGGGACCGGCCGATCTCGCCGCCTCCATGGGATTGCTGGGAGCGCAGGAACATCCCACGGTGATGGCGGCCGTGGAGCAGTGCATTGCCGCGGCGAAGGCAGCCGGAAAGCCGGTGGGTGTGAACGCATTTGCTCCGGCCACTGCCCAGTACTACATCGACGCCGGGGTGGACTTCATCCTGGTGGGCGCCGATGTCACCCTTCTGGCCAGGGGCAGCGAGGGTCTGGCCTCAGCGTTCATTCCGAAACGCGTAGGCCGCCCCTTGCTGTGAGCTCATCGGGTGCACGGCTCATCCTTTTGCGGTCGCCTCCAGAAAACGGGCTGTGCGCCTAAAATCACGAAATAGCAAAGCAATCCCGATTATCCCTACGCCGGAGGCCACCACCCCTATCCATACGAACATCTCGTCCCGTCCCGCCCAGTTGAGCGTTTGGGAGGCGAACATCAACGGGTAGGCCGGCATGATGATCAGTTGTGTGGCCAAGCCCTTGAGGCGTTGAACCCCAGCAGCCCGGACCACCGGTAAGTGCTCCCGCTCCAGAGGTGCCTTCCCGGTAATCTGCGCAGTGATGTTCTTGCGTTCGCTCTCTGCCAACCGAAACAATACATCTAGGGTGTTGAGCCGAACGGAGGGTGCCACCTTCTTAGCGTTGTAGATCAATCCGCCCACGAACGCACCCAACGTGGACAGTAGAAGCCCCACGCTCAGATAGTTCGCCCAATCGGCCGCAGTAGTTCCGAAAAGCAAGATCCCGCCACCGATTCCGAGAACCAGCAAGGCAAGGAAACCAACAGGGAAATACCGCAAGTAGTAGCTTCTGACGGCGCGCCCCAGGCAAACGTCTTCGACGCCGTCGGCCCTCTTCATGGCCCACTGCCACCGTTCATTGGACTCGGCCAAGAGATCGTCAAGTCCGCTCATCCTGTTCCTCCCCACCAGACGCTGTTTTGCCCTGCCATACCATCATCGTTGTGCCGTGCCAACAAAAGATAGGGCTTATGCTGACTCTGCCTTCTTGGGTTTCCTGGCTTTCATGGACAAGCTCGGCGTACCGTGCTGACATGTATCCATGCACCCTTCGGGACGGGACAAAAAGATCAGGGCAACTGCTGGCTTGGCCATCATTGCTTTGTCGTTCTTGTCGATGGTCATGATCTACTTGTCCGGGCTCAATCTCTGGAGCGCAATTCCACTCGCGGTTATCTACGGTCTCCAGGCGCTGTTTACGCTGGGCGCCGGCGTCTATCTTTGCAGTGGTTGGCGCAAGGCAGGAGCCTTGGAACTGATTACCGGCCGGTGGCGCCTCATTGGATTGGCCGCTTTTGGTTTGGTGGGAACGGCCGCAGTCATCTTCGGATTCTCGGCGGGCCCAGATGCACTCATCACCACAGCCCTGTGGCCCAATATGGTGGCGTTGTGGATTCTTTTGAGCTTCAGACCCATGACCGCCCGCTTCCCACGCGAGGAACAGTGGACCAGCTCGCTCTCCGGCGAAGCCGCCTGGGTCTCACTGACCGAGGCGTTCCACCAGCCGGGGTTGATTGCAACAACGGCAGGCCAGGACCTCTGGCTCAAGATCAGTAAAGATTGGGCTGGCGGGACTTGGCAGCACGAGGACGCCGCCCGCTATATGAAAGTCAGGCCTGAGATCCATTTCAGGATCGATGAAATCCGCGGCGAAACCCGTATCACCGCACACAGTGACGACAGTGCAGTGGGAGGTATGTTCGACGAGCTGAAGCTCATGGAGGAAATGAGCAAGACTGCAGTAGAACTGGCCCAGCAGGCAACCCGCGCAAACGCGGGTGAGCACAGTTAACCGTGCGCCAGCATGATGGGGGCGAAAAATGCTGCCAGCCCTGCCGTGTCGCTCAACGGCAGCACGTTCGCCACGTACTGGTCCGGGCGGACCACTACGACGGCGCCGGAGCGGCTGATCCCGCGGGCTTCGAAAATGTCGCGTGACGGGTCCGTGGCATAGACCAGTTCGTAGTCAATGAGCCCAAAAGGGCCGGTGCGTGGCATGAACACTTCCGGAACTTGGCCCAGCTCCACACCCTCAAAGTCCTGCTGGGTAATAAGTTTTACATCAAACACGGCATCGGAGTCCCCCTCCGGTGGCGTGTACTTGAGCAGCGGCGACTCAGGATTGTGAGAGAGCCAGTGTGCCCACTCCGACAGGGCTGACTGCTCGCCAATGGCGGGTTCATCGGCGAAGGCGTAGATGCGCCACCGCCCATCGGCCCGGTGGTGGTGACCCAACTGCACCGGGTTTGCATCCGCAACCCTAACCACTGGCGCAGACTTAAAGCGCTTGCCGAGGGGAAAACCCGTGGCCAGTTCCTGATGCGTTGCTGGTGCGGTGATCATGGAGGGCTGGTACTGGGTCATGAAGCCTGCCGGGAACTCGAAGGTGCGCACATAAAAGTCCTCCAACTCGGTGGCATCCGCCATGTCCTCGGGCCGCATGGCCATCAGCTTGGACCATTCCAAATCGAAGTCAATGAGGTTCTTGGCAATGACCTGGCGCTCGGCCGAATACGTGGCCAGCAGCGACGCCGGGCTGCGCCCGGCCAACACATGCGCAATCTTCCACGCAAGGTTGAAGCCGTCCTGCATGGAGACGTTCATGCCCTGGCCCGCCTTGGCACTGTGCGTATGGCAGGCATCCCCTGTGATGAACACGCGCGGAAGGCGAGTGCCGAGCAACTCCAGTGGGACGTCGTCGAACCTGTCAGTCAGGCGGTGCCCCACCTCGTAAACGCTGGTCCAGGCCACGCTGCGCACATCCAGTGTGTAGGGGTGCAGGATCTTGTTGGCCTTGGCGATGATCGTTTCGATGCTGGTGCTGCGCACGGTGTGCGAACCGTCTTCTGGCACCTCACCGAGGTCAACGTACATGCGGAACAGGGAGCCGCCCTCGCGCGGAATGAGCAGGATGTTCCCGCCATCACCGGACTGGATGGCGCATTTGGCGCGAATGTCCGGGAAATCAGTGACGGCCAGAACATCCATGACACCCCATGCGTGGTTCGCGTGGATGCTGCTGTGCTTTGCCCCAATGGATTCGCGCACGGCACTGTGCGCCCCGTCCGCACCCACCACGTACTTCGCCCGGACCACACGTTCTAATCCGGTTTGCGCACCATGGGTACCCACCAGCGTCACAGCGACAGGAAAGTCTCCATGGTCCTCGATTTTCAGGGTGCGCAACTCCCAGCCGTAGTCGGGGCGGATGCGCGCCGGGGAGTTGGCCATGACCTCAGCAAAGTAGTCCAGCACGCGCGCCTGGTTGACAATAAGGTGCGGGAATTCGCTGATCCCCGTGGTGTCATCCGGGGCGCGGGCCGCCCGGGCAATGCGGGTGTGATCAGCCGGGTCAGGTTTCCAAAACACTGTGGCAGTAATCCGGTACGCCTCGGTGATGATGCGCTCGGCGAAGCCAAACGCCTGAAACGTCTCCACGCTGCGGGCTTGGATACCGTCCGCCTGGCCAATCTCCAGGCGCCCGCCGCGTCGCTCCACAATCCGGGTGTTGATGAACGGGAATGCACCAAGTGCGGCCGCAGTGATCATGCCGGCAGGTCCCGAGCCCACAATGAGCACGTCCATCTCATCCGGCAGTTCCGCCGGACGGCCAATACCCGTCCCTTCCGCGGCCTTGACGCGTGGGTCCCCGGACACGTAACCGTGCTGGTGGAATTGCATGTACTTCCTCCCTGCCTGTGTGGCGCCCGCACCTTCATCATGTGCCCCTGGGGCAGTCCAATCAAGGGGCTTTGGCGCACCCGTGGCGGCAGTCCGGTATGGAGCAGATCCTCAGCCGCGGCAAAGCAGCGTTACGGCAGCCGGGCGGCGTGGGCGGCCGCGGCCGCCAACAGCTCCGGCACTCCCGCCTCGAGCGCGGCGCCGAACCTCTCACCATCTGCCCGTTCCCCGTTCTTCCATCGCGTGTAAATGGCCTCACTGAAAATGGCTGCCTTCCACAGCGCCAGCGCCTCATACCAGGGCAATGCGGAAAGGTCCAGATTAAAATGCGCGTTGTACCGTGCCGCCATGCCCGCACGGTCCAGGTATCCCGGCAGAGCCGTCACGGGCGAAAGTTCCAGCAAGGTGGCAGTGGAGCCTGCCTGCGAGTACGTGGCACTGAGGTACCCCAGATCAGCCAATGGATCACCCACGGTGGCCATTTCCCAGTCCAGCACCGCTTTCACCTGGGCGGGACCCTGCCTGGCAAACATCAGATTTCCCAGCCGGTAGTCCCCGTGGATCACGGCATGGCGCTGGGTCTCTGGACGGTTCCCCTCCAACCACCGGGCCAGCTGCGCCACTTCGGGAAGTTCACGTGTTGCCACTAAGTCCCACAACCCCGCAAACCGCGCCACCTGACGTTTCAGGTAGCCCTCGGGGCGCCCAATCTCTGCCCGCGGACCACTAGTAGCGTCCACGGAATGCAGCTTTACCAGCATGTCTGCTGCCGCTTCGCTCGTAGCCCGGCGCTGCGCCAGCGTATCCAGGTGCGCCGGCACGGCGTCTGTGACCACCTCCCCGTCAACGAATTTCATGATGTAGAACGGCACTCCCAGCACGTTGGCATCGGCACATGTAGCCAGAATTTTCGGCACCGGAATGCCCAGCGGCGCTAGCAGCGATTGGATGCGTGCCTCCCGGACCATGTCATGGGTAGAGGGCGGCAAGGGTGGGCGAGGTCCCCGGCGAAGCACCACGTGCGCCCCGCGCCGTTTAATCCTGAACGTCACGTTGGATTGCCCCTCGCCAATACGGCGGGCGTGGACTGGCCCTGTCCCGAGGTGGCAGGCATCAAGGAATTCCGCCACCCGGTCAAGGATCAGCAGTGGCGGTGACTGCGCCCTTGCCGCATCTTCAATGGTTTGCACAATGTCCATCGGGACCCCCATTAGCGTTCTCCCTCGTGGCTGACAGCCGTGCCCTGGAACGGTTCTCCGCCGGCAACGGCACGGCGCCGCTCAGCGGCAGCACGGCGTGCAATGGCCCATTTATGAGTTTCCGTGGAGCCGTCATAGATCCGGAACGGGCGGACTTCATTGAGGTACTGCATCAGTGGCAACCCGTCAGAGACGCCGTCTCCGCCGCACAACTGCACCGCCCTGTCCATGACCCGGTACACCGCCTCGGAGCAGTGCATTTTGGCCACTGAGGAGAGTGCCGAACCCGCCTTCGCATCTACGGCAAGCAGGCGCGCACACTTGGCGATGATGGCGTCAGAGGTCTCAATGTCCATCACGGACTGCGCAATCATGTCCTGCGCAATGCCCAGCTGGGCAAGGTGCGCACCGAATATCTCTCTGGTATTGGCGCGGTCAAGCATGATGTCCATGGCCCGCCGGGCCAAGCCCAGCCAACGCATGCAGTGGGTCAGCCGGGCAGGGCCCAACCGCACCTGGGCGTATTGGAAGCCAAGGCCCGCTTCCCCGAGGACACCGGAGTCCGGGACTAGAACGTCCTCAAAGTGGAGATGGGAATGCCCGCCAGGGAGGTAGGTGTCCATGGTGTGGATGGGGGCGCCAAGCCGTACGCCGGGAGTGTCCATGGGCACCAGGAACATTGAGGCACCTGTGCTGGCCCCGTGCGCACCGTCAGCTGCGTCTGCGTCCGTGCGCGCCATGACAATGGCGAACCCGGCGAGCGTAGCACCACTGGTGAAGCGCTTGTGCCCGTTGATCCGCCAGCCGTTGCCGTCCCGCACAGCCGTGGTGGCTAGTGCTGCGGGATCGGACCCGGCGCCGGGGTGTGGCTCCGTCATGGCAAAGCAGGAGCTGATGTCTCCGGCGGCCAGCGGGGCTAGGAAACGCCGTTTCTGCTCCGCTGTGCCGATCAGGTTCAACATGTGCATATTGCCCTCATCCGGTGCCATGGCGTTAAGCACCGCCGGACCGATAGGTGAGTAGCCGGCTTCCTGAAACACCGGTGACCAGTGCTCCACGGCCAGTCCCTGCCCACCGAATTCCACCGGTACGTGCGGGGCGAACACCCGGGCCGCCCGGGCAGCAGCCGCTAAGTCACGGCGCACCGAAACGTTTAGTGCCTGCCCCGGCCGGGGTTCGGCAGGGATCACCGTTTCACGGATGAATTGACGCGTGCGTGCCCGGAGATTTTCCACGGCCTCCGGGTATTGCCCCTCTGGTGGTGTACTGTTCATGATCAGCCCAACCCTCCCGCATTGCCCAAACCGCCATCAAGAATCAGGACCTGTCCCGTCACCCAGCTTGCGTCGCAGGAGGCGAGAAAGGCCACGGCGGAGGCAACGTCGCTAGGCTCGCCCAACCGGCCCAGCGGGTAGGAGGCCGCCACTGCCGCTTCACGCCCCTCATAGAGCGCACCCGCAAAACGGGTTTTTACCACGGCCGGCGCCACGGCATTAACCCGGATTTCCGGTGCCAGTTCCATGGATAGTGTGCGGGTCAGGTGTGAAACGGCGGCCTTGCTCACCCCATACAGGCCCAGGCCGGGGGCGGGAACGTTGGCGCTGATGGAGGACACGTTCACCACGGTCCCGCGCCGCACCTTGAACTTGAGCCCGGGATGCGCCAGCACGGCCTGCGTCCAGGCGAGGGTGCCCCACACGTTAACCTCAAAAATTTTGCGCCCCGCGTCCAGCTCCGCGGTTTCCAGAGGCCCGTAGACGGGGTTGATGCCGGCGTTGTTGACCAGCACATCCAGCCCGCCAAAGTGATGTTCGGCTGTGTCCAGCACCTCTGCGCGGTGCTCCGGGTCATCGGCGTGCCCGGCCACGGCGAGGGCGTTCGCACCGAGGCTGGCAACTGCCTCATCCAACGCATCCTGACGCCTGGCCGTGATGAGGACGCGGGCCCCCTCCTCCACCAGCCTCCGGGCAATGGCCAGCCCTATCCCCCGGCTGGCGCCGGTGACGATGACATTCTTGCCAAGAAATCGCTGGGCCGGGTTCGGGGTTGAGTGCGTGCCATCTAATGCCATGGGATCCTCTTTTTCCGTTGCCATCGCGCCTACTCGGCGGTAGCTATTGCCAGCATGCTGTGGAATGCGGCAACGGTCAAGGGAAAGCTGGAAACCGCTATTGTGCGGCGGCCCGGGTTTCTGCACCTTCACCCCACGGCTGCCCCACTCTCTCGTTGAGCAGCCTTCAGTTGCTCAGCCCTTCTCGCGGAGGGCCTTGCCATGCGCGGCTGCAGCAACTTCCGAAACGTGCACCTGCTCGGGTGTGCGCCCGTCACGGTTCAGCGGCGGGCAAAGCTCGGCGCGCATTGCTTCCTCAAGATCGGCAAGGGGTGCAGCGTCCGGGAGTACGCAAAACTGCACGCTCAGGTTTTGCGTCATCCAGACGCTCAACACTTCTTCATCTACATCGGTCAGGCGCGGGTGTGCGGAGCGTCCATGCCACTGGGCCTGAAGTCCCAGCAATGCCGCCAGGGAACGGCGGAAAGTGGATTTTGACGTTTGAATATCGTGGTGTTTTGCCCTGCCCTTGAGGTTCGTGGCCTTGCCCACGTAGAGCAGGTCACCGCGTTTGAGCGGGGTCAGCTCCGCCGGCCAATTCATGTCCTTGGGCAGGCCTCCGCTCAGGTAGTACTTATAAAGGCCGGGGGCAAAAGGCATCGCCTGCCATGCGCTTTTTGCGGGGGCGGTTGCAGTCCATTTGAGTTCGCTCATCCGTTGACTTTACGGCATGGAGCCTGTGGCGTCCTGCCGTAGAGCCATGGCAGAGCGCCAAGAAACCCGCTCGGCAATAGGGGCTGTCACCTTCGTCTCCTCCAATACCAAGAGCCCCGGCTGGGCGCGCAACCACGCGGCATTCAAGCCCGTGACGTCTTCGGACTCGAAGAGGTCTTCAAACTCCACATCCAACCGCTCCATGGCGCCAAGCCCTTCGCGGACGTAGGCATCAAGGTCTTCGCGGCGCATTCGTGACAATGTCCGCTGGAGTCAACAGTGCCCGGAACATGTCATTGACAACACAAAACGTTGTCTGCGATCACGTCTTCATTGTTCCCGGCGGCACCTGCGGCACTCAGCACAACGGGGATGTGGCGTGTAGTCATGGACGTTCCTTAGCTCTTCGGATGCGGTTGGCCCTTCCACGCTAAGTTGCAGGAGTTGACTTCACCCCTGTGCTCGCGTGAACGCTAGGGAAAAACCGGGGAACGTTTCACGCCATGACCCGGCCATGACCTGCGGCCTCTTTTACCGGCCTTCGTGCGCTGCCAAGAACCTGTACACCTCTGTCTCGTCCACTCCGGGGAAGGCGCCCTGGGGCATAGCCGCCAAAAGGTGCGAGTTGGCGCGGGTTGAGGGCCAGGCATGCCCTGCCCACTGGGCCGAAAGCTCGGTGGGTGGGCGCCGGCAGCAGTCAGGATCCGGGCAGCGGGATGCTGAACGCTCCGTGGTGTCCCGGCCCCGGAACCATTTAACGTGCTCATAAGGTACCCCAATACTGAGCGAATACTCTCCCGAGGAATGGCGTTCAGTGCGGGCAGTGCACCAGTACGTCCCAACGGCCGTGTCCGTGTATTGGTTGAACGCACGGAACTTATCCGGCACTTCAAAGACGGCCCGGGAGGTCCAGTACCGGCACACGGCCTGGCCTTCGATGGCGCCGGTGTGATCGGCAGGGAAGTTCACGCCGTCGTTCTCGTAGGCTTTGTGGATGATCCCTGACTCATGCACCTTCTGAAAGTGTGTGGTGATGCCCAGGTGCTCGGTGGCCAGGTTGGTGAAGCGGTGCGCGGCCGTTTCATAGGAGACGGCGAAGGCGTCACGGATGTCCTCAATGGCAAGCTCCTTCGCCATCTTGGCTGTCTTGAGGAAGTCCACTGTGGCCCGCTCCGGCATGAGCAAGGAAGCCGCAAAGTAGTTGGTGTACACGCGTTGGCGCAGGAAGTCAGCGTAGTCGCGGGGGGTCTGGTGCCCCAGCACGTAGTGACCCAGCGCTTGCAGCAGTACCGAACGCGGATCGTGGTCGGAGCGCTGCCCGTGAGTGAGATAAATTCGGCGATTCTTCAAATCCGTCACAGACCGGGTGGAATGCGGCAGATCCCCCACATAATGCAGGTCAAATCCGAGGTGTTCGGCCACGTCCGCAGCAACGTGGTGGGACAGTGGCCCACGGTCATGCCCCACCGCCGCCAGTAGATCCTGGGCCTGGCGTTCAATCTCCGGATAGTAGTTGTTGCGTTCACGCATTTCCTGGCGTAGTTCGTTGTTCGCCCGGCGGGCCTCCTCCGGCGTAGCGGACTGTTCATCCAGCCGCCGTTCCAACTCGTGTTGCAAACCCACTAAAGATTCAAGGACTTCGGTGGAAAGCCGTGAGCTGACGCGGACTGTGGGCAGCCCCAGCGATTGGTACAGCGGCCCGCGCTGCGCCCGTTCCAGCTCAATTTCCAGTGCCGCGCGCCGGCTGGGCGGCTCGTTGCCCAACAGCTGATCAAGCCCTACGCCGAGCGCCCCGGACAGCGCCTGCAGCAGCCCCAGTTTGGGCTCCCGTTTGCCGTTTTCAATCAAGGAAAGCTGCGACGGCGCGGCCCCCACTTTCACCCCGAGATCATCCAGGGTCATCCCCTGGGTCTTGCGCAGGTGCCGCACCCGGCGCCCTAAGGAAATGATGTCCAATTCTCCCTGCGCAGCAGCTTTCTTACCGCGCCGGGCAGATGCCTCACCTGTGTTCCATCCCACATTCGTCATTTCTTGACAATACGCGAAGAAACGCGTTTCTTCTCTTCAATTACCTCTAGTAACCCCTTGAAAAGCGCTGAATAGTAGAAATCACGAAGAAGAACGCAGCTTCAACTAGCTCACCCACCCCGGTGATCGAGCTTGTCGAGATCCACAATAACAAGGAGCTTTCCATCATGAGCGCAGCATTTGAACCCGCAACCACGCCGGAGCAGAACCGCACCGAGGCAGCTGCAGCCCTCGAGCTCGAGTGGGCTGCAAACCCCCGCTGGAATGGCGTGGAACGCTCCTTCAGTGCCGGGGATGTCATCAAGCTCCGTGGCCGGGTCCAGGAGGAACACACCCTGGCCCGCCGCGGCTCCGAGAAGCTGTGGGACCAACTGACAAACGCCGCACCTGGCGGCTACACCAACGCACTGGGCGCCCTCACCGGCAACCAGGCGGTTCAGCAGGTCAAGGCCGGCTTGAAAGCCATTTACCTGTCCGGCTGGCAGGTTGCCGCGGATGCCAACTCCAACGGCAACACCTACCCGGACCAGTCGCTGTACCCGGTAGATTCGGTGCCCAAGGTAGTTCGCCGCATCAACAATGCGCTCCTGCGTTCAGACCAGATTGAGTTCTCAGAAGGAATCCAGAGCGTTGAGGACTGGCTGGTGCCGATTGTGGCCGATGCCGAGGCCGGCTTTGGTGGCCCCCTCAACGCCTACGAACTCATGAAGTCCATGATCACCTCCGGTGCGGCCGGTGTGCACTGGGAAGATCAGCTTGCCAGCGAGAAGAAGTGCGGGCACTTGGGCGGTAAGGTGTTGATCCCCACGGCCCAGCATGTCCGCACGTTGAACGCGGCAAGGCTCGCGGCCGACGTCGCCGGCGTCCCCTCGGTAATTATTGCCCGCACCGACGCCGAGGCCGCCACCTTGATCACCTCGGATGTAGATGAGCGCGATCGCCCCTTTCTCACCGGCGAGCGCACGGCGGAAGGTTTCTACCACGTCCGCAACGGGATCGAGCCCTCCATTGCCAGGGCCCGCGCCTACGCCCCTCACTCAGACCTCATCTGGATGGAGACCGGAACACCTGACCTTGAGCATGCAAAGAAGTTTGCTGAAGGGGTCAAGTCCGAATTCCCGGACCAGATGCTTGCCTACAACTGCTCACCGTCATTCAACTGGAAAAAGCATTTGGATGACGCAACTATCGCTAAGTTCCAACGGGAGCTTGGCGCTATGGGATACACCTTCCAGTTCATCACCTTGGCTGGTTTCCACTCCCTGAACTACTCGATGTTTGATCTTGCCCATGGCTACGCCCGTAACGGCATGAGTTCCTACGTCGAACTGCAGGAGCGAGAATTCGACTCCGAATCCCGCGGCTACACCGCAACCAAACACCAGCGCGAAGTGGGCACAGGCTACTTCGATGCGGTGGCGACCGCCCTGAACCCGAACAGCGGCACCCTCGCTTTGGCAGGCTCCACAGAAGCCGAGCAGTTCCACTAACAACTCCCTCCCGCTGGGTGGGACCGCTGGCCGCCTCTTGTTGAGACTCACGTTGCAACAAGAGGCGGCTCGCAGTCCCGTCACCGGCACTTTCAGACTTGGAGCAAGCCCCATGAACTCAACGAACAGCCTGAACGGAATCACGTTCAACGGCATCACCATGACCGCACCGCCCATCTACCGCCAGGAAGAAATCCTGACTCCTGAGGCACTGGATTTCATTGCTGCACTAAACCGCACCACGACGGCGCGGCGCACCGAATTGCTGGCAGCCCGCCGCACGCGCCGCTCCCAGATCCTCAGTGGCACTGATCCGCGCTACCTGCGCGAAACGTCCGCCATCCGGGAAGATCCCCGCTGGCGCGTTGCTCCCCCTGCCCCGGGTTTGGAGGATCGCCGCGTGGAAATCACCGGCCCTGTTGACCGCAAGATGACCATCAATGCGCTGAACTCCGGGGCGAAGGTCTGGCTGGCTGATATGGAAGACTCCTCCACACCCACCTGGGGCAATGTGATCCGCGGCCAGCTGAACTTGATTGACGCACTGGAGCGCCGCATCGACTTCACCAGCCCCGAAGGCAAAGAATACAAGCTGGCGCCGGCGGAGGAACTCCCCACTATTGTGGTCCGTCCCCGCGGCTGGCACTTGCCGGAGAAGCACCTGCTGATCAATTCCAAGCCCATGGCAGGCGGCATCGTCGACTTTGGCCTGTATTTCTTCCACAATGCCCGGAGGCTGATCGCTCAGGGCAAGGGACCGTACTTTTACCTGCCGAAGATTGAAAATCACCAGGAGGCCCGTCTCTGGAATGACATCTTCATCCAGGCGCAGGACCTGCTCGGCATCCCCCAGGGCACCATCCGTGCCACGGTGCTGATCGAGACCATTACGGCCGCGTTCGAGATGGAGGAGATCCTCTACGAGCTCCGCGACCACGCCGCTGGCCTGAACGCCGGCCGGTGGGACTACCTGTTCTCAGTCATCAAGAACTTCCGCACCCGCGGCCCGCGCTTTGTGCTTCCGGACCGCAACCAGATCACCATGACCGCACCCTTCATGCGCGCCTACACCGAACAACTGGTCCGCGCCTGCCACACCCGTGGCGCTATGGCGATCGGCGGCATGGCAGCCTTTGTGCCCAACCGTCGTGATCCGGAGGCCAACGCCAATGCCATGGAGAAGGTCCGTGCAGACAAGACCCGGGAAGCCAACGACGGCTTTGACGGTTCCTGGGTGGCCCACCCTGACCTGGTTCCCGTAGCCATGGAGGTCTTTGACGAGGTGCTTGGCTGGAACCCGAACCAGATTATTCGCACCCGTGAGGATGTTCTCCTCGATGACCGTGCACTGCTGAACGTGGCCGGCACGGAAGGCAAGATCACCGAGCAGGGCATTCGTGACAACATCTGGGTGGGTATCCAGTACATCGAGTCCTGGCTGCGCGGCCATGGTGCTGTGGCCTTGAACAACCTCATGGAGGACGCCGCCACCGCGGAAATCTCCCGTTCCCAGATCTGGCAGTGGATCCACAGCCAGGCCATCACGGACACAGGCGAACTCATCACCTATGACTGGGTCAAGGAAATGCTCGACGAGGAGTTCTCACGGCTCCCCCGATTTGATAAGGACCGGTTCGATGACGCACTGGAAATCTTCACCGATGTAGCCATGGGCGAAGAGTTCCCGGCCTTCCTGACTACCTCCGCCTACGCCAACTACCTGCACGCGCACGCCGAAGTGCCCGAACAGCAGTTGATCGCGGCCTAAGTTTGACAGCTCTCGCCGAACGCGACGCCACTGCACACCCGAGATCCGGGTCTCGGCGAGAGTGTCATTACCATCACCGAACGTACAGTTGATGCCCTGTTCCCACAGGCATCAATTGTACGTTCGGCGTTTAACGGGGCGTTTACGGGGTGGGGCGGGCGGGGAATAAGCGCCGAACGGGGCATGTTAGCCACAGTATGAAGATTGAGATCTGGTCCGATGTGGCCTGCCCCTGGTGCTACATCGGCAAGCGCCGTTTTGAAACCGCTCTGAGCGGCTTTGCCCACAAGGATTCCGTGGAAGTGACGTGGAAGAGTTTTCAGCTGGATCCCACCCTTCCCGAGCACTACGACGGCACCGAGCTGGAGTACCTAGTGGAGCGCAAGGGCATGGACCGCGGACAATTGCTGGGCATGCTGGGCCACGTCACGCAGGCTGCCCAGGGAGTGGGGCTGGACTTTAAGTTCGAGAACGTGGTGGTCGCCAATAGTTTCCGCGCCCACGAGCTGCTCCACCTGGCCAAGTCCCACGGATTGGGCGACGCCGTCAAGGAAGCCCTGCTCTCAGCCCACTTTGAGCACGGCGTGGATATTGGCAACCGAGAAGCCCTCGTTGCGATCGGCACCAAGGCGGGGCTGTCCGCCGTCGAAATCAATGATGCTCTGGAGAGTTCGCAGTACGCCGACGCCGTCCGCAACGACATTGCCGAGGGCCGCGCGATTGGCGTCCAGGGTGTTCCGTTCTTCGTCATCGACCGGAAGTACGGCATCTCCGGCGCTCAGCCTTCCGAGGTGTTCGGCCAGGCTCTGGAGCAGGCTTGGCAGGAAGCCAACCCGCTGACCATGGTTTCGGCCACCGGTGGAGAAGACGCGCAGGCCTGCGGCCCGGACGGCTGCGCCATCTAGGCTCTCCGGCCTTCCGAGCAGGCGGGCCCGAAGCAGGTGGAATACCATGAGGATCCCGAGCGCTGTGCTGGCCCTTGTGGCTGGGTTGGCTGGCGGTTGGCCCGGCAGTGCCTTGGCCCGGTGGCTATTTGACGGCACCTGCGGTCAATCCAGCCACAAAGTTCTTTTGCAGGAGCAAGAAGCCGATCACGATGGGAATTGAGACCACCACTGAGGCGGCCATGATCTGGTTCCAGTAGACGTTGGTCTGGGTCGAGTAGAGCTGGAGGCCGACGGCGAGGGTGCGGTTCGCGTCGGTGGTCATGACCGAGGCGAACAAGACTTCACCCCAGCTGGTCATGAAGCTGTAGATGGCTACAGCCACCAAGCCCGGACGTGCTGTGGGCAAGATGATGGTGAACAGGGTTCGCATGGGGCCGCAGCCATCTACCGTGGCGGCCTCGTCGAGTTCACGAGGGATGCCGTTGAAGTAGCCAGCGAGCATCCAGATGGAGAACGGCAGAGAGAACGTCAGGTAGGTGATAATCAGGCCGGCACGGGTTCCCACCAACTGGACACCGAAGTTGGTGTTGATGTTCACGAAGATCAAGAACAGCGGGAGCAGGAACAGCACCCCTGGCAGCATCTGTGTGGAGAGCACTGCGCCGGAGAACAATGACCGGCCGCGGAATGTGTAACGCGAAACGGCGTAGGCGGCGAAGATGGCAATGACGAGCGAGAGCAACGTGGCGGCAACTGAGACGATGACGGAGTTCATGAAGTAGTTGGCCAGCGGGACTGTTTTCCACATGTCGATGTAGGGCTGGATGGTCAACGTTTCGGGCCACCACGTGAATGCGCCTTGGACATCCTTCAGCGGCTTCAGCCCAGAGATCACCATGACGTAAATGGGGATGATGGTGAAGATACTCAGAGCTGTAATCGTAATGACTCTAAAGACCTTGGTACCGGTTGTGTCATGCATTATCTTTCCTCCGGTTCATTAGGAGCACGTAGATTCCGCTGACAACCGAGAGGAAGAGCAGGAGCAGTACCGACATGGCGGCACCTGAGCCGAAGTTCCACGTGAGGAATGAGGCGTTGTAAATGTGGAAAGAGATCAGATCACCGGCGGGCGGCTGCGAGCCGCCGAACAGGACAAAGGGTGTGTTGAAATCGTTGAAGGTCCAGAGGAACATCACCAGTACCAGTGACATATTGACTGGGCGCAGCAGGGGCAAGGTGATGGCCCACCACTGACGCAGCGGTTTGGCGCCGTCAACCGAGGCAGCCTCGTAGATGTCCGTGGGGACGGATTGGAGTCCGGCCATCAGCATCAAGAAGGCGAAGGGCCAGAGCCGCCAGATGGCAACAATGACGACGGCGGCGAAGGCGTTATCGCCGATCAGCCAGAAGGGCTTGTCTCCCGGGAGTCCTAAGTTGTCGAACAAAAGGTGGCTGAGGGCCCCGTTGTCTTTCTGCAAGATGAACTTCCAGGCGATGACGCCGGCATACATGGGCAAAGCGTACGGGATCAGGAACAGTGTGCGGAACACTGCCCGTCCCGGGAAAACCTTTTGTAGCGCCACGGCCGCGGCCATACCGAGGAACCATGAAAGGCCCACCACCAAAATGGTGAAGGCCACTGTGATTCCGAAGGATTTCAGCAGGCCCATGCCGACGGCCGAATTGAAGTCCAGGGCTACCTGGTAGTTCTTTGTGCCGATAAACGGGGCGTTGCCCCAGTTGGAGATGTACATCTTGGTGAGCTTGAGGAAGCTCATCCAAATGCCAGTAATCATGGGAACAATGTGGATGACGAGTTCAAAGATGACGGCGGGGGCCAGCAACGCATAGGGTAGCCACCAGCCGGCACGGCGAGGCTTGCGCGCTCTCCGTGCGGTGGCCCCGGCGGAGGGGCCGGATTTCTTTACGGCGGTGGAAGCAGACACTGTTCGACACTCACCTTTCCTGGAAAAATTGAAGTAGTGAAGAGGCGGGTCGCTCAGCGACCGACGGATTGAAAGAAACGTTGGGCCCACGCCTGCGAGCCACCGCTGCGAGGTACGTTGGGCCCACGCCTGCGAGGGGCCCAAGCCGTAGGTCGCTAGCGACCCACGGCTGCAAGAAACGTTGGGCCCACGCCTGCGAGGGGCCCCAACGGTGGCTCGCTCAGCGAGCCACCGTTGGGGAGCAGGTGGGGACTAGCCTGCTGCTTCGACTGCCTGCTGTGCTGTTTCTAATGCACTCTTGATATCTGCCTTGGAGACCGTACCGCCGGAGGCGATGGTTGCAAACATCTGGTTCATGGCCTTGCCCACAGTGCTTTCGAACTGGTCCTCGGCCGCTACCAGGGGAAGGGGCTTGGACTTGTTGGAGTAGATGTCAGAGAACGTCTTGGCGAGTTCCGCATCGTCGGTGAAGGAAGGTGTGACGCCAGCAAGTACAGGAAGTGCTGCGAAGGGCTTATCCAATGCTGCCTGAGTGTCTTCACTGGTCATGAACTTCACGAATGCCAGTGCTGAATCCTTGTTCTTCGTGTTCTTGAAGATGGACATGTTGATACCGGCAACCATGGTGGCAATATCCTTGCCCGCTGCGGGAGCAGGGAAAGCTACGACACCGAATGCGTCACTGGCCATACCTTGTGAGGCGATGGAACTGTTGGCGTTGTTCTGGCTGAGCACCATGGCGGATTTACCGGTGGCGAAGTCATTGATGGCCTGTGTTGCGTTGTCATACTGAGCATCACCTGGGGCTACGACTTTATCGGCCTGCATTAGATCTAGGTAGCGGGCAATGCCGTCCACAATTCCGTCCGAGGTGAAGGTGGGCTTACCATCTGCATCAAAGAAGTCGGCACCGTTCTGGGCTGCGTTGATGAAGGCGAAGTGTGAGTTCTCGGTGTAGCTGCCTGCTGCGAGTGAGAATCCGTGGACATCACCACTGGTCAGTTTCTTGGCAGCAGCAACCATTTCTTCCCATGTGGTGGGAGGGGTTACACCGGCGTCCTTGAACATTGCTTTGTTGTAGTACAGGCCGTAGGCCAGACCGTACAGCGGGACTGAGGTGGGGTCTTCGCCAGCCACGCCACCGGTATCCATAGCTGTCTTGACGAACTTGTCCTTGCCACCAATGGCGGTAAATGCTGCCTCGTCAAACGGCATGAAAGCCCCGGTGGACTGCAGTGAGGCGGCCCACGTGTTGCCGATGTTTAGAACGTCCGGGGCCTGGCCGGAGGTGACTGCTGTCTGGATACGAGTCTGAAGATCGTTCCAGCCGATGACTTCAAGGTTGACCTTGATGCCGGTTTCCTTTTCGAACTTCTCCAGCTGCGGGGTAAGAACTTCCTTGTCATTGTCCAAGCTGGTGCCCTGGTTGCTGGCCCAGTAAGTGAGCGTCTTCCCGCCGGAATCGGATGATTCATTTCCGGAACCGCCGCTGCAGCCGGTGGCTGTAATGGCAAGTGCCGCTATAGCCGCTGCTGCGGCAAAAGTACGTATTTTCACTTCCGTGACTTCCTTGTCTGTGTGAGAACTGTTCCTAAACACGAGCCGTAGGAGCATCTGTGACTCGCGCCGCTCGACGTTGAACCAAACCTAGATGAACTTATGTCGACGGTCAATCAAAAGTTAGAAAATATCTGAAATAATATTGATTTGTGACACCAAAGGTACGGAAAATTCACCGCCGCAGGAGGTTCAGCGCCACATGCATGGCTCAAAATAGCCCGCAAACAAGGGACACCCTCACTATTGACCACACCATAAGCACCATTGCTGAACCGGTTCAGCAAGCGGCAGTTGTTACCCATCCGTTATAAGGAAGATAAAAAATTAACGGGCTCGCGGGCTAGCGCGTGGGGGCCTCATAAGGGGCTTGCCTCTTGCCGGAAAGCACCGCAGCTCACTCTCGAGCCACCCCTGGAGACCGCGCTAGAAGAGGTTCCGCCCTAGGCTCTCACGGAGCTGAAATACACCGGGGCAGGCTTGAATATTGCGAGGTTCGTGGCCGCCAATAAGCTCCACCAGTAGCTGGGCGGAGGATCTGCCCAAATCGGAAACACTGCGGCTCAGTGCGCTCAAACTAGGAGAACTGAGCTTGCACAGGATTGAATCATCCCAACTGATTACCGAAACTTGCGCGGGAACACACAGGTTTAGACGCTTCAACGCTTGAAGCCCACCCACAGCCATGAGGTCATTGCCATAGACAACGGCCGTGGGGAATTCTGGTGACCCAGGAACCAAGCCGGCCATGACAGCGATGGTGGCCGTGCCGCCGTCGTCCGCTGAATAGTCCGCGGGGCACAGCACCACACTCATGCCCAGGCGCCTGGCATGGGCTGTGATCTGTTCTGATTTACGCTCCTCATGGAGCAAGTCCAGGGGGCCAGAGACAAAGGCAATGCGCCGGTGCCCGTGCCGGTGCAGGGCCTCCACCACCGTTGCCGCGTCTGCAGCCTGTGACACCGTGACATTGGAGTTCCCAGCGGAGGGTAGAGCATCCAGCCCTGCGCCAAGGCGTACATAGGGCATTTTGAAGCGGTCCAGCAGGGGCGGGCGGGGATCATCGTGAACATGGTCAAAAAGAATCACCCCGTCAACGCGGCCCTCTCCGGCCCAGCGCTCGTAGACGGGCAGATCACGGGTGCGCTCATCCGGCACGGTACGGGGGTCCACCATGCGCAGCAGCAAGTTCATCTCATGCGTACCCAAAATTCCCTCAATTCCGGCCAGGATGCTCATGTAAAACGGTTCGGCACCAATTTGTTCAGGGTCCCGGAATAGCACAATGCCCACCGAATCAGTGCGTGAATGTGAAAGTGCCCGCGCGCTGGAACTGGGGTACCACCCGAGTTCACTGGCTAATGCCAGAACACGGGCCCGGGTAGATTCACTGACGCCGGGCTGGCCGTTGAGTGCATAGGAAACTGAAGCCTTGGAGATACCCAGGCGGAAGGCCAGATCGCTGATGGTCACTTTTCCGGCCTGCGGAGTACCCAGGGCGCTCATCCTTGTGAATGCGCGGCGACAAGCCGCTCAACTGATGCGGGGGCAAGAACATGGTCAATCACCATGCGTCCTGCACCGAGCACACCGGCGTGGTCACCGGCCATTGACTGCACTATCCGCAGCCGTGCCGTGGCCAGCGGCAGCGATCGTTGATAAACAATTTCACGCACACCGGCCATCAGATATTCCCCTGCCGAGGACAGCCCGCCGCCAATGACAATGACGGAAGGATTGAGCAAGTTCACGGACGCCGCCAAGACATCACCAACGTCGCGGCCTGCCTGCCGCATGGCATGAATGGCGGCCAAGTTTCCCCGGCGCGCCAACTCCAAAACGTCGTCACCGCTGTGCGCCGGAACCCCGTCTTTACTAAGCGCTGCAGCCACCGCAGGGCCCGACGCCATAGCCTCCAGGCAACCGTAATTCCCGCAACGGCACAGTATTTCGCCGCCGCGCGGAACTCTCACGTGCCCAATATCGCCAGCCGTACCATCGGCTCCGCGCTGCAAAAGTCCGCCGCTGATAATGCCAGCACCAATACCCGTGGCAACTTTAATGAACAGAAGATCCTGCGCGTGCGGCCAGTACGCGGCCCGTTCCCCCAGGGCCATGATATTCACATCGTTATCCACAAGAACGTCCGTGGGAAAACGTTGCTGGACATAGGCTGGCACATCGAACCCGTCCCAGCCAGGCATGATGGGCGGGCTGGAGGGCCGCCCCGTGGAGTGTTCCACCGGTCCCGGAAGCCCAATGCCAATCCCCACCAGCTCACGTTCATGGCGCCCCGCCGTAGCAAAAACCTGGCCGCACCGCTCCAGCACTGCATCCAGCACGTGAGTGGGGCCGTCAGCTATATCCATTGACTCCCGCAGTTCACTGAGCACCCGGCCGCTGAGATCGATGAGCGCGATCAACACGTGCGTTGCCCCCACGTCAATAGCCAGAATGACTCGTGACGAGGGGTGAAAAGCAAAGCGCGATGGCGGACGCCCTCCTGAGGAGATCCCCTCACCTGCCGGACCTATCAACCCAGCAGCACTCAAGCCCTCAAGGCGGGCGGCAACCGTTGAGCGAGCAAGGCCCGTAATCTCCGCCAACTCCGCACGGGTACGGGCCTGTCCATCACGCAAAATCTGGAAAACGTCTCCGGCTCGCGAGTGGCCAAACTGCCCCTGCGGAGCTGAGGCTGCCGGATCAAAGGCGGCCGTGGTGCTTGCAAGCGGTCCATGTGTGGGTTGCTGAGCTGGAGACTTAGACATTGTCAACAAATAACACACGGGCTTCCATCTGTCACAATCTAAAGACTTGGTAGTTTTAAGCACACTTTTGCTTGACCATCGACAAAAGTTCCCTTAGGTTGATTCTTGAACACACTCACAGGCCTTCAAGGAGTTTCAATGACGTATTCCCTTCAGCTGTACACAGTCCGCAAGCCCCTTGAAGAAGACTTGCCCGGAACCATTGCCCGCGTTGCCCAGTTGGGCTTCACCCACGTTGAGCCGTACAACTTTGTGGCCACGGCCGATGCCCTCGCTGCCGCGTTCGCTGAGAACTCCATCACCGCACCCTCAGGCCACGCACCCCTGCTCAGTGCTGATCAGGACGAGATCTTCGCTGCGGCAAAGAAGCTGGGCATCACCACCGTGATTGATCCGTTCATTCCCGCCGATCGCTGGCAAAATGCACAAGACGTCCAGAAGATCGCCGAAGGCCTCAACGCTGCCGCCAAGAAGGGTGCCGAATACGGCATCCGCGTGGGGTACCACAACCACCAGTGGGAATTGGAGTCAACCATCAACGGCACCACTGCCCTGCAGTACTTTGAAACACTGCTGGATCCGGAAATCATCTTGGAAGTAGACACTTACTGGGTGTCCGTGGGCGGCGCCAACCCAGTTGACGTACTGACCAGCCTGGGTGATCGCGTGAAACTGATCCACATCAAGGATGGCCCGTTAACCACAGAGAACCTTGATCAGGTTCCCGCCGGTCAGGGACAGGTTCCCATCTGGGACGTCATTGAAGCCGCCAAGTCGCTTGAAATTGGTGTAGTGGAGTTCGACGACTACGCCGGTGACATCTTCGAGGGCATCGCTGCAAGCCTTGCCTTCCTCAACGCCGGAAACACAAACGCCGGAAAGGCCTAATCCCCATGGCAAAAACTGGACCAGTCGGTATTGCCTTCATTGGCGCTGGCAACATCAGCAAGCAGTACCTGGACAACCTGACCACGTTCCCGGATGTGAAGGTACTGGTCATCGCCGACCTCTTCGAGGAAGCAGCGGCCGCACGCGCCGCCGAATACGGCGTGGAAATTTCCGGCGGTGTGGAGGTGGCGCTCAACCACCCGGACGTTGAAATCATCGTCAACTTGACCATCCCGGCCGCCCACGTAGAAGTTGCTGCGGCAGCCGTCCGCGCAGGCAAGCATGTCTGGACGGAAAAGCCGTTCTCCCTGGACAGAGAAAGTGGCCTGGGCCTGCTTAAAGTGGCAGACGCTGCCGGCGTTCGGCTTGGCTGTGCGCCTGATACATTCCTTGGAGCTGGCCTGCAGACCGCTCGCCGCCTGATAGACAGTGGCGCCATTGGCACCCCGCTCACGGCACTGACCATGTTCCAGTCCCCCGGCCCGGAGTCCTGGCACCCGAACCCCGCGTTCTTGTTCCAGGAAGGCGCCGGCCCGCTCTTTGATATGGCTCCGTACTACCTGACCACTCTGGTGCAAGCCTTTGGCCCGCTCGCCAAGGTGGCTGCCGTGGGCAACACCGCTTTCTCCACCCGCACCATCGGCTCGGGCCCCAAGGAAGGTGAGGTATTCGACGTCGAAGTTCCCACGCACGTCAGCGCCATTGCTCAATTTGAATCCGGGGCCTCCTCGCACAGCGTCTTCAGCTTCGAATCCCCGCGCCCGCGCATGGGATTTGTGGAGATCACGGGCACCGAAGGGACCATCTCGCTGCCGGATCCAAACAACTTCGACGGCGAAATCCGCGTTTTCACGAGCGGGGCCGAGGATTGGACCACCGTCCCCGCGGAAGGCCCTGACAATGGCCGCGGCCTGGGCGTACTGGATATGGCACGCTCCATTCGTGCCGGCGTTCCGCACCGCGCCACTGGAGAACTGGCTTACCACATCCTTGACGCCATGGTCTCAATCTCGGAGTCCGTCAACACCGGTGAATTCGTGGAAGTTGCCAGCTCCGCCCCGAGCTCCGAGGCAGTGCCCGTTGACTGGGCACCCACCGCCGCAACCCTCTAGGAATCACAATCATGACCTCCCCTCAATCACCGGCCGCCGGCCCTCTGGGTTCCCGCCCCCTGGGCACCCGCCCATTGGGCGTGGCCGCCATCGGCTACGCGTTCATGGGCCAAGCACATTCCAACGCGTGGCGCACCGTGGCCAACCACTTCGACGTCCCTAACTTCGAGCAAAAGGTCTTGGTGGGCCGGGACGCCGTAGCTGTAGCTGCCGCAGCTAAAAAGTACGGTTGGAGCGAATCGGCCACCGATTGGCGGGAGGTCATTGCCCGCGATGACATCGACATTGTGGACATCTGCGCTCCCGGCTGGTTGCACGCTGAAATTGCGACGGCGGCACTCGCCGCGGGCAAGCACGTGCTCGTGGAGAAGCCGCTGGCCAACTCCCTGGCCGAATCCGAGACCATGGTGGCGGCAGCCAAGGCGGCCAGAGCGGCGGGTGTCCGCTCCATGGTGGGCTTCAACTACCGCCGCATCCCGGCTTTGGCTTTGGCGGCCAAGCTCATTGCAGAGGGTGAGCTGGGCAGCATCCGCCAGGTCCGCGCGTCGTACTTGCAGGACTGGCTGGCAGACAGCGAATCCCCCATGACCTGGCGGCTGCGCAAGGAAACTGCGGGCTCGGGCGCGCTGAGCGACATCGCATCGCACGCCATCGATCAGGTTCAGTACCTGCTCGGCGACACCGTCACCGAGGTTTCCGGCAAGCTGCACACCTTCACCACCGAACGGCCTGGTCCCGACGGCCCCGAACCTGTCACGGTCGACGACGCAGCGTGGGCAACGCTGTCCATGGCAAGTGGCGCCATGGCCAGCGTAGACGTTTCGCGCGTGGCGCTGGGACAGAAGAATGCTCTGCGAGTGGAAGTTTATGGCACAACAGGGTCAATTACTTTCAATTTGGAAAACCCCAATGAGCTGTACTTCCTCAACGGCACCGAGCCCATCGAGGTTCAGGGCTTTAGGCGGATCCTTGTGACAGAACCCGAGCACCCCTATATTTCCGGCTGGTGGCCTCAGGGGCACGTGCTTGGCTGGGAGCATAGCTTCACACATCAGATCCGCGACTTCCTCCTGAACATCTCCACGGGAACGGACCCCTCGCCGTCGTTCGAAGAAGGGTACGGTGTGCAGCAGGTCTTGGCGGCCATCGAGACATCCTCGGCAGCCGGCGGAAGCACCGTCGCCATCCCCCAAATCATCACCATTTCAAAGGACTGAACGCATGAGCCGCCCGTACACCTTGTTCACCGGCCAGTGGGCCGATCTCCCGCTCGAGAAAGTGGCCAAACTGGCGTCCGAATGGGGCTACGACGGCTTGGAGATTGCCTGCTCGGGCGATCATTTGGACCCGTGGCGCTGGGACGAACCGGGCTATGTTGCCGGTAAGCTCGCCATGCTCAAGGGCTACGGCCTGAAGGTCTGGGCCATCTCCAATCACCTCAAGGGCCAGGCCGTGTGTGATGACCCCATTGACTTCCGCCACCAAGCGATAGTTGGCACCAAGGTATGGGGCGACGGCGATCCCGAGGGAGTCCGTCAGCGAGCCGCCGAGGAAATGAAGCTCACCGCGCGTCTGGCGCAGGCCTTGGGCGTTTCGACGGTGGTCGGTTTCACCGGCTCCTCCATCTGGCAGTACGTGGCCATGTTCCCGCCCGTTCCAGAATCCGTGATCGAGGCAGGTTACCAAGATTTTGCTGACCGCTGGAACCCCATTTTGGATGTCTTCGATCAGTGCGGCGTGCGGTTCGCCCACGAGGTACATCCCTCCGAAATCGCCTATGACTACTGGACCACGGTGCGCGCTCTGGAAGCCATTGGTCACCGTCCCGCGTTTGGACTGAACTGGGACCCCTCCCACTTCATGTGGCAGGGCATTGACCCGGTTTCCTTCATCTGGGACTTCAAGGACCGGATCTATCATGTTGATTGTAAGGATACGAAGCTGCGCCCCACGGGCCGAAACACGGTCATGGGCTCGCATTTGCCGTGGGGAGATCCGCGCCGCGGCTGGGACTTCGTTTCGGCTGGCCGGGGAGATGTGCCTTGGGAATCCTCCTTCCGCGCGCTGAGCGCCATCGGATACCACGGCCCCATCTCTATCGAGTGGGAAGACGCCGGAATGGACCGTCTGCAAGGCGCACCGGAGGCCCTCGCGGCACTGAAGAAGTTCGATTTTTCACCGTCCACGCAGCCTTTTGATGCTGCGTTCAGCAACCAGGGCTAGCCCTGCCGATGGCGTTTTGGGATTCCTGACGAGTTCTGACACCGATCCTGCTTTCTGATCCCGAAATTTAGGGATCAGGAAGCGGGATCGGTGTCATTTTTCGTGGAGCAGGCTCACGGATAGAGTGGATTCCATCATGAGCATTCCAAAGTCAGCACCCGCCTCAGTGCGCATTGACGCCTGGTTGTGGTCCATCCGCGCCTACAAGACGCGGTCCATGGCCACTGCAGCCTGCCGCGCCGGCCATGTGAAACTCAATGACGTGAACGCCAAGGCAGCCCACACGGTGGTCCCCGGCGACACAGTCCGAGTCCGCCAGCCCGGCTATGACCGCATCTTGGAAGTTCGCCTGTTGATCAACAAACGCGTTGGCCCCGAAGCGGCCTCGCATTGCTTCACAGACCACACTCCCCCGCGCCCGGTCCTGCCAGCGCTGGGCTTGCCCCAGCGCGATCGGGGCACGGGCCGGCCCACTAAGAAGGACCGCCGCGATATGGACAAACTTCGCGGAGAATGACTCCAAAGCGGGCGCTGAGTGAACCTACCGAACGCAAGGGCCGCCGTCGTACTTGAAAAAGTACGACGGCGGCCCTCCTTCAGTTGCCCTGCCCGGTTATGCGCGGGGCGGTATCCAAGCCAAATAAGGCACCCCCTTCACACCTGTCAACCACTTCTCCCCATAGAACGTGGATGACGAGGGCGTCCCTGTTCCTCCTGGACGGTTGAAGGGGAGGCTGGCGTCGTCTGGCACACCCAGGGTTCTGGCAAGTCCATGGAAAGGGGGCTCTATATCAACCGCGTGATCCTTCACCCCCGGATGAAGAACCCCACGGTGGTTGCCGACACCGGCCACAGCCACTACGACGGCTCGGACGGGCACGCCCGGCACCTGCGCGATGCGCTTCCCCATGCCACGCTGATTGCCTCCACGGGTACGCCCATCTCCTTCGAGGACCGCAACACCCGCGACGTTTTTGGTGAATACATCGACATTTACGATCTCACCCGGGCAGTGGAGAACGTCGCCACCGTGGGCCTGGACATCACCGAACACTCCCACATCGAGGCCACCGTGGCCGTGGTCAACGCAGTTTTTGGCGCCCCCAGGACGCATTTGCTGCACTGGCCGCCGACCTGGCGGAACGCTGGGAAGGCCGCCGATCCGTGATGAAGCAGGTCCCCGCGGTACCGGAAAAGCGATGATCGTGGGCGGCACCCGTGAGATTTGCGCGAGGCTCTACACGCCCATTGTTGAGCTGCGCCGGTATCCGAGCACGTTCGCCGCGATTCGCTCAACGTCATCGTCAAGGCCAGGCTCAAGGACGAGGATGACGAACTGGAGTTGGTGATTGTCAAGGACATGATGCTCACAGGCTTCGATGCGCCGCCCGCGGAGAACTAAGCCAAGGCGCTGGGCGAATACACGCAGTCCGATTAGGCCAACAAGCCTGTGGGAAAGATCATCGACGAAGCCCTCGCGTTGACTCTGACAGTGATGGGGAACGTGCCGTCGGAAGATGAAACCTTGGCGTCAAAGTACCGGCGCTATAGTGGGCAGCTCTCGCGGGCCTGGGCAGCGTGTTCCGGCGCGGTGAATCTGGCGGAGCTCAAACCTGAAGTCCAGATGTATGAGGAGATCCGTGTCTGGATGGCAAAGTTTGACGCCGCCGACCGTCAGGCATCCGGCGAACCTATCCCGGAGGAGATCCAGCGGCTTCTGGGTGAGCTGATTGCCCGTGCCACCCAATCTGACGCCCGAATTCATCGCCAAGACCAAGGCGGCACGAAACCTGCAGCTGGCCATGGAGGCCCTGCGCAAGCTCGTAGCCGAGGAATCGGTAGCCACCTCACGCAGCAACATTTTACCTCCACCGAAGTGATTGCGGAGCTGGTGGAGTTGGCCAAGGAAGTTGCTGCTGAAGCCATCCACGGACAGCACTTCACGCCCGCACTGAACTCTGATGAGCTGGCGTTTTGCGACGCCGTCGCCTCTAACGAATTCGCCGGACAGCCAGCCTGCGGCGATCAAGCTGGTCATGGAACAGATGGAGTCCATGGCGCCTCGGTTTGCGGAGGCGCGTGGATGACCGGGCTCGTCCACGCAC
Organism: Arthrobacter psychrochitiniphilus; assembly: GCF_003185915.1. GTDB lineage: Bacteria > Actinomycetota > Actinomycetes > Actinomycetales > Micrococcaceae > Specibacter > Specibacter psychrochitiniphilus. Next base: position 196,586 of record NZ_QHLZ01000002.1, read on the forward strand.
CGGTGAGCATTGCTGAGCTGTGATCCTCCGGGTTAACGGCTTCACGCGCGGTTAGTGAATGAATACTGTCATTGCCATGATCGCCACACCCAGCAGCGCTGTGCAGACGCTGGGAGGCAAGTGCCGCCGTCGTACTTGCGGAAAAACCGGGCCCAGACGGCTTAGAACCTGTCGGCAAGCTGGCCGATCAGCCCGAGCCAGCCCCGATAATCCGTATATTCCCCATGGGAGGGACCAGTGATGGCCTCCAGAGCGCGGGTGGCCCGCAGCTCACCGCCAGAGATCACTTGATGATGCGCTGCACCTTGCCTGTTCGCCTCGTTTTCTTGGCCATGGGTAACCTTCACCCTTGAGATCACCCCTTATGCCCTTAGCGCGCGACACGTCATAGACGTTGATGAGGAGGAACATCCAACGTCCGGAATCCAACCACAGCGGCGCTGGCAGGACTTTGGGGCACCTCTGTGATTCTGCTCACCGGTAGTGATTATCTAGGCTATAATTTCGTGGTCGGACCATAGTGGTCTGACCACGGTTGCCTCACAAAGGGACCACTAAGAACCTTCCCCGCCCCACTCCAAGCGAAGGACCCCCGTGGATACATTCACACCTACAACAGATCCGCTGGTCGGTAGCATCGCGCTTTCGGCCATCGTCGCCCTCCTGCCCCTAGTGACATTCTTCATCATGCTGGCAGTAGTCAAGGCCAAGGCCCACGTCTCCGGCCTAACCTCCTTGGCGGTAGCGATCCTTGTGGCCATCTTCGTCTTTAAAATGCCCGTGGGCATGACGTTGATGTCCGGCGTGATGGGTGCCGTATTCGGCGCGTTCCCCGTTGTCTGGATCGTCATCATGGCTATCTGGCTGTACCAAATCACCGTGGTTTCAGGACGCTTCGAGGATCTGCGCCGTGTCTTTGACGTGATCGGCGGCGGGGATGTGCGTATCCAATCGATTCTCATCGCCTTCTGTTTCGGTGGCCTGCTTGAGGCACTGGCCGGATTCGGAGCCCCCGTGGCCATCACAGCCACGATGCTGCTGGCCTTGGGGATGTCTCCGCTGCGCGCTGCGGCCGCAGTCCTGGTTGCCAACACCGCCCCGGTGGCCTTCGGCGCGGTAGCCATCCCAATCACCACCGCAGCCTCGCTGACGGGATTGGACGCCAACCACATCGGCGCCATCGTGGGACACCAGGCACCGATCCTTGCCCTCTTTGTTCCGACGCTGCTGTTGTTCATCATTGATGGCAAACGCGGTGTCAAGGAAGTCTGGCCGGCAGCGTTGGTCATCGGCGCCACGTTCGCTGTGACTCAGTTCTTGTGCGCTACCTATTTCTCCTACGAATTGACGGATATTGTTGCCTCGCTGGCTGGCCTTGGCGCAGCCGTCATTTTCCTGCGTTTCTGGTCCTCCGCTGGCCGCGAAGCAGCACGTGAACGCATCATGGTGGGCGGAACTAACGGGGCTACCGGGGGAAGCGCCGGCATTACCACAACGTACGACGAGTCCAACCGCAAGCTACTGCCGGGCCCAACGTTCCTGGCCTTGTTCCCCTACTTGCTTGTGATCATCATCTTCGGCATCGCCAAGCTTTGGACAATTGGAGTCAGTGTTCCTGCCGTCCTTGGATCCACCGACGTCAAGGTTCAATGGCCACTACTGTATGGCCACATCCTGGATGCCGGAGGGAACCCCGTTACCTCAACCGTCTATAACTTCCAGTGGCTCTCGAACCCCGGCACCCTACTGCTGTTCACAGGTCTTATTGTTGCCGTGGTCTATTCAATCTTTGACGGTGGCGGCAAGTACAAGATCAAGGTTTCCCGGGCTATCGCCGAAATCTGGCACACCATCTACAGAATGCGCTGGGCAGCCACCACCATCTTGTCCGTGCTCGCATTGGCCTACGTCATGAACCTCTCCGGCCAGACCATCACCATCGGGACCTGGCTAGCCGGAACAGGAGCATTCTTTGCCTTCCTGTCACCCATTCTTGGCTGGATCGGCACCGCGGTCACCGGATCGGACACCTCGGCCAACGCCTTGTTCGCGAACCTGCAACAAACTGCCGGCATCAACGCTGGGATTGATCCGAACCTCTTGGTTGCCGCCAACACCTCCGGTGGCGTGGTGGGCAAGCTAATCTCCCCACAGAACCTTGCCATTGCCGCAACAGCGGTGGGTATGGAAGGCAAGGAGTCGGTCATCCTGAAGAAGGTTGCCGGGTGGTCGGTGGGCATGCTCCTGATCCTGTGCGTCCTGGTCTATCTGCAGTCGACACCGGTTCTGAGCTGGATGCTGCCCACACCGTAGCCCCGCCGGGCGCTTGGCGCAATCTCTAAATCGATCCGTGAGAAAAGGTCGCTTTGACAGTGTCAAAGCGACCTTTTCTCACGGATCGATGAAGCGGCGGCATTGGCCGCGAAGGCTTACGCCTCGACGATGATGACCGTGTAAACGGGCTTGCGGCGCAGTGCGCGGTCAGACCAGCGCAGCAGACCGTTGGCCACAGCCTTCTCAGCCGCCGGTCCGGTCTTTTCGCCGCGGATCCCGGAGATGGTCTTCTCCACAATTCCGGCGGCCTTTTCAATGTCCTTGTCCGTCAGGTTGAAGCCCACGGAGAAGAACTCGGGGTCTTCTTCAATCTTGCCGGTGTCCGGGTTAACAATGAGCAGCACCGTGACGGCACCATCTTCGGCCAGACGGATGCGGTCCTGGAGTGATTCTTCAGTTGCCGCACCGGCAACCATGTTCTCCACGTAGACATAGGCAGCCGGGACGCTGCCGCTGACCTTGACCACGCCGTCCTTGAGGTCCAGCGCAGTGCCGTCTTCAATGATGAACGTGTTCTTGGGTTCAACACCGGTGCGGACCGCCAGCTCGGCGTTCGCCTTCAAGTGGCGGTACTCGCCGTGGACCGGCATGACGTTCTTGGGGCGGACCAAGTTATAGCAGTACACGAGCTCGCCAGCACTGGCGTGCCCGGAGACGTGCACCTTGGCGTTGCCCTTGTGGATAACGTTGGCGCCCTGCTTGGTGAGGTCATTGATCAGGCGGTAGATCGAGGACTCGTTGCCGGGAACCAGTGAACTGGCCAGCAGGACGGTGTCGCCCTCGGTCAGGTTGATCTGGTGGTCACCGTTGGCCATGCGGGCCAACGCGGCCATGGGCTCTCCCTGTGAACCGGTGCAGATCAGCACGGCCTTCTTGGGGTCCATCTTTTCCAATTCCTTGGCGTCAACGAGTACGCCGCGGGGAATCTTCAGGTAGCCCAATTCGCGTGCCGTGGTCATGTTCCGGACCATGGAGCGGCCAACAAAGGCAATCTTGCGGTTGTACTTGTGCGCAGAGTCAATGATCTGCTGGATGCGGTGCACGTGGCTCGCGAAGCTGGAAACCACAACGCGGCGCGGAGCCGTGCGCATCACCTGGTCAATGGCCGGGATGAGGTCTGCTTCAGCGGCCAGGAAGCCGGGTACTTCTGCGTTGGTGGAGTCAGGCAGGAACAGATCCACGCCTTCCTCGCCCAGACGGGCAAAGCCAGCTAGGTCAGTGATGCGCTTATCCAAGGGGAACTGGTCCATCTTGAAGTCACCAGTTTCCAGCACCAGACCGGCAGGGGTGCGGATAGCAACGGCCAGTCCGTCCGGGATGGAGTGGTTGACGGCGAGGAATTCGACGTCGAACGGACCGAATTTGCGGCGGTCACCTTCCTTAACCTGGACCATCTTGCCCTTGATGCGGTGCTCTTCAAGCTTGGTCTTCAAGAAAGCCAACGTCAGCTTGGCCGAGATGACAGGGATGTCGCCGCGGTGCTTGAGCAGGTACGGAACCCCGCCAATGTGATCTTCGTGGCCGTGTGTCAGCACCAAGCCAACAACGTCTTGCCAGCGGTTCTTCAAGTAAGAGAAGTCCGGCAGGATCAAGTCAACGCCGGGGTGGTGATCCTCAGGGAAGAGCACACCGCAATCAACGATCAGCAACTTTCCCGCGAATTCGAAGACGGTCATGTTGCGGCCAATCTCCCCCAATCCGCCAAGGGCTACGATGCGCATTGCACCATCAGCGAGGGCGGGCGGGGTCTGGCGTGCAGTTCTTCTCATGGGTTCCAAACTTTATTCTGTAGTGGGCGTCTGGCGGCGATGCTGCGCTGCCTTCTCGTGCGACTCGTTCGGCCAAAAGCTGTTCCGGTGTCGCTAAAATTTAGGGGGATTGCTCCACAGCCGATTTTACCACCGTGACACATGGGATGGCACCACGTGCCGCCGTCGCGCTTTAGCGTCCGACGGCGGCACCCAGGTTGGGTGCAATCAGCCCTCTCACGCTGTGGCTGGCACCCTACTGGTCACCGTGACTTTGCGGCGCGCACAGTTTGCTGCGATCCGTACCACCGGCAAAGAGATCATCACCTAATTGCTCGCGTCTTCGCCGCTTCCGGCAGAGAGGAGGCTTTTGCGCATCTTGATGCTGGTAGTTTCGTAGCCCAGCGATTCGTAGAGTCCGCGGGCCGAAGCGTTGTAGCCGAACACGTTCAATCCCAGGGTGAGGGCGCCACGTGAGCGAGCATACTCTTCCGCGAGTTGCATGGCTTCCCTGCCATACCCCTTCCCTCGGTGTGCGGAGTCAACAAGGATGTCCCACACCCACCACGCGGTCGGGTCGTCGGAGTGGTCCCGGCCAACCCAGATATAGCCCACGGCAGATCCACCCTGGTCCATCAGGGTGAATACGGCGTTGTCGAGGCCCGGGCGGCCCTCAGGGAAGGATTTGTGAAGTGAGGCTTCAGCCTGCTGACGAGCCGCTCCGGGCGCGCTTCCCGAGGAGATGAGATCGGCCACATACTCGCTGCAGCTTTGTTCCAACCACTGCGGGAAGCTGCCAGGATCCAAAAGTTCAAGACAAATTGCCATCGACCCAGCGTATGCCAATTCCGCCCCACTGCCTTGGTTCCTTAGGGGTCTGCGAGCAATCCGGTGGACGGGTCAATTCCAGCAAGGAAATCCCCAAGGTCCGCGTAGATGCGCCTGTCCGCCGGCGCAGGGGCACAGAACCAGCCACCGGACATTGACGTACGACGGCGGCACGCACCTCCTGCAGGCTGGGCACCTCAAGCCGTGGCCGGCTCCCAGCCGATCGCCGGGGCGATGTGTTCGGCAATGTTGGCCAGCATTTTTGTGTTGTAGTCGAGACCTAGCTGGTTGGGCACGGTGAGCATGACGGTGTCCGCTGCTTGAACAGCTGCATCGGCAGCCAGCTCCTCGGCGAGCACTGCGGGATCGCCAATGTAGCTCTTGCCAAAGCGTGAGAGGAAGCCGTCGATCATGCCGACCTGATCCCGGCTGTCCGCCTGGGCACGCACCCCGAAGTACGTCCTGTCGACGTCATCCACCACAGGAATGACGGAGCGGCTGATGGAGACGCGGGGCGTAAAATCATGGCCGGCACGCGCCCACTCGTCACGGAACAACTGAATCTGTTCGGCCTGCAACTGATCAAACGGCACACCGGTGTCCTCGGTCAGCAGCGTGGAGCTCATCAGGTTCATCCCCTGCGCCGCGGCCCATACGGCTGTGGCACGGGTGCCAGCGCCCCACCAGATCCGCTGGGACAGCCCCGGCGATTGCGGTTCAATGCGCAACAGCCACTCGCCGCCCATGTGTGAGTACTCCCCAGGCTCGGCCACTCCTGCACCGGAAATTGCCTGCCGAAATAAGGCGGTGTGGCGGCGGGCCATGTCCGCAACCGTTTCGCCGTCGAGCGGGCGGTAGCCGAAGTCTGCGGCCCCATTGGCAGCGGGTTCGGGTGAGCCGCGGCTCACCCCTAGCTGCAGCCGACCCCCACTGATCAGGTCCGTGGCGGCTGCCTGTTCGGCCATGTACAGCGGGTTTTCATAACGCATGTCGATGACGCCGGTACCAATTTCGATCCGGCTGGTGCGCGCAGCAATGGCAGCCATGAGCGGGAACGGGGCAGCCTGTTGCCGGGCGAAGTGGTGCACCCGGAAGAAGGCCCCATCGATGCCCAGTTCCTCGGCGGCCACGGCCAAGTCAATGCCTGCCGCAACGCATCGGCAGCCGTGTTGGTCTGCGAGCCGCGTCCCGTTCCGTAGTGGCCAAAGGACAAAAACCCAAGGCGTTTCTTGAATGTGCTCTCCATGATCAGCACAACCGGACCCCGCACCAAACTATTCCATGCATACGCATGCAGTCAGGTGCGGGTCGGTGGCTCCTCCGTCCGTTTGCGATCAGGTGTGCTTCTTCGTGATCTTCGCAACCGGATCCTCGGATTCATTGGCAGCACCGCGGGCCTTCTTCTCTGCGCGCTTGGCCTTGATGGCGTGGCCCTTATCCAGCTTCTTGTGTTCGTGGTGGTGAGGCTGTTTGTCAGGCATGGCAAGCTCCTTCTGCATCGCGCTCATTGCGCACCGGGTCAGCTGGCCCAACACGCCCCTCTTTGAACGTTACGCTTATTTCGCCGCGCAGAACAGGCTCAAATGTCCTGCCGCCACGAGTTCCACAACGCCGCATATGAGCCATTCTGTGCCAGCAGTTCGTCGTGCGGGCCCAGCTCCGTGATGCGCCCCTTTTCCACGACGGCGACCCGGTCGGCGTCGTGCGCGGTGTGCAGCCGGTGCGCGATCGCCACTACCGTACGCCCCTGAAGCACTGCACTGAGGGAGAACTCCAGATCCCTAGCGGCCTGCGGGTCAATCAGCGAGGTGGCCTCGTCCAGCACCAGCGTGTGCGGGTCCGCCAGTACCAGCCGGGCCAGCGCCAACTCCTGCGCCTGAGCAGGCGTGAGCGAATGCGACCCTGAGCCCACCTCGGTGGCCAGCCCTTTGGGGAGGGCGCGCACCCAAGCCAGGGATCCGACGTCGGACAGGGCCTTTTCAATCTCGGCATCAGTTGCGTCGGCCTTCCCCAGACGGACGTTGTCGGCCAGCGTGCCCACGAACACGTGGTGCTCCTGCGTGACCAGGGCCACCTCGCCGCGCAGCTCATCCAGCGGTCGATCCATGAGTGGCACCCCGCCCACCGTGACGGAGCCGGCCGTGGGCCCATTGATACCAGCGAGCAGCCGCCCCAGCGTGGACTTTCCCGCGCCGGAAGGACCCACCATGGCCAGCCGCTCGCCAGGACGGAGTGTGAGGTCAATGTTGTGCAGCACGTCGTGGCCTTCGCGGTAGGCGAAGCGGGCCTGCTCCACCAGGATTTGTTCATCGGTGGGCACAGCATCCGTTGCGGTACGGTCCGGCGCCACGTTGCGGATGCCCACAATGCGGGCCAGAGATGAGGCGCCCACCTGAATCTCGTCAATCCACATGATGAGCGTGTCCACGGGGTCGATCAACTGCAACGCGTACAACGCCACTGTGGCTACCATGCCCGTGCTGACCTGTCCCTGCGAGGCGAGCCAGCCGCCCCACAAAAGCACTGCCGCAACGGGCAGCCAAAAGGAAAATTCGGCCGCCGGAAATAGCACCGTGCGCAGGCCCAGCGTGTACTTTTCCCGTTCAAAGCAGTTGCGCAGGGCCGCGTCAATCCGGTGGCGGCGGTTGGCGCCAAGACTCAGCGCATCCACCGTGCGGGCACCCTCAATGGTTTCGGTAACGGCACCATTGAGCCCGGCGTAGCTTTCGCGTTCCAACAGGTACCCCGGCGTGGCTCGCTTGAGATACCAGCGAGTCACGGGCACCAGCAGCGGCACGCCCACCAGTAGGGCCACGGCCAGGATGGGGCTCGTCAACACTGCCGCGGCCGCCGTCAGCACGATGGACGCGACCGAGACAAGCACCTGCGGCACACCGAAGCGGACAGTGTGGGAGACCGCGTCAACGTCGTTGGTGGTGCGCGAGACCAGGTCGCCGGTGCCGGCCCGTTCCACCGTGGAGAGCGGCAGAGAAGTGACCTGCTCCATAAATTCCTCACGGAGTTGCGCGAACACTTTCTCGCCCAGCACCATGCCCTTGCGCCGGGCCCAGCGCGCCAGCACGGTCTGGATGAGTACGAACCCGCCCAGGGTCAACGCCACCATGGCCACAAAGCCGGTAGTGGTGCCTGCCGTGACCGCATCCACGAGCCGCCCCAACAGGAACGGTCCGGCCAGACCGGCAATTGCGGCCACACCATAAAGACTAACGACGCCGGCCAGCGGCTTTTTGTGCAACCGCATCAACCGCAGGCCCTCGGCCTTGACCTGGGCGGAGTCCGCCACAGGCAACATTGTCTCTGTCATTACTTCTCCCCCTCGGTGGCGGTGCTGTGGTTGGCGTTGGCGGCTACTGCTGCTTCGGTGTGGCCATGACCGTTCATGCCCTCACCACGGACCACCACCTTGCGGTATTCCGGGACAGTGTCCAGCAGGTGCCGGTGTGTGCCCTGAGCCTGCAGCTTGCCGTGCTTCAGAAAAGCCACAGTGTCCATGGCGCCCAGCAGCAGCGGGCTGGCCGTCACCACAAGTGTGGTGTGCGCAGCGGAACCGCGGCTTTTGCCCAGCGCCCCTGCTATCCGTTGTTCGGTATGTGCATCGACGGCGCTGGTTGGTTCAATGAGCACCAGCACCTCCGCTTCGGTCAGCACAGCACGAGCCAAGGCCAGTCTCTGGCGCTGGCCGCCGGAAAAGCTGCGCCCCTTTTCCGTGACTTCCGCGTCTAGGCCCTGCTCCAGACCATCAAAGACGTCCTGTGCACTGGCCACCTCAATGGCCGCCATAATCTCCGTGTCGCTGTGCCGGCCGTCCGGGTCTAGCTCCTCGCGGAGAGTGCCGGTGAACAACTGCGGTTCGGCGTCGGAGACCACAATGCGGGAGCGCACCTCACGCAGCGGCATCAGGTGCAGGGCCTCGCTGCCCCACTGCACCACAGCCTCACGCAGCACTGCGTCCTCAAAACGGCCCAACCGCCGGGCCAGCTCAGCGGCTGCGGCGGGGTCCTCCGAAACAATCGCGCTCATCCCACCCGGGGCAACCACCACTCCTGAAACCGAGTCGAGCAAAGCGCTCGGTGCGGCCGGGGCTGGGACTGTTGTCTCGGCGTCGTGCACGGCTGAAGGGGTGGCCAACACATCGATGATGCGGCGGGCACCGACCTGGGCACGGATGAGGCGGGAGACAGCGTCGGCGGCGGTGCGGATGGGCGAGACCAGGAAGACCGCGTAACCGTAGAGGGCCACGAGCTGGCCGGCCTCGATCTGCCCGGTCACGGCCTGTATCGCGCCGATCCAGGTGAAAGCGACACTGAAAATTCCAACGACGAAGACCTGGGCGGCGTCGAGGTCGGCCAGGGACCAGGCCACCTTGTTGCCGGCGAGCTGAGTTTCCCGGGAACGCTCGCGGTAACGCTGGACGAAGATGTGCTCGCCACCAATACCTCGCAAAACGCGCAGGCCGGCCACGGTGTCAGCGCCCAATGCCGTCATTTTTCCGGCCGCTTCACGTTGGTCTTTTTGGCGACGTTGGAGGGGGCGGATCACGAACAACATCCCGGCACCGCACAGCGGCACGCCCACCAGGACCACCAGTCCCAGCTGCCAGGAGGACTGGAAGACAAGGTAGGAGACCAGCAGGTATCCCACAACGGAGCCGGCCAGGCGTGCGGCGACGTCGAAAATCTCGCCAATGCGCATGGCGTCGGAGGCACACGTGGAGACCACCTCGCCGGTGGAGAACTTTTGCGGGAGAGCGTCGCCGCTGCGGGTGACCTTGTGGCCAACAATCTGGGCGGAGCGGAAGGCCGCCTGCATCCAGTTGCTCATAGCGGCGCGGTGACGCAGCGTGGCGGAGATTGACTGGATGATGGTCAAGCCCACCAGCAGGCCCACCCAGAAGGAGAGACGGCCGAAGTTGCCCGGCAGGATGCCCTGGTCGATGGCTTGGCCCAGAATGTATGGCGTCAGGGCCTGGCACACCGTCCAGATGGAACCGTACAGAATGCCGAGCAGGAGGGTTCCTCGTTGGGCGCCAGCCAGCCACAAAAGATAGCGTGAGGGTGAACGGAGATCGGGTTTTCCGGCGGATTTGTAAGGAAATGAACGCACTGCGGCCTTCTATCGAATTCAGGGGTTGGTGGGCTACGGAGACGCGATCCAGGATGCCGCGGCAGCTTGCTGCGGGCGGTGCGATCTGCGTGTCTGTGTTCTCTACCTCACAATTATTGACCCTAGTGCACACAGGAGTCATGGAACAAGTGAAATCTTGCAGCTTGTGGAGCCTCCGGTATTTTGTGCCGGGCCGCACTGCCCTCCGATAGCATCACGGGACAGGGTCAATGATCGGAGATGACAATTCACGCACCTCAGGAACGCCATATTCGCGCCGTTTCCGAGTTTCACCGGGAAAAACGCAGCCAGCGACGGCAAATTCTTACGTTGCTGCTCTTAGGCTTGCTCCTGTGTTTAATGATCCTGCAAATCCATCACCCCCTTAACAAGAGGCGCATTGCCTCGTTTGGCGATCTCAACGTGGTGTGGGGACGTCTCCTCGAGCGGTTGCTGGCACCTTTCGCCAGTCCGGGGACCTTTGAATTTAGCATTGATGCCCTTGGGTGGATCCTTGGCGCCACGGCAACCACGCTGGTTGCTTTGGTCTTTAGCGGCCGTAACTCCTTGGGCATGGCCAATGAATCCCAGGTTATGGCACTGGATGAGCTCCTTGAGCTGCTGACGCTATTGGTTGGCATTGCCGCCGCCGCAACCATGTGGATGGCGTTGCACAACGTCTTCTTCCTGCCCTCTGCCCCTGATTCCGGGCCTGAGTTCTTCCTTGGCATGCTCTCGTTGATGCTGGTTATTTTCTCCGTGGTCCGCCAGCGTGACACGGCAGTACAACGAGATATTGATGAGTTCCACCTGACCACCTCCATGCGGCTGCGCATTCAGCGGTGGGAACGGATGTGGGGCATTTCCACACACAACCGGATCCGGGTGGATGGGCGCAAGATCACCGGGCTGGTGGCCTGGTGAGCCTTGCCGGGCTACTCATCACCTTGGTTTCGTTGTTCTGGCACAGTGAGCTCACGCCCGTGCGGGTCCTGCTCTCGGCACTGGCACTGACCCTGCTGGTAGTTGTGAGCGCTGCACTATCCGCTCGAGCAGTGTCCTTGTACCGCAGCAATCCGCGCCCAGGCGTGGGGCTGGCGTACGCCTCAGTACTGCTGGTGGTGGTGGCGTTGGCAGTGGTCAGCCCGCTTGTTGTGGCCGCATGGCAGAACAACAAGGTGTTACTGGCCTTGCTCAGCTACTTCATTTGGCTGGGACCAGCCCTGTTCCTCATTTTCCGCAAGCCCCAGTCCGCCCACATGTCCCCTCTCAAATTCAAGCTCTCCGCCCGGCCCAAAAAACGCGTACCCCACGGCCTGATCGCCATTTTCGACGGCGCCCGTGAGGCAGCGTACTGGGTGGAGCTGACCATGGAGGCCAGGCGGCAGCTGCACTACCAGACTAAGCTAGCCCGCTTTGAGCTGGCACAGGCCACCGCCCTCGCCGCGGAGGCAGAGCCTGCCAGAGGCGCTCCGATTCCAGGGCCGGAAGCCCCTGGCTCTGAACGGGAAGCCCCGAGCGCTGAGGAATCCTGACCCTGTCCGCTAATGTTCTTTAGCGAAACAGTCCGCTGTAGGCATTCAACGCCAGCTGTCCGCCCGAATGCGCGTAGAGGACGTTGCTGCTGGAAGGAATGTCCTTGCTGCGGACAAGGTCAATCAACCCAGCCATGGATTTTCCTTCATACACAGGGCCGATGATCATGCTTTCAAGGGATCCGGTGAGTTTTATGGCCTCGGGCGTGGATTCCACAGGGATGCCAGAGTGGTTGCCGGCCCAGCCTTGCAAGACAGTGGTCTCGTCGTCACGGATCTTCCTGTCCAAGTCCATCAGCTCAGCTGTGTGACGGGCGATCCGGGCCACCTGAGCGCGAGTCTTTTCAATGGTGGCTGAGGCGTCAATGCCGATGACGCGCCGCGGCCTGTCTTGTCCCGCAAATCCAGCGATCATGCCTGCGTGGGTGGAGGCGGTAACGGTGCAGAGCACAATCGTGTCGAAGAAGACACCTAGTTCCTTCTCCTGCTGCTCCACTTCATAGGCCCAGTTAGCAAAGCCCAGCCCGCCCAAGTGATGTTCGGAGGCGCCTGCCGGGATGGGATAGGGCTTGCCCTGGCATCTTCGACGTCCTTGATGGCTTGTTCCCAGCTGCTACGGATGCCAATGTCGAACCCAGCTGCATCGAGGTGGACGTCGGCACCCATGATGCGCGAAAGCTCAATATTGCCTACCCGGTTGGATAGCGGGTCCGGTCAGTCCACCCAGTTTTCCTGCACGAGACGGGCTTTCACACCCGGCTTGCAGCCACTGCCGCCACCTGACGGGTGTGATTCGACTGATATCCGCTGATGGAGACGAGCGTGTCAGCTCCTTGGGCAATGGTGTCCGGAACAATGTAGTCGAGTTTGCGGGTCTTATTGCCACCAAAAGCCAGACCACTGTTGACATCCTCACGTTTGGCCCAAATCCTCGCGCCGCCGGGATGTTTGCTCAGACGCGCCAACTCGTGGACGGGGCTGCGGCCAAACTCCACCTGGGACGATATATCCTATGTTGCATGCCGACTCCTCCGCCCCAGGGAATTCACAAGCGCTCCCTGCTTCGTAATGACGTGTACGATTCCATCCGCGACGCCATCGTCAATGGCACCTTCGCTCCGGGCGAGCGCCTGCGGGATCCGGAGCTAGAGGCATGGTTGGGCGTGAGTCGAACCCCTATCCGGGAGGCTCTGCTCCGGCTTGAGCGGGCCGGGCTGATTATTGCCCAGCCGGGCCGGGCCACCATCGTCGCCCCGCTTGATGCCGCCTCCACCGTGAATGCGCAGCAGGTAGTCGCGGCCATGCACGAGCTGGCGGCGCGGCTGGCAGTTCCCCTGCTGAGCGAGCAGGACCTTGCCGCCATGACCGCTGCCAACGTGCGCTTTGCCGCCGCCATCAAGAAGAACGACGCCGATGCCGCCTCGGCTGCCGATGACCAGTTCCATGCCGTTCTCGTTGGTGCGTGCGGAAATGACATGGTGCCAACCATGCTGGACCAGGCCATGCCACTGTTGCGGAGAGTGGAGCGTCAACGGTTCAGTTCCCACGATGCGCAGCATTCGGTCAGTGCGCATGCGGACATCATCAAACTTGCCACTGCGGGCGACGCCGACGGCGCAGCACTGGCCACACGTGCGAACTGGCTGGCTCTCGGCATCCAAGCAGTCGCCGAAGAAACTACAGCTTGAGTGTTATGGGCTACTTGCCTGCGCCGCACCACCGTGTCGAATCGTTAGGCTTCATCCTCGAACACATGCGGTGCGGCGTCCTTGGCGTTGACGCTGCTCAGGATTTAGTGATGTCTAAGCCTTCGTGACGACTGCGCTGACAGGCGTGGTGTTGCTGAACAGGTCCTGGACAGGGCAGCGTGCTTCAACAATGCGGCCGAGCTCTTCGTAGCGTTCCTGCGATTCAGGTCCCGTGATGCTTACGGCTAGGCGGATGTCGCTGAAGCCGGGACGGATTGACTCATCGATCCCGAACAAGCCACGGACGTCCAGATCGCCTTCGGCCTTGATGGTGATGTCATCGAGCTGGATACCCAGTTGCTCCGCGTAGAGGCGGTACACCACAACTTGGCAGGCGATGATGGCACCGAGTGCGAATTCCACGGGACTGGCTGCGGCATCGTCCCCAGCAAGTGCGGCAGGTTCGTCGACGAGGAATTGGTGTTTGCCGGCGCTGATGCGCGTGGCCACCGAGCCAACCCCCACGCCGGCGGCTGTGTACGTGAGGTTCGCATTGTCCGGATTGGCTCCGATGCGCTTGGCCCAGGCTGCGCCGGCTTCGCCAAGGCGCGCCGATCGCTGTGCTGCGTCGTCAATAGTTACAGTGGTCTCAGTCATGATGTCTCCATTCAGGGGAACGCAAGTGCCAGGCACCGCGCCATACTTACGCCCGCGGCAGCTGCCGGCGGCGTCGAATCCTCACCTGGGGCACCCCACTATGGTTGCGAGGGTTGCCGTCCAGTCGGCCAGGGCCTCTGACTGGAACTCTTGATTCTGTCCACTAGATTGCCCTGACAGAGGGCCTCAAGCAACCTTGCCGTCACACACGGCAACATTTCGGCGGCTTCCCCGAATCGGTCCGTGAGAAAAAGTCGCTTAACTCAGTCCTAAACGACCTTTTCTCACGGACCGATGGGAGGTGCACAATGGAGGCTCGGTTGAAGGCGGGGACGGGCGGGGGCGGGCGCGCCGGGACCGCGGCGGCACAAAACGTCCGGGCGGCGCAAGGAAGCGACTTAAGATGGATGCATGAGCGCAACACTTGTCGCGAAGGACCTTTCCGGAGGCCACGCACACCGCACCCTTTTCAGTAATCTCTCCTTCACCGTGGCCCCGGGCGATGTCATAGGCGTGGTGGGTGCCAATGGTGCCGGCAAGTCAACACTTTTGGCTCTCCTCGCGGGCGCCACCACCCCGCAGGGCGGCACCGTCAGCACTGCCCCACAAGACGCCTTCGTCGGCTGGCTGCCGCAGGAACATGAGCGGATCGAGGGCGAAAGCATCGCCGCCTACATTGGCCGGCGCACCGGTTGCACCCAGGCCACGGAGGAGATGGAATCATCCGCAGAAGCACTAGGCTCCGGCAACTGCGCCGACGATGACCGCTACGCCGCAGCCCTGGACCACTGGCTCGCCTGCGGTGCCGCAGACGTGGACGAACGCATCCCGGCCACCCTGGCCGAGCTCGGCTTGGACCTCACTCCCAGCACACCCATGACACGGCTCTCCGGCGGGCAGGCCGCCCGCGTGGCGTTGGCCGCGCTCCTGCTGAGCCGCTTCGACATAGTACTTCTGGATGAACCCACCAATGATCTGGACCTGGCGGGACTGGCTCGGCTGGAAGAGTTCGTCAGGGGTCTGCGCGGCGGCGTGGTCCTCGTCTCGCATGACCGCGAGTTCCTGGCCCGCACCATCACCTCCGTAGTGGAGCTGGACCAGGCGCAGAACAAGGTGGCCGTGTATGACGGCGGTTACGACTCCTTCTTGGAAGAGCGTGCCATTGCAAAGCGCCACGCCCGCGAAGCCTATGACGAGTTCGCGGACAAGAAGGCGGACCTCGTGGGGCGCGCCCGAGTCCAGCGCGAGTGGAGCTCGCAGGGTGTACGCAACGCCATGAAAAAGGCCCCCGACAATGACAAGATTCGGCGCAAGGCCGCCAGTGAATCCAGTGAGAAGCAGGCGCAGAAGGTGCGCCAGATGGAGTCCCGGATCGCCCGCCTGGACGAGGTTGAGGAGCCACGCAAGGAGTGGGCCCTCCAATTCAGCATTGGCGCAGCACCCCGCTCTAGCACCGTGGTCTCTACGCTTAACGCTGCGGTGGTGCGCCAGGGCAGCTTCACCCTGGGGCCGGTGACTGCACAGGTGAACGCTGGGGAACGCATAGGCATCACCGGCCCCAACGGCGCCGGCAAGTCCACCCTGTTGCGGCTGTTGCTGGGCCGCATTTCCCCGAATGACGGTGTTGCCTCCCTGGGCGCGAATGTTGCCATCGGGGAGATTGACCAGGCGCGCAGCCAATTCCCAGAGCAGGGTCCGCTAGGAGAGGGCTTCGAGGCGCTCGTGCCGGAACTGAATCAGGGCGAGGTGCGTACCCTTTTGGCTAAGTTTGGGCTGAAAGCTGACCAGGTGACAAGCCCGGTGGGTGCGCTCTCCCCCGGCGAACGCACCCGCGCATCCTTGGCACTTTTGCAGGCCCGCGGAGTGAACGTACTGGTGCTAGATGAGCCCACCAACCATTTGGACCTGCCAGCCATCGAGCAACTCGAGGAAGCGCTGGAGAGCTACGAAGGCACGCTGCTCCTGGTCACCCACGACCGCAGGCTCCTTGAAAACGTGCGCTTGGACTCCCGGTGGATGGTGGAGAACGGCCAGCTACAAGAGCTTTAAGGCATCAAGAAACTTTCCATAAGGGTCTGCGCAATCAAACGGATGCGCAGGCCCTTTGCCATTTTACGGGACCGCAAAAACAAAGCATTAGAAGTACTTACTAATCAGTACACTTTGACTTATTATCCCTAAAATGTTGCAATAGGTAACAAGTTTGCTGCACTTTTTGGATCTGCAGTAGGCTGCTTTTCGAATCCTGGTGCACTCCTTGTACCTCACACCGGTTCCGGACAACGCCTTCCGCGTGTAAGTTCCGCGAGAACCACGGGCGGCCATCCGCCTGGTCTTTTGCCGCAGCAAGTCTGCCGCCCGCGCACTTAGCGCCTTGATGCTCCGCCACGGGAGCGCCGATTACGGCCCGCCCGTTCATGCTGTTGAGCTATGGATTCGAAGCGTCTGGTGACACGAGGACAAAATGATCCAAATAATGAGGAGAAAAGCATGACATTGCGAGTCGGAATCATTGGAGCAGGCCCCAGCGGCATGGCACAGTTGCGTGCCTTTGACTCAGCAAGCCAGAACGGCGCTGACATCCCGGAGATCATGTGCTTTGAGAAGCAAAGCGACTGGGGCGGCCAGTGGAACAGCAGTTGGCGCACTGGCTTGGATGAACACGGTGAACCCGTGCACTCGAGCATGTACCGCCACCTGTGGTCCAACGGCCCGAAGGAATGCCTGGAATTCTCCGACTACTCCTTCGACGAGCACTTTGGCCGCGCCATCTCCTCTTTCCCGCCCCGCGAGGTCCTCTTCGATTACATCAAGGGCCGTGTTGAAAAGTCAGATGTGCGCAAGTACGTCCAGTTCAATACTGTTGCCCGGCACACCAGCTACAACCAGGACACGCAGGAATTCACCTTGACGGTGGAAAACCTGATCACCGGCGTCACCACCGATCATGTCTTTGACAAGCTCGTGGTCTCCTCCGGCCATTTCTCCACCCCCACGGTCCCCGAGTTCAAGGGCATCGGCTCTTTCCCCGGCGAGGTTCTGCACGCCCACGATTTCCGCGGCGCAGAGCGCTTTAGCGGCAAGAACATGCTGCTGATTGGCGCCAGCTACTCCGCGGAGGACATTGGCATGCAGGCCCACAAGATGGGCGCCGCCTCAATTACTTTTAGCTACCGCAGCAACCCCATGGGCTTCGACTGGCCCGAGAACACTGTGGAGCGCCCGCTCATCACCGAATTCGAGGGTAAAACCGCGCACTTCTCCGACGGCACCTGCGGCGAGTTTGACGCCGTCGTACTGTGCACCGGATACCAACACAAGTACCCGTTCCTGCCCAGCGATCTGTCATTGACGTCCAAGAATGTGCTCTACCCGGGGAATCTCTACAAGGGCGTGGTGTGGCAGGAGAACACCAACCTGTTTTACCTTGGCGCGCAGGATCAGTACTACACGTTCAACATGTTTGACGCGCAGGCATGGTTTGCCCGCGACGTCATGACGGGCGCCATCGAGCTGCCGTCTCTAGCCCAGCGCGAGGCAGATATTCAGCTGTGGCTGGAACGTCAGGCTGCCTTGGCAGATCACAATGCCGAAGCGGATTTCCAGTCGGACTACCTGCGTGAGCTCATTGCCGCAACGGACTACCCGCCGTTTGATCTGCACGCCGTTTCGCAGCTATTCAAGGACTGGATGCACCACAAGGAAACCGACATCTTGGGCTACCGGGACATGACCCACCAATCCGTGGTCACCGGCACCATGGCCACCAAGCACCACACCCGGTGGATCAATGCCATGGATGATTCTCTGGACCGCTACCTTAATGGCCCGTCGCAGGATGTAGATACTGGCACCCTGACCGCCCTGACCAGCGAGTTCAGCGCGAAGTAGTTTCACACCAAAGTTTCACGTCGTGGGCCGGGGCAGCTGCCCCGGCCCACTTTTTGCTGGACTATTGACAAGTTGTGTCGTGAAGCGCAATCTAAAAACATAGATCACGTTTTTAGATGGAGGAGTCATGGCAACACATTCAATTCCCGCCCCGTCCAGTGGTTGGAGCTCCCAGACACTGACACGCGTCAAGGCCGAGCCCGCTTATGGGGCTTTCCTGCTCTTGTGGGTTGGCTTCATCACCATCCCGCTGATCATGGGCGTGGACAAATTCTTCAATGTCTTAACCCATTGGGAAAACTACCTGGCACCATGGATCGAGAACGTCTCCCCGTTCAGCGCCCACGGCACCATGATGGCGATTGGCGTGGTGGAGATCATTGCAGCAATTGCCATGATCCTGCGCCCACGGTACGCCGCCTACATTGTGGCGCTCTGGCTGGCAGGCATCATCGTCAACCTGCTCACTTACCCAGGCTTCTACGACGTGGCCCTGCGCGATTTTGGCCTCATGGTGGCCGCTATAGCGTTGACACTACTGGCCCGCACCTACACCAAGCCAGGCTTCCGCCACGGTGGCATGAAGTAGTTTCACGCTGAAGTTCACCTGCGTGTGACCCTGCCCCGAACCTGCACACCGTTAAAGGCCAAATGGTGCGCCACTGTTGAAGTGGCACACCATTCGGGGTCAAACAGTACGCAGGATCAAACTGTACGCAGGAGCACTTACGTCTTAGCTACCCACACCGGCGTAGGAGTGCAGGCCGGAGAAGTACACGTTCACAATGGTGAAGTTGAAGACCACGCACAGGTAGCCAACAATAGACAGCCAGGCCGCACGGGTTCCGGTCCAGCCCTTGGTTGCCCGGGCGTGCAGGTAACCGGCGTAGACAACCCAGATCACGAACGTCCAGACTTCCTTGGTGTCCCAGCCCCAGAAGCGGCCCCATGCCTTTTCGGCCCAGATGGAGCCGAACATCAGCGTCAGTGTCCAGCCAACAAACGCAATGCCGTTGATGCGGTAAGAAAGGTTCTCCAGACTCAGCGCGTTTGGCACCAGGCGCATGACGTGGAACTTATCCGGCTTGCCCGAGCCGATAGAGGCCTCGCGCCGAGACTGGAAGAGTTGCAGCACGGACATGGCAAAGGTGAGGGTGAAGAACGCCGAGGACAGAACCGCAATGGAGACGTGAATAACCAGCCAGTAGCTCTGAAGTGCCGGAACCAAGTGCCCAACAGGTGTCCAGAACGCCACGGACGCGGCCACCACCATCACCAGCACCAAGCCAATGACAAAGGTCCCCAGGAACCGCAGATCGCGGCGGGTCAGAACAAGCAAAAATACTACGGCCACAGCAAAAGAGCCAGTGGTGCAGAATTCATACATATTGCCCCACGGCACACGCCCTGCCGCCAACCCGCGGAAGAGCACAGCAAAGCCCTGAACCACGGCGGCCAGTATGGTCAGTGCCACGGCTACCCGGGCTACAACGCGCCGCTCCTTGCCGTAGCGCATGGAGTCCCCGGCCGTGACGCCGTCAGACCCTGCATGGGTCTTGGAGCTGGGACGCACACCGCGGTCCTGTGGACCGGCACCAAGATCCTGGCCTGCGGAACCGCGAGCCGCACCTGAACCCACACCGGCCAGGACGGCGTCCTTCTCCACACCGGCAGCGGCGGCCGTGGCACGGGTGTCGGCTGCGAGGCCGCGCTTGGCTGCCTGGCTAAAAGTAAACAGATCCCACGCATAGGCGCAAAAAGCCACTGCATACGCCAGACCGGCCAGCAGCATGAGCCTCTCGCTCAGCAGGGCGAAGCTTTGATTGATCTCTGGCATTACTGGTCCTTACTTGCCGCAGTGACGCTCTGTGCGGAGTCGTTGATTATTATCTGCTCATCATCATTTTGCCCTGCCGCGTCCATTGGCACCAGCCATTTTGCGTGCAGCGCCTTGTTGATGGCCGCATATTCTCCGGCCAATCGGTGGTCCTCGCCGCGAGCCAGCAGACCAAATTCCACCATGGTGCGCCCGTCTGGGTGGTTACCCGTGCGGACCCAGACACGGCGGCGGTTCAAGAACAAGGAGCCCATGAGGCCCGCCAACGCCAACAATGCGAATACTAGAACGTAGGCCTGACCCGGGTCGTGACGGATATCCAAGGCAGCAAATCGTTTGATGCCATCGAAGCTGATGGTGCCGTTGCCGTCGGGGAGCGTGTAGCTCTGATTTGGTTTCAGAACAATGCCGCCAGCGTCTAGGTTGCGGGAGTTGATCTCCTTCATTCCGGAAGTATCCAAGGTGAAAACGTTGCGCGGCACCCCGCTGTCCAAGCCGAGATCGCCCGTGTAGGCGTTCAAGTTCAGCACCGGGTTGAAAGGGTCAGGGTCAGAGCCGAAGGCCACGCCCTCATCGTTGTAGACCGCAGTGGGCAAGAAGAAGCCAACAAAGCCCAGCTGTTTCGGTTTGGCGTCCGGAACCTTGATCACCATGAGTGAGGTGTAGGCGCCGTCGGTGGGGATGGTGATGACCGGGCCCTGGAAGGCCACATTTCCTTCGCCGTCCTTGACGGTGACAACGGGTGCATAACCGTTACCCACCAGGTAAAGGTTGGTACCACCCACAGCAACCGGCTCGTTGACTTTCAACGTCTTGGTCTTGGCTTCGGCGCCGGGACCGTCCTTGACACTCAAGGTTGCGGTGAAGTCGAGGGGCTGGCCATAGTGCGCCTCTGTTGAGCGGTCGTACTTGACCACCAGCCGGTCCAGTGTTGCCGAGTAGGGGCTCAACCGGCCCTCACCAAAGTTGGCTCCAGGAGTGAAAGTGTCGTACCCGGTGAGGGTATTGACAAACGTTTCTCCCTCCACCAGCACGCGTTGGCCGCTGTAGCCAAACAGACCGCTGAACGCGATGGCGGCCAGCACACCGATCATGGCTGTATGGAAGATTAGGTTGCCGACTTCCTTCATGAACCCGATTTCGGCACCCACTGAGGGCCGGTCCGTGTCTAAGTCACGCACGTCAACACGGTAACGGCGGGCTTTCAGTACGGCCGCAGCATCCCTGACAGCAGTTTCGGCGTCAATGCCGCTGCCGGCCGGGATGGTGACAGTGCCGTATTCTGCCAGGCGGGAAAGCCGCTTGGGGGTGCGCGGCGGCGCCGAGCGCATGGCCTTCCAATGGATTTTGGCGCGCGGCAGCACACAGCCAATCAAAGAAGTGAACAGCAGCAGGTAGATGGCCGCGAACCACGGCGAGGAGTACACGTCAAAGAGCCTGAACCAGTCCATGATGGGACCGGAACCGGGGTTGTCCTTCAGGTACTGGGTCACTTCGGCAGGGGCGGAGGGCCGCTGCGGGAAAAGGGATCCAGGCACAGCAGCAACAGCCAGCATCAACAACAAAAACAAGGCTGTGCGCATGCTGGTCAACTGACGCCAAGCCCACCGGAGCATCCCGCCGAAGCCGAGCTGCGGCAGGACCACCTCGCTGGCACCAGCCTGGGGCGCCTTGCCCTTGGGTTCTTTCACCACTGTCTCTTTCATTAGATTGGCAACCTGACTTCATTAGCGAACCAAAGCTGCAGGTCGTTGATCCAGATCCCCCACAAGCCTGACACCATCAAAACACCCAGCAGGATCAGCATGCCCCCGCCAAAATACTGGAGCCCGCGGCGGTGACTGCGGAAAAATGCGAGGGCTCCGAGCCCGCGGCGGGCACCGAGGGCAATGAGCAGGAACGGCAGTCCCAGCCCCAAACAATAAATAAAGGTCAGGAACGCACCCTTGGCCGCGTTGGGACCGTCGGAGAAGGCGAGCAATTGCACGGCACTGAAGGTGGGGCCAATGCATGGTGCCCAGCCCAATCCAAAGGTTACGCCCAAAATGGGTGCGCCCCACAAGCCGGCCGGCGGCTTGGCATGAATTTTCGCTTCGCTTTGGAACCAGCTCATCCCACCAAGGAACACCACACCCATGAGAATCACCACCACGCCCAGCACCTGGGTGACCCAGGCGGCGTCGGGCCCCATGAGCCAGGCACCCAGCTGACCGAAAACGGCCCCAATAAGCACAAACACCACGGAGAAGCCGAGCACGAATAACCCAATCCCGGCAAACATGCGGCCGCGGCGCTGGTTTTCAAGATCGGCACCGGTCAATCCGCTGACGTAGCCCAGATACCCGGGAACAAGAGGCAGCACGCACGGCGAGAGGAAGGAGACAAGGCCAGCCAACAGCGCCACCGGCATGGCCAGCAGCATGGAGCCGCTCAGAATTGTCTCGGCAAATGGATTGTTCATGAAGGAGGTTGGCCGCTATTTTTCCGTCAGCGCACTGCTGATGAGCGCCTTCAAGGTGCCCTTCTCTGCAACACCGAGGATGCGGGCGCAAACGCGGCCCAACTTATCCAACACGAGCGTGGTGGGCACCGCGGCCGGGGGCACATATTTGGTCATGGCCAGCAGCACCCCGCCGTCCTTATCCGCAACGCTGGGGTAACTGAGCCCGAAGTTACGCTCAAAGGCTTCTGCAGCGGCCTTTTCATCACGAACATTGACGCCCAAGAACTCCACATCCTGAGACTTAAAGTCCGTGTAGAGCGCTTGCAGATCAGGGGCTTCAATGCGGCAAGGTCCACAGGCCGCGTACCAAAAGTTAAGGACGGTGACTTTTCCCACAAAATCAGCTGCGTCCACCGTGCCGCCGTCAAACAAGACGCCCTTGAAGGCCACCGGATCCTTGCGGTCCGCGGCCCCGTATTCCGTGACCGAGCCGTCCCCGGCAATGTAGTTCTTGTTATCTCCGGCATTGGCCTGGTCCGCCAGAGGGTCATTTCCCGAGCAAGCGGCCAGAGCCACCGTCAAGGCTGCCCCGCCAGCGGCAAAAAGCGCCCTACGGCTCATCAAAGAAGTCACGACGCGTTTCTTTCATTTCATGGTTAAGCCATGACTGCGCGCAGACATGACATTTTGTTCTACAGTATGTCGAAAAGCTGATGGTCAGCTGTATGCCGCTCAGGCTCCGGGGGTGGTTGCAGCGCCTGGTAGTAATGCGGCAGCGGGCTCGCTGTACACAACATCGACCACATCATCGCCGTCGAACGTCAATGACGTCAGGGAGGCGAGGGTGCACTCCCGATTGCGGGGATCGTGCCACAGACGCTTGCCCTCAGCGCTGCGGCGCGTGGACCAGATGGGGAGCTGATGGCTGACCATGACGGCTTGGGCCCCGTCTCCACCAATTTCAAAAGCACGACGGCGGGCATCGCGTGCCGCCTCCAGCATGCGCTGCGCTTGGGCTGAGTATGCTTCACCCCACGAAGGCTTGAACGGGTTCACGAAGTAAGGCCAGTGCTTTGGCTTGGCCAGCTCCGCTTTATTCATAACGAGCCCCTCGAAGTGGTTCTCGGCCTCAATGATGCGCGGATCAGTCACAATCTCAAGGCCCAACGCTGCTGCCGTGGGCGCCGCCGTTTCCTGGGCTCGCGTCAGAGGCGAGGCCACCAGATAAACCGGTGCACCAGCGCCGTTCTTGGCGGCCGCTGCAAAGTGCTCCGCCACCATGACCGCCATGGCTCGTCCACGCTCAGAGAGGTGAAACTCGGGGAGCCGGCCGTAGAGGACGCCATTGGGGTTAAAAACCTCGCCGTGACGCAAAAGATGCACAGTTACTCGGGACATGTACCCAGTTTCTCAAAGTTGTTGTGGAAGGGGTTAATCCGGAGCCGAATGAATTTCATTCACTCGGGAATATTAGATGCAAACGCATGCTTATAGTCTGTGACCGGCCGCCACACAGGTGGTTCCAACGCGTAGTTACAACCATTCAAGGAGCAGCACATGTCAGCAACAATCAGTGAATCAACCGGGCTGGCCCAGGGCCTCTGGACTCTTGATAGCTCACACAGCACCGTGGGCTTCATGGTCCGCCATGCCGGCATTTCCAAGGTCCGCGGCCAGTTCACCGAGATGGAAGGCTCCCTGAACCTCGGCCAGACACTGGCCGACGCCTCCGTCACGGCCACCATCACGGCCGCAAGCTTTAGCTCAGGTGACGCCAACCGCGACGCCCACGTCCGCGGCGCCGACTTCTTCGATGTTGATCTCTTCCCCACACTGACATTTGTCTCCACCTCCGTTTCCGGCGATGAAGAAGACTTCGAGATGACGGGGGAACTGACTATCCGGGGCATCTCCAAGACTGTGAGCTTCAAGGGCGAGTTCGGCGGCGTGGCCGTTGACGCTTTCAGCGCCACCCGCGCGGGGTTCGAAGCCAAGACCGTGATCAGCCGCAAGGAATTTGGCCTGACCTGGAATGCTGCCCTGGAAGCAGGAGGCGTGCTGGTCTCTGACAAAGTCACGATTTCCCTCGAAGTTGCCTTCGTGAAGGCTGTCTAGCACCGCCTCGCAACTGAATGCAACCGAAGCAGCTGGAGCAACCTACTTTCTGGAGGTTCTCCTGCCGGTCCGAGATTTTTCGGGCCGGCATTTTGCTGCCCTCCCCATGCGCGGATACTCCCCGAGGGGTGTCAGGTGGATTCTGCTCCCCCGCTCCCCTCGCTCTTGGGATGGGCGGGGATTTGCCGGCAAAATTTTTCTCCAATAGTTGCCACGCAGCAGGTCGCGTAGGGTTTATATGAGACCCGCAGCGGCCCTCTCCATCTCTGGCCGCGATGGGCCTGCCAGCTGGTCAGTGGCTGTACCCGCAACTGATCAGTGCCTGAACCCATTGAGCCCACACATATTGGGCCCGAACCCTTTGAGAGAGCAATCCCATGAGCACCCCCGGTGAAGAGCCTCAAGAGCAAACCCCGCCAGCCCCTAGCAGCCCGCCCATCCCTGGCAGCTACGGCGAAATCTCCCCTGGCGTTCCCCGTTACGGCCAATATGCGCCCGCTGGGTGGGAACTTCCTCAGGAGGTGAAGGACGCACAAGCCGGCGCAAATCTGCCGCCCGCGTTGGCCTATCCGGGCCCGCCGGTCAGCCAATCAGGCATAGCCAGTGCCGGGGGCGCACAGCTGGCACCTCCGGCCCGGGTCAGGATGGCTTGCAGGCTCATTGTTGCAGCCGGAATTATGCAGGCACTCTCCGTCATCGTCCTCCTGGTGGTGCTGCTGGTACCAGCGGCCAAGGCCCCTGTTCTCGATGTCCTCCAAGAGACTCTCGCGGCCTCCCCTGAGCTGGCCGCCGTCTACTCAGATGCGGCACTTCTGGACACTATTTTGTTCCTCGGCTTCGTGTTGAGTATCGTCATGACGGCGTCGTACTTCTTGTTGGCTCGCGCCATTCGCAAAGGGTCCAACGGTGCGCGCACCACTGCCTTGGTGCTGGCTCTGTTCTCGCTGTTGCTTCTAGGACAGCTCAATCCGGTGGCAATTGTTCAGATTGTGCTGGGCCTTGTTGCGGTGTTCTTGCTGTACCGATCCCCCGCCAAGGAGTTCTTCCTCGCCCACAAAGCCCGCAAGAGCCTGTAGCGGCACTGCTTAGACGCCCGGTAAGTCCTCGTCCAGGTGTGCGCCCTGGAGCCGCTGCGCATGATAGGCAAGAATTTGCAGCTCTGTAGCCATATCCACTTTGCGCAAGTTCACGTTGCCGGGAACGCTCAGGGCTACGGGGGCAAAACTGAGGATGCTGCGCACGCCGGCGGCCACCACTCTGTCACAGACAGACTGTGCAACGGCCGCTGGCAGCGCCAACACCACCATGTTGGCCCGTGTGGAGCTCACAACTTTTTCGAGGTTTCCCACATCACTGACACGTAGCCAGCCAATTTCTGTGCCTACCAGCATCTCGTCGGCATCAAGTAGGGCAACTACGTCAAAGCCACGTGATTCGAACCCGGCATAGCGGGCCAGAGCGCGGCCCAAGTTACCGGCACCCACAATGGCAACACGCCATTCATGGGTCAGGCCAAGTGCTTGGGCAATTTTGCGGCTCAAGTTGGCCACTTCGTAGCCCACCCCGCGGATTCCGTAGGAGCCCAGATAGGACAGGTCCTTGCGGACGTTGGCGGAACCCACACCAGCAGACTCGGCCAAGGCTTCCGAGGAGACACTTTCGGCACCTTCGGCCAGCAACGCGTTGAGTGTGCGCAAGTAGAGGGTCAACCGGGACACAGTGGCAGCAGGCAGCTGCCTGGCCGGCTCTGCTACAGGCTCCTCCACGGGCTGCGCTGGGTTCACATCACTACTCCACATTCTCAAAATAAGGCCGCCCGTAGATACTGAACATGCGTCCGCAACGTCCGTGCTGGCCTGCAATAACTCTATGACTTCGCGGGGTCAGAGCCAAAAGCCACGGCCTACTCGCCTCGAAGCGGCAGCGGACGCGGCGGCAAGCGCCCGGCAGCAGGGCCTCAGGAGTTCCCAGTGAGCGCTTGGCTGAGGATGTTGCCCAGGCGGATCGGGTCAATGTGCCAAAAGTCGCGCTGGATCCCGTTAACAAGAACAACTGGGATCTCCTCGCCATAGCGTTCCGTCAGTTCGGGATGGTCATCCAGGCTGACCTCGGTCCAGTGCAACTGCAATTGCGTGGCAATGGTATCCACCACCTCACGTGCGTTCTCACACAGATGGCACCCCGACCGTGTCACAAGCTGTAGGAGTGGCACTTTGGGTAGCTCGGGTGTTGCAGCGGGGTTATTGAGAATAGATTCCATAGCTACAACGGTACTCAACGTAAAGCTACCGGAGGGCCCTGGACCCGTAGGCCCAGCACCATGGGCGCTCTCCGTGCGCGAAATATATGATTTTGCCCAGAGTTAACCCCCGGCAGGTAGTGGCGTGGCAGGCGGTGGCACGAAGCATTGACTAGACTCATTCCATGCCCGACGTGACTTCCAACAGTGCCGAGGCCCCCTCGACTGCTGCAGTGCACCAAGGCGAGGCAGCCTTTTTTGACGTGGACAATACCCTCATGAAGGGCGCCAGTCTGTTCCATGTAGCCCGCAAGATGTATCAGAAGCGGGCATTTACCCTGCAGGACGTTGCCGGCTTCGCGTGGAAGCAGGCAAAGTTCATCCTGCGCGGGGAAAATATGAACGATGTCCACTCCGTTCAGGATTCTGCACAAAAACTAGCCGCTGGCATCAGCACCGAATTCATCCGCCAACTTGGCGAAGAGGTCTATGACGAGATGATCGTCTCCAAGATCTGGCCCGGAACCAAAGCGCTGACCCAGGAACATTTGAAGTCCGGGCGTCAAGTGTGGCTGGTTACCGCCACCCCCGTGGAAGTAGCCGGCGTCATTGCCTCCCGGCTGAACCTGACGGGTGCCCTGGGCACGGTCGCGGAGATAGCGGACGGCGTCTACACGGGTCACCTCGTGGGCGAGATCCTGCACGGACCGGCCAAGGGCCGCGCCATTGAGGAACTTGCTGTCCGCGAAGATCTGGATCTGACGCGCTGCTGGGCTTATAGCGATTCTTACAATGACATCCCGCTGCTGACTACCGTGGGCAATCCTGTGGCCATCAATCCCGACGCAAAGCTTCGCAAGCACGCCAAGGAGAACAACTGGCCCATTTATGACTACCGCTCGGGGCGCCGTGCAGCCACGCTGGGGCTCAAGGCAGCCACCGGAGCCGGAGTTGTCTATGGCCTCTGGAAGGGCATCTCGATGATGCGCAAGCGCTAATCCCTCCACCACTCCCACTATTTGGGGCCTAGAGCATGAAAAAGCACCCGCCCACCACAAGGGTGAACGGGTGCTTTTTTGATAAAGAAGAAGATTTACTTCTTATTGCGACGCTGGTGACGCGTCTTGCGAAGCTGCTTGCGGTGCTTCTTCTTGGACATCCGCTTGCGGCGCTTCTTAACTACTGAACCCATGAAAGTTCCTCACAAACTGCATAGAACAACCTCGAATGAGGCCGTAAACGATTGGTCGACCGATCGCAGGAATCGGTCAAAGCCGAAAATGGATCTTTCCTAGGGTACCGCCTTTACCCTGTATGCGCCGAACCGGGGTTTCCATGAGTCCCTGTGCCATCGACCACTGCCGAGCGCAAATAACTTTCGACGGCGCTTGCCGGGACCCGATAGGAGCGCCCAAAACGCACTGCTGGCAGCTCTCCAGCGTGCACCATCCGGTACACAGTCATCTTTGACACGCGCATGAGCTCGGCAACTTCTTGCACCGTAAGGAAATTCACATCTTGAAGATTTGACTCCTGCATCATGGCTGTTGGGTCCATTTCACTTAGGTGTTAGCCGTCCAGAGCGCGGGTTCAACCGCGTTCTAAACGCTAACTCTAGGTGCTGTTGGGGCCGATGTGAATGGGGCGGATGTTATTTGCCTGTCTTGGCACGACGGCGCTTGGCCCACCAACGGTCGATGATGAAAATGCCAAGAATCCAGCCGCCCTGCCACCAATGAATCAACAAGATTGATTGCTGTGCGCAAGAGAAACCGAATCATTTCCGCCACCACCCCATTCTGGTTGTGCCCCGGTTTCAGCGCCCGTTGAACGCTCCGCTGCTTCGTACGCTATCAGCGCACCTCCAGCCTAACAATATGGCTCTCCAGTACATGGTTTAGAGATGCTTGGTTTAGAGATGCTTAGCGGCGTCTCCATGCCCCCAGCGATGCCTCAGAACACGAAACCGCCGCCCCAAGCCCTGCTTTGACCTACACCTGGTTGCTGGTGCGCCGCACACGTGAGGCTTGCGCCAGCTTGGTCAAGACATCGGCCGTGACGTCCCAGTCCATGCAGGCGTCCGTGACACTTTGACCGTATGTCAGCTCCGCCTCGCCAGCGGCAACCTGCTCAACATTGAGATTCTGGGCGCCGCCCACCAAAAAACTTTCAAGCATGACACCGGCAATGGTGTGCGCCGAGGAGTCGCCTGTTTCCAGCTGGGCCCCAATTTCCAGCGCCACTTCTGCTTGACGGTGGTGGCTCTTGCCGGAGTTGGCATGGCTGGCATCCACGATCAGGCGCGGGTTCACCCCGGACCCGGCAGCCTTGGCGGAGGCAGCCGCCACCTCTGCGGCCTTGTAGTTGGGGCCCTTGCGCCCGCCACGCAGGATCACGTGCGTGTCCTGGTTGCCGGCCGTGCTGACAAGAGAAGCGCGCCCGTCGCCATCAATTCCCAAGAAGGACTGTGCCGCACTGGCTGCGTTGCAGGCGTCAAGGGCAACCTGCAGGTCGCCATCGGTGCCGTTTTTGAAGCCAATCGGCATAGATAGGCCGGAGCTGAGCTGGCGGTGGATCTGGCTTTCAGTGGTACGGGCGCCAATGGCACCCCAGGAGATCAAATCTGCCGTGTACTGAGGGCTGATGGGCTCAAGGAATTCGGTGCCGGTAGGCAGCCCCAGCGCGGCCACGTTCAGCAGAAACTCGCGCGCCAACTCCAGCCCCTTTGCCACATCATGACTGCCGTCCAGGGCGGGATCATTGATCAGGCCTTTCCAACCCACAGTGGTGCGGGGCTTTTCGAAGTAGGCGCGCATGATAATCAAGAGGTCCGCTTCGTGTTCCTTGGCGGTTTCAGCCAGCCGTGCCGCGTATTCCAAACCGGCCTTGGTGTCATGGATGGAGCACGGGCCTACTACCACCAGGAGCCTGTCATCAAGCCCGTCCATGATGGCGCGGACCTGGTCACGGCCACGTTCGACGACGTTGCTTGTGTGGGCATCGAGCGGCAGCTTTGCGCTCAGTTGCGCAGGTGAGGGAAGGGCCGTGAATTGGCTGACACGCAGATTTGCTGTGATGGCTGGGGCTGAGTTTGTGGTGGATTCTGCGGCTGCTGTGATGCTCATGTGAGAGGGTTCCTTTTGCGGGCTGGCAGCGAGCCCCTTTTCAGAAACCCGCCTGGAAATGGCGAAGGACAGAGAAAGATTCTCTGTCCTGTTGGCTCTGAAGGTGATGGATGCGTGTCAGTTAGACGCGGGCTCCTCCAGAGCCAACGAAAAATACGCATACCAACGGTTTGTCATGTCCACACCATATGCCGAAAATTCTTCACCCCGCAAATCGGTCGCGTCACATGTGGACTCTTGAACTGAGCTGCGGCCAGCACCCTAACGCAACGGGTTGAAGTGGCGCATGCTGGCTGGCGGGGTATTGGACGTCAACTCCGCAGCCACCATTTTGCCCGTGAGCGGGCCCAGCGCGATTCCCCACATGCCATGCCCGCCAGCCACGTGCACGCGTGGGGAGCGGGTGGCACCCACCAGCGGGAAACCGTCGGTGGTGCAGGGCCGGGACCCCACCCATTCCTCGGCCCGGTCATCCCAGTTAATACCGGTAAACATGGGTGAGGCTGCGTCCACAATGGCCTTGATACGCCGGGCATCCAAGGGTGCATCAGCGTTCCGGAACTCCATCATCCCCGCCACGCGCAATCTGTTCCCCAAGGGCGTGCAGGCAACACGTTGGGCTGGGAAGTAAATGGGGTGGGTGGGTATGGCCTCCGGGACCACGGTGAAACTGTAGCCGCGGCCTGCCTGCACTACCCGTTTGACGCCAAACTTGCGTGCGAGCGTCCCCAACCAGGCACCCGTGGCGAGGACAACGGCGTCGGCAATCAGGGAACGCCCTGCCGAACCAATCACCTCAACACCGCTGCCGGTGTCCCTGACATCGAGCACTGTGAAGGCCGTGGTCACAGTGGCGCCACGGGCTATCACGGCTTCGGCGAGGGAAGCCATGAAGTTCGGCGGGTCAATGAAGCGCTGGTCACGGATGGCAATGCCGGCCGCAACTCCGGCACCCAGGGCTGGTTCCAGATGGCGGATTTCCTCCCCACTCATGAGAGTGAAGTCCACGTGACCACCCGTTTCACGGATCACATGAAATTCCTTAACCAGGGCATCACGGTCCTTCAGCGAGGCGAAGCCGGTCAGGAAGGGGTCGGCCAGATGCGTGGGCTCAGCGAGCGCCGGGGTGCCCTCGGCAAGTTCTTGGAACGCGTCGATCCCGGACCGACCAAGCTCGGCAAAAATTTTCATGGCAGCCCGCCATTTCCCGGGCGTGCAGTTGCGGGCAAAGCCGAGCAGGAATTTCAGCAGCAAGGGGTCGGTGGAAAAGGGGATGTAGAGGGGGGACGCCGGATCCAGAATGGCCTTGAGCCCATAGCTGAGCACGGAGGGTTCACTCAGCGGAAGCGTCAGTGCCGGGGTCAGCCAGCCAGCATTTCCCCAAGATGAACCGGACGCCACTTCACCCCTATCAACCACTGTGACCTTAACGCCTTGTTCCTGCAGGTACCACGCGGTGGACAAACCAATAATCCCCGCACCAACAACCACTACATGCCCAGGCGCCGTTGCACTGACCACGGTTCACACTCCTTGAGTGAAAAGCCGGAGAGCTAGTTTTCCGGCACTTCCCCTAGGGTATCCGTGATTGCTCCTCCAACGAGCCATTGCCCTGGCAAGCCACTTTTCCGCCAACTCGTGGGGTCAAGTCCACGTCAGTGCAACGCGGTGACAACGAGGTTTCTATAGACTGCCCACAGCGGTGCCATCTGGCGTAAACCCAAGTATCCCCCGCCGATGCCCGGGCCGGTGGCGGGGTCCTCATCCAGCCATTGGAAGATCCGCAGTCCGTTGATCTCAAGCGTGACTTGCGGGCCATCTTTACAGATTTCCATGTGATAGAAACCCTCTGCATCCTCCGGGCTTGGCAGCGGGTCTGCGCCCTGCACCACAAGGTGCGCCCCCGGACTCTTGCGCAGATTACACGTGCGGAAAGCCCTTTCGGAAGCAAACTTACGCCGCTGATAGGAGATGTGAAGCGCTTTGATATCTGAGGAATGGTAGTGCGGATAGAACCCGGTGCGTGGGGCAAGCTCAGGAGAAAAAAGATCGCGGCCGGCGCTGCCTTGAGCTCCAAAGAAGAGCATGGCAAGCCCCTGGCCCTCGAGGGGTTGGAAGTCCCAAGAAATCCGAATCCGGTCCGGGAAAATAATGGGGCACCAGAGGAGGAAATGGGCATGCGCACCCATTTTCACCGGGTCAGCGCTACTGCCCAACACGGCCCCACCGTAGCCGTCCTCAACAGTCACCGGCCCCTCACGCACCCAATCAGCCAGGGACTGCTCCGACATCTCGTTGCTGTACAGCACTGTTTCCCCAGTGGATCGCAGGTTCATGTGGTTCCTTTTGAAAATATCAGGCATGTGCGCCGGTGTGCCGTCTTGAACGTAACCAAGATTGTCCCACTATCCCTTAAAGGAACGAGGGCGCGCTCCCCACGGCAGGGGGAACGCGCCGTCGTACTTCTTGAAGCTGTGAAGCTGTGAAGCTGTGAAGCTTAGATCAAACCCTGCGCCAGCATGGCGTCAGCAACCTTGACGAAGCCGGCAATGTTGGCGCCCACCACGTAGTTGCCCGGTGAGCCGTAAGTATCTGCGGTCTCGGCACAGCGGTCGTGGATGCCGATCATGATCTTGTGCAGGCGCTCCTCGGTGTGCTCGAAGGACCAAGCGTCACGGCTGGCGTTCTGCTGCATTTCCAAGGCAGAGGTGGCCACGCCACCGGCGTTGGCTGCCTTGCCCGGAGCGAACAGGATGCCAGCTTCCTGGAAGACGGCAATAGCACCACTTGTGGAGGGCATATTGGCGCCTTCAGCCAAGGCAACCAGGCCGCTCTTGACCATGCGGGTGGCTGCGTCAGTGTTGATTTCATTCTGCGTGGCACACGGCAGCGCAACGGAGGCGTTGACGTCCCAGACGGAACCGCCTTCAACATAGCTGACAGAGGAACCGCGGCGGACCGCGTATTCCTTCAAGCGGCCGCGCTCTTTTTCCTTGATCTGGCGCAGCAGCGGGACGTCAATGCCGTTCTCGTCCACAATGTAGCCGGAGGAATCCGAGCAAGCCACAACCTTGGCACCCCACTGCTGGGCCTTGGCAATGGCGAAGGTGGCTACGTTACCGGAGCCGGAAACAACGACGCGCTGTCCGTCAAGGGACTGACCGCGGGTCTTGAGCATTTCCTGTGTGAACATCACGGTGCCAAAGCCTGTAGCTTCCGGACGCACCAAGGAGCCGCCCCAACCGATGCCCTTGCCGGTCAGAACACCGGATTCGTAGCGGTTAGTGATGCGCTTGTACTGACCGAAGAGGTAGCCAATTTCCCGGCCGCCAACCCCAATGTCACCGGCAGGAACGTCGGTGTACTCGCCAATGTGGCGGTAAAGCTCAGTCATGAAGCTCTGGCAGAAGCGCATAACTTCGCCGTCAGACTTGCCGCGAGGGTCAAAGTCGGAGCCGCCCTTGCCGCCACCAATGGGCATACCTGTCAGGGCGTTCTTGAAGATCTGCTCGAAACCGAGGAACTTCACAATGCCCAGGTATACCGAGGGGTGGAAGCGCAGTCCGCCCTTGTACGGGCCAAGAGCTGAGTTGAATTCCACACGGAACCCGCGGTTGATCTGCACACGGCCGGAATCATCCATCCACGGCACCCGGAAGATGATCTGACGCTCAGGCTCACACAAACGCTGCAGCACGGCGGCGTCAACAAATTCTGGATGCTTATCCAAAACGGGGCCAAGGCTTTCAAAAACTTCCAGTACTGCCTGGTGGAATTCTTTTTCACCGGGGTTGCGGGCTAAAACTTGCTCCCGGATGGCTTCGAGCCTGGTATCCATGAGTCTCCTGAAAAGGGTGAGGCGCCGTCATGCAGCGCATAAATATTCTCTGTGGCAATTTTCCAGTCATGGTGCCACTTAGACTAATTTTTCTCACAATTCAGTATTTTATGCATGATCATACGTATCTTGATCAAGCAGTAAGATTTTTTTGTTATTTTTAGCTTTTGCGTCGCTTGAACGCGGGTAGGGCGGGCAAGTTAGCCAACAGATCGGCAGCCTTATTCGCCGCCCTGCCCATACTGCGGCTGATTTGTCCGGGTACACCGCCTTCGTATTCATTAGGCTGCGCAACACCGGAGTGCACGCTATCGAAGGGAACCACGGCCGTAGCGTTCCTCAGCTGTTCCGAATCGGTCACGTGGGAAGCAGCCACGGCGGAATCGCTCATGTGGGAATCGGTACCCGCTGCGGCAGGTACCAGTTGGCGCGCAGGCTCCGGCGCAACCACAGGAGCAGAAACCACAGCAGCGGCAGGTACAGCAGGGGCAGGCACAGCAGGGGCAGCCGTAGCCGCGGGGCGAAGCTTCACCACAGGCGCGGCGCCGGGGGCACTGACAACGGCGGAAGTCGCAGCCCCCGCGGTTGTGCTCGCCGCGCGGGCAGCCCCGGTGGCCCCGAGGGTTTCCAACCAGGTGGATACCAGGGCAAGCGGCTCGGTATTGATGAGGTAGTAGCGTTTTTGACCTTGCGCACGCATAGTCACCACTCCGGCTTCACGCAGCACGCGCAAGTGCTTCGAGACTGTGGGTTGGGAAACACCCAATTCATCGACCAGCTGCCCCACCGATTTACTCTCTTGGGCCAGCGCTTCTAAAAGATCCCGACGGGTGCTTTCGGCGATCACCGCAAAGACTTTTTCAACAACCATCCCACTACCCTAGCGACATATGCCGCTCACAGCATCTTGAAACGCTTAAAGAGCTTCAGGGTACGGCCGGGATCAGTCGAACCATGGGTCCAAGCCGTAGAGAGGGAAAACGGCCTTCCGTGTGGCCATGACGGTTCGGTCCAGCGCATCGGAGGGGTTGTAGCCAACTTCCCAGGAACGCCACCAGGTGTCTGCGTCTTCGCTCATGAGCAGGGGTGCAACCTTGCCGTACTTCTCCGCTACATAACTGCGCCACGCCTCAGGAACTGCCGTGCGCAGCGGGACCGGGCGCCCGGCAGCAATCGCCATCAGATGGCTCCATACCCTCGGCACTACGGAGACAATGTTGTACCCGCCGCCGCCCATGGCGATCCAACGGCCACCACACACCTTGTCAGCCAGCGCCGCAATGCTCAGCGCGGCCTCCCGCTGCCCGTCCACACTGGTGTTTAAGTGCGTCAGTTCATCGTCCCGGTGTGAGTCACACCCGTGCTGACTGACAATTACCTGCGGCGCAAAGGCTTCCACCAACTGAGGCACGACGGCGTGGAAGGCTCTCAGCCAGCCGGCATCTGAGGTGCCCGCCGGCAAAGCGACGTTGACAGCGGAACCTATGGCTCCCGGCCCGCCAAGATCGTTGGCGAACCCTGTGCCAGGAAACAGGCTCACACCGCTTTCATGCAGCGAAATGGTCAAAACACGCGGTTCATCCCAGAATATTTTTTCGGTGCCATCACCGTGGTGAGCATCAATGTCGATGTAAACAATCTTGGAAACACCGGAATCGAGCAGTTTTTGGATGCAAAGCGCGGTGTCGTTGTAAATACAGAAGCCGGCGCCCTTATCGGCAAAGGCGTGGTGCATGCCGCCACCAAAGTTCACTGCACGGGGAACGGCACCACTAATAATGGCGTTGGCGGCCACGAGTGAGCCGCCAGCCAGCCGTGCGCTTGCCTCATGAATGCCGGCAAAGACGGGGTCGTCCTCCGTGCCCAGCCCGCGTTCTGGATCACTGAGGGTAGGGTCCTGCCCCACACGATGCACCGCGTCAATGTACTCGCGCGTGTGCACTGCGGCAAGTTCGTCGTCGGAAGCCACATAGGCCTCCACCACATCAACCTGCGGCAAATCAAAGATTCCCAGCTCACGGGCAAGCGTTGCCGTCAGGTCAAGGCGCTTGGGCGACATAGGATGGTTTGGGCCAAAATTGTACGCAGACATAGCCGCATCGCAGACTATGCTTGTCGGGACGGCCGCTGGCCCTGAGCTGGCAATTGATGACATCCATCACAGGCTATCGAAGTCCAGGCACAAATGACGTATCCACGACTTCTTGAGCATTTCGTGGCAGTAACTTACGGCAGGAGGGGAAGTACCGCGTTGGCTGTTAGAACCGCACTTCCCCAATGGCTGCCCAACTGGCCGGTACGCGTTGTAGTGAGCGTCCGCGACTTCGTGGACCGGGTGGCCAATAGTTCCCCCGCCAGGTTGGCGTTAATTGTTTTTGCCCTGGTTATTCTTGCCTTCACTTTTACTCTGTGCCTGCCAGCAGCAGCCCGGGATGGTCAGGCAACCCCCTTCTATGACGCACTGTTCACGGCGGCATCAGCTGTCTGCGTGACCGGGCTGACCACCGTTTCCACGGCCTTGCATTGGTCATTCTTTGGCCAATTGGTGATCTTGATTGGCATCTTCGTGGGTGGTTTGGGCATCTTGACGCTCGCCTCGTTGATGGCCCTCATGGTCAGCAAACGGCTTGGAGTGCGCGGGAAACTCATTGCCCAGGAAGCCATGAACGCTGGCCGCATGGGCGAGGTAGGTACCTTGCTGCGCATCGTCATCAGCACCTCCGTAGCCATTGAGGTGATCTTGGCTTTGGCGTTGGCACCGCGGTTCCTGATCTTGGGCGAGCCCCTCCCCCAAGCCATCTGGCACGCCACTTTCTACTCTATCTCCGCCTTTAACAACGCTGGTTTCACACCTCATTCAGACGGTGTAGTCCCCTACGAAGCCGATCTGTGGATCCTGACCCCGCTCATGATTGGCGGCTTCATTGGCAGCCTAGGCTTCCCTGTGCTGATGGTGCTTTTGGCCACGGGCTTCCGCTTCAAAAAGTGGACGCTGCACGCAAAACTCACCATCCAGGTTTCGCTCATGCTGTTAGTGTCCGGCGCCATCCTGTGGGGTGCCATGGAGTGGACCAACCCTGACACCATTGGCGGGATGAGTGTGGGAGACAAGATCACGCACTCCGTGTTCGCCTCCGTCATGACCCGGTCCCTTGGATTTAACCTGGTGGATATGAATGCCATGCATTCTTCCACCATGTTGCTCACCGACGCCCTCATGTTTGTGGGTGGCGGTTCGGCCTCAACAGCAGGAGGTATCAAGGTCACCACCTTGGCTGTGATGTTCCTGGCCATTGTGGCCGAGGCCCGGGGTGATAACGATGTGAAAATCCACGGCCGCACCATCCCCCAAGGCACCATGCGCGTGGCCATCTCTGTGATTATGATGGGTGCCACCTTCGTCATGATTGCTTGCGGGCTCCTGCTGGCCATCTCCGGGGAAAGCCTTGACCGGGTACTTTTTGAGACCATCTCGGCCTTCGCCACCGTGGGACTGAGTACGGGGCTCAGCGGCGAGCTGCCGCCGTCGGGCAAGTACATCCTGTCCGCCATGATGTTCTTCGGCAGGGTGGGCTCCATCACCCTGGCCTCAGCGCTGGCTCTGCGCCAACGCCGCCAGCTGTACCACTACCCGGAAGAGAGGCCCATCATTGGCTGAGAAAATAGACTCCAGCAACCGCCCACCACACAACGCGCCCGTGTTGGTGATAGGTCTGGGCCGCTTCGGGGCTGCCACGGCACACCAACTGGTCAAGCAGGGCCGCGAAGTCTTGGCTATAGAACGCGATCCGGCCCTGGTTCAAAAGTGGGCGGGCGTGCTCACCCACGTGGTTGAGGCCGACGCCACCAACATTGACGCGCTGCGCCAGCTCGGCGCGCAGGACTTCAGCTCCGCCGTGGTGGGTGTGGGTACCTCCATTGAATCCAGCGTGCTCATCACGGTGAACCTGGTGGATCTGGGCATCGCGCACCTGTGGGTCAAGGCGATCACGCAGTCGCACGGCAAGATCCTGACCCGCATTGGCGCCAACCATGTCATCTACCCCGAGGCCGACGCCGGTGTCCGCGCCGCGCACCTAGTGGGCGGGCGGATGCTTGACTTCATCGAGTTCGACGACGATTTCGCGATCGTAAAAATGTACCCGCCCAAGGAAACACAGGGCTTTACGCTGGAGGAATCCAAGGTCCGTTCCAGGTACGGGGTGACAGTGGTTGGCGTGAAATCCCCGGGTGAGGATTTCACGTACGCCCAGCCAAATACTCGTGTTTCCAGCCGAGATATGCTCATTGTTTCAGGCTATGTGGACCTGCTGGAGCGCTTCGCCGCCCGGCCCTAACCTCACATTTTATACGCGGTGTGCGTCTACAGGGCAGGAGGTTTTTTGATAATGCAACACCTGATTATTGACTCGCCCGTGGGCCTGCTGACCCTTGTGGAGAACCGCGCCGGGTTGGCGGGCGTGTACATGGCCGAGCATAAGCGCCGCCCAGCGTGGGAGACGTTGGGTGACTTGGTTGGGCCCCCAGGCTCACCGGTGCTCTGCGCCGCGGCTGAGCAGCTCGGTGAGTATTTTGCCGGCTCGCTGCGCGAGTTTACGATTCCACTGGCTCCCGTAGGCTCTCCGTTCCAGCAGCGGGTTTGGGATGCGCTGAGTCAGATTCCTTATGGTGAGCTGCGAACGTATGGGGCGCTAGCGTCAATGCTGGGCGATCCCTCCATGGCGCAGGCCGTGGGCTCTGCCAACGGCCGCAATCCCCTCAGCATCATTGTCCCGTGCCACCGCGTGGTTGGTGCCGATGGTTCACTGGTGGGCTATGCCGGCGGCTTGAAGCGCAAGGAGTTTCTTCTGGAGTTGGAGAACCCAGCGCTGGGGCACACTGAGGCGCTGTTCTAGGTGAGGCTGTTCTAAGTGAGCATGAACGAATCGGGCGGGGCCGGATTGGCACGGGCAGCGGCTGCACCCCGTGCAGCTCCACCGCCCTTTGAGATGCTGGTTTCTGCCCACGGAACCGCCGTGCTGCGGGTATGCCGGGCGATGGTGGGGGTTGTGGACGCCGACGATGTCTGGCAGGAAACCTTCCTGGCAGCCCTGCGGACCTACCCGACAGCGCAAAAGGTTGTGAATTGGCAGGCCTGGCTTGTCACGATCGCACGCAACAAGTCACTGGACCACTTGCGCCGCACGGCCCGCGTCCCGGAACCCATGGATACCGCTGGTGACGGTCCGCTGGAAGGCGGGGACGTCGTCGTACATGCCGTGGAGGCAGGTGAAACGGCTGCGGCCGTGTGGGCGGCGTTGGCGAGGTTGCCGCAGCGCCAGCGCGAGGCCGTTGTCTATCACCATTTGGTGGGGCTGCCCTATGCGGAGGTGGCGGCTTTGTTGGGGAATTCGGAGGCGGCTGCGCGGCGGGCCGCCTCTGATGCAATGGCGGCGCTGCGTGCTCTGCTGGGCGGCGATGGCAAGGGACACGGAAAGGATTGAGGGGCAATGAGTGAGACTGGAATTCCGCAGATTTTGGCACCGCTTACCGGCGGCGAGGCTGCGGCCTTGGCTGCGCTGGCCGGGCACTTTTCTGCTGCCGCGGCCGCCGAGGGGCTGGTGGATGTGGCCTACCGCGTAGTCGATTCGCCGGTGGGTTCACTGTTGTTGGCCCGCACAGAGGCCGGGCTGGTGCGGGTGGCCTTCGCCTCCGAAGGCCACGATTCCGTGCTGGACTCGCTAGCGGCGAACATCAGCCCACGGATATTTCTGGCACCGGCACGCCTTGATGAGGCTGCACGCGAACTGGATGAGTACTTCGCCGGGCACCGGAGGCGCTTCGATCTGACCTTGGATTTTAGGCTTGCGCAAGGCTTTCGGCGCGAGGTTCTGGATTATCTGCCGCAGATCACGTACGGGCATACGGCCAGCTACGCCACGGTGGCTGCCATGACGTCCAGTCCGCGGGCTGTGAGAGCTGTGGGGACAGCGTGTGCCCGCAATCCACTGCCGCTGGTGGTTCCCTGTCACCGGGTTGTCCGCTCTGACGGGCGCTCAGGCGCGTACCTGGGTGGCCCCGAGGCCAAGGCCCTGCTGTTAGCGCTGGAAGCCGCCTCCTGACCTGCCCTTGCCCCAGCCCCCGTGCGGACCCTATCCCAGCAATGGGGCCCATCTGCCGGACCCTATCCCAGCTATGGGGCCCAGAGCTATAGCGTTCTGACTCAACTAACCGTTGCTGCACTAGCGTCGTGAAAAATGTGACCAATGCTGCACTAGCGTCAGTTGAGGGCGGAAAGCTCCTTCGTGATCTCCGCGGCCCTTGCTGCAGCTGCTTGAGCACCCTTACGGATAATTCCGGGCAGGCCTTCGCGATCAAAGCTGGCGATGGCTTGTTCCGTGGTCCCTTTGGGACTTGTCACGGCACGGCGCAGCTCAGTGGCGTTGGCCCCCGGCTCCGCAAGCATCATCCCTGCCCCTGCTACGGTCTCGCGGGCAAGCACATGGGCTATCTGGGGCGAGAGCCCAAAGTCCTGCGCCGCAGCCGCCATTGCCTCAGCTAAGTAAAATGCGTAGGCCGGGCCGGAACCGCTGATGGCTGAAACAGCGTTTTGCTGATCTTCTGCAATATCCAGGACCACACCCGAACCATCGAAAATCTCATGGGCGCTGGCAAGATGATGCTCGTCAACGGATGATCCGGCGGATAGCGCCACAACGCCCCTGCCAACCTTTAGCGGCGTGTTCGGCATGGAACGCACCACGGGCTGTCCCGGGCGCAGCGCCCCTTCCAACTGTGCAAGCGAAACCGCTGCGGCAACGCTGATCACCACAGCGTTGGACTCGAGCGAACCGGCAATTTCTTGGCACAAGGCCGTGATCCCTACCGGCTTGACGCCAAGGATCACCACGCTTGCCCCCTCAACAGCCTGAGCGTTGGCACCGGATTCCTCATTTGAGGCCAGCGCCGTAACACCGTGCCTGATTGCCAGTTCATTGGCTCGCTCCGGGCGGCGCACCGTGACAACAACCGACAGCGGCGATACCCCCGCGGCCAGCATGCCCGCCAGAATAGCCTCGCCCATAGAGCCACAACCCAGAAACACAATCTTTTTCATCATGTCTCCATCTTTGCTTTGCACCGGCAACACACGCAAGCTGGGGCAACGCAGAACCCCGGGTTCAGGGCTCAGAAGGCGCACAAAAATTGTTTAACGGCAAATGCACAGCTTGCGCCCGGGCTATTCTCAAGAGCCGCCCGTAGTCTTTTAAATACCTCATAAGGGTGCGAGTGATGATCGGATTGGTCTTGTCCTGAAGACCAATCAAATCGCCGGAGATCTCGCCAGTGATTCCCCCCATCCACTGGTGACGACGTCTCCGGCGATTTCACGTTAAACGCCTCTTGGCCCCGACAAGAGATAGCCGCAGCGCCGTCAGCACACGGTACCGCCAACGCACCGAGCCCTCAGCGCACCGAGCCCTCAGCCCACGGTGCCGCGGCCGCTGGCCCGCTAGGGCGCTGTCTGACCCAAATGCACTCGCGCAAATTCAAGGGTCTCGGCCAGCCATTCCTCGCGCTGCCCGGCGCCCTTGGCCTTGCGAGTGGAAACTTCGGCGACCACCGCGCCGTCGAACCCGTTATGGGCAATGTGCTGGAGCACCTCAACGCACTCCTGCGTGCCGCGTCCCGGAACCAGGTGCTGGTCCTTTGTAGACGGGGAAATCCCGTCGGTGAGGTGGACGTGGCGCAGCCGGCTACCGAGGGCCCGCACGGCGTACAAGCTCGAAGCGTCGGCCGTGGCAGCATGCGAAAAGTCCCAGGTAACGTCCTGGTAGTCCATGCGCACCGGATCCCAATGCGGCAGATAGGCCAATGCCTCGCGTCCGCGGACACGCCACGGGTACATGTTTTCCACTGCAATACGTACTCCAAAAGCGTCAGCAATATCGCGTACACCCTGGGCAAAGGTTTCGGCGTAACCGTTCTGCCAGCGGAACGGCGGATGCACCACCACTACCTCGGCTCCCACATCCACCGCCATCTGGGCTGAGCGCTGTACCTTGTTCCAGGCACTGCCCCAAACCTGCTGCGTCAACAAGAGCGTAGGCGCATGGATCGCCAAAATGGGTTGCTCATACCGTTCGGCCAGCCGGTTCAGTGCGGATGAATCCTGGCTGTCACCGTTGTGTGTCACGAGCACCTCGACGCCGTCGTACCCCAAATCCGCCGCCACCGCGAACCCGTCATGCACCGAAAGTGGATACACAGATGCCGTGGAAAGTGCCACGGGAATGTGCCGCCGTGGAGCCTTGGGAACATCGACGCCGTGATTAGGGCTGGTTGAATCCATAGGTCCTGACATCCTTTCTACTACTTAGTATCCGAATTTCTCAGCTTAGCAACATGTGCAGGCGGGTCCAGCGGGCCATCAAAGACCAACTGGTCAAGGCGCCGCAGAATCAAACCTTCGCGCAGCGCCCAGGGACTGATTTGCATGCTCGTCACATTGAACATTTCAAGGGCGCTCTGTGCCACGAGCGCCCCGGCCAGCACCTGTTGTGCCCGTGCGGATGAGACACCCGGCAGGAACAATCTGTCCGCCGAGGACATCGCTGAGAGCCGTTGGGACCACAAGCCAAGATCGCTCAGGTGAAGTTCCCGGCGCACATAGGGCCCCATGGACGACGGCGCAGCGCCCGTTATGCGTGCCAGCGCACGGAATGTTTTGGAAGAGCCCGTCACGATGTTCGGGACACCGAGCTTCTTGGTTTCCGCGATAGGTTCCTTGAGCGTCGATTTGATGTGCTTGCGCAGTTCCTTGATGCTTTTGGCCGTGGGCGGGTCCTCAGCCAACCATTCCCGGGTCAGCCGCCCGGCACCCAACGGCACCGAATGGGCCAGAGCCGGCAGCTCGTTCTCGCCCTGGGAGATCTCAAAGGAACCACCGCCTATGTCAAGGTTCAAAATGGTGCCCGCACCCCAGCCGAGCCACCGACGCACGGCAAAGAACGTCATCGCAGACTCCTCTTCGCCGGTCAGTTCGGTCAGGCGGACGGTGGTCTCATGCTGGACCCTGGCCAGTACGGCCGCACCATTGGTGGATTCACGGATGGCTGAGGTGCAGAACGCCAACAAATCCTTTGCCTTGTGCTTGGCAGCAAATTCCCACGCCTCAAGGATGAACTCAATCAGCTCATGTTGGCCCTCGTCGCTGATGTTTCCTTCATCATCAAGGTACTTCACCAAGCTCAACGGGCGCTTGTGGGAGGCGTAGGGCACGGGGTTTGCCCCGGGGCGCGCATCAACAAGCAGCAGGTGGACTGTATTGGACCCAATGTCGAGTACGCCTAATCTCATAAGCCCATTATTGTCCCTCGGAACGCATTCCATGCAGAAGGCCGCCTGGTGGCGAAGCGTATTGCCTCGCTTTGCCACCAGAGGGCCTTCTGTGCTGTTACATTAACTGCCCTTTTTCAGCGGCTGCTACTTCTTGGCAGGTGCCTTCTTCTTAGCCGGGGCCTTGGCTGCGGGCTTCTTGGCAGGCGCCTTCGCAGTCCGTTTAACGGGACCTCGCTCACGCTTGTCGGCCAGAAGCTCGACGGCGGTTTCCCGAGTCAGCTGTTCAACTTCGGTTCCGCGGGGCACCGTGATGTTAGTGACGCCGTCAGTG
Organism: Arthrobacter psychrochitiniphilus; assembly: GCF_003185915.1. GTDB lineage: Bacteria > Actinomycetota > Actinomycetes > Actinomycetales > Micrococcaceae > Specibacter > Specibacter psychrochitiniphilus. Next base: position 239,640 of record NZ_QHLZ01000002.1, read on the forward strand.
ATGTAGGGGCCAAAGCGGCCCTCCTTCACCACAATGTTCTTGCCTGAAACGGGGTCTTCACCAAACTCTGCCAAGGGCGGCACCGCGGCGCGCGCGCCTCGCTGCTTGGGCTGGGAGTATATCTCCAACGCCGCTTCCAACGTGATGGTGAAGATCTCTTCCTCGGAGCCGATGGAGCGCGAGTCCGAACCCTTCTTCAGATACGGGCCAAAGCGGCCGTTCTGCACAGTGATTTCGTTGCCCTCGGTGTCTGCACCCAAGACTCGCGGCAGGCTCATGATCGCCAAAGCTTCATCCAGCGTGACGGTTTCCACGCTCATGGCTTTGAAAATTGAACCGGTCCGCGGCTTGACCTTAACGGGCTTCTTCGGCGGCTTCGGCTTGCCGTTCTTGTAGTACTCCACCGGCTGGTTGGCGATTTGCTCTTCTGTCATTTCCGGAATGACTTCGGTGACATACGGACCGTAACGCCCGTTTTTGGCCACCACTGTGTTGCCGGAAACGGGATCCGCTCCCAGAACACGTTCCTCAGGGGCGGCAGTGTCCATGAGTTCTTGCGCCTTTTCGGGCGTGAGCTCATCCGGAGCCAGATCCTCGGGCACATTGGCGCGGGCCGCCTCAATAATTTCACCGGTTTTGGCATCCACCGTGGGGACGGTGGATTCCAGGTACGGACCAAACTTACCCACACGCAACACCAAGGTGTCGGTGATGGGCATAGAGTTAATCTCGCGGGCGTCAATGTCGCCAAGGTTATTGACAATGTCCTGCAAACCGCGGTTGCCGTCATCACCAAAGTAGAAATGGGTCAGCCAGTCGGAGCCTTGCTCCTGGCCGTTGGCGATCCTGTCCAAACCCTTTTCCATACCGGCAGTGAACTCGTAGTCCACGTAATCGGTGAAGTGCAGTTCCAGCAAGCGCACCACGGAGAACGCGATCCAGCTCGGCACCAGGGCGGAACCCTGCTTGCGAACATAACCACGGTCCATGATGGTGGACAAGGTAGAAGCGTAAGTGGACGGGCGGCCAATTCCGCGCTCTTCCATTTCCTTGGTCAGGGATGCTTCCGTAAAGCGCGGCGGAGGCGTGGTGTCATGGCCATTGGCCTGGACATCGGCGGCGCTCAGAGAGTCATTTTCCTTGACGTTGGGCAGGCGGCGGTCTGAATCATCGGAGGCGTTGCGGGACTCATCCCGGCCTTCCTCATACGCGGCCAGGAAACCACGGAAGGTGATGACAGTACCTGAAGCTGAGAACTCGGCATCCTGCCCATCAGCAGCGCCACCGGAGGCTTTGGCACCCAACTTGATGGTCGCCGTCGAGCCCTTGGCATCAGCCATCTGAGAAGCAACGGTGCGCTTCCAGATCAGCTCGTAGAGCTTGAACTCATCTCCTCGCAGGGCGCTGGCAACCTGAGCCGGGGTACGGAAAGAGTCACCGGCGGGACGGATGGCCTCGTGGGCTTCTTGGGCGTTGGCGCTCTTGCTGGCGTAAACACGCTTGGCGGCGGGCACGAATTCGGGGCCGTACAGCTCCGAAGCCTGCCGGCGGGCAGCGTTGACGGCCTCATCGCTCAGCGAAGAAGAATCCGTACGCATATACGTGATGTAACCATTTTCATACAGGCGCTGGGCTGTCGACATGGTCGATTTGGAGGAGAAGCGCAGCTTACGCCCCGCCTCCTGCTGCAGTGTGGAGGTAGTAAACGGCGGGGCCGGGCGGCGGGTGTACGGCTTGTGTTCCACCGAACGGACTGAAAATTCAACATCCTGCAACCCTGCCGCGAGGGCCTTGGCGGCAACCTCGTCTAGGTGTGCAACGTTCTTGCCGGTCAGCACGCCTTGATCACTAAAATCACGGCCCGAGGCAACACGTTTGCCACCGACTGCGGCCAGCTTGGCACTGAAAGACTCACCGGTGTCAGTGGTACTGAAGGTTCCAGCCAGGTCCCAATAGTTGGCGGAGCGGAAGGCCATGCGTTCACGCTCACGCTCAACCACCATGCGGGTCACCACTGACTGCACGCGGCCGGCGGAAAGCTTCGGGGCCACCTTGCGCCACAGCACCGGGGAAAGCTCGTAGCCGAACAGGCGGTCCACTACTCGGCGGGTTTCCTGCGCATCAACAAGGTCTGTATCAAGTTCACGCAGGTTTCCCAGGGCGCGCTGGAGCGATTCCTTGGTGATTTCGGCAAAGGTCATCCGATGCACGGGCACCTTGGGCTTGAGTACCTCGAGCAGGTGCCACGCAATAGCTTCGCCTTCGCGATCCCCATCAGTTGCGAGGTAAAGTTCATCGGCGTCCTTGAGCTGCGCCTTGAGCTCGGCCACCTTCTTCTTCTTATCGGAAGAGATGACGTAGTACGGCTTGAAGTCGTTTTCAAGGTCCACTGCGAACTTGCCGATCGAGGACTTCTTCAGCTCTGCGGGCAGCTCGGAAGGCTGCGGCAGGTCGCGAATGTGCCCGATCGAGGCCTCAACAACGAACCCCTCGCCCAAGTACTTGGCGATGGTCTTGCTTTTGGCAGGGGACTCTACAATAACGAGCTTTTTGCCGGTCTTGGGCTTGCTGGCTGCTGCCTTGCTGGGCACGGTACTCCTACAGGGAATGAATGGTGGACGAACGGTGTCCCCTGAGCTAGTTCACCATATTTTTACTGTGAACGCGTACTGCCGGGGAAATTTGGCTTGCCGGAGCAACCGTTGGGAAGGCGGCGGTACCGGGTTTTATTCGTTTTTATTAACAAGGAAAATGGTCTTGCTGATGGGCGGCTCAGATAAGGCCTTAGGGAGCGCGTGGCGCGAGCCGAGGACCGCAATCTCAGGGTCAAATCCCACGTATTTTGGCTCTTCGGCAACTTCTTCGTCGTTGCGGATCAAGGCCATGGGAGAACCGCTTTCCCGTGCCGTGGCCACTTCGCAGAATCTCCCGCAGCGAACCTGTCCCGTCCAGATATGTCATTTGCACCACACGGTGGCTCCAGTCGGTAGTGCCAGTTGGTAGTGCCAGTCGGGTCAGCGCTACCGCCCCCCACATCCGCGCCCGGTAGACAGGGCGCGGATGTGGGGGGCTGTAGCGGATGTGAGGGGCGGGCGGGGAAAGTCTCAGGCCGGGAGCAAGAAGCCGTCGCGCACCAAGTTGCGTACGTCCCGTGCCAGGGATTCGGTGAATTCAGCGTCGTCACGTTCCATCAACACAGCCAAGGCGCCGATGATCTGCCCGGCGGTGAGGTCGCCGTCGCACGCGGAAACAAAGCCGGCCAGCTCGGTGCTGAGCAAGTTGGTGCGCCGCAATCCAGCGCCCTGGCGGAGGAGGATCACGCCGGGATGTTCTGCCCCGGGCTTCTGATGGCGTTCCTCCGTGACGTCCGAGGCCACTAAGAGGTACTCGAAGGTGAGGTCTGGATGCGCCTTGAGCCATTGTGCACGCTCCAAGGCGTCTGCCAGATGAGGGCCAACGGGTTGTTCGATGGGGTACAGAATTTCCTCGAAGCGAGGTTCATCAACGGTTTCTTGCGCCGTGGGACGGCGCAGCACAATGTAACCGAAGCCGATTCCGGCCACCTCGCGGGAGGCGAAATCGAGCAGGTAGTCCTCATAAGCGTTGGCATAGGCCACCTGGTCACGGCCCTGCGAGGCATCTTGGAGCCAGGTTTCGGCATAGCCGCCCGGGGACACCTGCTCGCGTTGAATGAACCACGCCTCAATTCCCGGTGCCAGCCATTGCGCGGGGCGGGTATGCCACAGCACGCTGGTGCCCGAGCCCGAGCTGGTGCTGTCCGCACTATGCTGGATTTCCCAGTTGCCCAACATCTGTGCCGTACCGCCGGTGGCCAGCACGGTGGGCAGTTCGCGCACCAGAGACTCCACGATGGCGTCCCCAGCCATGCCGCCGTCGCGGTACGTGAATTGCTCGCTGCTCTGTTCCCCTCGGTGACGGGGTGTGATGACGAACGGCGGATTGGAAACCACCAGATCAAAGCGCTCCCCCGCGACAGGTTCCAGCAGGCTGCCCAGGCGCAGGGACACGCGGGCGTCCGGGTTGGTTGGTTCAAGGTCAGCCTGTGTGAGGCCAAGAGCCTGTGCATTGAGAGCCAGATTGAAACGGGTGAAGGCCAGTGCACGCTCGGAGATGTCGGTGGCAACCACGGCTTTTGCATGGCTGAGCAGGTGGAACAGCTGAATGCCGCACCCGGTGCCCAAATCCAGCGCCCTCTCAACGGTGCGGCGCATGGTCCCTTGCGCCAGTGTCAGAGAGGCCTGCCCAATACCCAGCACGTGATCCTTGCGCAGCACGCCAGGACGCTGGTGTGCGCCGAGATCGCTGGCCACCCACAGGTTAGTCTCCGCTGTATCTTCCGTAGCTGCGGGCCAGCCGTAAGGGCGGAGGTCGACGGCGGCACGAACCATACCCGGGGTTCCGGCACCTTCCACGATGCCCATTTTCAGCAACGCTTCAACACCGGTTGATGGCAGTGCGCCGGCCAGCTCCGCGGCAGGGACGCTCTGGTCCACCAGCCACACCTTCACTAGTGTGGCCAGCGGCGAGGTGTTGGTGCGCAGCAGCAGTGCTGCCGGTACGGTTTGGTCTCTACCCAGCGCCTGGTTCGCGTCCTTGCCAAGGAGCTCCGCCACACCGTCGACCGTGTAATTGATGGCTGTCAGGTCGTGGGCCAATCCGGCAAGGATGTCAGGGTTATCACTTTGCGGGGCGTCGGGGATCGTGGCGAAATCAGTCATGGATCAAGCCTAACGAGTCTGCAACGCCCGTTGACCACCACGGTATGGTTTGCCCATGGATGCAAAATCTAGGCGAGACGGTGGGGGCGAATCTGAGCAGCCCTTGATTCTGCACCTGGGCCATGAGGAACTCATCATTCGCCAACGCTACGAAACAATCAGCATAGTCAACGACCTCTTGATAGGGCTGTGGTTTCTGGTGGGGAGTATTTTGTTCTTTTCACCGGCGTTAACCCATATGGGTACGTGGCTGTTTGTCCTGGGAAGTATAGAAATGCTCATCCGGCCGGCCATCCGCTTCACCCGGCGAGTGCATTTGGGCAGATACCATCCAAATGTCCCTGGTATTGGCGACGGCGGTCATGATTTTTAGCACCACGGTGAGGGCACCAGCTTTGATGGGACTCTAGCTCCGCGAGTAGCCATCAGTGGCTGGATCAGTCCTGTGGCTGGGCTAAGAAGGCTGCCGGGATTAGTTCCGCGCCCTTCACATTCGCCAAAAAACTTGGCTCGATGCCAATGCCTACCCGCAGAACGCTGATCTCACCCGTTGCTTCGAGGATTACGGCGGCGATCTCCGTGCGGCTGCGGATACCGGCCAAGCGTAGCCGTACGGTAATCTCCTGTTCGGAAACATGGGTGCGCCACAAGTTTGCTGGAACAATCTCGCTGCCAGCCATGAGTAGGTAGGCGCGATTGCTCACGACCGCCTCGGCTCGGGGAAAACGGCGCAACTGACCCGTGAGTGCCTGCAACGTCAATAAGGTAACCAAGCCCAAAGCACCAGCCAAAAGCGTGGGTGTGTAGCCCAGGATTGCCCGGCCAACAACGGCACCGAGCGCCACCGCCGCAGCGAGGTCCCAACTAGACAAGCTCGCCATGGTGCGTTGGCCCAAGAACCTAATCAATAACAAGACAAAAAGGTAGAGGGCAATCGCGGAGAGCACCACTCGGGCGGCGTCACCCCATGTCAGTCCATAATCGTTCCACATGGTCATTCCTTCCTCAGGAACTCCAGCGTAATCCGTGAACCCCAGGGCTATTCGGTGCAGCCTTGCGGGCATTGCAGTGTTGATGGGTTCGCGGCGCAGCTGGTGCAGTACAGGTTCAGGTTGCGGCAGCTGGGGTTGGAGCAGTTTTCGAACTTGTTACTGGGGTTGTTGCAGCGGATACAATGGCCAACTTCTTTGGCTTCCTCGCTGAATTCCATGTGCATGCGCTTGTCGAAGACGTAGAGAGAGCCCTCCCAGAGACCCTTGTCTTTGAAGGTTTCCCCATAGCGGACAATGCCGCCGTCCATTTGATAAACCTCTTTAAAACCGCGGTTGACCATGAGGGAGCTGAGCACTTCACAGCGGATACCGCCGGTGCAGTAGGTGACCACCGGCTTGTCTTTAAGATCGTCGTACTTGCCCGAGTCGAGTTCTTTAATGAAGTCGTGGGTCGTCTCGACGTCGGGCACAATGGCGTTCTTAAATTTGCCGATTTGCGCCTCGAAGGCGTTACGGCCGTCGAAGAATACAACTTCTTCACCCTTGGATTCCTTCTCGGCAACAAGTTCGTGAAGCTCTTGCGGCAACAGGTGCGTGCCACCGCCAACCACGCCATTTTCATCCACTTTGAGTTCACCGGGGGCACCGAAGCTGACAATCTCGTCCCGGGCCTTCACACTCAGGCGGGGAAAATCATCCCCCGTGCCGTCTGACCATTTGATGTCCATGTTCTTGAAGCCAGGGTATTCACGCGTGGTTTTGAGGTACTGCTTGACGTCCCTAATGTCACCGCCAACAGTTGCATTGATGCCATCTTTGGAGATGATGATGCGCCCCTTAAGGCTGAGCTTTTCGCACAGGGCACGCTGCCAGAGCTTGATCGCTTCTGGATCGCTAAGGGGAGTAAAGCCGTAAAAGAGCACAATTTTGTTCAAAGCCACGTATTAAAGCCTACTTTGTGCCACCAAATGGCTTCGCCTGCGCCCCTCCGGACTGTCCAAAGGGATAGGCTGAGCCCATGATCGTTGCCTCCACAGGGCTAGCTGACCAGAGCGCTGCATGGTTTGCCGGCTGGACTGCGCTAAGAAGCTACCCGAGTCGCTCCGGAACAGGGTATTTGGCGGCCTTGCGCCTCGATCGCAATAGCGGTTGGGAATACTTCACTACCAATCCCACCCCGTCCTCTTTTGCTAGCTTGGCTCAAGAAGTGAATGCTTCATCTCAACGTGCCTTGTGTGTGCTGGGCTCCGATGTGCACAAGTACGTAAAGATGGCGCACCAATCAGGGATGGGAATGCTCTCCGCCTCAGAGCAGCTCATGGTGTGCCATTTGGAGAATCAAGATAATCAGGACCCTTTTTTGGGCGACCCTGAGCTGTCCTTGGTGATCAAGGCGATGGGCGGCAAGCATAGCTCTTCAGTCTGCGAGGAGCGTTTCTCTGTTGCGATTGTGCGCGGGCAAACTGTTCTGGCGGCGGGAAAGGTGGGCATCTACGGCGAATATGCCATCTTCGATCAGATTGAAACCCACTCTCAGCACAGACGCCGCGGTTACGGCATGCTGCTCATGAAGGCCATGACTGCCAGAGCCCAGGCCCATCCAGTGACCACCGGGCTGTTGTTAGCCAGCACCGATGGACAACGGCTGTACTTCAAGCTCGGCTGGCGCGCCATCAGCCCCGTCACCGTCTTGGTGCCCAAATCCCGCATCGAAGAGCTGACTCGCACCCACTGATAACCGCCTCCATAACCGCCTCGAGGAAGTAGTCCCGTGGAGATTGGCATAGCTGGAGCCTTGACAGCGAGACTTCAGCGGCACAATCCGGTGGCACAATGATGAAGGTGTCCATCAATGATTCCCTTATTCCGCTGCTCGGCGGGGGAAATGCCCCTGCCCAGCTGCAGCATGTTCGGAGAATTCCGGCCCGGCAAGCTGTGCACCGGCCGTGGCCGGATTGGGTTCACCCCGACATTGTCAGGGCTTATTCATTTCTTGGTGTTGACCAGCCCTGGCTGCATCAGGTGGAAGGCGCCACGAGTGCCTATGAAGGCCAGCACACCATAGTTGCCACGGGCACTGCGTCTGGTAAATCACTTGCTTATCAATTACCCGCTCTGGACGCTGTCCACCGGGCAGCCCTGCGGCTGGCGGAAAATCCCGGACTTTTAGAGGCCGACGGCGCCGTGGCCCTTTATCTGTCCCCCACCAAGGCGCTGGCAGCTGACCAGCTTGCCGCTCTAAACTCGCTCAACTTGCCCACCTTGCGGGCAGCCACCTACGACGGCGACACCGCCCCGGGCGATAGGCGCTGGATCCGCGATCACAGCAACTTCATCCTGTGCAATCCGGACATGCTGCATTTTGGTGTTTTGCCCAACCACACGTGGTGGGCGCGATTCTTCAAGCGGTTGAAATACGTCATCATCGATGAAGCGCACAGTTACCGTGGAGTTTTCGGTTCCCATGTTGCCCTCTTGTTGCGGCGTTTAAGGAGGATCTGCGCCCATTACGGGTCTGATCCGGTTTTTATCGGCGCATCCGCCACCTCGGCTGACCCGGGCAGCTCGTTTGCGCGCCTGATAGGAGCCCCTGTCACAACTTTCGCGCAGGATAGCTCTCCTCACGGTGCCACCACAGTGGCATTGTGGGAACCGGAGTTGACGGAATTTCCAGGCGAAAATGGTGCAAAAACAAGACGCACCGCCATCGCCGAAACGGCAGATTTGCTGGCGAATCTGGTGTCCGCCCATGTGCGCACCATTGCCTTCATCAAATCCCGCCGAGGCGCCGAAACCATCTCCACAGTAACCAAACGGCTCCTGGAAAACGTCGATGCCAGCCTTCCGCCACGTGTGGCGGCGTACCGTTCCGGCTATTTACCGGAGGAGCGCCGGGAACTGGAAAAGGCGCTCCGCGCAGGAGACTTACTGGGAGTCTCCAGCACGTCAGCATTGGAATTGGGGATCGACATCTCCGGACTGGATGCGGTTCTTGTTGCTGGCTGGCCTGGGACTAAGGCCTCTTTTTTTCAACAAATTGGTCGCGCGGGGCGTGCAGGGCAGGACGCCCTGGCAGCTTTTGTGGCCAGCGATGACCCACTCGACACCTTTTTGGTCCATCACCCAGAGGCTATCTTTGACAGCGCCCTCGAAGCCACCGTGTTTGATCCTGCAAATCCCTACGTCCTGGGCCCGCATCTGTGTGCCGCTGCGGCCGAGCTGCCCCTCACCCCTGATGACTTGGCCATTTTTGATGACAGCGCGCCGGCCGTGCTGGAGCAGCTGGTGGAGCAGGGATATTTGCGGCGTCGCCCCGCTGGCTGGTTTTGGACCCACCCGCAGCGTGCGGCCGCCATGGTCAACCTGCGTGACGACGGTGGTGGCCCTATCAATATCATCGAAGCTGACACAGGCGCACTGCTGGGAACCATGGGCTCTCCCCAATCCCACTATCAAGCCCATACCGGAGCTGTGTACGTCCACCAAGGAACCAGCTACGTGGTGTTGGAACTCAATGAAGCCGACCATTGTGCTCTGGTGCGCCGCGGCACTCCCGACTTTTATACAACGGCCCGAGATGTCACCCAAATTGAGGTTGTTGAGTCAGTCAAGCACGAACTGTGGGGGCCAGTGGAAATGCATTTTGGTGCTGTGCAGGTCCGTACGCAGGTTGTTTCATTCCAACGCAAGGCCACCATCTCCAATGAGGTTCTTGGTGAGGAACCTCTAGAGCTGGAAGCCCGTGACCTCTTCACTAAGGCCGTGTGGTTCACCATGGACAACGCGACGCTTTTGGCCGGCGGGTTAGTGGAACCACAATTTCCTGGCGCCCTCCATGCCGCTGAGCATGCCGCCATTGGTTTACTCCCTCTCGTGGCCTCAAGCGACAGATGGGATGTTGGCGGAGTTTCCACAGCGCTTCATGCGGACACCGGCCAGCCCACCATTTTTGTTTATGACGGTCATCCGGGCGGCGCAGGTTTTGCTGAGAGAGGCTTCGACATGGCCCGAACTTGGCTTCGCGCCACCATGGAGGCCATTGAAGCCTGCGAGTGCCCCTCCGGCTGCCCCTCTTGTATTCAATCTCCCAAGTGCGGCAACAAGAACAATCCACTGGATAAACGTGGGGCCGTCATGCTCTTGAAGATCCTGCTGGACAACGCCCCCGGCTGATCTCACTATCCACTATTCACTTTTCAAAACGGCACCATGGCAGGCAGTCCCTGCATATGCCGGTCAGGGTTTGGTGCCGCTCTCATGAGGCCGGACGGTATCCGGCGGTGGGCCCGCTCTTGCCTGCCCCTGCGCAGGCCACGGCAAGGTTGTTCTAACAAGAACCTTCACCTGCACAGATCTGTTTTCCGGCATCTCAAGGCATTCCACAAGAGCCGCAGAATTGGCTGCTGCTATGTCTGCAGCAACCTGACAAGGTACCCCTGAACTCAGTCCCCTATAAGCATCTGCTGCGGCCAGGGCTGCCAGATCGGCGGCGGATGCGGCCTTCCCGGCTGCCACCGCGGCCGTTGCCAGCCCCATGAGTAACGCCAGCAGAATGAGCACTGTGAGCGCAATCCCCGCACCCAGCATGGTGCCAGCTCCTCGCTCACTGCCGCCCATGGTCAACCACTCCCCCATCCATTGCGAGCGCCTCACAACGCCCATCTCGCAGCGGACATTCTGGACTTCTAGCCCACCGCCATAAGGATGACTTGTGGACTGTTGAACCATCCATGAATAGAGCGGCACTCCCGTCAGCAGGATTTGAGCGCTTCTTTCGTTGGACAGGTGATGGCACAGCTGAGTCGTCCTTTGCCGTGGCTTGTGCTGACTGAGTCCAAGGCACCAGCCCGGAGAGGACTCCACCTGCCCGTCCGGATACGGTGACCGTCCCATATCCTTCGGTGCGATCCACGGTAACTGTTACGCCTTCACCCGATACCCGTGAGGCAGCTTCTACCACTTGTCCGGGAGATTCTCCTCTAGCCAGTGCACGGGCACCTGCTCTGGCGCCTTCTTCCAAGCGCAATTGCAACAGGCTGGTGGAAAAACCCAGTAGCAGCAGCGCTAACAGCACCATGACAGCGGGCAGAACCACGGCAAGTTCGGCAGTAACCGAACCACGGGATCTTGGTCCGTGGCACCGACTAACAAGCGCTGGCACAGTACCCGCCTGTTGCACAGTGCCCAACCCAGGCTCTTCCACGATGGACTCCATTCCGCTGTTCATAGCCATCCGCTGAGACGGGCTTAGTGGCTGCCGAGGCAACCTTAGTTACATGCTCAACGCCGTGCGAATGATGTTCATCAAGAAGCCGCGAACTTCATCGCTCTTGAGGATCACCACTAAAAGGCCAGCGAATCCCACGGCTGCCAATGTGGCGATGGCGTACTCGGCAGTTGCCATTCCCGCTTCCAGCCCTGCCCTTGGGCGCCACCACCGGGACCGTCTGGAGCGGATGGGCCGGTTCACAACGGGCACATTGTTGCTAGCTCCGGGAAAGATCTCAGCGACGTTATCCAGAGCTACCTTGCTTGCCGTCCTTGTTACCACGCCATGCGCAGCATCATTGCTGTTCATCGTGACTCCTCATGAGTAGTGATTCTTGTGGCAGCAGCCGGATCGGATTCTGCCCCAGCGCGAATTCTCCGCTGCCGATAAATTCGCGACTGCAATAAAACGAGCTGATGAATCAACTTTTCACTCACCGCCGTCCCAGTGGAAGAGGACAAATGTGTTTGGTGGGCGGATTGGGTTCCGGCACCACCTGTGGATAAATGAACAGACGGCCCGACTGTAGCTACGACGCTGTCTAGACGGTGAGTTTGAAGAACAAGTGGCCAGGTAGGTCACCTAGAAAGCCGGCACCATGGCAATCACTACAGGCGCAATTCCCAAGGCAACAAACGCGGGTAATGAGCACAGGCCCAGCGGCAGGACCAGTTTCACGCCGAGTGCAGCTGCCCGTTTCTCCGCTTGACGCCCTCGGGATCTGCGAATTTGGGCGGCTTCGGCATAGAGCAGCGAGGCTGCACTTGCGCCTGTAAGGGCACCAAAGATCAATGCTGAATGTATCTGGGCCAACTCGCTGCTTTCCGTGTTTCCTTCCCAAGCATCCTGCCAGGAAACGCCTATTTCCAAGGCGGCCGCCACCCTGAGAAGAGCCTCACGGACAGTGCCCCCTGTTGATCCGGCCACTACGTGCAACGCATTTTGCATGGGTAACCCCGTTTCAAGGGCGGTGCCCAAAAAATCCAGCATCAAAGGCACATTGGCTATGCCGCTGCCATGATTTGCGCCCGCTTGCTCCGAACCGGATAGCTGCGCTGCCGTGCCAAAGCTGGCCGGTCCATCCCGCTGCCCTGGTCTGTTACCGCTCAGGTTCTTTCCGGCAATGCCTGGACCCGTGGAGCTTGAGAGGAGGAGGATCGCTGCCGCAGAAAGGAGGAAGACAACAACTGCACCCATGATTAGTGCCTCATTTTTGCGGATATCCGGGACAACCGTTCCTTGACGCCCGCTACGCTCTGCACAGGGCTGCCCTGCGGGTGCGCGGCATGCCTAATCAAGGCAGCTGACCACAACCGTCCCGCCACGGAAAAGGCGATCCCTGCACACAGCATGGCCCAGCCAACCGGCGAACCGAAAAGGACGGCGAAGGGGTCAACGCCCATGGCCATTCCTAAGCCCACAGCAATGAAGGGCAGCCAGCTCAACAACCTTACTGTCGCGCGGGGCCCTGCTAAAGCCGTTTCACGTAAGGCGGCCGCATCGAAGTCCGCTTCCATAGTGTCGGCCAGCCTAGTCAGAACAGCGGCCACGGGGGCGCCACTGGCCTCACAGACCTCAAAACAGGCAGCAGTTTCCACCCACAACAGGTGCTGTCCGGGCGTCAGCGCCGGGGCGTGAGATCTTCCCCTCAAACCGACTGCGCTCTCGGCACAAGCGCTGCGGATGGCCGCTGCACTGGAAAAACCCAGCGTACTGGCACGCTGAACAGCAAGGAGTAACTCCACTGTTGCCGCGTCCCCGGCTTCCTTGGACACGGGCTTTTTTGCCAAGAACCCTCGCCCCCCAATCCTGGGATTCGGTGGTTCTGCCACGAGCACCTGCGCTAAGACGCCCCAAAGCTCTGCACCCGTACGCCCGGCAGCCAGAAGCGACGCCATCTGGCGCACCAAGCGTGGCAGAGATTCCGCTTCGCTCGCTCTGCGTCCTTGTGTGCTCAATCTCCGTGCGTGTCTCAGCCTGCGCACCGGAGCATTGCGCAGTGCCGCCGTAGCGGTGAAGAGCAGCCAGGCCGCCATTGCCAGGATGAGAAACAAGACGAAGGATCCGATCATGTCCGTTCCGTCTCTGCCGCGGCTCCGGGGCTTTGCCCGGGGCCGGATTTGGGCTGTTGATGGGACGGTATTGCCGAGCCGCTGCTGCCCGGATTCTTTCCACCTATCTCCCAGTTCCCAAGACCCAGGCGCTCTGCCAGGACGGGCCAGGCCGGGCCGTCGAGCAATCGGGCGGCCACCGGATCATGGGCACGTTCAGGGACGGCAGCAGCCAATGAAAGAGCCGGCACCGTTTCTAGCCGGCCATGGCGCAATTCCACCATGGCAATCTCAGAAACCACCCGCCTACCGAGGCGACGTTCCACGTGGATAACTGCGTCCAAGGCGCTTCCACCCTGCAGAAACACCGCTTCCTGACTCATGCCTGCGAGCGCACCCAACGCAGCCAGCCGGGCAGGGATATCGCGAGCGCTATTGGCGTGGATGGTTCCTCCGCCACCGCTATGGCCGGTGTTGAGCGCCATGAGAAGCTCACGAACTTCCCGGCCACGGCACTCACCCACGATGAGCCGTCCAGGGTTCATCCGCAAAGCCTGGCGAACTAGTTCCGCCAAATCCACGGCACCGGCCCCTTCAGCGTTTTCGTGTCTGGCCTCCAAGGTGAGCACGTGCGGATGCAGTGGTTCAAGTTCCGCGGCGTCTTCTATGAGAACGAGCCGTTCGGATGGTTCGCATAATCCCAAGAGTGCCGAGAGCAACGTGGTTTTCCCTGCCCCCGTGGCACCGCTGATCAAGAAGTTCAACCGTTTTTCCATGACCTGAGCCAAAATCTCCGCCAGTATTTGTGGCATGGCTCCTGAATCCACCATTTGGGCCAGTGTCAGCGCGCTCTTCTGTCTTGTGCGGATGGATAAAAGAGTTCCCGCGGTAGAGATGGGCGGGAGCACCGCATGCACACGGTATCCGGCCGAAATTTTGACATCTACGCAGGGGCTCCCTTCATCGAGCCGGCGCCCGCCACTTGCCACGAGCCGAACTGCCAAGGCGCGCAGTTGCCCCTCGCTGGGGAACACCAGGGCCACCCGCTCCGGGCCCGCTCCCCGGTCAACCCATACGGAGTCTGGGGCGTTGACAAAAATATCCGTGACAGCCGGATCGGCAGCCAACCCCTGAAGGGGTCCTAACCCGTTCAGCTCGGCGGTGATCCGATCCATGGCCACCAATGATCCCGCGGCACCCAACAATCGGCCACTCTCACGCACCGCACTCGCCACCTGCAGGTCAGTGACAGGCCCGGCCTGCGCCAGAACCGCCCTCCGGACCGTATCCAAAAGTCCCGGATCCAAAAGGCCCATATCCATCACCCCTGGGTTCAAGAGTGGTTGATCCGTTAATTGGGGCCGTGTTTTTCCTGCTTCCCCTGTTTTCCCTGCTTCCCCTGTACCCAGCGCTCCCGTTGCGGGGACCCCGGACCAGACGAATGAGGCGTGCCTGCCTCTGGCTCCCCTGGCAGTCATGACCGGCCACCGGAGCGCCTCTGCGCCATCGCCGGCTCATCCCCTGCCATCCATTCAAGGATGCCCGCGAGCAGCAGGCGCAGGCGGCGTCTGCGCAATAATTCTGGAACCCGCTGGGCAGCCAACACTTGCTCCACATTGCGTAGCCAGGGCATTTCGCCCACGAGAGGCAGCCCGGCAGCTGTTGCCACCATGGCGGCATCGAGCCCTTCACCCATGGGCCCGCGAACCGCTGCGGCAACAGGCAAGGCAGGAAGTGCCGCCCCCAACTGCACGGCTGCCGTGACGGCACGTGCCCGCCCCGGTAGAACCACCACCAGCCCGGTGCAGTGCGGGCCAAAGGTGCCAAGCGACTCAAGGGTCCGAGCCAAATCCACTACCACCAGGCCATAGACGCCTTGCGCCGCACGCATGACCTCATTGACGGCATGGTTCGTATTGGCATTCGCAGGCAGAGCCTTCCCCCACCAGCGCTGATTCTGGCCAGGAGAGATCTGGCCAGGAGAGATTGGGTCAGGAAATATTGTGGCCGGTAATGCGGATACATCCTGGTTTGAGAAATAAGAATTCGCGAGGCGCGCCGTTCCGCCCGCGTCCGTCCCGCTCTCCCCGGCTACGCCCGACTCCCAGGACAGCAGAGCCAGCGGGCCCACATGTGGCAGAGCCGCCGCCAACTGCCCCGGATTGATGGATCCGGAAACCTGTAACAACTCAGGCCAGCGCAGTCCGGGCGCTTCCTGTCCCGAGACCAGTGCAGCCAATCCGCCACCCCATCTATCACCATCAACCAGCAAGGTCCGGGTCCCGCGAGAAGCCGCTTCGGCAGCCACCAGCAGAGACAGGGTAGAGGCACCAGATCCGCCGCACCCTCCCACCACTCCCAAAACCCCTGCAGCCGATTCCGGGTTTTGTAGGCCAGCAAAATAGTCGGCGAGCCACGGGGCAGAGTCTGGCAAAACAGCGACTCGATCAGCCTCCAAACGAGCTGCTTGCTGCCACATTTGCTCAGACTCGCCCGGGAATCCCACCACGATCACAGGACCACGCCACCCGGTGGTCACAACGCCTTGCCCCGCGTCCACCAGCACTGCCGCAATGTCACGCTGGGATCCGGCAAGCTGTTCCAGCTCGTCACCAAAGATCAGTTCGACGGCGGCCGCAGCTGCAACGCGCCCCACCTCGCCTTGTAGCTGTGGAGAGCCGGACAGCAAGAGCACGGTTGTGTCCCGGCGGGGCAGCCAAGGCTTCTGTGCCGGTTCAGAAGCGCGGCGGACTGCCGCTCCCTGACGTCTTTTCATGCACCCACTCTGTACCCGCCCGCACAAGTGGAATAGTCCGTATCCGGCAAAAGTGAACAGCGGCCAGCATTAGGCGGCGTGTGGAGGAATTAATCTCCGCACCAGTGGAGAATAGAACTCATGTACGCATTGCTGGCCCTGACTTCCCATGAATCTGCCGCCGTGGTCCAGCTCAGGAATGACGACGGGACACCGGCTTCGCCTGTCCAAACGGTCTCACGGGCTGCCTTGCCCGCCGTTGTGCGGGCACTGGAAGAGGCGCACCATCCGCGCTGGGTGTGGGACAGGGCCACTCATTGGTACCCGGATCTTTTGGCAGCCAATGTCCGCCTAGAAAGATGCCACGACCTGTCCTTGTGCCAAAATATTCTGCTGTACTCGGCATTTGCCGCAGACACCGACTATGCCAGGCAGGCCACACCCGTACCCCCGGAAGCGGAGAACCTACGGCAAGGCACTCCCTTGGGCACAAACACCTCCAGTCAGGACAGCTTGTTTGATGCCCCCGTTGCCGCAGCAAAGGACAAGGCCTGGGATCTAGCCGCTGTTGCCAAGGAACTTGGCGCCCAAAAATCCGCGATTAGTTCCTCCACCCACCCTGCCAGACTCACACTTTTACTCAGCGCAGAATCTGCAGGTGCGCTGGTGGCCGCGGAGATGCATCATGAAGGTATCCCCTGGAGGGAAGATCTGCACAGGAGGCTGCTCAATGATCTACTTGGCCCGGAGCCCGCCCTTCACAACCGCCCGGAAAAGCTGGAGGCATTGGCCGATCTCCTGCGCACGGAGCTAAATGCCCCCACCCTGAATCCCGACTCGCCACAGGAACTGATCCGGGCCCTGCACAGGGCAGGGATTGACGCGAAGTCCACGAGAAGCTGGGAATTGCAAGAGTTCAACCATCCGGCAATTGCGCCTTTGCTGACTTATCGAAAACTCAGCCGGCTCTTCACCACCAACGGCTGGAACTGGCTCCACCAGTGGGTACGTGAGGGCCGCTTTCATTCCGAATACGTGGTGGGCGGGGTTGTCTCGGGGCGCTGGGCCTCTCGTGGCGGCGGTGCTATGCAAATCCCGGCGCAGATCAGGGGCGCTGCCGTGGCTGATCCCGGATACACGTTCATCGTGGCAGATGCTGCCCAACTCGAGCCCCGTGTTTTAGCGGCACTGTCTCAGGATAGCGCAATGGCTGCTGCTGGCCGCGACGCTGCAGGGCAGAGCAAGGACCTCTACGCTGGCATTGCAGCCCAAGGGTTTGGTGGGGATCGAAGTATGGCCAAGATTGCTCTACTGGGAGCCATCTATGGTGCCACCACGGGCGAATCCGGGCGGCTGGTACCTCAGCTTGCCCGCATGTACCCCCGGGCACTGGATTATGTGGAGAATGCTGCACGTGCCGGTGAACGGGGGGAACGTGTCAGTACTCATCTGGGCCGGAGCACCCCGCCCACCGGGACCGACTGGCACGCGAGCCAACAAAGTTCATCAGCGCCGGAGCAGCGCAGGGCCGAGTCTGCAGCTCGCTCACGGGGCAGGTTTACGCGCAATTTTGTGGTTCAGGGAACCGCCGCGGAGTGGGCCTGCTGTTGGCTGGCTGAATTACGACGCCGGCTCCGGGCTTTGCCGCCCGGCACGCCTAGCACTGGGGGCTTGGCCGTTGCAGGCGGCCCCCAACTAGTCGCTTTTTTGCATGATGAGGTGGTGGTGCACTGTCCCGTGGAATTAGTGGAGGAGGTCAGCGCCATCCTGCATGACTCCTCACAAGCGGCTACTGACCTACTTTTTGGTCCGATCCCGCTGGCGTTTCCCGTCAATGTCAGTGTGGTCCAGTGCTACGCTGACGCCAAATAACAGCCCGCACCGTACAGCTGAGATACTGTCCCCCTTAGATGGGGGCTGGAAACTCTTTGTCTTCATCCCACGGAACCGCCCAGCCTAGCTCGTGGAAAACATAGTTCAAGATGCCCGCTGTAAATCCCCACACCACTACTCCGTTGACGGCAAAGGCCGGTCCACGGTAGCTATTTCCGCCACGTGTCAGCACCGCCGTAAAACGATTTTCCGGGTCGAGCAGATCCCGCACCGGAACCCTGAAAACCTGCGCCGATTCGCCAAAATCAACCACGTCCACGGGGGTCTGCCGCGCCCACCAGCCAATCACGGGCGTAACCATAAAATTACTGACGGGTAGAGGTACTTCATGCAAGATACCCAAAACCTCCACCCCCAAAGGGTCAAGTCCCGTTTCTTCCTCGGCTTCACGTAGGGCCGCGGCCCTCACGGATGCGTCGCCGGGGTCTACTCCCCCGCCGGGGAAGGCCACCTGACCGGGGTGGTCGTTCAAGGTTGCGGCCCGCTCAATAAGCAAAATGTCCAGATCAGCTGAGGCCAGCGGTTTCGCTGAAGCAGCCGGGACGTCATCAAGGGCCCCGAACAACATCAGCACTGCGGCCTTACGGGGAGTTGCCCCGCCCATAGACAGTTTCCAGAGGGAAGGCCGCCCCCGCCGTAGAGCTTCCGGAAGCTCAGAAAATGCTGCCGCCTTCTCCGCCAGCATGGCCAGATCTGAATAAGCGCTCACTGCGCGGCGGCCTTGCTCCGAGCCGCCAGCTGTGATTCCTGCCGGTACACGGACGCATTGTCCACGTCGGCGAGCATACGGGCCAACAGAGCTTCCTGTTCTGGGGCCATCTCATACTTGAGTAATTTCGCGGCCTTGACCGGGTCCACTTCCCCGTCGCCATAGGCGGGACATAGGTGTGCAATGGGACAGGCCCCGCACGCTGGTTTCCGGGCATGACAGATCCGCCTGCCGTGGAAAACCACGCGATGGGACAGCATGGTCCAGTCCCTGGATTCAAACAGGGCCGCCACATCGGCCTCAATCCGGACGGGGTCGGTGGATTCAGTCCAGCCAAACCTCCTGGCCAAACGAATGAAGTGGGTATCCACGGTAATCCCGGGAACCCCAAACGCATTCCCCAGCACCACATTCGCGGTTTTCCGCCCGACTCCCGGGAGCGTGACCAGCTCGTCAAGGGAACCTGGGACCACGCCGTCGTACTCGTCAACGAGGCGCGTGGCCAGCGCCAGCAAATTGGCAGCTTTCGCGCGAAAGAAGCCCGTGGATTTGATCAACACTTCAAGCTCCACACTCTGAGCCTGCGCCATCTCCAACGGGGTGGGGAAACGGGCGAAGAGCCCCGGGGTCACCGCGTTGACACGAATGTCAGTGGTCTGCGCCGAAAGCACGGTGGCCACCAGCAGCTCAAACGCGTTCCGAAAATCCAGTTCCGCATGCGCATAAGGGTATAGCTGCGCCAACTCACGGTTGATTCTTCGGGCCCGACGCTTGAGCGCAAGCGCGGTTTCCTGTTCGGCCATAGTGAGGACCCTACTAGCTGTCTGAGGCCCGTTCGATGCCGGCGAGGTCCAGCAAGAGGCCCGTCTTGCCATGGCTGTCTTGCACGAGGAAACTGCTGCCGCGGTCTTCCAACGCCAGAATCCAGGCGCCTGGAGCCAGCTTGAACGCGAACTGCCGCGTCCTTTCATCAATCACGTTTTGTGGGCGGTCAACTGCAAACCAGAAAGGCTCTGCAATGACAGGGGCAGCACCCGGGTTGACGGTGGCCGAGATACTCTCCTTAACAACGGCCGGTGCCACATGAGCTTCGACGGCCGGCTTCGGCGCCTCGGCAACCTGCGGGTTCAGTGTGGTCACCACTGCTTCCTTGTCCGGTGCGTTCCCGCCCTGCACAGGGGCTGCGGCTTGTACCGCAGGCTGAGCGGTGGTCTGCACGGAAGGCTGAGCAGCAGTCTGCGCTGCGGGGATATTGCTGCTGGCGGCTGCTGCGCTGCCTGCGAGAGGGCTCTGCGCTGCGTTATGGGGGGCATTGGCAGACGCTGCTGCCGGGCTTACCGCACCCGCAACCTTTGAGTCGGCCGCGGCTGCCGCAGTCGCCGCTGGCGACGCAACACCAGCGGCGCCAGCCGTGGTGTTCTCCTTGGCGGGGGTGAAGATCTGGCCGCCATGAGTGTGGGAGTTGGCAGCCGGTGTGGCATTCCAGCCACCCTGCTGGCCCGGGACGTGCTGGGCAGGCGCACCCGCAGAGGCACTCTGGGCGTTCTGCTGACCAAACGCCTGACCAGCCGGACCTGCGTAACCAGCCTGACCTGCGTAACCCGCCTGACCAGCATGGGCGAGCACGGGCTTGGGTGCAGCAGGGATCTTGAGCGCAGGAACGGCGTCGCGCGCGGCAACATGGGCCAAAACATCGGCCCGGCCGGTAAAGTCTGCGGCCAGGACAGGGATCCACTGTGCACAGACGGTGGAAACCAGCAGCACCAGTGAACCGATCAGACCCACCAAATAGACGAGGCTGAAGTTACTCACCGTGGCTGTGAAGAAGAAGTACGTGGCGAAGGCAGCCACTACCGAGGCGAACTGGTCAATGGAGAGCGAACCAAAGCGCAGCTGCGTTGCCGGACTCATGCGCCGGGCCAGGAAGAGTCCTCCCACGGCAAGAGGGAGGACCACGCCGATCCCCACAAAAAACAAGCCGCTGGTGTTCCAGAGGTTGAAGTCGCCTGCAAACGTCTTGATAATCGGCAGCAAGGAAGCCACGAAGATGATCAGGACGGCGCCTAGTACGCTCAGGTCCCGGATAGTCAGCGGCCCAGCTACAGCTTTAGCAGCTGTCACCTTTGAAGCCCCTGAAACCCCGGAAGCCCCCGAAACACCTGACGCCGCTGCCGCCGGAGCACTCACCGCAGACTGCGATCCTTCCACTGCTGGCGATCCCATTGCCGACGCTGGCCTGTTTTGTTCATTCATGGTCTGACTCCTCAAGTGTCACGTTTACTTCCAGCCTAGTTAACGCGGGCGGGCAACACTAGCAAGCCACAACCCAAACTGACTGTGAATACGCCAGATGGGCAGTTCTGCCCATCTACCCGCACACGGCAACAACATGCTGTTGAGCGCAGAAACAGCCCCGCTGACCCTATTCGACTGTGATGGCGGACACGTTGATCTATGAGAAGCGCTACAGTTAAAGATGGAACGAAAAGTTGTCCTTAGCAACCACCCAGCGGAATTTTTTGCGTCGCCAAACGAGGGCGGACGCATGCCTTCGCCTGGATGGAGTACCGCGGGTCAACAGCAACGCAGGATCGCTAAGAAGCAATGAAGGGATATTAGATGTCTGAGGTCACAACTGCAGCGGACAACCAGTCCGGCGACGCATTGGAAAATCTGCTCACCGAGAACCGCCGATTCGCCCCAAGCGTGGAATTTGCTGCAAACGCGATCATTCACGGTGACGAATACAGCAAAGCAAATGCTGACCGTCCCGCATTCTGGGCCGATCAGTCCCGTGAACTTCTTTCCTGGTCCAAGCCCTTCACCAAGACCCTGGACTGGTCCAACCCTCCCTTCGCCACTTGGTTCGAAGACGGCGAAATCAACGCCGCTTACAACGCCTTGGACCGCCACGTTGAGGCCGGCAACGGCGACCGTGTAGCCATTTACTTTGAGGGCGAGCCTGGCGATACCCGCACGTACACTTATGCGCAGCTCACTGAAGAGGTCAAGAAGGCTGCGAACGCTTTTGAAACCTTGGGCCTGATTAAGGGCGACCGCGTGGCCGTCTACCTGCCCATGATTCCGGAAGCCGTCATCACCTTGCTGGCATGTGCCCGCATTGGCGCCATCCACTCCGTAGTCTTCGGCGGCTTCTCCGCGGATGCCCTGCGCAGCCGCGTTGATGATGCGCAGGCAAAGCTTGTCATCACCGCGGACGGCACCTTCCGCCGCGGGAAGCCGAGCTCACTCAAACCCGCCGTGGATGAGGCCCTCTCCGCCCCCGGACACTCTGTCCAGAACGTGGTTGTGGTCAAGCGCAACGGCCAAGACGTCAACTGGGTTGAAGGCCGGGACGTCTGGTGGGAAGACACCGTAGGCACCGCCTCCACCGAGCACACCGCCGTGGGCCATCCCGCCGAGCACCCGCTGTTCATCTTGTACACCTCCGGCACCACGGGCAAGCCCAAGGGCATTTTGCACACCACCGGTGGCTACCTCACGCAGACCGCCTACACGCACCGCGCCGTGTTTGATCTGCACCCGGAAACGGATGTTTTCTGGTGCACGGCCGACGTCGGATGGGTCACCGGCCACTCCTACGTCACCTATGCGCCCCTGATCAATGGCGCAACGCAGGTCATGTACGAGGGCACCCCGGATTCCCCACACCAGGGCCGCTTCTGGGAGATCGTTCAAAAGTACAAGGTCTCCATCCTGTACACGGCCCCCACGGCAATCCGCACGTTCATGAAGTGGGGCGAGGACATTCCCGCCAAGTACGATCTCTCCTCCATCCGCCTGCTCGGATCCGTGGGCGAACCCATCAACCCGGAAGCGTGGATGTGGTACCGCCGTGTCATTGGCGGGGACAAAGCCCCCATCGTGGACACCTGGTGGCAGACGGAAACCGGCGCCATCATGATCGCCCCCCTGCCCGGGGTGACCTCCGCCAAGCCCGGCTCAGCTCAGGTCCCCATGCCTGGCATCGCGGTGGACGTGGTGGACGAACTCGGCGCCTCGGTGGCGCACGGACACGGCGGCTACCTGGTGATCCGCGAGCCGTGGCCCGCCATGCTGCGCGGCATCTGGGGAGACAACGAGCGCTACAAGGAGACGTACTGGTCCCGCTTTGACGGCATGTACTTCGCCGGCGACGGCGCCAAATGGGACGAAGACGGCGATGTCTGGCTGCTGGGCCGGGTGGATGACGTCATGAACATTTCCGGACACCGCCTCTCCACTACGGAGATCGAATCGGCGCTGGTGAGCCATCCGTCAGTGGCCGAAGCCGCCGTGGTGGGTGCCGCCGATGAAACCACCGGCCAAGCCGTGGTAGCTTTCGTGATCCTGCGCGGTTCTGCCGCGGAGGATGCGGACATCGTCACCACCTTGCGCAACCACGTGGGCCACGAAATTGGGCCCATTGCCAAGCCCAAGACCATTCTGGTGGTGCCCGAACTGCCCAAGACCCGTTCAGGGAAGATCATGCGCCGCCTACTTAAGGACGTTGCCGAAGGCCGTGCCGTTGGAGATTCCTCAACGCTGGCGGATAACACCGTTATGAACCAGATCGCGGAGTCCCTGCGCAAGTAACATTCCAACATAATCCGCCGCCGAGCTGGCCCTGCGCAGGTTTTCCTTCCGTGCAGGACTTCCTCGGCGGCGGATTTTCTCTTTTAACCACCAAGACACTTCACCGCCGGAACATTGACGGAAAACCCTTACCGAACGGATGCGTGTCACTAAAGCGACAAAAGCGACACCAAACCGTGATCAATATTTTTGTCTTTTGAGTATTGACGTTCTTTTTTGAACAACTCATGCTTGTTTCATGTGATCCAATTCACAGGCTGCATTTTTCAAAGGGAGAAATCATGTCACGAAACGAAGAACGGTCCTCCGGCGGAATCATCCTCCCGGGCTTGGACCGCCGCACACTCTTGAAGACCATCGGCGTCGGTGCCGTCGCCGCGGCCGGCATCCCGCTCTTGTCCGCCTGCACAGGCGGCTCCGGTCCCAACGCTGACCCCTCCGCATCAAAGTCGCTCACCTTCGGTTCCGGTTCCTCCGATGATGTTCCCAAGGCCGCGTACAAGGCCGTAACGGATGCTTTCACCGCGAAGTCCGGTGACACCGTCACCTCCAACGTTGTTCCCCACAATGACTTCCAGAACAAGATCGCTACCTACTTGCAGGGCAGCCCTGATGACTCCTTCACCTGGTTCGCCGGCTACCGCATGCAGTACTACGCCAAGCAGGGCCTACTCTCCCCCATCGATGACGTGTGGGAGAAAATCGGCGCCAACTTCTCCGAGGGTATGAAAAAGGCGGCCACGGGCCCCGACGGCAAGATGTACTTTGTTCCGAACTACAACTACCCGTGGGGCTTCTTCTACCGCAAGAGTGTCTGGGCTGAGAAGGGCTATGCGGTCCCCACCACCTTTGACGAGCTCAAGGCCCTGTGCGCCACGATGAAAAAAGATGGGCTCATCCCCATCGAGTTCGCCGACAAGGACGGCTGGCCGGCCATGGGTACCTTCGATTACATCAACATGCGGCTGAACGGCTACCAGTTCCACATGGACTTGACCGCGCATGAGGAATCCTGGGACCAGCCCAAGGTCTCGGCCGTCTTTGACACGTGGCGGGAATTGCTTCCTTACCAGAACCCGGGCGCCTTGGGCATGACGTGGCAGGATGCTGCCATCAACATGGGCAAGGGCAAATCCGGCATGTACCTGCTGGGCTCCTTCGTGACCCAGCAGTACACCGACGCAACGCTTCTGGCAGATATTGATTTCTTCCCGTTCCCGGAGATTGCCATGGAGGGCCAGGACGCTGTGGAGGCACCCATTGACGGTTTGCTGCTGTCTAAGAAGGGCGGCAATAACCAGGCGGCCCGCGACTTCGTCGAATTCATCGGCACCCCTGCCGGTCAGGATGCCTACGCGAAGGTGGACCCGTCCAACATCGCCACGGCCAAGGGCGCCGATACCAGCAGCTTGAGCCCCATGATGAAGAAGTGTGCTGAAACCATAGCCAACGCCAAGAGCATCAGCCAGTTCTTTGACAGGGACGCCTTGCCGGCCATGGCTAACAATGTGATGATCCCTGCCCTGCAGGGCTTCATCAAGGACGGCAAGATCGATGTGAAAAACCTCGAATCGCAGGCCAAGGCCCTGTACGCAGCCCAGTAGCTGCCTTTGAGGTGGCGGGTCAGGACAACGCATCAAGGCCCGCCACCTCAAGAAACCATCAGCACTGAGACTTTGCCACCGACCCCCGCAAGAAAACGAGTTGCCGCCATGAGCACGCCAACCGAAGTTTCCGAACCGTCCACCCCAGATGGCAGGGCTGCACGCCCCGCCGGAGCGCCAGTGATCAAGGCCCGCCGCGTCCGGCGCCTTTCAAAGAGTGACAAGGTGATCCTTGGCTTCATGATCGGCTTGCCCACACTGATCCAACTGCTGTTCGTGTGGATCCCCACGTTACTGTCCGTCTTTTTATCCTTTACGCGATGGAACGGCCTGGCCCTTTCAGATATCCGCGCGGCCGGGTTCGCGAACTTCAGCTACGTCTTCAACGACAGCCCCGCGTTCTGGCCGGCCGTCCAGCACAACATCCTGTGGCTGGTATTTCTCGCTGTCATTGCCACACCGCTGGGGCTGCTGCTCGCCGTACTTCTTGACCAACAGATCAAGGGCAGCAAAATTTACCAGAGCGTCTTCTTTGTTCCGGTCATGCTCTCACTGGCCCTAGTTGGCATCATCTGGCAGCTGTTCTACCAAAAAGACAACGGCCTGCTGAACTTCCTGCTCGGCACGGCAGGCACCCCGGAAGCCGTTGACTGGTTCGGGGATCCCAGCGTCAACATCTGGGCCGCCCTGGTCGCTGCCACGTGGCGGCATGCCGGCTATGTCATGATCCTGTATTTAGCTGGCTTGAAGGGCGTGGATGCCTCACTGAAGGAAGCTGCGTCCCTAGACGGAGCTAACGCCCGTCAAACATTTTTCCGCATTGTCTTCCCGGCCATGGCCCCCATCAACATCGTCATAGTGGTCATTACCATCATCGAGTCCCTGCGTGCCTTTGACGTTGTCTGGGTCATCAATAAAGGAACCAACGGTTTGGAGCTCATCAGCGCCTTGGTCATCACTTACCTGATTGGTGAAGGCCAGTCCATCGGTATTGGCTCCGCCTTTGCCGTGATCTTGCTTGTCATCTCCCTCGTACCGATCACCATCTACCTGTCCCGGACGTTCCGGAAGGAGAAGTTCTGATGTCTACCTCCACCCGCACACGCACCGGAAAGTCCCAACAAGCAGTGGGCCACGGCCTCAGCCGTCCGCACTACGGCACCCACATCTTTTTGATCGTCATGTCCATCATGTGGCTCATACCGCTTGGTTGGGCACTGTTCACGGCGCTGCGGCCCAAAGCCGATACCGACAAGTACGGCTACTTCAGCCTCGGCGGAGCGTTTAACTTTGACAACTTCGTCACCGCCTGGACCCAAGGCGGCTTCCCCCAGTACTTTATGAACTCGCTCATCATCACGGTCCCCACCATTATTTTGGTGCTGTGGATGAGCTCCATGATGGCGTTCGCCGTCAGCCGGGTCAGCTGGAAATTCAACATCAGCATGTTGATTCTTTTCACTGCCGGGAATCTGCTGCCCCCGCAGGTCCTTGCCACGCCGCTGTTTGAAATGTTCAAGCTCACCCAACTGCCCTACTGGTTCAGCGATTCCGGCTCCTTGCTGAACACTTACATTTCGGTCATCATTGCCAACACCGCATTCCAGATCGGCTTCTGCACCTTTGTGCTCTCCAACTACATGAAAGCACTCTCAGCCGATCTGACGGAGGCAGCTCTGGTGGACGGTGCCGGGCTGTGGCGCCAGTACGCTTCGATCATCATGCCGCTGTGCAAGCCGGCTGTCGCCGCGCTGGCAACACTGGAACTGATCTTCATCTACAACGACTATTTCTGGCCTCTGCTGTTTATCCAAAGTGGCGACAGGCTCCCTGTCACCACCGCCATCAACAACCTGCAGGGAACCTTCCTCTCCAACTACAACTTGTTGGCCGCTGGCGCCATGATCACCGTCATTCCCACCCTGATCATCTATTTGGTGCTGCAAAAGCAGTTTGTTGCCGGACTTACCCTGGGCTCCAGCAAGGGATGATCATGCCCCCTGCCCGGAGCATCTGGGCCAGCCACTATTCAACGAGTCATGAACGAACCGGGAGGGACACATGCTGGCAGATGCGAGGCGCACGGAGATTGTGAGCGCAGTGACCCGCGAGCGCGTGGTGCGGGTCTCGGACCTGGCCGATCTGCTGGGAGTGTCCCTGGTGACGGTGCGCCGGGACATAGAGGCCCTGAACGACGCCGGATTGGTTCAGAAAATCCATGGCGGCGCCAAGGTTCCCGGAGCCGCGGGGACGCATGAGCCCGGATTTGAGCTCAAATCCACGCAGGGCACGGCAGAGAAGCAAGCCATTGCCCGCGAGGCGGTGAAATTGGTCAGTGACGGCATGGCGATTGGCCTCAGCGCGGGCACCACCACCTGGGCGTTGGCCAAGGAACTGGTGGGTAAGAAGAACCTCACAGTAGTGACTAACTCCATGCGGATTGCCGATGTCTTTGCGAGCCCCCGCTCCCAGGTGGCCGTGATCCTTACAGGTGGCGAGCGCACACCCTCGGATGCTTTGGTGGGGCCCATCGCCACGGCGTCCATGCGCCAGCTGCACCTGGACGTACTCTTCCTTGGTGTGCACGGCGTGGACGGGGTGGCCGGCTTTACCACCCCCAACCTGCTGGAATCGGAGATGAATAGGGCCCTCATTGGGGCCGCCCGCACCGTAGTTGTGCTGGCCGATCACAGCAAATGGGGCACGGTGGGCATCAGTACCATTGCCGCCCTTGAGGAAGTTGACGAGGTTATCAGCGACGAACTGCTCGGCACCGAGGCCCGGCGCACCCTCCGGGAACGCGTAGGCACGCTGCGTCTTGTGTCCGTCCCCGGCCAGTAAAAACCAAATTCCCTAGGAGATCCCATGCCCGTTATTCACCTGCGCCGGGACGGCGTGTCACTACTTCTCGGAGCAGGCCCGGAAGCTGCGGAACTTCTGCATTTCGGCCCGGACCTCGGCCCCACTGTGCCGGACCCCACCAGCTTTCTCGACGCCGTCCCGCACTCTGCGCTGGATTCCCCCGTTCCGCTGGGTTTGCTCCCGCAAGCATCGGACGGTTGGCGAGGGAGGCCCGGGCTGCGTGGTTACCGCAAAAATACAGGTGAAGAACCCCGCATAGGCACCCCCGTGGCCGGCTTCTCACCTCAAATGCGCGTGAGTGGCTGGTTCCAGTACGAGCACAGCGCCCGCATCGAGCAAATTGACACGGATCTGGGCCTGACCGTAGCCACCACACTTGAATTGCATGGCGGCGGTCTGCTGGAGATCCGGCATGAACTGCGGAACAGCGGAACCGGTGGCTTCGCACTCGAGGCACTGGCCGCCGTGGTACCTGTGGGTGCTGCGGGCACCGAGGTGTTGGATCTGACGGGGCGCTGGTGCCGCGAGCGCCACCCGCAACGCAGCCCCCTGCGGCAGGGCACGTGGGTTCGTAGCGGGCGCCACGGGCGCACTGGGCACGATTCCCCGCTGCTGATGGCTGTTGGCACCGAAGGGTTCGGCAACCGCCATGGGCAGGTATGGGCAGGGCATTTCGCGTGGAGCGGGGATCAGGAGAGCTTTGTGGATACGGTGGCGGACGGGCGCACCGTTTTGGGTGCGCAGGAGTTGCTAGGGGCTGGTGAGCTGGTGCTGGCACCGGGAGAATCGTACGCAACGCCCGCCTATTACGCGGCGTACTCGGATCACGGCCTGGACGGAATATCGGAGGCATTTTACGCCTGGTTCCGGGCCCGCGGAAACCACCCGGCAACCCCGCGCCCCGTGGTGCTGAACGTGTGGGAGGCCGTGTATTTCAACCACGATCTGGGGGTACTGACCGAACTGGCGCAGCAGGCGGCGGAGTTAGGTGTGGAGCGTTTTGTGCTTGATGACGGCTGGTTCCGGCACCGCCGCAGCGATAACGCCGGGCTCGGGGACTGGTACGTTGATCAGGATATCTGGCCGCAGGGCCTGCATCCGCTGATCGAGGCTGTGGCCTCCCGCGGCATGCAGTTTGGGCTCTGGGTGGAGCCGGAGATGCTCAACGTCGATTCCGATGTGGCGCGGGCACACCCCGAGTGGATCTCCGGTCCGGTAGTTAGGACGGAGATCCACGGGACGGGTAGCACCCCACCGGGCGCTGAAACCCGGCTACCGCGTGAGTGGCGCCAGCAGCAGGTCCTGGACCTGGTTAATCCGCAGGCATGGCAGTACGTGTTCGACCGTCTGGATGCGCTCCTGAGCGAGTACCCCATCGGCTATTTGAAATGGGATCAAAACCGGGACTTGGCCGAGATGGGCCACCATGGCGCGCCCAGCGTGCACCAGCAGACACTCGCCGCCTACAGGCTGTTCGATGCGCTCAAACAGGCGCACCCAAGGCTGGAAATTGAAAGCTGCTCCTCTGGCGGCGCGCGTGTGGATCTGGGGATTTTGGCCCACACGGACAGGGTGTGGGCCTCTGACTGCAATGACGCTCTGGAACGCCAAACCATTCAGCGCTGGACATCCATGGTGCTTCCGCCGGAACTCATGGGATCCCACATTGGCCCCGGCACCTCACACACCACGGCCCGTACACATGACCTCTCTTTCCGCGCCATCACAGCACTGTTTGGCCACTTCGGCATGGAGTGGGACATCAGGGAGGTAGTTGGTGCCCAGCGTGAAGAACTGCGCCAGGCCATTGCCCTGTACAAAAAACACCGGGAACTCATCCACACCGGCACCATGGTCCGCGCAGACGTCCCTGACCCAGCCCTCTGGCTGCACGGGGTGGTGTCCCAGGACCGCTCGCACGCGCTGTTCGCGCTCGTAGCCCTGAGAACCTCGTATCAGGAACAGCCGGGGCGGGTAGCGGTCCCCGGGCTGGATCCGGACACCAGCTACCAGGTTCGCGTGGTTTATCCCGGCCCGGAATCCTCCGGCGACACCAACATTCAGCGGGCCGCGCCACCTTGGGTTGCGGACGGGGTGGTGGCCACGGGACGGTTCCTTGCCGCCGCCGGGCTGCCCATGCCCATCCTGAATCCGGAGCACGCCATAGTGTTGGAGTTTGTGGCGCAATGACCTGCGGATGGGAACCTCGGCAGCGCCTGCGCCTCCGTGGGGCATTATTAAGTCATGACTTCTACAACTGCTGATTCGAGCGCTGCCAGCCGTGGCACCCTGCTGATCCTCAACGGACCCAACCTAAACCTGTTGGGTACCCGGGAACCGGAGATTTACGGCTCGGCTACCCTGGCCGACGTCGAACAACTCACCACGGCTGCTGCCGAGGCTGCGGGTTTCACCGCCACGTGCCTGCAGTCCAACCATGAGGGTGCCCTGGTGGACGCCATCCATGATGCCCGCGGCACGGCGGTGGGGATCATCATCAACGCGGGGGCCTACACCCACACCTCGGTGGCGCTGCGGGATGCCATTGCCGGAGTGCAACTTCCCACGGTGGAGGTGCACATTTCAAATGTTCACCAGCGCGAGGAATTCCGGCACCATTCCTACTTGTCATCGGTGTGCTCCACCATCATTATTGGCGCGGGGATTCACGGCTACGAACTCGGTGTGAATTACCTCGATAAAACACTGACGTAAATGAGGCGTGCCAGCAATCGCGCTGGCGCTGAGGCGCCCCGGCGAGTGGGGAGGCGATCAGCCAACCTTGCAGGCGCCTGCTCCCACAGCGTTGCTAAGTGATGGCGCCGCCGCAATGACAGGGGCAGCTTCAGCCATTGTCAGGGCGAAACCCACCTGCTCGTTGGAGGTGGCCTTGGCGAACACCACACCCACCACGTGCCCGTCCTTGTCCAAGAGCGGTCCGCCGGAGTTCCCTGACTGGACGTTGCCGGCGAGTTGATACACGTCAAGGAGTGATTTTGCTCCGCCCGTGATGTCAGGAACCAGCATGGGCCCGGAGGAAAGAACTGTGGCCGGTCGCACTTGCAAGGGCCCTCCCAGCGGATAGCCGGCAAAGGCTGCCGCAGTATTTCCGGGGACCGTGGCCGCTGTTGGCAGAGGTGTCGCATCAAGTGAGTCCACGGCCAGCACAGCCAGATCCTTAACGGCGTCAAAATAAACCACCTTGGCAGGGAGTGCACCTTGAGTTTGTGTCTGCACTATGGGCATCGAAACGCCCGCTACCACGTGGGCGTTGGTGAGGACGCGGCCGGGGGAAACCACAAACCCGGTACCCGTCTGGTTTTGCCCGCATTGGAAGGCGGTTCCGGAAATTTTCATGACGGACTTAGCCGCTGCATTCCAGGCAGGGGTGTTGGTGTCAGTGGTGGGAGCGGCCACCTCAACATTGGGTCCGGTGGGGTTCAGTAACGCCGGAATACCTTCTTCAAGCACCAAGGAACGTACTTGGGCCACGGCAGCCTTGACCGGGTCCGGAGTCCACGCCTCAATGCGGGAGATCACTTGGGATTTACCCAGCTGCGCAGAGACTAAGGGGATACCTAGGTTTCCTACTCCGAAGGCGAGGATGGAGATGACCAGGGAGCCCACCACCACGTTGAGGGCTCCGCCTAGGAGTCGATTCACGGCACGGATTGAGTCAGATTTCACACCGCGTCCTATGGCTCTACCGAGCTTCATGCCCAAGGCGTGGCCTATGGCCATAAGGAGGATGGTGGAGCCAATAACCATGGCGGTGCGCCAGCCTGGGCTTGGCGCAAATTGGCTGATGAACGGGGCAGCAAAAAAGGCGCCGAGCGCCCCGGCAACGAATCCGGCAATACCGCCCAGACCCACCACCAGCCCTGCTTTGAGACCGTAAATGAGCTGCCACAACAACCACAACACCAGCACCGCATCCAGCCAGGAAAAACCAAACACGTTCTTGTGTGCTCCCATCAGTGGCTGCTCCGGCCTGCCCGGTTAACCGTTGAGGCGGCGAATCTGGAACCGGTGGTTCCTGAACGCTAGATAGCCCCAGAGGTCATTTTACCGACCTCAACAGAGAATCTGCTGATCATTGACTGTTATCAATCTGTCAATATGCTGACAAAGACGCCTTACAATGCCAAATTGGTCACAAAAGGGGAAAATATCTGAAAGAATCAGTATCAGGTCATAACTTTATCGTTACTTATTCTTAGGAGATTTCATGGACATCGAGGTATTGCGCCGGGCACCACTTTTTGCCACGCTCGACGATGAGGCATTCCGCCTTTTGACTGACGAACTGGCAGAGGTTGACCTTTCCCGCGGCGCTTCGGTATTCCGTGAAGGCGACCAGGGCGACCAGCTGTACTTCATTGTTTCCGGCAAGGTGAAGTTGGGACGCACCTCATCTGATGGCCGTGAGTCACTCGTTGCCATCCTCGGCCCGGGCGAGCTTTTCGGTGAAATGGCACTCTTCGATCCGGCTCCTCGCAGCACCACTGCCACCGCCGTGTCCGAGACCCGCCTGGCCGGTTTGAAGAACGAATCTCTCAACGCCTTGCTGCGCAACCGCCCCGAGGTGTCCATGCAGTTGCTGCAGGCACTGGCCCGCCGCCTGCGCCGCACCAATGACAACCTCTCCGACCTCGTCTTCTCCGACGTTCCCGGCCGTGTTGCCAAGGCCATCCTGGACCTGGCAGACCGCTTCGGCCGTCCCGCCACCGACGGCATTTTGGTTGCCCATGAGCTCACACAGGAAGAGCTGGCCCAGTTAGTTGGCGCTTCACGTGAGACCGTGAACAAGGCCCTGGCTGAGTTCGTCCAGCGCGGCTGGCTGCGCCTAGAAGCCCGCGCCGTTGTCATCTTGGACGTCAACCGTCTGCGCCAGCGCTCGCGCTAACCTTTTCTCTGCCGAAGGACCCGCTGCGAGCTTGCGAGTAGTGGAAGGCAGCGCACGGAAGCGGCCCGGTCACCAAAAGGTGACCGGGCCGCTTCCGTTTTTAAACCAACCCCCAAACGCTATCCCACCAATGGTCAATTTTTACCGAACGCTGTCCCACCAATGGGCGTGCGCGGAACCCTAAGTGAGATATCGTCCGTGAAAAACGCACCATTGCTGCGATAGCGTCGGAAGAAGAGGAAAAGGAGGAGGCGGAAGGGGGGCGGGTTAGCGTTCCCGGCAGGGCCCGCCCTCGGATGCCGGGGCCGTGGCCACTTCCAGGTTGAGCGCGCCGTCCGCACCCACCACAAGGGCAGGCTGATATTCATTGATGGGGCGTTTGTGGTTCAAATACGCGATGCACCCGCGCGCCGCGGCAATCTTCTCCAGAATGATCTCCACCCCGGGAACAACCAGTTCATCGAGGCAATGCCCCGTGGTGGCAGGTGTGCCAATCTCGTTGCCTAACAAGGTGGTGTTGCGAGCTGTTAGAATTTCGCCGGGATTGACCCACCGGCCCCAGATACCCTTGCTCGCAAGCAGCGTGGGCTCTTGTGTAACGGGCAAGGCCGCAGCAAAGTACCTGGTGTCAAAACGCCTATGAGCAAAATCTGGGCTCAGCCAGTGGCTCAGCGGCTTGAGCAGATCGGTGCGCAGGGCTAAACCGTACCGTTCCAGTACAGAGGCAAAGGTGATCTCCTGCGTGGCGATCAACTCGCGGGCCCGCATCCATTCGGGCCCATTGATGTCTTCCACAAGAGATGACGCATCGGCCCCCGCCAGCAGAACACCCGTCTCTTCAAAGGTTTCCCGGATGGCTGCCACCACGTGGCGCTTGGCCAAGCCAATGTCCAAGGTGCCCAGGCTCTTGGCCCAAACAACAGGTGAGGGACCCACCCAGTCGGTGACGTCGTCGTCCGCGGCTTCAATGGTGCCACCGGGAAACGCCACGGCACCCAAGGGGGAGCCGCCCGGACGGTACGTCAAAAACGTCTTGGGGCCGGCGGGGCTGTCCTTCAACAGCACCACCGACGACGCCGGACGCGGTTTGCCAGGGGTGCGTGCACCAAAATCAAGCCACGCCTGCGCGGCTTCGCGCTGATCCATGTTCAGCGGGAAGCTCCGCTTGCCTGCGGGCCTAAAACCCGCCGGGTTGCTACTGGAATTCGGCAATCAGCTCAACCTCGACGGGTGAATCCAACGGCAAAACCGACACGCCGACGGCGGAGCGGGCGTGGACGCCTGCCTCACCAAATATTTCACCCAAAAGCTCGGAAGCTCCGTTGATGACGCCCGGCTGGCCGGTAAAGGACGGATCGGAGGCCACAAAGCCAACAACCTTTACGATCCTTGTCACGCGGTCAAGATCTCCCAGGACGCTTTTCAGAGCCGCAATGGCGTTGATTGCGGAGGTTGCTGCCATGGATTTTGCGTCCTCAGCGGAAACCTCGGCACCAACTTTGCCGGTCCCTGTGAGTTTGCCGTCAATAAAAGGCAGCTGTCCCGAGGTGTAAACATGGTGACCCGAGATGATGGCCGGCACGTAGGCAGCTACGGGCGGGGCCACTGGGGGAAGGCTGTATCCGAGCTCAGCCAGCCGCGCTTCAATGCGCGAATTTCCTTGAGTTGGCGCTGTATTCACGGCTATGCCTTCTCTCGTTTAAGGTAAGCCACCAGGCCGCGTCCGTCAGGTCCGGGGACAACCTGAACCAGCTCCCAACCTTCGTCACCCCAGCTGTCGAGGATCGCCTTGGTGTTGTGGATAATCAGCGGAATCGTAGAGTACTCCCATTTGGTCATACTTCAAAGCGTAGCCCCTGCCGGTAAACTGGAAAAATGGCAGCAAAAAAACACCCTATTTTCGATACCGCCACAACGCTAGGTAAATTAGTTCTCTTCCTGGGCGTCAGCACTATTTGTGGTGTCCTGGTAGCAGGACTCATGGTTCCGGCAGCGGCTCTGGCCAGCACCACAACCACCTCCTCCATCACTCTCTTTGATGAGCTCCCGGATGAGATGAATGTTGGTACTCCGGCCCAGTCCTCAAAGATTTTGGCCTCTGACGGTTCTCTTCTGGCGACGTTCTATGACCAGAACCGTACCGAGGTCCCTCTTGAGGAGATCTCGCCGTTCATGAAGGACGCCATCGTTGCGGTGGAGGATGCGCGCTATTACGAGCACGGTGGCATTGACACCCGTGGCCTGATGCGTGCGGTGAGCTCCATGGTCCAAGGCGGAGGCCGCCAGGGTGCCTCCACCATCACGCAGCAGTTCGTGAACAACGTCATCATCCAGACGTATGCTGCCGATGGTGAGTACGACAAAATTAAGCTGGGCGCCGACAAGGGTGTCGGTGAGAAGGTTCGCGAGATCAAGCTGGCCATCGCCATCGAGAAGAAGTACTCCAAGGACGAGATTCTGCAGGGGTACTTGAACTGGGTGCTGTACGCCAACGGCAACTTCGGCATTGAATCGGCTGCCTATAACTACTTCGGCATTCATGCCAAGGACCTGAACCTGCAGCAGTCTGCCCTGCTGGCCGGTGTGGTCAACAGCCCCCAAATCTATGATCCCATTGCCAATCCGGAGAATTCGCTGACACGTCGGAACTTGGTTCTGGACCACATGCTGGATCAGGGCATGATCGATGCCAAACAACACAAGGACGCGGTTGCCGCCAAGATTGATTTGAAGCTCCAGCCCCAGCGCAACGGCTGCACCAGTGCCGTGCGGGCAGAGTACTTCTGCGAGTACGTCAGCAATCTCTTTGTCAATGACGTGGCCTACGGCAAAACTGAGGAGGACCGCCTCAAGCTGCTGCTTCAGGGCGGTTTGACCATCAAGACCACGCTGGATCCGAAGTTGCAGGACGCGGCCCAGTCCCAGATGGCGAACTTTACTCCCATGGATAACAACCCGGACAAAGTTGGCCAGGCCATTGTTTCCGTTCAGCCCAAGACTGGCAAGATCCTCGCCATGGCACAAAACACGAAGATGGCACCCCCAGAGGGGCAATGGAAAACTGATTACAACTTTGCTGTTGACCGTCTTGATGCCAAGGGCAACTCCTTGGGCGGCTCCGGCGGCTTCGATGTGGGTTCAACCATCAAGCCCTTCACCTTTGCCGAATGGCTCAATTCCGGTCACAGGACTGATGACACGGTCAACGCCTCGGTGCGCCGCTACCCCCAGTCGCGTCCGTGGACCAACAGCTGCGGCTCTACCGGCGGTTTCTATGACAGCTCCGACCCCCAAGTAGCCGAGGATCTGCAAAATGCCGACGGCCCGGACGGTATTTACTACCGGACGTACACGGCCCGGCAGGGACTCGCCCTATCCCTGAACACTGCAACCATGGCAACTGCCGCGCAGCTGGATATTTGCAACATCCAGAAGATGATGACGGCCACCGGTATCCACCAGGGCGAAGACGTCACCCAGCCCTACAACGTCTCCAGCATCAGCGCACTGCTCGGCAGTGGCGCGGTTGCACCGCTGACCATGGCCAATGCCTTCGCAACGTTCGCTTCCGGTGGCATTTACTGTGCACCCATAGCTTTGCTTTCAGTCACCAACGCCAAGGGCGATAAGCTCCCAGTTCCGGGTGCAAACTGCAAGCAGACAGTGAAGCCTGAAGTGGCTGCCGGCGTGAACATGGCTCTCCAACAGGTACTGGCGCCCGGTGGTTCCGGCTACGCGATCCCGCTGCAGTACCCGGCTGGCGCCAAGACAGGTACCACCAATGATTCTCAACACACCTGGACCACCGGCTTCACCCGCGGTGTGGCTACGTCCTCGTGGGTAGGCTCGCCCGAACTAAAGGATCAGTCAATCAACGGCAAGCTCATCGCCGGCCAGCGTATCCCCTACGTTGACGGCTCCACCTATGCAGGCAAGGCCTGGCAGGGGTACATGAACCAGATTGCCGGTAACTACGATGTAGGCGCCTTCGATCCCCCGCCGGCCAGCATTGTCTACCCGCCCGCACCCCCGCCGGTAGTTGAAAAGCCCAAGCCCGGTCAGAGCCAGAATGATTCAGACCAAAAATCTGATGACAAGGGCCAGCAGAACAACGGCAACAATAAAGACAATAACAAAGACAAGAAAGACTAGAGCGCAGCTCACATGCCTAGTAAGCAAAAAGCCCCGTCCCGCTTCTCCTCTGTGAAAGCGGCGGCGGGGCTTGCCGTTGCCGCTGGTGTGGGCGCCGTGGCATACGGTTCACTGATTGAGCGCAACTGGTTTGCCCTCCGTGAGGAACAGCTGGCCATCCTGCCGCCGGGCTCCGCCCCGTTCACGGTCCTGCATATCTCCGACATCCACTTCTCCCCCGGCCAGCAGAAGAAGACCCGCTGGTTGCGGGAGCTGGCCCAGCTACAGCCCGATCTGGTGGTCAACACCGGCGATAACCTCAGCCACCCCAACGCCATTGCCCCACTTTTGGACGCACTGGGCCCGCTCATGAATTTTCCGGGCGTCTTTGTCCCGGGGTCTAATGACTATTTTGCGCCCCGCTTCAGGAATCCGTTCTCCTACTTCGCCGGCCCGTCCAAGGCCCCCTCAGTGGGTAAACACCAGCCCATTGCCCTGGACACGGAGGCTTTGCACACTGGTTTTGGCATGGGCGGCTGGGTCAACCTGACCAACCGCGCCCAGTCCCTGGCGCTGAACGGCATACGCTTTGATTTCAGTGGCGTTGACGATCCCCACCTCTTCCGGGAGCGCTATGCCGGCTGGCCGCGTGGTGCGGCCGGGCAGGAGCGCGCACCCCATGTAAAGGTGGCTGTGGCGCACGCCCCGTACCAGCGGGTATTGGACCACTTTACGGCCGACGGCGCTGACCTCATCTTGGCAGGGCACACCCACGGCGGGCAGGTTTGCATACCCGGTTATGGCGCGCTTGTCAGTAATTGTGATCTGCCCACCTGGCGAGCCAGGGGCCTCAATGATTGGGAATCCCAGGGACGTACTGCGCCGGTGAACGTCTCTGCGGGCATCGGCACCTCCCGCACGGCCCCCTTCCGTTTCGCCTGCCGCCCTGAAGCGGTTATCCTCACCCTGAGCGCCAAATCCTGAATACCAAATCCTGAGCGCCAAGTACGGAGCGCCGTTCGGCAGCCAAACATGTAAGGAATTACTGTGAAAAAATTCTTGCTCCTCATGGGAGCATCGGTGGCCTTGGTGCTGACAAGCGCCTGTGGTTCACCGGCGTCAGGCCCGGCAGGGGAACCCGCCGCACCCGCATCATCCTCCGGACCGGCCTCAGGAGACACCATTTCTTCCGAGGAAGATCCGTCAGCCGATGCCATGTCACCAGCATGCACCCCTGTGGCCGGCGGCATCCCAGCCACAGCCAAGGATTTTGCTTGCCTGAACCTGATCTCAGTCAGCGGCAGTGACGCCACCGGCGCACTCCCCTGGTTGGGCACCGATCCATTCACTCTGGTCACCTCGGAGCAGGACGGCGGTATCCACTTCTCCTCCAAGACCCCCTGCAACACGGTTATGAGTTCAGCCACGGTCACTGACACCACGTTCACTGTGGCCCCCAATATGGCCATGACCATGATGGGTTGCCAGAGCCCACAGAACGATTACGAAGGCTGGGTGGTGAAGTTCTTCTCGGCGCCTCTGGACTACACCGTGGCCAAGGATTCGCTGGAGCTGAGCAACAGCCACGGCACCGTCACCTTCAAACCAGCAGCGCCCTGATTGCTCTGCGCAAAGCAACCCTTATGTGAGAACGGTTTACCTACGAGCCCCCTCGATTTCGTGTTCAGGGCCGTTGTCCGCTATTCTTGAGAGGTTGCTTTTCCAGACCGTCACTGGTTGCGGAAAACAGCGGATCGGGGTGTGGCGCAGCTTGGTAGCGCGCGTCGTTCGGGACGACGAGGCCGCAGGTTCAAATCCTGTCACCCCGACCACATAAAAACAGCGGCATCCAACGGATGCCGCTGTTTTTTATTTGGTGGCCCCACTCGGCACCCACTTTTCACCCACCGTCTAAGATGGGAACCATGAGCGACACACTTTCACCGTGCCCCGTATGCAATTGCGAGTACACCTATGAGCTGGGTGAACTTTTGGTGTGCCCGGAATGTGCGCACGAATGGTCCCCCACCGAAGATGAGGGATCTGCCGCCGAGGCCCAGAGCGTCATTAAGGACGCCGTAGGCAATATCCTCTCCGATGGAGACACTGTCAGCATTGTCAAAACCATGAAGGTCAAGGGCAGCCCGCAGGACTTAAAGATCGGCACCAAGGTCCGCAACATCCGTTTGATCTCCCCCGTCAACGGCCATGACATCGATGCCAAAGTTGACGGGTTCGGGCCCATGAAGCTCAAGTCCAGCATTGTTAAAAAAGTTTGATCTCCGCTCTATCAGCTGAGCTGACACTACTTGCTAAGGATCTTGGGTGAGCTCTTGGTTTGAGGCGGTGCCAGCCTTTGCCCTCGCATTGCTGATTCTGGCCCTGCCCGGAGTCGCCGTCCTGATGGCCCTGCGCATCCGCGGACTCATGGCACTGTTCCTGGCCCCAGCCGTTTCCGTCTCTGTGCTGGCCGTAAGCGCCGTGGTGGCTCCCCTGATACATCTGCCGTGGGGCATCCCGGTGGTGCTTTTGGGAACAGCCGTTGCTACCGTGGCAGCGTGGGTGGCACGGCGCCTCATTCCGGCGCTGAACAATATCTTGCTCATAGCGGGCCCGCGCTCACGGGTAGGGCTAGGAGCAGCACTCGCTGGCGCTGGCGTGTCCCTGGCCATCACCACGTTGTTACTGCTGTTGGTGGCCCCCACACCTGAACAGTTCACGCAGGGCTACGATTCCGTCTTCCACCTCAACGCGGTCACCCATGCGGTGGATACCAAAAACGCGTCATCCTTTGCGATTTCCAGCTTTATCCTGCCCACCATCAAGTCTTCGTTTTACCCCGGGGCGTGGCACGGGCTGGTGAGCCTGTTGATCCTAGTGAGCGGCATCAGCGTACCGGCGGCCACCAATTTGATCTGGCTGGCCGTGGCAGGGTTGGTGTGGCCGCTCAGCGCAATGTTTTTGACCCGCACACTCTTTGGCCCCCGCCCGCTTCTGCTAATCAGCGCAGGGGTGCTAGCCGCAGCGTTCCCCGCCTTTCCCTGGCTGTTGCTGCAATACGGCTCCGCCTACCCCAATTTCCTCTCCAACGCACTGGTTCCCGTAGGCATTGCACTAGTACTGCTCATTCTCCGCCCCTCCGTTCACCGCGGGCTAGAACCGGCTCAGGCCCTGACCCTGGTGGCCTTGTTCCTGCCCGGTGCCATCACGGCCCAACCCAACGGAGTTTTTAGTATTCTCCTGGTGCTGACCCCGCTGTTGGCCTATCTGATCTTTTCCTGGCTACGCACCGGGTACCGCCGTGGCCACCGCCACGGCTGGATGCGTGTGGCGCTACTGCTGCTTGTCATAGCGGTTGCCGCCGCGGGGCTGTCAGTGCTGCCACAAATCCGCAGCCTCTTTACCTACACGAGTCCGGCATTCCTGTTCTTCCCGCTGGCACTGCTGCGCAACTTCACCCACGCACCCGCCCCCATCTGGTTCCCGGCGTTGGCGTTGACCGTCCTAATGCTCGTGGGTGTCCGGGCCGGATTCCGCCGGCCAGGTCTGCGCTGGCTGCCGGCCGCTCTGGTGCTGCTTGCCTTCACTTATCCTTTGACTGCTGGCACCAACCTCCCCTTGGCCAACATTGTGATGGCTCCCTGGTGGGACAACCCCGAGCGCATTGCCGCGCTCATGCCGCTGCTGGCAGTGCCCCTGGCTGCGCTGGGGCTGGTCCAGCTGGTCGATTTCCTGAGCACCAAGCTGCGCACCCGGAATCTTTCTCCTGCCGTGTGGCGGCGCAAGGGGAAACTTTCGACGGCGGCCGGGCTCGCCGTCGTGCTTGCCTTCAGCAACCCAGGATTGTGGCAGATGCAGGGCCAGGTGGGAATCATGTTTGAGGTGCCGGCGGAGCCTAATGGGCTGGCCCAAATTGATGCGCAGGAATTGGCGCTCATCCACAGGCTGCCCAATTACACCACCGCCGAGGATGTCATCGCCAATAACCCGTACAACGGATCGGCGCTGGCCATGGCACTGGCTGATAGGCACATGCTGTTCCCGTACAGCTCACAGGGCGATCTGAGTCCGGATCTTTACACACTGCGGTTCTGGCTCAACCGGGTGGGTAGTGATCAAGAGGTGTGTGCAGCCGCCAAACGCCAGGGGGTCACTTTCCTACTGGATTTCGGCACGGACTATATCCCTGCCTTCAATGATCCGCGCTCGCTCTATCCTGGCATCACCCTGGCGGCGGATTCAGATGCCTTTACGCTCGTGGCTAGCGAAGGCCACGCCAAGCTTTATAAGCTCACTACCTGTGCTGGAGTACAGCTCTGATGAGAGCATTAGTTGGCCAATCCGCTCATTTACGCCGCATTTGACAGCTTTTGTCATGTTTTCCACAATTAGTACTGGGCGAGGCAATAGAGTTGAGCCAATAGTCGGCAACAGGTGAGTTAAAGGAATCCCCCATGGGCAGTAGTTT
Source organism: Arthrobacter psychrochitiniphilus (assembly GCF_003185915.1). GTDB lineage: Bacteria > Actinomycetota > Actinomycetes > Actinomycetales > Micrococcaceae > Specibacter > Specibacter psychrochitiniphilus. The sequence goes on from NZ_QHLZ01000002.1 coordinate 280,615, forward strand.
TGGTGATCGGCTGAAACAAGAACGGTTGGCGAGGCACCTGACCCAGGGCGAATTGGGTGGGGATTTATACTCTGCCAGCTACATTTCTCTTTTGGAAAACGCACACCGCGAACCTACGGTTGACATCATCTTGCAGCTTGCCCGGCAGCTCGATCTTGCCCCGTCGTCGATCACCGTCTGGGCCGAGGGAGCAGCCACATCGAAGGAGAGCGGCTCGCTGCGGCTTTCCCTCTACGCCCAGCAATGCTGGGATACGCGTGATTATCTAGGTGCCGCCACCAATGCGCAGGCCGCCGCCGAGCTGGCCCAGTCCAACAAGGACCTGGTCACCTGGTGGAACATGACCTTTCTGGCCGCCAATTCACTCTTGCGCCACGGCGAGGAATGCCAGGCTGTGCAGCTCTTGCAAACCTTGCTCGAACACCCCATCACCGCCGATAGTGATGCCTTGTCACTGCGCGCCCACCAGGTCATATCTGCGGCGTCGCTGGCCCAAGGCCGCCTGCAGGAATCGATCGAGCATGGCACCTTGGCCGTCAGTATTGGCTCCGGCGACAGTGAGGAAGAGTTCGGCGCTTATTTGATGGCGTTGCAAACCCTCATTGGCGGCCTGACGGAATCTGGCAGGCTGGATGAGGCCTGGATGCATACCCAGACCCTGGCCGATGCCGTCACCGACTCCACACCTGCCCAGATGGCCGGCGAAATTCACTGGGTGATTGGCAATGTAGCGTTCATCCGGGCGGACATCCGCACGGGACTCGAACACCATGCAAAGGCCAGCAGATTGCTCTCGCCGGCCTCAGATCTCTCACGCTGGGCCCAGTTCAACAAGGCCACTGCGTGGGTTCGTCTCATGGCAGGCGTGGTGGAGCCTGCCACTTTGCAAGCCATTGAACGCAGCGAACTGGCCCACTCTGTTGTAGGCGCCACCCTTGCGGAAACTCTTGAAGTTTCCATGCTTCGAGCCCGCTGGCACTACCTCAACAATGAACTGCCCGCGGCGTTGGAGCTGTTGGAACGCATTGAGAAGCAGAAGGATGAGCTGGCACCTCACATTGCAGGAGACTCAGCGTTGCTTTTGGGTAACGCTCTGCAGGCAGCCAACCGCTGCCCGGAAGCTGTGGCCGCCTATACCGACGCCAGGGAGCGTTACACGCTGGCTGGCGCACTGGACAGGGCTGCCGTGGCCCAGGATTTCATGACGGAGCTGGAGCCGTCTCACAGCTAACACTTTAAAAGCAGCTGGCCTGGCGAAAGTAGTGAAATCACTCTTTTTGCCCGGCCAGTTGCTGTGTTAGGTCTAGATGAAGGTGGCGCCCGTCAGGCGTTCAAAGGCCTCCACGTAGCGGGCCCGGGTGCGCTCAATGACATCGGCTGGTAGTACCGGTGGCGGAGTATCTGAGGCGCGGTCCCAGCCAGATTCGGGGCTGATCAGCCAATCCCGCACATACTGCTTGTCGAAGCTGGGCTGGGCCTGACCCGGAGCCCACAGCTCAGCATCCCAGAAACGGGAGGAATCCGGAGTCAGCACCTCATCGCCTAGGGTGATGACGCCGGTAGCCGGATCCGTGCCGAACTCCACTTTGGTGTCTGCCAAGATGATGCCGCGTTCACGGGCGATTTCCTCGGCGCGGGAGTAAATTTCCAAGGTCAGGGTACGCAACGCCTCGGAGGAGTGTTCGCCCACCGTCTGAACCATTTGTGCGAAGCTGATGTTTTCATCATGTTCGCCAACTTCCGCCTTGGCTGAGGGTGTGAAAATGGGCTCCGCCAAGCGTGAACCGTCCTCCAAGCCGGCCGGCAGCGGCAGGCTGCACACCGTCTGTGAGGCATGGTATTCAATCAGTCCGGAACCGGTCAGATAGCCGCGCGCAATGCATTCAATGGGGAACATCTGAAGCTTTTTGCACACCATGGCCCGGCCGGCCACGGCCGCGGGAACACCATCTTCAACAGTGGTGGCAACCAGATGATTGGGCACGTTGAGCTGTTCAAACCACCACAGGCTCAATCCCGTCAGGATGGCACCCTTGTCCGGAATCTCGCTGACCAGGATGTGATCGAAGGCGCTGATCCTGTCACTGGCTACCACCAGAACCACATCATCGCGGCCGGCAAACGGGGTCCGGACAGCGCCGGGGGAACCGGCAGGGTCCACCGACAAGGCGGAGGGGTTGGGGATATAGAGGTCACGGACCTTGCCTGAATAGACGTGGGTCCAACCGGGGAGGGCGGGGGCAGCGGGAATGGAAGAACTCATGAGGTGGCTCCTAGGCCTGTTCAAGGATGGTGGCCACGGTGATTTCCCCACGGGCAGCCTTGGCCGCAATGTCCTTGCGGTACTGGCCGCCTTCCAAGGAGATCAGCTCAATGCCGGCGTACGCCTTTTCGCGGGCGTCTTCGAGGTCCTCACCCAAACCAACCACAGCCAGCACCCGGCCTCCGGCACTGACAGTATTTCCGAAGGCGTCCGTGCCAGTGCCCGCATGGAGCACGTGCACGCCGTCGAGCCGGTTGGCCTTTTTCAAACCGCGAATCCGGTCCCCAGTGCGCGGCGCATCAGGGTAGTTGCCGCTGGCCAGCACCACAGCGACAGCCGTCTCAGGTGCCCAGCGCAACTCGTCAATCTCATCAAGCTGGCCCTTGGCTGCGGCAAGGAGCACACCGCCAAGGGGGGTCTTCAACCGGGCCAGGACAGCCTGTGTTTCGGGGTCCCCGAAGCGGGCGTTGAACTCAATGACACGGGTGCCGCGGCTGGTCAGGGCCAATCCGCAGTACAGTACACCGGTGAAGGGGGTGCCGCGGCGGGCCATGGCGTCAATGGTTGGCTGGGCAACGCGGTCAATGACTTCTTGCACCAGCCCTGCCGGGGCCCATTCCAGCGGGGAGTAGGCTCCCATGCCGCCAGTGTTGGGACCTTCGTCGCCGTCAAAAATGCGCTTGAAATCTTGCGCGGGGGCCAGTGGTACACAAGTCCGCCCGTCGGCTAGAACAAAGAGGGAGACCTCGGGGCCGTCAAGGAACTCCTCAATGACCACCGTGCCGCCCACGTCAAAGCAGGACTGGGCGTGTGCCAGGGCTTCGTCGCGGTCATTTGTAACCACTACACCCTTACCCGCTGCAAGGCCGTCATCCTTGACCACATAAGGGGCGCCGAACGTGTCCAGGGCGTCGGCAGCTTCGCCACTATTGACCGCAACCTTGGCCATGGCCGTGGGAACCTGGGCTTCTGCCATGACGGTCTTGGCGAACGCCTTGGACGCCTCAAGCTGCGCGGCTTCCTTGCTGGGTCCAAATACCGCAATACCTGCGGCACGGACGGCGTCGGATACGCCAGCTGCCAGCGGGGCTTCGGGGCCCACCACAACCAGGTCGCTGTCAAGCTTCACTGCCAGGGCTGCCACGGCAGCTGGATCGCTGGCGTTCACGGCGTGTGTGGGTACTATGGCGCCGATCCCGGCATTACCGGGTGCGGCGTGCACTTCACTGACGTTAGGGTCGCTGAGCAACGAGCGGATAATGGCGTGTTCGCGGCCTCCGGGGCCAATGACTAAAACCTTCACCCCTCTAGGGTACTTGGCTAGGTAGATCATCCGCTCCTCGGGGCAGATGATGACTTCAATGTTCTCCCATCACAACGCTTCACTCGGGGCCGCCACGCAATGACGTTCCACTCGAGGTTCTATGCAAAGTCACCGCGCAGTGTTCACCGCCGATTTACCTGAAAACTATCTGGGCGCATGCTGGAGGCAACCATGGCTCAATAGGCTCAAGATTCATGCGCGCCACCCGCATTCTCCAACCTCCACAGGTTGTGAAGAGGCTAGCAAGGCACCAAGTACCTGCGGACCGCACATGCTTTTTGAATCCCTAGTGAAGGAATACATGACATTGACCAAGTCCCCGGACCGAAGGCATCACCGAGGGTTAGCTTCGGCCGTGCTGCTCGCTGTGCTCGGCGGCGCCCTTGCCTTCCCTGCAGCGGCCCTTGCCGTTGCTCCGATTACCGATGCTCCTGCTCCTGCTCCTGCTCGCGATGCTCCGGTCATCACCACGGCAATGACCACCTGGCAGTATCTAGACGACGGATCCGACCCCGCAGGTGGCTCAGCCGATGTGCGCTCATGGACCGCTTCCGGCTTTGACGATTCAACGTGGAAGAGCGCCAAGGGATCATTCGGAGCCAAGAAGGGCCAACTCACCGCAGTTGGGCCGCACACTCCCACCACGCTGCTGAACCATTACCTGGACGGCAAAAGTTCGCCGGCCGTCCCCACATACTTCTTCCGCAGCACCTTCGAACTTGGCCAAGGCGCCAAGGCCGGAATTGATTCCATTGTTGGCGATCTGGTCCACGACGATGCCGCAGCCGTGTGGATCAACGGCATCAAGGTTGCCGGTTTCTTGGACGAGCGGGCTACTGGAAGCGAGAATCAGCAATACGCTGGCACCGGCAACGGCGACCCCGTCTCCAACACCTTCTCTGCGAGCTCCTCTGTGCTGACCGAGGGCACCAACACGGTTGCTATTGCCCTCTACCAAGACCGAGAAACCAGCTCCGATATCTATCTGGATGTCCCCTCCGTCCGCTTGACGAAGGCCGGCGAGACTCTGAACGCACCGCCGTCGCGAGTAATTTTGACCCCCACTACTACCCCGGAAACCTCCCAGTCATTTTCTTGGCTGGCCGGCGATGCCACTCATACCAGTGGCCAGGTCCAGATTAAGCGCACATCAGGCGGCAGTGAGCGCACCATTGACGCCTATATGGCCGGCAAGGTGAACGGCAACCCGAAGCCGCACTATTCAGCAACCATTTCTGGTTTGGTCCCCGCCAGTAAGTACACGTACCGGGTGGGCTTGGAAGGGAGCTGGAGTGAGTGGAACACGTTCACCACAGCTGACCCCAATGCCAAGGACTTCCAGTTCATTTACTACGGTGACGCACAGATCGGCCTCGATTCCACCTGGCCCGAGGTGGTGCGCCAAGCAGAAGCCAAGGCCCCTAACTCCATAGGATCCGTTCACGCAGGAGATTTGATTGACTCCGGCAATAACGAAACCCAGTGGCTCAACTGGTTCGCTGGCATGGAAGGCCAACTTCGAATACCCGCACAACAACCCCCGCGCCGAAACCATCGGTGAGATGTCCAAGCTCGCCGTTGGGGATACGGATGTTTCCCGCCAGTACGCCGCATATTTCACGCACTGGGCTGATTTCGCCGCGGAAACCGTTTACTTCACCGATTATCAGGACACCAGGTTCATCACCATCAACGCCACTCGAGACACCGCGTTCCTGACCCCGGAGAACTTGCCGGCATGTACTGAAGCGGCATGCCCCTCCACCAAAGTTGCCCGGCTCTGGACCGAGTTCCAGGGCGCCTGGCTTGATCAGGTGCTTGAAACCAGCCCGTCCAAGTGGAATGTGGTGACGTTCCACCAGCCGGTTTTCTCCACCTCAAGTGGCCGAGATGAGCCAGTCCTGCGCGAGATCTGGGTTCCGATCTTCCAGAAGCACAACATCGATTTGGTGCTCATGGGACACGACCATACCTATGGCCGCGGGATCCTGAACACGGACAAGACTGACACTCCGGGGCTGACGACCGGCCCGGTCTACGCAGTCTCCAACTCCGGAGCTAAGCACTACAACCTCGAAACTGATGCCAAGAACGTGTGGACCAACAATGGCGCCACTCAGGTGCTCCGAGGTGCAGGCGTGACTACGTACCAGGTAGTGGACGTTTCCAGCGACAAGCTGCGATACCGTTCCTACCTCGCCGAAAAGACCGCCAACGCAACCACCGATCTGCCGGTAGGGGCCCTCTATGACGAGTTCACCATCAACAAGTCTGATGCCGGGAAAAAGTGGGTGACTGAGGCAGGTGTCACTGCTCCGGCGGAGCCGACGGCGACCCCGGAACCCGCGGTGACAGCCGAACCCAGCGCGACTTCTGAACCCAGCGCGACCCCGGCTGCCATTGATCCGCAGACTCTTACCGAAGCGAATCGCGGGGGTGTTGTGGCGCCTGCATCTGCCACCGCCGGGCAAAATATTGATGTTTCACTCGGGAGTGAAGCTGCTGGCTCCAAGGTTTGGGCTTGGCTCTACTCAACCCCAACCCTCTTGGGAAATTTCACGGCGGATGAGACAGGTACACTCACCGCGAAGGTGCCCGTCGATGCCTCGCCCGGCCAACACCGCATTGTTATCCAAGCCTCAGACGGATCCCTTCTTGGCTGGGCCTCACTGCAGGTAGTGGCTGCAGAGAATATTATTCCCAGCCCCAGCGGCAGCGCCAGCAACAGCGCCAGTACAAGGGGCAGCAGCGCTACGCCAGGCCCGCAAGCTAACCAGGGCGAACTGGCCAACACCGGCGCAAACACAGCCCTCGTGAGCAGCGTGGCCTTGGCCTTGTTGCTACTCGGTGCCACCTTCGCAGCAGTTGGTATTCGTCGCCGTCGTGCATCCCAGCATGCGGCCTCGCATCGCTAGCGATCGCTGAATTATTCAGGGTTGGGTGCCCGCCCCGGGTTAAGCGCCCAACCCTGGGTGAACGGTTGCAGAGCCTCTTCCTGGCACGGTTTGGTGTGATCTAGACACCGGTTCGAAACCCAGGCGGAGGCTCTCTGCTTTAAGTGCCTCACGGGGTGGCGCTGCTGGGCTTGGAGGCAAGCTCAGACATCGTCGCGGAACCAGCAACTGACGTAACAATCTGAATTTCTTGCCTAGAAGATATGCCGCGAAGGTGCCCAGAACCACCATTCACAGTCAGGTAAAAGTGTCAATGGGCAGTCCGATTCTCCCCACCATCACAGCGATGTAGGCCCACAAGCGAAGCATTTCCGTCATCTATATTGCAAGCAATTATTCCACTTGATAGCTTTATGCTCGGATTATTCTGTTCACTCGCAGCAGATACTGGTAAATTCGCGTACCTTTCAATCCATCAGGACTTTTCATCTCATCAGGGGGAACCACCTACATGCAAGCATCCACGCGCGCCTTCGTTAAACGCGGAGGTGCGGCCTGCGCCGCAGCTGCCGTCTTGTTGTGCGGCAGCTTCAGTGTCGCCACAGCAGCGCCCACGGCCGAACCGACCTCTGCCTCAACCAACACTGCCGAGGCCAGCTACACTGCTACGCCTTCAGCAACAGGCTCTGACACAGCGGCCCTGCCCAGCGGCCTGGCCGAAGCAATCGACCGCGACTTGAGCATGAGTGTTGAGGAATTCAACGCACAGGGGGCACTGGCCGCCACGGCCGCCGACGTGCAGGCCGCAGCCGTCAAGGCTGACCCTAACGCACTGGTTTCCGTCAAGAGCGGCACCATCAACGTCCAGGCAGCACCGGCAGCAGCCGTAGCCGCCAAGACGGCAGCAGGCACTGCCAAGGTTTCCATCTCAACAGTTCAGGCAACTCCGCTGTCCGCCAAGGTCGACGCTGCCAGCGTGGACGCTCTCATGGCCGCCTACATAGGCGAGTTTGGTGCAGGTCGGCTGCAGTCCGTCATGGTCAACGGCAATGGTGAATTTGTCATTCGCACCGGTGACCCGATCGGCTCCAAAGTAACCGCCACAGCACGCTCATTTACCGCTGCGGCAAAGCCTTCGGCCGAAGACTTTGCAGCCAAGTACGGCAACGTCAAAATTGAAGCTGCCAGCGGCCCCGCTACCCCCTTGGCCACCGACGTCACAAACGGCCAGGGCTACCTCGCCGTAGACGAGCCCATCAACAAGGGTGGGACCTGCAGCATCGGCTGGAACGGCTTCAACGCCGCAGGCGATCCAGCCATCGTCACCGCCGGCCACTGCACCGGTGACGGTGCGTTGACGAACACCCTGCTTACCGATCCCGAGCAGGAACCGACTATCACCAAAGACAAGGATTCCGGCGACATCCTGGGTCCGCTGGGCCTGTTCGGCACCTCGCAGTTCGGCGGCCCGGGTAACTCCCCCCTGACAATTCCTACCGACTGGAATGGTGACAAAAACAAACTCAACAACATCGGCACCGATGTGGCCGTGATGAACAAGATCGATGAGAACCTTAACCAGTTGGCCAAGGTCACCGACTGGAAGACCCCGGCAGACCCGAAGGCTTCGGGCCCCAAGGTCACAGGGGTTTCCGATGCCATCGTGGGCACCGATATCTGCAAGTCCGGCCGCACTACGGGCTGGAGCTGCGGCACCGTGACCGAAGTCGGCGTATTCGCGGTTGGTGGTACCACGTACCCAGCCGACCCGGCCAAGTGCGACCCCGTACCCACCGTCGCCGAATGCGATGACATCCGAGCCGTCCGCGGCTTCGGTTCCACGAACCTGAAAGCCGACCGCGGCGACTCTGGTGGCGCCATTATTTCCGGCAATACCGCCGTGGGCATGATCAGCGCTGGAACCCCCGAGGTCATTACTTACGGCGTCAGCCTGACGGACGCCTTGAAGCACACTGACGGTTACACCGTGAAGATCTTCCTGGAGACCCCCAAGGTCACCACCACCGCTCCGGTATACCGCGAAGGCGCCGTCACCGGCACCGTAACTGGCGCCCCCGCAGGCACCAAGGTCACCGTCACCATTGACGGCGTCGAGACCAAAGCAACAGTCGGCACCGAAGGCAAATGGAGTGTCAAGGCCCCGAACAAGTTCGGCACCTTCTCCGTCACCGCGCAGACCACGAACGGCTACAGCACCTCGGAAACTACCGAGGCTTCCATTGAGGTCATCAAGGAGACACTGGCCGCACCGGCCATCACCTCCCCCGCCGCTGACAGCAAGGTTCTCACCCCAGCCACCACCCTTGCCGGCACCGGCAAGGCTGGTGCCACGGTTGAACTGAGCGGCGATGCTAAAGGTACCGCAGTGGTTGGCGCTGATGGCAAGTGGTCCTTCACCCTCACCCCCGGCTTGGACGTCGGCAACTACACTGTTACCGCCAAACAGACGCTAGAGGATTGGAATGACTCCACATCTACCAGCAGCAGCTTCTCCGTTGTACTAGCCGCCCCGGCCATCACCTCCCCGAGCAATGGCCAGCAGTTCGCCTTCAACGAGGGTCCCAACGAAATCACGGGCACCAACATTGAAGGTGCCACCGTCAAGGTCACCGTAAACGGCAAGACCTACGACGCCACCGTTGTCAACGGCGCAGGGAGCGTTGCCTTAGGCGCCAGACTGGCCATGGGCACGTACGCGGTCACAGCAGCACAGGAAGTTGGCGGCACATGGAGCGTTGACTTGGGGTCCCAGCTGGCCAGCGGCACGTACACCGTCACAGTGGTACAGCGCGTGGATGACCTCGATTCCCTGACGGCCACCTCCACCTTTACGGTGCTCGCTGAGCCGAAGCCGGAACCGACCACTCCCCCGGCAACACAGGCGCCCACGGCGCCCACCACAGCTCCGACAGCAGCACCGACCACCGCGCCGAACAATAACGACCTGGCCAACACGGGCGCATCCAGCTCCCTGCTGGTACTGGGTGGAGCCGGCGGATTGCTGCTGCTGGCAGGTTCAGCATTCCTGCTGATTCGCCGCCGCAACAACGCAGGCTAATAACCACCTAGGCAATAGGCTGTCCATGCACTACAAATACTGCCGGACCCACACGGGTACGAATGTAGGCTGTGGGTCCCGTTCACTGTGGACGGGACCCACAGCCGTTAACCGGAGGAACAATGAACACCAAGAAGATCTCCTCAATAGTCCTCGCAGCCACCATGGCAGGAGCCCTCGGCATGAGTGCATGCAAACCCACCCAAGGACAAGAATCCCCCGCGGCAAGCCAGCAGGCCAGCCCCGAAGAAAGCAGCACTTTATTGGCGCTCAATGAATCACTGCGCAGCGAACTCGGCGACGCCTACTCGGATTCCTGGATTGAAGGGAACCAACTCCATGTTGCCGTGACCACGGAAGCCGCCGCAGCGATCGTGAAGGCCGCTGGCGCCATCCCCAAACTCGTCACCATTGATGCGGCACAACTTGAAACGGCACTGCAAGCGGTCCTGGCCTGGCGAAACACGCTGCCCACGGAACAAGGCGCCGCCATCCACAAGGTCATCCCCGACGGACGCACGGGAACCGTCACCGTCTTTGTTGCCCCCGACCAGCTCAGCTCCGTCGAGGCTGCTGCCGCCGCCGCGAAACCTGCCGGGGATGTACCACTGGTCTTTAAAGAATCCGCCGGACTGGCGTCACCGCTTTAGGCCGGGCAATGGGAGCCGTCACGGATTCGCTCGCTAAGATGACACCATGATCCATACATTCCGGGCGGATGACGCCGTTGAACTTGCCGTTCTTGAACGCAGCGGCTTTGTAGAATCCCGGCACATCGGCTCGGCCGTGGTGTTGGCCGGTGACGGATCAATAGTGACCTCTTTGGGAGACGTCAGCGCCCCCATCTACCCGCGTTCGGCCGCGAAACCACTCCAAGCCCTCGCCGCCATGCAGGCCGGGGTTCCGCTACGCGGGGCACAAGTGGCTGTGGCTGCCGGCAGCCACAGCGGTTCCCTCCAGCACATGGACCTTGTCGAAGGAATGCTCAAGACGGCTGGACTGACAGAAGCTCATCTTGGCTGCCCCGCTGATTGGCCCGGCGATCCGGATGCCCGCGCTTGGCTTGTCCGCACCGAACGGGGCAAATCAAAGCTTGCCATGAACTGCTCAGGGAAACATGCGGCGTTTCTCTGGGCGTGTGTGGAAAACGGCTGGGACCTGGACGGTTATCTGGAGCCTAACCACCCCATGCAGCGGGGCGTGCGCACCGTGATGGAAGAGTACACCGGCGAAACGGTCCGCCACACAGGAACCGACGGCTGTGGCGCTCCCGTCATGGCAGTCTCCCTGACAGGTCTCGCCCGGGCCTTCACCACCTTGGCCAAGGCTCCCTCAGATAAAAACGCGAACGCCCGGGCCGCCACCATTGCAACTTCCATGCTGGATTATCCGTGGGCTGTTCAAGGCCATGGCCGGCCCAACACCGTGGTCATGGAGGAACTCGGTGTCCTTGCCAAGCTGGGTGCCGAAGGAGTTTTGGCTTTAGCTGCCCCCAACGGGGCCAGTGTTGCCGTGAAGATGCTCGACGGCAACGGCAGGGCTGCAACTCTTGTGGGCCTGACACTATTGGCGGCAAGCGGCGCCCTGGACATTCCCGCAGTAGCGCAGGTGCTCGGCAAAGTGGTTCCTCCGGTTTTGGGTGGAAGCCACCACGCCGGCAGCCTCCGCTTGGGCCAGGCCGTCAGCGCCCTCCTGGACTAACGCCCCGGGCCCGCTCGGGCACAACCCAGCCACCCAATATGGCCCGCCCAACCCAGCCCACCCGGCGTCGAACACCACCATCAAAAACCGTAGGAGAGACCATGGCAGCCCGGCGCCGCATCGATATTGCCGAGGGAAGCGCCGCCCTGAGCGCGTGGCGCGGCGGCGAGCACAGCCGCCCCGTCACAGCCATGGCCGTGCGGTACGCCTTGGAAGAATTGGCCGCGCGCGCCCCAGGGAACTCCGTGGAGGTGCGCGTGCCGCCCTTCGGGGTGACCCAGTGCATCGCCGGACCGCGCCACACCCGAGGCACCCCGCCCAACGTGGTGGAGTGCGACGCCGCAACCTGGCTCGGGCTGGTGAGCGGCACCCTCAGCTGGGCGGATGCCGTGGAACGAGGCCAGGTGGCGGCCTCCGGATTGCGGGCCGATCTCTCCGGCGAACTGCCCCTGTAGCGAACTTTCCGCCCTCGCAGGGCATTCCAAGCTGCGCCGGGTACCCTTAAGGCATGACTTCCCAGCCTGAAACCACCTCCGGAGAGCCCCGCAAACTGACAGTGCGCCGCGCCCCGAAGTATGTCCCGTTCATGATTGCCGGCGCCTTGACAGGCGTTGTTACAGCGGCCATTTTTACCTTCATGGCACCGCCCAGTGAAGAATTTGAAACCTCCAGCATCTTCGGCTTCTTCACCGTCCTGCTGCTGATCCCCGGCGCCACCCTTGGCGCCGTCATGGCCCTGATCTTGGACCGTCAGGGCCGGCGCCGCAGCAAAACTCTCCTAGCAGCTCCGCTACCCGATGACCACAGCAACGCGGAGGCCGAGACCGCCTAGGCCCGTTTGGCGCCCGCATGCCCGTGCGCGCGTACGCCCCGCGTGCCCGTAAGCGCCGGGACCTAGCACGCATTGCGCGCACTTGAGACCCGGTTAGAGCGAGCCGAATTTACATGAGATAATTTTCTCGTGGCACGCGGAGACGGAAAACTATCCCATGATCTTTTACCCGGCGAAAAGGGACCTCAGGACGCTTGTGGCGTTCTGGGCATCTGGGCACCCGGTGAAGAGGTTGCAAAACTAACCTATTACGGGCTGTATTCATTACAGCACCGTGGGCAGGAATCGGCTGGCATCGCAACGAGCGACGGCAAGCGGATCAGTGTGTACAAGGACATGGGGCTCGTATCCCAGGTCTTTGACGAACCCACACTGAACACCCTGACCGGACACATGGCTGTGGGCCATTGTCGATACTCCACTACGGGTGCGGCCAATTGGGCCAACGCTCAGCCCACCTTGGGGGCAACCGGTAGCGGCACCGTAGCACTGGCGCACAACGGCAACCTGACCAACTCTGCTGAACTGCATGAGATGGTCATTGCCCAGTACGGTGTTCCCACTGCGGGTGAAATGGCTCAGGGAAACACCACCGATACTGCGCTGGTCACCACCTTGCTGCGTGGCAAAGAGGGCTCCTCTCTTGAAGAGACTGCCATGGAATTGCTGCCCAAGATCCACGGCGCGTTTAGCTTTGTCTTCATGGACGAGCACACCCTGTACGCCGCACGTGACCCGCACGGCGTTCGCCCGCTGGTTCTGGGACGCTTGGAAAGTGGTTGGGTAGTGGCCTCCGAGGACGCCGCCCTGAACACCATTGGTGCCTCGCTGATCCGTGAAATCGAACCCGGTGAATTCATCGCGATCGATGAAGACGGCGTCCGCACCCAGCGCTTCGCCCCGGCAACTCCTGCCGGCTGCGTTTTCGAGTACGTATACCTGGCCCGCCCGGATGCCACCATTGCCGGCCGCTCCGTTTACGAGTCTCGTGTGGAAATGGGCCGCCAGCTGGCCCGCGAAAGCCACTACAACGCCGATCTGGTCATTCCCGTCCCGGAATCCGGGACACCGGCGGCCATCGGCTATGCCGAACAATCAGGCATCCCCTTCGCCCACGGCTTCGTGAAGAACGCCTACGTTGGCCGTACCTTCATCCAGCCCAGCGATACCTTGCGCAAGCTCGGCATCAAGCTCAAGCTCAGCGCCCTTGAATCCGTCATTCGCGGCAAACGCATTGTGGTTGTGGATGATTCAATCGTCCGCGGCAACACTCAGCGCGCCGTGGTGCGCATGCTCAAGGAAGCCGGCGCCGCCGAGGTCCACGTGAAGATCTCTTCACCGCCCGTACGCTGGCCATGCTTCTACGGCATCGACTTCGCCTCCCGTGCGGAGCTGATTGCCAACGGTGCAGCCGTGGATGAGATTGCCAAGTCCATTGGCGCCGATTCCTTGGAGTACATCTCCGAAGACGGCATGATCAATGCAACCAATCAGCCACGCGAACGCCTGTGCACGGCCTGCTTCACGGGCACGTACCCCATTGAACTTCCCTCCAGCGACCGTTTGGGCAAGAACTTGCTCGAGCGCACCAAGGCTGGCAACGCCACACCCTCCACCGGTTGCGATCCGGGCCCTGACTCGGAGCTGGAAAACATCCTCACCGAGCAAGACCGCACCGCATCCAACGGTTCTTAGAGCATTCCCTAGAAAAGAGACGCCATGAACAACGCCTCCCATGATTCGGCTGCCCCGGCAATCACCTATGCCAGCGCCGGTGTTGATACCGAAGCAGGCGACCTCGCCGTAGAACTAATGAAAGAAGCCGTCAAGGCCACCCACGGTCCATCCGTTGTAGGTGGTTTCGGCGGGTTCGCCGGCCTCTACGACGTCTCCAAGCTACTGACGTACAAGAGGCCACTGTTGGCCACCTCCACCGATGGTGTGGGGACGAAGGTTGCCATTGCGCAAGCCATGGACATCCACGACACCATCGGTTACGACCTTGTGGGCATGGTTGTCGATGACATTGTGGTGGTTGGTGCCGAACCACTGTTCATGACCGACTACATTGCCACCGGCAAGGTTGTTCCGCAGCGCGTGGCTGACATTGTGCGCGGCATTGCCGGGGCCTGCAAGGTTGCCGGAACTGCGTTGGTTGGTGGCGAGACTGCCGAGCATCCCGGCCTGCTGGCCCCGGATGAGTACGACGTCGCAGGTGCTTGCACGGGTGTCGTCGAGGCTGATTTGCTGCTTGGTCCGGAACGGGTGCGTGCCGGCGATGTCATCATCGGCATGGCGTCCTCAGGTTTGCACTCCAACGGTTACTCACTGGTTCGCCGCGTCATCAACCACGCAGGCTGGGCCCTGGAACGTCAAGTTTCGGAGCTTGGCCGCACCCTGGGTGAGGAACTACTGGAGCCCACCCGCGTCTACGCAGCCGACTGCCTGGATCTGACCCGCTACCTGCCGGTCACGCAGGAAAAGGCTGTTCACGGTTTCAGCCACATTACCGGTGGCGGCCTAGCTGCCAACCTGGCGCGCGTGCTGCCGCAGGGCCTCATCGGCACGGTTGACCGCTCCACCTGGAGCCTTCCTGCCATCTTCAACCTGGTTTCGCAGCTGGGCAACGTGCCGTTGGCCGATCTTGAGCGCACGTTGAACCTGGGTGTGGGCATGGTTGCTGTTGTTTCCGCCGATGCAGCGGACGCCGCTGTGGAGCGCCTGAACTCACGTGGCCTGCCCGCGTGGGTTATGGGCACCGTGACGGCTGAGTCCTCCGACTCGGATAAGTCAGGTCCGGATTACACGCAGGGCGCCAAGGGTGTTGATGGCGGCGCCGTTCGCCTGGTTGGCAACTACGCCCTGTAAGTTTTTCGGGAAATGATCCCGATCCCGCTTTCTGACACCGGAATTCCGGTGCCAGAAAGCGGGATCGGGATCATTTTTTTACGGGAGCGATTGGGAACAACAAAATCCCCGCACGTCACACCAGCAAATTTGCGGTGTGTCATGCAGGGCTTGTTGCGGATGGTACTTTAGACGGTCCTAGCCAATGCGGCGGGTGTCTACCTCATCGTCATCAAACGGATCCGCATACTTGTCTTCATATGCCGAATAGTCCGGCTCTGCAGGAATCTCAGTGTGATGGCTCGGGGCTCGCCGAGTAGTCGCACCAAGCTCTTTTTGCAGAGCAGAATAATCAGTGTTCGGGGAGTAATACTTAATGTCCCGAGCCTGCTTGGTTGCCTTCGCCTTTTGACGGCCGCGCCCCATGGCGTGACCCCCTTTTACACTTGGACCGGAGGTAGTCGCTCGGGCTAAGAGCGAGGCTCCGGAATATTCGGTCAATTTGTCGTACTTCTAGATTACATTAGTTCTGCGCCCTCCGTGTCCGCCTATGGGCTGTTCTGCCCATAGCCAAACAGTGCATTAGCCTTAAAGCGCAGTCATTATTCGGTAGAGTCACGTATAGACCGTACTTTTTGCCAGGTCAGGGTGCCTGAATGCTCGCGAAAGCGATTGCTCTACGTGGCACACTCCCACTTCAATCCATAGTTTTTGTGCCACTTTTGGACGCAGCACGGAAGGTTAGCCCCATGAACGAGAGCAGTAACGCCAACGAAGAAGGCGCTCCACAAGGCCCTCCCCCTGAGCATGGTCAGCCATCCGCCGCGTCCGCTTCTGAAGAAGTCTCCGGTTCCGACTACGAGTTCGCGGAACCGCAGCTAGATGCCGCCATCATCAGCGAAGACGTTGTTGAGAGCGCGGATCTCGAAGCTGCGGAAAAAGAAGCCGCCCGCGTTGAGCATGAGGCCCAGCTGGCAGCCCAAGGTGTTGCTACCGGTCTCGGGGAGAACGCCCCGCCCATCCCGGACTTCCGTAACGCACCCACCCACAACCCCTTCACTGAGCCCACTGCCGCTCATAGGCCTGAGATGGCCGAGTCACCCGCTTCCACCCTGAGCCCAGAGGTGGCCGCTACCTCTGGGAGCAACGAGGAGGCTGTGCCGAGTAAAGGAACCGAGCCGACTGAGGTGGCCGAGCCGATTGACTGGGACAGCGCCACCACTGTGCTGCGCACAGACTTCAGCCAACCTCCGGTCTCGAACAATCCTTGGTCGCAAGCAGCAGAATCCAAGAACGAGCCTCTGCTTTCCCTGGATAAGCCGGACGTACCCGCCAGCTTCGAGCCACCTGCTCCAACCCAGCCTCCGGCTTCAGCGGAGCAGGGTCATGCCCCTGCATCCCCGGGCGAACCGCTCGGCGAACAGCTACCAGCCACGCCGGAACATGTGCAGGGCGACGCCCAGCCGGCTGCCGAGTCCGCAACAGTTGCGGCCCCGCCAACCCCACCACACGTTGGTCCAGGCATTGCCGATGGCCACGGCTGGCGCCGCCCTGAAACCCCGTGGCAGCAGTCGGCGACGCCATGGCAGCCCAAGGCTGGCGCCTGGCAGTCTCCTGCCCAGATGGCGCGCGGCGAAGCCGATGCAGCAGCGGCAGCTGCTGGTGCGGCTGCGACTTCAGTCCCGTCCATCCCCGATGTACCCTTAGCCGCTCCCCCGGCCTTTGGCCAGCAAAACCCGTACGGGCAGCCCGGCGCTCCGGCGCAGGATCAGCCAAACGGCGCTGCGGCCAACCCCTACGGCCAAGCTGGCACTCCGGGGCAGCAGCCTTATGGGGCACCATCCCAGCACGGCGCACCCGCTTTCGGTGGCGCCCCGCAGACGGGACAGCAAGCTGGGCCAGGCATACCACCCGCACCAGGTCAGTTTGGCGGTCCCCAGGCACCAGGTCAGTTTGGCGGTCCCCAGGGCCTCCAGGGACCCGGCCAGTTCGGCGGCCCTAACGGACCCGGTGACGGAGGCAACAAGAAGCTCTTCATCATTTTGGGTATTGTCCTGCTTGGCCTAGCCTTACTGGGCTTGCTGGGTTGGCTGCTAGTTAGTTTTCTGGGCACTATCTCCAAATCGGACCCCGGCAGCGCTCCAACCACAGCCCAGTCGCAGGAACAAAAAGTTAATCCCGGGGCTTCTGGTGACCCCGCACCCGGAGCTGACCCCGGCACGGATGCGGACGTGATCTTGTCTCAGGTTTCACCGCTGAAGTGGCTTGAAGGCGACTGCCTCCGTGGCTTCACGAATGCTTCCTCTCCCGCTGATGTGGTTTACTGCGACACCCCTCACGGCGCCCAGCTGGTAGGGGCCTACTACTACGGCGACAGTGACGAGTTCCCTGGTGTAGATGCGCTCAAAGCCAAGGCTGGGGAAGTCTGCTCCGACGTCCAGCTGACCACGGAGGCAGCCACCATCAAGACGCTCAAGCAGATGTCGGCCTACCCAACGGAAACCACCTGGAAAGACTCGGGCGATCGCCGAGTGGACTGCCTGGTTCTCGACACACGTGGCGGCAACCCACTGAAAATCTCACTCACCGAGTAGAGCAGCGAAACCCCGCTGGTTGAGATTGACGAAACCTGGTTTCGTCAATCTCAACCAGCGGGTCACAGACTCAACCAGCGGGACGGCTCTGGCTATTTCCGGCGCAGCGTCAGGCCAGCTCCCGCAGACGAGCCCATGTCCAGTTCGTCGAAGTCAGCAGCAGTATCCACCAGGACGGTGTCGCCGTCGACGATGGAGCCAGCCAGGATCTCCTTCGCCAACCGGTCCCCGATCTGGCGCTGCACAAGACGGCGCAGCGGCCTGGCACCATAGGCGGGGTCGTAGCCTGTCAGCGCCAGCCATGCCTTCGCGGCATCCGTAACCTCCAGGCTCAGACGCCGTTCGGACAGGCGAGCGGACAACGCCTGCACCTGCAACTCAACAATTCGCGAGAGCTCCTCCACAGTGAGCGCATCAAACATCACAATCTCATCGAGGCGATTTAGGAACTCGGGCTTGAATGAGGCCTCCACAATGCTCATCACCGCCCTGTGCTTCTCGTCATCGCTCAGAGTCTGATCCACCAGGAACTGCGAGCCAAGGTTGGACGTCAGCACAATGATGACATTGCGGAAGTCCACCGTGCGGCCCTGACCATCGGTGAGCCGGCCGTCGTCGAACACCTGTAGCAGGATGTCAAAGACTTCCGGGTGAGCCTTCTCCACCTCATCCAACAGCACCACTGAGTACGGGCGACGGCGCACGGCCTCCGTCAGCTGCCCGCCCTCGTCGTATCCCACGTATCCGGGAGGGGCACCCACCAGACGTGAGACGGAGTGCTTCTCCGAGTACTCAGACATGTCGATGCGGATCATGGCGCGCTCGTCGTCAAAGAGGAAGTCGGCCAGCGACTTCGCCAGCTCCGTCTTACCCACGCCCGTGGGGCCCAGGAACAAGAAGGAACCAGTGGGCCGGTCGGGGTCGTTGATGCCGGCACGGGCGCGGCGGACGGCGTCGGACACGGCGGTCACGGCAGCGCTCTGGCCGATCAGGCGTGAGCCCAGGACCTGTTCCATCTGCAGCAGCTTCTGGCTTTCGCCCTGCAACATGCGCCCGGCAGGGATACCTGTCCAGGCGGAAATGACCTCGGCAATGTCATCTGCCGTCACCTCCTCGGCCACCATCAACTCTGCCTTGTCAGCGGACTCCTCTTCGGCAGCGGCCGCCTCCAACTCACGCTGCAGCGCCGGTATTTCACCGTACAGAATGCGTGATGCCTGCTCGAGGTCGCCATCGCGCTGGGCCTTGTCCGCCACGGAACGCAGCTCATCAAGCTTCGCCTTCAAATCACCCACGCGGTTCAGACCAGCTTTTTCAGCCTCCCACCTCGCGTTCAAACCGCTGAGCTCCTCCTTCTTGTCCGCCATGTCAGCCCGCAGGGCTTCCAGGCGCTCAATGGAAGCCGGGTCCGTCTCCCCGGACAACGCGAGCTCTTCCATGGTCAGCCGGTCCACGGCGCGGCGCAGCTGGTCAATCTCTTCCGGCGCCGAATCAATCTCCATGCGCAGCCGGGACGCAGCCTCATCCATGAGATCAATGGCTTTATCAGGCAGTTGGCGGCCACTGATGTAGCGGTTGGAAAGGTTTGCCGCTGCCACGAGGGCGGAGTCGGCGATGGCCACCTTATGGTGTGCCTCATAGCGTTCCTTGAGTCCGCGCAGGATGCCGATGGTGTCCTCAACGCTGGGCTCGCCAACGTACACCTGTGCAAAGCGGCGTTCCAGAGCCGGATCCTTCTCAATGTTTTGGCGGTATTCATCCAGTGTGGTGGCGCCGATCAGACGCAATTCCCCGCGGGCCAGCATGGGCTTGAGCATATTGCCAGCATCCATGGCGCCTTCAGAGGCACCTGCACCGACCACGGTATGAATCTCATCGATGAACGTCACAATCTGACCGTCGGAGGCCTTAATTTCCTCCAGAACTGCTTTCAGACGCTCCTCGAACTCGCCGCGATATTTGGCTCCGGCCACCATGGCGGACAAATCAAGGCTAATCAGTGTCTTCCCGCGCAGCGATTCCGGCACATCTCCTGCCACCATGCGCTGGGCCAGGCCCTCCACTACCGCGGTCTTGCCCACGCCGGGCTCGCCAATGAGCACGGGGTTGTTTTTGGTGCGCCGGCTCAGCACCTGAATGACTCGGCGGATCTCAGCATCACGGCCAATCACCGGGTCAAGCTTGCCGGTCCGGGCAATGGCTGTCATGTCAACGCCGAACTTCGCCAGCGCCTCGAAGGTGTTCTCCGGATCCGGGGTGGTGACCTTACCGTCGCCGCGCACGGAAGGCAGCGCGGCGTCGAGCGCGGCCCGGGTGGCACCGGCTTGGCGCAGGGCACTTCCCGTCGCTCCGGCGTCGTCCGCCAAACCCAACAGCAGGTGCTCGGTGGAGACGTAGCTGTCCCCCATGCGTTCGGCGGCCTGCTGTGCGCCCTGGACTGCGATCAAGGTGTTGCGGCTGAGCTGAGCCTGCGCCACGGAAGTCCCGGACGACGACGGGAGGGTGCGAATGGCGGCGCTGGCACCGACACTGACCTCATCCGGGTCTACCCCGGCGGCTTTCAGGAGCGCAACGGCAACGCCTTGGCGCTGGTCCATGAGGGCCTTCAGTAGGTGAGCGGGCTCTACCGCCGGGTTCCCGGCAGTAGAGGCGTTCATGGCGGCGGAGGAAAGAGCCTCCTGGCTCTTTGTGGTGAATTTGGCGTCCAAGAGGGGTCCTTTCATCGGTTGGTAACTCACTGCTCGTAAAGTTGAGTCTACTACGCTCAACTTGGTTCTTGCGGAAGTTGTTCCAATGATTTTTCCGTGAGCGAAATTGCTCTTGACATTGACGCTGCGTCAACCTCTACGGTGGATTTTATGGAACTTTCAATTCAGGAACTGGCCGTCCTAACAGGTGTCACGAGCCGCACGCTGCGCCACTACGATGCCATTGGACTGCTGCCGCCGAGCCGGATTGCTGCCAACGGGTACCGGCACTACGACCAGGGCGCCCTGGGGCGGCTCCAGCGCATCTTGCTGCTGCGCGAACTGGGACTGGGTCTGCCGGCAATTGCCGCGGTGCTCGAGCAGGAAACCTCGCCCGCTGCAGCGTTGCGCTCCCATGTGGCGTGGCTGCGCACCGAGCAGAAACGGGTGGCACGGTTGATAGTTTCCGTCGAAAAAACCATTACAGCAGAGGAACAAGGAGAGGCGATCATGGCACAGGACATGTTTGACGGCTTTGACCACACCCAGTACAGGGACGAGGTGGAGCAGCGCTGGGGCAAGGAGGCGTACGCCAGCTCCGACGCGTGGTGGCGCGCGAAGTATGCCGCAGGTCAGGTGGGATGGAAGGAGCAGGTGGCGGCTTTGAACCACGACTGGATTACTGCTTTCTCCAGCGGCGTTTCGCCGGAATCTGACGCGGCGCAGGAGCTGGCACGGCGCCACGTTGAGTGGTTGAGTTCAGTTCCCGGCACCCCCGCGGCGGTCACCACCTCTGCCAGCCCGGGAGGCACGGGTGGCTCGGCTGCCGATGTTCGCGGATATGTGCTGGGGTTGGCGGAGATGTACGTTGCCGATGAACGGTTCGTAGCAAACTACGGCGGGGCAGAAGGGGCGGCATTTGTGCGGGATGCCCTGACGGCGTATGTGGAGCGGGAGTTTCAGGGCTGAACGCCAGGCGCTAGGCTCGGACCATGCCCATCGAATTCACCGCAATGACACCCTCCGACACCGACGAGGTGGTCCGTTTCCTGGCGGGCAATCACTTCCCTTTCCATGTTCAAGCCACACCGGAAGCTGCTTCCATTCGCGCCAGCATTGAAAAGGGCCGATTTTGGAACCCCGACACCCAAGGGTATTAGGTTACGAATAACGGCGAGCAAGTCGGCATGGTTGCACTGGAAGATCTTAAAGAGGGAGCTGCACCCCTCTTTGATCTCCGCCTTGACGAATCGCAACGAGGCAAGGGCCTTGGGCTGGCAGTCCTTCGCGCACTGTGCAAACTTGTTTTCACGTCCATGCCGGAGACAGTGCGATTCGAGGGACAAACCCGCGAAGACAACATCGCAATGCGGAAAACCTTCATCCGAGCAGACTTCCTCAAGGAAGCGCACTACAGACTGGCGTGGCCTACAAACAGCGGCGGCCATGTTGCCTCCATCGCCTACGCCATCCTGCGATAAGACTGGGAGAGCGGCACCGTGACCGGGTTTGATTGGGAAGACATCCTCATTTAGCCAGTTGCTCTCCCGTGCAACAGGATCCCCTACCAGGGGTCCAACTGCGCCTGCGGATCCATAGGGCCGCGCCCGGCCAGCCACGCCATGAATGCACGACGGTTGCGGGCTGCGCTGAGCCGTTCGGGGACGGTGTCAAGTAAAACCTGCAGGTCCCAGTCAACGTATTCATCAGGCCAGTCCGCCGGCGTATACCCCCGCCCAAGATCGACGTGGTGAACCTCCACTTCACGGAGACGGTGCGCGGGACAGGCCGCGGCCCCGTAGGCGCCCCCACCCAGCAGGTGTCCGTTGGGCCAGCCCGCAGCGGAACACCGGGAAAAGACGTCCTCCAAGTTCGCCATGCTGGTTTTGAGGTCCGCAAGCATCTCCACCGCCGGGCGCTCGGCGCCGGCTGCAATCTCGCTGCTGCGCTGCTCGGGTCCGTTTTCATACTTCGGCACGTCCAGTCCAGCCAGTGAACCGGTCAGGCGCCGCGCGTGGGCGTCTGCGTTGCGGGCCAGATGGGTCAGTACGTGGCCCACGGTCCAGCCGGGTAGCTGGCTCGGGGCCCGTACGTCCCCGTCACCTAGCCCTGACACTCGAAGCATCAGGCGCTGTTGCGCCTCACGGCACAACTGGGCGGCGCGTTCCGGATTTTCCTCAAGATTCATGCTGGCATCAGCCTCTCTCGACTACTCACTTACGGACCCAGGGCAGTTCCATGCCGCGGGAGGGATTGATTTCGGTGAAGCCTACCTTCTCGTACAGGCGCCTGCCCGGCGGGTCAGCGATCAACGTGATGTAGGGATTTTCCGGAGCGTGCGCACGAATGTGTGCGACCAGCGCATCGATGACTTGGCGCCCCAAGCCCTGCCCCTGAAATTCAGGCAGTGTGGCCATGTCAGCGATATGGAAGTACCAGCCGCCGTCGCCAATGACGCGGCCCATGGCCACGGCCCGGCCGGTGACTCTTTCCCGAATATGGCAAAAGTACCAGCTGCCGGTCAGCGCAGCGGCACCCTGCTCCGGAGTCTTCTGTGACAGTCCAGCATCCTTGCGCTGGGCCAGGTAATCCTCGAGGGCAGGCGGCCCTGCCACCCATTCAACTGTGCTCATCGGGTCCATGTTCTTGGCTCCCATTCTCTAAGACGTTTTCGGGATAAGCACTCACGCGCTATGGCGGGACCGGGCGGCTCTTAGCGGGGCTTGCGTGCCGTCCAAATCATGTTGGTGCCCATAAATTTCGGTTTCACGCCAACATCGGTGAAGCCGGCCTGCTCGAAGCGCAGTTTCAGCGCCTCGGGAGTCAAAAAACCCAAGGTTGAGCCAACAAGATATTGGTAGGCCTCACGGTCGCGCCCAATGACGGTGCCGAGCGTGGGGATGACAACGCGCATGCCGGTGCGAATGAACGGGGCAAGAATGCCGGCAGGAGGTGAGGACTCCAGCGCGACGACAACGCCGCCAGGCTTCAGAACACGGAACTGCTCGTTCAGGACCCGGTCCAGATCGCTCACGTTCCGGAGCAGGTAACCGTGGGTGACGCCGTCGAACTCGGCATCCTCAAAGGGGAGCTCATGGGCGTCAGCAAACTGCCATTCGATGCCTTCATTGCCCTCCCCCGCACGGGCAACATTGAGCATGGATTCGGAAAAATCAGCACCCACAACGGTGCTATCAGGACTCTGCGCGAGCACGGCCCGGGCAATGACGCCTGTTCCCGTGGCCAGGTCCAGGAATCTTTGCCCGCCGCGGCCGGTGGCGTAAATGGCCACCTCACGGCACCAGCGCCGGTGCGAACCCAGTGTCATGAGCTTGTTCATGAGGTCATAACGCCGCGCGATGTTATTGAATGTCGCCTGGACGCTGGAGTCTTCGTTTCGCATAGCCGCCGGTCTTCACTTGAATTATTGGACTAAAGGAAAGTCTATGTGGGGCGGCTGCAGTTCACGTCACCGGCATAAGCTGAGTCCATGATCTTCATCGATCCGCCCTACTGGCCGGCACACGGAACAGTGTTCTCTCACCTGATCTCAGACACGTCCGTGGCGGAGCTCCACACCTTTGCCGCCGCCAACGGCGTGAGCGAGCGAGCCTTTGACCTGGACCATTACGATGTCCCGGAGCGGCTTTACAACGCTCTCGTGGAGGCTGGGGCCACACCGCTCTCCGGAAAAGAACTGGCACGGACCCTGGCCGCGTCCGGTCTGCGCATCAAGGCGAAATACCGGGTCAAGTCCGTCGCTTCTGTGCTCGAACGCCGCTGGCAGGCGCTCATGCCGGGGCAGGCGAACTTGGGTGTTGAGCTGCTGGGCCGCTGGAATGAACCCCACCGCAGCTACCATTCCGCCACCCACCTGCTGGCGGTTTTGGAGGCCTTGGAGCTGCTGACCGAACGCCGCGTCCTCCGGACGGTGGCCCTTGCGGCCTGGTTCCACGACGCCGTCTACAACGGCAGCGCCACCGATGAGGAAGGCTCTGCTATTTTGGCACAGGCGTGCCTTGAAGGCGTTTTGCCGGACACCGACGTGGCTGAGGTAGCTCGACTCGTGCGACTGACCGCCACGCACTCCCCCGCACCCGGAGACGACGCCGGCGCACTCCTGTGCGATGCCGACCTGTCCATTTTGGGCGCAGCCTCCGAGCACTACAACCGCTACGTTGCGGGCGTTCGCAGGGATTATACCCACGTCCCGGACGAAGAATTCACAAAGGGGAGGGCCGCCGTCGTGCTCCAACTGCTAACCCTTGACCCACTGTTCAGAACGGCAAAGGGCAGGGAATTATGGGCAGAACAGGCCCAGGGGAATCTCTCCATGGAATTAGCGCACCTGAATCAAATAATATCCGAGAAGAAGGAATCCAGTACCCCATGACAGATTTCAGTTCCCTGCCCATCTGCGAATTCGCATTCCCGGGCCCGCTGCGGGACCAGCTTGTGGCAGCCGTTCTTGACGGATCCAAGACATCCACCACGGCCACACTCATTGAGTATGAAATTGAGCAGGAGGAACTGCCGTCCGTGGGGCTGCAGGAGGTGGTGGTTGACTCGGCAGGGAAGGGTGTTGCCATCATTGAAATGACGGAAGTCCGCCAGGCCCGGCTGGCCGAAGTGGACCTGGCGCACGCCGTAGATGAGGGCGAAGGTTTCACCACGGTGGCCCAGTGGCGTGCCGGCCATGAGGAGTTTTGGCATTCCGCGGACATGCGTCAGGCCATGCAGGACCCGGAATTCACGGTGAATGATGACACCATACTGGTACTCCAACGCTTCACGGTCATTTCGCGGCTACCCTGACGCCATGGTAACCACAGGCACAGTCCGCAGCTGGAATGACGAGGAGGGGTGGGGAGTCATTGACTCGCCCGTTACCCCCGGCGGTTGCTGGGTCAGCTTCGCCGACGTCAGGCTTCAGGCGCCGGGCTTTCTCTCGCTGAGTCCCGGACAGGAGGTCCTCTTTGAGTGGGAGGCCGCGGACCAGGACGGCTTCTGCTTCAGAGCAAAGGCGGCCACCCCTGCCGGGGACGGTATTCGGGCCGTGATCCCGCCACCGGCGAACCCCATGAACAACCCTGGCGGCACCTACCGGTCCAGGCTGTCCATCCGCTTCGACGAGTGAGGCAGTAGCGGAATTCGAAGACCGCCGCAGCCGGATAGCCTAAGAGCATGGCATCGAAGAACACACCCCAGGCACCCCGGCTCACTTCCCTCGACCTGCACGATCTCGTGGAGAATGAGGATGCCTTCTTTGGCCCTGGAGAGAGCTATGACGGAGAACGTTTTGACCGTCCCGGCTTTGACGAGGCAAACCTGACGTCCACAGATTTCATTGACTGTGAGCTCAACCGCCCCACCATGAACAACACCGAGATGCGCGGTGTACGCTTCCGTGGCACGGCACTCAATGACAGCTTTGCCCCGGTCATGAAGGGCCCGCGCACCAGCTGGCGGGACACCAATGTCACCTCGCCGCGGTGGGGTTCGGCCGAGCTCTATGACAGCAGCTGGCAGTCAGTGCGGATCGACGGAGGAAAGATCGACTTCCTGAACCTGCGCGCATCGAAGATCGTTGACCTGCAGATCAGCGATGCCATCATCGGTGAACTGGATTTAGGTGGCGCCACGGTGACCCGCATGTCCCTGAAGAACTGCCGGATCGGCACCTTGGATCTCCAACAGGCCACGCTGAAGGATCTTGATCTACGCAGCACGGAGTTCCGTACCCTCCACGGCATTGGTTCCATGGCCGGCGTGGTGATAGACGACTACCAGCTGGGGCTGCTGGCTCCCCTCTTCGCAGCGCATCTGGGCATCACGCTCGCCTAAGTGGTCATCATCTTCAGGTCATTGCGCTGAAGTCCGAGCTGGCCGAACGCCTCCTCGACACCAAGTACCGCCAAACTTCCCTAGACAACGAGCTGGCAACGGGACCACCGGATCCGGCTGCTCATTGCCGGCGCACAGCGTTGCCCGCACAGGGAACGGTCCACAATTGCTTGTCCGCAGCCATGCTCAAACTCAATGCCGAAGCCATAAAGCCGCTGAGAAGGCATAGCAGCAGGGCTGGATCTAGGCCATTGAACCCCTGAGCGCAACTTCCGGTGATGGCTCACAAAACTGCCGGTTTACGGCGGAAAACGCTAGACTGACTTCATGATGCCACGTCCTACCTCAGCAGCGGAGCTGACGGAACATGACCTACGAGAAACCGTCACAGCCGAGGTTGTCTTGGCCCGCCGGGGCGTTGGTGGCCACCGCCAGTACCGCATTCCGGCCCTGGCTCTCTCCCCCCGCGGCACCCTCCTCGCCGCCTATGACGGCCGGCCCAATCTGGATGATCTACCCAACCCAATAGACCTGTTGATCCGGCGCAGCACAGACAACGGCGCCACATGGGGACCACAGCAAACCATTCGCACCGGAACCGGACTTGATGGCTACGGCGATCCGAGCCTGCTCGTGGACGTGGAAACCGGCCGCATTTTCTGCTTCCATGCAGCCGGCACGCACGCTGGCTTTTTCGAGGCCGCGCCGGGGCTGGATAACCCGGACGCCATTCAACACGCAGATCTCAGTTTTTCCGACGACGACGGCGCCACCTGGCAACACCGCCGCCTCACCGCCATGCTCAAGGGCAGCGGCGTCACTGGACTCTTTGCCGCAGCAGGTGCCGGGATTCAAATCCACACAGGCCCCTTCGCCGGCCGCCTGATTCAGCAGTTCGTACTCCTACACGAGGGCAGCATCAAGGCCGCCAGCGCCTACAGTGACGATCATGGCGAGAGCTGGACGCTGGGCGAATACATTGCTGGCGGCAATGAGAACAAGGCCGTGTGCCTGGCCGACGGCACCTTGTTGATGCATTCGCGCGCCACCCCGCACCGGCTCACCGCATCCTCCTCCGATGGCGGCCAAAGCTGGACGCCGGCACGTCCCCACCCGGAACTACCTGACCCCAGCGACAACGGTTCCGTGGCCCGTTTTGACGGCCTGCCCAACGTCTCACAGTTGGCCTGCGCTGAGACCAGTAACTGGCTAATTGCCACCCACAACCATGACCCGCTCCTGCGCCGCAATACCCTCCTGAAACTTTCGCAAGACAACGGCGCAAGCTGGCCATTCGCTCTCGAACTATGCGGTGGAAGCTCGCAATACTCCACGGCTGCGCGGCTGCCCGATGGCCGGATTGGGGTCCTGTATGAACGGCAGGGCTACCAGGAAATTGTGTTCACCAGCATCGATCCCCAGGACTTGCTCGCCTCCCCCGCCGCTACCCTGACGCACACCACTGGCACCGCCGGATCGCGCGGCATTGCCCTTGATGTGGTGTTGCGCTCCATCACGCCCGCCCGCCCAGCCCGGTGGGAAAGTGTTGGTGAGAGCTTTGTACTGTCCCAGACCGACGGGGACTGGGATCCGGCCGCCTGGAAGGAAGTGGGCCAGGGTTATTCCGAGGACGCCCCTCAGGTCCTCTCCAATCGGGAATCCCAGGACCTCAATTATGGTGCAGTGGTGCCCGGATACAAGGCTGGAGATGTGCTGGCCTTTGCCGGCCGAATTCATAATACGGGCACCGTGGCTGCCCCCGCAGTGGCCGTATTCCTTGACGGCGGGCCTTCTGGCAACGCCTCGATTATGGGGTGGCAGCCTCTGGAACCCGGAGTCACGCTCGGGTTCAGCAGTAATTACACGGTAAGCGATGCGGACATTGCCACCAGTTCGTTGACGCTGGTGTTCAGCATGGGTGTCGATGCGGGTGTGGCCACGTCCGGGGCACTGCACAGCTTCACCTTTGACATGGTGTCAGGAGATGTCACCGAGCACTAAGACGCAGCTTCTGCACACCGCTTGGGCCCAAATGACGCGCAGCACTTGAAGTGGCACGCCATTCGCAGCAAACCGTGTGCATGAGCAACATGCAGTCTGGTTGCAGGTTAGTTCTCGTCAAAGTCCCGCAACGCTTTGGCGATGGACTGGTGGGCGTCTGCGGAGGTGTGGGCTGCTTTGAGTGTTTCCGCCGTGACGTTGAAGCCGGAAACCCGGGCCTGCAACTGGGTGAGTGCCGCTATCAGCATGGTCTCTTGTTCCGCGAGAGCATCCCGTTGAGAGATGAGATCAGCCATCTGCTCACCCATGATGTGGTGCCTGCCCAGTGCGGTTTGCACCGCTCCTTCATCGCCGGCGAGCCTGGATCTCTCCGCCTGGGCGGTGAGTGCGTCCAGAGCCTTTTGAAGATCCGCCCGCTGGAGGTCCAGCCGCTGTCTGCTGACGGAAACATCTGCGACGCCGCGACGCATCTTTTGCACGGCGGCCTGCTGTTTGAGTTGGGCCTCCGTCACGCTGAGCTGTGCACCGGATGAGTCACGAGCGCAGTCACTGGCAGAGGCACCGGGCCAGAGCTTCTGGGGGGAACTCTTGTGGCCAAAGAGTGCCCTGATCCGGGAAACAATACTCATGAATTGTTACTGTTCCGGGCCAAGATCGGTGTACGTTTTGGACCAGTTTGCCAGCATGGTGGCTTCAATTTCCAGGGTTCGGGTGAGGTCGCCCAAGTCCGCGCTTCCGGCTGGGGCGGCGGCACTGGCCAGAGCGTTCCGGACACCCTTGGCCGTCAGCGTAATCTGTTCAACCTGGCCCGCCAACGTTTTCGCATACAACGCTTGGACTGCGGGATCGGGCTCGCGCTGGGCTACAAGTAGCTGATGTTCCATGACGGTGCCGGTCTGCTGGAGTGTGTTGAAAATGGACTCAAGATTGCCCGTGTACTGCCCGCTCGACTGCGCCACGGCGAGGGAACGCTGGGTGGCATCAAGTGATTCAGCGAGGGCCACCCGCTGTTTCAGGATGGCTGCAACGGGTCCAGTGCTGGATTCGGCCCGGGCCTTTAATGCGCCGCGTTTTGCCGACTCATATTTTGGCTTGCCAATTTTGACCAAACCCACCACGCCGCGAGAGATCAACACCCCTATAGTGATGGCCACACCTAGGACAATGGCGATGATCACCAGCATGAGGATCAAAAAAACTGTGCCGAGGTCCATGAACTGTCCGTTCTCCTGACGCTTGAAGGGTGAGTGCTCCTAGAAATCAGCGTAGCACCGGCCACTGGGTCTATACCGGCTTCCATCCGGGTGCTTTCCATCTTTCCAACCCTGTGCTCCAGCAGCGAAAATTTTGCCCCAACTACCCCACAACCAGGCTGCGAACCCGGACACCAGCAGCCAGATTCAGGTGGAAGCACAGGGACATCCCTGATGTGTTTGTCAGTGGCTCAGTGCACAATGGTGTGATGAAGACAATCTTGAATGTCATTTGGCTAGTATGTGGCGGTTTCTTCCTAGCACTGAGCTATTTTTTGGCAGGCATTGTGTGCTGCATCCTCATTATCACCATCCCCTGGGGTATTGCCTCGTTCCGCATTGCCGGGTACGCACTGTGGCCCTTTGGCCGCATGGTGGTGGACAAACCAGGCGGGCCCGGCGTGGCAAGCACTCTGGGCAATGTCATCTGGATTGTTGTTGCCGACATCTGGATTGTGATCGGCCACGTCACCACGGCGTTCACCATGGCCATCACCATCATCGGCATCCCTCTGGCCATTGCGAACCTGAAAATGATCCCGGTGTCCCTCATGCCGTTGGGGAAGGAGATTGTTCCCACCAATCGCCCCTTTGTTAGCACCTACCGGTAGCGGGTTACGAGCCTTGCACACTGGGACAACGTACAGCCGCGTAAGCTGGTGCCATGAGCACTAAGAAAAGCGACTGGCTAGATATTCTGGTCAATTTTGCCAGTTTTGCGGCCATGATCCTGGTCCTCACCTTTGCCCGTTTTGGGCTGCCCCTGAAGATCGTGCTGGCGTTCGCCGTGTCCTTGGCCATTACGGGCGGCTGGTCGTACTACAAACGCAAGCTCCGCCGCCGCCCGTCAAACCTCAAACGCTTGCACGTGTACAGCGAGAAAAGCGTGGACGAAAAATAGTGGAGATCATTCGCTACGCCTCCCTCAAGGCTGCCCCGTGGGCCAATGGCGGCGGAATCACCCGGCAAATCGCGGCAGGCGCCGGCACCGGCGCAGAGTGGGATTGGCGCCTGAGTTTGGCCGAGGTATCCAAGGCTGGCCCGTTTTCGCCGCTGCCCGGCATTGACCGGATCATCACCGTTGTGGAAGGTGAGCTCATCGCGCTAAGCGTGGACGGCGTTGAGCAGGCTCTGGAAAAATTCCGCCCCTTCCGCTTTTCCGGCGACGCTGACACGTCCGCCACACTGCCCACGGGCGCGCTGAAGGATCTGAACCTCATGACCCGCCGCGGCGCGTTCAAGGGCTATGCGGCCATCATCGAGTTGTCCAAGAAGCGCCCGCATCCCGTCTTCGCAGACCAGTTTGCGGTGCTGTTGCAGGGCTCGGCCACGGTTTCACCCGGTTCCACAAATTCCCAGCCTGCCTCGGACGACGCCGAAGCCTCCACCCCTGCGCCCGTCACCGAGGCGCTGGGCAAGTTCGACACCGTGGTTGGCTCCGAGGATGCCCCGGAGATTTCCGGCCGCGGCTTCCTGGCCGTGCTGAGCATCGACCCGGCAATCTAGCACCAGCCGCTAAAACTGTTCGGGTTCCTTGCCCCACTCAACCCTGACCCCTCCGGCCTCGGTATGATCAATGCTTGTCCTGATCTCGGCCGGGGCGGCCCATGGGCAAAAACCCGCCTGCCGTGCACAATAAGCACATGAACCCGCGATTTTTGCGCGCCACCTGCCAGGCCCTGCCATGACATTGCCCCTTCTGGCCATGATCTGTGCGGTGGCCTTGCTGGGACCACTGTTGGCCTTGCCGCGAAAATGGCACATCCCTGTGGTCATTGGTGAGCTGCTTGCCGGCATTCTTATAGGCCGAACGGGCCTGAACCTTGTGGTTCCGAGCGATTCCACCTTCACCTTCCTTGCCGACATAGGATTTGCGTTGATCATGTTTGTGGCCGGTTCCCACGTGCCCATCCGAGACAAACAAATTCGGTCGGCGCTTGGCAGCGGTGCCGTGGCTCTCGTGGTGGTGGCGGTGGCCGCGGCCGCCGTGGGCATCGGGCTTGCAGCCGTCTTCGGCAACGGCCATGCCCCGCTTTATGCTGTGCTGCTGACCTCATCCTCCGCAGCCCTGGTGCTGCCAATCATCGGTTCGCTGGGGTTGTCCGGTCCCTCCGTGCTGGCCATGACGGCGCAGGTGGCCTTAGCCGACACCCTTGCGATTGTGGCCCTGCCGCTCGCACTGAACCCGTCAACCGCGGGGCGGGCCGCACTCGGTTCGCTGGCGGTGTTGGCGGGTGCCGCCGTCGTATTTCTCATTCTCCGCCAAGCTGACCAAAAGGGTCTCCGCCTGCGCTTCCACAAGGTGTCCGAGCGCCGCAAGTTCGCGTTGGAGCTGCGCATCCAGCTCATCATTTTGTTCGCGCTGGCGGGGCTGGCAGTGTGGGGACACGTCTCCATCATGCTCGCTGGGTTCGCGTTTGGCCTTGCCGTTGCGGGGGTGGGAGAGCCCCGGAGGCTGGCGCGGCAGCTTTTTGCCCTCACCGAGGGGTTCCTGGGGCCGGTGTTTTTCCTGTGGCTGGGCGCATCGTTGAACCTCAACGAGCTCGCCGCCCATCCGCCCATGGTGCTGCTTGGGCTGGCACTGGGGCTTGGCGCCATCGCTGTCCACTCACTGACCCGCCTCCTGGGTCAGCCGCTGCCGCTGGCGGTTTTGTCGGCATCGCAGCTGGGCGTGCCCGTTGCGGCCGCCACGATTGGCATCCAGCAGAACCTGTTGTCCCCTGGTGAACCCGCGGCGCTTGTCCTAGGCGCCCTCGTCACCATGGCCGCGGCGACAGTGGCGGGGAGCCGCTTTGTTTCCCGAAAACCGACGGCTTGAATTCCAGCGGCCCAAAGCTCGCCGCCGTTAAATAAAACCGACCCGCAGTAGTGGTCGAAAAACCCCCAGAATTTCCGGGATTCTTCGACCACTACTGCGGGTCGGTTTCGTGTAAAGGCTAGTGGCCGCGACGCTGGTTTGAGGCAGGTGCCGAGGCGCGGCGGGCTCCGCCAGCGGAGCGTGCCGGGCGGGACTTGTCGCCGCCGTTGGCGTTGTAGCTGCCACCGGAGGTGCCACCCGTGTTGGAGGACCAGGCAACGCTGGATCCGCTGCGTGCACCGGCGCCTTCGCGTGATCCAGCGCCTTCACGTGAGCCGCCCTGAGGTGCGCGGCGTCCGCGTGCCACGTCGCCGTCGCGGGCCGGGCGGCCCTCACCGGAACGTACGGGGCGGCCCTCGCCGGAGCGTGCCGGTCGGCCCTCGCCGGAGCGTGCCGGTCGGCCCTCGCCGGAGCGTGCCGGTCGGCCTGAACCGGCCGGGCGTGCGCCCTGCTGAACACCTTCGCGGCGTTCGCCGCGGTTGCCCGTAGCAGCGCCGCGCTCGTTGGAGTCGGCGGAAACGCGTCCACGGCCGCCTCGGCCGCCACGTCCACCAGCGGTGGGGGCAGCTCCGGTACGGGCGCGCTTGCGCTGAGCGTTTGCACCGGTTGAGGTGCCGCCGCCCTGGGCAGGCTGCTTCGAGGCTAGGAGAGCCGCACGGGTGCGGGGATCGATCTTGTCCGCAACGTCGCCTACCAAAGTGGCAATGACGGGAGATGAAGTGGTGACGCGCTCAAAGTTCACGTCAACGCCTGCTGCACGCATGAGCTTCTTGACGTCGCCCTGCTGCTCGGGAAGCGTCAAGGTGACCACAACGCCGTCGGACCCGGCACGGGCGGTACGGCCTGAACGGTGCAGGTATGCCTTGTGCTCTGTGGGCGGGTCAACGTGGATGACCAATTCAATGTCATCAACGTGCACGCCGCGGGCGGCAACGTCGGTGGCAACCAGGACGCGGACATCTCCTGTGGAGAATTCGGCAAGGTTCCTATCGCGAGCATTCTGCGAAAGGTTTCCGTGCAGGTCAACGGCGGGGATACCGGCGTCGGTCAGCGTCTTGGCAAGCTTGCGGGCGTGGTGCTTGGTGCGCATGAAGAGAATACGGCGGCCGGCGCCGGATGCCAATTCAACAATGACCTGCTTCTTGACGGTCTGATCGTTGACCACCAGGACGTGGTGTTCCATGGTGGAAACGGCGGCCTTGGCCTCGTCCACCGAGTGGGTGAGCTGGTTGGAGAGGTAGCGCTGGACAATCTTGTCCACGCCGTTATCCAAGGTGGCGGAGAACAGCATGCGCTGGCCCTGGGTGGGAGTGGTGTCCAGCAGGCGCTTCACAACTGGCAAGAAGCCGAGGTCAGCCATGTGATCGGCCTCGTCCAGGACGGTGATCTCGACGCTTTCCAGCGACACGATGCGCTGCTTCATGAGGTCTTCAAGGCGGCCCGGGCAGGCGATGACAATGTCAACACCGGCGCGCAGCGCCTTTTCCTGGCGAGCCTGTGAGACGCCGCCGTAAATGACGGTGGTGTTCAGGCCCATGGCCTTGGCGAGGGGCTCGATGGTGTTGTTCAGCTGGGTGGCCAGCTCGCGGGTCGGTGCAAGAACCAGGCCCATGGGACGGCCCGGCTTGCGGAAGTAAGGGGCTTCACGCTCGGCCAAACGGGCAACGAGCGGGATAGCGAAGGCAATGGTCTTGCCGGAGCCGGTGCGGCCGCGGCCCAGCACGTCACGTCCTGCCAGAGTATCTGGGAGAGTCTTGACCTGAATGGGGAATGCTTCTTCAATGCCCTGAGCGGCGAGTGAAGCAACGATTTCCTTGGGCGCACCAAGGGCAGCAAAAGTTGTCATGTAAAGAGAGAATCTTTCGTAAGGCGGTTCAACGTCCCACAATCAGTTTTGACCGCGGGTTCGCCGATTCAATGCCAGAGCGAGTCAACCGCGGCTGCCTCAAGGCAACCCCATTGCGGGACTAGATGCATGCGTTCATCGACGCAGAATGCGCTTGAAGCACATTAAGTATTTTCATACTATCAGCGGCACGACGCCGGGCACCCCCAAAGTGCCGCATCTCACCCTCGGCGAGCCTGCCCCATGCACAGAACACCGCCCCGTCAACCCCTGGATACGGCCCATTTCACGAAGTCGCCACAAAAAATCCCGGTACCCTTAATGGTGATGAGTGAAATCCCAGCTTCCAGCCCCGAACTGCCCGCATCCGCCCCCGATGCCTCTCTCACCGGCCCCTGCGCCAGTGACCAGCAGCGGGCCCCGCGTACCGAAGACGGTTCGGCACGGCCAATTACCCCGGGCAGCCAAGCCGCAGAAGGCACCTACCGCTCCCAGCCCGTCTCTTTTGTGCGCCGCGGTACGCGTTTGCAGGGACGCCGCCAGCAGGCCTGGGATGACCACTCCGATACCTTGGCCGTGGACGTTCCCCGCCACATCTCTGACACATCGGTGCATCCCGATTACGTTTTTGACGCCCAGGCGGAGTTTGGCCGCATAGCCCCTCTTGTTGTTGAAATTGGCTCCGGCCTAGGCGATGCCGTGATCCACGCCGCCAAGGAAAACCCTGACAAGGATTTTTTGGCGGTGGAGGTCTACACGCCCGGGCTGGCTCAGACCATCCAAAAGATTGTTGCCAACGGGCTGGAAAACGTCCGTGTGGTCCAGGCGAATGCGCCGGAAGTTCTCAGCTCCATGCTCCCGGCGGGTTCCGTCAGCGAAGTATGGGTGTTCTTCCCAGACCCCTGGCACAAGACCAAGCACAACAAGCGCCGCATGGTCAAGGACACCTTCGCCCCGCTCGTGGCTCGAGTCCTGACGGAAGGTGGCTTCTGGCGCCTGGCCACAGACTGGTCGGCCTATGCAGAGCAGATGCTTCAGGTGGGCATTGCCTCCCCTGACTTCAGCAACCTGCACGACGGCGAGCGCACCGGTGCGCACGGCCCCCTCACCGAGGCGCGGCGCAGCGGAGTTGATTGCGAGCAAAGCCAGGACCTGGACCTAGTGGGCGGTTGGGCCCCCCGCTTTGACGGGCGCATCCTGACCAGCTTTGAGAGCAAGGCGCATAAGGCTGGGCGAGTCATCTTCGATCTCACCTTCCGCCGGAACTAACACCACCGGCACCGTCCTGGCCACTGCGCCATGCGGGCTAAGGGGTGGTCCACTGCTTCATGCAGCGGACCACCCCGCTTTTTTTGTTTAACGTATGCGCCCGCCGGGCTTCTATAACGGCGCAGCTGGCACAGTGGCGCCCCTTAGCACCCCACCCGGGCACATACAGAACGGGCGTCATAATTACACAAGTGGGCGTCATTTTTAATGACCCAAAGGGGCCAGATTCCTCTTCCGCAAGTTAAAGTCGCATGAATTAGGCAAGAATTAGATCAGAATTAGCACACCCTAACGTTGACTATTCCAAGGGCTGTAGAAAACCTCTTCTAAGCCACATATGGTGAGCTCATGACTGCTGAACCAATTGTCGCTGGGGTCGATGGACCGGCGTCGGACGCGATGTTAAAACTGGGCCGCTTTTTCACCAAGTGGGACGAGAGCGCTGATTCCCGCGCCGTGTTCCGGGAGGGCGGCCGGGCCGGTGACATCTTCTACCGGGACCGGTGGAGCCATGACAAGGTGGTGCGCTCCACGCACGGCGTGAACTGCACGGGCTCCTGCTCATGGAAGGTTTACGTCAAGGACGGCATCATCACTTGGGAGTCCCAGCAGACCGATTACCCCAGCGTGGGCCCGGACAGCCCCGAGTATGAGCCCCGCGGTTGCCCCCGCGGCGCAGCGTTCTCCTGGTACACCTATTCCCCCACCCGGGTCCGCTTCCCGTATGCCCGCGGCGTGCTGGTAGATATGTACCGTGAGGCCAAGTCCCGTTTGAAGGACCCCGTCCTGGCCTTCGCGGAGGTTGCCGGGGACCCGGAAAAACGCAAAAAGTACCAAAACGCCCGTGGCAAGGGCGGTCTGGTTCGCACCTCGTGGGCTGAGGCCCTGGAAATTGCCGCCGCCGCACACGTGAACACCATCAAGAACTACGGTCCGGACCGTTGCTCCGGCTTCTCCCCAATCCCGGCCATGTCCATGGTCAGCCACACCATCGGCACCCGTTTTGTCCAGCTCGTGGGCGGGGTCATGACTTCCTTCTATGACTGGTATGCCGATCTTCCCGTCGCCAGCCCGCAGGTCTTTGGCGATCAGACGGACGTCCCGGAGTCCGGGGACTGGTGGGATGCCACGTACTTGATGATGTGGGGATCCAACGTACCCGTCACCCGCACCCCTGATGCGCACTGGATGACTGAGGTCCGCTACCGCGGCACGAAGGTCATCGCCATCAGCCCCGATTACGCGGACAACACCAAGTTCGCCGACGAATGGCTCCCGGCCCAGGCGGGCACCGACGCCGCCCTCGCCATGGGCATGGGCCACGTGACGCTCAAGGAGTTCTTCGTGGACCGTCAGGTCCCGTTCTTCCAGGACTACGTGCGCCAGTTCACCGACCTTCCCTTCCTGGTGCGCTTGGAGAAGAACAACGACGGGACTTACAACGCCGGGAAGTTCCTCACCGCCGCCTTCGTCCCCGGCAATGAGCTCGAAGAGGACGCCGCGTTCAAGACGATGCTCTTTGACAAGGTCTCCGGCACGGCCATCATCCCCAACGGAACCCTGGGCCACCGCTATTCCAAGACCGGTGAGGGCAAGTGGAACCTTGACTTGACCGGCATCGAACCGGCCTTGAGCCTGGAGGAAGTCTCCACGGAGTCCGCAGAAGTCCTTCTGCCGTGCTTTGAGGATCCGGGCGGGGCAGGTTCCGTGTTGCGGCGCGGCGTCCCCACCACTGTGGTGGGCGGGCACCTTGTCACCACCGTCTATGACCTCATGCTGGCGCAGTACGGTGTGGGCCGCCCAGGCCTTCCCGGCGACTGGGCCAAGGACTACAACGACACATCCACCCCCTACACCCCGGCGTGGCAGGAGGAGATCACCTCGGTCCCCGCCCAGGCCTGTATCCGCATAGCCCGCGAATTTGCCCGCAACGCCGAGCAATCCAAGGGCCGCTCCATGATCATCATGGGCGCCGGCATCTGCCAGTGGTTCCACGGCGACACCACGTACCGTGCCATTTTGGCCCTTGTCATGTTGACCGGCTGCATGGGTCGCAATGGCGGCGGCTGGGCCCATTATGTGGGCCAGGAAAAGACTCGTCCGCTCACCGGGTGGGTGTCTCTTGCCAACGCTCTTGACTGGTCGCGCCCGCCGCGGACAATGATCGGCACCGGCTATTGGTACATGCACACCGACCAGTGGCGCCAGGACGGGTACTCGGCCGATGCGCTGAAATCGCCCCTGTCCACGGGCAGCCTGGACGGCATGCACACGGCTGACGCCCTGGCGCAGTCCGCCCGGCTTGGCTGGATGCCGTTCTACCCGTTCTTTGACAAAAACCCGCTGGATATCGCCGATCAAGCCATCGCGGCGGTCGCCGCCGGTGAGGCACCCGATGAAAAGACGTGGGTGGCGCAGTCGCTCAAGAGCCGGGCACTGGATCTGGCCATCGAGGACATCGACGCCCCCGAAAACTGGCCCCGCACGCTGATCCTGTGGCGCTCAAACCTGTTTGGCTCCTCCGCCAAGGGCAACGAGTACTTCCTGCGCAATTTGCTCGGCACGCACAATAACGTGATGGGTCAGGACAGTGAGGCCTCGCTGAAGCCAAAAACTGTCAAGTGGCATGAGAAGGGTCCTGAAGGAAAGCTGGACTTCTTGATGTCCGCGGACTTCCGCATGACAAGCACCACGCTGCTTTCCGACGTCGTTTTCCCGGCGGCCACCTGGTACGAGAAGCACGATCTCTCCTCCACTGACATGCACCCGTTTGTGCACGCATTCACCCCGGCCATCGATCCGCCGTGGGAAACCAAAACCGACTTTGAGATGTTCCACCTCCTCGCCGAGGAATTCTCCCGGCAGTCGGCAAAGCACTTGGGCACCCGCAAGGACCTGGTGACCGTGCCCATGATCCACGACACCGTGGGCCAGATCGCCCAGCCAGGCGGGGTGGTCAGCGACTGGCGCGAAGACGGTATTGACGGCGTACCGGGGGCGAACATGCCCAACTTCACTATTGTGGAGCGCGACTACACGGCCATCGCCCACAAGCTGGCCGCCGTCGGGCCCCTGGCAGACAAGCTCGGCTTCACGGTCAAGGACGTCAACTACAAGCTGGACAAAGCCCTGGATCACCTGGCCAAAGCCAACGGGGTCATGATGGGCGGCTACGCACACGGGCGCCCGGCCATTGACACGGACGCGAAAATGGCTGAGGCCATCCTGACGTTCTCCGGCACCTGCAACGGCCAACTCGCCGTTGCGGGCTTCAAAGAGTTGGAGAAGCGCACGGGTGTGAAGCTGGCGGATCTGGCCGAGGGCAGCGAAGAAAAACACATTTCCTTCGCCATGACCCAGGCCGGGCCGGTTCCTGTCATCACGTCCCCGGAATGGTCGGGTTCGGAGACGGGCGGGCGGCGCTACTCACCGTTCACCCAAAACATCGAACGGCTCAAGCCCTTCCATACGCTCACCGGGCGCATGCACTTCTTCCTGGATCACGACTGGATGATCGATATTGGCGAGGCCTTGCCGATCTACCGCCCACCGCTGGATATGCAGCGTTTGTTTGGGGAGCCGAAGTTCGGCCCCA
Source organism: Arthrobacter psychrochitiniphilus (assembly GCF_003185915.1). GTDB lineage: Bacteria > Actinomycetota > Actinomycetes > Actinomycetales > Micrococcaceae > Specibacter > Specibacter psychrochitiniphilus. The sequence goes on from NZ_QHLZ01000002.1 coordinate 319,501, forward strand.
ACGGGGAGAAGGAGGTGGTGGTGCGCTACCTCACCCCGCACTCCAAGTGGTCCATTCACTCCGAGTACCAGGACAACCTGCTCATGCTCTCGCTTTCCCGTGGCGGTCCCACGGTGTGGATGAGTCCGCAGGATGCCAAGTCCATCAAGGTCATGGACAACGACTGGGTGGAGGCGGTGAACATGAACGGTGTGTTCGTGGCCCGCGCCGTGGTTAGCCACCGCATGCCAGAGGGTGTGGTGTACGTCTACCATGCCCAGGAACGCACTATCGATGTGCCCAAGTCCGAGGCCACCGGCCGGCGCGGCGGCATCCACAACTCTCTGACCCGGCTGTTGGTCAAGCCGTCTCACCTGATTGGCGCCTACGGGCAACAGACCTACGCGTTCAACTATCTTGGCCCAACAGGTAACCAGCGAGACAACGTTTCCACTATTCGTCGCCGTTCCCAGGAGGTGCAGTACTAATGCGTGTAATGGCTCAAATGGGCATGGTCATGAACTTGGACAAGTGCATTGGCTGCCACACGTGCTCCGTCACGTGCAAGCAGGCATGGACCAACCGGGCAGGGGTGGAATACGTCTGGTTCAACAACGTAGAAACCCGCCCCGGACAAGGCTACCCACGCCGCTACGAGGATCAGGAAAAGTGGAAGGGCGGCTGGGAGCTGAACAAGCGCGGCCGCCTCAAGCTCAAGGCCGGTGGGCGTGTAAAGAAGCTGTTTGGCCTATTCGCCAACCCCATCCAGCCCGAACTCAAGGACTACTACGAGCCCTGGACGTACGACTACAAAACCCTCGTTGACGCCCCCTTGGGCGATGACTTCCCCGTGGCACGGCCCAAGTCCCTGATCACCGGCAAGGACACCAAGATCACATGGAGCGCCAACTGGGATGACGATCTGGGCGGCACCGAGGAAATGGGTCACCTGGACCCGATCGTGGAGAAGGTGCGCCGCGAGTCCGAGGACAAGATCAAGTTCGAGTTCGAGCAGACGTTCATGTTCTACCTGCCCCGCATTTGCGAGCACTGCCTGAACCCCTCCTGCATGGCTTCATGCCCGTCCGGCGCCATTTACAAGCGCGTGGAGGACGGCATTGTTCTGGTGGATCAGGACCAGTGCCGCGGCTGGCGCCAGTGCATGACAGGCTGCCCGTACAAGAAGATCTACTTCAACCACAAGACCGGCAAGGCCGAGAAGTGTACGTTCTGCTACCCGCGCATCGAGGTGGGCCTGCCCACCGTCTGCTCTGAAACCTGCGTTGGCCGGCTGCGGTACTTGGGACTGTTCCTGTACGACGCCGATGCCGTCACCGCTGCTGCCTCGGTCACCGACCCGCAGGATTTGTACCAGGCGCAGATGGATGTGCTGCTGGATCCCAACGATCCCGCCGTCATCAAGGCCGCCCGGGAGCAGGGCATCGCCGAGGACTGGATCGATGCTGCCCAGAAGTCTCCCGTGTATGCGCTGACCAAGGTATACAAGCTGGCTCTTCCATTGCACCCGGAATACCGCACCATGCCCATGGTTTGGTACATCCCGCCGCTCTCCCCCGTGGTTGACCTGCTCCGCGATCAGGGCCACGACGCGGAGGATTCGGGTGTGTTGTTCGGCGCCATTGACGCCTTGCGTATCCCGGTGGAGTACCTGGCGGAGCTGTTCACCGCCGGGGACACGGAGCTTGTCACGGGTGTGCTGCGCAAGCTGGCCGCCATGCGGGCCTACATGCGCGGTATTTCTCTGGGTAACGATCCCGATGAATCCATTCCTGCCTCGGTGGGCATGGACGGGGAAACAATGTATGAGATGTACCGGCTGATGGCGATCGCCAAGTATGAGGAACGCTATGTGATCCCGAAGGCACACGCCGAGCAGGCACATGACCTGGAGGAAATGGGGTGCTCCCTGGACTTCGACGGCGGACCCGGCATGGGCGCCATGGGAGACTCCCCGTTCGGCGAAGCAAGCGGACGCCCCACCCCGGTTGCCGTGGAAACGTTCAATGCGTTGCGAGACCGCCAAACCTCCGACTCCGTCGCGGGGGCAGACACCCTCCGTGGGCGTGTGAACCTGCTCAACTGGGATGGCAACGGTGCACCTGCCGGACTGTTCCCCCAGCATCACCCCACCGAGCCGGACCGCGATGAGCGTGAGGGCGACCTCGAGAGCGCGATCGAAGGCGGTGGCGGTTCATGAGCCGCAAGGATCAGGTGACGTTCCTGGCTGCGGCGTGGTGCCTGTCCTACCCGGATGAGCTGTTGCTGGAACGGGTTCCGCTCATGCGGGCCGCACTCGGCGAGTTCCCCGGAGCCCTGGCCCCGTTCGCCGTGGTGCTTGATTCCTTCCAAGACAATGATTTGATGGCGCTGCAGAGCCAGTACGTCGCAGAGTTCGATCTCGGCAAGCGCCACGCCCTGCACCTCTCCTACTGGACCGACGGCGATACCCGCCGCCGCGGCGAGGTCCTCGGGGCGTTCAAGAAGGTGTACCGCGGTTCCGACACCCTGGTGAACACGCGCGGAGAATTGCCCGACTTTTTGCCCATGGTGCTTGAATTCGCGGCAACCGTTGACATGGCCACAGGTAAAGAATTGTTGCAGCAGTACCGGCCCAGCCTTGAGCTGATCAAATTTGGGCTGCTGCGTGATGACTTGGCGCACACCGAGATTGTGCAAGCCGTTTGCAACACGCTGCCCGGGGCCTCCCCGGCAGATGAACAAGCCGTCATGCGGATGGCAGGCTTCGGCCCGCCCACCGAATCCGTGGGTCTGGACCCTTACGACCCCCGGCTGCTGCCCATGAAAGGGGCATGAGCTATGGATATTTTCCTCTGGGGCGTGCTGCCCTACGTCATGGTTGTCATCTTGGTGGGCGGCTCCCTGTGGCGGTACAAGTTTGATCAGTTTGGCTGGACCACCCGCTCCTCCCAGCTGTACGAGTCCAGGCTGCTGCGGATTGGCTCGCCCATCTTTCACTTTGGATTATTGGCCGTCATTGCCGGGCACTTCTTTGGTCTGGTGATCCCGAAGTCATGGACCGAAGCGGTTGGCATGACGGAGAGCCTGTACCACTTCAACGCGCTTTTTGTTGGCACCATTGCCGGAGTGGGGACGTTGGGTGGCATCATCATCCTCATCATCCGCCGCCGCAAAACCGGCCCGGTTTTCATGGCCACCACCAAGAACGACAAGATGATGTACGTGGTGCTGGTGGCTGCGATCATCTTTGGCTTGTGGACCACATTGGCCAGCGTGTTCTGGCCCTCTCATGACCTGACCTACAGGGACACCGTCTCGCCCTGGTTCCGTTCGTTGTTCATCTTCCAGCCAGATGTGGCCGCCATGGCTGCGGCACCGTTCGCGTTCCACCTTCATACCTTGGTAGGCATGCTGTTGTTCATGGTGTGGCCATTTACCCGTTTGGTTCACGCCTTCACAGCCCCTCTGCACTACTTGTTCCGGCCCTACATCGTCTACCGCTCACGGGACAAGGGGGCCAGCGTGGCAAACCGTCACGGCTGGTCCGACGTTGGCACCCACGACCGCGACACCCAGCACCGCTAGCCCAGGAGAGAGAATGGCACGAGAAACATCCGCACCCGCGCCTGCCCAACAAGCAGTTAAGGGCCAAGCTCTGAACTTAGTTATGGCCACTGCAGCTTCGGTGGTGGCCTTTTGGGCTTGGAACATGATTGCCACCCTGAGCACGCACTACGCCCACAACATGGAGCTCTCTGCAGGGGTCATGGGCGTTCTGGTGGCTATGCCCATCTTTGTGGGCTCGCTAGGGCGCATAGTGGTGGGCGCCATGACGGACAAACACGGTGGACGCGCCCTTTTCACGTTCGTTTTGCTTGCCACCATTCCAACAGTTCTTCTGGTCGCCTTGGGCGGGTCGTTGAACTCCTTCACGATTGTCCTCATTGGCGGGTTTTTACTCGGTGTGGCGGGCACTGTGTTTGCCGTGGGCATTCCCTTTGTCAGCGCCTGGTACCCACCAGCTAGGCGCGGCTTCGCCACGGGCGTCTTTGGTGCCGGTATGGGTGGAACCGCCCTAGCCGCGTTCTTGAACCCGCGTCTGGTGAAGTCCATTGGCTACGTGCCCACTCACTTGCTCGTTGCTGTTTTGCTGGCTGTGATGGCGGTCCTGGTCTGGTTCTTCATGAAGAACGCACCCGATTGGGTACCCAGCAAGGAACCCGTTCTGCCCAAGCTTCTGGATGCCTCTAAGCTGGCTGTCACCTGGAAACTGTGCTTCCTGTACGCGGTGGTCTTTGGCGGCTTTGTCTCCTTCGCAACGTATCTGCCCACCTACCTGCGCGATGTTTACGAATTTGACCCGAGCTCAGCCGGAGCCCGAACTGCCGGATTTGCCCTAGCTGCCGTGCTTGCCCGGCCCATTGGTGGTGTGCTGGCAGATAAAATAGGGTCCAAGCCCGTTGTCATTGCTTCGTTGGCGGGTGTGGCTATTTTGGGCTTCCTGGTAGCCATGGAACCAGCGGCTGACGTTGAAGCTGGCCCCATCTTCATTGGCCTGGCTGCAGCGCTTGGCTTGGGCACCGGCGGCGTCTTTGCTTGGGTGGGCAAACTGTCCCCGGAAGGAAAAATGGGAACTGTGGGCGGCATCGTCAGTGCCGCCGGCGGGCTCGGCGGCTACTTCCCGCCCCTGATCATGGGCATGACGTACAACCCCGACGCCGAAAGCTACAAGTACGCCATTGGTCTTTCACTTCTGGTTGTCACCGCCATGGTGGCCTTGTTGTTCGCGCTGTTCTTTGTTAAAGACCGGGCAAAATCACCAGTGACTTCGGCCATCCCATAGTCCTCCCCCTGTCTTTCCCCCTTTTCCTTCTACCCTGTTCCTCCTTGCCCTTCCTCAAACCCGCAGGCGGCATGCCGGGCACCTGCCCGGCACGCCGCTCCCGTTTTTGACATGGCGGGAAACTTTTTGCTACACATTTTGGCGCAGAGCAGCCCCTAGGTAAAAAATGGCCGCCAATACTGCGTAGGATTGATAGATGTGGTCCTTCGCCTAGGGTCATCCCCAACCGACAGGTGGATAAGTTCCGTGACGTACTCCTCCGCTGGCTCGCCCTTGATGACGCGGATCGCCGAGTTTACTGAGAATTCCATTGCCGCCGGCCGCGCCTACGCCGATGAGGACCGCGTTAGCGACATTGTGTTGGAACCGGCAACGGGCCTGCTCTCCGGCAAGGTGACAGGCACCCAGGTGTACCGGCCCACGGCCAAACTGGTCCGTGAGCACGACGGCGTCATCGCCTGCCGGGTGGGTATCTGCAACTGTTCTATCCGGCAAAACTGTAAGCACGTGGTGGCACTGATTGCTGCGGCCGAACACGATCCCTCATTCACTGACTTTTTTGTCCCGGAAGAATCCCCGCGGGAACCCACCTTCCTAGAAACTCTCTTGGCCAAGGCCAAGGACAGCAAGTCTGCACCTGCCCCGAGCACGGAGATCACTGCAGATAACTCCTGGGAGGCCGCCCTTTCGGCGCTATTGCCCCCCGCAGCCTCCGCCCCCAGCCCGGACACTCCCGCTCTGGGCCTGCAGTTTGAACTTCACGTTCCCCCGCCGCGCTTTTCCTACCGGGGCCGGGGCAGTACGGTTCCCTCCCAGCCGGTCCTGAACGTCCGGCCCGTGGTCATGGGAACCCGCGGCAAGTGGGTCAAATCCGGTGTCAGCTGGTCAACGCTGGGCTACCTCTCCTACGGTGGAGCCCACGATCGCACCCAGCTTGAGTGGCTCACCGAGTTCCTGGCCTCGCATAGCCCCCGCCAAACTAATCACGGAAATGCCGGGGCGTGGCTGTCCTTGAACGACTTTGCCGGCCGGAACCTGTGGCAGCTTCTGGGCACAGCCCACAAGAGCGGGATTGCGCTCATTCATTCCGGCACGGGCGATCCCATCCGGGTCAGTGGCGAAGCCGTGACGCTGCAGCTGGACGTGACCCAGGATGACTCTGGCGCCTTGGATGTTGGCCCGCTAATAGAGCTCGAGGGCGCACCCGTCACCGCCGAAATCGTGGGCCAGATTGGCTCCCCCGTCTATGGCCTGTTCTTTTCCGACCCGGCCGACCCCAATGCAACAGCAACCGCCGCTACTCAAGGCCGCAACGCCGTCGTCCGTGGCAGCGTTACACTGGCTCCGCTGCCGGGGGAAACGTCCCCGCAACTGCTCGAATTTGCGCTGCGCAAGGAAGCCATCCACATTCCGGCGCAGGCCAGGGAGAAATTCCTAACCCACTTCTACCCGTCCCTGAAGCAGACCGCCCCAGTGGTCTCGGCCAATAATTCCGTGGAATTGCCGGCCTACACGGAACCCACGTTGTCCCTGCTGGCAGCCTACGGCAGTGACCATACCGTGCGGCTGCACTGGGAATGGCACTACCCTGTGGGCGCCCGGGTGACGTCGCTGCCGCTGTGGCCCGATCTGGGGGAAACTGCTGTTCGCGACACTGGCGCCGAGGCCCGTCTGCTGGCCAGTGTGGGCGCGCCGTGGGAGGACATCACTGCCATGGGCGTGGCAGCCAATCATGCGTGGGGGGATCCTACACTGGCGGCCACTGCGGCGTTGAGTGATCTGAACACCTTGACCTTCACCGAAATTGTCCTGCCACGTCTGGCGGAGCTGCCCGGCGTTGAGGTGAGCACAACTGGAGATATTGCCAGCTACCGCGAGGTCACTGAGGCTCCCATTGTCACTATTTCCACCAAGGCCACGGATGAGCGGGACTGGTTCGATCTGGGCATTGTGATCACGCTCGAGGGCCAGTACGTCTCCTTTGCTGCCGTGTTCTCCGCCTTGGCCGCCGGCAATACCCGCATGTTGCTGCCCAGCGGCGCCTATTTCTCCTTGGACCGCCCCGAACTGCACCAGCTGCGTGCCTTGATTGATGAGGCTCGCAGCCTCAATGACAACAAGGACGGCGAGCTACGCATCAGCCGCTTCCAGGCCGGGTTGTGGGATGAGCTGGCCCAACTGGGCATTGTGGATGAGCAGGCGCAGGCGTGGCGTGCGGCCGTTTCCGGGCTGCTCGACGGCGGCCCACCCGAGCCGCTGCCGGCTCCTGTCGATTTACATGCAACTCTGCGCCCGTACCAGCTTGAGGGTTTCAACTGGCTGCATTTTTTGTACAGTTACGGGCTTGGCGGCGTGCTGGCTGATGATATGGGCTTGGGTAAAACCGTGCAGACACTGGCGCTGATATGCCAAGTGAAGGCGGATAACCCCGGCCATTCGGAGCCGTTCCTGGTAGTGGCACCCACCTCCGTGGTGGGCAACTGGGCCAGTGAAAGCGTGAAGTTCGCGCCGGGGCTAAAGGTTGTCACCGTTTCAGAAACCTTTGCCAAGTCAGGGCTGGTGTCAGCGGACTTCTTTGCCGGAGCGGACATTGTCATCACCTCCTACGCACTGTTTCGCATAGATTTTGCCGAATACGCGATGCAGCCGTTTGCCGGGTTGATCCTGGATGAGGCCCAGTTCGTCAAGAACCACCAGTCCAAGGCATACCAGTGTGTGCGTAAATTGAAGGCACCCTTCAAACTGGCTGTCACGGGTACTCCCATGGAAAATAACCTCATGGAACTGTGGGCGCTGCTTTCCATTGTGGCCCCGGGCCTGTTCCCCAGCCCCAAGCGTTTTGCTGAGTTCTACCAACGTCCCATTGAGAAGAACGCCGATTCCGAGCTGCTGGGCAAGCTGCGTGCCCGGGTCAAACCGCTTATGCTGCGCCGCACCAAGGAAGCAGTCATTGATGACCTGCCGGCCAAGCAGGAGCAGATTCTAGAAGTTGAACTAAACCCGCGCCACCAGAAGATCTACCAAACACATTTGCAGCGTGAACGGGCCAAGATTTTGGGCTTGCTGGAGGATGTGAACAAAAACCGTTTCACCATCTTCCAATCCCTGACCCTGCTCCGTCAGCTCAGTTTGGATGTCTCTTTGGTAGATGAGGGCCAGGCCGGTGTGCGCTCCTCCAAGTTGGATGTACTTTTTGAACAGTTGGAGGATGTGGTCAAGGAAGGCCACCGCGCCTTGATCTTTAGCCAGTTTACTGGCTTTCTGGGGAAGGTGCGGGAGCGTCTCATTGCCGAGGGCATTGACTTTACTTATCTGGACGGTGGTACCCGGAACAGGGCCGCCGTGGTGGATGAATTCAAGAACGGTGACGCCCCGCTGTTCCTGATCAGCCTCAAAGCTGGTGGTTTCGGCTTAAACCTGACCGAGGCTGACTACGTTTTTATTCTGGATCCCTGGTGGAACCCGGCCTCTGAGGCGCAGGCCGTGGACCGTACACACCGTATTGGGCAAAAGAAGAACGTCATGGTGTACCGGCTGGTTGCCAAGGACACCATCGAGGAAAAGGTCATGGCCCTGAAGGCGAAGAAATCGCAACTGTTCTCGGATGTCATGAGTGGGGATTCGCTCTCCAGCGGGGCCCTGACAGCCACGGATCTGGCGGGCCTGTTCCGCGACTAGCCTCACGTCAAACATCTGTGTGGGCCCACGCACGCGAGGGTCCCCGGCCGAGGAACGAGTCCGGGGAGCGGGTGGTGGGCCCCCGCCCGCGAGGGTCCCCGGCCGAGGAACGAGTCCGGGGAGCGGGTGGTGGGCCCACGCCCGCGAGGGTCCCCGGCCGAGGAACGAGTCCGGGGAGCGGGTGGGGACTAGCGTTGCGGGCGCCAGATCACCATGGCCTGGCTACGAGGGCGCGGACGTTGTCCGCGGGCAAGGGCCACAATGTCCCCGCCTGTCAGTCCTGCGGCAAAAACCCTGCTATTGGCACGTAGCGGCCGCGATTCCATTTCGGCGCTCACTGCTTCGAGCTGTTGGCTTAGCTCCAGCACTTTGCTCCGCAACGCATCAACCTGATTCTCCAACTCCATGATGCGCCGAATTCCCTCCAGCGACACGCCCTCCTGAGAGAGCCTCTGCACTTCGCGGAGCATCTCCACGTCATGCTGGGAGTACCGGCGAGCCCGTCCCGGAGCACGGTTGGGCTTAACGATGCCCAAACGATCGTACTGGCGCAGCGTCTGCGGGTGCATCTCCGCCAATTCGGCCGCCACGGAAATCACAAAGATGGGGGCATACTGATCAACAATCATTGCAATTTCCTTTCCAACGGTGGGCCCAATCGGGCAGGCGGGGATTAGAGTTTGGCTTTTTCCGCCAACGCTGCGCGAGGATCGCCATCTGCTGTTGCTTGGGCGAAGGCGCGCACCGCCTCTTCGGCTTCCTTGCTGAGCTTTTGCGGAACTGCCACGTCGATCGTGACGAGCAGATCACCGTCGCCCTTTTTAGTTTTGACGCCGGCACCCTTGACCCGCAAGGTGCGGCCCGACGGCGTCCCGGCAGGAACACGGACGCGCACCGTGTCCCCGGTGAGGGTGGGGACACTGATATCGGCTCCCAGCGCGGCTTCCGGGAAGGTGACCGGGACGTGGATGCGGATATTGTTCCCGTCCCGCTGGAAGAACTCATGGGCTTTGACATTGACTGTGACCATCAAGTCGCCGGGGCCGGCAGCGCCTTGTTGCCCCTTGCCTTTGACCCGGACCTTCTGGCCATCCTTGATGCCCGCGGGGATGCGCACATCGATGACCTCACCATTGGGCTCACGCAGGGCAATCTTGGTTCCGTGGATGGAGCCGCCAAAGGAGATGGACGTGCTGGCAGTTCGGTCTGCACCCTTGGTGGGTGTGGGCTGGAAACCGCCACCGCCGCCAAATCCGCCACCAAAAAGGTCTGCGAATTCCGGCGGTAGGCCGGAGCCGCCAAACCCCGGATTCCCCCGGGGATTGCCGCGGGGTGCGCCACGTCCGCCACCAAAGAGGTCTCCAAAGACGTCTTCAAAACCTCCGCCACTATGGCCCGCGCCGCCGGCACTGAACCGGGCGCCTCCACCCATGGCACGGATGGCATCGTACTGCTCGCGGTCTTCCTTGCTGGAAAGCACTGAATACGCTTCGGAGACGTCCTTGAAAGTCTTTTCCGCTTGGGGATCACCGGAGTTGGTATCCGGGTGATACTTGCGGGCCAACTTTCGGTAGGCCTTCTTGATCTCGGCCTCCGATGCATCTTTGGACACACCAAGGATTTTATAAAAGTCTTTCTCGACCCAATCCTGACTTGCCAAGACGCCTCCTTCCTAAAAATTTGTGGGGTAATGCTTGGGCCCACGCGCCCGAGGGCCCTGGCTGAATCCGCGCCAGCGGATTCAGCCAGGGAGGGCGTGGGGATTAGGCTTCGGGAACTGCCACGATCACCTGTGCGGCGCGCAGGATACGCTCGCCGGACTTGTAACCGTTGCGCAGCACCTGGCTGACAGTGTCAACTTCAATATCAGCTCCGGGCTGCTGGATCAGTGCCTCGTGGACCGTGGGGTCGAACGGAACACCAACGGCGGCGATCTTCTCCAAGCCATAGGTACTCAACACTGTTTCCAGCTTCGTGGCAATGGCCGCAAACGGGCCATCCACCAGATCGCCGTGGGCGCGTGCTGCGTCGATGTCATCCATCACGGGCAACACCGAGTTCAGCACGCCAATGACAGCCATCTGGCCGGCAACTGCCCGGTCGCGCTCAACACGCTTGCGGTAGTTGACGTACTCGGCCTGCAAGCGAAGAAGGTCATTCTTTAGCTCAATAACCTCGTCAGCTTCGCTACCCTGAGCCACGGATTCTTCCGCCGGAACCTCAACGCCGTTGAGGATCTCCTCGGCCTGGGCCAGGGCATCTCCCTCGGCTGCGGAGTTCTCGGCTGCAGGGGTCTGGGCGGGCTCGCCAACAGGGGCGTCCTCCGGGACCTCTTCGGGGTTTACGGACTCAGACATACTTACTTCGCTTCGTCTTCGTCGATGATCTCGGCGTCAACGATGTCCTCGTCAGCAGCCGCTGCACCAGCAGCGCCTTCGGAAGGCTCTCCGGCGTCGGCCGCTGCACCCTCAGCGGCAGCTGCGGCGTAGATGGCCTCGCCCAGCGAGGACTGTGAAGCCTGCAGCTTCTCAAACGCGGTCTTTACGGCTGCATCGTCATCGCCTGCAAGAGCGGTCTTCAAAGCGGTGACATCTTCCTTGACAGGGTTCTTGACCTCGTCGGAGAGCTTGTCATCGTTATCGGCCAGGACCTTGTCCACCGAGTAGTGCAGCTGCTCTGCGGAGTTACGCAGATCAGCTGCCTCACGGCGTACCTTGTCCTCGGCTGCGTGCTCTTCAGCTTCGCGAACCATGCGCTCAATGTCATCCTTGGACAGTGAGGAGCCGCCCGTGATGGTCATGGACTGCTCAACACCGGTGCCCTTGTCCTTGGCGGAAACGTGCACAATACCGTTGGCGTCAATGTCGAAGGTGACCTCAACCTGCGGGACGCCGCGCGGAGCCGGTGCAATACCGGTCAGCTCGAACGTGCCCAGCGGCTTGTTGTCGCGAGTGAACTGACGCTCACCCTGGAAGACCTGGATGGCAACCGAGGGCTGGTTGTCATCAGCGGTGGTGAAGGTCTCGGAACGCTTTGTGGGGATAGCAGTGTTGCGCTCGATCAGGTTAGTCATGACACCACCCTTGGTTTCAATACCCAAGGACAGCGGGGTGACGTCGATCAGCAGAACGTCTTTGCGCTCGCCCTTCAACACACCGGCCTGCAGTGCGGCACCAACGGCCACAACCTCATCCGGGTTGACACCCTTGTTGGGCTCCTTGCCCCCAGCGAGTTCCTTGACCAGTTCTACGACGGCAGGCATGCGGGTGGAGCCACCAACGAGCACAATGTGATCGATGTCAGAAACCTTGATGTTGGCTTCCTTGATGACGTCGTTGAACGGCTTCTTGGTGCGCTCGAGCAGGTCCTTGGTCAGGTCCTGGAGCTTGGCGCGGGTCAGCTGCTCATCCAAGTGCACCGGTCCGTCAGCGGTAACGGAGAGGTACTGCAGTGAGATGTTGGTGCTGGAGGCCGAGGAGAGTTCCTTCTTGGCCTGCTCAGCTGATTCCTTCAGACGCTGCAGGGCGATCTTGTCCTTGGACAGGTCAATGCCCTTGACCTTGAGCTGGTTCAGCAAGAAGTCAACGATCCGCTGATCCCAGTCATCGCCACCGAGGCGGTTATCGCCGTAGGTTGCGCGCACCTGGATGGTGGAGAAATCGTCTTCGTCCTTGCCAACTTCGAGCAGGGAAACATCGAACGTTCCGCCACCGAGGTCGAAGACCAGGATGAGCTCGTCTTCCTTGCCCTTTTCCAAGCCGTAAGCCAGCGCGGCAGCGGTGGGCTCGTTGACAATGCGCAGCACGTTCAAGCCCGCGATTTCGCCGGCTTCCTTCGTGGCCTGGCGCTCGGCGTCGTTGAAGTAGGCCGGGACGGTAACAACAGCGTCGGTGACCTTTTCGCCCAGGTACGCTTCGGCGTCGTTCTTGAGCTTCATCAGGATACGGGCGGAGACTTCCTGCGCCGTGTACTTCTTGTCATCGATCGCGATGGACCAGTCAGTGCCCATGTGGCGCTTGACGGATGAGATGGTGCGGTCAATGTTGTTGACGGCCTGGCGCTTGGCAATTTCGCCTACCAGGACTTCGCCGGTCTTGGAGAAGGCAACAACGGAAGGTGTGGTGCGTCCGCCTTCAGCGTTGGCAATAACGGTGGGCTCGCCACCTTCCAGGACCGATACAACCGAGTTGGTGGTTCCGAGGTCAATACCTACGGCACGTGACATAAGTGGTTCCTTTCATGGGCCGCTGCCTAAACTTTTCCGTCTGCCCGGTAGGGTGCGGTTTCGCTCACCAGCGGTATTGAGCGTTCTGCACTCAACTTTACTCAGACTCATCCCGGTGTCAAATAGAGTTGAGTGTAGTTGGCTCAACTTTCACTTTAGGCGAACACGTACTGCGTCGGATGGTCGGTTTTGGTGGTCTGCACCACTATTTTCTGGGGTACTTGAGCAACGGGCGGGCCGGCCTGGCTGAAGCGGCGCACAGTTCGTATGGCAACCGTGCGTAGAAACCATCCTGCGCATGGTTACCCTGCGAACGGTGCGCGGGTCCAACTTATGACAGGGCCTAGCGGCTACGTCCCGGCAGGCGTACGCTCCTTTTCATGAATCAGCACACGACGCCGTCGTGCCACGCAGGCACGCAACAGCCGGGAGCTCAGCCATCACGCGACCAGCAGCCGGAACCGGCGAACCAGGACGTGTACACACACGGACATCATGCGAGCGTGCTGCGCTCCCACATGGCCCGCACTGCCGAAAACTCTGCAACATACTTGATCCCGCACCTCACCCACGGGCTCAGCGTGCTGGATGTTGGCTCCGGCCCAGGCACCATCACAGCAGATTTTGCCCGGCTAGTGGCGCCGGGGCAGGCGGTGGGGATTGACCGCTCACCGGAAGTTGTGGCTGCTGCAACCGCGCTGGCCCGGGAACAGCATTTAAGCAATCTCAGCTTCGAGATGGGGGATGTTTACAAGCTGAACTTTCCCAATGACAGCTTCGACGTGGTCCACGCCCACCAGGTTCTGCAGCATCTGAGCGATCCTGTGGCGGCACTGAAAGAGATGCGCCGGGTGGCGAAACCGGGTGGCATAGTGGCCGTTCGAGATGCCGATTTTCACGGTATGTTCTGGTACCCCCAGCTGCCCGAAATGGAGCAGTGGATGTCCCTGTATCAGCAGGTAGCCCGGCACAACCAGGCTGAACCGGACGCTGGCCGGCGGTTGCTGCACTGGGTCCAGGCTGCCGGATTCACCGATATCACGCCGTCGAGCACCACTTGGTTGTACGCGACAGCCGACGAACGCACCTGGTTGGCTGGAGTGTGGGCGGATCGGGTGACAGGATCCACATTCGCCGAACAAGCCATTGCCTATGGTCTCGCCGATACCGCAACCCTGCAGCATATCTCGGCTGCCTGGCGCAGTTGGGGTAGTGCACCTGATGGCTGGTTCGCCATGCCCAACGGGGAAGTTATAGCCCGAGCCTAATCCGGGCGTACCAGCGGGCCCGGCAGGGCATTTACCACGCCTGACGGGGCCGGGGCCGCTACTACTCAGCTGTACCAGCTACTCCACCACGAGGAACTGGCCCATCATGCCCATGTCCTCATGCCATAGCAAATGGCAGTGATACATGTAGGGGATTACCGGATCTGTGTGCTCTCCGAAGCGCATCAACAGCCGAATGGTCATGCGCGGAGGGACATAGACGGTGTCCTTCCAGCCGGCCAGCTCGGGCGGCGGCGGCTGGTTGTCCATGCTGAGAATTTGAAACTGCACATCATGAATGTGGAAGTTGTGGGGCTGGTTGTGCGCGTTGATGACACCCCAGGCTTCTGTTGCCCCGGCCTTCACTTCCAGATCAATTCTGTCCATGTCCATGAATTTGCTGTTGATGGAGTTATCGCCCAGCTGAAACATGCGCATGTCACCGGCCAGTGCCGGATCCGGGTAGTCCATGGTGGCGAGCTGGGTGGGGATCGGTGCGGAAGGGCTCAGCGTGGCTGCTGCCGTGAGCTCCAAGATCTCCAGTTTGTCCTGTGCTCCAACCTCGGCGGCACGCGAATCAGCAACGCCTAAGCATTGGGGGAAGGACCGCAAAGTGAATTTCTCCCCGGGGGCTGCCGCAACAATGATCTCGGCGCGTTCGCCAGGGGTGAGCATAATCCGGCTTAACGGAACCGGCTGGGCCAGGAGGCCTCCGTCGCTGCCAATCATGGTGAAGCTGCGATCATCGGAGAAGCCGAAGTTGTAGCTGCGAGCGGTTGAGGCGTTCAGCAGGCGCAGGCGCGTGTGCTCGGCAGTGACGGCCAGTACGGCAGCCGCGGTTCCGTTAACCAGCACCGTACCGCCCAGCATCCCAACCCCAACCCTGCCACTCTCAACGAGCTGGCCCTGTGCGTTGAACGTCTTGTCCTGAACAATGACCGGAATGTCATCCACACCGTAGTGACGTGGCAGAGCAAGGCGGCTTTCTTCGTCGTCGTCAATGATGAACATGCCACCGAGGCCCTTGTAGACGTGCTTTTCCGTCTCACCGTGCGGGTGCGGGTGGTACCAGAGGGTCGCCGCGGGCTGGTCAATTCCCCACGCGGGAGACCATGTTCCGCCGGGTTCAACCATTTGGTGGGGGCCGCCGTCGGCCACGGCAGGTAGGCGCATGCCGTGCCAATGCAAGGTGGTGGCCACCTCGAGGCTGTTGCTGATATTGATGCGGATGTCCTCGCCGCGCCGCGCCCGGAGCGTGGGGCCCAGCAACGCGCCGTTGACGCCCCAGGTATCGGCTTTTCCGCCCTGAACAATCTCTGACTGGCCGGCCTGGGTGACAAGATCGAAGACGCGCTGGCCGTCCTTGACTACAGATTCCGCCAGCGGTGGGATGTGCAGCGGGTTACGGAAATCGAGCTTCCCGAAGGTATCTAAGACCTCACGGCCCGTCCTGCCGGAACAGCCTGCCAGTGCCGCAAGAGCGCCGGCTCCCAGACCCAACGTGGTCAGCTGGAGCAGGTGGCGGCGGTTGAGTCCGGGACGTTGCAGTGCATCACTCATTTTCCTCATCTTAGTTGGCGGGTCCCGGCGGGTCATCTTGGCCGTCCCTGCTAGCAGGATTGCTACTAGCAGGATTGCCCCTTGTAGGATTACCCAGTGCAATTCTCCCTCTGGCTGGCCCTTGTCGGCGCCGGCGCCATGATCAGCCTGACCCCGGGCGCAGGCGCCATCAACACCATGTCCAACGCTCTCACCTCTGGGTTCCGGCGCTCCTTTTGGGGCATCCTTGGCCAGCAAGTGGCGCTTGTTATCCATGTGATAGTTGTTGCCGCCGGCGTGGGCATCATCGTCTCCAGCTCGCCGTTCCTGTTCTTGCTGATCCGCTACGTGGGTGCGGCCTACTTGGTTTATCTGGGTATCAGGAAACTGCTGGCGAAGGCTGAGACGGCCGACGCCGGGGACGTACCTGCCGCTGTTGAGCACGGGTTCTCGATGTTCCGCCGCGGGCTGTGGGTCAATCTCCTGAACCCAAAGGCGATCGTCTTCTTCTTGGCGTTCATGCCACAATTCATCCGCCCCTCCGAACCACTGCTGGCCCAATATGTCATTCTGACCGCCACGGTGGTGGTGATTGACATCATCGTGATGTGGTTTGTCTTTGCCGCAGGCGCCAAACAGCTCAAACACCTGACCACCAGCGAGCGCGGTCAACTCATCCTCAACAGGATCTTCGGCATCCTCTTCATCGGCGTGGGCGTGGCACTGGCGCTGGCGTAGCAGCCACCGCGCCCGCACCCCGCTTCCGCGCCCGGCTCCCCCTTCCGCTACCGCCCCCCACTTCGGCGCCCTTACGACGGGGCGCATAAGTGGGGGGCGGTAGCGCAGAGGGCCACCTGTAGCCGCAGTAGCGCCGATAGACTGGCACCATGACCAACCCCTACCGGATCATTACCGTTTGCACCGGCAATATCTGCCGCTCCCCCATGGCTGAGTTCATGCTGGCGCATGCGGCAGCGGAGGCCATGCTGGACGTGGAAGTAGATTCCGCAGGGACCAGTGCGTGGGAAATTGGAAACCCGATCGATCCGAGGGCCAAGAATGTCCTGGCCAAGCACGGCATCACCGCAACGGAGCATGTCGCTCGCACGTTCAACCCCGCCTGGTTCGTCAGCCGGGACCTCATCCTTGCCCTGGACACGGACCATTACGACGCGCTGACGGCACTGGCCCCCGACGACGCGGCCGCTGCCAAGGTGCACATGCTCCGCTCCTTCGATCCCGAAGCCGCCCACTTGCCAACCGAACAGCAGGGCATTTACGACCCCTGGTACGGAAACGCGCGCGACTTTGACGAAAGCGCGAACCTGATCTCCGCCGCGATCCCCGGCATCCTGGCCCTGGCCCGCGCCCGTGCCTAAGCCCGTCATCATTGCCGTGGACGGGCGATCCGGCGCCGGCAAAACCACCCTTGCCGTGGAACTGGCCACCTTGTTGCGACGCCACCGCAGCATCTCCCTCTTTCATCTTGAGGACATCTACCCCGGCTGGGACGGACTGGCCGGCGGCGTGGAACGCTATATTGAAACCGTCCTGGAGCCCCTGCATTCCGGGAAACCCGCTACATGGACGGCATGGGATTGGGAGGCCAAGCACGACGGCGCCTCCCGCACCACCGAGCTTGCCCCGGTGGTTCTTGTAGAGGGTGTGGGATCTTCCCATGGCAGGGCCAGGGATTTCCTGGACGCCGTCATTTGGGTGGATACGCCCTCCCCCACCAGGAAGAAGCGTGCGCTGGAGCGCGACGGCGAGACCTACGCCCCATTTTGGGATCTTTGGGCTGAGCAGGAGGACCGCCTCCTCGATGACAGTCACCGCCCACAGCTGGCCGATGTGATTGTGGACGGAAGTAATGGTGTGGCCAACGCCCTCGAGGGTGTCTTAATGGCGCTGACCCAGTTACCCAAGTTGGAACACGTGCTCTCCCCGGAACTGGCAGGCCGGCGTGGCCTGGAGTTCTCCGCCGTCAGGATCGAAGGGCTGCCACCTGCCCAGCAGCTGTTCCATTCGCTGTATGGGGCGGCAGAACACGCCATCTGGCTGGACAGTTCAATAGCTGAGACAGGCGGGGCGGCGCAGCCGGCTGGGACAATCAAGCTGGCACGAGATCCTGGGGAGTTCTCGGCAGCAGCCCGTTCCCGCTTTTCCATCATGGCGGATGATTCAGGTTGTTTTGGCCAGCTAGCCCACCACCAGGGCGGGCTGACAACTCTTTCCGCGGGTCAGGTGAGTGCTCATATCAGTGGACAGTTTTTCCCTTGGTTGGACTCGGCGTGGGGGCGCAAGGCCGTGCGGGCTCCGGCTGACTATCCGGGTGACTTCACTTTGGGTTGGCTGGGGTATTTGGGCTACGATCTCGGCGATCCGGACGGCGTCCAGGCTGCCCCTGCACCTCCGAAAACTGCCGGGCCAAATGACGGGCTACCTACCGGTCCGGATGCTGGGTTGTCTACTGGGCCGGATTCCATTGCTGATGCTGCGCTGATATTCGCAGGCCGCGCCGTGGTTCTTGACCACTGGCAGAACTGCCTCTATGTCCTGACGCTGACAGGCGCCCAGCAGCCCTCGTCACAGCGGGAAGCGCAAGAATTCTTGGAGACCGTCCGCGCAGTTCACGCAGCAGCGCTGGAGAGCCCAGCAGCCCAAACGGAGCAAACCCTCTCGAAAGTGACGCCTGAACCTCAACAGGCACCACAGCAGGCACCACATGGGAAAGCGCCGAAATTCACTAGCAGGGACGGCGAACGCAGCTATAAGAACAAGATCGCGGCGGCACAAGCCCAGATCCGCGACGGCAACTCCTACGAGGTTTGCCTGACAACCACGCTGGAGGCAAACATGCCAGAACGGCTGGATCCCTGGGCCACCTACCAGGCTCTGCGCAAGCGCAGCCCGGCCCCGTTCGCAGCGTTCCTCCGGCTCGGTCCGCTGAGCATTGCCAGCACTTCCCCCGAACGTTTCCTGCGCATTGATGCGGCGGGGCTGATGCGTGCCGAGCCTATCAAGGGCACCCGACGGCGTGATCCGGACCCTGCGCTGGATGCCGCGCTCAGGGAGGATTTGGCGTCATCACCCAAGGATCGGGCCGAGAACGTGATGATCGTGGACCTGCTGCGCAATGATCTTTCGCGCTTTGCTGTCCCGGCTTCACTGAGGGTTCCGCGGCTGTGCGCTATTGAAAGTTACGCCACGGTGCACCAGATGGTCAGTACCATCGAGGCGCGGCTGGCCCCGGGCAGTTCGCGAGCCCAAGCAGTGGCTGCCGCATTTCCGGCCGGGTCCATGACGGGTGCGCCGAAGATCAGCACCATGGCCATTTTAAGCCGCCTCGAAGCCGGCCCGCGCGGCGTCTATTCCGGCGCTATCGGCTATTTTTCCCTCAATGCTGCCACTGATTTATCGGTGGTTATCCGCACGCTGGTCCTCCAAGACCTGGACGGCGGCACGCACCTTTCGCTGGGGATCGGCGGCGCCATCACGGCAGACTCCGATGACGAGGCGGAGTGGCAGGAGATTCAGGCTAAGGCTCACGGGGTTTTATCCACACTGGGAGCCGATTTCCCGCGGTAGGCAGCCGGGGCGTTGCCTACTGCAAAGTAGCGGTTAGGCGGGCCACGTTGTCCACATAACGGGCCAGAATTGGGCGTGTGAGCCACTCTTCCAAATGCAGCTCACGTGACATGGAGCGGTAGTGATCTTCAACAGCGTGCATTTGTTCAACCACTGCGCGGTCAATCATCATGACAGTGACTTCAAGGTTCAGTGAGAAGCTGCGCATGTCCATGTTGGAGGAGCCAATCACGGCAACGTCGTAGTCCACGGTGAAGTGCTTGGCATGGAGCACCAGGGGTTTGGGGTAAAGAAAAATGCGCACCCCGGCCCGCAAGAGCGCCTCGTAATAGGAGCGTTGAGCGTGGTGGACCAGAAACTGGTCACCCACCTCGGAGACGAAGAGTTCCACTTTAATACCGCGTTGCGCTGCGGTGGTGATGGCATAGAGAAGGGAATCATCCGGAACAAAATAGGGGCTGGAGATGGTGATCTGTTTTTCTGCCGAATACAGCAAAGTGTTGAAAAGGCGAAGATTGTTCTCAGTAACAAATCCCGGCCCGCTGGGCACCACCTGGCAGAGGGCTCCACCTTCAAACGTGTCCCAATGGTATGCAGCCATTTGAGATTCAAGATTTTCTTCGGTTTCCGAGGACCAATCAGTGGCGAACATGACGTTCAGGGTGCCAACAATGGGGCCTTCCAAACGTGTCATGAGTTCTACCCACTGACGGCCAACCTTGACGTTACGTTTTTTTCGATAGGAAGGCTCAATGACGTTTTGCGAACCCGTGAAACCCACCCGGCCATCCACCACCAGAATCTTGCGGTGGTTGCGCAGATCCGGCCTGCGCCATTGGCCTTTGACAGGCAGCAGTGGCAGCATGCGCCGCCACTGGATTTTGCTCGCCTTGAGCCGGCGGATCATCCCCAGATAGCCGGGTACCCGCAGTGACCCAATGTGGTCAAAAAGTACCCGCACCCGGACTCCGCGTTCAGCCGCAGCTTCCAGCTCCTGGAACAACCTGTTCGTGCTGGCATCTGAACTCATGATGTAAAACTCGGCGTTGACGTAGTCGGTGGCTTGGCTGATTTCATCGGCCATAAGATCCAAGGACTCCTGGTATCCCTTAATCAGACGGACAGTATTGCCACCAATGGCCGGGAAAAACCCCAGATTCTGGTTCAATTCAATGGCCGATTTAACCCAGGCCGGCCCATCATATTCGGGCACCAAAGACGCAATGTCCTTAGTGCCTTCCATGATGCGCTGGTTGACGGCGTCTTGCTTCTCACGCCGTCGCCGGGAAAGCCGAAAATTGCCGAACATGAGGAAAAGGAGCAACCCTACATAGGGCAGGAAGAAGATGCACAGCAGCCACGCCATGGCAGTAGTGGGGCGCCGGTTTCCCGGAATCACACCCAAAACAACCACTCGGATGCCAAAATCCACCAGTACAATCAGCGCAGACAGCCAGACACTGCCTGTGGGCAGGCTAAACGCCGTCCAAATCACGCACACCTCCTAGCTAAACCGGCTTTTCAGCCGAGAGTGACAATAGCCTAACGGCTCTTTCGCACAGGCCCACTCGCAACGCTGGCCGTGTGACGTGCGCCAGCTGTGACTTGCTGTGCTCGGGTGAGATGCTGCGGCTATGCTGAGCATAATTTGAACTTCCCGAAGTGAGGATGTAGCGCCATGAGCAGCTCAAACAATCCAACCGTCAGCATCGACGTTTTTGCCTTAGATCCGCAAAAAATCACGGAGAAGGCAGTAAAGGGTTTGCGCCTAGCCTTTGCCATTAGCGGCGTTGCGGCCTTGGTTCTCGGTATTATCCTGCTGTTGTGGCCCACCAAGACTCTGGCTGTGGTGGCCGTAATCTTAGGCATCAACTTCCTCATCACTGGTGGTATCAAGGTAGCTGTTGGCATCTTTAGCCACAGCCTTTCCGCCGGGATGCGGATCCTGGATGTTCTCTTGGGCCTGTTCGTGATGGTTGCCGGCATCATCGCCCTGCGTAACTCGGCCGCGACGGGCGAGCTCCTGCTGGTATTCACCGTCATCATGATCGGCATCGGCTGGATTATTGAAGGCATCATCGCCATGGCCGAAGCCGGCAAGGGCCCCACCCGCACCTGGGCCATCGTGTTCGGCGCCATCAGCGTGGTAGCCGGCATCACGGTGCTCGCTGTTCCCGTCTGGACCGCACAATGGCTGTTGCTGATAACAGCCATCATGCTGATCATCTTGGGTGTGGTGGGCCTGGTCCGTGCCTTCACCTTCGGCAAGTCCCTCACACGCTAGTACGCCTGCGAGGGACCCAGACCGAGGCACGAGGGCAGGGAGCGGGTGGGGATAAGATCTCAGTCATGACAACTCTGGTTTTCTTGGACCCCGCCCACCCGGCCGGCCGCGTTGCAGACGCCACCGTTCCCAACATTCTGGTTACGGATCAGGGGCTCACCCGCGGTGACGGGATCTTTGAATCCATGCTCGCTATTGATGGGGAGCCACGCAAAATCCGGGCTCATTTAGATCGCCTTGCCGTCTCGGCCAGCACCATGGACCTACTCATCCCTGACGCCGGGGTGTGGCAGGCGGCAATTACGACGGCGCTCACAGCTTATGCTGCCGGGGCACCAGAGGATTCCGCAGACCACGGTGCAAGCAACGAATCTCGCCAGTGCGTGGTTCGCCTTATCGCTACCCGAGGCCCCGAGGGCGCCAACTCCCCCACAGCGTGGGTCACGGTCAGCCCGGTGTCCGCCTCGTTGGCTGCCCAGCGGGAGAAGGGCTTGGCCGTGCTCTTGTTGGAGCGTGGCTATGACAGCGATATTGCAGCCCGTGCCCCCTGGCTTTTGATGGGCGCCAAAACACTCTCCTACGCCGTGAACATGGCCGCACTTCGGCACGCACACCACCAGGGCGCGGATGACGTGATCTTCACCAGCGGTGACGGGCTCGTGTTGGAAGGGCCCACATCGTCAGTTCTTCTAGCACACGTTAGTGACGATTCCGGCGTACCGCTCAAGCGGCTCATCACCCCGCATTTGGACACCGGGATACTGCCCGGCACCACGCAGGGCGCACTGTTCGCAGCTGCGCAGGAAGCCGGGTGGGAGCTGGGTTACGGTCCACTAACACCTGCCGATCTGCTGGATGCCGACGCCGTGTGGCTCATTTCCAGCCTGCGGCTACTGGCGCCCGTGACCACCATTGACGGGAAGGAAATCGGCACGGCCGCCATCCGAGCCGAGCTTACGGCGGAACTATCGGCGCTCCTGGCTACCACGTTGTAAACACATCAGTTCGACTGACCGCTGGGCACAGGCCTAACAAGCGGGCGGAGCTTGTTGCCCAGAAGAATCAGCACCGCGCTGGCGATCAGGAAGGCTACCGCGATCCCCACACAACTGAGCAGCACGGCGCCGTAGCCCCCGTTGCCGGGGTTCAAGAAGGGATAGGCGTACCAGTCCGTGGCGGCGCCCCGAATCAGGGAATAGGCCAAATATGCCAGCGGAAACAGCACTGCAACACCCAACCGGGTCAGCGGGATGGGCCGGCGCGGCGGTTGGATCAACCAGTCCGCGACAACCGCAATGGGCATGATGTAGTGCAGCCAGGTATTGATCCAAGGCAGGAGCGCGCCGAGATCCACCTCGCGCAACAGGGCGGTGAACACGATCCCCACCAGGGCCATGCACACCACCGATACGCACCGCAGAACCTGCCAAGCCGGGCCCAGCTCCTTCCCGCGCCAGGTCAGTACTGACTCCGTGAGCAGGACGGCGGCGGCAAGAATATTGGACAGGTTCGTGAAGTAGCTGAAGAAGTTCAACACGTTGAAACCGTGGCTCAGGTGAACGCCAAATTGGATGCCCACTGCCACAAGAGTGAACGCGCCGAAGAGAAACCGTAGTGCCGCCAACAATCGCCGAGTTGTCATGGGTTTCATCATGTCATGGACGCGGCAGAGATATCAGGTCCGTCCCGCCACCCTGTGAACGGATATCTGGGTGTCGCCGTCATGTTTGTGCACACTGGCAGGTTCTTCACCGGACCCGGCACGTGGTGTGCTACTTTCAAGGTGAGTAATGAGTGCCAGCGTTAAGCCCTGACTTGCTGGCCGGCAACCCTCTTTCCGGCGGGGTGCCTCAGGTGACTACTCGGCAAACCAGCTACCTAGGCTGGCGTTTGCAAGCGTGAACTTTCCTTGTGGTGCGGGCTCAAGAGTGGACATTTTCAACCAACTCTTCGTCAACTGCCACCAGCTCCCGTTTGCAACGCGCAGCCATTTGCAATGAGGAGAGAACCATGACCGCGGACGAATCCCCCCTGGCCTACCGGCTTATCACCGGCCCTGACGACCGCTCTTTTTGCGAGCGCATTTCCACCGCCCTTGCCGACGGCTATGTGCTGCACGGCGGCCCCGCCCTCACCTACAACGGCACCAGTGTCATTTGCGCGCAGGCCGTGATTCTTCCGCAGGCCGTGGCCAGCAGCGATGCCGCCGTCGCCACTGCCGTGGATGATCTCGACGCCGAACTTGAGTTTGATGGCGAGGGCATCGCATGAGCTACGCGGGAGATGTGAGCCCGGGCACAGCCTGGGAAGCTGTAGCCGCGGGGGCAACACTCGTGGATGTACGGACAGAGGGCGAATGGGCACACATTGGCGTCCCCGACACCTCAACGCTGAAATCAGAACCCGTTTTTATCCAGTGGAATCTCGCCACGGGCGCCCGCAACCCTGATTTTCTGGCAGAGCTGGCGGCAGCAGTACCCCCGGAAAAGCAGCTGATAGTGCTGTGCCGCTCCGGTGCCCGCTCTATTGCCGCCGCTGAAGCAGCCACAGCCGCCGGGTACACCGCCTACAACGTACTTGAAGGCTTTGAAGGAGAAACTGATCCCTACGGAGATCGGATTCTCAACGGCTGGAAGAACCGCAACCTCCCCTGGCGCTAAGGAAATATCATTGAGCAACTTTAATGAGCACGCAGCCACTTGGGGGCAGGACACCCAGGCGGTACGCGGCGGGCTTGACCGCAGCAATTTTCAAGAAACCTCCGAAGCCCTCTTTTTGAACTCCGGATTTGTCTACGAATCGGCGGAAGCTGCCGAGCAGGCGTTCACGGGTGAGGTGGACCGCTTCGTGTATTCGCGCTACGGCAACCCGAGCGTGGCAACCTTCCAGGAACGGCTGCGGCTGCTGGAAGGAAAAGAGGCGTGCTTTGCGACGGCGTCGGGCATGTCAGCCGTATTCACCGCCTTGGGTGCCTTATTAGCAGCCGGGGACCGAGTGGTGGCAGCACGGTCCCTGTTCGGCTCCTGCTTTGTGATTCTGAATGAGCTGCTGCCGCGGTGGGGTGTGGAGACCGTATTTGTTGACGGGCCGGACCTGGATCAGTGGCGCGAGGCCTTGTCGGTGCCCACCACGGCCGTGTTCTTCGAGTCACCGTCGAACCCCATGCAGGAAATCATTGACGTGGCGGCTGTGTGCGATCTAGCTCATGCCGCTGGCGCGCAGGTGGTAGCCGACAACGTCTTCGCAACTCCCTTGTTGCAGCGTTGCGGCGATTTCGGCGCGGACATCATCGTCTATTCGGGCACCAAGCACATTGATGGCCAGGGCCGGGTGTTGGGTGGCGCAATCCTCGGCACCAAGGAGTTCATCGAAGGGCCCGTCAAGAACCTGATGCGCCACACGGGCCCGGCGCTCTCCGCGTTCAACGCATGGGTGCTCACCAAGGGCCTGGAAACCATGAATCTGCGGGTTACACACTCGTGCAGCAATGCCCTGGCACTCGGAGAATTCCTTGAAGCCCAACCGCAGGTGGCACGCGTGCTGTACCCGCATCTGCCGTCCCACCCGCAGTATGAGCTGGCCAAAAAGCAAATGAAGGCCGGAGGCACGGTGCTGACATTTGAGCTGGCTCAGCCAGCGTCGGGCACTCGCAAGGATGCCGCGTTTGCGCTGCTGAACGCGCTGTCCATCATCGACATCTCCAATAACTTAGGGGATGCGAAGTCGCTCATCACGCATCCGGCCACCACCACGCACCGTGCCATGGGCCCCGAGGGGCGCGCCGCGATCGGTCTCAGCGACGGGTTCTTGCGCCTGTCGGTGGGCCTGGAGGACGTGGATGATTTGAAGCGGGATCTCGCGGCAGCCCTGGCGGCCATTTAGGCTGGCCAAAACAGCAGTGGCAAGGCCGCTGGCGTTTGTACTTAGTCTTGGAAGTACTCGATCTCGGCGCCAATGGTGTTCAACCGCTCGGCCAGATCTTCGTAGCCGCGCTCAATCACATATATGTTGCGCAATTCAGAAGTGCCCTTGGCGGCGAGCATGGCCAGCAGGATGCAGGCGGCCGGACGCAGTGCCGGCGGGCAGCCAATCTCGGCGGCACGCCACGCAACGGGGCCCTTGATGTCGATGCGGTGCGGATCCAACAGGCGGACGCCGGCGCCGAGGCGGTTCAGTTCCGTCAGGTAGATGGCCCGGTTCTCGTAAACCCAATCGTGGATGAGCGTGGTGCCCTCGGCGCAGGAGGCAATCACGGCGAAGAACGGCAGGTTGTCAATGTTCAGGCCCGGGAATGGCATGGGATGGATCTTATCCGGGGCAGCCTTTAGCTCGGACGGCAAAGTGGTGATATCCACGAGCCGTGTCTTGCCGTTGCGGGCCATATATTCAGCCGATTTAAGGTAACAAAAACCCATCTGCTCGAGGACCTTCAGCTCAATTTCCATGAACTCGATCGGCACGCGGCGGACCGTGACCTTGGACTTGGTCACGATGCCGGCGGTGATTAGGCTCATGGCCTCGATGGGGTCCTCTGATGGGGCGTACTCAATGTCAACGTCAATCACTGACTTGCCCTTGATGGTCAGCGTGGTGGAACCAACACCGTCCACCGAGATGCCCAGACCCTGCAAGTAGAAGCAGAGGTCCTGGACCATGTAATTGGGGCTGGCATTGCGGATGACAGTGGTTCCGCTACGCAGTGCCGCAGCCATGATGGCATTTTCCGTGACAGTGTCCCCACGCTCGGTCAGGACAAAAGTGCGGTCTTCGGCATCGCTGACAGGTGCCTGTACCTGGTAGAAACCGTCATGTGCGTTGACGATGAGGCCGAATTCACGCAGCGCCTGCATGTGCGGCTCCACCGTGCGGGTGCCAAGGTCGCAGCCGCCGGCGTAAGGGATACGGTACGGGTTAGCTTCATCAAGGAGTGGGCCCAGCAGCATGATGACGCTCCGGGTGCGCTTGGCTGCGGCAACATCCATGGCAGCTAAGTTCAAAACGGCAGGGCGGCGGATCTGGAGGTCGTTGTCTTCGAGCCAACGGCACTGGACCCCGATGGATGTCAGAAGTTCAACAATGCGGTTGACCTCTTCAATGCGAGCTACACGGCGCAACGTGGTGGTGCCGCGGTTGAGCAGACTGGCGCACAGCAGGGCCACTCCCGCATTCTTGCTGGTGTTCACATCAACGCTTCCGGAGAGTTCACGCCCACCGCGCACGCGCAAATGGGTGACCTCGTTCTTACTGACCGCCCCCAGGCTGACCAGATTGGCCTCCAAGAGCGCTTCCATGCGTTGGATCATTTTCAGGCTCAGGTTCTGTTTGCCCTGTTCCATCCTGGCTACAGCACTCTGACTTGTCCCCAACTGGGTTGCCAGTTCGCCTTGGGTCCAACCTTTTTCATTACGTGCGTCTCGCACCAACACACCAACGGTTTCTGCAGCCACTTGAGTCATAACAACTTTTATATCACAGGATGCATATTATATAGGAATTATGTGACCTGATGGTCAATTATGGCAAAAAACCTCTAAATCAACCGTTTCATGCGATAAATCCAGGCTGCTCCAGTCCAAGCTGGCAGGCTCTCCCTTTACGGTACCCCGGCTTGTGCCAGCTGCCCCACTCAACGCCCATTACACGCCCAACGCTTAACCAAACACTTGCCCACATTGGTCCGCTGCCGCCCTTGAACCGCAGCGGGCACAGAAAATTACGGGGTCTAGGAAAAGAGCGCGATGCTTGCTGCCAACGTTTCCGCCGAGTGCTGGAGCTGTTCTGCCTCGCGCTCATCCAGATGGGTGTCCAAGACCCGCTGCACTCCACCAGCTCCAACAACTGAGGGCACGCTCAGGGCCACACCATCAATACCGCGGTAGCCGTGGAGGACGCTGGAGACCGGCAGAATACTGCGTTCATTTTGCAACACTGCCTCCACGATGCGGGCACCGGAAAGCCCTATGGCGTAGTTCGTGGCACCCTTTCCGGCAATGACCTTGTAGGCGGCGTGGACCACGTCATGAGTGATGGTTTCGAGCCGTTCGCGGGGAAAGAGCAAGCCTTTAGCGCCATCAGTCCACTGCGAGAGTGGAGTCTGCCCAATAGTGGCAGAGGACCACAACGGAAATTCGGTATCACCGTGTTCGCCAATGATCAGCGCGTGCACGCTCTGCGGCGCAACGGCCGCCGCCTCGGCTACGATCCAGCGCAACCGGGAGGAGTCCAGCACCGTCCCGGAGCTGAAAATCCGCCCGGGAGGCAGGTTGGTGATGCGTTCGGCCACAGCGGTGAGCACATCGCACGGGTTTGTGACAAGGATGAAAACGGCGTTGGGCGCCAGTGCCACCATGGGCGGCAGCATCTTTTCCAGGATGCCCACATTGACCTCAGCCAGCTGCAGCCGGGTCTGCCCCGGTTCCTGCTTGGCCCCCGCAGTGATGACGATGACGTCCGAATCGGCCACCAAATTTATGTCACTGCCGCCGGTGATTCGTGAGGATCCGGTAAAGGGCGTGCCGTGGGCCAAATCCAAAACTTCGGCATCAACCTTGGCCGTGGCAATGTCATAGAGCACCACCTCGCGGGCGGATCCACGGATCAGGGCGGCGTAGGCCAGTGAGGTCCCGACACTGCCGGCGCCAACAATGGTCAGTTTGGTACTGCGAGGGATAGTCATGCTCCAAGTATCCCCGCCCAGCCGGACAGACACGGATTATGTCCTAGCACTTCAGCCAGAGCGCAAATCCCGTTCCCCGCGTGCACGCCGCGGGGAACGGTGCGTTAAAGCCGGAACTATCAGAACACTGGATTCCAGGTGCCCAGTACGACGGCGGCGCTCACTGACACGCCGGCGATCACCAATCCTGTGGCCACCACCGCGATGTCGATATGGCTAAAGGTCGATTCACGGGCCCAGGTCCGCTCACCCGTACCGAAGCCCTTCGCCTCCATGGTCACTGCCAACCGCGATGCCCGCCGAACAGCCTGCACCAGCAACGCCATGGCCTGTCCCAGTTGCGCCTTTAACCGGCTGAACAGCCCGGAAGCGCCGCCCACACCACGTGCGCGGCGCGCCATCCCCAACGTTTGCCATTCGGCCACAAGCAACCCCACTAGGCGCATCGCTGCGAGCGCGCCCAGTACAAAGCGATGGGGCAGGCGCAGCTTTTGGGCCAGCGCATCGGCCAAATCAGTGGGGTCGGTGGAGGCCAGTACGATGATCCCAGGCAGGGCAATCGCCAGACCACGCAAGGCGATAGCCACGCCAGCCTCCAGGGATCCGGTGCTGAAGGTGACCGGGCCCAAGGCCAGCAGCAGTTCACCGGTCTTGGGCGCCAAAAGAGCTGTTCCGTAGCCACCCACCAGGGAAGCCAGCAGGATGGGCCAGCCGCGGGTCAGCAGCATTCGCAGGCTCAATCCAGCCAGCGGCAGAAGTATGCATTCGAGTACGAGTGCCACCGTGGCAGAGACCCAGTCCACACTCACCAGCAACACCACGGTCAGGGCCATTCCGGCTCCGAGCTTCGCCAACGGGTTGGCCCGGGCCAGCAGTGCGGTGGAGCGCGGCGTGGCAATAATGTCCACGCTCATCGCCGCGCCACCTTTGTAGCCGCCTGTGCCCCGGTAAGATCCGCTGGTGCGCCCAAGACCAGCCGGTCCCCACCGAGCACTGCGCTGAAGGCGGCGTCATGCGTCACCGACACCACGGCCGTGCCTGCATCCAGCAGCTCCGTTAACAAGGAGGCCAGCTCGGCCCACGTGTTCGCGTCCTGCCCAAACGTAGGCTCGTCCAAGACCAGGAGTTGTGGGCTCGCCGCCAGCACTGTTGCCACTGACAGCCGCCGCTTCTCCCCACCCGAAAGTGTGAACGGGTTGGCGTCCGCTAAGTGTTCTAGCCGCAGGCGCACCAGTAGTTCATCCACGGTATCCTCGCCACGGCCTAGCAGCCTCGGCGCAAACAACAGCTCATCCCGGACAGTACCAGCAACAAATTGGTGCTCGGGTTCCTGAAAGACGGTGCCAATCCGGCTGATCAAATCCCGTCCACGCCATTTCAGCGGCTCGGGCCCGGCACCGCGCGCCAAGGGTTCCAGCGCAGCCAAGTGACCACTCACTGGGGCCAGCAGTCCGGCCAGGGTCAGCGCGAGCGTTGACTTTCCGGATCCATTGAGCCCGGTCACACTCAGCGCATGCCCGGCCCGCACCTGCACTGAAGGCACCACGGCTGCCGGCACCACCGGGCGGCGCTTGCGTCCCTTGGTGCGGGAGACCGCCAAACCCTCCGCCTCTAGCAGCAGGGGGCGTCCGGCGTCGGACGGGTTGGTGATGCGGGCACGGACTTCCGGGACGTGGCCAGGAACCCAAATACCAGCCTTGGCCAGTAAGTCCCGGCTCTGGGCAAGAACCGTGGCGGGAGGACCGTCGAACAGCACGCCACCGGGCTCTCCCAGGGCGGCCGGAGCCAACACCACTATCCTGTCCACCACCTCCAGCCAGACGGAGACGCGGTGCTCCACCACAACCAGGGTGGCCCCGGTTTCATCGAGGCTGCGGCGCACGGCGTCACGGACCTCCACCACACCGGCCGGATCCAGGTTGGCGGTGGGCTCATCGAGCAGCAGCAGGCCGGGCCGCATGGCCAAAATACCGGCTAGTCCCAGGCGCTGCTTCTGCCCGCCGGAGAGTGCGGAGCTGGAGTGGTCCAGTGGCAGGTTCAGGCCCACCGACTCCAAGGCAGCCGGGACGCGGCGCCAAATTTCCTCGCGCGGCACGGCAAGGTTTTCAGCGCCGAAGGCAACGTCGTCACCAATGCGTGAGAGCACCACCTGAGCATCAGGGTCCTGCTGCATGAGCCCGGTACGGCCGCGCGATTCGTGCACAGGGCGCCCGTCAATGAGCAGCTCACCCATCTCATTGGCGTCCTCGTCATCCCCGAGCACACCGGCTAGGGCGTGCAGCAAGGTTGATTTTCCGGCACCCGAAGGGCCCAGCAGCAGTACGCGTTCACCCGGGGAGATTTCCAAATCCAGGCCGTGGAGGGCTTGGTTGTTCCGGCCCGAATGCTGCCAGCCCCACCCCCTGACAGAGACCTGTACTGGTGCACCGCGGTTCTGCACGATGGCCATGACTAGATTGCCTTTTCGGTGGCGGCCCCACGTGAGGGCAGGTTCGCCAGCGCGCCTGTGCGTGCCAACCCGCGCACGGCCAGCCAAGAAATTACCCCCGCAATGAGAGCACCGGAGACCATGGCCAGCACCGCGTAGACGAGCTTCCATTCCAAGGCCCAGGCCACGTTGTAGATAAGGTTTTCATAGACGCCCAGCGCCAAGCCGGCCAAGGTTCCGGCCAAGATGGCAACGGGAAGATTGAATTTGCGGTAACGGAATACGGCGAAGGCCAGCTCGGCGCCTAGGCCTTGAATCAAGCCTGAGAGCAGCACCGTGAACCCGAAGTGGGTTCCCAGCAGTCCTTCAACGGTGGCGGCGATCAATTCGCAATATAACGCCGCGCCCGGTTTGCGGACCACTAAGGCACCCAGCACGCCGGCAATCAGCCAGCCGCCAACGTAAAGTGCACCAACGGGTGGGAAGGCTACGGTGAAGGCTGCGATGAAACCGTAGCCGGCGGACCAGAGCCAAAAGATAACGCCAACGGCAACACCCAGAACCGAGACGACAACAATGTCGACAACCCGCCAGGTGCTTTTGTTCTTTTGTTGCGTGTTTTTCGGGGCGGACGTGCCCGTAACTGACTTACTCATGTTTCCTCCTTTTCAGGAGGGGCGGCTGCAGCGGTCTTTCCGCGCAGCCGAAGAGAACTCGACTCCCTTCGCCGGTACTAGCCGGAGCAGGTTCGAGGGTCTGCGGCGAACCGCACTCTCAGCGCCGACACCCGATAAATGGGTGCACGCTCCCCTGTCGTGTTTGAATTGCGGCTTCAGCTTACCCCCGCTCACACCCGGTAGCCAATGCGTGGAAAGAAATGCGTCATGAAAAAAGTACTGCAGACGCCCACCGTGAGATGGAGGCCTGCAGTACTTGATGGAACCTTTTTCAGTTTTTGCTGTTGCTAGTGCTGGCGCACCTTGCGTCGGCTAGCCATGATCAACCCACCGAGCATGAGAATCACAGCGATCCCACCTGCTGCACCGAGGTTGAACCCGGTGCTGGCGAGGTCATCACCGGCACCTGCCGTGGCGCTGGCACTGGCGGAAGGTGTGGTTGAACCGTCCTTCGTGGGCGAGGCACTCGGTGACGGGGTGTCACTGGGTGCGGTACTGGCGGTGGCCGATTCGGTCGGAGTAACCGTGGCCGTCGGAGTCGGGGTCGCCGTGGCCGTCGGAGTCGGGGTCGCCGTGGCCGTCGGAGTCGGTTCCACCACTTCCTCACCAATGTACGGGCCGCCAGCCACAGGACCGGTGGCGCGCAAACCAAGCTCATAAACGGCCAAGGTCTGCTCACCCATGGCTGCTGCGCCCGGAGTGAATAGGATGCGGATACCCTCAATGCTTTCCTGCTCCAGAACAGCTTCCTGGAAACTGCGTTTCGGATCCAAGGCACCCACGGTGACCCATTCGCCGTCGACCTTTACTTGCAGGTCCCCTGCCACATGGCCCACCACAACGGCTGACTTCATGGCGGCCGGTGCATCCAGGGTATTGGAGAGGTATGAACCCTCTACCGGGGCCTGGGCAGGCTCGAAGGCTGTGGCAATGGTTGCGTCAAAGGCACTCTGCGCACCAGTACCATTTGCGCCCGGCAGGTTGCTGGCCAGCCGTTCATTTGCTTCCAGGGCCTGGAACTCGCGGATCTTCACCCACTGGCCACCCGGGTTGGTGCCCGTGGACACCAGACGGATGTACCGTGCGCTTACAGGAGTATCAAAGTTCTGCTCAATGCGCGGCTTGCTCTCAAACACTCCGGCCTGTGTCCAGGTGGCATTGTCCGCCGAATACTCCACCCGTGCGTGGTAGAACATGTCACCGTTATTGGTGTCGGAATCGGCCTGCTGGATCAGCACCTTGCCCACCGTCTTCACGGCGCCTAAGTCAATGGTGACGGTGGAACCGTTCACGGGAGGTGCACTGGACCACCAAAGAGTGCTGGGATCGCCGTCAACCATGCGTGTGAGCGCGTTGCTTTGGTAGGTGGGAAGTGAGGAAGTAGCCGTTGCGGGGAAGTAGCTGGACGCTGCCACGGGGCTCAGGTTCAGCCAGGTGTTGTACCGTCCCTGTGCCTCTTTGCTAAAGATTTCAAAGAGTCCATCTCCCACCGAAGGAACAATGACGTTAGGCGTGATGCCAATGTTGTTCGGCCCAACATCGGGCACGGTGGCCGCCTTGGCCAGAGCAATATCTCCATTGGCTGCAAGCGCACCATCCGTGGCGGCTACGCCATTTCCCGCCTTAATGGCCTCCAGCATGCTGATTTGCTTCTCCATGGCCGTGGCCCAGTGTGCTGCGGCGTCAATCCACGGCTTGGAATCATCGTAGAAGCCTGTCATGGCCATGTCAGGCAAGGTTTCCGGGCCTGCTGCAATGGTGGCCAAACGAGCCTTCAACGGTGCCATTCCGGCCGTGTTTCCGGCGTCGAAAGCTGTCCAGAAGGTTGCGATGTCTGCGCTCAGGGCCGGCGCCGTTTTGGATTCCGGACGGTAGGGCTTCCAGCTCTGGTTCAGGTCCACGAAGGTTTCCAGAGACGCCCTGATGGCCTCATTGGGGCCGGCAAGCTCACTGATAATGGAGGATTGTGTTGTTGCGGGCACATACTGGGGGCCGTTCCAGGAGTAGTCGCCGAACCCGGCCAGGGCGATCATCGAAGAATACGGTTCGATCATCGGGTTGGAAGTGATGCCGTCAATGTGTTTGTACAGGTTGGCGTCGCGGCCCTCCAGCGGGTTCAGGAACAGGCGTCCGCGCTGTCCATCATTCACGGGCAGGTTGTCCCAGATGTAGAAATGCTCGGCGTTGTAGGAAGTCACCGCCTTGGTTACTGAAGCTTCCGTAATGGTGTTGGAGAAGACGCCTTCACCGGTCCACTGAATACGGATCGAATCATCCGTCTGCAGACCAAACTCACCCTTGTAAGGGTCTGGACCGGAACCGGCATAGTTGGTGGGCACTGTCTGCAACGGTGCCAGCCCATGGACGTTAATGTAGTCCTTGACGATCCGGTTCAAATAGAACCCCTGGCCCCGGGCAAGTGAACGGAATCCCGGCAAGGTGAATTTTGCCTTGTCCGCGGCACAGTTCAGGTACGGGTTGATGTCATCGAGCGCAATGTAGAAGCTGCTGACACCGATTGCGCGCAGCTGATCAAATTTGGCCACGGTGGCGGCGAAATCCTGATCGTCGGAGTAGCAGACGTCATTGCCCGGTGAGAGTGCAAAAGTGAAATTAACGTGGTTGGCATTGGCCTCATCCACGAGTTCTTTCAAATCGTTCAGCTGCGCCTGCGGGTACAAATCACGCCACTTGGCACGCAGGTAATTATCGTCCTTGGGCGTGTAGATGTAAGTGTTCATCTTGTGCTTGCCGTAGAAATCAAACTGATCCAGGCGGGCCTGATGAGACCACGGGATGCCATAGAAGCCCTCAATGCCGCCACGGATGGACATCAACGGCCAGTCCTTGACCGTCATAGCTGGCGCCACACCGTTGGCAACAACCTGACTCAGGCTCTGCACGGCGTAGAAGGTACCTGTGGCATCGGTGCCGTTGAGCACCAGTGCGGGCTTGCCGCTGATGGTTCCGGTGGCGATGACATGTCCATCAGCATCCAGTCCAGCTGCGCTGCCGGATCCCACGGCCGTGAGCGCGGTGGATACAGCCGGGTTGTCCGCAACGGTGCCAAGGAAGACTGTGGCGCCGGTGGTGCCCGCACCGCTGACAAAGGTGGCGGTACCACCGGCAGCGGTAATTACTTCCGCTAGCAACTTCTTGGCTGCGGCATCCGTATTTTCACCGACTGCCACTTTTACTGCGCCTGTCAAGGGAACAGCAACGCCTGCGGTGCTGACTTCCTGGGGAGTGGGCAAAATTTCGGCAGCCGAAACCGCTGCCTGGGCGGCCGGAATCGCTGACGGAGACAACGCAGCCATTCCACCTCCGGCAATAATCGCCAGGGCCAGAGCCCCGGAAGTGACGTTCTTATACGCTCGTTTCAATCTGTTCCCCTTGGTGTTTCAAGCTCACGGCAAACCATGTTTGATATGGATCGCATTTTGCCGTGACCCTAGTGACGTGGCGCGGATCACGTCAACTGGTTACGGACCCGGCTTGCCTTGTGAGAGCACGCAAAGCCCCAGTGAATCTCGCCAGCTCCCGGGTTACCCGCTGCAGCTAAGGCAGCGAAGGCGCTAGGCTGAACTACAGTGCTTTCCCGCACCAGCGTGAATCCCCACGAAGGAGTCCTTTATGAACATCGTTTTTAAGTTGCTCGGAACCGGCATCAGCCTCGGTGCCGGCTTTGTTGCCAGCAAGCTCGTGGATTCCGTCTGGGAAAAGAGCACCGGCAACAAGCCGCCCAAGGATGGGGCGGATCTAAATAACAGTCTCCGTTCAGCACTGACCTTTGCGCTGGTCTCCTCGGTGGTTGCGGCCATCATTCAGACCCTGGCTTCACGCACCACCCAGAAGGCCATTGCACGCTTTAACAAGCACCCCGAAGAAATCTGAGCCCACTCCTCCCAAAAACGCAGCAGTCCCTCCCCCAAAAGTTACTGCGGCGCCAGTACAAATGCGGCTCCCGAGTTACTGCGGCTTCCGTGAAACTACGACGGCGGATGGCTAGGGCATACTTTCCTCTTCCACCACTGCGGCAACCACCTGATCTAGCTCATCAACGCTGAGCATCTCAGGGCGGCGGTGTTTGGTCCGGTAGCCGGACCGGCCCACCATGTGCGCCGATACCGGCACCGTGAGTAGCTGGAACAGCCAGGCCACAAGCAGTACCGGCAGCAAAGACCAGACGCGCATTTGCAAGCCAATGGCCGTCAACATCAGCAGCAAACCTAAAACCTGTGGCTTTGTTGCAGCATGCATGCGGCTCATCAAGTCCGGAAACCGCAGCAGCCCAATGGCGGCGGCAAGGCTCATGAGTGCGCCACCCAGCAGGGCGATCACTGTCAAAACATCAATGAGCGTATTCATCCGTCGCCTCTCTTATGGGCCGCAAAACGAGCCACCGTGACTGATCCAATGAACCCAATCACCGTCAGGACCACCAGCAGGGCCAGATTGTCCGTATGTTTATTTGCGGCCATGTCCGTGGCCAGTGCGGCGCCGAAGATGGCCAGCAAAACATCAGCGGCGATCACCCTGTCCAGCAATGACGGCCCGGAGGCAATCCGGTAGATAGTTCCGGCAGCCGCGAGCGTGAGCACCGCTGCAACAATAATGACCACAACATCCATGACGCTCACTGCCCCTCACCTAGGTCTTTTTGCTGATCGGGACTTTGCTGATCAGAATCTTGCTGATCGGGACTTTTGAGGATATCCGCATACGCAACCATGGATGCCCCAGTGCGTTCAGAGCGCAGCTCCGCCAGCTCTTCCTTGGTCCCCATCACAGTGATCAGCCTGGCTTCAATGTCTTGGATCCCTGTACGAACCCGCTCCACGCTTTCTGGAGTGGGCGCGTTCATTGCGTGGACGTAGAGAGTGGCGCAACCCCTATCCACTTCAACCACCAAGGAACCCGGAATCAGTGAGAGCACGTGACCCACCGCGGTCATGAGTAGATCCGAGGGGCTACGAAGCGGGACGGCAATGACTGCGTTGCGGATTTTGGGCCCCTTGGCAACCGCCCAGTACAGCACTTGGCAACTGGCAACGGTGACTTGCTTGAGGAACCACAAAAGGAAGATCACGGCCTGCAGCACGTTAAAGCGTCCACTGAGCTCAATGGGCGGCAGGTAAAAAACTTGTGACACTGCTAGCGCTATGAGGGCCCCAAAAAGAAGATTCCCGGCACTGAAGTCCTGCCACAGGGCGCCCCAGACAAGGACCAGCCAAATAAGCAGCGGTAGTTTTTGCAAAGGGTTCAGCTTGCGCCTGGCGTTGATGCTCTGGCTCATGGCGTACCTGCCCCTTCGCCAAGCACGGCTTCAATGTAGGGAGTGCGGGCCAGCATGCTGGTGGCAGCATCTTGGCTCAGTTCAAACAATGGTCCCGCAAAGATGCTCATTGCAAGGCCCAAAACCACCAAACCCATGGTTGAATACACCATCATCTTGGGCAGGATGGGGATCTCGTTCTCTCCAGAAAAACGTCCTTCGGTGGCATCCACATGTTTGCTAGTGCGCAATGCGCTCATGCTGGGCTGGCCGGAGGAGTCAGGTGCCGTGGCCAAAAGGACGGGGTCCGGGTTCTCGGCGTCGGCAGTGCTGCGCCAAAATACTCGGTTCCATACCCGGGCCATGACCAACAACGTCAGCAGGCTAGCCACAACACCGCCAATCACCACTGCGTAGGCCATGGGTGAGCCGTCAGCCACCCCCGCTTGCAGCAGCCCCAACTTCCCCAGGAACCCTGAGAAGGGTGGAATGCCGGCCAGATTCATGGCGGGAATGAAATAAAGCACCGCAAGGATCGGGGAGAGCTTTGCCAACCCACCCAGACGCATGATCGAGGATGTTCCGCCACGGCGTTCCACCAACCCTGTCACCATAAATAGCGAGGTTTGAATGGTGATGTGGTGAATGACGTAGAAAATGGTGGCGGCCAGCCCCAGCACGGAGGAAAGTGCTACACCAAAGATCATGTACCCAATGTGACTGACCAGAGTGAAGGAGAGCATACGTTTAATGTCCGTCTGTGCCAGCGCCCCAAGAATTCCTACGATCATTGTCAAAAGGGCAACAACTAGCAGCACCGCATTGAACTTATCGGAGGGAAAGAGCAGGGTTTCCGTGCGGATGATGGCATAGACGCCAACTTTTGTGAGCAGCCCGGCGAACACTGCAGTTACGGGGGCGGGGGCGGTGGGGTAGGAGTCAGGCAGCCAGAATGATAGCGGGAAGACGGCGGCCTTGATGCCGAACGCTACAAGCAAAAGAACATGCAAAAGGTCTTGAGTTCCCGAGTCCAGCTCGCCAATTTTCACGGCCAGATCCGCCAGAGTGACAGTTCCAGTGGCACCGTAAACCATGCCGATGGCGATCAGGAACAGCAGCGAGGAAACAACACTGACCACAACGTAGGTGATGCCAGCCCGGACTCTCGATCCGGTGCCACCTAGTGTCATCAGCACATAACTCGCGGTCAAGAGGATTTCGAAGCCAACATAAAGGTTGAACAGGTCCCCTGCCAGGAAAGCATTAGAGACACCTGCCACCAGGATCAGATAGGTGGGGTGGAAAACAGACAGGGGGCCACCCTGTTCACCGTCAGCCGCGCCCTGACCTGATGCGTAGGCAAGGACGGCCAGGCTCACCGCTGAAGAAATCACCAACAGCAATGAGGAGAACTGATCGGCCACCATGACGATCCCAAAGGGCGGCGCCCAGCCACCAAGATGGACGGCAATGGGCCCCACTGTCCACACACTGGCCAATACCCAGACCTCCAAACCAAGGGTCAGGGTGAGGGTTGCCAGGCTGACACGGCGTTGAGCGCGCGGTTTTCTGATCAACACAAAAGCCAAGGCGGCACCCAAGAAGGGCAGAACTACCGCGAGCGGGGCGAAACTTGCAACATTCATGCCTTATCCTTTCTGGGCTTTTTGTGGGGGACGGCAGGTTCAGAAAGTAGCTGCACTGCCTTCTTCGGCCCTATACCTGGGATGGTTTCGCGCTTAGCTGCGGGCTGGTTATTCTCATGGAAGTCGGAGACTTCAATGGGAATTTCGGAGTCCTCTTCATCGTCATACAGCGCCTGCTTGGCAACCCGAAGGTCTTCCCTGTCCACCTGGATGTCATCGGCTCGGCTGAGCAGCCAGGACCTGTAGATCAGGCTGAGCATAAACGCTGTGACGGCGAAGGAAATCACAATAGAGGTCAGGATAAAGGCCTGCGGCAAGGGATCATTATATTCCGTTGGCGGAATGTCTTTATTGAAGATGGGTGCTAAACCGGCATAGCCGCCCGTGGCCAGCAAGAGCAGATTGGTGGCGTTGGCCAGCAACATCAGCCCAAGCAGCACGCGTGTCAGGCTGCGTTCTAACAACAGGTAAATTCCCACGGCATAAAGAACGCCCATCACCAGCAGCAGTGTGAGGTTGACACTCATCGAGAAACCTCCAACGGCTCGTCGTCCTCAATCATCTCCATGGAGTCCAGACCGTCCTCTTCATGTTGGTCAATCTCCGAGCCCAGGCTGCGCAAAACGTCAATCACGAGCCCCACAACCACCAGGTAGACGCCAATGTCAAAGACCGTGGAGGTCACAAACTTCACATGACCAAAAACCGGCAGATCAAAAGCAATAATGGCACTTTGGAAGATTTCCCCGCCAAAGAACAGTGGTGCCAGTGCTGTCAGCGCCGCCATGGCTAGGCCCAGACCCAGAAGAGTTCCCGCTGAGATGCGGGTGGCCTCGGCTAGTTCAAAACGTCCGCCAGCAAGGTATCGGATGGTCAGGGCAAGCCCTGCTATCAACCCTCCTGCGAAGCCTCCACCAGTGCCGTTGTGCCCCACCAGCAGCAAGTAGATGGAGATGATGATGATGCTGTGGAACAACAGCCGGGTGACAACTTCAATAATGATGGAGCGCCGTTCTGGTGCCAGCGTCCGCCCGGCCACGAGCCAAGGGTTGCTCGGTGAGGCAGTGAATTTCTTGGCAAGGTGAATGGTGGGTTCAAACTGGGACACGGGCAGCTTGCCAATGCTGCCCGTTTCCACGGTCTCTGCCCGGGGAAGGCGCTGGCCGCGGCCCCTGACAAAGATCAGGCTGGCTACACCTGTAGCGGCGATGGCCAGGACGGAAATCTCACCAAAAGTGTCCCACGCCCGAATGTCTACGAGGGTCACGTTGACAACATTGAGACCACCCCCGCCCTCATAGGCCAGCACGGGCAGGGCAAGGCTCACGGGCTCATGGATCCTGGCCCCCATGGCAACGACGGCCACAACCACCATGGTTGCGCCGAAGCCAATGCCTAAGATCAGCCGTACCAGGCGGTGACTGCCCGCCTGCTTGCGTTCAAGCAAACCAGGCGGCAGTGAGCGCATGGCCAACACAAAAGCCACCAAAATGATGGTTTCTACAAGCATCTGGGTCAAAGCCAGGTCCGGTGCTCCCTGCAAAGCAAAAATCAGCGCTAACCCGTACCCGGTGACGGACACCAACAGTACGGCCATGAAGCGCTTGTTCGCCCTGGCCGCAGCAAGTGCGCCGATGATAACAACCGCCCCAGCAATGATTTGGAACGGCGAGCCTGGGTCAACAAAGTAAATATCTTCTGTCCAGTCCTGCACATTCAGGAGCAAGACAGCTAGCACGGAAACTATCGCGGTGGAGAGGATCACGGAAAGATAAAAGAACAAGGAACCACGCTGGGTGCGGCCCGTAACCCAAATGGCTACAGCATCCAGCACCACAATTGCTTTCCGGTAGGCACGCTCAAAATCAATCCCCGCAGGCAACTTAGCTTGGAAGGCTTCAAACTTATCCCGCAGTTTAAACAGAATGACTCCCACTGCGATCACTAGCGCGCTGAGTCCCAGCGCGGGTGAGAAGCCGTGCCACAACGCCAGATGCATGCCGTCCGGGTCATAGGCGGGGAACTGATCGCTATAGGGTCTAATCCACGTTTCAACGAGGTGCGGGAAGAATCCGTAAACCAGCGTCAGGAGGCTCAGTAGGGCAGGGGCTGCCAGGAAAAGCCAACTGACGGGTTTGAAGGCTGTGGACATGCCTTTGGCCTTGGTGGCGAAACCGCCCCACAGG
This sequence comes from Arthrobacter psychrochitiniphilus, assembly GCF_003185915.1. Lineage (GTDB taxonomy): Bacteria > Actinomycetota > Actinomycetes > Actinomycetales > Micrococcaceae > Specibacter > Specibacter psychrochitiniphilus. Next base: position 359,793 of record NZ_QHLZ01000002.1, read on the forward strand.
AACCGTGCACTGTAGGCAAAGGTCAGCACCGAGCCCAGAACCATCCCGGCCAAGACAGTCCACCCCACCACGGGGCCGGCTGGCCCATAAGTGGCAGAGGCAATGAACGCCTGGAAGATGCCCTCCTTAGCCACAAAACCTGCCATGGGCGGCAGCCCGGCCATTGACGCAGCCCCGATCAGGGCAACGATGCCCAGCTTCGGAGCCGATTTGAAGACCCCTGAAAGCTCACGAATATCGCGGGTACCGCTTTGGTGGTCAATGATCCCCACCACAAGGAAGAGGGAGGCTTTGAACAAGCCGTGCGCCAGGACCATCGCCATACCGGCCATGGCAGCTTCCTGACCGCCAAAGCCCACCACCAGGGCGATGAAACCGAGCTGGCTGACAGTGCCATAGGCCAGAATCTGCTTGAGATCGTGCTGGCGCAGGGCCCGCCATCCGCCCAGCAGCATGGTGCCCAGCCCCAGCACCACAATGATGGGCTGCCAATATTCGGTCTCGGAGAAGCCCGGAGACAGACGGGCAATGAGGTAGATCCCGGCCTTCACCATTGCTGCTGCGTGCAGGTAGGCGCTCACGGGTGTGGGGGCTGCCATCGCGCCCGGCAGCCAGAAGTGGAACGGTAGCAGCGCCGACTTGGTCACGGCCCCCACAAGGAGCAGGGCAATGCCAATATCCAGCATCAGCTGGGGACTTCCCACGGCGGAGATCAGCTCGGGTGCCTTCGCCAAGATCTCGGAGATGCTGTATGTGCCGGCGCTTTCACCCACCATGATCAAGCCCACCAGCATGGCCAGCCCGCCGAAGGTTGTCACGATCAAGGCTTGCAGGGCCGCACGCCTGGCGGCGATGCGAGTGCGGGCGTAACCAATCAACAGGTAGGAAAGCACTGTTGTCAGTTCCCAGAAAACAAACAAAAGGATGAGGTTATCCGCCGTCACAAGACCAAACATGACACCTGCGAAGGCGAGCAGCTGGGCACCAAAGCCGGCCAAGCCGGCGTCGTTGGTCTTGAAATATCTGGCGCAATAGGCCAGCACCAGGGCACCAACCCCAAGCACCAGCAGTGACATGAGCCAGGACAGCTGGTCCATTTTGAAGCTCAGGTTCAGATCAAGGACGGGAACCCACGGGATCTCCAGCGACGGGCTGGGCAACGTGGACGAATACACATTGTTGTACTGCGCCACAAGCCAGACGAAACTGATCCCGGGCACCGAAGCAAGGATGTAAAACGCCGAGCGACCCCATCTGGAGAACAAAATGGGCGAGAAAATGGCCACAAGGAAGTGTGCACACAGGACAAACAGCACTAAGGGCTCCACATGTTTCGGGCTGGAAATGAGCGAATCACGGGGGTTAAAGTCGGTTCCCGACACCGCTAGTCTACCAACCCTGCCCCTTCTCAGGGTGAGCTTTGGCTCCATGTCGGTGTCCCGAATGCGGCTGCCCGGGACCACCTGCGCGAAATGTTCCGGCGCCTTACCCCGCCCCGTTGATTCCGCCGGATAGCATGTGCCGTATGACTGAGTACCCTCCCTCTGCCGCCGCCTTCACCGCGACTCCGGCCAAAACACCGGCAACCAAGTGGCAGATCACGGCCTGGGCGCTGTGGGATTGGGGCGGCGCCGCCTTCAACGCCGTCATGACCACGTTCATCTTCACCGCCCTTTATCTAACGGGCGATGACTTTGGTGGTGCCGACAAGGCAACGGTCACACTGGCATTTGCCATGTCCATTTCTGGTTTGGCCATCGCCTTGCTGGCCCCGGTTGCCGGGCAACGCACCGATCACAGCGGACGCCGCAGGCTCTGGTTGGGCATCAACACCTTGATTGTGGTGGTGCTGACGGCAGCGTGCTTCTTTGTTCAGCCCCAAGAGTCTTTTTTGCTCTTCGGGTGCATGCTCATTGCTGCCGGCCACGTCTTCTTTGAGCTCGCGGGTGTGAACTACAACGCCATGCTCTTGCAGATTTCAACGAAGAAGAGCATTGGCCGGATCAGTGGCATTGGCTGGGCCGCCGGATACCTCGGCGGAATCGTGGCCTTGCTCATTGTCTACTTCGCGTTGATCAAGCCCGAGGTAGGCATCTTCGGCATCACGAGCGCCGACGGCATGACGTACCGGGCCGTGGCCGTGTTCTCGGCCCTGTGGATATTGGTGTTCTCAATCCCGATCATGTTCGCCATCCCCGAAACCAAACGCGATCCAAATATGCCCAAGGTGGGATTCATCCAGTCCTACATGGAGCTCGTTCACACTATTGTGCGGCTCTGGCACACTGAACGGCACACTTTGTACTTCCTGATTTCCAGCGCCATTTTCCGTGACGGCCTGGCCGCCATCTTCACCTTTGGGGCGGTCTTGGCGGTGGGGTCCTTTGGTTTTGCCACCGGTGACGTATTGATCTTCGCCATCGCCGGCAACGTGGTGGCCGCAGTGGGCGCCTTATCCGCCGGATTCTTCGATGACAAGTTCGGCCCCAAGGCCGTCATTGTGACCTCACTGATAGGCCTGCTCATTTCCGGCGGGGCCTTGCTCTTCCTGGATGGGAAGAACGCGTTTTGGGTCTTCGGGCTGATCCTGTGCCTGTTCGTGGGCCCGGCACAGTCCTCTGCAAGAACCTTCATGGGCCGTTTAGCGCCGGAAGGGCAGGAAGGGGAGATCTTTGGGCTGTACGCCACCACAGGCCGCGCCGTATCCTTCTTGGCCCCACAACTGTTTGGGCTCGCTATTGTGATCTTCGGAGCGCAACGGTGGGGCATCGTTGGCATTTTGGTGGTGCTGTTGCTCGGCTTGTTGCTACTTCTGCCCGTCAAGGCCCCGCCACACGGTGCGGGCTCACACTAGCGGCACGGCTAGGGGAGGATAGTCCCCGAGCCCTAAACACCACTGCGAACCCTAGATCTTGGTGCGGTGGAAATTCTGGAATGACTTCGAGGCTGTGGGGCCGCGCTGGCCCTGGTAGCGGTTCTGATGAGTGCCCGTACCGTAAGGGTTTTCGGCCGGGGAGCTGAGCTGGAAGAAGCACAGCTGGCCAATCTTCATACCGGGCCAGAGTTTGATCGGCAAGGTTGCCACGTTGGAGAGCTCCAAGGTGATGTGACCGGAGAAACCCGGGTCAATGAAGCCGGCGGTGGAGTGTGTGAGCAGGCCCAGGCGGCCCAGAGAGGACTTGCCTTCGAGGCGTGCAGCGACATCGTCGGGCAACGTCACCGTCTCATAGGTGGAGGCCAGCGCAAATTCACCCGGATGCAAAATGAATGACTCGTCGGGTTCAACTTCCACCATCCGGGTCAGCTCAGGCTGCTCCTCCGCCGGGTCAATGTAGGCGTAACGGTGGTTGTCAAAGAGCCGGAAATACCTGTCGATGCGCACATCAACGCTCGATGGCTGCACCATGGAAGGGTCGTAGGGGTCCAAGACAATCCGCTTGGCGTCAATTTCGGCACGTATGTCGCGGTCAGAGATCAGCACCCTCTAAAAATAGCGTATTTAGACCAAGATCAGCAGAAAGATCCCCTTGGCCGGGCCGGAAAGGGCCAGGATCAACGCGGCAGGACTAATATGTGCGTTCTTGGCGTTGTACTAAAGCCCATAGATCCGCGCAGCGCAGCTAAGGTAAGAACCATGAATATTGAAGAGACGCCTCTTCCCGGCATTGGTGTGCGTAGGGAATTGCGGCTTGCTACCGGACGGCGCGTAGGCGTGGTGACCCACCGGGATGGTCACGCTGAGTTAATCCTGTCCCGTGTTGATGACCCTGATGCTTGTGCAGCTTCCATCCCGCTCACCGCCGAGGAAGCCGCCGGGCTGGGACAGTTGCTGGGATCGGCGCAGCTCATTGCCCAACTCAGCACGGAACAAGAAAACCTCACGGGCATCACCACGCACCAATTCATGATCCGTCCGGGCTCCACCTTCGCCGGGCGCACGCTGGGGCAGACCCAGATGCGCACGCGCACGGGCGCTTCCATTGTGGCCTTGCTGCGCGATGGTGACGTGGTGGGGTCTCCGCGCCCTGATGAGGTCCTCCATGTTGGGGACATGGTGGTCATTGTCGGCACTGAAGACGGACTGGCAGAGGCTGCACATATTTTGCAGTCCAGACCCTAGCCCGCCATGGATTCAACGACCCTTTCCCTGGTTCAGCTCGGCATCGTCTTTTTCGGGCTCGGTTTTTTGGGTCGTCAGGCTGGACGGATCGGCATGTCCCCCGTCCCCCTCTATCTTTTAGGCGGTCTGGCCTTTGGAAAGGGCGGCCTGGTCAATCTTGGCGGCATTGATGGATTCGCCCATATTGCCAGTGAAATTGGTGTCATCTTACTGCTGCTTATGCTCGGTTTGGAATATACGGCCAAGGAACTCGTCACGGGACTGAAACAGTCGTGGATGGCGGGGGTGCTGGACTTGGTGCTGAATATGCTTCCGGGTGTTGCCGTGGCATTGATCTTGGGGTGGGGCCCGGTGGGGGCACTGGTCATGGCTGGCATTACTTATAGCTCATCATCAGGGATTATCGCCAAGGTTTTAGGTGATCTAGGCCGGCTGGGTAACCGTGAAACGCCCGTCATCTTGGCCATCTTGGTCATCGAGGATCTGGCAATGGCCGCGTACCTGCCCATCCTGACGGCCGTTTTAGCGGGAGTCTCATTCCTGGGCGGGCTCACCGCAGTCGGAATTTCCTTGGCCGTGATCACCTTGGTGCTGCTGGGTGCGCTGCGCTACGGACATATGGTCTCGACTGTTTTGGACAGCCCTGACAGGGAATCGTTCCTACTCAAGCTGCTGGGCGCCGCCTTGTTGGTGGCTGGTGTAGCCTCGGCGCTGCAGGTCTCAGCGGCCGTGGGCGCCTTCCTCTTGGGCATCGCGATCTCCGGCGGTACGGCAGAGAACGCCGCCCGCGTGCTGGAGCCGTTGCGAGATCTATTCGCCGCCATGTTCTTTGTCCTGTTCGGCTTGAACACCGATCCCCACACCATCCCGCCCGTGCTCGGGTTCGCCCTGCTGCTGGCACTGGTCACTACCATCACGAAGGTGGTGACAGGCTGGTGGGCGGCATCGCGGCAAGGCATCGGAATACCGGGCCGGGCCCGTGCCGGCGCCGCCTTGATTGCCCGCGGCGAGTTTTCCATCGTCATTGCCGGGCTAGCTGTGGCCTCGGGCGCCGTCCCCGTTGAACTGGCCGCGCTAGCTACCACCTATGTGCTGATCATGGCCGTCAGCGGCCCCATCGCAGCCCGCTATGTGGAGCCTCTTGTGCGGCTGATCCAGGGCAAAAAGCAAGAGCCTGAGCCGATTTTCTAGACCCACCCTCTTCCCAGAGCAACCATTCTTGTTCAGTACCACGGCCTCACACCGGTTGCGGTATCAGTGCCACTTGTGAGGTGCGGCGGCATGAAGAAAGTAGCGGCTCGGAGCTGCCCGGCAAGCAGCCGCCCAGCAGGAAGCTGAGCAGCAACACCTCCCCCAGCAGGCGCAGCTGCTGCCTGTTCCGGAAGCGGCTCCCGCACCTGCAGCAGCGGATGATCTGCTCAGTAAATTGGAACGGCTTGCGTCACTACATGCTTCAGGCGCCCTCACCGATACCGAGTTTGCCGCCGGCAAGGCCTCCATCATCAGCTAACTATGCATGCCGCTGGCAAGATCGGCGCAAGCAACCCCGTGTCATTGGTCATGACCATGGCCTTGCTCGGGCTAGAATCAATAGCGGAACAAATGCTGCAGCTTGCTGTGGACGTTCCATTGCGGGCGTAGCTCAATGGTAGAGCGCTAGCTTCCCAAGCTCGATACGCGGGTTCGATTCCCGTCGCCCGCTCAGTTTCCCAGTTTGGCCCCCGACATCTCGGGGGCCAAACTGCTTTAACATTTGGTGCTGCCAGTGGCGCCGTGCCGCTAACCCGTACTCAGCAACCCGCAACCTGCAACCCACAACCTGCAACCCACAATCCAAATTCTGACCCCTACCTCGAGGTGCCCGGTTGCAACCATGCACATCGAAGCGGAGGTCAAAAGCCACTGCTCACCGTTGCATGAGAGCACCCACATCGACGCCCCATGCGTGTAGGGTCAAAAAGAAAGGGCCCTGGCGGGTTCTTCGATGAGGAGCAACGATGACCCACGATCCACACACCGTTCACCATGGACCCACACTTCGTCTTGGAGTTTTGGGCAAGTCACACAAGCCTGATGAGCGGCGCGCCCCCATCCACCCCGACCATTTCTCCCGGATTGAGCCTGAGATCCGCGCCAAAATGGTGGTGGAGGAGGGTTACGGCACCCGTTTTGGCATGTCCGACGCCGTGCTGGCCACTTTGGTGGGCACAGTGGCCCCCCGCGAGCAGGTCATTGCGCAAACAGACGTAATACTCTTGCCCAAACCCCAAGCCGCCGATCTGGCCGATCTGAAAGACGGGCAGGTCCTGTGGGGCTGGCCGCACTGTGTCCAGGACCGTGCCATCACACAGCAGGCCATTGACAAGAAGCTGACGCTGATTGCCTTTGAGGCAATGAATCATTGGGCCTCCGACGGCGGCTTCGGCCTGCACGTGTTCCACAAGAATAACGAGCTGGCAGGCTACTCCTCGGTCATGCATTCGCTGTCATTGATCGGTTCCACCGGAGACTATGGCCGCCGCCTGAACGCCGTCGTCATTGGTTTTGGTGCCACCGCCCGTGGCGCGGTGACGGCATTGAGCGCGCTGGGCATCCATGAGGTGCAGGTGCTGACCAGCCGCAACGTGGCAGCCGTGGCCTCACCCATCCACTCGGCAGAGATGGTGCAGTTCGATTTCGCCCCAGAACCGCCGTACACCGGTTTCGTCATGCTCGATGACGGTGAGGTGCCGCTGGCCGATTTCCTCGCCGAGGCGGACATCGTGGTCAATTGCACCCTTCAGGACCCGAACGCGCCCATGACGTATTTGACCGAGGCCGATCTTGCGGCATTCCGGCCCGGCAGCCTGATCGTGGATGTGTCCTGTGACGAAGGCATGGGGTTCAGCTGGGCCCGCAACACCACGTTCACCGACCCCATGTTCACGGTGGGCGAGAACATCAACTATTACGCCGTAGACCACACGCCGAGCTACCTCTGGAATTCGGCCACCTGGGAAATCAGCGAGGCGCTCATGCCTTTCCTTGAAACGGTGCTGGGAGGCCCCGAGGCGTGGACTGGCAGCGACACCATCACCCGCGCCATTGAAATATCCGACGGCGTGATCGTCAACCCGGCGATCCTCGAGTTCCAGAATCGCCAGGAAAGCTACCCGCACCTGCCGGTGGCTGGCTAAACGGTGGGGTGTGCGAGGCGCACCCCCACCTACTTTTTAGCTGCTCAGCTCGTCTTCGGGACAATAAACACGGGCTTCTTGGCGCTACGCAGGTTGATCTGCAAGGTTAGCTGCCCGCGCTTGGCCAGAACCAATCCGATCACCACGGCGGCCAAAGCTGGCATGCCGCCAGCAACCACCGTTGCCCACTGGACACCCCAATGCTCGGCCAGCCAGCCCATGAGCGGGCCACCCAGAGCCTGACCACCCATGAGCACCATGATGTACAGGCTCATAACACGGCCACGAATGCGCACGTTGGTTGACATTTGCACCAGCTGGTTGGCACTGGTCAGAAACAGCAGGGAGGCGAACCCTGCCACCACCATGACGGCTCCAAAGGTAACCATATTGGGGGCCAGTGAGGCAATCATGAGCACCACCCCGTAGCTACCGGCAGCTGCCATCACCCCGCGCAGTCGCAGCGTGGCAAAACGGGTGGAGGCGATCGCCCCGCACAGGGCGCCGAGCGCAACCAAAGTGTTCAGCAGGCCGTAGCCTCCGGCCCCGGCGTCGAACACGTTGTTGGCATAGGCCGCCAGCAGCACGGCCAGGCTCAAGCCGAACACGGCAAAAACCGCTGCCATCATGGCCGGCCAGAAAATGGTGGGCTTGCGCAGCACGTAGCGTACGCCTTCCATGAGCTGGCCCTTGGCACGTTGCACGGGCGGCATCTTGACCAGTTCGCTGCTGCGGATCAGGCACAGCGAGATCACGGTGATGGTGCAGGCCAGCGCATTGGCCGCGAAGGCCCAGCCGCCGCCCACTGCCATGATCAGCACGCCGCTAACGGCGGGGCCGATCATGCCACCCATCTGGAAAATCGAAGAGTTCAAGCTGATGGCGTTGCGCAATTGCCGCGGACCAACAAGTTCGTTGACGAATACTTGACGTGCAGGCTGATCGGCCACCACCACCAAGCCAAGAACAAAGGCAATCACATAGATGTGCCACACCTGAAGGTTGCCGGTCAGCGCCAAAACGGCCATGAGTGTTGCCAGCACTCCGGCAGCGCCCTGGCTGATCATGAGGATGAGCCGTTTGGAGTACCTATCGGCCAAGATCCCACCCAATGGCATGAGTAGCAAGGAGGGCAGAAATTGCATGAAGACGGTGATTCCAACTGCGGTCACCGAACCTGACAGCTCCAGAACCACCCAGTCCTGGGCCACCCGTTGCATCCAGAGGGCAATGACGGCAAGGAGGTTGGCGGAGGCAAAGATGCGGTAATTGCGGATTTTCAGCGAGGAAAATGTCTGACTCCACGGCGGGCGCGTGGCAACTAGGTTGATGGGGGCGGTTGGGGAAGCGTTCAATTCAGCTGGTGGGGGCGTCAACGCGTTGTTCCTGGGACTCGAAAAGTGGATGGGGCTAAAAAGGCGGAGGGGACTTTACCTTTTCAACCCTAGACGGCACCAAGTTATGCCGAAAGAGTATGATGCCTATAAATACTATTGAGGTACGTAATAGTTCTGAGGATGCGCATGCCCGAATCACCTACTTTTGACCCCATCCAGCTCAAAAGCTTCCTTGCGCTTGCCGAAACCCGCAACTTCACCAGGGCAGCCGAGCGCCTGGGCATTAGCCAGCCCACCGTGAGTCAGCATGTGCGTAAGTTGGAGCAGGCCGCGGGAAGGGTGCTTGTCACCCGAGATACCCGCGTGTTGCGCCTGACGGACAATGGGGACGCCATGGCCGGTTTCGCCCGAACCATCTTGGCCGCTAATGACGCCGCCACACGCTACTTTTCCGGTGCCGCCATGCGCGGGCGGCTGCGTTTTGGCACCGCGGATGATCTGGCCATCACGGGCCTGCCACGGATCCTGCGTGAGTTCCGCCAACTGTACCCACAAATCAACCTCGAACTCACGGTGAGTCAGAGCGATCAACTGCACCGCCGGCTAAAGGCTGGCGCCCTGGATCTGGTATTCGTCAAGTGGGTCTCTGGCGCCCAGGAAGGTGAAGTGGTCAAGCAGGACACCTTCGCCTGGGTGGGGCTGGAGCAGACAGTTTTGGAGCCTGGCGCACCCGTCCCCGTCATTGTGTATCCGGCCCCGAGCCTGAGCCGGAAACTGGCACTGGATGCCCTCGAGCAGGCCGGCCGCACGTGGCGTGTCACCTGCACCACCAAACAGATCAGTGGCGTTCTGGCCGCGCTCCGTGCCGGGATTGGCATTGCCGTGATGCCCACCTCGCTGGTGCCGGAGGATCTCAAGGTGATCACCAAGCGCTTTGACCTGCCGCCCGTGGGTGATGTGGACTTCACACTGATCCGCAACCCACTGGCCAACACGGAAGTGGTGGATGCCTTGACCCAAGCCATCATGGGCCGCAAGCTCACCCCGCTGGGCAGGCGCTAGAACTCTCGAGTGAGGCCAGGTTAGCAAGCTCACAGCCAACCCGTGACCGGGAGCGGTAGACTTGAGCCCGTTATGATGCGAACCATGTTTAAATCCAAGATCCACCGCGCCACTGTCACCCACGCTGATCTGCACTATGTTGGCTCCGTGACAGTTGACGCCGATCTGCTGGACGCTGCAAATATCCTCCCCGGCGAGCTGGTCTCCATAGTGGACATCACCAATGGTGCCCGCCTGGAAACGTACACCATTGCCGGTGAGCGGGGCTCCGGCGTCATCGGCATCAATGGTGCCGCCGCGCATCTGGTCAATGTTGGAGATCTGGTCATCCTGATCACCTACGCCCAGATGAACGACGCCGAGGCGCGCGATTACGTGCCCACCGTGGTCCACGTTGATGCGCATAACGCAATAGTGCAGTTGGGCACCGATCCCGCCGAGGCCATCACCGAGGGGCTGCTGCGCCCCGCCTTCGCCCTGCGCCCCTAACGCACTGCACCCTTAATACCCTGCACCCTTAACACGAGGCCTGCTGTCACTATGCTGTGATGTGTGCTGGCTGTTATTGAGGGATTCTCCGTAGTTTGGCTCATCATCTTGGTGGGCTGGTTTGTGGGGCGTAAAAAAGTTCTGGGTGAGAACGCCCAAACGGTACTCAGTAGGCTCTCCTTCTTCGTGGCCAGCCCCGCGCTTCTCGTGGAAACCCTGGCCCGCGCACAGTTGCGCACTGTTTTTGCCCAACCGCTCCTAGTGGCTGCACTGAGCGCAATCATCACGGCCACACTGTTCTTGCTAATTGTGAAGTTTTGGCTCAAACGTTCCCTGGCTGAGTCGCTGCTGGCGGCCATGTCATCCTCCACCTCCAACGCCGCCAATCTGGGGATTCCCATTGCGGCATACGTTCTAGGTGATGCCGCCCTGATTGCCCCGGTGCTGGTGTTTCAGCTAGCTTTTTACACTCCCATTTACCTCATGTTTTTGGACAGTCTGACCAGCGGCCACCGCGCCACGCCCGGACGCATCCTCGTACAGGTTGTGCGCAACCCCATGATTGTAGGCACGGCTGCCGGCTTGATCCTGGCCAGCACAGGATGGGTGCTGCCCGCACTGGTGGCAGAACCCCTCCACCTCATTGCCGGTGCCGCTATCCCGGCCATCTTGATTGCCTTTGGCATGTCCCTGGGAACCACTAAACCGCTCAATGCCGCCGATGAACGGCGTACCGATATCTTGCTGGGGACGGGCTTCAAACTCATCCTGCACCCGTTCGTTGCTTTTCTCTTGGGACATTTTGCCTTGGGGCTGGACGGTGCCGCGCTGTTCGCCGTGGTGGTTGCCGCAGCCCTGCCCACGGCCCAGAATATTTATGTCACCGCCCAGCGCTACCAGGTGGGCCTTGCCGTGGCCAAGGACACCGTGCTGCTTACCACCGTGTTGGCCATCCCGGCCATGTTCGTGGTTGCCCTCCTCCTCGGGTGAGTCACGTGCGGGTGAGTCACGGTACGCTGTCGTTATGGCTACCAATTCCGCAGCAGAGTTGCTCACCACCATCCAGGCCGGCTACATCTTTGAGGGCCCGTCCATAGCCTTGGGCGCGGCCATGATCGACGGCGCCATCCACCCGGAAGCGCAGGTGTCACTGCCGCTGGCCATGATGAACCGGCACGGTTTGGTGGCCGGGGCCACCGGTACGGGAAAAACCGTCACGCTGCACATGATGGCTGAACAGCTTTCCACTGCGGGCGTCCCAGTCTTCATGGCGGATATCAAAGGTGATCTGACGGGCCTGGCCACGGCGGCTTCGGGTAGCGAGAAGCTGACGGCACGCACCCAGGCTCTCGGCCAGCAGTGGGAATCCACAGCGTTCCCCGTCGAATTTCTGGCTCTGGGTGGCAACGGCAACGGTGTTCCCGTGCGGGCCACCGTCACCTCATTCGGCCCCATCCTGCTGGCCCGGGTACTGGGCCTGAATGCCACCCAGGAATCCAGTCTGCAGCTGGTCTTTCACTACGCAGATACCAAAAATCTAGAACTTTATGATCTGGTGGATCTACGCGCTGTCATCACGTTCCTCACCTCGGATGAGGGCAAAGCGGACTTGAGCGAACTCGGCGGGCTCTCCAAGGCCACGGCCGGAGTCATCTTACGTAATCTGATCACCTTGGATGCCCAGGGCATGGGTGAATTCTTTGGCATGCCCGAGTTCGACACCGCCGAACTTCTGCGCACGGCCCCGGACGGCCGCGGCGTCATCACCTGCCTGGAACTGCCCAGCATCCAAGACAAGCCACTGCTGTTCTCCACGTTCCTCATGTGGTTGCTAGCGGATCTTTTCCGTGAACTCCCCGAGGTGGGCGACGCCGAGAAGCCCAAGCTCGTGTTCTTCTTCGATGAGGCGCACTTGTTGTTCAATGGCGCCAGCAAGGCCTTCCTGAACGCCATCACTAGCACGGTGCGGCTCATTCGTTCCAAGGGTGTGGGTATTTTCTTCGTCACCCAGACGCCCAAGGATGTGCCGGGCGAGGTTTTGGCCCAGCTGGCCAACCGCGTCCAGCACGCCCTGCGCGCCTTCACCCCCGAGGATGCTAAAGCGCTCAAAGCAACCGTCTCCACGTTCCCCACCAGCAGTTACGATCTGGGCGAGATCCTGACCAGTGCCGGCATTGGTGAGGCCGTGGTCACCGTCATGAATGAGAACGGTGCTCCCACCCCCGTGGCCTTGACCAGGCTGCGCGCTCCGGGCTCTCTCATGGGTCCCAGCACGGAGGACACCGTCAAGGCTGTCATCGCAGCTTCGGCCTTGCTGGCCACCTATGGGACCGCCGTGGATCCCGTCTCCGCCTATGAAAAGCTGGCGTCTGCCACCAAAGCCGCCCCCAGCACAGGCCCTGCCGTGGGGACACCCCTGCCGCCACCTCCCCCTGTGGCGCTTCCCTCCCCCGCGGACGAAAGCGGCATGGCCTCCGACGTCATTGGAGTCTTGGGCGGGGCGTTGGGTGGGGGACTAAAAAGCATGGTCCGCTCCATGGGCTCATCCCTGGGCCGGAACCTGATGCGGGACATGTTTGGGACTGCGCCGCGGAAACGGCGACGCTGACGTGGCGGGAGGGCCGGGTTGATGACAACTGAGTACAGAGCCCTGATTCAAGCCCCTGCCCCTGAACCCGGTACAGTTGACCGCGTGAAGAACGGGACCCAACTCATCAAGATCGCCGCCGTCTGGCTGCTGATTTTCCTGCTCGGTGTTGCCGCGTCAATCGTGACCATTGCGGTTGTCAACACCAAGGATTTTGGGCCTGAGAAGACTGTGGCCAGGTATCTGGACGCGCTCAAGGCCGGTGATGGCGGGACCGCAAGGGGCCTGCTGAACGCCAAAATCCCCGGTGCAAACGCAGCAGCCCTGGACGGCAAAGCCTTGGCGCAGTCCCAGAAGGACGTCAAGGAGCTTTCTATTGCTCCTTCCGTCCCTACCGACGAGAACACAGAACGTGTCACTGTCAGTTACACGGTTACTGATGTCCCGTTGAGCACTGATTTTGTGCTCCAAAAGGGCCCCAAACACTGGTTGTTCTTTGACAGTTGGGAAATGGTTCCCGTCACGCTGCCGGTCATCAACGCCTCCGTGGTCAACGCCAATCAATCCAGCATCAACGGCGTCGAAGCCAATATGCCTGATGGTAAGAACTCCTTTGCCGTCTTCTACCCCGGCAACTATGAGCTGGAATACCGCTCGCCACTATTCGCGGCTCCGCCCGTGACGCGCACCGTCACCGGGTCCACCGAAGCAGTCTCCCCTGTCAGCCTGGCAACAGGACCCACCAGCGATCTGCTGGCCCAGGTAGATGGAACCATCCGCAAGTATTTGGATGCCTGCGCCAAACAGGCTGTTTTGATGCCCACGGGCTGCCCCCTGAACGCGGCCACCAACAATAGGGTTCTTTCCTCCGTTGCGTGGTCAATTGTGGAGTACCCAGCCATCACCATCACACCGTTTGGTGGGCAATGGATCATGGCGCCGCTGAAGTTTAAGGCTCAGGTGGCGTTCAAAGAACAGGACCTTTTCACGGGCCAGGTCTCCCCCGTCAAACAAACGTCAGACTTCAGCTTCACCACCAAGCTGACCATCACGGCAAACAACGTGTTGGTCACCCCGGTGCTCGACTTCTAAGAGCGTCTTCGCCGGGCAGTGTTTTTGCCACATGCGCCCACCGGCTCATTCCAAGAATAAGAGGACCGGACCCTTGCCGGGTCCGGTCCTCTTATCTAACTTGCAAAACTAGTACAACAGCGCAGCGTTTAGACCCCGCGTAGATCCAGCACCAGCTCTGTGGCCCCTGCTGCTGAAAGCACTACCGGGATACCCCAGTCCTGCTGGTACAGGTGGCAGGCCGCATGATCAGGGATCTCACCGTTAGCGTCCTCGGGACCGTCGCACGCGGCGGCCCTGGCGGTCAGGTGCAGCACACCTTCGGGAATGCCGGCGGCCAGAACCAGTGTCCGGTGCAGGCCCACGGAGGTTCCGCCGCCGCTTAGCAACAGCTCCGGCGGTGTGGAAGAGACCTTCAACTGGGTGGGGTCCCCCCAGCGGTCATCGAGTTTCTGCCCGGTTGGTGCGGAGAAGTTAATGGTGAGTTCCAGTTCACCGGGGGCAACCTCGGTTTTGGGCCGCTGCGTCTGAGCCGCTCCCTCATCTACCTGCAAGGCGTTCTTGGGCAGGGGAAGGCGGATCAGCTGGTGCTTGTTGGACTCAACCACAATGAGCAGCGGCACCTCTCCCGTTTCATCCAGCAGAACATCACTGGGCTCGGCCAAACCGCGGGCCAGGGTACTGACGGTTTTTGTGGCCGGATCATAGCGGCGCACGGCACCGTTGTAGGTGTCTGCAACTGCCACTGAACCATCAGGGAGCACCGCCACACCCAGTGGGTGCTGCAGGCGCGCTTGGGCTGCCTCGCCGTCACGGAAACCGAAATCAAAGAGTCCCTCGCCAAGGGCCGTCTCAACGTCCACCGCGCCTCCGTCTGAGAATTTGAGCACGCGCAAGGCGGATGTTTCAGAATCAGCAACCCAGATATTGCCCTTGGCGTCTTCTGTGACACCTGAGGGCTGGGCAAACCAGGCCTGCGCTCCCGGGCCATCCAGCAAGCCTTCAAGGCCATTGCCAGCGATCACAGTGACGGCGCCGCTGAGCGGGTCAAAATCAAAAATCTGGTGGGTTCCAGCCATCGCCACCACCACTGTCTCCAGAGCCGAAGAGTAGGCAACGTCCCACGGAGAGGACAGTGCTATCTCAAGCGGCGCGGTGCCGAGGTAAGTCTCCGAGGCTGCTTCGCCGTGGTCAGTCACACGGGCGGGGCCAGCATCCAGGAGCCGCTGGATACCGTTGCCAGCCAACGTGCGGACCGCCCCCGTTGCCAGCGTAATCCCGCGCAGGCGGTGGTTGACCGAATCCGCCACAACAACGTCGTAACCCACCGAGGCGGCGAGCTGCTCCGGGAGCAGTGCCAAACCATGAGGTTCATTGAACATGGCGTCCTCGGCCGTGCCGTCCAGGAAGCCCTTGGTGCCCGAGCCTATGGTGCGGACCAGGGTAGTCAGATCCGGGCCGGTTTCCACGAGGCGGTGATGGCCGGTGTCCGAGACCAAGAAGTTGCCATTGGTCAGGGGCAGCACCTTGCCGGGGAATCGAAGATCGCGAATAACAGGTTCTGGCGCAACGTAGGGGCCATCTCCCCGGTGCAAAGTGCCCTTGGCCTCATGCTCGGCAATGAGCTCGGGGATCAGGGTGGCCAGGCCAGCGGCATGGCCCTCACCTGATAGGTGCGCCACAATGTAGCCCTCCGGGTCAACAACCACCAGCGTGGGCCAGGCCCGGGCGGCGTACGCCTGCCAAGTGACCAACTCGGGATCGTCAAGGACCGGGTGTTGGATATCGTAACGTTCTACGGCAGAGGCAAGGGCTACCGGATCAGCCTCATGCTCAAACTTGGGAGAATGCACACCAACCGTCACCAGGACGTCCTTGAATTCGGTCTCCAGGGGGCGCAACTCATCCAGGACGTGCAGGCAATTGATGCAGCAGAAGGTCCAAAAGTCCAAAATGACGATCTTGCCGCGCAGCTTTTCCAGAGTCAGTTCAACGCCACCGGTGTTCAACCAGCCGCGACCTTCAAGCTCCGATGCCCGCACCCTGACAGGGTTGGCTGAGGTGGAGGTGGTTTTTGTTGCGGAATCCACTAGTTCGCTTCTCCTTGTGTTCCGGCCGGGGTCTCCGACTCACGGATATATCTGTTCTCGGTGGTGCTGTTCTTCGCCGCCCTGTTCTCGGCGTCTCCGGTCTCGGCGGGCCGCTCCTGCTCAGCGACTCCCAGACCGGAGTCTCCGTGGGTGGCGCCCGCGGTGGCACGGTGGCGCTGCGGTAGGTGCGGAACCCGGCCGCTGTTCGCCATGGCCGTATCACGGGCCGCCAGCTGGGCGAACATGTCATTGTAAGCACCCAGTTCGGCGTACTTATTCCTGTCCGCTGCCCGGTCCTTGCGTTTAGTCTCCCGCGCATCAGACTTTGACCACATATAGGCCACACCCATGGCGATCAGAAGAGTGGGGAATTCTCCCAGCCCCCACGCAATGCCACCTGCGGTTTGCTGGTCAACCAGCGCGGAATCACCCCAGGGCCGGCCCATGTTGCCGAAGTACTCACCGCTGAGCAGTGAGGTGGACATCATCAATGACACGCCAAAGAATGCGTGGAAGGCCATGGTGGCCAACAGCAGAACCAACCGCAAGGGGTAGGGCGCCCTGGTGGGAAGGGGGTCCTCACCGATCATGCTCTGCACAAAGATGTAACCGGTGATGGTGAAGTGCACAATCATGAGTTCATGACCCACGTGGTAGCGCATCGCGAAGTTGAAAGCCGGCGAGTAGTAGAACAGGAACAGGCTGCCGGAAAAGTTTGCGGCAGCAAACAACGGGTGCGTGATGACTTTGGAGTACTTGGAGTGAACCAGTACCAGAATCCATTCGCGGATTCCCCGCGATCCGTCCCTGCGTGGCGCGAGCGCCTGCAAGGCCAGCGAGATAGGTGAACCTATCGCCATGAACAGCGGGGCCACCGCCATCAGTGCCATGTGCTCCACCAT
The DNA here is from genome assembly GCF_003185915.1 of Arthrobacter psychrochitiniphilus. Taxonomy (GTDB): domain Bacteria; phylum Actinomycetota; class Actinomycetes; order Actinomycetales; family Micrococcaceae; genus Specibacter; species Specibacter psychrochitiniphilus. The sequence continues at coordinate 376,627 of NZ_QHLZ01000002.1, forward strand.
ATGGGCGCTGAAGGTTACGGCACCATAAACGGCCGGACCACCAGAGGTGATGTAAACCAGGGCCAGCAGGCCAGCGAACCAGGAGACGCTGCGCAGCACAGACCACTTGTCTCCACGCTTGCGCAATTTTATGACGCCCATCAGGTAGGCGGCACCGGCCAGCACGGCAAAAGCCACCCACAGCCAGTCCATCCGCCATTCGCTGAACCAGCGCGAGGTCACCAATTCCGGCGGTAGCGGGTAGCCCGTGAGGATTTGTGCAGGAGAGAGAGCCTCGACGCTCAACTCGCGGGACTGCGGTGGTGCCGAGCGGCCAAGGCCAACGGCAATACCGCTGACAATGCCCATGACCAACAGCTCCACAAAAATGAGCTGCCACAACAAGCGGCGGGAATTTGCCGTCTCCTTCCGGCCGCCTGCCAACCGTGGAATAATCCATTCCCGGTGCATGTAACCAATGACTCCCAGCACTACTGTTGCCGCGGACTTAGCCACGATGAGTTGTCCGTAGGTGGAGTAGAAAAGGTCATGCCAGCTGGTGATGCGGATGGCCGCGTTGATGACGCCCGAGCCGGCCACGGCCACGAAGGCAAAAAGTGCCAGCGCGGAGAAACGCTTCAAGGTTTGGGCCGTGATCTTGCCTAAAACCCCGGAAATTACCACCAGGACAATGATGCCCCCCACCCACAGGGAGGCGCCGGTAACATGCAGGAACAGCGAGTTCACTGCCCCCTTGTGGTCAGCACTGGAGGCCGAATGCCCAATCAGGGCCTGCGGGATGAAGGAGAGTACCGCCAGCACCAGAGGCACAGCCAATGCGCTGATATTGCGCAGGCCAAAAGTCAAGGTGGTGACTACAGCGGCAACAATCGTGATGATCAACCAGGCTTGTCCCACAGGAAGATCGGTGATGAAGAACACCAACATGTTGGTGTAGTCACTGCTGCCGTTCAAGGCTAGACCCGAAATGCTGGAGTACGTCAGTACCAGTACGGCAATAGCTGAAAGGGTCCATACTCCGCCAGCCACCATGGCAAGCGTCATGGCCCGGGCAAAAGCTGGATGTTCCGGCACTGTGACGCGCTTGGCGGCGTCGATCTTCTGGCTACCCGAATGCGGACGGTGCGTCTTGAGGTCCTTAGGCAGAATCACTACCGCGAACACCAACGCACCAATGACCGCGGAAAGGGCCAGATTATGAATGGTGGTAGCCACGGGCAGGCCCCAGCGCGTGAACGCGCCCGGATCGGCGAGCAATTGCACAGCAGTGGCCCCGGTCCACAGCAGCGATAACACCACTGCCACCATGGCAGCTGCCAAACCCAGCCACCACCAGGGGCTGGGAATACCGTCGGCAAAAGTACCCCCACGCGCTGGAGCAGGGGTGCGGACTGTGGCTACTGAGGAAGACTCTTTGGGTGACACCCTCCCATTCTCCTGCACCTTGTGAACATCGGGCGAATCAGGGATCTCACAGGAATGTCCCGGAGCCAATAAAAACTGGCCACCGTTTCCCCCGAACGTTGGGCAGCGGCGCCGCAACCGGGTAGGAACCGGCCTTAAATGTCTGAAGGCGGCCCGCTGATGCCGGCCGCCTTCAGGGAAACTGTGCAGAAATTACTTCTTGACAGCAGCCTTCAGCTTGGAGCCAGCGGAGAGCTTCACGCTGTGGCCTGCTGCGATCTCAATTGCCTCACCCGTCTGGGGGTTGCGGCCGGTGCGTGCTGCGCGGTCGGTGCGCTCGATGGAGAGCCAGCCCGGGATGGTGATCTTTTCGCCAGCTGCAACGGAGCTCTCGAAGACGGAGAAGAGTGCATCCAAAACAGCGTTAACTGCGGTCTGGCTGGTCTCAGCCTTTGCAGCAACTTCAGCAACCAATTCGCTACGGTTCTTAGCCATGTTTGTCCTCCTGGACGTAAAGTGAATCCAATTCCACGCGGTTGAGTGTCAACCACTGCTAGCGAACTTACCAGTATTTCCGCGGAAATCCGGCAAATTTGGGCGTTTTTCAGTGATTTCGCAGACAAATTCCCCGGATTCTAGGGTTATTTCGCTCTCAGCCGAGCTTTTTACCTCCCCCAGCCGCGAAGTCCGGGGCCAGAACAGGGCCGCAACACCCGCCACCGCAGCCACCCAGAAGGTCGTCTGAGCAAATTAAGAGGGCAGCAAAAAGGCGGTGACCCGAAGGTCACCGCCTTTTTCAGACTAGCTTTACCAGCCTAAGCCGGTATTACCAGCTGGACTTCTTGATACCGGGCAGTTCGCCAGCGTGCGCCATCTTGCGGAAGCGTACACGGGAGATGCCGAACTTCTGGAGCGTTCCACGCGGACGGCCGTCAATGGCGTCGCGGTTACGAACACGTACCGGCGAGGCGTTGCGGGGGAGCTTCTGCAGGCCCAGGCGGGCTGCTTCTTTCTCTTCCGGAGTGGAGGCCGGGTTAACGAGGGCCTTCTTGAGGGCGAGACGCTTCTCGGCGTAACGCTCTACGATGACCTTGCGCTGCTCGTTCTTCGCGATCATGGACTTCTTAGCCATAGTCTTAGCGCTCCTCTCGGAATTCAACGTGCTGACGGATCTTGGGATCGTACTTCTTCAGAACCAAACGGTCCGGAGTGTTACGACGGTTCTTGCGTGTTACATACGTGAAACCAGTGCCCGCGGTGCTCTTGAGCTTGATGATCGGACGTACGTCCTTGTCTTTTGCCACTAGAGCTTCACCCCACGAGCGAGAATGTCGGCGACGACGGAGTCAATACCGCGAACGTCGATGGTCTTGATGCCCTTGACGGAAAGCTGCAACGTAACGTTGCGGCGCAAGGACGGTACCCAGTAGCGCTTCTTCTGGATATTCGGATCGAACCGACGCTTGTTGCGGCGGTGCGAGTGCGAAATGCTATGTCCGAAGCCCGGCTCGGCTCCAGTCACCTGGCAATGAGCTGCCATGATCACTCCTAATAAATATGTGAATACGGTTCACTGGTGTAAACCGTGCGAATAGGCAGCGTCCGCTCTTGGACAGCATGATTCCCAACCGTCATTTTCATGATGTTGGGGAAAAGGCCATCGAAGCGACTACCCGAATGCACGCAACTTGAGCCCCTAACTACCGGCCAGCGGGAGGATAATCACCGCAAACCGGAGCAATTGCACACGCTCCGCGCTACCTAGCGCCTACCCAGTCTAGTTGGAAAGGCTCGATTATCCCTAATTGGCCCATATCATGGCGCACATCAAACGGGCAGACGGTGGCGGAAAGGTATCCTCGCGCCCCGGCCGCCTGTCCCCCAAATCCTTCAGTGCTCCACGCCCAGTGCCCTAGGAACAGGGCCCTAGGCTCAAAAATTACGGGCGAAACGGACGGGCCAAATCCCCCGGATTTCTTGGTGGTCAGCCGGCTGATCCACCGCCATTGCTAAAACGGATTCAGTTTCATCCGCAAAGAATTGCTCACCAATAAATTTTTGCGTTTCAGGCACGTCTAATTGCCTCTGTACTAAATTCAAGACCGATCCCACTGCAACGCTCATGGCGCATTCCTTCCAGCATCCCCAGCATTCCGATCTTCCCTTGATCGTTGCTTTAGACACTACGGGCGGGCCGGAGGCACGGCATCGGTAATTACTACGTATCTTTCACCCGGAGGGGCACCACTGCATGGTTTGGTGCCTGCGAAAAAATCAGGCCAGCGGGGATTGCAAGGCCGGCCAGCGGGCGCTGAGGTTGTCTCCTGAAGATACCCCGCGCAGGCGGCGGCTCACCCAAGGACCCACGTATTCTTTGGTCCAGGCGGCGTTTTCCTTGATGGTGACAGCCGTGGTGCGCACCGGGATGGGCGGCAAATCCGGCAGCGGAATACGGACAGTTTCACCCAGTTGTTCAAGGACCCGGTTGGCCATGTTGATGTGGCCCGGGGTGGACATGTGCATGCGGTCAATGCCCCAGAGACGCCAGTCGTTGTACTCGCGGAAACGCCAGTAGTCCACAAGGGCGGCGCCGTGGGACTCGGCAACCTCGCGGACAAGTTCGTTGTAAACAGCGGTGCGGCCGCGGATGCTGGCGAAGACCTTGGACGAGCTGGCGTCGTACCCGGTGAAGACCAGCAGGCGCGCACCGGTGGCCGCCAATTTGCCCAGCCCGTCGGAATATTTGGCGATCATGGCGTCAATGTCCACCTTGGGGCGCAGGATGTCATTGATGCCGGCGTAAATGGTGACCAGGGTGGGGTTCATGGCCACGGCCGCATCTATCTGCTCAGCGAGAATCTGGTTCATTTTCTTGCCGCGGATGGCGAGGTTGGCATAACCCCAGGACTCTTCCGGGTGGGCTAGGGCCAGTTGCTCTGCGGTCCTGTCCGCCCACCCCCGGACCTGGTTGGGAAGGGCAGGGTCGGTGTCACCCAGGCCTTCTGTGAATGAGTCGCCCAATGCCACGTACCGTGCCGAGAAATCCACGCTGCTCCTCGCCGCCAATCAAGCATATAGCCGATCACCTGCGGTCTTGTTTCGCCAATAAATTAACTACGCTAATCCTATGACTTGGTTCCACTTTTCTAGGGTTCCACTTTTTCTGCGAGTGGGCTCGCCAGCCAGTTTGTGAGCTAGCTGGTACCGCAGCGCCGCAGGAACAAGCGGAACTTATATGAGCCTTTCGCAGATCGGGGCTCCTCGGCTGGGCCGATTTAGGCGACCGTTTCGAGTTCTTCGCCCGCGTGTTCTTCTTCGCGGGCGGCCCGCAGCGCCGCGTATGCTCCTCCGGCGTCCCGCAGCCCTGCCGGTGTGCCCACTTCGGCGAGCAAACCACCGGCGAGCACTGCCAACTGCTCGGCGTCTTCCACCGTGGAAAGCCGGTGCGCGATGATCAGCGTGGTGCGTCCCACCGCCAGATGGTCCAGAGCCAGCTGGACTGCCGCTTCCGTGGTGTTATCCAGCGCCGAGGTGGCCTCATCCAGCACCAGCACCCGCGGATTGCGCAGAATAGTGCGGGCAATGGCCAGCCGTTGCTGCTCGCCCCCGGAGAAGCGGTGACCGCGGGCGCCCACCAGTGTGTCCAGCCCCTCCGGCAGAGACGCAATGAGGTCCGCAATCTGGGCTGATGCGAGCGCCTGCCACAGGGTTGCGTCGTCAGCATCCGGAGCGGCCAGCAACAGGTTTTCGCGGATGCTGGCGTGGGCTAGGTAGCTTTCCTGCGAAACCACACCAACAATTCGCGCCAGCACATCCGGGGCAATCTGGCGCACGTCCACACCGTCAATTGTGACGCGGCCACTCGTGACATCGTGCAGCCGGGGCAGCAAAGAGCCCAGCGTTGACTTGCCGGAGCCGGTAGGGCCAACCACGGCGGTGCTGGTGCCAGCCAACAGCGCAAGGTCGATGCCGCGCAAAACGTCAGCTCCGCCGTCGTACGCAAAATGGACATTTTCAAAGCGAACCTCACCCCGCACTGTGGCGGGATCCAGAGGAACCGGGTTCTCGGGGGCGGTGATCTCCGGAACCATGTCCAGGTATTCGAAGATGCGGCTGAACAGGGCCATGGCGCTGACCCACTGGACGCCGAGGTTCAGTAGGCCCATGATGGGGCGGAAAATGGTGGATTGCAGGGCGGTGAACGCCACGATGGTGCCGATGCTCAGCGTGGTCCCGGGCAGGCCGCCGACGAAGTAGATCAGCGCGGGAATGGCGGAGAAGATGATGCTCATGGTGGCCATCCGCCAGCGGCCGGCCAGCTGCGAGCGCAGTTCCAGGCCAATGAGCCGTTCGGAGCTTTCGGTGTACCGGGCGGCGTCGCGGCCCGTGGTACCGAGCGTTTTGGCCAGGCGCACCCCGGATATGCTCAGCCCCTCCTCGACGTACGTGTTCATGGTGGCGAGCTCGGCCTGCATGGTAGAGGTGATGTCGCGCCGCAGCAGGGCCACGCGGCGGGAGAACCAGACGGCGGGCGGGATCACTAACAGGGACAGCAGGGACAGTTGCGGGGACAGCACCACCATGGCCACCGCCGTGGCAACGGCGGTGGTCACATTGGAGGCAATGCCCGTGGCCGTTGAGGTGATGACTGATTGCATGCCGGAAATGTCGTTGTTAAGCCGCGATTGCACCTCGCCGCTGCGGGTTCGCGTAAAGAATGCGAGCGACTGTTTTTGCAGGTGTGTGAACAGCCGGGTGCGCAGTGTGTGCATGATTTTTTGGCCCATGGCCGTGGTCATCCACGTCTGAATCACGCCGATAAACGCGGTTGCCGCGGCCACGGCAATCATGGCGCCTGCCAGCAGACCCAACAGCTGCAGGTCCTTGGCGGGCAGCGCTTGATCGATGATGCCGCGGACCAAAAATGGTTGCGCCAGTCCAACAATGCTGGAGACGCTGATGAGAAGCACCACGACGGCGATGGTCCCCTTGTGGGGTGCAAATAGTGCCGCGATGCGGTTGAGGCCAACGGGGTGGAGCTGGATCTGCTTCTTGTCCGCAGGGTTGATGCGGGCGGGGCCGCGCATGGTGAAATTTGAGGGGCCGGTGTCTTCACGGCCTGAATTTTGCGAGCGGTTCTTTTGAGGGCGGATGTTCTCCGTCATGGGCGACACCTCCATATGGTGTGCGGGGCACGGGACTCGCGCCAACTCATACAGAGGTTACCTCACTATGTGGTTTCAGGTCAAATTGTTATGCTTGGGCCTATGGCTTCCCCTGACGATGCACCCGAGCTCGGCGAGCTCTTTCACGCCACATTCCGGGGCTTACGCCGCACCTGGTCCGAGCAACTTGCCCCGTGGGGTCTGACCCCGCACCAGTGGCGAGCGCTGCTGACCCTCATGCGGCCCGGAGGTGGCGCCCCGGCCGCAGACTGCACCGGTTCCGGTGATGTGCGGTTAAAGGATTTGGCGCAGCGGCTGCGGATAGCCCCGCGATCGGCCACCGAAGTGGTTGATCAGCTCGAGGCCAAGGGTTTGGTGCGCCGCGAACCGGATCCTGGCGATAGGCGGGCCACACACATTGTGGCCACGGCATCCGGGGACCAACTTTTCGCTAACGTTCAAGCGGAGCGGCGCGGTAAATCCAGCGAATACTTTGCCCGGCTCAACGAGGCGGACCGAACCGACCTGGCCAGAATCCTGTCCCAACTCCCTCACTGACGGGTGCGCTCCCGCACTTTCGGGGCGTTCCCTAGAGACCGTCGGTTACCTTACGGGGGTTTTCACCGCACCCTCCGCACCCAACTACCGTCCCTATCCCAGCAATGGTGCGTTTTCGGCCGACGCTATCCCGGATCGACACGGCGCAGGCACTGGCCACCGATGATGCGGCGCTGGCTCTGCTGCGGGAGCCAGCCACCGTCTCATAGGCAGCCGGGTTCACAGGCCACCGGAACCAAAAACGCACGGAGCATCACCCGGCTGGGCTCAGCCCTGCGGGGGTCCGGGGATATTAACCATCCATGGGACGCCGAATTTGTCCGTGAGTATGCCGAACGTGTCACCCCAGGGTGCTGTGGTGAGCGGCTCGGAAATGATTGCCCCGTCGGCGAGCGCGTCCCACCAGCCTCGCAGCACGGCGCCGTCGTCCCCACTGAGGGAAACGTTCGAATTGGCGATGAAGTCCATGCCGTTGGGGACATCGGCGCACATGATCACAAGTCCGTGCTCGCTGGTCAGCATGCCGTGCATGATCTTGTTTGCCTCGGCGGGGTCCTCAAACATCGGCATCTGCCCATAGGTACTTAGCTCTAGTGTCCCACCAAACACTAAGTGGTAGAACTCCAAGGAGGCACGAGCGCTGTGGCGGAAGTTCAGGTAGGGGTTCGGTCGCACAGTCATGGCATTCCTCCTGCGGGGTGGCGATTCACGGTGACCGTTGAGATTGTCCTCCCCAGGGCTGCCCACGTCACCCATTGAGTGGGATAGCGTTTGTCAGAAACGCCCCGAAAGTGGGATAGCGTTTGTCAGAAACGCCCCGAAGGTGGGATAGCGTCGGTTCTTCGGGTCAGCCGGGGAGCGCTTGGCCTTTGCGCCAATAGCCCATGAAGGCGACGGCGTTACGGTCCATCCCCACATCCCGCACTAAGTAGCGGCGTAGCGTCCGGATGGTGGCCGCTTCCCCCGCAAGCCAAGCGTAAAGCCCGTGGCCGGGGCTTGCGGCCGGGGTCTCCCACAGGATGGAGGCGTCGATGTCCACGTCCTCGGGCTCCTCTCCGCGTTCGCAGGCGGCAGGGGCAATAAGAGCCTCCACATCCGCCACTAACGCCTGACCGTGCGGCTTCTCCCCCCGAGCAAACCAGCGGACCTCAACCCCAGGCGGGACAGCCAGGTCCAGGAAATCCTCGGCGGTGGGCACTTCCAGGACTGCGTGGCCGGTGGCGTGCTCCGGCATGCTTTCCAGGATGGCGGCAATGGCGGGTACGGCCGTTTCGTCCCCTACCAGCAGCATCCGGCGGCCCTCGCCCGGCGCATACTCAATGCCCACGCAATCTCCCCACCGGGAGCACGGACCAATGATCATCATGGGATCCCCTGGCGCGGCAGCCGCGGCCCATTCGGCGGCCGGACCCGAGCCGCCGTCGAGATGCAGCACAAAGTCAACATCCAGCTCGGCCGGAACGGCAGGGCGGCCACCGGCAGCGGGCACCGCACGGCGCAAGGCCCGGACGGTGTAGGTGCGCATAACCCCGCGCACCGACTCGTCCAGGGCGCGCCATTGTGTGTACCAGTCGTTCTGCAGGGAGCCGCGGATATGGCTCAGCTGCGGCAATGCGTGCCCGGGCGAGGGGATCATGACCTTGATCCGCAAATCCAGCGTTTGCCCGGCTGCGTTGGCACCAAACAATGCCAGGTCATCCCCACGGAAGGTGATGCGACGGAAGTGCGAGCTCAGCTGTGCCACCGCACTGACTTTTAGGTCAAACGCCCTGATGGGCCGGATCTCGTCCGCCTGCACGGTGCCGACTTCCCCGTTCTGTTCCTCAACTGCTGCGCTCATGCCTGCACTCCTTCCACTTCGGGCACACTCTCAAGACCCTGCAATTTCGCCGCCGCAGCTTCCGCCAGCAGTGCGGCCCGGCGCCCAATGGGCACCACCATGGGCGTGCCCACCACGGGATCGGCCACCACCACGGATTCAAGCCCAAACACTTTCTGCACCAGCTCCGCCGTCATGACCTTTTCGGGCGCACCCTGAGCCACCACTGCCCCGTCCTTCATGGCAATCAGGTGATCGGCGTAGCGCGCGGCCAAGTTCAAATCGTGCAGCACAATGGCCACCGTAATCCCGCGCCGCGCATTTAATTCCGAGACCACATCCAGCACCTCCACCTGGTGCGCCAAATCAAGGTACGTGGTGGGTTCATCCAGCAGCAGCACATCGGTCTCTTGCGCGAGCGCCATGGCAATCCAGACGCGTTGGCGCTGCCCGCCGGAGAGTTCGTCAATGCTGCGCCCGGCAAGTTCCGCCGTACCTGTGACGTTCAGCGCGGCAGCCACAGCGTCATCATCCGCCGTGCTCCACTGCCGGAACCAGCCCTGGTGCGGACTGCGCCCACGCCCCACAAGGTCGGCCACGCTAATGCCGTCCGGTGCGGTGGGCGTTTGCGGCAGGATGCCCAGCTTGCGGGCCAGGGTACGGGTGGGGACCTTGTGAATATCCTCCCCGTCCAGATGGACGACGCCGGCACCTGGCTTGAGTAGCCTGGCCAACCCGCGCAGCACCGTGGATTTGCCGCAGGCGTTGGCGCCCACAATGATGGTCACCTTCCCTGCCGGCAGTTCCACGTCCAGGTCCGCCACAATGGTCCTCTCGCCGTAGCCTAGCGAGAGGCCGGTGGCACTCAGGGTTGCTACCGGGGGCATCGCATCCGGGTTGTTTGGGCGCATGGCCATGTCAGCCTCCTTGGTTGGCGCGGTTGGTGTAAATGAGCAGCCACAGCAGGAACGGCGCACCGAGCGCACCGGTGACAACACCCACGGGCAGGGACGTTCCGGGTATGGCATTGACGGCGACAAAGTGGGCTGCGAGCACTATTGCGGCCCCCACTAAACCGGATAGAGGCAGCGACGCCGCTCCCCCGTTCAGCCGCTTGGCGATGGGTCCGGACAGGAACGCCACGAAGGCAATGGGCCCGGCAGCCGCCGTCGGCAGTGCCGCGAGCAGCACGCCGAGAATGGTCAGCAGCAGCCGGGCACGCGGCACATTGAAGCCCAGGCCCGCGGCCGTATCACCGCCCAGCGAGAGCCCGCGCAGTTCCCGCGAACCCACCGCCACGAATGGTGCCAGCACCACAAGGGCAATGGTCAGCAGGCCCACCCGCTCCCAGTTGGCGGAGTTCAGCGAACCGGTCAGCCACACCATGAGCTCCTGCGCATTGCTGACGTCCGCGCGCGACATTAAGAACGTGACCACGGCCTGCATGAATGCTGCAGCGCCGATCCCGATCAGGATCAGGCCTGTGCCGCCACGCCTCCGCGCCAGGGCCGTGATGACCAGGGCCACCAGTAGCGCACCGATGATCGCGGCCACCGAAACACCCGCCCCGCGCACCCCGAACAGCACCACGGCGGCAACCGCGGTGGCACTTGCCCCGTAGCTGATGCCAATGATGTCCGGGCTGGCAAGCGGGTTGCGCAGCATGGTCTGAAACACGGCACCGGCCACGCCGAACGACGCCCCAGCCAGCATTCCCAACAGCGCCTGCGGCAGCTTGTTTTCCATGACGATAAAGCTCGCCCCGGGGATGGTCTTCCCGCCGAGCATGGCGAAGAAGTCGGGGATGGTGACGGTGTAGCTGCCGAGCAGGATGTTCACGGCCAACAGCGCAAACACCAGAGCAGCCATGGTGCCCATAAGGCAGGCACGACGCCGGCGCGGCGCCTTCCGCGCATCCCTCACCCAGGCGCCACCCACCACAGTGGACGCAGTCTTGCCATGCCCTTTGACAGCAGTCTGGACACTCACAGCTCTGCCTGCTTTCCACGCCGCACCACGGCAATGAACACCGGGGCACCAATGAGCGCGGCCAGAATCCCGGCAGGCACCTCACTGGGCAGCAGAATGACCCGGCCCACAACATCGGCAGCCAGCAAAATGGCGGGTGCGCCCAGCAGTGAAAGCGGCAGCAGCCAGCGGTAATCCGGGCCCACCAGTCCGCGCAGCAGGTGCGGAACTACGAGTCCAATGAACCCAATGGGGCCGGCGAGCGCCGTCGCGGAGCCGCAGAGCAGCACAATGCCGACGGCGGAAATGGCACGCCCCAGCCCTGGCCGGTGGCCCAGACCGCGGGCCATGTCATCACCCAGTGCGAGCATGTTCAGCAGCCTTCCCGTGCACAGCAGGATCACGACACCAACGGCCACAAACGGCAGCACCGCCACCACTGAATCCCACGACTTCCCGGCCAAGGCGCCCACCTGCCAGCGGCGAAACAGCTCCAGCGAATCCTGGCTCGTGACCAGCATGGCGCTCATGAGCGAGCCCATGCCGGCCGCAATGGCAGCCCCGGCCAGGGCGAGTTTCACAGGAGTTGCGCCGCTGCGACCCAGACTGGCCACGGCATAAACCACGACGGCGGCCACCGCGCTCCCCGCAAAGGCGAACCACAGGTAGCTGGAGACGTTCGCAGCACCAAGGAAGAAGATCCCGGCCACCACGGCCAATGAGGCGCCGGCATTGATGCCCAGAATGCCCGGATCGGCCAGCGGGTTGCGGGCCACGCCCTGCATGGAGGTGCCGGCCAAGCCCAGTGACAGGCCAACAATGAGCCCGGCCACGGTTCGAACAACACGCGAATGCACAACAGCATGGTCGCCATTGGCCGGATCAAAATGGAACAGCGCATCCAGCACCGTGCCGGGGGCGATGCTACGTGCGCCGATGGCCAGCGACACCAGGGCCACCACGCCCAAGACGAGCACCAAGGCAGTCAGCCACAGCAGGCGTCGGCGCGTGCCAAACGTCTTGGCCGGCACCGTGGAAAAACGCTGGCTAGAGCCCTGGCTGGCGGCAGTTGTGTGACCCGGGGTGGGCACAGCGGCAGCGGCGAAGGGCACGGAGGCTGGCTCCGGCGTCGTACCTTCCTTCACTGACACTGCTGCGCTGGCCATAAGATACGGCCCTTAAACCTTCTCGGCAGCGGTGTTGATCTGCGGCAGGAACGCATCCAGCGCCCACGGCAGGCTCAGCGGTGATGCAGCAGAAATAGCCAGGGTGAGGGTTTGATCGGAATCGGCCACGAAGGCGCCCGTCTTCACTGCCGGGATCTGTCCCAGCAGTGGGTCCTTCGCGATGACTTCCTTGGTTTTGTCATCCGGCACCCAGCTGACAAAGACGTCGGAGACCAGCTCGTTGGCCTTCTCAGCGGACCAGGGGAGGTAGAAGTTTTTGGCGCCCTTTTCCGCCTCTACAACAACGGGAGCCAATTCCATGCCGATGCTGGTGAGGAACTTGGGCCGGTTGTCGCCGGAGAGGTAGACGTTGACGCCGTCGGACTTGGCCGGCTCAAGATTGCCGTAAATGAACGTCTTGCCCTTGATGGCGGGGTACTTGGCTGCCTGCTCGGCAACGGTCTTTTCCGTGGCACCAATGAGGTCCTTGGCGGCCTGCGAGCGGCCCAGGGCTGCACCGATCATGGTGGTGGAATCCTGCCAAGCGGTGGCGTAAGGGTCCTTCGGGAAGGCGATGACGGGGGCGATTTTGCTGAGTTTGTCGTAGTCTTCCTGCGTGATGCCAGAGTAGGCGGCAAGGATCAGGTCCGGGCTGGTCTTGGCAATTTCGGTGAAGTTCACGCCGTCGGCCTCGGAATACTGTACGGGCGCCTTTTCGGTGCCAATGGCGGCGCCGAGCTTCTCCAGCGCGGCATCCTTCCACGGCGCCGAGCCCTGGGCATTGCCGCCCCATTCATTCGTGGGCATGCCAACGGGGACCACACCCAGGGCAATGACAATATCGTCATTGACCCAGGAGACGGTGGCGATGCGCTGCGGGGCGGACTTGATGAGCGTCTCGCCGTAGATGTGCTTGATGGTGACGGGGAATTTATCCGCTGCGGCCTGCGTGTCCTGCGGCTCAGTTCCACCCACTGCGCCCGTGGAACAGCTGGCCAAGCCAACTCCCAATACGGCGAGCGATGCGCTCAGACCCAGCTTGAGACCCTGGCGGCGAGTAAATTCCATAGCACTTCCCATTCCGTAAACCCCCAAAACTACGCTCGCCAGAGTTAGGCAAGCCTTAGCTACGTTACGGCACCTTGAAGTGATTAGGCAACATTTTGCTGGCCTATTTGACGGTCGGGGCTTGGTGGTGGCAAAAACTCGGGCATTTTTACGCTGAAATGTGCCTAGCATCACGCTCCCGAGTCAGCTGGACGGCACCTCAGGGATCGGCGCGGCAATTAGGTGCGGGTTGAGCCGGGCGCAACGTCCAATGGCTCTCATCCAGCCCCTGTACCAGCTTGCGGCCAATGCGGGCCAGGTCAGCAGCGTCCTTCGTGCTCAGTTGATCGAACACGCTGGCCCGCACGGACTCCACATGAAGTGGCGCCAAGGCCCGAATGAGTTCCATCCCTGACTCCGTAATGGATGCCTCGGTTACCCGGGCGTCCTCGGCATGGACGGAACGCTCCACGAGGCCGCGGGCCTGCAACTTTTTGGCCACATGAGATAAGCGTGAAAGGGATGCGCTGGTGCGGGCGGCCAGTTCACTCATGGGCAGCACCTGCGCCTCGGTCTGCGCCTCGGAGAGCATGGCCAGGATGTTGTACTCAAAAAGAGAGAGCTTAGCTTCCCGCTGAAGCGCCCCTTCGAGCGTACCTGGCAGCAGTGTCATTACGGACAACAGGGAGAGCCACGCGGCGCGCTCCTGCACATTCAGCCAGCGGGGCTCCGTGTTTGTCATGGCGCCATCTTTTCACGCCTCGCCCAACAACACGGACACCCCCCCGCGCCCTCAACACTGCACACGCTCTCAGGCATCCATGGGACGCGTTGGCGCAGTGCCCGCTCCGAACGGCCGACCTCCCAGGGCTTCACGCCCGTGCGCCGTGGCCCAGCCCGAGGTGTCCGGACCAACCGGGACAATCTGTGTGGGGTTCAGATCCGTGTGGACAATGTAGTAGTGCGCTTTGATCTGCTCGAAATTCACGGTGTCACCGAACCCGGGGGTTTGGAAGAGATCACGGGCGTAGGCCCAGAGGACGGGCATCTCGGTGAGCTTGTTCCGGTTGCATTTGAAGTGACCGTGGTAGACGGCGTCAAAGCGAACCAGCGTAGTAAAGAGGCGCACGTCTGCTTCCGTAATGCTCTCACCCATGAGAAAACGCTGGGTTGCCAGGCGCTCCTCGAGCCAATCGAGCGCCGTGAACAGGCGGCTGTAGGCTGCCTCGTAGGCTTCCTGGCTACCGGCAAACCCACAGCGGTACACGCCGTTGTTGATCTCGGTGAAGACCCGCTTGTTGACTACTTCCATCTCCTCGCGCAGGGCTTCCGGGTACAGGTCCGGGGCGCCCTCACGGTGGAATTCACTCCATTCTGTGGAGAAATCGAGGGTGATTTGCGGGAAGTTGTTGGTTGCCACTGCCCCGCTGGGTATATCCACCATGGCTGGGACAGTGATGCCGCGAGGATAGTTGGGGGTGCGTTTGAAGTACGCTTCCTGCAGACGTGCAATGCCCAGAACCGGATCAACCCCGCCTTCGTCTAGATCGAAGGTCCAGGAGCGGACATCATGAGTGGGACCGCACACACCGATAGAAATGGCATCTTCAAGGCCCAAGAGGCGCCGAACAATGGTGGAGCGGTGCGCCCACGGGCACGCTCTAGAGACCACCAACCGGTAGCGGCCAGCTTCAACGGGGTAGCCATCAGCGCCATCACGCGTAATACGGGTTTCAATATAATTGGTGTCCCGCGTGAACTGTGCTCCCGTCACGTAGGCGCCCTTGGTGCTGAATTCTGTCTCGTTTTTGGTGCTTTTTGTGGCCATAAAATTAGCCTATGCCCCAGCTATCCAATCCGGCCACACCTACCGCTCCGAATAGCTCATGAACCCCTCCCGCGATGTTTGCTGCCTGAATCCATCCGGGGTAAGTTCGCTGTCACAGACAATGACTCTTTACTCTGAAATTTTCCCTTGCCTATGATCTATTGGCAGAAGCTAAGCATCAGCAACAGTCAGGACTATCCATGGCGCCACAAGAAGCCACGGCAGCAACGCACGGCACCAGCATCTCCGCGCGGGAAACCATCGGCAAGGCAGGGCGTGCCATGGTTGAATTTCACGGCGTCAGTAAGATCTATCCGGGTCAAGCCGCCGTTGAGGACCTCACCCTGAGCGTGGATACGGGCAAAATCACTGTCTTTGTGGGCCCGTCAGGTTGCGGGAAAACCACGTCACTGCGCATGATCAACCGCATGGTGGAACCCACTTCCGGCACCATTACAGTGGGCGGGCGCGATGTCAGTAGCATCCCCGCCCATGAGCTGCGCCGTTCCATGGGCTATGTCATGCAACAAGCAGGGCTACTCCCCCACCGCACAGTCATCGATAACGTCTCCACCGTGTTGCGCCTGAACAAAGTGCCGCGGGCGCCCGCCCGCCAACGCGCCTTGGAGCTGCTAGAAACCGTGGGGTTGCCTGCCTCGATGGCAAAGCGCTACCCCAACCAACTCTCCGGCGGACAGCAACAGCGTGTTGGAGTGGCCCGTGCTCTGGCCGCCGATCCTCCCGTGCTACTCATGGATGAACCCTTCTCCGCGGTGGACCCGGTGGTCCGTGCAGAGCTCCAACAAGAACTACTCCGGCTGCAGCGAGAACTGGCGAAGACCATCATCTTCGTCACGCATGACATTGACGAGGCCACCATCCTTGGTGACCGTGTGGCTGTTTTTGCCACCGGAGGCAGGGTTGCTCAATATGCGCCGCCCGAAGAAATCCTGCGCGCCCCCGTGGACGACTTCGTGGCCAACTTTGTTGGCCGTGACCGCGGCTTCAGGCACCTTTCCTTCAGTCCGGGCGCCTCCACACCCGTGCACCCGGCACCGCTTTCAACAACACCGCAATCCGGCTGGACTCTGGCCGTAGATGATGAGCAGCGGCCGCTGGGCTGGCACGCCCCCAGCACGTCCGCCAGTCCCGGTAACGCCAAAGCCACCACGGGCCTGATCCCCGGCGGCTCCCTATTCCGTGCGGGCGATCCCCTTCGCAACGCCCTCGACGCGGCGTTGTCCTCCCCCTCCGGGCTGGGAGTTGCCGTTGATAGCGAAGGGCGCGTGACCGGCGTCGTCCTTGCCTCCGAAGTGTTGGCAGCCATTGAGGCCGCCCGGGAAGGCCGGCTCTGATGGACTGGTTCCTGGCAAACCTGCCGCAGGTGCTTAACCTGACCGGCTACCACCTGATTCAGTCCGTAGTGCCGCTTGTTTTGAGCGTCATCATCGCGATCCCGCTCGCGCAGCTGGCCCGCTTGAATAAGGCCGTAGGCGCAACCATTCTGTCCGTGGGCTCCCTGCTGTACACCATCCCGTCGCTGGCACTGTTTGTGATTCTGCCCAGCATTCTTGGCACCAAAATACTGGACTTCGCCAACATCATTGTTGCCCTGACCATCTACGCCGTAGCCCTGCTGGTCCGTTCCACACTGGACGCGCTCAACTCAGTTGAGCGCACCATCCGCGAATCCGCCACCGCCATGGGCTACCGGCCGCTACAACGCTTCCTCACGGTGGATCTGCCGTTGTCAATCCCGGTGTTATTTGCCGGTTTGCGCGTTATCTCCGTCAGTAACATTTCCCTTGTCACGGTGGGTTCACTGCTGGGCATCCCCAGTTTGGGTTTCTTCTTCACAGATGGATTGCAACGCAATTTTCCCACTGAAATTGTGGTCGGAATTGTCATTACCCTCATTTTGGCCTTGCTCATGGACGTGCTTTTGGTGCTCTTGCAGCGCTTGCTGACACCGTGGTTGCGGGCCAGCAAGGCGTCCCCGCAGACCATGGAGGTGATCGCATGAGTGCCACAGCAATGCTGCTTCCGGCCACGAAATACACTGCTTCTGGCGCTTTCGCCCAGGGCTGGCAGTGGCTCACCGATCCGGTTAACTGGCAAGGACCCATGGGAGTGCCCACACGCGTGTTGGAACAACTGGGTTATACCGGACTGACCTTGGTAATTTCCTTAGTGATCGCGGTTCCGGTGGGCCTGTATGTGGGGCACACGGGCAGGGGGCGTGCCATCATCATTGCCCTCGCCGGCATGCTCCGGGCCCTGCCAACTTTGGGTGTCATGACATTGTTTGCCCTGATTGCCACCTCCACCTTGTCTCTCATGCCAGCCATTTGGTCACTGGTGTTGTTGGCGGTGCCGCCCATTGTGAGTGCCACCTATGCCGGAATTTCCTCCGTTGAGCGGGACTTGGTTGATGCCGCACGCAGCATGGGCATGACCGAGCCGCAGATCCTCTTCGGAGTAGAGGTACCCAACGGGCTGATAGTGATGCTTGGCGGCTTCCGCTCAGCGGTCCTGCAAGTTGTTTCCACAGTGGCAGTGGTGGCACTCTTGGGCCTTGGCGGTTTAGGCAGGTACATCATTGACGGCTTGGCGGTGCAGGACTACGGTCAAGTTCTTGGCGGCGCAGTGGTAATTGCCGGGTTGGCCATAGCTTTGGACGGGCTACTAGTCTTGGCCCAACGGCTTATTGTTTCTCCCGGGTTGCAGCGTTCCGCCGCTCCCACCCAAGTGTCGGCACCACAGGCACAGCTGGCAGAACCGGCACCAACCCGTTAGTCACGTCGATTTATGCAGTCTCATCTAGAGGAGTTAGAACATGAACAAGCACTTGCGACCCACCCGCCGGGCCATCCTGGGGGCGGCAGCTGGCCTCTCCGTGGCACTAGCAGTGACGGCTTGTGGCGGCGGAGATCCGCTGGCCAGTGACAGCAGCGCACCCGCTGGCGGTGGCGAATCGGTAGTTGTGGGCTCCGCCAACTTCCCCGAAAGCGCCACGGTGGCAGAAATTTATGCCGGCGCAATCAATGCCGCAGGCGTTACCGCCACCACAAAGCTGAACATTGGCGCCCGTGAGGCCTACATCACCGCGGTTAAAGACGGCTCCATTGACATCATCCCGGACTACAGCGGGAACTTGCTGGGCTATTTTGATGAGAACACCAAGGCCACCACGGCCGAAGAGGTTCTCGCTGCCTTGCCGGCTGCCATGCCCGAGGGCCTCTCCGTGCTGAATGCCGCCAAGGCAGAGGACAAGGACGCCATGGTGGTCACCGCAGAGACCGCCGCCAAGTACAAGTTGACCTCCATTGAGGATCTGGCGAAGGTGTGCAGCGAGCTGACCATCGGTGCCCCTCCGGAATTCGCCACCCGCTCCTACGGGCTCCCCGGCTTGAAGGCAAACTATAACTGCGTGCCAAAAAAGTTCACACCGATCAGTGACGGTGGCGGGCCGCTGACGATCAAGGCGCTCCTGAACAATGAGATCCAGGTGGCAGACATCTTCACCACGTCCCCTGCCATCCCGGCCAACAAGTTGGTGGTCCTGACCGACCCGAAGAACAACTGGCTGGCACAGCAAGTTCTGCCCGTGATAAAGACCGCCTCGGTCAATGACGCAACCAAGAACGCTTTGAACAAGGTTTCCTCCCTCCTGACCACGGAAGATCTGATCAAACTCAACGATCAGGTGAGCGGCACAGCGAAGATGGACCCTAAGGATGCCGCGGCACAGTGGCTCAAGGACAAGGGCATCACCAAGTAAGGAACTCTCATGGCCTCCAAGAACAAGCCCGAAACTGTTGATGTTGTGGTGCTCGGCATGGGTCCGGGCGGCGAATCGGTTGCCGGTGAGCTGGCTGCCGCGGGCTTGTCCGTGGTGGGTGTTGAGGCCCGGCTTGTGGGCGGGGAATGCCCGTACTATGGCTGCATCCCGTCCAAAATGATGATCCGGGCAGGCAATGTCATGGCCGAGGCGTTGCGTATCCCAGACCTCGCCGGAACCGTTGAGGTGGCACCGGATTTCACTCAAGTGGCCCGGCGCATCCGTACCGAGGGCACCGATAACTGGGATGACACGGTAGCCGCCGAGCGGTTTACGGCCAAGGGCGGCGTGCTGGTGCGTGGCACGGGCCGGCTCACTGGTCCCCGTGAGGTCACTGTTTCCACGCACGACGGCGGCCACCGCACCTTCCGCGCCAGGCTAGCCATAGTGCTCAACCCGGGCACGAATCCTGCGGTTCCGGAGGTGCCGGGCCTTGCTGGGACGCCGTTTTGGACTAACCGGGAGGCGGTCCAGGCCGCGGATGCCCCTGCCTCCATGGTTGTGTGGGGCGGGGGACCCATCGCTGTTGAGTTGGCACAGGCCTTCACCCGTTTTGGCACCAAGGTGACCATGGTGCTGCGCGGGTCACGCCTGCTCACACGGGAGGAACCGGAGACCTCCGAACTGCTGGCCTCGGTGTTACGCAACGAGGGCGTGAAGATCCTGACAAATAAGGCGCTCACGTCGGTGACGCATGCGCAGGGCCGTTTCCAGCTGAGCTTTTCCGACGGCATCTCCCCCTCATCTCTGCGGGCCGAGCAACTGCTCGTGGCCACCGGACGCGCCCAGGCTCTGGCAGAGGTGGGCCTGTCAGCGGCAGAAATCAGCTGGGATCTAAAGGGCGCCCCCGCGCTCGATCAGTACCTACAACTAGCGAATGGGCTCTACCTGATTGGTGACGCTGCAGGGGCCGGAGCATTCACCCACATGTCCATGTATCAAGGAAATATTGTTGCAGGGCACATCCTGGCCCGCCATTTAGAACAAGCGGACCGGGGCACCGCAGACAACCACGCCGTGCCGCGCGTGACGTTTACGGATCCGGAGATCGGCGTAGTGGGCCTGACCGAGAGCCAAGCCCGGGACGCCGGCCTGTCGGTGCGGGTAGGCCTGACAAAGGTGAGCGAGTCCGCCCGCGGCTGGATCCATGGCGCAGGCAACGACGGATTCATCAAGGTCATTGAAGACGCCGATGCGGGAGTTTTAGTGGGCGCCACTTCTGTGGGGCCCATGGGCGGGGAGGTGCTGTCCATGCTGACA
The DNA here is from genome assembly GCF_003185915.1 of Arthrobacter psychrochitiniphilus. Taxonomy (GTDB): domain Bacteria; phylum Actinomycetota; class Actinomycetes; order Actinomycetales; family Micrococcaceae; genus Specibacter; species Specibacter psychrochitiniphilus. The sequence continues at coordinate 396,683 of NZ_QHLZ01000002.1, forward strand.
CTGGCCGTGCATGCGCGGATCCCCGTCTCCACGCTGGAATCCATGATTTACGCCTACCCCACGTTCCACCGGGCCATCCCGGAAGCCCTCAAAAACCTTCACTGATGCTCCCGTGCAGCATGGACTAGACGCTGGGGCACATCGCCACAGTGACCATGGCAGCAGTGGCAATGGCAGCAGTGGCCATGGCACCAGAGGCAATGGCAGCAGATGCGGAGCCTGGAGATCAGTTGCCAGCTAATAACACCTGGCGGACGGCTGCGCTGAGTTGCATGGCCCGGCCGGTGGTGGAGCCTTCCTCATTCCAGGCTGGCACGTAGCCAAATCCAATCCCGTACAGCGGGTCAGCGTAGCCCAGTGCTGCGTTGGCGCCATCGTGGCCGAAGGCTTGGGCACTGCCAAAGTCCATGCGCGGGTGGGCTTTCATGAACGTGATGGCGAAGGCACCAGTGTCGCAAAAGACCCTGTCCAGCCCCCACACCTGTTCCTGGCTCATGAGGGCAATCGTTTCCGGGGTTAGATAAGCCGGCTGGCCCTCAATTCCGGTGATGGCACCCGCATACACGCGGGCCAGCCCGTCAGCGGAGCCTACGCCGGCTCCGCTGCAACTGCCTGCGGCCCGGACGCTGCGCACATTGGGCAGTTCCAGTAAGTTTCCTGCCTGCACATTGCCGGAGACTCCAGCAAGGCAGAACGGGTCAAAAAAGGCCGGGGGAGCCTCCTCATCAAAGAGTACGGGACGGAAACGTGACTCTTCCGACTCCGGCAGCCCCAGGAACATGTCGGCGGCGAAGGGCACACGGATGCGGCGGTTGTACACGTCCTGCAGCCGCTCCCCCGAAACCCGGCGGCACAACTCCTCCAGGAACACGCCCATGGTCAGCGCGTGGTAACCAAACGTGCCGCTGCCAGGGCGCCACATGGGTGCCATGGCGGCCAACCGGGCAGCGACAGCGGGCAGGTCACTGTATTCCTCCATGGCGAAGCCACCCTGGGCCCCCACCAATCCCGCCTGGTGTGAGAGCAGTTGACGCACCGTCACGGACGCCTTGCCGTTCTGCGCAAATTCGGGCCAGTAACTAGCAACTGTGGCGTCCAAATCCACCAAACCGTCCTGGACCAGCAGGCTGAATGCCAGGGCGGAGACGCCTTTAGAGCAGGAGAACACGCCCGTGAGGGAATTGGCAGAGGAATCCGGGCCACCCACCAGGTCCACTACTTTCTCCCCCGCAACGTAGACGGCCAGTTGCGCACTGTAGCGAGGGTCGGCGTCGAGCATGGAATCAAAAAGTTCACGAACGCTGGTGAACTTCTCTGTGGTCAAACCTTGGGATGCACCGGCGCCGCGTGGCAGTGAATGTGTCATGCCTCCACTCTAAGGACTTCTAGACACTTATGGGCAGCAATGTCCCGGCACCATCCCCACTCGGGGCCGGCCGGTGCGCCCGCCGTGAAACGCCCTGAGCTCTCCCCGGCACCACCGGCCCCGAAGGTTGGGCCACAGTCCGGCGTCGGCTCGCGGCAGCCGCGGAGCAGGAGCCGGGGCTCAGCATTCACTATGGGAATGAGGCCGTGAAAATCGGGCAGGGCACCGATTCGGCGTGGGCCGTTGATGCCGGGGGCGCCGCGGCGACATCCGGCTCGGTGCTGACGGGCACCGCAGCGACATCCGGCTCGGTGCTGACGGGCACCGCAGCCTGGTCCGCCAGCATGTGGACCCGGGATACCCGGATACCCGGATGCGTGGATACCCGGATGCGGGGTACACGATCTGGACCGGGAAAGCACCCTTTGAGGCGGCCCCCCGGATGGCAGCAGGGACACAACTATATGGACATGAGCTCCCTGCCGAACCAGGACGGGGCCATGATCGTGGGAGAGACGAAGACCATCGCCGAATATGTCCCGCGCCGGGTTCGACACGGGGCTGGGGGATGCTCAATCCCTAGGCGAACTCACTCTCCACGGGGTGATCGGGCGGCGCGGCAGCCAAGTCCGCAGCGCCTACGAGCATCAGCGGTTGCCAACGGCACAAAGAATGCTCCGGTCAGGACAAGGTTTTGCCGCCACCCTCAGGGGCGGTTCGGACAGCTGAAGCCACCCGCGCGTGGCGCCGCACTAGACTGGCCGTACCGAGCGAACAATTCCCCTCCCGGAAGGTTTTTTGCCCATGCATGACAAGCACGCCTTGATTCAGGACCGGCTCAAGCGAGTCCTCACGGAGCGGATTGTTCCGGCCATCCACACCCCCGTTGCGCCGCTAGAGTTACGCGCCTGGCATGTGGAGGGCGGGCAGGGCGAACCTGTGGCACCAGCCATCGCACTCGGGTTGAGTGAGAGCACTTTGCCGGACGACGCCGGACACCCGGCTCGCGCGGAAGCCCCACCTGCCGCTGAGGTCGTTTTTGAGCCATTCGCCGTGGGCCAGGCGTGGGGTCCACCGTGGGGCACCAGCTGGATTCATCTCACGGGCACTGTCCCCCAAGAGGCGCGCGGGCAACGGGTGGAGCTCGTGGTGGACTTAGGCTTTAGCCAGTCGTGGCCCGGCTTCCAGGCCGAAGGTCTAATTTACCGTCCCAATGGGGAGACCGTGAAGGCCCTGAACCCGCTGAACACCTGGGTGCCCGTGGATGGGATCGCTCCCGGAGCGCCGGCGCAGGGCGGGGAGGAAATCGATCTCTATGTGGAGGCGGCTGCGAACCCGTTCGTGTTCACCGACAACCCGTTCGTCCCCACTCCGTTGGGCGAAAAGTTCACGGCCGGGGACACCCCGCGCTACACCATGGCCCGCGCCGACATCAACATTTTCCACACCGAAGTGTGGGAGTTGGTCCAAGATCTTGAGGTGCTGGACCAGCTCCAGCAGGAGCTGGATTTGGGCAATCCCCGGCGTTGGGACATCCTGTACGCTCTGGAACGCGCGCTCGACGCCGTCTCCCTCACCGACATACCCGGCAGCGCTGCCGCGGCCCGGGCACATCTAGCGGCTGTGCTGGCCCAGCCGGCCAACGCCAGCGCGCATCAGATCACCGCCATTGGGCACGCGCACATTGACTCGGCGTGGCTGTGGCCCGTGCGCGAGACCGTGCGGAAGGTGGCCCGAACGGCGTCGTCCGTGGTGAAGCTGCTGGAAGATAACCCGGAATTCCAGTACGCCATGTCCTCAGCCCAACAGTACGAATGGCTCAAGGAGCAACGCCCTGAGGTCTTCGCCAAGGTCAAGGCCGCCGTGGCAGAGGGCCGTTTCATCCCCGTGGGCGGCATGTGGGTGGAATCGGACACGAACATGGTGGGCTCGGAGGCCATGGCCCGGCAGTTCACGTACGGCCAGCGCTTCTTCCGTGAAAATTTTGGCATGCAGTGCCAGGAGGTGTGGCTGCCGGATTCCTTCGGTTACTCGGCAGCGCTGCCACAGATTGTGAAGCAGGCCGGGGCCAAGTGGTTCCTGACGCAGAAAATCTCGTGGAACACCGTGAATAAGTTCCCGCACCACACCTTCAACTGGGAGGGCATTGACGGCACCCGCGTGTTCACGCACTTCCCGCCCGCGGACACGTACAATTCCCAACTTTCCGGCGCCGAGCTGGCGCATACCGTGCGGAATTTCCGCGACAAGGGTGCTGCTAAAAATTCGCTTATCCCGTTTGGTTGGGGCGACGGCGGCGGCGGGCCAACGCGTGAAATGCTGGCCCGGGCCAAGCGCACCCGTGATTTAGAAGGCTCACCTCAGGTCACCATCGCCAGCCCGGCAGAGTTCTTCACGGCAGCCGAGGCCGAATACCCTAATGCCCCTGTGTGGAAGGGTGAGCTGTACCTTGAGCTGCACCGCGGCACCTACACCTCGCAGGCGCTGACCAAGCAGGGCAACCGGCGCAGCGAACACCTGCTGCGTGAGGCCGAGCTGTGGAGTGCCACGGCCGCGGCACGCTCACTCATCGCGTACCCCTACGACGAGCTGGATAGGATCTGGAAGCTGGTGCTGCTGAACCAGTTCCACGATATCCTCCCCGGCTCCGCCATCGCGTGGGTGCACCGCGAAGCTGCTGAGCAATACGCCCAGATCGCCAAAGACCTCCAGGCAGTCATCTTTGCGGCGGTGGACGCCTTGGCGCCCCTGACTCCCCAGGCAATCTCGGAGCTGACGTCCGGGCCGCCCACTGAGAAGGATTTCGACACCGCACTGCACTTCAACGCCTCCCCCTACCCCCGCCGCGGCATCGCCCCACTCAGCGCGGGCGTCCCGGACACGGCCACCGCGGAGGTGACGGTGGAGCGGGACGGCACGGGCGTCGTCGTACACAACGGGCTGATCACGGTCCGGTTCGGTGCGGACGGTGTCATTAATTCCATTGTGGATGTGGCCGCGAACCGCGAGCTGGTGCCGGCTGGTCAGGGCGCCAACCTGCTGCAGCTGCACACCGACTTCCCCAATATGTGGGATGCCTGGGACATTGACGCCTTCTATAAGAACACCGTCACGGATCTTCGCGAGCTGGATTCGCTGGAGGTCACCATGTTGGGCAGTCAGCCGGAGATCACCATTAAGCGCAGTTTCCGGGCCTCGCACATTACCCAGCGGGTGCGGATCTCCCCGGATTCCAAGGTCATCACCGTGTACAACGAGGTTGATTGGCGGGAGCAGGAGACGTTACTCAAGGCCGCGTTCCCCCTCGATGTGCACGCGGACCATGCCCGTTTTGAGACCCAGTACGGGCACATTCAGCGTGCCACGCATGAGAACACGTCCTGGGACAACGCACGTTTTGAGGTGTGTGCGCACCGCTGGGTCCATGTGGGCGAGCCCGGATTTGGCGCAGCGGTCATCAACGATTCCACCTACGGCCACGACGTTTCCCGCCACCCCGGTACCAACGGCTCCAGCTTCACCACCGTGCGGCTTTCCCTGCTGCGCGGGCCGCGCTTCCCCGATCCCACCACCGATCAGGGGCAGCATTCCTTCACGTACGGGCTGGTGGTGGGCGCCGAGGTGGCCGACGCCGTGGCTGCCGGCTACGCCATGAACCTGCCGTGGCATGGCGTACCGGGCGATTGGACCGGCCGCCCCATTGAGCCGCTGGTGCGCACGGATTCGCAGTCCGCCATCATCGAGGCCGTCAAGCTGGCCGATGACCGCAGCGGCGACGTCATCGTGCGTCTGTACGAACCGCTCGGTGCTCGCGCGCAGCTGACCCTGAGCGCGTCGTTCGCCGTGGCTTCCGTGGCGGAGAACAACCTCCTTGAGCAGCCGTACGCATCCGGATCCCTCACCGTGGGCGCCCCCGGTGATCCCGGCGCAGCCGGCGCTCCCGGAGATCCCGGCACATCTGGCAACCCCACCATCACGCTGAAGCTGCGTCCCTTCCAAATTCTCACCCTCCGTCTGCAGAAAGCTGGCCAATGAGCCTCCCTGTTTCTCCCTCCGCACACCACGCCGCACCCGCCCGCAAGATGCCTTTGCGTTGGGGTGTGAACTACACCCCGAGCGAGGGCTGGTTCCACTCGTGGCAGGATTTCGATCTGGATGCGGTGCGGGCCGATTTTTCCTCGATCGCCAAGCTGGGACTTGACCATGTGCGCATTTTTCCGCTGTGGCCGCTATTGCAGCCCAACCGGTCGCTCATTCGCCCGGCAGGTATTGCCGATGTGGGCGCAGTGGTGGATGCGGCGGCCGAATTTGGCCTAGACGTCTCGGTGGACGGGTTGCAAGGGCACCTTTCAAGCTTTGATTTCCTGCCGTCCTGGGTGACGAGCTGGCACCGGCGCAACATCTACACCGATCCGCAGGTTGTGGCTGCGGAGGCGGCACTCATCACGGCTCTGGCCCAGGAGGTCACCTCCCGCCCCAACGTGCTCGGCATGACGGTAGGTAATGAGACCAACCAGTTCGCGGTGGAACGCCACCCTGACCAGCAAGTCACCTCTCCGGCAGAGATGGGCGAATGGTTCACAACCCTGCTCGCGGCCGCCCGCAAGGCCTGGCCCACCGGCATGCATCAGCACAGCTTTGATGACAACGCCTGGTTTGTGGACAGTTGCCCCGTCACGCCGCGCCATGCCGCAACCCTGGGCGATGCCACCACGGTGCACTCGTGGGTGTTCGTTGCCGTGGCGCACCTCTTCCCGCAGGGCCACCCGGCCAGGACGCTCTTTGCCGATTACCTGGTCCAGCTTGCCGACGCCTACGCCGAGAATCCCGCCCGGCCCATCTGGCTGCAGGAGATCGGTGCCCCTTATCCAGCGGTGCCCTTCGACGGCGCGGCCGACTTCCTGGAGCAAAGCCTGCTTCCTGTGCTGGACACCCCCAACCTATGGGGTGTCACGTGGTGGTGCTCGCACGATGTCAGCCGCAAGCTGGCCGATTTCCCTGAGCTGGAATACACGCTGGGCCTTTTGGATTCGGACCGGCGCCCCAAACCCGCGGGCCTGCGCCTGGCTGAGCTGATTGCCGCCGAGAAAGCCAACCCCACGGCGCCGCTACAACGCACCACGGCGTTGTCCTTCGATCCAGGCGATGAGGCCACCGGTGTTGGGCGTAGCATTGCGGACCCTTCGGGGGAGCTGTTCACGGCCTGGCTGGCGCGCGCAGCGTCCGGCACCAAGCCCACCCTGGTCCGTTCCACCAAGACCTCCGACGCCGATTACCTCGCCGCCCGCGGCATCACCGACGTGGTCAACTAGAACGGAAGGGACGTCCATGTTCAGTGAAGTGGCGTACTGGGATGAGGTATCACGCTGGGACACGGCGGCCTTTGAGGAATCCGCAGACGGTTGGGAGCTGCTGGGTGAAAATGGTTGGTTTGCCATGATGGCCTGGGCTGCAGGGCCCGGCAATACCCGAAAAGCGGTTCAGTGTGACTGGGCCAAAACTGTCCGTGTGACATGCCATCAGGGTGAGACCGCGACCACCCGCGCGGCGCCGTTCACCCCAGAGGATCGGTGCACCATAGAAGATTCCGTCAATGAGTATCTACTGGCGGCTGGAATTCCTGCCCGCCCCTCCGGCTTTGACTGGTTCTTGCGGGTCCCAACGGGATGGCCGGAGGGGCTTTCGTTGGCGGATGAACTGGCCGCAAGAATCACAGGGAAGTGGGAGAACGGAGCCCACCCTGCCACGTTGCGCCCGCTGTTTAGGGAAGTGGTGCAGGACTTTTACGCCGACGCGGCGAGTTGATGCACGCTGGCACCCCTTTCACCACTGGTGTACCCGGTGCCGCATGGCACTAGCTCCGGGACGCACGCACCCTAGCGGGCACACTTACCGGCGCGTAGCATCGAGGCAATACCGGGATTCGCCCCAAGCCGGCAATGCGGACACCGTTGTGCCGGCGGAATTGAGGTTGTCATGAGCCACAACTCAGCTGCTGAGAGCACCAACACCGCTGATCCGGGTGTTGACGCTCATCAGGTCAGTGCCCAGGATGCCAGAAACGCTGCTGAAGCAGCTAGGGAAGCAACGTGGGAGAGGCCCAGTTTCGCCAAGGGACTGTATTTAGGTGATTTTGAGATCTCCCTGATCCATCCACACCCGCAAGCCACCGCCGCAGAAACCGAGCGTGGGGAGGAGTTTTTGGACAAGGTGAAGACCTATGCCGAAACCCTGGACGGGGCCCGGGTGGAGCGGGAGGCGAAAATTCCGGAGGAATACCTGGCCGGGCTGGCAGAGCTGGGCGTGTTCGGCATGAAAATCTCTCAGGAGTATGGCGGGCTGGGGCTCAACCTGACTTATTACGGCCGGGCACTGGCCGTCTTGGGCAGCGTCCACCCGGCTTTTGGCGCCCTCATCTCCGCACACCAATCCATTGGTGTGCCGGAACCCGTAAAGGTTTTTGGCACAGCTGCACAAAAACAAAAGTTTCTGCCTCGTTGCGCCGCGGGCGCCGTAACGGCATTTCTGCTCACCGAGGCCGATGTGGGCTCTGACCCCGCCCGTATGGGGTGCGCTGCGGTGCCCACGGAAGACGGCAGCGAGTACGTCCTGGACGGTGTGAAGCTCTGGACAACCAACGGCGTCATTGCTGAACTTGTTGTGGTCATGGCGCTAGTGCCGTCCCGGGGGCTTGATCCGGCCGGCCGAAAAACGGGAGGCATCACGGCGTTTGTGGTTGAAGCGGACTCCCCTGGCATCACGGTGGAGAACCGCAACGAATTCATGGGTCTTCGTGGCATTGAAAACGGGGTGACCCGCTTCCACCAGGTGAGGGTGCCCGCGGAAAACCGGCTGGGCAGGGAGGGGCAGGGCCTAAAAATCGCCCTGACAACACTGAACACCGGGCGTTTGTCCATCCCAGCCATGAGCGCCGGTGCTGCAAAGTGGTCACTGAAGATCGCTCGCGAATGGTCAAACGCCCGAACCCAATGGGGCCATCCGGTGGGCCAGCACGAGGCCGTAGGCAAGAAGCTGGCATTCATGGCGGCCACCACCTTCGCGTTGGAAGCAGTGTTTGAGCTCTCGGCAGCACTGGCCGATGCAGGGATGAAGGATATTCGCATTGAAGCGGCGCTGGCCAAGCTCTGGTCCTCTGAATTCTCCTACCAGTGTGCGGATGAGCTGGTGCAGATTCGTGGCGGTCGGGGCTATGAGAAAGCTCAGTCATTGGCTGACCGTGGCGAGCGTGCCGTCCCCGCTGAACAGCTTTTGCGGGACTTACGCATTAACCGGATCTTCGAGGGATCAACTGAGATCATGCATTTGTTGATTGCCCGCGAGGCAGTTGATGCCCATCTTGCTGCGGCTGGCGATTTAGCCTCCACTACGGCAACACTGGCCGAGAAGGGCAGGGCTGCCGTGGGTGCCAGCGGTTTCTACGCCAAGTGGCTGCCACAACTTGTTGTGGGCAAGGGTATGGATCCACGCTCCTATAACGAGTTTGGGCCGCTTGCCAAGCACCTGCGCTTTGTGGAACGTCAATCACGCAAGTTGGCCCGCCAGACGTTTTACGCCATGGGCCGTTGGCAGGGAAAGCTTGAATACAAGCAGGCGTTCCTGGCCCGGATTGTGGACATCGGCGCCGAGTTGTTTGCCATTTCAGCATGCTGCTCCCGGGCGGAAATGCTGCGCCTCAAGGACGCCGGCCAGGGCCGGTCCGCGTTGGCACTCGCGGATGCCTTTTCCTGGCAGTCGAGGCTGCGCGTAGAGACTTTGTTCGCCGAGCTGTGGAACAACACGGATGACTCTGACAGGAAACTTTCCCAGGACGTGCTGGCCGGGAACTTCAACTGGCTGGAGGACGGCGTATTGGACCCTTCCGAGGGCACGGGTCCTTGGATCGCTGATGCCTCGCCGGGCCCATCACAGCGGGAAAATCAGCACCGCACATACCGCTGAATGCTGATAACACTCAGGCTGCCGCACCAAAACACAAAACCCCCGCAGCTATTCAGGCCGCGGGGGTTTTGCAAACAACAGTTATTAGCCGTCGGTCTTGACGATGTACACGTCGCACGGGGCGTTGTGTGAAATCGCGTTGGCAACCGAACCCAGTACGCGGGCCAGGCCCTGCATGCGGACGTTGCCCACAACAATCATGTCCGCCTGGAGCTTGGTGGCTTCTTCCAGCAGGACATCGGCAGGCTTGCCCAGGGATGATGAGTACTCGGTCTTGACGCCGCTGATCTTCAGCTCTTCGGCAACGCGCTGGGCCACACGCTCAGCCTCATCCGCCGTGGAGAGGAACCATTCGTCGTTGCCAATAGAGACCTTCTCGGTCTTGTCCTCGCCAAATGCTGTCACAACGCGCAGGGTGCGGCCCGTTGCCTTAGCCAGTTCCGCGGCAACACGGGCAGCCTTCATGGACGTTGAGTTGCCGTCTACGCCGACAATGATGATTCCAGCCATATGCTTAATCCCCTTATTTGATCCAAGGCGCCCATGCTTTGCGCACTGACACCAGTCTTTTGACCTACTTTAGTCACAAAGCTGCACAAATAGGCCTAAACGTGCGCGAACTTACTGCCCTGTTACGGGAATCTCGCGGGAAACCACCTCGGCCAACACTTCCAGCACATGCCGGTAGTCTGCGCCCGTGGCCCGGGTCATTCCCAGCTCGCAGGTCCGGTTGCAGGAAGCATGCACAGCTGCGCCCATCGCCACTACATCGCCGGCTTGTGCGGCCGTAGCTGATTCCGTGAGTTCCGGATGCAGCATGCCCCGGTCTCCAGCAAATCCGCAGCAACCCCAGCTTTCCGGCACCTGAACTGTTTCTGCAGCGGCCTCGGCGATCTGCAAGAGGGCGGGGTTCAGGCCCATCCGGGCGGATGAACATGTGGGGTGCAAGGCCATCGATTCCACCCGTTTCCAGGTCCCCTGTAGTAGCGGCAGCAGCGCCGCAGCGGTAAATTCCACGGCATCCACCACCCTCAACGGCCGCTGGCCAGGGTCCAGAACCTCGGTTTCAATGGTGTGTAGCAGCCCTTCCGTGCAGCTTGAGGCATCACAAATAACCTCCAGCTCGCCGTCCCGGGTTGCCTTGCGGAGCAACTTCAGTGTCCGTGCATGCATCGTCTCCAGCCCGGCCGCCATCCCCTTGGAGGACCACGGCGTTCCACAACACGCATCGGAAATACCCTCCGGAACTAACAGCTCCACCCCGGCAGCCGTGCACAATTGCTCAAAACTTGCCTGCACCCCGGCATTGCCGTCACCGGCAGGGCCGAACATCACGTTGACACAGGCGGGGAAGTACACGGCCGCCGGAACACCGGACGGTGCTGGCCGGCGTCGCGCCTTCCCACCGGACGGCAATTCGGAGGAGTACAGCGGCAGCGTGTCCGCCCCAAGCACCTTCCGCCCCAATCTATTCACAGGCTGCATGGCCACAGAGGGCACCTTCGCGGCAAGGCTCAGTGCCAGCCCGGCACTTTGGGTGAGCGCACCCCAGTGTTTGGCGACGGTCCCCCACACAGCACTTTCTCCCATGCCGGCGTCCTTGGTGCGCAGGCGCTTGACCATGGTGCCGGTGTTGATATCCACGGGGCAGGCGGTCTGACACATGCCATCCACTGCGCAGGTGTCAATACCGGCGTAGTCATAGTCCTTGGCGAGGGCTTCGGCGAGCTCAGTGTCCCCGCGCTGGCGGGCCGCCTCCATGTCGCGCAGGGTGACAATACGCTGCCGCGGGGTCAAGGTCAGGTTCTTGCTGGGGCATACGGGTTCGCAATATCCGCAGGAGACGCAGCGGTCCACTTCGGGATCAACCTCCGGCGGTGCCAATTTTATATGGCGCAAGTGTGCTGTTGGATCGTCGTCCAAAATAACGCCGGGGTTGAGCATGCCGGAGGGATCGCACAGCTCCTTGATTCTGCGCATAACACCGTAGAGCTCATCGCCGTATTGGCGGCGCACAAAGGGCGCCATGACGCGGCCAGTGCCGTGCTCGGCCTTGAGTGAGCCACCCTCACCGAGCACCACATCCACCATGTCCTCGGTGAAAGATGAGTAGCGGCTCAGCTCGTCCGCACTGGAGAACTTGTCAGTCAACATGAAGTGGATATTGCCGTCCTTGGCATGTCCAAAAATGACGGAATTAGCATAGTTGTACTTATTAAAGAGGGTGTTCAATTCTAGGCAGGTGCGGGCCAGTGCCGGGACCGGGACCACCACGTCCTCTAATAGCGCAGTGGTGCCCTGCGGGCGGGCGCCGGCCACCGAGGTGTACAACCCCTTACGCAGGTGCCAGAGCTCCGCTCGAATCGTGGGATCTGAGCTGAAATCCGCTGGCCCGTCCAGCCCCAGCGATCCTGCGAGCGCCACAGCCTTGGCGTTGAGGTCCACAAGTTCCGCCGCACTGCCACTCTGATATTCCACCAGCAGGGCGGCGTGCTGCTCCACACGCAGATCCCGCACCACACCGGGCACCTGGGTGAGTCCCTGACCCACTTTCAATGAGAGCGAATCGAGCAATTCAACGGTGGCGGCGCCGCTGTCCACCAGCGCTGGCAAGGCCATGTTGGCGGCATGCAGATCCTTGAACACCAACAGCCCAGCGGTGGCATGGGCCAGTCGGGGAACAGTTCTGAAAACTGCCTCGGCCACAAAGCCCAGAGTGCCTTCGCTGCCTACTATCAAGTGGGCCAGAATGTCCACAGGATCATCAAAGTCCAAGAGTGAATTGAGCCCGTAACCCATGGTGTTTTTCATGGCGAACTGGCGCTCAATGGTGGCCCGGGAGGCCGGGTTGCTGCGGACTCGCTGCGCAAGTTCGCCCAGTCCTTTGAAAAGTTCGGGCTCTAGGGAGCGCAGCCGGGCGGAGGCATCCGGGGCGCCCGTGTCAATCACGGTGCCGCTGGGGAGCACAAGCGTCAGGGATTCAAGGGTCCGGTATGCGTTATCGGTAATGCCGCAGGCCATTCCTGAGGAGTTGTTGGCTACCACCCCGCCAATGGTGCAGGCAGCTTCACTGGCCGGGTCCGGGCCGAATTTGTAGCCAAAGCGCAGCAGCCGTGCATTTAGATCCCGCACCGTAACCCCCGGTTGCACACGGACCCGGGCACCGCCGTCGAGCACTTCAATACTGCGAAAGTTCTTGCGCACATCAACCAGCAGCCCGCCACTAACGGCCTGCCCGCTCAGGCTCGTGCCACCGGAGCGAAGTGTCAGCTCCAGCCCATGGGTGGCGCTGACGCGCATGAGATTAGCAACCTCGGCAGCATCCGCAGGGACCGCCACGGCCTGTGGAATCAGGAGAAAATGGGAGGCGTCATGCGCGTTGGCGTGCCGGTCAAGGGCGCGGGTCCGGGTCTGTGCCGGGTCCGCCATAGCGGCGCGGATCTCCCGCTCTAAGAATCCGCCCAGCGTTGTTGTGTCCCCAGTAATTCCGTGTGTCTGCGCCGCCATCCCAACCCCTTTGCATTCCCTGCTAAATTCCGCTGCGCCAGAAACGCAGCGCCCTCGCTTCTGTTGGAGGTATCCCTCGCGTTCCACGAGTATTGCACCTTATGCTGGCCAAAGACGATCTCACAGAACAGGAACACTTTGGGTATCTCTACGGCAGATATGTATGACGAACGGGGGCCGGAGCTGGCCTCCGTCTCGCTGCAATTTCGGGACTTTGGCGCCGTGGCCGCTTTCAGCGGACCGGCCCGGACCATTCAATGCCACCGGGACAACGGGCTGGTGAAGGCGGTTCTGGCCACACCAGGGAACGGTTCGGTCCTTGTGGTGGACGGCGGCGGCTCCCTTCAGAGCGCCCTGATGGGGGACATGATTGCCCAATCTGCTGTGGATCATGGCTGGGCGGGCGTCATTATCAACGGCGCCATCCGCGACTCCGTGGCCATCGGCACCCTGGACCTGGGGGTAAAGGCGCTGGGCACCAACCCGGCCAAGAGCGCCAAGGACGGCTTGGGCCACCTGGATGGAACCGTGCGTCTAGGTGACGTTCAGATCCGTCCCGGGGCCATGATCTATGCCGATCCAGACGGAATTCTAGTATCCGGCTAGATGGCAGGGACGTCCTCATTGGTAGATAGACTTTACAGATAGGGCAGGACTACGAGGATAACTATTTCTCCGATCTCACAGCGGCCGAACCGCTGAGCCCTATCGCTGCAACCTAGCCCAAATTAATCCGCTTCCGAGCGGAAGGCCTCTTCAAATACGGCTTCTCTTGTGGCAGAGTCGAGTTACCTCAGTAATTTCTAGAGTGGAGAAAGCCATCATGATCGAAATGTTGCACAATGCCGGCGTCAAGAGCGAGTACGCATACGCAGGGGGATTCGCATCCATCGCGCTCTCCCTAGGTTCTTGGCTGGTCAGCCGGGCCAAATCCGACCATTCCAAGGCCCAATCGGACCGGTGGGGCATTTTTGTTGGCCATTGGGCACCTACGTTCTTCGCCCTAGGTGTGGCACTAAAACTTGAGGAAAAGAAATAACAGAGGGTGTAAACCCTCGCCGCACTGACGGGATTCTCATGTGCGGTGCCGTGTGCTCTGCCAGAGCAATTTGCGCCCCATTTTTATCAGATCCGTCAACAATAAGAGCGCGAGTTTGAACTGCTACTAACTTGGCTGCTCCTGCCAAGTTAGTAGCAGACCCATAGACCATCACAGCAATCTGTGTGTCAGATGGATACGTGCACTACCGTTTTTTACCCCTGTGCCTTGTTCCCTTGGCCCTATCCGGGGAACGGACGCATGGCCACGGCCCGGACTGGGGAACCGTCCAAGCCCATTAGTCGCAGCGGCAGCGCAGAGAACAGTGGATCTTTCCACGTTATGTCTGCCAAGTTGGTGAGGTTCTCAATGATGGCACCTCCTGCTCCTAGAATGTGCTGGTGCACGGGCAAGTGCAGCGGAGCCTCTGTCTGCGTCTCCGGTGTGGGATCTGGATTCAGTGAGTCCACACCGATGACAGAAACCCCTTGGGCCAGCAAGTGCGCGGCAATGTCCGGGTCCAGGTAGGGATGGTCAAGGTAAGCGGATGTGTTGAAGTATGCGGACCAGCCCGTGTGGAAAAGTACAATGGTGCCTGGCTTGAGGTTGTTCAGCTGGGCTTCGACCGTACTGAACTCGATCATGCTGCGGGGGGCAGCCCCCGGCACGTGGACGATCCGCGCGGGGCCGTACAGCCTCGCCAGATCTAGCTCGTCAACGGCCATGCCGCCGTCGACGGTGTGCAGGGGAGCATCAACATGGGTGCCGGTGTGAGTGCCCAGATGGAGTTCAGCGACTTGGAATCCATCGGCGGCGTTGGTGGCCACTTCATTCGATGAAACAACCGGATCCCCCGGGAAAACCTGCATTCCGGTGGAAACGGGCTGGCTCAGGTCAACGATGTGCATTTTCTTGTCTTTCTGGGTTGCTTGATTCGGGCTCTGTCACCGTCAGGTGGCGTGAGACCGGTTTGTCTGTCCTGATGCTCCGGGTGAGCAGCGCCCACCCGAGGTAAAGGGCAAAAGAAATGACGAAAGTGGGGATGGTGGCACCAATAGGACTGGGCGCCACATAGGTCAAGATGACTGAGGTGCCGGCGCCCACCAACCACACGGCAATCGCGGCGATGTTCACCCCGCCCTGGTACCAAAAGCGCCCACCGCGGCCACGCAGGATGTCCGAGCCGTAGTAGCACTTGTTCACGATGTAGTAGTCCACGATCATGATGGCAAACACGGGCAGGAACAACGCGCCAACAACTGTCAGGAACGAGGTGAATTGTTCCAGGAGTGCCAGCCATGTTGCTCCTAGGACGGAGATGGCCCCCAGAACCAGCGCAGTGGGCAGGAACCGGATCCTGCGTGAGGGGGCCATATTCACCACCGAGGAGACCATGCCGTAGACAACCATGGTGTTAGTTGCCATTACGGAGAGGAAAATGACGATCGCCAGCGGAGCGCCAAAGGCGGCAACAATGACCGTCGGGTCGAATCCAAGCGCATCACCGCCCGACAGCACCACGTATCCGATGGCGGTGGCCCCCAAGCTCATCGACAGGACTGTGGAGACAACGTACCCAATGCCTGAACCCACTACCCCCGCGGCCTGTGTCTTGGCCAGCCGGTTGAATTCGGCGGATAGCACCGTCCACGAGATGGCCGTGGCAATGACGACGTCAAGCACGGTGATGCCTGACCAGCCCAAAGTGGTGTCCACCTTGATGGCGGCGAAATCAGCAGGCGGGTGCGAGGTAAAGGCAACAATGAAGATGTAGGCCATGATGGCGAGAATTACCAGCGCAAGCCATGGCTCAACCTTGGCAATACCAGCGTGACCAAATATTGCCAACCCAACAACAAACAGCTGGCACAGGACGGAGAAGAGCACTGGATTCGAGAAGCCGGTGGCCTGCTCAACCAGGAAATTGACCGTCACCCCTGCCAGCATGGCCTGGACCCAGCTCCAGCCCATCAGGATCACCACGTTGGCGGCCACTGCAAGGAAGGATCCCCGGAGGCCAAAGGCTCCCTTGGTCAGTGACATGGTGGGAAGCCCTGTTCGGGTCCCCATGTTGCCGATGAGCACCAGAACCACACCGCCTACTAGAGACCCGGCAATGATCAGCCCGATGGCTAGGGGCCATGAGACTCCGGGGACAAATAGCGTTCCGGTCAGGAGGGTGGTGACCACAAGATTGGCCGCCAGCCAAATAAGGCCTATGCGCCGGGCGCCAAGGGTGCCCTTGATGGGGCCGTAGCCATCGGAATCGGCGTTAAGCCGCTTGGAGAGCCGGCCCCAGGGGGAGAGCCCGCTTCTTCGCTGAGCACTCACTTCGGTATTCATGGGCACTGGCGCCTCAACATTCACTAGCGGACGAAATTGGTAAACAAATGTTGTCTGAAAGAAAACTTTTGTTGTCCCATCTTGTGTGAAGCCCGACACATTGTCAAGGGGATTGATCCACCTCATTTGGAGTGTGGCGGCCCATGCTGCGTGGATTTACACTCTTGATGCCTTGATGCTCGCGACCAGCGATGGTCTGTGCATCACCTGCCGATCCGGGAGTTGGCATGGCCACTCCTGGCACATTCCACTAGTGGAGAGTTTGGAATACAGTGCCGTCAACGGCGGAGCTGCCTTAGCCATGTTGCCGCACCCGGCACCACCAATTTCAGTACACGTCTGCACCGGGTCGATGCGCTGCAAGGGGAACGCCTGATGTGTACTTGATCGTTGGAGCGCTGTCAGCTCGGGGCTACGCCATCACCGGGATCGTGCTCGATCAGCGGACCTGATCGACTCGTGACCCGAGTGCCCTGCTGTGTCGTCACCGCCATGGCCAGCACCCCGAATTCGAATCCAGAGTAGCGCGTCTTACTAAATAGGCGACCTGTCTTAGGCTCTGCGCGTGCCCCAGGGCCAACTGCGGAGATATACACGTCGTGACCCTCGTCGCCGGTGGCGAAGAAAGTGACCTGCCGCTCGAAAACCAGACCGTCGAACTGCCCGTGTAGGTCGATTATGATCTCAGCACCGACCTCGACGGCAGGATGCAGGACGTCAAGACTCCCGAGGACCAGCTCACCGACCTGCTTGAGTGAACCGTCGGCGATGCGGACGCTGATCTTTGCTGTTCCTGCCCTGACCCGACCGTCCTTCACCCAAGAATTGAAGACATCATCCCGTGGGTAGGACCCGATCGTTACCTCGTCCGCCGTCACACCAATCGCCTCCTGCCCAGGTGGTGGCCGCGACGTTCCACCCATCACTGAACCCTAACATCAGCCATCCTGATCGTGCTCGGCTCGGCATACTGAGAAACGATGTTTGACGTGCACCATCCGTTCGACATCACCAAAATCGTCAGCGCCGAACCCCATGACGAAGACTGTGAACCTCCGTCCTTGCAAGGAAAGTCCTTCGGGACACTACTTGAGGCCGATTTCGGCTGGTATGCAGTTGAGGGATTTACTTTCCCAGGATCAGGATTTGAAGTTTTTGACTCCCTTGAGCGGCTCCAACTGGGCTTTCTTGGACTCTGCCAGCCGCACCACCGTGCCACTCGGTTCATGGAAGAACGCCAAGACCGTCTCAGCAATGACACATTTGCTCTTTGTGACCGGATCAAAAATGGCGTAGGCAACAGTGAAGCTGGCGCCCTTGATGGCGCTGACCCACACCTCAACAACCGCCGGAATATTGCGGTAGTTCAGCGGGGCCAAGTACTTCACCCGGTGCTCCACCACCAGCGCCTGGATGTCCTGCGCAAGATCGGAAAATATTGGCAAGGCCACCTCCACTCCCGGTAGCCCGGTGCCAGCGGGTTGGCCAAAGGCGTGCACACGGGCCTCTTCCAAGATCCGCAGGACCTCTACATTGTTAATGTGCCCATAAGCATCCATGTCTGCCCAGCGCAGGGGGACATTGAGCGTAAGCCGCACTCCGGCGTCGGGCATCCCCTCAGGCACTGCCATGAGTGGCGCTCCTTTTCTGTTTTTGATCCTGCCATTCTCGGTTCAAGATGGCATAGTGCGCCAAGGTGACCCATTCACCCTTGCTCCAATCCGACTCTACAAAGGTGGCCTCCAAACGCATCCCCAGCCGGGCCATTAGCGCGGACGATTTTTCATTGCGTTCATCACAAATCCCTTCGACCCGGTGCCAACCAAAGTGGTTGAATGCCATATCCAAGGCCGCAGTACACGAAGCGAAGGCGATACCCCGGCCCTGAGCTGCCGGGCTGAATACGAACCCAATTTCACCACGGCGCCAGTTTTCGGCATCCCATTTGAGCAACACCTCCCCCACCACCTCCGACGACGGCCCCTCCTCCACAGCAAGGTCCAACCATTGCCCAGGGATAGTCAGGCCCTGTTGGGCCACCATGGAGGAGATTGTCAGCTCGGTGTCTGCCAGTGTCTGCGGCTGGTGCGGGAGATAACGGGCAACCTCTGCCATTGATCTGTAGCCATTCACAGCAGGGATATCGCCCAAGGTAACGGGTCGCAGCCGAACATCACCCCGCACGAAAGGGTAGTTGGGCTGAGTTGCTACCGGGATCTTGGAGGTGTCAGCTTGCATGTACAGATACTAGTGCCGAATTCGCGGCAAACAGTCAGAGTGGTTCGGTAGCATGTGGCCATGCCTGCCGTTCCGCTTACCCGCCGCCGTGTGGAACTTGTCTTAGTTCCCCTAGTGGCCGCCTTTTGCATGGCCTTCATCATTGGTGCCATAGTTCTTGACAGAGATTCCGGGCCCTGCCCCGCTCCCACCTGGAACAACCAGCTCACACTCTCGCTGACGGGCAACGTTGACGCGGGTGCCGTGACTGCCTGTTCCGGAACGGAATGCGTCCCACTGCCACCCACCTTTGCGAAGAGCTCGGCAAAAAATTCCGGCATGCTGACGCAGCAAAAGGATGGGTCCTGGCTCTTCAAAGTTGCTACAAATCCGCCCAAAGCTGTCACGTTCCGCGTTTATGACAAAGCGTGGAACGTTGTGGCTGCTCAGTCCACCGCCCTTAACTGGACCCGTATCTCAGGTGATGAGCGCTGCGGCGGACGCATGGCTTCCATCAACGTGGTGCTCAACGTCCCCTAGGCGCATGGCTTGCTAGTGGCCGCCGAAGAAGCTCTACCGATTCACGAAGTAGATCAGCACTCCCGCAGCCCACGTTCCGGCAGCCAGCGCGGCGAAGCCAAATTCGGCCAAGATCCCCAACCCGGTGGCTTTAAGCGCAGCCACGGATGAGGACACTGCCGGCTTGAACTCCTTCTGGCGGGCAAATTCCGAGAGGAACAGCCCTGCCGCAAAGCCCAACAGCAACCCCACCACGGGAACCACAAAGAAGCCCACAACGCCGAGCGCCAGGCCAATGACCACCGAACGGCCGGGAATGGACCGCTTCTTCATTGCCCTGCCCGTCAGCACGGCGCTGGAGGCCATACCCGAAGCCACGAGGGCCAGGCCCACACCGAAAACAATCCAGCTTACCGGGCCACCCACCGCTAGCGCCCATACCAGCAGACTCACCGCAATGAGCATGCTGCCGGGCAGCACCGGAACAATAATCCCAACGGCACCGACAGCAATAGCGAGCCCACAAACCACTGTCCAAACGATCTGCGCATCCATAGAGCAACTCTCCCAGCCGCGGTGGTGACTGACTATTTTATAGAATAAATTTATGGGGAACTATAGCATTATTATAACGTATTCTCTATAATGGATATATGAGTATTCCGGAGATTGACCCCGGAGACCGGGGCCCTGAAGCCACACAGGATGTGGCTTCAGCCCTTCGCGCAATTACTCTTCCTTCCATTGAACCCTTTGGCACTGACAGTCCTGCCCTTGAGGGTCTACCCGCCTATGTTCCGGCTCCTTTTCAGTCTCCTTCGCAGGAACCACGTTCAAGACTGAGCGTGGCCCGGACTGTCTACGATTCTGCGGTAGCCGCGCTAGGTGCCATGAAATGCCTTGAAGACGGGGTGGCCGCCTGCAAGGCCGCTTTGGTGGCCCAGCTCATGGGGGCAGCCGCCGTGGAAGGTCAGTCAATGTCTCTGGATCCGTGGCAGGCGGGAATCTGCGAATCCAGCGCCCATAGTGAGCTCGCCTTAACCCTGTGCATCCCCGAACGTACGGCAGCTACCTTGGCCCACCACTCCACGGAATTATTCAATAACCATCCCCTGGCCTTCGCGCAACTGCAGGCCGGGGCCCTCTCCGCCAGGCACGCGTGGATCATTGTGGATGAGGTGGAAACGCTCCTTGAGACCCCCGGCATAACGGCCGCTCAAACGGCTGCCTTTGAACAGCGCCTTCTTCAGCTGGCACCAGGTTCCAGCGCCGCCAGTTTTGCGCCAAAAGCCAGACGGACCAGAGAGTCACTCCATCCGGCAACCATCAGCACGCGCAGCAAAGCCGCCCACGCAGCACGCTCCATGACCTTGGCGCCGGGCAAGGATGGCATGTCCTGGCTGACACTTCACGTTCCATCACTGGCGGCGGAAGGAATCTGGGTCAAGTGCACCCGGACTGCCCGCGCTCTCAAGAACCGTCCGCGAGCAGGAGCGGATCTAGGCAGGGATCGGGGCGGGGATCTGGCAAGCAGCCCTCTGGCCCGGGACACCGAGAACCGCACCTTGACGCAGCTGCGCGTGGATGTTGCCGCAGCTTTGTTGCTCGGGCAGCCGCCGCTTCCTGGTTTTGGCGCCGAGGACAGCGCCAGCATCACAGGGGCAAGCAGCACCCCTCCAGGCTCGCAAGCAAGGCCCAGCGGGTATGCACACGGGTTGGTGGACGGAATCGACGAAAACGCTTCGCAGGAATATCTGGATCAGCTGGCAGCGCTCCAAGCCAACCTGCCAGTTGCTGACCCACCCCTACCCGAAGCGACGGTCCTGATCACTGTGCCCTTCTTGGGGGCCTTGGGCATCACCCATGAGCCCGCTGAATTAGTAGGATCCGAGGCCTGTTCCGGGCCGGTTTCACTGCACATAGCCCGCAAGCTGCTAATCAACGCGGGCAGTTTCCTGCGTGTACTGACCGATCCGGCCACAGGTGAACCTCTAGGGTTGCATCCGGAGAGATACCAGCTCCGCGAAGCGGACAAGGCAGTGCTGCGGGCGCTTGTTGGCGGCTGCTACTTTCCGGGTTGCCCCAATCCCGTCATGGATACGGAAACCGACCACCTGTTGGCTTACGGAAACGGCGGGCAGACCTTACTGGAAAACCTACGTCCCGCCTGCAAACGTCACCACGCACTTCGGCATTACAAGGACGATAAAAACCGGCACGGAATCTGCCGCAGCATTGACGATCCCGATCGTCATAACATTCGCCTGCGCGGCTGGACCCCCACCGTGGACTTTGGCGGGAGCGTTGACTGGGTGGCACCATCGGGCAGGAAGCACCGCACCCGGCGCAAGGACCATCAGCGTCCCTGTTATCCCACGTGGCTCGAGAAGCTCCTGAACCCATCCGCACCTCCCGCTGTTGCACAAGAAACTGCGCACGGGACCTCACAACCTGCAGCATCCGGGACGAATACCGAAAGCAACGCCAGCCCACTCGAGCAACTCCTCGTCAGCTACGTCAAGAAGCACAATCACTGACAAACTTAAACAAAGGGGCGGCTTGTGCATCAGCACAAGCCGCCCCTTCCTAGCTATTTACAGCTACGTTTCTATTGAGACGTTGGTATTACCATCGTCCTTTAGTAGCGGCGGCGGCGCACCAAACGGTTGCTTACAATGACGCCAGAACCGAACATCAGGACCAGCAGGGCCCCAATGACGGATGCATCCATGCCCATGGCGCCTGTCTTCGCCAACGCACCAGCACCAGTACCAGTACCAGTACCAGTACCAGCTAAAGCGCCTGCATTGTTCTCAGGCAACACAGCACCTTCGGAGCAGCCAAGGTTGAAGCTCAAGGCATCCAGTGATTCCCCTGCTGCATAGAAATCAGCAAACGGCGCAACCCCGCTGGCTGCGAGTGTGGTCTGGACGGCGGTTCCGGAGTACATGGTCTCCGCAGTGTTCAGTGCGGCGCCGGACAGATCCAATGTTGCCAAAACCACCGAGTTGTAGGTGGTGTTGGCACCGGGCTTTGCTCCAACAGTTGCCGATTCCAAGGAACGGCTCACCACATCTGCCTGCAGCGTGCCAACGTTGCCGTCCATGACCAAGGTCAATTTCTGCATTGTCACGGACAGGACCGGGCCGGATCCGTAATCGTGGCCCTGGAAGCGGACAACGCCGTCGAAGACAACCTCACCCGTTCGCTTGCCGGCATCAATGCTGCCGGCACCCTTGGTAAAGGTGAAGAGCTGGTCCCACGTTGCGGGAGAACCGTTGAAAGTAATCTGACCCTTGGCAATGTTGCCGGTGATGTACTTCCGGAAGGATTCCTTGACTCCCCACGTCAGGGTGCCGCCCACAACCTTGCCATTGCTGCACTTCGCATCCGCATTTAGGCTTCCTTCTGGAGCCTGCGTCGGTTTGTCAGTCACTGGCGGTGCCGTGGGCTTGTCAGTGGTGGGCGGCGTGATCGCAGCAGCTGTAATCTCTAGGGCTGCCGAAGCTTTCTGCACCCCACCAGTCTGAACAACCCCGTGAGCCAATGTGGCTACTTCAGGAGCAGTTGCTGTGGCAGTGACGGTGTACTTGCCTGACTTCTGCCGGGCGGGAACAGTCCACTCGAGTGAGAAAGCTCCGTTGGCATCAACCAGCAGCTGCTCTGCAGGAGCCAGGCTCCGCACCTCGAAGCTCAAGCCATCAAAGGATGTGCCCACCGGGTAGAAGTCAGCGAAAGCCGGCACCCCTGCCTTGGTTAGGACCGTGGCCAGATTTTTACCGGAAACGCCCTCATTGCCGCCCGTGACTGCAGTGGTATCGATTGAAACCAGGGCAACGTCAGAGTACTTATTCAGCTCGCCGTCCAATGACTTGCTAGTTGCATCGGCCAGCAAACTAGCAGCTTTGACGTCCACGCGGAGATTACTCAAGGTGACTTGAAGCGCACCGTCGTGACCCACCATGGATACCGAGCCGGCAAAGCTAGCAATCTTGTTCGCAGCATCGAAGCTGACTGCCGGGAAGTGGTAAGTGCCGTCCGGGTTGTCCGTGGCGCCACCATCCGTGACGATGGTGCCCTGTGCGATGGAGCTGCCCAAGTAGTTGCGGAATGATTCCTTAACACCCCACTCCAGTCCGCCGACGGCTGCGGAGGGAGCCCCTGGCGCAATCTCTTCACCATTGAGGTCAAAGGCAAGTGTGCTGCCCGGGGCAAAGTCAGCGCCTGTGAGTTTGACGGTTTTGCCCGCTTCAACGCTGGCCGCATCGAGAGTCAGAGTCGGTTCGTTGGCAGGAACTTCGGGCTCCGGGACGTTCGGTGCTGAGGCATCGGCCCAGGCTAGCTTGACGAATTCGTCTTGACTGCGGTCCGCGGAGTAGTTGTGCTCAATGTTGTCAATATCCAACGGTGAGGAAAACGTGGAAATGTAGAGCGTGTTGTCGATGGCATTAAAGCCACCATTTTTGAATACTGTTGTTACCGAGAATTCCACCGGACCGAAGGTTCCGTCTGGATCCACCTTCAGCCGAACAGCGTTCTCGTAGGACTCCGGCACCCTGTCAGCACCGGGGCCCTGAGCGGTTTCTGCAATATAAATCCAGCGGTCTTTTGTGTAACCAGAACCGGACACCATGACCTTGCTAGCATGCTTGAGGCCCGTTGCCGGCTCAACTTTCAGAGCAGGCTTGGCAACGGGTTCTGCAGGCTTGCCAACGGTGATTGGTGCGTAAAGTTCCTGCGCAGCATTGCTCGTCCCACCCGCAGGGTAGGTGTAAGCACCAAAATTGCCAGCCTCAGGCCACTGAACTTCACCGTTCTTGTCAGTCTTCTTCGCCACCGTCAGCGTCGCAGTGAAATTACCCTCAGGGGAAATCTCAACCCACTGATCACTAACAACCTTCTTGTACGCCGCTGGAACTGCATCAAGCGCAACCTGACTCAAAGCCCACAACTGATCCCCCACCACACGAGCAGAAGAAGGAGCCCCCTCAGACGGCCGCCACTTATCCGCGAACTTACCAAACACCACATACACACCCGCCGGATTCCCAGCAGCAATCGGCGGACGCGAACCAGCCGGCGCAATATTGGCCTGCGGATCAAAACCAGATCCCTTAACAACAACCTTCGTACCCTCAGCAACAGGACCACTCAAAACCGTCACACCATCAGCAGCAAACACCTTCAACTCAGGCGTAAACACAGGAACAGGCTTGCCAACGGTGATTGGTGCGTAAAGTTCCTGCGCAGCTTTGCTCGTCCCACCCGCAGGGTAGGTGTAAGCACCAAAATTGCCAGCCTCAGGCCACTGAACTTCACCGTTCTTGTCAGTCTTCTTCGCCACCGTCAGCGTCGCAGTGAAATTACCCTCAGGGGAAATCTCAACCCACTGATCACTAACAACCTTCTTGTACGCCGCTGGAACTGCATCAAGCGCAGCCTGACTCAAAGCCCACAACTGATCCCCCACCACACGAGCAGAAGAAGGAGCCCCCTCAGACGGCCGCCACTTATCAGCGAACTTACCAAACACCACATACACACCCGCCGGATTCCCAGCAGCAATCGGCGGACGCGAACCAGCAGGCGCAATATTGGCCTGCGGATCAAAACCAGATCCCTTAACAACAACCTTCGCACCCTCAGCAACAGGACCACTCAAAACCGTCACACCATCAGCAGCAAACACCTTCAACTCAGGCGTAAACACAGGAACAGGCTCCTCCGCTTCGGTCACTGTCAGAGCCGCAGCCCCGCTGTAGACAACACCGCCTGCGTTGGTGAACGCGGCACGGTATTGGTTGCCATTCTCGAGCGCCGAGGCAGTAATGGTCAGTGTGGGGCTTGAAGCCCCAGCAATATCAGCCCAGTCCGCGGAGCCAGCGGCAAGAACCTGCCACTGCAGCGCATCATGCCCGGTGGCGGCGGCCGTGAATGTCACCGGAGCGCCACTCTCCACTGCCTGCGCAGCCGGCGACGCGGTCACCACCGGCACCTCAACGGGAGCAACATAGGAAACCGCAAAACTTACGGGGTCAAAAGGATCACCCTCACCGTAAAAGGATGCAAACGCAGGAACTCCACCGGCGGTCAATTTCGCAGGCAAAGCAGTCCCACTGGCTTCACCGTCCGCCACGCTCGCACCAGCGCCCAGGGTGGTGAGGTCCACGTCGTCGTAAGTCACCATTGCGGTGCCCACGCGCGACTTGCTCACCACATCAGCTACCAGAAAGCCACGCGCCAGGTCTAAACGAATGTCCGAAATCTCGACGGCGAGCTGCCCCTCATGGGCAGAATAACTTACTGACCCGCCAAAGCTGACAAGTTGCGCGGCAGGGTCAACAGCCGCGGCCGGAAAATTGTAGGTACCATCAGCGTTTTCGCTAGCCCCGCCGCCTAGTGTTGTTGTTCCCCCGGCAAAAGACATCTTGAGGTAGTTGCGGAATGATTCCTTAACTCCCCAATCGAGACTGCCAGCACTCACTTCAGGGGTGGCCGGTGCGGCAGAAGCTGCCGGGGCGCTCACCACCACGGCGCCTCCTGTCATGGCGAGTGCGGCAAGGACGGCCAAAGGCCGCCGCCACCAGAGGCCTCGTTGTTGCGATGTCATGGTCTTCCTCTGTGATCGGGGAGAATTTCTTGTGGAATTGGGCTGGTTCATTTCCCACCTCGACGCCGGGTGGTCATGACAACGGCGCCGCCGCCCAGCGCCAGCAGCACTGCGCCGCCAGCAATGTAAATGCCTGTTGTGGCACCCGTTTTTGCCAGGCCACCCTTGGCTGCCTTCTTCTCGCCGCTCTGCCCGGCGGCGTCGGCGACTGTACCGGCGCCCTTTTCCGCGGCTGCGGCCCCGAAACTAATGGGAACCATGACATCAGCGCTGCGGTCTGCACTACGGGTGTGATCTGCGCGAGTGGCAATGACGCAACCATTGGGCGCAGTGGCCGGATCTTGACAACTCGTCAACGCATCGGCCGCACTCACAGCCAACGAGACAGAGAATGAGCCCTTGCCTCCGCTCTGGGAGAACGGCTGCGCAAGTCCCTGACCATAGGCCGGAGGGTTGGAGGAAATCCACAATGAGCTGCCGCTCCCACCGGTCATATCTACACCGCCGAGGCATGGCGAGGCTACAACGCCGGGACCATTATTGACGCAGACACCCACGTAAATGCCCTTGCTCAGATCGAAACCGGCACCGCTGACCTGCACGGAGTCTCCTGCCTCGGCCAACCCTGTTGACCTGTCCACAGTCAGCGACTGGCCGCTGGGCCCACTGCTCGATGCTGCAAACGCACCAGCACCTGACGCCAGAGCCAAGCCGCCTGACAGCACTAAAACACCCAGAATGCGGGTGAGGCGCGTCTGAGCACCCCTTTGTGGCACCTGTGCCACATCGCGGCTGGTGATTCCCCTCATGATCCTCCTTGTTGGGGGCCTGCCCGGAAGCAGCCCGCCATGCGCACAGAACGAACTGTCCGTGCGCATGCTGTGATGACGCAATATCGCGTTGATTCTCTGGATTCCCGGCGAAGCATGTAGCAACTTTTCAGGCACGCACATTACGCAAGATTAGATTGACCTAAACATAACCTAACCTAGGGTAGGCTTAGTTAAGAAAAAGGACGGTTTACGGCTTGCTGCGGACCGACTTTTGCACCGTCGCCGCCTCTCTCTGGGGAACTAATGACTTTTGCTTTTCAGCCCTTTGCTGCGCCCGAACGCCGATCAAGCGCCCGGAAACACTCTTTTGCAACCCTCGCGTCAGTGGTGTTGCTTTCCTGGCTTGTCAGTGGATGCGCTCCCGCAGAACCCGGCACTAAGGGCCCGGCAGACTCCCCCAGCGCGGCCACCTCCACAACCGCGGCTCCTGTGTCCGCATGCACGGACGGCACAGCCGGCAAGCTACCGCTCCCCACCGAATGGCAGGCAGTAAGCACAAGCCCGGGCGCCTCAGCCGGCAGCACAACCTCTACCAGTTCCACTCAGGCGGGCCCCACAACAGTTGATACATCGGGGATCACCCTGCCCATAGTGGCCGCCACCCCCACCCCCGCACTCCCCACCACCGTGCTTTCTTGCGACGGGGTGCAAGTGTCAGTTACAGATGTGAGCCGAATCGTCACCATTGATTTGCACGGCACGTTGACTGAAATTGTTTATGGGTTGGGCTTGGGAGCCAACGTCATTGGCCGGGACCGTGCAGCAGACTTCCCGCAGGCGAAAAATGCCACGATTGTCACCCCCACAGGCCATGATCTCAATGCCGAATCTATTACCGCACTGAACCCCAGCGTCATCTTCACTGACACCACCATCAGCCCGCTGGAAGTACAAGAACAATTGCGGGCAGTAGGCATCCCGGTAATATTTTTTGACCCGTCCCGCACCATGAACGGGGTCAGTCACCAGATCACCGCCGTTGCCGGGGCCCTGGGTATTCCTGACGCCGGCGTTGAGCTCAACAAGCTGGTTGGCGCGGACATGGTTGCCGCACTGAGCATGGTTCCCCGCGACGCTACCCCGGCGCGCATCGCTTTCCTGTATGTACGCGGCACCGCTGGCGTCTACCTCATGGCGGGCCCCGGATCCGGCGCCGATGACATGATCAAGGCTGCTGGCGCTGCCGACGTCGGAACAGACATTGGCTTGAAGATGCCTTTTACTCCTCTCACCTCCGAAGCTTTGATCAAGGCCGCCCCTGACGTGCTGCTCCTTATGTCCGGAGGCCTCGAAAGCGTGGGTGGAGCAGAAGGCCTATTCAAGATTCAAGGCATTGCCCAGACGCCTGCCGGAGCCAACAAGCGTGTGATTGATGTGGCCGATGGCACGCTGCTCAGCTTCGGCCCCCGCTCAGGCCAAATCATCAAGGCACTCTCTCAAGCCATCCATGGAAACTCCGAATGAGCACAAAAACGTCCACCAACACCACGGAGTCCGCCGCCGCACAGCTAGAAATTAGCAAACCACCCAAGCCCCGCAAAGCCCCAAAGAAATCTAGAGGTAGAGCGAAGGACCGCCTCATCCTGGGTGTCCTTTCGGCGGCACTGGCCATTACCGCCATCATCGCCGCCGGCACGGGACAACTGCACATTGCCCCCGTGGAAGTCATTGGCAGCATTCTTCACGGCATCAATAACTGGCTGCAGGGCTGGCTGGACTACTTCGGCACCGGACTGAGTGCCCCCTTCGGCGGAGCACCGCTTCCGGAACATCCTCGAGGCTATGAAACCCTTTGGTCAGTCCGTTTTCCCCGCGTCGCCTTGGCCATGATTGTCGGTGCCGCACTGGCGTGCTCGGGCACCGTCATGCAGGGAGTCTTTGGCAACCCGCTGGCGGAACCTGCTGTGGTGGGGGTGTCCTCCGGCGCAGCTGTGGGGGCCAGCACCGCCATAGTGACAGGTCTGGCCACGCACGGGAATTGGGTGGTGGCCATCTTCGCGTTCATGGGCGGGCTCATCACCACTTTGCTGGTGTACAGCCTCTCGCGCAGCAAGGGCCGCACTGAAGTGGTGACGCTTGTCTTGACGGGTATTGCGGTGAACGCCTTCACGTTCGCAATGATCGCCTTCTATACCTATGTTGCCGATCCCAACGCCCGTGACCAGCTCATCTTCTGGCAGTTGGGCAGCCTCAACGGAACCAGTTGGATCAGTGTTCTCTCCGTGCTGCCACTGTTAGTTGCCGGCTTGGTCATGGCCTTTTCTGCGGCCGGAAAACTGGACTTGCTGGCACTGGGAGAACGCTCGGCCAGGCATTTGGGTGTCAATGTGGAACGGCTTCGCATGAGAATGATTATCACGGTAGCCCTGCTAGTGGGGGCAGGGGTGGCCTTCACTGGGATTGTCAGCTTCGTGGGACTCGTGGTGCCGCACTTGATCCGCATCATCGCAGGCCCGGGCCACAAACTACTCCTGCCCGCCAGCGCCTTGGGCGGCGCACTCCTAGTGTTGCTGGCCGATCTTGGAGCCCGCACCCTCGTCACGTATTCAGACCTTCCCCTGGGCATGTTGACGGCACTCATTGGCGGCCCCTTCTTCTTCTGGCTCCTGCGCCGGACCCGCAACGAACAAGGAGGCTGGGCATGAGCATGTTGGATGTTTTCCGCGCCCCGCCCACAGAGATTCCGGACCCTTTGATCCCCGGCGAGGTAGCAATAGTGGCCACCGGCGTCTCCGTAGAGCTGGGTGGCAAGAGGGTGCTCAACAGTGTTGACTTATCCGTCATGGCCGGGGAGGTACTGGCCCTGGTGGGGCCCAACGGCGCCGGAAAGTCCACGCTGCTAGCCGCCTTGGCCGGCGATCTAGAGCTAGAAAGCGGCCAGATTGAACTCTCCGGCCGCCCACTGCACCAATGGCGTGCACAGGAGTTGGCGCTGCGACGGGCCGTGCTCTTGCAGCAGATCCAGCTCAGCTTCCCCTTCAATGTGCTTGAAGTGGTCCAGATGGGCCGCGCCCCTTGGTCCAACACGGCAGCTTCCCTGCACGACGACGAACTCATCACCGCTGCCATGGCCGCCACTGATATCAGTGACTTTGCCCAACGGCGTTTCTCCCACCTCTCGGGTGGCGAGAAGGCTCGCGTGGCGTTATCGCGGATACTGGCCCAAGACACCGCTGTATTGATGCTCGATGAGCCCACCGCAGCCTTGGATCTGCGGCACCAGGAATTGGTGCTCCAAGTGGCCCGCGCTCGTGCCGCCGCCGGCCGCGCCGTGGTGGTTGTGCTCCATGATCTGAATCTGGCAGCTGGCTATGCCGATAAGGTTGCGGTTCTAGAGAAGGGCCAGCTGGCCGCCCTTGGCACACCCGAAGAGGTGTTGACGGAGGAGATCCTCAGCCGCGTTTACCAACACGGAATCGATGTCATGGCCCATCCCGTCACAGGCCGCACAATCATTTTTCCGCGCAGGTAAAGCGCAGCTAACAAGCCCCAGACCTTGGGCACGCCCTTACTCTGCAGTGCCCGCGGCCGCAGCCAGGCATTTCACAATGCCCGGGTTAGCAGGCTCCCAGCCTAGACTTTCACGGTGAGCACAGTGCAAAAAATCAGCCCCGAGGCGACTAGTCGCCAGGACGCCCGGGATGGGCAGGACGCGGCGGCCGTTCCGCCCGGTACGAGACCCCGCATCTCGGCCGGACTGCGGGAGGTGGCTGCCTCAGCCCTGTCCCTGTCTGGACTGGTAGGCGCCATGGCCTTCGTGGTGTATTCCATGTTTTCCTGGCTGCAGTGGCAAAGCTTCACCGTCCGGTCCTGGGATCTGGGTATCTTCACCCAATTAGCCAAGGACTACGCAAACTTCCGCCCGCCCATTGTGAGCCTGAAGGGCGATGGCTACAACCTGCTCGGCGATCACTTCCACCCTATACTGGTGTTGCTGGCCCCGTTTTACAAGCTTTTCCCCAGCGCTTACACCTTGCTGGTGGTGCAGAACATGCTGCTGGCTATTTCCGTGGTGGTTGTTGCCCATTTGGCCATCAAACGGCTGGGCAGGATCACCGGCGCATGCCTGGGGGTTGGTTACGCCTTGAGTTGGGGGCTGCAATCTGCCGTGGACTCACAGTTCCATGAGATTGCTTTTGCTGTCCCGCTGCTGGCCCTATCCCTGGTTGCACTCTTGGAGGAAAAGTGGCGTTCCGCCTGGATATGGGCCTCGTTGCTTGTCTTCGTCAAGGAGGACCTGGGGCTGACGGTGTTTGTCATTGGCCTGGTCATGGCGTGGCGAGCCCGAACCGCCGCCGGCCTCTGGCTCTCAGCCTGGGGTGTGGGCTGGTTCGTGCTGACCACCAAAGTCATTCTGCCCTCGATGAACCCCGGATCCGAATGGGCCTACCAGAGCCAGCTCAACATCGCAGGCCTCTTAAAAGACCCCGCAACCCTCTTCCAGCCGGACAAGGTCACCACAGTGCTGCTCCTGGCAGCCATCACCGCCGGCCTCTGCTTGTTTTCACCACTAACGCTGATTGTCCTGCCCACTCTGGCCTGGCGCTTCCTCTCGGAACTCCCCGTGTACTGGGGGCAGGAATGGCAATACAGCGCCGTCCTGATGCCAGTGGTTTTCATCGCCGCCATTGATGCGCTGTCCCGGCGCAAAGTCCTCTCCGGCATGCGGCTACGGTTGCTGCTGGGCACCACCATCATGGTCATTGCCGTGGTACTGAGCAGCCAATACGCTTTTGAAAAGTTGGCCGACCCGGCCAAAAACTTCCCGCTCACCACGGCAGCTTCCTCACAAAGCGCCTTGGCCGCCGTGCCGGATGGTGTCACGGTGGAAACCGATATTTCTCTCATGAGCTATTTGGTGGACCGCACCGAAGTGTATTGGATTGGCAACAAGAATCCGGTCCCGGACTACGTTTTCTTCGATGTTTCCGGCCGCCCTGGCCTGGCTGCCACCGCCATCGCCCAGGAGGCGGAACAGCGCTTCCCCGGTACCCGCTTTGTCACTGTTTATGCGGACGCTCACTACCAAGTGGCCCGCAAGGAGTAGTACCCCTTCGGGAGGAAGAACGACGGCGGCACGGGAGTGCCGCCGTCGTTCTTTGGGTTAAGCGTGTGGCTTGTTAAGCGCGTGACTTGTTGAGGGTGTGACTAGGCAGCGGCCTTGCGGGCAGCGTCCAAGTCCACAAATACTGCCCGGTTGAGTTCGAAGGAATTCGAGGCGTGAGCTAGGATGGAATCCTTTTGTTCCCGGGTGAAATCGGTGGTGTCCAGGAGGGTGCGGTAAGCGTCCTTGTACGGCTTGGGTTTGGCGATCTGATCGAAGGCGTAGAAGTTCAGGCCCTCATCGGCAATGCCGTAGTGGCGCTGGACCATGCGCTGGATGATGAGCCCGCCGGAGAGGTCGCCCATGTAGCGCACGTAGTGGTGGGCCAGCAGGAACTCGATTGATTCGCGGCCCAGAGTTGAGAGTTCATCGGCGTAGGTGCGGGTGGCGGGCACAATGGTGATGCGCCCGTCAGCAAGCTGCGCCTCCCAGTCGGCGCCGTGGTGGTAGGCCATATCGCGTTCCAGTGCTCCAACGCGGGCCAGCTTCGGATCGATGAAAGCACCCAGCTGGGGGTGGTTTACATGGGAAGCCAAGGCAGCTTCCAGGGCGCGGTAAATGATCAGGCTCTGATCCAGCAGGCTGATCAGGGCGGCAGCATCTAAAGTCCCACCCATCAGCTCGGCCACGAAGCTGGAATCCTCTGCCGCCGCGTGGGCTGCCGCGGTGTGAGTTTTAAGTTCCTGCGAGAGCTCAGCAGCAGTCTCGGGTAGAGCGGATTCAACTGCGGGTGCAGACATGGCAAACTCCATAATTAGATTAAGTAAGCCTTAGCTAATCAAAGATAGTGACAGTCTGTCAAGATCTTAACGACACAGTGTCACTCAAATTGCTCAGAGGGGCGCAGCCCTCGGCCCTCCCTTAGTCAACCCCCTTGATTTTGACGACGAACACGGCGCCAAGCAGCCCAATCACGGCGGCCGCCACATACAGGGTCACATAGCCACCGAACAGGGTAACCAGTGGCCACGCAATGATGGGCGCAATGACCTGCGGCAGGGAATTAGCCACATTGATGACCCCCATATCCTTACCCCGGCTGGCGGAAGATGGCAGGACCTGGGTCAGGAGCGCGAAGTCCACGGCCAGGTACACCCCGTAGCCAATACCCAGAACCGCAGCGCCCACAATGGCTCCGGTCCAGGTTGGGAAAAAGGCAAGAATCAGGGCGGCGAGGGCAATGATTGCCGATGAGGCAATAACAAATGGTTTGCGCCTGCCCACCTTGTCAGTCCACCGCCCGCCAATGACGGCCGTGATGAGCGTCAAAACGGCGTAGATGCCCGTCAGGACCAGGACGCCGAACGCGGGATCCTTGTGATGCACGGCGTCAGTGAGAAAGAACAGCAAGTATAAGGTGACCAGGTGGTTGCCCACGTTGACCAGGAAGCGGGTGATCCACGCCCACGCAAAGTCCGGGTAACGGCGTGGTGAGATCCAAAAGCCGGCGATGAAACTCACCCAGCGAAAGGGCGACTTCTCCCTCGCATCCAATACTGGGTCATTGGCGAAAAACAAGTACGGCACCATGCCCACCACCAGGCCAATGGCGCAGATAATGAAACCGAGTGCGAAGTTTCCGGACACTACGGCACCAATGGCCGCCCCCACCAGGATGCCCACCACGGTGCCCATGGACGCCAACCCGCCAATGCTGCCGCGCTGGCGCACCGGAACCTGGTCCGGGATGGCCGCCGTGGTGGCGGCAAGCGCCCCGTTGCAGCCCAATTGCACCAGGCACCACAGGAGCGTCATGGCCGCAACACTGGGCGCACCCGCCAATCCCACCAGGCCAATGGTGCCCAGTAAGGCGCCGATGAAAACCCAGGGGACGCGCCGGCCAAAGCGTGAGGTTGTCCTGTCACTGAACGTGCCAAAAAGTGGGTTGGCAACAAGGGAGACAGCGGCACCTGCACCTGTCACCAACGCTAGAATGCCCTCTTTCTCATCGGCGTTAAAGGTCATGGCCTGCTGCCCCAGCAGAACTTGTATGGGGCCAAAGAAGGCGGCGTTAATACCCACGTTGACTAGCACAATAGACGCTGTCCAGCGGTGCCTGACATTGATTGTGGGTTCAGCCAACGCCACACTTTGGGCGGTGGGCATGGCTCCTGCATCTGCATCTTTGAAAGTCACGCCCGTGCCTCCCGCTCAGTCCAACTGATCCGTACCATCCTGAATTGCATGGCCCCAGCCTACGTGCCGAGCTACTTGCCGCGTCGACTTTGACGCTGACTCCGCGGAAGTGACCCTTTAGGAATCGGCGCTGGCGGAAGTAGCGCTGCCGGAAGTTGCGCTGCCGGGTAAAGATCGCCCTGCGCTGGCTCGAATTAATTCAATGATTTTTAATCCTTCCACGGAATCGGCCGGATCCACCGGCACTGGGCCGCCCTGGGAAATAGCGTCCGCCAGCAGTTCATAGAAAACTGAAAAATCTCCCCGTTCGGTGGGGACCGGTGCGGCCTCCCCCGCCCGCCACACATTTCCCCACTGCTCCGGGGACTCAACACCGTAGCTTGCATCACCCGGGCGGATCCCTGCCTGGAGCTGCGCTTCTTGGATATCGCCATCCTGCTTCACATAGGCACCTTCCGAGCCCAGCACACGCAGCCTCGGGCCTTTATGCGCGGCTGTCAGATTCATCCAGAGGTGAGAAATCACCCCGTTGGCATGTTCCAACGCAACGAAAGCATCGTCGTCGGCCATTTCTGCCGGGCGCCTGGCGGCCAATTCCCCATGGACCCGCGTCACGGGGCCGAAAAGTTCCAACGCCTGATCAATGAGATGGGTGCCCAGATCGAAAAGGATCCCGCCACCTGCATCCACTGTTGCCTGCGCCTTCCAGGCCTTGGTGATGACTGGCTGCCACCGTTCCAGACGGGATTCGAAACGGTGGACCGAACCGAGGGCACCGTCAGCGAGTAGTTTCACCAGCGTGAGGTATTCCCCGTCCCAGCGCCGATTTTGGTAGGTGGTGAGAATTTGTCCGCGCGCCTTGGCCAGGGCAATCAACGCCTCGCCCTCAGCGCTGCTCGGTGTGAAAGGCTTGTCCACCACTACCGCGCAGCCTGCTGCCAACGCCCGGCTTGCCAGCCTCACGTGTGTAGCTGGCGGGGTGGCCACCACTACCAGGTCAAGGTTTTCATGACTGTTGGCCCCATCCCCTGTGGCGCTATCCCACTCCTCGCGGGAGAGCACCCGGGCACTTGGATGGGCTGCTAGTGCCGCGGCTTGGCGGGCCGGATCCGAGGTGACAATGACGTCCAAACTAAACGTATCCAACGCGGCGATTGACGGGGCATGGAAAACACTTCCCGCCAATCCATATCCCAAGACTGCCGTGCGGATTCTTTGTTCCATGGGTCATACCCTACAGTCCGGGTTACCATGTGATCCATGACCTTGCATGCGCCCCGAATCAGTTCCCCTTTGCGTCCCGAAGAACAGGCTGCCCTGACACGGACCCTCGCCGACAGTGATGATGTGACGGTATTCGTGGACGGAACCGCGCACCGTCTTGATACTGGTGCGCGGGAAGCCGTGCTGGACCTCCTGCGCCGGCTTTCGCAAGGGGACGCCGTGAATGTAGCCAGCATTGCTGAGCTACTCACCACGTCTCAGGCCGCAGAACTGGCCGGGATCTCCCACACCTTTCTGCGTAACCTTACGGATCGAGGCGAGATTGCTGTGGAATACCGCGGCTCGCACCGGCGCATCCGCCGTCAAGATATTACGGACTGGTTAGCCAGCCAAAAGGTCTCAGTGCCGGGGAGCCCCCCCAGTAGCCCGCTTTCCGGCTCGCGCGGACCGGTGCTCGCCCTGACCGGCGCTCACCCTGACCGGCCAGCCGCGGCCGCACGTCCCTTCAGCGCACCTCTTTGAGGGCGCCAAACCAGCCAATTTTTTGACAATAATTTAGTGAGGACGGTACATCATGATCATTGGCGTTCCAGAAGAAGTAAAGAATAACGAATTCCGCGTGGCCCTCACTACTTCCGGGGTTCATGAACTGGTCCGTAACGGGCACACCGTGCTGGTCCAGAACGGGGCCGGAACTGGTTCAGGTATCAGTGACGCCGAGTTTGCCTTAGCTGGCGCGGAACTCCTTGGGGATCCCGGTGAGATCTGGGCTCGCTCTGAGATAGTGGTCAAAGTCAAGGAACCCGTCAGCAGCGAATACGGCTACTTCCGCAAGGGGCTGGTGCTGTTTACGTATCTGCACCTGGCTGCAGAGCCGGAACTAACGCGCGCACTCATGGATTCGGGGGTCACGGCCATTGCGTACGAGACCGTTCAGGTGGGACGGTTTCTTCCCCTGTTGGCACCCATGTCAGCTGTGGCAGGGCGCCTGTCAGTACAGGTAGGAGCCCAGTACCTGACTGCCCCGTTTGGCGGAAAGGGCATGCTCTTGGGAGGGGTTCCGGGTGTTCGCCCAGCCAATGTGGCCATCCTGGGAGCGGGGGTCTCTGGCACCCAGGCCGCGGCCATGGCCATTGGCGCCGGCGCCGACGTGACCATCATGGACATTAACATCCCGCGGTTGCAGGAACTGGATGACGATTACCATGGCAGGCTCAAAACCGTGGCCTCTAACACCTTGGAGATCGAGCGATCACTACTGCAGGCAGATCTGGTGATTGGCTCCGTGCTGATTCCCGGCGCCAAGGCCCCCAAGCTTGTCAGCAATGAATTGGTGTCCCGCATGAAGCCGGGCTCGGTTTTAGTAGACATCGCCATTGATCAGGGCGGCTGCTTTGAAGATTCCCGGCCCACCACACACGACAATCCCACCTTCACTGTCCACAATTCACTGTTTTACTGTGTGGCAAATATGCCCGGCGCGGTACCCAACACTTCCACCTACGCACTGACCAACGTCACCTTGCGCTACGTGGTGGCCCTGGCAAACCGTGGCGTGGCCGCCGCGCTTGACGCCGATCCAGCCCTGCTGGCAGGGCTCAACGTGGCTGGCGGCTCCATCACGCACCATTCGGTTTCCACGGCACATGGCCTGCCACTGAGCACTGACTGGCGCGTGCTCGTATGAGGCTTCATCGCCGCAGTTAGGGGCTCGTGGGCTCGTGGGCTCGTGGGCTCGTGACCATCCTGCGACGTGGTTGCAGTTGAACGCCTGTTGCCTTGCGCTCCTTTATTCGCACCGTGGGCTGACGTAGCGTGATTTGTAGAGATACTGCTTGCCAAAAGCGTGGCTGCCAGAAAAAAGTGGCGGCTCAGAAACGCGGCAGCTCAGAAGCGGTGTGCAAGCATCGCATCCACCTACGTCTCATCGGGAGGCCGTCATGAGGACATCATCAGCTCTGGTACTTTTGGCAGGAATCGTCCTGGCATTGGGAGGATGCACGGGAGGCAACCGGGGCGGCTCAGCAAGCCCGGCGGCCAGCGACACAGCCGCCAGCAAAACGGCCACCTCCTCCCCCACTTCAAGCCTGAGCACCTCAAGCACTGGTGGGATTGGGGCACCAAGCCAGGATCCGGCGTCGTCCTCGACACACGCAACAGCTGCGCCCACCACGGCAACCTTGAGCCTGTACTTCATCGCCGAGCACGATTCCGGCGTCTCTGGACCGGCGGTGGGCTGCGGGGATAGTGCGGTTGCCGTAAAAAGCGCGCCCGTAACTTATACGGACCCCGTCCAGGCGGCGCTGCAAACACTTCTCGATAACCATTCGAAGAGCTACGGACAATCAGGTCTGCTCAATGCTCTCTGGCAATCTGCTGTTGCGGTGTCCTCAGTTGAGCGGTCGGGGACAAGCATTACGGCCCACCTCACGGGCACCTTGGTGATGGGCGGGGAATGTGACATCCCGCGGGTGGAAGCGCAACTTCTACTCACCGCCAAGCAGGCCGCCGGAGCACCTGTGGCGATCACACTCAATGGGCAACCGCTCAGCGCGGCACTCAGCCTGAAGTAGCGCGCACTAAAGAAAAACTTTTGATGCCTATTTAGCAACATTGGTTATATCCTGAGCACGTGAACACTTCAGCCTCCGACGCCTACGCCGCCGAAACCCTGTCCGAAGAAGCCGTCGACGCCCTGACGCGAGCCTCCGCCAGCACACTGCCCCCGGGCGCGCACAGGCATGAAGCCCTGCTCTCTGCCCGGGCTGCCAACATCAAGCAATCAGCCGTCCGGGATGTTTTCGAAATTTCCATGCAGCCGGGCCTGGTGTCCTTGGCCGGAGGCAACCCTTACCTGCAGTCACTGCCGCTGGATCGGCTGGCCGCTTCGGCGTCCGCCATCATTGCCACGCACGGTCTGGAGGCCCTGCAATATGGC
The DNA here is from genome assembly GCF_003185915.1 of Arthrobacter psychrochitiniphilus. GTDB lineage: Bacteria > Actinomycetota > Actinomycetes > Actinomycetales > Micrococcaceae > Specibacter > Specibacter psychrochitiniphilus. Next base: position 434,478 of record NZ_QHLZ01000002.1, read on the forward strand.
GGCGGGCAGGGCACCTTGGAACTGCGGACCCAAATTTGCCAGGTCATGGCAGCGGAGGGAATTCTCGATGCCGATCCGGAGAACGTGGTCATCACGGCCGGATCGCAATCCGCGCAGGACGTGGCGGCGAAGGTTTTTTGCGATCCAGGCGATGTCATCTTGATCGAGGATCCCACCTACGTTGGCGCACTGAACACTTTCGAGGCGTACGAAGTTGACGTACAGCCAGTGATTGGCGATGAGCACGGCATTGTCCCTGCACTGCTGCGGGAGCGCATTGCCGCGTTACAGGCCGAGGGCAAGCGCATCAAGCTGCTCTACACCATCCCGAACTTCAACAACCCCTCCGGCGTCATGCTGGCACGGGAACGGCGCCAGGAAATTGTAGATATATGCCGTAAAGCAAATATCTTGGTACTGGAAGATAATCCCTACGGGCTCTTGAAGTTCGACGGCGTTCTCCCGGAGCCCCTGCGTGCGGCCAACGCTGAAGACGTGCTGTACTTGGGCTCGTTCTCCAAGATTTTTGCACCGGGGCTGCGCATTGGCTGGGCCCTGGTCCCGGCACATTTGAAGCAGCGCTTCTACCTGGCTAGCGAGGCCGTGACCCTATGCCCGCCCACCTTCAATCAAATGCTGGTCAGCGACTACCTGAACAACTACGACTGGCAGGGCCAGGTCAGCACCTACCGTGCGCTGTACCAGGAGCGCTGCACGGCATTGCTGCAGGCCTTGGCCGAGTTCATGCCGGACACTGTCTCCTGGACCAAACCCGAGGGCGGCTTCTTCGTCTGGCTGAGCCTGCCTGAAGGGATCGACACATACCCGCTGCTGCACAAGGGGATCGATGCCGGTGTGGTGTTTGTTCCTGGCGCAGCATTCTCTCCCCAGCAAGGCCCCAGCAACAAGCTGCGCCTGGCATTCAGCGCCGTACCTCCGGAAACGTTGCGTGAAGGAGTGAAGCGGCTGGCTCCAGTTCTGGCCGAGGCGATCGCCGGGGTGTAGCGGAGGCCCTGCCCGCAGCCGCCATGTACGGTAGCTACACAGAAATGCCGCCGTTTGACGTAAATGCCCTAGTTTGAACCATGGCATTTACGTCAAACGGCGGCATTTTTCACAAGGCGCGGATTTTCTGACCGGTTCAGTCCAGCAGGAGTGCCGGCTCTTCCATGATGGCGGCAACGTCAGCCATGAATCGGGCTGAGAGGTCGCCGTCCACCACGCGGTGGTCGAAGGATCCGCCCAGCGTGGTGATCCAGCGCGGCACAACCTCACCATCCACCACCCACGGCTTTTGTTTGATGGTACCAAAGGCCACGATTGCCACCTCGCCCGGGTTGATGATGGGCGTGCCCGTGTCAATGCCCAGTGCGCCGATGTTAGTGACCGTCAGCGTGCCGCCGGCCATGTCCGCCGGTGCCGTCTTGCCTGACCGCGCGGTTGTGGCCAATCCATTCAACGCAATGGCCAGTTCCTTTAAGGAAAGGTCCTGTGCGTCCTTGATGTTTGGCACCATAAGCCCGCGCGGCGTGGCTGCCGCAATGCCTAGGTTCATGAAGTGCTTGATGATAATTTCATCGCCTGCCCACGTGGCGTTGACGGAGGGGTTGCGTGCGGCGGCCCAGATGACGGCCTTGGCCAGAATCAGCAGGGGGGAAACTCTAATGCCCTCGAAATCGCGTGACGCCTTGAGCCGCTTCACAAATTCCATGGTCCGTGAGGCGTCCACATCAACAAAGATGCTGACATGCGGGGCCGAGAACGCGCTCTCCACCATGGCCTTGGCGGTCGCCTTGCGGACACCCTTGACCTTGATGCGCTCAATGCGAGGGTCATCTTGGCGCGGGTTTTCCACCTTGCCGGTGGCGGGAGTTGAGGCTGACCAGAACTGGGCTGACTGGCCCGGAGCTGATGCGCCCTGGCCTTCTCCAGCCGCGCGCTGATCTTGGTAGCTGAGCAGATCCTTCTTGGTCACTTCGCCGCGCACTCCGGAGGCGGAGACCAGACTTAGATCGATACCCAGATCCTTGGCAGCCTTACGCACCGGCGGTTTTGCCAACACGCGATTGGATTTTGCTTGCGCCGAGAGCGCAGTGTTTGCCGCCGGGAACTGCGGCTCTGCCTGAGCCGAGACCGGAGCCGAAGATGGGTCCCCATTCGGAGCGGAAGGGGCCGGGGTGGAAGGGGCTGCAGTGGAAGGGGCTGCAGTGGAATGGGCTGGAGTTTTCCGCGCACGGCGCTTGACGGCGTCAGCCTTGGGTCCAGAACCTACCAGCGGCTTTATCTGCTCTGATTCGTTCGGCACCTCGGAGGCGGCGGGGGCCGGACCCTGAGCCTCGGCTGAAAAACCCTTGGAATCACCGGCTGGCGCCTCAGAGCCAATGGCGATGATGGGTGTTCCCACGTCAACCGTGTCACCTTCAGCAACCATCAGCGCCGCAACTACTCCCGCGTAGGGTGAGGGCAGTTCAACAAGCGACTTGGCTGTTTCAATCTCCACAATCACGTCATTGACGGCCACAACATCGCCGGCCTTGACCTTCCAGGAGACAATTTCGGCCTCCAAAAGGCCCTCGCCAACATCGGGCAGCTTAAAGAAATTCTGGGTAGACATGGGAGGCCTTCCTAGTATGCGAAGGCGCGGTCCAGCGCCTCCAACATGCGGTCAATGTCCGGCAAGTAGTGCTCTTCAACTCGGGCTACCGGGTACGGCATATGGAAGCCACCCACGCGGATGGCAGGTGCCTCCAGCGAGTAAAAACAACGCTCACTGATGCGTGCGGAAATTTCCCCGCCAATGCCACCAAAAGTTGGAGCCTCGTGGGCCACAACCAGGCGGCCAGTCTTCTTCACGGACGCTTCAATGGTGTCAAAGTCGATCGGGGAGATGGAGCGCAGGTCAATGACTTCCACACTGTGACCATCCTCGGCAGCCGCGTTGGCAGCAGCCAGGGCCACGGGGACCAGCGGGCCGTAGGCCACAAGGGTGGCGTCGCTACCTTCGCGCACTACATGTGCCTTGAACGGATCCCCCGGGCTCTCCTGCGTATTGACCTCACCCTTGAGCCAGTAGCGGCGCTTGGGTTCAAAGAAGATCACCGGATCCTTGCACTCAACGGCCTGCTGGATCATCCAGTAGGCGTCATTTGCGTTGGAGGGGGTGATGATACGCAGCCCCGGAGTGTGGGCAAAGAGCGCCTCGGGAGATTCAGAGTGGTGCTCAATGGAGCCAATACCGCCACCGTAGGGGATACGGATGACCACTGGGGCGCTGAGCTGGCCGTCGGAGCGGGTATGAATTTTAGCCAGCTGCGTGGTGATCTGGTTGAACGCCGGGAACACAAAACCGTCAAATTGAATCTCGCAGATGGGGCGGTGGCCGCGCAAAGCCATGCCCAAGGCGGTCCCAATAATGCCGGATTCCGCCAGCGGCGTGTCCATGACACGGTGGGCGCCAAATTCCTTTTTCAGGCCTTCCGTCACACGGTAGACCCCGCCCAGAGAACCAATGTCCTCACCCATGAGGAAGCTCTTGGGATCATTGGCAAGTGTTGCGCGCAGACCTTCGTTGATGGCCTTGGCAATGGTCATTGTGCTCATGCTGCGCCGCCCTGGGTCTGCGAATTCTCGGTATTTTCCTCAGCAAAGGACGCCTCATAGTTTTCAAACCAGGCCAGCTCTTCGGCCACCAGAGGGTGGGCCTGCGCATAGACCGTGGCAAACTTTTGGCGAATATCCGCCCCACCCATCGCCAATGTGGCGCGGCGGACATGGGCAGCCAGCTCGTCGCCGTCGTTTGTTACCTGTTCAAAGAACGCCTCATCAGCCAATCCTGCGGCACGCAGGTACGTTTCTAGCCGGTCCAATGGGTCCCGGGTTTTCCACAACTCTTCTTCAGCACTCATACGGTATTTGGTGGGGTCATCGGCCGTGGTGTGTGCGCCCACGCGGTAAGTGGAGGCTTCGATGAATACGGGGCCATGGCCATCGCGGGCATGCTCCAGCGCCCATCGGGTCACGGCGTAGACGGCCAGAACATCGTTGCCGTCAACGCGAACGCCCGGGATGCCATATCCGGCAGCGCGGTTGACCAGCGGAACCTTGGACTGAACCTCGAAGGGAACGGAGATAGCCCAGTTGTTGTTTTGGCAGAAAAATACCACGGGGGCGTCGTAGGAAGCGGCGAACACCATGGATTCGTGAACGTCACCCTCACTGCTGGAACCGTCACCAAAGTAAGCCACCACGGCGGCCGGCTCGGTTGTGGGGTCAGCTGCCAGATCGCGCGAGATGCCCATCGCATAGCCCACTGCGTGCAATGTCTGCGCGGCGAGCACCAGCGTGTAGAGATGGAAGTTGGTCTCGCGAGGATCCCAGCCGCCATTGGAAATGCCCCGGAAGAGCTTCAAGAGATCTGCCAAATCCAAGCCGCGCGTCAACGCCACCCCGTGCTCACGGTACGTGGGGAAGGCATAATCGGCCTTGTTCATGGCACGGCCGGAACCAATTTGGGCGGCTTCTTGGCCAATAACAGGAACCCACAGGGCCAGCTCACCTTGCCGCTGGAGGGCGGTTGCTTCCGTGTCGAAACGGCGCACGATTGCCATGTCGCGGTAGAAACCACGCACAACTTCAGGGTCCAGCTTCTCAATGTAAGGGCTAAAGGTGGCGTCGTGATGAATGGCGCCATGCTCATCAAGGAGCTGGACTGCCTCATCTGGGCCCACTGTGGCTGCGCGCAGGACGCCGGCTGAGGTCCCCGCTTGTGGGCGCGTCGATGCCTGGGCACTGGTGCGCGAATTGCCTGTGTCAGCTTGCTGGGCGGTGCCCATGCTGTCTCCTCGTCTGCCAAACCCAGGGCTTCAAGCGCCCCGCCTCGACTCGTTGGTACCGATATATGCCACCTACGGAATGCATTCCGGGGGGCGCATATATATACGTTTTCGATTTACAACTGTATCGGTAGAGCCCGGCAAAACCTGCCTTTGTTAATCGCTAGGAACGCCGTGGCTCTTTTGTATAGGAAGCACAGATTTCAAGGAATCGTGTGTTTGCTGCCGTTTCCCCGATGCTGACCCGCACGCCCTCATCACCAAAGGCCCTCAATGAGAGGCCGTGGCTCTGTGCCAATGTTGCAAACTCTTGACTATTGGCACCCAATGCCAGCCACACAAAGTTGCCCTGGGCATCGGGAATCTCCCATCCCAGTTTCTCCAGGCCCGCCACAACGCGGTCACGTTCCTCCACCAGGCTTTGTACTCTTTCCACAACCTGGTCATTGTTTTCCAGCGAGGCGACCGCTGCGGCTTCTCCGATTCCGGAGACGGCAAACGGTGTTGCGGCGGCGCGCAAATATTGGCTGATCCAAGGCTGTGAAATTGAATATCCAACCCGCAACCCAGCCAGCCCATGCGCCTTGGAGAATGTCCTAAGGGCAATCACATTGGGGTACTTACGGTACAAATCCAGGCCACTGACGGCATCTTCCGCACGGACAAACTCCTGGTAGGCCTCGTCGATGACTACTACGACGTCTTGGGGAATGCTACGGATGAACTCTTCTGTTTCCTCCGTACGCAGCACGGTGCCGGTGGGGTTGTTGGGCGTGCACAACAGCACTACCTTGGTGTTGTTGGTGACGGCGCCAGCCATTGCTTTGAGATCGTGGCTGCCATCAGCGCGGACCGGGACCTGAATACTCTTGGCGCCGGCAAGCCCAACAGAAATGGGGTAAGCCTCGAAGGACCGCCACGCGTAGACAACCTCGTCCTGCACGCCGTTCTCATTTTGTCCAGCAAAGGCCGCAAGGATCTGATCCAGCGCCCCGAGACTTCCTGTGCCTGTGACAATGTCATCAGCTGACACGTTCAAGAATGCGCCGAGCGCCGTGCGTAGTCCAGTGCTACTCGGGTCCGGGTAACGGTGGACATCCGTGGCGTTGCGGATCGCGTCCAGAACTGCAGGGACCGGACCTAGCGGGTTTTCATTGGAAGACAATTTGAAGCTTTCCAGCCCAGGGACGTCTTCCGGCGGCTTTCCCGCAGCGTATTTAGGCAGGCGGGCAACTACAGGGCGAGGCCGCACCGAAGAATTGGCAGCATTCATCTCAGTCATACCCCCAAGCGTAGCGGCCGAGGGGCCCCACGCGAGCGGAGTGAGCCCGGGGAGGGTGCTAGAAAAGGATTCATTGCAGCCGTCTGCTGCTGGACTATGTAACCATGGGGACATGCGACGATTCATCATTCAAGTAGTCATCAACGCCGTTGGGCTGTGGCTTGCCAGCTGGATCCTGCCCGGCATGCACATCGCGTCCGCAGCGGTTCTTGAGTCCAATTTGGGCGGACCCGAAGGCACTGCGGCTACCGTCAATACGGTCTTGGGGTATTTGTTTATCGGCCTGGTATTTGGGGTAGTTAATGCGCTGGTGAAACCGATTGTGAAACTGCTGTCTTTACCGGTGACTATTTTGACATTGGGTTTGTTCACGATCGTTATCAACGCTGCCATGTTGTGGCTGACCGCTTGGCTAAGTAGTTATACTCCGGTCGATTTCAGCATTGATGACTTCTTCTGGACAGCCATCTTCGCCGCGCTCATCATCAGCGTGGTGTCCATGCTGACTGGGAACCTGAGAAAGTACGATACTCGGCACTAAGAACTTCCTGCCTCTAACGGACGCCGAGTTTGTAGCGGTCACTTTTTTCACTTTTGTTCTTCGTCCCGGCCCCTTTTTCGGATTTTGTTCCGGACCTGGGCTGATCGTCGACGTCCTTCCCTTGGAAAACCCATTTTGTCCCTGCCACTGCCGCTCCAGCAACGCCAGCGCCCAAAATTGTTTTGATGGCCTCTCTGGATCCGTCAGTTGCCGAATTTTCGGGATTGTCTAGGGCTGCGGCGTCGTCAAGATAGTTGTCGAGGGAGTGGGCTTCCTTGAGGATGTCCCCCAAATCCGTCCCCTCGGGCAGAGGGGGCCGGTGAGAAGTCACCGTCACCCAGTTGGGAGTTGGGGCGGGTGGGCCGAAGTCTGCTGCCGTCACGAGATCGTGCTCATTTTCCAGATCCAGCACAGCTGTACTGGCGGGAACCTCCGCGTTCCGTGCAGGTGCTCCTGCAATGACTATCATCTTCACATTGACCTCGGCCAGAAAAGCCGGATCTGCGGCCGCCGCCGCAGCATGGATGCCGCCGCCACTGTGGCCGGTGAGGAGCACTTCTTCCCCTGGCAAGGCCCCCGCAGCCCTGAGAGATTCCTTGATGAGCTGCTGCATCAGCACTTCCTGTTGTTTGAATGCTTCTGCTTGGGCAGCTGTCAGCCCCTCCAAGTTCCCTTCCATATCGAAGGGGTTGGCACTATCCACCGTGGACCAGTCTTCAGTTCCCGGAAGGTGGACCAACCAAACCGGAGTGCCGTCGGGCCGCTGAACACGTACCACCCCGATGGACCCGGGCGGATATTTGTAGGCGTCGTTACTTCCATCCAGCAGGCCCTCAATACTTGCTTTGACCGTCCAAGGCCGGCCCTCGGTCGAGGAGGCATGCCCTGACGGGAAGGAAGGCTCAGCAGAGTCCCATTCCTGCGCCGGAAGCTGCCGAACCACCATATGACCGGGATGGGCCAATCCGGCCGTATCAAATAGTTTTCGGAGCACAAACGCCTGCTTAACTCCGGGCGTGCTGGTCCCCTGCCCCCGGAGTTGGGAGAGCAGGTACGCCATCCCAAAGCCCGGACCCAATAGGCCTGCGCCGTAGGGTCCAGCATCATTGAGAATCTTCTCCACCACATCCCGCAACCCGGTTCCTGGCTTGCGTAACGACGTCGCGATGTTTTGGGCAACTCCAAAGAGTGCCAGCGGGCCCAACGAGCCAGCATGGAGGCCCTGACGAAGTGCAGCAAGACTTTCCAGCCGTGCCGTGATGGCTGCATTGCGCGCTTCCGCGGCAGCATAACTAGCACCCGCTTGAGCCGTCTTGCGGGCAAGTGCGGCGGTGTCTTCCTGCACACGCCTGCCGGCCCACAGCGCATTGAGCAGTGCGTCAAGTGGGCCGTGGGGATAGGGCGCTGCTCCCGCAGCAGCTCCGTTTAGCCAAAACCATTCCGCCTGTATTCGCTCCACGAGCGAGAGCATATCTCTGGCTAGCTGGCCCAACTCGACACCGGCCCCAGCAATCTCCGCCAATGTGTAGCTGACGGATCCTGGGCCGCCCTCAACGGAAAACACTGTCCGCTCCTTATATTCTTCAGCCATATCCTCCACCCTCTGCCCTCCACCCCGGCGTTTCGCTGCCTTACTGTTCCCGCACCCTGGCCCGGGCCATCCCACGGCACGGGCACTGTCACCGGCGCTGGCAGTAAGACCCACGATTTAACCCGTCACGGGAAATACCACCCTTCTACTCGGCTCATCTCGGCGGTACCCACACGATTCCGCCAGTATGCGGCCCGTCTAGGCCCGGGCGCAGGCATGACTGCGCACTGGTGCTTAAGAAAAGCCCATAGCTGCGAGTCTCATCCGCTGCATTCTCAATGGCCCTGACCACGGCCAGTATCGCCATGTTCCGTTCGGTCAGCGCATCTCGGAAAGCAGCTGCCGCCGGCGACTTCCAATCCACAGAAACTAGCTGGCCCAGTTGCAGCCGGAGGCCCTCAATATCAGCTGCGATTCCTGCCAGCCTCTGGGCCAGTGCCGCCACAGCATCTGGCGGCGGTCCAGCCCTGGCTCCCGGTCCACCAAGAAAATCTCCTGCCCCTGCCATCTGCGGCACCACCTTTTAAAGAAACTCTCCCGAAATGCCCCCGTGTTGCCAGCCTAAAAGTCCACTCTTTACTTGCGCTACATCCCTGCCTTGGATTGTGGCCCGTCCGGGAGGAAGCCACCGCTGTGGAGGAATTGGCGGTTCATGGAAGAATTGGCACCATGTCTGATTCCGCAAACGCCACAGCCCGCATCCCTTCCGGCCGTAAGTCCCTGGCCGCCTCCTCTGAGCGCATCGCTCTGGGCCCACTCGATGGCCGCTATTTCGGTGCTGTTGCACCTTTGGTTGACTACCTCTCCGAGGCCGCCCTGAACCGCGACCGCGTGGGTGTTGAAGTCGAGTGGTTCATCCACCTGACCAACAACAACGTGCTGCCCGGTACCGAGCTGCTGACCGCTGAGCAGCAGGCTGGCCTGCGCGGCATCGTCACCGAGTTCGACGCCGAATCCGTCAAAGAACTGGCCGACATTGAAAAGGTCACGGTCCACGACGTCAAGGCCGTGGAATACTTCATTGGCAACCGTCTTGCCGCCCTGGGCTTGGAGCGCCTCAAGCCCCTGGTCCACTTTGGCTGCACCAGCGAAGACATCAATAACCTCTCATACGCCGTAGGCGTCAAGGGCGCCGTCGAGGACGTCTGGCTACCCGCAGCCCGGACCCTGGTCGCCAAGATCGCCGCGATGGCTGAGGAAAACCGCGCCGTCCCCATGCTCTCCCGCACGCATGGCCAGCCGGCCACGCCCACCACCTTGGGCAAGGAATTGGCCGTCACCGCCTTCCGCCTGACCCGCCAGCTGGACCGCATTGCCAAAACCGAAATCTTGGGCAAGATCAATGGCGCCACCGGCACCTATGCCGCCCATTACGCTTCCGTTCCCACAGCTGACTGGGAAGCGGTTGCCAAGTCCTTCGTTGAGTCCCTGGGCCTGACCTGGAACCCGCTGACTACCCAGATCGAATCGCACGACTGGCAGGCTGAGCTGTACGCCGATATGGCACGCTTTAACCGCATCCTGCACAACCTGTGCACTGATGTGTGGAGCTATATTTCCATCGGCTACTTCGCCCAGGTTCCGGTTCCCGGCGCCACAGGTTCCTCCACCATGCCGCACAAGGTCAACCCGATCCGCTTCGAAAACGCCGAGGCCAACCTTGAGATCTCCAACGCACTCCTTGACACTCTGGGCGCCACTTTGGTCACGAGCCGCTGGCAGCGCGACCTCACAGACTCCTCTAGCCAGCGCAACATTGGCGTAGCCTTTGGCCACTCCATACTCGCCATCAACAATGTTTTGGGCGGCCTGGGCCGCCTAGACACTGCAGAGGCCGTGCTGGCCGACGACCTTGACCACAACTGGGAAGTCCTCGCCGAGGCCATCCAGATGGTCATGCGCGCCGAGGCCATCGCCGGTGTTGAGGGCATGGACGATCCTTACGAGCGCCTGAAGGACCTGACCCGCGGTCACCGCGTGGACGCGGACCGCATGCAGGAGTTCGTCTCCGGATTGGGCCTCTCCGCGGAGGCGCAGGCCCGCCTGTTGGACCTCACCCCTGGCAAGTACATCGGCATCGCAGAGTCCTTGGTGGACCACCTGAACAAGTAACACCCCCTCCGCCGTTTTTTGGCGAAGATGAAGTACGACGGCGGCACTGAAGTTTGCGCAGGCGAGTTCTAGAATCCGCCGCATCAAGCGCACCTTGGGTGCCGCCGTCGTTTATGGAAGCTAGGCGCGGCAACTCAAGGATCAGTTATGGAGGACACGGCGCTTAGCCGCTTCAAATTCGGCCGCGGAGAGAGCCCCTTGTGAAGATAGTTCAGATAGAAGTGCAAGTTCAGTGGCAATTGAGCGTTTCGCCGGCGCCGCACCAACGTTCGATAATAGGTGGTTTCCTGAATCGATAGAGACCGATGCGGCCCCGTTTTTCTTCCGCCGTGAAACGCGATCGAAGACATATGCTCCGAGCACCATAACGCCGAGAGTAGTGAGTGTCATTCCTAACGGAATCGGCAAGTGGGCGGATTCAAGTGCCGAGCCGTGCGAACCACTGTTACCTAAAACGGCCACGGCTGCGTGGATCCCTTACGGACTCAGAAGCAATTCGGCGCCCCCAAGGGAATACCGCAGTCAGCACAGCGTTCAACCTCCCAAATCGTCGAATTGGCTACGACACCGGTCTGGAGGAGCTGGGCATCACCGTAAATGCCCAGGTGCGATAGCCGTTCGCCGAGATTGGTGGCACGTGGGGCATTAGTTGTCCGAAATACTTGGGTCATGGTGAACCCGCAGGCTCCAGCATTGCTATGACTCGTCCCAGGAAGCACACTAGGCATTCGTTGTAGCGAGGGGTTCCCATTGAATTTCTCAGCTGAAGAAACTCTCGATCAGCCTCATTCTCGCAGGTACCGTGGTCATTGGGGCCAAAAGAATCATCCATGGTTTTTCCTTTCCATGGATCCAAACTTCCAGTTCAGGAATCCGCGCAAAAGGGCAACAACGAGTTTTGTAAACAAGGTCCCGGCGGCTGCAGCTTTGAAAGGAATGAACACTGAGGATTCCCGGCCACTGTGGCACACCCATGCTGTGTTTCCGACGACAATCCGGGGCCGCGAGCAGTGTTCGCCGTTAGGTTTGGCTGTATGAACAATGGTGATATTACTTTCCACACGCGCAAATGGGTCCGCCCGGAGGACCTCAACGCCAACGGCACCCTCTTCGGCGGCAGCCTGCTGCGCTGGATCGATGAGGAAGCGGCCATCTATGCGATCGTCCAACTCGGCAACGGCATGGCAGTGACTAAATACATGTCGGAGATCAATTTTGTCTCGTCCGCTGTCAAGGGCGATCTCATTGAAATGGGCCTGACAGCCACTCATTTTGGCCGCACTTCATTGACAATGCGCGCCGAAGTACGCAACATGTTCACGCGGAAATCAATCCTGACCATCGAAAAGATTGTGTTCGTGAACTTGGGCTCTGACGGCAACCCTGCTGCCCACGGTTATGACTGCATCACCTACGACCGCGACAGGTTGCCCATGCACCTAAAAGAAGTTGACCAGTAGCGCCTCTACCGTTCCTGCTGGAAGGCAACGATCCGCTCGAAACCTTCGCGGACGGTGCTGTACCCGCCAGCAAAACTCAGCCTGACCGTGTCCGTTCCGGCCACCGAATCAAAGTCCAGCCCGGGCACAACCGCAACCCCTGCCGATTCCAGCAACGCCGCACAATACGCAGCCGAATCGGCAAATCCGTCCATGGCTGCACCTAGGTTTGCGTAGAGGTAAAAAGCGCCGTCCGCGGGCGCAGCATCGCCCCACCCCAACCGGTCAAGGTTGGCCAGCAAGTACTCCCGAGTACGGGCATATTCGGCCACAAAATTATCGGCCGCCTCATAGGACGCCTCGCTGAACGCCGCCACGGCCGCCATCTGGGCGGGAGCTGGTGGGCACAGGGCCACGTTCCCAGCGAGTGCATCCACGGTGTCGATGAGGTCATCGGGCACAATGGCCCAACCCAGCCGCCAGCCCGTCATGCCCCAGTATTTGGAGAAGCTGGAAATCACGACGGCGCAGCGGTCAAGTTCCCAAGCGCACACTCCGCGCGGGTTCTCCGCACCGGATTCCGGGTATGCGATGCCGTGGTAAATTTCGTCGCTGATGAGGCGTACTCCCGCATCCGCACACCACCGGGTGAGTGCTTCGAGCTCCGGTTTGGACACCATGGTTCCGGTGGGGTTTGCGGGGGAAGCCAGCATTAGCCCGCTCAACCGTCCGTGTGTGCGTACTGCCTGCTCAAGTTGTGCTGGTGTGGGCTGGAAGCGGGATTCGGGGCCGCAGTCCAGCTCCACCACTTCCACACCCAGCGAACTCAGGATGTTCTTATATGCCGGGTAACCTGGCCGGGCCAGGGCTACACGGTCACCGGCGTTGAAGGCTGAGAGGAAAGTCAGCACAAAGGCGCCGGAGGAGCCGGTGGTGACGGCCACGTTCCGCGCCGGGACAGCGAGCCCGTACCAGCGCCGGTAGTGTCCGGAGATGGCTTCGCGAAGCTCGGCGATGCCCAGCGCCGGGGTGTATGTCAGTGGTGTTCCGGCCGCGTGGATCGCGGCTGCTGCGGCCGAGACCTCCGCCGGCGCGCCACTGCCGGGTTCCCCTGCGCACAGTGAAATGACGTCCCGCCCCTCGGCACGCAGTTCGGCCACGCGTGCCAGGATGTCCATGACCTGAAAGGGCGGTACTTGGGCACGGCTGGCAACAGTGAGCGGCTTGGTCATGGGAACTCCTTGGATGCTGCAGCTGGAACGGCCGGTGGAATCACGGCCAGGATCCCAGCTTGTCACACGCAGCAAGCATTACCCCTACGCTGGTGGGGTGAGTGAATACACGCAACGCAGCGATGAAGAATTGATTCAACCCATCATTTTGCTGGTGGACCGGGAAGATCCGGCAGGGGAACACCACGGTATTGCGGCTGCCGCCCTGGCCTCCGTTCAGGCGTTCCTGCGCGACCCCGAGAACCCGGATTGGCAGGATTGGTCCTCCGCGGCATTCGGCAAGACGGTGCGCCGGGCCGACGCAAAAATGTTCGCCAAGGTGCTCGCAGCGTTCCCGGAGCATGCGCTAGTCGAAGTTGGCGAAGGACGCGCCGCGGGTCTGCCACCCATGCCCGCCGCCGCACTGCCGAAGCTGCTGGCCAAGCTGCAGGTTTCCGGCACCCAGCTGCCCCGCGGCGAACCGCTGCCGCCGGCACCGTTGACGATTGTACTCAACGCCTCCCTGGAGATGTCCACGGGCAAGGCCGCCGCCCAGGCCGCCCACGCACTCTTTGCGTGGGTTTTGGAATCCAAACCCGGCACGGTGGAGGCCTGGGTGGCCGACGGTTTCCCGTTGAGCGTGCTTGAGCTCCCGGCGAAGGAGTTCCGCAAGGGTGCACGGAAGTCAGCCGGGCCCGTCATTCAGGACGCGGGCCGGACCGAGATTGAGCCCGGTTCCACCACCGCCTATGTGAGCGCCACCAAGGTGCGCTAGCGGGCCCAACCACCGCATAACGTAAAGAACGACGCCGGAACCTAAGTTCCGGCGTCGTTCTATAGTTGCGCTGTGGATCAGTTGCGTCAGCGCTACTCGGCGGCGGCGAGCTGGCCGCAGGCGCCGTCGATCTCCTTGCCGCGGGTATCGCGCAGCGTGGTGGGCACGCCCAGATCGATCAGCGTGTTGATGAACTCCGCCATGACAGCTGGCTCGGAGGAGGTCCAAATGGAGCCGGGGGTGGGGTTCAGCGGGATCGGATTCACGTGGACCCAGCCGCGGCCGCGCGCGTTGAGCTTCTTGGCGAGCATCTCGGCACGCCAGGGGTGATCATTCATGTCCTTGATCAGCGCGTATTCAATGGACACGCGGCGGCCGGTGACCTTGTAGTAGTTGTACGCGGCGTCCAGCACCTCATCCACCTTCCACTTGTCGTTGACCGGGATCAGCTCGTCGCGCAGCTCATCATCCGGGGCGTGGAGGGAGAGCGCGAAGGTGATGGCCACACCTTCTTCCGCCAGCTTCCTGATGGCCGGGGCCAGGCCCACGGTGGATACGGTGATGCCGCGGGCGGACATGCCCAGACCCTCGGGGGCTTCGGCAACCATGCGGTGCACGGCGTTCATGACGCGCTTGTAGTTCGCAAGCGGCTCACCCATGCCCATGAAGACAATGTTGGTGACCCGGTCGGCGTCGTGCCCGCCATCGCGGCGCAGGTTCCCCAACCCACCCTCGGCAATCACGCGGTTGGCCTGGACAATCTGGTCCAGGATCTCCGCCGTGGACATGTTGCGGGTCAACCCGGCCTGGCCCGTGGCGCAGAACGGGCAGTTCATGCCGCAACCGCACTGGCTGGACACGCACAGGGTGATCCGGCCGGGGTAACGCATGAGCACGGACTCCACGAGGGAACCGTCAAAGAGGCGCCACAGGAACTTCACGGTGTCCCCGTTGTCCGTGGTGAGGCGCTTGATCTCTGTCAGCAACTTCGGGAACATGGTCTCGGTGATCTCGGTGCGGCGGTCCTTGGGCAGGTCACTCATGCGCTCGGGATCGGTGGTGTAGTGCTGGAAGTAGTGCACGGAGAGCTGCTTGGCACGGAACGCCGGCAGGCCCATCTCCTTGAACCTCGCCTCACGTTCGGGCAGCGTCATATCCGCCAGGTGCACCGGTGGCTGAGAGACGCGCGGGGACTTGAACTGCAGCAGCGGGCGGCCTTCTGGGTTCTTAGCCTGATCCCAGCCCTCCGTGGCAGGCATGACCTGGGCCGGGCGGCGGGCAGCGGAACGGGCCTCGGCAGTCCGGCTCTTGGGAGCGGTCGTGGTTTTGGCATCGTTCGCGGCGGAAGCGGAGACGGCGGGGCTGGGAATGTTTTTGGGGGAAGTCATCCTTTCCATCATCCCCTACTTCCCCTTCAGTGTCCCGCGTCCGCCGCCAAGATCACATTTTTTCCTTGACCGCACGGCGAAATCTCCACCCGGAGTGCCACGCCGGCAGGCACTTGAAACAACTAGGCTGAGGACATGTTCTCCCTGTTTTTGGCCGCAATCCTTGCCGCCACCTACGTATATTTGCGCCGCAAGGATGCCCGTATGCTGCGCAACGGAATTGTCTTGGTGGCTGCTTGCTGGTTCACGCTCACGGGCGTTGCCGACATTCTCTCCCAATGGTTCCCGTGGACAGCCCTGATAGCGCTCAGCATCGTGGCCCTGACCCCGCTGGCCGTTATTGTCCTGGCCGGGTTTCTTATCAGCAACGGTGTCACCATGTTGCGCCGTGAGGGCCGGAGCATCGGGAACCTGCTATCCCTGCTGGCCGGCATTGCGTTACTGGGGCTGCCCGTCCTGGCAGTTCTACTCGTGGCCACACTGAACCCGGTAGCCATTGGCTTTGCCGCACTGTTGTTCTCGCTGTGCAGCTACTTTGGTGTGGTGTTCGTCGTGTTCCTGGCTTATGCGGTTGCCTACGGGCGGATGAAACACACCGTTGAACCGGATTCAGTTGTCATCCTCGGTTCGCAGATCATCGACGGTACGGTTCCTCCCCTGCTGCGCTCACGTCTCGACAAAGGCCTTGCGATGTACCGGGAAGCCCTCAGCCCCAACGGTCCCGCTAGGACGGCGCCGCTGTTGATTCCCTCCGGTGGACAGGGTGCCAACGAGTCCCGACCCGAGGGCGAGGCCATGGCCGAATATTTGCTCATGGCAGGGGCGCCAGCGGGCCATGTGGTGGCCGAGGAGAAGGCCGCCTCCACAGCGGAGAACCTGCAGTTTTCTGCTGCGGTGGCCCGCGAGCGCGGGAAAGGCGGGGCCATGGTTGTGGTCACGAATAACTACCACGTCCTCCGTGCAGCGCTGCTGTCCCGCAAGCTGGGGCTCGACGCGCAGGTGGTGGGCTCCCCCACGGCCCGCTATTATTTGCCCAGCGCGTTCCTCCGCGAATTTGCCGCCATCCTGCGCGAACATAAGAAACTCCACCTGATCCTGTGCCTGCCCTTCGTGGCATTGAGCGTGTTCGGCACATGGCTGCTGGTGATGTCCAGCCAGTAACTGGCGTGCTTCCTCGCCAGCACGCTCACCACCCAAGGACCACCGCGTCCGGCTGCGCTTCCCGGCTTGTGCACTACGTGGGACTCACGAGCTGGCCGCCAGCCACAACAGCAAAAGGGCGACGGCGAACGCCGGCATCGCGAGCTGAACCACCGCGGCCTTGGCCTTCTTGGGCGAGGAAATGAGAAGGACCATCCCAGCCGCCACCATGGACCCGCACCCTGCCAGGACTAGCGCCGCACCCACACCGTGGTGGCCCAAGGCTGCGGCGATGATGCCAGCAGCAGCCACCAATGCCAGAAACAAGTTGTAGAAGCCTTGGTTGAACGCCATTTCCTTCGTTGCGTGAGCCTGCGAAGCGTTGAGTCCGAAGGTCCTCCGGGTACTCTCCGCCGTCCAGCGCAGCGATTCCAACACGAAAATATAGACGTGGACCAAGGCGGCCAAAGCGGTGAATACGAGGGATGCAAGGAGCATTGAGACCTTCTCAGGGTGTAGGTGACTTTTCGCTGTGGCGCGCGGTTAGTTGCGGGGGATGTTTCGAATGTTGCTGCGGGCCATGCTCACCGCCTCGCCCGCGCCCTTGTTCAGCGCGATCTTGGACATGGCCGTGGCGAAGCCAAGGACCTGACTGCCCTTGATTTTCGGTGGGATGGACAGTGCATTGGGGTCGGTGATGAGCTCCACGAGCGAAGGCCCATTGTGGGCAAATGCGGCGCGGTAGGCGCCGGCAATGTCTGCCGGATCGGTGACCCGCATGGCATGGAACCCCATGGCCGTGGCGATGGCCGCATAGTTGGTGTCGGGCACGTCCACACCGAAGTCGGCCAGCCCGTCCACCAGC
This sequence comes from Arthrobacter psychrochitiniphilus, assembly GCF_003185915.1. Lineage (GTDB taxonomy): Bacteria > Actinomycetota > Actinomycetes > Actinomycetales > Micrococcaceae > Specibacter > Specibacter psychrochitiniphilus. Next base: position 451,654 of record NZ_QHLZ01000002.1, read on the forward strand.
ATCTCCAGCTTCACCATGCCCAGTGTGGAGTTGTTGAACACCACCACATTCACGGGCAGCTTGTGGGCCGCGGCCGTGATCAATTCGCCGAGCAGCATTGACAACCCACCGTCCCCGGAGATGGAGATGACCTGCCGGGAGGGGTGGGCGGCTTGGGCGCCAATGGCCTGCGGCAGTGCGTTGGCCATGGAGCCATGCAGGTAGGAGCCAATGAGGCGCCTGGTGCCCAACGGGTTGATGTAGCGGGCGCTCCACACGTTGCACATGCCCGTGTCTGCGGTGAAGATGGCGTCCTCGGCCGCAATTTCATCCAGCAGCGACGCCGCATACTCCGGATGAATGGGAACCAACTTATCCGCCTTGCGCGTATAGGCACCCACCGCTTTATTCATGAGCCGGTCATGCTTTTTCAGTATTTGGTCCAGAAACTTCGAATGCGTCTTGGCTTCGAGCAGTGGCATGAGGGCCTGCAGGGTTGGCAGTACGTCGCCGTGGACGCAGATGTCCACGTCGGTGCGCCGGCCCAGATGCTCAGGTGCACAATCCACCTGTGCGGTGCGGGTGCCGGGCAGGAATTGGTCGTAGGGGAAGTCGGTGCCCAGCAGGATGAGCAAATCAGCGCCTTCAATTCCTTCGGCTGCAGCACCATAGCCCAGCAGGCCGGTCATCCCAATGTCGTACGGGTTTGCGTACTGGATGAAGTCCTTCCCCCGCAGGCTGTGCCCAATGGGAGCCTTGATCTTTTCGGCCAGGGCTATGACTTCATCGTGGGCGCCTGCAACGCCGGCCCCCGCAAAGATTGCCACCTTATCCGCTTGGTTGATGGCTTGGGCAAGCTCGGCGACACTTTCGGGGGCCGGTACCAGCGAGGCCCGAGTGAATGGTTGCCACTGCGGGGTAGGGGCACTGGCCGGGAGGCTGGCAATGTCGCCCGGCAGGGTTATAACGGCTACCCCGCGCAAGCCCAGCGCATGCGAGATGGCGCTGTGCATGACGCGTGGGGCCTGTTCTGCCGTGCTGACAAGTTCGGAGTACACCGAGCATTCCTCGAAGATCCGGTCCGGGTGGGTTTCCTGGAAGAAGCTGCTGCCAATTTGTTTGCTGGGGATGTGTGAGGCGATAGCCAGCACCGGTGCCCCTGTGCGGTTCGCGTCATACAGCCCGTTCATCAGGTGCAGGTTTCCCGGCCCGCACGATCCAGCGCACACGGCTAGGTTTCCTGTCAGCTGAGCCTCTGCGCCCGCCGCGAAGGCGGCCGCCTCCTCATGCCGGACATGGATCCAGTCAATGCCTCCGTTGGCGGAGCCGCCGGTTTTTCGCACCGCATCGACCAGGGGGTTCAGGCTGTCACCCACAATCCCGTAAATGCGCTGCACGCCGGCAAGCTGCAGTTGTTCAATGAGCTGGGTGGCAAGTTCCTTGGCCATGGGGGGGACCTTCCTGCTGCAAGGTGTGGGTGGGCAGATACTGGCCAATATAGCCCCTCGCCCAACCCGACGCATCGAGGCGACCCAAATTCACCACACGCTCAGATGAGAAGTTACATTGCGCTCATTTGATACAGTGGGATGAAGATCACGTCTTTAAGGAGCCCCTCATGCCGCAACTCACCGCTGAGAACCTCGGCCGCCTGCCTGAAAATGTCGCAGTCCCTCAGTATGACCGCGCCAAGGTCACCACGGGGATCGTGCACTTTGGTGTGGGCGGTTTCCACCGAGCCCATCAGGCCATGTACATTGACCGGCTCATGAATGCAGGCAAGGCACTCGACTGGGGCATTTGCGGTGTGGGCGTTCTGCCCCATGATGTGAAAATGGCTCACGTCATGGCCCAGCAGGACTGCCTGTACACCATGTTGCTCAAGCACCCCGACGGCCGCCGTGAGGCCCGCGTGATCGGATCCATCACGGAGTATCTCTTCGCCCCGGCAAACCCGGACGCTGTCATTGAGAAGATGGCCAGCCCCAACACCCGCATCGTCTCGCTCACCGTGACGGAGGGCGGCTACAACTTCCACCACGTCACGGGTGAATTCGACGCCGGCAACCCGGATGTGATTCACGATCTGGCCCCCAACGCGGCCCCGCGCACAACGTTTGGCCTGGTCACAGAGGCACTCTCCCGCCGTCGAGCCCGTGGAATTGCCCCGTTCACCGTGATGTCCTGTGACAACATCCAGGGCAACGGCGATGTGGCCAAGAAGATGTTCACGGCGTTTGCGCAGCTGCGGGATCCGGAGTTGGCCGCCTGGATGCGTGAGAATGTCATGTTCCCCAACTCCATGGTGGACCGCATCACGCCCGTCACAGCCGACGCCGACCGCACCGCCATTGCCAAGGAATTCGGCATCGTGGACGAGTGGCCCGTGGTGTGCGAGCCCTTCGAGCAATGGGTTTTGGAGGACCACTTCACGCTGGGCCGCCCGCCCTACGAGGACGCCGGTGTGCAGCTTGTTGAGGACGTGGAGCCGTATGAGCTCATGAAGCTTCGCCTGCTCAATGCCAGCCACCAGGCCCTGTGCTACTTCGGCGTCCTGGCCGGCTACGAGTACGCGCACCAGGTGGCCCAGGACCCGCTCTTTGTGCAGTTCCTGCTGGACTACATGGACCTTGAGGGCACGCCGGCGCTCTCCCCGCTGCCCGGTGTGGACCTTCAGCTGTACAAAAACACGCTCATTGAGCGCTTCGCCAACGAGCACGTCCGCGACACCTTGGCCCGGCTGTGCGCCGAGAGTTCGGACAGGATTCCCAAGTGGCTGGTGCCGGTGGTGTGGATCAACCTGAAGAACGACGCCGCCATCGCCCGTTCCGCCGGCATCGTCGCCTCCTGGGCCCGCTATGCCGAGGGGACGGACGAGTCGGGGCAGCCAATCACGGTGGTTGACCGGCTCAGGGAGCCGCTCATAGCCGCGGCAGCGAAGCAGAGTGAGGAAAAGCTCGCCTTCCTGCGCAACCGGGATATTTTTGGTGACCTGGTGGACAACGAACGCTTCACCGACGCCTACCTGCGCACCCTAGACACCCTGCACAGCAAGGGCGCCCGCGCGGCCGTGCAGGAGCTGGTGAATCTGGGGCGCTAACCTCCCCGGCGCTTCCCGCGCCCGTCCCCCACATCCGCGCCCGGTCTAACGGGGGCAGATGCGGGGGGCGGGCGCAGATTTTAATGTGGCGGTGCTTAACTACACTCCGTACACGGACTTTCGCGCAGCCGTATACCGCTCGCGCACCTGGGCACCCCAGCCGCCGCCGGGCATGAAGGACTCCTCAATCCGGCGGCCCCAGACAGGAAGCTCCCCCGTGGCAGCCCAGGCAGCCTGCCGTGCGGCTCCCAGAGCAACATATTCGCGAGGCTCAGGGACATCCACGGGAACAGCAAACACAGTTGCGGCAGCTTCGCGCAGCGCCCGGGACTTGGAGCCGCCTCCAATGAGCAGCACGCGCTCAACAGGAACCCCGGAAGCGGCAAGGGTATCCAGCCCGTCGGCCAGCGAGTTCAGCACGGCCAAAACCGAGGCCCTCGCCATGTTTTCAGCCGTCATGTTGGTCCGGGTCAGCCCAACCAGCGTGCCCGTGGCGTCGGGAAGGTTGGGCGTACGTTCCCCGTCAAGGTACGGCAGCAGCGTTAGGCCGTCAGCATCTGGCGCGGCGGCGAGCGCCAGCCGGTCAAACTCGGCCAAATCCACATTGAGCATGTTGGCGCCGGCCGCCATGACGCGGGCCGAGTTGATCATGGCTAGCAGGGGCAGGTGCCTGCCCGTGGCGTCAGCGAAACCAGCTATCTGGCCACTGACATCATGAATGGGGTGCTCAGAGACGGCAAAAACAGTGCCAGAGGTGCCGATTGAAACCACAATCTCCCCCGGCGCCAGCTCCAGACCCAACGCAGCCCCGGCGTTATCCCCCATCCCTGCCCCCACCACGGCGGCACTTTCGCCCCAGCACGGCAGCAGCGTCCCGGCACTTGCCTCCGGGTCAAGGACCGGTGGCAGCTCAGGGACACCGCCAAAAAATTGCTCCAAAAGTTCATGCCGGTAGCCGTTGCTCAGCGGGTCAAAATAGGCCGTCCCGGTGGCATCACTGCGATCGGTGCTCCACGAGCCGGTCAATTGCAGGTTCAGCCAGTCGTGCGGCAGCCCCACGGTTCTCACCCGGGCGGCCGCAGCAGGCCGGTTGCGGGCAAGCCACGCCAACTTGGTTAGCGTAAATGAGGCCACGGGGAGCACATTGACGGCGTCAATCCACGTCTGGGCTCCCAGCTCGGCAACCATGGTGCTGGCCTCCTCGGCGCTGCGGATGTCATTCCACAACAGCGCGTCATGGACAGGCACATTCTCTGCATCCACAGCCACCATGCCGTGCTGCTGCGCGGCCACAGCCACTGCCGCCACTTTGCCTGCCAAGGCGGCAATGCCGGCCGCCGCCCAGGCTTCTTCTAGCGCAGCGGTCCACAGCCGTGGATCAAGAAAGGTGCCGTCCGGGTGCGCGGCAGATGCGGTAGCCACTTGCACCCCAGTGGCCAGCTCTATTGCCACCACCTTGCAAGACTGCGTGGAGGAGTCAATGCCCACCACCAACTGGCCGGAAGCCTTGGCTGCACTCATTTTCTCGCTCAAACCAAGGCTCCTTCTTCATCAGCTGATGCCTGTAACGCCAAGGCGAGAGACTCATCAACCACCAGCGTGTGAACAATACCGGCGGCAATACAGGCCCGTACGGCGTCGGCGCGGGCTTCGCCTTGGGCAACGGCAATGACCTTGGGCGTGCGTTGAAGCTGCTTGAGGGTCACGGAGAGGATCCGCGCGTCGAGCTCTGCAGCTACCGCAGAGCCGTCCGCCGCTATCAGCCGTCCGGAGCATTCAGCCACGGCACCCTTGGCAATGCCGTCCTGGCGTGAGGAGTTATCCACGCGGTCCCAGACGGTGGAGAGGTTGGGGGCCCAGGCACCAATGGCAACAAATGCCAGATCCAGAGCATCAGCCTTGGCCATGGCATCGGCAATTTCCGGCTGCCGGCGAAGCCCTGATGCTGTAGCGGCGCTGTCAACAACTAGCGGTGCCCACATGGGCCAAGTGGTCCCGCCACCTAAACGCCCCAGCCGCTGGATGATTTCCAGCGGATTACCTGCTCCCGGGACAGGCAGCGCACCGGCAAGCTGGACAATATTACAACGCGGCAGCTCTTTGACATGCCGGGCGGCCAGATCCAGGGTGCGCGACCAGGAGATGCCCACCGTCATTCCCTTATGGACTTCTGCCATGAGTTCCGACGCCACTGCCTGAGCTTGGAGGTCTCTTTGCGCGAAGTCGTCATCGAGCGTGTTGACCACCACCACGCGCTGCAGCCCGAGGGTTGCGGCGAGCGCCGCAGCGTCCACCGCCGTGTGGCGCCCGGTACGACGAATTTCAATGTGCACTATGCCCGCGGCTCGCGCCTCGTCCAGAAACCGTGCCACTTGGAAACGCGAGATGCCATGTTCAGTGGCGATCTCCACCTTGGAACGACTATCTAGGTAATAGGCCTGCCCAATGCGGGCAAGCAGCTCCTCATGGGAGATTTCAGGCATTGCGCACCTTCCTCAACTGACTTCATGTGAAACATTTGAGCCACTGCTCTTGCTCAAATGAGTATATATGACTAGAGTCACTTAACAAATGAGCAAGATCATGTTCTCAAATGAGCAACGAGATTGAGAGTGACCGATGAAGTTCCCCCCATTCCGAGCTAAGGCCGCTAACCGCCCGAAAGACCGGCCTGCACTTGCCACCCGGCCCCCGATCTGGCTGGCGGCCATGTCCGCAGCAGCACTTGCGCTCAGCGGCTGTACCCCCGCTGGCGCAGCACAGGAGTCTATTGTTGTTGCCATTGTGGCCAACCCGCAGATGAAGGATGCCGTCTCCCTACAGGATGACTTCAAGGCAAAACACCCCGGAGTAAACGTCAAATTCGTCACCCTGCCGGAAAATGAGGCCCGGGCCAAGATCACCGCATCCGTGGCCACCGGCGGTGGCGAATTCGACGTCGTCATGATCTCCAACTACGAGACCGAAATGTGGGCGGCAAACGGTTGGATTGACAATCTACAGCCCGCAGCCGATGCCACCGAAGGCTACGACACCGAGGACTTCATCCCCACAATAAAGGATGCCCTCAGCTACCAAGGTGATATGTACTCGGTGCCGTTTTACGGCGAGTCTTCCTTTGTTGTCTACCGCGAGGACTTGTTCAAGGAAGCCGGCATCACCATGCCGGAGCACCCCACCTGGGATGAGATCGGCGCCATCGCCCGCAAGTTGAACGACCCCACCAAGGACTTCGCCGGCATCTGCCTGCGCGGCCTGGCCGGTTGGGGCGAGGTCATGGCCCCGCTAGACACCGTCATCAACACCTATGGCGGCCAGTGGTTCGACACGGACTGGAACGCGAAGCTGGACTCTCCCGAGGTCAAGGCTGCCGTCACAGATTACGTTGACCTGCTGCACGACGCCGGCCAGCCGGGAGCCGCAACCAGCGGCTACGGCGACTGCATCACCCGCTACAGTCAGGGTAAGGCGGCCATGTGGTACGACGCCACGGCCATGGTCTCCAGCATTGAGGACCCGTCGTCGTCGTTGGTTGCCGGGAAGTCAAAGTATGCTCCGGCACCCGTGGAAAAGACAGAGGATGCCGGCTGGCTGTACAGCTGGTCGCTGGCCATCCCCTCCACCAGCAAGCACAAGGACGCCGCCTGGGACTTCATTTCCTGGATGACTAACAAGGACTACATCAAGCTAGTAGGCAATGAGATTGGCTGGGAGCGGGTGCCGCCCGGCAGCCGCCAGTCAACCTATGAGATCCCCGAATACGCCGCTGTCGCCAAGGCCTACGCCAAGCCGACACTTGACGCCATGTACGGCGCCAAGCAGGCCACCTCCATGGTCAACCCCGTCCCTTACCCGGGCCTGCAATTTGTGGGAATCCCGGAATTCCAGGACCTGGGCACCCGGGTCAGCCAGCAAATCTCGGCCGCCATTGCCGGCCAAAAATCCGTTGATGAGGCACTCAAACAGGCCCAGCAGTATGCCGAACCCGTTGCCAAGTCCTACCAAGAAGGAGGCAAGTGATGGCGAACACGCTGGTTGACCAACACAACCTCAAACAACACGCCCGCCAGAGCGCCAAGAATGCCAAGGCCCCCCAGCAGGGCCCCGGCATCTCCAAGGCCGAAGGCTGGCGCCGCCGCGGCCCGCTGCTGCCAGCGCTGATCTTCACCATCGTCATCACTCAACTACCCTTCCTCGTTACCATTTGGTACTCACTGCGCAACTGGAACCTGTTGCGCCCCGACGGCAACCAGTTCATCGGCCTGACGAACTATGTGGACATCTTCATGGATTCCACGTTCCGCAGCTCTGCACTGAACAGCATCCTCATAACCTTGGGCTGTGTCTTCTTCGCCATGGTTTTGGGCATCATCTTCGCCCTCCTTCTGGACCGCAAATTCCGCGGCCAGGGAGTGGTGCGCACCATGCTGATCACCCCGTTTTTGATCATGCCGGTTGCAGGTGCCACGCTGTGGAGCATCTCCATGCTGAACCCCAGCTTCGGTCTGGTGAACTGGGTCATCTCCCTGGTGGGCATCCCGCCCGTCGATTGGACGGCGTCGCACCCTATTGTCTCCATCCTCATGGCGCTGGTCTGGCAGTGGACCCCATTCACCATGCTGCTGGTACTGGCCGGGCTGCAGTCCCAACCCAAGGATGTGCTTGAGGCGGCCCAGATCGACGGCGCCGGCTGGACGAAGACGTTCATCTGGGTCACCCTGCCCCAACTGCGCCGCTACATTGAACTCGGTGTGCTGTTGGGCACCATTTACGTGGTCAACACCTTCGACCAGATCTACCTCATGACGGCCGGCGGGCCCGGCACTGCCAGCGCCAACCTGCCGTTCTACATCTACCAGCGGGCCTTCCTAGGCTTCGACATTGGCCAGGCCGCAGCAATGGGCGTGGTGGTTGTCATTGCCACCATCATCATCGCCACGTTCGCCCTCCGCCTGATCTTCCGCAGCTTTGACGCAAAGGACTAAGCCGTGACTACCACCCTCACACCATCCACTCTTCCCCCGGCCGTCAAGTCCGCTGAGCGCAAGTCCCGTGAAGCACGACGGCGTTTCTCAGGTTCCGCTCTCACCACCCTCACGTGGCTGCTCGCCTTTGTATTCTTCGCCCCTGTGATCTGGCTGGTCATGACGGCGTTCAAGCCGGAATCGGCCGCCGCGTCCAATCCGCCGGTGTTCTTCTTTGTCCCCACCTTTGAGCAGTTTGAGGCCGTGCTAGCCAACGGTGCAGGCACGTATTTCCTCAACTCGCTCATTGCCACGGGCGTCTCCACCATCTTGGTGATTGTGCTGGCCGTACCAGCCGCCTATGCGGTGAGCATCCGGCCTGTGAAGAAGACCTCCGATGTGCTGTTCTTCTTCATCTCCACGAAGATGCTGCCCGTGGTGGCCGTCATCATGCCCATCTATGTCATTGCGGGGCAGCTGAAGGTCCTGGACAACATTTGGACACTCGTGGTGCTGTACACGGCCATGAACCTGCCCATCGCGGTGTGGATGATGCGTTCCTTCTTCCAGGAAGTTCCTGCAGAAGTTCTGGAGGCTGCCTCCATGGATGGAGCGGGCCTGATCAAAACCTTGCGCACCATCCTGATGCCGATGGTCACTCCCGGGTTGGCTGCCACAGCTTTGATCTGCGTGATCTTCGCGTGGAATGAGTTCTTCTTCGCACTGAACCTCACGGCCGCTAATGCCTCCACCGTGCCGGTTTTCTTGGTCTCGCAAATGACCAGCGAGGGCTTGTTCCTGGCCAAGCTATCCGCCGCATCCGTACTGGCGTCGCTGCCTGTGGTCATTGCCGGCTGGATCGCCCAGAAGCAACTTGTTCGCGGACTATCCATGGGTGCGGTGAAATAAGCACATGAATACTCAAGCAACAAACGTCCCAACACCGGCTGCCACGCTGCCGGAGTCCATGACCGCTTCCGTACTGGTCCGCCAGGGTGAGCTGCGCACAGAGCAGCGTCCGGTTCCCACTCCGGGTCCGGGCGAGGTCCTGGTACGGATCACCTCGGTGGGCGTGTGCGGCTCCGATACCCACTACTTCGCGGAGGGGCGGATTGGCTCCTTTATTGTCGATTCCCCGTTGGTGCTGGGTCATGAACCGGCCGGCGTCATAGCCTCTTTGGGCGCGGGCGTCAGCGACCGGTCCGTTGGTCAGCGCGTCTCGCTCGAGCCGGGCATCCCGGACCCGCTGTCTGAACAGTCACTGGCCGGTTGCTACAACCTAGATCCCGGCGTGCGGTTCTTTGCCACCCCACCCATTGACGGGGTGTTCTGCGAATATGCCATCCACCCGGCCGCATTCTGCCACCCGGTTCCGGACTCGATCAGTGATGATGGCGCCGCCATGCTCGAACCCTTGAGCGTTGCTTTGGCGGCCCGGTCGGCAGGGAAGATCCAGATTGGGGATGCGGTCCTGGTCGCCGGAGCCGGACCCATCGGGTTGCTCATTTCCAAGGTGGCTCAGCTGGCCGGCGCCACCGTGACCCTGAGCGATGTGCGGGCCGAACGGCTGGCCGTGGCCGAAAAATACGGCGCCACGCATACGTTTACTGCTACCGATCCGCCGCCCGTGGTGCCCGAGTTTGATGTGTTCATTGACGCGAGCGGCGCCGAACGGGCCATTCTGAGTGGACTCGAACGGCTGGCTCCCCGCGGGCGCGCCGTCCTGGTGGGCATGGGGGCGGATACCGTTGCGTTGCCCGTGCCATTGCTACAAGGTCGCGAGCTCAGCATCACCGGCACGTTCCGTTATGCGAATACGTGGCCCACGGCCATTGCACTGGCAGCATCCGGACAGGTGGATTTGGACGGGCTGGTCACCTCGGTGCACGGTCTCGACGATGTCCAGAGCGCACTTCTGGCAGGGTCCAACCTAGGAGCGTTGAAGGCCATGGTCCACCCCTAACTCCAACGCTCTCGCAGCAATGGGGCGTTATTTACGAACGCTCTCGCAGCAATGGCGGGATTTTCGGCAACGCTGTCGCACCCAGCTGGGCAGAGTGCGATAGCGTCCGCGTTTTATCAACCAAAGGTGAGATAGCGTCTGCGTTTAGCCAACCAAAGGTGAGATAGCGTCTGCGTCAGCCTCCGGCCACAGACTGAATAATCATCAGCTCCTGGCCGGCGGCGATCTGTGTTTCCAGCCCGTCCAGCCGCCGTACCTCATCGCCGTCGAGGTAGATGTTCACATAGCGGCGCAGCTTTCCCGTCTCATCGCGCACCCTGCGGCCAAATACGGGGAACTCACCGGCAACTGCATCGAGCAGCTCCGACAGCGGCGCCCCCGCTCCCACCTCCAGACGGAGTTCGGCACTTCCGCCCACGAGCGGCTGGAGCAGGGTTGGCACCAAGATCCTCACCTCACCCATGTGCCGTCACGCTCATAGTTCAATGCCGGCGGCACGGACACACAAAACATCCGGCAACTGCCGCAGGACCGGAACAAAGGACTCACCCTCATCAGCACTGGCGTACACAGTCCCGCCGCGGGTGCCGAAGAACAACCCAACCGGGCTGGCAGCGTCTACGGCCGCAGCATCCCGGAGCACCACGTTGCACTCCGGCTCCAGGAGTCCGTCAGTAAAAGATGTCCACGACGCCCCGCCGTCGTCCGTCCTGTGCACAGCAAGTTTCCCTTCCGGGGGAATGCGCTCAGCGTCGGCCTTGATGGGGATGACCCAGGCGGTGTCTGAACGGTGGGGGTGGGTGAGGATGGTGAAGCCAAAATCTGCGGGCAGCCCCTGGGCAATGTTGTCCCAGCTGTCGCCGTTATTGGCGCTACGGTAGACACCTCCGTGGTTTTGCGCGAACAATACCTCAGGCTGGTTGGAATCCCGGGCAATTTTGTGCACGCATTGACCGAACTCCGGTGTATCTACCGGCATGAAACTGGCACCGATTCCGTTGTTCCGGGGCTGCCAGGACGCACCGCCATCGGTGCTGCGGTACACGCCACCGGTGCTCATGGCGACGTGGATGGTGGTGGGATCCGCGGGGCTTGGCAGGACCGTATGCGCCGCCGCTCCCCCGTATCCGGCGCCCCATTCGGTCCGGTGAGGATGATCCCAGAGACCGCGGTTGAGCTCAAAATGTTCGCCATTGTCTGTGGACTTCCACACGGAAATGGGTTCGCAGCCGGCCCAGACAACACCGGGACGGTCCGCGGAATCGGGCTGGATCTGCCACACCCGTTCCAGCGCACTTCCCGTGTCCGGGGGAAAGGTGATGGCTCCGCGCTCAGGTTCATCCCACGTGGCTCCAAGATCATCCGAGTGCGCAACGGTAGGACCCCAGTGTTCACTGCGCAGCCCCACCAGAATGCGGGTGCGGCCCTCGCGAGTGTCGATGGCGATACTCGGGATTTCCGCCATGAGGAAGTGTGGGCCAGTGAAGACGTAATTCTGACGGTCGGAGCTTGTCCCCAACCACAGTCCCTTCTTTGTTCCCACCGCCAACAGATGGGTGGTTCCAGAATGCTCGGTCTGTGCTCCTGCACTATTTTTCATGGGTTAAATTCGATCACTGGAGCCCCGGCGCGGCAATGGGTTCCCACCGGTAACTTATGAACCGCCCACCGTGGCCCCTAGCTGACAGCCACAAATCTGGAATCGACAGTGGGTACATGCGCTCAACTACTGCCAATCCAACGAGAAAGCCGGCACCGAAGTCGCTGGTGCTGGCTATCTGCTGCCTGAGCCTTCTGATTGTGTCCATGGATGCCACGATCGTCAACGTTGCCCTGCCCACGATTGGGCGGGAATTCGAAACGTCGGTGTCGGGGCTGCAAGGGACGGTTGACGCATACTTGCTGGCGCTTGCCGGTTTTCCCATGGTGTCCGGTTCCGTGGCAGACAGGTTCGACAGGCGGCGAATTTTTCAGCTGGGGCTTCTCGCTTTCAGCCTCGGTTCACTGCTGTGCAGCCTGGCCCGTCCATTGGATTTTTGATCTTTGCCCGGGCCATTGGTACGTGGGGAGCCGTGGTGGGTGTGTCCATGGGTTTCGGCCCTCTCGTAGGCGGCTTCCTGACCCAATCTGTTGGTTGGCGGTCCGTGTTCGTGATTAACATCCCCATTGGCGTGGCTGCGATTGTGCTCACCGCCCTGTTTGTGCCGGAGTCCCGGGCGGCCAAGGCCCGCAGCTTTGACCCGCTCGGCCTGGCCATTGCTGCCTTGGGCATCGCGTCCACAACGTCATGGGCCCGGGCCAGCACGGCACGCATCAGCCACCTGCTCGAGGAACCTACCCCCTGACAGTCTGCGTCCTGACTGCCTTCGTCTTGTCCGCCCGGTGGGCAGCGCGCCCGCTCCCCACATCCGCGCCCGGTCTACCGGGCGCGGAAACGGGGGGCGGTAGCGCCGACCCACCGGCACACCCCCGAGCGCCGGGCGTGACGTTCAACGCATACCCCCTAGGGGTACTTGACGTATACCCTATGGGGGTATAAATTCGGAATATGAGCACAGAAGATCACAGCTACGGTTACACCGAGGAAAAACAGGCGTACCTTCGCCGACTCAAACGTGCCGAAGGACAGGTGCGCGGCATCGCCCGGATGATTGAGGAGGACAAGTACTGCATCGACATCCTCACCCAGATGGCCGCCGTCAACAAGGCCCTCCACGCCGTCAGTATCGGCCTACTGGAAGACCACATTGCGCACTGCGTGGTCAACGCCGCCCATGAATCCGCAGAAACAGGAAACCCGGAGATCGTCTCCGACAAGGTTTCCGAAGCCACCGCCGCCATTTCCCGCCTACTCAGGAGCTAGCCACATGAGCAACAGCAGCCACACCACCACCATCAACGTTTCAGGCATGACCTGCGGGCACTGCGTCAGCTCCGTCACCGAGGAACTCACCAGCCTCAAGGGCGTGGAAAACGTCTCCGTCGAGCTCAATAAGGGCGGCATTTCCGAAGTCACCATCACCTCCACGCTCACTCTTGAGCCCAGCGAAATCAGCGAGGCCGTTGCCGAGGCCGGCTACCTCGTCGTCGCCAACAACGCCTAACCCACCAACTCCTTAAGGAGCGCCATGAGCGCCTCAAACATTTTGTCCCAAACCGCCACACCCGGCCCCCGCATGGTCGAGATCGACATCGAAGGCATGACCTGTGCCTCGTGCGTCAGCCGGGTTGAGCGCAAGTTGGGCAAACTTGAAGGCGTCAGCGCTGCCGTGAACCTGCCCCTGGAAAGCGCTGCTGTCACGGTCCCCGCCGGCATTACCGACCAACAAATCATCGACACCGTCAACGCCACCGGCTACAAGGCCCGGCTCAAGAATCCTCCCGCCATTAAGCACGACGCCGGAGCCCGCCTCCCGCAGCACCCCCACCCGGGTGCCGCGCAAGAGGGCGCCGAAACCGATGGCGCGCACCACGGCACCGACCATTCGAACCACGAAAACCACGAAAACCATGTGGACCACGAAAACCATATGGCGCACGGCGGCACGGCGGAAACGCTGCGCCCGCGCCTGATCCTGGCCGCCATTCTGACCGTCCCGGTCTTCCTGGTCTCCATGTTCCCGTCCCTGCAGTTCCCGCATTGGGGCTGGGTTGTCGGCATCCTGACCCTGCCGGTGGTGACGTGGTCGGCCTGGCCGTTCCACCGCGCGGCAGCCATCAATGCCCGCCACTTCGCTTCCACCATGGACACGCTGGTCTCCATCGGCGTCAGCGCAGCGTTCCTGTTCTCCGCCGTGGAGCTGGGACTGAACCCCCTGCTGACGGAGCACGGCGGCGCAATGGCGGGGCACGCCCCGCTCTACTTTGAAGTCTCTGCTGTAGTTGTCACGTTCCTACTCCTTGGCCGGTACTTGGAGGCGAAAGCCAAGGCGAAGGCCGGCGATGCCCTCAAGGCGCTGCTGAGTCTGGGCGCCAAGGAAGCCACGGTGTTGCGTGACGGCGTCGAGGTGAAAATCCCGGCCACCGAACTAGCCGTGGATGAAATCTTCGTGGTCCGCCCCGGCGAGAAGATCGCCACGGACGGCGTCGTAACCGACGGCTCTTCCGCCATCGACACCTCGCTCATCACGGGCGAATCCCTGCCGGTGGACGTGAGTGCCGGCGACCCCGTCACCGGTGCCACCATCAACACGGACGGCCGTCTGCTGGTGCGCGCCACCCGCGTAGGAAGTGAAACTACGCTGGCCCAGATGGGCAAGCTGGTCAGCGACGCACAGGCATCGAAGGCTCCCATCGCCCGGCTCGCGGACCGTATCAGCGCCGTGTTTGTGCCGGTGGTGCTCGTCATTGCCGTCATCACGTTCACCCTGTGGCTACTGCTCAGCGGTGATATCGCGTCCGCATTCACAGCGGCCGTGGCCGTGCTGATCATTGCCTGCCCCTGTGCGCTTGGCCTGGCCACCCCGGTGGGCCTGCTCACCGGCACCGGCCGCGCCGCCCAGCTCGGCATCCTCATCAAGGGTCCGCAGGTCCTCGAGGACACCCGCACCGTGGACACCATCCTTTTGGACAAGACCGGCACCGTCACGCAGGGCCGGTTGGCCGTGGTCGACGTCGTCCCGCTCACCCAGGTGCCTGCCTCTGAAGTGCTGCGACTGGCAGGGGCGGTTGAGTCCCACAGTGAGCACCCCATTGCCCACGCCATTACGGCCCACGCCCATGAACAGGCAGGCGAAGGCGGCACACTCGCCGAAGTTGTGGACTTCATGTCAGCTCCCGGCGGCGGTGTCCGGGCCGTGATCGAGGGCCGCACCGTGCTAGCCGGAAGGGCAGGCTGGCTGGAGGAAAACGCCGTCGAACTTTCCGACGCGGCCAAGGCAGAACTGCTAAACCAGCAACAACGTGGCACCACCGCCATTTGGGTGGCCGTGGACGGCGAGGCGGCCGGGCTGATTGCGCTCAAGGACACCATCAAGGCCGGGTCCAAGGAAGCCATCGCCACGCTGAAGTCCCTGGGTCTGCGCCCCATCCTGTTGACCGGCGACAACGCCACCGTGGCCGCACAGGTTGCCGCCGCGGTGGGCATCGCGGCCGAGGATGTGTTCGCGGACGTGCTGCCCGAGGGCAAGGTTGAGGCCGTCAAGAAGCTGCAGGCGGCCGGGGCCATCGTGGCCATGGCCGGTGACGGTGTCAACGATGCCCCGGCCCTGGCGCAGGCAGACCTTGGCATCGCCATGGGATCGGGCACGGACGTGGCCATCGCGGCCGCCGATCTGACGGTCATGGGCAGCGAACTGGGCCAGGTAGCCACGGCCATAGCGCTGTCCCGTAAAACGCTGGGCACCATCAAAGCAAATTTGTTCTGGGCCTTCTTCTACAACGCCATCGGCATCCCCGTGGCCGCACTGGGACTGCTGAACCCAATGATTGCCGGTGCCGCCATGGCCGCCAGCTCCGTGCTGGTGGTGGCAAACTCGCTACGGCTGCGCCGCTTCGGCCGGTAGTACCGCAGGCGCTTGCGCCGGCGGCTCTTGCGCACCCGGGGCAGTAAGGCCGGGGATCCCCCCGGCGTCGAGCTCCACAACAAATGTGGGCCCTCGCCGGGGCGAGCCGCGCAGCTCGTCCAGGCGCACCAAAATCACGCCACCCATGATGGCCACGCCACCTAGCAGCTGGATGGCCCTCGGCATTTCGCCCAGCAAAATCCACGCCCAGATCACGGCGAAGAGCACCTCAAAGAGGGCCAAAAATGAGGCCACTTTGGACCCCAGCCCCCGGGTTGCCACGATCCCCATCAGGTATGCAAAAACAGTGGTGACCAGCACCAGTCCCAGCACCGGCACCAGCCAGTGCACTTGGGCTCCGGCAAACACCGGGTTGTTGAAGTTAAAGACCATGGGCAGAATCCCCGCCGCACCCAGCCCCAGAATCATCAGCGCACCCACCGCCATCCCGCCACCAGCCATGAGGACGGGAGGAACGTCGTCGTCCGCGCGGGCAGACATGATGAAGTACACGGCCGAACACACCGCGGCCGCCAGCCCCCACAAAACACCCTCAACACTGACCTTTTGGCTGCCAGCCAGATCCAGCACCAGAACCAATCCGGCCATGGCGCAAGCGGCACCCACAATGGTCAAAAGCCGCGGCCGGTGCCGGGTAATGATCCACGCCCACCCCACCAGCAGCACGGGCGAGAGGTACTCAAGTAGCAGCGCCACCCCCACTGAGAGGTGCTGGACGGCATTGAAGTAAAAAAGCTGACACAGCGCAATGGGCACCACACCGTAAATAGCTATCCGCCCCAACGATCCCTTGACCTTGGCCCAGCGCCGCACCAGCGTGATAATCACCGGAATTAAAAGTACGACGGCGGCGCCCCCAATGCGCGCAGCGACGGCTGCTCCCGGGGACCAGCCCACATCGAAGAGCGATTTCGCAAAGGGGCCGGACAACGCGAAAGCCGCTGCCGAGACCAAAGCGATGACCAAAGCTGGGGACGCCGCGGCCGTGCGTGCACCAATGGCGGAAGAGGGGCTGGAAGTTGTTGAGGTAGTCACGTAAATCCAAAGAGTCATGAGTGAAGAGCGTTATGCTAGTGACATTACCCTCGAGGCTTGTCAGGAGTCAATATGGTCTTTAGTCATGACACGGAGATAGCGCTGCTCTCTGCCGTGAATTTGATCAACACCGCCCCCACCACAGTCGCCGAGAATGGTCCTTCCGGGCCTGACACCTTGGAAACCGTGTCCGAACTGGATGCCTTCATACTCCAAGAACAGTTCACCGGATCCCGCGAACACTCCCTGGCCGAAGTGGATGCTGTGCGCAAAATGCGCACCGAATTACGCAATATTTTTACTGCGGACGAGGATGGTGCGGCAAGTATGGTCAACAACCTGCTGGCCCGCGCTCACGCCCTGCCCCAACTGGTCAAGCATGACCAGTGGGATTGGCACTTGCACGCCACGGCACCGGCCGCTCCCCTGGCCCAACGCATGGGAGTCGAGGCGGCCATGGCTCTGGTAGACGTCATCCGCGGTAAGGAGCTGGCCCGGCTAAAGGTGTGCGCCGCTCCGAATTGTAGCGCCGTGGTGATCGATCTATCCAAGAACCGTTCGCGCCGCTACTGCGAGACCGGCAATTGCGGCAACCGCGCCCACGTGGCAGCGTACCGCCGCCGTAAGTCCAGCACCGAGAAACTCCCTTAAACACACCGAAGGCCCACATCAACATCCAATGTGGGCCTTCGGTACTTTCCTGGACAGGAAGAGCTATTACTTCATGGTTCCTGCAGACACCGAGCCCTGGAGCTGGCGCTGGAACAGAACGTACATGATCAAGACGGGGACAATTACGATGATGGCGGCGGCGAACAATGCACCGAAGTCAACCGAGTAGCCCATTTGGCCTGCATACCGCGCAATACCCTGCGAGAGCACGTAATTCTCTGCCTTGGTGTTAATGGCGACAGGGATCAGGTACTGGTTCCATAGGCCAAGGAAGTTAAAGATGGCCACGGAGGCCATGCCCGGTTTGGCCATCGGGAGCATGACCTGGAAGAAGGTCCGCCATTCACCGGCACCGTCAATCTGAGCCGCTTCAGCAATTTCATGCGGGAGCGCCTTGAAGAATGAGAAAAGGAAAAAGACGGTGAATGGCAGAGCGAACGCCACGTACACAATGATCAATCCTGGCAACGTGTTCAAAAGCCCCAGGTTTTGCAGGATGAAGAACAACGGCACAATGGCCAAGAAGATGGGGAATGTCAAACCGGCTAGCATCAGGTAGTAGACGGCACGCGAACCGGGGAATACGTAACGTGCCAGCACGTAGGCACACATGGCACCCAGAGCCATCACAATGACCAGCGCAAAGCCCACCACAATAACGGTGTTGAAGAAGTACGTACCGATGCCTGCGGTGTTCCAGGCGTTAATGTAGTTCTCAAACTTCCACACTGCGGGAAGCGAGAAGGGTGAGGCGAAGATTTCCGAGGTCGTCTTGAAGGAGGACAACAGAGTCCAGCCCAGTGGGACCAGCACCAAAAGCGACCACAGGGCGAGCATGGTGTGCGAGACACCAGCAACAACCTTATCTCCCTTGGTATCTTGAGCCTTGCGCTCTACGTGTCCGGCAGCAGCCGGCTTCTTTGAAAGTTTCATGGACATCATTCAGACACATCCTCAGTGCCGCCGGTGAGCCGGTTTACTAGGAATACCAGCGCCGAGAAGATCAGGGTTATTGCTGCCAGAACCACACCCATGGCGCAGGCCAGACCGAACTGACCCTTGGTGAATGCCGTGCTGAAGAGCTTCTGCGACATGACCAAGGTTGAGTTTCCTGGACCACCTGTGGAGTTCAACACTGACATATACACAAACGCGTCCAGGGCCAAGATGCCCATGTAGACATAGGCAGTCTGGATGTTGTCACGAATCAAAGGAATCGTAATGTTTACTGCCGTACGGAAGCGTCCAGCGCCATCAATGCGAGCTGCCTCGAACGTCTCGGCAGGAATTCCCTTAATGGCTGCGATGAAAAGGATCATGTAGAAGCCCACAAAGCCCCACACAATGACAACCATCGATGCGATCATGGCGGTTCGGGAATCACCTAGCCAGGCAAAGTCCTGAGCACTGTCAATGCCAATACCAGTGAGAATACCGTTGAGCAAACCGTTAGAGGGATTGAAAATCTGGGACCAGATAATGCCGATGACAACGGCCGGAATTACGTAGGGGAAGAACGAGACCACGCGGTAAAAACCTGCGCCTCGCAGTCCCTTGATTTGCCCGCGGCTGCTTCCACCAATGGTGACCAGGGTGGCAAGAATCAGGGAAAGAATAACTGTGATGACAGGCAAGAAAATTGCTAGGGTGACACTGTTGCGCACCGAAATCATAAAGACGTCATCATTGAACAGCTTGACATAGTTACCCAAGCCTACGAACGGCATATTGTTGTCGAAGCCGCTCCAGCTGGTCATTGAGTAGTAAATCGCCTGAACAAAAGGCGAAATCACAAAGACCAGATAGATCACCAACGGCAGCCCTAAGAAGACTGCCATGAAGCTGACCTTATCGAATGTCAGTTTTTTCCGGCGCCGCCGGGCGGTGGCGACAACGCCACCGCCCGACTTCACTTCGTTTGTTACTTGAGTCACTTCACTTCAATCTTCTTGACCGAATCGTCTTTGGCAACCTTATCGGTGATCTCCTGCAGGGCCTTGGTCAGACCTGCAACATCGAGCTTGCCGTCAAGGAAGGAGTTCCACGGAACAAGCTGGTCACCGTTCATGCCATAGGTGTCAACGAAGTTCCAGGTGAAGATGTCCTTACCAGCCTTCTCCAACATGGTGGTCTGTGAGACCAGCGCGGTGGAGCCGAAGCCGTCGGCGGGGACGGTGCCCTTGACAACGGTCGGTGCCAGCTTCTCCTTGGCGAAGTTGGTAGCTGCTTCCTTGGAGAGCATGGTGCGCAGCAATTCCTTGCCTGCTGCAACGTTTGCACCCTTGGCGGGAATGATGAAGGGCTCGCCACCTGCGGAGCGAACACCCGTCTGGGCGATCTTCGGACTGGCGGAGACAACGGGAACCGGTGCGCCCGTCATTTCGAAGCCCGCCTTGGTCTGGTCCTTCATCTCGTTCTCAATCCAGGAACCGGACGGGTACAGGAGAGCTTCCTGGCCGTTGGACCACTGAGCCTGAGCTGCGGTGAAGACAGTTCCTGCGCCACCGGGCTTGAACATGCCAGCCTTGACAATCTTCTCCATGGCGGTGAAAACGCTCTGCACAGCCGGCATTGACCAGCAGTCGGGCTTCAGGTTTTCAAGGGATAGGCGAACTTCATCGCCACCTTCCTTGATGGCGGATTCAATTGCCATAGTCTGGTAGTACGTTGCGGCTTCTTTACCGAAGACGAAGAGGAACTTGCCCTTTTCCTTGGCCTTAAGGCCCAGGTCGTAGGCTTCGTCCCAGGTGGTGGGAACGGTCCAGCCATTGTCCTTGAACAGGCTGGCGGAGTACCACCACGCGTATACGGTGAGCACGTAGTTGATGGCGGCAAGTTTGCCGTCAAAGGTACCCGGAGCCAGCACGCCATCGAAGAGCGTATCGGCGATCTTGGTGCCTTCGAGGTTGTTGGCGTCAACAACACTCTGCAGGTCTTCGAGCTGATCCAAGATGGTGCTGAAACCGATGGACTTTGCACCGGAGTTATCGATCAGATCAGGCGGGTTGCCACCAACAAAGCGGGGCTGTAGCTCCTGAGCAATGTCCGTGGAAGGTTTGATGCCGACTTCCAGCTCGGGGAAGTTCTTCTTGACGATGGCGCCAGCGAACTCAACGTAGTCAATGCCGTAGCCACCGTTGAAGATGACAGCGTCAAGCTTGCCGGTTGCGGCTACGCCGAACGGGTTCTTTGTGGGGTCAACGTCGCCACCGGGGGCAGCAGAGGTCTCCGCTGCGTTGTTGCCGCCTGCACAGGAAGCAAGCGCTCCGCCCAAGGGCAAAAGCACGGCGGTGGCCAGGGCGCCGCGGAGGAATCCACGACGCTGCAGCGGCTTGTTCTGAATACTCATTCTATTTACTGCCTTCCATTGATGGTACGAGCGCTAATTCGGTACTGCTTTGTACTGCCTTCTACTGCCCTGTACTAGTTCGTACGTTCACTGCATTTCACTGCAATTCATTCGGCTGACTTCAGGCGCTGTAGCGATCTTCTTCTCCAGTGCCGTTGGAATCACGCCTCCCGCCTGAGCCGGCCAACATACTGGCCCACCAGTGCTGTGTTGTGTTCGTCGCCGCCCGGTATATTTGCTGAAATATAAATGGGCGGTTGCTTCCCCGCACGGACCAGGCACTGGACAGTCTCAATGGTGAGCAGCTGCGCAATATATGCAGCTGTGATCGATGAGACCGCACCAACACCTCCTCCGCCGGAAACTTCAAGGGTGGTATCCCCATAAGGCGCCTGATTGTCAATAACAATGTCTGCAATTTCACTCAGACGCATTCCCGAAGGATGCTTTGTTTCGACGGCGCTTGTGTGCTCAAGGCTGGTGACGGCGATCACAGTGTGTCCGCGTTCCTTGGCCTCAAGGGCCAACCCAACAATGGAGCCGTTAACTCCGGAGTTGGAAGCGATTAGGAATATATCCCGGGGATCGATCAGTGACAGCTCAAAAAGCTCCTCCGCTGCCCCGGTATCGCGCTCCAAGACGGAGCCCTCCAGCGAGTCCAGCTCAGACACGTCACGGTCTCCGTGGAGAACCAGATCGCGCAGCGCAATCTTGCTCGTGGGGATCAACCCTCCGGCCCGGCCGGCAATTTCCATGGCAAACGCCTCGGAGTGGCCGGTACCAAATGCCTGGATGACCCCGCCGTTACTCAATGCCTCCGCCATGGCGGCAGCGGCTTGTGCAGCTCCGCCAGCCAGCGCCCATTCAGTAATGGCGTCAAGGCGAGAGGAAACTTCAAAGCTGAAACTTGTAATGGAATTAGACATGAGCTTCACCCTTCCCGGCGTTGCGCAGGCTCCTATGGGCACTCAACTCGATCCGGGCTGCCCGGGTAGGGCGCCTATGCGGAGAGACAGCCATGGCAGAGGCTGCCAATTTTGACGTGGTTTGGGCGAAATTCACTTGGGCCACCAGCAAGTAAATCAAGTCCAGAACAAGTAACTGGACGTGCTTGGCAGAGAGATCATCCGGCTGCAAGAACTGCTCGTGTACCGAGGTAATAATGGCCTCATCTGCACTCTCAGCTAGAGGCGAACCCGGATTGTTGCTCAGCGCGATGGTCAGCGCACCGGCCTCGCCCGCTTCACGGAGCATCTGCAGTGTTTCTTCGGTGCGGCCGGTGTTTGAGATTCCAATGGCCACGGAATTTGAATCCTGAATGGCTGCGCTGGTCAGGCCCGCGTGGACCTCCGACCAATGATGGGCGTTGATGCCAATGCGGTATAGCCGTGACTGCAGTTCCTTAGCCATCACGGCACTGCCGCCAATGCCATAAATATCAACGTGGGAACTCATGGCAATACGGCGGGCAATTTTGTTCATCAACGCCAGGTCCATGACCGCAGCGGTCTCTTCTAGTGAGCGCGTGTGCGCGTTCACTAGCGTGCTGAGTACATCTCGGGGGGAGTCATCGGGACCAAACGCACGCCCAATGTCAGCCTTCCACGATTCACGGGCATCGCTGCGACCAAGGTCAGAAGCAATACTGACCCGGAACGGGACATATCCGGCGTAACCTAACAGACGGCAGAACCGGGTCACCGTGGCCGGGGACGTTTTAGTTTGTTCCGCAAGTTCCATGATGGAGAACTCCAAGGGTGCCTGCGGGTGCTCCAAGAGGAAGGAACCAATTTTCGCCATTGCCGCAGGCATGTCAGGTAGCTTGGCCTGAATGCGGTTCACGACACCGGCAGCCGAAACTGCTACTGCAGGAGTCGTGGAGGCTGACATATGAAAATCCATTTCTTTTAGGTGGGTACATAATGAAAACTATTATCACTATTGATGTAAGTCAAGTCACACTCAGACACAGAATGGTAACGATGCGTAAATACCTAGCGATTGACGCCGGCGGCACGTCTACACGCGCCGTTCTTTTGAACTCCTCCGGTCACTGTCTGGGCTACGGAACAGCAGGGGGCGGAAACCCGGTTTCTCGCGGAGTTACGGCCGCTTTGGAGTCGCTGACCCAAGCCTCCATGCAGGCCCTTGGAGGTGCCCCAGCAAACATCTCCGGGGTACTCCTGGCCATGGCTGGAGCTTCCATGGAACCGCCAATGGATTTGTTCCACGAACGCTTCGTTGAACTGGGCCTATGCGGAAGCGTGATGATTGAATCTGATTTATTGGGGGCTTTTTACTCAGGAACTTATCAGGATGATGGCTGCGCCTTGATAGCCGGTACCGGAGCCGTTAGTGCCCGAATCGAGGGTGCGGAGCTGGTGGCCGTGGCTGACGGCACTGGGTGGTTATTAGGTGATAACGGCTCGGGTTTCTGGCTGGGCCGGGAGGTGGCCCGGGCGGTGGCCGCCGAGTTAGACGGCAGAGGCCCACGGACGGCACTGACAGGGTTAGTGTTGACCGAACTGGGCATCGAGCTCAATGTTGCACAGCGCTCTCAGGGCAGATTGCGGGCTCAACAGCAACTGATCGTCAAAACATACGAACTGAGCCCTATTGAGCTTTCCCGCTTTGCCCCGCTAGTCTTTGCGCTGCCGCAAGACGCCGTCGCAGGGGAGATCGCGCACCGCGCTGCCAGTCATTTGGCCAAAACACTTCTAGCTGTTGCCAGTAGCGCCTCAGCAACTGGCCCGGCGTCAGCTGACGCCGGCGGCATTGCCCGGACTCCCGGAGAGGTATGCGCCCAGCCGCTGGTATTTGGTGGCAGTGTCCTAACAAAGGGAAGGACGGTTGCGGCAGAGGTGCTCAAGCAACTGGCCGCGGCCCAGCCGGGGACGGCTGCAAGTGCTTCTATGGTCGAAGACGGAGTGGTGGGCTCAGCAGTACTGGTCCTCAAGCGCAACGGTATTGAGGTGGATGCGGTAGTTTTTACCAGAATCCAAGATAGCCTCGCAGCCCTGCGCGGGTAGCGCCGAAGGGGCTTTACCTACTTGCTGGGGCCGTCCTGGGCTTCTTCATCGGGCTTTTCTGCAGGCTCCCCTGCTTGCGCTGCGGAAGCCTGGCCGGCCTGTTCTGGGTTCGGGGCCAAACGGTCGGAGGATTTTCGGTATACGCCGGAGCCCTCGCTGAGGTAGGCGTCGTTTTCCTTGTGTCCCATCACCAGGAGTGAAGAAACCAGCAATGACGCAACGAAGGCAATGCCGCAAGCAATGCCAGCAAGGTCCCACCGCAGACCGTACTGTGTACCACCGGAGGCAAACACCAACGTGAATAGACCAGCCACTGCTGCCAAAGCAGCCGAGAAACTCAACGGGAGCTTTATGGAATTGGCTGATTTGGGGTTCGCCGGCTCTTCAGTGCCCACAATTGATCCTTTGCTTTGATTGGTGTGTCGCGCACCACGCGTTTCTACGCAAAGTAGAAAAATCTACTACCAGTTTACTGGGCTTTTGCGGTGCCGCCGTCATGGCGTAGCGTCAAGGCTGATAACGCCCAAAGAGCGCCTGTCATCAGCGCCCCACCGCCGGCCACACCGAGCATGGCATGGGGCCCGGCTGCCGCAAAGAACGGCAGCAGGATACCGGTGCCCATCGCCAATACTCCTGAGATCCGCCAGTCACTGGCAAGAGCAAGCTTCTCCCCTGAGTTTCCCGCCGGCTTCCGTATCGCTGCGAATAGTTCAGCCGCACCCAGCACGGCCAGTGCCACACCACCCAGCCACGCGGCAACCACAGAACTAGCTGAAATCGCCACCATCACGCCACCTACTGCAAGGATCCCTGCGGCACCTTGGAGCATAACTCTGCGGGAGTCTCGGCGCGGCAGCGCCATGGTGCGCACAATCCAGTACTGCCCCGCAGCAGAGGCCAAGAAGTAAACCGCTAGGGCAAGGCACATGCCCAGCGGGCCGGGTTCGGCCCAGAAGACGGTGGTGAGGCCAAAAGCCAAGGCGACTAGGGCTCGCAACAACACCGGTCGCCACAGCAGTGGCGCTCCAGGCGTCAAGAGTTTGGCGTTAGCAGATTGGGGAAGGGCTGTATCACTCACCCACTAAGTCTAGCCGCGGCGAGCCGGAACACCGATCTGCATCCATCGCCCCGTTCGCGCGCGCAAGCCCAGCGTCAATCCTCTGGCTCCCATATAGCCCACACTGAATGCCACCCAGACCCAAAGCATGCCCGGAATGGTATCTCCAAGGCCCGCCTGTCCAACCCAGTAAAGCAACGGCAGGTAGATGACCAGATTAGCCAGCCCGGCTAAGGCCAGGTAGCGGGCATCCCCTGCACCTATCAGAACGCCGTCAAGAACAAACACGTAACCGGCCAGGGGCTGCCCTACCGCCATAACCAGTAGAGCCACAGTCAACGCTGCATGGACGCCAGGATCTGTTGTGAAGAGCCAGCCCACCACCCCTGAAATAGCCGCAATTCCAACACCCGTCACAACACCAAACCCCAGCCCCCACCGGGTCATGGTCTTTGTCAGCAGCCGCACTGAAGCCACGTTGCCAGCTCCTAGTTCCTTGCCAACCAGGGCCTGAGCGGCAATGGCCAGGGCATCCAGTGCGAATGCCAAGAAACTAAAGAGCGTCATGGCCAGCTGATGGGCGGCAAGATTGGTTGGCCCCTGTGCTGTCACCACCACCACGGTCAAAACAATGGCGGCACGCAAGGACAGGGTACGGAGCATGAGCCAGCTGCCCACTTTAGAGACTGCTTTGACGCCGCTCCAATCGGGACGCAACCCCACCTCATAGCGCCGCGCTGCACGGGCCACAATAACGAGGTAAACCGCGGCCATGCCCCACTGGGCAATGACGGTGCCAGCAGCGGCTCCTCCCACCGAGAGGTTAAAGCCGTAGACCAGAGAAAAGTTCATGACAATATTTACGGCAAAACCTATGGTAGCCACAATCAGCGGTGTCTTGGTGTCCTGAAGTCCGCGCAGAACACCCATGGCGGCCATGACCAGAAGCATGGCCGGGATACCCGCCAAACTGATCATGAAGTATTGCCGGGCGTACTCTAAGACTTCGTCTTGAGCACCCATGGCAGTGAGCAGCCAGCCGCCGAAAAATATACCCAGCACGGAAAGTACAATCCCGAGCAGCACAGCCAGCCACAGCCCATCACGCCCCACTGCGAGAGCTTCGCGATGCCTGCCAGCCCCCAGAAGACGTGCAACGGCGGGCGTTGTGGAATAGGCCAGAAAAACCATAAGCCCCACCACAGTTTGTAAAACTGCGGCAGCCAGCCCCACCCCCGCCAGTTGCGGAACACCCAAATGACCCACAATGGCGGAATCCGCCAGCAGAAAAAGCGGTTCAGCAACAAGTGCCCCAAATGCGGGTATGGCGAGCCCACGAATTGCTCTGGCAGTTGTGCGGCGGGTGGCCTTGGAGGCGTCGGAACGCATGACTGATTCGGGCATGGTTTAACAGTAGCCGTGAAGCAGAAGCCACCTGGGCAGAGGAGCCGCCTGGACAAAGGAGCGTCCTGGGCCAGGAGCTCAGGGGTATGCAGAAAGAGCCAGCCACCTCCCAGCCGCCGCGGGTAGCACCGCCGTCAGCGCCTGGGCCGTTTTCAGGAAGGCGGCTGGGCTTCTCTTAGGAAGCTTCTCTTACAACGCGTGTTTCCCGAAGGCGGTCAGTAGCCGCCGCCACTTTCGCTGGCCATGTTGGCGAAGCGGGAATAGTGGCCCTGGAAACCCAACACAATGGTCTTGGTGGGACCATTTCGGTGCTTGGCCACGATCACGTCTGCTTCTCCGGCGCGCGCCGATTCCTTGTCGTAAATATCCTCACGGTGCAACAGGATGACCATGTCGGCATCCTGCTCGATGGAGCCGGATTCACGGAGGTCTGAAACCATGGGTTTTTTATCGGTTCGCTGCTCAGAGCCACGGTTCAGCTGTGACAACGCCACTACGGGAACTTGCAGTTCTTTGGCGAGCAGCTTCAACGCACGTGAGAACTCTGAGACTTCCTGCTGGCGAGATTCCACCCTTTTGCCCGAAGACATTAGCTGCAGGTAGTCAAGAATCACCAGCTTTAGATCATGCTGTTGTTTCAACCGGCGGCATTTGGCCCGAATTTCCATCAGTGACATATTGGGCGAGTCATCAATGAATAGCGGGGCCTCGTTCATTTTGCCCATGGTGGTGGCAATTTTAGACCATTGATCGTCCTTGACGGTTCCCTTGCGTAGATCCTGCAGGCTGATGGTTGCCTCGGCAGATAGGAGCCGCATAGCAATTTCATTGCGCCCCATTTCCAGGGAGAAGACAACGGTGGCCATATTGTGATCAATGGCGGCCGAACGCGCCCAGTCCAGTGCGAAGGTACTCTTGCCAACGGCTGGACGGGCAGCAATGACAATCATCTGGCCGGGGTGCAGACCATTGGTTAATTCATCAAATTCATAGAAGCCGGTGGGAACGCCTGTCATCCCTTGGCCTTTGTGTCCTGAGGCCTCAATTTCATCCACCGTGGATTCCATGACGTCCTTGAGGAGCACATAGTCCTCTGTGGTGCGGCGTTCAGCGACAGCAAATATTTCTGCCTGTGCCGCGTTGACGGTGTCTTCTACTTCACCGTCCTGGGCATAGCCCATCTGGACAATTTTGGTGCCGGCGGTGACAAGCCGGCGCAGCACTGCACGCTCGGCAACAATCTCAGCATAGAACCCGGCATTGGCAGCTGTTGGCACAGACTGGATCAACTGGTGCAGGTATGCGGCACCTCCGGCTTTGGTGATCTCACCGCGTTTGGTTAGCTCATCGGCGATCGTGATGGCATCAGCAGGCTCACCACGGCCGTAGAGGTCCAGGATTGCTTCATAGATGCTCTCGTGCGACGGTCGGTAAAAGTCGTTGCCACGCAGAACCTCAACAACATCTGCAATGGCATCCTTGGAAAGCATCATGCCACCTAGGACGCTTTGTTCGGCCACTAGATCCTGCGGCGGGGTTCTGGCGAAGTCCGGCTCGCGGGAAGTATCCCTTTTGTCCATGGCTGGAGCTGACATGTTGGTGCCCACTTTCTGCCCTGCTGGCCGGGCCTTTCATCACCTAGCGGTGACACATTGCGTGCTACTGCTCCTGCTTACCAGCTGATACCGACAAAGTTGTCAAAAGAGGAGGCGTTCTTTGCAACGTTAGACGCTCTCAGAACATCTACCAACCCCATTGTCCACCCCTCCTGTGGATAACCGGTGCATTAACTGCCATTGCTTGTGCACAGGATGGGGACAAGCATGTGGATAACTCCGCCAAGCTGCATAGAAACACGCGCTGACAAGGTAAAACACTATCCACTGCCTGTGGATTAGTACATTTTTAGTGACCTTCTTCGCTATCGCGAGGTAGCCTCGGCGCTCAGTTATCGAAATCACCCGTCAGGGGATATCCACAGAGATATGTCGCTCTGTGGATATCCGCACAGTTCAGGCCTGCCTTCGGCTCCTATGCGCACTCAGGTATGTGCCGGCACTGCCGCATTGCCTTCGGTGAATATCACTTCACGTACGCTTCGGGGAAGGGAAGGTGAGTGACCCGCCGTCGTATTTTCACCAAACGGGGCGTTAACCCAAAAACCCGGCCCCCCACAAGGGGACCGGGTTTTTGAAGCGATGAAGCAGTGCAGCGAGACTAGCTTGCTACAACGTTCAAGGTGAGCGTAGCTGAAACATCGTCGTGGAGACGAAGAGTTGCAGTGTGCTTGCCAACCGACTTGATGTGGGCGGGCAGTTCAACCTTGCGCTTGTCAATGGTTCCCAGACCTGCAGCGGCAACAGCCTGTGCAACGTCGGCAGCCTTGACGGTGCCGAACAGGCGGCCTGAGGCGCCTGCCTTTACCTTGAGTACAACTACCGTAGCCGTCAGGGCAGCTGCCTGCGCCTGTGCGGCTTCAATGGTCGCGTGCGCGTGAGCAGCACGTGCAGCCTTGATGGTCTCCACTTGCTTCTCACCGCCCTTGGACCAGGTCAGTGCGAAGCCGCGGGGCAAAAGGAAGTTACGTGCGTAACCGTTCTTTACCTCAACGATGTCGCCAGCGGCACCGAGGCCGCTTACTTCGTGAGTCAAAATGAGCTTTGCCATGTTTAGTTATCTCCCTTAACCGCGGCCAGCGCCGGAGTAGGGCAGCAGTGCAACTTCGCGGGCGTTCTTAATTGCCTGTGCGATCTTGCGCTGCTCCTGGACGGTGACACCCGTGACGCGGCGCGCACGGATCTTTCCGCGATCAGAAATGAATTTGCGCAGCAATGCTACGTCCTTGTAGTCGATGACTGTGACGTCAGCGGCCTTCAAGGGGTTGGACTTTGGTTTGGGCTTACGGAGTTCAGCCTTAGCCATCGTGGAGCTCCTTAGTATTCGTGGAGCCCGTGGATATTAATCCGCGGGATGGTGTGCGTACGGCGGTTGCCGCACAAATTTACTTGGTATTTCTAGAAGGGAGGCTCGGAGCTATCCGGGCCCGCGCCCCAGCCGCCGGTTGTTCCACCGGGCGTAGCCCAGGGATCAGCCGCCGGTGCGGATTGTGGCTGCTGCTGTTGGCCGCCGCCCCAAGGAGCGTTGCCGCCACCCTGAGAGCCGCCACCGAAGCCGCCTTGTCCTCCGCCAGCGTTGCCGCCGCCGAAGTTGCCGCCCGCGGGAGCGCCATTGCCGCCACCGAAGTTGCCCCCACCCTGTCCGCCGGAGCGTTGGGTGCGGTTGACTTTGGCGTTGGCATAGCGCAGCGAGGGACCGATCTCGTCGACCTCAAGCTCCATAACGGTGCGCTTTTCGCCTTCTTTGGTGTCGTAGGTCCGCGACTTCAGCCGGCCTGAAACAAGTACGCGCATGCCCTTTGTGAGGGATTCGGCAACGTTCTCGGCCGCTTCACGCCAGATCGACGCGCGGAGGAACAGCGTTTCGCCGTCCTTCCACTCGTTGGACTGGCGGTCAAAGGTCCGCGGAGTCGACGCAATGGTGAAGTTCGCTACTGCTGAACCGCTCGGGGTAAACCGAAGTTCCGGGTCACCGGTGAGATTACCAATGACCGTGATAGTGGTTTCGCCTGCCATCTGCTCCTGCTTCCTGCTTGGTGTTTTCCTACAATGAAAAAGCTATGGGGTGTTTGCCGAAATTACTCGGCAACAACCTTCTGCTCTTCCGGACGGGTGATCTTGGTGCGCAGGATGGTCTCATTGAGGCCAAGCAGGCGGTCAAGTTCCTGAGCGGTAGCAGGCTCAGCGGTGAAGTTCACCACGGCGTAGATACCTTCAGACTTCTTCTGGATGTCGTAAGCCAGGCGACGACGGCCCCAGATGTCAACCTTTTCGATGGTTCCACCATCGTTGGTGATGACA
This sequence comes from Arthrobacter psychrochitiniphilus, assembly GCF_003185915.1. GTDB lineage: Bacteria > Actinomycetota > Actinomycetes > Actinomycetales > Micrococcaceae > Specibacter > Specibacter psychrochitiniphilus. The sequence continues at coordinate 481,648 of NZ_QHLZ01000002.1, forward strand.
TTGAGGAACTTCTGAAGCGACGGCTCAACGGTACGCTCATCAACATCGGGGTCGATGATTACCATCAGTTCGTAAGGACGCATATGTGAACCCACCTCCTTTGGTCTAGGCGGTTACGGCATTTCCGTAACAGGAGGTTCTTTTGCGGTGCTGCCTGGCGCGAACACTCAACGAGTGGGTCCGGTGCCAGCACAGACTTATCCATCCTACCGTAAGTACGACGCCGGGCACTCACCCCTGTGCGTAACTCTCGCCACACGCTGTGCCCCCTGCCGCGAGGCTCACTTTCAGCACCCCACGCATCAATCCGGCCGGCACCATCTTCATCCATCCGTGAGAAATGGTCGCTTTCTCGGCTCAAAACGACCATTTCTCACGGATGAAAAGGATGAACCGCCAACGTCACGCTCGGACGGGGCCCAGAAGCGGCGGAAATGGCCACACCATGGCTTAAAATGGGACTAACCCCGTCCCCTTTTGCCGAAAGGCTCTGCCATGCGCTCCACTGACAACGCCGTTGCGCAGTGGCACGCGCAAAAACAGCTGCGGACAGGCCCGGCCTGGAAACTTCTCCAGGGTGCACCGTGGGCGCTTGCTTTTTTGCGGGCAGAATTCAGCGCCACCCGGCAGCGCGTTCCCCTAGAGGAATTCCATGCCTCGCTGACGGACTTCATGAAGGAGTTGCGGGAGGAGAGCCTCAGCCTGAACGAGGCCTGGCAGGCTTCGCATTATGCGGACTCTTGGGTACGCAGCCAGTTCCTGGCCCGGCCCATGGTTGATGGCAAGTTCCAGTACGAGCCAACGGCAGCCACGGCACGGGTGCTGGCGTTCATTGACACGCTCGGTGCCCGTCACACGAACCTGAACAGTTCACGTCTGAGCACGCTGCTGAACAGTATTGAAACGCTCTCGCAGCAAAGCGATCCCAACCCGGAGTCGCGCATCGCTGCCCTCGAAGCGGAAATTCTTGAGCGCCGCCATGAGATCAACGCGCTGCAAAACGGCGCCAGCCCGGCCGTGCTCTCCAACGACTCCGCGGTTGCCGCAACCCGCAGCGTGCTTGATCTAGCCGCCAGTCTGCCGGCTGATTTCAAGCGCATGCGCGACGGCGTTGAGGTCATGTTGCACACAATACGCACCGAAATCATGGAATCCTCCGTGACGAAGGGTGTTGCCGTAGGCCAGGTACTGGCAGGAGATAAGGCCCTGCGCGGCACGGCCGAGGGCGAGACCTTCAAAGGCTTCACCGAGTTCCTCAACAATCCCGTTCAGCAGGCCCGGTTCCGGCAATCGGTCAATGAAGTCCTGGAGCGGGACTTCACCGCGGCACTCACCTCCGAAGAACGGCACAACTTAGCCTCGCTGGTTCGGGAAATGCGCCGCCAGGCAGCCGAGGTCCACACGATCTACGGGCGCCTTTCGGAGAGCCTGCACGCCTACGTCCAGTCCGCAGAATTCCAAGAGTCGGTGCTGCTGCGCAAAGCCATCCATGCTGCCGAACAGGGTGTTGCTACGGCGTCCCTGGGATCCCGCACCCCGGTGGTGACACCGTTGCTGTTCTCACCCACCTTTGAAACATTGGCCGGGCTGGGGATCTTCAATCCGGAGGACCACGTACCGCCACCTAAACTGGCCGCTCCCCCGGCCCTCAGCGACGCCGATATCCACAGGACCCCGGCCACACCGGCACCCGATATGCCCAAGTTGCTGGCCGCCGTGGAGCAGGCCAAGGAATTGCGCAATGGTGCCGCCACTCTTTCAGAGGCTTATGCCTGCCTGCCGGACGAGCTTCATCACATCAACACGATTCGCGGACTGATTCTCGCTGCACGCGGTTCCAATCACAACCTGGATCCGGGCCGCAGCGAAACACTTTCATTCACACAGATTGACGGGACCACGCGCACCGCAACCGTCCCCCTTTTCACCTTCACGAAGGACTAACGCACCATGAGCACCGAGCGCACCCTCTTTCCCGGCGACACCGGCTCATTTCCTCTGGACATGCGCCAAGCCCTCGTGCGGTTGCTACGCGGGCCCTACATTGACGGCGCAGCAGATCCAGCCCTGTGGACCACCATTCTCACGCACTCCGTCTCGCTCCAGCAGTATCTCAGCGAGATTTTCTTGTTGCTCAGTGTTGATAGTGAACGCAAAATTGCACTGCTCGCGCCCGCCGAGATTGAGGCAGTCCATGCCCAGCCCATCGTGGCTAGAAAGCCCCTGCGCCGCGAGGAAACACTGCTTGCATTGCGTCTTCGGGTATTGCTGGATAGGCACGCTGGCACGGGGACGGATGTGAGTATCTCCCGGGCGGGGGCACGGGAGATCCTGGCTGAACACCGTCAACCCGGCACTGTTGATGACAAGCGTCTGGACGAGGCCACGGATGCGGCACTGGCCAGATTGCTCAACCTTAAGCTCATCCTGCCCACCGAGCTGGAGAACGAATACAGGGTCAGTAACGCCCTTGCGCTGGCCTTGCCGTTTGACTCCATCGATCAAATACCGGCCTACCTGGCCGCACTGGATGCTGGCGCACAAGACGAGCCCGGCACCGACGAGCCAGCTACAGACGGCTCCGCTACTGACGACTCTGCCACGCAAGGGGCCTTCCTATGAGCATTGCAACAACCTTGCCCATCGGCGAGGAACTGAACCCCGGACAGTTCCGGTTGAGCCAAATTCAGATCATCAACTGGGGCACCTTCCACGGACGCCACAGCATGTATGTGGACCGTGCCGGTACCTTGCTAACGGGCCACCCAGGCGTGGGCAAGTCAACGCTTTTTGACGGCATCCAGCATATTTTCTATGCTGCGCCGAGGCTCAACGAATCCGCGCACGACGCGTCGAACCGCAAGGACCGCCGCACCACGTTCAGCTATATGCGCGGACGCAAGATCAAAACTGCCCAGGGCGATGCATACCAACGCCCCAGCGCCACTTGGTCCGCCACAGCGCTCGTGTTCGAGGACGGATTGGGTAGGCACGTCACTATTGCCGCCCTCTTTGACCTGCCGGCGAACGGCCTTGAGGGGCAGCTTGGCAAGCATTACCTCATCCATGACAAGCCCCTTGACACCCAGGCACTGGAGAACCACGGCAGCCGCCGCTTCTCGCCGTCGTCCCTGCACGCTGCGCTTCCCGGGGCCGAGGCCTTTGATGTGCACAAGACGTTTGCTGAGCGGTTCCGGCGCAAGCTGGGAATCCACAACGACAAGGCGTTCAGCTTGCTGCGAACGCTACAGAACGGCAAGGGCCTGGATAAGGGCGTCAACCGCTTCTTCCGCTACGAGGTATTGGACAAGCCGGCCACACTGACCGCTGCCGCTGCCGCGGTGGAGGACTTCAGCCATCTCAGCGGTATTCACCGGCAGCTTCAGGACGCCCGTGGACAGCGAGATGCGCTGGCCCCTGTGCCTGCGCTGCATCAAAAAATGTGCGAATTGGGCGCAGAATATACCCGCACAGTTGAGCTAAAAAATGTTCAGCTTCCCCTTCTGCGCCAGCAATTCCAAGGGGAACTGCTGGCGGCCAAGGCCGTTGCACTGGAAGAGGCGCAGGAGCGCAAGCACACCGAAATCGCGGCTGCCACACTAGCAAAGGACGCACTGGGTGAATCCGTGTCCGCGCTGGCCAACCAACATGCCAGCCATGGTGGGCATGCCATCGAGAATTTAGAAAAGGACATCCGCAGCGGTAAGCGCGAACTCACCGAGCGGGTACGTCTTGAGGCTGCTGTTAGGGAAGACCTCTCGGGGGCCGGGCTTGAATATGACTGGAGCCCTGATGGCCTGGCCGCAGCCCGCTCGGCCGCGGCAGACGGCGTCGAGCCTCAACAAGCACAGACCGATTCAGCCAAGGCCTACGAATATCAATCCGTTGCAGCGAGTGTGAATGTCAAGGCACAGAAGAAGGCGCTGCGTGCCGAGATTGCAGCCTATGAGCGCCGCGGCTCCAACATTGACTCGCGCAGCGCCGCGGCCCGCCGCGCCATTTGTGCCGCAACAGGGTTCGATGTCCAGGATATGCCGTTTGCCGGAGAGCTGGTGGACATTGGCGGCGGTCACAGTGCCTGGCGGCCTGCGGCGGAGAAGGTACTGCGTTCGCTCGCCACCACTTTGCTGGTGAGGGGTCCGGACGTCGCTGCCGTGACGGCCGCTATCAACACCCTTGAGGGCCATGGCAAGCTGCGCTGGATAGATCTGGGTGTTCCGGCCAAGCCAGCCAAGGCGGGGCGCGATCATTTGGTCACCAAACTTGATTTCCACGAGTCCGACGCCGGCGCCTGGCTACGTGGAAAAATCGCGGGAGACTTCGCATTAGCCTGCGTTGTAGACGACGCAGCATTGCACCAGCACGCAAAGGCAGTCTCGCAGGCCGGTACCGTGAAACTCGGCGCCGCATTGTTTGAGCGTGATACCCGTACCATCAACCCAGCAGACTACTTGCTCGGATTCAACAATGGGGCCAAGATTGCCGAGCTGGAAGAGCAGGCGGAACTTCTGGCGGCCGAACAGTCAGCCGCAGAAGCCGCCGCCATGCAGAGCAGCCTAGTGAAGGAGGAATCGGCCCGCAAGCTTGCAACACTGAAGCGGATAGCCGGTGACTCCCGGCGCTTTGACGAACTGGACTCAACGGCACTAGCCACCACCTTGGACGGACTGGCGGCAACCTTGGAGAAAACCATTGCAGGCAGCACCACCTTGGCCCAACTCAGAGACTCCCTCACAGCGGCCCAGGCTGAACTGGAAGCTGCCGTGGGCCGGGTGGCTGTACTTCACCACGATCGCTCTGCCCTGGAGCGGGACCTTGCCTCGGTACAGGCCGTGCTCGCGGGTGGCGACTCAGCAAAGCCCGCCGACGATTGGGCGCAGGAAGCCTTTGCCCCCTATCTCAGAGATGGTGAACCCAACACCCTTGAAGAGCTGGAAATGCTGTTAAGCCATGTCGCCGTGGACTTGGGTGAGCGTATCGCCACATTGAAGGAGCACCAGTTCCGCACGGAAGGTGCGCTGAGCGAAATCTTTAAGGCCTTTGCCAGGGCGTTCGGACCCTCCATGAGCGCCAGCCACGGCACGGGCGCTGAGGCTGCACCACACTATGCCGAACTCTATGACCGCATTGTTTCCGATGGCCTACCCCAGCGTCAGGATGAGTTCAAGGAGTATTTCAACAACCGCTCCTACGAACGTTTCTCGGACCTGTTGCAGTTGCTGGAGGAAGAGCGCCGTGCCATTGAGGAACGCATACTGCCGCTGAACCAGATTCTGGCAGACGTGCCCTTTGAAAAGGGCAGCCGCCTGCGCCTCGAAGTCAAAACCAGCATTCCGGACGAGGCCCGCACCTTCCGCCAAGACCTCAAGGAAGCACTGGGTAATGCCTACACCCAGGCCACGGAGGAAACCATGGCTTCCAGCTATCAGCAGCTAGAACTGCTGGTTAACGCGCTGGCCGATCCTGCCCTGGCTCATTGGACAGACACTGTATTGGACGTCCGTCAACACGTGAGCATCAGCTGCAATGAGCACCGCCCTAACGGTGAGATTGAGACCGGCCTCGAGCCGGGCACACTCTCGGGCGGTGAGGGTCAGCGCTTCACCTCTTTCATCATGGGTGCCGCGTTGGCGTACCAGTTGGGGATCGATGCTCAGGGCTACAGCACCTACGGGACAGTGATGATCGATGAGGCCTTCATCCAGGCCAACTCCGAATACGCGGGGGCCGGCATCAACGCACTTCAGGAGTTTGGCTTCCAGTTGTTACTGGCTGCCCCGGAAGACAAGGTTGATTTGTCTCGTCACTTGGGCTCGGTGACGGACATTATCAAGCACCCGCACGCTAACGTCTCAGGATTTGTTTCCACGGGCCAGTCTCCCGCCACTGCCACGGCCATCATCTTGCGCTAACGCCAAGCTAGGCGGCACAGAACACTGAAGGGATAAGACATCCGGAGGGCGGCAATCACTACGATTGCCGCCCTTCTTCTGCCTCCGCCACTTCTGCTCCACCACGGCTCCAGAAGGAGGGGGTGGCCCCCAAATCTGGTGGTGGGAACCAAGGGAAGCCCGTTAAATGCGGGAAGCCGCCCTGGTGTGGGGCGGCTGGTGGTGTTGGTGGTGTTAAAGGTGGGGAGGCCCCGCACCTGGTGGTGTGGGGCCTCTACCCTTTTTGGTGTTGTCCGGCGGTGTCC